>OZ243982.1:845000-4170473 GCA_965214805.1 Thermoanaerobaculia bacterium | reverse complement strand
CTGCAGTTGGCCGAGCACCGGCCGCTCCCCGCTGCCGATCGGTCGGCCGTCGACCTCGGACACCGCCGCCAGTTCGCCCATCGTGCCGGTGCAGAACGCCTCGTCGGCCCGGTAGAGCTCGGCCTGCGAACAGTCCGTCACCTGGTGGGGAATGCCGTGCTCCCGACAGAGTTCGAGCACGGTCGAGCGGGTCACGCCCTCCGGGCACGCGTGGCAATGGCTGGTCGTGACGACGCCTCCTCGCACCAGGAACACGTGGGTGGCGTTCGTCTCCGCGACGAAGCCCCGACGGTCCAGCATCAGGGCGTCGTCGGCCCCCGCGGCGTTCGCCTCGATCTTGGCCAGGATGGACTGGATCAGGTTGTTGTGGTGGATCTTGGGATCCATGCAGTCGGGAGGGAAGCGGCGGATCGAGGACGTGATCAGTCGGATCGGCTGCGAGCCGTAGACCGGCGCTTTGTGTTCGGCGAGAACGATCAGGGTCGGCCCGGCCGTGTTGAGCCGGGGGTCCATCCCGGATGTGATCTTCACGCCGCGGGTCAGCGTCAGCCGGATGTGGACGTTGTCCCGCATTCCGTTCGCCTCGAGCGTGCGCCGGATCTCGTCGATGATCGCGCTCCGGGGCGGGATCTCCGTGAACGCGAGTGCCAGCGCCGAGTCGCGCAGCCGTTCCAGATGCCGTTCGAGCTTGAAGATGCGCCCGTCGTAGAGGCGCAGCCCCTCCCAGACGGCGTCGCCGCCCTGCACTGCCGAGTCGAACGGGCTGATTCCGGCGCGGTCTCGGTGGATCAGCTCGCCGTTGATGTTGACCAGCAGGTCGCTGTTCCTGGGATCGGCTTCTTGCAGCATGAGGGCCCTCGGGGTTGCAGATGTCGGGTTCAGTCGGTCTGTCGGCGGCGGCTCAGCCAGGCAGCGCGCACGAGGGCTTCGGCGCCGCCGCGTTCTGGTTCGAGGTCGTGGTGCAGCTTCCGGGTTGCAAGCGGTCACGAATCTGATCGGGTCGGAAACGTCGATCCGGCTCGAAGTGATCCAGCTCCGTGACGAGGCGTTCAGAACCTGAGGCGGTGAGCGGCGAGATGATCGTAGTGACGCCGGCACTCCTCGAGGACTTCGTGCAGGAAGCCGGGGACCGGTTCGTTCTTGCGCCGGTAGGGAGCGAAGCCGGTGCTCTTCTCGACTGCTCCGTACCAGTGCGGCGCCCAGATCCCGTCCGTGTCGCGGCGTCCCGGCTGCCAGCCAAGCATGGCCTCGTCGAACTCGGCGCCGATCGCCCGGCAGAGGCTGGTCAGAGCCGCGCGCGGATTGCGGAGCACGTCGGCCGAGTCGATCACTGCCGGGGGGGCGCCGAGCCGCGCACACTCCAGGTCGAACAGCTCCCGCTGCTGCGGCAGGCCGGTATCGGGCAGGGTCGGCCGCGGAAGGATGCGGATCAGCGAGGTCAGCATCTCGGCGGGGTCGCGGATCAGGAACACGTTGGTCAGTCGACTGACCCATGACCGGTCCCCCGGCAGCAGGTGATGCGCCATGTGCTTCTGGTAGAAGATCGGCCGCGCTTGGGGTGCGTCTTCCGTCAGCCATCTGGTGACCCGTTCGAGGTTGCTGTCGTGGTGGGCCAGGATGTCCTCCCGACCTGGATGGTCGAGACCGTGCTCGAGCAGGTAGTTCGCGTACAGCGGCTCGTCGCACACGAACGTGTCGTCGCGATTGCCCCAGGCGCGCAGCATCGCCGTCGAGATGTTCCGCGGTCCGGACCACACGGCGATTCGCAGGACGTCGGGCGCGGCGCCGGTGCCGGTTGGTTCCATGAGGTGCATTCTAGAAGCGCCTTCCGGAAGTGCATCCGGAAGCGGGTTCCAGGAGCGCGTTCCAGGCGTGAAGGGACGTTCGCGGACAGAGCGGGCACGGCAGCCAGGAAGCGTCTCCGACAGGTCTGCCGGCGACTCCGCCGCCGCGCTGCTGGCTGCGCCGCCGTCATGCGGTGCCGGCTGGCTGCCCGCAAGGCCGGTGGGAGCCTGCGCGGATGGGCTCGTGATGAACTGCCGCCGCCCGCCAGTCGCGGGCTGGCGCAGCTGCCCTCGTTCAGTCGCCGCGGAGCAGCCGCATCGGTTCTCGATCAGGGGCCGGTGATAGTTTGCGCGGATGGGCCCACGGGCTGAGTTCGAGGCGGAGTACCCCGAAGTGCACGTCCTCTCGGCCTCCCAGGCGGGCCGGGTGGACCTTGTGATGGGTGCCGTCGGCTGGTTGGGCGACGAAGAGCAGGTCACGACCTGCGCGGACCTGAGCGGCGGCTCGAGCGCGGTGATGCGGGTCGAACTCCAGGAGTTGCGGGGCGGCTGGCGCACGGCGGTGCTCAAACAGTCCCTGCCGTGGGTGTCGGCGCGAGAGTCGATCGCCATGCCGCCTGATCGGGCGCAGGCGGAACTGTGTTTCTACCGTCGTGTCAGACGGCGGCAAGAGGCGGCGGCGCACATGCCGCGGCTGCTGGGCGGCGACGAGAGGCGGCGTCTCCTGCTGCTGGAGGATTTCCGCGGCGCCCGGGATCTGACGTCGCTCTACCGGGGCGATGCGCTCGATGAAGGCGCCACGGAGAGCCTCGGTTCCTTCCTCGAGGCCCTTCACGGAGTGACGTGCGACGGCCAGGCGCCAGAGTTCGCCAGCGCCGGCATGAGGGCGCTGAACCACCGCATGTTGTTCGACGCGCCCTTCTCGGCGCCGCCGGCCGGCGGAGACAGCTTCGGCCCGGACGGTCCTGCGCTTGACCGCGGCGCACTCGATCGGATCGAACCCGGCCTTGGCGCCGCGGCGTCCGCGGTACGTGCCGACCATGCTCTCCGCGAGGCAGTGGACGACCTGGGCCGCCGCTACCTGAACGGAGGGCCCTGCCTGGTCCACGGCGCTTTCCATCCGGGCAACTGGCTGGCGCTGCCGGCGGGCGGCGTCCGCGTGGTGAGTCCGCAGTACGGCGGCTGGGCGGACGCGGAGTTCGATGTCGGCACGGGGCTCGCTCATCTTCTGCTTGCGACGCAGTCGGACGAGATCGTGAAGGCGTTCGTCAGGGCTGCGGCCCCGAAGGAAGCTCGGGAAGCGGTCGGCGCCGACGGCTCGCCGGAGGAGAGAGACCCGGAAACAGAGCCGCCTGGCCATCCCGCTGACCAGGCATTCGTCGACCGCGAGTTGACGGCACGCTACGCGGGTGTCGAAATGGTCCGCCGGTTGATCGGCGGAGGCCAACTGCCAATGGAGACGGACGCCGGCGTTCGTTGCGCTCTGCTCGAGACTGCTCGGGCGGCGATCGTCTCGGGAACCCTGGAGGTCCTGCACACGTGACGAGATCCCCCATGGCTTCGTTGATCACCGCGATCGCGGCGTTCGGTCTTCTCGTTTCTGCCCTTGCTCCCGTCCTGGCACAGACGGCCGACGAAGGCCGCGGCGCCGAGGTCGCTCGGCGTGGAGCGTTCTTCGAACAGGGGAGGGTACTCGAAGGTCCCGGCCACGTGCTGCCGGACCGGGAGCGTGTCGAGCCCTTCAACCTGATGCTGGAGGAGCGGCTCGAGATGCTGCTGCCGCGGCTGATGCGGGAGACCGGGATCGACATGTGGCTGGTGATCAACCGCGAGTACAACGAGGATCCGGTCTTCTTCAGCCTCGTGCCGCGGCCGGTGTTCGCGGCCAGGCGGACGACGATGCTGGTCTTCTTCGATCGTGGGCCGGACGATGGCGGCGTCGAGTTGCTGACGGTCAACCGCTACCCCTACGACGCCCTGTACGAGTCGGCCTGGGAGGGCGGCGACCTCGACGAGCAATGGCAGGGCCTGGGCGAAGTGATCGCGGAGCGCGACCCGAAGCGGATCGGAGTCAACGTGTCGCGCCACTGGCCGGTGGCGGACGGCCTGTCGGCGGCGCTGCGGGAACGGTTGCTCGAAGTCCTCTCGCCAGAACTTCAGGAGCGCGTGACGAGCGCCGAGGAACTGGTCGTGCGCTGGATCGAGACCCGCAGCCCCCTCCAGATGGAGGCATACCCGCAGATCGTCTCCCTGGCGCGGGGCGTGATCGCGGAGGCGTTCTCGGAGCGCGTGATCACGCCGGGCGCGACGACGACGGACGACGTGGTCTGGTACATCGCCCAGCGCTTCGAGGACCTGGGGCTCGACATCTGGTTCCTGCCCTCGGTGAACGCGCAGCGCCGGGCAGCCGACGAGGAGAACGGCTGCGGCGCCGACGAGCCCTTCTGCGGCGGCAGCGGCGACTTCGTCATCCGCCGCGGCGACGTGCTGCACACGGACGTGGGCATCTGCTACATCGGTCTGTGCACCGACACCCAGGAGATGGGCTACGTGCTCCGCCTGGGCGAGAGCGCTGTGCCCACCGGGCTTCAGGACGCACTGGCCGCCGGCAACCGCTGGCAGGACATCCTCACCGGCGAGTTCCGGACCGGCCGTACCGGCAACGAGATCCTGGCGGCCACGATCGCGCTGGCCTCCGACGAGGGCCTGCGTTCCAGCACCTACACCCACCCCTTGGGCGTGTTCGGCCACGCTCCGGGCCCGACGATCGGCATGTGGGACAACCAGGGCCCGACGCCGATTCGCGGCGACTGGCCTCTCTACCCCGACACGGCCTACGCGATCGAGGGCAACGTGAAGGTCGAACTCGAGATGTGGGGCGGCCAGGACGTGCAGATCAAGCTCGAACAGAGCGCCGTGTACGACGGCGACGAGGTGGTCTACCTGGCCGGCCGCCAGACCGAGTGGCACATGGTGCGCTGAAGCGCATCAGGTGCGCCCGCCGGTCCGGAAGCCCGCCGGTCCGGAAGGCTGTGGTGTACCTTGACCACGCTGGCCCGACCACCGACGCGAGCTGTCAGAAGATGGCGCCCAGGAGGCCGAATCCGGCGCAGACAACGGCCACGAGTCCGCCGACGACGAGCAGCACGACGCCTACGGCGATCGTGACGGGAAGGGCGATGATCGCGAGCGGAATCAGGATGGCGGCCAGCAGCGCGGCGGCAATGAAACCGATGATCTTGAACGGCAGAAGAACGAGCTTGAACGCGATCTTCACCGCGAAGGCGACGGCCGCGAAGACGGCCAGCAGGCCCAGAGCGATGGCCCCGAGGGTCAGGACGGTCAGAACTTCCATTTCGAGTTGTACTCCTCCTGCCTGATCACTACGACGATGGCGGGTCGAGGTTTCGCGGCGCTGTACACTCCGTGGATTCCCGGCAGGAGGAGCGCACGATGAAGATGGACCGCAGACGTTTCCTGCAGACCGGAGCAGTGTTGGGCGCGGCTGCTGCCGCCGGCTGCATGGACCGTGCGGCGCCCGAAGAGGAACCCGCTGCGCCGGCCGCCGCCGATCCTCTCTACAGGATCTCCCTGGCCGAGTGGTCGTATTTCCGCGAGCTGTTAGGGCAATCGGTGAGCGCGCTTGCCGACGGCTCGTTCGGCGATGTCCTCCACGGCGACCCGCGCTCGCTCTACCAGGGCGAACTCGACCACCTGGACTTCCCGGCGCGCGCCCGCAGCCACGGGATCGAGGCGGTCGAGTACGTCAACACGTTCTTCTTCGACCGCGCCCGCGACGAGGAGTACCTGGCGGAACTCGGGATGCGGTGCGACGGGGAAGGCGTGAGGAGTCTGCTCATCATGTGCGACGCGGAGGGCGACCTCGGGGATCCGGACACGGCGGCGCGCACGCAGTCGGTGGAGAACCACCACAAGTGGGTCGAGGCGGCGGCTTTCCTGGGCTGCCGCTCGGTGCGGGTGAACGCGGCCAGCGCCGGGTCGTTCGAGGAGCAGCAGAAGCTGGCCGCGGACGGATTGCGCCAGTTGTGCGAGTACGCCGACGGCTACGACATCGACGTCCTGGTGGAGAACCACGGCGCCCTCTCCAGCAACGGCCAGTGGCTGGCGGGCACGATCGCGATGGTCGACCATCCACGGATCGGCGCCCTGCCCGACTTCGGCAACTTCCGGACTTCGTACGAACCGGAAGAGTGGTACGACCGCTATCGGGGCGTCACCGAACTCATGCCCTACGCCCGCGCCGTCAGCGCCAAGAGCTACGACTTCGACGAGGCCGGCAACGAGACCACGATCGACTACGAACGGATGATGCGGATCGTGCTCGACGCCGGCTACCGCGGCTGGGTCGGCATCGAGTTCGAGGGCCCGATGGCCGCGGACGAGGGGATCGTGAAGACGCGGGAGTTGCTGGAGCGTCTGCGCGAAGCACTCGCGCCCGAGTACGCACAGGGCTCCTGAGGGCGCTTCGTTCCCGAGGACGCTTCCCGACTGCTGCCCGAAGGCCGCCGTCACTCCCTGGCCGCGGTCACCTCCGCGATCATCTTCTGGGGCCGATCATCCCCTGGCTCGGTGCAGACCCACGCCGGCTCCGCCTCGTGTTCCCGTCGGCGGGGCGCCCTCCGCTTCGAACACTCTCCCCGGGTTGAGGATGCCCTTGGGGTCGAGCGTCCTCTTGAGCGTCTTCATCAGATCGATCTCTTCGGCCGAGCGGCTGCGACCGAGGTGGGGCCGCTTCTCGAAGCCGATGCCGTGTTCCGCGGACACCGAGCCGCCGATCGGCTCGAGTCGCCCGTAGACGATCTCCTCGACCGCAGAGCGCGCCGCCGGGGAGCCGTCGCCCACGGAGACCACGACATGCAGGTTGCCGTCGCCTAGATGGCCGAACACCACGCATCGGCTGTCCGGCCACCGGTCCGTCAGCGCCGCCTTGATGTCGGCGACGTATCTCTCCATGTCGGTGATCCGCAAGCTGACGTCGAAGGTGAAGATCGGTGCCAGATGGCCGAGCTGCTCGACGTCGTCCCGGAGCGCCCAGATCTCGTCCCGCTCCGCCTTCGACCTCCCGAGCACCGCGTTGCCGATCAGGCCGGCCTCCATGCAATCGCCGAGCGCCTCCTCGAACTGGAGCGCATCCGCTTCTGGCCGCGTGCCCAGGGACTCGACCAGCACGTAGCAGGGATCGCCGTGGGGAATCGGCGGCGACGTTCTGGCCCGAGGGCCGGTCACCAGCTCGTAGAACTCGCGCCACATCACCTCGAAGGCGCTCATCGAACCGCCCAGGTCCTCCTCCAGCCTGCGGAGCAGTTCCGTGACCTCGGCGAAACCGGGCGCCGCGAGAAGAGCGCAGTTGTGGCTGCGCGGGCGCCGTTCGAGCCGCAACACCACTCGGGTGACGATCCCCAGCGTCCCCTCCGAACCCACGAAGAGGTGCTTCAGGTCGTAGCCGGCGTTGTTCTTGACCATCCTGTTCATGCTCGAGAGCACCGTGCCGTCGGCCAGCACCGCCTCGAGACCGAGCACGGACTCGCGGGTCATGCCGTAGCGGATCACCCGGTTGCCGCCGGCGTTCGTCGCCACGTTGCCGCCGATCGTGCAGGAACCGCGCGCGCCCAGGTCGAGCGGGAAGAGCAGCCCCTGGGCCTCCGCCGCCTCCTGGATTCGCTGCAGCGCCGCGCCGGCCTGGACGGTCATCGTCCGGCCCACCGGGTCGATCTCCTCGATCGCGGTCATCCGTTCGAGCGTGATCGCGACTTCCAGGTCGCCGGCGACGCCGCCGCCCACGAGCCCGGTCAGGCCTCCCTGCGGCACTACCGGTTGCCCGGCGCGGTGGCAGGCTGCGAGGGCCGCCGAGACCTGCTCGGTGGTGCGCGGTCGGAGTACCGCCCGCGCCGCGCATGGCGCCGTGCCCGAGCCGTCGCCGGCCCGCGCTGTGACGTCGTCTCCCGTGAGGACGACATCGTCGCCAAGAGCGGCCTTCAGTCCGGCGATGAGCGCATTGCTGCTGGATTCGGAATCGGTCATGACTGTGTCCGGATCGACCGGGAGCGACGGTGGATCATACCGGCCCGGCAGCAGCCGGGCCTTCCCGCGCCGGGCCTCCCTCGAGGCTCGGGTTGCGGTGGGAAGTCACGTCTGTTCCAGGAGCGCGGAGCGGAGATGGGACTCTTCAGGGCCATCCGGCCTGGCCAGCCCCGGAATCCGGTTCCGTCGGGATCGAGCCGGTTCGCCCGGGATCGTTCCGCCACGCTGTGCTCTCGCTGCCGCAGCGGGATCAGGCATCCCTGGCTCAGGGAGGCGACAAGCCGACCATCTCCTGGACGGCGACGTTCACGGGAGTGCGGATGGCAGCCGCCGAACCTGCGGGGCCGCTCGGAGAGTTCGGTGCAGCCAGGCGACCAGGTCGTCAAGGTCGGTGAAGACGGGCGCGCCGGCTGCGGCCGCGTCCTTCGACTGTCCGCTGTCGCCGGGCGGCCGGTCGTGGAGAGCGAGCGGCCGCCCGTAGCGGAGTGCCAGTTCGATCTCGCTTCGGGTGCCGGCGCTGCCGGGCAGCGCGATCACGGCGTCGGCGGAAAGCACGTTGATGTGATTGCGCGAGTCGGGCCCGGTGCCGGCCGCGCCGGAGAACGGCAGATGGGTCCGGATCACGATCTCGACCCACGGATTCGGGTAGCCGTCCGGGGAGCGGCCGTCTTCCGATCCTGGCAGCACGCCGATGCACAGGCCGTTGCGGCCGGGCGTGGCGGCGAAGGCGCGGCTGGCCGCGGTCATCGTGCCGCCGCCGCCGCCGGTCAGCAGGTGCCAGCCGGCGTTCGCGATCGCACTGCCGAGCGGCGCGGCGAGATCCTGGTGACTGTGGGCACCCGAACCCATCACGCCGACGATGGGCAGTCGGTCGACTACTGGGACTTGCCGCGGGCGCTGATCGGCCACAGTTCCTCGACCCGGCCGTTGCGCACGGGATGGTAGACGTCGTAGAGGTTGACCGTCGGGTCGCAGTGCGGAGTGACGCACCAGAGCCTGTCGCCGAGCTGCGGCGGCCGCGCCGCGTCGGCGATGCGGAGCATCCCGTGCTCGTCGCCGCCCCAGCCATAGACCACACCGGGCATGTCGGCGACCCGGGGTCGGTCGGCGTCCGACGCGAACGCCTTGTAGCCGCCGTCCGTGGTGATCATGCCGGGCGCCGGCTGGCTGATCGCCGTGACGACCACGAAGAGCGACGTCTCGAAGTCGTCGAAGACCTCGCCGCTGCGGCTGCCGATCTTCCGGTACTGCTCGTCCATGAAGAGGTATGAGCCGACCTGGAGATCCGTCATGCCATCGATGGCCGAGTCGATGTCCCAGGTGCCGGTGCCGCCTCCGGTGAGGACAGGGAGTTCGATGCCGTCGTCCTCGATCAGGCGTTTCGTCTCCACTGCGGTCTCGAGCGCTGCCAGGGAACGGGTCTGCCGCTCGGCATGGCCGTGGACGTGCATCAGGTGTCCGGCGTAGGCCTGCAGGCCCTGGAGGTCGAGGTTCGGCAGACCGTCGATCGCTCGCGCCAGCTCGAGTGCGGGTTCGCCTGCCGCGATGCCGGTGCGGCGCGTGCCGACATCCAGGTCGACCAGAACCCGCTGGGTGACACCTGCGTCGGCCGCCGCTTCAGCCAGCCGCTCGGCGGCCGGCCGGTTGTCGACCACCAGGGCGACTTCGGAGCTCTTCTTCGAGAGGGTGACGACTCGCCCGATCTTGTCGTCGGTCACGACCGGAGAAGTGATCAGAATCTCCTCGACGCCCGCTTCGACCATCACCTCCGCTTCGCCGACCTTGGCGCAGCAGACGCCGACCGCTCCCAGCTCCATCTGGCGTCTGGCCAGCAGCGGGCACTTGTGCGTCTTCGTGTGGGGACGAAGCGAGACACCCTGCTCCTTGGCGTGGGCCGCCATCTTCGCCAGATTCCGCTCCATCGCGGCGACATCGACGAGCAACGCCGGCGTCGGCGCGTCCTCGACCGGGATCGGCGCGTCGAGAGGAATCGCCTTGTGGCTCAAGGCAGACTCCGGCGAGCTCAGGGGAAGGCCTGAACTGCAGGCCACGGACGCGCCGCCGGCAGTGCCGACCGCACCCAGGAACGCGCGCCGCGTGGTGTTCCGGGTCGTCGTTTTCCGGGTCGTCCCGGGCCGTTCATCTGCTTGACCATTCGCTTGCCGGACCGTGCCGTGGTTGGCCACTGTCGAACTCCCCTGTTCAGCCGCGGCCCGTTGGCTGGAGCCTCCGGCTCTTCGCGAAACGGAGCCTCCGGCGCCTTGGCCGCCTCATGGCGGGACTATAGCTCCGTCGACCTGTAGCCTCGGCGGCCTGTGCTGGAGCGTCGACAGAACGTCCGTCGAGTGGAACTCCTTCGGCTGGACCTTCCCGGCTGGACTCTCCCCGGGAGCAGTCGCTTCGGGCGGAGTTCCGTCGGGCGGCCCTGGCGAGTGAAACGGACAGCGACCAGCGGGTCAAACGGACAGCGACCAGCGGGTCAAACGGACAGAGGTCAGCGGGTGAAACAGACAGAGGTCAGCGGGTGAAACGGACAGAATCCAGCGGGCGAAACGGACACGATCCGGCGGTTGCCGCGGGGCGGTTGCCGCGGAGGGAGTAGCTCTTCTCGCGCGAAGGGCTGCAACCCTCGTGCTGGCCGCGGCGTCGGCCTCGGCGGCCCTGTCGGCACAGGAGCCGTCGCCGCCGGCCGACCGGATCTTCACGGACGAGATCCAGGTCGCGGAGGCGTCGGTCGTCATCGAGCTGCCGCGGCTCGGCAACGTGTCGCCGGAACAGTTCGAAGCGGGCGACTTCGTGGTGGAGGCGGGCGGCGAGCGGCGCCGCGTCACGGGCGTGTCGGCGCTCGACCTGAAGGCGAACCCGCGGACGGTGCTCGTCCACGTCGATGCGCTGCTCTCGAAGCTCGAGACAGTCCGCCTCGGCGTCGGAGCCCTGGCGCGGCAGGCGAGGTCGCTGACCGCGCTGGGCTCGGTGGAGATCGTCGTGCACGACGGCTTGCCGGGCGGTGCAGACGTGCGGCTGCCGCCGTCCACTGCTTCGCGGGCCGTGGCGGCGGCACTGGAGAAGATCGCCGCCGAGGGTCTGGGCCGGGATGCCTTTTTCGAGTCGGAGAACCGGCCTGCCGGCCTGCCGACGCATGTCGATGTGATGCGCAGGTCGGTCGAAGGCCTGCTGGCCGCGGCCGCGCCCCGTTGCGCCGATCCGCCCTGCTTCCTGTTCTGGCTCAGCGACGGGTTTCCCGCGGTGGACGATGCCGGCATGCGGGCTGCCGGCGAGCTGGCGGCTGGTCTTGCCTCGCATGGCTGGATCGTGGTGGCCCTGGCGCTCCACGTACCGACCCCCGACCCGGACTTCGGCGAGCCGATGCCGCTCAGCCTCGAGCAGTGGAAGGCGCTGATGCCAGGGGTCAAGGCAGCGCCGTCCGCAGGCGGTACCAGCCGGCTCCGGGGACTCACGGCCAGCAGCTTCGACTTCTACGTCGAGCCGCGGTACGCGCCGCTCCGCCAGGCGGCCGTCGCCTCCTGCGGCGCCGCGCTGCGGGTCGAACATCAGCTGGAGGCAGAGTTCGAGCGACTGGAGCGCCGCCTGCTGCTGCGGTTCGCCTTCGGGGAGGAAGACGGCCGGGAGGCCGAGGAGGACAAGGCGATCGGGGCGCCGCCCGCCGGTCTGCTGCCGGTCGAGGTGCGGCTGGCGGAAGTGTCCCGGTTCGCGGACCGGCGGAAGTTCAAGCGGTGGCTGGGCCTTGTTCCGGCCGAAGAGCGGCTGCGGCATGGCCGATGGGTGAAAGCGCCGACTACCCGCTTCCTTGGGCGTCAGCGCCCCCGACCGGCGGGGCGAACACTGCTAGAGCTGGAACGTCAGCAGCTCGACGAGGTCGGGGGCGGCGAAGAACAGCGCCAGCGAGAGCAGGGCCGTCAGCACGAGCGGCAGCACGCAGAGCAGGGGCGCCTCGGCGACCTTCGCGCGGCCGCCGCCGTGGCGGCTCGGCGGCCCGGCAAAGAAGCCCCGGACGACGATCGGCATCAGGTAGAAGACGGCGAGAAGCGAACTGAGCATCAACACGCCGAGGAAGGCGGCCTGGGCAGGAAAGCCGGTCTCGAGCGCACCGGTCATCAGGTACCACTTGGCCCACGACCCGCCGAGCGGCGGGATGCCGATGATCGATAGCGAGGCCAGGAAGAAGGCGGCGAACGTCCACGGCATCGTCCGTCCGAGGCCGTCGAGTTCGCTGACCTTCTTCTTGTGGGTGGCAACCAGGATGGCGCCGGCGCAGAAGAACAGGGTGATCTTGCCCGCCGCGTGCATGGCGATCTGCATGCCTCCGGCGAGGACCCCGGCGGCGGTCGCCATCGCGGCCCCGAGGACGATGTAGGCGAGCTGGCTGATCGTCGAGTAGGCGAGGCGCGCCTTCAGGTTGTCCTGGCGGATCGCCACGACGGCCGCCATCAGCATGGTGAACGAAGCGATCGTCATCAGCGTCAGCGAGGCGGCGCTGCCCCGGAGCAGGTCGAGGCCGAAGACGTACACGACGACCTTGAGGATGGTGAAGACACCGGCCTTGACCACTGCCACCGCGTGCAGCAGCGCGCTGACCGGCGTCGGGGCGACCATCGCGTTGGGCAGCCAGCGGTGAAGCGGCATCAGCGCCGCCTTGCCGGCGCCGAAGGCGTAGAGCAGCAGGAGCGCCGTGACCATGCCCGAGCTGGTGTCCGCAGCCAGGATGCCGCCCGGCGTGAACTCGACCGTTCCGGCGAGCCGCCAGGTGAACAGGATCGCGAACAGCAGGAAAGTGATCGACGTGAACAGCAGGATGCCGAGGTAGATGCGTCCCGCACGCCGCGCCTCGGCGGTGCCGTGGTGGGTGACGAGCGGGAAGGTGAGAAGCGTCAGCGCCTCGTAGAACAGGAACAGGGTGAACAGGTTGCGTGCGAAGGCGATGCCCAGCGCGGCGAAGATCGAGAGCGCGAAGAAGGTGAAGAAGCGGGTCTGGTTCTTCTCGTGGTGGCCGCGCATGTAGCCGACGGCGTAGATCGAGGTGGCGATCCACAGGCCGCTGGCGACGAGCCCGTAGAGCAGTCCGAGAGGTTCGACCCGGAACGCGAGTTCGACTCCCGGAAGCACCTCCAGCAGGACAAGTTCAGGCCGGCCGCCGCGCAGGACGTCGGCGCCGAGCTGCCAGACGGCGGCAAGGGCGGCGACGCCGATCAGCGGCGTCGCCAGGTCGCGGAGGTTCGGATGACCTAGGCGGCCGAAGACCTGGCAGGAGACTGCCGCCGCCGCGGGCAGCAGCAGGGCGGCCAGGATCGTCGTTTCGGAGCTCACCGTCGTCGGCCTCAGATTCCGCCCTGGAGCAGGAGGTCCGCTGCCTCCGCGGCGACGCCGTAGGTCCAGTCCGTGGTCAGGCCGAACACGAGTGCTGCCGCGATCAGGATCCAGGTAGGCGCGAGCATGCCGAGCGGCGCCTCGCGCAGACCCGGCCGCGCATGGTCAGCGGCCGGCTGGCGGAAGTACAGGGCTTCGACGACCCGCCCCACGTAGACCACGGCGAGCAGCGAACTCAGCAGGATGAGCACCGCCGCCGCGGTCCAGCCGCGCTCCAGCGCGCCGGACACCAGGTACCACTTGCTCACGAAGCCGACGGTGCCCGGAACCCCGATCAGGCTCAGACCGCCGATGATCAGCGCTGCACCGGTGAGCGGCATGCGGCGCCCGACGCCGGCCAGGGCGTCCAGGTGGACGGAACCCACCCGGTAGAGGAGGCACGCCACGACCAGGAAGAGGCCGCCCTTCATCACCGCGTGGTTGAACAGGTGGACCAGGCCGCCGGCCAGGCCGGTGGCATTCGCGGTCGAGAGGCCGAGGGTCATGTAGCCGACCTGGGCGACGCTCGAGTAGGCCAGCAGGCGCCGCAGGTCGGTCTGGAAGATCGCGGCGCCCGAGGCGAGGAACATGGCGAGGACCGAGAGCGGCAGCAGCACGACGTGCAGATGGAGTTCTCCGAACACGAAGGGCGCGCCGAAGACCGTGAACAGGATCATCGCCAGCAGGTAGAAGGAGACCTTCGTGGCGGTGGCGGCCAGGAAGGCGCTCACCTTGGGCGGCGCGAACGAGTAGGCGTTCGGCAGCCAGTGGTGCAGGGGGAAGACGGCCAGCTTGATCGAGATCCCGACCACGAGCAGCGCCAGGGCCAGGACGACGCTGCGGGCTTCGAGCGACGGATCGAGTCTCTCCGCGATGTCCCGCAGGTTCAGCGTGCCCGTTGCCTGGTAGAGCAGGCCGACGCCGAGCATGAAGAAGACGCCGCCGATCGTGCCCATCACCAGGTAGTAGAAGGCGGACAGCACGGCGCGCCGGTGGCCGCCGAGGCTGACCAGGATGTAGGACGACAACGACGAGATCTCGAGGAAGACGAAGATGTTGAAGGCGTCGCCGGTGATCGTGATCCCCAGCAGGCCGCAGATGCAGAGCAGGAACACCGCGTAGTAGAGGTGGCGGCGCGATTCGGGTACCCGCGGTGGACCGCCCCGCGAGTCGAAGCTCAGGACGACCAGAGCCATCGCCGTGACCAGGGTCAGCAGGTAGGCATTGACGGTCGAGACGCGGTACTCGATGCCGAGCGGCGGCGGCCAGCCGCCGAGCTGGTAGGAGATGACGCCGCCGCCGCGAACCTGAAGCAGCAGCGCGACAGCCATGGCGAAACACGCCGCGACGACGCCGAGGCTGAACAGGCGGGTGACCCGCGGGCGCCGCAGCAACACGCACACCGGCGCCGCCAGCAGCGGCAGAACGACCTCGAGGACGACGATGTGGTCGGTCATCCCGGACAGCTCAGCCGTGCTCCATGTCCCACGCGATCGCCTCGTCCTCCTCGGACGTGCCGTACTCGCGGTGGATGCGGACCGCAAGAGCGAGGGCCAGAGCGGTGGTGGCGACTCCGACCACGATCGCGGTCAGCATCAGCACGTGCGGCAGCGGGTTCGAGTAGACGACGTCGTGCGGGCCGTGGCCGGCATCCTGGGGGACGATCGGCGCCGTGCCGCCACTGACCTTGGCCATCGACACGTAGAAGAGGATCGCCGCGGCCTGGAAGATGTTGAGGCCCATCACCTTCTTCACCAGATTGTCGCGCGCGATGACGATGTAGAGCCCGACCATCATCAGCACGATGATCAGCCAGTAGGCCCACAGCCCGGACACGGCCTCGCTGAACGAGACTGCGGAGGTCACGGTGCGCCGCCTTCCCCGGTGGTCGGGCGGCTGTTCGCGAACGCGTAGTAGACCCGCATCATGGTCGCCGCGACGGCGATGCCGACTCCGAGTTCGATGACGATGATCCCCAGGTGCTGGCCGTGGTGACCGGTGGTCAGCGGATCGAGCGCCGAGTAGTTCAGGAACTCGCCGCCCAGGAACATCGCCGCCACGCCGACGCCGCCGTAGAGCAGCACGCCGGCCGCCATGAGCCGCTCGGTGAGGATCGGCGGCACCGCCTGCCGGAGAGCGTGCAAGCCGAAGATCAGGGCGTACACGATCAGTCCGGCGGCGAAGATCACACCGGCCTGGAAACCGCCGCCGGGACCGAAGTCGCCGTGAAACTGCACGTAGAGCCCGAACAGGAGAATCACCGGCACCAGAGTGCGGGCGATCACCCGGAGGACGGGCATCTCGCGGACCCGGGACCGTCTCACGGTTCTTCCTCGCGGTGCTGTCCCCGGGAGCGCGGGGTCAGTCCGCCCAGCAGCAGCGCGACCCCGACGCCCGCCGTGAAGATCACCACGACTTCGCCCAGGGTGTCGTAGCCGCGGAAACTGGCCAGGATCGCGGTGACGATGTTCGGGATGTGGATCTTCTCGTGGGTCTGCGCGATGAGATCCGGCGCCAGGTGGTGGTGGATCACTGCGTCCGGATCGCCGTAGGCCGGCATGTCCAGGGTGCCGTAGATGAGCGCCGCTCCGGTCGCCGCAACGATGACCAGGGGCAGGATGCGGGTTCGTTCCTGCTTCTCGCGTCTCGAGGTGAGGCTCAAGGCGCCGAGCAGAAGAACAGTCGAGATCCCGGCGCCCACGGCGGCTTCGGTGAAGGCGACGTCGACGGCGTCCATCAGCACGAACAGTCCGGCCGCCAGCAGGGTGGCGATTCCGGTCAGCATGGCGGCGGCGAACAGGTCCTTCAACCGCGCCACGACGACGACGGTAGCCAGGAGCAGCAGCAACAGCAGGAGTTCGACCGGCGGCATGCTCATTCTCCGCCTTGCTCCCCCCGCGCGGGCCTCGGCCCCCCGGCCCCTGGCCGCACGCCGGATTCGTCCGCGGCGGGCGGATTCGGGTCGTCGTCCGAAACTTCGAGTTCGAGCGCCAGGCCGTGACCGTGAGCCGCCTTGACCAGGGCGTGGGCGATGGCGGGACTGGTGAACAGCAGGAACGCGAGCACCAGGATGAGTTTCAGCGTGACCATGGACACGCCGCCCTGGAGCATCAGGCCGAGGAGCATCAGGCCGGCGCCGGCGGTGTCCGTCACGGAAGCGGCGTGGGTCCGCTGATAGAAGTCCGCGAACCGGTGCAGCCCGATGCCGCCGACGACGCAGAACAGGCCGCCGGTCACGAGCAGGACCGCCGTCGCCGCCTCGAGGACGCCGTTCATCGTGCGTCCGCCTTCCCGCCGGCGCCCGGGAGGCTGCGGCCGTTTCGAGCGAGCGCCGCCGAGCGCCTGGCAGGCCGGGAGTTGCGGCCCATCCCCTCCTTGCCGGAAACCTTCGCCTTGCCGGAAACTCTCGTTTCGGAATCTGCTGCGCCGTTTTCCGAAACGAGGGGTCCCAGCCGGCCGAAACGCGCGAAGCGAAGCACGGCGAGCGTGCCGGTGAAGTTGACCAGGGTATAGACGAGTGCCAGATCGAGCCACTCGGGCCGCCCCATCAGGAAACCGCTGACCGCGATCAGCAGCACGGTCTTGGTACCGAACATGTTCACCGCCAGGATGCGGTCGAACACCGTGGGGCCGACGGCGGCGCGCGCAAGCGCCAGGAACATCGTGACCGCGATCGCCGCCATTGCCGCCTCGTACATCAGCTCGACTGTCCTTCCAGGCGAAGCACGTCGCGGTCCATCGAGCCGTCCACGACCTCCGCCTCACTCTCCGCATCGAGCGCGTAGACCAGCAGCTCGCCGTCCCGCAGGTCGAGCGTGATCGTGCCCGGGGTCAGAGTGATGAAGTTCGCGTACAGGACCTGGCCGAACGAGGTCTTCTGGCTGGCCCGAACGCGTCTGAGCCGTGGATGGAGTGCGCTCCGGGGTGCGAAGATCAGTCGCACCACGTGGAGGTTCGCCAGCGCCACGCGGTAAACGAAGGCGACAAGGAAACGCGGCAGCCGCAGCCACGCCCGGGGACCGAAGGACTCGGAGTCGCCGCCCGCTTCCCGGTCGAGCGCCGCGCGGAGCCGCCAGACGAACAGGCAGGAAACCAGTCCGAAGACCGCGATCAGCCGTTCGTCCAGAGTGTACGGCCCGGACCACGCCAGCCACGCAGCGGCCAGGAGCAGGAGGACGCCCCACCTCATCGCGGCCCACCTGATCGCAGGCTGCTCCTACTGGCCGTCCACATAGGTCTGCCTCCCCTTGGAGATGTCGAGGGTCCACTCTCCCGTGGCCCGGATCCTGATCGCGTGAACGCCGGCTTCGGGGTTGAAGAACGTCCTGATCCCGGACCAGGTCTCGGTGTTGTTCGAGATGTCGATCGGAGGTCCGATCAGGAACGGGCCCTCGTTGCCTTCGATGCTGAAGGAGGCGGTGTAATCGCCGCCGTCCATCTGGAACCTGACCACGGCGTTTCCCCTGCCCTTCACGCAGCCGACGCCGCAGCTCTCCGGCGGCGGCGGCGGCGCGGACGGGTACCACGTCGGTCGTTCGGCTGCTGCTTCGCGAGCCGGTTCGACCGGTTCCCTGGTCTCCTGCGCGGGTTCCTGCACGCACGCGATGATTCCCCCGATGGCGCCCAGGGTCAGGCAGCCGGCAAGCGCGGCGCGGCGGGCAGCTCGGGCGCCGGGGCCCGGTGGCGGGAACAGGCTCACTCGTCCTCGCCGGTCGATTCGGCTTCGGCGGTTTCCCGGGCTTCCCGGGCGGCCTCCTCTGCCTTCTCGGCCCACGGCAGGTACGCCGCGTAGTCGATCTCCTGCGGCGGCGGTTCGCCGCCGGGGCCGCTCACGTAGTGCTCCATCCACCGCAGGGTGCGCAGCATGTAGTCGAAGCGCGCCGCCGAACGGCGGTTGCCGTGCCCTTCTCCGGGGTACAGGACGAGGCGCACCGGAGCCTGGCCCAGCGTCCTCAGGTGCCGGTACAGCTCCAGCGACTGGCCGGGATGGACCCGTGGATCCTCCTTCCCGTGCAGGATCAGGGTCGGCGTGCGGTTGCGCTCGATGTAGTAGATCGGACTGCTCTTCGCGAAGTAGTCCCAGTCTTCCCACAGGCGCTTGCGGTGGTGGACGAGGTACATCTCCTCCGGGATGTCCGTGGTGCCCATCTTGGAGATGTTGTTCGAGATGCCCACGAAGGGGATGGCGGCTGCGAAGCGTTCCGAGTAGAACGTCGCGCCCCAGGCCGAGGCATAGCCGCCGTAGGAGCCTCCCGTGATGCCGACCCGGTTGCGGTCGACGAGGCCGATCCCGATCAGATGGTCGACGGCGGTGATCAGGTCGTCGAACTCCTTTCCGGCGGCCGCGGCCTGGCCGTGCCTGGAGAACTCGACGCCCCGTCCGGTGCTGCCCCGGTAGTTCGGGTAGAAGGCGGCGAAGCCGCGCGCGGCGGCGAGCTGGCCCAGGTTGGAGTAACTGGTCAGCCAGCCGTTGCTGTAGTGACTCTCCGGTCCGCCGTGCACGATCAGGATGAGCGGGTAGCGCTTCCCCTCTTCATGGTCGAGCGGGTAGATCAGCAGGCCTTCGAGTTCGAGACCGTCAGGCGCGCGGTGCCGGATGGGCTCCTGACGCGCCAGGTCGAGGTCGTCGAGCCAGGGGTTCGAGTTGGTCATCCGCACCGCCGCCGTCTGCGGATCCGCCGGGTCGTAACGGTAGATCTCGCGCGGATGATCGGGGCCCTCCGAGACCAGGGCGAGTGCACCGCCCTCCCTGGCGCGGCTGAAGCCGAGCGCGATCGGTCCGCCGGGCTCGATCAGGATCGTTGCCTGACCGTCGGTCGAGACCCGGCCGAAGGTGCTCCAGACGCCGACCGAGGCGGTGTAGAGCAGGTGCTCGTCGTCCTCCCAGGCGAAATCGGCCACGTGTCCCTGGAGGTCGGGAAGCAGGTCGCTCGGCTCGCTGCCCATGGCTTCCAGCACGATCAGCCGGCCGGCGGCGGGGTCGTTCTCGTGGGCGGCGGAGACCGCGGCGATCCGATCGCCGTCGGGACTGAACGCGATCGAGCCGAGCTTGCCGATGGCGCGGAAGGAACCTTCGACGGGGAACTCGCCGTCCGCGGAGGCGTCGACGACCACGACGCTCTTGCTGGTGTAGGAATCGTCGATGAGAGCGGTCGGAGTGGTGACCGCGGCCAGACGCTCGCCGGTCGGGCTCCAGACCACCGAGAGCACGGATCCCTCGACCGTGTCGACCAGCACAGGCTCGGAGCCGTCGTCGCGGCGGTCGGCGCCCAGGGCGGGGACGTCGGCGACCCAGAGCCGGGTCAGGGGACGGTCTTCCTCGTATATCTCCTGGTCGAACCCCTGCTCGCGGAGCTTCTTCGTGTCCCCGTCCGTCTCCTCGCGGGCCAGGAAGGCGACCCGGCGCCCGTCCGGCGACAGGACGTACGATCCGACGCCGACCTCGTGCTCGACGAGCTTGCGGCTTTCGCCGCCGGCCATGGGGATGCCGTAGAGCGCCGACGTCTTGTCCGGGGCCCGGCGGGCCGTGTACAGGATCTCGTCGTTGCCGCGGAATGTCGGCTGCCTGATGTTGACCTCGCCGGTGATGTAGGGCCGCGACGAGCCGGGTTCGCGCATGTCGAGGACGTGCAGTTCGGTCCAGGAAGAGCCGCTGTCTTCGTCGAGCGGACGTCTGGGCACGGCCAGGAGGTATGCGGCGAGGCTGCCGTCGGGCGAGAGCTCGACCGTGCCGACGCTACGCAGGCTTGCGACGTGGTGCGGTTCGATCGGGCTCGATGCCCGGGCCTCCTGCGCAAGAAGGGCGGTCGGTGCCAGCAACGCGGCAGCGCCAGCGGCGGCGAAGACGACAGCGACGACGGCGGGCCGCAGGCGGCCCCTGTCTCGCAGGCGGCCCCTGTGTCGCGGGTGGCCCCTGTGCCGCGGGGCGCCTGCTCCACGCATGCTTCCGCGCGAGTCCTCGGTGCGGACGGCGTATCGGTTCGTGGGCGCTCTCATGTGCGCTCTCCTGTCACCGAGCTTGTCGATGCGGCGCGCAGGCGGTGGACGCTTTCTGTCGTGGTGTGCCGATTCATGTGCGCTCTCCTGTCACTGAGCGGCTTGCAGTCGCTGTGGGTGTTGACGGCGCTCCTGATGTCCGATCGCGATCAGCCGCTCCCGGATGTTCGGGGACAGCTTGACGCCCAGGTGGGTGATCGTATCGGCGGCCATCGCGATCCCGATCTCGCAGCACGTGCGGACCGGCAGTTCGCGCAGCAGGCCGTACAGGAAGCCGGCAGCGAAACAGTCGCCGGCGCCTGTCGTGTCGACCACCTCGACCCGGTGGGCGGGCACGTGGTGGACCTCGTCGCCCCGGTGCACCCAGGCGCCGCGGACGCCGTCCTTGACGGCGACGACCTCGATCGTCTCGCTGAGTTCGCGGGCCGCGGCTTCGGGCTCCAGGCCGGTCAGCATGCGCGCCTCCTCGGCGTTCGCGAACAGGATGTCGAAGCCGTGTTCCTTGTGGCGGAGGAGATGGTCTCTCGATCGGCCGACGGCGAACGGATCGGCGAGGTCGATGGCCAGCCTGACGCCGGCTTGCCGCGCTACCCCGATCGCGTGCTCGATCGCGTCGATCTGGTTCGGCGTATCCCAGATGTAGCCCGTGGTGAAGAAGATGCGCGAGCGGCGGATGTCGTCCTCGGGCACGTGCTCGGCACGGTACTGGCGGCAGACGCCGAGGTGCGTGTTCATCGTCCGCTCGCCGTCGGGCGTGATCAGGACTACCGAGGTTCCGGTCACGCCGTCGATGTGGGCGACACGGTCGCGCACGCGGCTCGCTTCGAGGCCGCGCCGGAACAGCCGGCCCGTGTCGTCGCCAGCGACTGCGGAGCTGTAGCTGGCTTCCACGCCGAGCAGGGAGGCGGCGCGCAGGACGTTGGCGCACGAGCCGCCGGCCTCGATCTCCGGTTCGAGGATCTCGCCGTCACGGTCGAGGACGTGATCGAGGATCGCGTCCTGCTCGTCCGCGGTGACCAGTTTCATGATCCCCTTGTCGAGGCCCATCTCGTCCAGGTGCCGGTCCTCGACACGCACCAGCAGGTCGAGGATCGCATTCTCGATCCCGGTCACCTCCAGCTCGGCCCGCGACGATCCCGCCACAGGTCGTCAAGCGTCTCCCCAGCGTTCCTTGACCGCGGCCCGGTCGACCTCGGCGCCGTCGGAGCGGGGCAGTTCGCTGGTGAAGATCACGTCGCGCGGACGCTTGAACCGGGCGATGCGCGAGCCGACGTGTTCCCGCACGGTCTCCTGGTCGAGACCGGCTTCGGAGTCCGCCTCGACGACAGCGCGGATGGCCTCGCCCCAACGGTCGTCGCTGACGCCGAACACGCAGGCGGCGCGGACCGCGTCCAGTTCGAGGATGGCCGCTTCGACCTCGGCCGGGTAGACGTTCTCGCCGCCGGGCTTGATCAGCTCCTTCTCGGGCTTGCGGGCCACGTAGAAGAGGTTGCCCTCCTCGTCGAAACGGCCGATGTCGCCCGTGTGGTGCCAGCCGCCGCGGAAGGTGTGGGCCGTGACGTCGGGTTGGCCGTCGTAGCCCAGGAACACCAGCGGCCCTCGGACCACGATCTCTCCCTCCTCGCCGGCGGGCGCCTCGCGTTCGTCGTCGTCGACCAGGCGCACGCTGCACAGCTCGGCAGCCTTGCCGGCGCAGCCCAGGCGCTCGCGCGCGTTCTGGATCGTCACGAAGCCGCTGGTCTCGCATTGTCCGAAGCCGGCCCAGAAGGTGGCGTCGGTCTCCTCGTGCAGCCGCTCCATCGCGGCCGGCGCGTCGATGCCGGTCACGTGCCGGAGGCTGGGCAGGCGGCTGCCGGCCTCGGCCGCCGCGTCGAGCAGGGTGGTCAGCACCGGCGGAAAGTCGCTGATCATCGTGATCCGGTGGCGGTCGATCAGCTTGACGGCCTGGACCGGGTCGTACCTTGCCGCGATCACGTTTGCGCCGCCGGCGTGCAGGACGCTAAGCAGATGGCCGAGCGCGGCGATGTGGAAGAGCGGCAGCGCGACCAGGTTGCGGTCGGAGCGATCCAGGCCCAGTGAGGCGATCTCCTGCAGATTGGCACAGACCAGGTTCGAATGGCTGAGCAGGGCGCCGCGCGGAATGACATCGACAGCGGCGGTCGCGATGACAGCGAACGGGTCGTCGGCTGCCACCTCGGGGCGCGGCAGGTCCCTGGCCGAGTCTTCGTCTGCGTGGAGCGAGTCGAGAGACCGGTAGCCCGATGCCGGATCGGAGCCGAACTGGAACCAGTGCGGGATGGCATCGTCGCCTGGTCCGCCCGGGACGGAGTCCAGGTAATCGGAGCCGACCACGAAGGCCCTCGGCTTCGCCCGCTCGCGGATCAGGAGCTCGATCTCGCCCTTCTGCAGCCGCCAGTTGACCGGATAGACGAGGATCCCCTGCCGGGCACAGGCGAAACAGAGCTCTACGTACGCCGCCGAGTTCTGGGCCAGGATGGCAAGCCGGTCGCCAGCCGCGAGACCGCAGTCGTCGAGGCCCGCGGCCAGGGCGTCCACGCGGCTTCGCAGCTCGACGAAGTTCCGCTCCTCGCCGTTCTCGGTGACCAGGGCGAGGCGGTTGCCGAACGCCGTCGCGTTGCGGACGAGGACGTCGTAGAGCGTGAAGTTCTGGACGCTGGACACGGTGGGGAGGGGTTTCGGCGGGAGTCTGCCCTTCGGCGGGAGTCTGTCCAGCGCGCACTGTATCAACGGCAGCGTCCGTCCGGCCTTCGCGGCGGCTGTCCGCGGCGGGCTGCGAAGGCGACTGCGGTCTCGCTGCGGTCGCCGCTGCGCATCGGGGCGGCGCCGACGGCGGCCTCGACGGCAGCAGCTGCGTTTCGGTCGCTACACTCGGTCCATGGCCGCACGACTTCCCACTCGAGTACGGAAACCTCGGTCGTCATCCAGGCCCTGGTCATCGCACTCGGCGGCTTCGCGTCGATGGCAGCCGATCGTTCTGGTCGCGCTCGCGCTCGCATTCCTCCTCGCGCTGGGCACGCCAGGGTACGCGTGGAACGACTTCGGCCACGAACTCGTGGCCCGGATCGCCTGGCAGGAGCTCGAGCCGGAGGTGCGGGAACGGGTCGTGGCCCTCCTCCGCCAGGCGCCGCGGGACAGCCGCATGCACTGCCTCGATCTCGACCAGGGCAACAGCCGGGACACAAGGCGCCGCGGCTGCGGCCGGTTCGCCTACCGGCTCGACGCGGCCGAAGACGCCGCGATGGGCGACCGGATCCTGTTCGAGCGCGCCGCCTACTGGCCCGACCTGGCTCGCGAACTCGACAGGTACAACCGACCCACCTGGCACTACATCGGCTGGACTTGGCGCCAGGGACCCGATGGAACTGCCCACGACACCGACCTGGCGGTGCCCGAACCGAACGTCGTGAGCCAGTTGCGCGAGCTGGCGCTGTCCGTTGCCGACACCTCCGGCCGGCCCGACAAGCGCGCCATCCACCTGGCCTGGCTCTTCCACCTCGTGGGCGATGTCCACCAGCCGCTCCACGCCGCCTCGCGCGTCACCGAGCGTCGCGACGAGCGGGCGGGCGACCGCGGCGGCAACGGTTTCGGCCTCGACGAGTGGAACCGCAACCTCCACGCCTTCTGGGACGGCGCCCTCGACGGCCGGACCTGGGCCGAACAGCGGCAGATCCTGATCGCCGAACTCACCCGCGAATCCCGCGATCCGCCGACCCCGGAACAGTTCCGGGCTGCCTTTCGCGCCGTCAGGGATCGCGAGTTCGAAGGCCTGAAGGAGCGGGTAGCCGCCCGAATCCGGTCACTCCACCCACTCGACGACGCTACCCGCTCCGTTCTCCAGCCCGGCGACTTCGAGGCCTGGGCCCGCGAGTCCAACCAGATCGCCCGCGCGTCTCTCTATCCGCCCGACCTTCGCCGCGGCGAGGCGCCGTCACCGTCCTACGCGGACATGGCCTTCGAGATCTCCCTCAGGCGCGCCGCCCTGGCCGGCTACCGCCTTGCCGATCTGCTCCGCGAGATGTTCGACGCCGACAGTGTCCGCTGATTGACACTCGCTGATACTCGCCGGCTCGTGACCCGGCGGTCGAGGTCCCGAGCAGCCTCTCGGCGCCTCCCGGCACGTCGTCGGTTGCGCCTGCCGTAGTTCGGGATGCGTTTCGTTCGGGATGCGTTTCGTTCAGGATGACGAGCCGTTCACGATGAACGAACAAGGGGAGGCGCCCCGCCTGCCCGGTTGTCCGGAGGCAGACGCTCCATGAAGCCCCGGAGCGACTCGACGAGCTGCTTCGGGGCGTCGTAGTGCACCATGTGGCCGGCGTCGGCGATCTCCTCGTGCTCGCCGCTTCGGAACAGGGCGACGCGGCGGGCGATCTCGGCCGGTTCGGGAGTGGCGTGCTGTACGTCGACGCCGCGGCGGCCACTCCAGAACTCGTTCGCCAGGGCGGCGGTGAGGATGAGGGCCGGGCAGGTGACCCAGGACCAGCGTTCCTCGGCGGCTTCCGGCACGTTCGACATCCAGGTCATGACCACCTGGGGATCCCATTTCCACTCCAGGCCGCCGTTCGCAAGGGGGCGGGTGCCCTGCTTGACGAAAATCCGGGCACGAGCGGGGTCGAGCCGGGGGTGGACGCGCTTCAGGAGGTCCCAGGCGTGGTCGAAAGAAGCCACGAGCCGGTGCTTGCGCGGATGATCGAGCGCCTCGACCGCCATCCGGGCCCGTTTCTGCCTGACCTCTTCGGGGAAGCGGTTCTGCGCGTAGGGCGGCCCGAGGCCCTCGATCAGTACGATTGCGCGCGGCAGCTCGGCGAAGATGCCCGCCCACTGGGCGACGACCTGGCCTCCCAGGCTGTGGCCGACGACGATCGGCCGATCGACGCCGCTGTCCGTGAAGACGGCGTGAAGGTCGGCGATGTGATGCGTCATCGTGTAGATGCCCGGATGGGCGCTGTCGCCGTGGCCGCGCAGATCGTAGGCGATCACGTGATGGTCGAGCGCGAACGCCTCCGCGACCGGAGCGAGAGTGAGCGCGAAGTCCTGGATGCCGTGCGCGAGGAGGATCGCCGGCCGGCCGGGTTCGCCCCACTCGTGGATCTCGAGTTCGGTGCCGCACGCCTCGATGCGGCGCCGCCGCGGCGCCGCGGTGTCCCGGTCGGCGGACATCAGGGGCACGGGCGAGGACTGCGAGAGGACACGGTGCGAGTCACCGGGGGGCCGCGACGCGGAAGCCGCCGGCGGCCAGGGTCTCGTTCAGGGCCGCCAGGGGGCCGGCAAGAGCAGCCTCGAAACGTGCTTCCTGCTCGGCAAGTTCGGCATCGAGTCGTTGCCAGACGGCGGCCTGCTGGTCCGTCGGCAGTGCGTCGGCCTGGCCGACCGAGCGGGCGAGGTAGGTCAGACGCGCGTGGAGACGGCGTTCCCAGCGGAGCGAGTCCTGGCCGGTGCCGGTCATTCGCAGGTCGAAGAAAGCCTCTTCGATCTGCCGGAACTCGTCTTCGAGAGCCGCCGCCTGCTCCCTGGCGGCCTCGTGCGCCGCGTCGTTCCGCAGGCGCTCCTGCAGAGCCGTCAACTGGACCCGCAGATCCTCCGCACCGTTCAGGATCGAGGCGGCCCGCTCGATCGCCTCGCGGATCGCGAAGAGCAGTTCGTACTGCGCGGCCAGGTCGTCCGCGGTGGCCGCGGCATCGGGGTCGAGCCGCACTTCGAGGTTCGCCGTCGAGAGGGCCTCGCCATCAGCGTCGTCTTCACGCAGCGAGAGTTCGAGCCGGTAGATCCCTGGCGCCGCGAGTAGCGAGAGACGGCCGCCGTCGGGCAGCGGCCGCCAACCTTCGGCCGGCATCGTCCAGTCGGGTCGTTCGTGCGGCTTCGTGCGCAGCCTCACCTGGGTGCTCGGCTCGTGGCGCAGATCCCAGTTCACACGATGGAGGCCGGGCTGGGCCGACAGGTTCTCGAGGGTGCGGACCGGTTCGCCGCGCTCGTCGAAGATCCGGATCCGCGCCCGGGGTTGCGAGGGGTTGCTGTCCGGCTCATCGCTGGCAGCGCTCTCGGGCGCCTGCGGCAGCCGCGGGATCCAGTAGTGGAGCGGCGACCCGTAGGGCGGATTGGTGCCGGTCGCCGGTACGTCCGGCTGGGCCATCGGTGCGCCGCGCGTGCGGAAGCGGTAGGTGACGCGCGGCGGCAGGAGCGTCGGGCCGCGGCCGGTCAGCCCCCGGGCGATCTCGCGCAGCGGCGTCAGATCGTCGAGAATCCAGATGCCCCGTCCGTAGGTCGCAACGACCAGGTCGTCGAAGTGCTCCTGCACCTCGATCCAGTGCACCGGTGCCGGGGGGAGGTTGGCGCCGCCGTCGCTGCGGCGGGACAGGCTCTGCCAGTTCGCGCCGTCGTCGAAGGAAATCCGGAGCGCGTTCTCCGCGCCCAGGAACAGGAGCCCCGGCTGTTCCGGATCCTCCCGGATGCAATGGACGTTGCCGAGTGCGCCTCGGGGCAGGTCGGCGGCAAGGTCCGTCCAGGTGGCGCCGTGGTCGCCGGTTCGAAAGACGTAGGGTGTCGTGTCACCCTCTTGGTGACGGTCGATGGCGACGTAGGCCGTGCCGGCGTCGAAGTCGGACGGATCGATGTTGCGGACCGTGCCCAGGGGCGGCAGGTCAGGGAGGTTCGCCGTCACGTTGCGCCAGGTCGCACCGCCGTCGCGGGTCAACTGGATCTGGCCGTCGTTCGTGCCGGCCCAGATCAGTCCCGGCTCGAGTGGACTCTCGGCGATCGCGAAGATCACCGGCGCGATGGTCGGACCGGCGTCGTCGAAGGTCAGACCGCCAGTGCGGCGCATCAGCGCCGGGTCGGCGGTGGTGAGGTCGGGCGAGATGCGTTCCCAGCTCTGGCCTCGGTCGCGGCTGCGGTGGACGTACTGGCTGCCGGCGTAGACCGCGGTCTCGTCGTGAGGCGACGTGGCGAAGGGCGCCGTCCACTGGAACCTGTACTCGAGTTCCGACGCGGGCGATCCCTCGATCGCCAGGGGCCAGACGCTGACGTCACGAGCCTGTCCCGAGCGCAGGTCGTAGAGATCGAGCTGGCCGTCGTAGCAGCCGGTCCAGACCAGGTTCGGGTCGCCGCGGTCGACCATGGAGAAACCGACCTCGCAGCCGCCGACCGAATGCCATTCGCCGACCGGGATTCCCCGGGTGCGGCCACCGTGGAGGGTTCGGCTCGGTCCGCGCATCGACGGACCGTCCTGGCGGTTGCCGTAGACGAAGTAGGGCACGCGGTCGTCGGTAGAGACGTGGTACATCTGGGCGATCGGCAGCTGCGGCCGGTACCAGGACTTTCCGCGGTCGTTCGTGATGCTGACCCCGCCGTCGTGGCCGACGATTCTCCTGTCCGCGTCGAGAGGATCGATCCAGATGTCGTGATGGTCCCAGCCGGGCTGGTCGAAGCCCTCCGTGACCACGGTGCGGCCGCCGTCGAGCGACACGGACTGCCGCGTCGCGACGAAGGTGATCTCGTCCGCACGGTCGGGCGCCGCCGCCATGCGCGTGTAGTACAGGGGCCTGGCGATCAGGTTCAGGTCGCGGCTGACCAGACGCCACGAGTCCCCCCTGTCATCGGAGCGCCAGAGAACGCCGGCGAACGGGTCCGAGGGGGCAAAGTCACGGTTCGAGCTCGTCTCGATCAGCGCGTAGACCCGGTTCGGATCGTCGGCCGACACCGCGAGACCGATCTTGCCCAGCGGCGGTGCCGGCAGACCGGGGCTCTCCAGCCGATCCCAGGACACGCCGCCGTCACGGGAACGGTAGATGCCGCTCCCGGTGCCGCCGCTGGTGCGGCCGGACGTGCGGATCTCGAGCTGCCAGACCGCGGCGTAGACGGTCCGCGCATTGTCGGGCGCGAAGGCGAGATCGATCGCGCCGGTGTGCGCGTCGACGAACAGGACGTGCTCCCAGGCGGCGCCGCCGTCGGTGGTGCGAAAGACCCCGCGTGCCGCCTGGCCGCGCTCCTGTGGCCCGTAGCCGTGGCCGAGAGCCGCGACCAGGGCGGTGTCCGGATCCTCGGGGTGCGCGATGATGCGGCCGATGCGGCCGGTGCGGTCGAGCCCTGCGTGCTCGAAGCTGTCGCCGCGGTCGGTTGAGCGGTAGACGCCGTTGCCGATCGAGATGTTGCTGCGGATGAAGCTCTCGCCGGTGCCGACCCAGATCACGTTCGGGTCGGACGGAGCGACCGCGATCGATCCGATCGATGCGGCGTCCTGGCGGTCGAAGACGGGTTCCCATGAGACACCGCCGTTCGCTGTGCGCCAGAGCCCTCCCGAGGCGGCGCCGGCGTAGTAGACGCCCTTCTCGCCGGGCACTCCGGCCACGGCGGAAACCCGGTTGCCGATGGGGCCGATGTGGCGGAACGCAAAGGGGTCGAGGAGCTCCGGGTGCAGGTCCGCGGCCGTCCGATCCCCGGCCGTTCGAGCGGCCGCGGCTGCGCCGCAGCAGACGCAGCAGAGAAGGATGGCGAGAAAAGCCCTGTGGCGGCGGAAGATCAGGGCGTACAGCTCGGGCTTGCCGCTGGAACGTGGAGCGGGTGTGCCTCGACAGGATCGCGGCGGCGCGTCGGATGCCGGCCGCAAGGCCGGCGGACGCGCTGGTCCGGCAGCCCGTGGTGGAAGCCCGTGTCGCACCGTGAACGATCAGACGCCCGTCCGGCAAGGCACGGCCAGGGGGGAGGATGGCTGGTCCGATGTCGGATCGAGGAACAAGGCGTTCGATCGAGGAAGAACGCGACCGGGGAGCAGCGATGGCGGGCTGGGATGCATGGACGCTCGAATGCAGCGCGGTTCTTCCGCGCGGTTTCTGCCGCGGGCCTGTCCGTTCGGATCGAACTTAGTAGCCGGCCTGCTTGTCGACCACGTTGCGGAGCGGCCTGCCGGTCGCGAAGCGGCTGATGTTGTCGCGCAGCAACTGCATCCGCCGCTCCCCCAGCCGGTCCGAGATCGTCGCCAGGTGAGGCGTGATCGTCACGTTCGACATGGTCCACAGCGGGTGGTCGGTGGGCAGCGGTTCGGGATCGGTGACATCGAGGCCGGCCGCTCGGACCTTGCCGCCCTCGAGCGCCGCAACCAGGGCGTCCGTATCGACGATCCTGCCGCGCGAGACGTTGATGAAGTAGACGTCCTGCTTCATCAGCTCGAACTGGCGGGCGCCGATCATGCCCTCCGTGGCCGGCGTATGCGGCACGGCGGAGAAGACGACGTCAGCCCTGGGAAGCAGATCGTCGAGTTCGTCCGGCTTGCCGACGTACGCGACGTCGCGGTGGATCGGGATGTCCTTGGGATCGACTCCGATCACCGTCATGCCGAAGGCGGCGGCCCGTTGCGCGATCTGCGTGCCGATGCCGCCCAGGCCGATGACCACGGCCGTCTTGCCCCTCAGCTCGATCATCGGGAGTTCGCGGTTCGTGTTCCAGCCCTCGGGCATCTGCGCGTTGAAGGCCTTGATGTTGCGCGTGAAGTTGAGCAGCAGGGCGAAGGCGTGGTCGGCGATCTCCGGTCCCTGGATGATCTTGGCGTTGGTCAGCACGATGTCGCTGTCGCGCAGGTCGGGAAGCGCGAGAAAGCCCTCGACACCCGCCGAGTTGCTCTGGATCCAGCGCAGCCTGCTGTTGGCGGCGAGGTGGTTCTCGATGCCCCGGTAGCCCGCGATCAGACCCTCGCATGCACCGGGTTCGGCGTCGTCCCCGGAAAGGAAGCGGAGGCTCGGGTGCTGCTCCTCCAGGTCGGCCAGGGCCTCGGCAAGGACGGTCGGCATGCAGATCGTCTGCGCGGCGGCCGGCGCCGCGGCCAGCGGGACGACCAGCGGGATCACGAGGATGCCGAACAGAAGCTGTCCACGACACGGTGCGCGAAGATCGAACATCGTCGTTGTCTCCCTTGGGCTGCCAGAATCGTTCTGCGGCCCGATTCGCAGGCCGTTCTGCCTGCAGGCCGTTCTGCGACGAAACCAGGCGGGCGGAAGGCGGGATCGTACCACCGGACGGCAGCCCGCCGTGCTGTTACGATCCGGCGCTCCCGAAGGCTCGGTTCGGCTTCGGACCGGCCGTTTCGCCCCTCAGGACCGGAGGAAGCAGTAGCAAGATGACCACGGACTCTCTCAAGGAGCGCGGACAGTCACTCGAAGAGGCCTTCTTTCGCGACATGGACAGGAAGCTGATCGAGGAGTTGCGCTCGAAGAAGGAGCGGGAGCGGCAACTCGACGAGCTCGCGGCCGCTTCGGGCATCGCCCACCGTGAAGTGCTTGCCGCCCTGGTCGACGCCGGAGTGCATGGCGAGGCGCTGGTGGCGGTGGGTCTGGTTCCGCTGATCGAGGTGGCGTGGGCCGACCACGCGATGGACGCGGGAGAGCGGGACGCCATCATGGCGGCGGCGAGAGAAGCCGGCGTGACCCGGGGTTCGGCCGCTGCCAGGTTGCTCTTCTCCTGGCTCGAGCGGCGGCCGGGGGCCGAACTGCTCGAGGCGTGGAAAGCCTACGCGGCGGCGCTGGTCTCGGAGCTCGGTGCGGACGACGCCGCCGCGGTCCGCGCCGACATTCTCGAACGCGCGCGAGGCGTCGCGGAGGCAGCCGGCGGTTTCCTGGGCCTGGGAAGCGTGTCCCGTGAAGAGCGGCGGATGCTCGACGAACTGGCCGCGGCACTGCGAGGCCAGGCCAGCGGATCGTAGCCCGCTCCGGCCCGCTACGACGGACTTTCCGGCACGCGGCCTTCCGGCACGCAACGGACAGAGGCAGGGATGCCTGTGCCGGACTGCCTGGGCCGGAAGAACCGGCTCGCCGGGCCCACAGAGAGCACGGAAAGGCCCACAGAGAGCACGGAGAAAGAGCGCACGGGGTACGCCGCGCACCCTCGCCGGGATTCGCGCCCTGAAGCCGTTACCCGAGGCGGCTACCAGCTCGCCTTGATGACGCCGGGGAGCTCGCCGCGCAGGGCCAGGTCCCGCAGGGCGATCCGCGACAGGCCGAACTTGCGGTAGTAGCCCCGCGGCCTGCCCGTGACGGCGCAGCGGTTGCGGACCCGGACCGGACTGGCGTCGCGGGGCAACTTGTTCAGCATGAGCTGCGCCTGGAAGCGCTGGTCGGGAGGAAGGCGCTCATCCCTGACCAATGCGCGCAGCTCCTCCCGGCGCTCACGGTACCTCTCGACGATCTTCTTGCGGCGTTCGTTCTTGGCGATCGCTGCCTTGGTGGCCATGTTCCGTCTTCCCTCGCGTTGCTGGCTTGCAGTTCATCTCCGCGCCGGGAGTCGTTCATCCGAGCCCGGGAGTGCAACTACCCTAGCAGGTCCCGGCCTGGGCAGACCGGACTGCGAGGAGGGGGTGCGCCCTGGACGCCGCTCGAACGGATGAGCGCCGGTCGCGCGCAAACATTCGCTCAGGTTTGCAAAGGAAACGTCCTTGACCGTCGGCCAGGAGTGGGAGAACGTGTCCTTCTTGAAGGAGGCGAGGGCTGCTGTTGGCGATTCGACGGGAGGAAGAGTCCATGCGACACGAATCGGAATCCGGACGTCCAGGCAGGAACGCGGCGTTGACACGGATCGGAAGCCGGACAGCAACGGCGTTCGTCCTCGCGGCTCTTGCATCCGCTCCTGTCGCGCAGGCCGGCGACTGGCCGCAGTGGAGAGGGCCGAATCGCGACGGCACCGCGCCCGGAGCGGAGCTCCCGGCCGTCTTGCCGACGACGCTCCATCAACTATGGAAGGTCTACGTGGGAGGAGGCCAGTCTTCGCCGATCATCGTCGGCGACCGGGTCTTCGTGCACGCACGACAGGGCGAGGAGGAGGTTGTGCTCGCCCTGTCGGCGGCGACCGGGAAGGAACTGTGGCGACACGGCTACGCAGCCTCCTACGCGCCCAGAAACGCAGCGATCCAGTACGGTCCGGGTCCGAAGTCGACCATGCTTGCCGAGGGCGACTCGGTCTATGGCTTCGGCATCCGGGAACGCCTCCTGGCCCTTGACGCCGATTCGGGCAAGGTGCGGTGGGAGAAGACCTTCGATGACCTCTACGTGGAGCCGTACCCGATCTGGGGAACCGCTTCGTCGCCTCTGATCGAGGGCAACCTGCTGATCGTCCCGATCGGCAGCACGGGCAACGAGCAACAGGGAGACCAAGGCGCGCTCGTGGCCTACGACAAGCTGACCGGCAAGGAAATGTGGCGCGTCGACGGACCGCCTGCGTATGCCTCGCCCGTGGCGTTCGACCATGGCGGCGTGCGGCAGATCGTGACGCTGAACGACGTGTCCTTCTTCGGGGTCGGGGCCGAGGACGGCGAACCGCTGTGGTCGCTCCCCTTCACGACTGCCTTCCAGCAGAACACGCCCACCACGCTCCGCCACGACGGCAACTTCATCCTCTCGGGCTACCAGTGGGGAACCGCCGCGATCAGGGTCGAACCGCCGGCCAGGCCCGGCGGGGCCTGGGCCGTGAGCGAGGTCTGGAAGACCACGGACGCCGAGCTCTACATGGATTCCCCGGTGCTGGTCGGCGACCACCTGTACTTCCGCTCGAACAAGAGGGCCGGCACCTTCGTCTGTCTGGATCCTGCTACCGGGGAGATCGTCTGGCAGGGGCCCGGCCGGTGGGCCGCGTACGCGTCGGTGATCGCTGTGGACGACCGGCTCCTGGTGCTCACGGACGAGGCCGAACTCAAGGTGATCGCGGCGGATCCGTCGGGCTACAGGGAACTGGCTTCCTGGGAAGTGGCCGACAGCACGACCTGGGCGCATGTGGCGCTGTCCGGATCCCGGGTCTACGTGAAGGACGAGGAGCACCTGGCAGGCTTCGATCTGGCTGCAACGCGGGTCACGGAGACGGTGGACCGGCCCGGCGGGACCACACCCGCACCTGCCGATGAGGCCGCCGGCGGCAGGGAAGACACGAAAGCCGTCAAGGTCGCGGTTCGCGCGATGCTGAAGGCCATGGCGGCGGGCGACATGGACCTCATGTGGACCTGGCTGGGCGAGGACTTCAGGTCCTACAGCGGCGCCGACAAGGATGTGTTCCGTGACTATCTCGGGTCCACAGCCGGTTCCGAGACGAAGAGCGGCGAGATGGTCGTCGAGTGGGAGGACGGCGCGGCCAAGGTCACGGGAGTGCGGTGGATTACCGCCAGCGGACTGGACTTCGGACTCGAGATGCTCGTGAACAAGCGCGGCGGAAAGTGGCTCGTCACCTGGATGGACTTCGACTCCAGGCGTATCCACGGTCAGGAGTAGCGATGAGCGGACCTGGGCGCCAACGGTCCGCGGGCCGCCTGCGGGCGCCGCCGGACGACCACGCGGCTTCGCCAGGAGCGTCGAGAACGAGCTCGTCATCGCAGAGGTCCCGCAGCGCAAGAGGTCCCGCAGCGCAGCGGCGACGCCGTCACCGTGCTCCCCGGCGAGAACGTCACGGACTGCGGCCTCCGGCCCCGGGACAGTCGATGGGGACGCTGCCGAGGCCGCGCATCGTCATCGGGCGGCAGTGGCTCACTGTGGCCGAAGTCGGCTTGTCGGCAGCGTTGCGTGCGGCTGCCGGCATCACGACGACCAGTCGAGACCTGGCAACGAGACCTGGCAACGAGACCTGGCAACCAGAGAAGGGAGTGCAACGATGGACATCATGCAGGCAACCGAGGCTCACGCTCGGCAGTGGGCCGACGAAGTCGCCGATCTGGTATATGCGACCGGCCCGTCGACCTACGAGTATCAGTTCGGTGGCCGGGAGTACTACGACGAGATCGTCAAGGCCTCGTGGCCGCGAGCGGGCACGCTGTTCGGCTACGACTGCACGACGATCGCGGTCGAAGGCGACGAGCTCCTCGCGATCGAGATCGGTTTCCGCGGTCCGGAGTTCGCGGCGCGCAAGAAGACGCTGGGCGCCCTCTGGGCGCCGCTGATCGAGTCGGGGCGGGTCACGGGAAAGCAACTCCGCGAGATCGGTCGAGCCGCCTATCTGGCCAGCTACCTGAACGTCGCGATTCCGTCGGCTGTCTACTACGTTCACGCGCTCGCCGTCGTGGAGTCGCGAAGAGGGGAAGGAATCGGCAAGCAGCTGATGCAGAGGGCGATCGACGACTCGAAGAGCGAAGGTCTCCGCGGTCTGCACCTTGACGTCCTTTCGGGTACGCCTGCGGTCGGCTTCTACCACTCGCTCGGAATGGACTGCCTGACCGAAACGGTGGCGCCGATACCGCACCGGAACGGGATACCGATGGAGATGCGGATGGCGCTCGACTACTGAGGAGGGAAGAAGAGCGTTCCCAGGCCCCTCTCCAGTTCCGCGCAGGCCGCGGCTTCGCCCATGTTGCAGGCGGTGGAGAGAAGCTCCTGGGCCAGGGGGATGTCCTTCGGCAGGCCTTGCCCGTGCACGTGGGCGTAGCCGAGCAGGAAACAGCTCATGCTCTCGCCGTCTTCGCAACCGGTCGGAAGCTGCGCGATCGCATCGGAAACTCCGCCGGAAGAGACCGTCACCGTGCCGTCGAAGAAGGCCTGGATGACGACGTTCTGACAACCCTTGTGGAAACCGATGCGACAGGCCTGGTCGAACCAGGAGACGCCCTCCAGCGGGTCGAGCGGCACCGCCTCTCCCCGATTGAACAGCACTCCCAGCATGTTGCACTCCTCGCCGCCGCCGCTGTTGCAGGTGAGCTGGAGTTTCGTGACCAGGTTCTCGCAGCCGAACCGCCTGCCCTCGTCGCACGCCTGCTGCCAGTACCTGAAGTCGTCGCCCTCGTGCGTCCGGCCGACGAAGTTCGATGCCAGCATCCAGCCGAAGAGCCCGATCCAGACGGCCATGAAGGCGTGGTTCACGCGGCGGGGCCTGGTCGCCTGGAGCAGCACCGAGAGGCGAAGAGCTTCCACCCGGCGCGACTTCCCGAGCCGGTCCAGCAACGGCACGCAGAGGTTGAGCACCGGCACGAACAGGAGCTTGTCGTAGAACAGGGGGGCATCGACTTGGCGGAGGAACTCGAACAGACCGAAAACGCTGAGTCCGTAGAGCGCGCCGAACACTGCGCTCCCCAGCCGGCTGCGTGGAGATGTCGACGGATCGGTGACGAGGAGGTGGAGTCCGAGGAAGACCGCGATCGGAATGCTGGCGTCGACGAAGAAGTGGACGCCCGTGACGCTGGAGTAGACGAGGTTCGCCGCCACGAGGGCGATCGCGGCGAACAGTGTCACGATCGTCACGGAGAAGAAGAACTGGACCACCAGGCCGGCCAGGAAGATCGCGACGTACATGTGGGGCGCGTTGGCGAGCGTCGTCGCGATCTCGGCGCCCCAGGTGAGGTTCGTCGTGCCGGAGAGGATCAGGCCGAGCGAGAAGACGGACAGGGCAAGGCCGGACGGGTTGAAGATGTGCCTCTTGCGGCCGTCGCGGTTCCAGCGGCAGTACTCCTTGCCCAGGATGCCGACGGCGATCATCGCGAACTGCAGGTAGAACCACTCCTCCTTGAAGCAGAGGAAGAAGTTCGTGCTCAGAATGATCGGAAACTGCCCGAAGCCCAGATGCCAGGTGTTTCGTCTCGACCAGCCCACGAGCATGTCGAAGGCGTAGGCGAAGATGATCTGCGCCAGGATGAGAGCCGCCTGGTGGCGCAGCTGCTCCCAGTACACGCCCCAGTAGACGTAGATGCAGGTCTGCACGAGGGCCTGCACGTAGTGCGAGGGGATCAGGGAGACCTTCAGTTCCAGCTCGCGGCCGCCCCGGCCGGATTCGGCCAGCAACCGACCCTGCAGAAGAGCGAGCACGCCGCAGGCGCCCCAGAGGGACCAGGTCAGCTCGGAGCTTGCGCGGAACTGCGGCAGCAGCGAGAACGCAAGCAGCAGGAGAGTGAAGAACGGGGGCAGCCGCCAGGCGGGCGGCAGCCGCTGGACTGCCCTGACGTTGGCCATTTCGGGACCTCTTTCCCTTTGACACTATAGTCACGACCAGACACCCGGCCTGGTGTGTACGAAGGAGAACGATGCGGCCTGTGGCGAGAATGCGCCGGCGTCGCCCATGGATCCGAAGCGCGGCCCTCGGGCTGGCGGTGCTCCTGGCCGGCGGCTTGCTGGCCAGCCGCCTTGTCCGCGACCGCGCCGCGGAGGCGGCTCTCGGCGACGCCCTGGTGACAAGCCGGATCCCTGGTCGGACCGAAGAAACGAAGCGGCGCCTCGAACGCCTGATCGAGGACTATCGCGGCAGCCGGGCGGCGTGGGCCGCGCACGGCTACCTGGCTGCGCTGGAGGCTGCGAACCGCGGGTTGGCGGAAGCGCGGGCGCTGTGGGAGAGCCTGGCCGAGGGCGGCCCGGGCGATCTGGCGGCGGACGCGGAGATGAGCCTGATCCGCCTGGACCGCGAGGAGGGTCGGCTCGAGGATCTGGTGGACAGACTGGAGAACCTGATCGAGGACGGAGACAGCAGCCTGCCGAAGGAGGTCCTCCTGTTCGAGCTTGCCTGGACCCTCGAGCAGCTCGGGCGCCACGACGAGGCTCGCCGGATCAAGCGCTTCGAAGAGGTCGTCCCTGAGCGACCTCGGGTTCAGCGCTGAGGCGGGAGGAACGCTGGACGGGACTACGCGACCGCGCCGGGTGTCGCGACCTTGGCATCGTTGACGCCCATGCCATCGAGAAGCTCATGGAAGCGAGGCACGGAACGCAGCTCGTCGAACGCGGGATGGACCTTCGCCCACATGGCCACTCCCCGCTTGACTCGGATCGCTTCTTCCAGCCAGTGCGAGGCCCTTTCCTTTTCGCCGAGCCAGGCGTGCAGTATGGCCAGCGAGTCGTAGTGAGCATCCCGGCTGCCGGCCCGCTTCAGCAGCCTCGCTGCGCTCCAGCGCAGGACTCCCGGCTCGCCTTCCCTCTCGAAGATCCTGCCGATCGCGTCGGCGTCACCCGGCCGACCGGCGTTGCGGAGATGGACCTGCCGCTCACGGACCGCCTCGTCCGGGCGGTCCATGGCGCTGTAGCAGGCAGCCGCCAGTGATCGCGTGGCCGGGTAGGTGCTATCGATGGCAAGCGCCCGGCGCGCCTCGGCGAGCGCCTCCTCGTAACGGCGGGACAGGTAGTGGATGAAGGACAGGCTTCGGGCCAGCATCGGCGCCAGGGGATCGAGGTGCGTGGCGGTCTTCAGTTCCCGTTCCGCTTCCTCTAGGCGGCCGACCGGCGCCAGGAAGTAGTGCCCGTAAGAGAAGCGGGCGTTGGGGTTCCCGGGATCGAGTCGCAGCGCGCGCAGGTAGGCGCGCTGTGCGGCGGACCAGTCCCATTGCAGTGCGGCGCGAAGAAGACCGCAGGCCCGGTAGGCGGTGGCGCTCGTGTCGCTCAGTTCCAGCGCCGTCTGCACCGCTTCCTCCGCTCTCGACGCCGCTTCCCCGACTCGCAGAAAGCCGTCGACCGCAAGCGTCCCGTAGCACAGAGCGAGGACAGCATGGCCTTGCGCGAAGTCCGGCTGCATCTCGAGCGCCCGGTCCAGCAGCGTGATTGCCTGTCTGACCCGATCGCCTTTCTGTGTGCCGAGGTGGTAGCGCGCCTCCAGGTAGAGCTGGTACACCTCCTGGCTCTGCGTCGGACGTTTGACGATCGGGCCGGGATGCGGCGCCAGCAGCTTTCTGCGCAGGCGGTTGACGATCGCCCGCGCGATGTCCTCCTGGATCTCGAAGACATCCCCGAGTTCCCGATCGTAGTGCTCGGACCAGAGCTGGGTGCCGTCTGACGTGCGGATCAGGTGCGCCGAGATTCGGAGGCGCTCGCCGGCTTTCCGCACGCTGCCTTCCAGGATGGCCGACACGCCCAGCTTTTCGCCGACTTCCGGGCTGCTCAGGTCTCTCAGCCGGCGATCGAAAGACGACGTTCTGCCGACGACCCGCAGTCCGTCGACGCTTGCCAGCGCATCGATGAGTTCCTCCGCCACCCCGTCGCAGAAGAACCGCTGTTCGGGGTCCGGGCTCAGGTTGGAGAACGGCCGGACCGCGACGGACCCCTCCAGAGGAACTTCTACCGGTGCAATGAAGCGGTAGCCGCGACCCGGAAGTGTAACGATGTACTGCGCCTTGTCGTTCTTGCCCAGGCTCTTGCGCAGTACGGAGAGGTTGTGTGTGAGGTTGCTCTCATCGACCGCGGTGTCCGGCCATACCATCGCCATCAGCTCCTCCTTGTGGAGGAGGCGGCCGTGGTTCTCGACCAGTGCTCTCAGAGTGTCGAAGATCTTCGGCCGGAGGGGAACGGGCGTCCCCTCTCGGAACAGTCGGCGCTGCCCGAGATCGAGCAGGTACGGGCCGAAGAGGTACGTGCGGCGATCGGGACGAAGAGACACGGCCGGAGAGGGAGGTGGGAACGTCATCGATGCCGCGCTGCCTCGCGATCGACTCCCCGACGCGGCCACTCACTGCCCGAAGACAACCGGACCAGGGGCTGCACCGGACGCCGGACGAGGGCCCGACAGGCGGTGACTCGAAAGGGCAGAGCCTAGCAGGGTCGGCGGCCTTGGCAGAGAGGATCGCGATGTCCTGACGAGCGGGTCGTCGGGCGGCCTCAGCCGTCTCGAGGTTGCCGAGAAAGTTCGGCGATGATCCGCCGCCGCACTTCGGTCGGGTTGGTGACCGGTTGGCGGCGCAGCCGTCCGACCTCCGCTGCCTCGTAGGGCGTCAGGTTCCTGGCGTTCTCGGGATCGAAGCGCCTCACGATCCAGTTCATCAACCTGGCCAGGGCCTCGTCGTTGATCAGAGCCTGGGATGCGCCAGGCACCTGGACGAGATAGTCCCGCCATTCGGGGCTGGCGATGAACTTGCCCACCTCGCCGGGCAGGGGAGGGACCGTGCCTTCCACACCGGAGCCGTCGGCCATGTGACAGCCCTGGCAGTGCAGCATGTAGTCGAGGCGGGCGAGACGGCGAGTCTCCGCGTCGCCAGCCTCGGCCTCGGCCACAGCCGCACTCGCGCACACGACGAGGATCGTGAGCAGGGCGAGCGGGCGCTGCCCTTCGCGTTCTGCCTCGGAATGGCGGTGTACATCGGAACGCATGGGCGGGGATTCCTATTCGGCGACTGCGAGGATACGGGACATCGTGCAGTGGTAGCCGAACGGAGCACCGCCGTTGCCGCACCACAGGACGGAGTTCGAACGCTGCGGCTGATAGCGCGCGGTGTCGCCTTCGTTCGTGTTGCAGTAGCAGCGCTGGCAGGGGAAGGCGCCGCAGCAGTCGTGGTAGGCGACGACGTAGCTCTTGCCATCCGCCGGATTCAGGCAGGTCCCGGTCCAGGTGATCGGCGCCGCCCTGGACCCCGGCGGGCACGAGTTCGTCGAACCGCCGCAGCATCCGCACAGCCAGCCGTCGACGGAACAGTAGGCCCAGTAGTCGCACTGCGCCGGATCCTGCTGCGGGACCGCCTCGCCGCCCTTGGACTCCTGCGCGAAGACGCGGTCCACCGGCAACAGCGGCAGCAGAACGCCGCCGGCGATGGCGCGCCCGAGCGCGCCGAGCACCGACCTCCGGGATGTCCTGTCGGCCAGGCGGGTAGCCGCTCGAGTCGAGATGTTGTCGAACCAGTTCATGGCATGCCTCACGATGGTTGTTGCGAATCCCCTGCGACGAGCACCCGGCCTTCTTCCCGGTGCTCGAGAAACTCCTGAATCGAACCGACGCCCAGGCGCTTCGCCTCGAACAGGCTCTCGACGTGCTCCCTGCTGTTCGTGAGCCCCTGTGCGGCGACGACACCGTTCTCGTCGAGCAGCACGCCATACGGGAGCTTCCCGATCTCGTAGGTCATCCCGAGCTCCGGCGAAAGCACGTAGGCGGTGTCTTCCAAGCGATTCTTCCTGCGAAACTCGCCGTGCTGTTCGGGATCGCCGTCGCTCGCGAACACCAGCCTCAACCAGCTCGACTCCGCTCGCGCCATGGACCGCAGTGCGGGCAGCAGCTGGGCGCAGACGGGGCAGTTCGGGGTCAGGAACGTGATCAACGTGCTCCTGCCGTCCGCGCAGGGAGCGCCGATGACGATCGCTTCGCCGTCCAGGGTGTCGAGTCGGAACTCGGGCGATTTCTCGCCGACCTGTACCCGCTTGCTGAGCGCCAGCGCGCCGACCGGTCCGATCCGCTGGTGCAGCACCCCGATCTGCCGGGCGAGAGCGAAGACGACGACGGCCAGACACAGGATCGCGACACCCATGAGCGCGAGCAGGATGGCGACGGAGGCGGTCAGGACACCTGCTCCCGCAGCAGGCCGTGGTTGGCCATGAGGACGTCCACCGTGGCGGACATGGCGATGGCGAAGATGCCGAGTGCGAAGCCGCCGGCGTAGTCGGCGAACTCGAGCGGCCGCGCCGTGGCAGCGGGCGCCAACAGCAGAGCCACGACAATCAGGACGACGTTGCGCCAGACCAGCGCCCAGCCGGCGGGCTGCCCACCGGCGCCGGCCCAGGAGCAGCCGCAGTCCTCCGGTGCGATGCCGCGGACGATGCTCACTCCCATGCCGAGCGCGTAGAGGGCCAACAGTCCCGCGACCAGGCCGGCGGCGGCTGGCCCCGAGGGACGGAACGCACAGAACCCGGCGGCGACAAGCTCAGCGGCGATGAGCACGGCGGTCGCGCCGGCGGCGAGCAGACGTGACTGCGGCAGGCCGAAGCCCTGCAGGTAACGGGACGTGATCGCCGAGGTCGCGCGCGGCTTGCGGAGCTTGTGGAAGGCGGCGCCGAGAAACAGCAGGGCGAGGAAGACGCGCGCGCCGATCTGGACGACAGGGTCGATGCCAGGACTCATCGGGGGCTCAGTTCCAGGGTTGAATCAGGACGACCGTGCCTCTGACCTCCTGACCGGAGGACAGGGTGCGGGTCACCTGTCCCGTGTTCGCGTCGTAGATGTCCACGTCGGCGTAGGTCGTCGCATAGAGCAGCGGCGCATCGTCCTGGCTCACCGCGATCGCGGCCGCCGGTCGGTTGAGCCTGTAGCGGCCGAGTCGCTCCCGGCTCTCGATGTCGAACACCCAGACCTCGAATCCGATGCCGCGGTGGAAGTCGTAGCCGCCCGGCTTCCGTTCCAGATCCGGTACGACCGACATCAGCATGAAGAGGCGGCCGGACGCGTCGTGGGCCGCCATGTGCTGGTTTGGCGCGGCGGGTACCCAGACCCCGGCGTCGTCCTCATGGCCGAACTTCCAGGGTTCCTGGAAGCTGATCTCGCCGTCGCTGGTGTCGACGGCGTGCATTGCGCCGCGCACCGAGGCGAAGTACCACACGTCCCCTGATCTCGCGCCGGTTGGATGAAGGGGATCTCCTTGCGCGTCGAAGAAGCCCGGGTGGCTTTCCCTGCCGCTCTCGCCGCCGTTCTCGTCGAGGTCGACGGTCAGCACGGATCCGTCGCCGCACAGCGAAAGGAACCGGCGCGTGCCTGCCGCCATGGCGTGCGCGCAGCCGCCCGTCTCGATCTCGCCGACGTACTTCCGCTTCTCGAGATCGACGACGCCGAAGCTCAGAGCGGGTGTGAAGAACGACTGGATCAGGAAGCGATCGTCGTCTGTCAGAGTCGTGAGGTTGATGCTCGCCAGCCCCCGCATCGCCTTCGGCGGGTCGATCGGGATTTCCCCCTTGATCTCGAGCGTCCTGGCGTCGAAGATCTCGACCACCTCGACGAGATCGCCGTGGTAGCCCCGCGTCATGTAGACGGCATGGTTGTAGATCTCGTCGCCCGAACCGGGGATCTGGGGCAGGAGGCCCTGGTAGCCGAGCTCGATCGTGCCGAGAAGGGCGCCTGCGTCGGCGTCGATGAGGTCTGCGTGCGCGTAGTTCGGGAAGGAAGCGATCCAGACCCAGTGAGCGCCGTCCTGCTTGTCCGGCAGGGTGGCGATGATCAGCGGCTCCGGAAGGGAGGCCGGATCGATCTGTGCGGAAGACGGGTCTCCGACCAGCCCCATCGAGGCGGCCAGCGCCAGCACGAAGAACGTTCTCTTCATGCCTACTCCTTTCGGGTCCAGAACAACTCGTACTCGGTCTCCCAGGTCTTGCCGCCATCGGTCGACAGCACCGAGAGTTCGCGCAGCCGGCCGTCGGGCAGCGTGAAGAAGCTGAAGCGGCCGCTGGTCCCTTCATCCAGGTCGGCCGTCTCGAACCGGAACTCGTTGTCCATCATGTTCCCGTTCTCGAACCGCATCCGCTGGCCTCCGGGCTTCCCGGAAGCGGAGAGGTAGCTCCAGTTGTCCCGCGTGTCGCTGTAGACCAGTACGCAGAAGAAATCCCGTATGCCCTCCATGCGAGTCTTCCACTCTTCGACGAGATAGCAGCCCTCGGGTCCCAGCTCCCAGACAACCTCGGCCATCAGTGTGCCGTCGCCGGTGTGCACTTCCCATTCGCCGACCAGGTGGTGAGCGGCCTTGCAGGCCGGGTTTGCCGGCTCGTGGGAGTCGGCGGCGGCCGCTGTGGGGGCAAGGAGCGTGACCGTTGCGGATCCGCATGCGAGAAGTCGCGTGAAACCCATGTCGTCCTCCTCCCGAAGGCGCCATCCGGCGGCGCCGGGGACTGCCTTCTTCGACTGTGTTCAAGTCGATTCACTGTGACCGAGAAGGCAATGGAAGTCAAGGCAGATGCAAGCGTTTCAGGTTCGCTCGGATTCGCTAAGAAAAGTTCCTTGACTCGGGTGGGGAACGCCGTAAGCCTTGCAGTGTTCGAAACAGCACCAAGCGCCAAGGGAGGTCCGTATGTCGTCGTCTCCTCGTTCAGCTTCAACCGCGAAGTTCGTTTTCGCCCTGGTTGTTCTGGCGCTCCTCGCGTCGACCGCGGTCCATGCCCAGAACGTCGGCACGGTACGCGGCACGGTCCGCTCGGCGGACGGAGAACCGCTGCCAGGAGTGCTGGTGCAGGCTGCGGGCGATGTCGTGCGCGGCGAGCGCACATCCGTATCCGGCGTCAACGGCGAGTACCTGATCGCCGGGCTTCCTCCCGGTGTGGTGACGCTGACCGCGACCCTCGAGGGGCTGGAGCCGGAGTCGGTGGAAGGCGTCCGCGTCTCGATCTCCGGCGTTGCCGTCGTGGACTTCTCGATGCGGATCGCGGGAGTCGAAGAGGCGATCACGGTGACCTCCGGAGCGCCTCTCCTCGATGTGACGAGTTCTTCGGCCAGCGTGAGCTACTCCGCAGAGCTCATCGACGCGAAGCCGACCAGCCAGCGCAACTTCCAGGAACTCGCCCTGATGGCCCCCGGCATGAGCATGCCGGGCCGCCTCGGCAACGTCGGCGCCTATGCGGGGCACCCGACGGGATACGGTCGTGATCAGGCCTCGGTGGCCTGGAACGTCGACGGTCTCGACAGCAGCTTCCCGGACAGCGGCAACATCTTCGGCGGCTGGACCGATCCCGACACGATCGCGGAGATCCAGGTACTGGGCGTAGGCGCCCCGGCGGAGTACGGCAACATGACTGCGGCCGCGGTCAACATCGTCACGAAGTCCGGGACCAACACCTTCCACGGGCGCCTTGCCCATACCGGCGAGTTCGAGGACACGACTGCCACCGGCGCCACGATCGAGAACGCGGCCGGGGACGAGCAGGGGTTCCTGAGAGACACGTTCGAGAACGACAGCCTGTGGTTGGGCGGGCCGTTGAAGCGCAACAGGCTGTTCTTCTTCGCTGCCGCCACGACGAAGGAAGACCTGCTGATCGAGCCGGGCGAGATTGCGGAGTTCGTCCGCAGCGACAAGGCCACGCATACCAGCCTGAAGCTCGACTGGTCGATCAACGACTCCAACACGCTGACGGCTCACGGCCGCCTCGAGGACCTGGAAATCCAGTCCGGCGGTTCCGGGACCTTCAAGACGAATCCGGGCGCCTTCAGCCGCGAGTACGAGGAGATCCCCTACTGGAGGATCGGCTTCCAGTCGGTGGTGGGGCAGAACACCGTGGTCGAGGCCAACTACTACGACATCATCAACAAGGACCGCAACGTTTCGGCGACCGGCAGCCTGGAGCCGCCGCTGATCGACTACAACACGGCTGTTCCGACCCATAGCGGCGGCCCCACCTACCCCTACCTGTACCCGGTGTGGTGGCAGCGCGGCCACGCCAAGGTGACCCACTTCGCCGATGACCTGAACGGCAGCCACGAGTTCAAGTTCGGCTTCCAGTACAGCAATACCGGCGAGCAGGCCGGAGCCGTCTATCCCGGCTTCGGCGGCAAGTACTACTACAAGTTCGGGGCCAACTACTACATCTACACCCGCGCGGCGCACTACTACGGCGGCGATACGGAGTCTCTGGGGTTCTACGTGGACGACTCGTGGCGCCTCGGCGACAGACTGACGCTGCATCTCGGCGTACGCGCCGATCAGGACAAGGGGGAGATTCCCTCCGAACCGATCCTCGAGTCCTACCTCTGCAGCGAGCTCGACTGCGGCGTGACCACCGGAGAGTTCACGCCCCACTATCCCGACGTCATCGACTATTCGAGCGTCGACCCTCGTCTCGGCCTCGCCTACCAGGTCGGCGAGGGAGACCGGCAGGGCGTGCTGCGGGCATCCGTCGGCAGATACCACGAGATGAACGTCGTTTCGATGTGGAACCAGCCGCACCCCAACCGGCCGCCCGCTCACTTCGGCTTCAGCGCCAGCCGCGACGGTCCCTTCACCTACTTCAGGACGGTCGACAACGACGACTTCGATCTGCCGGTCGAGGGGATGAAGCGGCCGCAGACCGACCAGTTCGCCGTCGGTTACGAGCAGCAGCTTGGAGAGTACGCACTCGGCGCCCAGGTCGTCCTGACCGAAACGACGGACCTGATCGGCTGGCAGATCCAGGGCGACGGCGAGTATGAGGATGTTCCCTATGTCAACCCCTTGACAGGGGAGACGATCATGCTCAAGAACCTCGTCACGCAGCCGACGCTGCGCAAGGCCAACGACCCCGGCGCAGCGGCCAACGCCCCGCCGGGAACGAAGTTCGAGCAGGACTACAAGGGCGTCTTTCTCACCTTCCGCAAGCGCCACACCGGCCGCTGGTCTCTCGACTCGTCGCTCGGCTGGTCGGAGTCGAAGGGAGTTCAGCCTCGCCCGCTGCAGCAGAATGGGAACGTTGCCTTCTACACCAGCACGGAGGGCAGGGACCCCAACCATCATCTCTACCAGGGAGGTTTCTCCCCGGGCGACCGGCCGTGGGTGTTCAGGGCTCAGGGAATGGTCGACCTGCCCTGGCAGCTCAAGGCGGTCGGCGCTCTCAACCATGAGCAGGGCCGTCCCTGGCGGCACGCGGCCCGCGTCCGCCTGAGCCAGGGCGTGGTGACGGTGCCCCTCGAGCCGTACACCGGCGACCGCCGGATGCCGGACAAGACCTTCATCGACCTCGCTCTCTCGCGGCAGTTCCCGCTTGGCGATCGCGTGAAGCTCGGCGTCGACCTGCAGGTCCTGAATGTCCTGAACGACGACGGTTTCTACTACTGGTCCAACGCAAGCCTGGGGCGCTATCCCACGGAGCCGGTACCCGACGTCTACTATCTGCCTCGGCGGTTGGCGCTGCGAGTGAGTCTGGGATTCTGAACTCTCAACGAAAGAACGAAAGGTGGATTTGCTTGACATGACGACCAGACCCGAAACGCCGCTGCGCCTCGACCGCCGCGCTTTCCTGGCTGCGGCCCCACTGGGCGTTGTCGCCGCAGCCTGCGCTCCGGCGGCGGAGGATGCCGGGGCGGCCGAGGAGGAAACAGCTCCCGCGGCGGATCAGACCGCTTCGGCGGCAGACGACGCCGGCCTGACGGAGGCAGAGCTGGCGCATCGGCAGACAGCTCGGGATTTCATCAAGGCGCTCGAGACCATGGACTGGGAGCGGTTTTCAGGCCTGCTGGCCGATGACGCCCGGTTCATGACCCACGCCGCCGAGGGAGCGTGGGCTCGGTCGATGACCGAAGGTGGCGACGCGATCCTGGAGAGCATGAAGCAGTTGATGCCCGGCCTGACCGATCCCAGGCTGATGATCACCCGGGAGCGAGTGCTGGGGCGCCTCGTGATCCACGAGCGGGAGGAGAGCTTCACGACGGACGAGGGCCCCAGGACTTCGAACGTCACGGCCATGTACCTCGTCCACGACGGCAAGGTGCAGGTCTGGTTCGAGCTTGTGGGTGAGTTGCCGGTCTAGCCTCGGGGTCTGCGCTGCAGGCGCCGCCCGCTGTCGACTGCTTCCCTCGCTTCGCCCAGCCGGCCCAGGCGGTTGAGGATGTCGGCCAGCACGAAGTAGCCGAACGGCCCGGAGGCGCCGTCCGGATCTCGGCGCAGGCCCTCGCGGACCAGCATCTCGGCGCGGTCCAGGTCGTCGCCGCGATCCATGTGGAGCTTGGCCAGGTGGTGGTAGCCGAGAACGAACTCCGGGTTCGAACGGATCGCCGCACGCCACATCTTCAGGTGGTCCTCCGGCCGGCCGAGCCGGCCGTAGAGGCGCCCCAGGTTGAACTGGGCGCGGTAGTGGTAGGGCGCGTGCCTGATCGCCTGCTCGTAGGCCGCGAGTGCAGCTTCCGGCCGGCCGGCCTCCTCGTGAGTCAGCGCCAGGTTGAACCAGGGTTGGCCGATCTCCGGGTTCCTGGCGATCGCCTTCTCGAAGTGGACGGACGACTCCCGGCTGCGACCCAGGAGGGCCAGCAGCTCCCCGTGCTGGTTGTGGATCCACGCCGGGGCCAGTTCGTCCGCTGCAGCGGCCTCGACGACCCGCAGCGCGTCGGGGAGACGGTCGAGCCCGGCGTAGATGTCGCTCATCGCGATCGCCGCGTTGGACTCGTACGGAGCCAGCTCCTGGAGGCGGTGGAAACCGACGAGGGCCTCTTCCAGGCGGCCGAGCCGCCAGTAGCTGGTGGCAAGGCCCAGCAGCGAGGCCTGGTGTTCCGGATTCAGGGCGAGCGCCTGCTGGTAGAGATCGAGCGCCTTGCGGTTGAGTTCCGCCGAGGCGGCGGTGTCCCGCCGGCGCGAGGCTTCGTCGGCGCGCCGTCCGATGATGCCGCCCAGCATCTGATTCGCGTCGACGATGCTTGCGTCCAGAGCGAGCGCCGCACGCAGGTACTCTTCGGCGCGGTCCTCGTCGCCGCGTCCGATGAAGCTCTGCGCCTTCATGATTGCCCGGTGGACCGCGATCCTGTCCTTCGGATCCGTTCGTTCGACCCCGTCGTCCTCGTCGACGCCGCCGCTTGCGCGGCCGGCCAGGTAGCCCAGGGCGCGCAGTTGGGCCAGCGTCTCCGTGTCGAGGTCCGGGCGGCGCCCGATCCGGTCGCCGGCTGATTTCAGGCCGCGGGCGTATGCGAGCAGGCGTTCGCGAAGCGACCGCGCCAGATCCCGGTTCTGGAGAAGGACGTTGTTCTCTTCGTTCGCGTCTTCCGCGAGTACGTAGAGTTCCGGGTTCGTCGTCTCGATGAACTTTGCCGACTCCGTGCGGATCGAGCGCAGGGGCGCCCAGTTGTAGTGGTACAGGGAGTAGTACGACTCCGTGTAGACCTCCCGCGGCGATGCCCGTTCCCGGCCCAGGATCAGCGGCAGCAGATCGACGCCCTGCACCTCCGAGGGCACTTCCCGGCCGACGATCGAGAGGACGGTCGGCAGGATGTCGACGTGGCTTGCCGCGTCGCCTACGACCCGTCCTTCGAACTCTCCGAACGGCAGGCGCAGGATGAGGGGGACGCGGACGGTCGAGTCGTAGATGAAGTAGCCGTGGAAACCCTCTCCGTGCTGGCCCAGCCCCTCACCGTGGTCGGACGTCAGCACGAACACCGACTCGTCCAGCACGCCACGGCTCTCCAGTCCTTCGCGCAGCAGGCCGACGAGCGAGTCGACGTAGGCCACTTCCGCGTCGTAGGGACGCTCCGGATACCGGGACCGGAAGGGCTCGGGCGGCGTATAGGGGTCGTGGGGCTCAAACAGATGGACCCAGAGAAAGAACGGTCTGTCGCGGGGCTCGTCGAGCCAGGCGAGGGCCTTCTCGATCGTGTCCGGCCCCTCGTGTTGCACCTGGCCGACATTCACGGAGGGCCTGTTCGGGTCGATCTGGAAATCGTCGCGGTAATGACCGAAGCCGCGGCCGATGCCCCAGCGCGAGTCGAGGACGAAGGCGCTGACGAAACCCGCAGTGTCCCATCCGCCCGCGGACAGCTCTTCTGCAAGAGTGGGCAGCGTTTCGTCCAGGGAGTAGCCGACATTCTCGCGGACGCCGTGGAAGGGCGGGTAGGTGCCAGTCATGATCGAGCAGTGGGCGGGCAGCGTGAACGGCACCGTGGTGGCGGCGTTCGAGAAACGCACGCCTTCCCGGGCGAGCCTGTCCATGTGGGGCGTGGAGACCTGCTCCGAGCCGTAGCTGGAGAGCCGGTCCGCCCGCAGCGTGTCGATCGTGACGAGGACGACGTTCAGCCGGTCGCCGGCGACGTCGCCGGCGAGTTCTTCCCAGGTGGGCAGCGGTTCCGGCGCTGGGCTGGGGCGCGGCTGAGGGCCGGTCTCGGGAACGCAGCCGAGCAGCAGCCCGAGGGCTGGAACCGCCGCTCGAACGGCGGCGCCGGTCATGGACCGATCAGGTCCGCCAGTTCGCGAACGCCGCTGTCGAAGCGTTCGAAGGCCCGCTGCGCCCGCGCCCGGTCGGCAAGGTCGCCGCTGCGGTCGAGTTCGGCGGCGCTCTGCATGACCCGCCCGATCGCTCTCCGCGCTTGGCCCCGCTCGCGGGCGCTCAGGGCGTCCAGGCGCTCCAGCAGTGCTTCGGCAAGGTCCCGCGCGTCGAACGCGGGCACGTAGAGAGTCAGCCACTCTCCGTTCTCGATCCGGGACCGGACACGGTCACGTTTGAGCGTCAACAGCGCGGTGATGGCGGCAGGAACTTCGGGGATCGTCATCGGCGGCCGCTCGTGGCTGTGCGGCCCGGCCCGAATCGCGCCGCCGCCGCGTGAGGCGCCGCCGACGGGCTCGATCGTCGTCTCCTCGAAGTAGAAGTCGTAGCGCTGCTGTTCGCCTGCCAGCCAGACGTGGGCGAAGAACTCGCTCGGGAGCTCGCCCGGGATCTTGGAGACGAGGTACTCGCTGCCGATCGCCGGCGCCATCGGGTAGCGGGTTTCGTCCCAGCTCTCGGTGTCCTCGTTCCACGCCTCGAAGACGACGTCGCCGCCGAAGTTGCGCGGATCGACCGGCTGCTTGAAGTCGTCGTACACGTAGAGCCGGAACTCGCCGGGCCTGGGCAGGGCGCCTTCCAGGTGGTGGTAGTTGTTCGCCGCCATGAAGAACTGGCCGCCGTGGAGCGGGTTGTGGTCCATGTGGGCGGCTGCGTTCGGGTCGGCGGGATTCAGCCCGGACGCCGGCGCGCTGCCGGGAACGCTGCCTGGGGCGGCGCCGGCAGCCGGTCCGCCGAACGCTCCGGTCAGCATGCCGCCGCGGGTCTGCGGCTGCTCGCGGGGCTCGAAGATCTCGGGCAGCACGAGATGATCGTCCAGTTCGTAGTCCACGTGGAGGGCGAACGGCTGGACGACCGCCTCCTTCGTCCTGCCGACGTCGAACGTCCCCACCAGTTCGACGCGGGTGCCCGGCGGAGCGTGGATGGACTCCTCGAACAGGTAGGACGCGGGGAACTCCGGGTCGTACTCGGGGACGTAGAGCACCGTCTGCACGCGCTGGTCCGGAAAATGAACGCGGACCTCCATGCGTCCCAGCCGGTCGCCGACGTCGGGATGCAGTCCGATCAGGCGGGCGCGCTCGGACAGCGTCAGGCTCACGCTCTGCGGCCGCGCCGCGCGGCGGCCCTTGAGCGAGACCGTGCCGCCCGCCTGCGCGCTCTCGACCCACAACTCGACCTCGTCCTCGGTCCGCGCCAGGAACAGGCCCAGACTCGAACGGTCGCGGACAAGGATCCGGGAGTCGTCGTCCGGCCGCCGTCGATACTCGACCAGGAGTTCGATCGTGGAGCCCCGGTGCAGGCGCTTGCCGGCGCCGTCGGGCAGCAGCACCGGGTCGTCGCCGCGCAGCCACTGGCCGAGGAAGCGAGGCCCGGCGGTCGCGGTGCGCATCCGCGTCGGCTCGGGCTCGTCCTCGTCGCGGAACGGATCGTAGGGGACCTGGACCTCGACCTCGAGCTGTTCCGGCGGTGCATCGTCCGGGCCGTGTATCCAGGCCGCCATCCGGTAGACGACGCCGGGGTTCCGGGGCCTGAACTCGTAACCGGTGATCCAGCCGTCGTCCTCGAGCTCTACGGCGAGCCGCTCGCGCTTCAGGGCGGTCTGCTGGCCGGGTTCGATGACCGTTTCGTCGGCGGGTTCCACGACGAGGTCGGGAATCCCCAGCACCCATTCCTCCTCGGTGAACTCCAGCGGCGGAGGCAGGTTGCGGCGGGGGCCCTGGGGTCCGCCGCCCTGCACCCAGGCGACCACGATGTCGATCTCGCGCTGGCTCATTCTCCGCGAGTTGCGGAAGTGGTCGTAGCGGGGGTCGGCGGTCCAGGGCGGCATCCGGCCGGTGAGCAGCTCTTCTTCGATCGCCACCGCCCAGGCGCGGGCGCCAGGCTTCGCGTCGTTGCCGTAGGTGGTCAGGTCGATGTAGTCCGGCGCCGACCCCTTCGGATTGTGGCAGGGCATGCAGTATCGGCGCAGTATCGGGCGCACGTCGTCGGCGAAGTTGATGTCTGTCGTTATCCGCACGTGGGCCGGCGCGGGATCGGCGATCCCGGTCAGGGTCAGGGCGGCCAGGCCGACCGTGACTGCTGCTGCAGCGATGCGCCGGCTGTCTCTCATCGTTCGGCCCGTGGATCTCCGCCTGCCGGACGATCGTGGACGGGATGCTGCGGCGACTTTTCGACCGTCTGGCGTCGTTCGCCTGTGTTCCGTCGTCCGCCTCATCGTCCGTTTCCGTGGTCGTCTCCGTGCTCGGTGCCGGAACAGAGCTTCAGATCGCCCTGGTCGTCGGTGACGAACAGCGGCCGGAAGTCGTAGCCGAGGCTGCGCAGGCGGTCGCCTCCGCCCTCCTGACGGTCGACGACCGTCGACACCGCGGCGACCTCGCAACCCTCGGCCTCGACCGCCTCGATGGCGCGCAGGATCGAGCCGGCCGACGTCACGACGTCGTCGACCACGGCCACGCGGCGGCCGGCCACGAGCAGCTTGCGTCCGTCCGGGTGGTACGAGGCGTCGATCTTCGACGTCGTGCCGTGGCCCTTCGCCTTGTTGCGCACGAGGAAACCGAACAGAGGCGGCCCTTCGAGGTCGCTCGCGACCGATGCCGCCGTGGCCAGGTAGGCGCCGCCGACTTCGGGTCCGCCGACCGCGTCGACCCGAAAGGGCCGCAACCGTTCGCAGAAGGCTTCGCCGATCAGGCGGGATCCCCGTGGAGACAGGACGGTCGCCCTGGTGTCGCAGTAGTAGTGCGAGCGCGCACCGGAGGTCAGCACGAAGTCCCCCCTGATGATGCTCCGCTCCTGGAGAAGCGCCCTCAGCTCATGCAAGTGTCTGTGCAGCCGCGTGTGTCGTTCCGTGTCCGGCACGGCCGGAGAGGGTATCAACGGGATGGCCGCACGGTGCTGCAGGCTGGCCGCGGCGCCGTCAGCCTGACCGTTGACGCGGTCGGTGACGGGCCTGTCGTGGTCGAATGTACGCTCGGCAGTCGAGTCCCGTGGAGCTGATGGTCGAAGAACGCTCGGCGTGACCTGCGAACCGGGGGGCGGGTCGAGTTGCGGCTGCATCTGCGCGACGAATCGACCGGCGAGGCCGCGCTCCTTCGTGGAGGTCAGGCGCCAGCAGGGGTTGTTCTGGCCTCGGAGAGTGGTTGGCCCGAGAGTCTGACGGAATCGGATGTGCCGCCAGAACGAGTCTCTCTGCGCCTGGCTACGAGAACGTGTGGATCAAGTGGGGCGAAGCGCCAGGCAGGATCGAATCGAATGCTGTTGCCGAAGAGCGTCTGGTGCAGCGGCAGGCGGAACTCGCACGAGACCTTCTCCGAAGACTCCCCCGTGCCGACCTGATCGCCGAGGTCGTCAGGAGACGCAGGAGAAGGCCCTGGGCTTGAAGTCCGGCGAGTTGAGGATGCTGGCGCTGTTCCCCGTTGCCCGGATCACGAACAGGCCCTGCCGTTCGGCGTGCCTCGTGACCGACTCGTCGCTCTTCAGGTAGGCCACGGCGCCGAGGATGCGATCGCGGCGGTGGTCCTGGAACCACTCGGCGAAGAACGACAGCTTCGTCAGGAACTCGCGCACGTCCTCGGGCCGCAGCGTGGTCTTGACCTCCACGACGACCGTGTCGGCGCCGTTGGTGGCCACGATGTCGAACTCCACGTGCTCGCCGTTCCGCCGCCCGGTGCGGCGCTGGTACGTCGTGTTCACGTCGATGCCCCGGTCCTTCAGCAGCGGCACGAGATCGCCCTCCACGAGGCTCTCCAGCAGCTTGCCCCACTGCGTCGTGAACAGACCCTCCGCCTTCTTCAGTCGGCGGTCCGTCTCCTGCATCCGCCGATCGGTTTCCTGCATCTGAAGGGCGGTTTCCCTCTGCAGGCGTTCCGTCTCTTTCTGCAGACGTTCCGTCTCCTTCGCCTGCTCCTGGCGTTCGGCGGCAATGCCGCGAATCTGTTCGCCGACGAGGTGGAGGGTCTTTCGAATCTCGGCGAAGCTCGGGGCTTCGTGCGTATCTGCAGCGTTGTCGCTCATGCTGGTCCTTATCCTCTCCGGTGTGAGTCACTGGGGTCGGAGGCGCCGCGGGAAGCGCAGGGAAAGCCCGATCCACCGGCAGGCGGCAGGCAAGGGAACAGGAACTGTAGCAGCGGGCAGTAGGGTCCCCACACGAATCAGGCCGCAGTCGAGGGGTACAAGTGTCCGCCTTGGAGCCCGTGGTCGAAGAACGCTCGGCGTGACCTGCGAACCGGGGGAGCGGGTTGAGTTGCAGCTGCTTCTGCGCGACGAACCGACCGTCGAGGTCACGCTCTTTCGCGGAGGTCGACGCTGGATCGAGCAGGCGGAACTCGCAGGAGGCCTTTCTCCGAGACCGCCCTCACGCCGCCCTGATCGCCGAGGTCGTCAGGAGACGCAGGAGAAGGTCCTGGGCTCGAAGTCCGGCGAGTTGAGGATGCTGGCGCTGTTCCCCGTTGCCCGGATCACGAACAGGCCCTGCCGTTCGGCGTGCCTCGTGACCGACTCGTCGCTCTTCAGGTAGGCCACGGCGCCGAGGATGCGATCGCGGCGGTGGTCCTGGAACCACTCGGCGAAGAACGACAGCTTCGTCAGGAACTCGCGCACGTCCTCGGGCCGCAGCGTGGTCTTGACCTCCACGACGACCGTGTCGGCGCCGTTGGTGGCCACGATGTCGAACTCGACGTGCTCGCCGTTCCGCCGCCCGGTGCGGCGCTGGTACGTCGTGCTCACGTCGATGCCCCGGTCCTTCAGCAGCGGCACGAGATCGCCCTCCACGAGGCTCTCCAGCAGCTTGCCCCACTGCGTCGTGAACAGACCCTCCGCCTTCTTCAGCCGGCGGTCCGTCTCCTGCATCTGACGGTCCGTTTCCTTCAGCCGGCGGTCCGCTTCCTTCAGCCGGCGGTCCGCTTCCTTCTTCTGTTTCTCGAATTCGACGGCAAGGCCGCGAACCTGCTTGCCGACGAGGTGGAGGGTCTTTCGAATCTCGGCGAAGCTCGGGGCTTCGTGCGTATCTGCAGCGTTGTCGCTCATGCTGGTCCTTTCTCCTCTCCGGGGGTGACGTCACTGGAGTCGGGAGGCGCCGTGGGAAGCGCAGGGAAGCCCGATCCACCGGCAGGCGGCAGGCAAGGGAACAGGAACTGTAGCGGGCAGAAGGTCCCCAGAGGAAGCGTCTTCATGGCGCCCCCTGGCGAGGCGTTCGCCCTTGACCGCCCTCGCGCCGCCCTGATCGCCGAGGTCGTCAGGAGATGCAGGAGAAGGCCCTGGGCTCGAAGTCCGGCGAGTTGAGGATGCTGGCGCTGCTCCCCGTTGCCCGGATCACGAACAGCCCCTGCCGTTCGGCGTGCTTCGTGACCGACTCGTCGCTCTTCAGGTAGGCCACGGCGCCGAGGATGCGATCGCGGCGGTGGTCCTGGAACCACTCGGCGAAGAACGAGAGCTTCGTCAGGAACTCGCGCACGTCCTCGGGCCGCAGCGTGGTCTTGACCTCCACGACGACCGTGTCCGCCCCGTTGGTCCTTCAGCCGGCGGTCCGCTTCCTTCTTCTGTTTCTCGAATTCGACGGCAAGGCCGCGAACCTGCTTGCCGACGAGGTGGAGGGTCTTTCGAATCTCGGCGAAGCTCGGGGCTTCGTGCGTATCTGCAGCGTTGTCGCTCATGCTGGTCCTTTCTCCTCTCCGGGGGTGACGATGTCGAACTCGACGTGCTCGCCGTTCCGCCGCCCGGTGCGGCGCTGGTACGTCGTGCTCACGTCGATGCCCCGGTCCTTCAGCAGCGGCACGAGATCGCCCTCCACGAGGCTTTCCAGCAACTTGCCCCACTGCGTCGTGAACAGACCCTCCGCCTTCTTCATCCGCCGATCGGTTTCCTTCATCCGCCGATCGGTTTCCTGCATCTGAAGGGCGGTTTCCTTCTGCAGGCGTTCCGTCTCTTTCTGCAGACGTTCGGTCTCCTTCAACCGGCGGTCACTCTCCTTCGCCTGCTCCTCGCGTTCGGCGGCAATGCCGCGAACCTGTTCGCCGACGAGGTGGAGGGTCTTTCGAATCTCGGCGAAGCTCGGGGCTTCGTGCGTATCTGCAGCGTTGTCGCTCATGCTGGTCCTTTCTCCTCTCCGGGGGTGACGTCACTGGAGTCGGGAGGCGCCGTGGGAAGCGCAGGGAAGCCCGATCCACCGGCAGGCGGCAGGCAAGGGAACAGGAACTGTAGCGGGCAGAAGGTCCCCAGAGGAAGCGTCTTCATGGCGCCCCCTGGCGAGGCGTTCGCCCTTGACCGCCCTCGCGCCGCCCTGATCGCCGAGGTCGTCAGGAGATGCAGGAGAAGGCCCTGGGCTCGAAGTCCGGCGAGTTGAGGATGCTGGCGCTGCTGCCGGTTGCCCGGATCACGAACAGCCCCTGCCGTTCGGCGTGCTTCGTGACCGACTCGTCGCTCTTCAGGTAGGCCACGGCGCCGAGGATGCGATCGCGGCGGTGGTCCTGGAACCACTCGGCGAAGGACGAGAGCTTCGTCAGGAACTCGCGCACGTCCTCGGGCCGCAGCGTCGTCTTCACCTCCACGACGACCGTGTCCGCGCCGTTGGTGGCCACGATGTCGAACTCCACGTGCTCGCCGTTCCGCCGCCCGGTGCGGCGCTGGTACGTCGTGTTCACGTCGATGCCCCGGTCCTTCAGCAGCGGCACGAGATCGCCCTCCACGAGGCTTTCCAGCAACTTGCCCCACTGCGTCGTGAACAGACCCTCCGCCTTCCTCAGCCGGCGATCGGTCTCCCGCATCTGACGGTCCGTTTCCTTCAGTCGGCGGTCCGCCTCCTTCTTCTGTTTCTCGAATTCCACGGCAAGGCCGCGAACCTGTTCGCCGACCAGGTGGAGGGTCTCTCGAATCTCGGCGAAGCTCGGGGCTTCATGCGTATCTGCGGCGTTGTCACTCATGCTGTCCTCCTCCTCTCAGGGTGACGTGACTGGAGTCGGAGGCGTCGCGGGAAGCGCAAGGAAGTCTCAGCCACCGGCACGTGGCAAGACAGACAGACAAGGGGACCGGAACTGTAGCAGCGGGCAGAGGGACGACGACTCCACTTCTGCGCGTACGGCGAGCTGTCCGGTACGTCCGGTGAATACCCGAGGCTCGAAGGCCGCCGCGTTGACGATGGTGGCGCCGCTTTCCGTTCGGCGGATCACGAGCAGCCCCTGCCCTTCAGCGTCGTCTCGACAAGGTCGCGCTAACGTACGACTGTTGAAACAGGCGCGCAGACAAGGGCCTGCTGGCGGGGCTGCTGTGGTTTCGGAGTCGGCGGGTAGCCGCGCCTCCGCGATTCTCGTTCTGGTCGCTGGTCTTCCTGGGGTGTTCGGCGCGTCGGTCCGTCCATCTGCGGCGACCGAGGTCAGGGGCTCGATCGCTTCCGATCCGGGCGTGCGGGCGGAAGTTGCCCTGTTGCCAGTGCCGACGTTGCACGAACTGATGACGGCGGTCCTCCTCGATGCGCCGGAGCGACTCCATGAGCCCCATTCGGCCGTGCAGGTTGAAGGCGGGAAGTTCGTTCTGGAAGTCCCCGACGCTGGTCCCTGGTGGGTGAAGGCAAGTCAGGCCGATTCCGAGTCGGCGGTCTGGTTCTCCACGGGCTTCGAGACGGACACGTTGCTCCCCGCGGTCGGTCTGGAGGCCAGCGACTCGTGCGTGCTGAGGTTGGAATCGCCGGCCCGAGCATGGGTCGTGGGCAGGCGGAGCCTCAGGGACCTGGCCGTGCCGACCTTCCGTTGGAGTGCCTGGCAACCGTGGTTGCGCCTCGAATCGGGGCAGGACGCCCGATACCGTTTCGCCGTCTCGCGCGACGGCGTCACCTTGACTGTCGGCGCGGTCGGACACGAGCCCGTCGAGGTCGACTGTACTGCCGACAGCCAGGTTCCGTTGAGACTGGAACGGCAGCCTGGCGAGGTGAGGACCGGTCAGCTTCGGCAGGGAGGCAAACCTCTTGCCGGCGCGATTCTCGTCCGCGAGGACGGCTGGCCGGTCGGCTCGACGGATGAAGACGGTCGCTACGTTGCGCCGCCTGGCTTCCATGCGGTGCTCGGTCCTGCCGGTAGCTACCATCTGGCCGACCTGGAGGGCGGCGTTGCGGATCTCGCGGCACCGGGCAGGAGTTCGCTCGACGTGGAGCTCGGGGCGGGAGAGATCGCCAACCCGACCGTCGCGATGGCCCACTGGTCTGCGGCCGGCGAGCTCCTGTTCGTCGATTTCGAACGCGTGCCTGGCAGCGGTTTCATCGTGGCCGCCAAGGGTGGAGTCGCGGAAACGACCTTGACCGCGAAGGGCTTCGGTCGGCTCGCGCTTGGCTGGTCTGCACCGCCGCCTGGTCCCCGGTTGGCGCCGCTGAGGCGCATGAGGGGTGTGGTCCTCGATCTGCAGGGCGGCGGAATCTCGGGGGCCGAGATCGCCGTTGACGACGGGTGGAGCTTCGGCTGGCTGGGCACGTCCGATGCTGCCGGTCGGTTCCTTGTCGAGATCCCCGAGCAGGTCGTCCAGCCGTGGCTGACTGCACGGGCGCCGGGCTATCGGGAATTTCGTCAGCCCTTGAGCGTTGGCGAGGAGGAGCTCCGGGTGTCGTTGACCCCGGCCGTGAGGATGGTCGGGCGGCTGGTTTCCGAAGCCGGCCACGGTGTACGCGGAAAGGTCGTCCTCGCCGAGCGCCGGGCACCGGGGTTCTTCCTCGGTGAGGTGTCGGAATGGGAGTTCGACTACAGGTACCTGCTGAGCGTGGTCGACACGACCGACGACGGTTCTTTCGAACTTGGCGAGGTGGCAGAGGACGGGTTGTGGATCGCAGCCGCCGCCCCGGGTTTCGGCACGGTGTGGCGGCCCCTCCCCGAGCTGGCCGCCGGCAGCCCCTCTTCGATACTGGACCTCGAGGAACTGGACCTCGAGAACATCGTTCTTCCCCGGGAGATCACGCTTCGGGGCCGCGTGCTGGATGAGAACGGCGCACCGGTTCCGGGGGCGGCGGTCCGCTTCGGGCGCAGCCATGGACCGCAGCTCCGAATGGCCGACACGATCAATCAACCGATCGGGCGTGCAGGTGTGGGGCCGGCAGGCGACTTCCGGGTCGGTGGGCTTGCGGCGGGCGATTCGGTGGACCTGTTGATCGCCGCGTCAGGCTTTGTAACGCAGGCCGTGCCCCGTGTGGCCGTGGACCTGGCCCTGGAGACGGAGGAAGTCGAGATCCGGCTTGCAAGAGCACTCGAGTTCCGAGGCCGCGTCTCGGATGCGGTGACTGGCCAGGGTGTCGAAGCCCGCATCCACTTCGAGCAGACGGTTCGCGGCGGCGGAGCGTCCGCAGCGTCGGATTCGAACGGTCGGTTCGTCGTCGCCGGCATCCCCGAGGGAGCGGGTTCGATCACGGTCACGGCCGATGGCTACGAAGAGCTCGTTCATCCGCTGCCGGAGCTCCCGCGACGGTCGCTGGAACTGGCGCTTCGTCCTGAGACGCTGGTGGAGATTTCGGGTGTCGTCCTGGCTGGCGGCAGGCCGGTCGCGCAGGCGGCAGTCGAGACAGGGCTTGCTGCCACGGTGACGGATTCCTCGGGCCGCTTCATGCTGCGCGCGTCGCCTGGACCACGGACCCTGATCTGTACGGTTCCGGGTGCCGGGCAGCCGAGCCGCCGGGCCATCGATGTCGCCCCCGGCATGGAGGCGATCACGGTCGACCTGACTCGGGTCACGATCCGGGGTCAGGTCGAAGATGCCGATGGTCTCCCGGTGGCGGCGGCAACTGTCCGGATCCGCGCTCGACGTCCGCTGCTCTACGCGGCGGACGTTCAGAGCGAACCGGATGGCGGCTTCGCCGTCCAGGTGGAACCGGGGCACTACTTTCTGAGAGCGGACAAGGAGGGAGTCTTCAGCCCCGGAACCGAGCTGGTTGTCGTGGCCGGGGAAGAATCCCCGGTCCTGCTTGCCCTGCCGCCGCCCCGGCCGCTGCGAGTTGCGGTCACGGGTCTGGATCCGGCGGAAGCCGCCGAGGTGGTGGTCCAGATCGAGTTCGGCCCGGTTGCGCGGCGGGGAAGCGTCTTGCCGCGCGCGGCCGGCGCGGCCCCTTCCGAGCCGGTGTTCGAGGCTAGGCGCTATCCGCCTGGCGAAGCGATTCTCGTGGCGACCGTGCCGTCGACGGGGCGTACTCGTCGGCGCCATGTTCGGATAGAGCCGGGTGCGACTACCGAGGTCGAGATCCCGTTCTCGCGGGACGAGGGGCGTATCGAAGGAGTCGTGACGCTGGACGGGCAGCCGCTGGCAGGCGAATCCGTGTTCGTGATCGACGTGCTTCGGGTGGATGCCTGGAGCGTGCGGACTGATCACCGCGGCGCCTTCGTGATCGACGGGCTCCGGACAGGTGACGAGATCTCGGTCGCTGCGGTGGGGCAGCGGCGCGGAGTACGAGTCGGCGAAACCGAACGTGTGGATCTGGCATCGCGGAGCGCGGTGTTGCAGGGGCGGGTCGTGTTTGCCGAGACAGGTCTTCCGGTCGCCGGAGTTCAGGTGTCGGCGGCCCCTGCGCACAGTTCGATCGAAGCCGCGCGGCGTGTGGATCAGGTGGTTTCGACGGCTACTGCGGAAGACGGTTCCTTCGTCATCGACGGACTCTATGCGGTGCCCTACCAGGTGCTGGTTGGCGAGGCCGGCGGCATCAGGGCGGAGATCATCGTCGGATCGGCCGACGTGGACCTGAGCGCCGGTGATGTCAGTCTGACCCTTGGAGTACGGATTCCGGAGCTGGAGTGATCGTTGACGATCCGCAGTACGGCGAGCGGGGCAGATCGGGAGTCGGCGCCCCCCGAGCGATGGTGAGCCGGGCGTCGCCGTGGAAGTCGGCGACTTCGAACGCGGGACCTGCGGTGGGCGCGCCTCCGAGGCCAGGCCGAGGCCGAGGAAGCAGACCCCTCTCTTCACGACCTTCACGACCTGGACCGGTCTCTCGTTCTGCCCGGCGAGACATGTCGCTCACGGTGTCGATCGGAGGTGAGGGGAATTCTGCAGGTGGTTTGGTGCTGCAGGTGGTTGGTATCGTGCGGCAGTCGCTTGGCGGTGTGATGACGAGGCTCTTCGTGGGAAGCGTCTGGCAGCAACGCCGACTTGTTCGAGGCTTGACTTGACGGACTCGGGGCATCTGACGGACTCAGGGCATTTGACGGACTCGGGGCACTTGACGGAACAGGGCGCCTCCAGCGCCGCGGCGCGCATCGGCATCGTCACGGTTTCGGACCGTGCGTCGCGCGGCGTGTACGAGGACCGGGGCGGACCGGCGATTCGCGACTATCTGGCCGAGGTTCTGACCTCGCCCTGGGAGCCGAGAGCGCGGGTGGTCGAGGACGAAGTGGAGCAGATTTCGGCAACGCTCCGTGCGCTCTGCGACGAGGAAGGCTGCTGCCTGGTCGTGACCACCGGCGGCACCGGGCCGGCATTGCGCGACGTGACGCCGGAGGCGACCCTGGCCGTGTGCGAGAAGCCGATGCCCGGGTTCGGGGAGTTGATGCGGCAGGTTTCGCTGCTGGCGGTACCGACCGCGATCCTCTCGCGGCAGACCGCGGGAATCCGCGGCGCCTCGCTGATCGTCAATCTGCCGGGACAACCGAAGGCGATCGGGGAGTGCCTGGACGCGGTGTTCCCGGCCATTCCCTACTGCATCGATCTGATCGGCGGGCCCTACCTGACGACGAACGAAGCACGGATCGAGGCGTTCCGGCCGAGGTCGGCGAAGAAGCCGAAAGGGAATCGGAAAGAGGATGCCGGGAAGTCGAGCCGGAGCTGAACGTTGAAGCGGGCCATGTTCCGGGCGACGCATGACTCTCGGGGCTCTCGGTTCCGCAGCCGAACGAGGCGATGGCTCTCGAGGCCGGGGATTGCGCCGCCGCCCTGGCCGGTCCTTGCGCCGCCGTTGCTGGCGCTGGCCGCAGCCTGCGCGCCGCCGGTTGGAGACGGCGGAGGGGAAGCGATCGTCTACCGGGACAGCTGGGGCGTCCCCCACATCCACGCCGACACCGCCGAGGCCGGGCTCCATGCCTCCGGCTGGGCGATGGCGGAGGATCGGCTGTCGCAGCTGCTCGAGAACTACCTCTTCGGATTGGGCGAGTACGCCGCCGCCTTCGGCCCCGGCAACAACGACGCCTGGGTGCGGTCGGACCTCGAGTCGCGGATGTGGGACCACTACGGCACGGCGAAACGCCACTACGAGGCCAGGCTGAATCCGGATCTCCGCCGTCACCTGGCAGCGTTCGTCGCGGGCATCAACGACTACCTGGACGAGCATCCCGACGAAGTGCCGGACTGGTGGGGCAGTCGGCAGGTCGACGTCTACATGCCGGTCGCCTTCAGCCGCCAGTTCATCTGGAGCTGGCCGGCCGGGCAGGCGCGCTCCGATCTGCGGGCCATCGGCATCGAACCGAGCTTCGACGTCGACCTGCGCGCCTCGAACGAGATCGCGCTGGCGCCGGAACAGACGACCTTCGGCGCGGCGGCGCTGATCATCGACCCGCACCTCTCCTGGCTCGGCCGTCACCGCTACTGGGAGGTGCGCCTCCACGCCGGCGACATCCACATCAGCGGCTTTGCCACCGCGGGCTTCCCCTACGTCAACCTGGGCCACAACGAGCACGTGGCGTGGGCTCACACCACCGGCGGCCCCGACACGGCCGATGTCTACGAGCTCACCCTCGATCCGGACGATCCGAGCCGCTATCTGTACGACGGCGAGTGGAGGCAGATGGAGAGCCGGTCGGTCGAGGTCGCGGTGGCGGGCGAAGCCGAGCCGCGCAAGGCGACATTCCGGTACTCCCACCACGGCCCGATCGTCGCGCGGCGCGGCGACCGGGCGTACGCTGCGGCCCTCTCGTACGAGGAGGAGATCGGCTACCTGGAGTCCAAGTACCACTTCATGGTGGCCAGGAACCACGAGGGCGCTGCTGCTGCCCTGGACGTGCTGCAGATCATGCCGCAGAACGTGATGATCGCCGACACCGCGGGCAACACGTACTACCAGCGTACCGGTCGAGTGCCGATCCGGCCCGACGGCCACGACTGGCGCCGGCCCGTGGACGGCTCCACGTCGGCCACGGAGTGGCTCGGGATCCACCCGGCGTCCGACCTGATGTCCCTGCTCAACCCGGACCGGGGCTACATGCAGAACAACAACGTCGGCCCGGACACGATGCTGGTCGGCTCGCCGCTCGTCCCGGAGCGCTATCCGGCCTACCTGTACAACCAGCCGGCGCTCTACACCCACCAGCGGGGAGCGAGTGCGGTCGCCCGCCTGGAGGCGAAGCGGGAAGCCGGCGGCAAGTGGAGCGAGGAGGAGATCGTCGAGCTGGCGCTCGACCGCTCGGTCCATCAGTTCGAGCGCTGGGTGGAAGAATTGCGGCGGGCGGAAGCGGCGGTCCCCGGGGGGCGTTCCGCGGACCACGCCGAGGTCGTGCGCCGGATCAGGGAGTGGGATGGTGTTGCCGACCGGGACTCCCGAGGCGCGCTCGCCTACTTCCGGTGGCGCGATGCGCTGCGGGCGCTGGTGGGCGACCAGCGAATGGACGGCATGACCGGGCGTGTCAACGACTACCTGGAGCTCATCCGCGAGGCGCCCGAGCCGCCCGGACTGCGCGAGGACGAACTGCCGATGCTGGTCGAGGCGGTCGATGCCGCGGCCCTTGCGCTGCGCACCGGACCGGGAGGGTTCGCTGCGGCATTCGGCGATGTCTTCCGGGTCGGCCGCCAGGATTCGAACGACGACGTCTCGTGGCCGGTCGGCGGCGGCTCACTCGGCGAGGCAGGCATGGCGACGATGCGCTCTGTCGGGTTCGGCGCCCCGCGCGCGGACGGCAGACGCTGGGGCAACCGAGGCCAGACCTCGACCGAGGTCGTCATCCTGAGCAACCCGATCCGCAGCTACACCCAGGCCCCGATCGGCCAGAGCGACCGCCCGGACTCGCCGCACTACCGGGACCAGGCCGAGAAGCTGTTCTCTGCCGGCGCCATGAAGCCGAGCTGGTTCGCTCGCGAGGACCTGTTCGCCGACGACGGCGCGAACATCGCTGCCGAGATGCGGCTGGTCTACAAGCCCGAGCAGCAGCGGGGTCCCGAGTAGCGGCAGGGTATCGAGCGGCAACGGAGAGATGTGGATGGGCGGGTGCGTCGTTGCACCCCCAGGTACATCCCTCCTGCCGGGTCCACCTCTTAGCGGCCGCTGCCGCCGCCGGTGCTGGCTGCCTTGCCTGCGCGCCAGTCGTCCTCGAGGATCCGCGCGCCGCGCAGGGTGCCGCCCATCGAGTAGTTGCCCTCGTGGCAGGCGTACTCGTAGACCCGCTCCGGGTCGCGCTTCCAGATGTACTCGCCGGACCAGGGAGCCTCCCAGGTGGCGGGGTCGTCCATCGTGAAGTGATAGAGGATGTTGCCGTCCGGCTGGAGAGTGAGACGTTCCGTGACGTGCAGGTCCTGGGTGGCGCCGCGCAGGAAGCCGTCGGGGCGGAAGTGGACCGAGTCGATGACCAGCGTGTCGCCCTCCCACCAGCCGATCGAGTCGCCCAGCCATCGGCGCTCCTCCGGGCTCGGGTGTTCGTCGTTCAGGCGCACGATCCTGGCGTCGTGGACCATCTCGATCAGGATCATGACGTGGTCCTCGGTCTGCACTACCCGCTTGTAGTTGTTGTAGCCGCTCGGGAAAGTCGGCGTTGCCCCGGTGAAGCCGAGAATGCAGCGCTCGCTGATCGGCAGCGACTCGGGGCCGTCGTAAGGGCCCGGACCGTCGAGTTCGAGCCACCAGGCGACGCCCTCGTTCGGCCGCCGCAGTCTGGCGCGTTCCGCGAATCTCGCCCTTGCTGCCTCGGTTCTTTCGGGAATGCGGCCGTTCGGCGGGTCGATGATGATCGAGGTCCGGAACTTGCCGTCCACGGCGAAGGTGTCCGTGCCGCGGTCGAGCCAGAAGCTGTTGTAGCCGCCGACGTTGCCGGCCGCGCCGGGTGAGCCGTCTCCGCCCTCGGGCGGCGCTTCGCGGTCCGGATCGGAGATCTGATGGCGTTCGGCGCGGGCCCTGGCCGCGTCGGCCGCGATCTTCTCGGCTTCCTCTGGGGTCAGGTACAGGTTCTCGCCGTACTCCTCGGGACGCTGCAACGGAGTCAGGGTGGCGGCGTCGTAGGTGCCGGTCAGGTCGGGTCTGCCGCTCGGCGTGCGCTTGATCTCGCTTGCCGCGGCCAGGGCCGGCGCCGCGATCAGCAGCACGAGAATGGCGGCCGAGGCCGCCGGGATTCGGACTCTCATTCTGCGTCCTCCTGAGTTCAACTGGATGCCTGAAGTGTAGCCGAGCGCCGCGGTTTTCCGTACGGTTCCATGGCAGAGATATCCGGCCAGGACCTGGCGAAGGTCCAGCGGAGACCTGCCGAGGTCGACCGAGCGAATCAGCCGCGTCGCTTGAATGAGGACGGCCAGGTTCGGACGGAAGCAGTCTCTGAGCGGTAGTCAGGAAATCAGATGCCTTCAGGACGCCAGTCTCCCGCATCCGCCTTCGTGATGAAGTGCGTCTTGGGCAGAACGTCCAGACCGCGATCCCAGAGCATGTCCTGGACGCGAGTGCCGATCGAGATCTTGTCCGGCGTCCTGTGGAGATCGTCCACTTCGCCATCGTGGATCGCCCAGATGTCCACCACGTCGTCGCCAAACCAGGACGTGCCCGGCCGCACCCAGATGTCCGTGAAGTGGATGTCCGGCAGTGCGGCTCTGACGATCCGGTTGATCTCCGCGTCTACGTCGTCGACCAGTTGTTCGGAGAGCGTTTCCTTCATCTCGCCGCCTGCGTTGTCGGCGCCACTGCCAGCGCTCTTCCGGCCTCGAGGGTCACGGTCACGCAGGCCGCGGGCAGGGGCCGCTGCTAATCGCCGCTGCCGCTGCCGGTGCTGGCCGCCCTGGCGGCAAGCGCATCGGCCTCGAGCACCCGGGCGCCGCGCAGCGTGCCGCCCATCGAGTAGTTGCCTTCGTGGCAGGCGTACTCGTAGACCTTCACGGGGCTGCGCTTCCAGATGTACTCGCCGGACCAGGGGATCTCCCAGGTCGCCGGGTCCTCGATCGTGAACCGGTAGAGGATGTCGCCGTTCGGCTGCAGGGTGAGGCGCTCCGTGACATGGGATTCCCGGGTGGCGCCGCGGAGAACCGCCTTCGGGTGGAAGTTGCGCGAATCGATGACGAGGGTGTCGCCTTCCCACCAGCCGATCGAGTGGCCGAGCCATTTCCGCTCCTCGGGGCTCGGGTGCTCGGCGCCGAGGCGGACGATCCGGGCGTCGTGGACCATCTCGATCAGGATCATGATGTGGTCTTCGGTCTGCACCACGCGCTTGAAGTTGTTGTAGAGACTCGGGAAGGTCGGCGTGGCGCCGGTGAAGCCGACGATGCACCGCTCGGTGACCGGGAGCGTCTCGGGACCGTCGTACGGGCCGTGGCCCTCGATGTCGAGCCACCAGGCGGAGCCGTCGTTCGGTCGCCGCAGCCGGGCGCGTTCCGCGGCCCGGGCCTTGCCGGCCTCGGTCATCTCGGGGATGCGGCCGTCGGGAGGATCGAAGAGGATCGAGGTCCTGAACTTGCCGTCCACTGCGAAGGTCTCGGTGCCGGGTTCGACCCAGAACCTGTTGTAGCCGCCGACGTTGCCGGCGCCGCCTCTCGAACCGTCGCCGCCGACCGGCGGCGGCTTGCGATCGGGATCGGAGACCTGGTGCCGGTCCTGACGGTACTTCGCCGCGGCGGCCTCGATCCGGGCGGCGTCTTCCGGCGAGAGGAACAGGTTCTCGCCGTACTTCTCGGGCCGTTGCAATGGCGTCAGCGTGCCGGCGTCGAAGGTGCCGGTCAGGTCCGGCTTGCCGTTGGCGGCGCGTCTGATCTCGCCTTCCGCGGCCAGGACGGGGGCGGCAAGCAGTACGGCGAGGGCGGTCGGAGCTGCGGAGACAGGGACTCTCATTCTGCGTCCTCCGGTTCTCGATGAGATGGGCGGAGTGTAGCGGAGTATCTGGTGCTCACCGCCGACCTTCCGCGGGGGGGCGCCGGGAGCCTTCGATCCCGCGCCGGGGAAGCGGTCGTTCCGGGACGTCCTCGAGCAGCCCGCCGTGGCCGAGCGAGGTGATGTCGCGGCGCGTCAACCGGTCGCCTGCGAGCAGGCGGGGGAGCACCAGGTCGACGATGTTCCGCTTCGGGCTCCGGGCGCATCCTGGCGCGCCGAGAACCGGAGTGCCGTCGAGTTCGGCGAGCAGGAGCAGATTGCCGGGATCCACGGGGGCGCCGTAACAGATCACGGCGCCCCCGGCCGCTTCGACGGCACGCGGAGCGAGGTCGCGGCGGTCCTGGATCGCGGTCTCTCCGGCGAGGATCAGGAGATCGACGGTCGGGGCGAGTTCGGCAGCCGCTGCGGCCAGGCCGCCCGTCTCCTGCTCGCGGTCGAGCGGCACGAAGCGCACGTGGACGAGATCGGCGCCGAGATCTCGCAGGCGTTCTCCGAACGCCTTCTCGAAGCCGGCGACCAGTCGCTCCCGCCCCGCTGACAGGCCTGCGGCCACCGTGCCGGAGACGATCAGCCCGGCGGTTCCGGGCGCCAGGGGGTCGAGCCGGATCAGGGGGTCCGCGGCTGTTTGCTCTGCCGCGGCGACGGTCTCCTCGGGAACGGCGTAGGGCAGGATCTTCGTGGTCCCGACCATCTTGCCGGCTCTCGCGACCGTGTGACCGGGAAGGGTGGCGAGCGTGACGCCGTCGCAGTCGTTGATCCGCTCGAGCGCTCGGGCGTTCACTCGCACCAGGCCCAGGGTCTCGGCGTGCAGGTTCACGCGGCCGGTGGTCGGGCCGCGCAACAGAAGTCCCGGTCCGGCAACCGCCTTGCTGACCCTCCAGGCGGCCTCGTTCTCATCGACATCGCCCGGTTCCAGGCGGGCGGCGTAGATCCTCGTGCGTCCCATCGCGGCCAGGAGGGCCAGTTCCTCTTCGCCCAGGGCGCGGCCCTTGCGCAGGACGCGTCGCCCCTCGTCGTTGTAGGCGTTGTGGCCGAGAATCGCCCCCTGGGCCTCGGTGAGAGGTGTGGCTTCAAACTTCATCTGCGGCGGCGAAACTACACTGCCCGGAACTGCACCGTCCGGCAGGTAGACTCCGTTGCCCATGGTTTCGGAGAACTACAGCCGCATCGACGGCTGGCGCGAGGAACTGACCGAGTGGCGGCGCGACTTCCATCGGTACCCGGAGCTGGCCTTCGAGGAGGAACGGACCTCGCAGATCGTGACGGAACGGCTGCGGTCGTTCGGCATCGAAGAGATCCAGCACGGCATCGCCAGGACCGGAGTCGTCGCGACCATCCGCGCCGGCAGTTCGGATCGCGCGGTGGCGCTGCGGGCGGACATGGACGCGCTGCCCATCGACGAGAAGAACCAGTTCGGGCATCGCTCCACCGCGCCCGGCAAGATGCACGCCTGCGGTCACGACGGCCACACGGCCATGTTGCTCGGCGCCGCCCGCTACCTGGCGGAGACCCGGAACTTCAACGGCGCCGTGCAGCTCATCTTCCAGCCCGCCGAGGAGAAGGACGGCGGCGCCGGCGTCATGGTGCGGGAGGGGCTGTTCGAGCGTTTCCCGGCCGACAAGGTCTTCGGTCTGCACAACTTTCCGGGCGTGCCGACGGGCGCCTTCGCGACCAACAGCGGGCCCTTCATGGCCGCGATCGATCAGTTCGAGATCGAGATCCGCGGCCGGGGCACCCACGGGGCCTGGCCCCACAGCGGCATCGACCCGATCGTTGCCGCGTCCCAGGTCGTGCTCGGGCTGCAGACGCTGGTGTCGCGCAACGTCGACCCCCGGCGCCGCGCCGTCGTGTCGGTGACGATGAACCACGCCGGCGACGCCTTCAACGTGATCCCGGAGACCGCCTATCTGGCCGGAGGCGTGCGGTCCTTCGTGCGCGAGGTCCAGGAGACGCTCGAGCACGGGCTGGAGCGCGTCGTCCACGGCGTCTGCGCCGCCCATGGCGCCTCGGCCAAGGTGGACTACGAGCGCTACTACCCGGCGACGGTCAACGCGCCCCGCGAGACGGAGGAGATGACCGCCGCCGCGCGCAGCATGGGTTGGAAGGTCGATGTGGAGATGGAGCCGCTCATGGGTTCCGACGACTTCGCGTTCCTGGCGGAGGAGCGGCCGGGGTCCTTCATGATGATCGGCAACGGCGACAGCGAGATGCTGCACACGCCGAGGTACGACTTCAACGACGAGCTGCTGACCATCGGCGCCAAGTACTGGGTGCGCCTGGCCGAAAGCCAGCTTCCCCTGAGCTGAAGTCGGCTTTCTTCGCAGCGCCCGGAAACAAAGCCGCCGCCGCCGGCGTATTCCCTGATGACGCGGGCGGTCGGCCGGATGATGCGGGCCCCGCTTTTTCAATACTCTCTCCGAAGGAGTTGGCGGGCCGCCCGCGTTGGCCCCCCTCCCCCCCAGGTACCGGAAAGTAAAGACATGAACTTCGCCCATACCTTCAGGATCTCGACCGCCCTCAGGATCTCGCCCGCCCGGGCGGCGGCGATTTTCCTGTTGCTTCTCTTCGCGGCCGGCTGCGCGTTCGACAGCGGCGTGGCCGGCGAGCCGCCGGCAACCGACTCCGAATCCGCGGCGGTGGACGAGGCGATTCCCGTCGCCGCACTGCCCATGTTCCGGGGCCGGATCGAGTCCGTGCTTCGTTTTTCGACCAATCTCGAGGCCGAGAGCCGCGTCGGTGTGCTGTCCGAGACCGAGCGGCGCGTCACCGACCTCCTGGTTGAGGAGGGAGACGCGGTGCGAGCCGGCCAGACCCTGCTGATGCTCGAGGACGAGGCCCAGCGCACGGCGCTTCGACGAGTCCAGAGCCAGCTCGCCCGCTCGCGGCTGGAGTACGACCGCCAGGCGCGTCTCTTCGAGCAGGACCTGATCAGCGAGCAGGCCTACAACCAGGCCCGCTACGACACGGAGCAGCTCGAACTCGCACTTGAAGACGCCGAGCGCGAACTCGGCTACGCGACCGTCGCGGCGCCCATTGCCGGCATCGTCACCGAGCGGCTCGTGAACCTCGGCGACCACGTCGCGACGCACGACAGGCTGTTCGAGATCGTCGATTTCGACTCCATCGTGGCGCGCGTGTTCGTGCCGGAGCGCCAGCTGCCGGGCCTGTTCGTCGGCCAGCCGGCGCGGGTGCTGGCACAGTCGCTCGACGGCTCGCGCGAGGCCCGGATCGAACGCATCGCGCCGGTCGTCGACCCGCGCAGCGGCACGGTCAAGGTGACACTCGACATTCCGGGCAACCAGGGTCTTCTGCCCGGCATGTACGTCGAGGTCGACCTGGTGGCGGCGGTCGAGCAGAACGCTCTGCTGGCGCCGAAGCGGGCGCTGGTCTACGACCAGGAGCAGGTCTTCGTGTTCCGGGTCGCGGACGACGCCGAGGCTCCCCGCGCGGAACGCCTGCTGGTGCGTGTCCTGATCGAGAGCGAGGACGTGGTTCTGCTGGACGGTGACCTGGCCGAGGGCCAGCGTCTGATCGTGGCCGGGCAGGCCGGACTGAAGGACGGCGCCCGGGTCCGGCTGCTCGATCCGGCCGAGGCGCTGGGCTCGGCAGCGGAGCTGGCCGCCGCGTCGGCGCCGACCTTCCAGCCCGCGAGTTGACCGACACCGGCGCAGCAAGCCGCAGCAACAGGGAGCGGAGCATGAAAGCGGCTTCGGCTGCCAGGTCCTTCCTTACCCACCGCCCGGTCGCGGTCTCCATGGTGTTCCTGGCGGCCGTCGTCTTCGGCCTGCTGTCGTACCAGGGGCTCCCCGTGACCCTGATGCCGGAGCTGTCGTATCCGACGCTCACCGTGCGCACGGAGTACCCGGGCGCCGCCCCGGAGGAGGTCGAGAACGACATTTCCCGCCGCATCGAGGAACAGCTCGGCGTGGTCGGCGGTCTGCGGCGGATGAGCAGCGTCAGCCGCGCCGGCGTCTCCGACGTGGTGCTCGAGTTCGCCTGGGACACGCCGATGTCCGATGCGGTGCAGGAGACGCTGGAGAAACTCGACCTCGTCCTGCTGCCGGATGCGGCGGAACGTCCGCTGATCCTGCGCTTCGACCCCGGCCTGGACCCGGTCCTCGAACTCTCGCTCGCGGGTGAGGACGAGCGCTTCGAGGGCGAAGAGGGCTTGCGGCGGCTCCGCCGACTGGCGGAACTTCAGGTCAAGCGCGCGCTTGAACCGATCGACGGCGTGGCGGCGGTGAGGGTGCGGGGCGGTCTCGAGGAGGAAATCCACGTCCTGCTGGATGCCCAGGACCTGCAGCGGTCGCGGCTGTCCGTGCAGCAGGTGATCGACCGCCTGGGCCAGGAGAACATCAACGTGGCCGGCGGCACCCTGAAGGAGGGGCGCACCGAGTACATGGTGCGCACTGTCAACGAGTACGTGAACCTCGAGCAGATCCGCAACACCGTGGTCGCGTCGGTGGACGGTCGCGAGGTCCGCATCGGCGACCTGGGCGAGGTCCGACGCTCCAACAGGGACCGCGAGATCCAGACCAGGACCAGCGGCCGGGAGAGCGTCCAGCTCGACGTGTACAAGGAAGCGGACGCGAACATGGTCTCGCTTGCGGACCGGGTGCGGTCCCGGGTCGGCGAGCTGGACCTGGAGCGGGAGCGCGCACTGGCCCGAGGCGAGACGGTGGAACGGCCGCGGAACCTGCTGCAACGGCTCACCGGCCGTTCGGGAGACGGCGGCAGGCGTGGTCCGCGGCTCGGCGGCGCCACCCTTTCGGCCGACCTCTATCGCTCGGAGGGCGCGGTGCTGACGGTGGTTTCGGACCGCTCCGAGTTCATCGAAGGCAGCATCGCGGAGGTCCGCAACACGGCGATCCTGGGTGGACTCCTCGCCGTGATCGTGCTCTACCTGTTCCTGCGCAACCTGGTCACGACCCTGATCGTCGCGGTCTCGATTCCGATCTCGCTCCTGATCACGTTCGCGCCGCTTTCGGCCGCTTCGGTATCGCTGAACATCATGTCGCTGGGCGGACTGGCGCTCGGCATCGGCATGCTGGTCGACTCCTCGATCGTGGTGCTGGAATCCATCTTCCGGCGCCGCGAGGAGGGCGACGATCTGGTCTCGTCGGCGATCCGCGGCGCTCGGGAGGTGCGTTCCGCGGTCGTCGCCTCGATCCTGACCTCGATCGCGGTCTTCCTGCCCATGGTGTTCGTGGAGGGGATTGCCGGACAGGCCTTCGGCGACCTCGGGTTGGCCGTGGTCATCTCCCTTCTGGCGTCGCTGGCGGTGGCGCTGGGCTTCATCCCGATGCTGGCCAGCCGCCGCGGCTGGAAGCTGCCGGAACGCGCCGGCGTGGTTTCCCGGCTGCGGCGATACGCGGCCCTTGCCGTCTTCCGGCAGGACGCGGCGGCGCTGCTCGGGTGGTCGCGCTCGCACCGCCCCGTTCTCACCTGGCCGTGTCTCGTGCCGGCCTTCCTGTTCATCAGCCTGCGGCTGATCGTGGGCACCGTGCTCGAGTTCGCTGCCAAGCTGGTCCTGCTGATTCTCGCCGGTCTGGCGTTCCTCGTCCTTCGCCTCGCCGCACCAATCCTGATCAAGGTGTTCGGGCTGCTCAGCCGGGGACCGCTCATCCTGGTCGGCCGGCTCCTCGACTGGTTGAACGGTGTCTATCCGGCGGTCCTGCGCGGCGCGGTGCGCTACCCGGTCGCGGTGGTGGCGCTGGTCGCGGTCACCCTGTGGAGCTCCTGGTGGCTGCTCGGCCGCCTGGACAGCGAGTTGCTGCCCGAGGTGCGCCAGGGCGAGTTCACGATCGAGGTGTCGCTGCCGGTCGGCACGCCGCTGGCCGAGACCGAGCGCACGCTGGCCGCCGTGGAGAGGGCGATCCTCGAGGAAGAGCGCTACATCGAAAGGCTGCTGGTCACTTTCGGCTACGACGTGACGAACACGCAGCGCACGGACGAGGGCGAGCACACGGCGCGGTTCAAGGTGCTGCTCGAACCGGTGCATGCGTCGGCGGAAGAGCAGGTCGTGGAGCGCCTGCGTCGGCGCTTCGCGGAGGTGCCGGACGCCGATTCCCGCGTGGTGCGGCCGGTCCTGTTCAGTTTCAAGACGCCGATCGAGGTGGAGGTGCATGGCGACGATCTCGACCGCCTGCAGGTGTACGGCGACCGGGTGCGCGACCTGATGGCGGCGATGCCCGAACTCGCGGACGTCGAGACGACGCTCAAGAAGGGCGCTCCGGAGGTCCAGCTCGTCTACGACCGCGCGATCCTGAACCGCTACGAACTCCAGACCTCGGTCGTGGCGCAGATGGTCCGCAACCAGATCGAGGGCTTCGAGGCCACGCTCTACAACCTGAAGGACCGGCGCATCCCGATCGTGGTGCGGCTGGCCGAAGAGGATCGCCGCACCACGGACCAGTTGAGCGGCCTGGTCGTCAACCCCGGCGGCGAGCGCCCGATCCCGCTGCACGCGGTGGCCTCCGTGGCGGTCGGTGAGGGACCGTCGGAGGTGCGTCGCATCGACGGCAAGCGGGTGGCCGTGGTCCAGGCCAACCTTGGCGAGGCTTCGCTGGGCGGTGCCGTCGAACGGATCGAGGAGGTCCTGGCGAGCGAGATCGAGTGGCCGGCGGACATGAGTTTCCTCGTCGGCGGCCAGAGCCAGGAGTGGCAGCGGTCGAGCGCGAGCCTGTGGCTGGCGCTGGGACTGTCCGTGTTCCTGGTCTACGTGATCATGGCGGCCCAGTTCGAGTCCCTGCTGCATCCGCTGGTCATCATGTTCTCCATCCCGCTGGCGTTCTTCGGCACGCTGGCCACGCTCTACCTGCTGGACGTCAACCTGTCGATCGTCGTCTTCCTCGGCATGATCATGCTGGCGGGGATCGTCGTGAACAATGCGATCGTCCTCGTCGACTACATCAACACGCTGCGCAGCCGCGGCTTTCCGCGTCAGCGGGCGATCGTCGGTGCGGGCCTGGTGCGGCTGCGGCCTATCCTGATGACGACGGCGACCACCACCCTCGGCCTCCTGCCGATGGCCCTGGGCCTTGGCCAGGGCGCCGAGATCCGCACTCCGATGGCACTGGCGGTGATCGGCGGCCTGGCGACGTCGACCGTGCTGACCCTGATCGTCGTGCCGGTGATCTATGAACTCGTGGAGCGGATGCGGGAGGGGTTGTCCTTCTCGCACCAGCGCGCCGGTCACCGTGTGCCTGACGGTGCACCGGCTGGCGGCGGCGTGCCCGCTGCTGCTGCTGCTGCACCGAAGGTGACGTAGAGGCATGATCGGGTCGAGCGATTCGCGGCGCAACGGCGGCGAAGGCAGGCAGGCTCCTCGCGGCCTCGCTTCTCCTGGCATCTCCCTGCCACGGTTTTCGCTGGAGCGGCGGATCGGCGTCGTCGTGGTGGTCGGCGCGGTCCTGGTCATGGGCCTGGTTGCGGCGCTCTCGCTGCCGATCGAGCTCATCCCGTCCGGCTACAGCTCGCCCTTCCTGCGGGTGACGGTGCCATGGCGGGACGCGCCGCCGCAGGAGTTGCTGGACAAGATCACGACTCCGCTCGAGGAAGAGCTGGCCACGGTTCGCGGGCTGGAGAATCAGTTCTCGTTCTGCGCCGTGGGCTTCACCCAGGTCTTCCTGAGCTTCGCGCACGGCACCGACATGGACGTGGCCTACCGCGAGGTCCGCGACCGGATCGAGCGCGCCCGCGCCCGGATGCCCGACGATGTCGAGCAGGTGTTCATCCGCAAGGACGACGACACGATGATGCCGGTGGCCATGGTCGGCGTGATCGTCGAGGAGGAGACGGCGGACGTCTACAATCTGATCCAGAACGAGATCATCCTGAAGCTGGAGCGGGTTCCCGGCGTGGCTTCGGTCGACGCCCAGGGCCTGATGGAGCGGGAGGTGCTGATCGAGCTCGACCGGCAGCGGGTCGAGGCGGCGGGCCTCAACATCTTCGAGATCGCCCAGGACCTGCAGTCCGACTACTTCACCCTGGCGTCGGGCAACGTGCGTTCCGGCGACCGCAAGCTGCTCCTGCGGTCGGTGGCGCGGTATCCGGCGCCGCAGAACGTCCGCAACATGTGGATCACCGACACGGTGAGACTGGGAGACATCGCGTCGGTGCGCTACGACGTGCCGGACGACGAGTTCCGGGTGCGCGTGAACGGCCTCCCCGCCTACGCGATCCGGGTCCAGAAGGAGGGCGAAGCGAACGCGCTGGAGGTGGCCGGCGAGGTCGAACGCCTGGTCAGGGAACTGGCCGCGAGTCCGCGCCTGGCAGCCATCGAAGTGGACGTCATCATGAGTTCGGGCGAGATCATCCGCGAATCGATGGGCGTGCTGCTGTCGAGCGGCCGCATCGGCGGGCTGTTCGCGATGATCATCCTCTTCTTCTTTCTCCGCCGGCTGCGGATGGCGCTGATCATCGCCTTCTCGATTCCGCTCTCCCTGGTCGCCGCGGTGGTCGCGATGTACTTCTTCGGCGAGACCTTCAACGTCATTTCGCTGCTGGGCCTGATGATCTCGGTCGGATTGCTGGTCGACAATTCGGTGGTCGTCGCCGAGAACATCCACCGGTTGCATCAGAGCGGCATGAGCAGACGGCAGGCGGCGCTCCAGGGCGCCGGGGAAATCGCGCTGGCGATCACGACCGCCACGCTGACCACGGTGATCGTCTTCCTGCCCGTCTCCCTGGTCGACGGTCAGGGTCAGTTCATGCTGCTGCGGCTGGTGATCCCGATCACCGTGTCCCTGCTGGCCTCGCTGGTCGTGGCCCTGGTCGTCGTGCCGCTCCTGGTCCACGTCACGCTGCCTTCGCGGCAGGCGGCGGAGAAGGGCGCCCTGCGCCAGGTCCGGGATGCTTCGAACGTGGTCCTGCGCCGCGTCTACGAAGCGACGTTCGGCCTGCTCAACCGCGCCTACCGCGGGATGCTCGCCTACGGCCTGCGGCGCCGGCTGGACGTGGTGCTGGCGCTCGTGGCGGTGCTGGCGCTCACCCAGTTCGCCGCCAGTGGCCGCCTCGAGGTCGTGCCGATGTCGGAGGACGACCAGGCGTTCTTCAACATCGAGGTCCGGTTGCCGCGCAACATGTCGTTCGACGAGACGATCGAGTACTTCGCGCGGGCGGAAGAGAAGATCGACGGTCTGCGCGACGAACTGGGCCTCGAGTACCTGGTGTTCTTCCACGAGCGCACCTGGGGCCAGATCCAGGGCGTCATGGCCACCGGCGCGGACACCGGGCTGAAGCCCCGCGAGGTCACCGAGCGGGTGCTCGACCTGATGCCCGAGATGCCCGGGATTCGGTTCCACACGGGCTTCGCTTCGGAACAGGAAACAACGGACAGGAACCTCGAGACCCTGACCCTGTTCGGCGAGGACGCCGATGTTCTCGAGGAGGTCGCGAGCGGGATCGAAGACCGTCTGGTCCGGGTTCCGGGCGTGCTGGCGGTGAAGAAGGCGTCCGACGAGGCGCCGAACGAACTTGCCCTGGTCCTGGACCGGGACCGCGCCATGCGCCAGCAGGTGAATCCCAGGACCCTGGCAGTGATGGTCGGCTACGCCCTGCGCGGCCAGGTGCTGCCGCGGATCTACTACGGCGGGCAGGACATCCCGGTGCGGATCCGCTTCGAGGAGGAGGACCGCCAGAGTCTCGCCGAGCTGCGGGATTTCTCGGTGCCGGCCGATAGCGGCGAGATGCTTGCCATCGGCACCCTGGTCGATGTCCGCCAGCAGCCGGCGGCAACCCGCATTTCGCGGCGCGACAAGCAGACCGCGCGCCGGATCACGGTGGAACTCGAAGAGGGTCGGGAAAGCGAGGCGCGCCAGGCGGTGCGGGCCGTCGCGGCGCAGACGGAGCTTCCCGAGGGCGTGGCCTGGGCTCGCATCGTGCGCAATGTCGCCGCCGAGGAGACGCGGAACCTGATGATCGCGGCGCTCATGTCGATCGCGTTCGTGTATTTGCTGATGGGCTTCCTGTTCGAGAGTTTCCTGCTGCCGCTGGCGATTCTGATCACCATCCCGCTCGCGAGCATGGGTGTGACCTGGATTCACCTGATTGCCGGGCGGGACCTCGACTTCCTGGGCCTGGTGGGGCTGATCATCCTGATCGGGGTGGTCGTGAACAACGGCATCGTGCTGCTCGACTCGGTGAATCGCCTCCGCACGGCCGGCATGGAGCGGGGCGAGGCCCTGCTCGAGGCAGCCGACCGGCGCTTCCGGCCGATCATGATGACCGCGCTGACCACGATCTGCGGCATGGTGCCGCTGCTCTTCGGTCAGCCGACGCAGATGGGCCTGAGCTACAAGAGCTTCGGCCTCACGCTGATCGGCGGCATGGCCACGGCGACCCTGCTGACCCTGCTCGCGGTGCCTGTCTTCTACACCCTGATCGAAGACGGCCGGGCATGGGTGAGCCGGACGATCGCCGGCGCCCTGGCTTCGCGGCCACAGGCGGCGCCGCGGCAGCGAGTGCAGGTCCCCTCCGCGGGCGCCTGACCCGTGCACGCCGGCTGGACCTGGCGGTCCGTCTCGGTTCCAGCCGGTCCAACCAGCCACACCCACGGCCGCGCCAGGAAGGCGCGCGGATTCATCTCCGCGCCGGCGGATCCTGTCGTCTGGACCCTGATCGCCGGATTCCGGCGCGTTCCTGAAACGCTGCTATAGTGTGCGGTTCCAGATTCAGCGACAGGTAGCTGTTTCCGGTCGTGGCAGCCGGGCCCGGGTGGTCTCGAGGAGCATCCGTTGCCTCGAGTCTCTCCGATTCCTCCCGGCTGATGCGACCTGTGGGGCAATCGCATGAACTTCCGCTCTTGGTGGCGCAGCGGCCAGAAACAAGGAGGATCGGATCATGAAGCGCATCTCGACACTTCTCGGCGGCATCGTTCTTCTGTTGTTGCCTTTGCCCGTCGCGGCGGACAGTCCCGAGACCGGAGTGGTCCTGGGACGGGCAGTCGACACGAACGGAGATCCCGTGCCAGGGGTCATGGTGACCCTGGCTGGTGAGCGCGGCGACAAGGTCGCGATCACCGACGCCGGCGGCGCCTACAGGTTCGCCCTGGTGCCGCCGGGCCCGTACGTGGTCAGGGGCGCTCTCGACAGCTACAGGACCGCCGAGAGCGCGGTGCAGGTCATGCCGGGCGGCCGCTCCGAGATCGGCCTGACGATGGCGCTCGAGGCGGCGGGAGAGATCACGGTAGTCGCGGATGCGCCGGTCATCAACCGCTTCGAGTCGACCTCGGCGGGCACGATCACGTCCGAAGTGGCATCGAATGTGACGTCCGTCAACTCGAACTACTACAGCGCGCTCGCTCTGCTTCCGGGCGTCACTTCGGACGGCGATCTGGCCGAAGAATACCCCGGCACGAACGGTTCGCGGTGGATGGAGGCTGCGGTCTTCGTGGACGGCGTGGACACGACGTACACGCGCCGGGGCGGCTCCCGGCTGTACCTCCCCCAGATTGCCGTGTCCTCTACCTCCCTGCAGTCCACTTCCGGCAGCGCCGAGTACGGGCGCGCGACCGGCGGTGTGACCAACGTGACCACCAAGTCGGGCACCAACCGGTTCCACGGCGACTACTACGCCCATCGCCAGCAAGGGGACTGGGTGTCGGAGTTCGATCTCCACCCGGAACTCGGGGAGCGAACGACGTGCAAGGTGAGGGCGATCGTGAACCCGGAGTTCTTCGCCCGCTCTCCCTCCTGCAATCCGGACTTCTTCGTTCGCACCGAGGAGCAGAAGGACTATTCGGATCTGACGTTGCAGGGGTCCTTGGGCGGCCCGCTGGCGCGCAACCGGGCCTGGTTCTTCGCCGCGGCTGCGGATACGAACACGTTCAGCAGCCAGGAGACGTATGGAGGCGACATCGTGGACAACAGCGCCTACGTTGGCAGCCGGATCGCGAAACTGAACTTCCAGCCCAGCCCTTCCCATGCCCTGGCCGCCTACTACACGTCGTCGCCGCTCGACGTCACGTTCGTGCTCGGGGACCTGCCGGCGGACAGGTACACGGCCACGCCGCACATCTTCGGGGGCGAGCTGCTGACCGCCAACTGGAACTGGAGCACCAGCCAGGATGTGTTCATGGAGTTCAAGCTGGCGTTCCACGACTCCAGCGAGCACAAGCCCCTGAACGCCGGCACCGGATACGACCTGGAATCCGCCCTGCTCGAAAAGCAGCAGGATCCTCGTTATCCGCCCAACGACATGGGACCTCACAGCCCCGGCAACAACTTCCACGGCTACATCGGCTACGACGGGCAGGATCACTGGTGGAACGGCTGGATACTGGACAACGGTTTCGGCCGCAACGACTACCCGCGCGACCAGGCGAACGTCCGCACGACCTGGTTCGCCAGCGAAAGCCACGAAGCGCTGTTCGGCGCCGACTGGCAGAGTGTCGGCTGGGTGCAGAACCTGCAGCGGAACAACACCTACTACGGCAACCAGTTCGACGTTTCCAGCCCGTCCGGCTTCGACGTCTGCAGCATCATCACATTGGGGTTGCGGCTCTGCACGCTGGACGACTACTCACCTGCCGATCTGGAGGGCGAGCCCGTTCTCGACGGCACCAGGTCGTCGAACGTGGCGCTGTTTGCCCGCGACCGGTTCTCGGCGGGGGACCACTGGACCTTCAACCTGGGTGTTCGGTACGAGGACCAGATCCACAAGAACGACGTCAGGCGCGTCGTCATCGACGCGCAGGACATCTCGCCCCGGTTGTTCGCCGCCTACGACTTCCGGGGCGACGGCAGGACGCTGCTCAGCCTGAACCTCGGCCGCTCCTATCAGCACATGCCGCAGGACCTGGTCAACAACCACCTGCTCGAGGGATGGAACGGAACCAATGCATGGGACCGGTACATCTACTGCGATGCGGCCGCGGCGTTCTTCCTTGCGTACGTTTGCAATGGCGTCGGCTACACGGGTCTGGTCGGCAGGCAGCGTCCCGGCGTCATGTGGCAGCAGATCGACTCGGGTGCGATTCCGAACGTCGACATCGAGCCCTACTTCAAGGACGAAGTCGACCTGAGCCTGCGCTGGTCCCTGAACTCGAGCTGGTACTTCCAGGCGAGCGCCATCTACTGGACGTTCCAGAACTCGATCGGCACGACGCAGCAGCGCCTTCCGAACGGCGACTTCTTCACGTTGACCGAGAACTACAAGGACTACGCGGAGGTCCTGGGCGAGATCGGTCTGGTGGACCCGGAGGTGCTTGCGGACTTCGAAGAGGGAAGGCGCACGTACAGGTCCTTGCAGTTGCAGCTGAACCGGAACTTCCGCAACGACTGGGCGCTCTACAACAACCTGACGCTGGCCGATGCCAAGGGCCACTTCTGGGGCGGGTTGTTCGACAACACGAACTCCGATTACGGGCGGAACCTCGACGTGGTCCTGACCCAGGGCCATATCGACTCGTGTGCCGGGTAGCAGCTCGTGACGAGTGGAGACCAACCGGTGATCGGCGCCGACGGCAACCCCATCGTGAGGCCGTACCCGGTCGACTGCGAAGCGGCGCTGTCCGGGTTCCTGGGCCAGCCGGTATCGACGATCAACCGCTACGGCACGGTCGGCGAGAACAACGAGGTCACCTGGAACAGCTTCGGGTGGAAGACCTGGCGTCTGGGCAGCAGCGATCAGGCGTTCAGCCTGGGCGGCTCCTTCTCGTGGCGCTCCGGGAAGCCGTGGCAGCGGCTGGCGGGCGCCGGACTCGGAAGCTGTGGCAGCACCTTCGACGGCTGCGATCCTGTACAGGCTGCCATCAGCTCGGGTACCGCTCTGTACCTCGAGCCGCGCGGCACCCGGGATCCGCTCAACTCGAACTGGAACGTGAACGTCCATCTGAACTGGGCGTTCCCGATACGCGGGGACGTCGAGGGCAGCTTGCGCCTGGAAGGTTCGAACGTGACGAACAACCAGAAGCTGCAGCGAGTCACTTCCCAGGGCGAAGTGAACACGTCGCGCTACATCGGCTGGCAGGCCCCGCGCAGGTTCGCCCTGTCGGCGGCGTTCAGTTTCTAGCTCCGGCGGCCGGGCGCCCGGCGGGCAGGCAGGCGGCCTTGGTGCGGGGCTGATTGGATAGTGATGTTGACAATCAGCCCCGCGCAGCCGTACTGTCAATCGAATGATCCACCGTGCGGCTCAGCCCATGCTTCGGGCGCTGGCGCGGGAGTACCCGGTCGTCGTGGTCACCGGGCCCCGTCAGTCGGGCAAGACGACGCTCTGCCGGGCGACGTTTCCCGACCACGCATACGTCTCGCTCGAGGATCCTGACGTCAGGGACTTCGCACTCGACGATCCGCGGACCCTTTTGGGTCAGTACTCCGAGGGCGCATTGCTCGACGAAGTGCAGCGCGCGCCGGAACTCCTCTCGTACTTGCAGGGCATCGTGGATGCCGATCCCCGGCCGGCGCGTTACATCCTGACCGGTTCCCATCAGCTCGGCCTCCGTGCGGGCGTGACCCAGTCGCTTGCCGGTCGCGCGGCCCAGGTCGTGCTGTTCCCTTTCTCCCTGGGCGAACTGCAGGCAGGCGGGTGTGCGCCGGAGTCGTTGGAGGAGCTGCTGGTGCAGGGCCTTTATCCGCCTGTCCACGATCGGGGACTCAACCCGGGAATCTGGTACGGAAACTACGTGTCGACCTACGTGGAGCGGGACGTGCGGGAGTTGATCGACATCCGGAATCTGACGACATTCCGTTTGTTCCTGCGGCTTTGCGCCGGCCGGTCGGGGCAGTTGCTCAACCTCTCGGCCCTGGCCGGCGACTGCGGCGTAAGCCGGATCACCGCGCGGGAATGGCTCTCGGTGCTGGAGACGAGTTATCTGATCACCCGGATTCGGCCGCATTTCAGCAACTTCGGGAAGCGTCTGGTCAAGACGCCGAAGTTGTACTTCCTCGATCCAGGCCTGGCCGCATGGCTGGTCGGAGTTCGACGGCCCGATGAGATCGTCCACCATGTTCAGCGCGGACCCCTCTTCGAGACCTGGGTCTTCGCGGAGCTGCTGAAGGGAAGGGCGAACCGCGGCCTGGCCCCGAACCTGTACTTCTGGCGTGACCGTCGCGGGATGGAAGTCGACTGCATCCTGGAGCGCGGGACCTCGCTTCTGCCGGTGGAGATCAAGTCGGGGCGGACTCTGTCCAGGGACTTCTTCCGAGGCCTGGGGCGGTTCCAAGAAATCGCTGGCGAGGGCAGCTGCCGCGGCTATCTGGTCTACGGCGGCGACCGGGTGGAGCAGCGCCGTGCGGGACTCGCCTTGCCGTGGCGCGAGATCGAGTCGTTGACGGCCCGGAACGACTAGGCTGGATCGCTGCTCCCCCGTCCCTTCACTCCACTCCGTACCGACTGCACCCCTGGCCGACAGGAGTTCGCCGGACATCGGGTCGTGGACCGCCGCGACGTGGCGGTCCGCGCCTGGGGATCGTGAGAACCTCGAACACGAACGGGTCGACCACCCCGGTCTTCGTCAGGGAATGAACAGCAGCACGAGCTCGTCGCCCCTCCACGTTCGCCTCCTGGACCTGGAACCTGCTCAGCGTCGAAGCTGATCGAGGCTGCGGCGGAGCCGCGAGGCAGCGGGGCTTCCCGCTTCCTCGGCGAGGTCGAGCGCCTTCTCGAGCTGCGCGGCTGCGGCGGCGTCGAGTCCCGAGGCAGCCATTGCCTTGGCCACGTTGTCGAGAAGCTGAATGAGAGCGCTACGGGTCGGCGGATCCCGGGGGCGCACGCCGTAGGCGCGGTCCAGCGTCTCCACGGTACGAGCGACGTCGCCTCGTTCCGCGCTGATCAGGGCGACGAGGAGCATCATGTTCACGTCGCCGGCGTCCTGTTCCAGAGCTTCGTCCGCCATGGCCAGCGCTCCGGTCCGGTCGCCGCTCTGGAAGAGGGCGCGGGCCAGAAACGCCGCCACTCCCTCGAGTTCGGGGTGCAGTTCGTGTGCGCGGCGGGCGGCGGCGAGCGAGCCCGGCCGGTCGCCGGCCCGTGCGAGCACCTCGGCCAGGGCGAAGTGGAGTTCGGGTCTCGAGTCGTCGGCGTCGATGCCGGCCTCGAGCTCGCGCTGCGCGAGCCCGAGTTCGCCGTGGACGCGGTGGGCGTTCGCGCGTCGCAGATAGCTGCGTGCATCGAGCGCAAGGTCGTGCACGCTGGAGCGGACGGGGTCGTTGCGATAGTTGATGCGGCCCAGCGAGCGCGATGCCGCCGCGATCTCCTGCGCCCGGCCCCGCTCGCCGGCGCGGGCATGGGCCTGGGCAAGAGTGACCGCGAACGCTCGGTTCTCGGGCGCCAGTTCGCGGGCGCGGGACAGGTGCCGGATGGCGCCGGCCGGATCCCCCGCGCCGAGGGCCAGCCGCCCCCTTCCAGCGTGGGCGTGGGCGTTGGCGGGCGCGAGCTGCATCGCCCGCTCGTACTGGCGCGCGGCTTCGTCGAACAGCCCCGTTCGCTCGAGGGCCTCGGCGTAACGGACGTGGCCGGGAGCGTAAGCCGGGTCGAGGTCGAGTGCCGCCCGATAGAGCGGCAGGCTGTCCGCGGTCGAGCGCTCCTCGACGAGGGCGGCGAGCAGGTAGATCCAGCGGAGGGTCCGCGGTGACAGCTCGTGAGCCTGCCGGTAGGCGGCGACGGCCTCCTCGGTGAACGCATGCGCCTCGAGCGCCATCGCGTAACGGCCCCAGGCTTCGCCGCTTCGGACGTTGGCGCGCAGGTCGGCCTGGAGCGTGGTGAGCCGCTGGCGGACAGCGGGTTCGGCGCCGTCGAGCCGGGGTCGGGGAATCTGCCGGGCCTGGAGGGCGTCGACCGCGGCGGCAAGAAGGAGGATCGTCAGCCAGATCGTCAGCCGGGGTACCGGAGTCCGGCCTGGCGCGCCGCCTCCCTCGCCCTGTCGATCCGTCACCGGGACCGTCCTTCGCCGCGGACGAGTTCGACGACCTGGTTGGCGGCGGTGCCGTCGAAGCGTTCCGCGAGGCCGTCCGGCCAGACGACGTCGAAGCCCTCGATGGCAGCGGACGTGCCCAGGCCCAGGTGCGCCGTGGCCGGTCCGGCGGAGAGGTAGCTGCCGGAGGGCAGGACGTGGAGCAGACGGGGGCCGTCCGCGGCATGCACGGTGATCCTGGCGCCGATCGCTTCCCGGCCGAGGCGGGGGTCCACGGCGCGGACCTGGACCCAGTTGGCCGCGCCGGCTTCCTTGCCGGGGCCGCCGGAGTCGACGGTCAGGTTGCGCAGCAACTGCACGTGCCCGTCCAGGTTGGCGATCACCAGGTCGAGGTCGCCGTCCTGGTCCAGGTCGGCGGGCACGAGTGCCCGGCTGAGGCCGAGCTCGGTCCAGGGCGCAGCCGACGAGGCGTTGGTGAAGCGGCCGCTCTCGTTGATCAGAAACAGATTGGGTTCGACGTAGTCGGCCCAGAAAGCAGCCAGGCTGCCCGAGGCCCCGGGAGTGGCCGCGGCTTCAGGGTCCTCGGGCGGCGTCAGCGCGGCGGGCCGCCGCTTGACTGCTCCGTTCGCGACCGCGAGGTCGAGGTCGCCGTCGTTGTCGGCGTCGAAGAAGGCGGCGCCAAAGCCCGTCAGGTCGAGACTGGCGGCGCCGAGATCGGACTCGATCGTCGCGTCCTCGAAGCCGGGCAGCATGAGATTCCGGTAGTAGGTGTTCGTTTCGGTGATCAGGTGGGTCACGAAGAGATCGAGGTCCAGGTCGAGGTCGGCGTCCCCCGCGGCGATGCCCATCCCGGCTTCGCTGTTGCCCCAGCGGTTGACGGCCGACCCCTGCAGGACGGCGTCGTCGACGAAGCGGCCTCCGCTCTGCTGGATCCAGAGGTTGTTCGGATCGGCGTCGTTGGCGACGTAGATATCCATCTTGCCGTCATGGTCGAAATCGGCGGCGACGACTCCGAGCCCGGCGTCCTCGACGGCCGTGATCCCGGCGGCAGCGCTGACGTCCTCGAATCCCCGGCCGGCCCGGTTGTGCAGCAGCACGTCGCTCAGCCCCTCGAACTCGGTGGGTCCGCAGAAGTCGCGGCGGCCGCCGTGCTGCGAGCAGACCCGCTCCGGATCGAAGGCGACGTAGCGGGCCACGTAGACGTCGAGGTAGCCGTCGCGGTCGTAGTCGAGCAACGCGGCCGAGGAAGACCAGCCCGGGGTCGCCGCGCTCCAGGCGTCCGTGCGGTCGGCGAAGACGCCCGCGCCGTCGTTGAGCAGCAGACGGTCCGGGCCGACCCGGGTGAGGTACACGTCGAGGTCTCCGTCGTTGTCCAGGTCTCCGACAGCGCAGCCCATGCCGTCTCCCTCGAGGCCCGCCGCCGCGGTGGCTTCGGTGAAGACTCCGTCGTTCCGCTGCAGGTAGAAGCGGTTGCCTTCCGGTGCCGGCGCCAGCAGGTACAGGTCGAGATCTCCGTCGTTGTCGGCGTCGAAGACGGCGGCGCCGCCGCCCATCACCGCGGGCATGGGGAACGTGGAGTCGGCGCCGCTCGGGGCGATGTGGTCGAGGCCGCTCTCGGCCGCGATGTCCACCAGGTGAACGCCGGCAACGGCTGCGGTCTCTCCGGCCGACGGCCCCCGTCGAGTGTCTCCGCTGCCGGGTCCGAAGGGCGGTGTCGCAGCCTCGGGTTCCGTCGCCCCACCGAATCCTCCGTCGGGCGTTTCCGCTGCCGGGTCCGAAGGGCGGGGGGAGCAGCCGTGAGCCAGGACGCAGAACACGCCCGCGATGAAGACAAGGCGTCCTCGGAGCATCCGCCGGAAACACGTCCGCCGGCGCCAGGGCCGACACCGGTGCCGCGACCGGCACCACTGCCCGCCACCGGGACCACGCGGAGCGTCTCGCGACGAAGCGGCGCAGGAGCCGCTTCCACGCGGTCCTCCCGATGCCTCCGAAGTTGGTTCATCGGCGCACGACACTCGGTGCGTTCTGGAACGCATCGCCGAAGACCGTCCGGTGAACCTCTCTCGCTGGGCGCAGCAATCCTGGCCGCGAACCCGCATCGCTTGATTCTGCACCAGGCCCGCGACTTGCCAGCGCACGCTGCCGCACGCAGCCGGGTTCAGGCACCCTCGGCATGCGGCCGCTGGCCGGCGGCGCGGGAGGGCTCGATGCCCTTGCTCGGCGGTCCCCCCCTGCGCCTGCGCCGTCGTCGTCGCGACCGGCCGTCGCCGCGCTTGCGAGCCCGCCCGAGAGGCGTCGCTGCCTACTGCCAGGCCCCCTGGATGGCGCCGACGATCGCGAACCCGATCGTGAGGTGTCCTGCGTTGATCAGCCACAGCTTGAGCGAGCGCTGCTCGAACAGGTAGTTCACGCCCATCATCACCGAGGCGATGCCGAGACCGAGGAGGAGGCCGACGTGGATTCCGACCATGTAGCCGTCGCCCATCTCCATCATCAGCAAGCCGACGACGATCGCGGCGACCAGCTCCAGGACGAACGTGCCGCCCATGGTCTTGACCATGTTCGTCTTCGGCGGGTTCTCCATGTCGATCCCCACTTCGGCGGCCCATGCCTTGCCGAACAGGACGGAATACCAGAGGGCGCCGAGAGCGTAGAAGGCGGCGGCGGACACGACCACGGCGAGCCAGTTGAGGTCGGCGAGATGCATGTGCACACTCCTTTCTGCTGTTGTCTGTAATGGAACAGTGTAGCGCCTGGTCCTGGAAGGGCAACCGGGGCCGGCTCACTGACTCCGGAGCGCCGAAGTGCGAGTTGACGAGGGATCGGTCGTTCGGCTTCTCGGATCATCTGCGCCGCCTTCGCCGTGTCGGCCCTGGACGGGGCAGGGGCGGGAGCCGGCCCCGCCTAGTCTGCCAACGTGGATGACACAGCGGCCATCCCGTATCAATGGTGGAGGGCAGATGTTGACAGGAGGAGGAATGGCAAGGCGAGTGCAGCGACGTGGCAGCGGAGCAGGTCGTCGCAGCAGACAGTGACGAGCTCGGTCGCGGCTACGGCTCCTGGCGCGCTGCTGTGGTTCAGCGGCCAGTAATGAACTTGCGTGTCAGCTGAAGAACGTACGGACCGAATGCCAACAGGACGCAAAGGACGATGGCCCCGACAAGGCCCCAGGCCAGAAGCTCCCACAGGCCGAGCCACACCCGCCAGGCGATTGCCAACACCAACACCAACAACAACGTCACAGTCGTCTTGCTCATCCGAACGTCTCCCCAACGCAGCACGCTGTCGCGACGAGTTCCAGGACGCTGCCAATATAGCTGCTGGCGCTTCCGCCACCGCTGCACTCGGCCCGAACCTGGATACCCACTGAGCGAAACCAGACGGGTCGTGGCAGCAGAGCAGGTCGTCAGGCGTCTCGAACCGGGTCCGCTCTCCCTTCGCCGGCGAAGTCGAGATGCACCGGACCGCGGGCGCCGGCAACGCCGGACTCAGTCGGAAGACGCGGGAATCAGCTCGATCCGGGCCTCGGCGGCTTCGAGGATGGCGGGGCGGGAATAGAGCAGAGGAAACGCCTCGTCCGCGGCCCAGCGCTCGAAGAGATCCCTGTAGTGGCGGCTGCGCGGGTCGCCTGACTGACCGGGGTTGTTCATGGCAACCGAAGCGTCCCAGTTGCCGACGTCGATCACCATGCGGAAGGAGGCGCCGGACCGCTGCCCGAAGTCGTCGCCGTAGCGCGTGTTGCCCACGGTGTCGCCGGAACCGCCGCGAGGGGCGGGCCCGACGTTGGCGCGGCGGCGGATGTCGTCCGGAAAGTGCGCCGACAAGGGGTGCCGCAGTTCGATCCGGTGCAGGTCGCCCCAGCGCCAGGAGGCGGGGTCGGGACCCAGGCGTTCGGCGACCTCGGCGTAGGCAGCTGCCAGGCTGTCGAGGAGCGCTTCGTCGCGCGCCCGCCGCGGCCGGGCGCCGAGCCGCGGATCGGCCGTTTCGAGCAGCCGCAGCAGGTTCTCGTCCTGGACGGGCAGCGGGTCGGTGTCCGCTTCGAGTGCCGCCGCCATCCGCCTGCCGACCTCTGCGTCGAGATGCCGCCGCCACCAGACCTCGAACAGTGCGGCCGCGGCGCTGTCCGGGGCGAGTTCTCCGTCCCAGCCGGCAAGAACGTCGAGTGCCGGGACGGCCTCGGGGATCGGCTTCGCCTTGCGAAGCAGCGCCAGCAGGCGGCGGGCCGGCATCGAGACGTAGTCCGTCTGCAGCCGGACCGCGTCGGCGACGGTCACCGCGTCGGATGCCTCCAGCACTTCGCCGATCCGCTGGCGCCGGTAGGGCCCCGCCCACTCCCAGCCCAGGGGAACGTCGTGGCCGTCCGGCAGGTTCATCTCGTTGGCGGTCGCGACCCAGCCGCGCTCCGGGTTGAGCTCCACCGGGAGTTCGTCCATGTCGCGGTAGCCCTGCCACTCGTAGCGGCCGTCGCCGGGCGTCGGCAGCAGCCCGTCCCAGTTCGGCCGGACCGGCGCCAGGCCGCCCGGTTTCCAGCCGATGTTGCCGTGGATGTCGGCGTAGACCTGGTTCTCGGACGGCGCGCCCCATCGGTTCATCGCAGCCAGGAACTGATCCCAGTTGCGCGCCCGGATGTACTCGATCGACCCCAGGTAGGGCGCCATGCCGGGCTCGAGCCAGGCGGCGCGCAGGCCCACGGCGAGGTTGCGCCGGGGGTCCTGGTACAGGACGGGGCCGTGCCGCGTGAAGCGGAGCCTCACGGTGCGGTCGTCGCCGCCGCGAACCGGGATCGCCTCGGAAATCACGTCCATGGGCAGCCAGTTGCCCCGGTACTCGTAGAAGTCCGGTTCGCCGGGCTTCGTGCGGTAGACGTGGAGGTCCTCCTGGTCGATGCTGAAGATCGTCAGGCCGAAAGCGATCGTGCCGTTGTGCCCGATCGAGATCCCCGGCAGTGCGGGCTCGCCGGCGCCGATCAGATCCAGGCCAGGCGAGGCCAGGTGGACGATGTAGCGAAGCGAGGGCACGGCCTGGGTGCGATGCGGGTCGTTCGCGAGCAGAGGTCGGCCGGTGGCCGTGCGACGGGGAGAAATCGCCCAGTTGTTGCTGCCCTCCGATGCCGGGTCTCCGGCGCCGGGAAACCGCGGCTCGAGGTCGTCGAAATGGACGCCCCGCGTGCCGAGCCGGTAGACGCCGAGTACGTCGGGGGCATCCCGGAAGAAGTCGAGGTCGAGGCCATCCGGCACCGTGAGCCGATGCTCCGGCTGGTAGCGGTCGCGGAGTGCCAGGGCCTCCGGTCCGTGCTCCGCCAGGAATCGGGCCCGCGAGAGTTCGCTTGCCGCATTGCGCAGCAGGCCGTGGCTGCGGATCCTGGTCACCGCTTCGGGCGTCCAGTGCGACGGCTGGTAGTCGAGCGCCTCGAACTCCGGCGGCATGAGTTCGGGGCGCTCCCGCACCAGGTCGACGTAGGCGTTCACGCCGCGCGTCCACGCGGTCACGATGCGCTTCGTGTCCGAGGCGTAGGCGAGCCACTCGGCGTGCATGTCGCCTCGGTAGAGGAAGAGCCTGGCGGCGCGGTCCTGCTCCACGTAGTCCGGGCCGAAGACCTCGGCAAGCGTGCCCTCGCCGCGCCGCCGCCAGAGGTCGATCTGCCACAGGCGGTCGCGGGCCGCGTTCCAGCCCTGGGCGAAGAACAGGTCGTCCTGACCGCCTGCGAAGACGTGGGCCACTCCCCAGCGGTCGACCAGGATCTCGACCGGTGCGTCGAGGCCGGGTACCTCGTGGCGGGTCGTTTCGATCGCCTGGGCCGCCACGGTCGCGGCGAGGAACAGGGCGGCGAGGAACAGGCCGATCACGGCGGCCGTCTGACGCAGCTCGATCATGGAGGAACGGGCACGATAGCAGCGGGAGAGCCGGCCAGGCGGCATCTGGCGGCACGGCGACGACGGCAGGATCATCCTCGTAGCCGAGCCGGAGCTTCGGGTTCCACTCGGCTAAGCTGTCGCCCGATGTGCATGCGTTCCGGCCTGGCTGAGGGCCTCCTGTGCGGCGCCTTGGCGGCGCTGTGCTTCGTGGCGCCTGCGTCCCATGCGTCCTCTGTGCTCCATGCGTCCCCTGTGATCCCTTGGACGCAAGACGCCGATCCTGTGCCGCAGGAGGACGCCCTGGTGACGGACGGGGAGGAGCGGACGCCGGAGAAGGGCGAGCCGGGGAAGATGCCAGCCGGGGACTCGGCCGAGGACGCTGACGAGGCTCCCGCGACCGGGACCCCCGAGCCCGTCTTCTACGAGACCGCCACGGTGCGGGCGCGGGCACTCGACTTGGCGACGGCATCGGTGCAGGTCGTGGAGGCTGGCGACCTCGAGCACCTGGCGGTGCGCGATGCGGCCGATGCGCTGCGGCTCGTCCCCGGAGTCTGGGTGCTCGGCAACGACTCGAGCGCCGCCCTGGCCGGGGCGTCCCTGCGCGGCGGCGATGCGAACTTCACGCTGGTACTGATCGACGGCGTACCCATGGCCGACAGCACGGACCAGTACGGCGGCGCCTTCCCGCTCGGCAGCGTCGGCGCGGCCGAGATCGAACGCCTCGAGGTGGTGCGCGGACCGCTGTCCTCGTTCTACGGGTCGAGTTCTCTTGCCGGCGCGATCCAGGTGATCACTGCGGCACCGCGCGGTGCGGCGCCTTTCCTGGGCGCTGGCGCCGACGCGGGCGATCACGAGCGCCGGAGCGGCCGGCTTTCCTGGAGCCGTGCCGGCGAGTCGTCGGACGGTTCGATCGGCGCGGCGTTCCGCGAGGAGGCGGGCCGGGTCGGCGACGATGCGCTGGAGCAGTGGACGGCGAGCGGCCGCATGCGCTTCAGCCTGGGCGATGCGTCGGCGCTGCGGCTGTCCGCGCGCCTCGCCGACTGGAAGGCGGACGACTACGGGGACGGTTCGGGCGGTCCGGTGCATGGCAGCGGGGATCTTCGGAGTTCCGACCACCGCGACTTCGGGTTGGCGGCGGCGGTCGACATCGGCTCCGGCGGCGCCTGGAGCCACATGCTGCGGTCGAGCTTCTACGAGCATGCGCTCGACCGGGGCAGTCCCGCGATCGTGCCGGTCGTGCCGCCGATCGCCGAGTCGACGGAGTTCAGCGACCTGCGCCTTGCCTGGACGGGCGAGTACGTTCCAGCGGGCGGCGGACTCTACGCGCCCTACGCGCCCTACGAGTTCAGCTTCGGTGTCGAGGGCCTGACGGAGGAGGGGCGGAACCGGAGCCTGCTGCTGCTGCCGCCCGTCTTCGGCGGACCGGTTCAGGGCGACTACCTGATCGAACGGGACCGTGCGGGCGTCTTCGGGGAGTGGAGATGGGGCCGCGGCGGCTTCGTCGCCGAGGTCGGCGGCCGCGCCGATTTCTTCGAGGGCGAAGGCAGCGAATTCAGCCCGCGGCTGGGCCTGCGCTACGCGCCGGAGAGCGGTTCCTGGGCCGTACGTGCGTCGGCGGGCGAGGCGTTCAAGTTGCCGAGCCTGTACGCCCTGGCGACGCCCCGGGCGATCGGCGGCAACCCGAACCTCGAGGCCGAAACGAGTACCGGTACGGACCTCGGCTTCGAGGTGCAGAGGGCCGACGGGTCAGTCGGCGGCGGCGTGACGCTGTTCTTGAACCGTTTCGAGAACCTGATCGACTTCGACTTCGACACGTTCCAGATCGTGAACCGGAGCAAGGTGGACGCGCAGGGAGTCGAGGCGTTCCTGGTCTGGAATCCGTCTTCGCGGGTGGGTATCGATGTGCGCGTGACGTCGCAGGACACCGAGGACCTCGCCACCGGGCGGACCTTGCGCCGAAGACCCGACCTCCACGGAGGCGTGGGTCTCCGCATCGACATCAGCGAAGCGGTCCGGCTCGGCGTCGAGGCCAGGCACACCGGCGCGTTTCTCGACGAGCAGATCCCGGTGCCGCACGTGACCTCTGTCGCCGGCCGGGATCTGGTCGGTCTGTCGCTCGCATGGCAGGCGGCCGACCGCTGGCGGATCAGCCTGCGCGCGGACAACGCGCTCGACGAATCGTACGAAACCCAGGTCGGATTCCCGGGGCCCGAACGCTCGGTCCGCGTCGGGGTGCGCTATGGGCAGTAGCAGCAGTAGCCGGTGGCGGAAGTCGCGCTGCCTCCGAGCGGCCGTGCATCTCGGCCCGGTATCGTTCCGGCCGGCGGCGTTGCTTCCTCGGGCGCGCTGTCTTCCATTCGAACGCGGGGCTCGTGATGCTCCCGCGCGGCGCCTGAGCCGGACGGGCGCCTGACCGCTCGCGGTGCGACGCGGGCTTCTGCAACGGGCTGCCAGGAGGAGGAACGGATGATGCGGATGTGGACATTGCCTGTCGTGGTGTTAGTGGTCGTTGGGACGTCCGCCTGCGTGGAAGTATCGATCGACACGGAGCCTGCGGCCGAGACCGAAGAGCCGGCGGCGGAGCCGAGTGCCGATCAGAGTGCCGATCAGAGTGCGGATCGGGGCGGGCTCACGGCAGAGGAGGCCGAGGCGGGCTTCCGGTCGCTCTTCGACGGCGAATCGCTGGAGCACTGGCGAGGCTTCCGGCTGGACCAGGTTCCGGCCGGCTGGGCGGCGGCGGACGGCGTGATCCACTTCGTGCCGCCCGAGAGTGACGACGCCGGCCCGAGGGCCGATCTGATCACCCGCGAGCAGTACAGGAACTTCGAGTTCAGGTTCGACTGGGCCGTGACGCCGGGCGGCAACAGCGGCGTGATGTTCCACGTCTCGGAAGACGCTGGAGCGTCCTGGTCGACCGGACCCGAGTTCCAGATCCTGGACGACGACGGACACCGGGACGGCCAGCGCATGGAAACCTCGGCCGCCTCGAACTACGCCCTCCACGCCCGGCAGGGAGGCGAACTGATGCCGGTGGGCGAGTTCAACACCAGCGCGCTGCGGGTCGCGGGCGCCGCCGTCACGCACTGGCTGAACGGCGAGAAGGTCGTGGAGTACACGCTCCGGGACGACGAGTGGAAGGAGCTCGTCGCGGCTTCCAAGTTCGCCTCGATGCCGGACTACGGCATGATGGAAACCGGCCACATCGCGCTTCAGGACCACGGCAACGAGCTCCGGTTCCGCAACCTGCGCATCCTGGTGCTGCCGGATTGATGGACGAGGACCTGGTGCGGATCGGACTGACAGTTCCTGCACACGGTCCGATCGCGGGAGTTGCCGGGTGGGTCTCCCGCATGCGTGTCCTGTGAGCGTCTGACAGGAAGGATCGGATCGCGGCGCGGGCTCACTTCGCGGCTCTGGTTGCGGTCAGTGCCGGTCGGCGGCGGCAGTTCCGGAGTCGCCGCGCTCCTTCCACAGCCGCACGACGAACCGATCGTCCTGCTCCAACAGATCGGGTTCCGTGCCGTTGTGATCGTGCATCGCCTCGATGATCCGGTTTCGGACGCCCATTCCGTAGTGTTCGATGTAACCGTAGTCGCGCAGGATCTCCTTGAGCAGCTCGTTGCGCGCCACGCGCACGACGCCTTCCCTCATCTTCTTCACCGTGACGCCGTTCGGAAGCCGGCCAGGCGAGATGACCTCGAGCCGGTCGCCGTAGAGCGAGACCTCGATGTCGGTGCCCTCCCGCGAGTAGTCGCGATGGGCAACGGCGTTCACCACCGACTCCCTCACGGCAGGCTCGGGGAAGGACGGCTTGCGGCGCCGCCGAGCGCCGTCGAGCCATGCGACGCTTCCCATGTTGCGCTTCACGAAGTCCACCGTGCGATCGATCACTCCGCTGTCGAGGGAATCGCCACGACTTGAAATGATGGAAGTCAGGGGCCCGCGAATCCTCTCTTCATCGACCGTGTTGTATTCCTTGACGGCGCCGGGAAACGCCACTGCCGTGACTCCGGCCTGGGGCAGGCGACGATTGGGGTTGGAGCCGAAGAGGAGGAGGCCCGCGACCGAGGCGCCGACACGTTCGCCGGCGCCCCCGCCAGCGCCAACCAGCAGGTCCGAGTTGAGCAGGAGGCGCTGCCAACCGTCGGTGTCCCCCGGCTCCGGCGCGGAGCGTTCGAGGACAGTGCCGAAGTAGTCCTGGAGCCGGTCGAGGTCAAGACTCGGAAGTCCCGTATCGGGAACGCTCTTGATTTCGTGACGGACCAGCCTGGCGGCCTGGTAGAGCCTTCCTTCTTCCTCGCGAGTCGCCGCGCGCGAAGTGCTGCCGACTCGGACGTAGGTGGTCCATGCACTGCCTCGTTGTGCCTTGTAGGGCTTCCCCGGGCCGTCGGCCGGAAGCTCCACGATTCCGACGACCTGGCCATCCTCCATCGCGATGGAGGACCACATGGGGATCGTCGCCGGGTCGAGATTATGCCGGGCGATGTTCATCGCCCACTGCTCGGCGTCCGATCGATTCCTGGTCAGGCCCGACACCCTTCCGTCGTCCTCGACTCCGAGGAGGATGAACCCGCCTCCGAGGTTCATCAGCGCGGACATCTCCTTCGCCAGGGTGTCCGGGCGGCAGTCGTCCCGTTTGAACTCGACGCGCGAGTTCTCGCCATTGGTGATCAGCTCGATCAGCGCTGTCTTGTTCACTTTTCAGAATCCGTACTTTCGCCGGCGGGTCTCGAACGCCTCCTTGCCGCCCTCGAGGATGTTCTCCACGAGCTCGCGTACCGGTCTGGAGTCGATCGATCCCCGATGCTCCGGGGCGATACGAGCACCTCCGTGGTCTGCCTCGCCGGTCGCGGAGAGCCCGAGGATCAGTTCGGCGTCTCCCAGCACGGGGATATTGGCGTTGTGTGTCGAGAAGATGAACTGCCGTCTCTGTTTCTCCTCCCGGATGCGAGGCACGACACCCTCGGTGATGAAGCGGTTGTCCAGATCGTCCTCCGGCTGATCCACGATGAGCGGCGCCTGCGACTCGTCCAGAAGCAGGAGCAGCAGAACGGCGGTCGCCTTCTGGCCGGTAGAGAGGTCTTCCAGCCTTTGCCAGGAAGGCGGCTCTCCAGGCGGCGCGGTGTTCAGCATGATGGCCGTGGTTGGCAAGAGCTCCAACTCCTGAATCTGAAGGAGAACTTCCTCGTCAGCCTGGGCGAGCCGCTCCGCCTGCGCGGGAGTGATGTGGTAGGCACGGCGTAGTGCTTCCGCGCCGGATCGGCAGGCGGCGACGAACCGAGTCAACGAGAGGTCGGGCAGCATGCGCAGGCCTGCCGCGGTCTCCGACATCCGTCCTGGGACGTTGTCCTGCAACAGCTTGACGAGCGGCTCGCGGTCGCCTCCGGACCTGACCTTGACCCGGACGCGTTCACGGAGTTTCTTGCTGACTTTCCTGGCTGCTCGGTCAAGAGCCCGAAACTCTCTTGCCTTGACGTCCTCCCACTCGGCGAGCAACGCACGCCGCCGACTGCAGTGCTCTTTCTCGAAGCGCTGCAGCAGGTTCCGCCGTTCCTGAAGTGGCCGCATCTCCTCTATCTGTCGGCGGAGGTTGATGAACTCCTCGCCGTCCACTCTCGATTTCTGAAGTTCTCGGAGAATCTGCTCGTATCCAGCTTCGACCTGCATCTTGCGCAGATTCCACTCCTCCTGCAGCTCCTCGAAGTCTTCGTGTGCACGGTCCAAGGCGCCCTGCAGGCTTTGGGTCACGTTCGCTACGCGATCCTCCAGATCTCCGAGCACGTGGCTCGCTCGCGACAATACGTCCTTGGCGGGCAGGTCCTTGAGCGCATTCTCCGACAGGAAGATCCGGTCGATTGGCAGTTCGCGTTGCAACGTCTCGAGGGCTTCTCGGAATGGAGCGATGCGCTGAGGCACCGCGGCCAGTACACGTTCCTCGCGAACGAGCAGACTCTTCTCCTGCAGCCGCTCTTCCAGGCCGGCATCCTGGAACCGCTGGAGCGTCTCCTTCAGGCCCGGAAGGGCTGCCAGACGCTCCTCGAGCGACTCGGACTCGACACGGACATCGCACAAGGCACGGCGGTTCTTCTCCAGCTCCCGAAGCAAGGAGGCCTTGCGCCTGCCTGCCGATTCGTCACGTTCGACGAACCGGTCGAGTAGCCGAGTCAGCTTCTCGGAGCTCTTCGACAGCTCCGAGAGCTCATGCTGGCCGTAGACCTCGACTCGGGGCAGGACGTCCGCCGGCGCCAGGTGGGACACCTCGTCGTTGTCGTCGCGCACGAGCGGCGGATTGGGAATCGTCCGTTCGATCCGGTACGTGCGAACCGCGGGGCGACGGACCTGCACGCGCAAGGAGATTCTGGTGCCGTTGCGCAGCACGTGCCTGACGATTCCGTCGTACAGCTTGCGCGCGTCGTCCCCGACCGGGTCAAGTCCGAGTGCGCAACGAATACTCTCGACCATGGTGGACTTCCCGGTACCTCTGCCTCCTATCAGCACGTTCAGGTTCGGGTTCAGGCTCACCCTCTCGCCATCGAAAAAACCGCCCTCCCACGCCAGATCGAGCAGCTCCATGTGCTCCTCGAGCTCCAGTTCCCCGTTCCTGGGGTTCAGCCTGATTCGGGAGCCGGGATCCAGGAATGCCTGCTTCAGTCCCTCGATGCTCACCTTCTCGTCCATCTTGATCCAGCAGGTGGCGGCTGGATGGTCGAGGTCGCCTGGCCTGATCACGTCCCTGGCGTTGACCACGGCAAGTGCCTGCCCACCTTCAGGGATGTGGCGCCGGCGATACCGAGGGTTGCGGTTCTCGACGATCGGAAGGACGTCGGGGGGCAGATCCTCGATGGTCCCCGGGATCTGGACGGCAAGCAGATTCTCGTCCTGCCAGGCACGGATTCGTGGCTTGCCGCTCAGGACCCTGAACAGACCGCCTGCATTGGTCGCGTGAGCGGCGATCGTCAACCCGTTCTGGCTGCGCACGAGATCCAGTACCTCGCTGAATGTCCTGGCTGCAGGATCCGTGGACGGCCCGGTATTCCTGATGCCGAGTTCTCCGAGGTGTCGTGCCAGTTGTTCGCCGCTTGTCTCCGGCGCGTACAGGCAGAGGACATGCACGCCTTCCTGCGAAGAAATCTCGAAGCCGGGAAAGATGTGAACTCGCTGATTCTCGGCAGCGGCTCGAAACGCGGGAACACCGCTCGCATCGCTGTGATCGGTGATGGCAAGCACCTCGATTCCCTGCTCGACGGCTTTGGCGACGAGGGCCTTCGCGTGGGCAAGCTCATCCCCGTTCAAGGGCTGGCCACGAAACATGGCGTTGTAGTGCGGATTGACCTGTAATGCGCACCTGTAGAACCGGGCGCCGCGCTGGCACGGGGCCTTCGTCGTCGTGTTGCGGCCAGGCATCATCTGCTTCTGATCTCATGCTTCCGAACAGGCGAATCGACTCGGCTCCGCCGGGTCTTCCGAGATCGAGGCCCGGGGTTCGCCTGCTCGCATCGAACAGCCCTGAGCTCGCGGGCGCGGAACCCGGGCGGCGCGCGTTCGATCAGAATGCCCTTGTTGTCGGCGGGCGTGTCGCACTGAAGCTGCGGAAAGACCACTGCCGTGAGCTTCTCGGCCAACTCATCCGAGATGACGCAGGTGCTCGCCAGACGGCGTGCTGCCTCGGCCTCGTCGGCGTCGGTCTTGCGCCGGCCGTCGGGACCGGCCAGGAGGACGAGGCGCTCGCTGCGTTGTTCGGCCTGCTCGAGCGCCTCGGTGACTTCCCGGGCGAGGTCGGTGATCATCGAAGCGCTGTCAGCAGGCGAGCGTTCCTGAAAGCGGCGACAATCATCGGGGGACTCTACACGCCGACACGGATGCAGGTGCGGTAGCCTTCCCGTCGATGACGATTGGCGGCCAGCAGGATCTGGAGAGTCCGTGCCGGGCGGATCGCGCGGCGGTCCGCTGCTTGGCGAGGATGGCCGACATGGTCGAGCCGGACATCACGACTGGCGAGCAGTACAGGAATCTCGAGTTCGTCGCCACCGCTGCGCCGGCTGCCGTTCGACTGGGGCGGAGCGGGTCCACGCGCTCGGCCAGTGCCCGGTTCGACCGGGCCGTGACGCCGGCCGGCAACAGCGGCGTGATGTTCCACGTCTCGGAAGACGCCGGAGCGTCCTGGTCGACCGGACCCGAGTTCCTGGCACTGCCGGATTGATGGACGATCCGGCCGTGGCGTCCAACCTGGAGTGGTTCAAGGTTGCCGAACTGGATGACCTGCCGGAGAACCGCGTCAGGACCGTCGTGGCGGGCAGCCGTTCGATCTGCCTGACCCACCACGACGGCCAGTACGGCGCGCTGGACAACCGCTGCCCGCACCAGGGCGGCCCGCTGGGCGAAGGCTCGATCGAGAACGGTTGGCTGCGCTGCCCTTGGCACGGCTGGGACTATTGCCCGCTCACCGGCAAGTCGCCGGCGGGGTATGACGAGAAGGTCCCGACCTATGCGATCGAGGTGCGGGCCGACGGCATCCATGTGGGCATCGAACCCGAGGTCGAGCGGGAGCGGACGGTCAGCGACGCGATGGTCGAGACGTTCGTCAACTGGGGAGTCACCCATGTCTTCGGCATGGTGGGCCACTCGAACCTCGGTCTCGCCGATGCGATTCGCAACCAGTGCGAGAGCGGGGCGCTCCGGTACGTCGGTGTGCGGCACGAGGGCGCGGCGGCGTTCGCGGCCTCGGCCTACGGCAAGCTGACCGGCCGGCCGGCGGCGTGTCTGACCATCGCCGGGCCCGGTGCCACGAACCTGCTCACGGGCCTGTGGGACGCCCGGATGGACCGCTCTCCGATCCTGGCCCTCACCGGGCAGGTGGACACCCAGGTGCTCGGGCCGGGCGCCTTCCAGGAGGTCGACCTCGCGGCTGCCTTCGCCGGCGTCGCCGCGATGAGCCACGCGGTGTACCGCGACAGCCGGCACGTCGAACTGGCGAACCTGGCCTGCAAGAACGCGATCCTGAAGCGGGACGTGGCGCACCTGATCTTCCCCGACGAGGTGCAGACGTTGCCTTCCGATGCCTCGGCCGGGTCGCCCGAGGGCCGGCTGACGCCCTCGGAGATCGCACCTCCGCCGGCTGCAGTCGAGCAGGCGCTGAACCTGATCCGCGGCGCCCGCCGGCCGGTCATCGTCGTCGGCCACGGCGCCCGGTTCCGGATGGACGGCGTCACCGCGCTCGCCGAACGGCTGAACGCGCCCGTGGTGACGACCTTCAAGGCGAAGGGACTGATCTCCGACGATCATCCGCTGGGGTGCGGCGTGCTGGGGCGGAGCGGCACGCCGGTCGCGAGCTGGTTCATGAACGAGAGCGATCTCCTCATCGTGTTCGGCGCGTCGTTCTCCAATCACACCGGGATCACCACCTACAAGCCGCTCATCCAGGTCGATTTCGAGCCGATGGCCCTGGGCAAGTTCCACGCTGTCGACGTGCCGGTCTGGGGCGAGATCGGCGTCACCGCGCGCCTGTTCGAGGAAGCGCTGGAGCATGGCGGCGCCGACACGGTCGATCAGCGGCCGGAAGTCGCCGAGCGCTGGCGGATCTGGCGCGAAGAGAAGGAGCGCCGTCTGCGCGATGTCGGCGAAGCGGGCATCAGCTCCGCGGCCGCCTTCGCGGCGCTCAACCGGTGCGTTCCGGAGGACGCGATCATCGCCGTCGACGTCGGCAACAACACGTATTCCTTCGGCCGCTACTTCGAGTGCAGCAGGCAGGCCGTGCTCATGTCGGGCTATCTCGGGTCGATCGGCTTCGGCTATCCGGCCGCCATGGGCGCCTGGGCGGCGACGCAGACGGACGATCCGCGGTTTGCCGGCCGTCCGGTGGTGGCCATCACCGGAGACGGCGGCTTCGGGCAGTACCTGGGCGAGGTAACGACCGCCGTTCACCACCGGATGAACATCACCCATGTGCTGCTGAACAACGGCGAACTGGGCAAGATCTCGAAGGAACAGCGGGCGATCGAGCTGCCGGTGTGGATGACCGAACTGACGAACCCGAACTTCGCCGACTTCGTGACCGGTTGCGGCGGCCTCGGCATCCGCGTCGAGGATGCAGCCGACCTCGACGCCGCCCTGGAACGAGCGCTCGCCTTCAAGGGGCCGTCCACCGTCGAGATCGTCGCCGATCCGCTGCTGGTGTGAAGCTCGGGGCGCCTTGGCGCCATCGTGCCGACCGCGCCTGCACCGTTGTGATCGGTGATGCCGAACCCCTTGATTCCCGGCTCGACGCAAAGTCCTGTGCGGCAGGCCGCGGCCTGCGGCGGGCGTGGACGATGCCGACTGGCCGACGCCTGCGGGGTCGGCTTCATCGCCCGTCTGCGCGGCAAGCGCAGCCTCCGGCAGCTCTGGCGGCGACGCGGAGCGCCACGAGTTCGACGCGAGGATGCAATGCGGCAAGCGCCGCCACCGGCTGCGCTGGCGGCGACGGCCCCCGCATGGGCAAGCGCGTCCTGGATCAGCGGCTGGCCTCGAGAGGCGCCGGATTGCACGTCGACACGCGCCGACGCAGGTGAGCAGGTGCGGTAGCCTGCTGCGCGATGACGATCGGCGGCCAGGAGGATCTGGAGGGTCTGCGTCGGGCGGGCCGCGTGGCGGCCCGTTGCCTGGCGAGGATGGGGAGCATGGTCGAGCCGGGCATCACGACCGCCGAGCTGGACCGGATCGGCCGCGAGTACATGGAGGGTCAGGGCGCACGCTCGGCGCCCGAACTGAGCTACGACTTTCCGGCTGCGACCTGCATCAGCGTCAACGAAGAGGTCGCCCACGGAATCGCCGGGGAGCGGCGGATCGAGGCTGGCGACCTGGTCCACATCGACGTCTCACTCGAGCTGGACGGCTACTTCAGCGACACCGGCGCCGCCTTTCCGGTACCGCCGGTGAGCGGCGAGCGGCGGCGCATGATCTCCGCCACCCGGCGCGCGCTGCGGTCGGCGATGCAGCAGACCCGCCACGGCCGCCGGCTCTGCAGCATCGGCCGCGCGATCGAGGACACCGCGACCAGGGCCGGCTTCGGCCTGATCCGCAACCTCGGATCGCACGGCATCGGCCGCTCGCTGCACGAGGAGCCGAGTTTCGTGCCCGGCTTCTTCGATCCGAAGGACCGCCGCTTCCTGCACGACGGCCTCGTGCTGACCATCGAGCCGTTCCTGACCAACGGTCGCGAGCAGGCGTTGACCGCGGACGACGGCTGGACCCTGCTGAACGAGCCCGGCACGACGACGGTCCAGTTCGAGCACACGATCGTCGTAACGCGCAGGAAGCCGTTGGTGATGACGCTTCCGTAGCAGGTTCGGCAGCGGTGATTGCTGTGCTGTCGTGCAGGGGGAGTCGCGCTGGGAACCGGGTAGTACCGGGTAGTTCCATGCAGCCCGTTCAAGAGCCGGCCTGCCCCGAGAGCAGCCCGCCAGGGATGAAGGAGAGCGCGATGACACGCCGCCATGGCGCCACGCATCGTGACGGTGGAGGCCGATCCCGGAATCGGTGGAAGGTCGCCGCTCTCTCTGTCCTCTGTGGCCTTCTCGGCGGTTCGTTGTCGACCGCCCAGGAACGGTCGACCGCCCAGGAACGGTCGACCGCCGAGCCGGGCTTCTCGGAGGGCGTGGCGGAGGGAATCGTGCACGTCGTTCTTCAGGCGGTGGTCTACCGCCAGGGTTCCGTGGAGGTGTCGCTGCTGGCGACGAACGCGGCGGGCGTCGAGCAGGAACTGCTCGTGACCAGCGATCTGTACTACGAGGTGTACCTGTTCGAGCCGGGACCGTGGCTCGTGCGTCCGACGCCGGGGAGCGGCTTCTGGGGCCGCGAGACCGTGATCGATCCCGATGCGGCTACAAGCGGCGGCATCGCCTCGGTGCAGGGTGAAACCGAGGTTCAACCGGCGATCGTCCCGGTGTTCGAGGTTCCGGCCTACCCCGCGGTGATCGCCAGCGGCCGGGTGGTGGGCGCCTCCCGGCCGGGGGGAACGCTTCGGATCGTGCTTGGCGACGTGGATCCCGAGCACACGGATCCGCGGTTCCACGTCCAGCGCGTGGTGGTCCGCTGCCCCGTGGCCGGCGATGGCCGCTGGTCGTGCGAGTTGCCGGCCGCGCTCGTTCACCTCGTGTTCTGGCGGCCGGGACACTCTCCCGAGTATCGGTGGAACATGTCCCTGCACGGCCGGCGGGCGCTTCACCTGGGCCATCAGGAGCTCGTGCCGGGCGCGAGTCTTGCCGGCTTCGTCGCCCCGGGTCCCGGCTTCCGGGGTTTCGTCGACCACTGCGTCGTGCACGTCGCAGCGGGCGACCCGGCTCTGTGGACGACCGACCGCGAGTCGATCCTGGCAACGGTGGCAGTGGCCCGGGACGGCTTCTTTCAGGCGGCGGGCCTGGATGCCGGCAGACGCTGGATTCAAGTGGATTGCGAGGGCCGGGTCGCGGCGCGGTCCGGGCCGTACAAGCTGCTTGAGAACTCCGAGACCTTCCCGCGCAAGCGGGTGCGGTTGGCCGGGAGTCACCTTCTGGACGTGTTCGTGGAGCCGCGCGATCCGCCCTGGGGCAGCCATTGGATCGCCCGCCTCAGGCAGATAAGGGCGCATGATTCGTCGGACTTCCGGTTCCACGATCCGAGCCGGGATTACCCGCAGCAGACGGCGGTCGTCGAGAGCGGCCGCGCCCGGTTCCATGTTCCCGGCGACGGCGCGTTCGCCGTGGAGATCCTGGATGTGATCGGCGGGAAGTTCGGCGAGCTCGACCATCTCGAAGTCGTCGGCGACCGATCCGCCGTTGTCCATCTGGAGCTGGTGCCCGTCGTCGGTCAGGTGACGCTGGATGGAGTTCCGCTGGCGGGCTACGTCTTCTTCGGCGGGCGCGGTGCGTCGCCGAAGCTGACTTTCAGAATGGATGAGCACGGGTGGTTCCGGGGTGCGTTGCCCGAGCGGGAAGGCTGGCGGGTCGACGTGGCGTCGCCGAGGCACGATGTGGCGCAGTCGTTGCACGGCATCGATGTGCCGGTGAACGAACCCCTGATCCTGGAGCTGGCCGACACCGTGGTCGCTGGACGCGTCGTGCTGGCAGTGACTGGCGCACCGGTGGCCGGTGCACTGGTCCGGCTCGAGACGGCGGACGAAAGGACCGTCCATCAGGCCCGCACCGGCGACGACGGCAGGTTCTCGGCTCGCGGCATGCCGGTCGGCCGGATCCGGATCTCCGCCCAGTCGAAGGGTCCTGGCGGACGCCTGGCGACGGCCTCCGTCGATGCGGTCGTGAGCTCGTCCGCTCCCCTGAACGTCGTGCTGCCGCTGGCGGCACCGGATCCGGATCCGGATCCGTTGCGGCCGGGAGCATCGGTGCCCGTCCGCCGGTCCGTCCGGCAGTAGCTGTCGGCAGCTGTCGGCCTGCCAACCGGGTCCGACAGACTGCTAACCTGCGCCGCCATGGCCGGCCCGCTCGACGGTTTTCGCGTGATCGAACTGGCGACGATGGTGTCGGCGCCGATCGCCACCATGCTGCTGGCGGATCAGGGCGCCGAGGTGATCAAGGTCGAGGCGCCGCCCCACGGGGACATCATGCGCCGGCTCGGGCCGCAGCGCGGCGGTGTGACGGCCGGCTTCGCGACGATCAACCGGGGCAAGCGGTCTCTGGTGCTGGACCTGAAGCATGAACGAGGCATCGGGATCCTCCAGGACCTGGTGGGGACGGCAGACGTTTTCGTGCAGAACTTCCGCCCCGGCGTGGTGGACCGCCTGGGACTCGGCGCAGACCGGCTGCGCGAACTCGACCCGCGGTTGGTCTACGTGTCGATCAGCGGCTTCGGCCAGGAGGGGCCGTACGCTCAGAAGCGCGTCTACGACCCGATCATCCAGGCGCTGTCCGGTCTTGCCGACATTCAGGCCGACCGGACAACGGGCGAGCCGAAGATGGTGCGCACGATCATCCCCGACAAGATCACCGGGATGACGGCCGCCCAGGCGATCACGGCGGCGCTGCTCGCGCGCGAACGCAACGGCGAGGGCCAGCACCTGGAACTCGCGATGCTGGACGCGACGATCTCGTTCATCTGGCCCGAGGGCTTCGTGCGCCAGATCCTGGTTGGCGGGGAGGTGGCCCACGGCCGCCCCGGATCGACCAGCGATCTGATCTACCGCACCGCGGACGGCTACATCACGGCCTCGACGATCTCGGATGCCGAGTGGGAGGGCATGGCGCGCGCCACCGGCCGCCTGGAATGGCTGGAGGACGAGCGCTACAACACGGCCGCCGGCAGGATCTCGAATGCCGACCAGCGTCTCGGGATGGTCGGCGACGTGCTGCGCCAGCGGACTTCCGCGGAGTGGATCGCGGCCCTCGAGGCGGAGGATGTCCCCTGCGCGCCGATCCTGACACGAGGCGAGGTCCTGACCGATCCGCAGGTGGTCCGCAACGAACTGCTGCGGGAACTCGACCATCCCCAGGTCGGCCGCATGCGCGTGCCACGCGCGGCGGCCGAGTTCTCCGGCACGCCGCCCGAGCCGGCGGCGCCGTCGCCGGTGCTCGGCGAGGCCGCCGACGACCTGCTGGGCGGTCTCGGCATGAGCGCCGCCGAGATCGAGGCGCTGCGGCGCGACAGGATCGTCGGCTAGCACTGGCCGCCAGTCCTCGATCGTGAAGCCAAGCGGCCCGTGGCAGAAGTTCCGTGCCGCACGACGCCGCACGACACCGGAAACAGGCAGGTGCCCTGCAGGTCCACGGACCCATCGGCGTCTCGCCGACGAGGTCATCGATCCCGGGCCGCGCGATTGCATCGCCCGCGAAAACGTCTGCAGAAGCGGCGAGGCTACTGCGAGGCCCGGTTCCGGTAGAGGGTCGGATCGACCACGCCGGCCATTGCCTCCTGGTCGAGTCCGTCGACGAGCCCGGCGATGCGTTCTGCGGCGGCGACGGGGTTCCGGAGCGCTTCCCGGTACTCCAGGTCGACCCACTCGAACTGCGGCGCGTGGCGGAGCAGGTAGTTCACCCGCCATAGCTGGTCCTGCCACAGCTCCATCATCCGTTCGTCCGGGGTGTCGTCCTTCTCGCCGCGGCGGTCGAGCATCTTGCGCTGCGAGGCCAGCACTTCGCTCAGGTCGCGCCGCATGAGGACGACCTTGTAGTTCAGGTTCGGGGGCAGGTCCCCGAGCAGGAAGGAGATCACCTTCACTGCCTGCCCGCGGCAGCCTCGGAGCCAGGCCTTGTCGTCGCTGCGGGCAAGATCCTTGACCCGCTCATCCTCGTAGTAGCCGCGCGGGTTGTCGACATCGGCTTCGCGTTCGCCGTCGGTCGTGATCTGCATCCCGCCGGCTTCGAGCATTCGCATCGCCATCGACGTGCCCGACCGCGGCAGGCCGGAGACGACGACGATGGGCCTGCCGTAGCGGAGACGGCGCCAGGCGCCGGTCACGAGGGTGATCAAGCGGCCCTTTCTGCGTTCGTGGATGAAGTTTCGGATCTCCTCCCGGGCGAACTCTCGCGGGGGGTCGGGATCTCCGGATTCCCGCAGCGGCAGTTCTTCATCCTGTGCCTGGACCTGCGCGGCGGCTTCGCCAGGAGCCAGCGAAGACCGTCCTCAATGACAGCCCGCAGCGGTTGGCCTGTGTCCTTCGCGTCCTTCGCGTCCTTCGCGCCGAGCCTTGCCCGATCCAGCAACACGCGTCGAGCTCGACGACGGTCTTCATGGCTGCCCATGTTAGCCAGCCCCGGATTCGGGCAGGCGGCCGGATCGGCGGGTAGCCTGCGGGCCGTGGATAGAATCCCGGCCCGTGCCGGCGAAAGCCGGCGCCGATCGCGCCGTTCTCGCGTCGAGGACGCGTCGGAACCTGCTTCAGCCACGATCGTCCGGAGTCCGGAGGACATGTCAGGCGCCCACTCAGGCTCTCGACCGAAGACCGTCGCGCTGGTGCTTCTCGCAGCGCCTTGCGGCGCGCTCTTCGCCGCGGCGCCGGCGGCGGCCTACATCGGTCCCGGGGCGGGGTTCGCGCTGATGTCGTCGTTCCTGGTCCTGCTGGCGACGGCCGCGCTCGCCTTCGTTTCGCTGCTGGCGTGGCCGGTGCGGACGCTGTGGCGGGTCGTGCGGCGGAAGAAGCCGCCGAAGGCGCACGTGAAGCGGCTCGTGTTCGTCGGTCTCGACGGCCAGGATCCCCGGTTGACCGAGCGAATGATGAAACAGGGCGAACTGCCCAACTTCAGTCGCCTCGGCAGGCAGGGGAGCTACCGGAGGATCGCCAGCACGTACCCGGCGCTGTCTCCGGTCGCCTGGTCCACGTTCGCGACCGGGGCCAATCCGGGCAAGCACAACATCTTCGACTTTCTCGACCGCGACCTGCGGAGCTACCTGCCGAAGATCTCGTCGGCCCACATCGGCCGGGTCGAGCGCTTCCTGAAGCTCGGCAAGTGGAAGGTCCCCCTGCAGAAGCCGGAGATCCGCATGCTCCGGCGATCGAAGCCGTTCTGGACCGTGCTGGGTGAACGAAGCGTCTGGAGCACGGTGCTCCGGGTGCCGATCACGTTCCCGCCCGACCGGTTCCACGGCGCGCAGTTGGCGGCGATGTGCGTGCCGGATCTGGTGGGCAGCCAGGGCACGTTCCTCCACTACACGACGCGCGCGGCAGGGGAGACGATCCGGGAGGGCGGCGTGCACGTGCCGCTGGCCTCGAACGGCACCGGCCCGGACCACTTCGATTGCGTGATCGAAGGGCCCGAGAACAGCTTCCTGGAGGGCGACCCGCCGCCGCCGCTCAGCGTGCCGATGACGGTGGCGGTCGATCGCAGGGCCGAGACCGCGACGGTGAAGGTGGCGGGCGAGGCGGTCGAACTCGGGAGGGGAGAGCTCTCGGACTGGGTGCGTCTCGAGTTCCGAGCCGCGCCCGGCGTCAAGGTGCACGGTCTGACCCGGATGATGCTGACCGAGGCCGGCGAGCACACGTCGCTCTACCTGACCGCGATCCACATCGACCCCGAGAAACCGGCGATGCCGATCTCGCATCCCTCGTACTACGCCCCCTATCTGGCGAAGCGGATCGGCGACTTCGCGACTCTGGGTCTCGCCGAGGACACCACCGCGCTCAACGAGGGCGTGACGGACGATGCGACCTTCCTCGGCCAGGCGTACGACATCGACCGCGAGCGAGAGGAGATGTTCTTCGCCGCCCTGGAGCGCCTGCGCCGCGGGAGTCTGACTTGCGTCTTCGACGCCACCGACCGCATCCAGCACATGTTCTGGCGCTACACGGAAAAGGGTCATCCGGCGGCAAGGGGAACGAACGCCGGCAGGCATCGCCGTGCGATCGAGGAGCACTACCGCCACAACGATGCCCTGGTCGGGCGGGTGATGGAGAAGCTGGGAGACGACGATCTCCTGATCGTGCTCTCCGACCACGGTTTCGCCTCCTTCCGGCGCGGCGTGAACCTGAACCGCTGGCTGATCGACCACGGCTATCTGAAGCTCCGCGAGGACGCCGACGGCAGCGAGGAGTGGCTGGAGGGCGTGGACTGGTCGCGCACCCGGGCGTACGCACTCGGGCTGGCCGGCGTGTTCCTCAATCTCAGGGGCCGCGAGGCGTCCGGCATCGTGGAGCGGGGAGGCGAGGCGCGGTCCCTCAAGCGCGAGCTCATCTCGGCCTGGAACGGGCTGCGCGACGAGGAGCGGGACGCGATCGGGATCAATGCCGCCTTCGACGCCGAGGATCTGTACACCGGTCCCTACAAGGGCAACGCCCCCGATCTGATCGTGGGCTACAACGACGGCTACCGCGTGTCCTGGGATTGCGCGGTCGGCGTCGTCGCGGGACCGGTGTTCTCCGACAACACGAAGGCCTGGAGTGGCGACCACTGTGTCGACCCGCGGCTGGTGCCCGGCGTGTTCTTCAGCAGCCGCCCGGTCGACCGGGATGACGACCTGTCGCTGCTCGACATGGCGCCCACTGCCCTGGCCCTGTTCGGGATCGACAAGCCGGAGTACATGGAAGGTCGGTCGGTCTTCGATCCGGCTGCATCCGGCCGGGCCGGCGTCGGTGGTGTCTGCGGCAAGGCGGACGCCGCGGCGTGAACGCCCAGGCTGTGAACGACAAGGACTGAACGAAGGGCGAGAGAGGCGACCATGGCGAACGGCAGACAGGGAGGAAACCGCATCCGGCTGCACCCGGCGTCGCGGGCGGTCGCCCTGTGCGCCCTGTGCACGCTGCCCGTACTTTTCGCCTCGTGCGGCGGCGACGGCGTCGGCCCGTCGAAGGGCCCGAAGGTCATCGTGCTCGGTTTCGACGGCCTCGACCACGCGTTGACGCGTCAGTGGATCGACCAGGGTCGGCTGCCGAACTTCGCGCGCCTGGAGCAGATGGGCAGCTTCACGCCGCTCGAGACGGTGATTCCGCCGCAGAGCCCGGTCGCCTGGTCGAGCTTCGTGACCGGAATGGACCCCGGCGGCCACGGCATATTCGACTTCCTGCACCGCGATCCGGAGACGATGTTCCCGTATTCGTCGTCGGCCGGGTCGTCATCGGACGGCCGGTTTCTCACGGTGGGCCGCTGGCAGTTGCCGCTCACGGCCGGCGAGTACACGCAGTATCGCCACGGGACGCCGTTCTGGGAGGTTCTGGAGGAGGAGGGCGTGCGAACGCAGATCATCCGCATGCCGGTGAACTTCCCCGTCTCCGGCACGGCGAGCCGGGAGCTCTCGGGCATGGGCACGACGGACATCCTGGGCACCGAGGGCACCTTCACCTTCTACACGTCGGAGCTGTTCGCGGACCGGGACATCTCCGGCGGCGACATCGTCGAGCTCGACATCTACGACAACGTGGTCGAGGCCGAGCTGCTCGGCCCCGACAACCCGCTGCTGCGGGAACCCGAGCAGTTGACGGCTCCCTTCACCGTCTATCTCGATCCCGAGACGCAGAGCGCCAAGATCGAGCTCGGAGACCAGCAGATCGTGCTTCGCGTGGGCGAGTGGAGCGACTGGCTGGAGGTCGACTTCGAGATGATGCCGACGCAGCATCTGCGGGGCATCTGCCGCATGTACCTGCGGGCGCTCGAGCCGGAGTTCGAACTCTACGTGAGCCCGATCGACCACGATCCGATGTCTCCGGCGGCGCCGATCTCGACCCCGCCGGACTTCGCCGCAGAACTCGCGGAAGCGGTGGACCGGTTCTACACCGAAGGCATGCCGGAGGACACGAAGACCCTGACGGAGGACGTCTTCACGCCCGACGAGTTCCTGGCCCAGGCCAGGATCGCCGGCGACGAGGTCAAGGAGCAGTACGGCTACGTGCTCGACGAGTATCTGGCGCAGCCGGGCGGCTTCCTTTTCTACTACTTCGGCAACGTGGACCAGATCGGCCACGTCCGCTGGCGCTCGCGGGACCCGGAGCATCCGGCCTACGACCCGGAGCAGGACGCGGCCCACGCCGACCTGATCCCGACCCTCTACGAGGGCCTGGACGCGATCGTCGGACAGACGCTCGACCGCCTGGAAGCGGAGGCCGGCCTAGGCGGAGCCGAAGAAGACGAGCCGCTCCTCATCGTCATGTCGGACCACGGCTTCGCCTCCTGGCGCCGCGCCTTTCACCTCAACGCGTGGCTGCTCGAGAAGGGGTATCTGGCGGCCAGGAGCGACGATCCGCAGGCCGACGGAGGCTTTCTGCTCAACGTCGACTGGGAACAGACGCGTGCCTACGGCATCGGCTTCTCGGGCCTGTACGTCAATCTCCGCGGGCGAGAACGGGACGGTACCGTGACGGCGGCAGAGAGGCTCGAACTGATCGGGGAGCTGAAGCGGGAGCTGCTCGTCGTGGTCGATCCCGAGAACGGCGAGCAGGTGGTGACGGAGGTCCACCTGCGCGACGACTACGCGTACCAGCAGCGGAGCGCCATCGGCCCCGACCTGGTCATCGGCTACGCGAGGGGCTACCGGAACGCGACGGAATCGGCATCGGGGGAGGTCATCGGCGAGGTGTTCACCGACAACGAGAGCACGTGGAGCGGCGATCACATGATGGACCACCGGGTGGTGCCGGGAGTGTTGCTGGTGAGTCGACCGCTCGGCCGCCCGGCGCCCGCCATTACCGACCTCGCGGCATCGATCCTGGCCGAGTACGGTCTGGGGGAGTTTCCGGCCCCGTCGGGCGGCGGAGCGGCGGGCTCGCCCTGATCCGACCGGGGCGGGAACGAAGCCGGCAGGAAGGAGAGGAGTAGCATGTTCAGCGGCGGCAAGGTCAAGCTCGACAAGGAGCTCATCGCCCGGGTGAGGCGCTACAGCGACATCGCGGGCTACTCCTCGGTCGAAGAGTTCATTACCCACGCCCTGGAGAAGGAGCTGGCCAAGCTGGAGGGCGCGGAGTCGCGGGAGGAGATCGAGAAGCGGCTTCGCGGTCTGGGGTACATCTCCTAGGAAGCTTCCGGGGGGCACTCGCGGCCTCGCGGCGCTGCCTGCCGCAAGTCCTCTGCCACGAGCCCCGAACGGATCGCCTTGTCGCGCCCGATGTCCTTCGTCAACGACGTTCTCCGCGCTGTCTTCGATGCAGCGCTCCGACCCTTCGCCGCTCTGCCGCCGATCGTGCCGGTGACGCTCGCGGCTCTGGCGGCGGGCATCTTCGCGCTGCTCGTCTACCGCTGGACCTCGGATCAGGAGGCGCTTGCAGCGGTCAAGCGGCGGCTGTTCGCGCACCTGCTCGAGGTGCGGCTGTTCAACGACGATCTGCGGGCCGTACTGGCGGCCCAGGGCCGGCTGTTGCGAGAGAACCTGACGTATCTGCGGCTCAACCTGGCGCCGCTGCTGTGGATGATCGTGCCCTTCATGCTGGTGATCGCCCAGCTTCAGTTCCACTATGGCTACGACGGGCTCGAGGTCGGCGACCGGACGCTGCTCGTCGTCGATCTGGCGGCGGCGGATTCGGAGTCCGTTGCGGCAGGCGAGGCCGTGCCGCGTCCGCTGGTCGAGGTCGAGGCGCCGCCGGGCGTCGCGGTGGAGACCGACAGCGTCTGGATTCCGAGCCTTCGACAGGTCGTCTGGCGGCTTCGGGCAGAAGAACCCGGGAACCATGAACTCACGGTCAGGACAGGCGGCGGGGCGTTCACGAAGAGTCTGTTCGTCGCCGATCCCGAAGACGGCGCACGCTGGGTTCGTCGCTCGCCCACGCGCCGCCGGGCGTCCATCCTCGATCAGCTGCTCTATCCCGCGGAGCCCTCGCTTCCCCGCGGCGGGCCGATCGAGAGGATCGACGTTCAGTACGCCGCAGCCTCCATCTCCTTCTTCGGCCTGTTCGACGTCCACTGGCTGATCGCGTTCCTGGTCCTCTCGGTCGCGCTGGCGTTCGCCTTGAGGAACCGCTTCGGCGTCACGCTGTGATCGTCGACGTCGTCATTCCGGCGTACAACGAAGAGGATTCGATCGGTCTGGTGCTGGCGGACATTCCGCCGGGCCTCATGCGCCGGGTCGTCGTCGCCGACAACAACTCGCGGGACGCGACGGCGTCTCGGGCCCGGGAAGCGGGGGCGGAGGTCGTGCCGGCCCCGGTCCAGGGCTACGGCAGCGCCTGTCTGGCCGCGATCGGCCACCTGCGCCGCACGGGACCACCCGACATTGTCGTGTTCCTGGACGCGGACTACTCGGACCACCCCGAGGAGATGCCGGGGCTCCTGGCGCCGATCGCGCGGGGCGAGGCCGATCTCGTCATCGGTTCGCGGCTGCTGGGAGACGTTGAGCGGGGCGCTCTGCTGCCGCAGGCACGCTGGGGCAACCGGTTCGCCTGCCTGCTCGTGCGCGTGCTCTACGGCCACCGGTACACTGACTTGGGACCGTTCCGCGCCATCTCCTGGCGGGCGCTGGAGTCGCTCCGGATGCGGGATCCGAACTTCGGCTGGACTGCCGAGATGCAGGTCAAGGCTCTGCGGCGGGGTTTGCGCGTGGCGGAGAAACCGGTGAGCTACCGGCGCCGAACCGGTGTCTCCAAGATCACCGGCACGGTGTCCGGCACGGTGCGAGCCGGCTGGAAGATCGTCGCCACCATTCTCCGTTACAGTCGCGGCCCGACATGAGCGAGGCGCCGACATGAACGGGATGACGGGAACGGAAGTGGACTCCTCCGGCCGCGAGGCGCCGGCAAGCGAAGTCGACATCGAGGTCCGCTACAAGGAAACGGACCAGATGGGCGTGGTGCACCATTCGAACTACCTGGTGTGGTTCGAACTCGCCCGGACACATCACTGCCGCGCCGCCGGCATGGCCTACCGGAAGATGGAGGACGAGGGCTACTGGCTGATGGTCACCGGCGTCGAACTCAAGTACCGGGGCGGCGCGCGCTACGGCGATCCGATCCGTGTCCGCTGCTGGCTGGAGCGCCTGAAGAGCCGTGCGATGAGTTTCGGCTACCGGGTGGAGACAGGCGGCCGCGTTCTCGTCGAGGGCCGCACCGACCACGTCTGGGTGGACAGGGAAACCGGCAACCACTGCCGGATGCCGGAAGTCGTCGCGCCGGTGTTCCGCTCGATGGCAGGCGGGCGGACCTGAGACCCTGGGCCTGGACCTAGAAACAGGCGTAGCCGCCGTCGATCACGAACTCGTCGCCAGTGTGGTAGCCGGAGGCACTGCTCGCCAGGTAGACGGCGATGCCGCTGAAGTCCTCGCCGACACCCCAACGCCGCTGCGGAATCCGGCGCAGGACCTTGGTCTGGAACGCCTCGGTGCCGAGAGCCCGCTCGGTCATCGCCGTGTCGATCCAGCCGGGCAGGATGGAATTGACTCGGATGCCGTGGCGGGCGTGCTCGACGGCGAGCCCGCGCACCATCGCGTTGAGGCCCGCCTTGGTAGCGGCGTAGTGCTCGCTTCTGGGTGCCCCGAAGATCGCGGAGGAGCTGCTGGTCGCCACCAGGGATCCGCCCTCGCCGCGCTCGACCATGTGCCGGATCGCCTGCTGAAAGGTCTGGAAGACGCCTTCCATGTTGACCTGGAAGATTCGCCGCCACTCAGTCAGCGACATGTCGACGAACGGTGTACCGCGGCCGCCGATTCCTGCATTGGCGAAGCACGAATCGACCTTGCCCAGCAGATCCACGGTGCGCCTGAACGATGCGGCCACCGCGTCGGCGTCGCCGACATCGCAGATGAGGGCCTCGACCTCCGTGCCGTGGCGCTCCAGCTGCTCCTTGGCGGCCGCGTTCTTCGTTTCGTTCGTTCCCCAGATGCAGACGTCGGCCCCCGCCTGGGCCAGGCCCTCGGCGAAGCCCAGCCCGATGCCGGAGTTGCCGCCGGTCACCAGCGCCGCCGTGCCGCTCAGGTCGAATGCGTTGCAAGCCACGATCGATCTCCTCTTGTCAGGATCCGCCAAGGGCGCGGCGCAGAGCATAGCCGGCGCCTGGGCGGTCAACCGAACCAGAGCCGGATCGCGAAGACGATCACCGTCGCCGTGACGACCCGGCCGATCCAGACGTGACCCTTGAGCACGGTCAGCCGGACGCCGAGCCAACCGCCCGCCATGTTGCCGACCGCCAGAACCGCACCGAGGGTCCAGTCGACCTTTCCCGAAAGCGCGAAGAGGGCCAGGGACAGGGTGCTGAAGCAGAGGATGCTCAGCACCTTGACCGCGTTGCCGCGTACCAGGTCGAGGCCCGCCAGCGATGTCGCGGCGAGGATGAGGAAGCCCACTCCCGCCTGGACGAACCCGCCGTACATGCCGACGCCGAAGAACCCGACTGCCAGCATGCCGACGCGCAGCGGCGCCGGCTGCTTCTTCGGTTCCGAACGGCGGGAGATCAGGGTCCAGAGGGTCACCGCGACCATCAGCGCCGCCAGCACGCGGCGGAAGGCCTCGTCGCTGATCGACAGTGCTGCCCAGGCGCCCAGGCCGGCACCGCCGGTTGCCGGCAGTGCCGCCCACAGGACTGCCTTCGGGTCCAGGACACCGTGACGTTGGAAGCCCCAGGAGGCGACCAGATTCTGGAGCAGGATCGCCACCCGGTTGGTGCCGTTGGCGACTCCGGGCGGCAGTCCCAGGAAGATGAGGATCGGCAGGGTGAGGAAGGAACCGCCGCCGGCCACGACGTTCAGAGTCCCGGCAACGAAGCCGGCGAGCGCGAGGGCGGGGTAGACGATCGCTGGCTCGTTCACCGCCGCGGAGGTTAGCGCGGCAGCGGGCCGCGGCGGATCCGGGTCGGGACTCGCGCTGGCCGCGTTCGAGCGCGGCGCCGGCAAGCCGAGAAAGCGCTACGGCGCCGGAGGGCTGACGGTGCTCGAGGCGCTCCGGAATGCAGGCCGCAGGACTGGCCCCGGATTGCGACTCGCGTCGCGAGCCAGGTTGCGACCCTCCGCTCCGCGGCTTCTTCCGGGGCCAGGGCGAGGCCGACCTGGTCCGCGTCGGCACCGGCGATAGACTCGGCGCGGATGCCCGATCAGCCTCCGGCACGACACGGCACGACACAGCGCGGCGGTCCGTCCCTGCTCTCCTTTCTGGGCGGCTTGCGCTTCCCGCAGCTCTTCGTCCTGCTGGCGGTCATCTTTCTCGTTGATCTCGTAGTTCCCGATTTCCTGCCGTTTGTCGACGAGGCGGTCCTGGGCCTGCTCACGCTGATGACCGGCATGTGGCGCGACCGCCGCTCGCCGCCGGAGAAACCGCCGGAGAAGAACGTCACGCCGCCGGGGGAGCGTGGGTGACGCTGCGACGACTCCTGCCGATGCTGGCGGTGGCGCTCGCGGCGACGCCTCAAGCCGGGGCCCGCCAGGACGACTGGAGCGGCGCCAACGGCTTCCGCGTTCTTGTAACCGACGATGCCGGGCGGCCCGTACCCGAGGTGACGGTCGTCGTGCGGCTCGCCGAGGCCGACCGGTCGGGGGGACCGCCGCCGATGCTGACCGACGGGGCCGGCGCGCTCGAGATCAGGGACCTGGCTGCGGGTGAATGGGAGATTCAGCTTCGACGGCAGGGTTTCATGATCGTGAACTCCTACCTGAGGCTGGAGGACGGGAAGCGGCCGCAGGTCGGGTTTACCTCGCGCCAGCGAACGGGCCCGTTCTGGGCGCCGATGAACGTCGGGTACTCGAGTCTCGATGCGGCCCCGGCGCCTGGCAGCGCTGGCTCGGCGCGGGCGACGAGTCGGGCTCAGCGCCGGGCAGAGCGCCGTGCCGAGCAGCGAGAACGACGGCTTCGACGAGAGAACGTCGCCCGGGTCGTGGCGGCGCCCGAGGCGGAGACCCGGACGGAGACCTTGACGGAGACCTTGACGGAGACGTCGGCCGAGGCATCGACCTCGACGGTGGAGGCGCCGGCGCCTGCGGCACCCGTCGTGGCCGTGGCGGAGTCTGGCGAAGAGCCCCCGCCTGTGGCGGAGCGATCCTCGCCCGAGCCGGCGGATGTCGTGGAGCCGGAATCCGCCCCGGCGCCTCTGTCTCCTCTGGAACAACCTGCGCCGGAACCCGGGTTGGAACCCATCCCGGCGCCCGACAGAAGGCCGCTCGCCGTTCGACTGCTTCCGAACCCCGCCCTGCTGCGAGCCGGCGCCTGCCCCGAATGCGCGTCCGGCGAGTGGTCCGTGTCGAGTCGCTGGCCTGCGGAACCGCGAACCGCCGAGACGACGGCCTGCGCGTCCGACCTCGCCGCCCGCATGGAGCGGATAGCCGTGATCACGGAAGAGTCGCTGCCTGAGGACTTCCGTGCCTACACAGGAGCCTTGGCGTCGCCCGAAGGCAACGACCTGCTGCGGCTGCTGCCGGAGGCGGCGCGAGACGAGACCCGGGAGTTGCTGGCCGCCGTTCTCGGTCCGGAGCGTTCCTGCCAGGTCGTCGGCATCCTGCTGCCGAAGGACGCGAAGTTCGTCGGCTTCCAGTACGAGGCTGCCGATCTCGGCGCCCGGCGCGGCTGCTTCCCCGACCAGCCGTGCGAGATCGGCGAGGCGCGCTGGCAGGGCAATCCCGTCATCCATCGTCACGACCACGGCACGCTCGTCTACGGCGTCTTCGAGAACCTCTCGTCCGAGGCTCGGCGCGAAGCCAACCTGAAGGTCTACTTCCGGCCCCCGCGCGGCTGGCTGCCGCCGCGCTGAAGCGGCTCGGCGCCCTCTTTCCGGCTCGAGCACGGAATACCCGGACCGAGGCCCGCGTCGGTTGCGGCGGTCGTTGATCGCTGTGACCCGGCTCGCCATTCGACGGGCCGGTTGGGCCGTGTCGCGGCAAAGGCGCAACGGACGGGCGTCACGGTGTCATACGATGTACCGGCAATGGACCGATCGACGTTCATTCTGGCCGCGATGGCCGCTGCCGGTGCCGAGGCGCGATTCGATCCGGTGCGGCTGCAGAAGTTCTTCTTCCTGCTTGACCGGGAATTGGACGGCGAGTGCGGCTGCCCCCACTTCGAGTTCCGGCCGCACGACTACGGACCCTTCGATCCCGCGGTCTACCGCCAGCTCGAGCAGCTGGCGGCCCGGGGACTTGCGACGATCGACGAGTCCCGCCGGTACCGGATCCACGGCTTGACGGCCGAGGGCTTCGAGCGGGGGACGCGCAGGTTGGCAGCGCTGCCGGAGCGCGTTCGGAACTACCTCGAGGCTGCTTCGAGGTGGGTCCTGTCGCTCCACGTCCGCGACCTGTTGGCGTCCATGCACGAGTACGCGCCAGAGATGGCGGTTCGGTCCGTCCTGAGGGAGGCTGCCGCCGCGCCGCGGCGGGATCGCTCCACGCTGCCCTTCATCCGCGGCATGGCTCGCTCCCTGGATTGGACCGGCGTGCTGGGCTCTCGCAAGGAAGAGAGCGATTCAGGCGCTGCAGCCCTGGGCCGTTACTGGAGTGCCGTCGGCGGCTATCTGCGGGGCGGGATGGAGTGCGTCGATCCCGCTCCAGGCGAATCGTGAGCCGCCGCAAGCGGCGGTCGAAGAAGAAACCGGTTCTGCCGAGTCGTCGCCTGTCGCCGGTTTCAGCGTCGGGCAGTGGCAGGAGCAGCGGTGCAAACGTCGAGGAGACCGGGCTGCTGCCGGTGCGCTGCCGACCATGGAAAGCACCTGAGCAGGGGTCGTTGAGGAGAATCGGCTCGGCAGCAACGGGCCGCTGGGACATGACTGGACCTGCCCACCCGGTGACGACCAAGGGCCAACGCGACCAGACGAACGTGCCGCTCTCTGGCTCCAGCTCCGACCCTAGAGACCGAGCCGGCGTCGAGCCAGTTCCTCCAGGACCTCGCCTACGATCTCGGCTGACAAGGCGCCCCCATGCTTCATGACCTTCTTTGCTGCTTTCCGCAGGCGGCTCTCGTCTCGGGCGTGATCCAGCCAATCGTGGCCCTCGCTTGTGAGGCGCGAAGGATGGTAGCGGTGAACCTGGTTCCCGTGGGTCGAGATGTCGTTCGCTTCGATGAGATCGCTGTCAACGAGCAGGTGCAGGTTGTAGCCGACCTCGTCATCCGTGTAGCCCTGGATCGAGATGGGTCTGGAAACAAGACTGGTTTCCCAGGATTCGATCTCGAGCAGGAGTTCGCGCCAGAGAAGGACGTCTCGCTTCATCGACAGCTCCGTGGGGTTGTCCCGTTCTTCTGTTGAACTTGCTGATGGCGGCTCGGTGTTTTGGGGATGTCCCGCCGATTGTTGAACTTCGGAAGCAGGATGGCGGCTCGGCGGCCCGACAGGCTTACCCGATTTCAAGCACGAAGAGGAGACGCCACCCATGGCCGATCATCGCACATGCAAGGGGAATCGCCAGGCTTCGGACCCGGGCGAAGGAGTCCCGGTCGCCGTTCGAGGCAGCGTCGTCGCTGCTGGACGGTCTGTCGAGCTTCCAGGAGTCGTGCGTGGAGACGGGACGGTCGGTTCTGCGCCAGCTGATGGAGAAAGAGCGGGAATCCTGTGCAGGGAGAAGGGCCGCCGCCTGGGCGAGCGGTCGATGTGGCGTGCGGGGAGCGCTCCGGGCCAGATGACGCTGGGCGGTGCCCGGATCGGGGTTCGGCGCCTGCGAGTCCGCGGCCCCGAGGGCGAGGTGCAGCTGGAGCCGTTCGAGTGGGCGGCGTCCCGGGACGCGATGGACGAACACACGATGGAGGCGATCGTGTCGAGGTTTCGATGCGCAAACCACGTCCGGACGCTGGACACGGCGGCTCCTGGCGCAAGGCAATCGACGACGTTCGACAATCGACGGGATATCCCCTCACCTCCGATCGAGAGAAGCGACCATGCCTGAGGTTTCCAGGAGGATCGACACGAAGGGCCTGGAGTGGGTCTTACCTGGTCCTTCGCCGTCGAACGCGGCGCCTTCTCCGCTTCGGTGCGGCTTCTGCCACCACCGGGCTGGCGAGGCGTTCGTAGAGTCCGAGGAGGTGTTCCAGTCGGTCGCTCTCGGTGTTGAAGCGTCGGCGCGGGCGGTAGAGGCGGTCGACGGCGCGGTCGATGGCCTGGTGGGCGCGTCGGAGATCGGTCGGCATCAGGTCGGGGTCGTAGAGGTGCGCGAGTGTGGCACCGCCGTGCCTGGCGCGGGCGTCGAGCACGGTATCGGCCAGGGGCGTCAGCCGTTCCAGGGCCTCGGGCTCGACCGGCGGCAGCGGAAAGGTGTTGTAGACGAGGCCGATCGAGTAGCGGTACCGACTCTCGAGGCGTCCGCCGATCTGGCGGAGCCATGCCATGTGCATGGCGGAGGTCAGGAGAGCGAACAGCGGCCTGGTGGCATCCTGGAGGACGAAGACGAGGTCGCTTGGAATCGTCGGTGGCTCCAGCCAGCCGACGGGAACGTACTCGCGGCGCTCGGAACTGACCTTGGGCACGACGAGGAACGGCTCATCGGGGAGCACGTTGACATGGTAGAGCCTGGGCGTTCGCGCCAGGGCCTTGGTCGGCTTGCTCCTGCTCGCTTCGCGGTAGGCCCGGACGGCAGCGATCCGCTCGCGGACCAGCGGCAGACCGCTGAGCACTTCGGGGGCGGCGGCGTGCAGAGCGAGGATGAATCGGACGCCGCCTTGCAGGTACTCGCGGGAACCGACGTATGGGCGCACAAAGGGCTCGGCGCCGGGTTCCCGCCGAAGGAACGCGTCGCGCTCGTCGCCGTGGAAGATGTACCGCCCGCCGTCGATCGGCTTCGAGCCGATGAGCATTCTCGGCAGCCCGTTCCGGGGCTTCGTCGCCTTGCGGACGACGAGGTGTGGATTGGCCAGGCCGCCGGCGTCGAACAGGTACGGGGAGACCGATGCATGTCTGCTCTCCCCCGGATCGCCCTTGATGTCCGGATAGGAGAAGAGCCTCCGGTCTGCCGGCGCTTCGGAGGCCGGCGTCAGCCCGACGATCACGACGTGAACGTGCGCCATGCCGCGGATGTCGGACTGCCAGGTGAACGTTCGGTGGGCGAACGCGATCTCGAGGCCCAGCCGGTCGAAGATCAGCGGCCAGAACTGCGCCACCTGCTCGCCTTGGGTGATCGAGTTCGTGGCCACGAAGCCGATCCTCATCGGCCGTTTCGACGCCGCGGCTGAGCGCTCCAGAGCCCGTTCGTCGCCGCGAAGGCCCTGCCGCAGGTACTGGCCGGCCTTCAGGAACCAGGCGGTCACGTAGTCGAGGGTGCCGCCGCTACTTCCCAGGTCGGCGATCCGCCGGACCTGCGCCCGCTGTTCGGTCGACTGGTACTTCGCGCCGCCGAACGGCGGGTTGCCGAGCACGAAATCGCATTCCTCCGGCGGCAGAACTTCGGTCCAGTCGATCTCCAGGGCGTCGGCACGGACGATCCGGGGGGAACTGGTGAGCGGGATCCGTGCGAAGGCCTCTCCGAACTCGAGGCTCAGGCGGTTGTTCATGATGTGGTCCATCATCCACAGCGCGATCTCGGTGATCCGCTTGGGGAACTCGTCGAGATCGATGCCGTAGAACTGATCCACATCGACCAGCGAAAGCACGTCGGCCAGCAGACCGAGCTGGCCGGGTGCGTGGAGCTCGCGCAGCACTTCGATCTCGAGTTGGCGGAGCTCGCGGTAGGCGATGACGAGGAAGTTGCCGCAGCCGCAGGCAGGATCGAGAAAACGCATGTTCCCCAGGCGCTGCCGGAAGGCGTGGAGATTGGGGATTCGGCGTGTGCCGCGACTTCGCTTGAGCCTCGCGAGCTCGGCGCGCAGATCGTCCAGGAACAGCGGCTCGATGACCTTGAGCACGTTCGCTTCGGAGGTGTAGTGGGAACCCTTGCTCCGCTGCTCTTCGGGCTCCATCACCGACTGGAACAGCGTCCCGAAGATGGCCGGCGAGATGGCGGTCCAGTCGAAGCGGCAGGCGTCGAGCAAGGCTCGGCGCATGTCGGCGTCGAACTCGGGGATGGACAGCGTTTCTGCGAAGAGGTCGCCATTGATGTAGGGGAAGCGGGCCAGGTCCTCGTCCAGCGTCGCCTGACGGCCGCCTTCCGGCGTGTTCAGCACCTGGAACAGCCGCGCCAGCCAGCCGCCGAGGTCGCTTCCGTCCTTCGCGGTGCGTTGCTCCAGGAGTTCCAGGAACTGATCGCGGGGTTCGAAGATGCCCGTGTCGTCGGCGAACAGGCAGAAGACCGTCCGCACGAGAAACAACTCCAGTTCGTGCCCTCGGTAGCCGGACTCCCGAAGCCGGTCGTGAAGCCGGGCCATCCGCTCCGATGCCTGCACGTTGACCGGATCCTGGTCGCGGAACGTGCGGCGCTGGATGCCCAGGATGAAGCCGAACCTCTCGACGTGCTCGGGTAGCTCAGGCAGGGCGGGTCTCGGTCATTCTGCGCTGCCTTCGGCGATGTCGAGGAGCTCGTCGAACATGAAGATCGCCGGGCTGCGGCCCCTGGCCGGCTGCAGGAGCGTCAGGATGCCATGTTCGTGGAAGGCGTTCAGGACCCGACGGGCAGCGTGGAGCGGCACGTCTCGACGGACGCTCAGGTCGGTGCTGCGGAGGATGGGTTGCTCGAAGATGACGTCGAGGGCGTGCACGGCGTGCCGCGCGTGGGTCAGGTTCGCCACCCTGCGCTTGGTTCGCTCGTGGAGATGGAGGATTCCTCTCGCACGGCCGATGTTGTCCTCTGCCTGTTCATGCACCGCCCGGAGGAAGAAGCGGCACCAGCCGGTCCAGTCGTCGTCGCGCGATACCGCGAGCAGGCGCTCGTAGTACGCCTCGCGGTTTGCCTCCAGGAAGGCACTGATGTAGAAGGTCGGCTGACCGATCAGTTCCTTCTGCCACAGGAAGAGAGGTACGAGTATCCGCCCCAGTCGGCCGTTGCCGTCGAGGAATGGGTGCAGCGCCTCGAACTCGGCGTGCAGGATGGCGAGTTGCACCAGGCGGTCGCCGCCGTCGCGGTGCAGGTAGTTCTCCCACCGGGTCAGCCCGTCGGGCAGCCTGCCGGCCTCTATCGGGACGAAACTGGCTTCCTCGATCCTGCAGTTCGGCGGGCCGATCCAGTTCGGCACGCGGCGGTACTCGCCCGGGGCCTTGCCGCTGCCGCGCGCCCCTTCGAGCAGCAGCCGATGCGCCCGGCGCACGACCCGGAGGCAGAGAGGGAGCTCCATCAGCATTCTCCGCGCTTCGCGCATGGCGGCGCGGTAGTTCAGAATCTCGACGACGTCGTCCCGGCGTTCGGGCGATGGCGGCTTCTGCCCGGCTTCGTACCCCAGGACATCCCGGGTCGTCGCCTGCGTGCCTTCGATGCGCGACGAGAGCACTGCCTCCCTGGTGCCGAGGGGTGCCAGCAGAACGTCCGGGTTGGGCACGGCTTCGAGCAGGCCGCCGTAGCGCGCGACGGCAGCCGTCGCGGGGCCGATCAGGGGCACGAGTTCGGCCCAGTCGAGGCGGTCGTCGGGCGGGAAGCTCTGCGGTCGATAGTGGACGGGCGCCATCGGGGGTTCTCGTTCCGGCTCTTCGGGTGCTCACGGGTTCGTCGAACACTTTCCGTGTTGGAGTGTTGCACAAGGTCCGTTGGCGGACGGAAGTGTTTGTCAAGGCCGCCGCGCGGGTTGCTCGCGGCTCACCTCCTCCGGATGTCGGATCTTGTCGAACACTTTCCGTGTTGGAGTGTCTCACAAGGTCCGTTGGCGGACGGAAGTGTTTGTCAAGGCCGCCGCGTGGGTTGCTCGCGGCTCGCCTCCTCCGGATGTCGGATCTTGTCGGACACTTTCCGTATTGGAGTGTCTCACAAGGTCCGTTGGCGAACAGGGGTGCACGTCAACACCGCGCGATGTTCTGGTGGAGCGCTTTCCGCTGCGAGTCGGGCGGTCCGACCGCATGTCCAGGCGGACGCCGGATCGCAGGCAGACGCCGGCAACTACTGCACCGAGAAGTTGATCGTCATGTGGATGCGGACCGGAACCGGCTCACCGTACAGCGTCGCGGGCTCGTAACGCCACTGCTCGACGGTCTGTACTGCGGACTCGGTCAGGCCTTCAGGCAGGCCCTTGAGGACCTTGACGTAGCCCACGTTGCCCACGGTGTCGACCACGTACTGCAGGATCACGGAACCCTGGATTCGCGCCCGGCGGGCTTCCTCGGTGTAGTGGGGTCGGATGTTGTAGGTCAACGTCGGCGCCACGACGTCGCCTTCGACCCACATGGTTCCGGGCGGAGCGGCGGGGGAGGGGGCAGCAGGAATCTCGAACAGCACGTCGCTCAGCCCATCGAAGTCGATCTCCGGCGCCTCGAACATCTCTTCTTCGATCAGCGGCTCGGGGTCTTCGGGGGTCGGATCCGGAATCGGGATCTTGCGGGTCTTGCGCTGCGGGACGGGCTTCGCCTTCGCGGGCGGGGGCGGCTTGAACCGGACCGGCGTGACCACGAAGGGCCTCTGCGCCTGCGCGGCGTCGTAGACGGGGGGCTTCGCGCTCGGGAAGGTGACCAGGAACAGCAGCGCGTGGAATGCAATCGTGACGATGATGCCCACGCGGAGAGGAGTCCTGCTCGGCGACGCCAGTTGGTAGGGTGCGCCTCCCAGATGAAGGGATGAGGTCGAGAACCTGGACTCGGCGGTCTTGCGTCTCTCGAGTTTGAAGGCCATGTCTTGCGGTGGGCTGGTGGTCCGTTGGCGGAAACCTGCGAAGCAGGGGGCTCCGCCTGCTGCCGGCCGCATCCCGGCGGCGGCAGGGTGGGCCGCCGGCCGCGTTCATTCATCCCAACACGCCGGGCTCCGCCAAGCTTCCCGGACTCTAGCAGTCCGTGGTCGAAGCCGCGCGGCGTTCGAGCGGTCGTGCATCCGGGTTCGGCATCGTTTGCTCCTCGGTCGCGTTGTTCCTCGATCGAACATGGGCTCGATACGCTCCCGCGCCGCGCCTCTTCAGCCGGGCACGCGGCCGGGGGGTGCCAGCTCGTGCCTGAGCGCCGAGTCGAGAGTCGGGTAGCGGTACGCGAAGCCGCTTCCCTGAAGGCGCGCCGGGAGCACGCGGGCGCTCGCCAGAAGCGCCTCGCGCGCCATGGCACCGAAGACCGCAACGAGCGCCGGCGCCGGCACCGGCAGCAGTGCCGGTCGGTGGAGTGTGCGCGCCAGCGAGCGGGTGAGGTCCGCGTTCGTCACCTGTTCCGGCGCGGTGAGGTTGACAGGACCCTCGCCACGGTCGAGAAGATGACGGATCGCGGCTGTCGCGTCGTCGAGGTGAATCCACGGGAAGTACTGACGCCCCGATCCGAGGCGGCCGCCGAAACCGAGGTGGAAGGGCGTCAGCATCCGGCGCAGAGCGCCGCCGCCGGCGGAGAGCACGACGCCGAAGCGGAGCATCACCACGCGCTCGCAGATCGTGGCCGCGGTGGCCGCCGCGGCTTCCCAATCGCGGCAGACGGAGGCCAGGAAACCGGCGCCCGCGGCGGAATCCTCGTCCAGCAGCTCATCGCCGCGGTCGCCGTAGTAGCCGACCGCGGAGGCGCAGACGAACACGCGCGGCGCTCGGTCCACCGTGGCCAGGGACTTCACTAGGCGGAGCGTGGCGGGTGCGCGAGAAGACCGTATGCGGCGGCGCCTGGCGACGGTCCAGCGGCCGCCGGCGATGCTCTCGCCGGCCAGGTGCACCAGGGCGTCGAGTCCCTGGGCGGCGGCAGGTTCGACCAGACCGCGCTCGGGGCGCCATTCGAGTTCGCCCGGGTTTCGGGGCGTCCGCCGCACCAGTCGGCTGCAGTCGTGGCCCGACCGCTCCAGTCTGCGCGTCAGGGCGCTGCCGATCAGGCCCGACGCGCCGCTCACCGCGATCTTCATCAGGTCAAGGCTACAGCCGCGACCGACGGCGCTATTCTCGCTTTACCGTGTCCGCTGTGCCGACGCCGCCCTCGAACCGCCGTCTGGCGGCGATGCTCCGCCGCATCCGGCGCCACCTGGACGGCGCCCGGCTACCGATCGTGACCCTGATCGCGGAGACCGAACGCGACCCGTTCAAGGTCCTCGTGTCGACGATCCTGAGCGCGCGAACCAGGGACGAGGCCACCGCGGCCGCGACGCGGCGTCTGTTCGACGCGGCGTCGACTCCGGCAGAGATCGCGGCCCTGCCGGCTGCCGAACTCGAGCGCCTCATCTTCCCGGTCGGCTTCTACCGCACGAAGGCGAAGAACCTGCGGCTGGCGATGGGCGTGCTGCTCGACCGGTTCGGCGGTGACGTGCCGCAGACGGTCGAGGAGCTGGTCGAACTGCCGGGGGTCGGGCGCAAGACCGCGAATCTCGTGGTCACCGAGGGCTTCCGCCGCCCCGGCATCTGCGTCGACACCCACGTGCACCGGATCACGAACCTCTGGGGTTACGTGGCCACTCGCACTCCGCTGGAGACCGAGATGGCTCTGCGCGCGAAGCTCCCGCGGAGTCAGTGGATCGGCCTGAACAAGACCCTGGTCAGCTTCGGCCAGAAGCTGTGCGTGCCGGTCAGTCCTTGGTGCTCGCGCTGTCCCGTGGAGGAGTGGTGTCCGAAGCTGGGGGTTGAACGGAGCCGCTGACGCCGCCCGGTGCTTCGGCCGTCTTCCCGGGCGACTCTTCGAGCGTCCACAGCCGCTCCCACTCGTCGAGCAGGCTACGGTCGACCCGGTCGAGCAGGGCGTGGAAGCAGCCGAGCTGGTCGAACACGGCCGCCGTCTTGAATCGGTCCGGAACGCCGCGGCTCAGGACCTTGAACAGTTGGCTCAGGTAGCGGAGCACGATCCCTTCGGAGCGCTGCAGCCCGTAGCGGCTGATGAACTCGCCGAAGCCGAGAGTGTCTTCGAAGATCTCGCGGCCGACCCGCTTCGGCCGGATCGAGTCGCCCTGAACCCAGGGATGCAAGCGCCGGAACTCCTTGAACGTCGGTTCGATGAGATCGACCAGCGGCCTCGGATGCGTGACCTCGCGCAGCCGTTCCATTCGCTCCTCGAACGGCACCCGCTCGGCCTTGAGTCTGACGGCCAGTTCGTCTCGCAGCTTGCGAGCCTGCTCGCGGAGCACGATCTCGGGGTTGTCGAGGATCGCCTCGACCAGGCTGAGCAGGTCCAGGGCGTAGTCGGGATCGTCCGGATCGAGCATCTCCAGGGTCGAGACCAGGTAGAGCGAAAGGTTCTGGTGCATCGAGAATTCGAACTGCAGGTCCCGGTCCGCCTCGACGTCGTAGCCGTTGCCGCGGGAGGGCGCCATGCGGACGATGCCGGCGCGGTGGAGCGACCGGACGATGTCCGCCGACCGGCCGATGAGGCGCCGCTTGCGAACCGGCTTCTCGTGGCACGCCGCGATCAACCGCCGGATCGAGGTGAAGTTCTGGCGGGGGCCGTCGTTCGCGGTCGCCCTGTCGGCACGCAGCAGGTCGAACACCATGCCGTGGTCGAGCCGGAATCGGGACTCGAGCGTCTCGGGCGGACTGCGGATAAGACGCCGGAACGTACCCTCGTTCCAGGGCACGAACCCACGGGGCGGGGGCCGTTTGCGGAACAGGCGTCGGCGGCTGCCGCCGGGCGAGGTCCGGGCTCTCGTCCGGCGCCGCCGGTTGTCGATCTCGTGCTCCGGCGCCTGGCAGACGACCCAGCCCTGCTCGTCGAAGCCCTTGCGGCCGGCCCTCCCGGCGATCTGCTGAAAATCCCGCACCTTGAGGATGGCCACGTCCTGGCCGTCGTACTTGCTGAGCTGGCTGAAGAGCACGGTGCGGATCGGGACGTTGACGCCGACGCCCAGGGTGTCGGTGCCGGCGATGACCTTGAGCAGCCCGAGCTGGGCGAGTTTCTCGACCAGCAGCCGGTACTTCGGCAGCAGCCCGGCGTGGTGAACGCCGATCCCGAAGCTCAGGAAGCGCCGCACGTGTCTGCCGTAGGCGGTGTCGAAACGGAAGTCTCCCGCGGCCTTGAAGATCGCCTTCTTCTCGTCCCGGGTGCAGAGGCGCAGGCTGGTCAGGCTCTGGGCGAGCCGGGCGCATTCGCGCTGGGTGAAGTTGACGACGTAGATCGGCGCCCTGCCGTCCGCGACCAGTTCGTCGATCGTCGCGGCGAGGGGCGTCTCGCGGTACTCGTACTCGAGCGGCACCGGACGGGTCCGGCTCCTGACCAGCGCGACCGGCCGCTTCGTCGTGCGCTCGAGAGCCTCGCTGATGGGCGCCATGTTGCCCAGCGTCGCCGACATCAGGAGGAAAGTCGTGTCGGGGAGAGTGATCAGGGGCACCTGCCACGAGACGCCGCGCTGGGGGTCCGAGTAGTAGTGGAACTCGTCCATGACCACGTAGTCGACCGGGAGCGTCCTGCCTCGGCGAAGAGCCATGTTGGCGAGCACCTCGGCAGTGCAGCAGACGATCGGCGCAGCCGGGTTGATGCTCGCGTCGCCCGTCAGCATGCCCACCCGTTCGGCGCCGAAGTCGTCGCACATGCGGAAGAACTGCTCCGAGGCAAGGGCCTTGACCGGCGCCGTGTAGAAGCCCGTCCTGCCTTCGCAGAGGCCCTTGAACAGAAGCGCCGTCGCGACCAGGGACTTGCCTGAGCCGGTCGGCGTGTCGAGAACCACATGGCGCCCGACCATCAGTTCGATCAGCGCCTCCTGCTGGGCGGGAAAGAGATCGAAGCCCAGCCCGGCGACCCAGTCCAGGAACCGTTCCAGGATGTCGTCGGAAGAGATGGTCCCCGGGGTTTCGGGCAGGCGGTCTCCCAGCTGCGCTGCAGTCACCTGTGTAGCCTACGCAAGGATGGCGTGATGGCTGATCGGGGAACAGGGACGAAGGCCTCCGGAGCGGCTGCCCGCGAGCGGCCGGCAGTTCCTGCGTCTTCGGTGCCGCCGGTGATCGTTCTGGTGGCCCCTCAGATGGGCGAGAACATCGGCGGGGCGGCGCGGGCGATGCTGAACTGCGGCCTCACCGGGTTGCGCCTGGTGGCGCCGCGCGACGACTGGCCGAACGAGCGCGCCCAGGCGATGGCGACCGGGGCTTCGCGTGAGATCGTCGACCGGGCGGCCGTGTTCGGGACGACGGCCGAGGCCGTCGCCGACCTGCACCGGGTCTACGCGACGACCGCGCGCCGCCGCGACCTGCTCAAGCCGGCGATCGGACCGCGCCGGATGGCCCGCCAGATCCGGAACCGCAGTGCGCGCGGGCTCTGTTCCGGTGTGCTGTTCGGTCCCGAGCGGGCCGGACTCGACAACGACGACGTCGCCCTGGCGTCGCACATCGTCCACATTCCCCTGAACCCGGAGCACTCGTCGCTCAATCTGGCGCAGGCGGTGCTCCTCGTTGCCCACGCCTGGTTCGAGGCCGGAACGGGATGTGCGGCGCCCGCCGCCGGCCCCAGGTCGACGACGCCGCCCGCCACCGCGGCGCAGCTCCTGAACCTCTTCGAGCACCTGGAACAGGAACTCGACGACTCCGGCTTCCTGCGGGTGGCCGAGAAACGCGGCATCATGGTCCGCAACCTGCGGAGTATCCTGCACCGTGCGGATCTCAGGGAGCATGAGGTGCGGGCGCTTCACGGCGTGGTCAGCTCCCTCTCCGGCCGGCGCAAGGATGGCAGACAGGTGCGGCAGCCGACTCCCGAAGCCGGGGCGATTCGGGAAGACGGCGAACCTGGACCGGTTGAACGAACAGGACGATGAAGCTGCGAAGCCAACTGATTCTCGCCTTCCTGGTGCTGGCGGTCCTTCCGCTGGGGGGTATCGTCGGCTATTCCTACGTGTCGTCGGCCAAGGCGTTTCGCATGGCGGTGCGCGCCGAGTCGGTCGAAGTCGCAAGGCAGATCTCGATCGGACTGAACCGCACCCGCGAAGACTTGCGCGTACACGTCGGACGGCTGGGCACGGTGCTGCCCTTCGACGACCCCCAGTACGTGGACCGGGAAGCGCTGGCCGAGTTCATTCTCGGCAGTATGGGCGATGGCGCGGATCTCTTCGATGCGCTTGAACTCGTTCCGGTGGATCCGTCGGATCCCGGCCGGAACCGCCAGGAGGTCGGGAACTCGGGCGGTGGCACCCGCGTTGCGCCCGAACCGGGCGAATCGGGTCAACCGGCGGCGCGGGAGGCCCGTCGCTTTCTCTGGTCGCGGTCAGGCAGGCCGGGTCGCCTTCCGATTCGCCGCGGCCCCGGCGAACCGTTGCCGGGGCGGCGGGAGGCAGCGGCGACGGCCGCCAGGAACGTCGAGCCCGAGGAGATCGAGGAGGTCAAGGAGTTCGAGTGGACGCGCGATGCGCGGGACTGGCTGGCTCGAACGCCGGGCGGCCCGATCTCGACTCCTGTACACCGGGACGGTCACCTGGTAGGTCACCTCGAAGCCGCCGTCCGGCCGGAGCGCCTGATGCAGGATGTCCTGCGCCGGATTCCACGTCGCGACGGCGCGGTGCCGTTCGCGATCGACGCGGAAGGCGAGATCTACACGTCCGAGCCGGAGGATCTGGTTCTGCTCCGAGACGTGCGGTGTCCCGGAGGGCGGCCGCTCCTCGAAGCTCTGGCTCTGGGGGACGAAGAACTCTGGCGGGGCATGAGCGAATGGGTGGTCGTGACCCAGGCGGCGACGGAAGCCGACCTCACCTACGGGATCGCGCGTCCGATCGGTGCGTCCCTGGCGGAGATGCGCGCTGCCTCGCTGCGCAACTTCGGGGTCGGCGTCGGGCTGATGAGCCTGTCCCTGCTGGCTGCCGCTCCGCTGGCCAATCGCCTTACGCGCCGGCTGAGCCACCTGACCAGACAGGTCGATCGTCTGGCCAGAGGCGACGCGGCGGCGCGAGCGCGCCTGGGCGGGCGCGACGAAGTGGGCAAGTTGGGCGAGGCGTTCAATCGCATGGCCCGCGACCAGGAGAAGAACCGGCGGCAGTTGCTCGAGCAGGAACGGCTGCGCCGTCAGCAGGAGGTCGGTCGTCGGCTGCTCGAAGCGGAGAACGAACGGCAGACGGAGGAGCTGGAGGAAGCGCGGCGGTTCCAGCTTTCGTTGCTGCCTGCGGCGTTGCCGGAGCATCCCGATCTCGAGATCGCGGTCTTTCTGCGCACCGCCTCGGAGGTCGGAGGCGACTACTACGACTTCGGGCCCTTGCACGGCGGCGCCCTGACCATCGCGGTGGGTGACGCCACCGGGCACGGCGCGCGCGCAGGAACCATGGTGACGGTGGTCAAGACGTTGCTCGCGTCGGCGGACCTGGGTCTCGATCTGGCGGCCTTCCTGTCCCATGCGACGGCGACCATCCGGTCGATGAACCTGGGCCGTCGGGCGATGGCGCTGGTCCTCGCGCGTTATCGCGACGGCGTGCTCGACTTGGCCTCCGCCGGCATGCCGCCGATGCTCGTCAGCCGGTGTCCATCGGGCGAGGTCGAGGAGATCATGAGTGCCGGCGTGCCGCTCGGCACGATGGCCCGTGCCTCGTACGAGGGGAAACAGGTCCGGCTTGATCCGGGTGACGCGGCGCTTCTGATGAGCGACGGTCTGCCCGAGATGCTCGATGCAAGTGGCGAACCGGTGGGTTACCCGGCTGTCGCGAGTCGCTGGCGCGAAATCGGTCAGCGGCCAGCGGCGGAGGCGGTAGGCGAGTTCGAGCGTTGGGTCGAAGAACTCTCGCCCGAAGGTGTTCCGGCCGACGACGTGACCTTCGTGGTGGTCCGGCGGCGCGCCGGGCAGAGCGGCGCCTCCTGACCGTCGCCCGTGTCACGGAGCGGCCGGCCGATGCGCGGGCTACAATCGGCAACCGCCGTGACGAACCCGGAACCTGCAACCGCTGGAGATCGGATCGAGCCGTATGCGGCGTCGGTTCCGGCGTCCGCCGGCGACGCGGAACCCGAGCCGACCGCCGAAGTCGGGCCGCCCGCGATCACTCCCGGGTTGCCCAAGCACTACATCAACCGCGAGTTGAGCTGGCTCCGGTTCAACACCCGGGTCCTGGAGGAAGCGCGCGATTCCCGGCATCCGCTGCTGGAGCGCGTCAAGTTCCTGTCCATCTACGGCAGCAACCTCGACGAGTTCTTCATGGTGCGGGTCTCGGGGCTTTGCCGCCAACTGGAACGCGGGGCCCTGAAGGCGCCGCCGGACGGCATGACGCCTTCCGAACAGCTGGCCGGCATCCGTTCACACCTCAAGGACGAGCGCGAACTCGTCTACGGCTGCTGGCACGACGACCTGTTGCCCAAGCTCCGGGACGCTGGGATCGAGATCGTCTCCCACGACGACCTCTCGGCCAAGAAGAAGCGCAAGCTGCGCTCCTACTTCGAGCGTGAGATCTTCCCGGTTCTGACGCCGCTCGCTTTCGATCCGAGCCATCCCTTCCCGCACGTCTCGAACCTGAGCCTGAACCTGGCGGTGGTGATCGACGACGGGAAGCAGGGCCAGCGTTTCGCCCGCGTCAAGGTGCCGCCGCTGCTTCCGCGCCTGGTCAGGGTGCCGGGCGGCGGCCGGGACGAGCTCGGCCTGAACGAGTCGAGCCGCGGCAGGTTCGTGTGGGTCGAAGAGCTGATCGCCGCGAATCTCGACTGGCTGTTCCCGGGTTTCGATGTGACGGCCGCCTACACGTTCCGCGTCACCCGCGACGGCGACCTGGAGATTGAGGAGGACGAGGCGGACGATCTGCTGGCGGCGATCGTGGAGGTCGTTGGCCAACGGCACTTCGGCTCGGTCGTGCGGCTCGAGGTGCGGGAGGACATGCCCAAGGACGTCCGGGTGATCCTGGAACGGAACATGTCGTTGGCGCCCTTCCAGGTCGATACCCTGCCTTCCCCCCTGGGGCTGGCCGACCTGAGCGAGATCGCCTTTCTGGATCGTCCGGAACTGCGAGACCGCGCGATACGGCCGGTGCGGCACCCGGCGTTGCGGGAGGACGAATCCCCGTTCCGCGCGATCCGCCGCCGCGACCATCTGCTGTACCACCCGTACGACAGCTTCTCGCCGGTCGTGCGGCTGCTTCGCGAAGCGGCCGGCGACCCCGACGTGATCGCGATCAAGCAGACGCTCTACCGCGTGGGCGCCAACTCGCCCGTGGTCGAAGCGCTGATGGAGGCGCGCGAGAACGGCAAGCAGGTCTCGGTTCTGGTCGAGTTGAAGGCCCGGTTCGACGAGGAGCACAACGTCGGTTGGGCCCGGGCGCTGGAGGCTGCCGGCGTTCACGTGGTCTACGGCGTGATGGGGCTCAAGACCCACTCCAAGATGTGTCTCGTGGTGCGCCGCGAGGCCGGCCGGCTGCACTCGTACGTGCACCTTGCGACCGGGAACTACAACCCGGTCACGGCGCGCATCTACACCGACATCGGCCTGCTGACCGACGATGCCGAGATCGCTTCCGACGTGGGCAAGCTGTTCAACGCGATCACCGGCTATGCCCGCGAGCAGCGCTACAGCCGGTTGCTGGTGGCGCCGGTGCAGATGCGGCCGGAGTTGATCCGCCGGATCGACCGGGAGATCGAGAGCCATCGCCGCCGGGGAGGCGGTCAGCTGATCTTCAAGATGAACTCGCTGGTGGACCGCGAGTGTATCGACGCGCTCTATCGCGCGTCACAGGCGGGCGTCGAGATTCTCCTCCAGGTGCGGGGGATCTGTTGCCTGAGACCCGGCGTTCCGGGCCTGTCCGAGAACATCTCGGTGACTTCGGTCGTGGGCCGCTTCCTGGAGCACTCGCGTCTCTACTACTTCAGGAACGACGGCGACGAGGAGCTGTTCACGGGCAGCGCGGACCTGATGCCGCGCAATCTGGACGGTCGGGTCGAGTTGCTGTGCCCGATTCTCGATCAGGATCTGCGCCGGGCCGCGCTGCGCGACATCCTGGCGCCGCATCTGGCGGACACGGCGAACTGCCGCCGCCTGGAATCGGACGGCGCCTACACGCGCGTCAGACCGGAAGACCGCAAGGCGCCGTTCGACTCGCAGCGGGCCCTGCTCCAGCCCGATCACGGCTGGCATCTGGAGTAGGTCCGAGCCGCAGGTCGGCAGGTCCAGGATCGGCAGGTTGCCGGCGTGCTGCCCGGCCTCAGTCGACGTCGGCGAACCTGGGCGGCCGCCTCTCGATGTTCGCGGTCACTGCCTCGACCTGGTTGGGCGAACCGATCAGGCCGATCTGCAGGCGCTCTTCGGTCTCGAGCCCTTGGCGGACGCCGGCCGTCCTTGCCGTGTCGAGCACCTGCTTGGCGGCGCGGATCGCGTGCGGCGAGTTGCCCGCGATCTCCCTGGCCAGGGCGAGGGCGTCGTCGAGCGGCTGTTCGGACAGCCGGGTGACGAGACCGAGTTCGGCGGCCTCGACGCCGCTTACGACGCGGCCGGTGAAGGTCAGTTCCTTGGCGATGTCGGAGCGCACCACGTGTTGCAGCAACTGCGGGCCGGCCATGTCGGGAATCAGGCCCCAGACGATCTCGCGCACGGAGAGTCTGGCTTCCGGATGGACGATGCGCAGATCGGCGCCGAGCGCGATCTGGAAGCCGCCGCCGTAGGCCGCGCCGTGGACCGCCGCGATGACCGGAACGGGCATTGCGTGCCAGCACCAGGCTGCGAACTGGGCGCGGTTGGCGGGGTTGGCGTCGGTCCGCTGGACCAGCTCGCGCGTCGAGGATTCGCCGTTGCCGCCCTGCTGCATGGCGCGGAAACTGCCGAAGTCGAGGCCGGCGCAGAAAGCGCGGCCGTTGCCGGAGAGCACGACCGCGCGTACCGATGGATCGTCGGCGAGTTCGCGGGCGGTGGCGGCCAGGCCGTCGAACATGGCGTTGTCGAGCGCGTTCAGCTTGTCGGCGCGGTCGAGGCGCACGTCGGCGACGCCGCCTTCGATGTCGACGGTGAGGCGGGGGCGAGCGGCTGAATCGGTCATGGCGTCCTCGTCGTGGTCAATGGAGAGCCGATGATACGGTGTCTCTGCACGAGGAGGCAGTCATGTTGCCTGGCAGTGGTCGGCGGTCTCGTGCTGTCGGTGCGAGTCCGGTTTGCCTCGTGGCGTCAGCCTTCCTGCTCCTGCCATCCGTCGTGCCGGCTCAGGCCGGGTCCGATCGGGGGCTGACGGTTCGCGGCTCCGTCCTGAGCAACGCGGCGGACTTCGACGTGGCGGTGCACCTGCTGCCGGAGCCGACGCGTTACGAGCAGATGACCGTGGTAGCGGGGGAGCGTTCCGAGGGGGAACTGACCGGAGGCTCCGCCTTCGGCTTCCGGAAGGGCGAGCGTGCGTTCGAGGTCCGGGCACCCGTTTCGGACGCTTCCTGGGTCGTGGTGCAGCCTTCCCGGCGCGGTTTCACCACGGCTGCCGTCGCGTTTCCACTCATGGGTCCGCTCTCGCACGTGCTGTTGCCGCCGATCGTTCCCGAGCGCGGAGCATCGTGTCGGTTGCGGCTGGTCGAGCCGGCGCGCGCCTGGGTGGCGCGGGACATGCCCGCATGGGACGCGGACGGTTCTTCCGGGCCGCGCTGGACGACCTGGCGCCCGTGGCTGAGGCTGGATCGGAACAGGGATCGTGAACGCTGGCTGAATCCGGTCGGCCAATGGAGAACAACGCCACGGGAGCTTCAGGTCACGGTCGGTGCGCCCGGGTACCTGCCGTCCGACTTCCGGTGCAGCCCCGGCGGGTTGATCGAAGTGCGCCTGGAGCCCCGCGAGGGGCCGCTTGTCGAGCTCGAGCTGATTCGAGACGGCGGGGATGACGATCAGGGTCCGACAGGCTGGCCTCTCGCCGCGGCGGTGCTGGTTCACGCCGACGGCTGGCCGGCCGGCCTTGCAGACGAAGAGGGCCGAATCTCCGTTCCGCGCGGTTCCTTTCATGTGCTTGGTCCTTCGGGCGGAGAGTGGCCCATCCAGGTGGAGAGCAGTGGAACATGGAGGCTCAGGGCGCCCGAGCGGCGGGCGGCGGCCCTGCTGCCCGACGGAGTCGACCGGCAGGCATCCACTGGGGATGCGACCAGGGCAGTGGCTGTCCACCGGTCGCGGGCGGGCGCACTGCTGGCGCGAGACGAAACGCCGCTCACCGATACAGGGCCGCCGGGAGAGGAGCGAATGGCCTGGGTTGTCCGGCCGCCTCCGGGCGCCGTCGAGACGACGCTGCTGGTTCCCGGCTTCGACCCGGCCACCTTCGACTGGTCGCGCCCATCCGAGGAGTTCGATGAGGAGGAGATCGAGTTGACCGCGTTCCGCTCGATCGAGGGCGTCGTGCTGGATGACCGTTCGGGCGAGCCGTTGCAGGGTGCGGAGGCCGCCTTGCATGACGATTACCCTGGAGGCCTGGGGCGCCTTGGCATGACCGCTCCGAACGGAGTGTTCCGTATCGAGTCGAGCGCCTCGAGCACGTCAGGTTCCTTGACCGGCGGCTTCGCTGCGTTGCGCCTGGTCGTGCATGCAGCGGGCTACCGCCGCACTTCGCTGGTCGGGGATTCGCTCGCGTCGGCTGTCGGATCCGGCCTGGTCGTCGTGCGCCTCGAGCAGGCATCGGCGCTCGCTGGCCGGATCGTTTCACCTGCGGGCAAGGGGCTCGCAGGTTCAGCGGCTCTTGTGGGCCGGCAGGGCGTCTTCGCGCCGCCGTCGGTGGGTTCGGTGGATCGGTTCCTGCCCTTGAACCCTGGCATCCACGCGGTGACGGAGGCGGATGAGGGCGGCCAGTTCCACTTTGCCGAGGTCCTTCCCGGCGTCCGGTCGGTCGCTGTCGGGGCGCCGGGCCATGCGACGCGTCTGGTTCCACTGCGTTCGAGTTCAGGAGACGGTTCGGGACACGACGGAGCGCCTGGAGAGTGGGTGGGTCGGTTCGATCTGGGGGATGTCGTCCTCGTTCCGGAGCTGGCTGTCGAAGGCGTCGTGCGGGACGTCGGCGGTGTTCCCCTTGCTGGTGCCGCCGTGCGGTTCGGGCGCAGTTCGAGGGTCGTCGGCGTCTTCGGTCTGGAAGGGACTGCCCTGCCGACCGGGGAGGTCGGAACCGACTCGGACGGAGGCTTCAGGATCGGTGGGCTTGGCGAGGGCGATCTGATCGATCTCGTCGTGGAGCATCCGGGCCATGCGGCGGTCGAGTTGCCCAGGGTCGCCGTCGATCGGGCCGCAGACCCCGTCTGGCTCGAGATCGAGATGAATCGGGCCGTGGAGCTCGTCGGCGTCGTGGTCGACGAGGCCACGAGAGAAGGTATCGAGGGCGCGCGCCTGCAACTGCTCGACGGTACGGAGCGGAGGCAGTTGGCCATCGGCCGGACCGGGTCGAACGGCCGCTTCGCCCTTCGCGGTCTTGCGAGCCTGAATGGGGTGCTGCAGGTCGAGGCGTTCGGCCATGTGCCGTTGCGACAGGTGCTTTCGGGTGACCCGGATCACGGCGGGCTGCAATCGAATGCCGACGACGGCCTCGTGCTGGCGCTTCGCCGCGGACGCTCCGTCGTGCGCGGCGTCGTCCTGTCGAGCGGCGCGCCGGTCGCCGGGGCGGTGGTGCAGATGAACACGAAGGACACCGCGACGACGGATGGTGCGGGCCGGTTCGAACTGTCTGGCCTTCCGGCGGGCGAGAGCATGGTGTTCTGCTGGCCGTCCGGTCAAAGGTCGGGTCAGCCGATCATCTGGTACCGCGAGGTAGAGCATGGTGTCAACGAGCTCGTGTTCGATCTGACTCCTGTCGAGATCACGGGGCGCGTGGAGGACTCGTCCGGCTTTGCGGTTTCCCGGGTCCGGGTGGTCGCCGTCCGGCCGTACGCGCCGGCGGTCGAGACGCAAGGCGGGAACGATGGTTCTTTCAGCCTCGTCGTGACTCCGGGTCGCTACCGCGTCCACGCCGAAGCGCACGGGTACGCCGACGCCGTCCGCGAGATCGACGTCGGCTCTGCGGCGCCGCCGCGGGTCGTGCTCCGGCTCGGCGAGGCGCGGGAGTTGCGGGTGCGGGTCTCGGGTCTTGGGCCGGAGGAAGCTGAATCGGTGGAGGTCCTCATGGAGAGCACACCGCTCTCACCAGGCGGAGGGGTCGGGCTCTCCAGGTCGTCGGACGAAACTGCTGCCCCGCTCTTCGTGCGCGCGAACCCGCCCGAAGGAACCGTGGTCATCGTGGCGCGCACGAAGCCATCCGGCCAGGCCCGGCGGCGCACCGTGGATGTCCTGCCGCGTGGAGTGACCGAGGTCGAGATCCGGTTTGACGACGGCGAGACGAGCGGTCGGCTGGCCGGTGTGGTCACGGTCGATGGCAGTCCGCTGGCTGGTGCGCCGGTTTTCGTGATCGACGAGTCCGCCGGCGATGCCTGGGCCGTGCGAACGGACCATCGGGGCGCCTACGTGATCGACGGTCTGCGCCGTGGACGGGTCGACATCGCTACCGTTGGAGAGCGCCGGACGGTGAACGTGGAGGCCGAGATCCGGGCCGACTTCCGGTCGCGCAGTGCAGTGCTTGCGGGCCGAGTGGTGCGGGCGGACAGCGGTGGGCCGGCGGCCGGATTCGAAGTCGTGGCCGTTCCTGCCCATGCGACTCTCGAGGTCGCGGAACGCCTGGGCCAGACAAGGGCCGCTCACAGCGGCAGGGGCGGCGGCTTCCTGATCGACGGACTGTTCCAGGTTCCGTACCGCGTGATCGTGCGGCCGCGGCCGGGCGGCCGCGTCGTGGGCTCGTCGACGGTGGATCTCGCCGTGCCGGGAAGCGAGATCCTGATTGCTGTTCGGGATGCTGCCCCGGAGTAGAGGCGGCCGATCGGGCCTGGCTTCCGCGACGCCTCGGATCGCGCCGCCCCTGCTGGTCGTCGAGCGTCAGTTGGACAACGAGGATCACGTCCTGCGCGCGCACCGACCGCCGTGCGGAGGTCCGCGCCGCGGCTGCTACCGTCCGGCCCAGCCGCGCGACCTCTCGACCGCCCGGCGCCAGCCCGCGGCGAGACGGTCGCGTTCGTCCGGCGTCGTCTGCGGTTCGAATTCGCGGTCCAGGGCCCAGTTCCTGGCCACGTCGTCTTGGTCGGCCCAGAAGCCGACCGCCAGACCAGCCAGGTAGGCGGCGCCCAGCGCGGTGGTCTCGGCGACCACCGGCCTCTCGACCCGGGTGCCCAGCAGGTCGGCCTGGAACTGCAACAGGGCATCGTTGCGCGCGGCGCCGCCGTCGACACGCAGGCCGGTCATGCTGGAGCCGGCGTCGGCTTCCATCGCGCGCACGACGTCGAGGCTCTGATAGGCCATCGATTCCACGGTGGCCCGCGCCACGTGGCCGGCGGTGGTCGAGCGCTCGAGACCGATCAGGAGGCCCCGCGCGTAGGGGTCCCAGTGAGGCGCGCCGAGGCCGACGAATGCGGGCACCAGGAAGACGCCGCCGCTGTCCTCCTCGCTGGCCGCGAGTTCCTCGATCTGTTCGGAACTCTCGATCAGGCGGAGGCCGTCCCGAAGCCACTGCACCGCGGCGCCGCCGACGAAGACGGAGCCTTCGAGACAGTAGGTGGGCCGACCGTCCAGCACCCAGCCGACTGTGGAAAGCAGACCGTTGTCCGAGGCCGCGGCCCGAGCGCCCGTGTTCATCAGGATGAAGCAGCCGGTGCCGTAGGTGTTCTTGCATGCTCCGGGTTCGAAGCAGGCCTGCCCGAAGGTCGCCGCCTGCTGGTCGCCCGCGATGCCGGCGACCGGGATCCGCCGCCCGAACAGTCTCTCTTCCGTGTGGCCGAAGTCGCCGCTCGAATCCCGGACCTCGGGCAGCATGGCCCGCGGCACGCGCAGGATCTCGAGCAGGTCGTCGTCCCAGTCCAGCTTGTGGATATCGAACAGCAGGGTGCGGGAGGCGTTGCTCGCGTCGGTGGCATGGACCTTGCCGCCGGTCAGCCGCCACAGCAGGAAGCTGTCGATCGTGCCGGCCAGGATCTCGCCCCGTGCCGCCCGCGCATGCAGGTCGTGCATGTCCAGCAGATGGGAGATCTTGGTGCCGGAGAAGTACGGGTCGAGCACCAGGCCGGTCCTGGCGCGGAACAGCTCCTCGTGGCCCTGCTCCTTGAGCTGCTCGCAGAGCGGCGCTGTGATGCGGCTCTGCCACACGATCGCGTTGTCGATCGGCCTGCCGCTGTCGCGCTCCCAGAGAACGACCGTCTCGCGCTGATTGGCGATGCCGATGGCCGCGATGTCCGAGATGTCCGCGCCCGCCTTCCCGATCGCGGCGCGGGCGGTGTCGATCTGGGTGTTCCAGATCGCCTCGGGATCGTGCTCGACGTGGCCGGGCGAGGGGTAGATCTGCGGAAACTCCCGCTGCGCGGAAGAAGCGGCGGTCCCCCGGCGCTCGAACAGGATGGCGCGGCTGGACGTGGTGCCCTGGTCCAGGGCGAGAACCCAGGTCATGCGTGTCTTCGGCTACCAGCCGAGCCCGTGGAAGGCCAGCGCACCGAGGACGCCGCCGACCAGCGGGCCCGCTACCGGCACCCAGGCGTAGCCCCAATCGGCGCCGCCCTTGCCGGGGATCGGCAGCACGGCGTGCGCGATGCGGGGACCGAGGTCGCGTGCCGGGTTGATCGCATAGCCGGTGGGCCCGCCCAGGCACAGGCCGATCGCCCAGACCAGGAAGCCGACCAGCAGCGGGTTGATGCCGGTGGCGAACACGGCCGAAAGGTCGATTCCGCCGCCGTGGAGTTCGGAGGCGTTGGCGGCGATCGCGAGCACGCCGAAGACGAGCACGGCGGTGCCGATCGCCTCGGTGACGAAGTTCGCGCCCCGGCGCCCCGGAATCTCCGGCGCCGTGCAGAACGCCCCCAGCTTGGCCGCCTGGTCGGAAGTTGCGGCCCAGTGCGGCCGGTACGTGATCCAGACGAGCACCGCGCCGACGAAGGCGCCGAGCATCTGGGCGCCGATGTAGGTCGGCAGCAGGGCTGCATCGAGTTCCCCGATGGCCCACATGCCCACGCTGACTGCGGGGTTGATGTGGCCGCCGCTGATCCGGCCCACAGAGTAGACTGCGAGCGCGACGGCCAGGCCCCAGCCGGTCGTGATGACGAGCCAGCCGCCGGCGTTCCCCTTCGTGCGGTCGAGAACGACGTTGGCGACCACGCCGTTCCCCAGGATCACCAGGATCGCAGTGCCGATCAGCTCGGCGACGAAGATGTCCAGATCCGGATCCTCCCTGTCGTGGCGTGTCCTGGACGCGCCACGGTCTTTGCGGTACCTCGAGCGGGTTCAAGAATACACTTCGCGTCGCCAAGGTCAGCACCTTCGGCCGGAACCCGGGCCGGAACCCGGGGCCGGACGGCGAGGGCGGAAGCAGGAGGAAGGATGCCATGACTCGATGGAAGAACCCGTTCTCGCGGGAGACGTTCGTCTTTCTGCGCGACCTGGCGGAGAACAACGAGCGCGACTGGTTCAAGGCGAACAGGGAGCGTTACGAGGACGCCGTGCAGGAGCCGGCGCTCTCGTTCATCAGCGACTTCGGGACCCGGCTCGACGAAGTGTCCAGGCACTTCGACGCGGTGCCGAAGAAAGTCGGCGGGTCGCTGTTCCGCATCTACCGCGACGTCCGGTTCTCGCGCGACAAGCGGCCCTACAAGACCCACGTCGGCATTCACTTCCGCCACAAGCAGCACAAGGACGCTCACGCGCCGGGGTTCTACCTCCACATCGAGCCCGACAACGTGTTCATGGGCGCCGGGATGTGGCGTCCCCACCCGGAGGCCCTGCGGGCGATCCGGCAGCAGATCGTTGCGGACGGCGAGGGCTGGCGGGAAGTGACCGTCGATCCCGGGCTCGGCAGCTCGCTGGCGCTGGCCGGCGAGAGCCTGAAGCGGGCGCCGCGGGGGTTCGACGCGGCGCACCCGCGGATCGACGACATCAAGCGCAAGTCCTTCATGGCCACGGCTCGCCTGAACCAGACCCGGCTGCTGAGCCGCGGCTTCCTCGACGAGTTCACCGGCCTCTGCGCGGCTGCGTCTCCGCTGATGCGCTTCGTCTGCCGGGCGACCGGTGTGCCCTACCAGGAAGAGCCTGACCGGCCTGCGCCCGGCGAGCGTCCACGGCCGCCGGCGGACTCTCGAAGGTGACGGCCGCCGTTCGGCGGCGAGGACTGCTGGCGAAGACGGCTGAAGACGGCTACCGACGCAGCGGTGAATGCCTGCGGCGTTCCTGGAGGGACCGCATCTCGCGGTAGGGGTCCACTCCCTTCGCCTCGCATCGGGGCAACGGGTGTCCGAGCGCGGTCTCGATCTGCCTGATCAGCGACCTGTCGAGCCAGGTGCCGATCGACGACACGACGCCTTCCGCGGCGCCGCGGGCGGTGCGGCCGGCACGGTGGATGTAGTCCTCGGGCGTGTCGGGGAGGTCGTAGTTCAGGATGTGCTCGATGCCTTGGACATCGATGCCGCGGGCCGCGATGTTCGTGGCCACCAGGATGCGGCGGCGGCCGGCGCGGAAGCTCTCGAGAGCCGCCACCCGGCGACTCTGCGAGCGGTCGGAGTGGATGCGCGCGACGCTGTGTTGTCCACGCTCCAGAATCCGGCAAAGCCACTCGGCGTCGGATCTGCGCTTGGTGAACACGAGGGTCGAACCGGGCACCGTGTCGAGAAGGGCGAGGGCGCAGCGCTTCTTGTCCCTCTCGTCGACCAGATAGAGGCGATGTTCGATCCCCGATGCGGCCCCCTTCGGCGACAGGTCGATGCGGACCGGATCGTTCATGTAGCGCTGCGCCAGACGTTCGATCGGCGGCGGCATGGTGGCCGAGAAGAGCATCGTGTGCCGCTGCCTCGGCAGCTGGCTCACGATGCGGTGAATCTGGGGCATGAACCCGAGGTCCAGCATGTGGTCGGCCTCGTCCAGGACCAGTTCCTCGATTCCACGCAGGCTCGCCGTGCCCCGCTCCACGTGGTCCAACAACCTTCCCGGCGTGACCACGAGGACATCGGGATCGCTGCGCAGCTGGTCGAATTGGGGACCGATCTTCACGCCGCCGATCAGGCAGGCGGAGTTCACTCGCAGCCGGCTCTTCCGGAACAGGTCCAGGAAGGCCCTGGTCTGCAGCGCGATCTCCCGGGTCGGGGAGACGATCAACGCGCGCACGCCCGTGCCGCGGCGCAGGCGCTGCACGATCGGCAGCACGAAGGCGGCCGTCTTGCCCGACCCGGTCTCGGCCAGGCCGATCAGATCCGTGCCGGCGATGGCGTCAGGAATCACGGCGGCCTGGATTGGCGTCGGGTGCTTGAAGCCTATTCGGTCGACGACCTCCAGAACTGGCGGTTCAAGGCCAAGACGTCGAAAGTCCAGATCCGTCGTTTCGACCGGGTGTTGAGGGATCCCTGTCAGGGCCGGCGATACCTCGAGAACCCGGTTTCCGATCCTGGCAGTGTCGGACACGCGGGCCATGATAGCAGCGGCGGGCCATCGTGGCAGCGCCCGGGGCGCCGCCAGACAGTTTGAATCGGCGGCGTTCCCGACAGCGGGAATCATGGCTCGCGGCGCAGGCCGAGCCGGCGCAGGAGGCCGCGCCGCTCCGGTGCGAGTTCGTTCTCGGCGCTTCTTGCCGTGCGCCCGCCGCGGTCGACCGCCTCGGCCCAGAACTGCAGGTTCCTGCCCCGATGCTCGGCGACGGTGATCCTGGCTTCCAGTTCGACCGGGGCCGGCCGTGCTCCGGCCACAACCGTCGACTCCGCCCGGCGTGCGCCGGGCGTTGGCCCGAGCAGCACCTCGACGACCTCGCCGACGCCATCCTGATCGAACCAGCGCCAGAAGAACCGTACCGCGACCACCTCGTAGTCGTCGCTGGCGCGGACTTGAACGACGACGTCCTCGTCTCGCTCGTACTCGTGCCGAGCCGCCCCCGGTCGTTCCGGAATCCGGATCTCCACTTCGGGTTCGCTCTCGTCGATGTCCTCCATCAACATGTTCAGGGTCGACTCCAGCTGTGCGAAACGGTCCCGGTTCTCCGGGGTCCGCTCCATGCCGGCCAGAAGGTCCAGCGCCTCGTGCGGCCGCTCCCATCCGAGGATCTCGATTTCCTGGACGGTGGCCTCGAGATCGTTGCTCCGCTGGAGCGCTTCGTCGATGGCTGCCAGCTTGGCCTCGACGCGGGGGCTTTCGTCCGTCTGCCGGCCGCGAAGCGCCTGGAGTTCCAGCAGTAGCGCCCTGGCTTCGTCGAGGCGGTTCGCCGCGATCAACCGGCCGGCCGTGTCGTCGATTGCCACGGCGGCCCGGCGTTCGAAGTCGAGGCTCGCGGCGAATCGGGGATGGCGGCGTCGGAAGTCCTGAGCCAGACGCAGCGCTGCCAGCCGGTCGCTGCGCAGTGCGGCTTCGATCGCGTCCACTTCGGCCGCCAGTCGCCGTGCGTCGTCGACACGGCGAGCCGCTCGCGGATCGCGCCGCAAGGCGATCATCTGCTGGCGCGCGAGAGAGCCGAGAGTGCGTCGCAGGCGGCCCAGGTCCGCGTCCTCGAAGCCCCTCTCCAGTTCCACCGCGGCCGCCAGGACCTCGTCGTTGGCGAGCCTGGCGAGCACTGCCGCCATGGTTTCGCGATGTTCGGGCGGCAGCGTTTCGGCGTCCGGTCCGCGGCTGAAGTCCAGCATCAGGCGCTGAGCCTCGCGCAGTCTTCCCTCCGCCATCAGATCGAGCGCCTCGCTGAGTTCGGCCGGAAGCGGCGCGACGGGCACCGGCCCCGGCCTTGGCGGCAGGGCAGGCGGGGTGAGGGAAGCGCGATCGTCCGCGATTCTGACGGGCTCTTCCGACGCCGTCCAGCGGAGGACGAGCAGTGCAGCCGCGCTGCCGATCGCGGCTGCCGCCAGCATCTGCCGCAGCAGCGGCCGCGCGGCCGGATCGGGTTCGGGTGCCGGCATCAGGTCATCCTGGGAGCTGCGCCGCAGAACGCAGTGAAGCAAGTCTACGGCCCAGGCTGCCGAGAGAGGACGGGACAAGCTGCCGGCAGAGGACCGGGGCGACGGGCTGGCGCTGATAGCCTCGGCCAGGCGTGACGGCCCGTTCCCGTGGGTTCCGCCGTGGATCACGGATTCGGGCAACCTGTCCTGGAGGCGCTACGAGATGACGAAGAAACTGCTGTTTCCGCTGCTGTTCGTTCCGACGCTGTTCCTCGCCGGTCCGGTCCTGGGGCAGGACCCGGGCGCGGTCAACGTGGGCGGCGACCTGCGCGGCGCCGATGTCACGGGAGCGGTGGGCGGCCGGGACAACACCCGTGTGATCGGCACGATCCTCGACTCGAGCGGCAACCCGATGTCGGATGTGGACATCTGGTATCAGAACGACAACATGCCGGCGCCCAGGCTGCGCGCCAAGGGACGCAAGACCGGCGCCTACCTGCTGCGAAACATGGGGCGGATCTACAGTCGCGAGGACTATGAAGGGATCGTGCTTCGGATCACCTTCGAGCGCGCCGGCTATCGGTCGGTCGTGGTGCGTGTCGCGGTGCAGCGAGACGGAGCGCAGCAGGTATACCCGATCCTCTTCCGGGAAGGCGAGTCGATGGAGGCGAAGGGCATTCGCACCGTGCTTGTCGGCCGGGTCCAGAACAAGCGGGGCAAGCCGGTCAAGGGCGGCGGCGAAGTCGCGGTCTCCTCAGGGGACGGCGCCTTTTCGGCGACCGGCTCGATCGAGAAGAACGGCGAGTTCGCGGTGGTGCTGTGGGACGCACCGGAGCTCGTGAACGCCTCGTTCAGGATGACGAAGGGCGGCGGCACCCGGGACGAGATCATCGAACTGAAGGCCTCTCCCCAGCCTGACCTGGCCCTGACGCAACACTTCAACCCGGTGATGTAGCAACCCGGGGAGTCAGCCCGAGCCCGGAACGAGCCCGAGCCCGGTGAGCTGGCGCGGCGCTACCAGCGGTCCGAAGAGCCTCCGCCCCAGCGGGGCCGGCGTTCCTCTCGAGGTCTGGCTTCGTTGACGCGGAGGGTTCGGCCGCCGAACTGCTGCTGGTCCAGTGCCCGGATCGCTTCCTGGCCGCCGATCGCCATCTCCACGAACCCGAAACCCCGGGGGCGTCCCGTCTCGCGGTCGTTGATCAGCGAAACTTCGGTGACCTCGCCATGCGAGGCAAACAGGCTGCGCACCTGCTCTTCCGTTGCGTCGAAGGGCAGGTTGCCCACGTAGATTCTCACTGCCATCAGCTGCTCCTGGTCTCGGCTTCGGGTTTCCACATCAATCAACGCTCGAGAACGACAGGCGCATCCTGGTTCGCTGCGTGAGCTCTGCACCCACTGCCATGGGAGGGGCAGCCTAGCACAAACGACGCGACGGGCGTGTCGCGATTCCCGAGGGTCCGGCCTTCCCGGCCTCGAACGCCGCCGCCAGCGGTCTGCTGCCCTCCGGCGTCCACGGCGCGACACGTCCGGTGCGCCAGCTCCCGGTGCGCCAACTCGTGGTGGTTGCGATGGAGATGCTCATCCTCCACGCGGGTCCTCCACACCAGAAAGCTCGAGAACGGGACTCGAAGCGGTTGACGAGATCGAGTCAAGCCCCGTCCGGCGGCCGCCGGACGGGGATCGGGCCCTGGCGTTCACCCGCCGCCGCGCAGGTCCTTGTAGTAGGCGTCGAACACGTCGAGCCGGTCCTTCAGGAGACCCTGTATGACTCCGATCTTGTCGCCCAGTTCAAGCACTCCGTCAGCGTCCGGGTCGTACACCGGCCAGTCGGGAAGGCCGTCGCCGTTCGGGTCGCCGGTAGCGGCGAAGTTCACCCAGTAGTCCGCCATCGTGTCAGCGAGCGCCCGGTCGGTGTCGTCCCATGCGTGGTTGAATGGGCCCGGGTCGTCACGGAACTCAGTGCTCCTGTGGAGGTTGTCGAAGGCGTAGACGATCTCCGCCGCGTGGTACGAGCCGTACCTGGCGGCCTCCTCCCACGGAGGTACGCGGGAAAAGAAATACATGCGGATGGGCCTGGAACCGGTGCTGCTCTGCAACCGGGCCCAGGTTCGCATCTGCCAGGCAAAGTAGTTGTCGGCCAGGTTCTCGTAGGCCGCCACGTGCGCCTCTTCGTCGGTGGCGGCCGGATAGACCGCGAACATGGCGTCGGCGTGATCGTGGTACGCGTCGGCAAGCGACTGCCGGTAGCTGTCGAGCGTCGTTTCGCCCGCGCCGGCGAACAGGGCCGTGCCCTCGTCGCTGTTGAAGCCGACGATCGTGTCGACGTCGTTCTGCTTGCCCGCCGCGAAGATGTCGTACACGTCGCGTGGGAACACGTGGCCGTCGTTCACGCCGACGAACCGGAGCGCTTCGGACTCGCCGGCTGCCCGATAGACATCCTGGACGGAGGCGGCCCGCATTGCCGCGATATCGCCGGCGCCGAGCCGCTCGGCCACCCGAACGCCTTCGGACTTCGCATCAGCGAGCGTTGGCATGGGCCAGAAGATGCCGCCGCTGTGGCCGATCGCGCGCTGGAAGAGGCCTGCTGCGAGAGGGGTCGCGGTCAGGTAGTTCACGCTCCAGGAGCCGGCGGACTCGCCGAAGATCGTCACCCGGCCGGGGTCGCCGCCGAAGCGGGCGATGTTCGTCTGCACCCATTGGAGAGCGGCGATCTGGTCGAGGATGCCGTAGTTTCCGGAAGCGCCAGTCTTGTGCTTGGCCGAGAGGTCCGGATGAGCCAGAAAGCCCATCGGTCCGAGCCTGTAGTTGATCGTCACCAGGACGACACCGCGCCCGGCGAGACTCTCGCCGTCGTAGAGCGGCGTGCTGCCGGTACCGGTCTGGAGACCTCCGCCGTGAATCCAGACCATCACGGGAAGGGCGGCCTCAGCGTGGTCCGCACCGGTCCAGACGTTCAGGTAGAGGCAGTCCTCGCTGCGCTCGATCGGGCCGGAGTCGTAGAAGGAGCCGGGCGGTGACAAGGGTTGCCAGCAGGCCGGGGAGAACTCGGTCGCGGCGCGGGATCCGTCCCAGGCCGTGGCCGGTCGGGGCGCTTGCCAGCGCAGTTCGCCGACCGGAGGGGCGGCGTAGGGAATGCCGCTGAACCGGAGGACTCCCGAGTCGAGTCGGGTTCCCTCGACGACGCCGAGTTCCGTCGCCACTGTCGAGGTCAGCGGCTCGACCGGCTCGTCGCCGTTGCAGGCCAGCGTCAGTGCAAGGGTCGTCAGAATCCCGGCTGTGCCGCAGCGTGTGCTTGCGATGGTCGACATGTTCAGTCCTCCTCATTCCGGGGCTGCCTGTCCGGGGCGGAACATCTGGCCGCGTCGCCGTCTTCCTCCCTCGGCCTGAAGCGCAGGGCGATCCCGTTGTTGCAGTAGCGCAGACCCGTTGGCGCCGGACCGTCGCCGAACACGTGTCCCTGATGTCCGCCGCACCGAGCGCAGTGGTACTCGGTTCGGGGCACGATCAACCTGAAGTCACGTTTCGTCTCGACCGCGCCGGGCAGCGCGTCGCGGAAGCTCGGCCAGCCGGTGCCGCTGTCGTACTTCGACCCCGACCGGAACAGCTCGGCGCCGCAGCCGGCGCAGACGAAGACGCCTTCGCGGCGCTCCCGTTCGAGCGGCGAGGAGAATGCGGGCTCCGTGGCTTCCCTGCGCAGGACGCGGAACTCGGTGTCATCGAGTCGCTGGCGCCACTCGGACTCCGGCAGAACGAACCTCTTGCTCTCGGCCGCCGGCGGAGATCCCGGGTTCGAGTTCCGCGGCTGCCGGATCCTGATCTTCATGTACGTGCATCCTATCTCCGCGGTCGACACGGGGCTGTCAGGGCAGAATCGGGCTGTCAGGGCAGAATCGGGAACATGGGAACACGAAGACCGCCTGTCGATCACATTGCCCGCACGCGCGACCTGTACTCGAGCCTTGGACACGACCCCTACCGATGGGTTCGCAGCGAGAAGCCGCCGCCGTGGACGCCGTTGGCGAAGCCGCTTGACGAATGCCGGGTCGGCCTGGTGGGTTCGGGCGGCGTGTATCGGGCGGGACAGGTCGCCTTCCACCATCGCGACGATGTCTCGCTGCGGATAATCGACAGCGGCGTGCCGGCGGCGGAACTGCGGACGAGCCACTTCGCCTACGATCAGACCGCTGCCCGGATTGATCCGAACGTGGTCTTTCCCCTCGGCACGCTGCGAGCGCTGGCGGCGGAAGGCGTGATCGGCGAGCTGTCGCCGCGCGCCTACGCGTTCATGGGAGGGATCTACTCGGCGCGCCGCGTGCGCGAGACGCTGGCGCCGGAGGTGAGCCGCCGCCTGGCGGCGGACCAGGTCGACCTGGCGCTGCTGGTCCCTGTGTGACCGGTCTGCCACCAGTCCGTGGGGCTGGTAGCGCGCCAGGTCGAGGCAGACGGCATTCCGACCCTCTCCATGAGTTCGGCCTTGTCGATCACGCGAGCAGTCGGTCCGCCTCGCGCCGCGTTCCTCGACTACCCCCTGGGTCACACCACCGGCAAGCCGCTGGACGTCGGCCTGCAGAGGGAGATCGTGGCCGCGTCGCTTGCCGCGTTCGAGGAGCTGAACAGGCCGGCGGCCGTGAAGATGCTGCCCTTCCGCTGGTCGGATGACGACGAGTGGAAGCGGGCCGTGATGCTCGGCGGCGATGCACGGACCGAGCGTTCGGCCGAGCCCGTCTACCAGAGTGAAGCGGACCGTCGGCTTGTACGCGACAGGTCTGCGTGCCCCGACTGCGTTTTCCCTTGAACCGCGGTTCCCGATCCGCCAGCAGGCGACCAGCCGGATGGTGGCGCCGGGCGGCGCGACACGCTCGCTCCGCCCGGCGCCGGTCGGCTCCGTGCCTTGCCCCTTTAGAGCACGAACCCGATACTGTCTACGGAGAGGAACAACCAGGGTTACAGTCGGATTCCCCCGAATGTTCATTTCGGCGACCATTCTCCCCATCGACGGGGATCGCCGGTCTGACCAGTTGCTGATCAGAACCTGACCGGGCTCGGAATGCTCCGGCTCGTCCTCGTCGACGGCCTGGCTGCCGGTGCCGCCAGGCCTGCCGCTGCTATGGAGGCTTGTACATCCCCAGGTACGAAGCGATCGCCGCCAGCAATGGCAGCGCAACGACCAGTGCCCTGGCCAGCGAGGTATTGCGGTAGGGCAGGGTGAGCGCAGCCCCGAACAGCAGCCAGATGACGAGCTTCGCCCAGGCCCACGGGGGCGGCATGCCCACTCCGAGCCTGGCAAGCAGCCCGAAGCCGGCGACGACACTCAGGACCAGGCCGACGCCGTGCATCGAAGCGAGGACGCCGCGGAGGTCGTTGTCCTCGCGCCGACCGCCCGTCGCGGCGTGGACCGCGACGCCGGCGGCAGCTGCCAGCACGAGCAGCGCTCCGAGAAGGTGCAGCAGCTTGTAGGCGAGATAGGACATCGTTCTCCCGGGTCGTCCGGGCAGGTGTCTGCCGAGGCTGCCGGCAACCCGACGCTGCTAGCCTCGGTCTCGTGACGCCGTTCGAACGTCTCGACGACTGGGACGACTTCGTGGAGAGACTCTACCCTGAGCCGGTGGAGGCTGGCGGCAGGCGCCGCGACGACTACCGGGACTTCGATGAACCGTCACGCGACACGGTGCGGGAGTTCTACCGTCTGAACCACCGAGGTCAGACCAGGGACTTCGTCCAGGAGAAGAAGGCGGAGTACCTGACCCTCGACCGCGCCGAGCTTCCCCCGTGGGAGGCGCTCGAGTTTCTGAACACCCTGGTCGACGACTCCGATCCGGACCTGGAGCTGTCGCAACTCGATCACCTGCTGCAGACCGCCGAAGCGATCCGCGCCGACGGGCGCCCGGACTGGTTCGTTCTCGCCGGGCTGGTTCACGATCTGGGCAAGGTGCTCTGTCTTTGGGGCGAGCCGCAGTGGGCCGTGGTCGGTGACACCTTTCCGGTCGGCTGTGCGTTCTCGAACCGGATCGTGTATCCGGAGTTGTTCGCCGCCAACCCGGACACCGGAAACCCGAGCTACTCGACGCCTCTGGGAGTCTACGAGGCGGGCTGCGGTCTGGACCGCGTCGACCTCTCCTGGGGGCACGACGAGTACCTGTACCACGTGCTCCGCGACTACCTTCCCGAGCCTGCCCTGTACATGATCCGGTACCACTCCTTCTATGCCTGCCATCGGGAAGGCGCGTACCGGGAGCTGATGAACGACCGCGACCGCGAGATGTTCGCCTGGGTGCGGCTGTTCAACGGCTACGACCTGTACTCCAAGAGCGACCGGCCGCCGGACGCCGCGGCACTGCGGCCGTACTACCAGAGCCTGATCGACCGCTACCTGCCGGTGAGGCTGAACCTGTAGCTGCTGCCGGGGGCTGCCGGTCCACAGGCAGCAGCAGAAGCAGCTTCCGGTCGGTCAGTGCCTCGTCGCTGCCTGACGACGGTCGAGCAGTCACTTGGCTCTCCATGTACACGTCTCGTCGGACGTACGCCCACATTAGGCAGACGACCGGCATCCAGAACCTGGATCTGCCAAGCATTCTCAACATCAGGGTTCAACTTCCCCCACTCGACACGCAGCGGCGGATCGCCCGGTTTCTGGACGAGAAGACGGCGCGGATCGACGGGCTGATCGAGAAGAAGCGCGAGCTTCTGGACCAGCTGGCCGAGAAACGCCAAGCCATCATCACCCGCGCCGTCACCAGGGGTCTCAACGGCGCCGGGTTCGGAAGACCCTTCGGTCGCGCAGGATGACGTGAGCGAGACATCGAGATCGGTCGCCGCCATTCTGATACAACCATTCGATCAAATCAAGGCGGACATCACAAGGCTCGAAGGGGAAATTGCCGGGCTGCTGGAAGGACTGGTGGCGTGAGCGAAGTCCCAGCCCTTCAACCGGGGCGACGCCTACCGGGCGGGCAATCCGCCGGTCGAGGGGAACTGGAAGACCCACTACCTGTGGGACGAGGTGCTGCAGGCCGACAGTCTGCTGGAGCTCCTGCAACGTTTCATGCACCTGGAAGTGAAGGAGAGGCAGGTCAGGGCCGACCATGGCGCGCGCACCGTGCGGAAGGAGACGATGATCTTCCCGCGCTATCGCCGGCTCGACGCGGTTCGGAAACTCGTCGCCCATGCCAGGGCCAACGGCAGTGGCCGGAACTACCTGATCCAGCATTCCGCCGGCTCGGGCAAGTCGAACTCGATCGCGTGGCTCGCGCACCGCCTGGCCAGCCTGCATGACGAGCGCGACGAGAAGGTATTTCACTCCGTCATCGTGGTGACCGACCGGCGCGTGCTCGACCAGCAGTTGCAGGCGACGATCTACCAGTTCGAGCACAAGACGGGCGTGGTAGAGAAGATCGACGAGGATACTCGGCAGCTTGTCCGGGCGCTGTCCCAGGGCACGCCCATCGTCATCACGACGATCCAGAAATTCCCCTTCATCTCGCAGGCGCTCTCGACGCTCGAGAAGAAGGGCTCCGGCGTGAGGATCGACACGGCGGGAAGACGTTTCGCCGTCATCGTCGATGAGGCGCACTCGTCCCAGAGCGGCGAGACCGCCAAGGCGCTTCGGGGCATGCTGAACCAGGAAGGCATCGAAGCGGCCGTCGCCGCCCAGCTGTCCGAGGAAGAGGATGACGATCTTTCCGAGGAAGTAAAGGCGGCCGTGCTGCGCGACGCACTGCGACGGGCGCGGCAACCGAACCTCAGTTTCTTCGCGTTCACCGCCACGCCGAAGTTCAGGACCCGGGCCCTGTTCGACGAGCCGGGCCCGTCTGGCGCTTCACCCTTTCACGAGTACTCCATGCGGCAAGCCATCGAGGAAGGCTTCATCATGGACGTGCTTCAGAACTACACTACCTACAGGCGCTTCTTCGGCCTCCTCAAGCAGGTCGAGGACGATCCCGAGGTGCCGCGCAGGCAGGCCGCGAAGGCCTTGACGCAATACCTGGAGCTTCATCCCGTCACTATCGAGCAAGTCGTTTCCGTGATCGTCGAGCATTTCCGGCTCCATGTCATGAACGAGCTCGGCAGGCGCGCGAAGGCAATGGTCGTCACGGGTTCCCGTCTGGCCGCCGTGAAATACAAGCTCGCCTTCGACGACTACATCGCCGACCAGCGGTATACGGGCATCCGTTCGCTGGTGGCCTTCTCGGGCACGGTCGAGGATCCGGACGATCCCGGATCGTCCTGGACCGAAGTCGCGATGAATGACGGTTTACCCGAAACGGGGCTCCCGGAGGCTTTCGAGCGCGACGATTACCGTGTTCTCCTCGTGGCGGAGAAGTACCAGACCGGTTTCGATCAGCCCCTGTTGCAGACGATGTACGTGGTGAAGCGCCTGGCCGGCGTTCAGGACGAGGAGCGGCGGGAGGAATTTCGCGGCCAGTTGAAGGCCTATCGAAACCTCTACGCGTTCCTGTCTCAGATCATTCCCTACCAGGACAGCGACCTCGAACGGCTCTACGCCTTCGTGCGCAACCTGCTGTCGAAGCTCCCGCCGCCGGGCGATGGCAAGGCATTCGTTCTTGACGACGAGGTGGCGCTTCAGTTCTTCCGGCTTCAGCAGCTGAACGAGGGTTCGATCGACCTTGCGGACGGCGAGGCCGATCCTCTCAAGGGGCCGACCGACGTCGGCACAGGTCAGATCAGGGACGCGGAAGTGACACTTTCCAGCCTGGTCGGCCGCCTCAACGAGCGTTTCGGGACGACCTTCACCGATGCGGATCAGTTGTTCTTCGATCAGATACGAGCTTCCGCCGAGAACGACGAGCGCGTTGCGGAGGCCGCTCTCGCCAACAACCTGACGAGTTTCTCCTCCTTCCTGGATCGTGTACTGGACGGGTTGTTCATTGCGCGAATGGAGGGCAACAAGGAGATATTCACGAGGGTGATGACAGACGCCGAGTTCCGCTCGGCCGCTCGTGAGCACCTGGCGTTCGACATCTTTCGCCGGGTCCGCGACAGGCAGGCGGCGGTGTGATCGGTCGCATTTTCCGATCGGTTGCCGTTGATGCGCGGCAGGATGGCGGTGATGATGCTGTCAGCGATGCACGCTGCCGCTTCGTCCAGCGAGTTCCGCGCCGGATACGCACATCGCGCGGTCGTGCGGTGGTCTTGACGCGCAAGCCGGCCGAGCGGCTGAAGTTGATCGCGGGGCGGCTGCCACCCCTTGGCTCCCGGTGGCTCGGTCTGCCGTCAGAACCGACGTGACGCCTCCAGGTCTGTCTGCCGCGGGATCGAGCTGAAGCCTCCAGGCTCGCCCGTCGCCGCGAGTCGGCGGCGGGCCCGGTTCGTGAGCCGAAGCGCGGATCTGCCGCCTGGCTCCCCGGTGCTGTATAGTCCGGGCTCAGTTGCACCCCAAGGTACCCAACGCAGGCACAGGAGGTCCCATGTCTCGACCCGGTTCGTCTCGGACGCTGGTCACGCTCGCCACCTTCGCAGTCCTGGCGCTCGCCGCTTCGGCGACTGTCGCCGCTGCACCGAACGCCGCTGCACCGAACAACGCGCTCGACGCGCCGCTCACTGTCTACAGCGGCACCATCGTCGGCAGTGACGGCCAGCCGGTCCGCGGCGCCACGGTGTCGCTGTTCTCGACCGACGAATCGCGCAGCATCTCGGTCTACAGCCAGCCGGACGGCGCCTACAGGCTGCCGGCCGTTCCCGCCGGCAAGTACAAGCTGCGCGTTCGCCTGATGGGCTGGCTCGACGAGTGGAAGGACCTCAAGGAGACCACGGAGCCGACGCCGATCCAGGTTCGCCTGCGCAAGGCCGAAGGCTGGGCGCTGCAGTCGCAGCGACCGGCCCACAACCTGATGAACATGATGGAGTGGGAAGACGAGAAGGACGCCCTGAACTTCCGCATGATGTGCGCGTACTGCCACCAGGTCGGAACGGTCGGCTTCCGTTCGCCGGAGGAACCGGTGGACTGGGAGGTCATGCTCACGCGGATGGACGGTTTCCAGGGCCTGTACAAGCACACCCAGGACGTCCTGGTCGACAAGATAGTCAGCATCTACGGCCGCGAGGCGGAAGAAGAGTGGCCGGACTTCGTGCCACCGCCGCCGCCCGATGGCGACGCGCTCCAGGGCGAGGTTCGCGAATGGCTGATGGGCGACCAGGCCGGCGCCGTGATCCACGACCTCGAACTCGGCGATGACGGCCTCGTCTACACGGTCGACATGGCTCAGGACGTCGTCGAGACGCTTGACCCGGTGACTGGCGAGCGTGCCTTCTACACCGTGCCGGGCGGCAAGGACTACCTCTCGCCGGCCAGCGTCACGACCGGCATCCACTCGATCGAGAAGGCCGAGGACGGCAACATGTGGGTGACCTTGGCCTACTCGGGCCAGATGGGCGAATTCGATGTCGAGACGAAGGAATGGCGGATCGGTCCGGGCCGCGCCGCTCCGCGGCCGCGCGGCGGCTATCCGCACACCCTCCGGTTTGCGCCGGACGGCATCCTGTGGTGGACCGATGCGGGCAGCCCGAGCGGCGTCGGCGTGCTTTCGCTCGACCCCGAGACCTGGGACGGCAAGCGCTGGGAAGTCACCGAGTACAAGCTGCCGACGGCCGACCAGGTCCGCGGCGGCGGCGCCCGCGGCGAGTCGCGCGGCGTGACCCCCTACGGCATCGACGTGGCGCCGAACGGCCACGTCTTCTACAGCAAGCTGAACGGCCAGCGCGTCGGCCGCATCCGGCCGGAACTCGACGCCGACGATCCCGAGCAGGTCGTCGAGTGGAAGCCGCCGGTGCACGGCCCGCGCCGCCTGCACGTGGCCCCCGACGGCATCGTCTGGGTGCCTGGCTGGGCCTCGGGCGACATCGCGTCGTTCAACGAGGAGACGGAAGAGTGGAAGGTCTACGACCTGCCGCACGGCCCGAACTCGATGCCCTACGCGCTGAACATCAATCCGAACAACGGGGAGATCTGGATCACCGGCACCGGCACCGACTCGATGCTGCGCTTCGATCCGAAGACGGAGAAGTTCGTCGAGTACCGGATGCCGATGCAGGTCACCTACACCCGCGAGATCGAGTTCGACGAGGCCGGCAACGCCTGGACCACGAACTCGAACGCTCCCTCGCGTCACGCCGAGCACCGTCAGGGCTCGGTGCTGATGATCTCGGCAGGCGGCGGCGAGTAGGGGCGCCGCTTCGTCGGATCGGTCGGCGAGGTCGTCGCGGGTGTTCAGGTTGCGCGTGACGCGCGACAAGCTTCCCGGGCTTGCCGCGTGGCGCCGCGCCTGCGGCGGCCGTACGCCGGCTACTGCGTCGGCGCTGCGCGACACGTTTCCCAGGCTTGCCGCATGGCGGCGGTACCGGGAGAGGCAGCACGGGCTGTCGCCGGCAGCGCAGCGGCTGGGGGTCCTCGTCATGCTCGGGGCGATGGCGGTGTGGACAGTCGGATCGGCTTCTTCCCTGGGAGAGTGGCGCCCGTCGTTGTCTGCCCTGGTCTGTGTCGGCGTCCTGTTCGTCGGCGCCGCCGTCCTGGCCAGAGTGAACCGGAGCACAAAGAAGCAGCGGTCCAGGGCCTCGATCCGGGGCCTCGTTGCATGGCTCGAAGGTTGTCCGCACTGGTTCGAAGGCGTCGTTGCCGGCCTGGTCGGTCTTGGTCTGCTGTGGATCTGCCTCTGTCGGCCTCTGGGGATCCTCGACGAAGGGGCTGGGCTTCGGGTGCTTCGGTTCGGGTTCGACGACCCCCTCATGGTCTTCATGTTCGGGAGCCTTGCCCTCTTGTTGCTGCTTCAGATGCACCGGTCGGGTCTGCGGGCGAGCGAGCCGTGAACGGGTCGGACGAAGTCCGGGATACCCGAGGCGGAGAGGAGCGCCGGCGTCAACGACGTGGTCTGTTGCGGCTTGTCGATCACGTCGTGTTCGTCGTGTTCGTCGTGGCCGTGATGTCCGACGTGGCGTACTTCCACGGTTTGCCGGAAGTTCCCGACACCGGTTCCTGGATGGAGGCCAGGCTTCCGCTGCTGATCGCTGTGGCCGGCCTTGCGGTGCTGTTCGTTCTGGGGACCGTCCAGATCAGGCGGCGCAGACGCGAACGCCGGGACGGCTCGAGCGTCCTGTCGCAGGGGCTTGACGGACCGCCCGCCTGGTTGCGCCCTGTCGCCCTCGGCCTGGGGATCGCTGGAACGGTGTTGTTCGTCTACGCGGCGTTCTGGTCCATCCGCGAGGGAGGATCGCTTCATGCACTCGGCCGGCGGCTGTCCGTTGTCCTGTTGACCGGCTCGGTCACTTTCACTCAACTGATCCAGCAGGCGTCGAGCCGCGGAACGTCGGAAGGCCAGGGCCGCCTGGGGGTAGGCGGTTGACCTGGTTGGTGTTGAGCTTGGCCGCGGTCGGCTTGTCAGACGTTGTTGTCCAGCAGGTCGCCTGTTCTCGCTCTGCACCGGAGTGGTGGCAGGGGATCGGGCTTGCTCAGGCGTGGTGCAGTGTGCTTTTCGCGATGGCCGGGCTGGGCTGGTTCTGGCTGCACGGACTCGAACGGATCGATACGGGTACGTCCCTGGCAAGGTGGGGCGCTGTAGCGGCGGCGGTCGCTTCGGTGTCCGTGGTCTCTCGTCTGGCCGAGTTCTCGACCAGGACTCCTCGGGACAGGATGCTCGGGCCGCGTGACTCGACCGCTGCCGATCTGTGGCAGCGCAGACCTGTTCAGACGGCAGCTTTCTGCGTGCACATGGCGGCCGTGCTTCTCGCGCTGATCGCGTTCGTCTTGTCCACCCGTCCCGAGGAGTCCGCTCCGGCCGGCCCGTTGGTGGTGGTGGTGCTCTCGTGCATCGTTCTTCCTTTGCCGGGAGACGACCGAGCCGCTGGTTGGCGATTGCCGTTGGCCTCGACGACGAGAGAACGCTGAATCCAGGCTGCCCGGGCAGTGGGGAGAGCGGCTAGAACGAGTACCGAAGGGAATTCGACAGGACGACATCCGTCTGCTTGATCCCGGTCGGCGGTTCGCTGTCGTGGGCGACGTTCAGGCTGATCGCCAGGGCCAGCTGGCGGAGCAGCTGGATCTCGAACGAGGTCTCCGAGAGCAGCCGGAAGTCCGCGGGGCGGTCCAAGCGAGGCTGGGCGTAGAGTGTCTGCACCAGGCGCTGACGTTCGTCTTCGCTGTTGTAGCGGAAAGTCAGGTAGTTGGTCGCCCGCTGGTGCTCGCTGCTCCTCGGGTCGGGCAGGGCGGCCGGCAGGTCGAGGGTCTCCTGCTCGATCATGAAGCCCACGCCCGCGAAGACCTCGATGCGTTCGGCCTGGAACAGGGCGAATCGCCCGCCGCCGCCAAGAAGGAGGCGGTCCTCGAGTCGGATGAACTCGTTGAACTGGACCTGCCCGAACACCTCGAAGGAGATCCGCGGGCCGTGTTGCCGGATGAAGCGCAGGTGTCCTTGAGCGTTGTTGATGAAGCGGTTGTCGTTCAGACGGGTGAAGGAGTAGTTCGAGACCAGGAAGACGACGTTGGCAGGCGCTGCCGTGCTGTCGTTGCCCGACTCGGTTTCGCCGTTCGCGTCGCCCCCGGCCCGGGGCCAGGCGTACTGGAGGCGAACTCCGGCGCCCAGGATCTCGCGCTCGGTATTTCCCTGCTGAAGCGACGAGTTGATGTCGAACGTGCCGCCCCATCCCGGTTCGTTGACGCCGACCCGCATCTTCTCGGTGTTGACCTGGCCGGCGGCCGGCGCCGCGAGCGCCGCTGCCAGCGCCAGGGTTGCCAGAGTGCGCACGGCGCGGCCATGACCACGGAATGGCGGCCTGTCGATCTGCAGCGCCGCCGTGTCCGGCAGCGACCGGACGTTGGCGAGCATTCGCCCGGCCGCCGGTGACCTGATGGGGAACCGTTCCATGCGACCGAAACTACTGCGGAAACGCCGACGTGTCGCCCAGGCCGCAGAACGGGCGGCGCGGGTTGGAGTACGTCTTCGATATGCCGGCCGCGGTGTCGGTGACGGTCAACCGGTAATCGACGTCGGTGAGCCCGGCGGCGAAGATCCAGAAGGCGTTGTTGATCTTCGTGCCGTCCAGGGCCTTGACCGCAAGCTCGATGTTGCCCGGCGAGAAGAACCACATGTAACCGGTGGCGTCGGCGCCCGGCAGCGGCGTGGCGACGCCGTTCTCGCCGTCCGCTGCGGTCCACTCCGCCTTCACTTCGAAGCGGCCGTCCAGCAGACAGAGAGTCCCCGGGCTGCAGTCGCCGCCCGTCTCCACGGCGGCGGACGAGACAGCCGGGTTCGTCCCCGCGGTCAGGCCGGCAAGCTCGGCGAATGCCCCGGAGTCGCCGCGGCCGCAGATCTCGCCCGGCGGATTGCGGTAGACGACAACGCGGTCGTGGAGCGTGTCGGTGACCGTGAGCCAGTACTCGACGTCGGAGAGGGCCCCGTAATAGACCCAGTGGTGGCCGTTGATCGTCCGGCCGTCCAGGAGCTTGAACACGAGTTCCACGTTCTCGGGCGAGAAGAAGGTGGCGGTCCCGGTCTCGTCGCTGAGGCGTTCCAGGGCGCCGGCGCCGCGCTCGCCATTGTGCGATTGCCACTCGACCTCGAAGCGGAAGCGGCCGCCGGACAGGCAGAGCGCGCCCTCGCTGTCGGTGCAGCCCGGACCGGCAGTCATGTCCTGGATCACGCCCACGACGCGGGTTTCGGGCAGTCCGGCACCGCCGGAGACGTCGCTCAGAACGAGGTCGAACAGCTCGCTGCGCTCGATCTCGTCGTCCGCCAGCAGCGGGACGTGGATCGGACGCTCACCTGATTCCCCGTCGTTCCACACGAGCCGGCCCTCGACGGCGCGGAAGTCGGTTTCGGCGGCCGAGCGGGGCGCCGTCCGGTAGTGCACCGCGACCCGGCCTCGAGTGCCTCCCCGGCGCTCGACGACGATTATGGCTTCGTCGCCCTCGCGGCCGGGGAACGCCGGTCCCGTGAACTCGATCGAGCCGGCGGGGTTGACGACCTCTCCGCCGGGGCCGATCTCGAGCCGCAGCCGATCAGGCGCCTCGATGCCGCCGCTCATCGACTCGAACTCGAGAAGGAAGTCGCGGGCCGTGTCGCTGCCGCCGCGCCGGAGCAACGGGATCCGCACCCTGCGCGTCGAGGCGTCGCCGTGCTCCCATCGCAGTTCCCCCTCGGTACGGCGGAACTCCCTGCCGGCACTGGCGGTGCCGTTTCGCGTCCCGTAGGCCAGGGTCGCCGCGCCGTCGCTGCCGCCGATGCGCCTGACCTCGATCGTGATTCCGCCCGGATCGGGGCCTTCCTCCGGGGCCGCCTCGACAGCCGCGAACCGCCCCCGCTGCTCCGGCCTCGTCGCCTCGCGGGCGAGATCCTGCAGTTGCTCGAAGTAGTAGCGGTACGTTTCCTGGGGGCGCGGCGACTGTTCGGAGAGGGTGATCATCGTCATCACGATGTCGGCCTCCGGGTCGACGCCGATGTACTGCCCGTTGTAGCCGTGGGCGAGGAAGCGCCCCTTGGGCCGGATCCACCACTGGTAGCCGTAGTTCGGGGCTCCGGCGACGCCGGCGGTCTGACCGCGCGTCGACTCGGCGATCCACTCCCTCGCTACCAGGCGCCGGCCTTCCCATAGCCCTTCCTGCAGGGTGAGCTGGCCGATCTTCGCCATGTCGCGCGGTCGGATGCGGAGGCCGGTGCCGCCCCAGTGGCGGCCGCTCAGGTCCTGGTCCCAGCTGGCCGTCGTGATGCCGAGCGGCGCGAACAGGTGTTGCTGGACGAAGGCCAGGTGGCTGAGGCCGGAGGCCCTGTTGTTCACTTCGGCGATCACGTGGGAGAGGCCGCTCGAGTAGAGGAACACCGAGCCGGGTTCGGCCGCGACGTCCCGGGTCAGCACGTAGTCGACGCTGTCGGCGTGGCTCCAGAACGCCCCGGCCGTCTCATTCCAGTCGAGACCCGCGGTCATGGTCAGGGCGTGGCGCAGGGTGATCCGGTTCCTGGGCGGTTCCGTCAGCCGGTGGGCGTAGTGCGGCAGGAGGTCGGCCAGCGGTGTCCGGATGCCGGGGAGCAGACCGCGGTCCAGGGCGACGCCGACCGCCAGCGAAGTCACGCTCTTGCTGACCGAGTGGACGTTCTTCAGGGTCTCGTTCGTGTAGCCGCCGAAGTAGGCCTCGGCAACCAGCGTGCCGTGGCGGACGAGAACGACTCCCCGCACGGTGCGAAAGTCGGACTGCGAGCGCACCCGGTTCAGCAGCTCCTGCACCGCCTTGTTGTCCAGGCCCTGGTGCGCCGGCGTCGAGCGGAACCAGCCGTCGCCGATGTCCTGCGGCGGCTGCGCACGGGCCGGCACCGTACCGACGCCCAGGAGGAGTGTCGAGATTGCCGCTGCGAGAAGGCGGTACTTCATGGTCGGAAGAACTTCATGGTCGGAAGAACCTCGTCATCGGATGAACACGGGTCGTCTGCGCCGCGGCGCTTCGGCGCCTGGTCGGCTCATCGTCGGAAGGGCTGTAACGGCGCTTCATCGTCGACTTGGGCAGCGCTGCTTGCCGTGCACCGGCTCAAGTGACGAGCCTTCCCCTTGACTCATGCAACCTGACGCCGGCCGACTCTGACACAGGCAACCCTGACACGGGCCCGGCTCTGACACGGGCCCAGGTTGATCGGTGGCCCGGCTTCGCGGCCCGCGGGGGCTGTATCCTTGTCGGCACGCCCTGTTCGACACGCCTGTCCTGACGCAGTTCAGACACATCAGACACGTCAGACACAAGGGGCCGTCGATCGGAGCCTGACTGTTGGATCGCCGGCGCGGTTCGCGGCGGCAGGAGGGAGCACAAGATGTCTCGTTCACCGTTCACCGTTGCACCGCTGCTCGCAGTCCCGATGCTCGTCCTCGTCCTTGCTTTTGCTGGATGCGTCGTCTCCGTGGATACGGAGTCGTCGGCCGAGCCGGGCGCGGCGTCCGACTTTGATGCGTCGGTCGATGTCGGCTCGATCGACTTTCCGACCTCGGCCGGAAGCGAGGCGCAGAAGCACTTCATCCGCGGCGTCGCGATCCTGCACAGCTTCGGCTACGCGCAGGCGCGCGAGCAGTTTCACGCCGCTCAGGAGCTGGAGCCGGACTTCGCACTCGCGTACTGGGGCGAGACGCTGACCTACAACCATCCGCTGCTGCCGGAACGGGACCTGGAATCGCCGCGCGAGGCGCTGGCCCGGCTGGGCAAGACTCGGGAGCAGCGTGCGGCCAAGGCCGCGACCGAGCGCGAACGAGGCTTCCTGAACGCGGTCGAGGAGCTGTTCGGCGAGGGCGAACTCGCCGAGCGGCGCATCGCCTACATGGAGGCCATGCGCACCCTGCACGAGAGTCATCCGCGCGATGACGAGGTGGCGGCCTTCTACGCGCTGTCGCTGCTTCAGGCGGTCGGGCCCCTGGGCGACGACACTTTCCGGCTGAACGTGCTGGCCGGGTCGATCGCCTTGGGCGTCTTCGAGCGCAACCCCGATCACCCTGGCGCCGCCCACTACATCATCCATGCCTTCGACGATCCCGTTCACGCACCGCTCGCCCTGCCTGCGGCGCATCGGTTCGCCGAGATCGCGGCGGCCGTCTCCCATGCCCGGCACATGCCGTCCCACATCTTCATTCAGCGCGGAATGTGGGACCGGGTGTCGAAGTCGAACGACTCGGCGTACGAGGCGGCGGTGGCGCTCTGGGATCCCGGCGAGAGGGTGAGCGACATGGTCCACGCGCTCGACTGGGGGCAGTACGGCGACCTGCAGCGCGGCGACTACGCGAAGGCGCGCGCGTGGATTGATGAACTCGACGACCTGGTCGAGCGCACCGGCGACACCGGCCGCGGGAAGAACACGGTGCCCCTGGTGCGCGCCCGGTACATCGTCGAGACGGAGCAGTGGGAGACGCGCGAGATCACGGACGACACGGGGACCGCGGAACTGCTGGCCACCGGGCTCTCTGCCGTGCACACGGGCGATCTCGACCTGGCCCGCGAGGCAGCCGCCCGGCTCGAGAAGGCGGGAGAGCGCGAGACCGGCGACAGTTCGACCTTCCAGCGGGGAAGCAAGCCTGCCCAGGTAATGCACCACGAGGTCGCAGCTCTGGTCCGGCTCGCCGAGGGCGATGCGGAGGGCGCGCTGGGGCTGTTCGAGGACGGCCTTGCCATCGCTTCGACGATGGGGCCGCCGCGAGGCGCGGCCTCGCCGATCAAGCCGATTCGGGAGTTGTACGGCGAGACGCTGCTGCAGCTCCAGCGTCCCGCGGACGCGGTCGCGCAATTCGAGGACCAGTTGCTCCAGACGCCGAACCGGCCCCGTTCCCTGCTCGGGCTGGCGCGCGCCCAGGCGGCCGCGGGCGACGCGGCTGCGGCCGCGGATGCCTACGGCAAGCTGCTCGAAGCGTGGGACGGCGCCGACGAGCCCACTGAGCTGGCGGAAGCCCGAGAGTACGTGGCAGCGTCGGCCTGAGGCGGCCGCGTGACGTTCGATACGCGGCGTTCGGCAGCGTTCCCGTCCGCGCTCGTGGCATCGTCGTGCGGAAGGCCGGGATGACGTTCGAGACCGAGTTCGAGACGCGCCACACGGACTGCTTCGCGGCGACCGGCTACGTCCACGCCGGCGTGTTGCTGGCCCTGACCGAGATGGCCTACGCGCGGTTCGAGTCCCACTGCGGCATCGACGCCGGACACAAGCCCCGGTACGTCTACGCAGTGCAGCGCTCGACCAGGGCCGCCTACTTCTCGCCGCTTCGGTGGCAGGAGGGGGCGCGGATCCGGGTGCGCACGACGACGGCGAACGACCGCGGTTTCGAGCAGGACTTCGAGGTGCGATCCGCGGCGGACGGCCGCGAGATCGCCCGTGTCACGCATCGCTGGGTGTGGCTCGACACCAGGGCCGGCCGGCCCGTGCCGCTCACCGACGAAGTGCAGCAGTTGCTGGGGATGGGCTGACCCAAGAGGATGGGCTTCCCGACTCAGAGCGACCGCCTACCGCTGAAGCGAGTGGACCCTCAGACGGACCCTACCGGACGACCTTGCGCTTGTTTACCTTCAGGCTAGAACAGATCAGGCTTGCCGTCGGCACCAGGACCCACCACCAGGAGAGAGTTCCTGACAACGCCCCCATAAGGCCAGGCGGAATGAAACCGATGCTCCCGCAGAACAGCACCAGAAGGAAACCTCCTTGTGGCCGGCGCATTATCACCGAAGCCATCGGTTTCCAGATGGGGTGACCCCGCCAGATGGGGTAACCCAGCCTGTTGCAGGCATCCCGAACGATGTCGTGAGACGTCCGCCACGGACTGCCAAGGATGAAGTGGACCACGAATACTGGGGCAACCTCACGGTACCCGCATGATACACGCGAGATTGAACAAGGCCACTCGGCCGCCACGCAGCTCGTGAAGAACTCGCGTTTCCGGCACGGGAACGTCAGGACTGAAGTACACTGTGCCGTTCCCGTGATGGCAGTTCCCGAAAAGGCGATGCCGGTCGCAATCGGTCGCCGGCTTGTCCCGGCGGCGATGGGTGCCGCCGCACTGCTTGCTTCTGGCTGCGGCGGCGCCGACGAACCGGGTTCCGACGCCGGGCGCCCTGTCGTTCGGAGCCTTGTCGTTCAAACGTCGTGGGGAGCGGTCGAGGGCGCCGAGGTCGACGACGGGCGCGGTCCCGCAGGCGACGTGCTCGTGTTCCGCGGCATTCCGTACGCCGCGCCGCCGGTGGGCGACCTGCGCTGGCGTCCGCCGCAGCCGCCCGCGCCGTGGGAGGGGGTTCGCGGCGCACTCGAATCGGGCGCCCCCTGCTGGCAGCGCATCACGCCCGACACGTCGATCTACAGCCGCGGCGAGATCGACCGCAGCGAGGACTGTCTGTACCTCGACCTGTGGACGGCTGCAGATGGCGGCACGGACGACCCGCGCCCGGTCATGGTCTGGTTCCACGGCGGCAGCCACGAGGTCGGCCACGGTTCGTCGCTCATCTTCGACGGCGCGGCGCTGGCGCGCAAGGGCGTCGTTCTGATCTCGATCAACTACCGCCTCGGGGCCTTCGGGTTCCTGGCGCACGCCGGGCTGAGCGCCGAGTCAGAGCACGGCTCGTCGGGCAACTACGGTCTGCTCGACAAGATCGCGGCGCTCGAGTGGGTGCAGGCGAACGCGGAGGCCTTCGGAGGCGATCCGGACCGGGTGCTGATCTTCGGCCAGTCGGCCGGGTCGATGAGCGTCTGCACCCTGGTGGCGTCGCCGCTTGCGGCCGGGCTGTTCCATCGGGCGATCGGCCAGTCGGCCGGGTGCTTCACGCCGCTGGAGACGCTGGAACAGGCAGAGAAGCGGGGCGAACTGCTGGCGGCCGAACTCGGCATCGAGGACGGCGCCCGCGGGGAGGACGCTGTCGCGCGGCTTCGATCCGCCGCTGCCGAGGACGTGCTGGCCGCCGCCGGCAACACCGGCTGGTCCGGCGGCTCGAAGACGGTCGTCGACGGCTGGTACCTGCCCGATCAGCCGGCTGCGATCTACGCTCGCGGGGAGCACAACCAGGTGCCGATGATGGTCGGCTTCATGGGCGACGAGTCGAGCGCGCTGTTCGCTCCCGGGCCGCCGCTCGAACGCGGCGAGCTCGAGCAGCAGCTGGCGGAGGCCTACGGCGAGGCGGCAGAGGGCCTGCTCGCGGCCTATGCCGCCGAGGCCGAACGGGACCCGGGCGCGGTGCCGACCCTGATCCGCTCCGACACCATCTTCGGCTGGGGCAGTCGAGCCTGGGTTCGCCATGCCTCGGCCGCCGGCGGCGACGCGTATCTCTACTTCGTCAGTCACGCGCCGCCGGTGTTCCGGCTCTACCTGCCGGACCGTCCCGCTCTCGGCGGGGAGGGCGGACCTCGCCGTCTCGGCGCCTACCACTCCGGCGATCTGGCGTACGTCTTCGGTAACACCGACCTGGTCGGGATCGACTGGGAGGATCGGGACCACGAGATCGCCGACGTGCTGTCGAGCTACTGGACGAACTTCGCTCGGACCGGCGATCCGAACGGCGAGGGACTTCCCGAGTGGCCGCGCCACGAGGCGGACAGCGACCTGGCGCTGGTCGTCGACGACGATTTCGGTATGCAGGCGGGTCTGCGCAAGCAGAAGCTGGACGCCCTGGACAGCGCCTTGCGCGGCGGCGGCGGGGCTCGGTGACCGCGATGAGCCTGTCCGCCGAGGCGACTGCGTTCGCCCCTTCGACTTCGGACCGCGACCACCTGTCCGTCCTCCATCCGACGACGGACCTTCCGGCTCTGCGCCGCGACGGTCCGCTTGTCATCGAACGGGGCCGAGGAATCCGGGTCTGGGATGAAGACGGCAGGGAATACATCGAGGGGATGGCCGGCCTGTGGTGCACGGCCCTGGGCTACGGCGTGGAGGAACTCGCGGAAGCCGCTGCCGAGCAGATCCGGAAGCTCTCCTTCTCCCACCTCTTTGCGGGCCGCAGCCACGAGCCGGCGGTTGCACTGGCCGAGAAACTGCGCGAGATCGGTCCGGTAGCCAACGCGAAGGCGTTCTTCGGCACGTCCGGCTCGGACGCGAACGACACGCAGGTCAAGCTGGTCTGGTACTACAACAACGCCCGCGGCCGGCCGGAGAAGAAGAAGATCATCAGCCGCCGCCGCGGCTACCACGGCGTCTCGCTGGCCTCCGGCAGCATGACGGGGCTGCCCGCGTTCCACAGGAGCTTCGACCTGCCGCTGCCGCAGTTCCGCCACGTGACCTGCCCGCACCACTACCGGGACGGCAGGCCGGGCGAGACGGAAGCGGAGTTCACTGCCCGGCTGGCGGCCGAGCTCGACGAGTTGATCCGCGCCGAGGGCCCCGACACGGTCGCTGCCTTCATTGCCGAACCGGTGCTGGGCGCCGGCGGCGTCGTCGTGCCTCCGGAGGGCTACTACCCGGCGATCCGGAAGGTCCTGGACGAGCACGACGTGCTTCTGATCGACGACGAGGTGATCTGCGGTTTCGGCCGGCTGGGCACGCCGTTCGGCGCCGAGGCGATGGAGATGAGACCGGATACCGCCTCGGTCGCCAAGGCCCTGTCGTCCGCCTACCTGCCGATCAGCGCGGTGCTGGTGCCGGACGAGATGGTCGACGTGTTCGTCGAGGCGGGCGAACGCTGGGGCGTGTTCAGCCACGGCTTCACCTACACGGGGCATCCGGTCTGTGCTGCGGTAGCGCTCAAGGTGCTGGAACTGATGGAGGAACGGAACCTCTTCGCTCACGCCGACCGGGTCGGCCGCTACTTCCAGGCCGGGCTGCGGCGGTTCGACGACCATCCGCTGGTGGGAGAGACGCGCGGCAAGGGACTGCTCGGCGCCTGCGAGCTGGTGGCGGACAAGCAGACCCGCGAGGCCTTCCCGGTGGAACGCGGAGTCGGGGCGCACTGCATGGATCGCTGCCTGGATCACGGCGTGATCCTGCGGGCGCTCGGCGACACGGTGGCCTTCTGCCCGCCGCTGATCGTCACCGAGTCCGACGTGGACGAGATTCTCGAGCGCTTCGGCCGCGGCCTGGACGAGACGCTTGCCTGGGTCGAGGCGGGCGGGGGAGCATCCTGATGACGGAACCGAGCACGTTGAGCCGGTCCGTGGCCGGCAGCACGGCGCTGATCACGGGCTGCGCTTCCGGAATGGGCCGCGCGACGGCGAAGCTGTTCGCCGCAGAGGGCGCGAAGGTCGCCGCTACCGACATCGACGGCGACGGCGTCCGGGAAACGGTGGCCGAGATTCGGGCTGCCGGCCGGGAGGCCGCCGCCTGGACGCTTGACGTCGGCGACGCCGAGGCGATCCGGCGGGTGGTCGACGAGGCGGCGGAGCACTACGGCGGCCTCGACATCCTGGTGAACAACGCCGGCATCTCGCGGGCCGGGCCGATCGACGCCGACGAGTACGAGGAGCGCTGGCAGGAAACGGTGAACGTGCTGCTGACTGCCCACCAGCGGACGATCCGCGCCGCCCTGCCGTACCTGCGCCAGTCGGATTCGCCGCGGATCGTGAACATCGCCTCGACCGAAGGGCTGGGCGCGACCGCCATGAACAGCGCCTACTCGGCGGCCAAGACCGGCGTCATCGGCCTGACCCGGGGGCTGGCGGTGGAGCTGGGCAAGGAGGGGATCACGGTCAACTGCATCTGCCCCGGGCCGATACGCACCGCGATGACCGAGCGGATTCCCGAGGAGCACAAGCAGATCTACGCGCGCCGGCGCACTGCCCTGCGGCGCTACGGCGACCCCGAGGAGGTGGCGCACGGCACGCTGCACCTCTGCCTGCCGGCTTCGTCCTTCATTACCGGCGTCGCGTTGCCGGTGGACGGGGGGCTGACCGTCCGGCGGGCCTGACAGGCGGGCTCCCGCTTCGGTCCGGACCGACCGGAGACAGCGGGCGCTCGGCGGACGATTCGACCTGTCGCGTGCTCCCGAGCATCGCGCCACGGCCCCGGCAGGCGGTGCGCGAGTCCTCGTTCTGCTGAAGACGGCACCGATCCAGCCGCCGTTCATGGCCAGGGGCGGCACCTTGACCAAGCCGAGACGGTGTACGTCGCGCGACAGACGCGGCGCACCGCCGGTCGCCGAGGGACAGGGCGACGACCAGAACGGGGTCGACCCGCGGCGGCGGCGAGTCGGTGCGGCGAGTCGGTTCAGGGCGGGAGAGTTCGATCCCGGGTTCGAACCGGGGCAGGCAAGCTCAATCCAGATAGCCGAGCGCCTCGAGCGCCTCGCGTTGCTCGGCCGGCATCGCCGGTTCGACGCCGGCCGTGAGAGGGCCGGCTCCTCGTCGCTTGAGCCTGCCGACCGCGCGGAGATAGGCGGCCCAGTGCGCCTCTTCTTCCTGCAGGTCGCGCGTTTCGCCCGGGTCGTGGTGAGTGTCGAACAGGCTGCGGGTCGCTCCGGCCCCGGAGCTGGCGTGGTCGATCAGCTTGCGGCGGCTGTCGCTGTCGCCGTCGGTCAAGGCGAGCATCACGGCGTCGATGGCCTGTCCGTCGACGCGGAGCTCGGACATGGCGAGCTGGAACTCGTTGCGGCTGTTTCCTGATTGCATCAACGGGAGCAGCGAGCGGCCGTCGGTTCTTGCCAGGCCGGGGTGTCCGATCGCGTCGAGGATCGTCGGGACGATGTCGATCTGCTGTACCTGGGTGTCGACGACCAGGTGTTCGGCGGCCGCGCGCAGGGAGTCCGGCAGCCGGATGATCAGCGGCACGTGGATCTGCTCCTGGTACAGGGTTGCTCCGTGGCCGTGACTGCCGTGGTCGAGGAACTCCTCGCCATGGTCCGACACGAACACGACGAGCGTGTCGTCGAGGAAATCACGCCGGTCGAGTTCGTCGAGCATGCGGCCGAAGTGTTCGTCGACGAAGGCGATCTCGCCGTCGTAGAGGTCCCGCAGATCGTCGTTGGAGTGGTCGGGTCTGGCGGGCAGGTCGCGTCGGAGGAGGCCGGGCCCTGCCTTTGCGTCGGGGGCGAACCGCTCTCTGTAGACGTCGGGCGGCAAGTACGGTGCATGGGGATCCGTGACGTGCAGGAAGACGAAGAAGGAGTCTCCCGGTCCGATCCGTTCCAGCCACTCCAGGGTCTCGTCGACCGCCCTCGAGACCGGCACATGAATGCCGGGCCGCCTGATGCTCTCCCGCAGCTGCTTGAAGTGACTGAATCCGCGGCGGAATCCGAAGTTCATCCCGGCATTGCCGTTGGTGGACACGCCGAGTGCGCGGTAGCCGAGCGAACCCAGGATCTCGGGCAGGTAGGGAACGTCCTCGCCGAGTACGTGGTTCCTGGCGCGCGCCCCATGGTTGTGAGGGTAGAGCCCGGTGAGGATGCTGGCCGTCGCCGGCCTCGTCCAGGAAGATTGGGCTGCCGCGTTCCTGAAACGCACCGCGTCGGCCGCGAAGCGGTCGATGTTCGGCGACGTGTCGCGGTCGTAGCCGTAACAGCCGAGATGATCCGCGCGAAGCGTGTCGACGAGAAAGATCAGTACGTGAGGCCTTGGCGACTCCTGTGTCTCCGGTGCGCGCGCGGCCACCTCCGGTGCAGTTTCGGTCATCTCGCCCACCTTGGCCGCAACCGGCAGGGCCGCATGGGGCCACGGATCGCTCTGGCTGTGCAGGATCGGGGAGAGCAGGAACCCCGCCTCCGCCTCGGGCAGGCGCTCGCCGGCGACCGCTTCGAGGCGGATCCGGACGGGGAGGTGGTGCCGGCGCAGTTTCACGCGGCCTCGACCTTCCTGAAAGGACCTGGTGACGACTGCGGGCGCCGCCGGGTAGTGGTAGACCGAAACGAGGAGGCCGGGCGCCTTTTCGGCGTTGCGCCAGGCGCCCTGCGGACCGAAGAGCGCCATGTCTCCGAGTTCGAGAACCCCGTCCTCGGGCACCATGACGTGGAAATCGACTGCCGTGCGGAAGGGCAGCCGCAGGAGACCTTCGACGGTCGCCTCGGGGCCGGCGCCGACGCCGGCGCCCTCGATCCGTATCCGGCTCCAGGCAACCTTCGGCGGCGCGGCGTTCGGGGCGCGGTCGGGCGAGTACCTGAGGATGATCTCGTTGGGTCCCGGGCGCTGCAGACGAACCGGCACATCGAGCCGGTGGTCCTCCGGACCGGTGCCCGCGATCAGGTCGAGTTCACCGAGCGGCTCACCGTTCCAGGAGACGCGTACAGTCGTCGGCTCGTCTCCGTCTCCGTCAGCGGCCAGCGGACGCCCGCGGAGCACGAGCTTCAGGGGCCGCGTCCAGGCCAGCCGCCACTCGAGCCCCGACTGCGGCCCCCTGCTGGCGGCGAACGTCCCGTCAGCGTCCTCTTCAGGCCCGGACCAGCCGTGCAGAAGTTCCCTCCGCTGCTCGTAGTCGCCGGGCAGGACCTGGTACGACTCGGCCGACACGTCGGCCAGTTCGAGCAACGAGGCGAGATCTGTCTCGATGGGCGGCGGGGCGTCCCCGCAAGCGAACAGGAGCAGACCCGCGACGATCAGGGCCCCGCCCCATCGCGGCGCGGCGCGATTCACCCTGAAGCCTCGCGCCAGGGAAGCGCCGGCGCCGCCAGGGCCCCGCCGCGCTGCGATGCGACCAGGTTCACCTGCTGCCGCCGTCGATTCGCAGCACGGCGCCGGTCGTGTAGCTGGAGGCGTCGGATGCCAGATAGAGCGCGGCCCCGACGATCTCGTCCGGTTCGCCGCCGCGGCGAAGAGCAATGGACGCCTTCGCACGCTTCTGGAACGCCTCCAGGTCCCAGGCCTTCGAGATGTCGGTCAGGAAGGGGCCGGGCATGATCGCGTTGACGCGCACCCTGGGGCCGTAGGCGTGAGCCAGCGATTCGGTCAGCGCGTTCAGGCCCGCCTTGGCCGCGCCGTAGGGCTCCGCGTTGGCGCTGGGGTGGATCGCCGCGGTGCTGGTCACGTTGATGATGCTGCCGCCGCCCCCGTCGGCCATGCGCTGGCCGATCGCCGCCGCCAGCCGGAACGGTCCCTTCAGGTTGACTCCGATCACCTTGTCGAACAGCGCCTCGCTGACTTCGGCGAGGCTCGGGTAGAGCGGCGACATGCCGGCGTTGTTCACCAGTACGTCGACCTTGCCGAACCGCTCGTAGGCGGCGTCGATCAACCGATCGACGTCATCCCAGTGGCCGACGTGGCAGGCATGGGCGAGCCCCTGCCGGCCCATCGACTCGATCTCCGCCACCACCTTGCGGCAGGAGTCGATCTTCCGGCTGGCGACGACCACGTCGGCACCGGCACCGGCGAAGGCGAGCGACATCTCGCGGCCCAGTCCGCGGCTGCCGCCGGTGACGAGCGCCGTGCGGCCGGAGAGGTCGAAGGCACTGATGGCATCTCGGGCGTTCATGCGGGCAGTGAGGGTAACAGCGTCAACCGGAATCCGCCGGCACTGCCGGCGTTGCGCAGAAGCTGCGATCGACCGACTTGGCAACCGGCTGACCAGCCGCAACCCGGAGGCGTCCCGCCGTCTTCGGGCGCATGGCGGCAGGACGGCGTCATGAAGTCGACATCATGTGTCGGGCGCGGGGGACGGCGCGGACGAAGCACGAAGGCAGCCGTCCCGTCTGAAGCGCGGTAGATTCCGCTGACGATGACCGACTCTCCACCGCTCGCCGTCTCGGGCGGCGCCGATTCCGAGGCCGTCGCCGAGCCCCGTATCGTCCAGATCCCGGCCGGCCCGATGGCCAACTTCGTCTACGTTCTTGCGGACCCCGCCAGCCGCAAGGCCTGGGTCGTGGACCCCGCCTGGGAGCCGCTCGGCGTCGTCAGGATCGCCGAGGAGCAGGGCTACGAAGTCGCCGGCGTGCTGGCGACGCACTTCCACCAGGATCACATCGGCGGCGAGATCATGGGCCAGCACATTCCCGGCGTGCGCGAGCTGCGGGCCGAGTTCGATCTGCCGATGCTGATCCACGAGGCGGAGGCCGAACGGGGCGCCGAGATCGCCGGTTGTCCGAGCGACCGGGTCAAGGCCTTCCGCGACGGCGACGTTCTCGAGCTCGGCGAGCTCGGGGTCGAAGTGCTGCATACGCCCGGGCATTCGCCGGGGAGTTGCTGCTTCCGGGCCGGCAACCACATGCTGACAGCCGACACCCTGTTCGTGCAGGGCATCGGCCGGGTCGATCTTCCGCACAGCGACCGCGACGCGATGTTCCGCTCGCTGGAGCGGTTGAAGGCGCTGCCGTCGCAGGTCGTGATCTACCCCGGGCACGACTACGGCCCGGAGTCGTTCTCGACGATTGGCCGCGAGCTGCAGTGGAACGCCTACCTCCGACCGAGCAGCCTGGACCAGTGGCGCGCGATGATGGGGATCTTCTGAACGGCGGTCGAGGCGCTTCGCCTGCCGCCGCCGCGCCGCCTGGAACTCCGCCGCGGATCGAGACCCGCAGACTGCGGCGCGAGTTGCGCTCCGGGGAGCGCACCCTGGTCGTCGTGAACGACATCGACCTCCGGGTGGCCGCGGGCGAGTGCGTCTCCATCCGCGGCCCGTCGGGGGCGGGAAAGTCGACGCTGCTGGCGTTGCTTGCCGGTCTCGACCGCCCGACCGCGGGCAGCGTGCTGATCGACGGCCGCCCGATCGAGGGTCTGAGCGAGGACGAACTGGCGCTGCTTCGGCGCGAGAAGATCGGCTTCGTCTTCCAGTCCTTTCAGTTGCTCGGCAGCCTGACCGCGCGCGAGAACGTCCAGTTTCCGCTCGACCTGCTCGGGCGCCGCCGCTCGCGGCAGCGCGCCGAAGCCCTGCTGGCCGATGTCGGCCTCGCCGAGCGCGGCCACCACTATCCGTCCCAGCTCTCGGGCGGCGAACAGCAGCGCGTGGCGCTGGCGAGAGCGTTCGCAGCCGAGCCCCTGATCCTGCTCGGCGACGAGCCGACCGGCAACCTGGATTCGGTCACGGGAACGGCGGTTCTGGACGTGATGATGGCTCTGCGGGACCGCTTCGGTTCGACCCTGGTGCTCGTCACCCACGATCCGGCCGTCGCTGCGCTCGCCGACCGTGAACTGGTCATGGTGGACGGCCGCCTCTCGGAAGGAAGCTGACGGTGAGTCCGGGCGTGGCGTTCCGGTACTCGCTGCGCGAGTTCCGGGGTTCACTGGACCGGGTCCTCGTCTGGGTGCTCTGCCTGGCGGTCGGAGTCGGCGCCGTGGTCTCGGTGGCGGGGCTCGCCTCGAGCGTGGACGGGGCGATCCGCGGAGAAGCCAGGAAGCTCCTGGCCGCCGATCTGGCGCTTCGGTCGCGGACTCCGATCCCGGAGCGCGTTCTCGAGGCGGTCGACTCCGTGCCGGGGGCCGCCAGGGCGGAGGTTCGGGAACTGGCCGCGATGGTGGGTCGGACAGAGGCTTCCGCGGCGGCCGAGCATCGCCCGTCGAGCCTGCTGGTCGAGCTGAAGGCGATTTCGGGCGGCTATCCCTTTCATGGCGAACTGCTGGCGCGGCCACCGTTGCCGGCGGGGATGCGTCCGGCCGAAGCGCTCGGCGACCATTCGGCGCTGGTTTCGCCCGAAGCCCTTTCCCGTCTGGGACTCGAGATCGGCGACGAGCTTCGTCTCGGCAGGCGGACGCTGCGGATTGCCGGCGCACTGGAAGCGGAACCCGACCGGCTGCCCACCGGGTTCGCGTTCGGGCCGCGTGTCATGGTGAGCGTCGCTGCGCAGGAGGCGGCCGGCGTCTTCCCGTTTGCAGGTTTCGGCGGCTACCGGGTGCTGGTGCGGTTGCCGGGTGAACCTGCACTGGAGGATCTGGAGCTGCAGGCGGAGGCCCTGCGCGGGGAGATACTGCGTGACGCGATGTCGCGTGACGAGGTCGACAGCGGCATCGCCGACGGTGCGGCGGTGCGAGTCGAGACGTACGCCGATGCACAGCCCGGCATTCGCGAAGACCTGGAACGGCTTTCCCGTTACCTGGGGCTGGTCGCGCTGCTGTCACTGCTGGTCGGCGGCGTCGGCGTGGCGCAGGGAATTCGTGCCTGGCTGACTCAGCGCCTCGATGCGCTCGCCGTTCTCAAGTGCCTGGGAGCTCGGCCTCGGGATCTTCTGCGCACCTGCCTCGTGCAGGCGGTGTTGCTGGGTCTGGCGGCCGGGGTGATCGGAGGCGCTGCTGGCCTGCTCTCGATGCTGCTGGTGCCGGCGATCCTGGGTGGAGCGCTGCCGTTCGAAGCGATCTCCATCTGGCAGCCCTGGGCTCTTGTTCGTGGAGTGGCGCTGGGCATCGGCGTGTCGACCGCGTTCTGCGCACCGGCGCTGCTCGTCGTGCTGCGGGCGCCGCCGGTGCGCGTCTTCCGCCGCGGCGCCGAGCCGCTGCCGGGTTCACGGCTCGCGAGCGCGCTGTCGCTGATCGCCGTCGCGGCCGGCGTCGCCGGGTCGGCCGCGCTGCAGGCCGGCTCGCTGTGGCTGGCGCTGCGGTTCCTGGGCGCGGTGGGCGCGGCGGTCGGCGCCCTGATCCTTGCGGCGTTGATGCTGCGTTCGCTGGCCCGGTTCCTGGCGCCCAGGTGCCGCTCCTTCTGGCTCCGGTACGGGGTTGCGGCGCTGGTGCGGCCCGAATCCGGCACGCTGGCGGCCTCGGTTGCATTGGGAATGGGTCTGATGGTGCTGCTCGTGATGTTCGTCGTCCAGGGCCATCTGCACGACGAACTGGCCGCAGGGCTTCCGGAGGATGCGCCGAGCGCCTTCCTGCTGAACGTGCCGCAGGCAGGCTGGGACGGGTTGGCCGAGCTTCTCGAGCGCGAGGGGGCCCGGAGGGTTCAGTCGGCGCCGGTCGTGCTGGCGCGCTTCGCGGCGATCGACGGCTCTCCGGCAGCGGAGCGGACCAGCGACCGGAACCGCTGGGCGCTTCGGCGCCAGTTGCGGTTGACCTATCTGGATGAACTGCCCTCGGACAACGAGATCCTCGAAGCGGCCGGGCCGGCGACGCTGGCGGCGCCCTGGGTCGATCCGGCGTCCCTCGAGGTCAGCGTCGAGCAGGACTTCGCGGAGACGATCGGGGTGGGAATCGGCTCGACGATCGCCCTGGACGTGGGAAACCGGGAAGCCGAGGTCATGGTGACCAGTCTTCGACGGGTGGACTGGGAGGGGTTCGGGATCAACTTCTTCCTCGTGGTCGAGCCAGCGGCCGTGGCCTGGGCGCCGCATACCCGCCTGGCTGCCGTCTGGATGCCAAGCGACAGGGAGCAGGCAATCCAGGACGCGCTGTACAGGGCCCATTCCGGCGTCGCCGTGGTCCGGATTCGGGACGTGCTGCAGAAGGTGGTCGACCTGGTCGACGACCTGCAGGTCGGCGTGCGGGTGCTCGGCAGTTTCACCGTGGCGGCCGCCCTGCTGACGCTGGCGGGTGCCGTCGCTGCCGGCTCGCAGCTGCGCGGCCGCGAGGCGGCGCTGCTCAAGACCATCGGCTCGACCCGTTTCGACGTCCTGCGCGCCTTCGCGGCCGAGTACGCGCTGATCGGTCTGTCCGCGGCGGCAGTGGCGGCCGTGCTCGGCCTGTCGGCGTCGTGGTGGCTGGTTGTCCGCGAACTCGAACTCGCGTGGTCCTTCCGCCCCCTGGCGGTGTTCGGCGTGCTCCTGGCGGGCAGCCTGCTGGCGCTGGGAACGGGGCTCCTGGCCAGTTCCGGCGCGCTTCGCAGGCCGCCGATCGACTCGCTGCGCGAGGGCGCCTGATGGCGCGCATCTCCATCCGCTGGCAGATCGTCGGTGCGCTGTTTGCCATGATGGCGTTCTCGTCGGGGCTTGGCTTCTACAACCAGTCGGTGCTGCTCGAGGCGCTCACCCGAGAGCGCGGGTTCTCGGTTTCGGCGGCGTCGTTCGCCTCGACCATCTTCTTCGCGGCCAGCGGCTTGGCCGGTCTCGCGGTCGCCAGCGTGATCGAGCGGATCGATGCTCGCTGGTCCGTTGCCGCGGGCGTTGCAGTCTGTGCGGCATCCCTGGTCGCCATCGGCCGCGTCGAGGAGACCCTGCACGTCTATGCGGCCTTCCTGCTGTTCGGCGTCGGCTTCTCCGCCACGAACATGCTCACGGCGAGCACCCTGGTCACCCGGTGGTTCGCGCGCCGGCGGGCGATCGCCCTCTCGATCGTGTTCACGGGCCTCTCGGCAGGGGGCATTCTGCTGGCGCCCTTCGCGGCCTGGGCAGTTGCCGAGCACGGCCTGCGGCACGGCACCGAGATCCTGGCCGCAACCTACGTCGTGGGCGTTTTGCCTCTGGCTCTCTGGCGCCTGCTGCCGCGACCGCGGGACGCCACGGACATCGCCGGGGAGTTCGACGGCGGCGAGGATCCGGGAGTGGAAGCGCGCGAGGCGTTCCGTTCCCGCTACTTCGCGGGCGTGGCGGCGACGTTCTTCTTCGGGCTGATGGCGCAGGTCGGTGGTATTGCCCACCAGTTCAGGCTGGTCAGCGTCCACGAGCCCGGCGTTGCCAGTCTGGCGGTTTCGACCCTGGCCGCGGCAAGCGTGGTGGGCCGGCTCGCTTCAGGCGGGCTGCTGTCTCGTCTTCCGTACCGCGGCTTCAGCCTCGTGTTGCTCGTCCTCCAGGGCTTCACCCTGGCGATCCTCGGCTCGACCGCGACCGCGACCGGCCTGCTGCTGGCATCCGCGGCGTTCGGACTCACGATCGGCAGCTTCCTCATGATGCAGCCGCTGCTGGTGGCAGAGGCATTCGGAATCCGGAGCTACGCGCGGATCTACTCCGTGAGCACGTTGTGCGCGTCGGTGGGGGTGGCGCTCGGCCCGCTTCTGCTGGGCTGGGCTCACGACCTCGCGGGCGGCTATCGGGGCGCCTATGCGCTCGGCGCGCTGATGTCCTGGTCGGGCTGCATCGCACTCTGGGGCGCCGGCAAGGGCTACGTCCGTCGTACGCGGTAGCTCTGGTGCGAGGCCCTCTGGTTGCCGGCGGCCGAACCGCGTCCCCTCGGCAGGCGCAGGGGCTCAGATCAGACCCTGATAGGCGCCCCCGTCGAGCAGGATGCTGGTGCCGGTGATGAACCGCGCCGGCTCCGAGCACAGGAAGGCCACCGCCTTGCCGAAGTCCTGGGCGGCGCCCAGGGTGCCGGTCGGCACGCGCTGGGCCACGACGTCCGTGTTGCCCAGCGACTTGATCCGGTCGGTGGCATGGACGCCCGGCTGTGCCGAGTTCACCGTGACGCCGTCACGGGCGACTTCCGTAGCCAGCGTCTTGAGGAAGCTGCTGACGCCGGCGCGAGCAACCGAGGAGGCGGCCAGGTTGCCGATCGGCTGGCGGGCGCCGATCGAAGTGATCGCCACGATCCGCCCCCAGCCGCGCTCACGCATTCCCGGAAGCGCCGTCTGGCACATGACGATGGTCGAGAGCAGGTTGAGGTCGATCGCCTCGCGGTAGCCCTCGATCGACGTCGTGGCGGGCGAACCGGGCGGCGGGCCGCCGGCGTTGGCGACCAGGATGTCGACTTCGCCCAACGCGGCGATCGCCTGTTCGACGAAGGAGCGCGCACCCTCTTCCGTGGACATGTCGGCGACGATCGGCACCGCGCCGGCGCCGAGATCCGCAGCGGCTGCGGTGATCCTCTCCTCGCTGCGGCTGCAGATCGCGACTTCCACTCCGTCCTCGATCAGCGCCTTCGCGCATCCGAAGCCGAGTCCCGTCGATGCTGCTGCCACGGCGGCCTTCCTGCCCTGGATTCCGAGGTCCATCCCTGCTTCTCCCTTCTCGTTCCTTCGTTGTCGGTCCCTGGTTGCGTCAGCCCCCGGCAGCCGGGCTGCTGACGCACTAGCGCCGGCGCGCCTGCGCCAGTTCGGCCATGCGGGCAAACAACTCTCGCATGGGTGTGCGTTCGACAGCGCCGCCGCTGAACTCCCGGTACAGCGAATCGACATTGATCGCGATCCGCTCGCTGTCGCCCCAGGATTCGAAGTCGCCGAGTGCGATGTCGAACGCGGCGTCACGGGCGCCGAGCCCGGCATCGAAGCGTCTCTTCGCCTCGTCGCGGAGGTAGACGAGGTAGGCCCGCATGGCCTCGACGCCGCGGGTGTCGGTGATCGGACCGTGCCCGGGGACGATCGTCTCGGGACTCCAGCTCAGCAGCAGGTCGCAAGCGTCGATCCAGTTCTGAACCGGTCCCGCCCAGATGATCGGCGCGCCCTCGATGAACAGGATGTCGCCGGTGAAGACGGTGCGCTCGCCGGGAACGTGGATCATGATGTCGCCGCCGGTGTGGGCAGGGCCTACCTCGACGAGTTCCACCGCCGTGTCGCCGACCTGAAGGCTCAGCCCGCCCTCGAACGTGCGGGTGGGCAGCGTGCGGGTCAGCCCATCGAACTCGAAGCTGCCGAAGCACTCGACCAGAAAGTCGCCGACCGGGCCGCCGTCGCTGCGGGCGTCGCGCATCAGCGCCGCGAGAGCCTCCGGCGTCGTCGCCTCCATCTCGACCGCCGCGGCCTTCGAGGCAATGATCTCGGCGCCGGCGACGAGTTCGTTGCCGTGGGTGTGATCGCCGTTGGAGTGCGTGTTGACGAGCCGGTCGATGTCGGCAGCGGCCGCGTGGGCGCTCTTCATCGCGTCGAGCATCTCGCGGGTGTTCGGCAGGTCGAACAGGGTGTCGACGAGCAGCGATTCGTCGCCGCTCACGATCAGGCCCGCGTTGCTCCAGCCCCAGCCGCCGTCGGGCTGCAGCCAGGCGTAGGCGCCGTTGCCCAGGTCGTGGAGGCCGCGTTCGTACGCGAAGCGCGGCGTGCCGAGTCCGGTCCAGGGGGATCCGTTGCTCATGGGCGGACTCTACGGCAAACCGGAGAGGCGCTGTGCAGGCGGCACGCGCGCTGCACGCCCACTGCACGCGCAGCTTTCCCCGTGGCGCCGTCTGGTGCCGCTTGGATACGATGACGCGATGACAGCTGCCACGGCGGTCGAGCGTTCCCGGGCCACGCTTGACCTGGATGTGTTCTGGAACTGGCTCAGCCGCCACCCGAACTGCGTCATCCGGGCCGGATCCGTGGACGCGCTCCTCTGCGACGACGAGGACTTCCACTGGCAGTTCATCTCCGAGAACGAGAATCTCCTCATCGCGCAGCTCGTCTACGGCAAGCGGCTGGTCGGGGAGATCCTGATCGACCGCGAACGCGTCGCCTATGTGCAGGCGGTTCAGGGCGAACAGGAGAACGAACACGTCTTCGAGTTGATCTGCGAGACCAGCCGGGAACGTCTTGCCGCCTGGGTCTTCGTCATGTCCCATGGCCTGGAGGACGAACCGCAGGAACCGGCGCATGCGGTCGCTTCCTTCGTTCACTGACGGCGGTGCCGCGGAGCGTTCCCGGCGGTCGCGGGCCTGCATGGGTCGACACGGTCCTGGGCGCGACGGCGCCGCGCCAGCCGCTGTGGAACCTGCCGGAAACTCGACGTGACCCTTCGGATTCTCGGCGTCGTCGACCTTCACTGGTCCGGCAGACGGCCGCCCCGGCTGCCGGACCCGACCGGCTTCGACCTCGTCCTTCTCGCCGGCGATCTGACCAGCTTCCTGGGCCCGGACCACGCCCGGCAGATCGTCGAACCGCTACGGGCAGCCGGCGTCGAAGTCCTGGCCGTATGCGGCAACTGCGACCAGCCCGCCGTCGAAGGCTACTTCCGGGACATCGACATCGACCTGGACCGCCGTGCCCGCGTCGCCTTCGGCGTCCGGTTCATCGGTCTGTCGGGCGGCCTTCCCTTCGGCGACCTTCCGTACGAGCGGACGGAGGAAGACTACGAACGCGCCGCCGCCGAGGCCTTCGACAGCGCTGCCGCGGTCGAGGGCCGGCCCACGATCCTGGTCTCCCACCAGCCGCCTTACGGCACTGCCTGCGACCTCGCCCGCGGCAACCACGTCGGCTCGCTCTCCCTGCGCCGCGCCGTCGAACGGCACCGGCCCGACCTCGTCTTCTCCGGCCATATCCACGAAGCCATCGGCGCTGACAGGATCGGCCCCACCCGTGTCGTCAATCCCGGCCCCTGGTTCCAGGGCCGCTCGCTGGTCATCGAGGCCGACCCGGAGACCGGGTCCGTCGAGTTCGAGATCCTGACGTCCTGGTCCCGGCTGTCCGGGGCCTGAACGGACGCAAGCACATGAGAGTCCGGTCTTTCCTGGTTGCCGCCTCGATCGGCGCCTTCATCTTCGGCCTGATGCTGGCGGGGCGCGTCGGAGAGCCTGAGCGCGGTGGGGTCGGTTCGCCGAACCGCAACCAGGTGCAGCCCGGTGGCGCGCACGGCGCCGTGTGGGCAGTGGATTCCGCGGAGCCTGAACCATGGTAATCGAGATTGGACCAGCAAGCCTGAAGGCGGCGCTCACCGACATGACCGTCCCCACGCTGCAGAAGATGATGCGGCTGGTTGGACTGCCTTCGCCGCGGCCGACACGCAAGGCGGAGATCGTCGAAGCCCTTCGCCGAGCACTCGACGACAGGACGCTGCGCGAGCTGTGGTCGCGGTTGAACGAGTTGCAGCAGGCCGCCGTGTCGGATGCCCTGCACGACGCCCTGCACCATTTCGACGAGCATCGATTCCGCGCTCGTCACGGCCGCCTGCCCGAAGGATACGCAGGTGAGATTCCGTACAAGCTGCCGGTGCTGCGCGTCTTTCTCTATCCGTTCGGCCGCTATTCGTTCTGGCCGAAGGTCGTGCCGCCGGATCTCGCCGAGCGCCTGCTGGAGTTCGTGCCGCCGCCGCCTGAACCGGTTCTCGAGTCCACGGACGAGTGTCCCGAGTTCGTGCACCGGCAACTCTGGCCTCCGCGCGGACAGGAACCGGAGTTCAGGCAGACGCCGCTCGTTCGCCGCAACATGGAGGTCGCCGCCGTTCATGACCTGTTCACCGTGCTTCGCCTCGTGGATGGCGGGAAGCTTGCCGTCGGCCCCAAGACTCGGCGTCCGGCGGCCAGAACCGTCGAGCTCGTTGCAGGATGGCTTCATGGCGGCGACTTCTTCGAGTCTCAGGCAGGGGAAGACAGCGGCGAGGAGCGCCGGGACAGGCCGATCGGCCATGTCCGGGCGTTCGCGTGGCCCTGGCTGATCCAGGCCGCCGGGCTGGCCGAGTCGGTTCGGGGCAGGCTGACCCTCACGCCGTCCGGCCGGAAGGCGATCACTGCGAGGCCCGGCGTCACGCTGCGCCGCATCTGGAAACGGTGGCTCGCGAACACCCTGCTGGACGAGTTCAACCGCATCGAGGAAGTCAAGGGTCAGTTTCGCGGGATCGGAAAACGAGCGATGACGTCGCCCCGCCGGCGCCGGCAGGCGATTGTCGCCGCCCTGGCGGACAGTCCCGAGGGTCGGTGGGTGCAGGTCGACGAGTTCCTTCGCTTCATGCACGCGACGGAGCTGCACTTCAACGTGACCCGGAAGCCCTGGCGTCTCTACATCGTCGATCCGCAGCACGGCAGCTTCGGCTACAGCGACGGCCATGACGAACTCGAGACCCGCTACTTCCTGTGCTTCATGTTCGAGTACGCAGCGACGCTGGGCCTGGTGGACGTCGCGTTCACTGCGCCCGAGTACGCTCGCCTCGACTTCGTTTCCCGTTGGGGCGCCGACTATCTGGATTGCCTCAGCCGGTACGACGGCCTGGAATTCTTCCGGCTGACCACGCTGGGCGCCTACTGCCTCGGCCGGACGAAGCGCTATCGTCCGCCTGCCCCGTCGCCGCCGAGCGCCCTGACAGTGCTGCCGGACCTTCGCGTTCGTGCGGCCGCGATGCTGGAGCCGCCCGAACGACTCCTGCTCGAGACGTACGCCGTCGCCGAGGCCGAGGGCGTGTGGCGGCTCGACCTGGACCGTGCGTTCTCGGCAGTCGAGGGCGGTCACGATCCGGCGGAGTTCAGGAAGTTCCTTGCTGCTCGTGACGACCAGCCGCTGCCGGAGAAGGTCGAGTCGTTCATCCGCCGCATCGAGCAGGGAGCGCGCGCCCTCGAACCGGGAGTGCCTTCTCTCCTGATCAGGTGCGTGGACGCCGAAACTGCCGATCGGATCGCCGGCAGCCCCCAGACGGCCAGATACTGCGTGCGTGCAGGCCCGCGGGGTCTCGTGATTGCCTCCAGATCCGAGGCGCGCTTCCGCAAGGCGGTTCACGTTCTGGGCTACGCATTGCCGCCGCGGCGCTGACCAGCCCGTGGCGCAAGTCGCGTTTTCATTCGAGCCTCCATGCATCCCGTCCGGCGTCGTTGCTCATCGGTCGCACATGGCCCTGCATGCTCCCTCGTCCCCTCGTCGCTCCTTGCCGGACGGGCGCCTGACCGCTCTCGGTCGGACACGGACTTTCGCCACGGGCAATTTGCTGTTGCCATGTCAGAACTCGATTACGACAGGAGCGTCTTGTCCCTTGCGAACGTGCACGTTGAAGCGAAGCTTCGTCAAGCGTCGTGCCTGTTTCATGGGCTCCGCTCTGAAGTCGTGGGTGGGACGTGTCGAGCAAACCCAGGCGCCGAACCCCTGGTCGAGCAGGATCGTCAGTGCTCGGCCGTCGCCGAGCACAAGGCCGAGGCAACGCGCGTGCGGCAGGTCGTTCCTGGGCTGGAGCTGGACGTCGGCGTTCGGCAGGAGTGCGGTCAACACGGCGCGGCGAACCGTGTCGTCTGGAAAGGGGTCGAACACGCGCCAGGCATCGCGCGGCGGACCATCGGTCCGGGCCGACCTGATCGAGAGCGATGTCAGGCCGCTCCTGCCAGGCATGGCTTCGATGGCCTGGCGAAGTAGGCGCGCTGCCAGCGGCGTGACGAGGTAGCGATCCGTATAGGTGGCCTCGACTACATCGTGTCGTTTCATCGCTGCCGTGAGGAGGGGATCTGCCTTCGTTATCCGGCTCCAGAAACGGCGGCCGAAGCTCCCGATGGGGCCGTCAAGCTGCTTGGCGAGGCGGACAAGTCGAGCGTTGCCGCTGGCTAGCGCCAGCAGCTTGCCACTGGGAATCGGAACCGGCGCCGACAGCTCCGGGGCCGGTCCTGCGACCAGTACGCCGGTCTCGCCTTCGCCCCACCGAGGGCCGGGTGTGCTGTCGCTCGCCGACGTAGCCGCCACTGCCCACTCCCGGTCTCGGACCTTGGCGATGGTGAGCACCGGCGCCTCGCGGACCGTCGGCGAGCCGGCTGCCATGGCGAGGCCCTCTTCGCCGGAGATCCGGTGCAGATCGAGCTTCTGCCCGAACGTAAAGGAGCTGTCCACCAGGGCTTGATCCGCCAGGACGATCTGCACTTCCACGCCCGCTTGTCGCAGGCGCGGAAGCAGGTCGATGACGTTCCAGTCGGCCAACTCCCAATCGGACGGTTCGCCGTGAAGGAAGAGAGTCACCCTGCTGAGTTCCCCGTTTCGACAGGAGCGATCGAGCCAGCCCTTGAGCGAATCCGCGAGAATCCGCGACTCGGGCCCGAAGACGCGGTTCGACTCGGGCAGCGAGAGACTGGAAGCCAGGGCCTTGGCCAGCTTCAGGCCGCCGTGCCGGTCAATCCTGTTCTGGTAGTTCAAGTCGGGCCGCAGGATGCAGGCGGGACAGCCGTTCCTGCAGTCTTCCGGGCACTCGAGGTGTTCTGCGGCACGACTGAGGCAACCGGCGAGCCAGTCGAATTCTGCCAGTCGGGAGACGAACCCTGCACCGCCGGCGGCCCGATCGAAGAGAAAGGCGGAAACGCGATCCTCGTTCGACGGTCCCTTCGTTCTTGAGGCTGCGACGCCGACTTCGCGAGCTTCTGCGCCCAGACGTTCGATCAGGCCTTCGCGGAGGCCGCTGGCGAGAGCCAGTGCCGATGCTCTGCTCGTCCCGGCCGCAAGTTGCAGTTCGAACACGGAGGTCCGGGAGTTGTGGATCAGGTGCACGTTCCTCTGCACGCGCTCCGGACGAACGAAACCTCCCGGACAGAATCCTCCGCGGAGACCTTTCTTTCCCACCGGGGCCAGAGGTCTGTGCTTCCTGATCTCGGTCGGCATCGAGGGGTCGCCGGTCTCGGACTGTGCCCGGCCGCAGTCGAGGCACACGGCGTAGCCTTGGCCCATGATCCCGGAGCCCATGGTGAGAACGTGACCGGAGAGGTTGGAGCGCCACCGACCGAGCGTCGCAGCGGGAAGTGCCCGCCAGGGGACGTCCGCAGCCGAGAGCCGGGGTGGTGCGTAGGGTGTGTAGCCGAGGTTCTCGTAGCCGGTGTGCGGTCGCCGGCGGCCCAGGAATCCGGCAGGGCGGAGCGTCCGCACTCGCCTCAGATTGGCGGAGTCACAATGAGGACATTGCTCCGGTTGGTCGCGTTTCAGCCCGAAGTTGCCACAGGTTCGGCAATCCCAGAAGAACCGAAGGTCCTCCAGCCGGGATAGGTCGGCTGTGCTTCCCCAAGCCGGCAGAATACCGTCCGAGCGGTGCACCAGGCCGTCGACGACGATCTCCGCGCCAGGGGCGTACTCGCGGAGCGCCATATCCAGGGTTCGAGTTGAGCTGCTTCGACCGTAGCCGTACTTCGGCAACGCAAACCCCTCCTTCGGGCCCGTTTCACCGCGCAGGGTCAGATGATCGAAGTGAACGACGTCGACCGGAAATCCGTATGCGGGAGTGAAGCCGCGGCGCGCCAGATCGGACAGGAGGAACTCGCCGTGCATTCTCCTGGCTTTCAGCTCGAGCGCCTTCCGCACTTCGGGTTCAGCGGCAGCTTCACACCGAGTTCGGAGCTCCGAATACTCCCGCTTCCATCTTCGCAACAGGCGTTCGAACCGGCGCGTCGTCAACTCACGGAGTTCGCGGGGCCGGAGCTCTTCAAGTGCCGTTCCCCGTACAAGCGGTCCAAGGTCGGCCTTCAGGTCGTGGCTGCGGAGGGCCGCGAGGAACCTCTCGGCGAGCGAGTCGTGGTCGAACGGCCCGAGAGGCCCTTCCGGAACGCGGTCTCGTGACGATTCCCTCCGCGGTGGCAAGGCGCCCAGGAAGGCGCCGGTGGAGCTCTTGACGTCAAGCCCCTCGGGCAAGGCTCGCACGAACGCGCCGAGGAGCGCCGCGTGAACGTGCCGTTGTACGAGAATCGGGCTGTTCAGGCTGACGGCCGGTGCCGCAACCTCGACCGCCAGGAACGCGGCGGGTTTGTCGAAGACGCTCCAGTCGAGCGGCAGGTCGCGGCAGAAAGTCAACCCGTACGCCCAGGTCTCGCCGCGTCGGCCGGCGCGCCCCATGCGCTGCCGGTAGTTCGAGATCGAAGGAGGCACGTTCGAGTTCGCGACGACCTGAACGTTCGGTATGTCGATGCCCATCTCCATCGTCGTCGAGCAGTTGAGCAGGTTGATTCTCCCTTGCTCGAAGAGCTGCTCATAGTGGGCGAGGACGGGCCGTTCGATCTGGGCGGAGTGCTCCTGCGCACGTATGAACGGAACGTAAGTTGCTGCGCGGTCATGGAGGTTCGTCCAGTGGCCCTGGCCTCGCAGTTCGCCGACGGCCTCGTCTCGACGGCACCACTTGGCGTTGGCGACCCGTGCGGCCGACTCGAGCCCGCCCGGATTTGCCGTTGGAAGGCGCGGAAACCGGAACTCGGCGAGTTCCTTGCCCGGGTCGTAGGGGGAGCGCCCACCCGGCGAGTAGCCGAAGATGCGTCGAGTCACGGGACAGACCCACGCCTGATCGAGTCGTGCAACGGCTGCCTTGGAGTAGTCCAGCCGGAAGGCGCCCTGACCGATGTCCCTGGCCGCGTGTCGGCGAATGAGCAACCAGAGTGCCGTCAGCAGTTCCTCGGCCCTGTCCTGATCCGCAAGCCTGGTCCAATCGCCGCCCATCAGACCGTAGACGAGGCGGTGGAATCGCGAAGGCCGGGTCGGGTGCGGCTTCGGAACCGGCCAGGGAATGCTCCTGGCGGGTCGTTCGGAAGGCGCCAGGCCAGATGGGCAGACAGAGCGTTGCCTTCCGCGGGGGCTGACGAAGGGAAGGATCCTCGAGTCGGCGACTACGATCGCCAGTCGCTCCCGAAACACGAAATCGACTGCTGCCAGGGCGAGCCCGACCCAGTCCCGTGCCTGCAAGCCCGATCTCTTGAAGGTCGGCGGGACGTTCGTCGCTGCCGCCCGTTCGAGCTCGGGGAAGGCGAGGCGGGCGAGCCCCAGCGTCTCCGCGTTGTTCTGCACTCGTGGGCGCCTGAAGAGCTCACGAAACAGGAACATCTCGGCGAGTTTCGTGGGGTCGGCGGCAAGCGTCTGCCCAACCGTGCCGCGTTCCCCCCAGACATCCCCGGCAAAGGAGGACAACTCACTCTGCTGCCCAAGTCGGTTGACGAGACTCGACCATGGAACAGGCCTGGAGTCGCCCTTCAGTTCTGCTTCGAGTCTCTGGACGGACTCCGCGAAGAGCGCGAAGAGATCGGCGTCCTCCTCATGGAGCCTCGCAAGCTCGCGGAACTTCGCGAGCTTGCGTTTCTTCTTCTCGCGCTCCTCACCGGTCGGCCCTCGTTTCTCCTGTACGGAGTGGTAGAGGAAGGACCGAGTCAGGTTGCGCTCGGCGTCCTGTTGCAGCTTGGCGGCGAGCCTGGCGGTGCCCTGCCGGCTGTCCGTGAATGTCAGGGCCCGGCGTCCGCCAAGCGGCCTTCCGGCATCCTCCAGCGGCGAGCCCAGAGAACGCACGAACTCCGGCAGGACGCTGCCCATGAAGAACGCGGGGCCGTAGCGCTGGAAGCCGAGCCGGGCCGTCCTTGCACCTTCGCAGCAACCGCGCTCGGTCTCGGTGTCGTGAATCACGATCGGCGCCCAGCGTTCGGCCGCTGGCGGCTGGTTGTCGAGAACCTCTCCGGTCCCGAGATTCAAGTAGCGTGGTCTTGGGTTCGCGTCTCCGGGCGCCAGAATCACCCTTTCTTTCGGAACCGGGGAGATCACGGTTTCCGACTCGTCGTCGAGTGGCGTGTCGGGCTCCTCGTCAACGGCGAACTCGTCGATTGTCTCGGTGGGCGCAGTCAGCAGCCGGTCCGTGACTCCGCGCCGGATTCCGGCGAGCAGGTGTGGGCTGCCGCATTCGTTGCAGGCGACCAGTTCGAACACCTGCGCTCCACATCCGCAGCGGTCTCGTTTCCGCAGCCAGAGAGCGCCGAAGCTCCAATCCGCCTCGTTGGCCGCGAGTTCCGGATCGCGACTGCTGCAGGACGGGTCCACGCACACCCAGAGACCGCCTTGGGCGCGATGGAAGAGATGAGCCCGCAGAGGGAGTAGCGGCTCGTCGGAATCCGGGTTCGTGGCATTCGAAGCAGCGTCCAGCAATCCGATCGCCGCGGCCCGATTCCGAGCGCTCGCTGAGCCGAAGAGGATCTTCGCGGCGTTGCCAAGGCTGACGCCGCGCTCGGACTGTCTTCGGAGCCTCTGAATTCGGGGATGCGGCGCAAGACGGCGCCACAGGGCCTGAGGCGACCGGCCGCTGAGCATGGCCGACTCGAGGGACGTATCCTCCTGTTGTGGCGGGAGTCTGGGGTCGGCCTGGCGGCCTTCGATCACTCGGACTCGCTCGTCCTCGACACCCGCGAGGTCGGCGACGAATCTCGTCAGCTTCTGTTGCGTCTTGCTCCCTTCGCCGATGGTCGCCGATGTCGCAATGAGTTGGACCTGCTCCGGGCCGACGCCGAAAGCCGCGCGCACGCGTCGCAGCAGGAGAGCCATCTCCGCTGCCTGGGCCCCGATGTAGCCATGGGCCTCGTCGAGAACGATCCAGCGAAGAAGCCCTTGGGACCGCTCGAGGATCGGGCGGTCTCGGCTCCGGAGCAGGAGGTACTCGAGCATGGTGACGTTCGTCACGAGTATGGCGGGAGGCGTCCCTCGGATGTCTCGGCGGTTGCCGAGTTCCGCCGGGTACAGACTTCCCTGAACCTCTCGTGGGGTCTCAGGCGTCATTCCGTTGTAGAGGGCGAATCTGGCGCGATCCCTGAGAGGCGCGGTCCATTCGCCGAGGCGGCTCCTCTGACTCTCGATCAAGGCGTTCAGCGGATAGACGACGATGGCCCGCACGCCGTGCAGCAGGCCGTTCCCCGAGGTGCGCCACAGGTCGTTCAGCATCGGCACCATGAAGCACTCGGTCTTCCCTGAGCCGGTGCCGGAGCTGACCAGAATGGAGAAACCGTCGCGCGCTGCCTGCCAGGCGCTGAGCTGGTGCGTCCATGGTTGGAGACTCTGTGGCAGCCGGTGCCTGTCCGCCCGGTCCAATGACTCGACGAGAGCGGGTTCGAGAAGGCTGCCGGGGAGATCCCCCAACGTGCAATCGGCCGTTTCCCAGGAGTTGGCGCACTCCAGGAGCGGATCGGCGAGCAGCGCGTCCGGCTTGCCCGGCAGTGCCGAGAGTCGCCGCAGCAGCGTGTCGTTCAGCGCTCGGGACTTGATCCGTCCCCGGGCGACTACCGACGAGGCGGCACGGCGGGACAACTCCGCAATGGCGCGATCAAGACGCGATGCAGTCATGCCCGAGGCTCCATGTAGCAGGCGAGCGCAGCTGGCAGGGCGCGCTCGAAGTACAGAGGATCGACCCACCGCAGGTTGATCAGAGCGATCTTCTCGCCCGTTCTCGGGGGCTCTCTCAAACCCGCGGCCATTTCGGCCGCGACCAACGGCGCGTCGATCATCGTCTGAGCGAACGGGTTGAACCTGGGAAGCCAATCGGGGCGCTTCTGCGGTGCCAGACCCTGAACACCTTGGGGAAGTCGGTCGAAACGCTTGACCGCCTCCTGGGCGGCCTCCCTCAGGCGGGTTGGCGGATCGGCGAGCAACAATGCTCCCGGCAGATCCTGTCCCTGGTCGATGCTGCTGATGATCCGCATCAACAGGCCTGCCTCAAGCAGCGCCTGAGTCCAGTGACCGGCCAGATCGGGCCTCTGGAGCAGGGCCGACTCGACACTGTGGAGGAGGGCCCGGTCGGCCTCGGCTCCGGCTTCGGCCTCATCGAAGTACTCCCGGAGTCTGGTCCTCAGTCGCTCCAGTTCGATCTGGACGGCGGTGGTGAAGTCACTGGCTCTTACGGCAGGCCAGAAGATCGGAATGCAGGTGTCGAGTGCGAAAACGTCTGCCGCTTCGGTTCCCCTGGACCGCAGCAGCAGGGCCACCGCGACCGCCGGCGCCTGGGCCAGAGCCTGCACCTGATCGAAGGAGCCAGCGTAGCCATGGCGAGTCATGCGGACCAGCTTGAGCAGTCTGTTCCACTCCGGGTCTGCTGCATCGGCCAGGAGCGATCGCCAGCGTTCCGCGTAATCGGTCATCCGCTCCTCACGGGTCGAGTCCGGCCGATCGCCGGTAAACCACACCTTGGCGTGTTGCGATCTTCCGTTCAGTGACGACTGGACAAGCCACGGGCCTCCGTTCGGGAGAGCGGTGACGAGGTCCACCGGTGAACTGGTCTCGGACCATTCCTTGATGTCTGTGTTGACCAGATCGACTGCCCGAAGGTCGATCTGACAGCCTTCGGTGGGTTCGAGAGCTTCGGTCATCTCGGCCGTCAGCGGTTTCTGCCGATCGATGCCAAGATGCAGTAAACCGTCTTCCGTCACGACCGCCTGGTCCCGATAACGACGGATCTCGAGGCGGGGACTCTCCTGGCCGTCGACGACGAGGGATACGTTCACCTGGACGTTCTCCGTTGCCTGCGCCAACAGGGATTCGATCAGCGGTTGGTAGCTCCCGAATGATGCTTCGCCGCGGACCGGGAGCGAGACGGGACGGTACTTCACGAGTTCGAACTGGAGGTCGCCCTGCGCTTCGGGGACGATGGCCCTCCACCCTTGCAGCTCCTCGACCGTCAGGGCCTGATTTCGCTCCAGACGGTCTCCCCGAGGGTTCAGGAGCATGCCCGTACCGGAGGGCCAGGGAGTCTCCAGTTCCAGTGCACGGCCGCTGGCCGGTTCGGACAGGCGAAGGACGATCAATCCTGGCGCCCGCCCGGGAGTCCACAGCTTGGCGTGGATCGAGCCGTCTGCCTGCTGCTCGCCCTCGACCGTCTCATGGACGGAGCTGAGGCGGGCACGCCACGCGGAAGGCAGTCCCTGCAGACGAAGCGTTGCTCGGCCTGGCCCTGTCTCTCGAAGTTCCATCCGGAGGCTGTCTGGCAGATGGAACACGATGCGACGCGCCAGAAGACTGTCGTCACGTATCCACTCGACGACCTCGCTGCCCAGGAAGCGGCTGTTGCTGCGTCGAAGCTCCTTCTGGGTGATCCGCGACAAAGGGGCGGCGCCGACTTGACCCCAGAACGCGGGCTCGCCGTGGTGAACCGGCATCGTCCCTCGAAACAGCCACCCCTCCATGGGGGCGCCGAATGCGAAGATCCGTGCCTCTGGCGCATCGTCTTCGGCGCTCGTCGTCAGCCGGTAACGCCTGGAGTCGATTCGTACGGCTCCCTTGCCGGTCGCGCGCCAGAGCTTGCCGGCCGGGATTGGCCCTTCCGCCATTGGCCCTGCGGGCGTCAGTGTGAGATTGCCTTCGGCCTCGGGCACGGATTCTGCGGACGTCAGAAGCCAGACGCACCGCGCTCTTGTTCTGCCCGTCGCGAGCGGCACCAGGCGGTCAGCTACGGACATGTCGTTGCCCGGTGTCGCCGTGCGCCACAGACTGGGCGCGTCGGCGGGCTGCGGAATGCCTGCGTCGATCACCGCCTCACCTGTCTTGCGGCCGTCCGCGAAGGCAGTCAGTGTGAAGGGCCGATCCAAGGAGAAGGCAATGGACTGCTCTCGCCCGCCCAGCCGGCGAACGGTCCACCCTCCGGGACCTGGTTCCGCACCGTAGACCACTCGAGTCAACGTAGCGGAGGCTGTTGGCAGTAGCCGAAGTCGGAGATCTGTCGCACCAGGGAGCAGGCCCTCGGGAATCCAGCCTTCCTCGCGAAGAACCAGCCGGTACTCCCACTGCCCCTCCCCGTCTCTCACGAGTTCGCGGCAACACAGCGAACCCGTGGTGGGAGGAGAGGCATGGCGATCTTCTTTCAGTGCGGGACGGATGAGGCTTGCGAGGGTCTCGGGCTCCAATCGGAGGGGGATCTCCGTTTGCCAGTTCGGCCGGTTACGGTCGAGCCAGCGTTCAGCAGCGGCAGCGGGCAGATCAGCTGGAAGAAAGGCTCGAATGTCCGCGAAGGCGAGTGCGAGCTCAGCCGTCAGCCGCGCAATGTCCCCGCCGCGGAAGGTCTGGGGCAGTCGTTGAATCCAACGCGTCGCGATCAGCTCGGCCCACGGCTCTGCAGCCCTGCCCCCCTCCGCCTCGACCTCGTTCAAAAGGCCGAGAAAGACAGTCTTGTAGAGGCCGGGTTGCCTGAGGACGGCCTCGGGAAGACCGCCCTCGGCCATCAGGCTGTACAGAAACAGGCGGCGACCGGCGTCAGACGTACACACCGGTCGCTGCCACCAGGCAAGTCCGCGGCCTACCAGTCTTCGCCCGAGTTGTTGGTCTTCCGCCCAGCCCAGCCGTCCGAACAGAAACGCCCAGGTCAGTCCGCCACCGGGGTAGTGGGCACGGGTCGTCTCGGCGGCCCAGAAAACGAAACCCGCAGCGGTTGCGTCCGAGGTCTGCGGTTCTCGCGGCAAGGCGCTTCCGAGTGCCGACTCCAATCGTGTCAGATGTGACTTGTCGGCCAAGGGATAGCGGTGCAGCGGTCGGCCATCCGGCTTGGCGAGACCTGCTCCATGGACGATCTGTTGCGCGATGCGTAGTAGCAGAGGTCCGTTCAAGGTTCCCAAGGCTCCGTCATGCGTTCGTGTGGAAACGCGAGTGTATTGGCTGCCTTGATCCGAGTGGTGGATGACTCCCTCGGGCCGCCGCTGGGTGATTGCCATCTCCAGCGCGTCGACCGCCGGGTCGGTTGCCAGCGACTTGTCCATCGCCCAGTCGACGATGCGCCGACTCGACACGTCGAGGACGTTCGCAAGGTACAGGAGCCGGCAAGCGTCGGTACGTACGTGATGTCCGCGACCCACGACCGGTCGGGGCGTCGGCTCGGAACTTCCGCTTGACGAGGTCCGGGGCCGGGCGAGTCGAGGAAACGCGCCGCGTCGTTGTCGGCCGCCATTCCACGAAACCGGGGCAATCTCAGAACCTCAGAACGGTCGATGGTATCGGTCCACTCCTGGTGCAACTGCTCTTCATGGCATGGCCGTCATCCAACAGTTCGGGATTGAGGCGGACTGCCTGCCTTTGCTGAGACTACGGAGTTTGACGATCAGGTGCCAAGGCGCTGGTCAGCATGACGTTCTCCTTGAACGCAGGCTCTCCAGCCGTTCCACGAGTTCGTCGATGGCGGGCAGGTCGACGTTGGCGAAGGCCAAGCGGAGGTAGCGGTCCTGGCCGGGGCCGAACATGGAGCCGGCGAGGCAGAGGATGCCGTGATGCTCTGCGAGGCTCCGGCCGACGTCGACGGAGGAGCGGTCGGTGAAGGGGTGGCGGAGGTAGACGAAGTAGCCGCCGGAGGAGACGACTTCGAAGTCGGTGCGGGCCTCGCGGATGCGCTCGGCGGCGTAGGCGACGCGTTGGCGGACGGTGCGGCGGTACTCGCGCTTCCAGTCGTCGAGGTGGTCGAGACAGAAGACGGCGGCCAGCTGGCCGATGTGGGAGGGGCACAGGGCGACGCAGTCGGCGATCTTGAGCGTTTCCCGGAGCAGGCCGGGGTCTGCTGCCATGCAGCCGATCCGGTAGCCGGCCATGCAGTACGCCTTGGAGAAGCTGTAGAGGTGGATGAGGGCGTCGGCCCAGTCGGGCCGCCCGAAGAGGGTGTGGGGCGGGTCGTCGTGGTCGCGAAACTCGCGGTAGGTCTCGTCGATCACGAGTGCCAGGCCTCGGTCCCGGGCGAGTTCGAAGAAGCTGTCGATCAGGACGGGCGGGTAGACCGCTCCGGTCGGGTTGTTCGGGGTCACGAGGACGATCGCGCGCGTTGCCGCGGTGATTGCAGCCTCGGCAGTCGCCGGATCGGGGGTCATGTCCGGTCCGGGCGGGAGGTAGACCGGCGCCACCCCCTGGCAGCGGAGCCACATGTCGTGGTTGAAGTACGAGGGCAGCGGCACGAGCACTTCGTCGCCCGGTTCCGTGAGCGCCATCATCGCCAGGCAGAAGGCCTGGTTGCAGCCGGCCGTCACGGCCACGTGGTCAACGGCGACCGGGGCGTCGTAGTCCAGCGTCAGGGTGCGGGCCAGCGCTTCGCGGAGGACGGGGATTCCCTGCTGGTCGGTGTAGGTAGCCGTGGCGGGGCGCCGGGCAGCCGCGGCGATGTGATCGCGCAGTTCCCGGGCCGGCGGGTAGGTCGGTGCTGCCTGGGAGACGTCGATGAGGGGAAGACCGCGGGCGGCGCTGCTCTTCCAGCGTCCGACCTGGGTGATCGGCGAGTCGATCACCTGATGCACTGCCTGCCTGATCAGCACGGCAACCGGGAGCCTTGCGCCGCCGAACGCAGCGGACCGCGTTTCGGGGCGGAAGATCGAGGCGAAGAAGGTCGCGGGCAGATCAGGCCTGGCAGATCAGGCCCCCCTCGCAGATCAGGCCCCTGGTGCGGCTCTAGTACGGCCGCGAACCGAACCCTTCGTCCTCCTCGCTGCCGTCGTCGCTGCCGTTGCCATGGGCGTCCTCGCCTCTCTCACAGCCGACGTCTTCGACGTCTTCGAGACGCTCCTCCCAGTACGCGCATCTCTGGTAGGTGGAGTGACACGCCGATGGAACGCCGAAGTTGGCGTCCATGCACCCGTTGTACTCCTCCCAGCAAGCGCCGCTCGCCGTTCGCCAACGATCACAGGTACTCCCGGGCGGATTCCACATGCTGGACGCCGCGCCCATCAGGCTTCCCTCGAACAGGTCCTCGAGAACGGCCTCGTCGTCGGTGGCGTCGATCAACTGGATCAACCTTTCGCGTGCCTCCAGTGGGTGGCCTGCCTCGACGGGCTGAGCGCACCGTGCGCCTTGCAGCATCGCGATGAAGTGCCTCTCGTCTTCGATCGTGCCGATGTACTCCATGAACGCCGCCCGAACGTTCCCGGCCGGCGACGGGTCGTGTTCCGACTGCTGAGCGCCCAGTTGTGTCGTGGCCGCCAGGACAGAGACTGCAAGAAGAGCGACGAAGCGATTCATGTCATTGTCCTTTCCGTGTTGTCGGGTGAAAGCGCCAAGGCAGGACAGGATCCTACCGCACGTCTCTAGCAGCACGTCTCCGGAAGCAGGTCTGCGACGAGCGCGCCGCAGAACACGCCGACGCTCAGTAGGCGGCGTAGTCCTTCTCTTCGACGAGCTCCGAGCCCAGCAGTTCGTTGATGCTGCGCTTGGCGGCGGCGCGGCGGTCGTTGGTCCGGTACACCGCCCGTGCAAGCTGCACGAAGCGTTCGCCGAAGTCGCGCTTCCGCTCGCAGTCGCGGATGTCGTCCTCGATTTCCCACAGCCGCTCGTTGATCCGGAGCAGTTCGGCAGCGAGGGCGTCGAGCGCTTCGGAGCTCGGCAAGGCCTCGCGGCGCGCTGCCTTCAGGCTGCGGAGTTCACGGTGGACGTTCGCGAGCTTGGCCGGGTCGCGGATCCGCTCGGCCTTGATCTCGAGAATCGTGATCTTGTCGACGAGTTCGCCCGCAGAAACCTCGACCTGCAGCACGGTGCCCACGACGGCGCCGACCATACAGCAGTCCACGACCCGCGGACGGGCGTTATGGCCTCGGTCTGGCGTCGCGCGGCGCTTCGAGCGCGGCGGGCGGCGCTTCGCCCAGTCCGAGATCTGCCGGCTGCGACGCCGCCGTCCGTGCTCGATGCTCCTCCCGCGCGGGTGGTTCAGCCCCGTGAACATGGCGCTGGCCCGGGCGCCGACCGATGCTCCTCCCGCGCGGGTGGTTCAGATCCGCTCCCTTCCGCAACGAGCGCCCGGAGCCCGATGCTCCTCCCGGGCGGCTGGTTCAGACCTGCTCCCGCCGCACCAGTTCGCGTCCGATCGCGATCACCCGATCGGCGACCTGCCGCCAGTCGTAGCCTGCCGCGCGTTCAACCGCGGAGCGCGACGCCGCGGCAAGTTCGGCGGGTGCTCCGAGCAGACGCTCCAGGAGACGTGCGAGTCTGCCGGCATCGGCGTCCGCGGCCCAGCCGTCCTTGCCGTCGCGGACGAGTTCGGACACCGCACTGTTGGGGGACCGGCAGTGGACGACCGGCACGCCGGCAGCCATCGCCTCGAGCGGGAACAGCCCGAAGCCCTCCCGCGCCGAGGGCTGGACGGCGATTGCGGCTCCGGCGACGGCTCGCCAGACGTCTTCGTTCTGCGGCAGGCGACCTGCAAGATCGACGACGCTGCCCAGCCCCAGGCAGTCGATCCGCATGCGGATGTCCGGCTCGGCGGGGCCGTCGCCGATGATTCGGAGCAGTTGGCCGCACTCGGAGGCCAGTTTCCGGCCCCTCTCGGTCGCCGCGAGCCGCGCCGTGGCGCCCAGCAGGAGATCGACGCGCTTCTCCGGGATCAGCCGGCCGGCGTAGACCAGGGGTGGAGCGGTCGCGTCCGCCTCGGCCGCGAGGGTGCGGATTCGCCGGTACGGAATGCCGTTGGGGACGACCTCGACCGCCTCGCCGCGCACCCTGGCGACCCGACCGGCGGTGAGGTTGCTGACTGCCACCGCCTGACTGCCGAAGCGGAGCGACAGGCGTTCGCAGTGGCGGTAGAGCCTCCACATGCCGATGCCGAACCGCCCCGGAGGCCGATGCTGGCGCCAGTACCTGCCCCAGTGTTCGTGCCAGGTGACGAGCAGGGGGATGCGCCGCCGCCGGCAGCGCCGGGCGAGCAGGGGCAGGTGCAGGTAGGGGATGTTCGCGGTCTCGACGATGTCGATGCCGTCCAGCGGAATCCGGCCGACCTGGGAGGCGAGCAGCAGCGCCTCGCGTCCTGATCGTCGTCCGCGTGCCAGGTAGCGGCGGCTGGCCCTGGCCACCGGCGCCACGCGGACGTTCGGGTGGGGCGCTCCCGGCGCTTCGGCCCATCCCGACAGCACGACCTCGTGTCCGAGCCGGCCCAGCTCCCGCGCCAGTTCGTGGTTCCGATGCTCGATGCCGCCAAGGGACTCGGGGTAGATGCAGTCGTAGAAGAACAGCCAGCGCAGTGGGCGTCCGGTCATCGCGTGGGAGCGTACCCGGCTGGCCGTACGGCCGCAGTCCGTTCGCATCTCGACGCGCGTGGTGAAGCGCCGCCCGCGACGATCGCCGCGGCCGCACGCACGAGCGGTCAGAACAGCCGATGCGCGGGCACGGCCCAGAGTCTCGATCCGAGGGGGAGCACGTCCTCGCCGCGGTGAACGACGAGTCCGCCGATCCACTCGGGCCCCAGAGCCTTCGACAGTCGGAGCAGCCCGGAAGCGTCCCGGCGCCCGACCTGCGAGCGGTTCTTGATCTCGACGCCGATCACGCCGCCAGGGACCGTCACGAGCAGATCGATCTCGTGACCGGAGCGGGTGCGGTAGAACCACAGCGACGCGTCGCGCGCCAGAGTGTCGATCCACTTGCGCGCTTCCGCGACCACCAGGGTTTCGAACAACGGCCCGGTGAGCGGTCCCCACATGCCGGTGCCCTGGCGTAGCAGTCCGAGGTCCATCCAGTGCAGCTTGGGAGTCTTCACGGTGGAGCTGGTGAGATTGCGGCCGTACGGAGGAAGCAGCACGACCTGGTAGGACAACCTCAGGTACTCGAGGTAGCGGCGCGCCGTCGCGGCGCTGAGAGCGGCGTTGCGGCCCAGCTCGGCATAGTTCAAGAGCTGGGCGGTGCGCAGCATCGCGAGCCTCTGCAGCGTGCGGAAGGGGAGCAGGTCGGAAAACCTGGTCAGATCGGCGAGATCACGCTCCAGGAAGGTCTGTTGGTAGGAGCGAAGCCACTCTCGTCGATCGTTGTCGTCGAGGGAAAGGAGCTCGGGCATGCCGCCCCAGAGGCCGAGATGGTCGAATGCGGCGATCGAAGCGGCGGCGCTGTCCTCGAGAACGCGTTGGGGCTCGGCCATTAGCGTCGCGTCGAACCGGGCGGGGTCGCCGATCAGGCGATCGAAGAGGGGTAGCGGAGGAGCGTTCGGGGCGGCAGTCCTGATCTCGGAGGCGAGAAGAGGCCACAGTTCGTACACGAAGGCACGCCCGGCCAAGGACTCCCGCACGCGATCCAGCAGCAGGACACGTGAGGATCCGAGCAGCACCGAGAAAGAGATGTCGCCTTCGTCGAAGGCCAGCTCCACCTTGTCGAAGACAGTCGGCTCCTTCTGTGCCTCGTCGATCACTGCCGGTCCGACGACTTCTCCCCAGCTGGCGGTCCGCAGGGTCCGCATCGCATCCCGCTGTTCGATGGCGTCGAGGCTCACGTATCTGAGGTTCGGATACAGCCGCTTGGCGAGAGTCGTCTTTCCGGTCTGGCGGGCACCGGTGAGGATGGCGATTCTGCGTTTGTCGGAGGCAGGAAGACGCGCCGAAAGCCAGCGGAATCTATGCGTATTCGTTCTCATGGTGAACGATATTACAGGTAATTCGTCCTCGTCGCTGCCGATTCGTCTGTTCATTCGTGTTCGCCCGACGATGCGCCAACCACTCCGAACACCTGCATGGGACTGTCCGGTCCCGGCGCGACGGCACGGAGCCGAGCGCTTGTGGAAACTTGCATGGCAGGACTTCCAGCCGATCCCTTATCGTGGCCAGCCGGAAAGAGGTCCTGCGCCGCCACTGGTGGAGTTGACGAGAGCCGCCCGTCTGCAGCGAGGCCTCACGTCACTTCCGCAGGGGGTTCCCCGGGCGTCAACGTCCAGGCCGGCGGCGGGAACGCTGCTAGCGTCCGTCCTGCATGGCGCTGTCGTCGAACGGGAGGGGCCTCTCCGGAAAACGCTCCGGGGATCGCCGCATGCGGATCGCCCTGCTCGCGGCGGTGGGCTGGGCGCTCGTGGCGACCGTCCTCGCCATCGGAACGGACCGCCTGGCCGGCTGGCTCGGAGCGCCGTTCCGGGCCGAGGCACTGCCGGCAGAAGCCGAAGCGGCAGCGAACGTCGAGACTCGCGGGCCCCCGGTCGAGGTCGTTGCGCTGCCGGGCTGGGCCGGCGACAACGTGTCGCAGGCACTGCCGGCGTTGCGCAGAAGCTGCGATCGACTGACTTCGCAACCGGCTGATCGTGTACTGAAGCCGGTCCAACTTGGCGGCACGGTGGGCGACTGGCTGGCCTTCTGCGGCGCCTTGCGGTCGCTCGCGCCTGCGGCGGGCGAGGCGGCGCTGAGAGACGTCATCGAGCGCGAACTGGTCGCGGTGCCCATTCTGCGGGTCGATTCGGCCGATGCCGCGGGCCGATCCGGCGGCGGCGCGGGCTGGGCGCGGCGCATCGGTCTCTTCACCGGCTACTTCGAGCCCCTGCTTCATGGCAGCCGCCGTCAGAGCGAGCGCTACAGCGTGCCCTTGTACACGCACCCGTCGGACCTGGTCATGGTGGACCTGGGCCGGTTCCGCGACGACCTGCGAGGCCGCCGGGTGGCCGGGAGAGTTCGGGGCGGGAGCCTCGAGCCCTACGACGACCGGCAGGCGATCGCCTCCGGCTCGCTTGCGGGCCGCGGCCTGGAACTGATCTGGGTGGACGATGCGGTCGATGCGTTCTTTCTCCAGATCCAGGGATCGGGGCGGGTCGAACTCGACGACGGTTCCATCTTCCGGGTCGGCTACGCGGCCCAGAACGGCCACCCGTACCACGCGATCGGACGGACCCTGGTGGACCGGAGCGAGCTGACTCTCGACGAGGTGTCGCTGCAGTCGATCGACGCCTGGCTGCGGGCGCATCCGGACCGTGCGGGAGAGGTCATGGCGACGAACGACTCGTATGTTTTCTTCCGCCGGATTCGAGGCGGGGGACCGATCGGCGCCCAAGGTGTCGCGCTGACTCCGGAACGCTCGCTCGCGGTGGACCGGCGGCACGTTCCCCTGGGCGTACCGGTCTGGCTCGATGCGATGACTCCGGCGGCCTCACCCGAGGAGCAGGACGAGCGCCGTCAGTGGTTGCTGGTGGCTCAGGACACGGGCGGCGCGATCCGCGGCGCGGTGCGCGGGGACGTGTTCTGGGGCGCGGGGGAGCGTGCCCGGGCGATTGCCGGCCGCATGGCGCACCGGGGCCGCTACTGGGTGCTGGTGCCGCGCAACGTGGCCGCGTCGCCGTAAGCTCACTGCCGAGAGTCACTTGTGCGGTCAAGCGGCACTTGTGCGGCAGCGCCGGCAAGGAGGCGTGTCGGTGGGGATAGTGTCGGCGCATGGAGCCCGTTCGCAGCGTACCTGCGGCTTCTGGCGCCGACGGCATCGGTGTCGTCGAGACGCGGTTCGAGCGTTTCGAGGAACCGCTCGAGCTCAGGTGCGGCGGCGCCCTGTCGGAGTTCACGCTTGCCTGGGAGCAGTACGGGGAGCTGAATGCCGCGCGTGACAACGTCGTTCTGCTGTTCCACGCCCTGACCGGAAGCCACCACGCGGCCGGCGCCAACCGCGGCGTGCCCGGCCTCGGCGCTGCCTGGACCGACGAGATGGCGGTCGGCTGGTGGCATCAGTTCATCGGTCCGGGACGGGCGATCGACACGGACCGGTTCTGCGTCATCTGCATGAACTACATCGGCGGTTGCTACGGGTCGACCGGTCCCTTGTCGATCGATCCGGCCACCGGCGAGCGCTGGGGCCCTTCGTTCCCGCGGGTGCGCTTCTCGGACTCGGTCCGCGCGGCGATGCGCCTCGTCGACCGGCTGGGCATCGAGGTGCTGCACGCCGGGATAGGTCCTTCGACCGGTGGCATGGCGGTGCTCGATCTCGCGGTGATGTTCCCCGAACGGGTGCGCAACGTGGTCGTGGTAGCCGCCGGCATGGAAGTGACGCCGCTGCAGCGGATTCACAACTTCGAGCAGATCCAGGCGATCGCCAACGACCCGCAGTTCGACCGCGGGCATTACGAGCCGGGCACGGCACTCGAGGGGATGAAGATCGCCCGCCAGATCAACCACAAGACCTTCGTGTCGCTGCGCACGTTGCGGAGGCGGGCTCGGAACACGGTGGCCGAGGCGTCGGGGGTGCCCTGGTACGGCGTCAACCACCCGATCGAGTCGTACATGCGGCACCAGGGCCGGAAATTCGCGGCCCGGTTCGACGCCAACTCCTACCTGCGGATCCTGGACGCCTGGAGCCAGTTCGACCTGGCTGCCGCCGCCGGTGTCGCTTCTCTGGACGAGGCGTTCGCCCGCTGCCGCGGCCAGCGGTTTCTCATCTTCTCGATCAACTCCGACGTCTGCTACTACCCCGAGGAACAGGGCGATCTGATGGAGGCTCTGCAGGCGGCCGGCGTGAGTTGCATGAGGATCATCGTGCACTCGGACAAGGGGCACGACTCCTTCCTGCTCGAACCGGCACTCTACCACCCGCACCTGACGTTTCTGCTCGAGGGCCGGGTCTCCTGGCCGGATCCGTAGCCGGGAGGGTCGCTTGGCCGGCGGTCGCGTGCGCGCCGTGCCTCGCTTTCGCGGGTCTCCTGGCCGGATCCGTGGCCGGAAGGGTTGCCCGGAGCGGGATGCGGCTACCGCATCCGCGCTCCTCCATGCCATGATCCGGCCTCCGGCGGCTACGACCATGGAACGAGAAGAAGGAGGCCCGTCATGTGGCTGCGACTGCGTCAGATCTGTCTGGTAGCGGAAGAACTCGCCCCGGTGGCGGCGGATCTGGAGGCAGTGTTCGGGATCGAGGTCTGCTACAACGACCCGCGCATCATCCGTTTCGGGCTGGAGAACGCCCTGCTGCCGATCGGCAACCAGCTGCTCGAGGTGGTGGCCCCGGTCGAGGAGAACACGGCCGCAGGCCGCTACCTGGAGAAGCGGGGCGGCGACGGCGGCTACATGTTCATCACGCAGTGCGACGACCACGCGCCGCGGCGCCGGCGGGTCGAGGAGCTGGGCATCCGCCTGGTCAACGACTTCGAGCGCAACAGCTTCCAGAACATGCAGCTCCACCCCAAGGACACCGGCGGCACCTTCTTCGAGATCGACTGCCAGACGAACGGCATGGAACCTGACGGACCTTGGGAGCCGGCGGGGGACAACTGGCAGCGCTGCCGCCGGACGGACGTGATCGACGCGATCGTCGCGGCGGAGATCCAGACCCCCGCCCCGCCCCGGCTCGCGGCGCGCTGGAGCGAGATCGCCGAGATTCCGGTTCAGGACAGGGGCGGCGTGCCGACGATTCCGTTCGAGAACGCCGAGCTGCGCTTCGTCCTGCCGACCGACGGCCGGCCCGAAGGCCTGGGCGGGATCGATGTGCGTGCAGTGGACCCGGACCGCGCCCGTTCAGCCGCGAGCGAGCGGGGCTGCCTGGGCGAGGACGGCGTGATCCTGATCTGCGGCACGCGCTTCGGGCTCGTCGACTGACGGCGGTTCGGCAGCGGCCTCGGCAGTTGCCCGGACAGCAGCGTCGTCAGCGGCTGCATCGCGGCTCGAACCGGTTCCCGATTCGGAACGGGGCGTTCCATCCAGACCGGGTGTTCCCTCCAGCGGTGTCGCTTCATCCAGCGGTGTCGCCTCATCCAGCGATGTCGCTTCATCCAGAAAGGCCGACTTCCGCCGGCTGCCGTCCCAGCGGATGTCGGGCAGCAGCAGGTCGCGCTTCGCCGCGATGCGGTCGTGATGCGGCTGCAGGTCTTCGAGCATCGACCGGATCTCCGAGTCCATGTCGCGCGTCGGCTGATAGCCCAGAGCGAACAGGTGGTCGTGGTCCGGATTGTAGTAGTGGTCCTCCATCTCCTTGCGGGGGTTCTCGATCCGCCGGATTCGCGGGTCGAGCCCCATGTCGGAAGCCACTGCCGCGACCTTGGAGGCAAGCTCCGTGATCGTGTAGGTCTCCTCGAACTGGTTGAACACGCGGTAGTCGCCTGCGTCCGGCGGGTTGTCGACCGCAAGGGTCAGGCACTGCATCGAGTCGCAGACGGCCAGGAAGCCGCGGCGCTGGGCGCCGAGCCCGAACAGGGTCAGAGGTTCTCCGATCGTCGCCTGACAGCAGAACCGGTTGATCGCCGTGCCAAAGGCCTGATCGAAGTCGAGCCGCGTTCTCAGCGCCTCATCCGCGGGGTGGTCTGCCCCGCTGCCGAAGAAGCGGGTGCCGTAGACGACGCCCTGCATGACGTCGGTGGCCCTGAGTCCCCACATGCGGCAGGCGAACATCACGTTGTTGCTGTCGTGGACCTTGCTCCAGTGGTACCAGGAGCCGGCCTGGCGGGGGAAGGGCAGGCGGTCGTGGCGGCCGCGGTACTCGACCTCGAAGAAGCCCTCCGGGATGTCGACGTTCGGCGTGCCGTACTCGCCCATCGTGCCGAGCTTGATCAGGTGAGCGTCGGGGGTCAGGTCGCGCATCGCGTGGAGGACGTTGAGCGTGCCTTCGATGTTGTTGCGCTGCACCCAGACCGCGTGCTTCGCGTCGATCATGGAGTAGGGCGCCGACGGGCACTCGCCCAGGTGGACGATCGCTTCCGGCTGGACCTCTTCGAACAGCCGGTAGACCAGATCGAGGTCCGTCAGGTCGGCCAGGGCGACGTGCGGGCAAGTGCCGTAGGCGGACCGGAATCCGTCGAGCCGGCCGGCGACGGATGCGATCGGCAGGGCAGAGCAACTGCCCATCTCCCTGACCCAGTCGCGGCGGAAACCGGTGTCCACGCCGGAAACCTCGTGCCCGCGGGCCGTCAGGTACTGGGCCAACGGCCAACCGAGATAGCCGTCGATTCCGGCAATGAGAACGCGCGTGATGTCACCCCCTGCCGATTGCAGCACGGGGATCAGACCGCGCTCCCTGGTGCGGGAAGAACCGGCAATGAAACGAGGAAGTCCGGAACGAGGAGTCCGGTCGCCGGAATCACTCTAGCAGCCGTCCGGCCGCGGCATTCCCTTGCGACGGCGAGTCGGCGGGTGCTACCTTCCGCCCGCGTGTTCTGGTCCGGCACCCGTGCTCTGGTCCAGCACAGCAGGACGGGCTCGGTCATGAGGATTCTGTACGGCGTTCAGGGCACGGGCCACGGTCATCTGGTGCGGTCGGCGGCGATGGTGGCCGGGTTGCGGTGCCGAGGCCACGAAGTCCACTGCCTGCTCACCGGACGATCGTCCGCGGCCTTCGCCGACGCCGAGATCCGGACCAGCCACACCCTGCTCGAAGGGTTCACGGGTCAGGCGGCCGGAGGTCGGGTGCAGCTGCTCCGAACCCTTGGCCGGTTGCGCGTGGTGCGTTTTCTGCGCGACGTCCGCAGCTTCGACGCGTCGGGCTTCGACCTCGTGCTGACCGACTACGAGCCGGTCTCCGCCTGGATCGCTCGCCGCTGCAGGCGGCCCAGCATCGGCGTCGGCCACCTCTACGCGTTCCACGGGCGTCTGCGACTGCCGGGCCGGACCTGGCCGGCCCGGTGGATGCTGCGCCTGTTCGGCCCGGCGTACACGCCGGTGCGGACTGCGGTCGGCCTGCACTGGCATCGCTTCGGCGGCGCGAATCTGCCGCCCACGATCAGTCCCGACGTGATCGCTGCGGCCGGAGCAGGTCCGCCGCCGGACGTGGACGATCGGTTCCTCGTCTATCTGCCCGCGGAGAGCGAGCAGAGCATCGCGGCGCTGCTGGGGCGCCTGCCGCAGCACCGGTTCGTCGCCTACAGGCCGGTGCCCGAACCGGTCGAGCGCGGCAACGTCTCGATCCGCCCCTACGACCGCGCTGCCTTCGTGGCCGATCTGGCCGCCTGCTCGGGCGTGATCACGAACGCGGGATTCTCGCTCGTCAGCGAGGCGCTGCACCTGGGCCGCCGTCTGCTCGTGCAGCCCATCGGCCGTCACCCGGAGCAGTTCCTCAACGGCCGGGCGCTCACGGCACTCGGCCTGGGTACGGTCGTCGAGCGGTTGACTGCGGCCGCAATCGAGTCCTGGATCGACACTCCGGTGCCGGCGCCCATGAACTACCCTGACGTGACCGGCCGCCTGATCGACTGGATCGACGAAGGGGCAGTGCGTCCGGTCGACGATCTGGCGTCCGAGGCATGGCGGGAAGTCTGCTGGCAGCCGACATGAACCGGCAGCCGACATGAGACTGCCGTGAAGCCGCTGTCAGAACCGCCAATGAAGCCGACATGAAGACGCAGCGCCCGCCGGCTCGCTCGACCGATCCCGACCTCGACTTCACGCTCGCGCATTATCGGGAGATCCTGGAGCGGATCACCGCGACGCACCGCACGTTCTCCTTCGCGGAGGCGGCGCCGATGGGCGAGGCGCTGCTTGACGTGGAGCGTTTCGTCCTCATGCGGCACGACGTCGAGTTCAGCCTCGAGGCAGCGCTGACCATGGCCCGAGCCGACCACGGCGCCGGCGTGCGCTCGACCTTCTTCGTCCAGATCGGTTCCGACTACAACCTCTTCGAGGCGGACGGCGCCGCGGCCGTCGGGCAGATCCTCGATCTGGGACACGACCTGGGGTTTCACTACGACCTGGGCCTGTTCGAGCGCTCGGGCGGCGATCCGATTGAACCGGCGCGGCGCGCGATCGGTCTGATCGAGGCGTTCTTCGGCGTCGAGATCCGTGCGGCCAGCCCCCACATGCCGATGCGGTCGGGCCGGACGCTCCGGATTCCCGGTATCGTCGACGCCTACGACCCCCTCTACTTCGAGCGGATCAAGTACCTGTCCGACAGCACCCAGGTCTGGCGCGAAGGCGTGGTCACGTCGCTGCTCGACCGGTACGACCGGATCCAGCTCCTCACGCACGAGTACCACTGGACAGAGGAGGGCCTGGGGTGGGACGAGCTGCTGCTGCTCGAGGCCGAGGCGAAGTACCGGCGATTGAGGAGGCGCGCGGAAGCGAACATCGAGCGCTTCCGCGAGGGACTGCGGCTGCGGGCCGAACGCGATGCGGCGTTCCGCGCCAGGAAGCAGGGGAGCTGAGGGCGGATGAACCGGGTCCGCAAGGTCCGGGACGTACTGCTGCGCCCCACCGCCGAGAGCGATCTGGAACGGCTTTCCGAACTGACGGAGACGGTCTACGGCGTACGGCGCGAACCGGATGTCCTGCGCTGGCTTCTGTTCCACGCGGAGTGCGGACCGGAGGTCGAGTCGCTGGTGGCCGAACGACGGGGGCGCGTGGTCGGGCATGTGGCGTCGCTCGAGTGCCGCTACCGGATCCATGGCCGCACGGTGGTCGGCGCCCACCGGATGCTCTGGATGGTGGAGGCTGACGCGCGGGGCGCTGCCGGCGTGCCGCTGGCGGGCCGCAGTCCGGACACCGACTTCGAGGTCGTGCTCGGCGGCACTGCGGCCACGAAGGCGATTCTCGTCATGCGCGGCTTCCGCGACGTGGGCGAGGCGCTGGAAGTGCGGCTCCCTGCGGGACGGTCGGGGAAGGCGCCGCCTGACGGTGCTGCGATGACGTTGCAGGACCACGATCCGGCCGTCCGCGAGCTTTCCGGCGGCCAGGGGGACATGCTTGTCAACGCGGCCGATGCGGACCATCTGGCGTGGCTCGCCTGCTGTCCGGAACACGAGGCGCTGTTGTTCACGCTGGACCGCTCCGGTCAGGCGCTGGGCCCGGTTCTCGTCTACGTGAACCGCGCGAGCACCCCGCCGACCGGGCGCATCGTCCACATGCCGTACCTCGAGGAAGGTGCCGCGTCTGCGCTTGCCGTCATCCTCGACCGTCTGGCCGGGGAAGGCTGCGTCGAGGCGAGCGTCCTGGTGACCTGGGACGGGCTGCTGCAGGCCGCTGAGTCGCTCGGCGGCAAGGTCTTCTACCGGCGCCCGCTCTGGTTTCGCAACCCGAACGGCGGGGTGGAGCCGGATCGGTTCTACCTCACCTACATGGAGGGAGACCTGGCGTACCGGCGGGTCTAGTTCCGGCTCTGGCCGTCCTCGACGTAGAATCGAGAGATGGTCGAGCCCGCCGCCAGGATGCCTTCGAGGCTGCCCGACGAGGCCCCGCCGCCGCAGGCGGAGGAGTTTCCGGGCTGTCGGCCGGTGCGGATTCGGCGCGACGAACTCGACGACCACGACGGGCGTTTCGAGTACTGGGATGCGCGTACCGAGATCGCGATGGTCGCCGAGCCCGCGACCACCTACCACGAGTACGGGGCGATGCGGCTTGCGGGCTGCGTTCGCCTGATCGCTGCGAAACGTGGATCCCCGATCGACGTGATCGGCGCGGCGGCGCTCGTCGTACGCGGGCCGGAGGGAAGGCGGGAGCGCATCATGGCTGCGGACCAGGTCGTCTACCTCCACCCGGCCAGGACACGGCCGCGCGGGGGCGAGATCGAGCATGGCGTCGACGCCTTGCCGGATGTGGTGCTCGAAGTGGACTACAGCACCGACGTGCGTCGGCGCAAGCTCGGCATCTACGAGTCCTGGGGATTTCCCGAGGTCTGGGTGGAGGTGCCGGATGCGAGCTGGAGCTATCGCCCCAAGTCCCGCCGTTCGGCTCTCACGATCCTGGTCCTGGAGGCCGGCCGGTACGTCGAGGCGGCGAGCAGCCGGGCGTTTCCGGGCTGGACGGCGGAAGCGATCCACACGGCGCTGAACGAGCCGGAGGCGTCGCTCGAGACGGTCGAGAATCTCCGCCGAGTCGGGAGCGCTCTCGGTTCGGCGGCGGGAACGGGTGCCGATGACGATCCGTTCCTGGGCCGAGAACTGGCCGACGAACGAGACCGGGCGCGAGCGCAAGGGCATTCCGAAGGCCGAGCGGAAGCTCGCCGGGAGATCTTCCGTGCCGCCGTTCCGCGGATCCTGACCGGGCGTGGCATCGCCGTGACGCCGCAGCTCCGTGCGCGGCTCGACGAGATAGCCGAGTCGGCCGGGATCGCCGGGGCGGCGGGCGTGCCGGCGCTGCTTGAACTGGCCCTCGAATGCCGCGACGCCGACGACTTCATCCGTCGCGCCGGCGACGTGGACCGAGCACTCGGCGATCCTGCGCCGGCTGGCGGCGGACAGGCGCCCGCCACCGACCCGGCCTCGTGAGGTGAAGGCCCGGACTCGGGTGATTCGAGCGAATCGGGTGATTCGGGTGACTCGTGCCGGCTCGACGGACGCTCGGCGTTCTGCGGCGCGAGGCTGGCCTGGCTTCGATTCCGCGCTTCCGACGTAGAATCGATCCATGACTGCGACCTACCACGACATCGAAACGCCGATCGGCGCCCTCCGGCTGGTGGGAACCGAGGACTCCGTCAACCGGATCGACCTGCCGAACCGGGCCGCCGAGCTCCCGAACCCCGCCTGGACGTCCTCGAACGGCACCCTGCCGGCGGCCCTGTCGGAGGCAAGGCGGCAGCTCGAGGAGTACTTCGCCGGTGAGCGGCGGGAGTTCGATCTGCCGCTGGCTCTCGAGGGCACCGAGTTCCAGCGACGCGTGTGGGCGGAACTCCGGCGCATCCCGTTCGGCCGGACGATCTCCTACGGCACGCTCGCGAAGCGAATCGGCAAGCCTTCCGCGTCGCGGGCGGTCGGCCAGGCGAACGGGAGCAACCGGCTGCCGATCGTCGTGCCTTGCCATCGGGTGATCAGCCGCGACGGCAGGCTCGGCGGTTACGGCGGCGGCCTGGCGGCCAAACAGGCCCTGCTTGACCTGGAGGGTGCGGGCGAGTCGGTTCGTGGCAGCCGCCGGTAGCCGCCCGTTGACCACCGGTGCTCGCAACCCGAGGCTTCCACCACGGGCTCGAATGGAACTGCTCCGTGATCGCCCGCCGATAGTGGGGGATCGCCTCTTCGTGGCGCTTCTGCTCGGTGCGAACCTCCGAGACGACTCCGACGAGCTCTTCCTGACCATCGCCCGGGAGAGCTCGTTCGCTGCTGACGCCCGCCGCGAAGCGGCCTTCATCCCCTGAGGTGAGCACATGATTCCCTGTGCGACTACCTGTGCGACAGCGGAGCGCTGACCACTGCTAGACTGACGCACTCTTGACTGCACTGTCATCGCCTTGGCCGTTTCGCTTGGAGACTTCATTCCGCTTGGAGATTCGATGCCCACACGTCACCTGACTCGCCTCGTCCTCGCGGCGGCTTCAGCTGCCCTCGTCTTCGCGGGAGCGGCTCTCGCCACGCCTCCGTCCACCGAAAACTGGCCGTCTTTCCGCGGTGCGGACGCGATGAGCGTCGCCGACGACGACCCCCGTCTGCCGGATTCCTGGAGCACCGAGGAGAACGTCGTCTGGTCCGTGGACGTGCCGGGTCTCGGCTGGTCTTCGCCGATCGTTCTGGGCGACCGCGTCTTCGTGACCACCGTGTGGAGCGAGGGCGAAATCGAAGAGCCGAAGAAGGGCCTCTACTTCGGCGGGAACCGCATGCAGCCGTCGGCGGACACCCACCACTGGACGGTCTACTGCTTCTCGGTCGAGACGGGAGAGACGTGCTGGGAGCGCGAAGTGCTGACCGGAGCGCCGGACTTTCCGCGTCATCTGAAGAACACCTACGCGTCGGAGACGCCGGTCACGGACGGCGAGCGCGTGTACGCCTACTTCGGCAACGTGGGCGTGTTCGCCTTCACGCTGGACGGCGAACCCGTGTGGGAGCGCCGTTTCGAGGCCGTCCCGACCCGCTACGGCTGGGGTACCGCGGCGTCGCCGATCGTTCACGGCGGGCAGCTCTACATCGTGAACGACAACGAAGACCAGTCCTACATGCTGGCTCTCGACGCCGCGACCGGCGAGGAACTCTGGCGCGACCCCCGGGACGAGGGCAGCAACTGGGCGACGCCCTTCGTGTGGGAGAACGAGCTGCGCACCGAGGTGATCACGGTCGGCACCGACCAGGTGCGGTCGTACGACAAGGAGGGCAATCTCCTGTGGCACTTCGGCGGCATGTCGTCGATCGCGATCCCGCAGCCGTTCTCGGAGTACGGTCTGCTCTACGTGTCGTCGGGCTACATCGGCGATCAGATCCGCCCTGTCTACGCGATCAGGCCTGGCGCGGAGGGCGACATCACCCTCGAAAAGGATCAGCAGAGCAACCGGTGGGTGGTCTGGTATCAGCCTCAGGCCGGCGCCTACAACCCGACGCCGCTGATCTACCGCGACCGGTTCTACACCCTGCTCGACCGGGGCTTCTTCACCGCCCACGATCCGAAGACCGGCGCCGAGGTCTACGGCAAGCAGCGCATCGAGCGCGGTTCCGGCGCGTTCACGGCCTCCCCTTGGGCGTACAACGGCAGGATCTTCGTGCTCAGCGAGGACGGCGACACGTTTGTCATCGAAGCCGGCGACGAGTTCAAGGTCGTGGGCAAGAACTCGCTCGACGAGATGTGCATGTCCACGCCCGCCGTGGCCGACGGCAGCCTGTTCATCCGCACGCGGAGCAAGCTCTACCGGTTGACGAACCAGGGAGCGTCGGCCGGACCCTGACCACGGGGCTGATCGCGAACCGACCGGTGGCTGCTGCCTGGGCGGTGCTGACCGCCCTCGCGTTCCCGGCGGTCTTCCCCGTGGCCCTTCCCGCGGCTGTGGTCGACTTCGATGACGTGGCGGAGCTGTTCCGCCTCCGGTGCGCCGGTTGCCACCATGCAGGCGGGCCGGCGCCGTTCGCGCTCGAGAACTTCGAGCAGGCCCGCGCCTGGGCGTCCTCGATCCGGCGCGCCGTGGCGTCGGAGGCGATGCCGCCGTGGCACGCCGACCCGCGCTACGGCAGGTTCGCCAACGACCGGCGCCTGCCGGCCGCCGAGAAGGAGAAGTTGCTGGCCTGGATCGGTGGAGGCAGTCTCCCCGGCGACCGCGCTGCGGCATCGGCGCTCGAGGCTCCCGACGTTGCTGCGGAACGCTCGGCCAGCACACTCGGATCGGCCGCGGGCCAGGTCGACTCCGCCTCCGGCTGGCGGATCGGCGTTCCCGATCTCGTGTACGAGCTGCCGCAGGAGGTCACGATTCCGGCCGCGGGCGAGGTTCCCTACCACGGCTACCGCGTCGAAACGGGGCTTGCCGAGGACGTGTGGATTCAGGCGGCGGAGACGCAGCCCGGCAACGCCGCCGTCGTTCATCACGTCATCGTGCAGGCCCTTCCGGGATCCGGCCTGGCCCGGATGCCGGCGCCGGGGCAGAGACCGGATCCGGGGTCAGGCGCCACAGCGGCTTCGGTCGGCGATCCGCGCACCGCGGGCGATCTTGGCGGCTACGCGCCTGGCGCCGGTCCGCTGGTCATGCCTGCGGACGTAGGCCGCCGGCTGCCCGCCGGCGCGGTGATCGACTTCCAGATGCACTACACGCCGACCGGCCGGGAGGAAACCGACCGCAGCCGGATCGGCTTGGTGCTCGCTGCCGAGCCGCCGCACCACGAGTCGCGCACGGCCCTGTGTTCGACTCCGTTCCTGTGGATTCCGGCAGGAGAAAGAGACGTCCGCTTCGAGGCGGAGCTGGTGTTCCCGCGCGAGAGCCGCCTGCTGTCGCTCAGACCGCACATGCATCTGCGCGGCGACACGTTCGAGTTCCGGGCCGAGTACCCGGACGGCAGTTCCGAGATCCTGCTGCGCGTCGACGGCTACGACTTCAACTGGCAGACAACCTACCGCCTGACCGAGCCGAAGCCGATGCCCGCCGGCACGAAGCTGCGTTGCATCGCCACCTACGACAACAGCAGCGGCAACGCGAGCAACCCGGATCCGACCCGCGACGTGTCCTGGGGCCGCGAGACGACGGACGAGATGATGATCGGGTTCGTGGACTACTACCAGGTGGAGTGAGCCGACCTCGCTCGGCACTGGGATCACTGGGATCATAAGGAGGAGATCAGAGACCGTCATGCGAAAGATCGGAGGGTTGACGGCTGGGCGGGATCTCCTGTCGAAAGGGATCGGGCATTGAGCCGGGCTGAGCGCAGGAGGATGGTGCAGCGTGAGGGAGTGACTTGAGCGTCTCCCGGCAGTGACGTCTGCTCGACCTCTTGCGCTCCGGGTCGTCTACTACCGCCGGAGGGGCGAAAGCGAGGAAAGCCTGGCGCTTGTACGCAGGGCCGACGAGCCGTTTCTCCTGTACCCGTTCTACGTCGCGTCGACACCTGGCCGGTGGCGTGTCATGATGTGAACCCGCAAATAGACCCGACCGCGGCATCGGGACAACCTCAATCTGCCGTTCGTCTGAGGTGCAGCGTCTTGATTCTCCGCTCTACGAGCGGATCGGCAACAGTCGACGGCAACGACGCGACGGCTTTGTATTTCCGGAAAAAGCACGCCATTCCGATATTGACGAGGGGCACGGCATCATGCCATACAGAAACAAGACGTACGTTTGCTTTGACGGAGACAACGACATCCACTACTACTACCTGATGAGGGCATGGAAACAGAATGATGGCGTATCGTTCAACTTCTTCGACGCCCATGACTTGAATACCGCGAGAGACACGAGTTTGACGGAATCGATCAGGAGCCAGCTTCGAGAGCGACTGAACAACAGCAAAATTCTGGTCGTTCTGATAGGAGAACGGACGAGATACCTGTATAGATTCGTGCGATGGGAAATGGAACAGGCCCTTGATCTGGAGCTGCCGATAGTAGGCGTGAACCTGAACGGACTCCGCCAACAGGATCCGTTGAGATGTCCTCCGGTGATACGAGATACACTGGCCGTGCACGTCAGCTTCAACGCTGCCATTGTGCAGTTTGCGCTAGAGCACTGGCCGGCTTTCGATGTTTTGTGCCGGCACCAGCACCGGGGCGGTGCGCACTATTACCCGTCGAATGTCTATGCCAGTCTCGGATTGTGATGGAAGCACTATCCCTCACGCGCTATGGTTCTTGGATGTATTGGCGACGCAACTGGCGAGGCCTCGCACGTTCCTTTTTCGAGACGCTTGGTGTATTGTGGGTTTTGGTGGAGGTCAGTGCCTTCGTTTTGCCGCAGGTGATCGAGTTGTTTCCTCGGTGGATCATGTTGGCGGTGCCGCTTCTCCGGGCGATGTGGGAGTGCCGTCCGGTTCCGGTAGTGAGGCACAAGTTGAAGGACCGAGACGTTTGGATAGAAATCAGGATTGCGGATATTCTCACGATTGAGGGGTCTCTGATTATCAGTACGAACTCAACTTTCGACACGAGCATGTCCGGCGGTCTTATCTCCCGGGAAAGTCTGCAAGGACAGTTCACAAAGTTGTATTATGACAACGAAACTTATCTTGATCTCGATCTCGACGCGGCTTTGAAAGATGAGGAGTTCGAGATGATCAGTGGCGACAGGCAAGGGAAGACGAAGAGATACGGCATCGGCACAGTCGCCATGATACAACCTCGAGGGCGAAGGACATACATGGTTGCAATTTCCGACATAAACGAACATGGTGTGGCATCTGGGTCGCTGGAAGGAGTCGTTGAGAGTCTCGGCAAGTTATGGCACTACATCGGCGAACGTGGTGGTATGGCGCCCCTTGCCATACCTGTGTTGGGAACGGGTCGGGCTCGAATTCAAACCGAACGAGAAGAAATGATCCGGGAGATCGTTGGCTCTTTCATTGCCGCCTGTTCGGAGAGGAAGTTCTGCGAGCGATTGACAATCGCAGTGCCCAGAAGCGACTACGTCAAGCATGAAATGGACCTGCAGGAGTTGGGAGACTATCTTCGGTACGCCTGTCGATACACGAGCCTGAAACGGGACGGGAACGGCGGAAGAGGGCGGGCAATACCGTGAACGACCCCGCTCGGGCGATGGTACGTGCTTCCGGCCATGACAACGCGGACCTGGTCTTGGGTCCCGGGTCCGTAGCCGTTCGATGTCAAGTTGCAGGGATCATCCTCCGATGACCCGGCATCCGCTCAGACTTCCATCTCTCATGGGACAAGACCGACAAGATCAAGAGAGGACAGTCTGTGATATCTTGTTAGGTGTCACGCAAGGGGTTCCGTCGTGGATAACTACTTGGGAACGCGCCGTTTGTACCACGCGGAGGCTCCTGTGCCCCCCAGAACACTATTTTCAAGAACAACCTTGGACAACTAAACAACGGTACTGGTGCCGGGGAATCAACGTCGCTAGGAGGCCAGTTCCTGATGTCTCTTGACAGATCGGAGAGGGGTCCGTCAGTCCTTGCTCTGTTCTACAACGCCCTTTGTTCTATTGAGATGGGCGTACAGGATTCTGAAGCTGCAGATCCGTCTAGGGCCTGTTCACACTATCGAAGTGCATCGACGATGAGCACGAAGACGATGAATCCGAGGAACATCACGTCGAGTTTCTCGAATCGCGAGAAGACACGACGAAATCCCTTCAGGCGGCGGAACAGTCGCTCGACCTCGTTGCGCCGCTTGTACATCTCCCGGTCGTACTTCCAGGGGTCGAGACGGTTGCTCTTCGGCGGCACCACCGGCATGAAGCCCAGGTCCAGGGCCAGCTGGCGGGTCCGGTCGTCCTCGTATGCGCGGTCCATCACCAGGGCCGGGTTGCCGGACGGCCGCTCGGCCATGCTCTTCAGGAGCTTTCGGCCCTGGGGCGCGTCGTGCGCCTGGCCGGGGGAAAGCGAGAACGCAACGGCCGTGCGGGCATCCGCGGCAACCAGATGAAGCTTTGTCGTCCAGCCGCCGCGAGACCTGCCGACGGCTTGCGGGCCGTTTTTTTTCCGCGCCCGTGCCATCCGGATGTACCTTCACGATGGTGCTGTCAAGACTCATCGCTTCCACCTTGATGCGTACGATCTTCTCCCGTTGCAGGTGCTCGAACACGCGGTCCAGCACGCCGTTCTTCGACCAGCGGCTCATCCGCATGTAGACCGTGTGCCAGTTGCCGAAGCGTTTCGGCAGTCCTCTCCACTTGCAGCCATGCTCGGCCACATGGAGGATCCCGTTGAGCACCTGCAGATTCGACAGTTTCACGTTCCCTCGCTGCTTCGGAAGCAGCGGCGCAATCCGCTCGTACTGGGCCTCCGTGAGCTCCATGTCCTCGATTCTCCTCCGTTCTCCAAGTCCATGACGACGACGCAGCAGAGGATACATGATGCTGCCTGTTAGCGTGAACAGGCCCTAGAGAACTCTCCGCGGTGCGCAACTTTCACGCTGGATTACTGCTGTTGGCAAAGTGGCTCTTGGTCACTCGGGCTCAGAAAGAGGGCCCCCACATGTACGACATACTCGCGACGAGCTACGCGCCCGAGTTGGACGACAATGGCGCTGTCATGTGCCAGCCGGTCCGGAAGAACACGATTGGTTGGCACGACATTCAGTGCCGGTTCAAGTTGTTCAAACTGTCTCTCTCGGGCGCAGCAGTAGGGGCTTTCGGCGAGCTTCGGGATGCTCGTAACGATGTTGAGCATCTGTGCCCCCCGCTCGAAGAAGTCACTCTGCGGGAGAGAGTCTCGCGGTCGTACCTCGTCGCTGCCGAGTTGTTTCGGCTCGGCGATCTCGAACCCTCGGCTTGTTTCTTTGACCACGACACTTGGCCTGTGATGCTCAGGAACATCGATGTCCACGAGTATGAGCTATCGGCTTGTCTCGAAACGTTCGAGGATGTCGTTTGGGGGGTTCCAGTCTCGCGGCCCCCGTCGCTGCGGTGTCTATTCTGCGGCTCTGATCTCATGGAACGGATTTCTCTGCCATGTCCGAGCCCTGACCGTGTTGTGGCGGCTTGCCGGGCGTGCGGTCAGAACATGGTCATTCCGACCGGGTTCCGCCATCCTTTCCTCGAGGATGGCAGGCTGGCTGTGCTCACCGCCTGTCCGTTCCACTCAGACGTTGCCGTCCGATATGCTTGTCTCGGTGGATGATCTGCTTGATGAGGGATTGGATCCGTTCACTTATTTCGGCTGTCGCGTGCGCCCTCGCCCGTGATGGGTTTCGCCTCCTTCTTTGCCAGCCTTGCTTGCACCGCACCTTCGTTCGGGGTTGTTGTGTTCTCTCTGCCCTCCGTGCGCTCTGTGTACCACAGTGCTCTGCAGGCGGTCGTGGCGGTCTGGCCGCTGTCTACTGTAGGCTCGGCCTTGCGTGCCATGATGTTCACTCCGGCTCCTGGAGCCTCCGTGTATACCGTGATGACCTGCGCCGGGTTCACGCTTCGGATGGTGCAACCGGGGGAGCGGACGTGGCCCACAGGAGCGCGTCCACGGCTCTGCGTCGGTCAGCTGTTGGCGCAAAGTGCGCGCTGGCGATACCAGGAGGAGTGGCATCGGCGGGCCAATGATCGTGCCAAGGTGATCCGTGCCGTCAAGCGGAAGTACCAGCTCGACTTCGTGGACGTCGCGCTCATGGCCACGGTAGATGGCGAAGTGCACGTCGAGCGGGACCGGTTGCTGGAGGATGCGTTTACCGCGTCGTCGCGCATGAACTACGACGTGGAACGAGCCGGATTCCATTTGCCGCGGGCGACTGCCGGCACGAACTCGTCGAGGCCCTCGGGTGGGTAGTCGACGGCCCGGTCGTTCTCGGCGCTCATGTAGGCGGCCATCAGCAGGCGGGTGACCTCCAGACCGTCCTCGAAGGTCTCCCGGGGTCGTTCGCCGCGGCGGAAGCTATCGACCATGTGCCGGTTCTCCGCGTCGTAGCCGTACGCCGCGGGCTCGTTGGGGAGAACCGGCATCAGTCCCGTCTCGGCGTTCTGCTTCTCGACCAGGTCCTCGCCGGAGCGCTGCTCCAGATCGCGGCTGAAGAAGAGCTCGAGGTCCGTGTCGAGGCTGTTGGCACGCATGGAGTACTCGGGGCCGAGCAGTTCCATGGATAGCCGAAGGCCGGCGCCGACGTAGCTCCAGGAGGTCGTCGCTTCGACCACCAGGGGCATGCCGGCGTCGTCCTCGTATTCGACCATGGCGCGCGCGAAGTCTTCCGCCGGTCGGCGCTCGTAGTCGACCGTGTCGCCGTACTGCCTGCGCAGGCGCTCGGCGTATTCGGGCCGCTGCCACTTCAGGCAGTGGATCTGCGCGTGGATCCGTCTGGGCGTCAGGCTGCTGCGCGGCTTGTCCGGATCGGTGAGCAGGAAGCGCGCCGCCTCGACCGAGTGGCACATCATGTCGTTCAGTACCCCGCCGCCCTGCAGGTCGCCGCGCCAGAACCAGGCGTTGTGGGGGCCGGAGTGCTCCTCGGCGGCGCGGGCCAGGTAGGGGCGGCCGGCGGCGCGGGCCCCGCGCTCCCAGGCGAGTTCGCGGCCGCGCACGACGGCGGGGCTGAAGACCTGGTTTTCCAGGTAGCCGTCCAGGACGTCGATCTCGCGCGCGAGTTCGACCATGCGCCGTGCTTCGCCGGCGTTGCGCGCGAGCGGCTTCTCGCAGGCGACGCCCACGAGACGGCCGCGGCCGCTGCTCACCGCGGCGGCGATCTCCTCCATGTTCGCGACGCGATGATCGTTGCGGCCGCAGATCCAGATCGCGTCTATTCCGTCGTCCTCGACCATCGCGGCGATGGACTCGCAGGCCTGGGCCTTGCCGACGTCCAGGTCGTTCGCCAGGGCTGCCGCGGACTCCGCGCTGGCGCGGTTGGGGCTCCAGACGCCCCGGATGTCGGCGCCGCGGACCGCGGTCCAGGAACGGATGTGAAAGCGGGTAATGAAGCCGCTGCCGACGAAACCGATGCCCAGGGGACGCCGGGCCATCCGACCGTGCGCCTACTCGCCGCCCTCGAAGGTCAGGTCCAGACCCTCGACGTTGCCGCTGACCTCGACTTCGACCACCCTCTCGCCCAGCTTCTCATGCCAGAACACGAGTTCGTGGGCGCCTGCGGGCAGGCCGTCGATGCGGTACGCGCCGTCGCTCCCCGTGGTGGAGTGGAAGGAATGCTCCATGACGAACACGTAGGCGGCCATCCACGGATGAACGTCGCACTTGACCTTGATCGGCTTTTCGGGCGCCCTGAACGACTTGGTTCTCGTCCCCCGCGCCGGCTGGCCGATGTTGAACGGCCGGTTGGCCTTCGCGAGCGCCCGGACGTTGTGAAGAGTGGGATCGTCGTTGACGATCTCGATGTCCTGCTGGACGCGGGCGCCCAGAATCCGGGGGGTGTACAGGCAGCCTCGCTGCTCGAGCCGCACCGCCTCCGACGGCGCGTCGCCGGCGCTTCCCTCGGGGGCCTCCTTCAGGTAGACGAAGACGTTCTCGACGGCGCCGCCCTCGCCGATCAGGCTGTCCCGCGAGAGAACCCGTTTGCCTTCGTGGATCGCGGCGCAGTTCGGGTCGGCGTCCATGCGCAGCGGGTAGCGCCTGAGCGGCTCGCCTTCGTAGGTGACCGTGCCGCTGATGCTGAAGTCCGCGGCGGCCGCCGGCACGGCGCCGGCGACGCCGGCCAGGAAAGCGGCGACCGCAGTCAGGGCCGCCGGAAGCGAGATGAGCCGAGTCCGGATGTGCCGGGTCGAGATGCTCCGGGTGTCGAGGACGATGCGCGACATGTCCTGTTCTCCGATCGGCTTCTAGCGGGAGTAGTACTCGATGACCAGGGGAATTTCGCACACGATCGGCACTTCGTCCCGAACGGGCGTGTTGCGAAGCGTCGCCTGGTAGCCCGTCGCGTCCGTCTCGACGTAGGTGGGCACGGTGACGCCGCGCGGCTCGTTGAAGCAGCGCAGCTTCCGGCTCTTCTCTCTTACCTCCACCACATCGCCCTCCTTGACCCGGAAGGACGGGATGTTCACGCGGCGCCCGTTGACCAGGATGTGGCCGTGGCCGACGAACTGGCGGGCGGCGAACACGCTTGGCGCGAAGGCGCGATGGACGATGGCGTCGAGCCGCGTTTCCAGCAGCCCGACCAGGTTGTCGCCGGTCACGCCCTTCATGCGGGTCGCGCGCTTGTAGTAGTTGCGGAGCTGGCGCTCGCTGACGTTGTACTGGAAGCGCAGCCGCTGCTTCTCGAGCAGCTGCCTTCCGTAGTTGCTCCGGCGCCGCCGACGCTTCAGGCCGTGCATGCCTGGCGGGTGGTTCTTCCTCTCCATGTAGCGCGCCGCCTTGGACGTGAGCGCGACCCCCAGCTTGCGCGAGAGCTTGACCTTGGGCCCGTTGAACTTCACCTGCTTGTCTCCGATGTCCTGTTTGTCTTGCCGATCGGTGGGCCTGGTTGCAGCAGAGCCGATGGCGCCTGCCAGGGGTCGGGTCCGATCGGCAGCTCTCTCGCTTCAGCCGTTCCCGGGGCCCGTTGCCGCCGTCGAGCGGAGGCGCATTGTAGCAGCGAGCGGTTTCAGGCCCAAGGCCCGTGGCAGAGGTCCTTGCCGCGAATGCAGCGCGACTTCCGGCACGGGCCGCCAGGAGCCCGAGAGGGCAGAGGGCGATTGCGGCGTCACGCCTGCGTTGCCGTGGGCGCGTCATCGAACAGGGTCCGTTGGGCAGTCCGGCGCCGGAACGAGGCTGCCGAAGGGCCTCTTGCTCGACCGGTCCGGCCGCCTTCGAGCCCGACGCGGCGGCGAGCGATCTCGAACAGGCGGCCGATCTGTTCGGCGTACTCTCCGCCGCCCTTCATCCGGTGATGGAAGCGGGGGTCGTTGAGGTCGCCGTCGCGGGCTTCTCGCAGCCGGTTCAGCACCCGATCCCGGCGGTCCGGGAAGTGCGTGCCGAGCCAGCTGGTGAACAGCTGCCGCAGACCGTGCGGCAGGCGAAGCAGGATGTAGCCGGCGCGCCGGGCGCCGGCTTCGGCGGCCGCATCCAGAATGGCCGGAATCTGGTCGTCGTTGAGGCCGGGGATGATGGGCGCGGCCATCACGCCGCAGGGGATGCCCGCCTCGCTCAGTTCGCGCAGCGCCGCCAGCCTTCGCGCCGGGCTCGAAGCCCTGGGTTCCATGCGAGCCGAGAGCGACGGCGATACCGACGTGATCGACAGGTAGACGCCGCAGGCACGAAACCGGTCGAGCTCCAGGAGCAGGTCGAGCTCGCGGGTCACCAGGTGGTTCTTGGTCACGATCGCGACCGGGTTGCGGAACTCGGCCAGCACCTCCAGGCAACGGCGGGTGATCCGAAGCCGCCGCTCGATCGGCTGGTAGGGGTCGGTGACGCCCGAGAGCATGATGACCTGCGGCTTCCACCGGGGGCTTTCCAGCGTCCGGCGCAGCAGTTCGGGGGCTCGTTCCTTGACCAGGATCCTGCTCTCGAAGTCGAGTCCGGCGGAGAAACCGAGGTACTCGTGCGTCGGCCGCGCATAGCAGTAGATGCAGCCGTGCTCGCAGCCGCGGTAGGGATTCAGGCTGTATCGGAACCCCAGGTCCGGTGAGTCGTTTCGTGACAGGGCCGACTTCGAGTCGTCGCGGAAGAGCTCGGTCTTCGGCACGTCGCCTCGCTCCGCGCTGCTTTCTCCCGGCTCGAAGTCGATGTCGATGCGCTCGAAACGGTTGCGCGGGTTGGCAGCGGCGCCGCGGCCCCTGAGCGCCCCGGCCGGAGCACTGGCAGGCCGTGCAGAGCCGGAAAGCGGATTCCCGGGCGGCGTTGCTGCGGCAGCAGTCACGGGATGAAGCGTAGCACCACTTACGCCCGATTTGCGTTCCTGCGTCGAGCTCGGCAGGACTGCTACTCTCTTCCGCCGCGTGCGGGTCCCGGATTCCGGATGGACGGCCAGCAGATGAAGATCTACAAGGTTCTGCCCGACCTCTCGAAGGAACGCCAGATGGGTCTCTGGCACACGGCGCTGCGCTCGCAGTGGTCGGCGGAGGATCTCGACTGGTCGAGGCCCCTGGGGCTCGGCAGGAACGGCATGAAGGACCAGCTCGCCAGGGTCATGACTCCGGTTCTGATGGGCGAGCAGTCGGCGCTCTATTCCGTGAGCGGTCTGATCCCGGTGCTCGGCAGCCGCTCGGAGGTGGAGAGTCAGTTCTACCTGACCACGTGGGCGGTCGACGAGGCCCGGCACACCGAGCTCTTCGCGCGCATGTTCCGCCGCATCGACCGGGAACCGATGTCGATCCGCAGGCTCCCCGAGGGCTACCTGTTCCAGAGCGCGATCGTCTCCCGCGAACCGGCCGAGTGGCTCTCCGGCGTGCTGGTGAGCGAGGTGATGGCGACGAAGATCATGGAGGAGTTCCGCCGCCTCGACCTGGACCCGGTGCTGAGCGACATCGCCGACGGCATCCTGGACGACGAGGCCCGGCACCTGGGCTTCAACCACATCTATCTCGAGGACCGCTTTGCGAGCCTCTACCGCAAGAACGGCGAGGCCGCCGCGGATGGTGAGGGCGGCGAGGGCGCTGCCCTGCTCGAGCGGCTGCATCGCCGGATCGACCTGGTCATGCAGAGGTTGCCGCCGGTGTTCCATCGGCTTCAGCGCGAGTTCGACGATGTGGGCGTGGAGCGGGACAGGTTGCTGTTCGATGTTGAGCGGGAGGTCCACCGCCGGCTCGACCGCTCCGCCAAGGCCGGTCGTCGGATCGCGAGCCTGGAGGCCAGGGGCCGGCCGTCACGTCCCGTGATCGCGGCGGGTTGACGTCCGCGTGTCTTGTGGCCGCTTGTCGGCGGCCCCGGGTACCTCCCGCACCCCGGTACGGGCAGGCGTTGGCGTCAGCGGAGGATCAGCCGCGGGCGCCTGGAACCGGGCGGACGGGCGTGCGCGACCACGCGCGCCGCATCGAGGCCCTGGGCTCGCAGGTCGTCGACCAGGCTTCCGCTTCGGTCCGGCGTGACCGCCAGCACCAGGCCGCCTGCGGTCTGGGGGTCGAAGGCCAGTTCCAGCCGCGGCCCCGGCGGCGCCTCACGCTTCACGGGGAGCGGCAGGCGGGTGTTCTGGTGGTGGCTCGTGCTCCGCTCGCCGCGTTCCAGGAGCTCCAGGGCGCCGGGCAGGGCAGGGAGAGCGTTGACGTCGACCTCGATGTCGACACCGCTGGCCTGGGCCATCTCGCCCAGATGGCCGGCGAGACCGAAGCCGCTGACGTCGGTTGCCGCGTGCGTTCCGGCGCGCCGCGCCGCCTCGAGCGCGCCGCGGTTGCTGGTCTGCATCGAGAAGAGAGCGGACCGGATGGAGCGGCCCGGGCACAGCCCCATCCGGTCGGCGGCGAGCACGACGCCGCAGCCGAGCGGCTTGGTCAGCACCAGCTCGTCGCCGGGCCGTACCGCCCCCTTGAGCAGCAGGCCGCGGCCGTTTCCCGCGACTCCTTCGACGTGGAAGCCGACGACCAGTTCGGGCCCGGTGTTCGTGTGGCCCCCCAGCAGAAGCACGTCTTCGGCATCCAGGGCCGCGCGTGCGCCGGAGAGGACCTGGAACAACATCTCCTCGGCCGCCTCGCCGTCCACCGTCTGGGGCAGAGTGACCAGGGCCTGCGCGATCCGCGGCAGAACACCCGTGGCGTGGAGGTCGGAGCAGGCGTTGAGCGCGGCCACCCGACCGACGAGCCATGGATCGTCGGTGAAGGCGGGAAACGCATCCAGAGAAGCGACAACCCGGTCGCCCGCCGGTGTCCGGTACGCCACGGCGTCGTCGGGCGTCGCCGTATGCAGGATGACATCGGCGTTCTGGCCGGCCCTGGCATCCAGGCCTGCCCGTGCCAGCGCCCGGCCGAGGCTGTCGGGGCCGACCTTCGCGGCGCAGCCGCCGCAGAACATGGCCGCCCGGGTTCCGCCCGCGCGGCCCGTCGGACTCGCGCCGTCGTCGTCTTCGCTGCCTTCCTCGGAAGTCATGTCGGCCAGCCAGGGTCGAGGCGCGCCGTCCGGACCCAGCGCCTGGAAGCGCTCCATGAACCGCCGGTCGATCCGATCCTTCAGGCGCATGACCCACCTGCCCTCGAAGGCGCGCCCCCACTTGGCTCCCACGGCGGTGCCGTCGCCGAGATTTAGCAGCGAAAGGAAGTCGCCCTGCGGCGTGTAGCGCCGCAGCGGCCGGCCGCTGAGCCGCCGTTCCAGGTTGTCGATGAGGTACGGCCCCATGCGCACCGCGTAGACGCCGGCGCGGGCGCGCCGCGGGTGGTCGACCAGGGTCGCGCAGTCGCCGACCGCGAAGATGTCGTCGTGTCCGTCGACCTGCAGGGTGGATCGCGTACGCAGGAAGCCGCCGTCGTCCAGGGCCAGGTCCGAGTTGCGGAAGAGCGGCAGCGCGGCGGCGCCCGTGACCCAGAACGTGAGGTCGGCGTCGAGCCGGCCGATGCCGTCGACTCGGACCGCATCCGCCTCGACCGCCTCGACCCTGGCGCCGACCATCGTCTCGATGCCGCGAGCGCGGGCTGCGGCTGCGATCCGGCGGGCCAGGGAGCGGTGGTAGCCGGGCAGGATGCCGCTTCCCGCCTCGACGATTGTCGTCCTGGGTTCGAGACCCCGGCCCCGCAGCCGTGCGTGGATGCAGAAGGCAAGCTCGATCCCGCCGGCGCCGCTGCCGACGACAACGATCCGCGGCTCGGTGTTCGCGAGGGCATCCAGGGCATCCAGATGCCCATCCACTGTCGCGGCGAGACGGTTGATGGGCCGCGTGGCAACAGCATGTTCGCGCACCCCGGGCAAGTCGAGGGCCGCCACGGTCGAGCCCACGTCGAAGGAGGCCAGATCGAACGGCAGAGGTTCGCGGCCGTCGATCAGGAGCCGGCGCGCCGCTGCCTCGACCCCGATGCACGGAGACATCACCACGCGGACTCCGGCCCTTCGCGCCAGCGGCACGGCGTCGATCTCCAGCTCGTGTCGTTCGTACTGGCCGGCTACCAGGCCGGGCGCCATCCCGGAATACACGGCGATCGGCGTGTCGACCACGAGAGTGGCATCGACTGCGGGGTCCGGCCGCATGATCCAGTGCCGCAGCACCTGGATGTGGGTGTGCCCGGCGCCGACCAGGACGACCCGCGCAGCTGCTCGTGGCGGCGAATCCGACGTACCGGAACCCCGGCCCCGGTGGTGTGATGGCGCTGTCACGTCATGGCGGGAGCGGCCGGCCGCAGACTACGAACTGCGGCTGGCGTCGTCCCCGGGTCCGCGGACCGCGCCCGAGGTCCGCAGCGCCTCGATCCGCTCGGTGCCGTAGCCCAGTTCGGCGAGCACCTCGTCCGTGTGTTCGCCGAGTGCCGGGGCCGGTCGCCTGATCGACGCCGGCGAGCGGGAGAACTGCCACGGCACGCCCGCCATGCGCAGGCCGCCGATCCTGGAGTGGTGGACGACTTGGCTCATCGCCATCGCTTCGACCTGGGGATCGTCGAAGAACTCGGTCGCCGAGCGAACCGCGGCGCAGGGAACGCCAACCGCGACCAGGGAAGCCTCCAGGTCGAGTGCGGGCCGCGCGGCCACGATCGGGTCGATCTCCGCGCTGAGCTCTCTGGCCCGGGTGACGCGCTGGGGGTTCGTGGCGTAGCGCGGATCGCCGGCCAGATCGTCGCGGCCGATCGCCTCGCAGAACAGCCTCCAGAACTTGTCCGTCCCCGCGGCGATGAAGATGGGCCCGTCGGCCGCGGCGAACATGCGGTAGGGGAAGATGCCCGGCGGACCGGTGATCTCCGCGTCGAGCGGCAGCAGGTAGGAGTGGGCTTGCGCGCTCATCATCGCCTGCAGCAACGACGTCTCGATGTACTGGCCCTCGCCGGTGCGTTCGCGGTGAAGAAGCGCGGCGTTGATCGAGCCGACCAGCAGTACAGCGGCCATGTAGTCCGAGACCGCCACCGGGCAGATGGCGGCGACGCCGTTCATCTGCTGCTGCAGGTGCGCGGCGCCGGCCATCGACTGCAGCACCGGGTCGTACCCCGGGCGCTGCGCGTACGGTCCGCTGCCGCCGAAGGCGCTCGACGAGGCGTAGACGATCGCCGGGTTGTGCCGGCTGAGGGCGTCGTGGTCGATGCCCAGCCTGGACGCCACGCCGGGGCGGAAGTTCTCCATCGCCACGTCGGCATCCCGCGCCAGGTCGTGGACGACCTGCTGTCCCTGGCGCGTCTTCAGGTTGACGGCGATGCCGCGCTTGTTCCGGTTCCAGGCCTGGAACATCCGGCTCTCGCCCTCGATGAAGGGCCCCCAGCGCCGGGCGTTGTCGCCGCCGGGCGATTCGATCTTCAGGACATCGGCGCCCAGGTCGCCGAGCAGCATGGCGCCGTAGGAACCGGCGATGAAGCTCGTGAAGTCGAGCACCCGAATGCCGGCGAGCGGACCCTGGGGTCGGGTGTCAGGCGCGGGTCCGTCGGGCATTCGGCGATCTTAGCTACTCGACCGGCTCACTCGGCCGGCTCGGCGTGGCCGACCAGCTCGACGTTGTCGATCTCGAGCGAGAAGGCGCCGAGGTCGGGCGGGCCGCCGATGAAGAACGCCCACGCGCCCGAAGGGTCGAGACCGCCGAACGCGGACAGCGGGATCTCGATCCGTCTCCAATCCTCTCCGGCGTCGAAGGACGCAGCCGCCGGCCTCATGCCCAGGCTCTCGGCGAACGCCATCGCCTGGAAGTTCGCGCCCTGGCCGCGGGCGTCGAAGGCGAGGGCGGCAATGCCGCTTGCGTCCACCGGGTCGTTGAAGCGGGAACCGAGGAGGACCGTCACGCCGGACCACGGGAAGGCGGCGCCCTCCCTGATCTCGCCCTCGATCCGCAGCGCCTTGCCGCCGCCGTTTCCGGGCGCGGTAGCGGTCGTGACCGTCGACTTGCCGCCGGCGAAGGCGTCGGTCGAGTGCGACCACCCGGGGGGCAGGGTGCCGTCGTCCATGTCTTCGAAGTCGGTCAGGAGAGTGGGCTCGAGGTGCTGTCGGCCGGACGCGGGTTCGGCAGTTCGCCGCTCGAAGCGCACGCCGTCCTTCCAGATCGCGGCGATGTCGCGGGTGGCGCGCACGTCGGCGGTGGCGTCGCCATGGACCAGAACGAGGTCGGCCTTGAGGCCGGGGGCGATCCGGCCGCGGTCGCCCAGTCCGAACGTGTCGGTCGGCCCGGCGGTTGCCGCGTGCAGGGCCTCGGTCGGTGTCAGTCCGGCGCGGACCAGCAGCTCGAGTTCCCGGTGAATGCTCGCGCCGTGAGTCGTCCCGGGATTCGGCGCGTCCGAGCCGGCCAGGATGGGCACTCCCGCAGCGTGAAGCGCGCCGACATCGGCGAGGATGGCCGCCATCGACTCGGGATCCGGCTCGCGGCCGAAGTCCTGGCCGAGGCCGCCTCGCTGCTCGGGCATGAGAAAGGGGGCGATCAGCGGATCCGCGGCCAGGTCCGGGCCGCCCGGGGTTCCGGTGACCGTTTCGAGCACCGCGAGCGTCGGGACCACGAAGATCTCCGCCTTGCGGGCCGCTTCGATGAACTCGGGGCCGCCGGAGTCCCTGAAGTACATGTGGACCAGGCCGTCGGCGCCCGCGGCGATGACCTCCTTGGCGGCCTTCGCCGTGCTGATGTGGAAGACGGCGAGCCGGTCGTTGTCGTGTGCGGCGGCCACGATGCGCGGCAGGGTCGAGACCGCGAACGTCGGCAGCGGACGCTCCTGCGATCCGGCTTCGTAGATCACCTTGATGAAGTCGGCGCCCGCGGCCACCCGGTCGGCAATGAAGGCTTCGGTCCGTGCCGGGTCGTCCAGGGTGGGCAGCGGGATACCGAACTGCGTGCCGTGCCCGCCCGAGACGGTGACCCCGCCGCCGGCAAAGACGTCGGCCCGCTCCGGAACTGGCCCGGCTGCCTGCTGCCGCCGCCACTGCCCGGCCATGGCCTCGGCCGTGAGCATGTCGAGAACCGTCGTGACACCGAAGTTCAGGGCCTGCTCGAGCGCCGGTCCGAAGTTGTGCGTATGACTGTCGATCAGACCCGGCAGCAGGGTCATGTCCGTCCCGTCGACGATCTCCGCATCGGCGCCGGCGGCTGCCGGAACGTCGTCGCCGGGCGTCACCGACTCGATCGTGCGGCCGCGAAGGACGACCGTGGCGCTGCCCAGCACGTCGTCCCCGGTGAACACGCGGGCGCCCTGGATCACCGTTGCCGCGGATTGGGCGTGCAGACCGCCGGCGATGGCGAGCTGGCAGGCGATGAGGAGGGCGGCCGGGCGTACACGTTCCTGACGTTCGTTCATGCTCGGTCTCCCCTCGACTCCGGACGGCGTGGCTCCAGCCGGTCGTATGCTAGGAGCTTGCGACGCAGAACGCAGCGTAGCGAACGCCGATCCGCGCGTCCGAACGGGCGCTCGGTCCGGTTCACGGGTGGTGCGGGTCGCGCCGCCCCCGGGCGTCCGGGGCGCCATCTGCCGGTGAAGTGGGGGCTGAGGCCAGACATGGATGCGGTCCGCATCCGCCGCGCTGATCCGGGCGGTCCCGCGCCGTGGACCTCGGATGGCCTGAATCAGGAAGACGCAGGTCGCTGCGATGAGGGTCGCAAGAAGCGCGCCGACGAGTTCCACGAGTCGATCTGCGACAGGTCTGGCGGCTGCGGCGATCGCCCCCGGAACGCGGACGCCTCATTCCCCTGGAACCGGAACCGTCTGTGGCCGGACCGCCGGCCGGAAACACCTCGTGCAAAGGAGCACCCTTGAAGATCAAGCTGGACATCGACTGCACCCCCGAGGAAGCGCGGGCCTTCCTCGGCCTTCCCGACATGGCGGGCATCCAGACCGAGATGCTGGAGCGGTTCCGCGATCGAATGACTGCCAACCTGAAGTACGCCGATCCCCAGGAGATGTTCAGGCTCTGGTTCCCGGGTCTGGCTGCGCGCCGACGCGGGGACGCCGACGTCGAGAAAGGCTGATCAGCCGCTGACGGCCACTCGGTTCGGAGCCGCGGCACGTTCCTGACACAGCGGCGCCAGGTCCCAAGCCTTGCCGTCGGGTACGACTGGGCCGGGTCGTGGCTGGCCCTGCATCCGCATCCGGTGAACGGCGGCACCCCAGGTTGAAAGGGGTTTCTGCGGCCGGTGTCAGGTTCTGGGACCGCGGGTCGCTAACCTTGCATGGGTTTCCTATCTTGATGAGGACCGTGTGACGCAGCAACTGAGCGTGGAGAGCGAATCCTGAATCAGTTGGAGCGCATATACGAGCTGCATCGGGAATTCGACCGCCGCCGACATCCTGCATCGGCCAACGAGTTGATGGACGAGCTCGAATGTTCGCGCTCGACCTTTTTCCGCACCATCAAGACGCTCCGCGATCACCTCGGTGCGCCGATAGAGAACATCCCTGGACAGGGCTACCGCTACGACCCGGAGGCGGGTCGGTTCGAGTTGCCTGGCCTCTGGTTCCGCAAGGACGAACTGGAAGCGCTGCTGGTGATGAACGAGCTGGTGCGCAACGTCCAGCCGGGCCTGCTTCATGATCTGATCGACCCGCTTCGAGAGCGCATCCAGGCCCTGCTCGACTGGGGCAGGCGGCGCGGCGGGCGCTTCCCGGCGAACCGGTTCCGGATTCTGCAGGTGCATGCCCGGGAAATCGACCCGCGAGTATTCGAGACCGCGGCGGCGGCCGTCACGGAACGTCGGCAGCTCAGGTTCACCTACGAGGCGCGGTCGACCGGGGACACGACGGTGCGCAGGACCTCGCCTCAGCGGTTCGTCTACTATCGCGATCAGTGGTACGTCGATTGCTGGGACGAGGACGGGCAATCTCTCAGGACGTTCGCCCTGGACCGGATGACGGCGACGGAGATCCTCGATTCTCCGTGCCGCGAAGTATCCACAGAAGAGCTGATCGAGACCTTCGGCCCCGGCTACGGTCTGTTCAGCGGCCCGGAAAAGCACCGGGCCCGGCTCCGCTTCACGCCTGAACGCGCCCGATGGGTTGCAGACGAGCGCTGGCACTCCAGGCAGGAATCCAGGCACCTGCCCGACGGTTGCTTCGAGTTGACCGTGCCGTACTCCGACCCCAGGGAGCTGCTGGGCGAGATTCTCCGCCATGGCCCGGACGTGGAGGTTCTGGAACCGGCCGAACTCGTGGATGCAGTACGCGAACACCTGGTGGAGGCGGCTGCGCAGTACGAACAACGGAGATTCGGGAGCATTCGGGGCCAGGTTTCAGGTTCTGAGACTGCGGGTCGCTAGTCTGCCCCGGTAGCCCGGCGGGAGGGGTCGCCTCCCTCCGATTCCGGTTTCCTCCGATCCAGACCCCGTGGCGACTCGCCGTTGCAGTGACTGCACCAGGTTGCTGCGACGATCCGACGCCTGTTTTTCCGGGGTCGCGCTCCAACCACGGGAGTCATCGCTCATGTCTCAGTTCCATCGCATCCTCCTTGCCGTCGTACTGATCGCCCTTCTGCCGATCGCGGCCGTCGCCGACACGGTACGAATCCCGGCAGGAACCACGATCTACTGCGTCCTCGACCAGGACATCTCTACCAAGAGGAAACTGAGCTCCTTCGTCCGGCAAGGCGACAGGGTGCGCGCCCTGGTCATGGAGGATCTGCTGGTAGATGGTCATGTAGTCATAGAGGCCGGGACCGTGGTTCGGTCGAGGGTGAGCAAGGCGAAGCGGGCCAAGATAGCCGGCGTTCGAGGCAAGCTCGAAGTCGAGGCAACCACGGTCAACGCCGTTGACGGAAGCAGCGTCAACCTCTACGGCGGCTACGACAGGTCCGGCAAGGGCCGCATCGCTCTTGCCGCCGCGCTGTCCGCGGTGGTCGCCTGGCCCCTCATCTTCATCAAGGGCAAGCAGGCGTTCCTCGGACGCGGTGTCATCTTCGACGCGGAAACGGCGATACCGATCGACATCGAAGTTGAACCAGCGTCGGAAGGTACGCCCGTACTGCGAGTGGAAGAACCGCGGTTCTCCGTGGAGATCATGTACGACGCCATCGACACGACCAGGAAGATACGCTCACTTCCCGTCCTGCTGACCAACGTTCCGGAAGCAGGCGGGAGCGCCTACGTGACGGCCGTCAACGGCGAGAGCATCCCGCGCATCACCGTTCCTGTCGCGGAGGACATCGGCCAGGTCGACTTCAAGGCACTCTCCAGACACTTCCGCCAGGGCATGAACGAGTTCACGGTCTCCGTCGGAGACGAGTCTGCCGACGTCCTGCTCGAGATCGAACTGTAGGTAGAGGGAGGAAGAAGAATGAACATCACGGACTATCGCTCGAACACAGGCTGGTGGGCCTTGGCCTGCGGCATCCTCGGCATCGTGGGCATCGGCCTGCTCATCCTGCTGCTGACTCGGCTCCGGCTGTTGGGCAGACATTTGCTCTTCGGGCGGCCTATCCGCAGACCGAGAACGTCGCCCGTGAGCATGTGAAACGGCGGGTCGACAGGATGGACTTCCCTGCGCCCCTGCGCCATGCGATCTCGGAGTTGGCCGTTGCGTGTTACGACATTGGCGTGACCACCGGTGAACTCATGGCGAACTGCCGGAACAACAACCTCGGTGACAGCGGTTGCCGCGTTCTCGCCAAGATGGCAGTCGGAGAGGACTGATGAAGGTCAATCTGATCCAGGACGTCTATGACGAGAAGACTCTGGAAGAGAATGTGCAGAACATCACGTCTCAGGGATACACCGTACTGGCTCGGTCTTCTCGACATGCAGTACTTCACCTTGCCGGCTTCGGGGATGCAGGAGTTCACGTAGCACTGTTTCTACTCACCTTCTACACGCTGGGCCTCGGCAACCTCCTGTACGCGATGCTCTCCAAGAGCAGGGGACACGTGATTCTCGTGCAGATATGCGAGCTGAGAGACAGCTGACATGACGTTCACGTTCACAGGGCGGCCGGACACCCAGTTGGACCGCATCAGGTCCATCGTCGGTGACGTGGACACCGAGCGCCCGGGTCTTCAGGACGAGAAAGTCCTGGCCATTGTGGGGGCCGTCGGGAAGACTGTCTGGCTGCGGCGGATTGCCGTGACCGAATTCTCACCGGGTGGCTCCCAGCGGGCCGAGTTGACGGATCCGTCGAGACTTGGGTGACTCGCAGATCGAGTACGACGTTCAGTACGGGCCGGGTCTCTGCAAGAAGGAGATGGCTCGCATCCGGCGGAGGGGTTGCACCAGGTTGGAACATCGTCGTTCGTCATCTCGGGCGGCGTGCAGGAGTCCGATGAATGCTGACAGCCGTCGAACTCGAACGCTTCCTCGCGTCACGCCGAGCAACGTCAGGGCTCGGTACTGATGATCTCGGCAGCCGGCGGCGAGTAGGGCGCCACTTTCCTGGGAGAGTGGCGCCCGTCGCTGTCTGCCCTGTGTCGGTGTCGGCGTCCTGTTGGGCGGCTTGATCGTGACCGCACGTCCAGCCTGAGCAGCGTGAACGAGGCACCGTTCGAGAGTGACACGGTGGTCGCCACAACGGGTCAAGGCCTGGAACGACGAGTCGAGGGTCGGCAGGGCCGGGGAGCGGCCGCGCCGCCGACGCGGCGCTCGAGCGGCCGTGTCGCGGCTCGCGGCGGCGGGCTGAGCTACGCCACGTCCGCCTGCTGGAACGCCCGCGCGCGGAACAGGAAGTCGATGATGTTCCCCTCGTGGGGCTGCAGCCAGTTGAGCTGGATCGTCGGTACCGGGCCGAGGTTCAGACGGTCGACGTGGGTGGCGTCGATCAGTTGGCGCCGCCACTGCTCGTCGTTCGTGATGGCGCTGCACACCAGGGTGTCGCCGATCGACGCCAGCATCCTGGCCTGCGGGCACTTGACGACGGACACGAAGGGGAACATGTACTCGACGTTCGCGGCTTCCACTTCGGCGTCCGCACAGTGGAGGACGGTCGGCAGCAGATAGTCGCAGCGTTCGCGTTCGTCGAGCCGGCCGTTGCCTCGGATCTCCGACGTCAGGTCGCGGACGCCGGGAACGCAGACCTGGCGCTCGATCATGCCGTCGATCGCCTTCGCCATTCCCGGCACGGTGAAGGCCGCGAGCGGTGATTCCGGGTCGTCGGCCGGCCTGGGCAGCACCGGCGCCAGCCGTTCGGCGAGTGCCCGGGCGATCTCCTCCGTGTGGCGCGAGGCCCAGACGCCGGAGCAGGAGATGCAGCTCCGGCCGCTGTTGACCAGCACGCTGTCGACCATCACGTCGAGATAACGCTCCCAGTCGTCGACCACGTCGTCGCCGAGCAGGATCTTGCTGAAGCCGGGGCCGTGCGGCTGGACCCGGGGGTCGTTCCGGTAGCGGGCCACGGTTTCCGCGCCGCCGAAGATCATGCTCCGGGAGCAGGAGGCGAGAACGGCGGCGCCGATGTCGCCTTCGCCGGGGTAGATCGAGATGGCCTCGCGGGGCACGCCGGCCTGGGCGAAGGCCTCGGTCATCCGGTAGGGGGTCCAGGGTTCCTGGGGGCCCGGCTTGAACACGAGACCGATCTGAAGCGGAATCACCGGCATCCACAGCGTATGCACGCCCGGCGAGTTGGACGGCAGCACGAGGCCGATCACCGGCGCCTGCGCCTGGTAGCTGACCGGCACGCCGCGCTCCTCCACGCCGTGCCCGCGGCCGAGAATGTCCAGATCGAGGCCGCGCGTGAGGGCTTCCAGCACGTCCCCCATGTTCGTCAGCACGAAGTGGTTCTTGTCCATGTTCGCCCGGCACATGTGCTCGGGCAGGCCGGTCGTTGCCGACTGGTAGTGGACGAAATCCTCCGGTGTCTGCGTGCCGTTGCCCAGAGGCAGGTCCGCGTTCAGGTAGAGATCGGCGGCCTCGATCACCATGGAGATCAGCTCGCTGGACGGAATCTCGCGCAGGATGTCGCGGGCGCGCTGGGCACGGCGCATGTCGCGCTGGACCAGGCCGGGGTTGGTCTGGTGGAGCGTCGCCAGCTCCTGGCCGGTCTCGAAGTGGACGATGGCCGCCTTCTCGAGCGACTCGTAGGGCTTGCCCCAACGGATGGCGGGGATGTCGATCATTCCGGGTACCTTTGGCCGGTTCCGAAGCGGTGGCCCGAGCGTGGATTCGGACGGTTGCGAAGAGGCGAGATCGTAGCACCGGGGCTGGTAGCCTCGGAGCCGATGGAGGACCGCAGGACGATTCTCAAGTCGGCCCTCGCTGCCGGTCTGGGCCTGCGCAGTCTGAACGTGCTCCATGCCCGGGCGGACGATCCGCGGAAGGCGCGGCCGCAGGAAGGGGACCGCTTCGTGTTCGCCTTCGGGCCGCGCGAGGGCGAGACGATCCGCGTGGACGACGTCCCGCTCGCGAGCGAACAGGTCATCTGCCATGCGATGGATCCGGCGAGCGGCGCGGTCCGCGACGGCTCGCGGCTGAACCAGGTCCTGCTGCTTCGCTTTGATCCGCAGTCCCTGGCGCCCGGGACGAGGGAGGTTTCGGCCGACGGCGTCGTCGCCTACTCGGGTGTCTGCCCGCACACCGGTTGCGACATCGAGGGCTGGTCGGAGGAAGCGGAGTTCCTGGTGTGTGTCTGCCACGACTCGGAGTTCGACCCCAGGGACGCGGCGGAGGTGATGTCCGGACCGGCGCCCCGCCGGCTGCCGTCGCTGCCGCTTCGTTCGGAGGACGGCGTGCTCGTCGCCGCCGGCGGCTTCAGCGCCGCGATCCGGTTCCAGAAGGAGTTCTGACAGCCATGGCGTATCGGCGCGCAGTCGTTGGATGGGTGGCCGGGAGTCTCGTCCTTGGCGGCTCGGTTGCGGCGGGGGCGGCCCAGGAACGCGCCTACCGCCCCGTGACCCAGGAACGCCTGCTGTCGCCGGAGCCGGAGAACTGGCTCATGTACCGGCGCACCTACGACGGCTGGGGTTACAGCCCGCTCGACCGGATCGACGCCTCGAACGTCGGCTCGCTGGCGCCCGCCTGGACGTTCTCGACGAGCGTCAACGAGGGCCATCAGTCGCCGCCGATCGTCAACGACGGCACGCTGTTCATCACCACGCCGGGCAGCCGCGTGCTGGCGCTCGACGCGGGTTCGGGCGAGTTGCTGTGGCGCTTCGTGCCGGAACTGCCCGAAGATCTCCAGCAGATGCACCCGACGAACCGCGGCGTGGCGCTGTGGGGCGACCGGACGTTCGTCGCCACGGTGGATGCCCGTCTGTTCGGTCTCGATGCCCGCACCGGCAGGGTGGCCTGGGAAACGACGGTGGCGGACTACGCGCGCGGCTACTACATGACGCTGGCGCCGCTGGCGGTCGAGGGCAAGGTGATCGTCGGCGTTTCCGGCGGCGAGTGGGGGATTCGCGGCTTCATCGCCGCCTACGACGCGGACACCGGCGAAGAGGCGTGGAAGACCTACACGATCCCCGGTCCGGGCGAACCCGGCCACGAGACCTGGCCCGGCGACGCGTGGCAGACGGGCGGAGTCTCCGTCTGGGTCACCGGGACCTACGATCCGGACCTGCGGCTGACCTACTGGGGCACCGGCAACGGCGGCCCCTGGATCGGCGACGTGCGGCCGGGCGACAACCTGTACTCGACCTCCGTGCTGGCACTCGATGTGGACACCGGCGCGCTGCGGGCCCATCACCAGTACCACTGGAACGACAGTTGGGACTGGGACGAGGTCGATCCGCCTCTCCTGATCGACGTTGAGCGCGGCGGCAGGACGCGCAAGGCCCTGGTCCATCCGGGCCGCAACGCCTACCTCTGGGTGCTGGAGCGGAGCGCGGACTCGATCGACTTCCTGGACGCCACGCAGTTCGTCCATCAGGACGTGTTCACGTCGATCGATCCCGACACCGGCCGGCCCGAGTACGACCCGGAGAAGACTCCGGGCACCGGTGAGCGGGCGGTGTTCTGCCCGTCCTGGTCGGGAGGCAAGAACTGGCCTCCGGCGGCGTGGAATCCGGGAACGAAGCTGCTCTACATCCCGGCCAACGAGAACACCTGTTCCCATCTCGAAGGCGTCGAGCAGGACTACCGCCCCGGGCGCACCTTCATGGGTACGGAGGGCGGCTTCGTGTCGCGCCAGGGCGCCGACCACTACGGCGAACTGCAGGCGTGGAACCTCGACACGCGCGAGAAGGTATGGACAGTCGAGTTCGAACGCAAGCTGTGGGGGCCGGTGCTGACCACGGCGGGCGGCCTGGTGTTCGTCGGCGGCACGAGCGACCGCTACTTTCGCGCCTTCGACGCGGCGACCGGCGAGTTGCTGTGGCGCCTGCGCACGAACTCCGGCGTCACCGGCGTTCCCACGTCCTTCGAGGTCGACGGCGTGCAGTACATCGCGGTGCAGTCGGGCTGGGGAGTCGACGCCCAGCGCGGCACGGATCACCTGGACGGAGCGATCGGGACGAAGACGTACGTGCCCCAGGGCGGCGTGCTCTGGGTCTTCGCGCTGCCGAACGGCGGACGGTGAGCGAATCGAGCGAGGTTCTCGATCACAAGTTCCTTGCAGATCCGGTAGCATGATGCCGGATTTGCAATGATGTGCCGGATTTGGAACGATGTCGGCGATGGTGCACGTTCCGCGCAGGCTCCAGGAGTCGATTCAGACCGCGCTGGCCGAGCAGGCAGGCGTGGTGCTTCTGGGGCCGCGCCAGGTTGGCAAGACGACGCTGGCGCTAAGGATCGCGGAGGAGCGCGACACCGTCTACTTTGATCTCGAGAATCCCGAGACAGTTCCGGTTCTCGCCGATCCCGGGGCGGTTCTCGCTGCTCACGAAGATCGGCTGGTCGTTCTGGACGAGGTGCAGCGGTTGCCCGGTCTCTTCCTGACCCTGCGCGGTCTGATCGACCGTTACCGCAGCCGGGGCCTCGGCCTGGGGCATTTCCTTCTGCTCGGATCGTCATCGCCGGACCTGTTGCGACAGAGCGCGGAGTCGCTTGCCGGGCGCGTGGCCTATCGCGAACTCGGTCCCGTCGACGCTGGCGAGGTCGGCATGGCGGACGCGGATTCCCTGTGGCTCAGGGGAGGCTTCCCGGGCTCGTTCCTCGCCGCCGACGACACCGCCAGCTTCACGTGGCGACTCGACTTCGTTCGCACGTACCTTGAACGCGACATTCCGACGTTCGGCGCCCGGTTGCCGGCCTCGACCCTGCGCCGGCTCTGGACCATGCTGGCTCATCTTCAGGGGCAGATGCCGAAGGTCTCGCGGATTGCGGCATCCCTCGGCATCAACGTGCGAACCCTGAACCGCTACATCGACCTGCTGGAGGACCTGCTGCTGTTGCGCCGGCTGCAGCCGTGGTCCGGGAACGTCCGCAAGCGCCTTGTGCGGTCGCCGCGGCTCTACCTGAGGGACAGCGGCATCGTTCACGCCCTGCTGGGTCTTCGGACGTTCGAGGACGTTCTCTCGCACCCGGTCGCGGGGCCGAGCTGGGAAGGGTTCGTCGTCGAGAACGTGCTTTCCGTCCTCCCGCCCTGGATCCAGCCGCTGCACTTTCGGACCCAGGTCGGCGCCGAAGTCGACCTGGTCCTGGAGTTCGGCCCGACCCGGTGCTGGGCAGTGGAGATCAAGCGTTCGACCAGCCGGGTGCGGCCTTCCCGGGGTTTCCATGTCGCCTGCGACGACCTGCGGGCGGAACGGAGGATCGTCGTCCACGGCGGTGCCGAGGCCTTCCCGCAGCCGGGCGGCGTCGAGACGCTGCCGCTTCGTCGGTTGATGGACGAGCTCGCCGCGGAGGCGGCCTGACAGGCGCGAGAGGGGCGCCGCGGCGAGTGCTGTAGTCTCTCGTCGCATCCACGGACCGTCGCGAACTGCCGGTCCAGCCCGCATGGACCGATTGGAGCCCGAGAATGGAAGTCGCCAGCGCTGAGGCTCAGGCACAGGCCAGGGAGCAGCTCGACGCCCACGTCCGTGCCATGATGGAGTGGCACTTCAGCCCGGAAACGGGAACCCCCTTCTGGCTGGATTTCGCCTCGAAGCTCGACTTCGACCCGTGCAGCGACGTCGCCGGCTTCGAGGATCTGCGCAGGTTCCCGCCTTTCGAGGACGAGTGGCTTCGCGGCGGGCCGGTGCGGCGCTGGGTGCCGAAGGCGATGGCGGAGGATCCGATCTACGTGTTCGAGACCGGCGGCACGACGGGGATACCGAAGAGCCGGGTGGCGCTGAACGACTTCCGCACGGACTACGAGATCTTCAGCGCCAGCCTCCCGGACGAGCACTTTCCGCCGGGGTGCAACTGGCTGATGCTCGGCCCCTCGGGCCCGCGCCGCCTGCGTCTGGCGGTGGAGCACCTCTGCCAGTACCGCGGCGGCATCTGCTTCTGCGTGGACCTCGATCCCAGGTGGGTGATCAAGCTGATCAGGAAAGGCTGGATGGAGCACCTCGAGGCGTACAAGGACCACGTGATCGACCAGGCGCTGACGATTCTCTCGGCCGGGCACGACATCCAGGCCATGTTCTCGACCCCCAAGCTGCTCGAGTCCCTGTGCCTCGCGCTCGAGGACCGCGGCCAGACTCTCGCCGACACGGGCATCAGGGGCATCTTCTCCGGCGGCACGGAATTCACGCCGCAGTGGACCCGCTTCGCGGTCGAGGAACTCCTCGACGGCGTCTACATGACGCCGACCTACGGCAACACCCTGATGGGACTGGCGGCCTCGCGCCCGGTAACCGCCGCTGAGGGCTACACGATCGCCTACTACGCACCGCAGCCCCGCGCCGTGCTCGAGGTCGTCGACCCCGACGACCAGGACCAGGTCGTCGACTACGGCGCCACCGGCCGGGTGCGCCTGACCACTCTGACTCGCGAGTTCTTCGTCCCCGGCTTCCTCGAGCGCGACGAGGGCGAGCGGGAGCTGCCCTGCGTCGACTATCCCTGGGACGGCGTCAGCGGTGTCCGGCCGTTCGCGAGGCTGGCGTCGGCGACGACGGTCGGCGTGTACTAGGCGTATACCGGGTAGCAGGGCTCGCGACGAAGCGGTCTTCGATGTCTCGCTCGAGATCGGCTCGCTCGAGTCCCGCACTCGTGCCCCTGCTTCTGGGCCTGGCGATGCTGGTCTTCGCTCTCCTGCAGCTCGACGACCCGGATCCCCTCCTCTGGGTGAGCTACTACGCGGCAATCGCCTGCGCCTGTACGGTCGCCGCCTATCGACCGTTGCCCGCGGCCGTGCTTCTGGGCCTGGCCGTGGCGACCGCGGCCGGTGCGGCGTTCGCCCTGCCGGGCTTTGCCGACTGGCTGCTGAACCGCCCGACGAGCGATCTCTGGGCGCCGATGTCGGCCGACCGGATGTACATCGAGCGCAGCCGGGAGCTGCTGGGTCTGGTGATCGCCGGGGCGTGCCTGGCGGCGTCGCACCGGATCTCGTGCCGCCGGCGAGGCTAGGTCTGTCGCCCGTGGCCCGGAAGACCGGCAGTTGCGGGTCGCCTGCGGGTCTCTGCGGGCCGCCCCCTACCGGTTGCCGGTCGCATGCGGGTCGCTGCCTGACGGCGCCGCGGCGCTCATCATGAAGCCCATCATCATCTCGTCCGTCGAGGGCTGTCCGAAGCGGACGGTGCGGTCCGAGTCGAAGCCGTACTGCCGCGCTTTCTCGGGCGAGTTGTCGTACCAGGCGGTGTACTCGATCCGGGTGCCCCTGGGAATGCGCTTCAGCTGGTCGTAGTAGTAGACGGTCTGCCAGGAGAAGTCGAACTTCGGCACCTCGAGCAGCACCTCCGTCGTGCCGTCGGGGTAGAACGCCTCGAAGCGCGCCGCCTTGCCCCGCATGTGCATGTGCGGCATCAGGGCGATGATCTCGGTGTCGCGGCTGGCGACAGTGGAGTAGGGGCCGACCTGGTAGTTGCCGTCGCCCGGCGGGATCGCGAAGGTGAAGTTCATGATCGGACGGAGGCCCGAGCCGAGCGAACGGGTCACAGGTCTGTCGGCGAAGACGAAGCCGATCGACGACTGGTCCCACACGCCGGTGCCGGCGCCGGCTTCCTTGTGGTAGTGGATGTCGAAGGTCACCCGCGAGCCCTTCCTGAGCAGGAAGCCGTAGCCCTCCGGGTAGCGGTTCGCGTCGCTGCCAGACGAGACGCCGCCCATGTAGCTGCCCGCGTTCTCGGGCGACGGGGCGAGTTGATCCTGGTTCGGGAACTCGGGCGGCGCCGGCAGTTCGCCGTTCTCGTCCGGGGCGAGAAGGTGCAGGTTGAAGTGATGGATGACGTCGCTGTCGGGCTTGCACTGGAAGGCGACCACCCAGCGGTCTTCCGGCAGGTCCTCTTCGGTCAGGACGTGGGAGAAGGCGGCGTAGAGGTCCTCCACGTCGTCCTCCACGAAGTAGGGCTCGGGCATCGTCACGACAAGATCCGGTTCGCCCACGACCCAGCCGCCGGTGCTCGGGAACTCGCGCGGCGGGGGAGCGTCGGCGGCATCGCCCGCGGCGGCGCCGGTCGCGGCCCAGTTCACGAGCGTTTCGATCTCGGCTTCGCTGAGGACGCGCTCGTTGGCGAAGGTGCCGTCATGTCGGGGATGCGCGTCCCAGGGCGGCATCTCGCGGGCGGCGACGGTGCGGGCGATGGACTTCGCCCAGGGCCGCACGTCGGCGTAGCCTGTCAGCGCCATCGGCGCGCGCATGCCGCCGTAGTTGGCGCCCTCCGGCCGGTGGCAGTCCTGGCAGTGCATCTGGATCACCGGCAGCACGTCGGAGTAGAAGGTCGGCGCGTCGCGGTCGGCGGCGGCGGCGGGCCCGGCGGCCGGGGCAAGCAGCACGGGCAGCAGGAGCAGACGCGGCAGGGCTGGGAGGGTCATGGCGCAAGCGTAGCAGGCGCATGAGTGCGAGCTGCGTCGGAGACTGCTCAGGCAGTGGCCAGCTGCTGCTCCGGGTGCATCTCGTCGACGTCGACGCCGACGATCTTCGAGACGCCCCGCTCCTCCATCGTGACGCCGTAGAGCGTGCTCGCCGCCTGCATCGTCAGCTTGTTGTGCGTGATCACGAGGAACTGGGTGTCGCCCGACATGCGCTTCAGCAGGTCGATGAAGCGCAGGATGTTCGCATCGTCGAGCGGCGCGTCGACCTCGTCGAGGATGCAGAACGGCGAGGGCTTGGTCTGGAACAGGGCGAACAGCAGGGCGATCGCGGCCAGCGCCTTCTCGCCGCCCGACAGCAGCATGATGTTCTGCACCCGCTTCCCGGGCGGCCGGGCGGTGATCTCGATGCCGCAGTCGAGCGGGTCGTCCTCGTCCATCAGGCGCATCTCGGCTTCGCCGCCGCGGAACAGCTCGGTGAAGACGCGCCCGAAGTTCTCGTTGACCTCGCGGAAGGCGGCAACGAAACGCTCGGACGAGGTCCTGTCGATGTCGCGGATCGTGCGCTGAAGACTCTCGATCGACTCGGTGACGTCGGCTCGCTGTCCGCTCAGGAACTCGCGGCGTTCCTGGTGTTCGTCGTACTCGTCGGCGGCGAGAACGTTGACCGGCCCCATCCGCTGCAGCAGCGCCCACCGCCGTTCCAGCTCCCTGGTCATCGCCTCCAGGTCGGGCGCCTCCTCGTTGGACCCGGTTCCCTGCGGCTCCCGCCCGGCCAGCTCTTCCAGGTCGCCCGGCTCGCGGCCGAACTCCTGGAGGTACTCCTTGCCCAGGTGCTCCGCATCCTGCTGCAGACCGGCCTGCCGAACACGCAGGTCCTCGATCCCCCCGCGCAGTTCGTCACGGCACGCCTCGAGTTTCCGGATTCGCGCCTCGAGTGTGCGACCCCGCTCCCTCTCGTCCTCCAGGGCGCGCTGGGCGCCGGTGGCCTCGTCCTCGGCGTTCGTGCGTTCGGCGAGAGCCTCGTCCAGCTCGCGCCGGGCGGAAGCTGCCGCCGCCTCGAGCTCGCCGACCCGCCCGCGGAGCCGTTCCGTCTCGACTGCCCAGGCCGCGTCGGCCTCGCTCAGCGAGGCGATCCGGGCCTCGACACGCTCCCGTTCGCGTTGTTTCGAGGCCGCGCGTTCCTCGATCAGTTCTAGCTGCCCCTGGCGCCCGGCACCGGCGGTGATGCGCTCTTCGCGTTCCTCGCGGGCTTGCTCGACGACCGCGCTCGCCTCGTCGGCTTCCTGTTCCAGGGCTGCCAGCCGCATCCCGGTTTCCGCGACCTCCGTCTCGATCTCCAGCCGGCTTGCGGCGCTCGCCTCGATGAGGCGCTGCATCTGGTCACGCTCCGACTCCGCCGAGTCGTGCTCGCCGCGGAGAGCGGCGCGTCGTTCGCCGATGTCCCGAAGGCGCGACCTGGATACCGCCAGTTGCTGGCGAAGCTCCGCGGCAGCCCGCTCCAGGCGCTGGCGTTCGTCGGCGGCTTGCCGAACACGCTCGTCGGCTGCCGCGATCTCGCTGCCGAGAGCCGAACACCGTGTCTCCAGTTCGCCGATGCGCAGGCCGAGGTCGTCCATCTCGCGCTGGCGGCCGAGGGCGCCCAGCGCCGCCCGTTCGCCGCGTACCGTGACCCGGCCGGCCTCGATCCAGAGGCGCTCCCGGCACAGGAAGGCGACGCCTGGATTTCCGGGCGCCAGACGCTCGGCATCCTCCGGACTCTCGACCAGGCAGGCGGGGGGAAGGGCGCTGCGCGTTTCCTCCGGGAGTCCGAGCGCCGCCGCGAGATCACTGATGACCGCCGGATCCTCGACCGCGGGCAGGGGCCTCGCGACGTTGCCGGAGCGCAGCAGGGTGGCCTGCAAGTCGGAACCGGCGATGGAGCGGGCGATGGCCAGGGCGTCTTCGTCTCCGGGCGTCATGACGGCGTTGCGCAGCGGCCCCAGGAACAGGTCCAGGCTGTGCTCCCAGCCCTCGGGCACGGTCGCCTCATCGCCGAGGAAGCGCGGCGCCGCCAGACCGAGTTCGAGCAGGGCCTGGCGAATCTCGCTGCGCTGCTCGGCGTCGCGCTGGCCCAGTTCGTCGAGCACCGCCGCCCTCTTCTGCGCCTCGACCAGTTCCTCGCGCCGGGTCTCGAGGTCGGCCTGAGCCTGCTTTCGACGATCCCGGTTCACTCGTATGTCTGCCGCCGCGCGCCGCTCGGCCGCGGTTTCTCCGGCCAGCGCGACGTCCAGCGATTCGATCCTGGAGCGGACGACGTCGGCCTCGTCGTCCGCGGCCTTGATGGCGTCGCGGCTGCGGTCGAGGATCGCCTCGGCCCGGTCCCGGCGGTCGACCGCCTTCTCGCTGCCGATGCGCTCGGCGACGAGGCGGCTCTGCAGCTCGCGCCGCCGCGCCCGGCACCTGGCGAGCTGGTCGAGCAGCCGCCGCTGCCGCTTGCGCGCTTCGGCGATCGCGGCGTCGGCGCGGCGGATGCGGCGCCGATCCTCCTGCACGTCGGCCAGCGCCTTCTCGCGCCTGGATTCGAGCGCCTGGCGGCGGCCGAGCAGACCGGCGAGCCGCTCTTGGGCCGCCTCGAGATCGCACCGGCGCCGTTCAGCGCTCGCACCGCCGGATTCGAGCCGTTCGGCGATCTCCGCGAGCGTGGCGCGGGCGCCCCTGATCAGTTCCTGGCGGCCTTCGATGAGGGCCAGCAGCTGCGCCTGGCGCTTGTGAAAGCGCACTGCATCCTGCGTTCGGGAGTCGATCACCTGCCGGCAGGCGGCGAGTTCCGCGTTGGCGCGGGCGAGCCTGGCCAGCAGGTCGGCCTCGCCATCCGTTTCCTGCTTCAGGCTCGCGGCCAGGTCGTCCAGTTCCGCATGGACCAGGACCCAGCGCTCCTCGAGCACGGCCTCGAGCAGCTCCCGGTAGGCCTTCCGGCGTTCGCCGAAGCGCCGGGCGGCGTTGGCCTGTCGCTTCAGGGAACGCAGCCGCCGCTCCACCTCGTGGATGATGTCGTCGAGACGAAGCAGGTCTGCGGTCGCGTCCTGGAGCTTGAGCGTGGCGAGCCGCTTGCGGTTCTTGTAGCGCGTGATGCCGGCAGCCTCTTCGATCAGCTTGCGGCGATCCTGGGGTTTGCCGGACAGGATCATCCCGATTCGCCCCTGCTCGATCACGGAGTAGGCGCGGATGCCCAGGCCGGTGTCCATCAGGAGGTCGCGGATGTCCTTGAGCCGGACCACGCGGTCGTTCAACCGGTACTGACCCTCGCCGCCGCGGAAGATTCGGCGCCCGATCGTGATCCGGCCGTCCTCGGCCTCCTCGATGCTGCCGTCGGTCCGGAACGAGAGCTTGACCTCGGCGAGCCCCAGAGGCTTCCGCCCGTGGGTGCCGTTGAAGATGACCTCGTCCATCGACCTGCCGCGCAGCGACTTGGCGCTCTGCTCGCCCAGCACCCAGGTGACGGCTTCGGCCAGATTGCTCTTGCCGCAGCCGTTCGGTCCGACGATGGCCGTGATTCCGGGCGCGAAGCGACTCGTCACCGGTTCCACGAAGGTCTTGAAGCCGTTGACCTCCAGGCGTTCCAGTTTGAGCATGGGCAACGTCGGCAGGGCTTCGGCGGCCTTGCCGCGGGCAACTTAGCAGCGTTCGCGCATGAGTCACAACTCGTTGTGCCGCTGCCCGCGATCCGCTGCGACACGTGGGTCGGCACGTCCTGGCGGCGTCCTGGCGGGCGCTCCTCGCGTTCGCATCCGCGGGCGCCGCGGCGGGGCCTCGGGCAGCGCCGGGCCGACCGTCTAAGATCCGGACTTCGCCGGCATTTCCGTCGCCTCGTGCAGGAAAAAGCAGGGAAAGGAAGAGCAACGATGTCACGGGCGGCGCACCGTCAGACGAAAGCCGGCTGCGCTCCGGCGCGGTCTGCCACGGGGTTCGGCTCGAAGGCTCGCTTCAGTTCTCTCCGCCTGGTGAACTTCAAGAACTTCGTCGACGAGACGCTTCGCATGGGTCCCTTCACGGTGCTCGTCGGGGCCAATGCAAGCGGCAAGAGCAACATCCGGGATGCCCTCCGCTTCCTGCACGGCGTCTGGCGCGGTTATCGGCTGGCGGACATCATCGGCGGCAAGTACGGTGCCGGAGGTCAGGTCGAGTGGGAAGCGATACGCGGTGCAGGAGCCGAGGTCGTTCGGTTCGGTGAGTCTCGCTGTTCCTTCCAGGCGAAACTCGAGCAGCCGGATCAGCCGTCGTTACTCTACTCGATCACGATCGGCGTCGATGGCGACGACGCGGGAGCGTTCAAGGTCGTCGGTGAAGAGCTGCGGAGGGACGGTCAGGCGATCGTCTACACGAGCGATCCGCCCGGCAGCGACCCCGTCCGACTGCAGCACGACGAGTCGCACCTTCTCCTCCGCATGGGGAAGACCGGCAGGCAGAAGAAGTACGGCCATCGAATCGGAGTACGACCGGACCAGCCGGCGCTTTCCCAGATTCGGGAGCACCGGCGGGTCGTGCGGCGCCACAAGGAGAGCGCCGAGAGCATGCTCGCTGCCTTCGCCAGCATGCGGTTTCTCGACCTGTCGCCCAGGCGCATGCGGGAGCCCTCCTTCCCCGGGCAGACGGTGCTGGGCGACCGCGGCGAGAATCTTCCCACGGTACTGAGGGAAATCTGCGCCGATGCGGACCGCGCCGGGTCGCTGGCCCGCTGGACTCGGGAACTGAGTCCGATGGACGTGGAGAAGTTCGAGTTCCGATCGGACGCCACGACGGGGCGCCTGCAGCTCGCCTTCAGGGAACGCAATGGCCGAGTGATCTCGGCCTGGGCCGCATCCGACGGCACACTGCGGTTTCTCGCCATGCTGGCCGCCCTGCTCGGAGGCAGTTCGTCGGGCCTCTACGTGTTCGAGGAGATCGACAACGGCATTCATCCGGCTCGGCTGCGCCTGTTGCTCGACCTGATCGAAGGTCAGACCGAGAAGGGCAATGCCCAGGTCGTGACGACCACACACTCTCCGGAGCTTCTCTCCATCGTGCAGGCCCGGACCTTCGAGGACACATCGGTCGTCTGTCGGCGACCGGACACGGAAGACGCGGTCGTGCGGCGGCTCTCGGAGCTGCCGAAGGCGAGAGAACTGCGAAAGAAACAGGGGCTGGCCAGGCTCCATGCGTCAGGATGGATGGAAGATGCGATCCTGTTCAGCGAGAGCTCGGGAGCCGATGAGGGACACCCAGGTTGAGGGTACTCGTGATTCCCGAGGACTTCCGGAAGGACGGCTACCTCCTGCAACCTCTCTTTGACCGGCTTCCTGGGCACGCGCCAGGGCAAGATCGTGCTTGTCGAGCTCCTTGCCGCGTCCGACCCGGAGACCGGCGGGCGCTACACTGTCAAGCGCTACGAGAGCCGGAAGGCGGTAGCCGGCGATTCCTGGGGCCATGAGCGAATCATGCTGAAGCCTGCCAACCGTGAGTTCGACCCGATCGTCCTCGCCGGCACCGGCACAGGTCGGTTCAGGGTGGTCGCGGAGTTCCTGAACGTGCTTGTGGAACCGGCCGGGTAGACGAGGGCGCCTGCCGGAGACCGGCCGAATGATCGAGAGACGCCTCAGGAGCCTGTGGGAGCAACTGCAGGGCAAGAAGCCGCATCTGCGCGATTTCCTGACCGAGATACATCTGCAGGGCATTCGCGGGATCCACGATCTTCGTGTCGTGTTCGACTATCCGGTGAGCGTCGTTGCGGGCGGCAACGCCAGCGGCAAGTCGACGGTGCTCTTCGCGGCGGCCTGCGCCTACAAGGTGCCAGGCGCCGGGTCGAGGGACTTCGTGCCGTCCACTCTCTTTCCCGACTATCGGCCCAGGCTGGGTGCGCGCAAGGACGAGAAGCACGAGATAGTCATCGAGTTCGACTACTCGACGCCGGAAGGACGCCGTTCGATGCGATGGCGGCGCGCCAAGGGTTGGAATCGGAGCTTTCTGGGCCGCAAGAACGCCAGCCAACCGGAGCGGCGGCTCTACTTCCGGACCCTCAGCAACCTCAGCAATCCGTCCGAAGTCCGCGGCGTGCTCAGCATGTCGCGTCTGAACTCGGAGCCGCAGGAGACTCGGCTGACAGCTTCGCAGGTCGAGTTCGCACACCAGATGCTGCCTTTCAGATACGAGGAAGTCGTGGATCTGTCGAGCGGCCGCAAGAAGCTGCTCTTCGCCTCCCGGCGCAGCGGCGCGCTCTACTCCGAACTGCACATGGCTGCAGGCGAGCGCGCCATCCTGCGGCTGGCGCAGGAGATTGCCCAGCTTCGGGGCGCGCTGATCCTCATCGATGAGGTGGAAGCCGGGTTGCATCCCTGGGTTCAGCAGCTTCTCATGCTGCAACTGCAGCAACTCGCCCTGCGCAACGACTTGCAGGTGATCGTGACCACCCACAGCCCCGTCGTGCTCGGCTCGGTTCCGGCCCACGCTCGTGTATTCCTCGAACGCGACGAGAGTGGCGGGGTCGCCGTGCGACCGCCGTATCGGGACGTGGTTCAGGATGCGCTCTACGGGCGCTCCAGCGAGGCGCTCAATCTGCTTTGCGAAGATGATGCGGCCGAGGGCATCCTGCAGGGCATCTTCGATGTCCTGTTGCCTCGGCAGAGGATGCGGCGGGAGTCGCTTCGAATCGGGCGAGATACGGGCGCCAGCGAGTTCCCGACCCACGCCACGGCGTTCAGGAAGTTCGGACAGATTCGGAACTTCGTCTTCGTCCTCGACGGTGACAAGCGTGACGGCGACCTGGAAAGGAAGATAAGGGAACGGGCGGGAGGCGATGTTCCGGTCTGCTTCCTGCCTGGCCGCGAAGCGCCCGAGTCATGGGTGTGGACCTGTCTGCAAGACAGCTCAGCCGACGCGGCGCCGGCGCTCGGCAGTGCGCCTAGCAGCCTCTCCGATCAGATGGCGCAGTTGAACGCGGTCTACGATTCGGCATCGGACCTGCCTTCGGAGATCGCGAAGAGCAAGATGCGCAGCCTCTCGGAAGCTCTCGGCCGGAGCGTGCCGGAACTTTGCCGGGCAGTGTCCCGACTCGAGACGGAACGCGAGGCAAGCGACATTCAGCCGCTGGTGGAGGCCTTGGAGACCGCGCTGTTGCGCTGGCGAGCCGAGTAGTGCATGGGCCGAGTCAGCTCTTCGTTGACAAGACCTCCGTCCGACCCTACGATTCCCTCCCGAATGGCGGAGCTGATCGTCAAAAGGACGTTGTTCGACGCCCGGCAGATGGCGCGGATGATGCGGCGCATGGCGGCCGAACTGGTGGAGCGTGCGGGAGGCACCGAGGCGTTGATGCTCGTGGGCGTGCGCACCCGGGGTGTGCCGTTGGCGGAGTTCATGGCCGCCGAGATCGAGCGGACGGAAGCTGTCGAACTGCCGGTCGGCGTGCTCGACATCACGCTCTACCGCGATGATCTGTCGACGATCGCGCCGCAGCCGGTGGTCCGGGAGACTGCGCTCCCCGAGCCTGTCGACGACAAGTTGGTCGTGCTCTGTGACGACGTGCTCTACAGCGGCCGCACCATCCGCGCCGCGATGGACGCCCTGATGGATTTCGGGCGGCCGCGGGCCATCCGCCTGGCGGTGCTGATCGACCGCGGGCACCGCGAGCTGCCGATCCATGCCGACTGCGTCGGCGAGCACGTCCAGACAACAGACACCGAAGTGATCAAGGTCTCCTACGCCGCGACCGACGACGGCCGCGAATCGGTTCAGCTGCTCGAGCGCGAAGGGTGAGCGATTCGTCCTGGCGGCGCGGCGACCTGCTCGGGGTCGCCGAGTTGTCCAGGAAGGAAGTCGTTCACATCCTCGACACCGCGGAGTCGTTCGTGGAGGTCGCCGCGCGACCGATCAAGAAGGTGCCCACGCTGCGCGGCAAGACGGTGATCAACCTCTTCCTCGAACCGTCGACGCGGACCCGCTCCAGCTTCGAGATCGCCGAGAAGCGGCTTTCGGCCGACAGCATCAACTTCTCGCCGTCCGCATCGTCGCTCTCCAAGGGAGAGACCCTGCTCGACACCACCCGCACTCTGGAGGCGATGGCGCCCGACCTGGTCGTCATCCGGCACGCCCATCCGCGGGTGCCGCACGCTCTCGCGGAGCGCATCGGCTCGGGCGTCGTGAACGCCGGCGACGGCGCCCACGAGCATCCGACCCAGGCGTTGCTCGACGCCTTGACGATCCGCCGCCGCAAGGGCCGGTTCGAGGGCCTCAAGGTGGCGATCGTCGGTGATGTGGCGCACAGCCGCGTGGTCCGCTCGAACGTCCTGTGCCTGAGCAAGCTGGGCGCCGAGGTGACGATCGCCGGCCCACGCACGATGATGCCCGATGAACCTGAAGCGCTCGGCGCCCGCGTCGCCTACGCGCTCGAGGAAGCCATCGCGGGCGCGGACGTGATCATGATGCTGCGGGTGCAGCTGGAGCGGCAGGCACGGGCGTTCTTCCCGTCGGAACGCGAGTACTTCGAGTTCTTCGGTCTCACCGCCGCCCGGCTGCAGGCTGCCGCGCCCGACGTGATCGTCATGCACCCGGGACCGATGAACCGCGGCATCGAGATCGCGAGCGAGGTAGCGGACGGCCCTTGGTCGGTGATCCTCGACCAGGTGGCGAACGGCGTTGCGGTGCGCATGGCGGTGCTCTACCTGCTGGCGGGCGTCAAGAGCGCTGCGGAGGGTCTCTGACTTGAGCTTGCGCCCAGGCAGACGGGCGCTGCTCATCCGTGGCGGCCGGGTCGTGGATCCGAGCCAGGAGTTCGACGGTCAGGCCGATGTCCTGATCGAGGACGGCCTGGTGACCGCCTGCGGTCCGGCAGTCGACTCGCCGGACGGCGTCCGGGAGATCGACGCCTCAGGGCTGGTCGTGACGCCGGGGCTCATCGACATGCACGTTCATCTGCGTGAGCCGGGCCAGGAATACAAGGAGACGATCGAGAGCGGCACGCGCGCCGCCGCTGCGGGCGGGTTCACCGCGGTCGCCTGCATGCCCAACACGGCGCCCGTGAACGACGATCCGTCGGTCACCGAGTTCATCCTCAGGCAGGCGGAGCGGGCCGGCTGGGCACGGGTCCATCCGATCGCCGCGGTGAGCAGGCGCCTCGAGGGCCGGGAACTGACCGAGTTCGGGGCGCAGCGCAGCGCCGGTGCCGTGGCGGTGTCGGACGACGGCCGGCCGGTGTGGAACGCGGCCCTGATGAGGCAGGCGCTGCGCTACGCGCGGCACTTCGACCTGCCGGTCATCCAGCATGCCGAGGAGCTGGAACTCTCGGGTGACGGGGTGATGCACGAGGGCCGGTTCTCGACCCTGCTCGGGGTCCCCGGGATTCCCGGCGCTGCCGACGACGTGATGGTCTGCCGCGACCTCGTCCTGGCGGCGGACACGGGCGGCCGGTACCACCTTGCGCACATGTCGACGGCGCGAAGCCTGGATCTGATTCGGGGCGCGAAGGAGCGGGGCTGCCGCGTCACCGGCGAGGTGTCGGCCCACCACCTGCTCCTGTGCGACGAAGACGTGTTCAGGTCGGGCCTGGACCCGGACTTCAGGATGCACCCGCCGCTGCGCAGCGCGGCCGACCGGGACGCCCTGGTCTCCGGCATCGCCGACGGCTCGATCGACGTGATCGCGAGCGACCACGCGCCGCATCACCCGGACGAGAAGGAGATCGACTTCGTGGCGGCGCCGAACGGCGTAGTGGGGCTCGAGACGACGCTCAGCCTGTGCCTGGACCGCCTGGTGGGGAAGGGCGTGATCGATCTGACCCGCCTGGTCGAGCTGCTGTCGACCGCGCCGGCGCGTCTGCTCGGCATTCCGGGCGGCAGCCTGGCCCCCGGCGCTGCGGGCGACGTGACGCTGATCGACCTGGAGCGTGAAGTCGAGGTCGACCCGGCTTCTTTCCGGAGCAGGTCGCGCAACACACCCTTCGCGGGCTGGAAGCTCCGCGGCGCGCCGGCCGGCACGATCGTCGGCGGGCGGACGATCGAGGCGCCGGCGTGATCCGGGCTTCCGCCGCCTGGGCCCTTGGAACGGATCGAGAACTGGAGACGGATCGTGCGACGAATCTGCACTCGCTGGCCGCTGCTGACGGCCGTCCTGACGAGCGCGGCTGCGTTCTCGGCAGAGGTGGTTCCGGAACGGGCGGCTCTCGGCCCCGGGCTTTCATCCGTTGAGGCGGCGAGCCTGCCTCCGCCCCCCTCGGGACGCGGCTACTCGCGCTGTGTACCGAAGGCGACGCCCCTCGTCTTCAGCGGCGGCTTCGAGGTTCGGCTCTGCTACGAGACGCCTGCCGGAGAGGTCGGCGAGGGTAGGGGGGGCCTCTGGGCATCCGGCGAGTCGGGCCTGCTGTGGTTCTTCAGCCGCGACAACGCCGAAGTGCTGATCAAGGTGCTCGACGGCTGTCGCATCAACGGCCATCGCTGGGTGTTCGCGGCGCCCGTCACCGATCTGGCCTACAACCTCTACGTCAGCGACCGCTCGGGACGGCACTGGAGCCACCACAACCGCCAGGGCGCCAAGGCCGACACGGCGCGCGACATCACGGCGTTCCCGTGCCCGGACGACGAGCCGATCTACCGATGTACGGCGGGCTGGCGTTGCCTCGACCTTCCCGGCACCGTCCACCGGGCGACCGAAGGCCGGCCGGACTTCGAGAAGCGCCTGGACGTGCCGCCGGGCGTCTACCGCCGTGCGGTCTTCCGGTTCAAGGTCTTCCACGGCGGTTGGAACCATGTGCCGAGCCGCCACCACAACCTGTTCTGGTTCGCGCGCGACAAGCACGTGGATCTGTTCGGCTTCGGCTTCGCCAAGGGCCGCCCGGCCGAACTCGTCTTCCGCTCCGACTGGGGCGTCAACCACACGAACAAGCAGAAAGTCATCGGCAGGCACACGATGCGGCCGGGCCAGACCTACGAGGTCGTGTTCGACTTCGACGCCGCCGCCCGAAGGACTGTCCTGACCGTGACCGACTCGAGCGGGCGAGAGGTGGGGCGCGCCGTGGGCGAGACCAACATCTCGCGGATCCCGTTCGACGCCGGTCAACGAATGGCGGTCGGCTTCGGCAATCGCTACACCGTGAACCACCCGGTGGAACCGGCTCAGCCCGGCTGGGTCTGGTCGCACCTCCACATCGAATTGCTGCCGCAGTAGGCCGGCTCGTACAACGGCCAGGGGAGCAGGCATGAAGGAACGACGCGTCCCTCCTGCCGGCACCGGGAGAAGGCCTCTGTCATCGTGAGGAACCACACGGATGCATGGGGCGCCATGATGAGCAACGAGCAAGCGAGCCGCTTCAACCGTCGCTTCCCATGCGAATGCGAACCGGGTGACGATCTTCTCGCTCGACGCCGCGGGCATTCGGGGCGGCTCGTTCATGGAGGCGCGAGATCCCGGATGAACGGCTCCGCCGCCGCCCCCGTGGCGTCAGGCGCTCATCGGTACGTGAAGTCCGGCCCCGGCGCCGGACCGCCGACTCTGGCCGCGGTCCTGCTCCTGTCGTTCCCGGTCGCGGCGGCTGTCGCGGCCCAACAGCCATCGATCGACGTCGAGGTGGACACCGCAATCGCCGCCGCCCGAGTCGCCCGGGGCCCAGCCGAACTCGAGGCCGCCCGCACCGAACTCCTGGAGTTGAGCCGGCGCTATCCCCGCAGCCTCTACCCGAGATTCGTCGGCCGCAGCCGGGCGCTCGTGGAAGCCGCATTCCTCGGGCGCCGACTCGGCATGGGCAACGCCGCAGCCGGGGAACTGCTGCACGTGCTGGAACGGGAGGCGCCCAACGAGTGGACTGCCAGAGCGCATCTCGAACTGGCCGAGCTGGTCCTGGTCGACGGCGACTGGCGGCTCGCGGCGGATCATCTGTGGCAGGCGCGTCAGGAAGCGCTGCGCGAATCGAACGCCAGGGCGGCCGAAGACGACACGTCCGTCGACGTGGCGCGCCTGGCGTTGGAGCGCATGACCCGCATCCATCGTCTCATCCTGCGGCCCCTGGCAGGGCGCCAACCCTGGACGACGACGCGCGCCTACCTGCCGCACGACTACCTGCCGGAGAAGCTCAAGCTGAAGAAACCCCGCTTCGTGGCGGCCGGTCCAGGTGGTGAACTCGTGGTTACCGACGACAGCCGCGCCGTGCTCTTCGACCCGGATCGCAAGGTGGTCGCAACTCGCGAACTGCGGGGGCTGGTCCGGCCAAGTCTGGGGCCTGCCGGGCCGCTCGGCGGCTTGCGCGCGATCGTGCCGACCGCGAACGCGGTGATGCACGTCGACGACCCGAGTGCGGTCACGCTGCAGCGGCCATCGGGAGGCAGACTGGACCAGATCATCACGGCCCACCGCGGACTCTTCGGCGCCTGGACCGTGCTCTCGCGCCGCGCGAACACCGTGTTGCGCTACTTTCCTGACGGCCGGCTGCGCGACTTCAGCGAAGCCGCCATGGCCCGACCCATCGACCTCGCCCTCGGCCCGGCGGGAACAATCCACGCCCTGGACGCCGGCTCGCGGCAGACCCCCGCCGCGGTGTTGACCTTCGCCTCCGACGGCAGCCTCGAGATGACCTTCAGGGACGCCTGGCTGCGCCCCGCGGCTCTCGATGTGGATCCGTTCGGGAACCGCTACGTCCTGGAGCAGCGAACCAACCGGATCCTCGTGTACGACCCGGACGGAGACCTGCTGAGCTCTCTGGGTCCGATGCTTCCCGGCGGCATCGAACTGCGGACGCCCACCGATCTCGCCGTGGACGGAATGGGCCGGATCTTCATCGCCGAGGGACGGCTGGGCACCGTGCTGGCGGTGGAGTGATCCGGCCGTGCAGCGACCCGGGATCATCGCGGCAACTGGCGCCGAGTCGTCGCTGACGTCGCTGCGCCGGCGCATGCGGCTCATCGTCGCTTCGGCGTTCGCCCTGGCTGCCGCGTGCGCCGTCGCCTTCTCGCAGGCGCCGCCGGTCGCGGGCGTCGTCCAGGAGGCCGCGGGTGGTCCGGAAACCGGTCGGCCGGCATCGGGCCTGGTCTCGGTGACCGTCGATCCCGACGATGCCGAGGTCCGCATCGCCAGTGCGGGTTCGATCGGCGCCGCGCTGGCGGGAGCCGGCTACTCGTTGCCGTTCCTTCTCGCCGCCCTCGAACGCGCCGTCGAGCCATACCAGGACCAGGCGCCGCCGGCCCTGGCCGCCTCCGACTACCTGCTGTACGCCACTCGCCCGGGCTACCTGCCGACGCTCACGGGTTTCGCGGTCGAGGCGGGAAGGTCCGTCGACGTCGACGTTCGGCTCGAACGGTCGAGTTCGCTGATCCGCCTGCGCACCACGCCGGCGGACGCCAGGATCCTGATCGACGGGATCGTGAGGAGCCGCGGCGCCTCCGCGACCGAGGCCGGCGCCTGTCGTCCTTCGGGTTCCTGTCCCGCAGAGCATCAGATCGACGGTCTGCCCGCTCCCGGCACGTTCGATCTCGAAGTCGTCCGCGAAGAATTTCGCAGTTACCGCGCCGTCCTTCAGCTTCCCGACCTTCGCGACTACGAGCTGCCCGAAGTAACGCTGGAGCGGGAGGAGAGCGCCGTCGCCCTTGTCGATCTTCCGATCGACGCGGTGGTTGCCGTCAACGGCCACACGGTTCCCGTCGACCGCGACGGTCCAACGCCGGAGATCGTGCTGCCGCCCGGCAGCTACGACCTGAGCGTCCGCGGCACCCGCGGCTACTTCGAGACTTCGGCGGTGCTGGCGGACCGATCGCGGCTCGAGGTCGAGGTCGAGCTTCGGCCCCTCCTCGCTGTTCTCGGTCTCCCGGGCCTGGACCCGGCCGCCGCGCAGTCCATGCGCTCCGCCGTGGATTTCCTCCGCGACCTGCAGATCTACACCGTGCTCACGGAACCTCTGGACGTGGCCGGCTTGCGAGAACTGGGAATCGACGCAGCCGCACTGCGCGGAAGAACCGGCTCGGAGGCGCGCGTCATGGCCTGGGCCGCGATCCGGCAGCGTCTGCAGCGTCTGACGCCCGCGGCGCTCTACGCGATCGCCGTGCCGGGCGACGAGGCGGCGGTCGACAGCATCGATCTCTGGTGGTTGTCGGCTGCTCCGGGACCGGCGAGGCCCGATGTCCGCACGCTGCGCATCCGGAACGGACAGGCAGACACCGACGATCTGCACCGCCTTGCCGCGGCCTTGCGCCCGGAGTTCGAGCGGCGCGTCCCGAGAATCGGCGTCACCCTGGTCGAGTCCCTGGCCGGCAGTCCGCTGGTCGTTGCCGATGTCGAGCTGGCCTCCCCCGCACACCTGGCTGGAGTCGAGCCAGGCATGCAGTTGGTCGGCCTGGGCGACTCGCAGCTCTCCCGGGCGAGCGACTGGACTGCCGCGGTCTCGGCGCTCGGGCCGGGCGACGTTCTGAACGTCCGCAGCGAGGGGCCGGACGGCACGCCAACGAGTCATCCGATCGAGCCGGAGTGGGGCTGGTCCGTGCTTGATCCGTTCGATCCCGAGCTCCTGCCGGCGGCTGCGGCCGCCCGTCTCGTTCAGGAGCTGGAGCACTCCGGCGACGTTCCGCCCTGGCTGATCGAACTTGACCTCGTGGCGGTCCTGATGGCGCACGGAGACCTCGACGGCGCGTTGCGTCTGCTGAGAAGAATCGAAGCCCCGGGGCGTGCCGGTTTGGGCCGCGAAACGGTCAGGTACCTGATCGGTCTGGCGTTGTCGGAGCTTGCCGGGCAAGGCGATCCGGAGTACCGAAACCAGGCCATCGCCGCTTTCCGGGATCTGGAGATCGCGGAGAGCAGCCGACTGAGGAGCGACACGGGACCGTCCATCGCCACGCGCGCCCGTCTGCACGCGAAGACCTCGCTGGCGCTCGTGCCGCCCGAAACCGAGATCGTCGTGGGCGAGTACCGCGCCAACGTCCGGGTAGGCGGCAGAGACATCGTGGCCGTACGCTTCCTGGTGGACGGAAAGCCGCAGACGACGCAGTCGAGATCGCGTCCCTGGGCGATGCTGCGCCTGGCCAGGTATCCGACTCAGCAGGTCATCCGGGTGGAGGGTCTGAACGGCGAAGGCCAGGTGGTCGCTTCCGACGAACTGGTCCTCAACCAGCAGTCGGGAGAGCTGCGCGTTCGGATCGAGGAACCGCCGCCGGGAGTCGGCGTATCGGGCGCGGCCCAGGCCAGAGCGGCGGTGGTCGTGCCGAAGGGACGGCAGGTCGCTTCCGTCGTCTTCCGCGTCGGTGAAGACGTGCAGGCGGAACTTGTGCGACCGCCATGGCAGACGGAAATCAGCGTGCCGGAGGGCGCGAACGAAACCGAGCCCGCCTACCTCGCGGTAACGGCGACCCTGGACAACGGCGACAGCGCCGAGGACGTTCGGTTCCTCGGCACTTCGATCCTCACGGACCACGTCGACGTCGATCTGGTCGAGCTCTACACCACCGTCATCGACAAGGCGAATCGTCCGGTTCCAGGGCTGCAGGAAGAGGACTTCGCCGTTTTCGAGGACGGCCTGCGCCAGGACGTTGCGCGGTTCGAGCTGGTCCGGGACCTGCCGCTGACGCTGGGCGTGGCGATCGACACGTCGGCTTCGATGAAGGGGGTCATGGAGGAAACGAAGCGCGCCGCGGCGCAGTTCCTTGCCACCCTGATGAAGCCGAAGGACACGTCTTTCGCCGTCGCCTTCGCCTCCCGCCCCCATCTCCTCATGGGTCAGACGTCGGACGTCGCCGCCGTCGTCGACACGATCCGCAGCCTGCGCACGACCGGACGGACGGCGCTCCACGACGCTCTGATGACCAGCCTGTACTACTTTCGGGGCGTCACAGGCCGGCGCGCCCTGGTCCTCCTGTCCGACGGAGAGGATACGTCGAGCTCTGCCGAATACCGTGACGTGCTGGAGTACGCCAGGCACTCCGAGGTCATGATCTACGCCATCGGTCTGGGCATTGGCAGCACTCAGCCGCTGTTGCGGGAGAAGCTCGAGGAAATCGCGACGGCGACCGGCGGACGAGCGTTCTTCATCGCGGCGGCGCGGGATCTGGCGCCGGTGTACCGGCAGATCGATCGCGAACTGCGTTCCCAGTACCTGCTGGCCTACAACTCGAACCAGGAACGCGCGGGCGACGACTTCAGGCAGGTAGAGGTGCGGGTCACCGGGAACCGCCGAGCCCGCACCATCAGCGGGTACTACCCTTGAGCGGGCGGCCGGGGCAAGGCCGCCGGGCCGGGTACGCCGCACCGCGGACGATTCCGTCGGTCGCGGTCGCCGCTCTCTTCTGGCCAGCGGCCGCCGTCCATGCCCAACCGGACCGCCAGCCTGACCCGATCCTGAGCGCTGCGGTCGCCGAAGAACAGGCGGAAGGCCAGACGGACAGTCCCGATGTCGGTCCCGTCGGCCGCGTCGCCTTCGTGGTCGAGCCGGCCGACGCCCGGATCGCGGTCGGCGACAGGATTCTTCGAGCCGTCAACAGGGCGGAGCGGCTGGCGGCCAACCCGCAACCGTCCGACGTCGTCCCGTCCGAACACGCCATGTTCCCGGCCGGACACCACCTGGCCGAGGTGTCTCGGCCCGGCTACCTGCCGACGCTGGCCGGCTTCACGGTGGCCGAGGGCGAAGAGGTCGAGGTGACGGTCACGTTGAGGCGCGCCAGCGCCGCGGTGCGACTTCGCACCGTTCCCAGCGGCGCGACGATTCTCGTCGACGGCTTCGTGCGCGGAAGGACGGAAGGCTGGGCAGAACCCGGGTTCGACCCGGTCGAAGCGGCGGCGTCGACTCGGCGCGAGAGCTTCTCACGCTCCTTGTGGATTGGAGACCTTGCCGCCGGTTCGCATCGGCTCGAGGTCCAGAAGGACGGTTTTCGCTCCTACCGAGCAAGTATCGAGATCATCGGCGCGCGCGACTACGAGTTGTCTCCGGTGGTGCTCGAAGCCCAGCAGGCCTTCCTGCTCCTGAAGGGCCTGCCAGACGACGCGAAGGTCTACGCCAACGGCCGCGAACTCGAACCCGACCGGGAGAAACTGATGCCGGAGGCGTCCGTGGCGCCGGGCAAGGTCGATCTCGTGGTGACCAGCGGCGTCCATGCCTGGTTCGAGGCCTCCGTGGTGGTGGAGGACGGCGCCTGGCTCGATGTTCCCATCGAGCTGCGGCCGGCGCTGGCCTACCTGGGCGTTTTCGGTGAAGACGCGGCAGGGCTGCGGGCAGTCTCGTCGGCCCTGGAGATCCTTCGCCAGGAGGGCGCCTGGATCGTGCTCGACCGCGAGAGGGAAGGCGCCGCCGCGTTCGAGGAACTGGCCGTCCGCCCGTCCACGCTGCGCGACCGGACGGCGGCGAAGCGGAACCTGGATTGGGACGCCGTTCGAGCCCGGGTCGAAGGCCGGGCGCCGGCGGCCCTCTACGTTGCGGCGGTCCTGAGCGACGATCTCGTTGCCGACACGGTCGATCTCTGGTGGTGGTCGGCCGCTCCGGGCCCTTCCCGGCCGGACGTGCTGACGATCGAGATCCCGAACGGACGGATCGAGAGCGGGGAGCGACGACGATTGGCCCGCGCACTGAGCCCCGGGCTCGATGCGGGTCTCAGGGCGCCCCGGCTCGGCGCCGTCCTGATCGAGTCCCTGAAGGGCGAGGCGTTGGTCGTCGCCACGGTCGATTCGAGCGGACCTGCCGCCGCAGCGGGACTTCGCCCCGGGATGGAGGTCGTCGAGATCAACGGCGAGCCCGCAACCTCCACTCTTCAGGTGAGCGAGGCGCTGGCCGGTCTTCGCCCCGGCGGCGCGATCGAACTCGCGACCGGCGGCGTCGAGGGCACGGTGACGCTTGCCGTGGAACCCGAGTGGGGCTGGACGGGGCTCGATGTCTTCGTGCCGGATCTGATGTCGTCGGTTGCGGCCGCCCACCTGATTCGGGAGATCGAGCGGCAGAGCGACATACCCCGCTGGGTCCTGGAACTGGACCTCGCCGCTCTCCTGCTCGCCGCCGGCGATGCCTCTGGCGCCGTCCGCCTCCTGCAGACCATCGATGCGCCCGACCGCGACGGCCTGGGCGCGGGCTCGGTGCAGTACGCTCTCGGACTTGCGATGTCGGACCTCGCAGCCGCGGGTCGGGAGGAGTACGGGCGCCAGGCCAGACGGATCTTCCAGGCGCTGGCCTCCGCAACGCAAGGGCGGATCGGGGCCGACGGCGGCCCTTCGGCGCCGGCACGCGCACGGTTGCGACTCGAGGCCGAGGGCGACGAGTGAGGGCGTACGGGTCTCGAGGACAGGCGCCGCTGCCTCTCCCTGAAGGTGCTGCCTCTGTCCCCCGAAGGTACAGTCGCCCCGAAGCCTCGCAGTTCGGAGTTCCGCCCATGCCATCCACATCGGCTGCCGACCGCCTGCATGCTCCAGAGCGGCTGGACGCTTCGCCCATGCGCCCCCTGGTCGTGAACAGGCGCCGCGGCGAACTTGCGGCCGCGTGGGCGTGCGCGGCCTTGGCGTTCCTTTCAGGCGCGGCGCTCGCGCAGCACGACGACGTGGCAGCGGGTTTCTCCGAGACGATCGACGTGCGGGTCGTGAACATCGAGGTCGTGGTCACCGACCGACAAGGCCGCCGCGTCCACGGTCTGACCTCGTCGGACTTCGAGCTGCTCCTCGACGGCCGACGAGCCCCGCTCGACCACTTCGGCGAGATCCGGGAGGGGCGCGCCGTGGCGATGCCGGAGGGAAGCGTGACGAACGTACCCTCCCTGCGGCCGAACGCTCTCGTCGGGACGAGCTTCCTGATCTTCATCGACGACTTCTTCTCGATCAAGCGGGATCGCGACCAGGTTCTCGACGGACTGAAAGACGACCTGACGAAGCTGGCGCCGGCGGACCGCGTCGCCATCGTCGCTTTCGACGGCAACTCGATCACGAAGCTGACGGCCTGGACCAGCTCATCCGACAAGTTGACGGCGACGCTGGATCAGGCGCGCAGGCGCGAGACACACGGGCTCGACCGCCTGATGGAGAGGATGGCGAGCGATGCTGCGCGAGGCGAGCAGCTTCTTCTGGCTCGCGAGGGCGCCGAGACTTTCGCACGAGTGGGTGGCGGGGACGTCCAGTCATGGTACGTCCAGTCAGGTGACGAGAACGCCGAGTCGAGCGGGAGCCTCTCTTTGCTGCAGGCTCGGAATCCCCAGGTCCGAAGGGGACTGCTGGAAGACACCTCAGAGGATTACAACGTGCGTTCGGCCCGTCTCGACGGGCTCTCCGGGACGGCGAGCGTCGCAAGCCTGGAGCTGGCCTACATGGCGAAACTGGACAGGCAACTGAGGCGCTCCGTGCTCGCCGCCGCGGCGACGCTCCGCAGCTTCGCGGACCCTCCCGGCCGCAAGGTGATGCTGCTGCTCGCGGGCGGATGGCCGGAGTCGACCGCGGCCTTCGCGAGCGCCGGTCTCCTCTCGAGTGCCGAGCACCCCGCCGTGCCGCCCCACGGCGAGTCGATGAGCTGGAGCACCCTCTACGGCCCCCTCGTGTCGGCAGCGAATCTGGTCGGCTACACCCTCTACCCCGTCGACGTGCCTGGTCTCGGCCCTGAAGTCCATGGAGACGCTTCGGTTGCGTTCGACGTCAGGGACGAGCCGGAAGCAGCGTTGCTCTCGGACTCCGACCCCACCAGACCTCTTGGCGCCACCCAGGCAAGCGGCGGCGCCTTCCTGTTCGAACGGGAAACCCTGCAGCACGCTGTGCTGGAACGGTTGGCCCATGCCACGGGCGGTCTGCCGATGATCAACGACCAGCGCGCCTCGGCGCTGTCCGCGGTCGTCGCCGACACCCGCTCGTACTACTGGCTTGGCGTGCAGCCGCAGCGAAGGCAGGACGACGGCGCCCACGCTGTCGAGGTGCGCCTGCCGGACCGCCCGGGTCTCAGGGTGCGCACACGCGAAGGCCATGTCGACCTGTCGCCCCGATCCGAAGTCATGGCAGTGATCGATGCCGCCCTGATGTTCGGCGACCCACCCTCGACGAGACCGCTCGGCGTGCGCCTTGGCGAGCCGCAACGGGCCGGAAGGAGGCTTCGCGTACCCGCCGAAGTGGCGGTGCCGCTGGACCAGGTGCTGTTCCTGAGAACAGAGGGAATCTGGCAGGCCGAACTGGAGGTCTGGATCGCCGCGATGGACGAGGCGGGCAACCGTTCGGAGACGTCGTTCCAGACGTTCCGGATCGCCGGAGATCAACCGCCCCGACCCGGCCAGATCCACTACATCGACACCGGCCTGGAACTTCGCAAGCGGCAACACGGGTTCGTCATCGCAGTCTTCGATCCGCGATCGGGAGCAATCCTGACTTCGACCGGGAACGTCGGCCGGCGCTGAGGGAAGCCGGGAGGCGCCCTGGTCAACTTGTTGAAGCGACTGGGGGCAGCGCCGGCTGGCGAAGCGGAGTAGGCGGTGCCGGCTTTCGGCGCGAAACGAGTCGAGACGATGGGAAACGGTGACACGGTCAAGCGGCGCGTCTCCGTCGTCGGTGCGGGCAACGCGGCGCGGCAGGGCAAGGCCGCGGTGACCGTAGTGGAGCGCGCGCCGCGCCCGGAGCGCGGAGGCAACAGCCGGTTCGCGATGGCGTCCATGCGCTTCGCCTGCAGCGGCCCGGGTGGACTGCAGGAAGTCTATCGGAGCGCCCGAGTGCCGGATCCGGCAGGCCGGCCGCTACCGAATGCGTTCGCCGCTGTCGAGTTGGTCGGCGGCCTGTTCCACGACAGCCATCCCGACGGTGCCGGCCTGACGGCCGGTGCAGTCTTCGGCCGGATGGCCGGCCTGCGGGCGGCAGGCCGCGATGCCTGACCGGCTTCCCGGGTTCGGCCGGCTCGACGGGGGCCACATCCGGCTCGGACAGCTCCAGATCCACGGCCCGCGGGGCGCGGTGCGCCATCTGACGGTGTCGATGTTGTCGCTTCAGCTCGCTCTGGCTGCCGCGGTCGTCTTCCTGGGCTTCTTCGTCCACGCGGTGGCGGCGGCGCCGACGGTGATTCGGGCCACGCTGTTGTCCGCCGGCCACGTCGAGGTCTTCGAGGCGCGTCGGCGGTTCGGGGAGAGGTTCGAAGCCTTGGCGACACGCTACGAGGAGCTGCGGGCCGCGGCTTCCGATCTCGACAACCGGCTCTGCAAGGTGGTGCTCGCCTACGGGGTCGAAGGCGCGGCCGCGGACGCCTGCGGCCAGCCGGTCGATCTCGTCGCAGCGCCGGGAGCGACGGTTTCCGAGGAGCGTGTGCGGGCCGTTCGCGCCGCGATCGAGGAGGATGCAGAGAGCGTCTCCGTGCGTTTCGCAAGGCGGCTTGCGGCTGCGGTCGAGGTCGAGTCTTCGCGTCCTGACCTGGTTGCATTCACGCCGTCCGCCTGTCCGCTGCGCGGTGACGACTTCGTTCTTGTGGCTCCGTTCGGGGAGACCACGAACCGCGCGACCGGGATGGGCGAGTTTCACTACGGCATCGATCTCGCGGCCCTGGCCGGCACGCCGGTGCGGGCCACCGCAGCAGGCCGGGTGACTTTCGCCGGCCGCGGCTTCGCGCTGGGACCCGCGTGGAGACGGTACGGGCGCATGGTGGGGATTCGTCACGGCGATGGCGGCGATGGTTTCGTCACCGTGTTCGGTCATCTGGAAGCGATCGAGGTCCGCGCCGGGCAGAGCGTGGCCAGGGGTCAGAGGATCGGTACGGTCGGGGCAACCGGCTGGAGCGTGGCGCCGAACCTGCACTACGGCGTCCTGAAGCGGCAGAGTGATGGCCGCCATCAGGCCGTCGACCCGAGGATTCACATCCTGGACTACAGGTGGGACAACGAGCGGACGGTGGTGTCTGGCGTCGCGGCGGCACCCGACGTTCTTCTTCCGCGTCTGCCGGCGACGCTTCTGAGGTAGTTGACCGCCCGTGGTGAAAGCCGCGCTGCGTCGAAGCGTCCATGCATCCCGGTCAGGATGTGTCGAGGCCGCGGGGACGTTGAAGCCCGCGTCGTAGCCGGCCTCGAGCAGTGCCTGGGGTACGGTCCTGTTGACGATCCTGATCATGCCGCCGCCAACCGACTTCCTGACGCCTTCAAGGCGGGCGTTGGCGGTCCAGCGCTTGATCGCGTTCAGCCGATCGCGCTCGGTACGTCTGTTCCGGAAGCTCGGCACTTCTGATCCGGAAAGCGGTCGTGCGTCCGTCCGGCAGCGTAACGGCAGTTGCATTGTTCCGGAAGATGCGTTCTGCTGCGTTCTGCGCGGGGGACGACGGAGCGTGTTGCACAGGAAGTCATGAAGCACAGGAAGTCATGAAGTATCGAGCCGTGATCTTCGACCTGGGGGGCGTCGTCTTCGGTTCGCCCTTGCACGCGATCCGGCGCTACGAACTGGCGAACGGGATCGAGGAGAACTTCGTCAACCGCCTGGTCGTGTCTGCCGGGCCGCGCGGTTCGTGGCAGCGGATGGAGCGGGGCGAACTCGTCATGGGGTCGGACTTCTTCGCCGCTTTCGACCGCGACGTCAAGGCCGCCGACCCGGCGGTCGCCGAGCGGTTCTCGGCCGAGGCGATGATGTCGGCGATCGCCGAGGAATCGAGGCCGCGGCCGCAGATGATCGACGCGCTGCGCCGGCTTCGAGCCGAGGGCTACACGGTGGCGGCGCTGACCAACAACTGGACAAGCGAAGAAGAGCGCGAGCCGAAGGACGCGGAAGAGGCGGCGATGCGGAACGAGGTCCGGGCGCTCTTCGACGACTACGTCGAATCGAGCGTGGTCGGCCTGCGCAAGCCGGATCCCGCGATCTACGAACTGGCCTGCCGTCGGATCGGCGTCGAGTTCGGCGAGGCGGTGTTCCTGGACGACATCGGAGCGAACCTGAAGGCGGCGCGCTCGCTCGGCATGACCACGATCAAGGTCGACGACCCGGACCTCGCCCTGGCCGAACTGTGGCGGACGCTCTCCGCCTGATTCCCGGCGGCCGGCATTCTGCCGCCCGCCGCCCTGTCCTGGACGGATGCCCGCGACGGGCGCTCTGCCACCGACACTCAGGTTCGCTTCGGCGATCACCAGGCGATCCCGGTGGGGACACGCGCGGCTCGACCGCCAACATGTGTGCGCACGAGGCAGCGGCGGTCCCCGGTGGACACACGCACGAGCGGCCCGCCTTGCACGCGGAAGATGCGAGCGCTGCTGCGCCTTGTCTCCTCGGGCAGGGCATTCCCTACTCCGGTCGGGCGAAGGCGAGATCGACGGTGGCCGTGAGACCGTCGAGCAGGGTGACGGCGGACGACAGCGTTCCCAGGCGTTCGTGCCACGCCGCGATCTCGTAGGTGCCGGCCGGCAGGCCGGGAATCGCGAACGAGCCGTCGGTTCCGGTGACCGCGAAGTAGGGGTGTTCGAACACGCCGAGGTAGGTCGACATCCACGGATGGACGTCGCACTTGATCCGGAACGGGGGCTCCTCGTCCGTGAACGAGAAGGTGGCTCGCTTGATGGCGGCCGGCATCGCGCGGTTGAAGGGGATGTTGATGCGGGACAGCGAATGGACGTTGTGCAGCAGTTCGTCGGAGTTCAGGATCTCGAGCTCCTGGCCGACCATGATGCCGGCGACACGGGGCGTGTAGCGGCACCCCCGCTGGTCGATCACGGGCGGCGCCGCGAGCGGATACGGGCCTTCGGGCAGGCCGTTGGTCACGTGGACCAGGACGTTGGCCAGGCCGGCCTGTTCGTCGACCTCGAGAACCTCCGGGAAGACCGGCTCGGCGTGCCTGGCGGCGCAGGCCGGGTCCGCATCCATGTTCAGGGGTTGCAGGGCGGGTACCGGACCGTCGTAGCGGACGGCGCCGGCAATCGTGCTGCCGCCGAGCGGCGCCGTGGGCCGCGCTTCGGCTTCGTCGACGGTCTGGTCGGCGGTGCTGCCGCCGCCGCCGCAGGCCGCCGTGGTGAGCAGGAGCAGGAGCGAAACGGGCAGGGGAAGAGGCGCGAAGGGCGTTCGCCGGAGAGATTGGGGTGCGGAACGGGTCGCGGAACTGATCATGGCGCCATTCTACGAGTCTCCTTCTCTCCTTCGGCTGCTCTCCCCCGGCGGTTCGCGGTCGGCGCCGAGCACCGAAGCGCTCCGGGGCGCTCTCGTCGAGCGTGTGGCCAGGGAAGGCCGGGCCGCCGCCCGACGGGCGGCGAAGGCATGACCGTGCGCGCCAGCAGGCGACGAATCGGCGGTCCCGGGACAGGGCTTTCCTTGACCCGGATGGGGGCCGGTGTTAGCTTCCGCGCGATTCGTGGCCCGGCTCGCCCTTGAGGGCGCCGCCGCCCCATTCCTTCGCCCTCGATGGCACAGAGTCAGGACAACACGCACGAGCCCGTCGCCGGACGTGCGCCGCTGATCGTCGGCGGCCACGACTTCCGTTCGTTGACGGAGGCCGTCGCGGTTCCGGTAGAGCGCAAGACCCCGATCGGCTGGTGGTTCTTCTTCCTGCCGTCGGCGGCGCTGCTGGGCCTGTTCGGCGTTTCGATCGGCTGGCTCTTCTGGGAAGGCACCGGCATCTGGGGCCTGAACAACCCGGTCAACTGGGGCTTCGCGATCGTCAACTTCGTCTTCTGGGTCGGCATCGGCCACGCGGGCACCCTGATCTCGGCGATCCTGTTCCTCTTCCGGCAGAAATGGCGCACGTCGATCAACCGCGCCGCCGAGGCGATGACCATCTTCGCGGTCATGTGCGCGCTGGTGTTTCCGGGCATCCACGTCGGCCGGGTCTGGGTCGCCTACTGGATGTTCCCGCTCCCGAACCAGATGGACATGTGGCCGAACTTCCGCAGTCCGCTGATCTGGGACGTGTTCGCGGTGTCGATCTACGGCACGGTCTCGCTGATGTTCTGGTACGTCGGGCTGATCCCGGATCTCGCGACGATCCGCGACCGCGCGAAGACGCGGATTCGCAAGCTCGTCTACGGCGTCTTCGCGCTCGGCTGGCGCGGCTCGCACCGGAACTGGCTGCACTACGAACGGGCCTACCTGATGCTGGCCGGGCTGGCGACGCCGCTGGTGCTCTCGGTTCACTCCGTCGTGTCGATGGACTTCGCCACCGCGCAGTTGCCGGGCTGGCACACGACGATCTTCCCGCCCTACTTCGTCGCCGGCGCGATCTTCTCCGGCTTCGCGATGGTCATGACCCTGATGCTGATCTGCCGGGTCCTGTTCAGGATGGAGGACATCATCACGATGCGCCACCTCGAGAACATGGCCAAGATCATGCTGTTGACGGGCTGCATGGTCGGCTACGCGTACGGCATCGAGATGTTCATCGCCTGGTACAGCGGCAATCCGTACGAGCAGTTCGCGTTCGCCAACCGTGCCCTGGGGCCCTACGCGTGGGCCTACTGGATCATGGTGAGCTGCAACGTGATCACGCCGCAGCTGTTCTGGTTCAAGAAGCTGCGCAACCACATCGGCTGGCTGTTCGTCTCTTCCATCCTGATCAACATCGGCATGTGGTTCGAGCGCTTCGTGATCGTCGCCTCGTCGCTGCACCGCGACTTCCTGCCCGCGAGCTGGGACTACTACCAGGCGACGTTCTGGGACTTCGCCTCGCTGATCGGCAGCTTCGGCCTGTTCTTCACGATGTTCTGCCTGTTCGCCCGCTTCCTGCCGATGGTGGCGACGGCCGAGGTCAAGACGGTGCTGCCGGAGGCGGATCCCCACCACGGCGAGGAACTCGTGCGCGTGGTAGCGGGCGGTGCGGACCCGGATGCGCTGCCCCGGCCGGCGCCGGCCGGAGGGGGAGGGTCCTGACATGGGTCTGATGCAACTCGACGTGCCCGAGGCATCCGGCGGCTACAGCCACTACGGCGTACTGGCCCGTTTCAGGACGGCGAAGGCGCTTTACCGGGCCTGCGAGGCGGTCCGGGACGCCGGCTATTCGAAGTGGGACGCACTGACCCCCTTTCCGGTCCACGGCCTGGAGAAGGCGATGGGTCTCAGGCCTTCGAGGCTGCCGTTCGTGGTGCTGGCGACCGGCCTGACCGGCGCCGGGCTGGGATTCGGCCTCCAGAGCTGGGTTCACATCATGGCCTATCCCCTGATCATCAGCGGCAAGCCGCTGTTCACGTGGCCGGCGTTCGTGCCCGTGACCTTCGAGCTGGGAGTGCTCGGTGCAGCGCTGGGGGCGGTGCTCGGCATGTTCGCCTTCAACAAGCTGCCCACGTACCACCATCCCCTGTTCCGATCGCCGAACTTCGCGCGGGTCACGGATGATGGTCTTTTCATCGCGATCGAGGCCTGGGATCCGAAGTACGACGAACAGGCGACGGCCGACTTCCTGAGCGGCTTGGGCGCGGTGGATGTCGAGCACGTGCCGATCGAGGATCCTCCGCACGACGAGGGCGCCGCATGAGCCACGGACCGCGCATCGTTCGTCTCGACCAGCTCGTCATCCGGCCCGGCAGCGGCTGGGCGCGGATGCCGTTGATCGCCGGCGCGGTCGGGGTCGTGTTCACCGTGCTGTCGGTTGCGACGGCGATGGGCTCCGAGGAGAACGCGAAGCAGTTCTTCCATTCCTGGCTGGTGGCCGTCATCTTCTTTCTCGGCATCGGTCTCGGCTGCCTCTTCTTCGTGCTGATCCACCATGCGGCCAAGGCAGGCTGGGGCGTCGTCCTGCGCCGGCTGGCCGAGAACCTGGCGTGCGCGGTGCCGCTGCTGGCGCTGCTGTTCATCCCGGTCGTCTTCTACGGGATGCACGACCTGTTCCACTGGACGCACGCCGAGCACGTGGCGCACGATCGTCTGCTCCAGGGCAAGCAGCCGTGGTTGAACGAGAGCGGCTTCCGGGTTCGCGCGCTCGTCTACTTCGCTGTCTGGACGGTGCTGGCGCTGTACTTCCGGAACGCTTCGCGGCGGCAGGATGCAAGCGGGGATGAAGCCCTTTCCCGCCGCATGGCCCGATTCAGCCCGCCGGCGATCGCCGTCTTCGCCGCGACCCTGACCTTTGCCGGCTTCGACTGGCTCATGTCGCTCGAGCCGCACTGGTACTCGACGATGTTCGGCGTCTACCTCTTCGCCGGCGCCGTCGTCTCGGCTCTGGCGGCCCTGACGGTTCTCACCCTGCTGCTCGAGGCGGCAGGCTACTTCCGCGGCGTGATCACCGGAGAGCACCTGCACGATCTTGGCAAGCTGCTCTTCGCCTTCACCGTGTTCTGGGCGTACATCGCCTTCAGTCAGTTCTTCCTCATCTGGTACGCGAACATCCCGGAAGAGACGAACTGGTTCCTGAGCCGACTGCACGGCACAGCGGACAATCCGGCGAACTGGCGTCCAGCGACGATGCTGCTTGCCGTCGGCCACTTTGCCGTCCCGTTCTTCTTCCTCATGCCGCGCACGATCAAGCGCAACCGGGTCCTGCTGATGATCGGCGCCCTGTGGATGCTGGCAATGCACCTCTGGGACGTGTTCTGGCTGGTCATGCCGAACCTGCACAGGGAAATGACCTTCACACTGCTCGACGTGACCTCGCTGCTGGGCGTCGGCGGCCTGTTCCTGGCGGTCGTCGGTTGGCTCCTGGTCCGCGGCTCGCTGATTCCGACCCGGGATCCGCGGCTGGTCGAGTCCCTGGCCTTCGAGAACATCTGACGTGCAGGGCGATGCGCAAGGTGATCCACAGGCCGTCGAGGCTCGCCTTGCGCGGGCGGAGGAGCGGATCAACGACCGCGTCGGCAAGCCGGGGCGGCGCCAGGCGGCATCGTGTCCACCGTCATCGGCTTCCGCCCGGCCATCCTGTCCGCCGGGTCGGAACCGTCAGGTCGGAACCCGTGTCGAGGCCGTTCTCGTGACCGGCGTTGTTCCGTCTGCCTGTCCCTGATACGCTGCGCACGGCTTCAGGAGACGTCTTCAAGTTCTTGCGACGATTGCCGGCCAGCCACGTGCCCGAAACCTCCGGTGCAGGCCGCCGGTTCCAGCCCCTGCGATCGACTTCCGCAAACCCCCTCTACCCCTGTCAAGGAGCAACGTCATGATTCCCAAGCAGACGACCCGCGTCTGTGCCGTTCTTCTCGGGCTCGCTCTGGCTTTCTCCTCGGTTGCGCTCGGCGGCACGATCGTGGGCAAGGTCACGTACGAAGGCCGGACGCCTCCGCAACGCCCGATGAGGATGGACGCGGACCCGAAGTGCGCCGCCAAGCACAGCGGCACCGTTCTTGACCAGACCTTCATGATCGGGGATGACGGCGGCTTCGCCAACGTCTTCGTCGTGATTGCCGAGGGCCTCGAGGGCAAGTCCTACGATGCGCCTTCGCAGCCGGTGGTCATGGACCAGAATGGCTGCATCTACACGCCGCGCGTCATGGGGATCCAGGTCGGGCAGCAGTTCAAGGTGAAGAACTCGGACGGCCTGCTTCACAACGTCCATTCGCTGTCCAAGGACAACCCGCCCTTCAACCGGGCGATGCCGGCGAGCGTGACCGAGGCCGACTACAGCTTCGACAAGACAGAGCGCTTCCGTATCAAGTGCGACGTTCACCCCTGGATGACATCGTGGGTGACGGTCGTCGATCATCCGTTCTACGCGGTGTCGGGCGCCGACGGCTCCTTCCGCATCGAGAACGTGCCTGCCGGCACCTACACGATCGAGGCCCGGCACGAGTTCGAGCGATTCAGGATCTACACGGAGACCGTCGAAGTCGCAGACAGCGGTACCGTGACGGCGAACTTCGTCTTCAAGCCGGAGTAGCCGGGGAACTCATCAGCAAGCAGCCCAGAAAGGAGCGGCGCCGATGGCGGAGCCCGTTCGAGCTTCACACGTACACGAAGAGCATCACCACGAGCAGAGCTTCTGGCGGAAGTTCATCTTCTCGACCGATCACAAGGTGATCGGCGTCCAGTACTCGGTTACCGGTCTGGCGTTCCTGCTCTTCGGGTTCATCCTGATGATGCTGATGCGCTGGCAGCTCGCCTACCCGGGCGAGCCGATCCCCCTGATCGGTTCGCTCTTCGGCGAGAACCGGGCGCCGGGCGGCATCATGCTGCCGGACTTCTACAACGAGCTCGGCGCGATGCACGGCACGATCATGGTGTTCCTGGGCGTCGTGCCGCTCGCCGTCGGCGGCTTCGGCAACTTTGTCATGCCGCTGCAGCTCGGCGCTCCCGACATGGCGTTCCCGCGGATCAACATGATCAGCTACTGGTGCCTGTTCATGGGCGGGGTGACGATGTTCGCCAGCTTCTTCCTGCCTACCGGCGCCGCCGCCAGCGGCTGGACCTCCTACTCCCCGCTCGCCGACATCGCGCTGAACGGCCAGACCGCCTGGCTCATCGGGATGATCTTCCTGATCACGTCGTCACTGCTGGGCGCGGTCAACTTCATTACCACGGCCATCCAGCTCCGGGCGCCCGGGATGACCTGGATGCGGCTGCCGTTCTTCTGCTGGGCCCAGATCGTCACCGCCTTCCTGCTGCTGCTCGCCTTCCCGCCGCTTGAGGCCGCGGGCGTTCTGCAGCTGATGGATCGGGTCGCCTCGACCAGCTTCTTCATCCCGGACGGCCTGGTGGTCGGCGGCGAGGTGCTGGAAGTGAGCGGCGGTGGCAGTCCGCTGCTCTGGCAGCACCTGTTCTGGTTCCTGGCCCATCCCGAGGTCTACGTCCTCATTCTGCCGGCGATGGGCATCGTCGCCGAGGTCATCGCGAACAACAGCCGGAAGCCGATCTGGGGCTACCGCTCGATGGTGTACTCGCTGATCTTCCTCGGCTTCATGAGCTTCATCGTCTGGGCACACCACATGTTCATCACCGGCATGGGCTCGGCGATGTCCGCGTTCTTCCAGACCACGACGATGATCATCTCCATCCCGTCGGTGATCATCCTGAGCGCGCTGTTCATCTCGCTCTGGGGCGGCTCCATCCGTTTCAACACGCCGATGCTGTTCGCGCTCGGTTTCCTGCCGATGTTCGGCATCGGAGGGCTGACCGGGCTGCCGCTCGGTCTTTCGGCCGCGGACATTCCGCTGCACGACACGTACTACGTGATCGGGCACTTCCACTACGTGGTCGCCCCGGGAACCCTGTTCGCGCTGTTCGCCGGCGTCTACTACTGGTTCCCGAAGGTCACCGGCCGCAAGATGAACGAGTTCCTGGGCCAGCTTCACTTCTGGCCCTCACTCGTCTTCATGAACGGCGTCTTCTTCCCGATGATGATCCAGGGTCTGAACGGCGTCTCCAGGCGCCTCGCCGACGGCGGCATCACCTACGACTTCGCGGGCGAGGTCGCCGGCCTGAACCGGATGATGTCCGTTTCGGCCTGGTGCCTGGCGGTGGCGCAGATACCCTTCATCATCAATTTCTTCATCAGCATCCGGAACGGCGAGAAGGCCGGCCGCAACCCCTGGAACTCGACCACGCTCGAGTGGCTGGCGCCCTCGCCGGCGCCGCACGGCAACTTCGATCAGCCGATCGAGGTCACCCGCGGGCCGTACGAGTACAGCGTCCCGGGCAGCGACAAGGACTACGTCCCACAGGCCGAACCGGCCTCCACCTGACGGCTCGAGGATCCGAGAGATGGAAATCCCCTACACGGTAGAAGCCCACCCCGAAACGGGCCTCAACAACGGCAAGATCGGGATCTGGCTGTTTCTGGCCTCGGAGGTCATGCTGTTCGGTGCGCTGTTCGCGACCTTCATCATCCTGCGCATCGGGTCGGACGGCGAGTGGGCCCACATGCAGGAAGAGGCGGAGTTGAACATCCCGCTGGCGACGATCAACACGGCCGTCCTGATCGCGTCCAGTCTGACCATGGTGATGGCCTGGGCTTCGCTGATGCGGGGGCAGCTCGGCCGTTTCCGCCTGTTCGGCTGGGCCACCGTCGGCTGCGGGGCCATCTTCCTGGTCATCAAGTACTTCGAGTACACCGCGAAGTTCGCGCACGATCATTTTCCCTCGTCGAACACGTACCTCGCCATCTACTTCACGATGACGGGCCTGCACGCCCTGCACGTGATCGGCGGCATGGCCTGGAACGCCTACTTCGCGGGACCGGGATCGAAGCTGTTCCATGTCAACCGGCAATGGTTGACCGACCGGGTCGAGCACTCCGGGCTGTTCTGGCATTTCGTCGACCTGGTCTGGATCTTCCTCTTCCCCGTCTTCTACCTGCTGTAGCCGAGCCGTTTCGCCTGATCCGCCATAGCCACCCCCTGGAGCGAGTCGCACGCCATGAGTGAACACGTCGATATCGACAAGACCGTCCGCACGTACTTTCTTGTATTCGGCGCCCTGATGGTGGGCACGATCGTCACCGTCCTGGCGGCACGGCTCGACGTTTCGGTCCCGGTGGCCATCACGATCGGCCTGTTCATCGCCAGCGTGAAGGCGTCGCTCGTCGCCTGCTACTTCATGCACCTGATCGCCGAGAAGAGGTTGGTCTACTGGGTGCTGCTCCTCACCGTGGCCTTCTTCGTCGCGCTGATGGCGCTGCCCCTGCTGACTTCGGTCCTTGATCAGGCCGGGGAGTTCACGTCGAGCGGAGCGCCGGCGCCGCACTGATCGAGCCATGAACCTGAAGGTCATTCATGTCGTCTTCGTGGGCAGCGCCATCCTTCTGGCGCTGTTCTTCGGCGGCTGGTGTCTGGTGCAGGGCAGTGCCTACTGGCTTGGAGCGGTTCTGTCGTTCGCAGTGGCCGCCGCTCTGGTGCGGTACGGCTTCTGGTTCTGGCGCAAGATCACCACGCCCGAAGAGGAGTGGGCCCGCCGGCGCAAGCTGTTCCGGACGATCCCTGTCGTGGCTGCGGTCTGGCTGCTCGGATTCGAGCAGCCGGCGTGGGCATGCTCCGTCTGCTACGGCGCCGCGGAGGGGTCGATGATCGACGCCGCCCGGGCGGGTGTGTGGTTCCTGCTGGGAGCGGTGTTCCTGATGCAGGCAGCCTTCGTTCTCTTCTTTCTCTATCTCCGGCGCCGTGCGCGCCGTTTCCGCGAACACTCTCGGAAAGACCCCGTGCCACCCTGGTGGAGCACAGTTGAGGAGCCTCTCAAGTCATGATGGATGCGATGTTTCCCACCGCGGCTTCACAGCACGCCGGCGAGATCGACAACATGATCGACGCAGTGCATTACCTGATGCTCGCGCTCTTCATCGTGTGGGGTGCGTTCTTCATCTACACGCTGATCCGCTTCCGCGCCGCTCGCAACCCGAAGGCCGACTACGTCGGCGTCAAGAGCAAGATGAGCACCTACGGGGAGGTGGCCGTCGCCGTCGCGGAAGGGATCCTGCTGCTCGGGTTCTCGATTCCCATGTGGGCGGAGCGCGTCGACGAGATTCCCGCCGAGTCCGAGTCGACGGTGGTCCGGGTGGTCGCTCAGCAGTTCGCCTGGAACGTCTGGTACGCGGGTGCCGACGGGGTGTTCGGGGACGCGGACCCGCACCTGACCGATGAGGCGAGCAATCCGATCGGCCTGGACCGGTCCGGGGCTGGCGCCGACGACATCTGGACGGTGAACCAGTTGCATCTTCCGGTGGGCAAGTCGGCGATCATCCACCTGACGTCCAAGGACGTGATCCACAGCTTCAACCTGCCGAACATGCGGATCAAGCAGGACGCGATTCCGGGTCTGTCGATTCCGGTCTGGTTCGTGCCGACGAAGACGACGGAGCAGATCCGCGAGGAGACCGGCAACCCGGACTACATGTACGAGATCGCCTGCGCCCAGCTCTGCGGCAACAGCCACTACTCCATGCGCGGCTTCCTGACCGTGCACACGGCGGAGGATTTCCAGGCCTGGCTCGACGAAGAGGCGTCCTACCTTGACGACAGCGGCGTGGACGACTTCTTCAACTAACCGCCCGACCCCGGCCGGCAAGTTCAGTTGCAACCGTGCGGCTCGTCGTGGAGCTTCATGTCGGCAGACACGAGATCCTGGTTTCCCCGCGCTTCTGGGCCTAGCGCTCCGATCACGGACCAACTTGGAAGCCGCCAACCGCGGGCAGGCTGCCGGTCAAGGCTTTTAGGGCCCTTCGCCTCGCCGTTCCTCACTCTTCCGGCCGGTTGCAGCCTGCTCATTGCCGCCGTCGCCGTTCTCGGCGCGGTGCACATCCTGGTCCGCACCTCCACCCACGGCGCGGCGGTCGAGTGGGACTCCGTGGCCTACCTCACCGCCGCCGAGAGCCTGGCCGCCGGAGATGGCCTGAGACGACCTGGCTTCGGCGTCATGTTCGTGCAGTGGCCGCCCCTTTTTCCCATGCTCCTGGCCCTCCTCGTGCCGTTCGGACTCGAGGCGGTGGTCAAGCTGTCCGACGGTTCGATATTCCGTCGCACCGGCCGCGACGGCGCCCGGGTCACGGCGGTCACCGAGCCGTCCGAATCGGTGGAGTGGACAGCGTCACGCCGATGAACTGCTTCTCCCGCTCCCGCGGACGCACCCGTACGGCTTCCTGCCGCTTCGCCACCGTCACCAGCACACGCGGGACGCGCCCGAAGTCCACTCCCTGGCGAAGTGCGCTGTCGCGCGCATCATGAAGCTGTTCGGAAAGAGCTGCCACGCGCCCCGCCACGGGTCGACAGCGGGAAGCATGCGGTTGGTCGTGGCCTGCCTTCCATGGCTTGCGCTGCTGGGCTGGCTGGCATCCGTGTCCTGGTTCCTGACCGACGACGCCTTCATCAGCTTCCGCTACGTGCGCAACCTGCTGGAAGGCCATGGGCTCGTGTTCAACCCCGGCGAGCGCGTCGAGGGCTACTCCAACTTCCTGTGGGTACTGGAGCTGGCCGCCATCTGGCGGACGCTGGGCGTCGCGCCCGAAGACGCGGCGCCGTGGCTGTCGGTGATCTTCACCGCCGCCACCATCGCCGCGATGGTGTGGTGGATCGCCCGCCTGCCCTCGCTGTCTCACCGCGGGCTGATCGCGTGGATGGCGCTGGGGCTGGTGTGCGCCAGTGCCACCTTCGCCGTGTGGACATCCGGGGGCGGACTCGAAACGCGGCAGTTCACCTTCTTCGTCGTCATCGCGGTCGTCTGCCTGAGCCTGCACCATCGCAGCCCGATCGGCCTGCTGGCTGCTTCGCTGAGCCTGTCCGCAGCCGCCTTGACCCGTCCAGAAGGTCAGCTGATCGCCGTCCTCTGCTTCGGCTGGTTCACGGCCCAGCGGATCGTCGGCGCCGGCAGGTTGAGGCTCGACCGGCGCTCCTTGCGCCACCTGTCGTGTCTGGTCGGCCCATTCGTTGCGCTGGTCGCCGCACACTATCTGTTCCGATACGCATACTACGGCGAGTGGCTGCCCAACACCTGGTACGCCAAGCACGTCCGCCCGTGGTACGAATCCGGCTTCCGCTACCTTGGAGCGGCGGTACTGGAGACCGGCCTGTATGTTCTGATTCCTCTGGCGTGGGTTGCGATGCGGCGCAGGTGGCGCGAGCTCCGCGACGGGACTCACGCGCTGGTCCTCCTTCTGGTCGTCGTTCACATGGCGTACGTGATGCGGATCGGAGGCGACCATTTCGAATACCGTCCGCTGGACTTCTACTGGCCGCTGTTGGCCCTGCCGGCGGCCGAGGGGATCGCCCGCATCGGCGCGCAGCTCGCCGCGTTCGATTGGCGAAGATGGCTGTTCCTTTCGGTGCCTGGTTGGTGGCGTGGCACGAGACCTTGGGCGTTCGTCCTTTTCGTCTTCACCATCTTCTACACCAGCGCGATACAGGCAGCCTTGCTGTTCGAGGGCGCCGCGATACGAGAATTCGTCTTCAAGTTGCATGTAGAACTCGACGATGAGAACGCCGGATGGCTGCTCGCTGCGCCAGGCATGTCGGCGATCGTCTCCGTCTCGAACGACTTGCGCCGTCAGTCCATAGAACATTTCGTAGGGTCGCCCTCTGCGGAACACCGCGAGTTCGCCAACCGGGGGTTGCGGTGGTGGTCGCCATACGCAAACATGGCGCGGAGGGGGGAGGACGCGGCGGGATACGCGGTGCTACCCGACGACGCGGTGGCAGCCAGACCTGACATCGGTGTTCCGTCGTACTACCTTCCAGACCTCAAGGTAATCGACACTCGAGGGCTGACGGACGCCACCGTAGCGCGCAATCCGGTCGACAAACCCAACAGCCGGCGGATAATCGCTCACGACCGCCTTCCTCCGCCTGGATACCTGGAGGAACGCGACGTCAACATCACGATACACGCTGCGGCGTCCAGCGAAGACGACGCTCTCGCTCGGGCAGCAGCCTACGCCGTGAAAGTCGGCCCCGACCTGTGGATGCCATTCGACACCGATGACCATCAGTGGGTCGCCTCGATTTGGCCGGGGAGTGTTGTCTTGAGAGCCGAACCTGTTTATCCATCCGACATCATAAACCGCAATCGCCTTTACGACGGCGGTTTCCTCGTCGGCGTCGGTGAACTGTTCATCGGGAGTTTCGAGGACGGCTTGGACGGCTGGACGCTGGATGGCGAGGCCGTCACCAACCACTCACAACACGCGGTTTACGAAGGCCAGCATGGAATTTCGGGTAATGTCGGCCCAGGTTTTCTGACGAGCTATCATCCCCGCTTGGGAGACAGAACCACCGGGCGCGCGCTGTCGCCGGAATTCACCGCGCAAGCGGGCCAGCGCCTCGTTCTTTTCATTGCTGGGGGAAATGGCGATGACGTCGGCGTGCGCCTGCTGGCCGACGGACAACCAGCCGCAGTGTGGCGCGGCACTGACAGCGAGCGTTTCAGGCCGGTTATCTGGCCGCTGGGCGGGGTCGCCGGAAAGCGCCTGCGGCTGGAACTCTTCGACCATGAGCTCGGCGGGTGGGGCCACATCATGCTGGATCACGTGCTGATCACGGCCGAACCGCTGACGGCTGCGTTCGTGAACTTGCCGGCGGAGCACGACGGCGAGAACGCCTTCCGCTTCCGGGTCGCCTTCAGCGAGGACATCGCCACCAGCTACAAGACGTTGCGCGACCAGTCCTTCACGGTGACGGAAGGCGAAGTGGTGGAAGCGCGGCGCATCGGCGGTCGCAACGACCTGTGGGAGATCGCGGTCGAGCCGTACTCGCGCGAGGCGGTGACGATCACGCTCCCGAGCAGCCGAGCCTGCGGCACGAGCGGGGCCGTGTGCACCGGCGGCGACACCCCAAAGCCGCTCGGCAACAGCCCGTCGGCGACGGTGGCGGCGGGAAGATGACGGAGCAGGCCGCATTCTCCGACAGCCTCAACGGCGCCACGCCGCCGAACCGGCGTCGAGCGATGCCACGCGGCCATGTCCTTGATCTCTTCCGTGCTCCAGGTCCAGGACGACGCAGCAGGGGATGCATGATGCTGCCTGTCAGCGTGAATAGGCCCTGGGACTTCGACCAGGACTCTGCCGGGAGTCGGCGCAGCGCGGTCGTTGCGCCGACTCGCAGGGAACACGCACGGGCGACCGGCCGCGTATCGGGTGCACTGACTCGGGTGCGCTGACGTCCCTTGGCTCCGTCACAGGCGGGCCGCATGACGCGCTGTTGCCGCCGGTGTACGCTCGGGCGGTGAGACATGCGGTCGGGCAGTGGGGACGGCGCGAGCTGCTGAAGGTCGCCTGGGTCGGCCCGGCGGCAGCGGCGGCAGCGGTGCGCTCCAGAGCCGGAGGACAGGAACCCGACGCCGCTGCGCAGATCGCGGCTCCGGCAGCCGAGGCCTACCGCTCCGGTTTCGCGGCGCCGCCGCTGGAGCGGGTACGGATCGGTTTTGTCGGCGTCGGTCTGCAGGGCGGCAGCCACGTGCGGAACTTCCTGCGGATTGAAGGTGTGGACATCCTTGCGATCTGCGACATCGACGAGCCGCGTGCCGAGGAAGTCGCCTCCTGGGTGGCCGCCGCCGGGAAGGCGCCGCCCGACCTCTACACGCGAGGCGAGACGGACTTCGAGCGGCTGTGTGAGCGCGGCGACATCGACCTGGTGTTCAACTCGACGCCGTGGCGGTGGCACGTACCCGTATGCGTCGCGGCGATGGAGACCGGCAAGCACACCGCCGTCGAGGTGCCGGCCGCGATCACGCTCGAGGGCTGCTGGCGGCTGGTGGAGACGGCCGAGCGCACGGCGCGTCACTGCGTGATGATGGAGAACTGCAACTACGGCCGCAGCGAGATGATGGTCCTGAACATGGTGCGCCAGGGCCTGCTCGGTGAGCTTCTGCACGGCGAGGCGGCCTACATCCACGACCTGCGGTCGATCAAGTTCTCGGACGCGAACGAAGGGCTGTGGCGGCTTCGGCACTCGGTCGAGCGCAACGCGAACCTCTATCCGACCCACGGCCTCGGGCCGGTGGCCCAGTGCATGGACATCAACCGGGGCGACTGCTTCGACTATCTCGTCTCGCTCTCGAGCCCTGCCCGCGGTCTGGCCAGGTACGCGGCGAAGCACTTCGGCGCCGACGATCCGCGGGCCAGGGTCCGCTATGCCCTGGGCGACATGAACTCGAGTCTGATCCGGACCCGGCGCGGGCGCAGCATCCTGCTCCAGCACGACACGACGACGCCGCGGCCGTACAGCCGTCTGAATCTGGTGCAGGGCACGCGCGGCGTCTTCGCGGGCTTCCCGGACCGCATCTTCATCGAGGGCGAGGCGGAGGGCCACGACTGGAGCGATGTCGAGCCCTACCGCGAGCGGTTCGAGCATCCGCTGTGGTCGGAGCGGGCGGACGAGGCCGAGGGCGCCGGCCACGGCGGCATGGACTACCTGGAGGACTACCGTCTGGTGCGGTGCCTGCTCGAGGGTTCGCCGACCGACATGGACGTCTACGACGCGGCGGCTCTCTCCGCGCCGGTCGAACTGAGCGAACTCTCCGTGGCGCGGGGCAGTGAGCCGGTCGAGTTCCCGGACTTCACCCGCGGCGCCTACCGGACGCGTCCGCCGTTGGGCATCGTCGCGTGAGCTGGCCCTCGAGGAGTTCCCGAGCCTGAGGATCGCCTATCTTCTGCCCGGCGCAGCGCTCTACGGCGGCGTCAAGGTCGTCTTCCAGCACGCCCGGGCCCTGAGACGGCTCGGGGCGGAGGTCACGGTCCACTCGCCTGATCCCTGTCCGGGATGGTGGGACGGAGCCGGTGCCTTCTACCGACAGGTGCCGGCGCTCGAGAGTCGCTTTCTTCCCCGAGTCGAGGTGGCTGTCGGAACGTTGGCGACCACGGTCGCCGCGGCGCTCGAGATCGCCGAGCGGCTGGCCTGTCACCTCTGCCAGGGGTACGAACCGGGCCACGGCACTCTGCCGCCCCTCCAGCGCGAAGCGATGCGAGCCGCCTACGACCTGCCGGCCTTGAAGCTGGTCGTGTCTCCGCACCTCGTTCGTACGCTGCGCGATCGACATTCCGTGGAAGCGCAGTGGATTCCGCAGCCCTTCGAGCCGCACCTGTTCTGCCCGCCGGAGCGGGAAAGGGCCGACGATCGCCGGCTGCGGGTCCTGGTCAGCGGGCACTGGGAACTGGAGGTCAAGGGCGTCGCCTGGTGCCTGCGCGCGCTCCGTCCTCTCTTCGAGCAGACGGGCGGCCGGATCGAACTGGTGCGCCTGTCGCTCGACGCGAACGAGGAGGAACTGGCCCTGTGGCCCGAGGCGGACCGTCGTCGCCACCTGCCGCCGGCGGCTGTGCCGGCCCTGTTCCAGAGCGTCGATCTCTGCATCGGGCCGTCGTCGCCGCTCGAGGGCTTCGGTCTGGTCGCGCTCGAGGCGATGGGCTGCGGCCGAGCGTGCGTGTTGACCGACATCCCGTCCCACCGGGACCTGGACCCCGACGACCGGGGTTCGCTCAAGGTGCCGCATGGCGACGGCAAGGCCCTTCGGGAAGCTGTCGAACGCCTGTGGCTCGACCGGGCACTCCGGCGTCGTCTGGGTGCCGGAGGCCGCGCCATCGCCGAGACGTTCACGGAGCAACGTACGGCCGAGGCCCTGGTGCGGGCGTTCCGGTGCCGGTCTGTCCGAGATGCCTGCCAGCCAGCCTGATGTGCGGCCTGCCTGAAGTACGGGAAGACCTCTGCCGTGTTGCTCCATGCGAGTCCGGGCGGGAGGCGTCCGGCTGGCCGAGCGCGCCGTCTCCGGCGTCCTCGGCGTACTCGGCAGCGATCGCTTACCTGAAGATCGAGACGTAGAAGCCGGCCGCGGCCAGACTGTCGCGGTCCGGGGCCAGCGACCGGGGCAGCGCGTCGATCCGCGCCGGCAGGGGCGTGATCTGGGCATCGATCCGATAGCGGTCGAAGCCCGCTGCGTGCAGCCAGTCCTCCAGGGTGCGTCGGGTGAAGAAACGGACGTGCGTGGCGCAGAGGAGGCCCATGGGCACGTAGTCCCAGCGACCGGCGATCAGGTCTTCGACCACCGAGTAGTGGCCGACGTTGGGCACCGAGAACACCATCCGGCCGCCGGGGCGCAGCCATCCGGCCGCGCGTTCGAGGAACGCCTGGCCGTCGGTCAGATGCTCGAACAGCTCGAACGCGACGATCGCGTCGAAGGTCTCGCCGGGTTCGACGAGCTGGACGTCGCCGTGGATCACCCGGTCGAGGCGCTCTTCGGCGGCGGCCGCGGCTTCGGGGTTCAGTTCGATTCCGACGACTCGGCAGCCCCGCCGCTCCCTGATCAGCGCCCCGGTCGCCCCGCGTCCGCAGCCGATTTCCAGCACGGACGAGGCGGGTCCCAGGTTCTGCGGCAGCAGGGGCAGGACATCGGCGCGCTCGCCGCCGTAGTAGTCGATGAACTCGTAGCAGAGGCCCGCGCACGGGCCGGGCACTCGTTTCCCGGAGGCGCGCAGGGCCGCGGCGCCGGGCGACAGCAGGGCAGCAGGGAAAGCGCCTTCTCCGGCCGCTGGTGCCGCAGGCTCGGTCTCGCAGCTTGCCAGCCAGTCTGCCTCGACGCGCTCGAAGTCGGCGAGTGTGAACAGGTCGGCGGCGGCGTCGCTCCCGGTCGTCGTGAAATCGGCGGCGTAGACGGCGCTGCCCCAGCCTTCGTCCGTCGTCAGTTCCTTCCGCATCCGGCGCAGGGAAGTCCGGCCTATCAGGACGCGGCAGGAGCTCAGGACCAGAGTTGCCTCGACGCCGCCGGGGAGGCTCGGCGGCAGCCCGGACGCGACCTTGACTTCGCCGAACGCGGCCCGCGCCTCACCGACGAGCCAGCGGCGCAGATACCACCATTCGGCAGATGCCTCGGCCTCGGCGTCCCAGGGCAGGACCACGAGCAGCATGGGCGCGATGCTACCGTTCCCCGGTGCGGCTTCTCCCGCTCCCGGCGCGGCACGGGCTTCCGCCGCGAGCTGTCACGACTTGCGTCTGTTCGCGATCACGCGGGCAATGATGTGCAGCGGCACCGTCACGAACAGCGCCGGCGGCATGAGGAAGAGCGCGCAGACGTGGATGATGACGAACAGGCAGGTCATCCCGGTCGTCCCAAGCGTCTACAGGCTCGCCCTGATCTGGTCACACGTGATCTGGTCATGCATGGTCGCGGACTCCCCGGACGACGCGTTCCCGAGTGGCTGGCCCCGGCTGGCTGGCCCCGGCGCACGGCAGCAGTGTAGCGGCTGGCGCTATACTGATCGACATTCCGAGCAACCGGTCGCGGCTTCAGACGGACGGACGTTCACGGTCTCGTGGTCAAGGGCGTTCCCATCCGGAGGGAGTCCGAGGCGAGTTCTCGACAGTGCGTCGCGCCGGCGACGCCCATTCATCAGGGAGGGAACATGAACTGGGGTAGAGCAGTCGTTGCCGGTCTGGTGGCCGGAATCGCCCAGAACGTCGTCAACTTCGTCCTCCATGGCCTGGTCCTGGGCGGGACGTACGAGGGTCAGGCAGCGTTCGTACAGGAAGAGAATCCAGCGGTCTTCGTCTGGTACACGGCCATCGCGCTGGTGATCGGCGTGGTCGCGGCCCTGTTGTTCGCGTCCAGCCGCGAGTCCTGGCAGCCCGGCGCCAGAGGAGGGCTCCACTTCGGGATCCTGCTGGGCGCCGTGGTCGGCTTCCAGCAGTTCTACCTGACGCTGGTGATCAACGAGTTCCCGTACCACGTGGCCTGGCTCTGGCTGGGCGTCGAGATCATCTCGTTCGGTATCGGCGGCATGGTGCTGGGCGTCATGATCAGGCGGCAGGAACGGGGGGCAGCATGAAGGCTCACGCTCCATCGCCGTCTTCGCGGCCGATCGTCTTCAAGGCGCTCCTGGCCGGTTTCGTGCTTCTTCTCGCGGCGTCCGCGGCGGGCGCCCAGATATCGGGCGAGGCGGCCTACGTCTTCAACACGTACGCGTTCCTGGTCTGGGGCGCGTTCATCATGTGGATGTGCGCCGGCTTCACGATGCTCGAGGCAGGGTCCGTCCGCACGAAGAACGCTTCGGTCATCTGCCTCAAGAACATCGGCCTGTACTCGATCGCCGGCATCGCCTACTACGTCCTCGGCTACAACCTGATGTACGTCGACGTGAGCGGCTGGCTCGGTTCGGTTTCGCTCTTCTTCGAGGCGTCGGCGGACGAGATGGCTGTCCTGGGCGGCGATGCGGACAAGACGGCGGCGGTCGTGGGAAGCGGTTACTCGGAGATGTCGAGCTGGTTCTTCCAGATGACCTTCGTGGCCACGACAGCGTCCATCGTCTCGGGCGCGCTGGCCGAACGGGTCAAGCTCTGGTCCTTCCTCATCTTCACCGCAGTCCTCACCGCGGTCATCTACCCGGTCGTCGGCGCCTGGACCTGGGGCGGCGGCTGGCTCGCCGAGCTCGGGTTCCAGGACTTTGCGGGCTCCACGATCGTGCACTCGACCGGTGGATGGGCGGCGCTGGCCGGCATCATCATTGTCGGCGCCAGGACAGGCAAGTTCCGTTCCGACGGCAGCGTCAAGGCGACGCCGCCGTCGAACGTGCCGATCGTCACGCTTGGCGTCTTCATCCTCTGGCTGGGCTGGTTCGGCTTCAACGGCGGTTCGCAGCTGGCGCTGGGCGGCGCCGCCGACGCGACCGCGATGGGCAACCTGTTGATCAACACGAACCTGGCCGCGGGCGCGGGCGTCGTGGCGGCGCTCGTTCTTTCGCGTCCGCTGCTGGGCCGGATCGACCTGCTGGCGGTGCTGAACGGCGCTCTCGGCGGCCTGGTCGGCGTCACGGCCGGTCCCGACCTCGTCGGTCACCACTGGGCGCTGATCATCGGCGCGATCGGCGGCGTGATCACGGTCGCCGGCATGAGACTGCTCGAGCGGATGAAGCTGGACGACGTCGTCGGCGCCGTGCCGGTTCACCTGTTCGCGGGCATCTGGGGCACGCTGGCGGTCTGTATCGCGGCGGGCGGCAACTTCGTCCACCAGCTCCGCGGCATCGTCGCCGTGGGCGTCTTCGCCTTCGGATTGTCCATGTTGCTGTGGTGGGTGCTCGAGAAGACGATCGGCGTGCGCGTCTCGCCCGAGGTCGAGGAACTCGGCCAGGACATGACCGAGCTCGGCATCGAGTCGTACCCCGAGTTCATCCTGATGCCGGACGAGGACGACATGCAGGCAGCCAGGGCGGCGCAGGAGAAGAACGTGACGAGCTGAGGCTCTTCCGGTCCTGGCGTGCGGTTCCTGTCGTGTGACAGGTCGACCCGAGAGGTGAACTCCGTCTCTCGCCGACGTCGAGGAGACGAGTTGCCTGATCCTGCGAGACCGAAAGCCGTCGCGACGCTGTTCGCCGTTGTCTGGCTTGCCTGTTCTGCCGCAGGCGCCCGGAACGGTGCGGAAGCGCCGAAGTTCCACGACGCCCACTTCCACCTCACGAACTACGTCCAGCGCGGCATCACGCTGCGAGAGTTCCTGGAAACAGCGGGGAACGAGGTCGGGCGCACCGCGGTGTTCGGCATTCCGCTCCAGCAGAAGTGGGACCACTTTGAGTCGGGAAGCCGGGCGCCGGACTACTACCTGCACTCGGATGCGGCGCTCTACTACTACTCGTTCGTCGATGCGATCATCGCGGAGGAGTACCGGTCGCTGCCGCCCGAGGACCAGGCGCGCTTCGACCCGATGATCACGGGCTTCAACCCGACGGACATGTACGCCGCGGACCACATCCGCCGCGTGCTGGAGCTCTACCCCGGCGTGTTCGCGGGAATCGGCGAATTCTCGGTCCACAAGGAGTTCGTGACCTCGAAGATCCTGGGTCACACCGCCAGTCTGCGGAACCCGGCACTCGACCGGGTGTTCGACTTCGCTGCCGAAGCCGGCCTGGCGGTCATCTTCCACAACGACATCGACGCCGTGCTGCCCACGGGGGCGCCCGAGCCGGTTCACCTCTCGGCCGTGCGGGAACTCTTCCGGGCTCACCCCGACGTTGTCGTCATCTGGGCGCACACGGGCCTGGGCCGGTTCGTGGCGCCCGCCGCCGACCATGTGGAACTGCTCGACGCCCTGCTCTCGGACGAGGCGTTCTCCCATGTGCACTGCGACCTGTCATGGGACGAGGTGGCGAAGTACGTCGTCCGCGACGAGGCCTCGCTCGAGGCCTGGGCCGGGCTGCTGGAACGCCACGCCGACCGGTTCCTGTTCGGGACGGATGCCGTTGCGCCGAGCGGCCGGGACGGGTACTTCAAGACGTGGCGCGACTACGCGCCGCTCTGGGAGCGGCTCGGCGACGCCACGCTCCGCGCGGTGACGATCGGCAACTATGAGCGCATCTTCAACGAAGCGAACCGCAAGGTGCGGGCCTGGGAGGCGCGGAACCTGAGCCGGTCGCCGACAACGGAATCGTCTCCCGAGCGCTCGCCGCGGCAGTAGCGGCAGCCCGCGGCGAAAGCCGCGCTGCGCAGGCAGCGGCCGGTGCGATGTCGAGCGAACCGGCGCCACTCGGTGTATCTTCCGCGCCGATGTGTCAACGATCCCGCCCTGGCGCATCGTGGGGCTATGAAGCGCACAACGGCCCGGCGCTCTGGGCCGATCTGGACCCGGTGTACAGGACGTGCGCGCTGGGAAGCGAGCAGTCTCCCATCGACCTGAGCGGCGGTCGGAGGGCCGACATGCCGCCGGTCGAGTTCGAGTATCGCCGGGCCGGGGCGACGATCGAGAACACTGGCCAGAGCATCCAGGTGAACCCGCTTCCCGGAAGCGGCATCGTGCTCGACGGGGTCCGCCACGAACTGCGGCAGTTTCACTTCCATCACGGCAGCGAGCACACGGTCGAAGGCAGGCGGCTGCCTCTGGAGATGCACCTGGTGCACGAGAACGCCGAGGGATCGACCGCGGTGGTCGGCGTGCTCTTCAGGGAGGGCGGCGCGAACGACGCGCTGGCGCCGGTCTGGGCTCACCTGCCGGCCCTGCCGTCGTCGAGGCGCGCGATTCCGTGCGAAGTCGACCTTCCCTCCCTCCTGCCCGAACGCCGGACCACGTGGCGGTATCGCGGCTCGTTCACGACGCCGCCCTGCACCGAGGATGTCGCCTGGGTGGTCTTCACCGAGTTTCTCGCTCTGTCGGGAGATCAGATCGATGCGTTCGCTGCGCTTCATCCGCACAACTACCGGCCTGTCCAGCCGCTCGGGGAACGCATCCTGTACCGGGGCTGAAGACACGTAGGCGATGGGGAGGCGCCGACCGGCTGCAGGTTCAGTTCGCGTCGCGGACCAGCCGCAGCAGGGCGTCGCTGACGGCGCAGGAGAATCTCGGGTCGTTGATGTTCGCGTCGACTTCGGTGACCGGCACCGCCCGCCTCAGATTGTCGCGCAGGGAAGTGAACAGGGCGTCGTCGGCTGCCGGGTCGTGGAAGGGCCCGCCGGGAGCAGAGAGGGCGGAGACGCCGCCGAGCGGCACGTAGACCTCCACCGGGCCGGTGGAGGCGTTCAGCTTGGAAGCCAGGATGCGGCCGAGTTCCGCGCATTCGTCGGTCGTCGTGCGCATCAGGGTCATGTTGTCGCTCTGGCGGTGGAAGGTGCGGCCGCCGAACTCGACCGGGACGGTGTCCGGGGCGAAGAAGTTCACGGTGTCCAGACCGCCGGGGACAACGATCGCCGGCGTGCCGCTTCTGGCCGCGGCCTCCAGACGCGAAGGGCCGGCCGTGAGAACTCCGCCGACGAGTTCGTCGGCGCACTCCTTGGTCGTCAGGTCCAGGACGCCGCCGACGAATCCGGCCTCGACGAGACTCTCCATCGTACGGCCGCCGGCGCCGCTGGCCTGGAAGACGATGACCTCGAGCCCTTCGGTCTCGAGGCGCTGGCGGCAGGCATGGACGCAGGGCGTGGTGCAGCCGCGAAACTGGGACGCGGCGATCAGGGGGCGGTCATCGCCGCCGGCGATCTCCACTCTGGCCATGGCGCAGACGGCGGCCGCGGTTCGGCTCAGAATCTGGCGGCTGATCCGGTTGATGCCGTCGATGTCCACGATCGAGGGCACCATGACGATGTCCTTGACGCCCACGTAGCCCGACGCATCGCCGCCGGCCACGGTGGAGACCATGACCTTGGGCACGCCCAGCGGCAGCGCTCGCATCGCGGCGGTGGCGATCGCGGTCCCGGCGCGGCCGCCGAGGCCGACGATGGCGTCGAAGCGGCCGCTCCGATAGCTGCGGCGCACCACCTCCTCGGCGCCGGCGGACATCGCGGCGACCGCCCGTGCCTTGTCGGCCGGCAGCGTCAGCTGCTCGATCGTCTCGCTGCCGGCACAGGCGACCTCCCGGCGGCTCACCTCGGGCGACCAGGCGCCGCCGACCGCCGGTTCGCCCTGGATGCCGAAGTCGACGACGAACGTCCGGCAGCCCCAGTCGCGCTCGATTCGGTCCACGAGGTACGCAGCTTCTCTGCCCTTCGTGTCGAGGGCAGCCAGGACGGCGATCGTGCAGGGAGATCGGGGCACTGCACCACCATCCTACGGAGGAGAAGCGCTCGAAGACAAGATGCGGCCTGCCAGCGTGTGGCATGTGGATGGGCGACCGATTCGCCATCCCGCAGCCCGTTCCGCGTTCTGCGCGTGAACCCGCCCGCTGCTCCTCGATCGGACAACGGGGACGGTATGCTTCCTCGCCGCGCCCTTGCCTGAAGGGCGGCTGACCGCTCCCGGTGCGGCACGCACGGATTGCCTGGGCCCTCTTTCTGGAACAGATCCGTGCTTCCCGGACTGCATTCATGAAGAACGCCTCTTGAAGAACGCCGTTTCCCTGATTCCGGTTCTGGCAGTTGGCCTGGGCTTCGCCGCGGAGACGAAGGCGCAGCAGTTGATGCCGGATCACGACGCCTCGCGTCGGGAGCGGCTCGATTTCAGCGGCGGGCGTTTCCGCACCGCGGACGGTTTTCGAGTCGAAGCAGCCGCGATGCCGGGGCTGTTCGGGTCGGTCGTCAACATGACGTTCGACTCCCGGGGTCGACCCCTGCTGGCGCTTGAGGGCGAGGGTTTGGCAGTGCTCGAGGACGGCGATGGCGACGGCGTCTTCGACCTCCGGATCGACATCGCGCCCCAGGTCGAGACTGCGCACGGGCTCCACGTCGTGGGGCGTGGCGAGCTGCTCGTCCACGCGCACGGCGGCGGCCGCCTGGCCGAGGCAGCCGGTATTGCGGGCGAAGTACGGTCCGACGGGTCGATCGAGGACACCGGGCTCTACCGGCTGCGCGACGCCGACGGCGACGACCGGATCGACACCGTGGAGCGGGTCGCAAGGGCCACGGGCCGTATTCAGGAACACGGACCGCATACGATCGCACGCGGTCCGGACGGTGCGCTCTACTTGCTGTACGGGAACTACTCCGGCCCGGATGTGCGGCTGGCGGAGTCGTCGGCGCTGCGCGAACTGCAGGAGGACCAGCTCCTGCCGCGCATCCTCGATCCGCGGGGCCACGCCAACAACCTGCGCGCGCCCGGCGGCACGCTCTTCCGGGTGGATCTTTCGACGAACACCTGGGAGCGTCTTTCCGGCGGTCTCCGCAATCCGTTCGATCTGGCGATCGGGGCAGCCGGCGAGGTGTTCGCGTACGAAGCCGACATGGAGTGGGACCGCGGTCTTCCGTGGTTTCGTCCGACCCGTGTCGTTCACCTGATTCCGGCTGGGGACTACGGCTGGCGCACGGGCTCCGGGAAGTTCGCCTTCCACGAGATCGACACTCTGCCCGGGGTCGTCGACCTGGGCCGCGGATCTCCGGTCGGTGTCGCCTTCTACCATCACCACGCCTACCCCGAGCGGTACGAGGGCGCGTACTTCATGGGTGACTGGTCGCGTGGCCGCATCCGGGTCCTGTTCCCCGAGCGGGCCGGCGCTACCTGGACGGGCGATGCGCACGATTTCGTGCTCGGCGAACCCCTCAACGTGACCGACCTGGACGTCGGGCCGGACGGCTGGCTCTATTTCGCGACCGGCGGTCGCGGCACCTCGGGCGGGCTCTACCGGGTCATCTTCGAGCAGCCGGGCGCGCCTGCGGAGGCGACGGGCGTCTTGCGCGCGGTGCGGCAACCCATGCCGCGGTCCGGGTGGGGCAGGGAAGCGATCCTGCGCCGGCGGGCCGAGGCGGGCGATGTCTGGGGCCCGGAGTTGTGGCGGATCGTCCGCGATTCGGGCAGCGAGGCGATCGACCGTCAGCGCGCGCTCGAACTGCTCCAGGTCCACGGTCCGAGGCCGACCCTCGACGAGACGTCGGCTCTGCTTTCGAGCGACGAACCGATGGTGCGCGCGGCGGCGGTGTCGCTTCTGGGTTCCTACACCTTCGCGCAGGTGCAGGAACCGCTCCGCTCCGCGCTCGCCGACCCCGATCCGCTGGTGGCGCGGCGCGCGGCCGAGTCGCTGGCCCGGTCCGGGCTGCATCCGCGCACCCGGGGGATCGAGGTCGCGACCTCCGAGGCTCTCTACGCCCTGCTGGACCACGAAGACCGGTTCCTGCGCTACGCCGCGCGTGAGGCGATCCTGCGGATCCCCCACGGCTTCTGGCTCGACCAGGCGTTCATGGCTTCGCCCGGGCAACGTCCGCGCGGCTTCTTCGAGGCGATTCTGGCGACGATCTACCGTCAGGAGCACAGGCTCGAGTACAACTTCCTGATGGGCAAGCTGTTCCAGGCGGCACGGGCCGACCTGGACGTGGAGGGAGAGCTGGACTTCCTGCGCATGGCGGAACTTGCCTTCATCCGCGACGAGAATCCGGATGCGCCCGGCCGCGCGGACGCCCGGGCGCGTCTGGGCCCGATGCTGCTTGCGCGCTACCCGCACGCCGACGACCGGGTGAACCGGCAGCTCGAGCGGCTGCTGGCCTTCCTGCAGCCGGACGGCGCCCTGGCCCGGATGGTCGATCGTCTGGACGACGAGCGACCGCCGGAGGAGCAGATCCACACCGCGTACTGCCTGCGCGCGATGGACAGGGGCTGGACGCCGGAATTGCGAAGCCGGGTCGTCGCCTGGTTCGACGATGCCCGCGAGTTCCGCGGCGCTGCCAGCATGGAGGGCTACATCGACGCCATCTGGCAGGATGTCCTGGCCCGGTTCCCCGAGCAGGAGCGCGCCGCCGCGCAGGAACGGCTGGAGCTCCAGCGCGCCGAGCGCGCCCGGAGCGCAGCCGAGCTGATCGCGGACGTCGAGGGTGATCGGCCTGCAGGAAGCGACCTCGCCCAGATGAGTTTCGAGGAACTCGCCGAGTACCTGGAGTACGACGTGATGGCGTACGAGCGCTACGACCCCGAGCAGGGCGAGCGGGTGTTCCACCGCGCCCGGTGCTCCGCGTGTCACGTGTTCGGAGACATCGGCCGCGGCGGCGGGCCGGACCTGTCGACGGTCGTCAGGCGGTTTCGCCGGCGCGAAGTGCTGGAGTCGATCATGTTCCCGTCACGGGTCATCTCGGACCAGTACCAGGCGGTCGATGTGGAACTCGACGACGGCAGCCTCCACAGCGGCATGGTCGTCGAGGACGCGCCGGCGCGGCTGACGCTCATCGACGCCGGCGGCAACCGGCTCGACCTGGACAGGTCGCGCGTCCGCAGGCAGGCGCCGTCGGCGCTGTCGATCATGCCGGAGGGGCTGCTCGACGCGATGACGCTGAGCGACCTGGCGAGCCTGTTCCGTTTCCTGGACCGGGGCGCGGACCTGGATCGGTAGAGCGTCAAGGGGGGCTGCGGCCGGAGTCCCGGCGTCAACGCGGCGGATCGCATCGGGCCCTCGCATCAAGGCCCTGTTGCCGGTCGCTCGAACACGCCGGGACGGCGACGCGGGTTCAACGCGGACGTGCGTCGTTTCGGTTCCTGGTGCCTTCGGGGGTCGGCGCTGCTACAGTGCGCGGCTTCTTCCGCCCTTGATCGCACCGTCGGCCTCTGCTCCATTGCCCCTCAAGTCGCCAGCGCGGTTTCGGCGCACGGTCTGTCGCGGAGTCCGCGGCGCGACGACGACGGACGGCGCGACGCGCGAGCAGATCCTGGCTGCCACCGCGGAACTCCTGGAGCGGTTGGTCCAGGCGAACGGTATCGAACCGGAGGACGTGGCGAGCGTGATCTTCACCACGACGCCCGATCTGACCGCGGAGTACCCGGCCCTGGCGGCGCGGCTGATGGGGTGGCGGGACGTGGCGCTTCTGTGCGGCCATGAGATGGCGGTTCCGGGCGGCCTGGAGCGCTGCGTGCGCATCCTTCTGCACTGGAACACGACCCTGCCCGCCTCCGAGGTCGAGCACGTGTACATCCACGGTGCTTCCGATCTGCGTCCCGACCGCACGGAACTCGAGCAGATCCGGCGCCAGATCGAGCTCGGTACCGGCGGCCGCGCGTCGGGTTCGTCGGGCTCGCCGCGCTGATCGGTCCGCAGCGGCCGGTCAGCACCGCAGCGAGATGCCGGCGAACAGGCTCCGCCCCGGCTCGAGGATGCGCATGCCGTTGAACGGCCGATCAGCCACAGGCCGCGACGCCGCGACAGGCGGGGACAAACGTGACTAGAATGGTCGCCTTTTCCGGCGCTCGAAGCTGCGCGCCCACCGAACCCCGATCGACCGGAGGAAACCATGACTCTGCGAATCAACGACGAGGCTCCCGACTTCACTGCGCAGACCACGGAGGGCGAGATCGACTTCCACGATTGGATCGGTGACGGCTGGTGCGTTCTGTTCTCCCATCCCAAGGACTTCACACCGGTGTGCACGACGGAGCTGGGCACCGTGGCGGGTCTCAAGGGAGAGTTCGACCGGCGCAACTGCAAGGTGATCGGCATCAGCGTCGACGGCGTTTCGGACCACGAGACGTGGTCGAAGGACATCGAGGCTTCCCAGGGGCACGCCTTGAACTATCCGCTGATCGGCGATCCGACTCTGGACATCGTCAAGCGCTACGACATGTTGCCGGCGGATGCCGGCGACACCTCGCAAGGCCGGACGCCGATGGACAACGCAACCGCGCGTTCAGTCTTCATCATCGGCCCCGACAAGCGGATCAAGGCGACTCTGACCTACCCGATGAGCACCGGACGCAACTTCGCGGAGATCCTGCGCCTCGTCGACTCGGTCCAGCTGACGGCAACGGAGCAGGTGGCGACACCGGCGGACTGGGAGCAGGGCGACGACGTGATCATCCTGCCGGCGGTGTCGGACGAGGCCGCCCGGGCCAGATACCCGCAAGGCTGGCAGCAGCCCCTGCCGTACATGCGGGTCGTCCCGCAGCCCTAGTCTGCTGCGTCGAACCCGGAGCCGCCCCGGCAGTCCGGCGACAGACTCCGGCTTTCGCCGCGCGCCCGCCATTCGTCCGGGGTGAGGGCCTCGATCGCCAGAGCGTGGATCGGACCCGCCAGCTCCTCGGCCAGGGCGTCGTGGACGACGCGGTGCCTGCGAAGCCGGGTCGCTCCTTCGAATCGGCTGCTCACGACGAGGACCCGGAAGTGGGTCTCGGCCTTGGGCGGCACGTTGTGCATGCGGCTCTCGTTGAGAACCTCCAGCACCTCGGCGCCCGTCGCCTCCGCGAGCCTGGCGCGGATCGTCCGTTCCAGAGCGGTGCCGCGCACGACAGCTCTTCCGGAGGCGTTGTTCGTGGCCAGGGGACGGCCGATGCGGGTCATGGGCGAAGCATAGCGCGGCCGTTTCCTCTCGCACGCCGTGATCCGCCGGCAGGCGGTGGATGGTCCGTGCTTCAGAGGTGAGGTCGTCCATGCCGGGCAATCCGGTTCAGGGAGCTCGGTCAGCCTGCCGCGGACAGACTCTCCGGATTCCTGGAGTCCCGGCCCGTCACGCGGAGATCGGCGATCAGCCGGCAGGCGCGCCCCGCGGTCATGGCCACCCCGCGGTTCGGAGTGCAGGGTGAGGAGGCGATGGGGTGAGGAGGCCATGCTACGGTCCTGGCTTGATGGCTGCCGAGGGTCGCTCATTCCGGGTCCATGCGCGGCCGGGCTCTCCGGACTCCTGGTCTCGATCGCCGGCGGGGCGCCGGACGGTTCCGGGAGTGTTGATCGCGGCGTGCGTCGCGGTCTCTTCACTGGCCGCGCCGCCGATCCTGAGTCAGGACGGAGATTCCGCCAGCTACCGGATGACGTTCCAGGGCGTCTGGACCCGGAGCGTCACGCCTGACGGGGTGCCGGGCAGGGCACACTTCTCGCCTCTGATCGGCGCGGTCCACGATGAGCAGACGAGCTTCTGGAGACCGGGCGGACGAGCCAGTCCTCAGATGGAGAGGGTGGCGGAACTCGGGCTTCAGGCGAACCTGCGAGCGCTGATGTCACGCGACCCGCATGTTCTGACCGTGCTCGAGAAGAACCTTCCCGGGGGCGGCAGGGCGTCGACCACGATCGAGTTCCAGGCTGACAAGGCCTATCCCCTGGTCACGCTGGTCACCATGATTGCGCCCAGTCCCGACTGGTTCGTGGGTGTCTCCGGGCTTTCGCTGCTCGACGCGGAGGGGGACTGGTCGAGCAGCCTCCATATCGACCTGTTTCCCTACGATGCCGGCACCGAGGAGGGAACCGGGTTCTCGCTCGACAACCCGCCGACCGTGCCGCAGGGCACGATCACCAGCATCCGGGGGACGGGCAGGTTCACCGATCGACCGATTGCCACTCTGACCCTCGAGCGGCTCGAGCCTGACGAGGAGGACTCGCAGGAGCCGGAGCCGCGCTTCCTGGGCGACGTGGCCGCGGAACCGGCCGGCGACTCCGCGATCACCATGTTCTGGAAGGGAGAGTGGGCCGACGAGAGGCTGGGACTTCTGAGCGTCGAGGCGCGTAGCCAGAAGACCGACTGGACCCCGCTCGTGACCGCCGCCGCCTCTGAAGGTGAGGTCCGCATCGACGGCCTCGAGACCGGGGCGCCGTACACGTTGCGGCTCCGCGGCGAGAAGGCCGGCGGCGGTTTCGAGTACTCGGAACAGGTCAGTGCCACGACCGGCGCCCATGGCGACGCCTGCCGCTCCGGCGAAGGGTTCCTCTGCCTGCGGGAAGACCGCTTCGAGCTGCAGGTCCACTGGAAGAACAATGATCGGGCCGGCGATCACGGCATCGGCCGCAGTGTCCCCGTGGAGGTCTCCAACGAGTCCGGACTGTTCTGGTTCTTCAATCCGGACAACATCGAACTGTTGGTCAAGGTGCTTGACGGCCGCATGATCAACGACAGTCACTGGGTGTTCTTCGCCGCGCTCAGCGATGTCGAGTACTGGATCACGGTGCGGGACGTCGTGGGCGGCGCAAGGCGCACCTACCACAACACGCAGGGTCGGATCTGCGGCCAGAACGACACCGGGGCATTTCCCGCGAGTGCGGTCGCGGCAGTGGCCGCTTCGCCTGGCAGGAGCGGCGTCGCGGGTGCTGCCGGGCTGGGTGTGGACCTGGTTCGGATCGAGGCATTCCCGTTCGATGCGGCCGGCGTCACCCGGCCGGCTCCTGGCGGAGGGCGCTGCGAACCGGGTCCGGAACGCCTGTGCGTCCAGGACGGCCGCTTCTCGCTCGAGGTGCGCTTCATCGACCCGAACGAGTCGAGGCCGGGCGTCGATCCGGAGAAGGCGGCAAGGGTGCTGGACTCGCTGACAACGGCGGAGACGGGGTTCTTCTGGTTCTTCAACCCGTCCAACATCGAGCTGGCCGCCAAGGTGCTTGACGGACGGGCGATCAATGGCAGCTTCTGGCTGCTCTACGGGGGCGCCTCGGATCTCGAGTACACGCTGACGGTCACCGATACCGTGACCGGCCTCGCCAGGGAATACACCAACGAGCGGGGAAGCATCTGCGGAGAGATCGACACGGAGGCGTTCCAGAGGCCTGCGTCGCAGAACAGCGCGAAGTGAGTGCCAGTCGGAGCACAGAGAACGGGCGCCGCGCCGCGAGATCCTGGTGACGCCGGGCTGGCGCCAGACATGGCGTCGGCCGCAGGTCTGGCGGTTCCTGAGCGCCCGCTTCCTGGAAACGGGGGGTATCTTGCCCGCCTCCGGTGTGGTCTGCAGTGCCGATGGCGTGCCGAGGATCGGCGGCAGCGAGCCATCTCTGCAGCCGCGGAACCTGCGGTAGGCTCTCACGGAACCGGACTTCTTCAGGAGGACAGCGATGACGATCCCGCGGACGGGCCTGTGCCTGTCTGGCCTTGCTTTCTGCCTGATCTTCGCCGTGGCGGTCCATGGAGCCGACGAAGCGGGAGGACCGACATTCCACGAGGACGTCCTGCCCATCCTGCAGCAGAACTGCCAGGAATGCCACCGGCCGTCGGGCGGCAGGATCTACCGGGGCGGCGTACCGATGTCGCTCACTACCTACGAGGAGGCTCGGCCGTGGGCGCGCTCGATCGTCCGCATGACGGCCTCCAGGGAAATGCCGCCGTGGGACGCGTCCGAGCACTTCGACGGCGTGTTCAGGAACGAGCGCGGCCTGACCGACGCCGAGATCGCGACGCTCCGGCGCTGGGTGGAGACCGGCACCCAGCCTGGCCGGCCCGAGAACGGCCCGAAGCCGATCGACTGGTCCGACGACGAGGGCTGGCTGCTCCCCGACCCCGACCTGGTGCTCAGGATGCCCGAGCCCTACCACGTCGAGGACGACATCAAGGACGTCTACACCAGGCATCGCCTGGTGCTGACGCCCGACATCCTGCCCGAAGACAGGTGGGTGCAGGAGATCGAGTTCCGGCGCGGCAGCGAGCTCGTCCACCACTTCAACATCTTCGTCAAAGGGCCGAACGACGAGGAGACCCGCGGCGACGGCAACTACCTCGGCGGGGCCACCTCGGGCTCGCCGCCCCACGTGTGGCCCGAGGGCTACGGCTCGCTGCTCGAAGTCGGCGCGACGCTCACCTTCGACCTCCACTACCACAAGGAGCCGGGCCCCGGCAGCGGCGGCTGGGACCAGTCGTCCATCGCGCTCAGGTTCGCTACCAGGCCCGTCGATCACCCGATCCACTTCTTCCCGATCAGCAACTACGAGTTCGAGATTCCGCCCCGCCACGACTACTGGCACGATTCGGCCGAGCACACCTTCGATCGCGAGGTCACGATCCTCGGCATGCTTCCGCACATGCACATGCGAGGCCGCGAGGCGAAGTACACGGCCGTCTACCAGGACGGCAGCGAAGAGTTGATCCTCCACGTGCCGGACTGGGACTTCGACTGGCAGGAGATCTACTGGTATGCCGAGCCCAGGGTGCTGCCGAAGGGCACCCGCCTGCGGATCGACATGTGGTTCGACAACTCTCCCGAAGAGGCTGAGCGCTGGGGCTTCAACCCCGACCGCAACGTCGTGTTCGGCCCGCAGTCGACCGACGAGATGCTGATGGGTTTCATCTCCTGCGTCTACAACGACGAGGTGGCGCCCCGACCGAAGAGACCGGATCGAGCGACGGAGACTGCAGGCGGCGAGTAGGGGACGATCTTCGGGCCGTCGCCAGCTGCAGCCAGGTCCGTCATCTGCAGCCAGGTCCGACTGCGCAGTTGAGCAGTTGACTCGGAATTCGCCGGCACAGGGTTGCCGGCGGACCTGAGACCTGCGATGCCGGGAGGGCGGCGCCTTCCACGGCAGCCGTCGCCGAGGCTGTGGAAACTGCTGATTCTGCGGAATTCCTGGCCGAGTCAGAGCGCCATCGGACATCGAGGCCGACCTGGGACAGCCCGGCGGCCGGAACCACCTGCCTGAACGTGCACGTTACGGCCCGCTGGATGCTAAAGTCCTGTATCTTCTGCACTTGCCCCGATGATGCGCCGGCTTCCATCTGACGCCAGCTGGGAAGATCTGCTCCTTGCCTGGCTGCACGATCCGTTCGACAAGGCTCTGGATATCCGCGGGCACGAGCAGCGGGCGGCGAGGTATGCCGGCGCGGCGCTTGACCGCGAAGTGTCGCGCGCCGAACTGAAGCGCCGAACGTCCACTGCGGATCGCCTGGCGGCCGCCGTGGAGCGCCTTCCCATGCCGACGGCGGGAGCCCGTGGATCACGTGCGGTCGGTCCGCCGGATGGACTTCTGCTCATCCACCCGGCGAGTGCTGCTCGAGTCACCGTGGAATGCACGCGCCCGGACGTTGACCGCGCTGTCAAGGTGATCGCGGACACGGTCCGGGGACTCGATCGCTCCAGGGATCGTCTCCTGGCGCTCTGGCGGCTTCTGCCCGATCGCCTCGCCGAGACGTTCGGGGACGATGCGGCCCGGCTGCCGGCGGACACGCGCCTGCCGGATCACACGCTGTTTCAACACGCCGACGTCACCGCCGGGCTCCACGCCGCTCTGGCGGAAGCCGGTGGAGCCGCACTTCTCTCGTTCGCGCTCGGTCCCGTTCAACCGTTCATCCAGGCGTCCCGAAGCGTGCGCGACCTGTGGTCGGGAAGCGCCGTGCTGTCCTGGCTCGCGTTTCAGGCGATGACACCGATCCTGAACACGCTCGGTCCCACGGCGTTCGTCTATCCGGCACTTCGCGGGGCGCCGCTGATCGACCTGTGGCTGCGCGGCGAGATGGGCCTGGGCGATCGAGTGGAAGCGCCGTCAGTGGAAGCGCGGAAGGCGCCCTCGCTGCCGAACCGGTTCGTCGCGGTCACTCCATGGGGGCGGGGCGGCGCCCATGCCGAAGCACTCAGGGAGCAGTGCCTGGAGGCAGCACGCGACGGCTGGCGGCGTCTTGGCGACAGCGTCAGGGCTCGCCTCGACCCCATACTCGCGGAGCTCGATGCAAACTGGGCCGATCGCTGGGACGCTCAGATCGCGGGCGCGTTCGAGTTCCATGCGACGACCGTCCGGCTTCGCGATCTGAGTGACGAACGTCTTGCCCGGCTCGCGGGGGCGAAGGAGTTCGGCAGCGTCTGGCCCGACGCCGCCGCGATCCGTCGGCTCGGTGAGGCGATGCCCTCTGCGGACCGGCCGGGCTATCGGCAGGACGGCGCCGGTCGTTGGCAGGCGCAGCTGGACTACTCGTCGCGGCTCATGGCTGCCGAGCGCACCGTGAGACACGTTCCGTACGCTCCCCGTTCGGCGAACGGCCGGTATCCGGGCAAGTGCACGCTGTTCGGCAGCTGGGAGCAGTTGGGACCGGCGAGTTCCAGTGGGCGTTTCTGGAACCTGGCCAGTGAGAGGATCCGAGAGGAAGGCGTCCGGCTGCGACAAGGTGAACGGCTGTGCGCAGTCGGGTTGACCAAGAGATTCGCGGGCCCCGCGCTGCTGAGGTCGGAGCTTCAGGTCTGCGCTCACGATCTGCGGTTTCCCGACACGGCGACGGTGGCCGCCGCGGACTGGCTCGCCAGAGCGGGAATCGACCCCGGCCGGGAACGGCGCAGAAGCGGACATCGGGGAAGCGGATACTGGAACGGCCAGTGGCTCCACTGGCGTCAGCGTGACCAGGGGAACGAGGACGACGAACCCCCCGTCCCGCAGTCTCTCTGGACACGGCTCAAGGCCGCCCGCAGCTCCGACCGTCTGGGAGGGCCGCCGAGCTACTACGCAGTGATCGCGATGGACGGCGATCGTCTCGGCCGCTGGCTGGCCGGCCGGAAGACGCCGAGCCTGCGGAAACTCCTGCACCCCAAGCTCCGGCGCTACTTCGAAGGGTTGGGCCAGTCGGAAGTCGGGCTCTCTCTCGACGCCAGGCGTCCAGTCAGTCCGGCCCTGCACGGCGCCATCAGCAGCGCCCTGGCCACGTTCGCTACCGAAGTGGCGCCGAAGATCGTCAGCAGCCAGCGCGGAGTCGTCATCTACTCCGGCGGCGACGACGTGCTGGCGCTGTGCCCACTGGCTACGGCGACCAGGTGCGCTCTGGCACTGCGCCTCGCCTTCTCGGGCGAGGACCAAGATGGGACCGGCGACGGCTGGAGAACCTGCGGAGAGCGGCGGCGGATCACGATGGGCAGGTCGGCGTCAATGTCGGCGGGACTGGCGATCGTTCACATTCGAGAGGATCTGCGGTTGGCGCTGAACGCGGCTCGCGACGCTGAGCGTCGCGCAAAGGACGGTGGCCGCGATCAGCTTCAGGTCGTGGCGATCAGGGGATCCGCAAGACCGTTGACGGCGCTATGCCCGTGGCGCTTCGCGGAACGCCTCGACACGCTGCGCCAGGACTTCCTCGCCGGTGCGTCCTCTCGCTGGACCTACAGGCTTCGCGCCGAGTTGCCGGTCCTGGGTTCCGGGCGACTGCCGACCGAGGCGCTCGAGGCCGAGATTCGCAGACTGGTCGACCGGAGCAGGGCGGAAGGGCACCGGTCCGGGCACGACGTGGCGACGTTCTTCCGCAAGTACTGCGAGCTGAGAGGCGGCCCATCGGCGAGCCTGCTGAAGGACTTCGTGACGCTCTGCCAGTTCGCCGAGTTCCTGGCCCGGGGCCGTGATGACTGAGCCGGGAGCGACGCTGTCCAGGGTGACGCTGACGCTCGCGCCGCTCGACGTCCTGTTCTTTGGCGACGGGAGGCCTTTCGGACCGGCCTCGCGTGTCACGGGACGTCTGCCCACGCCCCAGGTGCTTGCCGGTGCCGTGCGCACCTGGCTGTTGGGCCGGTGTGGAGTTGACTTCGCGAGCCTCGGCCGTTCCCTGCGCGAGGGTGCGAGCTTCGCCGAAGCCACCGCGGAGCAGGGAGCCGAGGCAGCCCGCGTCGGCCGACTTCGGATCCGCGGCCCTTGGTTCGTACTCGACGGCGAGCGGCTGACGCCGACGCCGGCCACCGTGCTGCGCGCTGCCTGTGACTCGGCATCCGGCCGGACTGGCCGCTCGAAGGACAGGCTCTGTCGGCTCGACCCTCTGGCGCAGGCAATCCCGGGCTGGCGGCCGCCTGCCCCGGGGATGCTCCCGCTCTGGCGAAGGTCTCGGGAGACGGCCAGGCCGCGCGGCGGCTACCTGCGTCCCGCCGGTCTTGCGCGGTTCCTTCGCGGCGGTGTCCCGAACGAAGGCGACGTCGTCGACGAACCGCGGCTCTTCGATCACGAAGCCAGGGTCGGCATCGGCGTGGACCCCGAACTCGGCACGGCCGAGCAGGGCCTCCTCTACCAGGTCCGGACCCTGCGGCTGCGACCGGGCGTCAGAATCGCCGTCGACGTCGTCGGTGCAGCCAGCGACCTGACCGCATGCCCGGATGGGGAGGACATCCTGGCCCTGGGCGGCGAGGGCCGGCGGGCAGCCGTCAGAAGATCGGCCGGGGCCAGCGAGTGGCCGACGGTCGGCAACAGCACGGGAAGCGGCCGCTTGCTCCTGCTGACCACGCCGGCGCTGTTCGACGGTTGGCGTCCGCCCGGAGTCCGACCGGTCGCTGCCGCAGTGCACGACCCCTTCCCCGTTTCGGGCTGGGATCTTGCTCGCGGCGGCCCGAAGCCGACACGCTTCGCGGCGCCGGCCGGGAGCGTCTACTTTCTCGCCACGGACGTCTCCGTGGATCACGGTCACGGGTCTCTCTGCCGCGGCGAAGAGGAGGCTGCCGGCTGGGGCGCCTTCGTGAAAGGAGAATGGAACCATGCCTGACGCCCGCCTTCTGTTCATCCATGCCCTGACCGGGCTGCATCCCGGTGCCGGCACGGCGCCCGGGGTCGTGGACCTTCCCGTTCAGCGCGAACGCCACACCCGTTGGCCGTTGATTCCGGGTTCCAGTCTGAAGGGCGTCCTGCGCAGCGCGTGCCGCACGCAGCTGGAGCGCGAGGATCTGCGTGCGGCATTCGGCCCGGAAACGGCGAATGCGGGCGACTTCGGCGGCGCGCTCTCGATCACCGATGCCCGGCTGCTGGCCTTTCCCGTCCGTTCCCTGCGCGGAGTCTTCGCTTGGGTTACCTGCCGGCCGGCGCTCGACCGTTTCGCGCGGGACGCACAGCTCCTTGCGGGTATCGACGGCGTTCCGGCGGCACCGGAAGTGGAACGCGGCAAGGCGGCGTGCAGCGGGGAGGGCCTTCTGATCGCTGACCGGCTGGTGCTGGAGGAGTTCGAGTACGAGCCCTTGCCGGAGAGCGACGCCGCCATCGCCGTCGCCTGCTGGTTGTCGGATCATGTGCTGTGCGACGAAGCCACCAGGCGGCGCCTGCAGAGGAACCTGGTCGTCCTCCACGAGGACGACTTCACCTGGTTCGTGCGGCACGCGACCGAGATCGTTGCCCGCGTCGGTCTCGACTACAAGACGAAGACCGTGAAGGACGGCGCCTTGTTCTACGAAGAGTTCCTGCCTGCCGAGACGATCTTCCATGCCGCCGTCATCGCGGTCGGCAGCCGGAGCAATCGGGTGAAGGCGAGCGCCTCCGAGATGCTCGAGCGGCTGCACGGAGCCCTGCCGAAGGTTCTTCAGATCGGCGCCGACGAGACGATCGGCAAGGGCTTGTGCGCCGTACGCCTCACCGGTGCCGACGAGACCGCAAGGATGGAGGCATCCGAATGAGCAGTGGCAGCCGAGCGACTCTCGAACAGATGCGCGCCAGGCACGCCTGGGAGCGTGTGGCGGCCGCGAAACAGGCTCCCGGGGATCCGCAGGAGTACAGCCGCGAAGCGAAGCGCCTTCCGGTCCGCATCCTGACCTCCGGCCTCGGCCATGCACTCGCCTTTCTGAATGCCAAGAAGCGGGCCAAGGGCCTTGTGCGGGATCTGGACGACTGGGTGCTCAGGCGCCTGCGGTTGCCGGGCGTGCCGGACGGCGCAAGCTGTCTGACGGAGGCGATCGTCAAGGGCGACTCGGACTTCCTGCAGCTCGCCACGGACGAAGCGCTTGCCTACCTGCAATGGCTCACCCGCTTCGCGGAAGCCGAGATCGGGATCAGCGAGGACTGACGGATGTCCGGTTCCAGGAGACGCCGGCCTGCCCAGGCCCACGGTTCGCCAGGGCGTTCATCGGGCGGAAGTTGGGGCGCGGCAGGGCCTGCGAGGCCTACTCTTCCGGCCGCCGTTGTCCGGCTGGTGGATCAGGGCGGTTCCGAGCGGCACCCGGGCCTGCTGCTCGACAAGTACTCTCCTCCGGGCAAACAGAAGGATCAGCGCGCCGCCATCGACAAGGTCTGTGCCGCCGCTGGCGACAACCGCCTGCTGAAGGAGCTGCTGGCACGGCGTGCGTTGACATTGCGCCGGCTCGGCGCACGACGGTTACGGGCCCGAACCGAAGGGCCTCTGACTCTTCATCTGGCCCGTGCTTCGAGCCTCGAGAACGCCGGCCTCCACATGCATCCGGTGTACGGGTTCTGCTGTCTTCCGGCGAGCGGCCTCAAGGGCCTGACCCGCGCCTGGGCCGAGACGGTCTGGCTCGCCGACCAGGATGACGAGATGGGAGCGTGCCGCCGGATCCGAGCCATCTTCGGAGAGGGTCCGCAACGCGGCAGGTGCTCCATGCCAGCCGCCGGCGGCGAAGAGCACGTGTCCCGTGCGGGCGCCGTCGTCTTCCACGACGCATGGCCAGTTCGGTGGCCGTGCCTGGAACCCGACATCGTGAACAACCATCACGTTCGGTACTACGCCGGAGAAGACGACCCCGGCGATTGGGAGGAGCCGAATCCGGTCTATTTTCTTGCGGTCAAGCCGAGTGCCGAGTTCGATTTCGCCCTGTCCCGCCGGTTTCGCCCCGACTCGGGAAACGACGATGCGGAACTGCTCGACCTGACGATGGAATGGCTGACGGCTGCCCTGAGGCACGCTGGCGCCGGCGCGAAGACCAACGCCGGCTACGGCCGGTTCCGAATCCTGGATCGCCCCGAACCGGGATTGCCGGAAAGGGCTCGTTCCACCGTCACCCACAAGCTCACTCTGGCGACGCCGGGTTTCTTCGCGGGCGCCAGACAGCAGAAGGACGACTGCGATCTGCGTCCGGCGACGCTGCGCGGTCAGCTGCGTTGGTGGTGGCGGACGATGCACGCCGGTCACCTGGCCCGTACAGACCTGCGGCGCCTCGAGGCGGCCGTCTGGGGCGACACTGCGTGCGGGGCTGCCCTGGCGCTCTCGGTTCGCAACGGGCGAGCGCCGTCTCCCCGGCACTTCGACAAGAAGCGTCTCGTTCGCGAGCAGAGGCTGGCCGGCCCGCAACGGGGCGGCGGCGGACGCAGGACGGTCCAAGGGCTCTTCTACGCATCCTACGGAATGGACGAAGGGAACCACAGGCGTTGGTTCGCAGAGCCGCAGTCAACCTGGACCGTTGCGCTGACCGCCCGGACAACGAAGCTGAACGGAAACGAGATCGAGATCGAGCCGAAGCAGGTGCTGCGCCAGGGCGAGGCTGCCCTCTGGCTGCTCTGCCGGTACGGCGCCGTCGGTGCGAAGGCGCGCAAGGGCTTCGGTTCCTTCGAGGACCTGAAGACGGCCTCGCCGCTCAGCAGGAAAGCCTGTGTCGCTCGCGCTACCGAGTTCCGCCGGGTCGCCGGCATGACGTCCACGGGCAGAGTCGACTCGCCGGCTCTCGAACGTGCCTGTTTTCGCAAGTGCGACACGCCGTGGCCCGTTGCCGAGCCCTGGAAGGCGATGGACGGTGTCGGCAGCGTGTACCAGAAGCTCGTCGTGTCGCAGAAATCCGCCGGACCCGCCAGGTTGCGGAACCCCGCAGGCCGGGGGCCCGGATCGCCGGGCGCCGACCAGCGCGTCGCGCTCGGTCTGCCGCGGCGGGTCGGGCGTCGATCTCGACCGTTGCAGGCCGGGTCCGTCGAGAGACATGCATCGCCCCTGCACTGGAGCCTGTCCTCCAACGGTGCTGGTCGATTCGTTGTGCGCTTGACCGCGTTTCCGTCCCCTCGCCTGCCTGACCTGGAAACCAGCGAGAGAGTGCTGAGCCGGGTGATCGAGACGGCCGAGGAGGAGATCAGGAAGCTGCGGTCGCCGTCGTCGGCGCCCGGTGCCAGTGGCGGACGTGGTGGCGGCCGGCACCGCGGTCGCGGCGGCGCGGGGCGGAGCCAGGCAGCCGTGCGGACGCCATTCCAGCGCCCGCCTCCAGCGCCGCCGCCGGGACTCCCAAGATCAGGTGTTCGCGTCGAGGTCGTACTGCTCGACGAGAGGACGAAGAAGGACGGCTGGAGAATCCGGCACGAGCCGAGCGGACTCGAAGGTCCCGTTCAGAACTCGCGCGAGGTGCCCGCCCACTTCAGAGCCGGAGACAGGTTGACGCTCACCGTGGCCTCTGCCAACAAGTGGGAGATCGCCTGCAAATGGGTGCCGCCGCCGGATGCCGCCGCACAGCCCCGGGCTGGCGGCAAGCGCCCATCGAACAAGGGCCGGGGGAGCAAGGGCCGGGGGAAGAAGGGTCGGAGGCGCCGCCGATGAGTACGTCCGCGGCGAACGCCGTTTCCGGTCGGGTCCTGGTGATGACCGTCGGCACGGGTGACCGCGAGCGCCTGGAGGAGACGCTGTACCGGCCCCTCATGAAATCCCTGAGCGAGGGCGGGTGGTCACGACTGACGCTGCTTCCGTCGCAGGTCACGGAGCCCCTGGCCCGGGAGTTTGCGGATCGGGCGCAGGTCCGCGATCCGGAGTTGCCGGTAGAGATCAGGGTTCTGCCGGCCGACGCCGAGAACGACGCGGACCGCGCCTACGGACACTTCGATCAGGTGCTGGAAGACCTGCTCCGGACCGTGAACTGCGATCCCGACCGGATGACGATCGACTTCTCACGCGGAACGAAGGCGATGAGCGTAGCGATTGTCCTCGCTGGCGCTCGCCACGCCGTTCGCCGCCTGCGTTACGTCGAAGGCGACCGGGACCGGCGCGGCCTCGTTCAGCCCGACTCCGAACGGATCCGCAGGATCTCGACGGATCGGGTCGACCGGGGTCGTCGCGAGGATCTTGCCAGGGACCACATGCGGCAGGGCCACTTCGTCGCCGCGGCCAATCTCCTCGACGGCGTTCCCGGCGCCGGCGTGATCGCCGACGCCGCCCGGTTCTACGCCGCATGGGACCGGCTGGACTACGACGAAGCCGCCGGAATGAGGTTCGGCGTTGAACCTCCCGACGGGAAGTGGCGGAATCTGTGGCCGCGGGACGAGATGCGCGACTGGGTCCGTCGGCTGCGACCGAACGCCGGCGAGCGTGGCAACGGCAGCCGTCCTTGCCCAGATCGCCTGCGCCGGCTTGTCGTGGACCTGACCGCGAATGGCGAACGGCGCGTGGCGCAGGGACAGTTCGAGGACGCCCTCGTTCGCGCCTACCGGGTCGTGGAGTTGATCGGACAAGTCCGTCTCCTGGATCACGGGCTCGAGTCGTCCCGTCTCGACCCGCAACACCCCGCAGTCGCGAAACTCGAACAGAAGCTCCGCAAGAAACCCCAACAACAACAGCTGTCGCGCCACAAGGACGGGACCCTCAAGGCGGGCCGGTTCCAGGTGGCGCGAGTTCTGAAGATCCTCGGAGATCCGATGGCGGCGGATCTGCTCGCTTACAACGACCACAAGGCCGCAACCGAAGGCCTGAAGTTGGCCCGGCTTCGCAACCACAGCGTGCTGATCCACGGCTTCTCCGCCATGGCTGGAGCGGACCCCCGGCCGATTCGGGATCTCTACGACAGGTGCGCGGAGCAGTCGGCGACCTCGCGCCCGCCGCCGCTGGTCGCTCTGATCCGCAAGGATCAGGGAGAGGAGCGGAGCGACCGGCGCCTGCGGCTCGCCCGGTTGATGCCCTTCGGCGCCGACTGATGCCCGCGCTCTACGTCACCCGGCCCGGCTCAGTCGTGCGCAAGTCGGCTTCATCGCTTCTTGTCACTGCCGACAGGACGACTGCCAGCGGCGCCACCAGGCGGGAGACCCTCGCCCAGCTCCAGCCGCATCGCCTGGAAGCGATCGGGCTTGTCGGCCGGTCCCACATCACTTCGGAAGCGACTCGTCTCTGCCTTGAGCGAGGCATTGCGGTGTCGTGGTTCGCGCGCGGCGGCCGCCTCGAAGGGCGGCTCGTGCCTCCGATTTCGCGCACCGCACAGCTCCGCCTGGAGCAGTACGCCTTGATGCGGGAACCCGGCACGGTGGCGGAGCTGTGCAGCGCCTTCATCTCGGCCAAGCTGCGAAACGGCGCTGCCGTGGTGTCCGCGCTGCGGAGCAACCGCCCGAGGCGGCCCCGCCTGGGAAAGGCGATCCGCTATCTCCGCGATGCGGCCAGCCGCGCTGTTCGAACAACCGACAGGGATGTGCTGCTGGGGATCGAAGGCGATGCGGCCAGGACGTACTTCTCCGCCTTCGCGGAGTGCTTCACTGCCGAGATACGGTTCTCCTCGCGGGTTCGGCGGCCGCCGCCGGACCCGGCCAACTCGCTGCTGTCGTTCTCGTACGTTCTTCTGGCCAACCGCGTGGCGAGCCTCCTCGAGGCCCGCGGCCTCGACCCGTACGCGGGTTTTCTCCACACCGTCAGGTCGGGACGTCCGAGCCTGGCGCTCGACGTGATCGAGGAGCTCCGCCATCCGCTGGTGGATCGCTTCGTCCTGCGAATCTGCAACCAGCGTCAGCTCGCATCGAAGCATTTCGAGCCCGATCCCAGGCGCTTCGGCGGCGTGAAGCTGTCGCGGGAGGGACTCCGCCGGTTCTTCGTCGCCTGGGAACGTCTGCTCAGCCGGCCGGTCGTCGGCACCCGGAACGCTCTGACCGTGGACGACGTGTTGCGTCAGCAGGTGGACATGATGGCGGCCCATGTCCGCCGCGGCGACTCCTACCTTCCGTTCCTGCTGCCCGAAAAGAGATGATTCATGGCACGGTACGTCGTATGCTATGACGTGACGGACAGCAGGCGCCGCACCCGCGTCGCCGCCGTCCTGAGTGCTCATGGCAGCCGCCGGCAGAAGAGCGTCTTCGAGTTGGTGGTCGGGCCGGAGTTGCTGGAAGATTGTCTCGGTCGGATCCGCGCCTTGCTTGATCCCGCCACCGACAGCGTGGCGGCGTATCGGCTTTGCCGAAGATGCGACGGCAGCCGCCTGTACGTCGGTCAGGGCGATCACCCCATCGGAGAAGAGGAGGTCTTCATCGTGTAGGAGAACCCGCACTCCTGACGCCTCGGCGACCGGTTTCCTGCCGGGGTCCAGGAGCGCCACGCAACCTGCTGGCAACAGGGACGTTGTCCCGACAATGCAGAGTTGCCGACAACGGCTCGTGGCCGTTCACTGTCCGCCATGTGGCACAGTACGAGAAACACGCCTCCAACGCGCTGCCGGCAGAGGACTTCCAACGTGCACCGTTGGAGGAAGCGCCCCGACCATGAGGGGATTGAAACTGTTTGTTATTGGCGTTTGACCATTTCCGCCGTTACAGGTTGGAGGAAGCGCCCCGACCATGAGGGGATTGAAACTGCACGCCGCAAGCCGCCAGCACGTGCTCGACCGTCTGTGTTGGAGGAAGCGCCCCGACCATGAGGGGATTGAAACCCGCGACACGTCGATCCGTCGAGCGCGAGGTCGTTCGTTGGAGGAAGCGCCCCGACCATGAGGGGATTGAAACGGATTTGATGCATGTTCTGGTTGAATGCGCAAAGAACAGTTGGAGGAAGCGCCCCGACCATGAGGGGATTGAAACTTGGCCGCTTCTGCCGCTTCTGCCGCTTCTGCCGCTTCGGGTTGGAGGAAGCGCCCCGACCATGAGGGGATTGAAACATTCCGGTTATCGAAGTGGTGCCCGCAACGTGAGGTACAAGTTGGAGGAAGCGCCCCGACCATGAGGGGATTGAAACTGGTTTCTTGATTGTGTTGTGACAAACGCGGAGGATTGAACAGTTGGAGGAAGCGCCCCGACCATGAGGGGATTGAAACGGCGGTCGAGCGTGGCCCAAGGACCACCGAGTCCTGGTCGAGGTTGGAGGAAGCGCCCCGACCATGAGGGGATTGAAACCCGTGTCGGGAGCAGCACAAAAGAAAACCGCCTAGCCGAGTTGGAGGAAGCGCCCCGACCATGAGGGGATTGAAACTCGGGTGTTCTCTGGTGCTGGCGGCGGCGGTGGAGGTGGAGTTGGAGGAAGCGCCCCGACCATGAGGGGATTGAAACCTTGATAATGGACAGTGTTTCGTCTACCGATTCTTGCGTTGGAGGAAGCGCCCCGACCATGAGGGGATTGAAACGAGACCAGGAATGTCGTCATGTCGTGTCCTTTCTGCCCCCAGTTGGAGGAAGCGCCCCGACCATGAGGGGATTGAAACTTGCCGGCAAGCGCTTCGATTGCCGGCCTGTGCCTGGTTGGAGGAAGCGCCCCGACCATGAGGGGATTGAAACGATCTGTTCTCTCGCACACGCTCCCGCCGGATGTAAAGTTGGAGGAAGCGCCCCGACCATGAGGGGATTGAAACGGCGCTCGACTACCACCACCGCTCGGACCTTGGACCCTGGTTGGAGGAAGCGCCCCGACCATGAGGGGATTGAAACCGTTGTTCGTAACGTCGAGGCGGTAGGCGTCAAACATGTTGGAGGAAGCGCCCCGACCATGAGGGGATTGAAACCGGCGCTCCTGGACGCGCGCGCGGCGCGAAGCGCCGGCGACAGCAGCCATGAAGGCGTGGTTCCGGGTGTAGGCTCGGTTCGGCGGGAATGCGGAACGGACGCGCATGACGAGCGTGGAGAAATCCCTCAGGGAGTTGCTTGCGACGGTTCCGGTGCTGCCGCGTCGGCTTTCCCTTGACACGCCGGGCGTTCGAGCCACCGCTCCGATGCTGCGGGGCGTCTGGGGCGCTGCACTCCGTAGCCTGGACCGCGTGTCCTATGAGCGCGTGTTCCAGGGTGGGGAAGGCGGCAGGAAGGCGCCGCTCTATCTGGTTCGCCCGGCTACACCGGATCCCGGGGACGCGCCGGCGCTCGACTGGTTTCTCTTCGGCGAGGCGGCGTCCAGCCCGGAACCCGCACTTCTGGAAGCCTGGCGCCACGCCTGCGCGGCCGGCCTGGGACCCGAGCGGAGACGGTTCGCGATTCGGCGGATCCGAACCTACGGACCCGACGGCCGTCTGCTGGAAGGGAACGGAAGCGGACGCCGGGAATGGTCTCTCGCTTCGGCGGCATGGCCTCTGGAGCCGGGTTCCCCTTGCCGTGTGAGCTTCCCGGCGCCTCTGCGCATTCTGCGCCGTGGCGCCCTGATCATCCGGCCGACCATCGTCGACCTGGTGGTTGCCGCGCTGCGGCGCGTCGAGGCGCTGCTGGCCGATGCCGGGCGCGGTGCCGTGGACGAACTGCGCGCTGACGTGCTGAACGTGGCTCGGCGGTTACGGGCGGATTCCTGGAACGGGAATCGCCTCGATCTGCATCGATGGTCCGGTCGTCAGAACAGGGAGCTCGAGTTGCGGGGAGTCGCCGGTCACCTTGAGCTGCCGGAGGGTCCGGGCGTGCTGGCGCCGCTGCTGGCGGCGGCGCAGTGGACCCACGTGGGGAAGGGCTCCACGGTCGGCCTGGGCCAGCTGAACGTGGAGTCGGCCTGCTGAGGGCCGCGCAGACCTGCGGCGGCCCGCTCTCCAGTCGTGCCGCCGGCGCCGCCGAGCCGTCAAGCTACGGCGCGTAGTACGGGTTGGTCCCGGCGGCGTGATCCGTCGTGTCGAGCACCCGGCGCACGGACGGCACGGCTTCGAGAATGGCCTGCTCGACGCCCTGTTTCAGCGTGTAGTCGGCCATGCCGCAGCCCTGGCAGCCGCCGCCCATGGTGATGAACGCCGTCTCGTCCTTGACCTCGAGCAGGGTGACGAACCCGCCGTGCGCGGCGATCTGCGGATTGATCTGGTCGTCCAGGACGCGCTGCACGTCGGCTGCGGCCCCCTCGCCCCAGGGAGAGTTCGGGTTGTCGAACTTGAAGCCGCTCTCGGACAGGCGGCTGACGAAGTCGATCGTGGCGCCGTCGAGGTCCGGGGCGCTCTCGGAGTCGATGAAGACCTGGAACGCGTCGGTTTCCAGCACCTTGTCGCCCGGCCGGGACTCGTCGAGTCCCACCAGGTCCATCTGATAACGGAAGCCGCCTCCGCTGCGGCCGGTGACGGCGATGCGGAGAGCGAGGTCGTCGCGATCTTCGGCCTTCATCGCCTGGGCGACCTTCTTCTGCGCCAGCTCGGTGATCGTTAGCATGGGCGACATTCTAGCCCCGGATTCCCTCAGCGGAAGGAGTGCGCGCGCCATGAGCTTCGACCACATTCTGGTGGACCACCAGGGCCCGATCACGCGGTTGACCCTGAACGTGCCGTCGCAGTTGAACGCGATGACCCCGGGCATGGGCGCCGAGGTCCGGGACGCCGTGCCCCTGATCAACGGGCGGGACGAGACCCGGGTGGTCATCGTGCGCGGCGCCGGCCGCGCGTTCAGCGCCGGCGGCAGTCTGAAGAGCATCAAGGAGGAGGTCAGCGAAGAACCGGATGCGGGTCCGGGCCTGGGCGGCGGCGCGAGCTTCTACCGTCTCTACCTCTCGATTCGCGACCTCGAGGCGCCGTCCATCGCGGCGATCAACGGTCACGCGATCGGCGCCGGCCTGTGTTTCGCGCTCGGGTGCGACATGCGCGTGATCAGGACCGGAGCGCGGGTCGGGATGACGTTCGTGCGTCTCGGAATCCACCCGGGCATGGCCGCCACCTGGACGCTCCCGCGCCTGGTCGGACCCGCCCGCGCCGCCGAGCTCCTGTACAGCGGCCGGCTGATCGACGCCGCCACGGCGGTCGATTGGGGCATCGCCAGCCGCGAGGCGGACGAGGACTTCGACCAGGTCGTCGAGGACCTGGCGCTGGAGATCGCGGCAGCCGGCCCGGTGGCAGTCAAGGCGACCAAGAGGACCGTGCGGGGCACCTTCGAACGCTCGATCGACGAGGCCCTGGACCTGGAGAGTGCGGAGCAGGAGATCACCTTTCGCACCGCGGATGCACGCGAGGGGGTGCAGGCACTCGCCGAGCGTCGATCTCCCCGGTTTGTCGGCCGTTGATGGCATCCGGGCGGTGATCGGTGCGCCTTGTCGGACCGCCGGACGCCGCCCTTGCCTCGGCTCGCACGGCGAACGGCGCGAGTCGGAATCCCCGCATGGCCGCCGTCGCGGGGTCTTCCTGTCGGCAGCCTGTCGGCGGCTGAAGAGTAAGCTCGCTTGGCGCGCCCGGAGCTTGGCGCGCCCGGAAAGGACGATTGGGATGCTTTGGGCGCTCTACTGGCAGAATAGCTCGCTCCGGGCGCCCCGGGAGGATGACCTTCCCGCGTCGTCACCGTGACACCATGACTCCCACGAGAAGCTATACCGCGGCGACGATCTCGCCGTTGACGCGACTGGCCCGGCGGGCCCTGCGACTGTCTGGACGCCCCATCGCGCCTTGCCGGTCTCTGCGCCTGGAGTCTCTGCGCCTGGAACGTCTCGAACGCCTCGCGACCGGCGTCGCCGTGTTCTGCGGCGCAAGCCCGGTCTTGGTGGAATGCCGACCGCCGCGGCGTTGATCATCGGGAACGAGATCCTCACCGGCAAGGTCGAGGAGGCGAACCTGACCCTGCTGGCCCGGGAGCTGTTCGGCCTGGGAATCGAGTTGCGTCGAGTGGTCGTCTGCCCCGACGACATCGCAGGCATCGCCGCCGACATTCAGCGTCTCAGAGACCGTTTCGACTACGTGATCACGTCGGGCGGCGTGGGTCCCACCCACGACGATGTGACGCTGAAGGCGGTGGCCGCCGCCTTCGACCGACATCTGGTGCGCTCTCCGGAGTTGGTGACGAAGATCCGCGAGATGGTGGGAAAGCGCTGCACCGAGGGCCATCTGCGCATGGCCGACGTGCCGGAGGGCGCGGACCTGGTCAGCACACCCGAGGTGCCCTGGCCCTCCGTGGTGATGGGCAATGTCTACGTGCTGCCCGGTGTGCCCCGGATCTTCCGCATGAAGTTGCCCCTGCTGCGCGATCGACTGGCGGCCGGCCGCCGCTTCTACAGCCGCGCGGTGTATACGATGTGCCGCGAGACGGACATCGCCGAGATGCTCGACGTGGTGGTCGCCGCTCACGACGAGGTCGAGATCGGCAGCTATCCGGTGATGGATGGGGACTACCGCGTGAAGCTGACAGTGGACAGCCGCAGCCGCGGCGCTGCGGATCGTGCGCTCGCGGCGCTGGTCGAGGCGCTCCCCTCGAGTGCGGTGGTGCGAGTGGAAGGCGATGCGGCTGCGCCTGGCCGCCGCTGACAAGGCGCCGCTGACAAGGTGTTTCCGACGAGCAGCCCCTTCTGACGAGTAGCCCCTGACGAGAGCAGCCGACGAGTAGCCCCCGGAGAGTGAGCCCCTGGCGGGGAGCAAGGAACAGGGTCGGAGGAGGAACGAATGAACGAGTGGATCTGCCCTCCGGGGTACAGGACGAGGTGCCGTGCCAGCAGCAGTTCGAGGCGCGGAACGAGCGGCAGTGTCCTGGTCGGGATGATCTCGCTTGCCGCCTTCTTCGGCGGCGTGATCGCTGCCTTCTCGCAGCAGGAAGCCGTGCCGCAGGAAGCCAAGCAGCAGGAGTCCGCGGTACAGGAAGCCACGACGGACGGCGGCGGCTGGACCTGGGATCCGACCGAGATCCTGCCCCGGGATCCGGCAGTGCTCACCGGTGAGCTGGCCAACGGTCTTCACTACTACGTGCGCAGCAATGGCCGGCCGGAGAACCGGGCCTTCCTGCGCCTCGTCGTGCGCGCCGGTTCGGTGCTCGAGGACGACGATCAGCGAGGCCTGGCGCACCTGGTGGAGCACATGGCGTTCAACGGCACCCGGAACTTCGAGAAGACCGAACTGCTCGACTACCTGCAGGGCATCGGCATGCGGTTCGGACCTGACGTCAACGCGTACACCGGCTTCGACGAAACCGTCTACATGCTCGAGGTGCCGACCGATGATCCGGAGATTCTGGACACGGCGCTTCTGGTGCTCGAGGACTGGGCGTCGGGCATCAGTCTCGACGACGAGGAGATCGAGAAGGAACGCGGGGTCGTGGTCGAGGAGTGGAGGGGCGACCGGGGCGCCGGCGCACGGCTTCGCGACGCCGAGATTCCGTACCGCTTCCATGGCTCGCGCTACGCCGAACGGTTGCCGATCGGCGACCCGGAGATCGTGCGGGAAGCGCCGCCGGAGCGGCTGCGGGACTTCTACCGCGACTGGTACCGGCCGGATCTGATGGCGGTGATCGCCGTCGGCGACTTCGACGCGCCGGAGGTCGAGGCGGAGATCCGCGAGCGATTCGGCAGGCTCGAAGGGCCGGAAGAGCCGCGCGAGCGGTTCGAGGCCGAGATACCTCCCCACGAGGAGACGCTGGTGTCGGTGTTCAGCGATCCCGAGCTGTCGAGCTCCTCGATTTCGGTCGCCTACAAGGGCTTGGCGGATGCGTTCGTCACCGTTGCGGACTACCGTGAGCGGCTGATCCGTGGCCTCTACAACGGGATGCTGAACAACCGGTTGGCCGAGCGCGCCGAGGAGGCCGATCCGCCTTTCATCGGCGCGTCCAGCAGCCGGGGGACGATGGCCCGCAAACGCAGCCTGTACGTGCTCTCGGCAACCGCTCGGGAGGGCGCCGCCGTGCGGGCGCTCGAAGCGCTGCTTACCGAATCGGAGCGTGCCCGCCGCCACGGATTCGAGGAAAGCGAGCTGGAGCGGGCGAAGGTCAATACGCTGCGTTCGGTGGACCGGGCCTGGGACGAGCGGGACAAGACCCACTCCACGGCGCATGTCCGCGAGTACCAGCGCAACTTCCTGGCCGCAGAGCCGTTCCCGGGCATCGCCTACGAACGGGAGCTGGCGCGGAGATACGTGCCCGACATCGAGTTGGCCGAAGTCAACGCGGTCGCGGACTCCTGGATCCACGACCACGACCGCGTGATCCTGGCGAGCGGCCCGGAGAAGGAGGGGCTCGAACCGCCCCGCAAGGAGGAGCTGCTCGCCGCCTTCGACCGGATCGACCAGGTCGAGGTCGCGGCCTGGGAGGACGATGTCGGCGAGGGAGCGCTGGTGCCTGTCCGACCGTCGCCGGGCCGGATCGTGGAACGGTCGACAATCGAGGAGCTCGAGGTCACCGAGTGGCGGCTCTCGAACGGCGTCCGGGTCGTCCTGCGCCCGAGCGACTTCAAGAACGACGAGATCCTGGTTGCCTCCTTCAGCCCCGGAGGCGCCTCCCTGGTTTCCGACGACGACTGGCTCGAAGCGAACGTGGCGGCCTCGGTGGCCCAGCTCTCCGGGTTCGGGAACTTCAGCCTCACCCAGCTGAACAAGGCGCTGGCCGGAAAGGTGGCGCGGGTCGGCCCGGCCATCGGCCCCCTGTTCGAGGGGATCAGCGGCCGCGGGTCGCCCAGGGATCTGGAGACGCTCTTCGAACTGATCTACCTGAGCGGGACGTCGCCGCGCCGCGACGCGGAGGCGTACGAGTCCTTCCTGACCCGTCAGGGCGCCCTGCTGCGCAACCAGAGCGCGATGCCCAGGGTTGCCTGGGCCAGGGCCTTGCAGGAAGTGCTGACCCGGGAACACCCGCGGCGTCGCATGATCACGGAGGAGATGCTGGCCGGACTCGATCAGGAGCGCGTCTTCGCCGTGTACGAGGATCGATTCCGCGACTTCTCCGACTTCACGTTCTTCTTCGCCGGCAGCTTCGAACTCGACGCGATCGAACCGCTGGTCGAGACGTGGCTTGGCGGCCTGCCGTCCATCGGCCGCGAGGAAGCCTGGAGGGACGTGGGGGTGCGCATGCCGGAAGGCCGCATCGAACGGACCGTGTACAAGGGTCTGGAGGAGCAGAGCCAGGTCGCGCTGGTGTACAGCGGCCCCTTCGAGCAGAGCCAGTTGAACCGCTACCGGTTGAGCTCGATGATCTCGCTGCTGCGGGACCGTCTGCGTGACCGGCTGCGGGAGGAGCTGGGCGGCACCTACGGCGCGCAAGTGGCCGGCGGCTCGGACAGGATCCCGGTGTCCACGTTCGCGGTGCAGATCATTTTCGGCTGCGACCCGGACAGGGTGGAAGAGCTGCTGCAGGCGGTCGACGAGGAGATTGCCCGCATCCGCACCGATCCGGCGACGGACGAGGAAGTCGCCCAGATCCGGGAGCGGCAGCGGCGGAGCCGCGAGACGGCCAGGGAAACGAACGGCTTCTGGTTGAGTGCATTGCAGTCCGCGTACCGGTTCGAGGAGGACCCGCTCCTGATTCTGGAGCACGAGAAGCTCTTCGATGAACTCGACGCGGAGATGATCGCGGGCGCCGCGGAGGACTACCTCGGCGGCGAGAACGTGGTCCAGGTGCTGCTCATGCCCGAGGCATCGGAGGTGACCGACGAGGCTGTGGACGCACAGGCCGAGGGGCCGGCCGCGGCGAGGGAGGCGGCATGAGACGGTCCTGTCGGGGTTCCGGGGTTTCTTCGCGTCCTTCGCATCCATCGGACGTTCCGCGCTTGTCGCGCCGGGTGGCTCGCGTCTTCATGGCCGCCCTCTCGGCGTCATGCGCGGCACTTCTCGGTGTGTCAACGGTCGGGGCCTCGGAGTGGCCCAACTGGCGCGGACCCGACCGCAATGGCTACAGCGAGCACACCGGTCTGCCGCTCGAGTGGTCGCACGACGGCGAAACGGAACGGAACATCGTCTGGAAGCTGCCGCTTCCGGATCGGTCGGCCTCCACGCCCATCGTGGTCGGCAAGCGGATCTTCCTGAACGTCGCCGAGGGGGACGACCTCTTCCTGTGGCTGGTCGACGCCGACTCCGGCGAGATCGTGTGGCGGCGGAAGGTGGGAGGCGGCAACCGGTTCCAGCGCAAGCACAACATGTCGTCACCGTCGCCGGTCACGGACGGCGAGCGGGTCTGGGTGCTGACCGGCACAGGCGCTCTGCAGGCCTGGGACTTCGACGGAACGAGGCTGTGGGCGCGCGAACTCGAGCAGGACTACGGCGCCTTCGGGTTGAACCACGGCTACGGCTCCTCCGCTCTGCTCTGGCGGGACGTGCTCTTCGTGCCCGTCCTGCACGGCATGAAGACGGACGACCCGTCCTATCTGTTGGCAATCGACGCCGACTCGGGCGAGACGATCTGGCGGCAGGAGCGGCCGACCGAGGCCCGGATGGAGTCGCCGGACGCCTACATCACGCCGGCTCTGGTGGAGAGCGGCGACCGGCACGTCCTGGTGCTGAGCGGCGGCGACGTCGCCACCGGCCACGACCCGCAAGACGGCCGCGAGCTTTGGCGGGTGGAGGGCTTCAATCCGAGGAACAGCCCGATGTACCGGGTCGTGGCGTCGCCGGTCGCTGCGGGCGATCTGGTGTTCGTGCCCACCCGCGTGAGTCCGATGAAGGTGCTGCGGCTCCGGGACGGCGGCGAGCCGGAGATCCTGTGGGAGACCGAACGCGGACCCGACGTGCCGACGCCGGCGACCGACGGCGAGACCCTCTACCTGCTGCGGGACAACGGGATCCTGTCGCGGCTGGATGCGGTGACCGGCGAGCCTGACTGGAGTGACCAGCGCCTGGCCCCGGGCACCTACAGCGCCTCCCTGCTGGTGGCGGACGGCAAGGTCTACGCGACCAACGAGGACGGTGTGACCACGGTCGTTCGCGACGGCCCGGAGTTTGAGATCCTGGCTCGGAACCAGGTGCAGGGCTTCACGCTCTCGTCCTTGGGCGTGGCCCCGGGCAGGCTCTATCTGCGCACCGCGAGCTTCCTCTACTGCATCGTCGAGCCGGGCGGAGAAGGCTGAGCGCGAGGACGGCAAGGTCCGCAACTGCTGCCGCAGCGCCAGCGCGCAGTCGTGACGCAGAGGTCCGTATGCAGAGGTCCGTTGCAGAGGCCCGTCGGCAGGCCGGACCGGAACTGACCAGGTCGGAACAGGACGGACCAGACAGAACAGGGCGGACCGGGGCTGCTGCTAGGATCGCGCGCTCCCGCCCGGCGCGCCCTGCCCTTCCGCGGTTCGAGAGGATTCCCGCATGAAGATCCGTACCTTCGTTTCGCTCACCCTGCTCGTTCTCGTCCTGGCCTGCGGCGGAGGCGACGCAGGGTCCGGCGGTCCACAGTTCCTGAGCATGGGAACGGCGCCGGTCGGCGGCGCCTTTCCGGTCGTCGGCGGCGCGATCGCCGAGGTCCTGAACGAGAACCGCGGCGAGAACGAATGGCGCGTGCAGCCGCGCGGCACCAAGGGGTCGCAGGAGAACATCCGCCGGCTGGTGCGGGGCGAACTGGAACTCGCCCTCTCCAACTCGGCCATCAGCCATTTCGCGGTCCTGGGCGAGTCCGGGTGGGAACAGAGCCACGACATCCGTGCGGTCGCCACCATGGCCCCGAACATCGCGACCTTCGTCACCAAGGAGGATTCGGGAGTGGCGGCCATGAGCGATCTGGCGGGCCGCAGAGCCATGGTCGGTGTGGCCGGCGCCGGGTTCGAGATGTTCGTGGAGCCGTTGCTGGCCGCCCACGGTGTGACCTACGACGACTTCACCCAGGTGTACGGCACGCAGAGCGGCGCGGTCGACATGCTGGGCGACGGATCGATCGACGCCGCGTTCCTGGGCGGGGCGGTGCCCACCGGCGCCGTGACCCAGGCCTGCAGTACCTACGACATCCGCTTCGTGCCCTTCGATGAGGAGGTGCGGCAGCAACTGGCCGCCGACTATCCCTTCTTCCAGCTGGCGACGATCCCGGCCGACGCCTACTCGGACCTGAACGAGGACTATCCGGGGCTCGACGTCGGCTCCATGCACCTGATCACCTCGGCCGACGCCGACGAGGAGCTGATCTACCGGATCACCAGGACGCTCTGGGAGAACCGCCAGTCGGTGGCCGACAGGCACCCTGCCGGACGTGCGATCAACGAGGCGAACGTGGCGCGCTACACCGGCACGCCCTTCCATCCGGGCGCGGAGCGCTACTACCGCGAGATCGGCGTCTGGCCCGAAGCTTCCGGTTGACCGCGCCAGAACAGTCCGTGGCGCCGGTTGCCGCCGGCGCCGCGGAATCGGACGCCGGCCCGGCGAGTCTCGAGCGGCTTCGCCACGCCCTGATCGCGGCGCTGGGCGTCGGCCTGTGCTTCTTCGTCCTGTTCGAGGTGAACTACGGCGTCCTGCTGCCGCAGTCCTCGCTGGCGGTGTTCGTCGGCGCCGGGTTGCTGCTCTGCTTTCTTGCCTTTCCGGTGCATGCGAGGCTGGCTTCGAACGGATGGCTGCGCTGTCTCGACCTGGTCCTGGGCCTTGCGGCGGCCGGGGTCTGCGCGTACGTCGTCGTGCAGACCGAGCCCGCCTTCGAGCATGTCTGGTCGGGCGGCAGGTCGCTCGGCAACCGCGCCGGGATCGAGACCGGCGTCGACATCGCGCTCGGCCTGGTCGGCCTGGTTCTCGTCCTCGAGGCAGCCCGCCGCAGCATCGGCTGGATCGTGCCGGCGCTGGCTCTGGCCTTCGTCGCGCACACGCTGTACTGCTACTACAGCCTCCGCAACGGCTGGCCGATCCTGCCCGACTGGCTCTTCCCCCACGCCGGCCAGAACCCCCGCGACGTGGTCGGCACGACGTTCCTGCAGAGCCTGGGGGTGTTCGGACCGGCCGCTTCGGTCATGTTCCGCTACGTCTTCCTGTTTGTCGTCTTCGGCGCCTTCCTCGAGATGTCGGGGGCGACCCGGTTCATCATGCGCTTCGCCGAACGGGTGTTCGGAACCCGGCCCGGCGGACCGGCGAAGGTGGCGGTTCTGAGCAGCGGTCTCCTGGGCTCGCTGTCCGGCAGCGCGGTCGCGAACGCGGTGACGACCGGCGCCTTCACGATCCCGATGATGCGCAGCAACGGCTTCAGGCGTCACGTCGCGGCGGCGGTCGAGGCAGCGGCGGCCTCGGGCGGCGCGCTGGTACCGCCGGTCATGGGCGCCGGCGCCTACATGATGCTCGAGATCGTGGAGCCCCAGGTCACGTTCCTGCAGATCGTGCAGGCCGCCTTGCTCCCCGCCGTGCTCTTCTACCTTTCGATCTTCCTGATCGTCCACTTCTACTCGCGACGGATCGGGACGCCGGAGCGGGAAGGCGAGCCGCCGCCGGTCCGCCGCGTCGACGCGGTCGTCTTCGTTTCCGCGCTCGGCGCCCTGATCCTGCTGCTTCTGCTGCGCTTCTCGCCCTTCCGCGCGGTGACGGGATCGCTGATCGTGATCCTGCTCCTGGCGGTTCTCCGCACGGAGTTCGAACTGCCGCGAAGGTTGCGCTACCTGACGCTCGGCTGCTTCGGCGCGGCGGCGATCGTCCATCAGCTCGTGTGGGCGGACACGCCGGCCGACCCGTCCTTCCGCCAGGTCTTCGAGTCCTGGCTCGCCTCGGGAATCGTGGCGATGCTGGGCCTCCTGGTGTTCGGCCTGATTCACCGGGCCTGGAGGCCGCACATCCTGGGCGCCTTCAACAGGGCGGCGCGCAACGGGATACCGCTGGTCGCGGCGAGCGCCTGCGTGGGCGCGATCATCGGCATCGTCCAGCAGACGGGCATCGCCGTGGACTTCAGCGCCGCGATCAAGTCGGTCGTGGCCACGAACCTGTTCCTGGCCTTGCTGGGGATCATGGTCACGTCGCTCGTTCTCGGCATGGGCGTGCCGTCGGTGGTGTGCTACCTGCTGATGGCGACGCTGATGGGCTCCCTGCTGTCGGAACTGGGCGTGATTCCGCTCGCCGCGCACCTGTTCATCTTCTACTTCGGCATGATGTCGATGGTCACGCCGCCGGTCGCGCTGGCCGCCTACGCGGCGTCCAGCCTGGCGCAGGCCCCGGTCATGCCCACGGCGCTGGCGGCGTTCCGCTTCGCCCTGGTCGGCTTCACGCTGCCCTTCATGTTCGTGTACCGGCCGGCGCTGCTGCTGATGGACGAAGGCGGCGGGAGTCTCTTTGCGGCCGGCGTCGCGGGCCTGCCGCCGCTGCTGGCGGCCCTGGGCGCGGCGGTGATCGGAATCCTGGCGCTGGCGGCCGGGGTCGCCGGTTACCTGCGTGCCGAGCTGAGCACGCCGCTGCGGGCGCTGATGCTCGTTTCGGCGGCCCTGCTGCTGGTGCCGGATCTGGGCGGCGCGGCGATGGGGCTCGCGGTGAATGGCGTGGGAGCTGCCCTGTTCACGGTGTTGGCCGTCCTGAACAAGCCAGCGGGTGAAACGGACAGAACCCAGCGGGTGAAACGGACAGAACCCAGCGGGTGAAACGGACAGAACCCAGCGGGCGAAACGGACAACTCGGCCACTTGCCCACGCCCAGTCAGGAGGTTCCGGACATCGCCCTCGAACGTCTCCTCCGCGGACAGGCAGGTCTCTACTGCAGGTGGATCACCTCGATGTCGCCCCAGTGGTCATCCAGGTACTCCGCGACCAGACGCCGGTGGCAGCGATGGGGTTCGTGCTCGCTGCACAGGAGGCAATCGTCCGAGATGATCTTCTTTCGGATCGTCTCTTCGATGCGGCGTTCGCGCATCAGTTCGCGGAATCGGACCTCGTAGGTCTCCCAATCGGCCCGACGCTTCCTGTAGTCGTCGAGGATGTCCTTGGTGGGCGCAAGTTCGGGGAGGTGGACGTACTTCATGTCACAGAGTTCGCGCAGGAACCACTCGAGGTCGTCTCGTTTGGCGAAGCCGGCCAGTTGGGACCTGTTGTGGAGCCGGACGTCGACGATTCTCCTGGCGCCGGAACTCCGCAGGAGCTCGAAGAAGCTGCATGCCGGCTTCTTCGTGAAGCCGATTGTCAAGAGTCTCACGGTTGTCTCGATTCCTGCCTCGTGGCCCGAACGGTCCGTCCAGCAGCTCTACCGTCCGCTGGACGCCGAGTGGACGCCGGCGAACGCCGTCTGTGGCCTATCAGTGCCGCTTGCTTCGCGATCGCGTCAGCGATGAGATCGCCGGATTCCGGGGTGCCAGCGCCGGCCTGATCGGGAAGCAGGCTCATCTGCGTCGGCCCCTTCATGCCCAGCTTGTCCAGCAGGCGGTCCATCGTCCTGTCGTGACTCTCCCTGGTTCCGTCGGCGAGGATGTGCTCGACGCGGACACCCCGCTCGGCCAGGGCTCTGCCGACGAGCAGGGTGCGGTGGCAGCCGAGAGGCTCCTTCTCGGCGCAGAGCAGAACGATCGTCTCCCTCGATGCTCCGCGCAGCACGCGTTCGATGCCGTCCTCGAAGCTGGGCTTCGCCGCAAGCCGGTCGTAGTTGATGATCTGGTTGTTGACGCGGTCGTTGTTGTCGCGGTCGGACGGATCATTGTCGTAATCCGAATCATCGCCACGGCCACCGAGCTCGTATCCCAGGTACACATAGGCGATGCCGCGGTCGCGCAGCCTTGCGCGAAGCTCTTCCCTGTTGAATTGCGGACTGAAACGGCTGTAGGGGGCGGAACGAACATCGGCGACGGCCGTGACCCGATTGGCGCATAACAACTCCTCGAACCGCTCGATCGGATGGTTCGAGTGGCCGACAGTGAAGACAGTCATGGCTTCGTCGTCGGCAACGCCCTGGTCTCGCCGAGCATCCTCGCCGCCAGATCGCTCGCGCGAAAGCCTCACTTCGTGTTGGGCCTGCTCGTGAGTACGCCTCATCGATGCCTCGTCTCGGTCGAGTTCGACCGCGGTGCGGTCAGCTTGCAGGGCGGCGATTCCACCCCTCCGCACGTTTGCTCGTCCGCGGCCTGCGAGCAGCAGGGTCCTGGTTCATCTACTTCATCTGCGGTCGCTCGAACCTGAAGCGGTTCGCCTTCAGCTCGTAGCGGGGGAGGGAGCCGGCGGCCGCGATGTGCACCGGGATCCGGAGGCTGAGGCGTTTCTGGCACAGGTCCTGGATCCGGTTTCGCGTCCGGAGGACCTCGGCCTTGCGGCCCGGTTCCGGTTCGATCTCCAGCTCGACTTCGACCATCTGCCTGCGGTGCCGCACGGTGGCTCGGTATTCGACGACTCCGCCGGCCTCCCGGATCATCGCGTCGATCGCGCTCGGGTAGACGTTGACGCCGCGGACGATGAACATGTCGTCGGCGCGCGCGAGAACGCCGCCGTCCAGGTACACGGTCGACTGGCCGCAGGGGCAGCCGGCGGCGCACAGGCGTCCGACGTCGCCGGTGCGGTAGCGGACGACGGGGCTGCCGATCCGGCCCAGATTGGTCAGGACGAGTTCGCCGAGCGGCAGGTCGGCCTGCTCTCCTGGATTTCTCGAGTTCGAATCATGTGACATGTGCCCTTCGCGCGCAGGGTCCCGCGCTCCGCGATCGCCGCCCCGTCGATCAGCCTGGCGGTGAGAGGGGCCGGCAGGGTCGCCGACATCGAGGGGCTGAAGCAGTTCTCCGGTGGTCCGGTCGAGCCACTCGACGATGAACTCGTCCTCGAAGATGTGGAGTTTCTCGCCGACGCCGCAGGGGTAGCCCCAGGCGCCGACCTCCGTGGCGCCGGCGTGGTCGAAGACCTGGGCGCCGAACCCCTCCTCGAGCTGTCGCTTGATGGCAGGGATGCCGGCGCCCGGTTCACCGCCGTGGATCGTCCGCTCGATGGAGCTCTGTGCGAGATCGATGCCGAGCTGTCGAGCGACCTCGAGCAGGCGCAGGGCATAGGTCGGCGTCGCCACCAGCACGGTCGCCTCTTCCTCGCGCATCGCGTTCAGGCGCTGCTCCGTGCTCAGGTGGCCGCCGGGCATGACCAGGCAGCCGAGTTGCTGCGCCGCCTCGAACGCGGTCCAGAAGCCCACGAAGGGGCCGAAGCCGAAGGCCACGAAGACACGGTCGTCGGGGCCCACGCCGGCGCCCCGGTAGGTTGCCTGCCAGCAATCGAGGAACCACTGCCAGCTCGCCGGCGTGTCGAACCAGCGGAGCGGCCGGCCGGTTGTCCCCGACGTGCGGTGGACCCGGACGTAGCACTCGAAAGGGAAGGTCAGGTTGGTGCCCCGGGGCGGGTTCGAAACCTGATCTCCGGCGAGCTCGTCCTTGGTGGTGAAAGGAAGGTCCGGCAGGTCGCTCAGCGTCGGCGGCGATTCGAAGCCGGCGGCTCGCCATTTGGCCCGGTAGAACGGGTTGTGAGCGTGAACCTGCTCGGCCATGCGGCCGAAACGGTCCGCCTGCCGGGCCCGGAGACGCTGGCGGCGGCGCGCCAGCCGGATTGTCAATTCCGCCCTTCCTCGCGTACACCGGCCTCTGGCGCCACGGGCCGCTCCGGCAACACGGGCCGCAGCCCGAGGGCAGGTTCGGTCGAGTCGGGCAGGTTCGAGTCGGGCAGGCCGTCGACTTCGTCGCGGAAGCGGACCTCGATCCGGTAGCCGTCCACATCTTCGCCGAACTGCGCGAGCAGGAAGGTGCGCACGAAGTCGGCCGTCCTGCGGCGGCCCAGTTCGCGCACCAGGGCGATGTTCTCGCCGGCGCGAGACGCGAGCTGGTCCGTGATGCGGCTGCGAAGCTGCTCCAGCACCGCCTCCTCGTTTCGCAGGACCGAGTCCGCCTGCACGCGGTACTCGATCGCCGACGTGTCCACGGCCGGCCGGTTCGCGCGCACGCCCGGCGCCAGCACGTGGACCGTCGTTCCCTCGAGCGTCAGCGACCACTCGTCCTCGAGGTCGAGGTAGTACGTGTAGCGGACCGGGACCCGCGCCTCGACCATGACATCGGGCAGTCTGAGCCGGCCCCAGAGCAGACTCACCGAGTCCTTGCGCTGCAGCACCTCGGTCTGGTCGAGCGTGGCGAACTGGAGGAAGGCGTTGCCGGACACCTCGGTGGCGTAGCTCAGGAAGGAGGTCTGGACGGTGCCCGTGTGGAAGGCCTCCGCGATCCGTTCGACTGCCAGGGCGGCGTCGCGCGCGAGTTCACGACCTCCCGCAACCACGTCCCGCGGGAGGGACGTCACGCGGATGATCACGAAGCCGACCACGATCGCGGCGATCAGGCCCAGCATGAGAGTCACGAAAGCCAGCGGCCAGAGGACCTGGCTGCGGGTTCGACGTGAAGCAGGTATCCGATCCTGCGGCACCGGCGTCGAGCCTCGGTGCGGTGAACGTCGGTTCCTCGACGTCCGCCGTGGAGAATCCCGGCCCTCTTCGCTCATTGGTGCAGTCTATGTCCGACCTGCTAGCCTCGCGCGCGTTTTCTTCGCAGGAAACCCGACTCGCAGGGAACCCGACAGGGACAACCAGGGACATTGGAGACCGGAGCATGGAACTAGGACTGCTTGCCGGCGCCTTCGGCAGCCAGATGAACATCCCCATCGACCGCATCCGCCGGGCGGAGAGAGCGGGTTTCACTTCGGTGTGGACGGCCGAGGCCTATGGCTCCGACGCGGTCTCGACGGCGGCGTGGATTCTCGCCCAGACCGGGAAGATCAGGGTCGGCACGGCGATCATGCAGATGCCGGCGCGCAGTCCCGCGATGACCGCAATGACCGCGATGACCCTGAACCAGCTCTCCGGCGGCCGCTTCCTGGTCGGCCTGGGTCCGTCCGGTCCGCAGGTGATCGAGGGTTGGCACGGCGTCGCCTACGGCCGGCCGCTGACGCGCACGAAGGAGTACATCGAGATCATGCGCAAGGTCTTCGCTCGCGAAGCACCGGTCACGCACGACGGCTACCACTACCAGTTGCCGTATCGCGGCGGCGACGCGACGGGTCTCGGCAAGCCGCTCAGGAGCATCCTGGCGGCAGACACCTCGATCCCGATCTACACGGCGTCGATCAGTCCGAACGGGCTCGAGTGCAGCGCCGAGGTCGCGGACGGCGTGTTCCCGATCTGGATGAATCCGGAGCGCTTCGACCTGCTCGAAGGCGCCCTCGACCGCGGCTTCGCCAGGGCCGGAAACGGCAAGGGGCTCGACGACTTCAAGGTCATGCCCTTCGTCACCGTCGTCATGGGCGACGACGTCGAGCAGTGCCGCACCCCGGTCAAGATGAGCATGGCCCTCTACATCGGCGGCATGGGCGCCCGCGACAGGAACTTCTACAACGACTACGCCAAGCGGCTCGGCTACCCGGACGAGGCTCGGGCGATCCAGGACAACTTCCTCGGCGGCAAGCGGAGCGAGGCGATCGGCGCCGTTCCCGACGCCCTGGTGGACGACGTCGCCCTGGTCGGCCCGAAGGAGCGGATCATCGACCGCCTGGCGGCCTGGAAGGAAGCCGGCGGCAAGGGCCAGGTCGCCTCGATGCTGCTCGGCTGCCAGCAGCAGGAGGCGCTGGACGCAGTCGCGGAGGCGATTCTCTAGCACACTGCCGAGTGCAACGCAGGCTCGGCCGGATGCACTCGAGCGGCAAGGGCTGACAAGGCACCTCGAAAGGTGCGTAGCGGCAGCGGCGGGTTGGGTGCCCGGACATCGCTCGCATGCTCAAGGCCCTCGACTCACGCTTCGATCGGGTATACGGTCTCACGATGATCGAGCCGCGTGCGAAAACGGTACCGAGGCCGCTCGACGACGATCCGCCGCCGAGCCCGGCGGACTTTCCCGGCTGCCGTGCGGTGACGCTGCGACGGGAGGAGCTCGGGGACTACGAGGGGTCGTACGAGTACTGGGATGCCCGCACCGAGACCGCGATGGTGGTGGCGGAACTCAGCGTCCACCACGACTACCCGTCGGCGCGCCTCGGCCGGCTCGTGAACATGATCGCCCTGTGGCGGGGGTCGCCGATCGATCTCCTGACCACGGTGGACCTGGTGGTCCGCGATCGGGAGGGTGCACGGCAGCGCATCATGCAGGCGGATCGGCTCGCGTACCTGCATCCGCGGGAGATTTCGCTTCCCGGTCCGTTCATCGAGGTCGGCGAGGACGAGCTTCCGGACGTGGTGCTTGAGGTGGACTACAGCACGGACGTCCGGCGACGGAAGCTCGGCCTGTACGCGTCCTGGGGTTTCCCCGAACTCTGGGTGGAAGTGCCGGAGGCGCCTTGGGCGGGTCGTCCGAAGTCGCGTCCTTCAGGATTGACGATCCATGTCCTGGAAGGCGGCGGCTACGTTGCCACGCCGAGCAGCCGTGCGTTCCCGGGCTGGACCGCGCAGGAGATCCACACTGCGCTCAATGAGCCCGAGCCGTCTCCGGAGACCGTGGCGGTACTGCGCCGGGTGGGCGGTGCCCTGGGGGCCATGGAAGGCACGAGCCCGGACGACGATCTGTTCCTGCGACAGGTACGCGCGGAGAGTCACGCACGGGGCGATACTCGGGGACGTCTGGAAGGACGCCTCGAGGGCCGACGCGAGGGACGCCTGAAGGAGCGCCGGGAGATTCTCCGAACCGTCGTGCCCCAGGCCTTCGCGACACGCGGTGTGGCCGTCTCGCCAGCACTCGCGGCGGCGCTTGAGGAATCCGCTGCTTCGACCGACGCGGCGAAGCTGATCCGGTTGGCCTACGAGTGTCGGGACGAAGAGGAGTTCCTGCGCGGCGTTCGCAGCCTGCCGTGAAGCTCCTGGCCGCGGCGTGAAGCTCCTGGCCGCGGGCGGGGCGGCCTATCCGGCGTCGAGGCCTGGTCGCACGAGTCGCAACGGGCCGGTGCGTTCGTAGCGGTGGGCCGGCGTGTTCAGCACGGCCGCCAGTTCCGCGGCCTGGAACGACGCCTCGACCCGGTCCGGCGGCGGCGTGCCATAGGCGGTCGTCCGCTGCCTGGGGACGCGGCCGAGCTTGCGGATCAGCGCTTCCATGTCCGACGGCGGGAGTTCCTGTCCGTGCTCGGAACCGGCGGCGCGGGTGATGCTCTCGTTCATCAGCGTGCCGCCCAGGTCGTTCACGCCGGCCCGCAGGCACGCCGCGACGCCTTCCGGCCCCATCTTGACCCAGGAGGTCTGCACGTTCTCGAACCAGGGGTGAAGCGCGAGCCGGGCGACCGCGTGCATGAGCACCGCCTCGCGGAAGGTCGGCCCCTTGCGGGCCAGGCCCTTGAGGTAGAGCGGCGCCTCCATGTGGACGAAGGGGAGGGGCACGAACTCGGTGAACCCGCGGGTGCGCTTCTGCAGCGCGCGCAGGCGAAGCAGGTGGCGGGCCCAGTTGCGGGGGCCGTCGACGTGCCCGTACATGATCGTCGCCGTGGTGCGGTAGCCGACGTCGTGTGCGGTCTCCATCACCTCCAGCCACTGCGCGGTGTTCAGCTTGTCGGGGCAGATGATCGCGCGAATCTCGTCGTCCAGGACTTCCGCGGCGGTGCCGGGGAGCGTGCCCAGGCCGGCGTCCCCCAGGAGCAGCAGGTAGTCGCGCAGCGGCATGTCGAGGGTCGCGGCGCCCTGCCAGACCTCGAGCGGGGAGAAGGCGTGCACGTGGATCTCGGGCGCCGCTTCCTTCACCGCACGGCAGATCCCGAGGTACGTGTCGCCCGTGTAGTCCGGGTGGATGCCGCCCTGCATGCAGACTTCGGTCGCCCCGCGCTGCCATGCCTCGACGGTGCGGCGCATGACCTCCCCGAGGTCGAGATCGTAGGGCTTGCCGCGCAGGTTCTCGCTCAGCTTGCCCTTGGAGAAGGCGCAGAACTGGCACTTGAAGTAGCAGACGTTCGTGTAGTTGATGTTCCGGTTGACGACGTAGGTCACCGTGTCGCCGTTCACCTGGCGGCGGACCTGGTCGGCGGCGGAACAGACGGCGGTGAAGTCGGCCCCGCGGGCGCGGAACAGGGCGGCGATCTGATCCTCGGTCAGCTCCTCGCCTGAGCGGGCGCGGTCGAGGACCGCCCGGACGGCCGCCGAGACTCCGAGGTCGGCGCCGCTGCCGGCGCCGGGGCTGTTGCCGTCGCCGTTCCTGGCGGCCGGCGTCGTGACCGCGTCCAGGACGTCGCGCGGGGGCGGCGTCCTTTCTCCCGGCGACCATTCGTCCGTACGGGCCAGGCCGGCGGAGTCGATCCGCTGCAGCACTGCGGCACGCACGCCTCCCATCCGGCGGATGCGGAGGTCTTCCTGGCTCAGGCCGCGCCCGTCGTCGAGCCAGCGTTCCCCGTCAAGCGCCCACTCCGGATAGACCGTCAGGCGCTCCACCAGAATCTTGCCGGCGGTGGCGGTCTCCTCGGCGAGGCGTTCGAGGTGGGGCCAGGGGGCCTCGGGGTTGACGAAGTCCGGCGTGACCGGCGAGACGCCGCCCCAGTCGTCGATGCCGGCCGCCACGAGCCGCGGCAGGACGCCCGGGCTCAGGTTGGGCGGTGCCTGGATGTGCATGTCGGGTCCCAGCACGAGCCGTGCCGCGGCGATCGTCCACAGCAGGTCCTCGAGCGTCGGCTCGGGAGCGTCCGCCATCCGGGTCTCTGGCTTGGCGCGGAAGTTCTGGACGATGACTTCCTGGATGTGGCCGTGCTCTTCGTGCAGGCCGCGGATGGCGAGCAGGGCTTCCAACCGCTCCTCGCGGGTCTCGCCGATGCCGATCAGGATGCCGGACGTGAAGGGCACGCGGGCCTCGCCGGCCAGCCGGATCGTCTCCAGCCGCCGCGACGGCACCTTGTCGGGACAGCCGTAGTGCGCCTGGCCCTTCTCGTGCAGCCGCATGGAGACGCTCTCCAGCATGATGCCCATGGACGGCGCCACCGGGCGCAGGCGCTCGATGTCCTCGGCGGTCATCAGACCCGGGTTCAGATGGGGCAGCAGTCCGGTCTCGGTGAGTACCCGTTCCGCGGCTTCGCGGAGGTAGGAGAGGGTGGTGGCGTGGCCGAGCTCCGCCAGGCCATCGCGGGCCGCCCTGTAGCGCAACTCGGGCTTGTCGCCCAGGGTGAAGAGCGCCTCCTGGCAGCCGGACGCGGCGGCGAGCCGTGCCTGGTCGAGGACGGCGTCGAGCGGCATGTACGCCGCCTCGCCCTTCCTGGGCGGCTGCGCGAAGACGCAGTAGTGACAGATGTCACGGCACAGGTGGGTGAGCGGCAGGAACACCTTGCGCGAGTACGAGACGAGGTCGCCGTGGCCGCGGTCGCGCAATTCACCCGCGACCTCGAGGAGTTCGTCCAGGCCGCCGTTCTCGCTGCCGATCGCCGCGAGCGCACGCGCTTCGCCGCCCGTGGGACGGCGGTCCAGGAAAGTGCTGAGCGGCAGGGACACGGTGGTGCAGCGACAGGACGTCCGGCGGCGGCGGAAGGCGAACGGTATCAGCCGCGGAGCGACCGGGCCTGCAGTCGCCCGGCGACGTCGAGCTCGCGGAGCAGCCGCTCCGTGCTGGTGGCGTGGCCGCGGCGGAGCAGTTCGGCCAGGTCGTCGGGATGGTCCACGTCGAGCCCGATGCCTTCGAGCCTCAGGCTGGACGCGACGGCCTGCCTGCGTTCCGCCTCGTGGAGATGGGCGTGGAAGCTGCCGTCGCCGAAGCGGAACGGGATGCAGCCGGGCGGCGAGCAGACGAGAGCGTTGGTGCCGGAGCGGAATCGGTCCGGAACCACGGTGACGGCTGGCTGCGAAGCTGGCGTCCCGGTCCGGTCCGGCTTGCGTTCCAGGTGGTGGACGCAGAGCCGTTCGAGATCGACGGCTGTCAGGAGCGGCAGGTCGACAGGCAGGACCAGCATGGTCGCGGCGCCGCGGCGCCGCAGCTCGTCCGCGGCGGCGCCCAGAGCCCGGTTGAGGCCGCGCCGGGGCTCGGGGACGCGCTCGCAGCCCGCGCGTTCCAGGTACGCCGCGGCGACCTCGTCCGCGGTCACGGCGAGCGTGCCTGCGATCCGCGAGGCGCCGCGGGTCGCGCGGAGCACGTCGTCCAGCATCGAGCGGGCGAGTTCCTGCCGTTCCTCGCCGCTCAGGATCGGCGACAGGCGCCGCTTGGCCTCGGACCAGGCCTTGACCGGAAGGACGGCCCAGAGGGCGCCCGCGTTCACGACCGTCGATCCGATGCGATCCTGCGGGCGAAGTCGAGCACCTCGCGCGCCAGGCGCTCCCGGTCGGCCAGGCTCTCCATCACGGTGCCGGTGACCAGCGTCGGCAGGCCCGCGCGCTCGATCTCCGCCGCCTCGCCAGCGTCGGCGCTGTCGACGACGAAACCGTCGAGAAGACGGCGCTTCCTGTAGTGGCGGGCAACGGCTGCCGCCGTCACGGGCATTCGGAGCTCGGCCATCATCTTCGCCGCAGGACCCTTGACGGCCCGGCCGCCGACGATGGGGGAGACCGCGATCACCGGCGCCGGCGTGCTCCGCAGCGCCGCTTCGACGCCCGGCAGGGCGAGGAGCGGATCGACGCTGACGAAGGGGTTCGAGGGGCAGATCACGATCGCTGCCGTGGCGTCGTCCTCCAGAGCGGCGATGAAGTCCGCTGTCGGGCGTGCGGCATCGACGCCTTCGAAGCGGAAACCCGTCACCGCCGGGGCGCAGCGGTCGCGCACGAAGTAGTGCTGGAAGCTGAGTTCGCCGTCCGCGGTGCGGACGACCGTGCGGACGGGATCATCGCTCATCGGCAGCACGCCCGCCTCGACGCCCAGGGCAGAGCACAGTGCGGCCGTCACGGCGGTCGGGGTCTCGCCGGCGCGGAGCCTGCGGGTGCGCTCGACGTGCGTGGCGAGATCCCGGTCGCCAAGCCGAAACCAGGTCTCGCCGCCGAGCTGCGAAAGCGCCTCGAGGAAGGACCACGTCTCGTGCGCCTGACCCCATCCGGTGACGCGGTTGGAGATGCCGGCCAGGGTGTACATCACCGTGTCGAGGTCGGGGCAGACTCGCAGGCCGAGATGATCGAAGTCGTCCGCGGTGTTGCAGACGATCGTGAGGTCCTCCGGCGGCAGGACCCGCGACAGCCCGAGTGCGAGCTTGGCGCCGCCCACGCCGCCGGAGAGCGCGAGACAGCGGCCCGGGCCTGCGCTCACCGGAACAGATCCTGGTTGCGAGGCCGCAGGAGCGCACGGGCGCCCTGGGCTGGCCCCAGGTCCTTCAGACCGCGTATTCGCACCACCGGCGCTCCCTCGTCGCCCTCGCCCTGGACGACGGAAGCGGCGCTCGCCAGCTGGTCGGCGATGCCGGTCTCGGAGACCTGGAGTTCGCGGCCGAACAGGTCGCGCTCGCCGCGCAGATCACGCAGGGCGGTCATGCCGGCGACGCCGATCGCCAGCCCCACGGTGCCCAGACGCCAGGCGCGGCCCACGCTGTCGTTGACGATCACGCCCAGATCCGCGACGGCGAAGCGCGCCGCGAGAGCTTCACGCAGAGCCGCTGCCGAGGCGTCCGGGTCCTCGGGCAGGAGCAGTGCCCAGCCGTGGTCGTCTCCCGGACGCAGATTCGACTGGTCGATCCCCGCGTTCGCCAGCACGAGGCCGAGCCGGTGCTCGACGACGATGACGCCGGGCACGGTGCGGAGCACCTCGGTGGACTCTCCAAGCACGAGCTCGATCAGCCGTGGATCCTTGTTGCATTCCGCCGCCAGACGCACGGCTTCGGACCTCGGTTCGACGGTTGCCAGTTCCACGATTCGTCCCTCCGCCTTGGAGACGATCTTCTGCGCCACGACGACCACATCGCCGGCGCGCAGGCTCAGACGCGCCTGGCAAAGCGCTTCCGCGATCAGGACGGCGAGATCGTCGCCTGGCTGGACCTCGGGCAGGCCGGGTACGGACTGGATGCTCAGCATGGTGCAGGAGGCGCGACGCGCGGCGGCCGAAGGCTACCCGCCCCCGTGCTGCTGCGGGATCGAACTCGCGAGTTCGGCCCGGATCCTCGTCGTCGAAGCGGTCGTGCGGTTGGCAGCTGTTCGGCTCGAGGTGCGGACGCGGCACGCAGGGTGAATCGCGCGCCGACCGTCTTCAGGGAGTGCGGGTCACATCGCCGGTGATCCGGATTCCCGCACCGGCAATGCCGTACTTGCGGTTCAACTGGATGAGGACCGAGGTCAGGGCTTCGGCTGCTGCCGCGTTGTCGAGCGGCCCGGCGTGCCAGCCGCGCATTCCCAGCGCCTCGATCAGCTTGATGACCTCGGCACGGGCCGCCGGGTCGTCGCCGGTCACCAGCACGTCGCAGTCCACCGCGTCGTCCTCCCGCAGATGCGCGGCGCCGACGTTCTGGAACGCCGAAACGACCCGTACACCCGGGCCGACAGCCTGCTGCGCGATGACGGCGGCACAGCCCTCGTCGGGAAGCTGCACGCGCGCGACCTTCGGCGGCACGAGCGGCACGGTGCAGTCGATCAGGATCTTGCCCTGGAGCGCATCGCGCACGGCCTCCAGCGTGGCTCGCTGGAAGGCGTACGGCACGGTGAGAACGACGACGTCGCCCTCCTGCGCGGCGCTCGGATTGTCCGTGCCGCGGACGGAAGCCGGCAGGCCCTGCGCACGAAGCTGCTCGTTCACGTCCTCCGCTGAGCCGGCGCCCTTCTCGCGCGACCGCGAACCGATGACGATCGGGTAGCCGGCCGCCGCCCAGCGCCGGGCGAGACCGCCGCCCAGGTCGCCGGTGGCGCCGAGCATGGCGAGGGTAGGCAACAGGGAATCGTTGGCTGGCGGACTGTCTGACATGGCGGTTTCCGTGGCTCCAGTGGTCGGGCGGCGCTCTTCGCCTCGAGGCAGGACCTGCGCCGCGAAAGCGGCGATCGTACACCGGCGGCGGCCCGCCGCCCCGAGGCCGGTCCGCGGGGTGCAGGGTCCGCTGCCGGCTGTTGGCCGGCCGGTCCCTACTTCCGTCGCCGGTGGAGCGTTACCGTTTCGACCTCCTGCTTGCGCTCCCACCAGTTCTGGTAGAGGTCGAGCGCGAACATCAGCAGCAGGATGAAGATGACGATCCACTGCGGGATGTACGGAGTGGGGGCGCCGTTCACGGTCAGGTGGGCGCTGTGGCCGCCTTCGAGGATGAGCACGAAGCCGATCAGCAGGAGCACGAACAGGCCGAGGATCTCGAACTCGGGGTTGGAACCGAGAAACCGCGAGATCGGGCCGGCGAAGACCAGCATCAGCGCCACCGAGATGAGCACCGAGCCGACCATGACGGCGAAGATGTCCGTCATGCCGACGACGGTCAGGATCGAGTCGACCGAGAAGATGAGGTTCATGCCGACGATCAGGGTCACGACCTCCGCGAAGCGGTTCGCCCTGGCGACCTCGTGCTCGACCGCCTTGAGCTTGATGCGCAGTTCCTTGACGCCCTTCCAGATCAGGAACAGGCCGCCGAGCACCAGCACGAGCGACTTGCCGTCCACGCGGCCCGAGACCTCGACGCCGAGAATCGCGCCGTCGGGGCGCCAGAGCTGGACCGTCGCCGCCTGGAGGACCAGGCTGACCACCAGCAGGAGGACGATGCGGAGCGCCATCGCCAGCACCAGGCCGAGCTGGATCGCCTGCTTGCGTCGCGCCTCCGGGAGCTTGTTGGCGATGATCGTGATGATGATCAGGTTGTCGGCGCCGAGCGCGATCTGAATCAGCGTGACCGAGAACAGCGCCGCCCAGAACGACGGCTGGGCGATGAGTTCGATCATCGGCGGCAGTCCCTGCGACTCGGGCGCCGGATCGCCGCTCGAATGCGTCGCGGCTTCTGCCGCCTGCTGCTGGAACTCACGACGTTGCGTTCCTGCCGTGCGGACGCCTAGACTTCGCGCTCGTCGTTCTGAGTGACTTGACCATCAGCAGCCGACCTCCCAGGAGACTGTTCGACGCCATGAAGCTACACGAAGCCGCCACCGCCCCCAACTGCCGCCGCGTCCGCATCTTCCTGGCCGAGAAGGGCATCGAGGTTCCGACCGTGCCCGTGGACCTGGGCAAGGCCGAGAACAGGCAGGAACCCTTCCGCAAGATGAACCCGATGGGCCGCGTTCCCGTGCTCGAGCTCGACGACGGCACGTTCATCGCCGAGTCGGTCGCCATCTGCCGCTACTTCGAGCAGCTGCAGCCGGAACCCGTCCTGATGGGCGGCAGCGACCCGAAAGAGGCGGCCCGCATCGAGATGTGGCAGCGGCGGATGGAACTCGAGATCGCATTGCCGATCATGCAGGTCTTCCGCAACACCCACCCGTACTTCGCCAAGCTCATCGAGCAGTACCCGGACTACGGGGAGGGTCAGCGCAGCCACGCCGCCAGGCGTATCGAGTGGCTGGACAAGGAACTCGCGGACCGGGAGTTCGTCGCCGGCGAGGAGTACTCGATCGCCGACATCACGGCCCTGATCGGGATCGACTTCGGCCGGGTCACGAAGTTCAGGGTCACCGAGAAGACGCCGAACCTGCTGCGCTGGCACCAGGCAGTGTCGGCGCGACCGAGCGCCAGGGCGTAGCGGTTTCGCGGCACGCGTAGCAGTCCCGCGGCAGAAGCCGCGCTGCCGACTGCGGCCCGGGTGCTCAGGTCCGCCGGCGCCGGTCAGCCGCGCGAGTCGGCGGCTGGCGCTCCGACAGCTACCGACAGAGCTGTGCCGCCCGGGTCGCCAGCTCTTCGCGGAACCGGGGCGCTGCGATCCGGATCAGCCGCCGCGCCCGCTCGGCGATGTCGAGTCCCCGGACTTCCGCGACTCCGTACTCGGTGACGAAGATGTCCGCGTCCGTGCGCAGTGCGGTGGCTGCGTGTTCGGCCGGCAGCGTCGGCACGACGCGCGAGAAGCGGCCCCGCCCCGCAGTCGCCTCGAAGGCGACGATCGAGCGGCCACCGGGCGACATCCGTGCGCCGCGCATGAAGTCGACCGCGCCGCCGGTGCCGCTGATCTGGCGGCCGCGGACCATCTCCGAGTTGATCTGGCCGAACAGATCCACCTCGACGGCCGAGTTGATGGCGACGAAGTTGTCGATCCGTGCGATCACGCGCACGTCGTGGGTGTAGTCGACCCCGTGGAGGTCGATCAGATCGCAACGGCGCGCCCAGTCGTAGAGTGCCGGCGAGCCGAGAACCATGGCGGCAACCAGACGACCCGTGTCGATGTTCTTGCGTGCGCCGTCGAGGACTCCGGCCTCGACCAGGTCCATGACGCCGTCGGACAGCAGGCCCGAGTGAAAGCCCAGGCCGCGGTGTCCCCGGAGGGCGGCCAGGACCGCGCCCGGGATCGCGCCGACACCGGTCTCGATGCAGTCGCCGTCGCGGATCAGCTCCGCGACCAGGGCGCCGATGCGCTCGGTGGCCGCACCGGGCCGGCTTTCCAGGGTGGGCGGTTCGACCTCGGTTTCGACCGCGTGGTCGAAGCGGTCCGCACTCACTGTCGGTGCGCCGGGCAGCCGTGGCAGCGCCCGGTTCCATTCGGCGACGACGGGGATCTCGGGGCGCGCGAGCAGAGCCGGCAGGAAGCCGGCGCCGATGCCGAGCGAACAGTCGCCCTTGCGATCCGGCGGTGTGAACTGGGCGATCGCCAGGTCGAACGGTTCGGCGAGCAGGTGGTCCCAGATGTGCCGATATTGCATCGGCACGAAGCGGACCGAACCGGCCTCGAAGCCGGCGCGCATCTCGGGCGTGACGAAGAAGCTCCGCACCGTCGAGCCGGCCCAGGGCGCCAGCGTCGGCGACCGGATTCCGGGGATGCGGGTGACCGTGAACTCCACGTCCCTGGTCGCTTCGGGCCGGGCATGCAGGGCTGCGGCGATGCTGCGCGGTTCGCTGCAGCCGCCGAGAACGGCCACCTTCATGCCCGGGCGGAGCAGCGCGCCCACCTGCTCGAGATCGAGAGTCTCCGGCACGAGCCCTAGCGTAGCCGGACCCCCCCTAGCGTAGCCGGATCCCCGGAGACGATGAATCCCGGACGGCGTCTCCGGTGCCGGCGGCATGATCGTTCATACTCGACGAAACCGGACGTGGACAGGTTGCCCTCAGATCGTGCGTGGCCCGTGCGGCCCGCGCAAGGCCTTGCCGTCGAAGTGAGCCGGGACACCCGATCGTGGCTCGAGCGGAGCATTGCGGCTCTGCGAAGGCTTCACGAGTTGCGCGGGCGGAGCGGCAAGCTGCGCGAGGAACTGGCGAGGGCCCTGCACCGTCTGGCCATGCTTCGTTCCGAGGCGAGCGAAGCGGAGAAGGCTCTCGCCGAGTCCGGGCCGGCGCTCCGTCGCCTCGAGGAGAAGCAGTGCTCGCTGATCGCGGGGCTGGATCTGGATTCCCAGGGCCGAACACGGCTCGGGGATCTCGTTCGGTTGATCGACGAGGAGTTCCGAAGGCGCGAACGGGCTGTTCGGCGCGCTCGGACGGCGCTCGAACAGGAGCACGACGAAGACCGGCGGCGGAACCTCCACCACGACATCGCGGCTGAGCGGGCCGAGATTCGGGCAGGCGAAGCGCGTTGCTCGATCGCCTGGCGAGAACTCCGGGCCTTGCGGTCGGAGGTCGAGCACGGTGAGGCGATCATCCGCCGGGCGAGGGACACCTTCATCGAATCGAATCTCCGCCTGGTCGTGTCGATCGCAAGGAAGCGCGCCGCTCGCGGGCTCGAACTCTGCGATCTCGTCCAGGAAGGCAACCTGGGTCTGATCCGGGCGGTCGAGAAGTTCAAGTACCGCCGCGGCTACAAATTCTCGACCTACGCCACGAACTGGATCCGCCAGGCCATGAGCCGGGCGATAGCGAACAGTGCCCGAACGATCCGCATTCCGGTCCACATGATCGAGAAGATCAGGAAGGTGCCCCGCCTTTGGAGTTCTCTGTCGGGCGAACTTGGCAGGGAACCGACGATCGGCGAGATCGCGGCGCGTGTGGGCTTGTCCGCGTCGAAGCTCCGGAGGGTCCTGGAAGTCGCTCAGGTTCCGGTTGCTTTCGACGCATTGAACGGAGACGGCCGCGACGTCGCCGAGTCCCCTGGACCCGATGACGAAGAAGTGGGGCCTCGTCCCTTCCCGGACAGGAACTCGCCATCGCCCATTGACACCCTCCTTCTGGTCGACCTGCGTGAACGGATCGCCAGCCTGCTGCGCTCGCTTCCGCCGCGCGAAGAACTGGTGCTGCGGATGCGCTTCGGAGTCGGAGAGGGCTCGGAGCACACCCTCGAGGAGGTCGGCAGGTCGTTCCACCTGACGCGGGAGCGGATTCGCCAGATTCAGGTCAAGGCACTCCGGAGACTCGCCCGGCAAGAGCGGGGGGAGGAGCTGCGGGCGCTTTCTGGATACTCGAGCGCAAGCGCGAGGTCGGGGCAGTCGGAAGGCGTGCCGCCTTCAGAAGCTGCCGGAGGACGGCTCGCGCAGCTCGTCGAACGGTTGACGCCGGTCACCTTCACGGAGGCTCCGAGGCAGCCGGGGGCCATCGGGGAGGATCCCGGCGCGGATCTGGATCCGTACGCGCTGTACGACTCCGATATGCGCAAGGTGCCCCTGCTGACGCGCGAGGACGAACAGGATCTTGGCAGGGCGATGGAGAACGGCGAACTCCTCGTGTATCGAAGCCTGGCCGTCCAACCGGAACTCCTGCTGAGACTGCTGAAGCTGATCCAGCTCGCTGGCGGCAGTCGTGGGCGACCGCTCTCTTTCCTGGTTCGGTTGGACGATCCGTCGGTGTTGCTCGATGAGCGTGGTCTGAGGCGGGTCAACAAGTGGTTCGGCGTGTTCGAGAAGCTGAGGAAACTCGAACTGGAACGTCGGGGGATCGAGCGTGAGAGTGCTGGCCGCAAGGAGGCAATCGCCCGCTGCGAAGAAGAACGAAGCCGGGTCGAGGAAGAGGCAGCGAGCCTGGCGTCAGCCAGATCCGAGGCGGAGGCAGGCTGTTCGGCCCTGCTCGACGGCGAAGGTCCAGGCGCTTGCGGGGCTGTGCCCCGCCTGCAGTTGACGGAGGCGGACTGGTCCCGACTGTGGGACCTCATGGACGTTCCGGACTCCTGGGACCTCGGCAGTTGTTCAGCCGAGACGGTGCTCCGGCTGGTGAGGGCAAGGACCGCGCAGCTCGCCGACCCGGGCTGCAGCGACAGTCCGCCAGGCAGTCGGGCGGTCGGCGACGGCCTGGCTTCGGCCCGCTGCTCTGGGCCGGAACCCGCCGATGCGGATGAGCACGGTCGGCGGTCGCTTCTCGAGGCGCTGGGACGCTTCGCATCGGGAACCGACGAGGAGCGGGCATCTGTCGCGGCGTTGCTTGTCTGCGTTCGGGCGTCGTCCGCGTTCCGGTCCGTGGCGCGTCAGGTGCCGTCGTCAGCCGATGTTCCGGCGAGGCCCTCCACGCAGGACGCGGTCGACATGGCAGCACGCCGCGAGCCCACGTCTCGAGGTCGACCCTCGGGTGCGGGCGCCGGGAGCGTGCCGGAGATCGGCGGTCGTCGACATGTGGTGCGGAGGCCGTCCGCTGACGCGCAAGGTTCGGCGGCAGCGGCGGCTACGGCGCTTCGACCTCCCGGCCGGCCTCAGCTCCTTTGCCGTCGAACGCCGGACGGTTGGGGCTGGGAACTTGTCCTTTCGGTTCCCGACGAACTCGTGGTGCGGGAGGTGTCTCTTGACGATCTCCGGCTGGAGCCGGCCGAAGGGGAGTACCGGATTCCGTTCTGCGGAGGCTGCCTGCGGGTCAGGGTCCAGGCGGGCGAGACGCTCGAAGTCCCGCTGTTTGACGGCAGACCGCTCGTCTTTCGGACGGCGGCGGACTGGGTCGGCGTCGGACGGCAGGTTCGCGGTGTCCACGAGGGCAGCTTCGTCGTGGTAGTGCCGGATGGCTGGCGGCGAACGAACGTCCCGCCTGTAGAGCCGGAACCATGCGGGGCCGGGTTCCTGGCGCACTGTTTCCACTTCGATGCCGCCGAGCTCCTGGACGAGCCGGCCGGATTCGAGGAGTCTCCACTCGAATCCGTGGGCGCAGGATTCGGCCTGAACGGGCTCCGGGTCTTCGACGATTCGGAGGACGGGGAGCTGTTCGGGAGCCATGCGCCGAGCTTGTCCGTCGCGCCAGGCGTCCGCGAAGTCCGCGTAGGAATGGAGGGGCCGGGCGCGTGGCCGGGGGAGACATTCGATCCGGCCGCGAAGGAGCTGCGCGACGTCCTTGGAGGACGCGAGGGCCGGTTCTTCATCCGCGTCTACGACGAGTCCGGGTTGCGGGACAGCGGTCAGTTCCGGTTCCTCAAGGCACTCCGGGAGCTTCAGATGGAGAGCAGACGCTACTCGCAGGACACCCTGCTGCGGCCGGAGGAATCAGGCCACCGGGAAGCCGCCATTCGGCTGGTCCTGGACCACGACGAAGCCGGCGTGAGATGGGAGTTGCGGAGCACGAAGCCTGACCCGGACCGGGAGCGGGCCGTCTTCCGTCTACCGACGGAAACCGGCCAGGTGGAGATCGTTGTCCGTCCTCCCAGGGTCTGGTGGCGCCTTCGGACTTCCGGCGGGGAGGTTCGGTCATGGAGGGATGTTCCGATCGAACTCAGACGACAGAGCTTCCTTCAGGCCGGCGACGCCGGCGACGTTCTCGAGGTTCGACTGCCGCACGCGGTCAAGGTGGTTCGGGTCGGCTTCAGAGCCAGCGACATGCGCGACTATCCCGCGCTGCGTGACAGGGACAGGCGGATGGCACGCGTGCCTCTGGGCGACTTCCGCGACTACAGGGCTGTAGCGCGACCGGCTTCAAGAGAGCGGCCGCTCCACGTACGGGTCCAGGAGCACTTGCTGAAGCCGATTCGGGTCTGGTACGACCAGCCCCCGGCAGCCTGGAGCAGACCCCGCCCGAACGTATGGCGCCGGCAGGCGGGCTACAGCCGGAGGGAGATCGAAGAAGCCGGTATTTCGATGGATCGGGCCGTGAAGTGGTCGATCCCCCTGGATTTGTCGAGAGAGGGCGCGGAGCCCGGCAATGCGAATCGGATTCGGGGGTGGATCGATGCCCAGCGAGGCTGATGTCCGGGAGTGGCCCGGCCTGATCCGGAGCCGCTACGAGAGCTACCTGAGGACGTCCTTCTTCTTTCGGGATCCGGATCTCCGAGCCTCCTTCCAGGAGGCGCTCAGGGAAGCGGGCAGTCTGATGAAGGGCCCCTTTCCCGAGGCGGCCAGAGCGTTCCGGGAAGGAGTTTCCGCAAGGGCGCTTGCGGAAGAGTGGTTCTCCGGCAAGGCCGAGGGCCTGGTGCCTGCCCTCATCGACGTGCCGCTCTACATGCACCAGGAGCGCGCGATCCTGTTGCTCCACGGGGAGGACCGGAATGCCGTGGTGGCGACGGGTACGGCGAGCGGCAAGACGGAGAGTTTCCTCTATCCGATCCTCCTGCATCTGTACCGGCAGCATCTTCGCGGGGAGCTCCAGGAACGCGGTGTGCGGGCTCTCGTTCTCTATCCGATGAACGCGCTGGCGAACGACCAGCGCGAGCGCCTAGGCGAGATCTGCCGAGCGCTCCAGGCCGCCGGATCGGACTTCCGGCCGACATTCGGGCAGTACATCGGACAGACACCGGAGAGCCCGAGAGACAGATTCAGACACGGCAGGTTGCGGGAAGAGGAGAGGCTCCCCGGCGAACTGGTCTTTCGGGAGGAGATGCGGAAGTCGCCCCCGCACATCCTGCTGACGAACTACTCCATGCTCGAGTACCTCCTGATTCGTCCCGACGACAGTCCGCTGTTCGATGGGGGAATCGCCGCTCGCTGGAGATTCCTCGTGCTGGACGAAGCGCACCAGTATCGGGGCGCCAGGGGCATGGAGATGGCCATGCTTCTGCGGCGTCTCAAGCAGCGGTTGCGCGACGGCGGCCGCGGCGGCGACCGTCCGTTCCGGTGCATCGCCACCAGTGCGACGCTTTCGAGCGGCAAGGCCGAAAGGGACAGAGCCGCGGTCGCCGAGTTCGCGGAGACGTTGTTCGGCGAGCCTTTCGGTTCAGGCGATGTCGTGTTCGCGGAGCGCAAGGAGGACAGCAACGGAGAACCGGGCCGCTACCACACCTTTCTTCGAGCGCTCGAGGGAGCGTTCCTCGTCCATCGAGGCGGGAAGGACGTCGTACGGCTCAACCGGAGCACCGAGGATTCGGAGGAGGGCAAGGCTGTTCCCCTGGAGATCGCTCTCTGTCGCGAATGCGGACAGCATTACTACGTGGGGCAGGTCCACGGCGGCAGGCTGGAGGAAGCCGTCCGTGATCCGAGCCAGACGAGCTTCGGCGTCGAGTTCTACCTGCCGTCGGAGGACGGCGAAGCGCTGCTCTGCCGTCGTTGCGGCGCGGTCGGCTCGTCGAACCGCAGCGCGTCCTGCGATTGCGATGCGGCAGTCCGTGTGAAGAAGTGCGACTCGCACAAGGACCACGCGGATCAACTCCGTCGCTGCGAGGCCTGCGGCTACAGCCGCGGGGGCGTCGGAGACCCGGTGCAGGAGGTTGTGCACGGCTCGGACGGCCCGAACGCGGTGATCGCGACCGCGCTGCATGAACTTCTGCCCGAGAAACGGCGGAAGATCCTCGCGTTTGCGGACAGCCGGCAGGAAGCGGCGTTCTTCGCGTGGTATGCGGAGGACTCCTACCGCAAGCTGCGCGACCGGAACCTGCTCTACCGCGCCCTGACGCGAGACGTCGTCGGCAGCGAGGGGTTGAGTATCGACGACATTGCGAGCCGGTTGCAGGTCGAATGGGAACAGGCTGGTCTGTTCCGCGCCTCGGACACCCGGGAAGCCCGCCGGCGACAGATCCTGACTTCTGTCCTTCGGGAGATCGTCACCGACGAGAGGCGACTCTCGCTGGCAGGCGTCGGTCTGGTTCGATGGATGGTGGCGCTTCCCGATGATCTTCCCTTGCCTGGTTGCCTGTTCGAAGTACCGTGGAATCTCCGCGAACGCGACGCCGTGGCCCTGCTCCAGTACTGTCTGAGCCTGTTCCTGGAGCGTCGCGCCCTGGAATTGCCCCGGCGCGGAGCGACGCTTCCATGGTCGGACCTGTCGCCCATCCCGAAGACGGCCTTCGGCCTGGGGAAGCCCGGCGGCCGGCGGAACGTGGCGCGGTGGGGCGGTCCGGGATCCGGCCTGGTGCGGCACTATCTCGCCCGAACGCTGAACGGCGCTCGCCGCGCTCCCTCGCAGGCGCTGGAAGCCGCCCGGTCGGCGGCGGCGGCGATCTGGACCGCGTTCCGATCGGTCCGGAGCGGACCTTTCCTGGTCCGTGCCGTACGGGACGGGACGTTTCGCCTGAACTCGGAGTGGCTTCGTCTGCATCCGGCCCGGCCGGGGGAGGTCTGGGCTTGCAGTACCTGTACGAGTCTGACGCCGCACAACGTACGCGGCGTCTGCCCCCGGAACGGCTGCGCCGGGACGCTCGAGGCGGTAGTTCCCGAAACTCTTCCCGACAACCACTATCGCAGCCTCTACCGGAGCGAGGATCTGCCTCCGGCCCTCCGCTCCGAGGAGCACACTGCCCAGGTGGCCCCGGAGGCGGCCCGGCGGCTTCAGGGGGAGTTCAAGGACGGCGCAGTCCACCTGTTGAGTTCTTCGACGACGTTCGAAGTGGGCGTCAGCCTGGGTGATCTGGACGCGGTCTTCCTGAGGAACGTGCCGCCGGAGCCGTTCAACTACGTCCAGCGGGTGGGCCGAGCCGGCCGCGGTGACCGCGCCGGGCTTGCCGTGACGTACTGCCGGCGCAACCCTCACGACCTGCACCACTACGGCGATCCGGAGAAGGGCGTCATCGACGGAACCGTGGATCCGCCGCGATTGCATCTCTCGAACGAACGGATCGTGCTGCGCCACATGGCGGCGACCGTCCTGGGCGGGTTCTTCCGCGAGAACAGGGAGCGGGTCAGGACGGTGGAGGCGTTCATCGGCTGCTGGAACGCTCCGCGGGCGCTGGCCGACTTCAACGCCTGGTGCAGGGACCGCGAAGCGAAGCTGACGTCGATGCTGGCCCGGATCGTCCCGCCTGAACTTCATCGGTCCCTGGGCCTTGGCAACGGCGGCTGGATCGAGCGGCTGGCCGGAGACGATATCGAGAACGGAGACAATCGACTCGCCAAGGCGGAAGCCGAGATCTGCTCGGAGTACATCGATCTGCAGAAGGTGCAGGACGAGTTGTACAGGACAAGGGCAAGCGGAAAGCTGCAGCGTGTCATGGACCGCATGGACACGATAGCTGGAATGCGGACCCTGAACTTTCTCTCGCGCAAGGCGGTCATCCCCAAGTACGGCTTTCCGGTGGATGTAGTCGAACTGGACGTCCGGAGCGGCAAACGAGCCGGCGCCGGCGTCGTTCTCCAGCGCGATCTCTCCCAGGCCATCGCGGAGTATGCGCCCGGTGCCAGGGTGGTAGCGAACAAGCTCGAATGGGAGTCCTGCGGGATCCGGGCCGTGGCGGGGAAGGAGTGGCCGGCCAGGAAGTACCGCTACGACGATTCCCGGAACTTCAGGCAATGGCACGAAGACAGTCCGGATGCGCCAGACCGCGCGAGGAAGTACCTCGTGCCCCGGTTCGGGTTCGTCACGCCCATGTTCAAGGATCCCAAGCCACCCCGCCGCCGGGCCCACCGTGTCTACAGCACCCGTCCCTTCTTCCATGGCTTCGTCGAGGTCGGTGCTGAACGCCCACGAGACCGTTGTGGATTGCGGGTCAGTTCCGCTTCTTCGGGCACCCTCGTCGTGCTCTGCGAGGGCCGCGGCGGCCGGGGTTTCCTGGTGTGTCGCTCCTGCGGCGCGCACTTGGCGAAGCGGGCGGCCAGACACAGGTCCCCGTCGGACCGGGAGTGCCGGGGAACCCTCGAGCAGTTCTCCCTGGGCCATGAGCTGGTCACGGATGTCGTCAGGATGGAGTTCTCGGGCCTGCGCGATCAGTGGGCTGCCTACTCGGTCGCCTATGCCGTTCTCCTCGGCGCCGCCGACGCGATCGGAGTCCCGCAGAACGACCTGAACGTCACGATCGCCGCCGGGACGGAGCCCGATGCCGCGGCGGTGGTGCTCTACGACAACGTTCCGGGAGGCGCCGGCCTGGTCACTCAGCTGGACGACGACGGCGTCCTCGGGCGAGTGCTCGAAGGCTCCCGCCGCCGGGTGGAAGGCGGCTGCGGCTGCGGTGTCAGTTGCTACGGCTGCCTGCGGAGTTATCGCAACCAGTTCGCCCATCACCGTTTGGACCGGAAGGCGGCCCTGGCTGTTCTCGCGCGTGCTGTCGGTGCGCCGACCTCACCCGGCCCCACGGTCTCGTCGGGACGCTGATACCCTGCCGCGTCCATGACGACGACATCTCCGCAACACGAATCTCCGCAGCGCGACGGCTTTCCGGCAGTCTCTCTCGCCGCGGTGCCGGGGCGCAGGCGGCTCACCCTCGATCTGGCGGCGGAGATCGAACGCCGCGGCTTCAGCGGCATCTACTGTCCGAGCATGGGCGACGGTCTGGCGCTCTGCGAGGCGATCGCGCTGCGCACCGAACGGATTCGGTTCGGCACCTCGATCGTGAACATCTACACCCGCCACGTGACGGAATTCGCCCACACGGCGTCCTTCATCCACGAGGTGTCCCGGGGCCGCTTCCGCTTCGGCGTCGGCGTCAGTCACGCGCCGGCGCACGCGCGGCTGGGCGTCGCGGTCGGCAAGCCGCTGGCCGATATCCGGGCCTTCGTGGACGACCTCGAGGCCGTGCGGGGGGCAGGCGAACTGCCGCCGATCGTTCTCGCCGCGCTGCGCGACCGGATGGTCGCCACCGCCGCCGAGATCGCCGACGGCATGGTCTTCGCCAATGGCGCACGCTCCCACATGGCCCATTCCCTGGCGGCAACCGGGGGACGGGCGGACGACCCCGACTTCTTCGTCGGCAACATGATCCCGACCGTCATCTCCGACGACCGCGATCTGGCGGCGGCGCGCAACCGGAAGACGCTGTCCCGCTACGCCCTGCTGCCGAACTATCGCAACTACTGGAAGGCGGCGGGCTACGTCGAGGAGATGGAGGCGGTGGAGGAGGCCGTCGAGAACGGCGAGATGGACCGCATTCCGGCATTGCTTTCGGACCGCTGGCTGGCCGACTGCACGTTGTTCGGCGCCGCGGCAGAGGTTCGCGAGGGTGTCGAGCGCTGGTTCGACGCCGGCATCGGCACGCCGATCCTGGTGCCCTCGTCGGCGGCCGGCAACCAGATCAGGGCCTTCGAGGAGCTGTTCGCCGCGTACTCGTAGGGCCTCTTTCCGGGAATCCCGGAGTCAGGAGTCCGTCTGGATGACCACCACCGTCAGGGAGCGTCTCGAGACGCTCGGCCTGGAACTTCCGGCGCCCGCGGCGCCCGCCGCCAACTACGTTCCGTACGTGCGTACGGGGTCTCTCGTGTTCGTTTCCGGCCAGGTGCCGGTGAAGGACGGGCGGTTGGCGTACCGGGGCAAGGTGGGCGTGGACTGTTCGCTGGCGGAGGCGCGAGAGGCCGCTCGCCTGGTGGGCGTGAACATCGTCGCCGTCGTCGCGGCAGCCTGCGCCGGCGACCTGGAGCGCGTCGTCCGTTGCGTGAAGCTGGGCGGCTTCGTCAACTGCAGCGACGACTTCGACAACCACCCGGCGGTGATCGACGGCGCCTCCGACCTGATGGTGGACGTCTTCGGCGACAAGGGGCGGCACGCCCGCTTCGCGGTGGGCGCGAACCAGCTGCCCTTCGACGTGCCCGTGGAAGTCGACGCCGTCTTCGAGGTCGCATAGACGCTCGGCGGGCCTTCTTCGGCGCGCTCGCGCGCACCGTTTGGCGCATTTCGTGGTCGCTGGCCGGTCGGTTGCGGGGCGCTGCCTGAGGGCCGATCGCCGAAACCCGGCTGGTACGATCCGGTTCGTCATGTCCACCCAGCGGGTAGAGATACTCGGCGACACGATGCGCCGGCTGGCGCGCCGCGGCGCCCGCCGGAACCTGTCGCGCGTGCTGAGCAAGGTGCGGCCGGGAGACGTGGCCGCGGCGCTGCGGAAGCTGGTGCCGAAGGAACAGCTGTTCGTGGTTCGACTGGCGCTCGAGGACTACCCGGATTCGGCCGGCGAGGTGCTGCTGGAGCTCGAGCCCGGCGAGCGGCGGCCGTTGCTCGAGGTGCTCTCGCCATCCGAGATCGCGGGTCTGCTCGCGCCTCTGGCTGTCGACGACAGTGTCGAGATCGTCGACGGTCTCGAGGACGAGCTGCGCGAGTCCGTGCTGGCGCTGCTCGACCGGCCCGACCGGGATGAGCTGCAGGTCCAGTTCGCCTACGAGGAGGACACGGCCGGACGGATCATGAACACGGAGTTCTTCTCGCTGCCGGAGGACACGCCTGTCGGCGCCGCGATCGCCAAGATCCGCGAACACGGCGAGGTCGAGATGATCTTCTACCTCTACGTCGTCGATCCGGAGGGCCGCCTGGTCGGCGTCCTGTCGCTGCGGGAGCTCCTGCTCTCGGTTCCGAGCCGCACTCTGGGCGAGATCATGAACCGTGGTCTGGTCACCGCGAAGACCGATACGGACCAGGAGGAAGTCGCGCAGCTTGCTTCGCGCTACGACTTCCTCGCCATTCCCGTGGTCGACGACTGCCGCCGCCTGCTGGGTCTGGTGACGGTCGACGACGTGATCGACATCGTGCAGGAGGAGGCGGAAGAGGACTTCTACAAGATGGTCGGGACCTCGGACGACGAGTTGCTGTATCGCGAGCGGTCCTGGCGCGTGGCCGGCATCCGGCTGCCCTGGCTGCTGGTCAACCTGATCGGTCTTACCCTGACCGGCGTCCTGATGAAGCAGTTCCAGCTGAGACTGAACGAGGCCTTCCTGCTTGCCTTCGCGCCGGTGGTCATGGGCATGGGCGGCAACATCGGAAGTCAGACGATGACGCTGACCGTGCGTGGTCTTGCTACCGGCAGGATCGGCGAGGGCGGCGGCCGGATGCGGCGCTTCCTGATGCAGCAGATCCGGATCGGTCTCGTCGTGGGCCTGGTCTGCTCGACGGTTGCGGCGGTGGTCGCGGCGTTGCTCGAACAGAACCCGGCCTACAGCGCGGTGGTCGCGAGTTCGCTGTTCCTCGCCATCATGCTCGCGTCGCTGATCGGTTCGCTGTTGCCGATGGCCTTCGAGCGGATGGGCATCGATCCGGCGGTGGCCAGCGGCCCCATGGTCACGACCTCCAGCGACATCACGGGCATCCTCGTGTACTTCGGTCTCGCCACGCTGATGATCGACTGGCTGGTTCCCTGAGCGGCCCTGAAGCGATGAGGCGATGAAACGGCGAAGCGGCGAAGCCCTGCTGCTTCAGACCATCGATCTTCACGAGCGCGACCGGATCGTCGTCTTTCTCAGCCGGGACTGGGGTCTGAAGCGAGGCGCCGCGCGCAGCGCCCGGGCGCGTTTCAGCCGTTTCGGCGGCGAGTTGCAGCAACTTGCGAAAGTGCACCTGTCGTGGTTCGAGAAGCCCGACCGCGACCTGGTCCGGCTCGGTGACGCGGAGATGATCAGGAGTCCCGGCGCTCTGCACGCGGACCTCGAGGGGATTCTCGTCTCCTCGTATCTCGCCGAGCACATGCAGGTGTTCGCGCAGGAGAACGAACCGGACAATCACCTCTACCGGCTGCTGGATTCGACCGTGCAGGCTCTGGTTGCAGGCTGCGATCGTTCCCTGGCAACGCGCTATCTGGAATGCTGGACCCTGCGGCTGTCCGGCGTGTTCCCCGCGCCCAGGCACTGCCCGTCCTGCGGCGACGCGCTCGGCGACGAGGCGGTTCTGGCGCTTGACGCGGCCGGCATTCTCTGCCTGGCGTGCGGCGCTGGCGCCGGCGCGAACCGCCGGATCCGCCAGCAGGCCCTTTGCTTTCTGCGCCGCATCGGCGGCGCCGGCCTGGCGCAGTTGCAGGCTAACGGGGCTTTCGAGGAGTCGACGCTCAAGTCGGTGGAGGCGATCGCGCGAGAGGTCAGGCGCGCCTTCCTGGGCAAGGAACTGCGCAGCTACGGCGTGATGCAGCGCACGCTGCGGGATGTGACGTCCTGATGCGATCGGAACGGGACGCGGCGCCGTTGCGCCGTCCGCTGCAGCGGCTGCCCGACACGCTGATCGGCAAGATCGCGGCGGGCGAAGTCATCGAGCGACCGTCGTCGGTGGTCAAGGAACTGGTCGAGAACGCGCTCGACGCCGGAGCGTCCCGGATCGAGATCGATCTCGTGAGCGGCGGCAGGGACCTGATCGTCGTCGTCGACGATGGCAGCGGGATTGCCGCCAGCGATGCCATGCTGGCGGTCGAACGCCACGCGACGAGCAAGATCGGCTCCTTCGAGGACCTTCTGGAGGTCGCGACACTGGGATTTCGCGGCGAGGCGCTTTCGTCGATCGCCGCGGTATCGAAGTGCGAGCTATTGACGGCGCGAACGGCAGGCGACGGTCACAGGCTGCTCGTCGAGGGGGGCAGGGTCACGATCGACGAACCGGCCAGCCGTCCGCGCGGCACTACGGTGACGGTCGAGTCGCTGTTCTACAACGTGCCGGCGCGCAAGCAGTTCCTCAAGCGTGTACCGACCGAGCTGCGCCAGGCCGCGGCGGTGGTGCAGGGCTATGCCCTGGCGCGTCCGGACGTGACGTTCGTTCTGGGGCACAGGACGACCGGCGCGGCGTCCCGGCGTGAGATTCTGCGGACGCAGGCCGTCGGCACCGATCCGGCCGGACGCCTGGAGCGGATCGCGCAGTTGTTCGGGTCGGACCTCGTGCAGCACCTGACACCGCTTCCCGAGGTCAGGAGGCGGCAGGGGATCGACGGCTTCGTCGGCGACCGGGAGACGTCGAAGGGCCGACGGCAGTTCGTCTTCGTCAACGGACGCCTGCTGCGGGACCGCAGGGTGCTCGCGATCTACTACAAGGCAGTCAGAGACCTGCTGAAGGGAGATCCGGCGCCGGCGCTGTTCCTGTTTCTCGACGTGCCGCCGGAGTCGGTCGACGTCAACGTCCATCCGCAGAAGGCGGAGGTCCGCTTCCGGGATGCGGCCGTTCTCGGTCGGATCGGCGCTGCGCTCCGCAAGGGCCTGGAGGCGGCGAAGGGCGAGGCGTCGGCGCCCCTGCGCGAGCTGGACGGGCCGGTGGCGCCGCCGGCCTGGACCGGTGCCGGACAGGTCCGCGAGACCGGCGCTGCGGCAGATTGGCGGCGTGGCGGCGCGGCGGGAGAGGGCCGCCGGGAAGAAGGCGATCCGGCCCCGGCGGTGCCCGCCTGGGCTGCCGAACTTGCCGCCCGCTACGGCGGCGCCCGGACCGGACCGGAAGGAAAGCTGGCGGAGGTCGCCTACAGGCCGCAGCCTTCCACCCCGGTACCCCTGTCCGGCAAGGGCCGGGAGTCGCTCCGGCTGATCGGGCAGTACAAGGGCGCGATGATCCTGCTCGAGGGGCCGGAGTCCCTGCTCGTCGTGGATCAGCACGTGGCCCACGAGCGCATCCTGTACGAGCGGTTCCGCCTCGGTCTCAGCGAAGAGCAGTCCGCGAGTCAGACGCTGCTCGTGCCGCTCCTGCTGGACCTCTCCGCGGCCGAGAACGCGGCGCTGGTCGAATGCTCGGCGGGGCTGACACGTTGCGGCTACTCGGTCAGCAGCCTCTCCGGAGGCAGCGCCGCGATCACGGCGATCCCTGCGGCGCTGCCGGACGCCGACGCGGAGCGCCTGGTGCTCCAGATCGCGACCCGGGTCGCTGCCGGCGACGAGTTGCCGAGCGAGGAGGAAGCGCTGGCCGAGTACCTCCTGACCCAGTTGGCGGCCAGCCGCGCTTGCCGCGCCGCCGTCAGGATGCATCAGGCCCTGTCGGCGGAGAAGATGGAGAGCCTGATCGGAGAGCTCTTCGCCTGCGAGCATCCGTACACCTGCCCCCACGGCAGGCCGGTGGTGCTTGAACTCACGGACCGTGATCTCGAGCGGCGGTTCAAGCGGCGGTAGGGGCCCGAGGCCGCTCGGCCAGGAGGCAGCTGCCGGCGCCGGTCGGCCAGACGTTCAGAGGTCGGACGCAGTCAGGTCACTGCAGGAGGGTGAACCGCGCCATCATGGCGACCAACAGGGCGATCGCCGCCATCATCGAGCGGATGGACCACTTGATCGCCGAATACTCTGCGGCTCGGGCCCTTTCCTGTTGATCCACTCGGCTCAGCAGCAGTTCCTTGAGGCTCGCGATCTCGGCTTGAAGCGCGCGAGTCCGATCATTGATCTTCTGTTCCAGCAGCTCCCTGGTGCCGTCGGTCTTCTCAGTGATCCTCTGGTCGAGGAGATCTCTGGTTCCGTCGATTTTCTGATCGAGGCTGTCCCTGACCCCGTCGATCTTCTGGTCGAGGAGGTCCCTGGTTCGGTCGATCCTCTCCGAGAGGGTGTCCCGGACGCGGGCAATCTCGGCGGAAAGCCCCGTCGATACACCGTGAATCCGCTCCGAAAGCTCCGCCTTGAGATCCGCCTTGACGTGGGCGCAGTCGCGCTCGATCTTCCTTGACAGCTGCCGACCGAGCCGAGCGAGATCCGCCTTCTCGGCCAGAGTCCCATGCGGCGTCGGAGCGTCCTTGGTTCCGGCGCTCATCTGGCGGGCCCTTTCGCGATTCCGTCTGGCGCGATTCTCCGTCCGCTCATCGGCTCTCGATTCTACTCCCTCCATGGCTTCTCCCGTTCTCCCGGCGTTCCGGTCCGCATCTCGTCAGCGTGGTCTCTGCAGACAAGGACGGAAGAGGCCTGCAGAACCGCTATTGCCGAGGGAGGTCGGTGGCGTGATGCCGTCCAGAGCCAGGGCCTGAGACTCTCAGCCGAAGATCGCACGCAGGATCATCACGGAGAGCGACGCGTTCTCGCTCGAGCGGACGAACTGCCCACCTCCTGAAGCAGCGACCTGCCGCAGAAAGGACGCCGTGACCGGATCGCTGCGAAGCGCGCTGTACCGAGGATCGACGAACACGGTCGACACCGTGTGCAGGGCGCCGGAACGAGCCGCAAAGCTCCGAGCGTCCGCGATCGCCTGATTCCGCAGATGGGCGTGGGCGGGATTGTCGGTAATCAGGACGATCGATCGGCGCTTGCTGCCCGGTCGCCAGGCGGCGGCGGCAGCTGCCCGAAGCGCTTCCGCGAAGTCCTCGTCCGGTGTCGTGTTGCAGCTTCCCGACCCGGCGCGCATCGACCGTGCGAAGGTCGTCAACCGGGGTACGGATCTGCGGTCGACCGGTCGCAGTGGAGCGACGCGCAACGCCGGCCTGCCGCCGCAACCGTCCTTGAAGTCGATGATGCCGATGGCGGCGTGCTCGGTCAGGTCGACCAGGAGCTCCGCCAGCCCGGCGATCTCCTCGCGCAGGCTGGCTACCTCGTCGGTCATGCTGCCGGTCGTGTCCAGAGCGATGACGAGGTCGATGGGCGGCAGGGCCCGAGCGGTCGATCTGCCGGCTTCGCGCGTCCGTTCGAGTGCGTGTCTTGCGGCGTCGCGTTCCGCTTCGGCCTCGGCAGCTCGAGTGCGCAGGGCGGCGACCTGGCTTGCCTCGGGCGCCTGTTCGAGTGCGCGTCTTGCGGCGTCGCGTTCCGCCTCGGCCTGGGCTGCCCGAGCTCGCAGGGCGTCGATCTGGCTTGCCTCGCTTGCCTCGCCTGCCTCGGCGTCGCCGGTGTTGGGGAAGTAGGGCAGAAGCACGAAGGCGACGACGATGAACGCGCCCAACGCCGATGCGAACAGATCGACTGCCGAGACGCTGAAGATGCTGGATTCCCGGCGAATCCGCTGCACGGCGTCGCCTCAGTCCGTGGACACGGTCAGGCTGATCGCGCCGCCGACCCCGATTTCGTCGCCGTCCGCCAGCGGGACCGGTTCTTCGGCGCCTACCTCGTTCCCGTTCACGTAGGTGCCGTTCGTCGAATGGAGGTCCGCGATGAAGAGAGTTCCGTCGTTCACCGTGAGCCGGAAGTGTGTCCGGGACGCCTCCTGATGGTCGATCACCGCATCCGCGCGGACCGGACTTCGACCGACGACGACACCTTCCGGGGATCCAAGCAGTTCGGCGCCGACCTTGACCACCACGGCCCGGCCCTCCGTGTCGCGGCCATCCAGCAGGCAGGAGAGGGGGGCGGGCACGATCGCCGCTGCGAGCTTCTCGTCGGCTGTCCGGCGAGCGGCTTCCGAGGCCTCCAGTTCCCGCCGTCGGCGCCGCGCGAAACGCCGCGCCATCAGCGCCGCGGCCAGCAGCACGAGGACGACGGCCGCGAGAGTCACGTAGAACTGCCGTCGGCTCCGGTCAAGATCTTCCTCGAGAGCTTCCGCTCGCTCCTGCTGTTCCTCTGCCTGCTGTTGGGCTTCCCTGGCCTGAGCCTGTGCTTCCTGGGCCAGTGCTTCAGCCGTCGCGGCTTCCTCTTCCCTGGCGGCGCGGGCGGCTTCCTTCTCGGCGGCTTCTGCGCGAAGCGCCTCGGCCTCTCTGCGAGCTTCGTCCCGCGCCGCCTGGGAGGCGCTCGCCTCGGTCTCGAGCGCCCGCGCCCGTTCCTCGGCGGCTTCCGCGTGCTCCTGCGCCGCCGCGGCGGCCTCCTCGGCTGCGGCGGCTGCTGCCTGCCCCTCCAGAGCCGCGAGGCGCAGCCGGGCTTCCTGCGCCCGGGCGTTTGCCGCCTGCGTCTCCTGCTCCCGGGCCGCGAAGGCGGCTTCCTTTCGTGCCGCTTCGGCGCCGAGGGTCTCGGCTTCCGCGCGGGCCGCGTCACGCTCGGCCCTGGCGCGCCGTCCCGGAGTTTCCAGAACGCTCAGGCGCTCATCGGCAGCCTCAGCGGCCGCGCGGGCCTGGTTGGCCTCCTGTTCGGCGGTGTCCACGGCTGCCTGGGCCTCCTGCGCCTCGCTGTCCCGCTGCGCGGCGACTTCGGCCGCTTCGGCAATCTGCTGGCTCAGGTCGAGGCTGGCCTGGCCGGCGGGATCCGGCTGGCTCTCGGCGTCGGTCTGGTCCACGGCGTCCGACTGCTCCGTCTGGTCAGGCTGGGCCGCAATCGGGCTGGCGGCCAGCCCCAGGACGAGCGCGGCAGGTCCGAGGACCGCCAGCAGCCCGCGGCGACAGCCCGTCTCGAACGAGTCCGTGTCGAAAGCGGCGCGACTTCTCCCGCCTGCTGCAAGCCGTCCGCGGTCAGCCGCTCTGCCCATCATTCGTCTCTTCCCTGCTCCAGGGTCGGAGCCTCGATGACCGCGATGGTCGCGTTGTCCTGGGTCGGCGCGCGGCGATCCGCCACCCCCGCAAGCAGGGCATCCCGTATCGCCTCCGGCCCGGCGCCGCGGTGGTCTTCGATCCTGGCGGCGATCTCCTCGTCGTCCAGCGTGTCCAGGCCGTCGGTGGCCGCCAGAACGACGTCACCCGACATGAGCAACTCGGGCATCGACGACACGTCGATCTGCGCGATGTCGGAACCCACGAGCGCCGAGCGGAGCTGATGCGGACTCATGCTGTCCGCGGCCTCGGGGTCGAACTCGCGCAGGGCGGCAATCACCGGTCTCATCGAGTGGTCCTCGTTCAGTCTCTTCAGTCGTCCGTCGCGGTAGAGGAGAAGGGCCGAATCGCCGACGCTGATCCACTCGAGTCCATCGGAGGTCAGTACTGCCGCGACCAGGGTGGTCCCCATGCTCTGAAGTGCGGGATTCTCGTCGATCGCCGCACCAAGTGCCCGGTTGGCGCCGTCGAGCGCCTTGCGCAGACGGTCGGAGGCTCGGCCTTCGACGCCGTAGGCATCCATGAACCCGCGCACCGCCAGGCCGCTGGCCACCTCGCCGGCGGCATGGCCTCCCATCCCGTCGGCCACGACGACCACCGGGTGGTGGCCTTCAGGGTCAAGCGTCTCGCCGGCAATGAAGCCGAGGTCGTCCTCCTGGGTCTTCCGCGTTCCCAGAAGCTGCCCGCCGGCGTACTGCAACGGGCCGCCTGCCGCCTCGGCCCCGGACCCCGCCGATTCGGCCGGGACGGCCGAAGCCGCATCGCCAGGCGTCGTGCGTCGCCGCCGCATGAAGCGCCACGCCATCAGCAATGCGGCAAGCAGCACTAGGACACCGGCCGCGAGAGCCAGGTGGAGCTGCCGTCGACGCCGGTCGGTGTCTTCTTCGAGAGCTTCGACCAGCTCCTGCTGCTCCTCTGCCGGCTGTCGAGCCTCCGTGGCCTGAGTCTGCGCTTCCTGGGCGAGTGCTTCGGCCGCCTCGGCTTTCTCGGCGGCTTCTGCGCGAAGCGTCTCGGCCTCTCTGCGCGCTTCGTCCCGCGCCGCCTGGGAGGCGCTCGCGTCGGTCTCCAGCGCCCGCGCCCGTTCTTCGGCCGCTTCTGCGCGCTCATGCGCCGCCGCGGCGTCCTCCTCGGCTGCGACGGCGGCTGCCTGCCCCTCCAGCGCCGCGAGACGCAACCGGGCGTCCTGCGCCCGCGCGTTTGCCGCCTGGTTCTCCTCCTGTCGGGCCGCGAAGGCGGCTTCCTTTCGTGCCGCTTCGGCACCGAGCGCCTCGGCTTCCGCACGGGCCGCGTCGCGTTCGGCCTTGGCGCGTCTTTCCGGGGATTCCAGAACGCTCAGGCGTTCACTGGTCGCCTCAGCGGCCGAGCGGGCTTGGTTGGCCTCCTGTTCGGCGGCGTCCACTGCTGCCTGGGCCTCCCGTGCCTCGCTGTCCAGCTGCGCGGCAACCCGGGCCGCCTCGGCAATCTGCTGGCTCAGGTCGAGGCTGGCCCGGCTTGCGGGATCGGTCTGGCTCTCGGCGTCGGCCTGGTCCGTCTGCTCGGGCTGGGCCGCGATCGGGCTGGCCGCCAGACCCAGGACGAGCGCGGCGGAGCCAAGGATCGCCAGCAGCCCGTGGCGGCAGCCGGTCTTGAACGAGTCCGTGTCGACTGAGTCCGTGTCGACTGCAGCGTGACTTCTGCCGCCGGCTGCCAACCGTCGGCGGTCAGCCGTTGCTCCCATCACTCGCCGGCGCCTGGCGTCGTGCGTCGCCGCATGATTCTCTTCAAGGACTCGAGAACGTTCATTCCTGCGGCCACGTGAAGTCGTCGCCGCAGAGCGCCACGAAGCGCAGCCGCGTTTCTCCCACGGTGATGGTCGAGCCGTGGTTCAGCGGCATGCGCTCTTCGATGGCCGTCTCGTCCAGATAGGCGAGATTGGCGCCGCTTCCCGGCACGACGGAAAACACGCGGTGCCGGGGATCGTAGTTGATCCACAGGTGGCAGCGGCGTGAGATGCGTGCGTCGCCGAAGGGCAGCGAAATGCGGTTCTCGCTGCTTCGGCCCAGGTCGTTGCGGCCGAGGCCGACTCGCAGGTCCCGACCGCTCCCCGGGCCTTCGATCACGACCACCCAACCGGCGACCGGTCCGGGGTCCGTAGAGCCGCCCGTGGCCGGGGCGGCGCCGACAAGCCTGGTGGGCTCGTCGTCGAATCGTCTCGCGGCCGGCGCCGGCGCCGTGCCCGGTCGGCGGACGACCGTCGGGGCATCGAGTTCCGTGCTGACGCTGGCGCCGGCGTCTACCCGTTGCGTCGCGTCGCGGGGCGGCGCCGTGTCCGTTTCGGGACGCTCCGCCGCCTTGCCCCGCGGCCTTACCAGCGTCGTTTCCTCGACGATGCGGCCATCCGGGGTTCGGTACACGGGCATCTTCGAGTCCCTATCTTTCGTACAGGCGGTTGATCAGATTGTCGAGGCAGTACTGGCCGGCCCTGTTGAGGGCGCCCTCCTCGCGGGCCCGGGTGATGCTCTGAGCCAAACCGAGAATGGCCGATTGTATCAACGCCAGCAGCGTCGTGTAGAAGGCAACGCCCAGGTTCCGGGTGAGTTCTCCGAGAAGCCTCGGATCCTGGAAGTCGTCCGAGGCGCCCGCCGCGTTCAGGGCGGCGGCGATCCCGACCACGGTGCCGACGAAGCCGATGGTCGGGATGACCCACACCAGATAGCGAAGCAGGCTGTACCTTCCGTCGACCTCGTGCTGCATCAGGTCGAGAGAAGAATTCAGGAGAGCGTTGGCGCGGTCGGTCGACTTCGAGCTCTGGAACTGGAGGACGCAACGGGTGACGAGTCGCTGGACGAAGAACTCCTCCTGCCCCCGGACCCGGGCCCGGACGGCGCCCAGGTCCTTGAGCCTCAGCATCGTCGTCTCGTCTTCGGGCAGCAGGCCTTTCCCGAGCTGGTCCCACTCGAGTCGGGCGCGTCGATGGCGGACTGCGAGCTCGCCCAGTGCGCCGAAGAAGACGAGCCACATCAGGTTCTGGATCGTGAAGGGGTAGGTGAACACCGGCGAGTTCCGGTCGAGAAGGAAGGCCGCGGCACGACCTTCGGTGAGCAGCAGACTCAGGCCGCCGACGAATCCGCCTGCCGCGACCAGGGACGCGCCCCAGGCCGCGAGCCGCGCGCCGGGTTCGTTCGGCCCGCTCACGGCAACCTCGGGAAACGGTCGTCGCGAGAGACGAGAAGGCGCGGCGACGCCGCTCTCGCTGGCCGGGAAGTGCCGCGCGGCGCAATCGGCATCAATCCCCCACGACCTCGCCGGTCAGCGGGTTTCGTCGTACCTGGCCGGATGGGAGGTCGTCGTCCGGCGGTCCGGTCGTCGATCCGGGTGGCGGCACAGCGGCGTTCGGGGCGCCGACCTGCGCCCCCGTGCGCTCTCGCGGGGGTTCCGGGAGCCGACTCAGCAGTTCCGCCGCCGTGAGCTCTGCCCGACCGAACCGCAGACGGTCGGAGGGGAGCACGGTGCGTTGACGGATGCGCTTCCAGGCGCCGTTCGTTTCGATCCAGGTTCCGTTGGCGCTCGAACGGTCCGCCACGTACAGGATTCCGCGACCTGCAACGATGAATTCGGCGTGCAGCCGCGAGACGCTCCGATCCTGCAGACGGATGTCCGCCTTCCGGCCTCGTCCGATCGTCAGCAGTCGATGCGTCATCGTTCAGGAAGCCGCGTCTTTCGCGCCGGCTCGGGCTCTTCGACCGCGTCTGTCAGTCCGTGGCAGAAGTCCACGTCGCACCGCGAGCGGTCAGGCGCCCGTCCGGCAAGCCGCGGCGAGGGAGCATGACAGGCCCCATGTTCGATCGAGGAAACGACGCGACCGAGGAGCAGCGATGCCGGGCCGGGATCGCATGGACGCTTCGATGCAGCGCGACTTCTGCCACGGGCCTGTCTGTTCGGATTCGGTCTTCCGAGGCTGTGGTCCGACCGTTCCAGCCGAAGCCCCGATGCGACCTGCAGTCATTCGAGCACCGCCACGTGCCAGCGGCCCGATCCGGCCTCGATCTCGTCGCCGGCGCGAAGCTGCCGTGCCCGGTAGGGCACAAGCCGTTCACCGTTGACGAACGTCCCGTTCGTCGAGTTGAGGTCTTCCAGCCAGGTCCGGTCGCGCTCCATGCTGATGCGGAAGTGGCGCCGCGAAAGGCCTTCGACATCGAGCGAGTGATCGACCAGATCGGGCAGGCAGCCGAAGCTGTGGCCATGGGCGGCGCGCCGAAGTTCGGCAGCGTCGACTGCCAGGTGCGGCGTGTCGCCATCGCCGGTCAGCCGCACGGTGTCGCTTCGAGCGTCGCCATGTGTGTTGCTCTGTGTGTCGCTCCGAACTGCAGAGAGGGAGGCGGCGCGCCCGTCGCGCGGAGGAACGGCGGCGCCGTCCAGGTGGTTGGCGGCGCTGAAGCCTGCTGGGGCGTCTGCGGAGACGTCGACGCCAGGCCGGCGGGAACGCCTGTGGAGCAGCAGGGCGCCAACCACGGCAAGGGCGACGAGCAAGCCGATCATCCAGAGATGGCGGGTCGAAGCTCCCGGCGCGCCTGCGTCTGCAGTGCGTGCCGCGCGCGACGGTTGGAGGCCTGCCGAGCCGCAGTCGCCGGCTGCCGCGTACTGCACGCCCAGCCGATCGAGCGCCCGCGCGAGTTCCGAGGCGTCGAGAGCGAAGAAGATCCCCTGTGCCGCCGTGGCACCGATCACGGCGCCCGAGGCGTCCAGGACTTCACTCAGGCCACCGCTCGTGTTGACGCCAAGGACGCTTCCGCACGCATCGAGCAGAGGGCCGCCGCTGTTGCCCGGGTTGATCGCCGCCGTGTGCTGAAGAACCCGTGCGAGGCCGGAACCCGGCATGCCCCACCGCGCTTCGAAGGGCGGCTTGCTCAGGATCCCGTCCGTCAGCGTGCTCTGCAGAACGTTGCCCGAAGCAAGGTCCGCCGAACCGGGGTAGCCGACGGCGTACACGTCCACGCCCCGAGCCGGCTCGGCAAGACGGAGCGCCAGACTGGAGCGGTCCTGAGCGGTAGATGCCGTCAGAACGGCCAGATCAAGGCCTTCGTCGGTCCAGCGTACGGTGACCGGCAGCCAGTCACGGCCGTCGGCGAGCACGATGGAGATCGACGGATCGGGCGGCAGTTCCCCGCCGGCAACGACGTGGCGGTTCGTCACCACGTGCCGCTCGTCCACGAAGAAACCGGAGCCCGTTCCGAGCGTCTCGCCGCCGGCCGATCGAGCGACCACGCGCACCACGGCCCGGTTGTAAGTGGAGGAGTCGGGCGCCGCAGCCGCGAGCGGCGAGAACGGAAGCGCAGCGAAGGCAGCGTGGAGCAGGACCCGGCCGAGCAGGAACGGCAGGCGAGAGACTGTCGCCGAACGCGATCGGGATCTGTCCGTCCTCTCGTTCGGGGGCGGGCTGTCTTCGGCGTCGAGCAGGGGGGCTGGCACGGACAGGCCGTGAGTGTAGCCACGGGTCGGCGGGACGAGGCGCCGAACTCGAGTCCGGGGCGGAGTCCTGGAGGTGCGAGGAAGGACAGGTTCGTTCGATGACGACGGGCAGCGGCAGCGCGAGCGCTTGTCCGGGCGTGCTCCCTGCTGGTCAGCCTGTCAGCGGGTCCACTTGATGGCTTCAAGGACTCCAGTCTGGTCTTCTACCGCAGAAGACCCTACTAATAGATGTTGGCAACGGCGTGGCCCTGTTCGGCTGCTCGGCGGTACCAGCGTGCGGCTTCTTCGTGGTCCTGGGGCACACCTCGGCCGAATACGTACGCGACGCCGAGGCTGAACTGCGCAAGGGCGAGGCCCAGTTCGGCTGCTTGTCGGAACCATCGGGCGGCTTGCTGATGGTCCTGCGGCACACCCCGGCCGCTGTCGTACCTGAGGCCGAGGTTGGACTGTGCGCCAGCGTCGTCGTGTGCGGCGGCGCGTCGAAACCAGCGGACTGTTTCACCGAGATCGGCAGCCGCAGCAGGCACCTGCTTGCCCGCGACGACATCGAGGTCACGATTGCTAGCGCTGGCAGCGTCAGCCGAACCGAGCGCCTGGCGCCAGTCCGCGACGCTCCGCGGGCGGTCCTCGGGCCGCAACGCCAGGCGATGTATGCCGTGCCGTTGGCCTCCAGGTAGCGGTGTGCCCGCACTACGTTCGGATGGCGGAACCGGTGAATCGTGCGCACTTCGTCGAGGAAGCGTTCGAGACCCCAGGCGAAGAGGTCCCGGCCGGTGGGCGCCGTGGCAGAGACCCTCCACCCGTCACCCCGCGTCGTGACGTCGGCGGGGAAGTACTCCTTGATCGCTACCGGCCCGTCGAGCTGATGGTCGAAGGCGAGGCAGGTGATGCCGAAGCCTCCGGCCCCGAGCACGCGGACGATCTCGTACTCGGCGATCCGGTGTCCGGGCGGCAATCCGGCAGCGGGCGCTTCGGCGAGCATGCTTCGCGGATTGTACCGGCCTGCACGTCTGCGGATCGGCTGGCGTTTCCGACGCTGTCACCGGAGACACCGGCTGGCATGCCGGCACGACGTCCCAGCCCTCCTGGACCAGGTTGAAGATCGTCCGAGCGCGGGGTGTTCGGGGAATTGGAGTCGCCCGCGCCGCAGCCAGGGGCCGGCAGGACGGTCGGGACCGGAACGGTCAGTGCCAGTCGCTGCACCTCGAACCACCCTTCGCGGGGCCCTGATCCGACAGCCCGGAGCCCGCCCGACCGCAGTGCGTTCACGTCACGCCGTCAGCGAGCCGCACCACTCTCGCCATCCAACGTGCCCGAACCCTGGTTGGCGCGTGTTGCCGGACACCTACTGCCGAGCCGACCGCCACTCGCGTGCGGCTCGCTGCGCGGCGGCGATCTGCCCCGCGCTCATGCGCTTTTCGAGCGTCTCACGCGTCTTGCCCGAAATGGAGTCCTGCGCCTCGGCGAGACTCATCCACATGTGAGCCGCTACATCGTCCTGCGGCACACCCACGCCGTAGACGTACTTGAGGCCGAGGATGACCTGCGCGTCGGCGAGTCCCTGTTCGGCTGCTCGTCGGTGCCATCGGGCGGCTTCCGCGCCGTCCTGCGGCACACCCGCGCCGATGTCGTACTTGAGGCCGAGGTTGTACTGCGCGATGGCGAGTCCCTGTTCGGCTGCTCGTCGGTACCATCGGTCGGCTTCCGCGTCGTCCTGCGGCACACCCTTGCCGAGGCTGTACATGAAGCCGAGGTTGTACTGCGCGATGGCGAGTCCCTGTTCGGCTGCTCGGCGGTAATTCGACTCGTCGTCTTGAGCAGGAACAGGCGCCTCGTCCGTCCGGCCAGGCGCGCTGCGCTGGGCCGTCTGCCTCGACTCGTCGTTTCGAGGCGGGCTGTCGTCGTCCGAGTCCTTGCGGGTCGTGGGCGTTGGCGTCTCCTCCCTGTCCGGGGATTCTTCGAGGCCAACAGCGACGGCAGGAGGCGGCGGTGGCTGTCGTGACGTCTGCCTCGACTCGGCGTTTCCAACCCGCGCCGCCCGTTCTGCGGCCTGGGCGACACGTCGAGGCGGGCTTTCGTCGTCCGGTTCCTTGCCGCTCGTGGGCCTTCCCGCGCCGCCCGTTCTGCGGCCTGGGCGACACGTCGAGGCGGGCTTTCGTCGTCCGGTTCCTTGCCGCTCGTGGGCCTTGGCGTCTCCCTGTCCATGGGCTCTTCGAGGCCGACAGAGACGGCAGGAGGCGTTGGCTGGCGGGCCGTCTGCCTCGACTCATCGTCCCGATCAGGGCTGTCATCGTCCGTGGCCTGGCCGGTCGGGGGTGCTGGCGTCTCCTGGCCTGCGGTCTCCTCGAGAGCGACGGAGACCGTCGGGAGAGCCGGCGTTGCACCTGGCGGGCCGCTTGCCAACCTCAGGACGATGATCGACAGGGCCAACAATGCAGGGGCGGCCCACCACCAGTGCCGGGACCGGGTTCGGACGGATGGGACCGCCGGCGGAACCTCGCCTTGGGTGGTTCCGGCCTGCCTGGCCCCGAGCGCGGCACGCCAGGCTTCCACGGTCTGCGGGCGGTCCCGGGGTTTCCATGCCAGTGCCTGGTCCATTGCCGCCAGCCACGTGCGGTCGGCTCCCGGAACCGATTCGGCGAGTGGCCGGCAGTCGTCGCTCAGGGCGCGGTCGGGTGCGCTCGGGAGTGGCTCTCCAGTCAGGACGCGGTACGAGACGGCCGCCAGGGCGTAGATGTCGCTCGGGGGGCCCTGGCTGCCGCCGCCCGAGTACTGCTCAATCGGCGCGTAGCCGGCGGTGAAGACCTGCGTGTGTGTGCGGTCCCGCTGCTGGGCGCGGGCGGAACCGAAGTCGATCAGGACGGGTTCGCCGGTCGCGGCTCGGATCACGATGTTCGCGGGCTTGATGTCGCGGTGCAGGTAGCCGTGCGAGTGCACGTGCTCCAGCCCATCGAGGAGTGCGTCCAGCCAGGGCCGCCATTCCTCGGCCGACAGGCGGCCGCGCCGGTCCAAGACGGCTTTCAGGGATTCGCCCTCGACGTACTCCATGACGATGTACGCCGTTCCGTTGGCTTCCAGATACCGGTGCGCCTGCACGACGTTCGGGTGTCGGAAACGGTGGATCGCCCGGGCTTCCTCCAGGAACCGTTCGAGACCCCAGCTGAAGGTCTCCCGGTTCGTGGGCGCCGTGACCGCGACCCTGGCGCCGTCGACACGGGCCGCGAGGTCGGCGGGGAAGTACTCCTTGAGAGCTACCGGCCCGTCGAGCTGATGATCGAAGGCAAGGTAGGTGATTCCGAAGCCGCCGGCGCCGAGCACGCGGACGATCTCGTACTCGGCTATCCGGTGTCCGGGCGGCAATCCGGCAGCGGGCGCTTCGGCGGGCATGCTTCGCGGATTGTACCGGCCCGTCCGCCTCCGGATCGGCCGGCGGTCCGACACGGTCACCGGAGGCGTCGGCCAAGGGGCCGCTGACCGAGCCGCCTACCGGGCGGCGCGCCTGTCCCGCGAGGAGGGCCTCGACGCGGCACCTTCCCGGCATCGTCTCGACGCCATCTTGGGGCCGAGCGGCGGCGCGGCCTGGAGCGAGCCGACGTTGATCCGCATTGCCCCTGGGCATTCGAGCCGGCGGCGCCGCACCGCAGGCCGCTGCGGTTCCGTGCCCGCGACGACGGCGCCCTCCGGCGCGGGACCGGCGTTCTTCAGCCGTGCGCCGCTTGCAGAGCGGCTTCGAGCTCGGCGATGCGGCGCCTGGCTTCGTTCGCGTTCGCTTCGGCGGCGTCGGCTCGCGCGGCTTCCTCGGCGACGTGGCGTCTGGCTTCGTTCGCGTTCGCTTCGGCGCTGTCGGCTCGCGCGGCTTCGCTGTCGGCTCGCGCGGCTTCCTCGGCGGCGTGGCGCCTGGCTTCGTTCGCGTTCGCTTCGGCGGCGTCGGCCCGTGCGGCTTCCTCGGCGACGTGGCGCTTGGCTTCGGCGGCGTTCGCTTCGGCGCTGTCGGCACGCGCCGTCTCCTCGTCCGCGGTCGGCAGATACGTTTCCGCCGCCGGGTCGTACAGGCGGAGGAAGCCGCGCTCCAGACGCAGTTCCAGGCCCAGGACGCTGCGCATCCGCAGGCCGCCGTCCACGGTGGCCACCGACGGAATCGGCTCGTACTCGCCGCCCTCGAGCCGGGCGCCCTTGAGCAGCGGGCTGAGATAGTCGCCCGTCGGGTCGAACTGCCAGTACTCGGAAACTCCCAGGTCCCGGTAGAGCCTTCGCTTGCGCCCCTCGTCCTCGCGCCGGGTGGTGCGCGAGGTGACCTCCAGGACGAAGTCCGGGGCCCGGCCTTCCTCCCACAGCAGCCACGTGTCCCGGTGCGGCAGCTTCGGCGCCCCCAGGACGACGAAGACGTCCGGGACCACGGAGCGCCTCGGGTCGCCCTGCACGTGGTAGAGGAGCATGTCCATCCCCACGTAGACGTCGGGCCGGGCGGCGAAGAAGCGCTTCAGGGCCTGCCACGCGTCCACGGTGGCGATGGCGTGGCGTTCCGATTCCGCCAATGGCTTGCCGTCGCTGCTGGGGTAGTCGATTGCGGTCAGTTCGGCCTGGCGCTTCATCGTCCGACCTCGAGCGCGACGCCGGAACGACATCGTCCGACGCAGGTTGCCATCGTAACACGGCGGTGCCGGTCGTTCAGGCTCATCCCTGACCGGATCAGGCTGTCGCGCGTGAACAGGGCAGATCGGTGCCGCATGGCTCGCCCGAAACCTCGGCTCCTCCCGGGTTCCTACTGGAGCTGGAAGTTGACCGTCAGGTTGTAGTAGACGCCTACGGGCTTGCCGTTCAGGGTCGCCGGCCTGAACTTCGTCTGTCGGACAGCCGCCGCGGCGGCCTCGCTGAGGCCCAGGCCCAAGCCCTTCAGCACCTTGACGTCCGTGACGTCGCCATTCCTGTCGATCGTCGCCTGGAGAATCACGACACCCTCGATCCGAGCCTTGCGCGCGATCTCCGTGTACTGGGGCTTGACTTCGTGGACCTTCACCGGATCCGTCGCGTCGCCGACGATGTGGATCGGCCCATCCGGCTCCGGTGGAGGAGACTCGTCGTTTCCAACCCGCATCGCCCGTTCTGCGGCCTGGGCGACACGTCGAGCCGGGCTTTCGTCGTCCGGTTCCTTGCCGCTCGTGGGCCTTGGCGTCCCCCTGTCCAGGGGTTCTTCGATCCCGACAGAGACGGCAGGCGGCGTTGGCTGGCGGGCCGTCTGCCTCGACTCATCGTCTCGATCAGGGCTGTCATCGTCCGTGGCCTGGCCGGTCGGGGGTGCTGGCGTCTCCTGGCCTGCGGTCTCCTCGAGAGCGACGGAGACCGTCGGGAGAGACGGCGTTGCACCTGGAAGGCCGTTTGCCAACCTCAGGACGATGATCGACAGGGAGAAGAACAGCGCGAAGGCGGCCCACCACCAGTGCCGGGACCGGGTTCGGACAGATGGGACCGGAGGCGGGGCCTCGCCTTCGGTGGTTTCGGCCTGCTTGGCCGCGAGCGCGGCGCGCCAGGCTTCTGCGGTCTGCGGGCGGTCCTGGGGCCGCAACGCCAGGCCGCGGTCGATTGCCGCCAGCCATCGGGAATCGGCGCCGGCGACCTGCTCCGCGAGCGGCAGGTACGAGTCGTCCAGCACCCGATCCGGCGCGCTCGCGACCGTACTTCCGGTCAACACCTTGTACGAAACTGCGGCTAGGGCGTAGATGTCGCTCGGGGGGTCCTGGCGGCCGCCTCCCGAGTACTGCTCGATCGGCGCGTAGCCGGCGGTAAGTACCTGGGTGTGCGTGCGCTCCCGCTGCCGGGCGCGGGCGGCACCGAAGTCGATCAGCACGGGCTCGCCGGTCGCGGCTCGGATCACGATGTTCGCGGGCTTGATGTCGCGGTGCAGGTAGCCGTGCGAATGCACGTGCTCCAGCCCGTCCAGGAGTGCGTCCAGCCAGCGCCGCCATTCCTCGGCTGGCAGACGCCCGCGGCGGTCGAGGATGGCTTTCAGCGATTCGCCCTCGACGTACTCCATGACGATGTACGCCGTGCCGTTGTTCTCCAGGTAGCGGTGCGCCTGCACGACGTTCGGGTGTCGGAAACGGCGGATCGCCCGGGCTTCCTCCAGGAACCGTTCGAGACCCCAGGCGAAGGTCTCCCGGTTCGTGGGCGCCGTGACCGCGACCCTGTCGCCGTCGACACGCGCCGCGAGGTCGGCGGGGAAGTACTCCTTGAGCGCTACTGGCCCGTCGAGCTGATGGTCGAAGGCGAGGTAGGTAATGCCGAAGCCGCCGGCCCCGAGCACGCGGACGATCTCGTACTCGGCGATCCGGTGTCCGGGCGGCAGTGCGGCGAAAGGGGCGTCGGGCAAGCCACGGCGAGGGTATCAGCCGGACGGTTCAGGGGCCGCGTGGGGAGGCCCTGGCAGCCGTCCGCCGTCAGGGTTGGCGCAAGCGACACGCTCGCCGGTCCGCCGGCAACCCGCTGGCACGAAGTCACTGGAAGAGAGTGAAGCGGGCCATCATCGCGACGAGCAGGGCCATGGCCGCCATCATCAAGCGCATGGACCACTTTGTCGCCGCGTACTCGGCCGCTCGGACTCTCTCCTGTTGCTCCATTCGGCTCAGCAGCGACTCCTTGACGCCGCCGATCTCCGTTCGGAGTGCTCCGGTCTCGTGAACGAGCCTGTCTTCGAGCCGCTGGATCTCAACCCGAAGCAACCGGATCTGATCCTTGATTCTCTGGTCCAGAAGCTCCCTGACGCCGTCGATCTTCTCGGAGAGTTCGGCCTTGACGTTCGCGCAGTCGCGCTCGATCTTCTCGGAGAGTTCGGTCCTGACGTTCGCGCCCTCATGCTCGATCTTCCTCGACAGCCGCTCGTGGAGTCGTTCGAACCCGTCCTCCTCGTCATGGGTCCGCGCCGCCGCCACCGGTCCTGCTGCGGTCATCCGTCGGGTTCTTTCGCGGTCTCGTCGCGCACGGTGGCTTGCTCGTTCATCGTCGCGCACAGAGTCTACTCTCTCCATCGGCATCTCTCCGTCCTTCCATGTCGTGGGCCCAACCGGATTCTCAACATCCACCCCAGTCTTCTGCCGTCGTTCCGGGTCTCGATGTCCACTCTGGGCCAACACTGACAAGGACGGAAACCGGCGCCCGAACCGAGACCGGCTGCCTCGCCGGATCGGTCGCGCCAGGCAGCAGGTCCGCGACAGAGCGGGTCGTGACCCGATCGGCGGCACGCTTCAGACCTCCGATTCGGGCGACTCGGGATCCTGTGGATCGCGGGCCAGTTCGAAGCCGGCCAGTGCCCGGGCCGCGGCGCGGCGCTCGGCCACCTTCTTCGATCGGCCGACGGCCTTGGCGGCAATCTCGCCGTCGACCAGACACTCGACGTGGAAGACCGGGTCGTGATCCGGACCCTTGCGGTCCACGTGGCGGTAGACCGGGGGCGTCAGGCCTCGAGCCTGAAGCCGCTCCTGCAGGTCGGACTTGGCGTCTGGCAGGTCCAGGGTCTCCGCGGCCTCGAAATCGACCCACGGTTCGATGACGCTTCGCGCGGCTTGCAGTCCACCGTCGAGGAACATGGCGCCGATCACGGCTTCGAGCGCGCAGGCGAGAAGGGACTGCTTGTCGCGGCCGCCGGAGCGCTCTTCGCCGCGGCCCAGGCGAAGCGTCAAGCCAAGATCGAGCCGCCGGGCGCAGCGGGCGAGCGCCTCGTCGTTCACCACGTGTGACTTCACGAGCGACAGTTCGCCTTCCGGCGCGGCAGGGCGGCTTCGGTAGAGCCGGTCCGCCGCGATCAGGCCGAGCACCGAGTCGCCCAGGAACTCGAGACGCTGGTTGTGCCTGGGCAGACCCTGTTCGTTGGCGTAGGACGTGTGGGTCACGGCCTGCCCGAGGAGGGCGCGGTTCCGGAAGCGATAGCCGAGGCGCTCCTCGAGTTCTTCGAGGCCCAGGCTCGGGGAGCTCGAGGTCAGGGGTAGATCCGGTCCATCGTGCGCGGGTAGGGGATCGTCTCGCGCAGGTGGGGGACGCCGGCCATCCAGGCTATGAAGCGTTCGACTCCCATGCCGAAGCCGCTGTGCTCGAACGTGCCGTAGCGGCGGATGTCCAGGTACCACTGGAAGGCGTCCAGCGGCAGATCGTGCTCCTTGAGCCGCGCGAGCAGAAGATCGTGATCGTGGATGCGCTGGCTGCCGCCGATGATCTCCCCGTAACCCTCCGGCGCGATCACGTCGAGCGCCAGGGCCAGCGACGGGTCGTTCGGGTCGGGTTCCATGTAGAACGCCTTGAGCGAAGTCGGATAGTGAGTGACCATCACCGGCCGCTCGAACTCCCGGGTGATCGACGTTTCCTCGGGGGCGCCGAAGTCCTCGCCGAACTCGATCCCGGAACCCTGCCGGCGCAGCAGGCCGATCGCCTCCGCGTAGCGGAGACGGGGGAAGGGCTTCCGGATTGCCTCGATCCTGGACGTGTCGCGCTCGAGGACCGAAAGCGGGTCGGCGCAGTGTTCCAGCACCCGCTCCGCAAGGTAGACGACGAAGTCCTCCGCCAGCTCGCAGAGCCCTTCGAAGTCGAGAAAGGCCGCCTCCGGCTCAACCATCCAGAACTCCATCAGGTGGCGCCGGGTCTTCGACTTCTCGGCCCGGAAGGTGGGGCCGAAGCAGTAGACCTTGCCCAGCGCGGCGGCCGCGGGCTCCAGGTAGAGCTGGCCGGACTGGCTGAGATACGCGTTGCCGTGGTCGAAGTACGGGGTCTCGAACAGGGTCGAGGTGCCCTCGCAGGCTGCCGGCGTCAGGATCGGCGAGTCGACCAGGTAGTAGCCGCGCTCGCGGTGAAAGTCGTGGATCGCCTGGCAGACCTCGCTGCGAATCCGCAGCACCGCCCGCTGGCGGCTGGAGCGGAGCCACAGGTGCCGGTTGTCCATCAGAAACGCGGTGCCGTGTGCCTTCGGCGTGATGGGATAACCGTCGGCGGCGTGGATCAGGGTCAGGGACGAGACGTGAACCTCGACGCCGCCGGGTGAACGGGGGTCCGCGGCGACGGCGCCGGTCACGGCGACGGTCGATTCCTGGGTTGCATGCTGGAGCGCCTCCCAGGAAGCCTCGTCGACCTCCTTGCGGCTGATGACGAGCTGCACCGTGGCGCCAGAGTCCCGAAGCCGGATGAAGCCGATCCGGCCGCTGGAACGGCGACCGTCCACCCAGCCGCGCAGGCGGATTTCCTCGCCGACCAGCGCGTCCAGCTCGGGAATCGAGTTCCAGCCGCTCACGGGTCGCACCTCACGCTGCGATCATAGCGGCGACGGAACCCGTTCAGAGGTCTGCGGCCATGTCAACCGCCATCGGCCATTGACCCATCGTCGTCGGAAGAGTCGCTGTCGGCGATCGCCGGCGCCGTGCGCCTCGTCGGCAGGGTCACGCCCCGGGCGTCGAGGAATGCTCGCTCACCTTCGATCAGCGCATCGCGCCGTGCCCGGATCAGCCCTTCTCGATCTCCCTCGCGCAGCAGTTCGATCGATTCCTCGGGGAAGCCGTGCGTCGGAAGGATCTCACGGAGTCGGTCGTCGTCCAACGCACAAAGGGCCCCGAAAATTGCGCGCTCGTCGGCGAACATCCGGTTCGCGGGACTGCTGCGGAGCTCCTTGCATACGTCCCCTCCCGGAGCGAGGTAGACAAGGGCACCAGTTCCTCGGTCCGAGAGCAGTCGTCCCGGGTCGAGATCCTCGCTTCCCGAAAGCGTACGGGGGCAAAGCGATGCGAGGTAGAGGAGAAAGGCGCGCACGCGGGCGCTCCGACCGTCGAAGCGCTCCGGGAACGGCTGCGCGGGCGCCTCGAGATTGACGGTCTTGACCTCGCTGGCCGTCCCGTTGGCCAGATCCCGTATCTCCCGCAGAGCACGGGTGGCTTGCGAGGTGCTGACGCCGCCGAACCAGCCAGTGAACGACGTTACCCAGAACCAGCGTTCAAGCAGGTTGCGGGCGTGGTCGTCGGGCCGGGGGCAAAGACGAAAGAACTCGCCCAGGAGCACCAGCTGCAGCCCGTAGGGCAGGAGTCGGTCCGACGCAACGCCCAGACCTTCCAGAAACTTCACCGCGCCACGGATTCCCTCGGTTGCGGATTCGAAGCTCGTCGGCAGCTTCGACCGCACTTCAGGTTTTACCAGCAGGTCCGTCCAGTCCTTGGCATAGATGTCTCGGTCCAGGGCAGCGAGCACCGATCTCAGAAGCAGGACCCGATTGAGGTTGCTGAATCCGCTCCGCGCAAGCTCGTGCTTGATCTGGTCCAGCTCGTGGGCAAGATGGAACTTCCCTTCGCGGTAGGTCAGGGCCGACACCATCTCGTCCGCTGCCATCTTCCGGCCGGTGCGGTTGAGCCGGGCAAACACCATCACGGCCGTGTCCAGGTCTGCCTCGCGCACATGGATCACGGGGATCTGGTAGTCCCTGAAGGCGTTCGCGAGGCGGTCGGCCCTGTCGAGCCAACGGTGGGAGCGACTCCCGTCGGGGGTGTGCGACGTGATTCGGCGGCACGCCGAAAAGAACGCGGTCGTGTCCAGCAGGCTGCTCATCGGAAACAGCTGGGGGTCGTGTTGGCCCGCGGACCTGCGGCGGAACTCCCATGTCTCCAGATCGCAGCAGATGCGCCAGTCGACCTGATCGAAGGTCGTGTCTTCCTGGTCGGGAAGCCTGAGCGCCCCAACCAGCGTCGAAAGACGCTGCTGGCCGTCCAGGAGGTAACCCACCGTTCCGGCGGGCGCCGGCCCGACTTGGACTGGACCTACGCGCGAAACCGTCGCTATCTCCATGTCCGTGTCCCAAACGAGCACGGAACCGATCGGGAAACCTCTGAACACACTGTCGAGCAAGGCATGAAGGTCTTGCTGCTTCCAGACGAACCCCCGCTGAAACCGAGGCACGCGGATCTTTCCCGCGACGATGCGCTCGACGAGGCTGCCCAGGAACGCGACTTCCGGGCTGACTTCGGCACGGACCTGGCCTTCACCGAACATTTCGTCTATGTCTCTTTGCGAATCAGCGCCAGGCCGCGTTCCAGATCGCCACGGCCGCGCTCCAGCAGCTCGTTGCGCACCGGCACGTTGAGACACCAGCAGTGCCGGAGCTGCCGACCGAATCCACATGAGAGCGTGGATCGGTCCTCTGACGCGAGATCGTCGAAGAGGGCCTCTTCAGGCTCGGTCGGTTCTTCCGACAGCCCGTTCTTCATGTCGTAGAAGTCCTTCTGATCGGCGTTCAGCCGGTCCCACGCATCAACGCGATTTCCGTGATCGCGGCCCGCGCCCCGACTCCCGCCGAGAAGATCTCGGGGCAAGTAGTTCTCCGATTCTCGTTTGGCCAGGATCCAGCACGCGATTCCGTGCTTCTCTGCGGCCCTTCTCACTGCCCGGGCCTGGCGGCTTTCCTCCGAGTCCGGCGCCTTTCGATCGCTGTCCACGATGACCACCAGGCGTGGACGGAGCTGCGTTCCTCGCGCCCGTCGCGCGATCTCCTGTGGAATCCCCCCGCTACCGCCGACGCTGTCCGGCCTGATGGGATCCCCTGGACGACGCCAGAGACGCCCCAATGCCCGGTCGCACTCCGTGACGACGCGCCACGCGAAGCAGCCGTCGCTGTTGCGGTTCTCAACCAGCAGAATCAGGGGCTCCTCGACGAACCGCGCTGCGTCCTCGGGCGCCAGTTCGTGACTCTCGCGGGGAGTTGCCGTCACGAGCAGGCGCCTTTCGTGCGGTGCCGAAGTCCACGCGTCGCGCTGTAACGAGGCGGTGAGGAGCTCGCGAACCCAGTCGCCTTGGGTTCCTCGGTCTCGCACCCACGAAGAGCCCTCGAAGGCGACGGGATCCACAAGTCCAGACGTGTCCCAGACGTGCCAGCCGTCGTCGATCTTGTGGAGGATTCGATCCAGCCACCTGTGCGAGGAGGCATCGTTTGCCACGGCGAGATCGATCTCGACAAGCACCGGACGCTAACCTCGCTCGCGGGCGGCGCGCCGGATTGCGAGAATTTCGTCGTAGTCCTCGACGAACACGCCGTCTGGCCAATCGTCGACCTTGCCGTCGTCGCGGATTCTGATCTTCTTCAGGGAGGATCCGGCACTCGGCTCCGACTGGATCCAGTAGACGAGAACGTCTTCGGCGGACAGCCGTCCTTCGGCAATCCAGCGCCTGGCGCGAAGCAGCATCATCTCGGAGTGGGTCTCGATGATCATCGGCCGAGCGGCTCCCGCGAGATGATGCAGAAGCACCTCGGCGACTTCGGCATGCGCCGCCGGGTGGAGTTCCGCTTCGGGGTGCTCGATCATGTCGACACCCGGGCCTGCCTTCCGGGCCGTCAACGCGGCGATTGCCACGGGCAGTGCATGCGCGAGCCCGCGACCCGATTGCCCAAGCGCCACCCTTGCTGAACGTCCCGGATGGCGCGCCACGAGTTCGAAGTAGTTGGCCATCGGGATGATCTCCAGATGAACGCCGAACACCGTGCGATACCAGGCGCGAACCGCTGCTCTCAATTCGTCGTCGGCCGCGAACGCCAGCGGCGCCAGCTGTCCTCGCGCCCCGAGCTTTCGGGGCGGGCGTTCCGGCATGCTGTACGGCGGCTTGGCGAGACGGCGTGGACACTGAAGGTGGCGGATTCCGTGGGCCCATGACCTGAGACCTTCAATGGCGTCGGCGGTCCAGGATGGAAGCGCGTCCGACGACGCCGGCGCAAGGCCGCGCCACGTGACCGAACGTGGTCTCGCGGTCTGCCCGGAGATCGAGACACGGTAGATGGGCCGGGCATCGAAACCTCGGCGTTCCAGGACAACCGCATCGCCGCCGCGCCTGAGTTCCCAGCGGGAGACTTGACGTTCGGATGGTCGCCCAAGCGATACGACGTTCCTCACGGTGGCCGAGAGCGACAACTCCTCTCCTTCGTCCATCAGCGTCACGGACAGTGTCAGTCTGCCGTGAAGGGTGCGTCCTGCAACCAGGTCCTCGAAGCTGTCGCCGTGGTGGATGCCACCGGACTCCAGCGGGAGCGGTTCCGAGCCGTCATGGCCCGATGCGGCCAGACCGCCCGCGGCCAACTGGATCGCCTGGGCCAGCGCCGTCTTCCCGGAGTTGTTGGAACCGATCAGGATCGTCAGCGGGGCGAGTTCCACGGTGACCGGTTCGGTGTAGCCCTTGTAGCGGTCGGTGGCGAACTTCAGGAGTTCCATTCGGTACTGCCTCGTTGACGGGAGCAGGGCGTCGCGCCGCCAACCATGGTCGAGTTCGGGTACGGAGTCGAAGACGCTAGCGTGCCCTGCTGGATCGGTCAGTCGTCGATCGACAGCAGCAGTGAAGGCACACCGAGGGAGACGATACAGCGATCCGGTTCGAGAGGCCACGGCGCGCCCGGTCCGAGCGCGGTCCCGATGGCCGGACGTGTCGTTCGTCCTGGGCGCCAGATTGCGAGCGTTCGACGACATGGCTGCGCCGTCCCCGTGCCGGGACGTCTTGGGAGGAGGCTGCGGTGCGGGTCTTGCCGAGTGCGCTAGCGTTGCCTCGAATGTCCCGCTTCTTCAACACGACCGGCCCGGTCGTGAAGGGCGACCACTATCGCATCGAGCCGCTGGAACGCGCGGACCTGGCCGGCTTGCTCGCCCTGGTACGGGAGAAGCGGTACTTCGCGCTGCACGCGCCCAGGCAGACCGGCAAGACGTCGGCTCTTCTGGCGCTGCAGGAACGGCTCAATGTCGACGGCTATCGTTGCGTCTACGCCAACGTGGAGGTGGCGCAGACCGCCCGCGAGGACGTGCCGCGGGCGATGCGCGCCGTGCTCGCCCAGCTTGCGCTCGACGCCCGGCTGAAGCTGCGTGACGGGTTTCTGGATGAGGTCTGGCCGGACCTGCTGGCGAAGTCCGGGCCGGACCAGGCGCTGGTCGAGGCGCTGACGCGGTGGGCCGAGTCCGACGCGAGGCCTCTGGTGCTGCTGCTCGACGAGATCGACGCGCTGGTCGGCGACTCGCTTCTTGCCGTGTTGCGGCAGTTGCGGGCCGGATACGTCCAGCGCCCTCGCGGCTTCCCGCAGAGCGTCGCCCTGTGCGGGGTGCGGGACGTCCGTGACTACCGAATCCGCTCGTCGTCTTCCCGCGAGATGGTCGCCGGCGGCAGCGCGTTCAACATCAAGGCCAGATCGCTCCGGCTCGGCGACTTCTCGCGTTCGGAAGTGGTCGCGCTTCTGGGACAGCACACCGCGGAGACGGGACAGGCGTTCACGACCGAGGCGGTCGATCTTCTCTGGCGGCAGACGTTGGGCCAGCCATGGCTGGTCAACGCACTGGCCTACGAGGCGTGCTTCGAGACCGAGGCGCTTCGGGACCGATCCAGGCCGGTCGAGGCGGAGACGATCCGGGCTTCGCAGGAGCGGATCATCCTGCGCCGGGAGACGCACCTGGACCAGTTGGCGGACAAGCTGAAGGAGGAGCGGGTACGGCGAGTCGTCGAGCCGCTCCTCAGCGGCGGCGAGACGCGCACGTTCAGCGACCGGGACGTGGAGTACGCGCGGGACCTCGGCCTGCTGGCCCAGGGCAATCCCTACCGCATTGCGAATCCGATCTGTGCCGAGGTCGTTCCGCGCGAGCTCACCTGGGTCGTGCAGGGCGAGTTCGAGCAGGATGCGGCCTGGTACGTGGAGGCGAACGGCGGCCTGAACGTGCGGGGGCTGCTCGCGGCGTTCCAGGATTTCTTCCGGGAGCATTCGGAGCACTGGTCGAAGCGGTTTCTCTATCAGGAAGCGTGGCCCCAATTGCTCCTGCAGGCGTTCCTTCAGCGGGTCGTGAACGGCGGCGGGCGCGTCGAGCGCGAGTACGGGCTCGGGCGCGGCCGCACGGACCTGCTGCTGGTGTGGCCGCGAGGCGGCGCTGCGGCTCGTGAGGGCGACGCGGGTCTGGCACGCGGCGCCTCGCCGACGGTGGACCGGATCGTGATCGAGTGCAAGGTCCTCCATAGCGGGCTCGAAGCCATGATCGCTCAGGGACTGCAGCAGACGGCAGCGTACATGGACCGTTGCGCGGCATCCGAAGGACACCTGGTGATCATCGACCGCGTGGAGGGCAGGCGCTGGAGGGAGAAGGTGTTTCGCCGAGAGATGAAGGCGCCGGACGGCGCGCGCATCGACGTCTGGGGAATGTGAGCGCGGCCGCGGACGCCGAAACGCTCCTTCAGGCCGCGGTCGCGGCGGCTCCGAGGCCGCTACACTGACGGCGTGATCATCGCGGCTCCTTCGGCAACGACGACGGCCACGGTCGCGGTCATGCTTCTCTGCGGCTTGGCGATCGCGCTCGTTCTCGCGGCGCCTGTGTCGGCGGGCGCCGACGGCAAGGTGGCGCCGCTGCTCTACGCGCTGTTCGCTCCGGTCTGCCACCAGATCGCGGAGCGCAGCTTCCACCTCGGCGGCGAGCCGCTGGCCGTCTGCCACCGCTGCTTCGGGTTCTACCTCGGGTTCACGCTGGGGCTGGCCTTCATGCCGCGCATGCGCCGGGCCTGCGACTGGATCCTGGACCGGCCGCGGCGCATTCTCCTGTTCCTGGCGCCGACCGCGATCGACTGGCTGCTGCCCTTCGACACGCCGGCGAGCCGTTTCTCCACCGCGTTGCTGGCCGCGGCGCCCATCGCCGTGCTTGTCCTGGCCGCCATCCGCCAGATCGCCGAACGAGACGCCCCGGGACTGTCCGGGGAGACTTCTTGACGCGGCCGCGCGCGACTCGCCTGGGTCGTGGCGTTGGTCGGCTGGCCGACTGCCGCCGGAGAGAGAAGGCCCGTCGAGAGTTCGGAGACGTCCAGGCGGATTCGGCCCGATCGGGCGGGCGTTGTCGATTCGGCGCGCGTCAGCGGCGGAGCATGGTTCCCGGCCGGTAGTAGCGCTGGTGCCAGATGCCGGCCGGGTCTTCGTCGTCGATCGGCATCCGCCACGTGCGGACGGCGGCCCCGGACAGAGGGAGCCGGTAGAGGCCGCGGGGCTGATCGATCGTGGCCTGGATGTAGTCCTCGGCGGCCTCCTCCGGCACGTAGCGGCAGGCGATCCGACGGTAGCGGTCGCGCCACACGTCGTCGCCGCCGATGTCGTGGACGAGTTCCGCTTCGCCCTCGACCAGGACCTTGCGGTAGGGGAGATTCTGCTCGTCGATCGCCAGGCAGGTGCGGGGATCCCGGCGCAGGTTGGCGAACCAGGCCGAGTTCTCGCGCGGAGTGAACCAGATCGCCTCCTCCTCGAAGATGAACCAGATCGGCGTCACCAGGGGGCGCCCGTCGTCGCACACGGTGCCGATCCGCATCAGGATGCCCGGCTCGGCGAGGAAGGCGTCGCGCTCGCCATCGGTCATCCTCGGCACGTCACTCGTCCTCCGGCGCGCCCAGGGTTCGCGCCGCCTCGATGTCGGCGGAGTAGTCGCGGAGTCTCGTCGGCATCAGGGTCATTTCCTCGATCACGGTGCGCTCAGGCAGGGCGGCGGCGGTCAGGATCGCCTCCGCGATGTCCTCGGCTGCCATCATGCTCGCCCGCTCTTCGGCCGACGGCGGCAGTGGCCGATTGTCCAGGATCGGCGTATCGACTTCGCCGGGCAGGACGCTGGTGGCCCGGATGCCGAGCTGCCGGAGTTCTGCGCCGAGGCCGAAGATGTAGTTGCGGGAGGCGGCCTTGGCAGCCCCGTAGGCCGTGCCGGCCATGACTCCCGGGCGGATCGCCGCCATCGACGAGACCATGATCACGGTGGCCCCGCCGTGGGCGAGCATCGCCGGCAGGAGGGCCTTGGTCAGCATCGCGGGCCCGGTCGCGTTGACGGCGATCACGCTGTCCCATTCCTCCTGGGAGATGTAGCGCGTGCTGCGGACCCTGGAGCTGTGGCCGGCGTTGTGGACCAGGACGTCGACCGTGGGATGGCGCTCGAGCACCGCTTCGGCGAGGCCCTGGACCGCGGCGGCGTCCTCCATGTCGGCCGAGTGCGCCCAGGCGTTGCCGCCTGCGCCTTCGATCTCGGACACGACCGCCTCGAGCGGCGCGAGCCGGCGGCCAGACACGACGACCGCCGCCCCCTCGCGGGCAAAGAGCAGCGCGGTCGCCCGGCCGATGCCGGTGCCGCCGCCGGTGACGAGTGCGGTCTTTCCTTCGAGCTTTCCCATGCCGTACTTGCCTCCGCTGGCTGGTCCGAGGGTCGGGTCGCGGCCCGTAGTGCAGCCCTGCTCGGTTCCTGGCGTCGGATCGGATGAAGCGATTGCCCGAAGCGCCTACGCCTTCCTGTTGAAGATCGCCGCCCCGAGGACGCCGCCCAAGGCTCCGAAGATCGTGTTGATGATCAGATTGAACGCCAAGCTGAAGACGAGGGCGCCCAGGGCGATTCCCTCGCCTGATCCGGCGAAGCTCTCCAGCAGTTCTCGAACCGGGCCTTCGATCGCCGCCCCATCGCTGCTCTCCAGGAACTCCTGGAGCCATTCAGCGCCGGCGTTGCCGCCGATGAGAGTGATCGGGATGGAGACGAACGTGCCGACGACCGCGGCGAAGACGCCGCTGAGGGCGCCGATCGCGGCGCCGGCTCCCAATGGCGCCTTTCGGGTGGGCGGTTCGTTTCGAAGGGCGAGATAGACCGCAAGCACGGCGCCGCCGACGATGAGGGCGCAGCATGCGAGGTTGATCAGATTCAGAATCGGTATCGAGACCGCGACTCCCGCGGCGCCGCCGCCGATCGCGGCGGCCTTCACTCGGTTCGGGGACATGAGGGCTCCTGATGGTTGGGGTGGGGCTGACGCGGCTTGGGCCGAGCAACCAACGCCGATCGTAGAGTGTAGCGCGTGGCGTTCGGATGAGATCGGGGCTCTCGCCGTCGCGCAGTTGCACTCGACCGGTGCTGCCAGACCCTGCGGTTCGTTCCGGGAACTTCGCGGGCCGAGGCGGCTGCGCCCGACGCCGCTCCGGTCCGGGAGGCAGTCGGGCAGATCGCTCGACGAAGTTCCGCGAAGGGAATGCCGCGAAACCTGGCATCCGGGCGCCCGTAGAGCATTCTGTCTGGCGAGTTCGGCCCGACCGAGGAGAACCACGACATCGGAGAGGCCTTCGGCGTAGTCTCGACGCGCTGTTCACCAAACCCGAGGAGACCTCATGACGGGCAAGAGAATGGGATCGGCCGCCATCGGCGGTGGCGCGGGAGCCATCGCCTCGCAGATTCCCGGCCTTCAACTGCTCAATCTGGCCTGCTGCGCCCTGATCGTGGGAGGCGGCATCCTGGCGGTTTACCTGGCGCTGAAGGATGACCCGCCCGCCACGACTGTGCCGTATGGCGAGGGTGCGAAAGTCGGGGCGCTTGCCGGCGTCTTCGGCTCCGTCCTGAGCATCCTGCTGGGCCTCCTGATCCTGGGGGGCCTCACGGGCGCGATGGGGATCGGGGCTCTTGCCGCGGAATCCACCGAGGACATAGAGGCACTGGGCATCGTCAGCACGATCGCCGGCCTTGGCATCATCGCGTTCGTGGCCTTCTCGCTGGTGGTCAACGTCGTCTTCAGCACGATCGGCGGCGTGATCGGGGCGGCCGTGGTGCACAGGAAGGCACCGGCGGCGAAATAGGCCCTCTGGAAAGAGCCGGCGGCCGAGCCTGGAGTTCCTCTCCGCTCGGCAGCAGGTAGCGGCGTGCCGCGAAGGTCAGTGTGGCTGCTCGACCGGCCATCATGCCGACCATGCCGAGCCAGAGCAGGTTGCCGTCGCGGAAGTGGAGAGCGGCCCAGGCGAAGGGGGCGAACCCCAGGCCCAGGCTGATCGCCATCGTCCGGCTGAGCAGCCGTCCGCGGGTCAGACCGAGAAAGAAGCCGTCGAACGCGTAGGCCAGGGCAGCGAACAGGAGGACCGGCAGCAGCCAGAGGTTGCTGCCGGCCGCAGCCGCGACGACGTCGTCGTGACCGACCAGCAGGCCGTACGTGGCGCGGGGGAAGATCAGGACCGGCAGCAGGAAGGCGACGGCGCAGATCTCGGCCGCCGTCACGGTCAGGATCAGGACGCGCCGCAGCTCCTTGCGGTCGCCGGCGCCGTACGCCATGCCGGCCAGCGTCTCGCCGGCGAAGGCGGCGCCATCGATCAGGAAGGAGGCGAGACCGAGCATGCGGAGAATCAGCCCGTTCGCCGCCAGCCGCGTCGTGCCGAGCAGCGCGCTGCCGTTCGTGAACACGGCGAAGGCCGTGACCAGGAGCAGGGTCCGGACCACCAGATGCCCGCTCAGGCCTACGATCCGGCGCAACGCGGCCCGGTCCAGCACGGTCCGCCAGGAGGTCGGCGCGGCGCCCGAGCCGAGGGTCAGGGCCAGACCGATGCCGGCTGCCAGCCACTGTGCCGCCGCGGTGGCCACTCCGGCGCCGAACGCTGCCCAGCCCAGTTCGAGGATGAACCACCAGTTCAGGACGACGTTACCGACGTTCGCCGCCGCGACGACGAGCAGGGCCCGCGCCGCCTCGCCCCTGCCCAGGAACCAGCCGACGAACGCCAGGTTCACCAGGGTCGCGGGCGCGCCCCAGATGCGGGCGTCGTAGTAGCTGCGGCCGGCGTTCTCGACCTCGGCCGTGCCGGAGAGCAGTCGAAAACCGAGATCGCCGAGCGGGTCCCGCAGCGCGATCGTCACCAGGCCGAGAACAGCCGCCAGCAGGAGGGCGCGCCAGAGGTGTGCGGCGACTTCCGGGCCGTTGCCGCGGCCCCGGGACTGGGCAGTGACTCCGGTGGTGCCCATGCGCAGGAAGGCGCAGCCGAAGTACAGGTAATCGAAGATCAGGGCGGCCAGGACCACGCCGGCGAGAAAGCGGACGTCGTCGAGTCGGCCGAGCATCGCCGTGTCGGCAAGACCGGCCACCGGCACGGTCAGGTTGGACGCCACGTTGAGCGTCGTGAGCCGCGCGAATCGCCGGGTCAGACGGGCGTCGCGGGAGCTGCCGCGGGGCCCTGGGGGTCGGCAAGGGGTCAACCGCACCCGCAGGCTGGGCGTGTTGCTGGTGCTAGCCTGCGCGCGCTGATGACGTCAGAACATGCTTCGGGCGTCTTCCTGGACCGCCTCGTCGGCTGGGTCGATCGCTTCAACTCGCGGCTGGGGATCGCAGTCTCCTGGCTGACACTGGCCATGGTCGCGGTGGGAGCGTACAACGCGGTCGTGCGCTATCTGGGTCGGTTCACGGGCTGGAACCTGAGCTCGAACGCCTACCTCGAGCTGCAGTGGTACATGTTCAGCCTTGTGTTCCTGCTGGGCGCCGCCCACGCGCTGCAGACCAACGCCCACGTGCGGGTCGATGTGGTCTACAGCCGGCTGCCGGAGCGCTGGCGCCGGCGGATCGACCTCTGGGGCTCGCTGCTGTTCCTGATCCCGTTCGCTGTGTTCGGGCTCGTCATGTCGTGGCCGGCGGTGCGGAACTCCTGGGCGGTGCTCGAGGTGTCGTCGGATCCCGGCGGCCTGCCGCGCTACCCGATCAAGAGCGTGCTGCTGGCGGCGTTCACGCTGCTGGCCCTGCAGGGGCTTGCCGAGGCGGCAAGGAACTGGCAGCGCCTGCGCGAGCTCAGGGCCGGGGCCGAAGAGGAGGGAGTGGAGCAGGAGGGGCTGCTGTGAGCGCCGACCTGCTCGGCCCGCTGATGTTCGTGGTCGTCTTCCTGTTCATCTTCGCGGGCTATCCGGTTGCGTTCTCGCTGGGCGGCACGGCGCTGATCTTCGCCGTCATCGGCATCGAGCTCGGCCTCTTCTCCTGGAACCTCCTCTACGCGTTCCCGGAGCGTGTCTTCGGCGTCATGTCGAACGGCGTTCTGCTTGCCGTGCCGTTCTTCATCTTCATGGGCACGATGCTCGAGAAGTCCCAGCTCGCGGAGGATCTCCTGCGCACGATCGGGATGCTGTTCGGCCGCCTGCGCGGCGGTCTGGCGCTGGCGGTAGTCGTGGTCGGCGCGATGCTCGCGGCCGCCACCGGGGTCGTCGGCGCCTCGGTGGTCGCCATGGGCCTGATCTCGCTGCCGGTCATGCTGCGCTACGACTACTCGCCGATGCTCGCCACGGGAGTGATCAGCGCCGCCGGCACGCTCGGCCAGATCATTCCTCCCAGCGTCGTGCTCGTGGTGCTCGCCGACCAGCTCGGCATCTCGGTCGGCGATCTGTTCATCGGGTCCCTGATTCCCGGCCTGATGCTGGCGGGCTTCTACGCGGTGTACGTCACCGGCGTCGCGATCGCGAAGCCGGCAGTCGCGCCGGCGCTTCCGGCCGAGGAACGGACGCTTGGCGGCGCCGAGCTGGCGCGCCAGGTGGCGGTGGTCATGCTGCCGCCCATGGCGCTGATCCTGGTCGTCCTCGGGAGCATCTTCGCCGGCATCGCGACCCCTACCGAGGCCGGTGCCCTGGGCGCTGTCGGTGCCATCGCCCTGGCTCTTTCGCGCCGACGACTGACGATGAAGGCGGTCAGGGAGACGATGGACGCGACGGCGAAGCTGACCACGATGGTCATCTTCCTGCTCATCGGCTCGACCGCCTTCGCGCTCGTGTTCCGGGGGCTTTACGGCGACATCTGGATCGAGGACCTGCTCACCGGCCTGCCAGGCGGAAAGATCGGCCTGCTGATCGTCGCGAATCTCGCGATCTTCATCCTCGGCTTCTTCATCGACTTCTTCGAGATCGCGTTCATCGTGATTCCGCTGATCGCCCCGGCGGCGCGGATCCTCGATGTCGACATGGTCTGGTTCGGCGTCATGATCGGCATGAACCTGCAGACGTCCTTCCTGACGCCGCCGTTCGGCTTCGCGATCTTCTACCTGCGCGGCGTGGCCCCGCGCCGGATCACCACGGTGGAGATGTACCGCGGCGTCATCCCGTTCATCGTCATCCAGCTCATCGGGCTGGCGTTGATCTGCCTGTATCCCGAGCTGGTGACGGCGCTCCTGTAGCGGCCTTCAGCCGGCGCCTCAAGCGCCGCCGAAGGAGAACCGGGCGTATGCCTGCTCGGCGGTGCCGAACCAGTGGAAGGAGGACTGCCGGGCCTCGTTCCAGGACTCGAAGATCTTCCGGTAGCCGGGGTCGGCCGCCGCGTTCTCGTTCATGAGCTCGAAGGCGGTGTCCCGGCAGCCGGTCATGATCTCGTCCGAAAACGGACGGAGCGTGACGCCTTCGTCCACCAGGGTCCGCATGGCGCCGGGGTTCTGGGCGTCGTAGCGGGCGGTCATGTCGATGTTCGTCTCCGCTGCGGCCGCGGCGACCACCGCCTTGTACTCGGGGGGCAGCGAGTCCCAGGCGGTGCGGTTGACGTAGAGCGACAGCGTCGGCCCGGGCTCCCACCAGCCGGGGTAGTAGTAGTTCTTCGCCACCCGGTGAAAGCCGAGCTTCAGGTCGTCGTAGGGGCCGATCCACTCGGCTGCATCGACGACGCCGCGCTCGAGCGCCGGGTAGATCTCGCCGCCGGGGATGGTCTGCACGGTGACCCCCAGGCGGCTCAGGACCTCGGCGCCGAGGCCGGGAATGCGCATCTTGATGCCGCGCAGTTCCGCCAGCGTGTTCACTTCGCGGCGGAACCAGCCGCCCATCTGGCAGCCGGTGTTGCCGCAGGGGAAGTTGACGATGTCGAAGTCGGCGAACACTTCGCGCATCAGCTCCAGGCCGCCGCCGTGGTAGAGCCAGGCGTTCTGCTGGCGCGCCATCAGGCCGAACGGCATCGCCGTGTCGAAGGCGAGCGCCGGGTTCTTGCCGGTGTAGTAGTAGGTCGCGCTGTGACCGAGTTCGATCGTGCCTTGCTGGACGGCGTCGAGCACGCCCAGGGCCGGCACCAGTTCGCCGGCCGGGTATGGCCGTATCCGGAAACGGCCCTCGGTCAGGCTCTCGACCCGGTTGGCGAACACCTCCGAGGCGCCGAAGATCGTGTCCAGCCCGCGCGGGAAGCTGGATGCCAGGCGCCAGGTCAGGCGCGGCCTCGCGACGACTCCGGGCGCTCCGTCGGCGGTCGACGCCGGCCCACCGCAGGCGGCAACGGCGCCGGCCCCGGCCAGCGCGGCCGTGCCCAGGAAGTCCCTGCGGTTTCGTTCGGTCATCCGCGTCCCCGTTCTCGTCGGTCCTCGTTGCCCCGGTCGTGGCTGCGGGCAGTCTACGCGAACCGGCGCGCTCGCGGCTGCTGCGGGCTCAGTGCCCTTCGCTCAGCCAGCGCTCGGCGTCGATCGCGGCCTGGCAGCCCGTTCCGGCGGCGGTGACCGCCTGCCGGTAGGTCGGGTCCATCACGTCGCCGCAGGCGAAGACTCCCTTGATGTCCGTCGCGGTGCCCGGGTGGCGGACCTCGAGGTAGCCGACATCATCCATCGCCAGCTTGCCCCTGAACAGCTCGGTGTTCGGGTTGTGGCCAATCGCGATGAAGACGCCCTGACAGGGGAATTCCGATTCGTCGCCCGAGCGGGGGTCCCGCAGGCGGACGCCGCGAACGCCCTCCGCCCGGGTGCCGTGGATCTCCTCGACGGTGGCGTGGAACCGCCAGTCGATCTTCTCGTTGGCGGCGGCGCGTTCGCGCATGATCACGGAGGCCCGCAGTTCGCCGCGACGGTGAACGATCGTGACCTTGCTGGCGAACCTGGTCAGGAAAGTGGCTTCCTCCATCGCCGTGTCGCCGCCGCCGACGACGACGAGTTCCCTGTCGCGGAAGAAGAAGCCGTCGCAGGTGGCGCAGGCCGAAACGCCGTGGCCCATGAGCTCCGCCTCGGAGGCAAGTCCCAGTTGGCGCGCCGACGCGCCGGTGGCGATGATCAGGGCGTCGGTGGAGTACTCGCCGCCGTCGGTCTCGATCCGGAACGGACGCGCGTCCAGGTCCACCTTCATGCCGGTCTCGAAGCGGGTGTCGGCGCCGAAGCGCCGGGCCTGAGCCCGCATCCGTTCGATCAGCTCGGGGCCCATGATGCCCTCGGGGAACCCCGGGTAGTTCTCGACGTCGGTCGTGATCGTCAACTGGCCGCCGGGCTGGCTGCCTTCGAGGACCAGGGGTGCGAGGTCGGCGCGCGCGGCGTAGAGAGCCGCGGTGAGACCGGCCGGTCCCGAGCCGAGGATCGTGAGGCGATGGTGGTTGCCGGTCGAAGCGGTCGTCATGGGCCGCGGAGAGTAGCAAGCGCCGCCAGGAAACGTCGCCGCTTCGGCCTTCGCCGCACCGGTCTTCCCGGTTCTGTCCGAATGCCGGCGCTGGCAGCTGAAGGTCGATCAGCGGTCGCCGCTGACGGTCTGGACGAAGGCTGCCATGTCGTCGAGCCGAAAGGTCCAGAAAAGAGCGAGATGTTCGTCCTGGGCCGTTGCCAGGTTCGCGGGCTTGAAGACGCCGCTGAGAACTGCCGCCGGGACGACCTGGCGCCTGCCGAAGTCGGACAGCCAGGACCGCGCCTTCCCGACGGCCTCATGGTTCACGCGCTTGTAGGAGTTCACGGCGCTGTTCGACACCTTGCACTCGATGGCCAGCAATCGCTGATCGGGGAGGCGGGCGACGATGTCGGCCTTGGTTCGACCGAGTTTGCTCTCACCGCGAAAGTGGTTGGGCTCCGGGGCGTCCACGAGGGTGTTGATGTCGGGCCGGACGGTGTCCTCGGTGAAGCTGCAGGAGCGGAGCACCACCTTGACGGCGTCCTCCTGGAGTCTGCTGGCGCTGCGGCGAGCGGTGGATACCTTCTGCGCGGCCACCAGCGCCGCGGAGGAGACGACGGCACGCTCGATTTCGTCACCGGTTGGTGGCCGGTTCTCGGCGATCCAGGGAAAGCGATGGGGATCGACGAGACGCATGACGAGGTCGGCGACGCGGCGGGCGTTCTCGGGTGTGCTCCGCAGGGTGGTGGCAGAGAGTCCGGTCCTTGCGAGGGTCTTCAGGTCATCGTCGGACACGGGCGGCGCGGCGAGATAGCGAAGGGCGGTACGCGCCTTGTCCTCGCGAAGGATCGCGACCAGGGTTTCCGGCGAATCTTCATCGCGGCCAAGGGCGGGGAGACGGTCAACCAGGTCCCGGAAGACGGTGGAGAACTGCTCGAAGAACTCGGAGTACTGGCTCAGAGATTCCTTGAGCCGTTCTTCGCGGAAGATCGATCTGGCCTGTTCGGAGTCGCGTTCGAGTTCGGCGAGGGTCCACTGCCGCGGTTCGATCATCCGAGGTCTTCCAGCTTCGGAACGAGGATCCGCTCGACTTCCCGGGGCTCGAACTTCGTCAGGCCTGCCGCGTACGTGCGTCCCTGCTCGGTGCCTACATTCACGTTGAGCCATGCCGTGAGATGACACAGTTGAGCTTCGGAAAGCTCTTGCCGGGGGTACAGACCGTGAGCCACGTTGACGTGACGTGCACCGCATCGATTCCGGACGAAGGCCGGAGGACGCCGCGCCATGTAGGTGCAGAGAATCGGCGCCGGCGCTCGCAGTCGCACGGACCACCAGGGGCGACGGTGGCGGGCGATGTAGCCCTTGTCGGCGCCCTGGTCTCGTGCCCAGTCCAGGAACTGTTCGACCAGGTCGCGGTCCGGAGACTCCAGGCCCACGAGGTCGCGTGGGAGGTCGATGACCTGGCGCAGATGCTCGCCCGAAGAAAGAACGTCACCGGCCGAGATCAGCTCCCGGGCGCGCGTGATGGCAGGAAACAGGACCTCCCGCGGCAACCCGCCGTCGTAGTTGCCGGCAATCCAGACGCGATTGCTGCCCGTGACCTGTCCGCGGTGAACGCGGCAGATCTCGCCGAGTTCTATGGCGCCTCTGCTGCGCCTCGATTCGCATGGTCTGATGATCGTCGACCAACGGTGCGCCGTGCGGAGCGTGGTCCACGGCACCGAACGCCGGGAGCGAAGCCCGTCGAGCTGGTCCGACCGTTCGATTGTGCGCACCGCGACCGAAGAACCGTGGTGGCCGGCTTCCCAGCAGGTGATGGCGGCCGAAGTCAGCGCGTCGCGGAAGGGAGCGGCCGTTGGTGACAGAACGTGGAGAGCCAGGCCGCCCAGGCCGTCCGCGAGCGCATGGCGAAGCACCGATCCGTAGTTCACGTCCAGCCATTCGGCTGCGGTGATGTACGCGCCGTAGTCGCCGGGGCGCGCCAGTTCCAGGCTCTTGAGGAAGAAGTGAATGTGGAGCCCGGCCAGCTTGCTCGCGCGGAGTCCGTGCCTGGCGGCGGTGTTGACGAACCAGTCCTTTCGATCGGCGCCGATTCGGTGATGGCGGACGTATGGGGGGTTGCCGACGAACAGGGTCGTTCCCCCGATCCTCGGCAGGGACAGGTCGCGGTAGTCGGTTTCCTCGATCCTGAGACGGTCCGAAAGGCCGAGCACTTCCGTGTTGGCCTTGAGGATGAGGACAGCGAGGGGGTCAGTCTCGACGGCGAACAGCGCGGCGTCTGGAAAACGGCGCGCCGCTTCCAGGATGAAGCGGCCGGAGCCAGCGCCCGGATCGACGACGCGCGCCGGCGACTTGTGCCTGGCAGTCCAGTCGAGCATGTTCTCGACGATCGCGGGCGGTGTGTAGGTCGCGCCTTGGTTGCGGCGTTCCTGCGGCGTTCTGATCCTGCAGAAAGCCTCGCCGAGAGGATCGCCGCCGGCTCGAATCCGATCTCGAAGCGCCGCCAGGAGGCGTCGCCGAGGCGGTTTGCCGGCGGATGGTCGCCTCGTGCCGCTCAGTTCGGCCGCGATGGCGCCCAGTTCCCTTTCGGTCAGAAGAGACTCGGCGCCGTCGGCCGGCTGGCTGTCGGGCATGCCCATGGCGTGCAAGCCTAGCGCCGGGTCAGGCGCCAGAGGCTGGAGCCGGCTGCCGGTTCGACTCCGGCGCGGGCGCCGCGTCGACGTCGACGCAGCCTCTGTCCCAGCCAGGCGGTCGGTCCCGAAAGGGCATAGCTCGCGGCGCCGATCAGGAAGAACAGACCGATGTGGATCAGGGCAAGAACCACGATGGAGGCGATGACCAGCACGACGCGAAAACTCCGCCGCCGCCGGAAGTCCAGTTCCTTGAAACTGACGTAGCGGAAGGTGGAAACCGCGAGCAGACCGACCAGGATCAGTGCGCCGAGCACCGCGAGCTGGAGTGTCAGGGAGTCGCCCCGCTGGTCGACGAAGAAGAGGATCGAACCGATCGCTCCTGCCGCCGCGGGCGCTGGCAGACCGACGAAGTACGCCGGATCGCTGGTGCGCCGGCTGACGTTGAAACGGGCGAGACGGGCAGCGCTGCAGAGCAGATAGACGGCCGGGGCCGCGAAGCCGGCGCGGCCGAGCTCGTGCAGGCCCCAGAGGTAGCAGAGCAGCGCGGGCGCCAGACCGAAGGAGACGAGGTCGGCAAGCGAGTCGAACTCGCGGCCAAAGGGGCTTTCGGTTCCGGTGAGGCGGGCGATTCGCCCGTCCAGGGTGTCGAGCACGGCGGCCGCGAAGATCATCAGGATCGCGGCCCGGAACCGGCCTTCCAGTCCGGCCAGCAGGGCGTAGAAACCGAGCAGCATGTTCGCCGTCGTGAACAGGCTGGGGATGAGGTAGGCGCCCGCGCGCAGGGGTCTGCGGGGCCTCCCGGTGCGCTTCCAGGTCATCGGGCGCCCGAGGGAGGAGCCGAGGGTCTCCTGACGGGGAAGTCGTCGGGCGGCGGCGTCGACGGATCGGTGGGCATGGCGATCGGCGTCTCGCCGGAGACCACGCGCTGTCCCTTCTCGACCAGCGGGTCGTAGGACATCGGCACGAACACGTCGACCCTGGAGCCGAACTTGATCAGGCCCAGCGGTTCCCCCTGGGTCACTCGTTGACCGGCCTGAAGGCGTGAGACGACGCGCCTCGCGACCAGTCCGGCAATCTGACGCACCGCGATCACGTCCCCCTGGCTGCGTCGAAGCAAGGTCAGGTGGTTCTCGTTCACGTTGCCCGCTTCCTCGCGGTAGGCCGGCAGCGTCCGGCCCGGTGTCGCGATGCTGCCGATCACCATTCCCTCCACGGGCGTCTTCTGGGTATGCACGTTGAACACCGACAGGAAGATCGAGATGCGACGCCACGCCTTGTCTCCAAGAGCGCTGTCGGTGATGACCTCGACCGCGATTACCGTGCCCTCGGCAGGTGCGAGGACAACTTCGGAGGGGCCGTCGTAGCTTCGTGTCGGATCGCGGAAGAAGAGAAGAACCAGCAGGCCGAGCACTGTCGTCGCGATCGCCGCCAGCTGCATCCCGATCAGCCAGAATACGCCCGCAACGGCCAGGAACGGCAGCACGAAGGGCCAGGCTTCCCGTGCGAATCTCATCCGTTCAGGTCCGCCCCGACGTCAGCTCCTTCACTGCTCCTTCACCGGGCTGCGACGGTGGAGGGGATGCGGCCTGCCGCGCTACCTGGCGGCCTGAAGAGCGTGGGACCGGATGATCGACTCCATGCGGTCCTTGAGTGCGAGCTTGTGGAGCTTGATGCGCTTGGCCTCGCAGTGGTCGTTCGGCGACAGGACGGGACGACCGACCAGTTCTTCGAGCTTGCTCTCGTATGCCTGGTGCTCGTCGTGGAGCTTGCGGAATTCACCCTCCTGAGCCAGAAGCTCTTCCTTGACTGCGTCGTCGCTCATTCGGTACGCGCCTCCCTTCCCCTGTGTTGCTCCGGAGTCCGACTGTTCGGGGGACAGCCTACCAGCCCGCGGCAGCCCAGGATGCGAGTCGGATGCGAGTCAGGTCGATCCTCGGGCCCGGCGTCGCCGGCGATTCGGTCTCGGGGCGCCGGGCGGGCGAGTCGACGGGCTGGCGGCGGGCTGGCGCAGGTAGAGCGGCTCCGTCAGGGTTCGGCCCTCCCAGCTCAGGGCGCCGTCGGCCATGAGTCGGAGCAGGGCAGGTGCGAGTTCGGACGCTTCCTTCGACCCTGCCGGGGGGCCAGGAAACCGGGACACACCGTGCCCGACGAGCGGAAGACGGCCGTGGACGAGGTCGTCAAGGTCCCTGAGTTCCGGCGGCCCGGCGACTTCGACTCCGCCGTTCCCGTCCCGTCGCATCGGCTGGGCGTGGAAGCGCTCACGGAGAGCGTCGATGACGGCTATCACCTCGGTGGCGCTGCCTGCGTGCCGGAAGTAGTGCGCGCCCAGGATCTCGAACGTCGACAGGGCTCCCGCCCGGACGCCGGTCGCCTGGTGAAGCCCGAGCGCGGTCGCCAGTCCCACACGCAGGCCGGTGAAGCTGCCCGGGCCGCGAGCCGCTCCGATGCCCGAAAGATCGTGCGGCGCCATGCCGGCCCGGGTCAGGAGCTCGTCGATCATGGCGATCAGCTCGCGCGAGGAACGGCCCTGAGGCGCGGACAGGACGTCGAAGCGGCCCGGCTCACCTGCTGCCACGCTGACGATTGGCGAGCCGGTGTCGAGTGCGAGCCACGGCGCCATGGCGGTCAATATACTGGCGGTTTCCCGTGGTTAGATCGAGCACCGCCGAAGACGCGGAGGATTCGCGGGCCTCTGCCGCCGGATCGCGCAAGCCGGCGCGGAAGCTCTCGGCGATGACGCCGATGCTTCGGCACTACCTGACCGTGAAGGCGGAGCACCCCGACGCCATCCTTCTCTACCGGATGGGCGATTTTCTCGAGATGTTCTTCGAGGACGCGGTCACCGCGGCGCCGGTGCTCGATGTGGCCCTGACCGCACGTCAGAAGGGGACGGCCAGCGAGGCGCCCATGTGCGGCGTTCCTCACCATGCGGCCGACGTCTACATCGGACGGTTGCTGGAAGCCGGCTACAAGGTCGCGGTCTGCGACCAGGTGGAGGATGCGGCGCAGGCGCGCGGTGGTCTGGTCCGCCGCGAGGTCACGCGGGTCGTGACGCCGGGGACGATCAGCGATCTCGAGATGCTGGACCAGGCGCGTCCGAACTACCTGGTCGGAGTCCGTTTTCACGGAGCTTCCGGGGCAGGCGCGTTCCTCGACGTGTCGACAGGCGAGTTCTTCGTGCGGCGCTGGCCCGATGCGGCGGCGGCGGTCGAGGATCTGGAACGGCTGACGCCGCGGGAGATCGTCACCTGCGCCGCGGACCTGGAAGGCGGCGGCGGAGATCCGGACGGCGGTCTGGCGGCATGGATCGGCCATGCCGATACGCCGCACACCCGCGTGGACGAGGCCGCGGCTCCCCGTCCGGCCGCCGCTGAACGGGTGCTGCGGCGGCAGTTCGGGGTGCGGAATCTGCGCGGCTTCGGTCTTGTGGAGGGAGAGGCCGCGGTGACCGCCGCGGCCCTGGTCCTGGACTATGTTCGCCGGTCAGCACGGTCCGCCATCGACCATGTCACTGCGCTGGAGGTCCAGCACGACGATCGCTGCGTGGTGCTGGACGAGACGACCCTGCGCAACCTGGAGGTCTTCCGTCACCTCCACGATCAGGCCGGCCGGACCCTGGTCGAGGTGCTCGACCTGACCCTCACCGGGCCGGGAGCGCGCATGCTGCGGCGCTGGCTGGGTCGGCCGCTGCGCGACCTGGAGGCGCTCGGCCAGCGTCACGACGGGGTGGCCGCCCTGTTCTCCCGGATCGCCCGGCGACAGACGCTCCGGTCCCGGTTGGGGAGGACTGCGGATCTGGAGCGGCTGACTTCGCGCGCGGTGCTGGGGCGGATCACGCCGCGGGAGGTCGGCGCCCTGAGGGATACCTTGCGCGAGGCGCCGTTCGTTCTGGGGGCGCTTGACGGGCTTCAGGCGGTCCGGCTGGAGCGTCTGGCCGCGGTGAGTCCCCTGGGCGGGCTCCACTCGCGGCTGGATTCGGTGCTGGCGGAGACGCCCGGGTCCCTGACGGAGGGCGGCGTGATCGCCGCCGGCGTTGATGCCGAGCTGGACCGGCTCCGTTCGCTGGCGCGGGACGGCAAGGGGCACATCGCCGCGCTCCAGGGCCAGGAACGCGAGGCAACGGGCATCGCGACGCTCAAGGTCGGCTACAACCGCGTCTTCGGCTACTACTTCGAGGTGCGGAAGACGCAGCAGGATCGCGTCCCCGACCGCTATGTCCGTCGTCAGACGCTGACCAACGCAGAGCGCTACGTCACCGACGAACTGAAGACGCTGGAACAGCAGATCCTCGGCGCGGAAAGCGGGCAGCTCGCGCTGGAACAGGAGTTGTTCGAGGAACTGCGGAGAGAAACGGCGGCGCAGGCGCCGCGGCTTCTGGCACTGGCCGCCGCGATGGCGGAGATCGACTGCCTGGCGGCTCTGGCCGAGGCGGCCGGCCGCTACGACCATGTGCGGCCGCGCATGCTGGCGTCCGGGGGGCGGATCGCGATTCGCGAGGGTCGGCATCCGGTGGTCGAACGGTCGGCGGCGGCGGTGCAGGGCGCCTCGGGCTTCGTTCCGAACGATGTCGGACTGGACCGCGAGAAGGAGCAGATCGTCCTGCTTACCGGTCCCAACATGGGCGGCAAGTCGACCTACCTGAGGCAGGTGGCGCTGATCGTGCTCATGGCGCACGCTGGCAGCTTCGTGCCCGCCGAGAGCGCCGAGATCGGTCTCGTCGACCGCATCTTCACGCGCGTCGGCGCCAGCGACGATCTGGCTCGGGGCGAATCCACGTTCATGGTCGAGATGGTCGAGACCGCGAACATCCTGCGTCACGCGACACACGACAGTCTGGTGGTGCTCGACGAAGTCGGCCGCGGCACCTCGACCTACGACGGGCTGTCCCTGGCCTGGGCGATCATCGAACGCCTGCACCAGCACAACGGGTGTCTGGCGCTCTTTGCCACCCACTACCACGAGCTGACCGGGCTGCCGGCCACGCTCGCGCGAGTTGCCAACCGCAGAATGGCGGTCAAGGAGTGGCAGGACCAGATCCTGTTCCTCCACCGGGTCGCCCGCGGCCGTGCGGACAAGTCCTACGGTCTGCATGTCGCGCGCCTTGCCGGCGTTCCGGTGGAAGTCGTCGAGCGCGCAGCGGCCATTCTGGCCAACATCGAGTCGCAGCAGTTCAGCTTTTCCGGCAAGCCGCGGGTCGCCGTTGGCGCGACCGGTGCGCCGCCCGATCGGGGTCCCGGCCAGCTCGCGCTCTGGGGCGGCGAAGACGAAGCGGTGGTCGAGGCGCTGAAAGCTGTTGACGTGAACCAGTTGACGCCGATGGCGGCGCTCAACCTGGTGAAGACCCTCCAGGACCGGCTCAGGTCCGGTGCCAGACCGCCGGAGACGGCGCGGTCCCGCCGGCGGTAGGCTCTCCGCGATCGCACGCCGGACCGCGACTCTACCTGAACGCGCCAGCGCCGGGTTGGTCGAACAGACAGGACGCGGTCCTGATCGCCGGTTCGTCCCGGATCAGACCCCGAAGAACACCGAACTTCCGGAGGACATGTTCCTGGTCCGGAACCGGCGGTGGCGCTCCGCACAGGACGCCGTTGCGGGGCGGCGTGGCCAGGAGCGGCTCCGCGGCCCGCCTCTTGCCGCCAGACCGTTGCCGCCGGACCGCGGCCCCGCTGGAACGCCTCGCAGGCGGGCGGGACGTCCGGGTCGGGAGGGGTCAGAAGGGAATGTCGTCGTCGGTGCCAGCGGGGTCCATGCCGGTGTCGTGGGGAGCGGACCGGGCGGACGCCGCCTGACTGCGCCCGTATCCAGGCTGTCCGCCGATGTCGTCACGGCGTCCGCCGGTGTCGCCGCGGGCGCCGAGCATCTGGAAGTTGCGACAGATGATCTCGGTGCGATAGCGCTTCTGGCCGGACTGCTGATCGTCCCAGGAGCGGGTCTGGAGCCGACCCTCGACGGACACCAGCTTGCCTCTGGTCAGATACTGGCCGGCGATCTCGGCCTGGCGACCCCAGCAGACGACGTAGTGCCACTCCGTCTCTTCCTGGCGTTGGCCGTCGCGGCCGGTCCAGCGCCTGCTGGTGGCGACACTGAAGTTGGCGACGGGCTGGCCGGATTGGGTGGTGCGGAGCTCCGGGTCGCGGCCTAGGTGGCCGATCAGGATCACGTGGTTCAACATGGCGAAGATCGTCCTTTCTGGTGGTGTTCGGGTGCGTGGACCACAGCGTCAACTCCGGCGCCGGCGGCCGGCTTTCAGCCCCTTGATCATGCCCCTCGGCGCGCGGAACAGAGCGGAACAGAAACGGGTGTTCGGCAGGTGATCGGCAAACCGAGACGGGCAACCGGGACAGGCAAGTACAGCCGCGGTTGCGCCCGGCATCGTGCCGTCGGCAGCATGTCCTCGTCTGTAGTACGGAACTCGGGCCCGGACTGTCGCCCGGTCCGCGACTGCCAAGCGTAGCCGCTGGACCACGACACGCCCGCCAGGGAAGCCGTTGAAGCACGCTTGAGGCCCCTGGCGACTCGTGCAGGGTCCGGGCCTCGGCGCTATCGTCTGGCCGTGCGCCTCGTCGTGCAGCGGGTCAGCTCGGCATCGGTGACGGTCGACGGCCGGATCGTCGGTCGGATCGGCGGCGGCTTGCTCGTGCTGGCGGGAGTGGAGGTCGGTGACGGCGACGACCAGGCCGCGGCTGCGGCGACCAGGTTGACCCGTCTCCGCCTCTTCGAGGATGGGCGGGGAAGGATGAACCTCGACGTGCGGCAGGCCGGCGGAGCGATCCTGCTGGTCTCGCAGTTCACGCTCGCTGCCTCGACGCGCAAGGGAAGACGGCCCTCCTTCGACCGGGCGGCGCGTCCGCAGGTGGCCGAGCCGTTGCTGGCAGGCCTCCGCCGACGGCTGGAGGAGGCGGGCCTGCTCGTCGAAACCGGCCGCTTCGGATCCCGAATGCAGGTTCATCTGGTGAACGACGGTCCGGTGACCTTCGTGCTGGAGTTCCCGCCCGCCAACTGATGCGGTCCCGGGAGCCCCGGCTGCTACAGGTTCCTGAGATGCTTGCCGGGCTTGAAGCGGACCGTCTTGCCGGGGGCAATCGTCACTTCGACTCCTGTCTTCGGATTGCGCCCCACGCCGCGCTTGCGGTCGCGGACCTGGAAGACGCCGAAGCCGCGGAGTTCGATCCTCCTGCCGTCTCCGATGGCGTCCTTCATGACGCCGATCAGCGTGTCGACCGCCTGTGCGGCCTTGACCCGAGAAAGATCCGAGTTCTCGGCGACCCGGTTCACGATGTCCGCCTTGATCATGTGGAGCGCCTCCTGGGAGCCGTCTGGCCGCCTGACGGGCGGAATGCCTGGAACCGTCCGGCGGCTGTGGCCATGCGAGCTGGCCGTTCTGCCGTGAATTGGTCACTCTAGCCGGCCCCGGACCGATCCGCAAAGGCATCACGGGGCCGCTTGTCTGCGGAGGCTGAGTGTCCGCGGCGAGCGTCCGCGGAGGCGGTTCCCGGGGACTGCTAACCTTGGCGGCCGCATGGACTCCTCACGACTCGACCGGGCGCCGCCCACACCGCGGATGCGGCCCGGACCAGCGGTAACGGCGGCGCTCGTTCTGGCTTGTCTTGGCGCGTCCGGCGTCGCAGGGCGGGAGGAGGCCGATCCGGTCACCGACAGCGGCCCGTTCCTGTTCGCGGCCGCGCGCATGCTGGCCGGCGAGCCCGGCCGAACCGACGAAGCGCTGGATCTCTTCGAGCGGGCGGTGGCCGTGGATCCGGAGGCACCCTTCCTGAGGGTCGGACTGGCCGATTTCCTCGGTCGGCTCAGGCGGCTGGACGAGGCGGCTGAACATCTGGCTGTCGCGTACCGGAATGCGCCGCGCGATGTGGAGGTGTTGCGCCGCTACGGGCGGATCCAGATGGAGCTTTCCGACCGCGCTCGGGACAGGGAAGCAGTGGACCGCGCGCTGGAAGCGCTGGAGGCTCTGCGCGAGTTGGCGCCGAGCGACATCGAGGGCATGCTGCTCCTGTCCCGGGTTCGTGTTGCGCTGGAGGAGCTCGGGGAAGCCGCGGCCGTGCTCGAGGAGCTGGTCAGCTACCACAACGGCAACCGTCAGCTTCAGCGCATGCTGGCCGGCGCCCTGAGGGAGGCTGGCGAGGACGAGCGGGCGCAGCAGGTCGAGGCCGACATGCTGCGGTTCGATGAGCGCTCGGCCGAAGCGCGCTCGGTAGAGGAGCGGCTGGAGTCGGCGAGGCGGGAAAGCCGGCAGGGCAACCACACCAGGGCAATCGAGATGCTCGAGGGCGTGGCCGCCGAGTTGACCGGCAGCGTTCCCGTCCGCGGCGCGCTGGCGGAGGAGTACTACCGGCGCGCCATGTCCCGAGGGCGTACGCCGGATCAGCGCGCTGCGGACCTGGCCGAGGCCCTCCGGCGTCTGCGGGAGCTGCCACGGGCCGCGCGTCGGAACCAGGGAGTCCGGGTACTGGAAGCTCGCATCCTGGGCGCCTCGGGTCGGGGATCGGAGGCAATCGATCTGCTTGAAGGCCTGCGGAGGGAACTGCCGGACGACCCCCGGATTCTCAGGGATCTCGTTGGACGGTTGATGGAGGAGGGCGAGTGGGAGCGGATCCGCCAGATCGGTCGCAGCCTGGTCGATGGCGCCAACCGGGGGACGCAGCAGGGCCCGGACAGCGCGGACTTCGGACTCGGTCTCCTGGTCGAGGCGCTTCGGCAGCTGGGCAGGATCGATCAGGCCCTTGCCGAACTGCAGTCCGAAGTGGAGCGGCGCGGTGAAACGGTCGAACTCCTGCTGAGTCAGGCGGAGCTGCTGGCCGAGTCGGGCCGAAAGAGGCGGGCCATGGCCATCCTCCGCCGCGGCGCCCTGGGCGCCGAGCGTCTGCTCCGCGGCGGCGAGGCCGGTGAACCCGACGTGCAGGCGATCCTCCGGAAGGCCGGGATCTACGTCGACCTTGGCGAGGCGCGTCTGGCCGGTCGCGTTCTGGATCGGTTCGCGACGTCGGGCGACGTCAGGCGACTGGTCGGGATCGCCGACTTCTGGCGCGCTCGCGGCCGGTTCGCGGAATCCGCGCCCCTGATCGAACTGGCCCTGGCGCGGATCCGCAGTGGTGCCGAGACCGGCTTCGATCTGGACCCGGAGACGCTTCGGGCAGGCCTCTTCTTCCAGCTCGGGGAGGCGTACGAGCGCACCCGCCGGTACGAGGAGGCGGCCGAGCAGTTCCAGGCGGTGCTCGAGATCCAGCCCGAGAACAGCACGGCGATGAACTATCTGGGCTACATGTGGGCGGACAACGGCGAGAACCTCGACCAGGCGCTTGAACTGGTGCAGCGAGCCGTGGCTCTCGAACCGAACAACGGCGCCTACGTCGACTCCCTGGGCTGGGCGCTGTTCCGGTTGGGCGAGTACGAGGAGGCGCGGCGCCACCTGGAGCGGGCGAACCGGCTGGCGCCGGAGGACTCCACCATCCTGGAGCATCTGGGCGATGTCCATGTCGCCCTCGGCAATACCCGGCGAGCTCGCGAGGCGTACGAGCACGCACTGGCGATCGCCGAAGAGGAGGGCGAGGAGAACGTCGAAGCCGTCCGCCGCAAGCTGAGCGAACTGCCTCGGCGCTGACAGTCGACAGTGACGGTCCCTGTCGCACCGAGAGCGGTCGGGCGCCCGTCCGGCAAGGCGCGATGAGGGAGCGTGGGGCCACATGCGACCGAGGAGCAGCGATGCCGAACGGATGAATGGTCGCTTGAATGCAGCGGACTTTTGCCTCGGGCGGCCGGAGTCGGTGCCGCCGGATCTGTCTCGGGCTCCAGCCCCCGCCTCACGAGGACCTCGCGCCCTGGCGCTCGCGGCGCTGCTGCTGGTCGGGTTCGCGAGCTGCACCACCGGCGGCTCGAGCCGCGATCCGACGCCCGGCGGAGACCGCGCCGCAGCTGCGCTGCCGTGGGAAATCCCGGCGGCGGACTGGGGTACTCGGCGCATTGTCCGGCTTCGCTACGCGGGACCGGAGGGGAAGGGCACGCTGCGCCTCGTGTTGCGTTTCGAGTCGCCGGACCGTTTTCAGGTGCAGGCCTCGGATCGGTTGGGGCGCCGATGGTGGGACCTGAACGTCCAGGAGGGCGAGGCCCTGGTCCTGTGGGTGCGCGAGCGCACCTTCTGCCGGTACGGCGGCGCTCTGGAGATTCCGGCCCTGTCCCTGGGTCCGGTACCCGCCGGCGCGGTGGCCGCGCTGCTGCTGGGGCGGCTGCCGGCGCCGCCGCTCGATCCCGGCGCCGTGGCGGCGGCTGGCGCCTCGAGCACCGTCGAGCTCGACTTCGAGGACCGCTGGCGGCGGCGGTGGACGGCGGTCACGACTCGGACCGGCCCGCGACGCTGGAGTCTTCACCGAGGCGTCGGGACGAGGGCCTCGTGGAGCCTGGACGCCGCCGGCCTGTCGCGGCTGGTGGAGCCCGAGACCGGTCTCGAACTGCTCTGGCGACAGAACGGGCCGGTCCGGGACCTGGAAGACGCGCTGCCGGCGCCGGAAGTACCGCTCGGTTACGTGCCGGGCGCCTGCCGTCCCGGCGACCGATGAAGGACAGGGTCAGCGTGGCGTGCCCGGCCAAGATCAATCTGAGCCTGAGGGTTCCGGCCGTCGACGCTGCGCAGAGGCCGCGCCGGGGCATCGAATCGACGCATGCCGACGGTATCGGCCTTCGAGCCGATCGCCTGGCGACGCTTCATGTAGACTCCGCCCGCCCGTCTGGGGCGTCGCCAAGCGGTAAGGCACGAGACTTTGGATCTCGCATTCGGGGGTTCGAATCCTCCCGCCCCAACCACCGCGGGCGCGGCGGCCTTCTCGCCTCGATCAACAGATTCAGACAACAGATTCAGAGTCCGAGGTTGTCCGTGTCGCGAGTCTCCGTACGCGTTGATCGTCCGTGGCGGGATCGTCCTCGCCGGTGCGCCCCTTCCGGTTCGAGAGCGTGCGATTCTGGCCTCGTGTTCAGCGGACGAGCGGCCTCGTGACAGTCCACGTCAACAACGTCGAGCGGGCCATGTACACGGAACTGAAGATCTTCGGCGGCCGAGCGCACCCGGCACTGACGAACGAGATCTGCAGCTATCTGGGCATGGCGCCAGGCCAGGTCACGGCCTACAACTTCGCCGACGGCGAGACCTTCTGCCAGATCCAGGAGAACGTGCGCGGTGCCGACGTGTTCATCGTCCAGCCGACCTGCCCGCCGGTCAACGAGAACTTCGTCGAGCTGCTCATCATGCTCGACGCGGTCAAGAGAGCCTCGGCGGCGCGGGTGACCGCCGTCATTCCGTACTACGGCTACGCCCGCCAGGACAAGAAGGACAAGCCGCGGGTGCCCATCACCGCCAAGTTGGTGGCGGATGTCATCACCGCTGCCGGAGCGGACCGGCTGCTGACCATGGATGTTCATGCGGCGCAGATCTCGGGGTACTTCGACATCCCGGTGGATCATCTGTTCGCGGCGCCGGTCCTTCTGGACGCGATCAGGGCGCTTCGCATCGACGGTCTGATGATCGTGGCGCCGGACGCCGGCGGCGTGGCGAGAGCGAGAGCGATCGCGAAACGCCTGCACACGGAGCTCGCCATCATCGACAAGCGCCGGGTGGCCGCGAACAAGGCCGAAGTGATGAACGTGATCGGCGACGTGAAGGACCGGGACGTGCTGATCCTCGACGACATCATCGATACCGGCGGCACGCTGCTGAACTCGGTCGAGTCCCTGGTTGTCCAGGGAGCGCGGCGGATCTTCGCCGCCGGAATACACGGCATCTTCTCGGCTTCCGCGATCGAACGAATCGAGGACTCGAAGCTCGAGGGCGTCCTGGTGACGAACACGACGCCGCTCGAGGAGAAGCTGGCCCGAAGCACGCGGCTGCGTCCCCACAGTGTCGCGGCCCTGCTCGGCGAGGCCATCCGCAGAATTCACGACAACAGCTCTGTCACGTCCCTCTTCGTCTGAGCTGTTCGTCCTCCATTCATGGGAACTGGCAAGGAGCTGGGAGTGAGCGAACCCACAGTCACCGTGCGGCTGCGCGAGCAGACCGGAAAGAACGCCAACCGCCGCCTGCGGGCGGCGGGTGAGATCCCGGCCGTGGTCTACGGCGGCGATGCCGACTCGGCCTCCATACGCGTCGACGGCAGGAGCGTGCAAGGCCTGATCCGGGAAGGCGGAGAGAACGCGGTCTTCCTGCTCCGACTGGAGGGGACGGACCGCACGCGCCACACGATGATCCGGGACCTGCAATGGAATCCGCTGACCGGGGCGCTGATGCACATCGACTTTCAGCGGGTCCGGATGGACCAGGAGGTCCAGGTCTCGGTGCCGGTCGCGCTGATCGGCACTCCCGAAGGGGTCAGGAACCAGGGCGGCCTGCTGGAGTTCGTCACCCGCGAGATCGCCGTCGTCTGTCTGCCCGGAGACATACCGCCCTCGATCGAACTCGACGTCGAGCCGCTGCTCATCGGCCAGCACGTGGAAGCCGGTGAACTCGGGCTTCCCGAAGCCGTGCGGCTCGACGACGACGAGAACCGTGTCATCGTGTCCGTGGCCGCCCCGAGAGTCGTGGAGGAGGAAGCGGATGTCTCCGACGACGATGGGTTGCTCGAGGCGTTCACCGAAGAACCCGAACTCATAGGCGACAAGGCCAGAACGGGGGGCGAAAACGCCTGAGCACGCAAGGCGGCTGGTGCTCGGTCTCGGCAATCCGGGACAGCGGCATGCGGACACCCGGCACAATCTCGGCTTCCGCGTGGTCGAGGAACTGGCACGACGACTGGGGGTCCACGTCGGCGTGGAGGTCTGCGGCGCACTCTGGGCGGCTGCCGGTTCGGTCGACCTGGCAATGCCCCAGACCTACATGAACCGCAGCGGCTACAGCGCACGCTGCCTCAGTGAACGGAATGGCTATGCTCCCGAGAACATCCTGGTCGTTCACGACGAAGTCCAGCTGCCTCTGGGAAGGCTCCGCCTTCGCGGCAGGGGAAGTCCGGGCGGCCATCGCGGGATGGGATCGGTCATCGAGAACCTGCGCACCACGGCGGTGCCCAGGCTGAGATTGGGCATCGCGGCGGACGAGTCGGAACAGGCGGAGGGGAGCGTGGGCAACATGGAGACGGGCCTCGTGGACTTCGTGCTTGCGCCGTTCGCTGCCGGGGAAGTCGACACGGCAGCGCGCATGGTGCGCCGCGCCGCCGACTGTGTTCTGAGCTGGGTCGACCGAGGCGTCGACGTCACCATGAACGAGTACAACGGATGAGGGGAAACGGATAGTGGACACCATGTACTACCTGCTGCCTGCGTGCGGTGCGGCAGCCTTGATCTACGCCTTGCTGCGGAGCAGGTGGATCAACAGGCAGGATGCCGGCGACGGCGTGATGCCCGAGATCGCGGGGCACATTCGCGACGGCGCGATGGCGTTCCTGGGCCGCGAGTACCGGATCCTCGGGATCTTCGTCCTCCTGGCGGCGGCGCTGCTGGCGCTGGCGAACGTGAACCGCGCGGGCAGTTCCGCCTGGATCGGACTCTCCGTGCTCGGCGGCGCGCTCTGTTCCGGCCTGGCCGGTTTCTTCGGCATGCGCGTCGCCACGTCGGCGAACGTGCGCACCGCCGCCGCCGCCCGGACCAGCCTGAACCGGGCCCTGGCCGTGGCCTTCTCGGGCGGCGCGGTGATGGGCTTCGCGGTCGTGGGGCTGGGAATCCTGGGCCTGTCGCTGCTCTACCTGCTCTATGGCTCGATGTTCGGCAGCGGCGACAACGAAGCTCTCGGGCAGGTGGTCACGGTGTTGACCGGATTCTCCTTCGGGGCCTCTTCGATCGCGCTCTTCGCGCGGGTCGGCGGCGGCATCTACACCAAGGCCGCCGATGTCGGCGCCGACCTGGTCGGCAAGGTCGAGGCGGGCATTCCGGAGGACGATCCGCGCAACCCGGCGGTGATCGCGGACAACGTGGGAGACAACGTCGGCGATGTGGCCGGCATGGGCGCAGACCTGTTCGAGTCCTACGTCGGCGCAATCGTCGGCACGCTGGTCCTGGGAGTCGCCACGGCGACTCTCGCGGGCGAGGAGTTCACGCCGAACCTGATCCTCCTGCCGATGCTCCTGGCCGGCCTCGGGATCCTCGTGTCGCTGGTCTCGACCCTGCTCGTCCGTACCAGGGAGGGCGGCAACCCGCAGCACGCTCTGGATCTGGGCACCTTCGCTGCCGCCGGCATCATGCTGGTCGTGACCTTCTTCGTGGCCCGGTGGTTGCTGGCGGACACGCGGTACGTGGTCGAGGGCCGGGAGTTCGGGTACATGGGGGTCTTCCTGGCCACGGTGGCCGGTCTCGTTGCCGGCCTGCTGATCGGTCTGATCACCCAGTACTACACGGCCGAGTCGAAGGCGCCGGCCCGGAGCATCGCCCGGGACAGCCAGACCGGCAGCGCCACGAACATCATCGGCGGTCTGGCCGTGGGCATGCAGTCGACGGCGCTGCCGATCGTCGTGCTGACGGCCGCGGTTCTCGTGGCCCACTCGCAGGCAGGCCTGTACGGCATTGCCATCGCCGCCCTGGGCATGCTGTCGACCACCGGGATTCAGCTTGCCGTCGACGCCTACGGACCGGTGGCCGACAACGCCGGCGGCATCGCCGAGATGAGCCACTTGGGCGAGGACGTGCGGGCGCGGACCGACAAGCTGGACGCGGTCGGCAACACGACGGCTGCGATCGGCAAGGGCTTCGCGATCGGCTCCGCGGCGCTGACCGCTCTGGTGCTGTTCGCGGCGTTTCGGACCACGGTCGATCTGGAGAGCATGGACCTGGTGAATCCGCGTGTGATGTGCGGGCTGTTCATCGGCGCCATGCTGCCGTTCCTGTTCTCGTCGATGGCCATGAAGGCTGTCGGCAAGGCGGCTTTCGAGATGATCGAGGAAGTGCGCCGGCAGTTCCGCACGATTCCCGGACTCATGGAGGGGAAGGCGAAGGCGGAGTACGCGCGCTGCGTGGACATCTCCACGGCGGCGGCGCTTCGCCAGATGGTGGCGCCGGGCCTGCTGGCCGTTCTGGTCCCGGTGGCGGTCGGCTTCTACGATGTCGAGGCGTTGGCCGGCGTGCTTGCCGGGGTCACGGCGGGCGGCGTCCTCCTCGCGATCTTCATGTCCAATGCAGGCGGTGCCTGGGACAACGCGAAGAAGTTCATCGAGGCCGGCGCCCATGGCGGCAAGGGCTCGGACGCGCACAAGGCAGCCGTGGTCGGCGACACCGTGGGCGACCCGTTCAAGGACACGGCCGGACCGAGTCTGAACATCCTGATCAAGCTGATGTCCGTCGTGGCTCTGGTCATCGCGCCCCTGCTGGTCCGGTAGGGCCCGATGACGGGCAGCAGTCAACTGCAGCAGCCGACCATCGTGACAACAGCCCGTGGTAGAAGTGCGTGTCGCTCGAATGCAGCGTGGCTTCCACCGCAGGCTGATAAGCTCCGGCGCCGTTTCGTTGCGGCTTCGGAAGCCAACGACCTCAGCGAGGATGAACGATTGACACGGACGTACGAACTGGTCTTCATTGCGGACCCGCGCCTCTCCGACGAGGCAGCAGTGCAGTTGAGCGACGGTTTCGGTGAGATGCTGGTCGCGGACGGCAAGACCCGGATCACCCAGGAGGAATCCTGGGGCAAGCGCCGCCTCGCCTATCCGATCCGGAAGTTCACCGAGGGGCGCTACCACATCTACTACCTGGAGTCGGACGGAGGCGACAACAGCCTTGCCGAGGTCGGACAGCGAATGCTCCAGAACGAGCGTATTCTCCGCCACTTGGTGGTGCGCACGGACCTCGACCTGAAGCGCGCGGCGAGCAAGGGCAAGGCGCCGGTGCAGACGACGGTCCTCGCCGAGGCTGCGCGCTAGAAGCCGGATCCGGGATCTGGAGGGATTGACACCATGCCGAAACGCAGGACCTTCTTCCGCCGCCGCAAGGTGTGCAGGTTCACCGCCGACGGGATCGAGTACATCGACTACAAGGACGTCGCGACCCTGCGGCCCTTCGTGGCAGAGAGGGCGAAGATCCTCCCTCGCAGGATCTCGGGCAACTCGGCCCGGCACCAGAGAATGCTTGCCCGCGCCATCCGGCGCGCGCGTTTCCTGGCCCTGATTCCGTACACCACCGACTGAACGTCGACAGGACAGGGAAGAGGAGCGCAAGATGGAGGTCATCCTGCTTCGGGACATGAGGGGGCTCGGAGGCCGCGGCGAGGTAGTTGACGTGAAGCCGGGCTACGCGCGGAACTACCTGTATCCGAGAGAACTTGCGGCTCCGTCCACGGTGGCGAATCGGCACTGGTTCGAGTCGCAGAGGGCGAATTTCGATGCCCGGCATGCGGCGGAGCGCTCGGCTGCTGCCGAGATCGCGGCCGAACTGGCCGCCCTGAAACTCAGGATAGCCAAGCGGGCGAGCGAGAGGGGAACTCTCTACGGCTCCGTGACGCCGACGGAGATCGTCGAGGCGCTCGCCTCCCGGGGCGTCCAGGTCCACCGCCGGATGGTGGATCTGTCCGGCAGCATCAAGGCGTTGGGCGAGCATGTGGTTCGAGTCGACCTCCACACGGAAGTCGTCGCCGAGGTCTCGGTAGAGGTCGTGCCTGAGACCTGAATCTCTCAGCGCGCCGGACGTGCCGGCCGGGACCTCCCGGAAGACCGTCGACAACGGCGGAGAAGCGGTTGGCGGGGGCAGGGCGCCGCTCGACATCGAGGACTTCATCGGCGACCGGCCGACCCGTCGCCTCGGGGACTGGCGCCGGCTCTGGGAACGGGATGCAGCGTTCCCCATACGCAGCCACCGCGGCCTTGCCGGACGGTTCCTGGTGGCGTTCAAGCGCCTGCTGCGTCCGCTGGTCCACCTGCCGCAGAGGGACCTGTGGGAGCGCCAGCGGGTCTTCAATCTGATCCTGCTCGGGCACTTCCGGGATCTCGATCAGCGATTCCAGGACTGGCGTCGGCACCAGGAACGGGTCGACCGGGACTTCGAGGAGCGCATAGCGGGCTTCGAGGGGCGCATCGTGGATCTGGATCGGCGGACGAGGCACCTGGAGAACTTCCTGCGCCAGGGGCTCGATGAGGTCATGCGTCACGACGACGCGCTCTTCGGGCGCGTCGACCGCAAGCTGGACCGTTACCGGCGCGAAGCGGACGAACTTGCCGGTCTCCTGCGCTCGGCCCTGACCAGGGGAGGTGACGAGGCGGCGGACGGACTTCGCTCGAGCGTCGACGACGCCTCCTACCTGAACTTCGAGAACCGGGTTCGCGGCGGCGAACAGGAGATCCGGCGGCGCATTCGGTTCTATCTGCCGCGGCTCCGCGGGGCGGCGCCGGTTCTGGACCTGGGCTGCGGCCGCGGTGAGGCGCTGGCGCTGCTTCAGGAGGAGGGAGTCGAGTGTCGTGGCGTGGACTCCTCCGCTGCCATGGTGGGCCGCTGCATGAAGCAGGGCCTTCAGGTCGAGCAGGCCGATCTGCTGGAGGCACTCGCGAGCACCGCGGCCGGATCCCTGGGCGGAATCGTGTCCTTCCACGTGATCGAGCACCTGCCGCCGAAAGCGGTTGACCGCCTGGTGCACCTCGCCTACGCAGCTTTGCGTCCAGGGGGGCTTCTCCTGCTCGAGACGCCGAACCCGCTTTCGGTTGCCGTCACCGCGGGCAGCTTCTGGCTCGATCCGACGCACGTACGGCCGGTTCACCCGGAGATGCTCCGAGCCTGTTACGAGAGCGCCGGGTTTGCAGGCGTCGAACAGTTCCTCCTGCGGCCCTTTCCCGACGAAGAGCGCCTGATGGAGGTGCCGCTCGACGGGCTGGACGGGCAGACCCGGGAACTGGCGGACCGGCTCAACCGTCTCCGCGACGAGCTCGACGACCTGCTCCACGGCTGTCGCGACTACGCGCTGATCGGCACTCGCCCCGCGTAGACGTGGAGCCGCCAGGCCGGCGTCATCCGAGGGCGGTTTCGAACGGCGGTTCCCGGGCCACGCCATGGGCCGCCAGCGCCAAGACCCGGTGGCGCCGAGCGAAGGCTGGAGCCGGTCGGCGGCAGACGAGGGATGCGGCGAACCGCGCGGCGACTCCCCGCCCTACCTCCAGGCCCACCGGACCCGGGACCAGTCGGCCACATCCTCGGGCATGTTCTCGCCGGCCTTGGGCTCGCCGTACAGGGCCCTTTGCTGGTACCAGGGCAGGTCGTAGAGCGGGCGCGTCTTCGGGTCGAACGAGAGTACCGGCTCGGTGCCGGCGATGAACGCCTCGTCGATCAGGTGCTGTCCTTCAACCGGACCACGCGCCGGCCGCAGGCCGGAGTTGTATTCGATCCGTTCCATGCGTATGCGGTTGGGCCGGATGAAGGTAGCGCCGGGATCGATCCAACCGTCCTGAATCCCCTGGTGCAGGACGTCGTTCCAGATCGGCAGGGCCGCCGACGCTCCGGTCATGCCGCGGCCGATGCGCCGCTTCCGGTCGTGGCCGACCCAGACCACAAGCGTGTAACGGGGCGTGTAACCGGCGAACCAGGCGTCGGTGAACCCGTCGGTGGTGCCGGTCTTGCCGGCGACGGCCGCGAGTCCCAGACTCTTCGCCGACTGGGCGGTTCCGCGCTGGGTCACACCGGAGAGCACGTGAGTCAGCAGGTACGCGACCTCCGGGGTCAGCACGGTCGATGTCTGGGGCACGTGGGCATCGAGCTCGCGGCCGTTCCGGGTCGCGACGCTCTCGATCATGTAGGGCTCGACGTGGACTCCCAGGTTGGCGATCGTGGCGTACGTGGCGGCCACCTCGAGCACGGTCAGGTCGGCGGCGCCGAGGGCGAGACTGGGATACGGCGGCAGCGGCGAACGGATGCCGGTCCGGTAGGCGAAGTCGATGACGCGGTCGGTGCCAACGATGTCCTGGAGCTTGACCGAGGTGACGTTGATCGACTTCTCGAGCGCCTTGCGCAGCGTCAGGATGCCAAGGTACTTGCGGTAGTAGTTGCGCGGACTGTAGCTCGCCCGACTGTCGACGCCCATGAAAACCACCGGCGCATCGAAGAGGGTGTCGGCGGGCGTGAAGCCGTGCTCGAAGGCGGCGCCGTAGACCAGCGGCTTGAAGAGCGAACCGACCTGACGCCGGGCCTGGACCGCGCGGTTGAACTCGCTCCGCTCGTAGTCCCAGCCGCCCACCATCGCGCGGACGGCGCCGGTCGACGATTCGAGCAGCAGCACGGCGCCCTCGACGAGCGGCACCTGGACGAGTTCAAGCGCAAGGGGCTGGTCCGGATCACCGCCGCCGCCGTCGTCTTCTTCGTCTCCGTCGTCTCCGGCAGGGCGGAGCTCGAACCAGGCGATGTCGCCTCGCGCCAGGGGCGGCGCGCTGCGCCGTGTCCACGCGTAGCCTGCGGGATGGAGCACATGGCGCTGGTCGCCGATGCGAATCTCCGCCTCGCGCCGGCCGCGCCGGAGAACGACGCCCGGAACCCAGGCGCCGGCCTCCGGTTCGAATCCGACCCACTTGGCGAGAAGCCCTCCGACCGACTCGGCGAGGTCCTCCGCCTCGAGGTCGTCCTGCTCGACTCGGCCCGCCGGCCCGTCGTAGCCGCGCCGCCGGTCGATTCGAACGAGGCCCCGGCGCAGCGCCTGCTCGGCGGCGTTCTGCATCCGGGAATCCAGAGTCGTTCTGACCGCGAGACCCTGCTCGTAGAGCCCCTTCTGGCCGTAGTCGCGGTAGAGGTCGACCCGAACCCGCTCGGCGAAGTACGGCGCCACCCGTTTCGTCTTGCGCTGCCTGACCACGTTGAGCGGCTGCGCGGCGGCCTCCTCGGCCTGCTGTCTGGTGATCACGCCTCGATCGGCCACGACGTGCAGGATCGTGTTGCGTCGCTGACGTACGACGTCGGGCCGCAGGTACGGCGTCCACACGCCCGGACCCGGCAGGATGGCCACGAGAGTGGCGGACTCCACGTGGTCGAGCTCGGCCGCCGGCTTGCCGAAGTAGTAGCGGGAGGCTGCCTCCAGGCCGTAGTTGCCGTGACCGAAGTAGGTCAGGTTGCAGTAGTGGGTCAGGATCTGCTGCTTGCTCAGTCGCTTCTCGAGTTCGATGGCGAGGAGCGTCTCGCGGATCTTCCGGCTCCAGACCTTCTTGCGGTCGAGGTACAGCGTCCGCGCCACCTGCATCGTGATGGTCGAGGCGCCCGAGAATCTCTCGCCCCGCCGCCAGTTCTGCACGGTTGCGCGGGCCACGCCGATGATGTCGAAGCCGCCGTGGGCGTAGAAGTTGCGGTCCTCCGCGGTGAGCAGGACGCGCTCGAAGATCTCCGGCACTTCGCCTTCGGCGAGCATGATCCGCTTCTCGACCGAGTAGCTCCGGAAGACCTCGCCACGGTCATCCAGGAGGCGCGTGATCTGACTCGGATTCAGCTCGGCGATGGTCTCCACCTGGGGAAGATCGATCGCCGCCGCGAAGCCGATTCCCAGCAGGACGCCCGCGACCGGCGTCGCCGCGATCGGCGTGAGCCACCGCCAGTGCCGCAGACTCCAGCCGAGCAGGGATTGCATGACGTTTCTCGGCACCTTCATCACCCGCGTATCATACGGCCCGATTCATGACTCCCGAAGCCGAGGAGCCGCGCGGCCTGCCGCCGTTGCCGGAGCCCTTTCCCGAGCCGGCGTCGGTGCGGCCGCCGGAACCGGGCCGGGCACGGCGCAGCTGCCTGATCGCAGGTCTGTCCGGATGCGGGCTGCTCGCGGTCCTTCTGGGGGTCGGCCTGCTGGCGGCCCTGACCCAGGCCGACGAACTGCTCGAGTTCGTGCTGGATCTGGGTCGCGAGCGCATCATGGAGGAACTTCCCGAGGACGTTGCGTCGGAAGAGCGCAACCGTCTCGACCGGGCCTTTGATTCCGTGCTCGAGCGCTATCGGACCCGGCCGGCCACGGCGGCCGACAACCGTCGCCTGCGGATAGCGCTCACCGATGCGCTTCGGCGGGCGGAGCGGGGACTCTTCGACCGGGACGACCTGCGCCGCCTGACCGAACGTCTCGAGCGGATCGCAGCGTCCGGACCGGAGATCTGACCTTGCAGCGGCTCGGGCCGACGAACGGCCGCGGCGGACGTTTCGACCTGATCTCCCCGTTCAGGCCGCAGGGCGATCAGCCGGCGGCGATCGCCGAGCTGGTGGCGGGTCTCGAGGGCGGCGTCCCGGAGCAGGTCCTGCTCGGGGTGACGGGCTCGGGCAAGACCTACACCGTCGCCAAGGTGATCGAAGCCGTCAACCGGCCCACCCTGGTCCTGTCGCACAACAAGACGTTGGCGGCGCAGCTCTACCAGGAGTTCAGGAGCTTCTTCCCGAACAACGCGGTCGAGTACTTCGTTTCCTACTACGACTACTACCAGCCGGAGGCCTACGTCCCGCAGTCGGATACCTACATCGAGAAGGAGACGAGCATCAACGAGGAGATCGACCGCCTGCGGCTGCGGGCGACGATCTCGCTGTTCGAACGCCGCGACGTGCTGGTCGTGGCGTCCGTGTCATGCATCTACGGTCTGGGAGCGCCGGACGTCTTCTTCTCGATGCTCGAGTTCTTCGAGCGCGGAACGGAACTGCCGCTGGAGCGGGCTCAGAGGAGCCTGGCCGAGATGCAGTACGAGCGCACTCGTCTCGACCTGTTCCACGGCAGTTTCCGGGTGCGCGGCGACGTGCTCGAGATTCTGCCGGCCTACGACGACCGGGGCATCCGGGTCGAGTACTTCGGGGACGAGATCGACCGGGTCTGCCGCTTCGACGTGCTCACCGGTCGGCTGCTGGAGGAGGTCGAGCGGGTGCCGATCTTCCCGCGCAACCACTACGTGACGCCGGAGGAGAGGATGCGGCGCGCGATCGCCTCCATCGAGGAGGAACTGGGCGAGCACCTGGTCGTCCTGGAGCGCGAGAACCGCCTGCTCGAAATGCAGCGGCTGGAGCAGCGGACCCGCTACGACCTGGAGATGCTGCGCGAGCTCGGTTCCTGCGCCGGTATCGAGAACTACTCGCGCCACCTGTCCGGCCGGGCGCCGGGCGAAGCCCCGCCGACGTTCCTCGACTACCTGCCCGAGGACTTCCTGCTCGTGGTCGACGAGAGCCATCAGTCGATTCCCCAAGTCCAGGGGATGTACCACGGCGACCGGGCGCGCAAGGAAACCCTGGTCGAGTTCGGTTTCCGCCTGCCGAGCGCCCTCGACAACCGGCCTCTCCGGTTCGACGAGTTCGACGAGCGCTGCGGTCAGCGTATCTACGTGTCGGCCACGCCGGGTCCGTTCGAGCTGCAACGGACCGGCGGCCTGGTGGTGGAGCAGATCATACGGCCGACGGGCCTGCTCGATCCACGGATCGAGTTGCGGCGGTCCGCGCACCAGATCGACGACCTGGTGGAGGAAGCGCGGGCGGCGATCGAGCGCGGCGAGCGGGTCCTGGTGACCACGCTGACCAAGCGCATGGCGGAAGAACTGAGCCAGTACCTGACCGAACTCGGTCTGCGGGTCCGTTATCTCCACAGCGACATCGATACCCTGGAGCGGGTCGAGATCACCACCGCGCTGCGGCGCGGCGAGTTCGACATCCTGGTCGGCATCAACCTGCTGCGGGAGGGACTCGATCTCCCGGAGGTCTCCGTGGTGGCGATCCTGGACGCCGACAAGGAGGGGTTTCTCCGCAGCGAGGTGTCGCTGATCCAGACCGCCGGCCGGGCCGCCCGCAACCTGAACGGGCGGGTGATCTTCTACGCCGACCAGCGCACCGACTCGATCGACCGGTCGTTGGCGGAGACGGCGAGGCGCCGGCGGATCCAGGACCGCTACAACCGGGAGCACGGGATCGAACCGGCGTCCATCCTGAAGGAGGTCCACAGCCCCCTGGTCCAGATGAGCAACCTGGACTACCTGCACAAGGCCGGCGCCGCGGCCGAGCAGGCGGTGGAGGATCTGCTCCGCGAGGACGCTCCCGAGATGCCCCTGGAACGACGGATCGCGCGTCTGGAGAAGGCCATGAAGCAGGCCTCCCGGCGGTTGGAGTTCGAGCAGGCGGCGGTACTGCGCGACCGCCTGAAGGAACTCCGCGAATTGAAGGTGATGGCCTGATGCACCCGGAACTGCGGCGCCGGCTGGAAGATCTCCCGGATCAGCCGGGGATCTACATCTTCAGGTCGGAGGCCGGCGAGGCGCTGTACGTGGGCAAGGCGAAGTCCCTCAGGCGGCGCGCGGCCTCCTACCGCAAACCGGCGGAGGATCCGCGCATCGCCCTGATGCTCGAGGAGGCGGCCGATGTCGAGTTCGTCGTCACCGACGCCGAAGCCGAGGCGCTGCTGCTCGAGAACAACTGGATCAAGCGCCGTCAGCCGCGGTTCAACATCCGGCTGCGCGACGACAAGACATATCCGTATCTGAAGCTCACCCTTGCCGACGGGCATCCGCGCCTCGCCTTCACGCGGCGCATCCGCCGCGACGGCGCGGAGTACTACGGGCCCTACCTGCCCGCCGGCCTGGCGCGCAAGGCGATCAAGCTGACGCAGAAGCTGTTCGGCGTCCGCGTGTGCCGGATCGAGATCGACGGCCGCTTGCCGCGGCCCTGCCTCTACCACGACATGAAGCGCTGCCTGGGGCCCTGCGTCGACGGCCTGACCACCGACGAGGACTACGCCAGGGCGGTGGACAGGGCCCGTCTCTTCCTAGCCGGCAGGAACGACGAGTTGCGGCGCGACCTGCGCGCCCGCATGCGGACCCACGCAGCCGAGCTGGAGTTCGAGGCCGCGGCCGGTCTTCGCGACACGATCCGCGAGATCGACCAGATCAGCCAGCGGCGGAAGCTGAGTTCGGACCGCGGCGAGGACATCGACATCTTCGGCGTCCATGTCAGCGGAGACAACGCGGCTGTTGTCGTGCTGGTCATGCGCGGAGGCCAGGTACTGGATCGTCGCGAGCTGTTCTGGGAAGGCGTGGCGAAGATCACTGCCGAACGTCTGCTGACGGAGCTGCTGCCGCAGCTCTACGACAGGACCACCCTGATTCCCCGGGAGATTCACCTGCCGGCGCCGATCGAGGGAGAGGAGGCGCTGGCCGAGTGGCTGAGCGAACGGCGCGAATCGAGGGTCTACCTCCGCATGCCCTCGCGCGGACCGAAGGCTCAGCGGGTGGCCCTGGCCAACCGGAACGCGCGGATGGCCTTCCGCCGGAGGTTCCGGGGCGCCGGCGCTGCCGCCGAAGCCAGCGACGCGCTGCAGCAGGCGCTCGATCTCGAAGACCCTCCGCGGCGGATCGAGGGCTTCGACATCTCGACCTTCGGCGGCAGCCAGACCGTGGCTTCCCTGGTGGTCTGGACCGACGGACGCATGGTGAAGAACCAGTACCGCAGCTTCAACATCCGCGGCCTGGAACAGGCCGACGATTTCTGGTCCATCCGCCAGGCGGTGGGGCGACGCTATCGGCGCACCCTGGAGGAGGTCGGCGAGATGCCGGACCTGATCCTGATCGACGGCGGGCGCGGGCAGTTGAATGCGGCGCTCGAGGCGCTCGCCGAACTGGGTGTCGACGAGACGCCCGTGGTGGGACTGGCCAAGCGCGAAGAGGAGATCCACGTCCCGGTGCGGCCTGCGCCCCTGCGGCTGAAGCGCAATCACGCCGGCCTGCGTGTCCTCCAGCAGGTGCGCGACGAGGCGCATCGCTTCGCGGTGTCGCGCCACCGCCGTCGGCGCTCCAGACGAACCCTGCGCAGCCGGTTCGACGACCTGCGGGGAATCGGTCCGCAGCGGCGCAAGCTGCTGGTGCGCCGCTTCGGCAGCTATGCCGGCGTGACCCGGGCGTCGGAGGAGGAACTCCGGGAGGTTCTGGGGCCGAAGCTCGCCCGTTCGGTCCATGCCGCGATCCACCGCCTGGACCAGTCTTCCGGTGAAGTGGTCCGAACCATGTGAACCGGATCGACTTGCTGTGAGTCGGGAGATTGCAGCGAGTCGGGAGATCTGCGGCGTCGTCGGCACCGCTCGGGACACGCCCACGATCATGCAGACACGGAAGGTGCGGAATCCGATGCACGGAACCCGCGCGCTGCAGCAGCGGTTCGACGAAGGGAACTGCACGCGCACCCCACGGCGACGAGTCCGACGTGGAGAAACTGGTAGCCTCCGATCTGCCGGAGGACCGGATGCGGTCGCTCCCGGCGGTGCGTCCGCCGGGGGAGGAAAGTCCGGACTCCAACGGATGGCATGCTTGCTAACGGCAAGGCGCGGCGACGCGACGGAAAGTGCAACAGAGAGCAGACCGCCGGCACGAGGTTCCGGAGTCCGTTTCGGGCTTCGGGGCTGCAGGGCCGGCAAGGGTGAAACGGTGCGGTAAGAGCGCACCGCTCGTCCGGCGACGGTACGAGGCGATGGCAAACCCCATGTGGAGCAAGACCAAATAGGGAGTGCGGATCGGGTTGTCCGTCCCGATTTCGGGCCGTTCGCGGTCCGGGACGTTCTCCGGGTAGGTCGCAAAGATGAATGGCCGCCTCCCCTCGCCTGATGGTGATGGGACGAACAGAATCCGGCTTACGAGGTCCTCCGGCGCTTGACCTTGCGGAACACCGGGAAGCGGCAGGCGGCAGGGCGCCCGCCGCCGGCGTCGGGTGGGCGGGCACCGATGCACCCTGGATCAGCGCGCCCGAAAGTCGATCGCGGATCGCCTCGACAATCCCGTTCGCCGACGGGACGAGCGCGGCGTCCGCCGCCGGTCACGCCGGGCGACCGGATCGGCATCGCTGCTCTTTCGGGGGCGATTGACGCCGAACGCCTGTCTGCGGGCGTGGCGGCGCTCGAAGAGCTCGGGTTCGAGGTAGTGCTGGCGTCCAACCTGCGAGACGGAGCGTCCCGCGAAGGGCCGATTCGGTTTGCGGGCTCGGATCGTCAGCGTCTGGCGGGGTTCCACGAACTGGCCGCAGACGACAGAGTGGCGGGAATCGTCTTCGCCCGCGGCGGATACGGCGTCACCAGGCTGCTCGACGCGGTCGACTGGCAGTTGCTGGCCTCCCGGCCTCGGCCCTGCGTGGGCTACTCCGACCTGACACCCATGCTCCTGGGACTGGTCTCCCGTGTCGGTACGGTGGCCTACCACGGCCCGATGGTGGTCGACTTCGCGCGCGGGCTGCGGCCGGAGGAACGGACCTCGTTTCTCGACGCGCTGGCCGGGAAGCGGAGCGCGGCCTGGCAGTTGGAGCCGGTCGTCCGCGGCGTGTCGGCCGGCAGACGCAAGGCGCTGGAGGGGCGGCTGCTCGGCGGCTGCCTGACCATGCTGGCGGCGACGATCGGGACCGGTTTCCTGCCCGACTTCAGGGATTCCGTCCTCGTGCTGGAAGACGTCGACGAGCCGGCGTACAGGATCGACCGGCTGCTGGTCCAGCTTCGTACATCGGGCGCCTTGGCCGGTGTGCAGGCCGTGGTCGCCGGCCACTTCACGAACTGCGCTGCGCGCGACAGCCTGATCGACTTCGCGGAAGCGCTCGGTGTGCCGCTGCTGGTCGGATTGCCGGCGGGCCACGAGCCGCCCAATCACACGTTGCCGATGGGCGCCGCGAGCCTGCTGGATCCGGATGAGGGCCTGCTCGAGGTGAAGGAGTAGACGAGTCGCCCGGTCGATGTGCGGCGGGGCTTGATGGACCTGGCGATGAAAGTGCGCGACCCGATCACCAGCGCGCGCGGTGTGGGCCGCGTGCTGGGGCACAGGCTGGCGACCGCCGGTTGCCGCCGGATAGCGGACTTGCTGGCCCACCTGCCCACACGTTACGAGGACCGGCGGACCCTCGGGCGCCTCCCGGGGCCGGGCGAGGAGCCGTCGCCCGAGGCCGCTTCCCGTGCGCTGACCGTGGTGGTGCAGCTGGAGAGTCTGCGGCGGTTCGGCCGCGGGCGGAACTCGGGCGTGAACGCTGTCGCGCACGACGGCGAGAACCGGGCCGGCGTGGTCTGGTTCAACCAGCCCTATCTGCTGAACCAGCTCGAGGAGAAAGTCACCTACCTGCTCCACGGCGTGCCGAAACGCCGGAGCAGGGACGGTGCCTGGGAGCTGGCGAACCCGACCGTCGAGCGGGTGGATGAGGCGCCGGCCGAAGGAGGCGGCGTACGCCCCGTCTACGGCCGCATCGGAGAAGTACCGCCTCCTCAGGTCGAGCGTCTGGTGGGCGGCGTCGTGCGCGATCTCGCGAAGGACCGGGGCCGCGAGTGGATCGACGAATGGTTGCCCCGCGAGGAGCGGGTTCGCCACGGCCTGCCCAGTCTGGCCGAAGCCCTGACCGAGGTCCATCTGCCTTCGCCGGAGGCTTCGGTCGAGGAACTGAACGCAAGACGGAGTCCGGCCCATGCGCGCCTCGCATACGGGGAGTTTCTCCTTCAGCAGCTGCAGTTCGCTGCGGTGCGAAGGCAGCGCCGCGGTCAGGGCAAGCCGCACCGATATCGGAATGGCGGTGCGGTGCGGCGTGCGGCTCGCGACCTGCTGCCGTTCCGGTTGACCGGGGCTCAGGAACGAGTGGTCCAGGAGATCGTCAGGGACCTCGCGGGCCGCCCGCGAATGCACCGTCTGGTGCAGGGCGACGTCGGCAGCGGCAAGACGGTTGTCGCGGCCCTGGCCTGCCTGGTCGCCGCAGAGAACGGTCTCCAGTCTGCGCTCATGGCTCCGACCGAACTGCTTGCCGAACAGCATTTTGCGTCCCTGAAGCGCCTGCTGGGATCACGCCTCGCCATGGCTCTCGTGACCTCCAGCCAGCGCATCGCGAGCGGCGGCGTCGGAGATGTGCAGGAGCGCGTGGCCGCCGGCGGGGTCGACCTGACCGTCGGCACGCATGCGTTGATCGAGGAGCGGACGCGGTTTGCGCGCCTGGGACTCGCGGTGATCGACGAGCAGCATCGCTTCGGTGTCGCCCAGCGGCAGTCGCTGGCGGACAAGGGGCTTTGCCCCGACGTCCTGGTGATGACGGCGACGCCGATTCCGAGGTCGCTGGCGCTGACCGTGCACGGCGACCTGGACGTGTCGATGCTGGATGAGATGCCGCCGGGGCGCTCCCCGATCGAGACGCGGGTGATGACCGGGGATCAGCTGGAACAGGCCGTGGAGCTGGTCCGAGACCGCCTTCGCCGCGGCGGCAGGGCCTACGTCGTCTTTCCGCGGATCGACGCCGGCGAGGGAACGGCCAACGTGCCGTCCCTGGACGGGTCGAGTTCCTGGTGGGCCGAGGCGCTGGGACGGCCCTTCGGCGTCGTCCACGGTCGACTGGGGCGCGAGGAACGCGACGCGACGATGCGGCGCTTCGCCGATGGCTCGATCCGGGTGCTGCTGGCGACGACCGTGATCGAGGTCGGCGTCGACGTACCGGAGGCGACGGCGATGGTGATTCTCGGTGCGGAGCGCTTCGGCCTGGCCCAGCTCCATCAACTCCGGGGCCGCATCGGTCGTGGAACGGATGAGGCCCTCGGCGACTCGATCTGCATCGCGTTCCGGAGCGGGTCTTCGGCCGGCGCCGAGCGGCGGTTGGCTGTCTTCGAGGCGTCGACCGACGGCTTCCGGATCGCGGAGGAGGATCTGCTTCAGCGCGGGCCCGGTGAGGTGCTCGGGACGCGTCAGGCCGGTCTGCCACGGTTCCGGTTCGGCGACCTGGCCCGGGACTGGAAATGGCTGGCGGCGGCTCATGCCGACGCCGCCCGGCTGCTCGACCGGCTGGCCGAGCCCGGGAACGAGCCGCTGCGGCAGCGGCTGGAGCGGAGGTCTCCGGTGTTCGCTGCCGTGAGTCGGGAGGCCGATGCGCCGTGAGGATCCTCCTGGTCGCCAATGTCCTGCCGCCGCGGGATCTCTCGGGCGCGGGAGAACAGGTGCTCCAGCTCGCCTGGGGTCTGCGGCAGGCCGGCTGCGAGGTCGAGGTCCTGGGCCGCGACCGTTGCGGCCCAGAGGTTTCCAGGATCTCGTTTCCCTTCCGCGCTCGGCGCGCTGTTGCGCGCCGGGTCGCCGAGTGGCGGCCGGACGTGGTCCAGGTCCACGAGAGCGACGGCGGATTGGTGATTCGGGACCTGGCCCGGCTGCGCGGCGCCAACCGGCCGCTGCTCGTTGCCCTCCAGCAGGTGAGCTATGTCCGGGAGCGTCAGGCCGTTCGTCCGCTCCTCGACCACGACCGCGGCTGCGCGCTGGCGGCGCGTCCCGTCGTGAGCGAGCACGTCTTTCGTTCGCTGCGCACGCCTCTGCACATCGCGCTGGGCCGGATCTCGGCCAGATGCGCCGATCTGCGTCTGGCGCCGAGCCGGGTCACGGCGAGGGAGATCGAGATCGACTACGGGGTCGCCGACGTTCAGGTGGTCTCCAACGCGACGGGAGCGCCCCTGGATGGGTCAGGCGGCCTCGCCCATCCGCCGGCGCAGGTCCGGGTCGACAACCCGGATCGGTCAGACAACCCGGATCAGTCGGACAGCCCGGATGAGCCAGACCAGCCGGATGCGCCGGCGGCGGCGGGGAGTCCGGGCGAGGAGGCCTTCGGGGCGCCGTTCGTGCTGGCCGTCGGCCGCATGCGCATACGCAAGGGGTTCGAGATCCTGCTCCATGCTCTGGCCGCGGTCGGTGAACGGGGACACCGGGTGCGGCTGGTCATCGCGGGCGACGGGGAGCGCCGCGAGTCCCTGTCGGCGCTGGCGCGCCGTCTTCGGCTGGGAACGACGGTGCGCTTTGCGGGGCGCTGTTCCCGCTCGGAAGTCGCCCGGTTGCGGCAGCGCGCGGGCGCCCTCGTGGTTCCCTCCACCTACGAGGGCATGCCGCTGGTGGTTCTGGAAGCGATGGACGACGGAATCCCGGTCATCGCCTCGGCTGTCAGCGGCATTCCGGAGGTCGTGGTCGATGGGGAAACCGGCTGGCTGGTGCCGCCCGAGCGTTCAGGCGCTCTCGCGGACGCGTTGATCGCGGCTGTATCCGACCCCGCGGAATCGCGCCGCCGCGGCGCCGCGGGACGGTGCCGGCTGGACCGGAGCTACCGGCCTCGGCACGCCGCGCAACAGTGGTTGGGGGCGCTGGAGCGCGTGTCGGGATCGGCCTGAGCCGTTGTGGAAGAATCCACGTGGATGAGTGCAGGATCCGCCAGCGTCCGGGCGGCGAACGGTTCGCTGCCGGCCTCCTGGCGGGTCGAGTTGCCGGAGTTCGAGGGGCCGCTCGATCTGTTGCTTCACCTGGTGCGAATCAACGAGATCGAGGTCACGGACATCCCGGTTTCGCTGATCTGCGATCAGTTCCATGAGTACCTCGGCCTCATGGACGATCTCGACCTCGACATCGCCGCCGAGTACATCTACGAGGCGGCGCTCCTGATTCAGCTCAAGGCCAGGGTGCTGCTTCCGCAGCCCGGGCCCGCCCCGGACGAAACGCCGGAAGATCCGCGCCGGGAACTGATCGAGCGGCTGCTGGAGTACCAGCGGCTCAAGGAGGCGGCCCAGACGCTGGCGGAGGTCGACGACCTGCGCCACGGGTTGTGGACTCGCGGCGCCAGGGAAGCCGCCGGGGACGGCGAGAACGACGAATTCGACGTGGGCGATCTGTCGCTGTTCGATCTGCTCCAGGTGCTGCGGGGCGTGTTGAAGCGCCACGACGAGGAGCACCCCGGTCCGTTGGTCTATCGAGGTGAGACGTTCAGCGTTCGGGACCAGATCGAGCGTCTTCTCGGCCGCTTCGAGGGTGGGCGGTCGCTGGACCTGAAGGACGACCTGTTCGCCCTGTCGAGCCGGGCGGAGGCGATCGCGTGTTTCCTGGCCGTCCTCGAAATGGCGCGGCTGAACCTGGTGCGCCTCCACTCGTCCGACGACGGCCCTGTGTTCCTGTTCCGCACGACGCGGGCGCTGGATCCGGTCTTGCTTCCGATCTTGCTGGAGGATCTGACCGGATGACAGATGCGGTCGAGATGGAGGCGGTGTTCGAGGCGCTGCTCTTCGCCAGCCCCGATCCTCAGCCGGAGGAGAAGCTGCTCGGAGTCTTCCCCGAACGGGATCGGGAACGCGCGGCGCAGGCGCTGGAAGCGGTGCTCGACCGCTATCGGGTCGACAAGAGCGGCGGTTCGCCCAATCGCGGCGTGGTGCTGGACCGGGCCGGGGGCGGCTACCGGCTGGTGACCCGGTCCGACCTTCACCCGTACCTTCGCAGGTTCTTCGAGGTGGCGGGCCGCAGCAGGCTGTCCATGGCCGCAGTGGAAACGCTGGCGATCGTTGCGTACCGCCAGCCGGTCACCAGCCCGGAGATTCAGGAACTGCGGGGGAAGAACTCGTCGGGCGTGCTGAAGACTCTCCTCGAGCGCCGACTGATCCGGATTTCCGGTCGCAAGGAAGTGGTCGGGAGTCCCTTTCTCTATGCCACGACACGTGATTTCCTGCTGCATTTCGGTCTGCGCTCGCTCGCGGAGCTGCCGCCGCTCGAGGAGCTCGAAGAGACCTTCCTGGCTGCGGGCGAGGAAGAGCCGCTGCAGACCGCGATCGCTGCCGGGCCGTCGGGACAGTTCAATGGCTGAGACGCCCAGGGGCGAGCGGCTGCAGAAGATCCTCTCGCGCGCCGGCATCGCCTCGCGCCGGGCGGCGGAGGAGTTGATCCGGGCCGGCCGCGTCACGATCGGCGGCCGGGTCGCGGTGCTCGGCGACCGTGCAGAGCAGCGGGGAAGGGGAACGGAGACGGTGCGGGTCGATGGCGAGCCTGTCCCGCTGGCCGCCGCGCCGCTCTACGTTCTGCTCAACAAGCCGGCCGGTCATGTCACGACCCGCAGTGACCCGCAGGGGCGCCCCACGGTCATGGACCTTCTCCCGGAGAAGTGGCGCGGACGGCTCAAGCCCGTCGGACGGCTGGACTACCGCACCGAGGGCCTGCTTCTCTTCACTGACGACGGCGATCTTGCCAACCGCCTGACCCATCCCCGCTTCGGTTGCTCCAAGCGCTACCTGGTCAAGGTCCGGGGATATCCCGGCCGGGAGGCGATCCAGCGGCTCGGACGGGGCATGTTCATCGCCGGCCGGCGAACGGCGCCAGTGAGGCCGCGCCAGGTACGAACCCGCCGGGGCGCCCGGAGCCCGCGGTCGGCGAGCTGGTGGGAGATGGAACTTCGGGAAGGAAGGACGCGGCAGATCCGGGAGATGTTCTTCCGTGTCGGACATCCGGTTCAGCGGCTGCGCCGGGTGGCGATCGGCCGGCTCGAGGATGCTCATCTGCGATCCGGGAACTGGCGCGAACTCTCGGCCGGCGAAGTGGCGACCCTGCGCGCCGGCTCGCGGCCTGCCCCGGGAGCGCGTTCCGGCGGCCGCCCGCGGGGACGGCGAAGACGGCGGCGGCGGTGACGATCGTCGCCATCGACGGCCCGGCCGGTGTCGGCAAGAGCACGGTGGCTCGTCGGGTCGCTGCGGAACTGGGCGTTCCCTGGCTCGACACGGGCGCCATGTACCGAGCGGTGGCGTGGAAGGCGCTCAAGGACGGCCGGGACCCGGCCGATGAGGCGGCCATGGAGGAGTTGATCGGCACGCTCCGGCTCGAGTTGTGCATCCGGGACGCGGAAGCGGAAGTGGTCGTCGACGGCTTCGCTCCCGGAGCGTTGCTTCGCACCCCCCGGGTCGACGCGGCGACGTCACGGGTCGCCATGCATCCCCGGGTACGCTCGTGGCTGGTCGCAAGGCAGCGGGAGTTTGCCGCCAGGGAAGGCGCGGTGGTCGAGGGTCGCGATATCGGCACGGTCGTGTTTCCGCAGACGAGGCACAAGTTCTTTCTCGACGCGCCACTGGAGGTCCGGGCGGAACGACGCCTGCAGCAGTCGGGCGGTCGGGATGCCGGTGCACGCGAGCGTCTCAGGCTGCAGATTCGGGCCCGGGACGAGCGGGACAGCCGCCGCAGCGTCTCGCCGCTGCGGCGCGACGCAAGCTACGAGACGATCGACACCTCGACCGGCGAGGCCGATCAGATCGCGGCCCGGATTCTCAGGTCGGTGCGCGGCGGCTGCAGCGGCTGATCCGTGACCGTCTCCACGGAGGAGCGCGGCAGGGAAACAGCCGAGCTTCGGATGGTCTTCGGCCTGTTCGCCCTCGCTGCGATCCTGTTGGCGGTGGAGTGGCGGCCGCGGAGCGACGCCCCGCCGATTCCGACGCACGGGCAGACTGTCACGATGGAAGCGGCCTACCAGGAGCTGCTTCTGGACCTGCTGGCGGACGCTGAAGGAGCGGCCGAGGGCGTTCGCCGAGCCGCGACGGTTCCGCTCGACTCGGCGCAAGCCAGACAGATCGTGTTCGAGGAACTGGACCGCGCCGGTAGCGCTGGCGGCCGTACCCTGGTGCTGGTCGATTCCGACGGCCTGGCGCAGGCCTGGGGCGGTTCGGGGCTGAGGCACGATCTGCCGCTGGATCGCCTGCTTCCGGGCGGCGTCAACCAGACCGCCGGCTTCACGGCCGTCTCGCTGTATGCGGCTGTCGACCTGAGCGCGGGCGAAGGCGGTTGGCGCCTCATCGTCGGCAACAGCTTCCCGACCGACACGCTGCCGATCCCCGTACCGGCCGAGCTGCGGCGCCACGGGGTCCGGTGGTCGGTCCGGGACCACTCCGCGGAACCCCTGGCGCCGGCCCTGGAAGCAATCGGCATACGAGAACTCGCTCCTCCGGACGGCGTTCCGGCCCCCTGGCTGAGGTTGCGATTCGAGCCTGCCTCCGAACGGCAGCGGGGAGTCGCGGGCTCGCTCGGTCTGGCGGCGGCGGGCCTGGGCGTCGGCCTGGCGCTGGCCGTGGTCTTCCGCCGCTGGAGCAGCAGGGCGCCGAAGAGACCCCGGCGCTCCGCTGCGGCGCTCGTTCTGGCCGGAGTCGTTTCGGCAGTGGGCTACGGCCTCTATCGCTGGCAGCTCCAGGCGTCGGCCGAGACCGGGGCGCCGCCGGATCCGGGAGGTTCCTTCGAGGGGCCTATCGGACACTGGGCGGTGCTGCTGACGGCCTGGATGCTGCTCGTCGGCAGTGCACTGTGGGCCTCGGGATGGTCCGACGGCCGCGACTGGACGCACCTTCTCCTGACGGCGACGGCTGCGGCCGCGGCCGTCGGTCTCGTGACCGAGGTCACCCACGCATCTGCCGCGCGGGCGTTGCTTGCCGAGAGTGTTCGACGTGGTCTCGATGCACCGGACCCCGAGGACGTTGCGTCACTGGCGGAGTCGACGCGTTCGTTCGTCGGCGCGACCGATGTGAGGGAGCTGGCCCTGGGAGATCCGGACGAACTCGACGATCACCAGGATCTGGCGCTGGAACTCTGGCGCCGGTCGCCCCTTGCCGCTTCCGAGATGTTCTCGGCTCTCGCCGTCGTGCGGGCGGACGGGGTTTCGTCGACGTTCTCCTACGGCCTGCCGGTGGAGGCGGCGGCCGGGGAGCTGGCGGTCGGCAGCGCGCGCTCGCCTCGCGGCGATCTGCCCGTCTGGCAGCGGCAGCGCAGCGCGTCAGGCGAGGTCGCCGTGGTCTCGGCGGGACGGGACTGGGCGACGGTCCGTTTCTGGGCGGAAGCGTTCCCGCGACTCGACGTCTGGAGCGACGTCAACTCCGGAGTCGGCGCCGAACTCGAGTTGCGCCTGCTGCGAGGCGGCCCGGGCCGTTGGCGGAGCGGCTCGAGTCCACCGGGGAAGGCGCTCCTCGCGTATGTCGACGGCGCCGGCCGGCCGCTCGTGTCGCGATGGCAGCAGGACTGGCTGTTGCCGCCGCCCTCGGAAGCCGTGGATCCGGGCCGGGTCCAGCGCGTGGAGACACCGGCCGGAACCGCCCTGGCCTGGTTCAGCCCCACCAGCCTCGAAGGACTCTGGGTTGTTGCGCTGTTGCCCGAGCAGTCTGCGGCGGAGAGCCTCTGGCGGGTCGCCACGGTGGCCGTGCGCCTGCTGCTGGCCGTGTCCGCCGCGGCGTTGGCCGTCCTCGTGATCAGTCTGCCGGCAGCGAAACTGCGGGGCAGCCTTCTGCCCGATCTTCTGCCCGATGTCAGGCGCTACTCCGTGCGGCTCACTGCCGTGCTGGCCCTGATCGCGATCGTGCCGCTGACGCTGCTCAACGGGTTGCTCTTGCGCAATCTGGGCGCCCGGGTTCGGGCCGAACAGGAAGTGGCGGCACGCACCGCCCTGGTTTCGCTCGAGCACGTCCTGACCGACTTCCTCCTCGGCCTGGAGCCGGGATTCTCGATGGACGCCGAGTTGGACGACGAGCTTCTGGCCTGGCTCGCCGAAGTCGTCGGGCACGAAGTCAATCTGTACTGGCGGGGCGGCGTCTACGCGTCGAGCAAGCCGGATCTGTTCACGGCCGGCCTGATGCCCAAGCGCATTCCCGGCAACGTGTACAGCAAGCTGGCTCTGCTCGGCCATCCGACGGCTTCCCGGGTCCAGACCGCGGGCCGAGGCGTGTCCTACCTCGAACTGTACACCCCGGTGTCTCTGGGGGAGCAGCGTCCGGGAGAATCGGGTCTCTTCGTTTCGGTGCCGCTGCTGGCGCAGCAGGAGGCGGCCACCCGCGAACTCGCCGCCCTGAGACGGAAGGCCCTGGTGGTCACGACGGCGCTGGTGCTGCTGCTGGTCATCGTCGGCGCCCGGCTCGCCCGGGGGTTCACACGACCGCTGATGCGGATGATCGACGGCGCCGGACGCATCGCCGGCGGATCCTCCTCGCTCGGCTTCGAGCCGCAGGAGACGGAGTTGAAGACACTCGCCGCCGCCATCGACGGCATGGCGGCCCGGATCGCTTCGAACCGGGCCAGGGAAGAGGAAGCGCAGCGACTGGAGGCGTGGGCCGAGATGGCGCGGCTGATCGCCCACGAAGTGAAGAACCCGCTGACCCCGATCCGCCTCTCGACCGAGCATCTGCGGCAGGTGTGGCGCGATGCGCCGGAGCGGCTGGACGAGATCTTCGAACGCTGCACCGAGAACATCCTGATGCAGGTCGAGGAACTGGCGCACACGGCTGGAGAGTTCTCGACCTACAGCAGGATTCCGCTCGCGCAGCTGGCGCCCGGAAATCTGGCTGCGGCGGTTCGCGAAGTCGTGGATGGCTACCGGTACCCTCCGCCGGCCGGAGTGGACGTGGTGTTCCACTCGTTGCCGGACGCGGCGGCAGCGCGGGTCGCCTTCGATCGGCGCCTGGTGCAGAGGGCGGTCCGCAACCTGCTCGAGAACGCCCTCGGCGCGAGCGAGGGCGATGGCGAGGTCCACGTCACGGTAGCGCGGGAGGGCGGCGAGGGCGCGCTCGCCGTGACCGTGGACGATCGGGGGCAGGGCGTCTCGGACACCGACCTCGAGCGCATCTTCGAGCCCTACTTCTCGACCTCGAGCGGCGGCACGGGCCTGGGACTGCCGATCGCGCGCCGCATCGTGGAGGAACACGGCGGCACGATCGAAGCCTCGAAGAGGGCCGGCGGAGGACTCTCGGTGCGAATCGTGCTGCCGGGCGCTCAGCCTTGCGGGGAATCGCCAGGCGGTGGTTCCGGCGGCGGTTCCAGCTGAATCGTCCGGGTCGGGAAGGCGATCCGGACGCCCAGACGGTCTGCCAGACGCAGGATGTCGAGCGCCAGATCGTGTCGCAGGCGCAGCTCGGTGCTCCAGTCCGGCGCCACGAAGAACACGTAGAGCATGATCTCCAGCGCGTGGGCGCCGAACTCGTTCAGGTGGATCTCGAACGCGTCCTGCCGCATCGACGCGTTGTCGCGGACGAGCTGCCGGATGCCCTCGCAGAACGCATCGACGGTGGCCGGCGGCGTGTCGTACGTGATCCGGATGCGGGTGCTCCAGCGGCGGAACCGTCTGGCGCCGTAGTTGTCGACCGAAACGTCGATCAGGCGGGCGTTGGGCAGCGTGATCAGGGAAGCGTGGAACGTGCGGACGCGGGTACTCCGGAAGCCGACGTCTTCGACCACGCCCTCCACGTCGCCGATCCTGATCCAGTCGCCGACCCGGAAGGGGCGGTCGAGGAGCACCGTGATCGAGCCGAAGAGGTTCTTCAGCAGGTCCTGTGCCGCCAGCGCCACCGCCAGTCCGCTCAATCCGAGGCCGGCGAGCAGCGCGGTGACGTCTCCGCCCAGCCGGGCGATCAGGAAGACCGCGCCGAGAATGCCGGCAGCCAGCTTCAGGGTCTTGGTGACGAATGGAACCAGCTGGTCCTGGAACCTGTTCTCGCTCCTCCTGGCACGGGCCCGCAGCGCCATCCCCAGCAGGTCGATCTGGGCGAAGGCGGCTCGTCCCAGCGCCAGCAGCAGGAGCACGAGGAGGGTCGTGTCGAGCCAGGCGTCCACCTGCGGAGGCAAGCCCAGCCACTGGATGCCCAGCCACCAGGCCGCGGCCATGCCCAGCAGTCCGGTTGGTCGCAGGATGCGGCGCGCGCCGGGCAGGTCGAGGTTCTCGTAGCGGCTGCTCAGCGGCTTCGCGAGCAGACCGAAGAAGGTCCAGACGACGAGCCGGTCGATCAGGAGGCCGAACAGGAGCAGGATCGGCAGGGCCAGCCATTGCCACGGGTAGAGGATGAAGCCGCCGTGCCTGAAGGACTCGGGAACGCGGTCGCGCAGCCAGATCGTGGCCGTGACCGGCGCCTCCTCGACGCCTTCGACCACCGTGCGGTCGCGTACTTCGTGGAACAGGGCGGTGATCGCGGCGACGGTTGCCCGGTTGAAGAGCCAGCGGCCTTCACTGTCCGGCGCCAGGACTATGGGTGCGGACAGTTCGTCGCTGAACACCCACTGTTCAAGCCCGCCGTCGTCCGGGATGGAGTCGAAGTCCACGAGCTCGAGCCGATCGATCACGTGCTTCAGTTCGTTGGCCAGGTTCCGGCCCTGGCGTGCGCGGACCGGGAAGGGAAGATCGCCCAGGTCGAGACAGGCGGCGGCCGCATCGAGGTTCGGCCGGCCGTCTTCGGCGGCGAACGCCTCGAGGAAGACGCGCATCGTCTGCCGCGGACTCGTCAGCGAAGAGTCGGCGGCCGGCTGGGCGAAGGCGAACCAGGCCGCCGCGAGCACCGCACCGGCGACGAGCAGGAGGATCCGGCGCGGGAAGGATGCGTTCACGACGCGCGCCACTCTTCCAACGCGGCGGAGAACGGTCAAGTGGCTGCAGTGGCTGCAAGGCGGCTGCATCGCCGGACCGACGCGGCGCTGCCGAGGGCGTCACGGTGCAGCAGCGCTCGGCGGCTTTCACCGTGGACCGACCACCGGAGATCAGCCTGATCCGCTCGGGATCGGGTACGACTGGTAGCGTGACCCGGATGCGCGGCTGCTGTCTGGCCTTGAGTCTCATGCTCCTTGCCGCCGCCGGGTGTACCGCGGCCGAGTCGAGCGGGATGTCGAGCGGGATCGTGACGGAGGGGACCGTTGCGCAGCCGGCGGCAGCTCCCGAGCGCTGGCGGATCGAGGTGCTGGACCGCCGTCCCCACGACCTCGAGGCCTATACGCAGGGACTGCTCTGGCGCGAAGGCGTGGTCTACGAGAGCACCGGCTCGTACGGCGCTTCCAGCCTGCGGGCGTGGCGCTGGAGCGACGGCGAGGAACTGGCGCGGGTGGACCTGGACCCGACTCTGTTCGGAGAGGGAATCGCCCTGGTGCCGGGTTCCGAAGGCCGGCTCGTCCAGCTCACATGGCGGCGGGGCGAGGCGCTGGTCTGGTCGCTGGATCCGCTGCGGGAGCAGCGCCGCATCCGCTACGACGGCGAGGGTTGGGGCCTGGCGTACGACGGTTCCGCCCTGATCATGAGCGACGGCACGCCGGTTCTGACGCTGCGCGATCCTCGAACGTTCGAGGTCCGGCGCCGGCTGCGCGTGACGAAGCAGGGCATGCCGCTCCCCGACCTGAACGAGCTCGAACTGGTCGGCGATCTCCTGTTCGCGAATCTCTACGGGAGCGACGAGATCGCCGTGATCGAGCTCGGCTCCGGTTCGGTGTTCGCCGTCGTCGACGCATCGGGTCTGCTGACGGAGGAAGAGGCGGGCGCGGCCAATGTCCTGAACGGGATCGCCTATCGGCCCGGCGCCGGGACCTTCCTGCTGACCGGGAAGTACTGGCCCTGGGTGTTCGAGGTGCACATCGTGGGCTACGATTCCGGACGCCCTGCCATGGGCGGTCCTTCCGAACGCGGGCGCCGCCTCCCACGGAGTAGAGACGAATGAGTGATCGCATCTGGTATCTGGCCGCCTCCGGCAAGCAGGAAGGCCCCTTCCACGCCGATGAGGTCGTGGAGAAGATCCGCGCCGGCGCCGTTCCTCGCGGCGCGCACGTGTATCGGGAGGGTCTGGGCAACTGGACCCCGGTGGTCAGCGAACCGCAGTTCGCGTCCGCCTTCGGGAGTTCGATCCCGAGGCCGCCCGGGAGCGTCGCGGACGAGATCGACTACGTCATCGTCGGCGAGGAGATGCAGTTCGTCGAGATCACCCTGGACCCTGGTGAAGCGTGCGTCGCCGAGGCCGGTTCGTTCATGTACATGGATCCCGGCATCGAGATGAACACGATCTTCGGTGACGGTTCCGAGCGCGGCGGCGGCGGCTTCATGGACAAGCTGCTGTCCGCCGGCAAGCGGGTCCTGACCGGCGAGTCCCTCTTCATGACGGTGTTCGGAAACGCGGGCGGCGGGCGCCGGAACGTCGCCTTCGCCTCTCCCTATCCGGGCCGGATCGTCCCCCTCGATCTGAGGTCCCACAGCAACAGGATCCTGTGTCAGAAGGACGCGTTCCTGTGCGCCGCCAAGGGGGTGTCGGTCGGCATCGCGTTCCAGCGCAAGCTGGGCGCCGGGCTCTTCGGCGGCGAGGGCTTCATCCTGCAGAAGCTGGAGGGAGACGGCCTGGCCTTCGTTCATGCCGGCGGCACGGTCGTCGAGCGGGATCTGGCCGCCGGCGAGACGCTGCGGCTCGATACCGGCTGCCTGGTGGCGTTCGAGCACCAGGTCGACTACGACATCCAGATGGTCAGCGGGGTCAGGACGGCGCTGTTCGGAGGCGAGGGTCTGTTCTTCGCCAGCCTGACCGGACCCGGCAAGGTCTGGATTCAGTCTCTCCCTTTCAGCCGCCTCGCGAGTCGGGTATTCGCGGCGGCGGCCCAGGGCGGAGGCAAGAGCAAGGGCGAAGGCTCGGTGCTCGGAGGTCTCGGCGGCCTCGTGATGGGCGACCGTCGGTAGCTTCGGCAGCCCGTGGTGGAAGTCGGCGTTGCACCGAGAGCGTTCAGGCGTCCCGCCCGGCGAGGCGCGACGAGGGGGAGCATGTCGGGTGCTTGACCGGCTGCGAGTGGCTGGGTTACCTTGACAGTCTGCGCAGCTCCTGGCGGGCATAACTCAGTTGGTAGAGTGCCAGCTTCCCAAGCTGGATGTCGCGGGTTCGAGTCCCGTTGCCCGCTCCAGCCGCGAGTTCAGGCGGCTTCTGTCCTGCTGCGCAGGGTACCGGGAGAAATGACAGATGGCGTTGTTCAGGAAGGAATCCGATGAGTTGCCGGTGCCGGCACGACCGAAGCCTCCAGCTGACGCGAGGTCGACTTCGACTGCACAGGCCCGCACGTACGTGGCGGCAGGCTCTCACATCGAGGGCAGCATTTCCGGCGAAACGGAGGTTCTGATCGACGGCGCGCTGGACGGCTGCGTCGAGCTCAAGGGGCGTTTCGTTCTTGGTCGCCACGGCCGGATCCTGGGCGACGTCAACGCGTTCACGGTCGAGATCTCCGGTAACGTGAAGGGCAACGTTCGGGCAACGGAGAAGATCGAGCTGGCGCCCTCCGGGTCGATCGAGGGGAACATGGCCGCACCGCTGATAGCGATCGCCGAGGGCGGGATCTGCAACGGCCGAATCGAGATGAGCGGGACGCTGACCATCGCGCCCGAATTGCCGTCCGGGCGCTGAGGCGCAGGCTTTCCCGCTGGGAGGTCGGCTGTCAGGCTTGGGGAGGTCGGCTGTCAGGTCTGGTGCGGGGTCCCGCTTCGGCAGCTTTGCCGGCCTCGTCGGCGGGCTGGCTCGAGGCCAGACGGCAGGCGGCGCAGAGTTCCCTCAGGTCCGGCGGAACAGGCGCAGTGCAGCTTGTCGGTGCCGTGCCGGGGAGAGCGGGAAGCGTCAGTTTCCAGGCGTGCAGCGCGGGGCGTGGATACTCTCGAAGCGGCCGTCGCAGCGGCGGCGCCAGGCCGCGCCAGCGGTTCTCGCCGTACGTGGGATCGCCGACCAGGGGACGCCCGATCGCCTTGCAATGGACGCGGATCTGGTGAGTTCTGCCGGTAAGAAGTTTGATCGACAGGAGCGAGACGCCCGGTCCTGACGCGAGTACGCGATAGCGGGTTCTCGCGGGACGGCCTCCCCGCGACTCCGGGACGACGGCCATGCGGGTACGGACGACGGGGTGTCGGCCGATCGGGAGCTCGATCGTTCCGGTTGCGGCTTCCGGCCGGCCGTAGACGACCGCGAGATACAGCTTGCCGACTTTTCGCTCGGCAAAGGCGCGGCTCAGTCTTCGATAGGCCGTATCCGTGCGGGCGACCGCGAGAGCGCCGCTGGTGCCCTTGTCCAGGCGGTGGACGATTCCGGGGCGCTCCGTCGATCCGACGCCTGCGATCTCGGGATAGTGGTGCAGGAGCCGGTTCACGAGAGTGCCGCTGCGAACGCCGGAACCCGGATGAACGATCAGACCGGCCGGCTTGTCGATCACCAGCAGGTGCCGGTCCTGGTGCAGCAGACGGAGCGGCCCGGCTTCGGGCGTCAGAGTCGTGGGCCGGGGCGGCGGAATGCGGAGATCGAGCCGCTCCTCGCCCCGCAGCCGGTAGGAGGCCTTGAGCGGCGTTCCGTTCATGGTCACGCGGCCGTCGCGGAGCAGATTCTGGACCTGGCTTCGAGACAGATCGAGAACTCGCGCCAGGTAGCGGTCGATCCGTTCGCCGACCGCGGCCGCCGACGCCCGAGTCGATTTCACCTCTGATCAACCCGCGGCGGCACCGGCCGCGCTCGAGCGCCGCCTGAACCGGGGGGCGAAACTGTGCGCCAGCATCAGAACGATCCCGACCGTGACGGCGCTGTCGGCCACGTTGAAGGCGGGCCAGTGGTGGGCGCCCACGTACACGTCCAGGAAGTCCGTCACGGCGCCCAGCAGAATCCGGTCGACCAGGTTGCCCACGGCCCCTCCGAGTACCAGAGCGAGGGCGAGCAGGAGAAGCGGCTCGTCCTCGGATGTGCTGCGGAAGTAGAGGGAGACGACGATCAGCGCGGCAAGACCGAGCGCCGCGAGCAGAAGTGTGCCGCCCAGCTCGCCGCCGGACGGGAACAGCCCGAACGCGATGCCTGTGTTCCGGACGTGAACCAGATCGAAGAACCCCTGAATGACAGGCAGGCGTTCACGGTGTTCGAGACTGGCCTCTATCCACAGCTTGCTCCACTGGTCGAGCGCCAGCACGCATGCGGACAGAACGAGAAATCGGGATTTCACGAGGCTGGGATCGTACCAGTCGCGCGCGCCCATGCGCTTGCGAGATCTCCTGCTGCACCGGGTTCCGCGAAGGCCCGGATCGCGGCCACGCCGTGTGCGCCGGTAGCGGCCAGAAGAGCCGCATTGCCGGCATCGACGCCGCCCACCGCGAGGATCGGGAGGCCGCTCTGCGCTGCCCGTTGCAGTCGTTCGAGACCCTGTGGCGCACCGAATCGGACCTTCTCGGGTGAGGCGAAGACGGGGCCGAAGAGCGCGTAGTCGACACCCGCGTCGCCGGCGGCCGCGACTTCCTGCTGGCTGTGAGTTGACACCCCGAGCAGCAGGCCCTTGCTGCGGACGAACGGTGCGGCCTCGGACCACGGCTGGTCCGACCGCAGGTGTACGCCGTCGGCCCCGCAGGCGACAGCCGCTTCCACGCTGCCGTTCACGATGAGGATTCCGGCGGCGCTTCGCAGCATGCGGCCGACCTCGGCGAGTGCTTCGGAGTCCAGGTCCTTCTCGCGGACCTGAATCGCGGCCCCAGCCGGAAGCGAGGCGGCCCAACGCCTCAGACCGGAGATGCCGCCATGAAGACGCCGGTCGCTGATGGCCATCAGACTCGGGATCTCGCGTGCCCGTTTCATCCTGCTCGGTTCGGTGCCGGAATGGCTGCTTCGCGGTTGCCCGTACGCCTGCGGAGCAGGATGCACTCGAGGTCGTGGATGCCCCAGACGAGGTGAATCAGCCCGAACCCGGTGACCGCACCGCGAACCCAGGGAAGCATGAGAAAGGCGCCCAGATGTACCTGCGAAAGCGCCGATCTGCTGACCAGCAGGCCCCAGAACTCCCTCCAGGGCGCGATGACCAGGAACAGGCCCGCTTCGACACAGTAGATCACGAACAGAACGCGAAGCAGACCGGACCAGGCGTTGCCCCAGCGCATGGTCAGGAAGAAGCCCTCATGGGAGAGGCATTCCAGACCTGGGACCGGCGCCGCAGAGCGCCGCGATTCCGGGAGAGGCGCTTCGCGCGGCCAACGAACCGGTTCGGGCGCGAATCATCGGGTGCACGGCTGGCGGCTGGCGTCGCGGCGCGAGCTCACGTGCGCGGCCTCGAAGTGCCGCGCCCCCGCGTGGGGTTCAGTGAAGGCGGGGAGGTGTGCGTCCGCTGCGGCTGGGCGGTGTGGAGCGTGTGCGCGGTGTCGGCGAGGAGGACCTGGTCGTTCGCGGCGGCGGTGCGGAGCGTGTGCGCGGTGTCGGCGAGGAGGACCTGGATGTTCGCGGCGGCGGTGCGGAGCGTGTGCGCGGTGTCGGCGAGGAGGACCTGGTCGTTCGCGGCGGCGGTGTGGATCGAGTGCGTGGCGGCGTCGAGGAGGGCCTGGTCGTTCGCGGCGGTGTGGATCGAGTGCGCGGCGGCGTCGAGGAGGGCCTGGTCGTTCGCGGCGTTGCGGAGCGAGTACGGGTGGGTGCTGCCGGCCGGGATGTGCTGACGCGATCCGGCGACCTGGGTGCAGGAGCCGCCGTGCGCGGCCGACTCGCCGCCGCTTCGCGGCTGCGAATCGCGTCGAGCACGCGTCGGCCGGGCGTCGGCCTTCTGGTGCGATCGATCCTGTCTCGAGTGGACCGCGGCGTCGCGACTCGGGTCGGCGCCTTCGCACCGCCGCTTCCGGGCTCGCTGACGTCCACTGACGCTGTCGGTGCAGGGAGCGCCTTCACGCCTCCGCCGCTGACGCGCATGGGCCGAGGCTCTTCGGCTCGTCGTGCAGGAGTCACGGCGCCAGGAAGCCTCTTCGGCTCGTTGGCCGCCGGATCCGCCTTCCGCGGACGGGTCGCGACGCCGACCCCGCCGCCCAGGCGCCGAAGCTGGCCGGCGGCGGCTCGATCAACCGCGGCGTCTGACGCGGGACCCTTGCCGACGCCCGTTGTTCGAGCGGCGGGACTTGCCTTCAACCCCCCGCCGGTGACGCCGACCAGACCTGATCGGCCGGGACCGCCGGTGATCGTGATGTTCTCCTGGTCGGCGTACCGTCGGAGCCTGGTCCGGAGGGACTCATTCAGATCCGCTTGCCGGGCGACAAAGTCGGTCACGTCGGGGAGCTCCCCTTCGGAGACGCGGCGGTGCTTCGAGAGAAACACCTCCTTCACGGCATTCGGGTTCCGCCAGTTCCGGTAGTCGATTCCGATCGTGTCCGTCGTGATTATGCCGCGGGAGAGCTTCGAATGCCGGCGGCGCAGCGAACGGCCGTACGCGTAGCCGCGGCCGAAGCCCAGGTACCCGGTTGGACAGAAGATCCACGAATTGAACGGATCCCAGAAGCCGCCGGCCCATCCGTAGAGACCGCGGCGAAGGCCGAAGCCCAGCCCTCCGTAGTAGCGCTGGTAGTAGCCCCTGGGAATCCAGCCGACGTAGGACGGCCCCCAGTACCAGTACACGTGGCTGGGCGAGTAGACCGCTCCCGGGAACCAGAGCCAGCCGTAGCCGGGGTACAGGTTCCAGTTGCCGTAGTGGTAGGTCAGCGGGCCCCAGGGATCCCGGGCGACCCAGTACAGTCCGGCGGGAGTATGCGTCCAGCGGCCACGGCTGTAGGGCTGCCAGTCGTCTTCGACGTCGGGTTTCCAGGCGCGGCGGTCCTCGACGTCCACCCATCTGCCATGGCTGGTCAGAGCGGCGCCGTAGCTGCCGGAATCGACGGCGGCGTAGGCCGCGAGCCGGGCGCGGTGCCCCTCCGTCCATCGGTCCAGCGCCGCGGCAGCGGTGCCGGCTGCGCTCTGCAGCTCGATCCAGGGATCGTCGAGGCCCCTGACCAGGAGCGCTTCGCCGCCGCGAACGATCACCGAACCCCGCTGCGTGACCACCTCGGCGAACCCTTCCAGAACCGCGACTTCGGTCCAGGCGTCGCCGTCGCTCCGGACCTGGTAGCGGCCGTCCTGCCGGGCGTACACCCTGGCGTTGGTCGTGTCGACGACCGGCAGCTCCGAGTCGGGTGGATACTGCGCCACGTCGAGACCCAGGCGGCCTCGGTGCAGGACAAGGAGGGAGTCCGCATCGTCGCCGTCCGGCGAGCCTGCGATCCGAGTCAGGGTGACCTCGCTGTCATGATCCAGCGCCAGGATCGAGCGATCGGACAGCAGCAGGGCCAGACGGCCGTGGGGCCGCGTCCAGATCCGGTCGCCGCGCAGGATCGGCAGGTGGATCTCGAGCTCGCTCTGCGCGCCGGAACGGGCGGCGAAGAGAGTCGCGCCGCCTTCCAGAGCGCCGACGATGCTGTAGACGCCTTCGAGTTGTTGCGGTTCCTGCTGCACCGGCTGCCGTGCCGGCGCTGCGGCCGCGGCGCTGGCCGCGAGGACGACCAGGAGGGTCTGCGGGAGGATGGATCTCGTCATCGTTTTCTCCAACGGAGTCGGAGTCTGCACGCTACCACCTGAGGAGTCGGCTGCCGGGCCCCGGGCCCGATGTCGTTGGCGCGTGCTGTCGTCATTGCGACAGTTGAGCAATCCGCATGCCAGAATACCGACGGCGTGCTTCAGCCGCGGTTCCGGCTCGACGGCGCACCGTTCGGCTTCCAGGACCTTTGCTTCGGGCGGGCTTGCCGGCAGGAGTCCGGGCGGCCGGAGCGGCGTTGGGGCGGTGCGCCCGCGCCGGGCGCAGCGGACGCTGCGGTCGGTGCAACGGTACGCCTCCTCGAGAATCCGCAGCCGGGCGGAGCAGTTACGCGGTGCCCGGGCTGGTCATCGGTGAGCCTCGGTCGGAGTGCAGGGTGAGCGTTCCGGCTTCCACGCCTTGCTTGAGGCATGTCTCCTCGATCAGCCTGCCCGCAAGCCACGTCGATGTCTTCGTGGCCCTCCGGTCACGTGTGCACGGAAACGGTTCGCGCACGGGCGTGGATCAAGCCCTGCGGCTTCGGGCGTTTGCCGGGCATGGACCGTCGCGGGAACGTCACGGCGGTGTCCACCCCGGGGGACGGGCCGGAAGATGTCGGACCCGGCTTCCCGTATGATCGGCGCCGGCCCCGCGCCGCGCGGTAACAGCATGTCCGTTCTTCCGATCCGGATCTACCCGGACCCCGTGTTGCGGGTGCAGTGCGCGCCCGTGGAGAAGTTCGGGCCTGATCTGAGACGCCTGGTCACGGACTTGATCGAGACCATGCACGAGGCTCCCGGAGTCGGCCTGGCCGCTCCCCAGATCGGCGTCGAGCTACGGGTCGCCGTGGTCGACGCGACGGCCGGAGTGGACCCCGACGGCGTGCGGGTCCTGGTGAACCCGCGCGTCGTCGACGCCGAGGGCGTGGATACGGATACGGAAGGCTGCCTCTCCATTCCGGACTTCACCGAGAAGGTCACAAGGCCGGCCAGGATTCGCATCGAGGCCTCCGACCTGGAGGGTTCTCCCTTCGAGATGGAGGCGGGGGAACTCGAGGCGCGGGTGATTCAGCACGAACTGGATCACCTGGATGGCGTGCTCTTCGTCGATCGGCTGCGGGGGTTGCGAAGACAGCGGGCGAGGAGTTTTCTGCGCCGGCTGCGAGCGGACGACCCGGCGGCCGTCGGCGCCTGGCGCTGAGCGCTCGGCAGGAACCGCGTCGTTGCGTCTTGCGCTGCCAGAGCCGGCGGCCCTGGTGCTGGCGCTGGGCCTGCTCGCCTGCGGCGGTGGAGGAGGAAGCCCCGTTGCACCGGTTCCTCCGACGCCCCGGGGCGTCAGCTTCGTCCCGCAGCAGGCAGGGGACGCCTCGATCGGGCTTCGCGGTGCGGTGTCGGGGGCCTCGCTCGAGGTGGAGATCGTTGCAGTCGGCGTCGACGATCTGTACGGTCTGAGCTTCGAGCTCCTGTTTCCCGGCAACCTGTTGCGCCATGAGGAGGCGGTCGCCGGCGCGTTTCCCGGCTTCGAGTCCCACCTGGCCGGGTCGGGTCGTCTTCTCGTGGGCGCCTCGCATCTGGGCGCCGTGGATGGTCTGAGCGGCAGCGGGACGGTCGCCGTCGTCCGGTTCACGGCGGTTGCCAATGGCAGCGGGACCTTCGGGTTCAGTTCGCAGGAGGCCTTCGACAGTTTCGGAGACCGGATCGGTCTGGACTGGGCCGGGGCGACGATCGACGTCGCTCTCTGAGGCTCTCCGCGGCTGTCGCCAGACGTCGGGTCGCGGCTGCCGGTGGACCGTCTCTCTCGCCGTTCGCTCGACGAGCAGTCGGTGACCGTCCGGGGCTCCTGCTACTGTCGCCGCCGCCGTTCCGCGCGCCCGATGACGGGTCCGCGGAATGGGCTGCGTACGGCGCTGGATCGCGGCGCACCCGTTCACTGTCGTCTGGAGTCGCCCGATGGTACCGGTGAAGCTCTACAACTCTCTCGGGCGCCGGTTGGAGGAACTCGAGCCGCTCGAACCCGGTCATGTTCGGCTCTACACCTGCGGGCCGACCGTCTATGACCGGGTCCACATCGGCAACCTGCGCACGTTCGTGTTCGAGGACGTGCTGCGGAGGGCGCTGAAGTTCTTCGGGTATCGGGTGACGCAGGCGATGAACCTCACCGACGTGGAGGACAAGATCATCGCGGCGGCGCTCGAGGCGGGCGTCGACATCGGTGACTTCACGGCGCCTCACGTGGCCTCCTTCTTCGAGGATCTCTCTGTTCTCCGGGTCGAGCGTGTCGAGCACTATCCCAGGGCGACGGAACACGTCGTCGAGATGATCGCCATGGTCGAGCAGTTGCTGGAGCTGAGCTATGCGTACCGGGCCGACGACTCGGTGTTCTTCCGCATCGCCGCCGACGGCGACTACGGAAAGCTCTCGGGAATCGACCTCGAGCAGGTACGGCGCGGGGAGCGCGTGCAGAGCGACGAGTACGGCAAGGAAGACGCGCGAGACTTCGTGCTCTGGAAGGGCGCCAGGGAGGGCGAACCGCAGTGGGCGTCGCCCTGGGGACCCGGTCGGCCGGGCTGGCACATCGAATGCTCGGCGATGAGCCAGAAGTATCTGGGCGCCACGTTCGACATCCACTGCGGAGGCGTCGACAACCTGTTTCCCCATCACGAGAACGAGATCGCCCAGAGCGAGTCGGCGAACGGCAGTCCGCTGGCCCGGTACTGGCTTCACTCGGAGCACCTCACCGTCGACGGCGAGAAGATGTCCAAGTCGCTGGGCAACTGCCACACGCTTGGCGATCTTCAGGCCCGGGGCCTGGCGCCGCGTTCGATCCGGTATCTGCTGACCTCGGTCCACTACCGGCAGCAACTCGACTTCACGTTCGCCAGGGTGGCGGAGGCGGGAAGGGCTCTCAAGCGGATCGACGACATGCGTTTCCGGCTCGCTCATGAGCCCGAGCAGGCGGCTGACCGCGCAGCGCTCGAGGCGGCCGTGGCGGGATTCGAGGGAGCTTTCGCCGCTGCTCTGGCCGACGACCTGAACACCTCCGCCGCCCTCGGAGCCGTGTTCCGATTCGTGCATGACGTGAACGGCATCATCGACCGGGGCCTGCCCGTCGGCGCCAGGGCTCGCGTGGAACACGCGTTGGAGCGGGCCGATCAGGTGCTGGCCGTTCTGGACGCCGGGGCCTGGGCAGCGGCTGCCGATTCCGGGCCGGGAGCGGCGTCCGGGGGCTTGAACGATGCCGAGATCGGGAGGTTGGTGGAGGCCAGGAGCGAGGCGAGAGCGGCCCGCGACTTCGGCGCCGCGGACCGTATCCGGGACGAACTGGCTGCCGCGGGCGTCGTGGTGGAGGACACCCCGGGCGGCAGTCGCTGGAAGCGGTCCTGAGCGAGACGGCGCGAGCGTCCGTCAGGTGGAAGGCGTCAGGTGGAAGGCGTCAGGTGGAAGGCGAAGCGCGGCTGAGCGGTGCGGAGGCAGAGCAGGCCGCCGCAGACCTGCTCCGGACAAGAGGGCACCGGATCGTGGAGCGGAACGTCGAGACGGTGTCGGGCGAGCTGGACCTGGTGACGATGGACGGCGACACGCTCTGTTTTGTCGAGGTCAAGGCCCGCTTCGACCCGCGTTTCGGAGGTGCGGCAGCGGCAGTGGACCGCCGCAAGCGAAGCCGCCTGGTCCGGGCGGCGGAGGCCTACCTCAGCGACCCCGACCGAACCCCGTTGCGGCTCGGTCCCTGCCGTTTCGACGTCGTGGCGGCGACCTGGCAGCCCGAGCAGGGGGAGTGGCGATTCACTCACTATCCTGACGCCTTCACCGTCGACGACGCGGGCAGGCGAAGCTGGCTCTGAGAGCGCTCTCCCGGGACCTCTTGCGGGGCTGCCGGTTTCGCACCGAACACGGCAAGGCCGCGGCCGAGCGGCTGCAACGGCCCCATCCGGCTTGACAGTGCCGGAGAGTGAGCCGTATTCTCCGAGACTCAGAGCCTGCCGGTTGCATGGCGGGTTCGTGCCGGCGCGGGAATAGCTCAGTGGTAGAGCACAACCTTGCCAAGGTTGGGGTCGCGGGTTCGAATCCCGTTTCCCGCTCCATGCGAGCCTTGCCGCCGGGATGGCGCCGAGCTCCCCGCCGAACTTCCCTCAGGGGCGACGTGGCCAAGTGGTAAGGCGAGGGTCTGCAAAACCCTTATTCGCCGGTTCGAATCCGGCCGTCGCCTCCAGATTTCCAGCCTTCGAGGAGCAGGCTCCGAGGAGCTCTGTCAGCCCTCGAGTCTGCCGACCCTCGAGGAGCTGCGCAGAAAGCTCTGCCGAAGCGGAGGACGCCGGAGTGGCGGAACGGCAGACGCAGGGGACTTAAAATCCTCCGCCCCTCGAAGGGCATGTGGGTTCGAATCCCACCTCCGGCACACCCCCTCCGGCAGACCCTCTGCGGCAGACCACAGCCCATGTCTGAAACTGCACTGGGTCTGAAGTCGCACTGGGTCTGAACTCCCTGAATCAGAAGCTCGAGAAGATCACGGAGCCCTCGCCCTGGTACACGGCGGACCAGGGGCCGTCTCATCGCCTTTGGGGACGCGCGATCATCCCGCTGTTGCACTGGGTCTGAAGTCGCGCTGGATCGAGCGGCCGTGCATGCCGCCCGGGACGGAGGGGTGGTCCCCGGCGGCCGTTTCGGCCCGCCTCGGCGACGCGTCCGCCGTTCCGGCGAACGCGCCGCCTCCTGGCTGCTGTGCGTGTTGGCCGCTGTGCCGGGAAACTGGTACTGTACCGGTCCGAAATGAACCGGACACTGGCCGAGTTGGCGGATTCAGGCGACGACCGGCTGGTCGAGATCGCGGGCGTGGCAGGGAACGGCCCGGTCAGCTGGCGCCTGCGCGAGATCGGTTTCTGCCGGGGAGCCGAGGTGCGTTTCCTGCGCCGGGCGCCGCTCGGCGATCCGGCGCTGTACGAAGTCCGCGGCGCCACTCTCAGCCTGCGGCGCAGCGAAGCGAGTCGGATTCACGTCCGGTCGGACGTCTGATGACGGAGCTTGTCCAGCTGGGCAGGGCGGCTCGATCCGGGCGGCCAGCGCGCATTGTCATCCTTGGCGCGCCCAATTCCGGCAAGACGACGCTGTTCAATGCGCTGACGGGGCATCGGGCGAAGGCGGGGAACTACCCGGGAGTGACGGTCGATCGCCGCGAAGGCGACCTTCGCGCCCGGTTTGCGAAGGTACCGATCCGCCTCATCGATCTCCCCGGCGCGTACAGCCTGGAGCCGCAGTCGGAGGACGAAGCGGTCGCGGCAGGGGTCTTGCGCGGCGAGTTCGGCGAGCGGCCGCCGGATGGCGTGGTGGTTGTACTGGATGCCACGACGATCGAGCGGTCGCTGCCGCTGGCGGCGGAGGCCGCGGGCCTGGGCGTGCCGCTCTGTATCGCGCTGACCATGATCGACGAGTTGAAGGCGCGGCATGGCGAGGTGGACGTGAGCGCCCTGGAAGCCGAACTCGGCGTGCCGGTACTCGGAGTGGTCGGCAACCGAGGCCTGGGCATCGACGATCTCGGCGCCCTGCTGGCCGCCCCTCGACACTGGACTCCGTCCGCGGCGCTGCGGGAGGCCGCCGCGGCCGATACGCCGGAGCAGAGGTTCGAATGGACGCGCGCGGTTCTCGAGCACTGCCGGCGCAAGGCGCCGCGGGCGGACCACCGGACCCGGCGGCTCGACCGGCTTCTGCTCCATCCGGTGTTCGGATCGGTGATCTTTCTCACGTTCGTCGCTCTCTTCTTCCAGGCGATCTTTACCTGGGCCACTCCCGCGATGGATCTGCTGTCGGGGCTGATGGATGGCCTGGCCGACTGGCTGTTCACCGTTCTGCCGGACGCGCTGTGGACGCGTCTGCTCGCCGACGGCGTGATTCGGGGCGTCGGGGCGGTGATCGTCTTCCTGCCCCAGATCGTTCTCCTGTTCACCGTGATCCTGTTTCTCGAGGCATGCGGCTACATGGCCCGAGCCGCCTTCGTGGTGGACCGGCTGATGGGCTGGGTCGGCCTCGAGGGCCGCTGTTTCCTTGCCCTGCTTTCCTCGTATGCGTGCGCCGTTCCCGGCATCATGGCGACCCGGACGATTCCCTCGCAAGGTGATCGGCTGACGACGATCCTGGTGGCGCCGTTTGCCACCTGCTCGGCCCGGCTTCCGGTGTACACGCTGCTGATCGCGGCGTTCATACCGGCCGACCCCGTGTTCGGACCCTTCACCTGGCAGGGCCTGACCCTGGGCGGCCTCTACTTCCTGGGAACCGCAGCCGCCCTGGTTTCGGCCGCGCTCTTCCAGCGCGGCTTGAGACGCGGCGCCTCGCTGCCCTTCCATCTCGAGCTGCCGCCCTTTCGCCTGCCGCGGCCCAGTGACGTCCTGCTCGGGGTCTGGGACCGCGCGCGCATGTTCCTGCGCCGCGCCGGCACGATCATCCTCTGCGTCAGCATCGTGCTCTGGTTCCTGCTCAACCTGCCGCGCCGCGCCGCCGACCCCGAACTCGACGCCGCGGCCAACCAGCAGGCGATTCTGGAGGGCAGCTACGCGGCCTCGATAGGCAGGTTCATCGAGCCGGTGTTCGCGCCCATGGACTTCGACTGGCGGCTCAACGTCGGCTTGGTCGCATCTCAGGCGGCGCGCGAGGTCATGGTCGCCACATTGGCGCAGATCTACGCCCACGAAGACGAGGGGCTTGGCAGCGTGCTGGCCGGGGTCGGCCAGCGTTCCGGCGAACCGTTGCTGTCGCGTCCGTCCGCGCTTGCCCTGCTCGTCTATTTCGCGTTCGCCATGCAGTGCATGTCGACCATGGTCGTGATCCGCCGCGAAACCGGGAAATGGCGGTGGCCGGCCTTCACCTTCGTCTACATGACCGGGCTGGGCTGGCTCGGCGCTTGGGTCACGTTCCTGGTCGCCACGGCGGCTGGGGCCTGACGAACCCGACGAACAGGCAGCGGGCTGTCAGGGGCGGACCGGCCGCGGCGTGGCCCCGCATCCGGGGTCCGGATCAGGCGCCGGTGAAGCGCGGCAGCCGGCGCTCCGTCATCGCCCGCACGCCCTCGGCAAAATCCGCCGTCTGCCGCAGTCGGTCCTGCTCGACTTTCTCGTGATCCGTGGCGGTGCGGATCTCGGCGGCGAGCTGGCCCCGAAGGGTCTCACGGATCGATCGCACCGCCAGGGGCGCGGAGGCGGCGATCTCTCGGGCGAGCGCCCGCGCCCGTGCCCGAACGTCGTCCCGCGGAACGAGTTCGTCGCAGAGACCGATCCGGAGTGCCTCTTCGCCCTTCACGCGGCGACCGGTGTAGAGCATGTCCATCCCGCGCTGCAGGCCGACCAGGCGGGGGAGGGTCACGGTGAGTCCGAAGCCCTGGATCATGCCCAGACGAGCGAAGTTGGCGGCGAACCGGGCCTCCGGGCAGGCGACGCGGAAGTCGGGCATCAGGGCCAGCCCGAGACCGCCGCCGACGGCCGCGCCCTGAATGGCGGCGACCACCGGAGTCCGGGTCTCGAACAGGCGCACCGCCTCGTCGTAGAGATGTCTCTCCGGCCCTCCGGTCGCGGCTCTCGGCGCGTTCAGATCGGCGCCCGCACAGAAGTGCTTGCCCTCGGAGCAGAGCACCACGGCACGGCAGTCGTTCCGTTCGTCGAGTTCCTCGATTGCCGCCGCGAGGGCGGCGATCAGATCCTGGTCGAAGAAGTTGTTCGGCGGCCGGTGAAACTCCACCTCCGCGACCAGATCGCCGCCCACCACGACCGTCACGTCGCCGTTCTTCTCGCCGTTGCCGGCGCCGTTTCCGCTCATCCGCTTCTCGCTTTCCGGTCGTGCTCTCCCGGCCCGCGACTCTAGCTTCTGCCGGCCCGTCGCGTCCTGGTGCTGCACGCCGACGGCGCCGGCCCCGGAGCCTGCGAAGCGCCTCGCTACTGCCCGGGAACAGGAGCGGCAGTTCCCTGGCCGCGGTAGTCGCCGAAGAGCATCTCGACGCCGAAACGCAGGATCGGAACCGAGTCCCTGGGCTCGCCGCGCACGTCTCGCCGCCAGGCCATGCCCGGGCCTATCTCGAGGAAGAACCACTCGCGGAGGATCTGCTGGCGGTAGATCATGCGGACGAAGTAGTTCTCGACGAGAATCGGCGCGTCGCTTTCTCCGTTGGCGCCGACCTGGTGGGCGAGGGCGCGGCGGCGGCCCAGGCGGTGGTAGTAGCTCAACTCGGTGAACCAGTCGGCGCCCCGCGTGATGTCGGACACCTTGCCGGCGCCGCGCCAGCGCATCATCGAGCCGTTCGCGAAGGCGTGCTCGTAGTCGATGCGGGTCGACAGGCCCCAGCCGTCCTCCCGCTCCCAGAACAGGGAATGACGGAAGCGCACGAGGTCCGTGTCCGAGAGGAACGTCCGGTGCTTGTAGCGCGCGCGGGCAAAGGGCTCGACGGGAAAGTCGAAGTTCATGCCGAGATCGAAGTCGAGATCCCCGTTGCCGCCGCCAGAAAGCGGGCGGTAGCCGAGTCCCACCAGCCACTCGTCGTCGGCGGGGTCGAACATCGTCGGCAGGGAGGCGGCGCCGCGGCGCTGGGCGTCCTCGAGCAGGTCTTCTCGATCGTCGCGGCCGATGAAGGCGTTGAGACGGCGTTCCATGTTCGGGAAGTGCAGACGGGCGCGAAAGCGCAAGTCGTCTTCGAAGCCGTGCTGTTCGTCCCAGATCACGCCGACGAGGGCCCGCCCATGCGTCGCTTCGACGTCCTCGTCCAGCCGGTAGTCGCCGAACAGATGGTCGAACCACAGGGCCGTTTCGCAGGCCGTCCGGTGGAGGCGCAGGTTGAGCCAGTCGAGCCAGGAGCGGCCTTCCAGATACTCCGAGGCGCACGGGTCGATCTTCTCTGCCGCCGCTTCGCTGCCGTCGTCACTGGCGTCCACTGCGGTTACGTCCGCAGCTTGCGGCTTCTGGCCGGGGTCGGGAGCACGGCCCGCTTCCTGTCCCTGAACGGGACCGACGGCCAGAACCCAGGCGCTGACGATCGCGCAGACGAGCCTCGACAGCGGCCCACCGCGCAAGGCGTCCGGCGTGAGTCTTGCCAACATGGTTCAGGGGCTGCGCGACCGGGACTGCTGCCAGGACCACCCGTCGACGCCCTTCCATCTTCGCACGTCGACGGGACTCTCGCCGGCGCGCTCCGAGCCGCGGCGCTTCGTTGCGTTCTGCGGCGCAAGCTCCTAGTCTGAACGTCGTGCGTTCCCCGATCGAAGAAACACACGGCCTGCCGCACAGCGAGGAGTCCGAGCGTGCAGTGCTGGCCGCGATTCTGCTCGACGCCGATCGGCACCTGGCGGCCACGGCGGTCCGCCTGAAGCCGCACGACTACTACGTCAGGAGGAATCGCCTGCTGTACGAGGCGATGCTCACACTCCAGGAGGCGGACAGCCCGATCGACCTGCGGACGGTGCAGGCGCGGCTGGAGCAGCAGGGCCAGTTGGAGGACGCCGGGGGGGTGGCGTACCTTGCCACCCTGGAAGTGGATCTTCCCGATCTCGGCCGGGTCGATTCCTATGTCGAGATCATCAAGGAGCGTGCCCTGCGCAGGCGCCTGATCGATGCCTGCACGACGATCTACAGGACCGCGCTCGACGGCGGGCTCGAGGCGGCAGACGCTCTGGGCCGCGCCGAGCAGGCCGTGATGGAACTGAGCGAGGAGGCGGTGACGCGGACCTTCGCGCCGCTCGGCGAGGTCTACCGCGAAACCGTCGAGGCGTTGGAGCAGCAGTCGACGAACGGCTTTCCGGGCCTTTCGACGGGCTTCGTGGAGTTCGACCGGATCACCCACGGTCTCCAGCCGGGCAACCTGGTCATCGTTGCCGGGCGGCCAGGCATGGGCAAGACCAGCCTGGCCCTGAACATCGCCGCCCACGCCGCGCATCGGGAACAGAAGACGGCGGGTTTCTTCTCGCTCGAGATGAGCGAGCGGGAGATCGCGATGCGGGTGCTGTGCTCGACGACCGACATCCCCTTCAACCGGCTGCGCGGCGGCCGACTCGGCGCGCGCGACTGGAGCCGCCTGCACGAGGCAGTGGAGAACGGCCGCGACTCGCGCCTCTTCATCGACGACGCCGCCAACCCTACGCTGCTCGAGGTCGCCTCCAAGGCGCGTCGGCTTAAGGCGCAGCATGGCCTGGCGCTGCTGGTGGTGGACTATCTCCAGCTGATGAACGCGGGAGGCAGGTACGAGAACCGGAACCTGGAGATCGGGGCGATCACGCGCGGCCTCAAGCAACTGGCCAAGGAGCTCGAGGTGCCGGTCGTGGCCCTCTCCCAGCTCTCGCGATTGCCGGAGCGCCGGACCAGGGATCACCGACCCCAGCTCGCGGATCTGCGGGAGTCGGGCAACATCGAGCAGGACGCCGATCTCGTCGTCTTCGTCTACCGCGAGGAACTGTACGAACCTGACAACCCGGACGTGGAAGGACTGGCCGATCTGATCATCGCCAAGCACCGGAACGGCGAGACCGGGACCGTGCAGCTGGTCTTTCTCGGAGACACGACCACGTTCCGCAACTACGACAGCCATCACACGCCGCCCGAGGGACCGATCTGACCCTGGCCGCAGGGGTTCCCGTGGCCGGGGTTCGTGCACGGGTCGAGATCGACCTCGCCGCGCTGGCTGCCAACCTGAGCGTGGTGCGCCGCGCCGTTGGTCGGGTGGGAGTGTTCGGAGTCGTCAAGGCCGATGCCTACGGTCACGGCGCGGTGGCGGTGGCTCTGGAGCTCGAACGGCTGGGCCTGGCCGGGTTGGCGGTGGCCCGTGTGAGCGAGGCCGAGGAACTGCGGAACGCCGGCGTCCGGGGTGCTCTGCTGCTTCTCGGCGGCCCGGCCTCGATCGAGGAACTCGAAGGCGCCGTTCATCTGGCCGCGACGCCGGTGCTCACGAGGCGGGAGCAGATCGCCGACTGGTCGGACTGGCGGCGGCGATCGTCCGCGCGCGGCGTCCCCTTGGGTGTCGTGATCGAGCTGGACACCGGAATGAGCCGTTGCGGCGTGCCGCTCGACCAGTGGTCGTCGACGCTCCACGAGCTGCGCGCCGCGCCCGATCTGGAACTCACGGGCCTGATGTCCCACCTGGCGGAATCCGAGCTGCCGGGGAGCCGCTTCACGGGCGAGCAGGAGCGACGGTTTGCCGGCGCCGTGGAGGAGCTCGACCCGAAGGAGCGGCGCCGCGTCCTGGTTCATCTGGCGAACTCGTCCGGCGCGCTCGGACGGCCCTCGGCCCACTGGAGCGCCGTGCGTGTGGGCGGCGCCCTCTACGGGATCGATCTGGCGTCGACGGCCGATCCCTCGGCCGCTTCCCGGTTGCGCCCGGTGATGAGCGTGAAGGCGCCCGTGGTCGATCTCCGGGAGGTGACGGCCGGCACGGGCGTCGGCTACCGGCGCACGTGGAAGGCGTCGCGCAGGGCGACGATCGCGCTGGTTCCGGTCGGGTACGGTGACGGCTTCAGCACCGGATTCGGCGCCGGCAAGGTGCTGGTGAGAGGCGTTCGCTGCCCGATTGCCGGTCAGGTCAGCATGGACTCGCTGACCGTGGACGTGACCGACGTTCCGAACGTGGCGGTGGGCGACGAATGCGTTCTGCTCGGCAAGCAGGAAGACGAGCGGATCGGTGTCGCCGAGCTCGCCGCGCGGTCCGGTATCGCGGTCTATGAAGTGTGGTGCGGCTTGGCTCGCCGGCTGCCGCGGGTTGCCGCGCCGAGAGACCGGCCTGATGAAGCCGGACCTAGAGGACCGGGTCGCGCCCGGTGATGCGGCGGAACGCGTCGAGATAGCGCTCCCGGGTCTCGCTCACGACCTGCGGCGTCAGTTCCGGCGGCGGAGAAACCCTGTCCCAGCCGGTTCCGGTCACCCAGTCCCGAACCGGCTGCTTGTCGAAGGACACCGGCTCGGCGCCGGGCGTCCAGGCCGCCGCGTCCCAGTAGCGCGACGAGTCCGGCGTCAGGACCTCGTCGATCAGCAGCAGTCGGCCGTCGACAAGACCGAACTCGAACTTCGTGTCCGCCAGGATCAGGCGCCGCCGAGCCGCAAGCTCCTGCCCGCGCGTGAAGAGCTCGAGAGTGATCCGGCGCAGCGTCGACGCCAGCTCGGCGCCGACGCCCCGGACGAGGGTGTCGTAGTCGATGTTCTCGTCGTGGCCTTCTTCGGCCTTTGTGGCCGGCGTGAAGATGGGCCGGTCGAGCTTCTCGGCCCGACGCATGCCCGGCGGCAGGTCGTGGCCGCAGGCCCGGCCGGTCTCCTGGTACTCCCTGAAGGCGCTGCCGGCAAGATGGCCGCGCGCCACGCACTCGTAGGGGATCACCTCTGCCTTGCGCACGAGCGCCGAACGTCCCTGCAGGTAGTCGGCGTGGCGCCGCAGGTCGGCCGGGTAGTTCCTGGCGTCGGTCTCGATCAGGTGATTCGGGATCGTGTCTTCGAGCCGACCGAACCAGAAGTTGGTCAGCTGGTTGAGGACCTTGCCCTTGTCCGGAATCTCCGGCGAGAGGACGAAGTCGTGGGCGGACACACGGTCGCTGGCCACCAGGAGCAGTCGGTCGCCGAGGTCGTGGATATCGCGGACCTTGCCGCGTCGGGGACTCGGAAGGCCGTCCAGGGCGCTCATCGCGGCGCGAATGTAGCATGGCGGATCTTCGCTGTTGCCGGCGCCATGATCAGGCCGTGGCCGGGGCGCTGCAGACCCTCGACCTGCTGTGGGGCCATGCTGCCGGGAACAGGTCTGGTGAAACAACCTCGCGCCTCTCGCGTCAAAGAGGGAGACGCGATGCGCGTCGGCCGTCCCGGCCGGAGCGCGGTCGAAGGAAGGAATCTGCCACGATGAACCCGTTCCCAGTACAGCGAGTTTCAGGACCCGCGGTGGTGATCGCCGCGCTCTGCGCCGTTTCCGTTCTGACCGCGTCGTCGCCGCCGCCGGCGGGCGCCCAGCTGCAGGTGGGCTCGACCTGGATCACCGAGCCGGTCGTACCCGACCTGGACATCGCCGACGGCCAACTCAGCCTGGAACTGGACGAAGCCATCGCGATCGCCCTGCAGAACAACCTGGGTCTGATGGTGCAGCGCTACCAGCGGTCGCAGTCGCTGTTCCGGATCCGGCAGGAGTACGGGATCTACGATCTGGTTCTCGCGGTCAACAGCAACGTGAACAGCGACAGCCGGCCGTCGGCCTCGCAACTTGACGGAGCGCTGGTGACGGAGAACGAGACGATCAACGCGAACGTCGAATTGCGGCAGCCGATCTCGTCGGGCGGCGATTTCTCGCTCAACTTCGACAACAACCGTTTCACCTCGAACTCCCGTTTCTCGGACATCAACCCCAGCCTGCGCTCCAGCCTGACGGTCGCGTTCAACCAACCCCTGCTCAGGAACCGCGGCAAGAGGATCACCGAGCGGAATCTGGCGGTGGCGCGGATCGACAGCAGCATCAGCCTGGACGACCTGGAGGTCCAGGTTGTCGACACGGTGCAGACGGTGGCCAACGGCTACTGGGCCCTGGTGGAAGGACTGGAGCAGCTCAAGGTGGCCGAGGAGAGTCTGGCTCTGGCGGAAGAACTCCACGAGATGAACCGGATCCAGATCGAGGTGGGTACGCTGGCGCCGCTCGAACTCGTGCAGAGCGAAGCCGGCATCGCCACCCGCGAGGAAGAGATCATCCGCGTCCAGGCCCAGATCCAGGACGCGGCAGACGAACTCAGGCGATTGCTCAACCTGGACGAGACGTCGTTCTGGGACCTGGAGATCGTGCCGACGACGTCGCCGGAGATCTCCCGCGTCCTCATCGACCTCGAGGCGTCGCTGACCTGGGCGCTCGATCGGCGTGCCGAGATCGACCGGCAGGAGCTTCGGATCGAGTCTCTGGAGATCGACTCGGTGTTCCTGAAGAACCAGGGACGGCCCGCCCTCGACCTGAGTGTGAGCTACGGACGCAACGCGCTCGGCGGCGAGCGGATGACGTGCGAGCGCCCGGGCGAGCCGAGCATCGCCGATCTGTTCTCACCGTGCCCGGAGGAGTACGTCCGGATCGATTCGCTCGATTACTTTTCGACTCTGGGCCAGTTCTACAGCGGCATTCTGGGACAGATCTTCGAGGGATGGAACGTGGGCCTGAATCTCACGAAGCCGCTCCAGAACCGGTCGGCGAAGGCACAGAGCCGGATCGCCCAGTTGGCACTGGATCAGGGGCGTCTGGAGCTCCAGGACCTGGTCCTCTCGATACGCACCGAGGTGCGTACCGCTGCTCGGGGGGTGGAGACCGCCGGCAAGCAGATCGACTCCGCGCGCGTGTCTCGCGAGCTGGCGGAGAAGAACCTGGATGCCGCCCAGAAGCGCTACGAGAACGGACTCTGGACGAGCTTCCAGGTGCTCGAGATCCAGGAAGATCTGACGGCGGCGCGAACCCGCGAGGTCGAAGCGATCACGAGCTACCGGCGGGCCTTGCTGGCCTACTTCAAGGCGATCGGCATGCTTCTCGACCAGAAGGGCATCGAGCTTGTGGACGACGCGGACGCCGACGGCTGACGTTCACTGGCCGCGGCCGCGCGGTGCCGGGGTTCGGGAGTCGAATCCACCCGTCCGCTCGGGGCGCGGGGATTCACGGGAGTCCCCTTCAGGGGACGCGGTGCTGGGAGCCGACTGGTGCCGGAGGTGGGAGTCGCCCCCGCCCGTCCGCTCGGGGCGCAGGGGACACGGGAGTCCCCTTCAGGGGACGTTGCAGAGCGGAAGATTGGTGCCGGAGGTGGGAGTCGAACCCACACGCCCACCTAGGGCGGGGGATTTTGAGTCCCCTGCGTCTGCCATTCCGCCACTCCGGCACATGGGAAGTGCGTTCAGCGGTGCGACGACGGCGCAGAGTAGCACCGCCACCGTGCAACTTCCAGTGGCCGCAGTTCCTTGAGCAGCCGCTGTTCCCTGAGCGGACCAAGCCTGGGGTGGTGACGGAACAACCCGCGACGCCGCGACGTCGGGCCGGCCGGCCGCACCCAGGAACTCCGGTGCCGCCGCGATGGCGGCACTCCCTTTGCGGATGCACTCCTGAGTGATGTCGTCGACGATGACTGGCCGCGCGGTCGAGGCCCTCCTGATGTGCCCCGACTGCGGCGAGCTCCCGGCAAGGCCGCTGCTCCACCGCACGGGCAACTCGACGAGGACGCTCGATGAGACCATCGGGTTGGGAATCCGTGCGGCGTGCCGGGCGGCAACCGGAGAGATCATCGTGCGGTGCGACGCCCATACTGACGCCTGTCGTCCGGCACGGCCGGTGGCTGCTATGCTCCCAAGTTCAACCAGACCGTCGCGGTGTCCGCATTTCAGGGGACGTCGCGGGGGCGTCGCGCCGATGGAGTCCTGACATGCCCAGAGTCTGCCGGATCACCGGCAAGAAGCCGCTCAGCGGCCACAACATCTCGCACGCGCACAACGTCACGAACAGGTGGCAGCGGCCGAACATCCAGACCAAGCGGCTGTACGTCCCCGAGTTGAAGCGGACCGTCAAGCTGAAGCTCTCGACCCGCGCACTGCGCACGATCGACAGGAAGGGTCTGCTGCCCTACCTGAAGAGCCGCGGCCTGACGCTCCGCGACGTCACCTGACAGTCGCAGCGGCCCTGACAGCACCAGCGGCGACAGCACCAGCGGCTCAGCGTCGGGAGGGCGGCTCGGGGCCCCTGAGGTCTCGGGGCCCCGAGGGAAGGGATCGGCCTTCGGTCACTCCGTCGATGACGCGGGCGTGGCTGTCTCGGCCTCGGCGTCGTCTTCACGGGCGCCCAGGTACTCCGGCAGCTTGATGCCGACGTTCTTCGTCAGTTCGTGCAGCGGCGGCAGGGAACCGACGAGGCCGGATACGAAGTCCGCCGTGGCGGTCTTTCCGTTCTCGCCGCGCCCCGAGTCCCACACGGTCACGTTGTCGATCGTGAGGCTGCCGATTGCCTTGACCTGTTCCTCGACCAGCTTCGGCAGCTGCTCGGTGACCAGCAGCAGCGCCGCGTTCTCGGCGCCGCCGATCGCCTCGACGATCTGGTCGAATCCCTGTGCCTTCTTCTTGAGCACCGCCTCGATCCCGGCGGCCTCGGCTTCCTTGAGCCGCTGAATCCGATCGGCGTCGGCCGCGGTCAGTGACCGGATGCCGTCCGCTTCGCCCCGCTTCAGGCGGCGGTTGCGCTCGGCCTCGGCCTCCGCCAAGGTGGCGATCTCTTCCTTCCTGATCTCGGCGGGGACGACCACATCGGCCCGCTGGGTGGCCTGCTCGCGGCTGGCGCGCGCGACCTCGGATTCTTCCTGGGCGGCATAGGCTTCCTGCAGCGCCTGGGCGGCCTTGACCTTCTCGGCTGCGGATGCGTCGCGTTCCGCCTCGGCCTCTTCCTTTCTCCTCTGAGAATCGGACTGCGCCACTCGCACCGCGGATTCGTTCTCGCCCTCCTGGGCCGTCGCCTTGGCTTCGGCCACCTGGATGCGCCGGTCGCGTTCGGCAGCGGCGGCGCCGACCTCGCCGTCGCGCTCCTGTTCGGCGACCTTGACCTTCGCCTCGTTGATCGCCCGCGCCGCGGCTTCCTTGCCCAGGGCGTCGATGTAGCCCGACTCGTCCGTGATGTCCTGGATGTTCACGTTGATCAGCCGCAGGCCGACCTTCTTGAGCTCGACTTCGACGCCGTTCGAGATGTTCTCGATCAGCTTGTCGCGGTCGGCGTTGATCTCCTCGATCGGCATCGTCGCCAGGACGACCCGCATCTGACCGAAGATGATGTCGCGTGCGAGCGCGGAGACGCGGTCCATCTGCATGCCGAGCAGGCGCTCGGCGGCGTTCTCCATCACGCCGGACTCGGTGGAGATGCCGACGGTGAACGTCGACGGGCAGTTGACGCGGATGTTCTGCTTCGAGAGCGCTCCGGTCAGATTGATGTCCATCGTCATCGGTTCGAGATCCAGGAACTGGTGCGCCTGCAGGATCGGAACGATGAAGGCGGCGCCGCCGTGGTAGCACTTCGCCGAACCGACGCCGCCGATCTTTCCGTAGACCACGAGGATGCGGTCGGACGGGCAACGCCGGTAGCGGCTCGAGAGCGAGAAGATGAGGATGAGGACTGCCGCCAAGGCGGACAGGATGATGAAGATATTGCCCACGGTCTGGTTCTCCTGACTGCTTGCTGCTTTTCGCTAACTGGTTTCGGTCGGCTCGTCGACTTCCGCGTCGAGCGGGGCGACGAGCAGAGTGTTTGGATCGAGAATGTCGACCACGCGGACGCGGGTCAGGGTGGGCAGGTCCCGGTCGTGCCGCGTCATCGCGGCGACCGTGCGCAGCCGCCCCTGGACCAGGACTTCGACCTGGCCGGGCTTCCTGAGCCCGGCGCCGATCGGCGCATAGACCTTGCCGGCGACGCCGACCGCGTTCCGGTAGTCCACGGTGCCGCTGTGTTGAAGGCCCATCAGCACGCGCATGACCATGAACAGGATGCCGGCAAAGAGGAGGCCGACGACGGTTCCGCCGATAGACGCCGCCAGGGTGGAGTAACCGGCCCGGATCATCATGACGCCGGTCCAGCCGAACCCGGCCAGGAAACCGCTCACGGTGCGCATCGAGAGCAGGGACGTGCCATCGCCGTCCGCGGCGTCGAACAGATCGTCGAGCCCGAAGACGGAGAGAACGACCTGAATCAGGAGGGCAAGGGCCGAGATGATGCCGAGCGCGTAGAAGACGCGGTACGCCCCGTCGAGTGACCCCCACCAGGTGTTGACTGCCTCCATCGCTCCCCGGTCTTTCTACAGGATCTCTTCTACAGGTCTGCAGGCTCTTCCACGGGCTGTCCCTGTCTCGGGATGGTGGATTCAGGCGAGTACGCTACTACGCGCTGCCTGCCGCTCGTTCGATGCCCCGCTGCTCGTCGACCCGGAGCATCAGCAGACCGCCGACCAGGAAGAACACCAGCACGACGCCGACGCCGGCGCGCTGCCCGTACCCGGCGGTGACGAGTCCCAGAAGCATCGGCCCGAGAAACGCGGTCGCCTTGCCGGAGAACGCGAAGAAGCCGAAGAACTCGGACTTGTAGCGCTTCGGTGCGAAGCGCCCCATCAGCGACCGGCTCGCCGACTGGTTGGGACCCATGAACAGGCCCATCACCAGTGCCGCGGCCCAGAACCAAGTCCTGTTCGGCGCCGCGACCGCGACCAGGGAGCAGACGAACAGCCCGACCAGGCTGACAAGCACGGTGGTGCGCCCTCCCACACGGTCGTCGACGAACCCGAACAGGAACGCGCCCAGTCCGGCTGCGACGTTGAGGCCGATGCCGAAGACGATCACTTCCGCCGTGTCCATTCCGAAGGTGCCTGCGGCGTAGACGCCGCCGAAGGCGAACACGGTGATCAGGCCGTCGTTGTAGATCAGGCGCGCAACGAGGAAGCGGACGACGTCCTGGAATTCGCCGATCCGGGTCAGGGTGCGGCCCAGGTCTCCGAAGGCGCCGCGAACGGAAGCGACGATGCCGCTGGTGGCTGCGCCGCCGCCTTCCGCGACTTCGTCGCGCAGCAGGATGAGCGCCGGCAGGCTGAAGAGCAGGAACCAGACGGCGACGAGGAGGTTCGAGGCGCGGACGTTGAAGCCCGCTTCCGTGCTGAGCGGCAGCCAGGGTGCGCTGTCGCCCAGGCCGACCAGCCCCAGCAGCGCGACCACGAGGCAGACGAGCCCGCCCGCGTAGCCGAGCGCCCAGGCGTAGCCGGAGATCCGTCCGATCGTTCGGGGCGTCGACAAGCGGGGCAGGAAGGAGTTGTAGAAGACGATGCCGACCTCGAAACCGACGTTCGCGATCACGAACAGCGCAAGCGCCGCCAGAACGGCGTTGCCGCTTCCCGGGACGATGAAGGTCAGCCAGGCGACAGCCCCGACCGAGACCAGGGTGGCGGCGGCAAGGAAGCGCCGGCGGAGCCCCGAGCGGTCGGCCATCGCTCCCAGCACCGGTGAGATCAGGGCGATGATCAGGGAACTGACGGTGATCCCGCGCGACCACAGGGCAGTGCCGCGGTCCGCGTCCTGGGCGAAGGTCTGAGAGAAGTAGGTGGCGTAGACGAAGGTGACCACCAGGGTGGTGAAGGCGGAGTTGGCCCAGTCGTAGAGGCACCACGCCGCCACCGCCCCGCGACGCGGGGCGGGCGCCGCAACGCTGGCCTCGCTGCTCAATGCCGGGCTGCGCTGTTCGGAGTGCTGTTCGGAGTGCCGTTCAGAACGTCTCGTCCTCCCACCAGGGGAACCAGGGCGGCATGTCGGAGCTCACCTTCATCGGGAACTCGGCGGGCCGCTTCTCGAGGAAGGACGTCACGCCTTCCCTCGCATCGTCGCTCCTGCCGCGCGAGTAGATGCCCTTCGACTCGATCCGGTGCGCCGCCATCGGCGATTCGGCGTCGAGGCCCTTCCACAGCATGTGCCGGGTGATGGCGACGGACACCGGCGACGTGTTGGCGGCGATCTCAGTTGCCAGCTCGCGCGCCGCGGGAAGCAGTTCGTCGGGCGGCAGGACGCGGCTGACGAGGCCCGCCTCGAGCGCCTCCGAGGCCGGGAAGACCCGGCCGGTCAGCGCCCATTCCGACGCCCGGCCCATGCCGACCAGACGGGGCAGGAAGTAGCTGCTGCAGGCTTCGGGCACCATCCCTCGACGGACGAAGACGAAGCCCATCTTCGCTTCGGTCGAGGCGAGGCGAATGTCCATCGGCAGGGTCATCGTGATTCCGACGCCGACCGCGGGGCCGTTGATCGCGGCGATGATCGGCTTGCGGACGTTGCAGATCGCAAGCGACAGGACGCCGCCGCCGTCACGGTAGCTGTCCTCGTCCGCTTCCGGGCGCGAGAACGTGTTGCCACCGGACGAGAGGTCGGCGCCGGCGCAGAAGCCGCGCCCCGCACCGGTGACGATCACGGCGCGGACCGAATCGTCGGCGTCGGCACGTTCCAGGGCGTCCATGATCTCGGTCATCATCCGACCGTTGAACGCGTTGAGCCGTTCGGGACGGTTGAGCGTCAGCGTGAGCACGCCGTCCTGGACGTCGTGGCGGATGGCTTTGTAGCCGGACTCGTGGCCGGATTCGGTGGGCATGTGGTCTTTCCTTGTCTGGCCGTGTTTCAGTCTTGTCCCGGCTCTCTCGCCTTGTGACACGTGTGGTCGTTCGCGATCTGCGGCCGTCGTCAGGAGGCGCCGGAAATGCCGGGCACCGGAAAGCGCAGGCAGAACCGCTCGATGTCCTGCCGCATGGCGTCCAGCCGTTCGTCGTCGCCGTGCCGTCGCAAGGCGTCCACGATCCACTCGGCAAGGAGCTTCATTTCGGCCTCTTCCATGCCGCGCGTCGTCGCCGCCGGACTGCCGAGCCGGATGCCGCTCGGGCGGAGCGGGGGCCGGGGGTCGTCGGGGATGAGTTGCTTGTTGACCGTGATCGACACCTTGTCGAGGGTCTCCTCGGCCACCCGGCCGTCGATACCGAAGCTCTCCTGCGTATCGAGTACCATCATGTGGTTGTCGGTGCCGCCGGTCACGAGTTCCGCGCCCCGGTTCATCAGTTCCTCGGCCATCGCCCTGGCGTTGATCAACACCTGTCGGGCGTAGACCGCGAACTCGGGATCGAGCGCCTTGCCGAGGGTGATGGCGAGCGCGGCCACGGCGTTCATGTGGGGCCCGCCCTGGAGGCCCGGAAACACCGCCTTGTCGATCTTCCGGCGGTGCTCGGCGCGGCACAGGATCAGACCGCTTCGCGGCCCGCGCAGGGTCTTGTGACCGGTGGTCGTCATCACGTCGAAGCCGTGGTCCATCGGGTTGGACATCGCGTTGCCAGCGATCAGGCCGCCGATGTGGGACACGTCGGCCATGGTGAGCGCGCCGACGTCGTCGGCGATGCGCTTGAACTCCCGATAGTCGTAGTCCCGCGGATAGGACGAGTAGCCGCAGAGGATCATCTTCGGCCGGTGCTCGCGCGCCTGCGTCAGCAGGGCGTCGAAGTCGATCGCGCCGGCGTTGTCGGGATCGGTCCTGTAGCGGATGAAGCGGAACACCCGCCCCATGTGGGATACCGGCGCGCCATGGGTCAGATGGCCGCCGTGCGACAGATCCATCGCCAGCACCGTGTCGCCGGGGTCGAGAAACGCGAAGTAGACCGCCTGGTTCATCGGCGAGCCGGACAGCGCCTGCACGTTGGCGTGCTCCGAGCGGAACAGCCGGCATGCGCGCTCGATCGCCAGCCGCTCCACTGCGTCGGTGAACTCCTGCCCGCCGTAGTAGCGGCGGCCGGGGTAGCCCTCCGCGTACTTGTTCGTCAGCACCGAGCCGTTCGCCGCGAACACCTCGGGGTACGTGTAGTTCTCGGACGGGATCAGCTCGACGCCGCGCCGTTCCCGGTCCTCCTCGCCGATGATCGCCGCCCAGACGGCCGGATCGTTGCGCGCCAGCGCCTGCCGGTTCGAGTCCACTGCTCCCGATTCAGGCCCGCGCCCGGCTCCGCTCCGCCCGGTTGCCTACTGGATTGCCGCCCTGGCGGCTTCGAGCAGAACGGTCTCCGGGACACGGACCCTGTAGTCCGGGTTCACGTAGTGGAAGGCGATGCGGCCATCCGTGTCGAGCACGAACACGGCGGGCACCGGCAGCATGCGGTGATCGTCGCCAGCGTACTCTTCCAGGTCGAGACCATAGGACTCCCGGTAGGTCCGGACCATCTGCTCGTCCCGGAAGGCGACCCCGAACGCCTGCGCTGCCTTCATGCCGCGGTCCGAGAGCAGCCGGTAATTCAGCCCGTTCCTGTCGACTGTCGCCTGCAGTTCTTTCACGACGTCCGGCGAGACGGCGAACAGCTGATAGCCGAGATCGATCAGATCCTGCTCTATCTCCTGCAACTGACCCAGTTGCGTGTTGCAGTACGGTCACCAGCCGCCACGGTAGAAGATCAGGATCGTCGGCCTGGCCTGTGCCTCGACCAGGAGATCGACGTCGTCGCCGTCGGCGGCGGGAAGTCGCAAGTCCGGTACGGCGCTGCCGACCAGCAGCGGCCGAACCTCCTCTGCCGAGGCGGGAATGTTCGCGGCGGAAGCCGAGGATGCGGTGGCGCAGACCAGGGCCGCGCCGGCAAGGATCGTCGTGGTGCGCATGAGCGGAAGGGTATCACGCGGAAGGCATCCCCCGAACGCGGACAGCTCGGCCAGATCACGCCGAGCGGTTCGTCGGCGGAGCAGCTGGCCGGCTGCTGAGGGATCCCGTTTATTGCCGTCCCTGTTTCCCGACCAGCTCCGTCTTCAGCCAGGAAACCAGCGCCGGTTCCAGGTCCGCGTTCTTCGCGAACATCGGCAGGCCGTGCTCCGGGCCGTCGTAGATCCTGGCGGTCGAGTTCGGGTGCTTCGAGCCGTCGACGGCGCCCTTGAGCTGCTTGTCGACGCCGGCCGTGATCATGTCGCCGGTCGCGGCCGCGGCGAAGACGGCCAGGTCCGACTTCACGGCCATGTTCGCCACGGCTGCCTCGCTCGGCGGGCCGGACAGCAGCATCAACGCCTTCACCGGGCGGCGAGCGGCCAGATCGGCGGTCAGCATCGCTCCGCAACTGGCGCCGCCGGCGCCCATCCGGCCTGTGTCGACGCCGTCCTGCCTGCTCAGGTAGTCGAAAGCCATATCGACGTCGCCTGACGCCGTCTGCAGGAACGGCGGGAACCCGCCAGCCTCGCGAATGCCGGCGCCGCCGCTCTCGCCGAAGCCGCGCAGGTCCATCGTCAGCACGTGGACGCCTGCGTCAACCAGCTGCGACGCGATCCCGGACCAGGACTTCCGATCCATGTTGCACTGGTGGATCAGCAGCATCGCCGGCCCCGGCTTGCCGGGTGACATGTAGGTCGCCTTGAGCATCGTGCCGTCGGACGCCTCGAGATCGACGTCCATCGACCCCGCGGCCGCCGGCACTGCCGCCAGCCCGAGAAGCGCTGCCGCCGCGAGAGCGAGAGTGGGCTGCTTCATTTGTTCTCCTTTCGAGGACGTGCGGCGTGCGCATCGCCGTTCGTTGCGGTTCCAGTTCGTTCGGACAGCAGCTCGCGGCGCAAGTCCGTGCCGCATCAAGAGCGGTCAGGCGCCCGTCCGGCAGAGGCGCTGCGAGGAAGCATGTCGGGGCATGTGCGACCGAGGAGCAACGATGCCGGACGGAATGCGTGAATGTTCGAGTGCAGCGCGAGCTCGCCAAGGGCCGAGAGGGTTGCGAGGCGGCCACTCTACTACGGCGTGGTCGGGCGGCCGACGATCCGCTGCAGGTCGAGGCTGCGGTCGATGAGCGAATCGAGCAGTGCGAACTGCACCCGGGCGCGATCCAGGTTCTGCCCCGGACGCTCGACGCGGAAGTAGATGTCGCCCTGCAGGTGGTCGGCGAGGAACCTGACCGCCTGTTCGAGAGTCAGCACCAGGGCGCCGTCGACGAGGCTGCGGCGCTCTTCGGGGGTCAGGAAACGGGCGCCGTCGAGATAGCCGGACGCCAGGGCGCCGAACAGTTCCAGGTCGACGTCGACGGTCTCCGGATCGAGATCGTCCTCGTCGGCCCGATGAGCCATGGAGCGCGCCATGTCGCCGAAATCGAAAGCGGCCAGACCGGGCATCGCGGTGTCCAGGTCGACGACGCAAAGCGCTTCGCCGTTCTGCCGGTCGAAGAGGACGTTGCTGATCTTGCAGTCGTTGTGCACGGTGCGCCGGGGCAACCCTCGCGCTGCGGCCTCGACCAGTCGGTCGGCCAGACCTCGATGCGCGGCGGCGGCCCGGATTTCGGCTCCGGCCTGCGCGCGCCGCTCCGCTGCTCCGGCGTCGGCCGGTTCGGCGCCCAGCACACGGTCCAGAGCCTCGAAGCGGCTGACCGTGTCGTGAAAGCGGGGAATCGTCTCGAACAGGGGCGGCGGCGGCAGGTCGGCGAGCATGCTCTGGAAGTGCCCGAAAGCCTGCGCGGCCCGAAAGGCCTGATCGGTCGACGATGCCCTCGTCTCGGTCTTCACGTCTTCGATCAGTTCGTACATCCGCCAGCATCCCGCGGCGGGGCCTGCGTGCCTGATGTCGACCCAGGTCCGGCCGTCGTTCGTCGGGATCAGGGTCAGCCGGCGCCGTCGGCTCGTCGGACCGAGTCGGTGGGCGAGATGTCGGGTGATCCGCTCCACGTTGTTCATCAGGCGGTGCGGCTCGGCAAACACGTGCCGGTTGATTCGTTGCAGGAGTCCTCGCTGCCCTCGCTGCCCCCGCGGCCCTGGCTGCCTGGCGCGGCTCCCGACGACCCAGGAGTCGTTGATGTGTCCGCTCCGCAGTTCCCGGGCTGTGGTCGGTGCGCCGTCGAGGCGGAAGCGTGCAGCGACCGCGAGGACGGCGTCCGGCGCGAGCGCAGGTCGGTTGTCCGTCACGGCGAGAAGGTCCGCAGGCGACGCTTGCCTAACTCGAGTTCCGTCACCGCAACACCCTCGCTCGCGTCGTCATTCGGGCGCTGGTGTCGTCATTCGGGCATTGGCGCTGTGCGGAGATGGTTGCAATCCGATATGGAGACGATATCATCCGTATATCAACAGCCCCGCGGCCTTTCCGAGGTTCCCACGAGCTGAGCGGGCAACGCCGAACGCTGGCGAGGCCAGCTCCCGGAAGGAGCCGCATTCGACGAAGGAGTCCTCATGATGGAGAACAGGATGGTAGAGCATCAGGAGAGACGGCTCTCGGTCAGGTCCGGTCTGGGCATGCTGGGTCTGTTCCTGACAGGTTTCGTGGGCCTGTTCTTCGTCATCTTCCTTTCGGCTCGCGCCGGTTTCATACCGGGAATCGTCGCCGGCGCTCTGTGCGTGCCGGTCGTCGTGTTCCTGATGCTCGGACTGTTCATGGTGCAACCGAACGAGGCGAGGGTGCTGCAGTTGTTCGGCGCCTACCGGGGCAGCGTCTACAGCACCGGCCTGCGTTGGGCCAACCCGTTTCTGAGCAAGCGCCGCGTGTCCGTGCGCACCAGGAACTTCGAGACCGGGAAGCTCAAGGTCAACGACAACGCCGGCAACCCGATCGAGATCGGCGCGGTCGTGGTCTGGCGCGTGGTGGACAGCGCCGAGGCACTCTTCAATGTCGACGACTACGAAGACTACGTTCAGGTGCAGAGCGAGGCGGCCCTGCGCAACATGGCCACCGGCTATCCCTACGATGCGCACGAGGACGGAGAGATCTCGCTCTCGCACCATACGGCCGAGATCTCGGAGCGGCTGCGCGGTGAAGTGCAGGAGCGGCTGGCCACAGCCGGCGTGGACGTGATCGAAGCGCGGATCAGTCATCTCGCCTATGCGGCCGAGATTGCCGCGGCCATGCTGCAGCGCCAGCAGGCGGCGGCCGTGGTTGCCGCGCGCGCCCAGATCGTCGACGGCGCGGTCGGGATGGTAGAGCAGGCGCTCAACATGCTGAGCGAAAAGGACGTCGTTCATCTCGACGACGAGCGCAAGGCGGCGATGGTCGGCAATCTGCTCTCGGTTCTCTGCAGCGACCGGCACACTCAGCCGGTCGTGAACGCCGGCACTCTCTATCCCTGAGCCGGGCACGGGACGCTGATCGGTGGCCGCTCCGCGCAAGGCGTTCCTGCTGCGTCTCGATGTTCGCGTCTACGAGAGAGTCCGGCGCCTGGCGGCGTCGGAACTCCGAAGCGTGAATGGGCAGATCGAGTATCTGATTCGCCAGGCCCTTCGAGAAAGGGGAAGAAGTGCGGGGCCTTCCGATGTTGGCGAGGACGCGCGGCCCGCCTCCGAAGGAGAGCCGGGTGAAACACCTGAAACACCAGAGGGCGGCTGATCGTCTTCACACTGATAGACTTGCGCGCAGTCGGCCGGCAAGCGCAGCGCAATCCGCACGAGAAGCGCCTCGGGCGGGTGGGGCGGTTTGCAGGCTGATGGTCCGCCTGGAACGCAGGCCGTCGACGGCCGAATCGAACCTCCGGAGAACGAAGCATGGCAGTTGCTCCCGTCAAGGACGCAGGCAAACCGGTCGAGGCGAGGTACGCCTCGATCCGTCAGTTGCTGGAATTGGGCAAGGCGAAGACCTACCTGCTGGGCGACGAGATCCAGGACATGATGCCGGCCGACATGGTCGGCGTCGAAGGCGAGATTCGCGAGCTCCACGACCGGATCCGGGAACTCCGGGTGGGCGTCATCAGGCGTCCGGAGTGGTACGTGGCCAATCTCGACGAGGCGGTGACACTCGAGATCGACAAGGCGGACGACGACCCGGCGACACCGACAACGAGCGAGCCGGTGAACACGAGCGACCCGGTGCGGATGTACCTGCGCGAGATGAGCATCGTGCCGCTGCTCGACCGTGACGGCGAGGTCGAGATCGCGCGGGCGCTCGAGGACGGCGAGTGGTTGATCTTCCAGGCCATGGCCGGCAATCCCGATCTGATGACCCGGTTGCTGGCGTTGACCGAACTGGCGGATCGCAAGAACGCCAAGCCGCTCTCGCAGTTGGTGGAGATCGAACATCCGCTGTCGCTGCTCGACGAGAACGGTCTGAAACGCATCGCCAAGCGGGTCGGCGTGTTCGAGAAGATGAAGGAGCTGGAAGAGCATCTCGAAGGCACGCGGCGCCGGCAGAAGCGCTTCAGCCCGGGCGGCGACCGCTACCAGGAGATCGCCCGCGACATCGACCGGCTCGAGGAGAAGGTCTCCTCGCTGATCGTGGAACTGGCCTTCACCGGCCCGGACCGCAACCGGGTGGTCGACCTGGTCAAGCTGATCGACAACCGCTTCCGGCGCAGCGAGCGCGACATCGTCCGCGCCCAGGTTGCCCTCGAGCGCGAAAGCAACGAGGAGCTCAAGGCGCTGCACCGGCGGCGCATCCAGAAGTACCGCGAAGCGGTGCGGAAGCTCGAGGCCCGTTACTCGATCACCCAGGGCGAGCTGCGCGCGCTGGTGGCGAAGGTCAAGCGGGGCGAGGTGCTGAGTGAGCGCGCCAAGGAGCAGCTCATCATGTCGAACCTGCGCCTGGTCGTGTCGATCGCCAAGAAGTACACGAACCGCGGCCTCCAGTTCCTGGATCTGATCCAGGAGGGCAACATCGGCCTGATGAAGGCGGTGGAGAAGTTCGAGTACCGTCGCGGCTACAAGTTCTCGACCTACGCGACCTGGTGGATCCGCCAGGCCGTCGCGCGGGCGATTGCCGACCAGTCGCGGACGATCCGCATTCCGGTCCACATGATCGAGAACATCAACAAGCTCACCCGCACGTCGCGGTCCCTGGTGCAGGAACTGGGCCGCGAACCGACCGCGGAGGAGATCGGCGAGCACATGGACCTTACCGCCTCCAAGGTCCGCAAGATCATGAAGATCGCTCAGGCGCCGGTTTCCCTGGAGACGCCGGTGGGCGAGGAAGAGGACTCCCATCTCGGCGACTTCATCGAGGACAAGAAATCGCCGTCGCCGGTGGACGAGGTCATTGCGGCCAATCTGCGCGAGCAGACCGGCAACGTGCTCCGCGCCCTCTCGCCTCGCGAAGAGCTCGTGCTGCGGATGCGCTTCGGAGTCGGGGAGGGCTCCGAGCACACCCTCGAGGAGGTCGGCAAGTCGTTCAACGTGACCCGGGAGCGCATCCGGCAGATCGAGTCGAAGGCGCTGCGCAAGCTCCGGCAGCGGGATTGGGCGCAGAAGCTCCGTCCGTTCCTGGACGACAACGTCTAGCTCTGGCAGCCGCCCGCCCGACGCGAGACCGACCGAACAGTGCGGGTGCGAACAGTGCGGGTGCGCACCGGTACCAGCGGGTTTTCCTATCCGGCGTGGACGGGACCCTTCTACCCGCCCGGAACCAGGCGGTCGGACATGCTCGCCTTCTATGCTTCCCGACTCGGCGCGGTGGAGATCAACAACACGTTCTACCGCATGCCGAAGCCGGATCTGCTCGATCGCTGGCGCGATGCGGCCCCGGCGAGCTTCCGTTTCGCGCTGAAGGCTTCGCGCCGGATCACGCATCATCAGCGCCTGCGGGACGCCTCCGACTCGGTCGACTACCTGTTCCGCACCTCCGACGTGCTTGGCGAGCGCCTCGGTCCCTTTCTCTTTCAGTTGCCGCCCTATCTCAGGTGCGATGTCGATCGGCTGGCGGGCTTCCTGGAGGTACTGCCCCGCGGGATGCGCGCTGCCTTCGAGTTCCGCCATGCCAGCTGGTTCGACGACGATGTGTACGCATTGCTCGAGGACGCCGGCTGTGCGCTGTGCATCGCCGACGCCGGCGGCGGCCACGACGCCCCGGTCGTGTCCACCGCCGACTTCGGCTATCTGCGGCTTCGCCGCCAGGACTACGACGCAGCCGCGCTTCTTTCCTGGGCCGAGAAGATCCGGCTGCAACCCTGGCGGGAGGCCTACGTCTTCTTCAAGCACGAAGACGAGGGGGCCGGACCCCGGATGGCCGGTGAGTTCGAGGCCCTGTTCGACTCATCCGTCTGATCCGCCGCCATGAAGATCGACATCTCCTCTCGTCGCATCCTCACGCTCACGGCGCCTGTCGTCGTCACCCAGATGACGCATACCGCGATGGGCGTGATCGACACGATGATGGTCGGCCGGCTGGGAGTGGTCGCGCTCGCCGGGGTCGGTCTGGGCGCGATCATCTCGTGGTGGTGCCTGAGCTTCTTCGTGGGGCTGCTTCAGGGCGTGAACACCTTCGTGGCGCAGTTCTTCGGCGCCGGCCGGCGTGATCGGGTCGGTGTCGCGTTCTGGCAGGGCCTCTTTCTGGCGGTGGGCGCCGGCGTGGCCCTGCTGGCGTTGTCGCCGCTGTCGGCCTGGGTGTTCAGCCTGACCCGGGCATCGCCGGAGGCGCAGGCGATCGCGGCGGACTACACGCAGGTCCGGATGTCGGCGGCGATCGGGTTGATGATCTTCCTGGTGGCGGAGAACTACTACCGCGGTCTCGGCCGAACCGACATTCCGATGCGGGCCGGCCTGGTGCAGCTTGCCCTGAACTGCGGCCTGAACTACCTGTTCATCTTCGGCGCCTACGGGTTCCCCGAACTGGGGCCCGCCGGCGCCGCGGTCGGCACCGTGATCGCGCAGTTCGTCGTCGCGCTCGGCCTGCTTGGCGGAGTGCTGTTGACGTCGATGGGCCGCGACTACGGGGCCTCGATCCCCAGGCCGCCGGAATCGGCGCTGATGGGGAAGATGCTCCGAGTCAGCGTGCCGATCGGCATCCAGGTGTTCATGGAGCTTGGCGGCATCAGCGTCTTCACGGCCCTGATCGCTCGCCTGGGCGATTCCCAGATGGCTGCCACGAACGCCGTGATTCACGCCTGGTCCGTCTCCTACATGCTGGCCGTTGCGCTGGCCGCCGGTTCCACGACCCTGGTTGGCCAGTGCCTGGGAGCGCAACAGCTTCAGGACGCGCGCCGCGTCGTCGGCAGGGTGCTGCGTCTGGGCTACGCGGGCATGGCGGCGATGGCGGTTCTCTACATCGGCTTCCCGGATCGGCTGATGGCTTTGTTCGTGCGCCAGGCCGAACTGGGGGAGGTGCTGCCGTACGCCCGGCCGCTGTTCCTGATCGCTGTCGTCTGCCTTGTCTTCGACCTGCAGTTCAACGTCCTCTCGGGAGCGCTGCGCGGCGCCGGCGACACGACCTACACGATGTGGGTGAACATCGGCGTCGTGTGGGGCGTCTTCGTGCCCCTGGTGTTCGTGGCCACCCGCTACTGGGGTCTGATCGGCGCCTGGAGCTGCTTCATCATCCACGTGATGCTGATGGCCGCCCTGCTGGCCCTGCGGATTCGCGGCCGCACGTGGATCGAGCGCGGTGCGGCGCTGCTCGATGCCGAGCGTGCGGCGGGCGCCGGCGAATCGACCGTGGAGATCGACGACCTGCGCTCCTCGCCTGCGGTCTGAGCCGGACGTGACGTGACTGGCAGCGCCGGCGTCCCCTCCGCGCCGCTCGTGCCGGCGAGCCATCGCCGGCGCCCGGATTGCGGGCCAGACCGGCGCCGGCCCGGTTCCAGGCAGTCGGGGCGGTCCGGGTCGAACGGTCCTCTGCCTTGTGGCTATGATCGTGGCCGGGCCGGCGGCGCCCACGCCGCCGCGAACCACAGAGACGAACAGAGACTCGACAGAGAGGACAGAGATCCGAGATGGCTTTCCCCGCCGTGATGAAGCGGCGATCGTTCGGTGAAACCCAGCGCCAGGACGCCTGGTGGCTGCAGCCGGTTTCCGTTGTCGTGGGCCTCGGTCTCGCGGGCGCCTACGCGACCTGGGCGGCGCTCCAGTCCGATCACTACGTGCACGGCGGCTACCTGTCGCCACTGTACTCGCCCGAGGTCTTCGGCCTCTCGCACCATGCCTGGTTCGAGGGCTTCCCGAGCTGGTGGCCGAGCTTCGTTCCCCAGTCGCCGGCCCTGTTCATCCTGATCCTGCCGCTGGGGTTCCGCGCCACGTGCTACTACTACCGTGGCGCGTACTACAAGGCGTTCTGGGCCGATCCGCCGGCCTGCGCGGTCGGCGAGCCGCGAAACGCCTATCGGGGCGAGAACTCGTTTCCGCTCATCGTCCAGAACGTCCACCGCTACTTCCTGTACGCGATGATGGCGTGGATCTTCGTCTTCTTCCCGATCGACGTCTACCGGGCGTTCGTGTTCGAGACGGCGTCCGGCGGCCACGCCTTCGGCATCGGCGTCGGCAGCCTCGTCCTGCTGATCAACTGGCTGCTGCTCGGCGGCTACGCGCTGGGGTGCCACTCGGCGCGGCACGTGATCGGCGGCTTCCGCAACGTGATGGCGGGACGGCCGTTCCAGAGCGCCTGCTACCGCTGCGTCTCCTGCCTGAACCGCCGGCACATGGCCTGGGCCTGGTGCAGCCTGCTCTGGGTCACGTTCTCGGACGTCTACGTGCGGCTGTGTGCGATGGACATCTGGACGGACCTGAGGCTCGTCTGATGGAGCAGACACCCTACGAGTACGACGTGCTGGTGATCGGCGCGGGCGGCGCCGGGCTGCGGGCCGCGATCGAAGTCTCGGCCGCCGGCGCTACCTGCGGCGTGATCTGCAAGTCGCTGCTGGGCAAGGCGCATACGGTGATGGCCGAGGGCGGCATGGCGGCCGCGATCGGCAACGTGGATGAACGGGACGACTGGAAAGTCCACGTGACGGACACCCTGCGCGGAGGCCAGTACCTCAGCAACCCGAAGATGGCCGAGATCCACGCCAGGGAGGCGCCGGCCCGGGCGCTGGAGCTGGAGGCCTGGGGCGCGCTGTTCGACCGCACCAGGGACGGCCGCATCCTGCAGCGGAACTTCGGCGGCCACCGCTATCCGCGGCTGGCCCACGTCGGTGACCGCACCGGGCTGGAGATGATCCGGACGCTGCAGGATCACGGCATCCATCGCGGCATCGACTTCCACATGGAATACACGGTGTTCCGGCTGCTTCTGGACGACGGCCGGGTGTCAGGCGCGCTCGCCTACGACCGGGAGCGGGGAAGGTTCCGGGTGTACCGGGCGAAGGCGGTCGTGCTCGCCACCGGCGGCATCGGCCGCGCCTTCAGGATCACCAGCAACAGCTGGGAGTACACAGGCGACGGTCACACGCTGGCGTACGACGCGGGCGCGGACCTGATCGACATGGAGTTCGTCCAGTTCCACCCGACCGGCATGGTGTGGCCGCCCTCGGTGCGCGGCATTCTGGTCACGGAGGGCGTGCGCGGCGAGGGCGGGATCCTCCTGAACGCGGACGGCGAACGGTTCCTGTTCGACGAGATCCCGGCCCTGTACAAGGACCAGACCGCGGACAGCGCCGAGGAGGGCTGGCGCTACGTCGTCGGCGACCGTGACGCGCGCCGGCCGCCCGAGCTCCTGACGCGGGACCACGTCGCGCGTTGCATCGTGAATCAGATCAGGTCCGGCAAGGGTTCCCCTCACGGGGGCGTGTACCTCGACATCGCCTGGATCAAGGAGAAGATCAGCAACTCCGAGGAGCACATCAGGAAGAAGCTGCCGTCGATGTACCACCAGTTCAAGGAGCTGGCCGGCCTCGACATCACGAAGGAGCGGATGGAGGTCGGGCCGACGACGCACTACGTGATGGGCGGCGTCCGGGTCAATGCAGAAAGCCAGATGTCGTCCGTTCCCGGGCTCTACGCCGCCGGCGAATGCGCCGCGGGGCTCCATGGAGCGAACCGGCTGGGCGGCAACTCGCTTTCCGACCTGCTCGTGTTCGGCAAGCGGGCCGGCGAGTATGCGGCCGCCTTCGCCCGCGAGCACGGCGGCGTCCGGCTCGACCGGGCGGCGGCCGACGCGGGCATCAGGGAGGCGCTTCGGCCGCTGGAGCGTGAGGGCGGCGAGGGGCCGTACCAGATCCAGTACGAGCTCCAGGACCTGATGCAGGAGAAGGTCGGCATCGTCCGCGTCGAATCCGAACTCGAGGAAGCGGTGGAGGAGATCGCGGTTCTTTGCGAACGGGCGAAGGCGGTGTCGGCGCCGGGCAACCGCGAGTACAACCCGGGCTGGCACACGGCGCTCGACCTCCACAACCTGCTCGTCGTTTCCGAGGCGGTGGCCCGGGCCGGCCTCCTGCGGCGCGAGAGCCGCGGCGCCCAGTTCCGCGACGACTATCCGCAGAAGGACGAACACTTCGGCAAGGTGAACATCCGGGTCGCCAGGGGAGCGGACGGAGAGATGGTGGTGGAGGAGATTCCGGTGGAACCGATGAGCGAGGAACTGACCGGGCTGGTCGAGGAGATGGGCTGAGATGGCCCCGACACGGTTCAGGATATGGCGCCAGGACGGCGCCGAAGGGGAAGGCGGCTACCGGGACTACTCGACCGAGATCACCGAAGGCATGGTCGTTCTGGATGCCGTCCACCAGATCCAGGCGGAGTCCGCGAACGACCTCGCCGTGCGTTGGAACTGCAAGGCCGGCAAGTGCGGCTCCTGCTCCGCGGAAGTGAACGGCACGCCGAGGCTCATGTGCATGACCCGGATGAGCGACCTGCCGGCGGACCGCCCGGTGACGGTCGAGCCGATGCGGGCGTTCCCGGTGATCCGGGACCTCGTCTGCGACGTGTCCTGGAACTACGAGGTCAAGAAGAGGATCCGGCCCTTCGAGCCCCGGTCCCCGGACGCCGAGGACGGGACCTGGCGGATCGCCCAGGAGGATGTCGAGCGGGTGCAGGAGTTCCGCAAGTGCATCGAGTGCTTCCTGTGTCAGGACGTGTGCCACGTGCTTCGCGACCACCACCTGCACGACGAGTTCGTCGGCCCGCGCTTCTTCGTCTACAACGCCGCGCTCGAGATGCACCCGCTCGACACCGGGAACCGGCTGGCTGCGCTCAAGCAGGACGAGGGAATCGGCTACTGCAACATCACGAAGTGCTGCACCAGGGTATGCCCCGAGCACATCACGATCACCGACAACGCGATCATCCCGCTCAAGGAGCGGGTCGTTTCGGAGTTCTACGACCCGCTGAAGAAGCTGTTCCGGGTGTTCTCCGGCGGTTCTCGGGGGTAGCAGCCCGCGGCAGAAGTCGCGCTGCATTCCCGCGGAGCGCTGGCATCCAGGGAACAACCGTGAACGTCACCTTGCTCGACTACCACCGGTGTTGCCACTTCCCCGTCGAGACGCGGGACGCCAGGGGGCGCGTGCGCAAGACCTGTCCCTTCGACCGGCTGCCATGCCGGCCGCGACGATCCGTTCCTCGGCAGGCTCGCGGGATCAGCCAGCCAGGTCGACGGCTCGCTTTGCGGAAGCGAGCCCTGATCGCAGGAGCCGCGCACGGTACGGCCGGTACGGGTTGACACCGACGGAACCGAGACATCGGCTCGCCGCAGGAGGACGTTGACGAACCGCGTAACGCGGTCTGTACCGGTTCTCCCGGGCGCCGTGTTGCTCGCGCCGTCGATTTGCGCCTCCCATACCGAGAGTGGGTGATCGGGATGTACCCGTCTGGATCTCCGCATCCGTAGTGCTGCATCGAGACGGTTCCTTCAGGGACCGCAGATGGGCTGCATGCAGAGGGGTCTACTCCCGGGATCGTCCGGAACAGACTACAGCTCCCCCGGATCCAAGGACGACGCAACAGGATGCGTGAGGCTGCGTGCCAGGGCCCGTTCGCACTATCGCAGCGCATCGACGACGAGCACGAAGACGATGTGAATCCAAGGAAGATCTGCTGGAAGCCGCCTCCGGAAGGCCTGGGGTGTTCGCGGATCAGGAATACATCGTGGTGAGGCTGTTGTTGAGTTTGGAAGGAGGTGGAGAACGATGACGAATCGAGTGCAGTTGTCCTTGACTGCCAGCCTGCTGTTCCTGCTGGGGGTTCCGCTGGCCGATGCCTCCGAGGCACAGGGACTGGAGTACGCCTTCGAGCGCGTGTCCGTGGCGCCAAGGGAATTGGTTGCGGGAGTCGTGGACGTGCTCAAGCAGTCTGGGCCACCAGTATCCGAAGCCGGGCCTGCGCGTGTCATATCGGCATCGGCGGCTACCGAGACGGTGTACCAGTACGACGACAACGGCTTCGAGCAGACTCGTGTGCGCATCGATGGGCAGCTTGTCGAGGAGAACGGGTTCGCGCAGAGGTTCACCCTCCCGTCCTCCGGCACTCTCCGCTGGGTCGAGGCGTGCTTCGGGAACGAGGGCGATTCGTTGGAGTCCTTCACGTTCATCGTGCGCGTCATGAAAGACAACGGAGGGCTTCCAGGGGCGGTTATGACCCACTGGGACCGCCGCGCGACCGTGGGCTACTCCGAGGCTCTGCCAGCAAACCGTTACCTCTGCTTCCGCGTCTGTCCCTACTCCCGCTCGGCGGACCCCTTCGCAGTCGGAGCCGGGCATGTCTGGGTCTCTGTCTCTTGGCTAGTCGACCACCCCAGCTTCAACAACGACGGGGTTGTGCTGATGGCTGATACCAGCAACAGCCGGGGCAAACGAGCATTCAACGCAGTGTTTCTTGACCGGAGCCATCAGGATTGGCAGGTCGATACGAACCCAGGCGTGTATGGACTCCGCCTCGGCGTTGCGCATCGGACTCAGGACCCGGACGCGGAGACTCAGAACCCGGATCCTGACGATGGCGATTGCCCGGCCAACCGTGCATGTCTGGAGAACGGCTTCACCGTGGCAATCGACTTCCAGGACCCCAACACCAACGAACTCTGGCAGGAAGCTCGCCGTCAGTCGCACCTGAGCCGGGATAGCGCCGTCTTCTACTTTTTCAACCCGGAGAACGCCGAAGTCCTGGTCAAGGTGCTGCGCGCCTGCTCGATCAACAACCACTGGTGGGTCTACTCCGCGCCCGCAACCGACCTCGCGTACCGCGTGACGGTCTGGCCTCCGAACGAGTCGGGAAGACGCTGGACCGCGGGTCGTGGTTCGGCGCTTGACGTCCCTGGGTTCACCGGCGTCGACGCGATCACGGACATCAGCGCATTCCCGTGCTACTGACTGCCGGGTCCGAAACGTCGTTGTCTTCTGGCCGGCGGAAGGCGGACTCCGCCGTCTTCCGGAAGATTCGTCCCGCAAGCTCCTGACCCGCAGCCGCTTCGCTGCCTTGTTTTCGGCGCCATCGGAACCGAACTCGTGCATGGCCGACCGCTCCTGGTCTACTGGTCCCGCAACGCGGGAGCCGGGAGCTGGGCATTCCGCTGGCGACGGACCTTCCTCCATGCACGTCGGGACGGCGGGACGCCGCTGTGCCGTCGTGCAGGAGGAGAAGGCGTGTGCAGGGAGAACTGGCCGTTGACGATGTCGGCGTCGGCGGGCCGTTGCCTGCACGGTTCCACTGCGAGCCCGTCGCGCTCGGCTGGGCCTACAGGTCGTCCAGGGCCGCCCGTGCCAGGTCCGCGTTCTCGTCGTCCGGGGCCGCCTCCAGGAACTTGTTCAGGTGCTCACGGGCCGCATCGGCATCGCTGGCGTTGACTGCGAGCATGCCCAGTTCGTAGTGCGCCCTTGGCCGACCGTCCTCGTCTTCCGGCGCCGTCTCGAGATACCTGGTCAGATGCTCCCTGGCCAGGGCGGAGTCGGCGCTGCGGCGGTAGATCACGCCGAGTCGAAGGTGGGCGCGGGGATGGTTGTCGTCCCAGGCGACCAGCGACTGGTCGTAGAGTTTCGCGTTGCCGTACGCTTCATCCTCGAAGAGCTGGTCGGCCTGGTACTGCACCTGGCTGCCGGCGGTCGGATTCACTGCGATCCAGGCCTTGCCCGCCTCGATCGAGGCCTCCAGGCGGCCCTGCATGGCATGGGTGAAGAACCTCATCCGCAACGCCTCGGTGTTCCTCGGATCGAGTTCCAGCGTGCGCTCCAGCGCCTCGAGGGCGGGCTCCCAGTTCTGGTTGTTGAAGTGGATCGTGCCGATGTTCCGGTAGGCCTGGTAGAGCTTCGGGTTGAGTGAAGCCGCTTCGGTGAACAGCGCGACGGCGCGCTCGTCATCATTGTTGCGCACCGCCTGGACTCCCTGCGAGAAGACGCCGGCCGCGACCTCCGTGCCCATGCCGGCTTCGACCGCCCGCTGCTTTGCGTCTTCGGCCCGTGGATCGCCCGCGGCCACGAAGATGTCGAACGCCATGACAACGAACTCCTGCGGCAGCTCCTCGAACTCGAGGTACTTGTCCAGCGGCTCCAGCGCTTCCGCGAGCTTCCCCATGCCGTGCAGGATCGCAGCGATCGTGCGGTGGGCTGGTGCAAGGCCGGGATCGAGTTCCACTGCCTTCTGGAACAGCGGCAGAGCGCCCGCGGCGTCGCCCGCCTGAATTGCCCGGATGCCGTCGTTGAAATTGTCGATGGCCTGCTGCGTGATCAACGTGGCTTCGTCGTAGAGCCGGACGATCAACGAAGCATCCTGTCCCTCGTTGAGGCGGAACTCCTCCCCCTGGTCCGGATAGCCCTCCATCCGCAGCACAACGTTCCATGGCTCTGCCGACGCTTTCAGACGGATCCTCAGCTTCCCGTTCTTCTTGGTGGCCGCTTCCACGACCTCGCCCTCGGGCGACGTGAAGGTGAGACTCACCGGCCCCACTTCTGCGCCGTTCATGTCGACGACCTGCACCCGCAGCTCGCTGCGTTGAGCGGTCGCGGCGGAAGCGAGAAGGAGCAGGGCGAGGGGAAGAAGTCGAAGGGCAGGTCTCTGCATCGTCTGGTACCTCGAGGGTGGCCGGCCGGCCCCGCAGGCCGGCGCTTCACCTGGAAGAGTGATGGAACGACGCCGATCCTATCGCTTGACGCGCGCCTGGCGAGTGGGGGATCGTACGGCCCATGCACGCCGACGACTTCTTCGAACTGCTCTGCACGGCCCGCTCGGTGAGGCGCTACAGCCCGGAGCCGATCCCCGACGAGGACCTGGCGAAGATCCTCTACGCCGCAAGCCGTGCGCCGTCCGGCACCAACCGCCAGCCCTTCCGCTTCATCGTTCTGCGCGACGGGCCGCGCGCGCGGCGAGCCCGGCGCCTGCTCGGCGAGTCCTTCCGCCGCGGCTGGGCGCGCAAGACGGAGCAGGAGGGTTGGAATCGAGGCTCGGCGGCCGATCCGAACTCGCCGAAGTCGAGAGTCAACCGGGCGATCCAGCACTACGTCGACCACTTCGAACGGATCCCGGCCGTCATCCTCGCGTGCCATGTCCGTTATCGGGCGCTGACCCACTCCGAGGGCGCGTCGATGTTCCCGGCGTGCCAGAACCTGTTCCTGATGGCCCGGGCGCTGGGGTACGGGGCCTGCTACAGCGGCTGGCACCATGCGGTAGCCGATGAACTGCGCGGGATCCTCGGGATACCGGAGGGTGTCGAACTGTCGCTGACGATCACGATCGGCAAGCCCCTGGGCCGCCACGGCCCGCTGCGCCGGCGGCCGATCCGCGACACGGTCTTCGACGACGGCTGGGAGCAGGGGGCGGAGTGGATCAGCGATCCGCCGGATGCGAGGTTGTCGAAGACAAGGTGATCGGAGTTTCTCTTCCTTGCACCTGTCCTGGATCGCACCTGTCCTGCATCGGACGCAGCTCGTGTCGGAGTTGCAGAGCGACCGTGTGGCAGCGACGCCGTGCGCTTCCCGGTGCGTGCGTGATGATGCCGAGTTCAGCAGTGTTCGCATTCGCGGCGCCGCCGCTCGACACTGCGCGTATCTGCTACGAATGCGGCAGCGCGTACGCGACCAGGGAGTGTTCCTTGCCGCGTTCTCCCACCGGGACGACGATGAACTGACGGCCGGAGACGACGTAGGTCATCGGGCCGCCGCCAGGAGTGTCGGGCAGCTCCGTGCGCCAGACTTCCTCGCCCGTGGCCTTGTCGAACGCGTAGAGGAAGCCGGTGGATGGGCCGCCGCGGCCGTAGTTGCCGGGCTCGAGTTCGCTGGTGACGACGAAGACCAGGGTCCGGGTCGCCAGCGGCCAGCCGGGAGTGAGACCTGCAAGAGGCCAGGCGCCGAGCGGCCCGAGGTCGAGATCGGCGAGCGCCGGATGGTCGCGGGGGCCGTCGCCGAGCGGCGTCTGCCAGACGATCTCGCCGCGGTTCAGGTCGATCGCGGTGAGCCGGCTCCAGGGCGGCTTGATCAGCGGCAGGCCTTCCGGGCCGGCAGGGAAGGTGAACGCGGGCAGATAGTCGCGGTCGGAGCGCTGGCGCTCGGTCGGCGGCGTCAGTGCCATCGTGCCGAGCCGCGTCTGCGACGGCACGAAGAGAAAGCCGCTCTCCGGGTCGACCGCGGCGCCGCCCCAGTTCGCGCCGCCGGCCTGGCCCGGCAGTTGCGCCATCGCCGCCTTGTCGTTGGCGCCGGCCACGATCGGCGGCGTGAAGAGCGGTCCGCCCAGGAACTTCCCGCGGTAGATCTCGACCGCCCTGGCGCGAAGCTCCGGCGTGAAGTCGATCAGGTCGCTCTCGCGGACGCCCTGGCGGTCGAACGGCGGCGGCCTGCTGGGGAAGGGCTGCATGCTCGCGGTCCACTCGCCGGGGACGATGCTCTCCGGCACCTTGCGGTCGTCGATCGACCAGACCGGCTTGCCGGTCCTGCGATCGAAGACGTAGGTGAAGGCCTGCTTGCTGACCTGCGCCACCGCTTCGATCCGCTGTCCATCGACCTCGATGTCGAGCAGGATCGGGGCGCAGGGGAAGTCGTAGTCCCAGAGGCCGTGCCGCACCGCCTGGAAGTGCCACTTCTTCTCGCCGGTCGCGGTGTCGATGGCGACCAGACTCTCGGCGTAGAGGTTGTTGCCGTGGCGGTGACCGCCGTAGTAGTCGCTGGTCGGCGTACCGGTTCCGAAGTAGACCCAGCCCGTCTCGTCGTCGCAACTCATCCAGGACCACACGTTGCTGTTGCCCGAGTAGCGCCAGGACTCGTCATGCCAGGTCTCGGCGCCGGGCTCGTCGCCCTGTGGCACGGTATGGAAGGTCCACTTCTTCCTGCCCGTGCGGATGTCGTAGCCGCGGATGTGGCCGGCCGGCATCTCCTGCGTCAGGGCGAAGTCCATGATCGTCATGCCCATGAGAATCGTGTCGCCGCAGACGATTCCAGGGGAGTTCGCTCCGGTGTGCCGCAGCTGGTCCGGCCGCCCGATGTCGCTTCGCATGTCGACCATCCCGGCTTCGCCGAACTCGAGGTCGGGCTTGCCGGTCTTCGCGTCCAGGGACACGAGCTGGTGGGTGCCGGTGACCAGCACGATGCGCTGCATGCCCCGGTGCTCCCAGAACTCGATGCCGCGCTGCGTGAACCCCCCATGCGTCGGAATGCCGCGTTCGTAGGCCTTCGGATCGTAGGTCCAGAGCTCCTCGCCGGTCGCGGGGTTCAGGGCGCTCACGAGGTTCATCGCCGACACGGCGTACAGCGTGCCGTTCACCATGAGGGGCGTGCCCTTGAGGTCGCCTGCCAGCGTCTTCGCTTCGACGCGGCCGTCCGGCGTGACCCAGCGCCAGGCGATCTCGAGGCGCGACACGTTAGAGGCGTCGACCTGTGCCGCCGGCGAGTACTTCGTGCTGGCGCGGTCGGCGGCGTAGTGGCGCCACTCGATCGTCTCCGGCGTCTCCGGCGTGTCCTGTGCTGCCAGAGCAGTGGAGCAGGCGAGCGCGGCGACGAGGACAAGGCGTGCCGGCAGGAACATCAGGGTCTCTCGAATCAGGGTCTCTCGAGCTGCGTCCGTCGGGCCGCGTCCACTGGTCGGCGATTCTCCATCAACGACCCTTGAACTGCGCGGGCCGCTTCTCGAGGAAGGCGAGAACACCTTCGCGTGAGTCTTCCGTGGCGCCGGCCTCCGCCTGCAGTCTCGCCTCCAGGTCGAGCTGCTGCTCGTACACGTTCTGCCAGGTGGCCCAGTAGGCCTTGCGGATCATCGCCAGGGAGCGCGGACCGTTGGCGAGGCGGTGGGCCAGCTTGGCGGCGCCCTCCATCAGGGACTCGTGGTCGTCGTACAGGCGGTTGATCAGCCCCCACTCGAACGCCTTGTCGGCCGGCAGCCGTTCGGCGAGCATCGAGAGTTCGACCGCGCGGCCCCAGCCGATCAGGCGCGGCAGCATGAAGGTGGCGCCGCCGTCGGGCACCAGGCCGATGCGGGCGAACGCCTGCAGGAAGAAGGCCTGCTTCGAGGCGCAGACCAAGTCGCCGATCAGGGCGAAGCTCATGCCGACGCCCGCGGCGGCCCCGTGCACCGCCGTGACGATCGGCATGTCCAGGTCGCGGAGCGAGAGCAGCAGCGGGTGGTAGTTGTTGCGCAGGTTCTCTCTCGCGGTCGAGCTCACGGCGCCTTCCTCCTGGCTGTCACGGCCCGAGAGGTTGGCCCCGGAACAGAAGGCCCGGCCCGCGCCGGTGAGCAGGAGGGCGCGGACGCCGCTCTCCGGAGCGCGGATGCGCAGTACGGCGTCGCTCATTTCGGCGACCATCCGGGCATCCGTGGCGTTCAGCACCTCCGGGTGGTTCAGGGTGATGGTGGCGAGATTGCCGTCCCGTTCGAACAGGATCCGTTCGTAGTTCATGAACCTGGTCATTCCTCCGGGTACTTCTTCCTCATCGTCTCGAGCGAGCTCCTGATCAGGTCTTCGAGCACGCCCATGTCGACGTCGGCCAGCTTGTTGATGTAGAGGCAGGACTTGCCGGTCCGGTGCTTGCCGAGTCGGGAGAGAAGCTCCTCGTGGCTCGAGAACCCGGGCATGACGTACACGGTCAGGCTCTGCTTGCGGGGCGAGAACCCGATACGCGGCCATTCTCCCGTGCGGCCGCTCGCATATCGGTAGCGATAGCTGCCGAAGCCGACGATCGAGGCGCCCCACATCCGGGGTTCATCGCCCGTGATCCGCCTCATCAACTCGAGGACCGTGAAGCTGTCCTCGCGCCGCCGGTCGTTCTGGACGGAGCCCAGGAACGTCTCGACGCTGGCGTCGTTCTGCTTCGTCTTCAGTTCGCTCACAGGCGATCCCTGATCATGACGGACCATGGCCCGCGACAGGAAGCGGCAACCGTAGCAGACCGCGGCAGTTCAGGCCGCCGCCTGGCCGCCGCCCGTGCTAGTTCGCAGTCGTGGACCGTTCCGACCTCGAACTTCACTTCGGTCACGTCGTCTTCCGTTCTTCCGCTGCGCTCCCGCCGCCGGCCTTCGCGGGCCTTCGGAGTCTCACGAGGGCCTGCCGGTTGCTGGCTTATGCTCGGCGGGTCGTGAGCGGGAGGGGCCACTACTGCATCATGGGCATCGGCGACATGGGCTTCCACATCGCCGAGGCGTTCGGGCGTGAAGGCCGGAGCCTGACCCTCATCGACACCGACCCGGACAAGGGGCGCCGCATCGAGGAGGAGCTCGACGCCGCCTTCGTGGTCGGCAACGGCGCCCATCAGGCGGTGCTCGAGAGAGCCCGCGTCGAGGCCGCGGACCTGTTCATCGCCGCCTCGTCGTCGGAGGAGGCGAACCTGGTGGCATCGCTGATCGCCCGCAATCTGGGCGCGAAGCGGTGCGTGGTGCGGCTCGACACGTTCGAGGATCTGACCGTCTATCGCCGCTCCTACGAGCGGTTGTTCGGCGCCGATCTCCTGCTGTCTCCCCAGAGTCTGGCGACCAACGAGATTCTGAACCTCGTGCTTGGCCACCACACCCACGAGGTCGACTACCTGGCCAGGGGGCGCTTCGAGTTGAGGACGATCCAGGTGCAGAACGAAAGCACCGTCGCCCGCCTGCCGCTGCGGGACGTGCCGCTGCCGGAAGGCGCCCGGGTGGTCGGCTACTTCGATTCCGAGCACGAACTGTCGATCCCGGGGCCGGACCTCGAGGCGGTGCCTGGCGGGCTGGCCATGGTCCTGTGCCGTACGCAGTCCACCCACGAGGTGGAGGAGCTGTTCGCGTCCCGGGTCGAACACTCCGCAGTCCCTACCGTCGTGGCGGTTGCCGGCGGCAGCTCGGCCGCGGTTGCGGTGGTGAAGGCCTTGCGCAAGGAGGTCAGGCGTCTGCGGTGGATCGAGCGCGACCGGCGACGCGCCGAGTATCTGGCCCAGTCGTTCCCCAACATCGAAGTCCTGCACGGCGACCCGATCGATGCGGCAACCATGGAGAGCGAGGGACTGGGCGGGGCCGACGTGCTGATCGCGGCCACCAGCCACGACGACAGCAACGTGGTCGCCGGGCTCATCGCCAAGGAGCTGGGCGTCAAGCAGGTGGTCGCGCTGATCCACCACACCACGAGCCGGCTCGGGCAGCGCCTCAACGAGGTCCATCTCGTGTCGCCGCACTCCCTGGCCATCGACCACGTCCGCAACTTCGTCGCCAACGGCTACAAGGCAAACCTGGTCAACCTGGCCGACGGCGCGCTGAAGGTCGTTCAGCGCGTGATTCACGAAGCCAGCCCGGCAGCGGGCGCCACGCTCGCCGACCTCCAGGCGCCCAGAGGGCTGATCGTCGGCGCCGTCGTGCGGGGCAACCGCGTGTTCATGCCGGAGCGCAGCAACATGCTGCGCGCCAACGATCAGGTCATCCTGTTCGTCCACCGCTCGCAGACGCAGATGGCCCGGCTGCTGTTCCCGGGCAGCGAAAGCGAGGTCGCCAGCTAGCTGGTGCCGACTGCCGTTGATGCGGTTCCGAGACGCCGCTCGACGATCGGCGACCTGCTCCGTGAACCGGGCCGGGGGACAGTGGACGCGCCTGCGGCGATTGCGGACGCACGGGCCGCGGCGGGCCGCAGTCGGCGAGGCCGGGCGAGCGTCAGTTCGAGCCGGTCGGGATATCGCTGAAGGGCCGGTCGCGGTCGACGCGGATTTCGCCGGGTAGCGTGAGGACGCGCTCGGCGATGATGTTGCGCAGGATCTCGTCCGTTCCGGCGGCGATCCGCATGCCGGGCGCCGCCAGGTAGGCGTAGTGGAACATGCCGCCCGAGGGAGCGTCGTCGCGGCCGCTGATGGAACCCGCGGCATCCAGCAGGTCGGCCGCGAACGAGGCGATGTCCTGCCGGGCGCTGGCGGTGATCACCTTGCAGATCGAGTTCTCGGGACCCGGCTGCTTGCCCTGGGAAATGGCCGTCAACGTGCGCAGGAAGACCAGCTCGACGCCGCGGCACTGCACGTACCAGTCGGCGATGCGGTCGCGCACGGCGCTCTGGGCCGCCGCGGGTTCGCCGTCGATCTCCAGTTCGGAGGCAATGCGCAGGGCGTCGCGCCAGTCGGGCGTCAGCTGGTAGCGGCCGTGCCGTTCGTTCATCAGGGTGGTGATCGCCACCTGCCAGCCTTCCCCGACATTGCCAAGACGGTTGTGGTCGGGGACCCTGACGTTCTGCAGGAAGACCTCGTTGAACTCGGCGGTACCGGGAATCTGCCGGATCGGCCGCGACTCGATGCCGGGCGACTTCATGTCGACAACGAAGAAGGTCAGGCCCTTGTGCTTGGGCACGGCGGGGTCGTGGCGGGTGACCAGGATGCCCCAGTCCGCGAAGTGGGCGCCCGAGTTCCAGACCTTCTGGCCGTTGACCACCCACTCGTCGCCGTCCCGTTCGGCGCGGGTGCGCAGGCCCGCGAGATCGGAGCCGGCGCCGGGCTCGGAGAAGAGCTGGCACCAGACCTCCTCGCCGCTGGCCAGCCTGGGCAGGTAGCGGCGCTTCTGCTCGTCCGTGCCGTGCGCCATGATCGCCGGCGCACAGGTGCCGTGACCGATGTTGAGGTAGCCGCCGGGAACGTCGAACTTCGCTTCTTCCTGGTCCCAGATCACGCCCTCCATGAAGGTGGCGCCGCGGCCGCCATGCTCCTTGGGCCAGGTGATGCACGCCCAGCCGTCGTCGTACTTCTTCTTCTGCCACACCTTTATCGCCGCCAGGCCGTCTTCTTCGGACAGCCCGGCGTAGCGGGACGTGTCCCCGGGCGCCAGGAGATCGGCGTTGGCCTCCAGCCAGGCGCGCGCTTCGGCGCGGAAACTGGCCTCCTGCGGTGAGTCCTGAAAGTCCATGGCTCGTCTCCTTGGGCGTCTTGAACGGAGGTCGGGGTGATCGATGCGCGAGAAAGGCAGATTCTAGGCCCTTTGCGCCGTGGAACGCCACGTGCGAATGGCGGCACAGGCCGATTCAGAGGCGTCCGGAGACGACGCCTTCTTCGGCCAGACGGGCGATCTCGGCGCCGTCGAGGCCCAGTTCGCTCAGCAGCTCGCCGGTGTGCTCGCCGAGCTCCGGCGCCGGTCGGGGTGTCGCCTTGTCCTCGCCCTCGATGAACACCGGGCTGTCCACCGTGCGCAGACGCCCGTACCGGGGGTGATCGAGGTCGCGGAACATGCCGATGGCCTCCAGCTGTTCGTCGGCGACGATGTCGTCCAGGTTCGAGACGAGGCTGCAGGCGATCTCGTGGCGGGTGAAGCGCTCGCTCCACTCCGCGAAATCCCGTCTTGCGAAGTCGGCGTCGAGCAGGGCGACGAACTCGGGCATGTTCTCGATCCGTTCCGGGGTGGTGCAGAAACGCTCGTCCGCGACGAGGTCCGGTCGGTCGAGGGCGAGGCAGAAGCGTTCCCACTCCCGGTCCTGCTCGACGATGCTCAGCTTGAGCAGGCGGTCGTCGCGGGTTCGGTAGTAGAGCTGGCCGAAGTTCATCGTCCGTTCACGCGGCCGCTTCTCGTGGAACTCCGCCCCGACCAGCCTGGCCTGGATCGCGCAGGCGTTGGCCCATGCCCCGGCCGCGAGGAGCGACGTCGTGACGTACGAACCGACGCCGGTCCGCTCCCGCTTCAGCAGGCCGGCGAGGACGGCCGAGAAGAGCGTGACGCCGGTCGGGTGGTCTCCGGTGCCGCAGCCGAGCGGTCCCGGATGGCCGTCGACCGGCGTGAACGTCGCGACCAGCCCGGAGCGGGTCCAGTAGCAGACCTGGTCGTAGCCAGGCTTCTCGGCCTCCGGCCCCGTGTGCCCGTAGCCGGTACCGTGGGCGAAGATGAGCCGCGGGTTGACCTCCCGGAGCCGGTTCCAGGTCATGCCCAGAGCCTCGAGCACGGAGTTGTGGCAGTTGGTCAGGAACACGTCCGCCGTCTCGACCAGCCGGTGCGCGAGCGCCTGACCGCTCTCCTGCTTGAGGTCGATGACGACGCTCTTCTTGTTGCGGTCGTCAAGCAGGAAACAGTACGGGATCTCGGAGTCCGGCATGCCGGGCAGATCCTGGAAGTAGCGGTAGATGTCGCCCCTTCCCGGCGCCTCGATCTTGATCACCTCCGCCCCGAAGTCCGAGAGCATGGCGCATGCCGAGGGCGCCATGACGATCGTGGCGAGTTCCACCACGCGGACGCCTTCGAGCAGCGCCGGTTCGGCGCCGGGCTGGCTGGCCGACGGGCTTGACGTCACGCCGGCTTCCCGCCGTGCGCAGGTTGGCGACATGTGTCCAGAGCGGCCCGCATTGTGACACAGCCCCCGGCGCCCCGGGAACGGAACCTGCCGATGGCCCACACGACACTCACTCCGCGCACTTCGACCGCGGCCTCGCTGTCCCCGCGCCACCGCTGGTCTCTGGTGCTGATCTCCGCTCTGCTTCGATCAGCAGTCCTGAAAACTGCCCCGACACTCTCGCCCGGACTCGACTCCCGAACAACCGCCGTTCAGGCTCATCCTTGAATGGCAACAGGCTGTGGCGGATACGATCCATGTGGATGTTCGGGCGGGAGACAGCATGACCGGGGTCCGGCTCGCCAGGCCCTGGCGCGATCTGGACGATGCCGCGATCGCCGCGTTGCCCGGGCAGTTGGGTGTGTTCGAGATCGGCGACGCGGAGGGCGGCATCCTCGAACTCGGTTTCGCGGGCGGCCGCTCCCGCTTCGGTCTGCGCAGCGCGATCGCGGAGGCAGCCGCAAGGCACGAACGGGCGGCGCGGTTCCGCTACGAGGTGACGATGCAGTACTGGAGCCGCTTCGAGGAGTTGCTTGCCGTCCACGTCGCGGACCACGGCGAGTTGCCGGCGGGCAACAGGGATCGGGGCGACCGCCGTGTCGGTCGAATCGCCCCGCCAGGGCGGTGAGCCCATGGACTTCGAACCCAGCACCGAACAGAAGCTGATCCTCGAGACCGTGCGCCGCTTCGTGCGCGAGGAGATCGTGCCGCTCGAAGCGGACCTCGACCCCGACGCGAGCGAGCTGCCGGCGCGTCATCGCGAGCGCCTGGTGGCGATGACCAGGGAGCTCGGCTTCTTCGGCCTGGACATCCCCGAGGAGTACGGCGGCCCCGGCATCGACCTCGTGACCAGGACGTTGATGGCGTTCGAGATGGCGCAGCACCGGGCCGGTCTCTACGCGCCCTGCTACGGCGTCTTCGGCGGTGCCGGTCTCGCGCAGTTGTACGAGGCGGACGATGACCAGAAAGAGCGCTACCTCTACCCGGTTCTGCGGGGCGAGAAGCGCGGGTTCTTTGCCCTCACCGAACCCTCGGGCGGCAGCGATCCGGCCCGAGCGATTCGCACCACGGCGGTGCGCGACGGGGACGACTGGATCATCGACGGCGAGAAGACCTTCATCTCGGGCGCCGACAAGGCGGACTTCGGCATCGTCTTCGCCCGCACCGATCCGGATCTCGGGCGCAAGGGGATCACCTGCTTCCTGGTGGACGCGGACATGCCGGGTTTCCGGGTCCGCCGCATCATCCATACGTTGCGTTCCACGCACTACGCGGCTGAACTCGAGTTCAACCGGGTTCGGGTCCCGGACCGCAACGTGCTGGGCGAGGTGAACCAGGGCTTTGCGATCGCCAACGACCGGCTGAGCCGCAACCGGATTCCCTATGCGGCGGGCTGCGTGGGCGTCGCGCTCAAGGCCCAGGAAATGGCGATCGCCTACGCGAAGACGCGCAGGACATTCGGCGACTACCTGTCGACCAGGCAGGCCGTGCAGTGGATGATCGTGGACAACGAGATCGATCTGCGCACCGCCAGGGTGTTGACCCTGGAGGCAGCCGCCCGCGCCGACGCCGGCAAGCCGTTCCGGACCGAGGCGGCGATCTGCAAGCTGGTGGCCAGCGAGGGTGCGAGCCGCGTCGTCGACCGGGCGATGCAGATCCACGGCGGCTACGGCATGACGAAGGACCTGCCGCTCGAGCGCTGGTACCGGGAACTACGGATCCGTCGCGTGGGCGAGGGGCCGAACGAGATCCAGCGGCTGATCGTCGCCCGCGACGTGATCGGCGGCTCCTTCCACTAGTCCTGGTCGGGTTGCATCTTCGAGCCGTGCAGATTCAAGGCACTGGCTTCCTGACAGGACAGGAGATGCGCGTCGGTTGCAACCCTTGATCAGGCGTTGCAGCAACCTCAAGCACCCGACAACCTTCCAACGCGTAGTCCCACATCATCTCGACAAGCTCCACCCGTTCCGGTGAACCGTAGTCCTGGATCGCGAGGGGAGCTGTCGCGCTGAACAACCCTCCGGACTCCGCACTGGCCACCCGGTCGTGGAGCTGCTCGAGGCTTGAAGGGGGCTGCGTGTATTTCGGGAAGACAGCATTCGGGAGGATATTCCAATGCAGAGTCTCTCCCTCTTCCACCAGCGCCAGATGACCCATGGGGTCCAACCAGCTCCCTACCCGTACCGTGGCATGATCACTCCATTCTCCCAGAAGCACCACCCGATCTCCGATTGCGGGGTTGACCTTCATGCCACGCGAAGGGGTCACCGTACAGAAGACGCGACCACGGATCACGAGTCGATCCGACGGAACCAGGGCATGGGCGGGTACCACCGATCGTCCATGCAGGAGCACGACGTCCGACAGCGCGAACAGGATCGCAGGATTTCCGCTCCAGAAGAAACCCGGAGTCGCCTCGGACAGCGTGGCGGTCACCGCTACGTCCGACAACAACAGTGCCGAAATGAAGAGCAGTTGGGGTTCTTCCGAAACGGCGAGACCCGCGTTCAAGATTTGTGGCGGAGCACACCACTGGTCCGTCGCGGCAATCTCGCCGTCGTGCAGTCCATGACCAGCAAGACCGTGCTGAAGCTGCCAGTCGAGACCTCGGCGCAGCCGATCATGGATGCCAGTGGACTTCACCAGGCCGTCGGGGGTCAGCGCTTGCGAAGCAGCGACCCAGAGGTGGCCCCAGTCGGCATCGTAGGCCCCCAAGGTGTCCGGGCCGGTGCTTGACCGTGCTGGCGTTGCCAGCGCCAGGACTGCCGCGAAGGCAGGCAGCATGGTCCGTTTCATCGTATGCCTCCCTCCATGAGCCTACCGGACCGTGGCACCGCGAGTTCGAACAGGGCTTCAGGACCGCTGGACTGTCCCTGAAGTGAATGAACCCCTGCAGGGTGCGAGGTGCTTGCCAAGGCGCTGGGAAAGAGCACCAGGACCGACGCCGTCCCCGCCCAGGGTGCTGGTCTGCATGGCCGATGCGGCCCCGTTCGCCTGTCTGGAGACCTTGAAGAGGGAGCACCCGGTCAGTCGCGCAGCCGCTTCAGCAGGTCCTTCGCGCTCGTGCACGCCTGGGCCGCCGCGATCAGCTCGGCCGGGTTCCCGTCCGCTAACCGCGCGAGACGTGCTGTGAAGTCGGGGGGAACGGCCACGCCGCGTCCCTCGAGCAGAGCCAGGACGGCGGTGATCAGGCCCTCGGCCCGCCCTTCTGCCTGCCCTTCGGCTCGGCTGTCGTCGCGTTCGCGCCGCAGCCACGGATCGTCGTCAGGCCCGGTTCCCTCTCGTGCCCCAAGGGCACGGCCCACGCGGCGGAGTACGGCCAACGTCTCCACCGAAGTCGTGTTTTCGTTGAGTGCCCGGTGGATCTCGGCGGCCGTCCAGCCCGGGAAGGCTCGGCCCTGCTCCGCCGTGCGGAACCGACCGTCATCGAGAAGGTGAATCGTCAGCCCCGGTCGCCGGGACATCGGGCGGCTCGCGGAACGCTGATCCGGCACGTCGACCCACACTTCCGGGAACCCCCATGCCTCGTAGCGCGGCAGCTTTCCGCGGCGGACATCGGTCGAGTAGTCGACTTCGAGGACCACGTCCGGGAAGTCGCCTCCCGCGACATCGACTCTGGGGCTCCATCCGATCTCCGGGTCCGGCTTGACGTACACGATCTGGTCCGCCTGCATGAGGACCTTCATCCTGCCGCCGGCCCCGAACCGCACCAGATCCGTCGTCCCGAAGGTCTCGATGGTCAACCCGCACGAAGCGGCGACCAGACGCGTCAGCGCGGCGAGCCGCTGGCCCGGGCGCTCGTGGAACCGTGTGGTCGGCTCGCACACGACCATCGCGGTTTCGGTACGGCTGTCCCAGTACTCGAGCCGACCCTCGTGGTCCTCGATTTCCTCGTGCGGGATGCGCACCGCTTCGCACCCCGGGAAGTCGGCCGCGTCGAGCGGCCATCCATCGGCGTCCTCCAGGCTTCCCGAAGCCAGGGGCAGAACAGGAGCGGCGCGACCAGCCATGGCCGTAGACTACAGCCAATGACGACGAACGAGGGGATCGAGGCGCGTTCTCCGGGCCGCGGCGACGAGCTGCGGGCAAATTCCAGGCTGCGGGCGTCGGAGTACTCGACGCCGGTACCGGGTCTGGTCTGCCTGCGCCATGCGGACCACAGGTTCCAGGCAGGAGAAGGTCATTGCGGAAGGTCGGTTCTCGACGAGGAGGACAGACGCCCGTGAGCGAGACGAAACTGGCGAATCGGATCGTCAACGCCGAACGATGCCTTCTGTGTCTGGAGGAGGCTGCCGCGACGCCGCTCGACGATCGGCTGATGAACCTGGATGCCACGGTGCATCGGTTCAGTACGGCCTTCGAGATGCTCCTGAAGGCTCTCGACGCTCATCTTGCATGCGTGCACCGCCTGTCGGCAGAGGAGCGGGGGAGGTCGAAGTTCGCTCTTCTCCAGGCCGGACTCGGGATGGGCCTGATCGAAGACGATCGGGTGTGGACGCGCATGCGGAAGGTCCGGAACACCTCGGTGCACGAACACGACCTCAAGAAGGCGATGGCGCTCTACCGCGAGATCAAGTCGCATGTGCCCCATCTCCGCACGCTGCTCGAGCGGGTCAAGGCGGGATAGTCCGCCACCGGCCGCGGCGGAACGACCGACATGAGATCGGACGTTTCAGCGAGCACGGCCTGGTCATGCGGCCCGCGCCACGACACGCTCGCGCTCGACATGCGCCAGGCGTTGCCGTTCGACCGCGTCGCGGTCCTCGTGGGAAGACGGGAGTGGAGGACCGACCCCGCAGCCTAGTCCCATTCAAAGATGAGCCTGAACGGCGGTTGTTCGGGAGTCGAGTCAAGGCGAGAGCGTCGGGGCAGTTTTCAGGACTGCTGATCGGAGCGAAGCAGAGATCAGCACCAGAGACCAGCGGTAGCGCGGGGACCGCGAGGCGGCGGTCGAGGTGCGCGGAGTGAGTGTCGTGTCGGCCATTGGCAGGTTCCGTTTCGCGGATGCCGGGGGCTGTTCGCTCATGCGACAGCGTCGCGTCGCCGGATCTCGGCGAAGAGCGCGGCGAGAGCCTCGTTGACTGCCTTGGCGGCGGCGAGGTCGTCGATGGCCAGGGCCTGACGGTCGAGCTGCTCGAAGGTGACGCCGGGCCGCAGGTACCGCGCGGCGCCGTCGAGGGACTTCAGCTTGAAGTAGGGCGTGGTGACCTTCTCGAAGGGGTAGGTCTTGCGCACGCGTCCCTTGGCGTCCCGCGCCTCGACGGGGAAGTGGCAGCACCGGTGGTAGTTGAGGAAGGGGGCGAGCACGTCGCGCAGGAAGCGGTCGACGAGGGCCGCGTGATGGCGAGGAATGTGGTCGTGGCCGAGGTAGCGCCGCACCACCGAGGCGTTCTTGCTCTCGACCAGGGCGTTGTCGTTGCAGCGTCTCGGGCGGGACTTCGTGAACTCTTCGACGTGCAGCCTGTTCAGCAGCGCGGCGACCTTGTGGTTGACGAATTCGGAGCCGTTGTCGACGTGGAAACCCTTGACGTTGAAGGGGAAAGCCTCGATCGCGCCTTGCAGAGCCGGGATCAGGAACCGCTCCGATATGCCCTCCGTGGCGGCCACGAACTCGTACTGCGTGACCTCGTCCACGAGATTGATCTCGTACAGGCCCTTCCTGCCATCGAGATCGCCCTGATGCACCGTGTCCACGCGCAGATAACCCGGCTGACCGGCCGGATGAGGCTTGCGGCGCTCCCCGATGCGCACCCGGGTCGGCCGCGTCTTCACCACCGTCAGACGGCGGCGGCGGTACGTCACGGACTGGCGAAGACGGTACAGATGGCTGTGGGAGAGCCCCGCCAGACGCTTGAACCGCGCATCGCCGTGCACCTCGTACTGACGCTGCATCGTGCGCCGCGTGACAGCGCCGCACGGACCACCCGGACCGCAAGGACCGGACAGGGACTCGTCGACCTCGGCCAGCAGACGGATGTCCTCCTTCGTGTAGCGACGGCGGAACGGACGCTTCGGACCCCGCCGCCGATCCTCGATGCGCCCGGTCTCCCGGTACTGGGTGATCAGACGCGCCGTCTGAGCCCGGCTGAATCCCGTCACCTTGATCAGGAACCGCCGCACCAGACCCTTGTCCGACCGCGGCAGCCGCAGGTACCGGGAACGCACCAGGAAACGCCGCACGAAGGCGTAAGCATCGGCCCGCTCCACGAACCGGAAGTCGACCGGCGTGCTGCCGGCCATGAAATCGCGGACCTCGTCCAGGGTCCGCAGCCGTTCGATGTCGAGTTGCAGGATCATCCTCCGATGATCCCCGACACCTGCTCAGGCTCATCTCTCGTGGGATTGACACCGCCGCTTCAGGCTCATCTCTCATGGGACAAGACTCCCCGTGGCGCCTCTGGCTGGCGGCGCTAACATCCGCGCCGTGGTTTCCGCCCTCCGTTACAGCGATGCCCGGATCGCCGGCATCCTGCGTCGGGTGCGGACGATCGCGATGGTCGGTGCGTCGCCGAACTGGAAGCGGCCGTCGAACTTCGTGATGAAGTACCTGCAGGAGAAGGGCTACCGCGTGATTCCGGTGAATCCGCGGGCGGCGGCAGGAGGGGCTTCGATCCTGGGAGAACCGGCCTGCGCATCCCTGGCCGAGGCGCTGCCGCCGGTCGAGATGGTCGACGTCTTCCGCGGTGCCGAGGCGGCCTTGGGAATCACCAGGGAGGCGGTCCGGCTGCAACGGGAGAAGCGCATCGAGGTGGTCTGGATGCAGCTCGGCGTGCGCAACGACGAAGCCGCCGCCGTGGCGGAGGAGGCCGGGCTCACCGTGATCATGGATCGTTGTCCGAAGATCGAGTACGGGCGCCTGTCGGGCGAACTGGGCTGGGGCGGCGTCGACAGCGGGGTCATCTCCAGCCGCCGCCCGCGGTTGGCGCGGGCGCCTGGAGGAGGAGGTTTCAGGTGAGCGGGAAAGACCACAAGGGAGCCGGACGTGGGCCTGATCCCGGTTGGGGGTTCGAGACCCGGATGATCCACGCCGGCGCCTCGCCCGAGCCGGTGACCGGCGCCCGGCAGACGCCGATCTACCAGAACACGGCCTATGCGTTTCACGATGCGGACCACGCGGCCTCGCTCTTCAATCTGCAGACCTTCGGGTTCATCTACTCCCGCCTGGGGAATCCGACCGTCGCCGCGCTGGAGCAGCGGCTGGCGAGTCTCGAAGGAGGGCGCGGGGCCGTCTGCTGCGCTTCCGGGCATGCCGCCCAGTTCCTGGCGTTCTTCCCGTTGATGGAGGCTGGCGCCCGGTTTGCCGCGTCGCGCCGGCTCTACGGCGGGTCGATCACGCAGTTCGGCAGGGCGTTCCGGAAGTTCGACTGGCGCTGCGACTTCGTCGACACGGACGACCTGGACGCCGTCGAGGCGGCACTGGACACCGGTGCCAGGGCGCTCTTCATCGAGAGCCTCGCCAATCCGGGCGGCGTCGTTTCGGATCTCGAAGCTCTGGCGAACCTGACCAAAGCGGCGGGTGCGGTGCTGATCGTGGACAACACGCTGGCCACCCCCTGGCTGTGCAGGCCGATGGACTGGGGCGTCGACCTGGTCGTCCACTCGGCGACCAAGTTCCTGTCCGGCAACGGCACCGTGATCGGCGGCGCGGTGGTCGACAGCGGACGCTTCGACTGGAGCGCTTCGGGGCGCTACCCTTCGCTGTCGGAACCCGAGCCGGCGTACCACGGGCTGAAGTTCAGCGAGAGCTTCGGCGACCTCGCGTTCACGACGTACGCTCACGCGGTGGGCCTGCGCGATCTGGGCGCCGCGATGGCGCCGATGAACGCGTTTCTGATCCTGCTCGGCATCGAGACCCTGGCCCTGCGCATGGAGCGTCACTGCCGGAACGCGCAGTTCGTGGCCGAGTGGCTGGCGGGGCACCCGAAGGTGGAGTGGGTGTCCTACGCCGGCCTGCCGAGCAGTCCGTACCGGGACCTGGCCGCGAAGTACCTGCCGAACGGGGCCGGCGCCGTGTTCACGTTCGGCGTCCGCGGCGGCCACGACGCCGGCATCCGCGTCGTCGAGTCGTGCGACCTCTTCTCCCATCTCGCGAACGTCGGCGACGCCCGCTCCCTGATCCTTCACCCGGCCTCGACCACGCACCGTCAACTGAGTGACGAGCAGCGCGCCGCCGCTGGCGCCGGACCGGAAGTGGTGCGGCTCTCGATCGGTCTGGAGACGGTGGACGACCTGATCCGCGACCTGGACCGCGCCCTGGCCGCCGCGTAGTCGTTCCGGGCAGCCCGAGTGCGGCCCGCCGGGTGAGGACGGGACGATCTCGCGCAGCTCGTGCCGCGCGACGTCCTCCTCGGGCCGCACCACGGGTCCGTACAACTCCTCGGCCGGCAGGTTGCGGACAGACGACTTTTCGCGCTTCGCGCGTTCACCGGCGCGGAACGGAGATGCGCCTGCCGCGGGCTGCCGCGAACCGCCGGAGGACCCGAGGTGCGGAAGTCGCGAGGACCGTGCTCGGGCACAGGCCGCGACGCCGGCGCTGCGAGCGTAAGATCGGCGGCCATGCTCGACTGCCAGCGGCGCCGGTTCCAGCTTCCGCCGGATCTGCACTACCTGAACTGCGCCTACATGGCGCCGCTGGCTCGCGAGGTGGAGGCGGCGGGGTTGCGCGGGATGGCGCGGCGCCGCGACCCGTCGACGATCGTTGCGGTCGACTTCTTCGACCAGGCGGACGCCCTGCGCGAGCGCTTCGCGCGGTTGATCGGCGGCGCCGATCCGCGGCGGGTGGCGATCGTGCCTGCGGTCTCCTACGGCATCGCCACTGCGGCCCGCAATGCGGTGGTCTCCCGGGGGCAGAACATCGTGCTCCTGAGCGAGCAGTTCCCGAGCAACGTGTACGCCTGGATGCGCAAGGCGGACGAGAGCGGCGCGGCGCTGCGCACGGTCGACCGGCCCGCGACCGGTGATCCGAGCCCCGGCGCGGCCTGGAACGAACGGCTGCTCGAGACGATCGACCGCGACACGGCGGTGGTCACCCTGCCGGTGGTGCACTGGGCGGACGGAACGCGGTTCGACGTCGCCGCGGTCGGGCGGCGTGCCCGCGAAGTGGGTGCGATCCTGGTCATCGACGGCACGCAGTCGATCGGCGCGCTGCCCTTCGACGTGCAGGAGGTCGCGCCCGACGCCGTGGTCGTCGCCGGCTACAAGACCCTGTTCGGCCCGTACCAGAGCGGTCTGGCCTGGTTCGGCGAACGGTTCGACGACGGGGTTCCGCTGGAGGAGCCGTGGGCCGCAAGGAAGTGCAGCGAGCTGTTCGTCGCCGGCCGGCTCGAGTACGTGCAGGAGTATCGCCCCGCCGCCGCGCGCTACGACGTGGGCGAGCGGAGCAACCAGATCCAGTTGCCGATGCTGAACGCCGCCCTGGACATGGTGCTCGAGTGGCGGCCCGAGCGGGTCCAGGAGTACTGCGTGAAGCTTCTCGAACCGTTCGAGGACGCCTTCCGCGAGGCGGGCTTCGATCTGGAGCACCGGAACTTCCGCGGCGCGCACCTGTTCGGCCTGCGGTCGCGCCGCGGCCTCGATGCCGAGTCCGCCGCGGCGGCGCTGCGGCAGGCGCGCGTGTTCGTCTCGGTGCGGGGCACGGCGATCCGGGTGGCGCCCCATGTCTACAACGATTCCTCGGACGTTGAAGCGCTGGCGACGACGTTGCAAGGTCTGTAGCGGCCCGTTGCGGCCCGGCGTCACCCGTTGCAGCTCGTTGCAGCTCATTGCCTTTCGCAGCGGCTCGCTCGGACCGATGGCGCGAGGCTGAGCTTGGGGACGCGCTCCGCGGTCCGCCCCGACGCCGGTCCGCCCCGACGCAGTCCGCCGCAAACGCGGTCCGCCGCAGCCTGAGGCGACGCGGATGCCTGCCGGAAGGGTGCGGCCGCCGGCAGTCGGCGCGGCGTGTTCGCGGCGTCTCGGCCTCCGCATTCCGGGTCCGTTGCCGGTCCGTTGCAACCAGGAGACATTTGTGATCGTATTTGTCACAAATGGAGCCGGGACCGCGAGATCTGCCAGCCGCTCGTCCTGCCCCTCCGCAAGTGGAGGGGCTTCCGGAGTCGGGCGATCTCGGCGCCGCAGTTCTGGAGTTCCCCGGCCAGGCCGACGATGGCGACCTCTGCGTACTCGGCTGGGCGGTGGAACTGGAGCTCGCGACGCCCGAACAGGTGCTCCGCTGGGCTCACGGGCGCTGGGGTCATCAGTTGACGCTGGCCACGTCGTTTCAGGCGGAGGGCATGATCCTGCTCCACATGTGCCATGAACTCGGTCTTCCGGTGCGTGTCGTGACGCTCGATACGGGGCGGCTGCCGGAAGAGACCTTCCGGCACATCGAGCGCGTACGGACGCACTACGGCATCGAGGTGGAGATGGTGGCTCCGCGCGCCTCCGACGTGGCGCGACTGGTGCGGCGGCAGGGGCCGAATCTCTTCTACGCCTCGGTCGCCGGGAGGCAGCGTTGCTGCAAGGTGCGCAAGGTGGAACCGATGCGCCGGGCCCTGGCGCGCACACCGGCCTGGTTGAGCGGTCTTCGCCGCGATCAGACTCCGACCCGGGACGGCCTGAACAAGGTGGAGTTCGACCGCGTGACGAGGACGAAGGGCCGACTGGTCAAGATCTGCCCGCTGCTCGACTGGACCGAGGAGCGGGTCTGGACGTACATCCACGAGCAGGGAGTGCCGTACCACCCGCTCTACGATCGCGGCTATCGGACGATCGGCTGCGCGCCCTGCACCCGACCGTCGCGCCCCGGCGAAGGCGCCCGCGGCGGCCGCTGGTGGTGGGAGTCCCAGGGCGGCAAGGAATGCGGGCTCCACGTGCTGCAGCCGCAGTGAGTTGCTGCCGCGTCAAGCCTGCAGCTACGTTGAACAGTTGCCCCAGGCGGCCTACTACCCCGTCCATCTGTCGCTGACCGGGCGGCTCGTGGTGGTGGTCGGCGGCGGCTCGATCGCCGAGCGCAAGGTCGCGGGCCTCCTTCCGAGCGGGGCGCGGGTACGGGTCGTCGCTCCCGGGTTGACACCCGAGCTGGCGAGGCTGGCCGAGTGCGGCGAGATCGAGCACTGCGCGCGCGAGTACCGGCCGGGCGACCTCGAGGGCGCCGTTCTGGCGCTCGCGGAGCCCGGCGGCGATGCACGGGACCGTGCGTTCGCCGCGGAGGCGGACGCTCGGGGCGTCTTCGCCAACGTGGAGGACGTGGTCGAGCACTGCAGCTTCATCGCGCCCTCCGTCGTGCGGCGCGGCGACTTGGTGATCGCCATCTCGACTTCCGGCAGGGCGCCGGCTCTGGCGGTTCGCCTTCGGCAGAGGTTGGAACAGGAGCTGGGACCGGAGTACGGGGCTCTGCTGGAACTTGCCGGCCGTCTTCGGGGACCTCTGATGCGAACGGTGCCCGAGTTCCAGGAACGTCGGCGCCGCTGGTACGAACTGGTCGACTCGGAAGTGCTTGCCATGCTGCGCGACGGGAGGGCCGTCGAAGCGTCCGAACTGGCCGAACGGATCATGGGCGTGGCGCCGGAGGAGCCGGAGCGATGAGCGGTTCGGATTCGACGTCTGCAACTGATGATGCGGTCACGGCAGACAGGTTGGCCGATACTGCTGCTGCGGGTTCCGATGGAACGTCCGGCGCCGACACGAACAGCGCCGCCGTCGACTCGTCCGAGGCGGCCAGAATGGGGCGAGTGACCCTGATCGGCGCCGGTCCGGGCGACCCCGACCTGATCACCGTCCTGGGTCTGAAACGGCTGCGGGCGGCCGACGTCGTGCTGCACGATCGTCTGGCGGCGCCCGAACTCCTCTCCGAGGCCAGACCGGCTGCCGAAATCGTCGACGTCGGCAAGCGCCCGGGCGACGACGTGCAGGTCCGGCAGCGCCGGATCGAGAAGCTGATCGTGCACCGCGCGCTCGCCGGCTCTCGCGTGGTCCGGCTCAAGGGCGGCGATCCGGCCGTGTTCGGCCGCGGCGGCGAGGAAGTGGCGGCGTGCGCCGCGGCCGGCGTGCCCTGCGAGGTCGTGCCGGGAGTGAGCAGCTTCACCGCGGCGGCCGCGGCGGCCGGGTTCCCGCTCACGCATCGGGGCGTGTCCCGGGGCTTCGCCGTCGTCTCGGCGCGCAACGCCGAGGGCGGCGAACCGGACTGGGCGGGCCTTGCCGGTGCCGACACGGTCGTCGTCCTCATGCCGGCACGGCGCCTGCAGCGGATCGGCCGGGGCCTAATCGCCGCGGGCCGCAAGTCGTCCACACCCGCGGCCATCGTGGAACGCGCGACCACCGCGCATGAGCGCGTCGTGCGCTCTACCCTGGACGCCCTCGCTGCAGGCGGACTTTCCGGCCGGATCGAACCGCCTTGCGTCGTGATCGTCGGCGACGTGGCCGCGGCCGCCGATCACGCCGAGCAGCCGTCGGGCCGAGAGGACAATCAGGCCGGGCCGAACGGTCAGCGGCCGCGACGCCGGCCAGGCCGAGCAGACGGGTCGGAATCTCCGTAGACGTCGAGGGTCGGTCGGACGGTCAGGGCGGTGCCGACGTCAGGCCGAGTAGACGGGCGCCAGGGGCTGGGCGCCGAGGTCCGCCTGCTCTCGTCCCTGGGCGCTGGCGACCGCTCGCAGCAGCCATTCGAGGCGGTCGTTGCCCCAGAAACGCTCGCCGCGGTAGATGAAGAGCGGCACGCCGAAGGCGCCGTCCTTCCTCGTGTGGGCGAAACCGGCCATGACCGCGTCCTTCCACTTCGGGTCGTGGGCGACGGCCAGGGCCTTCTCGCCGTCGAGTCCGGCAGCTTCTGCGGCGGCTTCCATGACCTCGTCGCTGGCCAGGTCGAGGCCGCGCCCGAACCGGGCCATGAACGCTTCGCGGGCGTACGCGGCCGCCTTCCCCTGCTGCCGCGCCCAGAGATACACCTGATGCGGCGGGAACCAGTCCGGATCGCCGCCGCCCTCTGGCCAGTTCATCGGCAGTCCGTAGGCCCTGGCAATCCGCTCCGCGTCCTGGCGGATGTAGGTCGACTTCGCCCGTCCGGCAGAGAGGTTGGCGCCCTTGCCGAACGGGAAGATCGGCACCGCGTCGATCTCGTTCCAGTCGAGCACGCCGGTGGTCGTGATCCGGTGGAATGCGAACCACGAGAAGGGGGAACGGAAGGAGAAGTAGACGCGCAGGTCGTTCGGGTGGAACGGAGTCATCGGGTTTGCAGAACTCCCTCGGAGGGCCGAAGCCGGATTATTAGAGCCTGTCATGGGAGTATTCTGCGACGTCGGCAGGATCACGCCAAACCGACTTTCGCCAAGGGCTAGGAGTCTGTAGGGCATAGATGGGGTGCGCTTGGGGCATGAGGAGGAGGAATGGCAAGGCGAGTGCAGCGACGAGGCAGCAGATCGGAGCTTCCGGCCCCCGGGGCCGGCGTGGCGGGGCGGTTCCCGACCCCGAGGTTCTGGCGAAGCCGACCAGGAGGCAGTTCGCGGCAGAGTACCGCCTGCGGATTCTCGAGGAGGCGGACCGTTGCACCGACCGCGGCGAGATCGGTCGGCTTCTTCGGCGCGAGGGTCTGTACAGCTCGCACCTAGCCAACTGGCGCAAGGCAGGAGGGCAGGGAGCGCCGGCTGGCCTGAAGCCGAAGAAGACGGGCCGCAAGCCGGCCGGGACCAATCGAGGAGACCTGCCTCAAGCAAGGCGTGGAACCCGAAACGCTCACCCTGCGCTCCGACCGAGGCTCGCCGATGACCAGCCAGGGCACCGCGCAACTGCTCGCCCGGCTCGGCGTGACCCGATCCCTGGGCCGGCCGCAGGTCAGCGACGACAATCCCTGCTCCGAAGCCCGGTTCAAGACCCTGAAGTACCACCCCGGCTTCCCCGGACGCTTCCCGGATCAGGATGCGGCAATGGCCTTCTGCAGATCCTTCTTCCCCTGGTACAACACGCAGCACCGACATGCAGGCATCGCCATGCTCACCCCCGAGACCGTCTACCACGGCAGAGCACCGACCGTGCTCCAGTGGCGCCGGGGTCGCCCTCGACGAAGCCTGGAAGCGCCACCCCGAACGATTCGTCGGCGGACCGCCGACGCCAAGGCCCGCTGCCGGCAGCCGTCTGGATCAACCCGCCAGACGGCCAGACATCGGACATGGCTCACTGATATCGGAACACCGCTGTGTCAGAGTTGTTGACAGGTTCCGGGTCGTGCCACACAGTAGAAGTGAAGAACCGCAGGCCGATGCCGTACCGTTGCAAGGACTGCCGTCACCACTTCAGCGTGAAGAAGGGAACGGTCATGCAGGGTAGCCGGATCGGATATCAGAAGTGGCTGTTCGCCATCTACATGATGGTGACGGGCCTGAAGGGCACTTCGAGCATGAAGATCCACAGGGAGCTCGGCGTCACGCAGAAGACAGCGTGGTACCTCATGCAGCGCATCCGCGAGGGTTTTCTCGGTGACGATGCCGGGTACCAGCCGCTGGCCGGTCCGGTAGTGGAAGCGGACGAGACGTTCGTGGGTGGCAAGCGGAAGAACATGCCTGTCTCGAAGCGGAAGAAACTGACGGGCCGTGGCCCTGTAGGGAAGAAGGCTGTGGCATGACGCACGGGCGGCGCGACCGGCGACCGGCGACCGGCGACCGGCGACCGGCGCAGAATTGTACATGCAAGATTCAAGCCGCACGATTGGGTGCGGGCGATCCATACGGGCGATAACCTCAACATCCTGCGCGGAATGGCGGACGGATGCGTAGACCTCGTCTACCTCGACCCGCCGTTCAACAAGAACAGGAACTTCGCTGCGCCGATTGGCAGCAAGGCCGCGGGCGCAGCATTCAAGGACACTTGGACGTTGGACGACGTAGACCTTGCGTGGCACGGCGAACTCGCGGAATCTCATCCGGCGCTGTACCAGACCATCGACGCGGCTGGTACAGCCCACTCGAAGGGGATGAAGGCGTACCTCATCTACATGGCAGTGCGACTGCTCGAACTGCGCCGCGTGATGAAGCCCACAGCCAGCATCTACCTCCACTGCGATCCTACCGCCAGCCACTACCTCAAGACACTGATGGACTCGGTCTTCGGGCGTGACCAGTTCCGTAACGAAATTGTGTGGTCGTACAAGAAAGTGTCGAACTCGCGGGCCAAGAAGTTCCTTCGGGCACACGATACGATCTTGTTCTACTCGCGGTCAACGAAGTTTGTCTACAACGCGACCTACGATTCAGAGTTGTCGCCACGGAAACAACAACTCGTCCGTGCTGGTTACAACACGAAGAGGATGGGTGGCCGACGTTATCTGTACATCTACGACGAGGCGGTTCTTGCGCGCAAGGAGGCCGTAGGGAAGATCAACCGCAACGACTTCGATATCGTGCGAACTGTGGACGTGACCCAAGGCAACCGCCATACGGACGTGTTCGACATCAACTTCCTGAACTCTCAGTCATCCGAGAACGTCGGCTATCCGACTCAGAAACCGCTTGCGCTTCTTGACCGGATCATCCGCGCATCATCGAACGAGGGCGACGTAGTGCTAGATCCGTTCTGTGGTTGCGCTACCGCGTGCGTAGCGGCGGAGCGGCTTCTCCGCCAGTGGATAGGCATGGACATCAGCGACATGGCTTACAAGCTCGTCAAGGAGCGGCTTACGAACGAAGTCTCGTTCATGGGCACGGTTCTGCACGACATCCAGTATTGGTCCGCAGATAGCGTCACGGACTCGCAAGCGACACCGAAACCGACTAGTCACAAGCACAGGCTCTACGGCGAACAGGAAGGTCGCTGCGCTATGTGCTCTAGCTTTACACAGTTCAACGTTATGGAAGTGGACCACATCGTACCACGGGTTGAAGGCGGAGGTGACGAGTCGGAGAACCTGCAACTGCTTTGCCGTCCGTGCAATGCCGTGAAAGGTACGAGCGAAGACAGCGTCGCAAAGGCGAACATGATCGCCGAGTACAAGGAGAAGATTGCATGGCTCAAAGGACGGTAGAACAGAAGAGGGTCCAAAGTTCGGTTACCGTAGCTTTGACCAACAATCGAAACCGGAACCTGTCAACGATTCTGACACAGCGGTGTTCCGATATCAGTGAGCCATGTCCGATGTCTGGCCGTCTGGCGGGTTGATCCAGACGGCTGCCGGCAGCGGCCTTGGCGTCGGCGGCCCGCCGACGAATCGTTCGGGGTGGCGGTTCCAGGCTTCGTCAAGGGCGATCCGGCGCCGCTGGAGCACGGTCCGTGCTCTGCCGTGGTAGACGGTCTCGGGGGTCAGCATGGCGATGCCTGCATGTCGGTGTTGCGTGTTGTACCAGGGGAAGAAGGACCTGCAGAAGGCCATCGCCGCGTCCTGATCCGGGAAGCGTCCGGGGAAGCCGGGGTGGTACTTCAGGGTCTTGAACTGAGCCTCGGAGTAGGGGTTGTCGTCGCTGACCTGCGGCCGGCCCAGGGATCGGGTCACGCCGAGCCGGGCGAGCAGTTGCGCGGTGCCCTGGCTGGTCATCGGCGAGCCTCGATCGGAGTGCAGGGTGAGCGTTTCGGGTTCCACGCCCTGCTTGAGGCATGTCTCCTCGATCAGCCTGCCCGCAAGCGCGGAGTTCTCCCGGTCGGCGACCATCCAGCCGACCGCGTAGCGGCTGAAGAGGTCGAGCAGGACGTACAGGTAGTAGCAGGTCCAGGTTCGCGGGCCGAGCAGTCTGGTGATGTCCCACGACCAGACCTGGTCGGGCGCCGTGGCGACAAGCTGCGGTCTGGCGTACGGCGGATGGACACGCTGGTTGCGACGCTCCTTCACCTGGTGGTTCGCCTCGAGGATGCGGTACATCGTGCGTTCCGAGCACAGGTACCGGCCCTCGTCGAGCAGGGTGGCCACCACTTCTCCTGGCGAGCGATCGACGAAGCGAGGAGACGCAAGCGTGGCCTCGACCCGTTCCCGCTCGGCGTTGCTCAGTGCCCGGGCGGGCGTCGGCCGGGGCTGCTGCCGCCCGGGAGAGGGCCTCATGCGACGGTAGAAGGTCGAACGCGACACGCCCAGCGCCCGGCATGCCGGCGCCACGCCGACCTGCCCCGCCAGTGTGCGTGCGGCCTTCAACAGTCCTTCCCGTCTTCGAGGCTGAATCCCAGCAGCCCTGCAACTTTTCCCTGCACCTCGAGGATCGTGTGCGCGGCGGCGAGTTCCTTCTCCAGCCGCTTCACCTTCGCTTCCAGCGCCCGCACCTTCGGCGCCGGGGGGTTGGTCCCGGCCGGCTTGCGGCCCCTCTTCTTCGGCTTCAGGCCAGACAGCGCTCCCTGCCGCCTTGCCTTGCGCCAGTTGGCCAGATGCGAGCTGTACAGACCCTCTCGCCGAAGAAGCCGACCGATCTCGCCGCGGTCGGTGCATACGTGATGCTACTTGTTAGCGTGAGCAGGCTCTAGTAGCGTGCAAGCCGTCGCAGGATCTTCCTGTATCGCCTGATGAAATCACTTGGCTCCCACTTGCTTTTTGAATAGAACTCTCTGGAATCGATTCCGCTCTTGTCGTCTAGCTCCAGATCTGCACGGATCTTCTTTATCGTACTCAGGTCCGCATCCGTGCCATCGTTCTTGCAACTGACTTGCGAGTGCAACTCAAGCCGCGTTGCGGCGCCAAAAATCCTTCTCCGTTCGACCTCTCTGTATATGTTCAGTCTGTTCCCTGGCAGAGAATCAAACCGGCAGCGATAGCCGCTTAGAATGCGCTTTAGCTTACCCCACTGAAGTGGACGATCACCCAACTCTCTGAGTCTGAACTTCTCTCCAATCCACAGCGCGATAGCGTGTACTTCGCGATCAGCATTCCGAGAGGGGTTGTCCTTTGCCACCTTGCTTTCGGCCGTGGCCAGTGTGATCTCAAATAGATCATCTTTACTACACTGTGGATACATTCCGTTTTCGTCTAGGAAGGCGAGCATTGAGACGAGAGCCGTCCTCTTGTTGCCGTTGTGGAAGGCATGGTTTTTCACGAGAGCGTACAACAGGGCTGCTGCAGCGCTCTCTACGGTCGGGTACTTCAAGGAATCAAAAGAGGCCGTTTGTGGATGAAAGCACGCAGACTCAAGCAAGTGGTGGTCTCTGACGCCGGCCGGGCTAATGGGATCGTTCGCCTCCTTGGAGTCTCTGGCGAGCTCTTCATGAATTGCGATGACATCTTCCTGGCGAAGCCAGTGTACATTGGACCGTTTGGTTCCATTGGGTGGCCGGAAGACGAAGTGGTCTGTTCGTCGCTGGCGTTTCCGTGCGGGCTTCTTCGTGGGTTGCTTGGGTGTTTCGTGTTCTCGCTCTTGGCGCTTAGTGGATCGAGAGGTTGGGCGCCTCGGTTGGCGGACGTGTTTATTGCGCCGGGCGACCTCAGCGTTGAGTCGCCGAACGGCGGTGCTTGGCAAGCGCTTTCCTGAGCGATAGCCCCTGATACCGAGTGTTTTGAGGAGTTGCTCGAGATCCTCTTCGCTTATCTCTAGGAGCAGCTTCCAGTATTGGGGACTGATGAGATCTTCGCGCGATGGCAGGCCTAGGGCGGCTCGGGCGCGCTTGAGCGCACTCTTGTTGAGCGACCGACGGTCATCGCGACAGTCGATGTCGGCCGCGCGTAGGAGAAACAAGGCGTCTTCGAGATTGACGCCTGCTTCTTTGGCCAAGTTCCTGATCGTAGGGCGCTTCACTAGGGCCTGTTCACGCTATCGCAGTGCATCGACGATGAGCACGAAGACGATGAATCCGAGGAACATCACGTCGAGTTTCTCGAATCGCGAGAAGACACGACGAAATCCCTTCAGGCGATGGAACAGTCGCTCGACCTCGTTGCGCCGCTTGTACATCTCCCGGTCGTACTTCCAGGGATGGAGACGGTTGCTCTTGGGCGGCACCACCGGCACGAAGCCCAGGTCCAGTGCCAGCTGGCGGGTCCGGTCGTCCTCGCATGCGCGGTCCATCACCAGGGCCGGGTTGCCGGACGGCCGCTCGGCCATGCTCTTCAGGAGCTTTTGGCCCTGGGGCGCGTCGTGCGCCTGGCCGGGGGAAAGCGAGAAGGCAACGGCCCGTGCGGGCATCCGCGGCAACCAGATGAACTTTTGTGGTCCAGCCACCGCGGGACCTGCCGACGGCTTGCGGGCCGTTATATCCGCGCCCGTGCCATCCGGCTGTACCATCACGATGGTGCTGTCAAGTCCCATCGCTTCCACCTTGATGCGTACGATCTTCTCCCGTTGCAGGTGCTCGAACACGCGGTCCAGCACGCCGTTCTTCGACCAGCGGCTCATCCGCATGTAGACCGTGTGCCAGTTGCCGAAGCGTTTCGGCAGTCCTCTCCACTTGCAGCCATGCTCGGCCACATGGAGGATCCCGTTGAGTACCTGCAGGTTCGACAGTTTCACGTTTCCTCGCTGCTTCGGAAGCAGCGGCGCAATCCGCTCGTACTGGGCCTCCGTGAGCTCCATGTCCTTGATTCTCCTCCGTCTTCCAGGTCCACGACGACGCAGCGGGTCGCCAGGCTGATGCGAGAGAGTCCGGTCTCGCGGGTATCAGCCTCCGCAAGCGGCCGACAACGACGCGACGCGCCCGCTCGGCTCGCCCGGCCTCGGACCTCGTCAAGCGGAGGTTCGAGGCCGACGCCCCCGACCGGTCGTGGGTCGCGGACGTCACGTAGGTGCCGACGCTTGCCGGTTCCTGTATCTGGCGATCGTCCTCGACGTGTTCGGTCGGCGCATCGTCGGCTGGGCGATGGACTCGTCTCTGGCAACGGACCTGGTAGTCGACACTCTGGAGATGGCGATCGCCCAGCGGCGGCTCGAGGGGGTGATCCACCACTCCGATCAAGGCAGCCAGTACACTTCCTTGGGCTTCGGGAAGCGCTGCCGCGACGCCGGCATCGCGCTGTCGATGGGTTCCGTCGGAGACTGCCACGACAACGCCATGGCCGAAAGCTTCTTCGCCAACCCCGAATGCGAGCTGCTCGATCAGACTAGGTTCCGGAACCATGCCGAAGCGAAGCCAGATCTCTTCCGGTACATCGAAGGCTGGTACAATCCGCATCGTCGGCATTCGGCGATCAGAAACCCAGTCACTCGTCAACTTCGAGATGAGCTGTCAGCAAGCTGCCTGACTCCTCAAACACTAACTGTCCAAGAAAACGGGGCAACTCCAGTCCCGTTCTTCTGTTGAACTTCGCTGATCGCGACTCGGTATCGTGACGATGCTACACGGCCTTGGTTCGTGAATCAACTTTTCGACGCCCGAGGAAGCGGTTGCTTCAGAGCCGATGTCGGGCAGTGCCAAGGAGGACGAAGTAGAACCTTAGGCACAGCGCCGGGCGGTCTGCCGGCAAACGGACGAAATGCGGCCGAATGACTCGCCGAGTCGTTCCGAAGCGTCGCGTGCGGGCCGGCCAGGGCTTCGAAGAACCGCCACCGCGCACCCTGGGGGCCCGTGGCGTTCCGACTCCCACAAGCGTGCGCATCAGGAGCCCGAGGCTGGCGCTCGGGTGCTGGCAGCGGGCAACCGTCCGAGCCACCGTACGATCTGCGACTTTCGCCTGCGGCATCTGGCGGAGTTCGAGGCGCTGTTCGTGCAGGTGGTGGAGCTGGCCCGTGAGTTGGAATGGTGAAGCTCGGTCGCCTGTCGATCGACGGCACGAAGGTGCAAGCGAATGCGAGCAAGCGCAAGGCGATGAGCTACGGGCGCATGCAGAAGGCGGAGCAGCAGCTGGAGAGACAGATCGAGGAGTTGGTGAAGCAGGCGGCGGAGACGGACGCGGCCGGTACGGCGAGTCGAAGCGCGGCGACGAGTTGCCGGCGGAGTTGAAGCGTCGCGAGGATCGTCTGGCGGCGATCCGTGCTGCGAAGGCTCGTCTGGAGGCGGCGCAACGGGCGTCGGACGACGCACGCGGGCGCAAGCCCGGGCAGGATCGCAATCCGAAGGGAGGCCCCCCCTTACAAACGGGGGTACGGCGAGCCGAAGGAGTCGGCACAGAGCAACTTCACGGATCCCGAGAGCGGGATCATGAAGACGAGCACGGAGGGTTACCAGCAGTGCTGCAACACGCAGATGGCGGTGGACGACGAGCACCAGTTGATCGTGGCGACGCAGGTGAACGCCAACGCGAGCGATCAGGGTCGGCTGCTGCCCCCTGCTGGACGCGGTGAAGGAGCACTTCCAGAAGAGTCCGGCGACGGTCCTCGCCGACACCGGTTTCTGCAACGAGAAAGCGGGCGCAGCCGATCGACATGCCGAGCATCACCCGGGAGACCTGGAGGCGCTGGAAGATCGGGGCGTTGACGGCTACGTGTCGCTTGGCCGCGAGGACAAGCAGAGTGCCAACGTCGCCCCGGCCAAGGCTCGCATGCAGGAGAAGCTGGCGACCGAGGAGGTTCGCGGGCAGTACAGGCAGCGCAAGTGGTTGTCGGAGGCGCCCAACGGCTGGATCAAGGAGGCGCTCGGCTTCCGCCGATTCAGTCTGCGCGGCCTGGAAAAGGCCAGGGCGGAGTGGGACCTGGTGTTCCTGGCTCTGAACCTCAAGCGGCTGAACGGCTTCCTGGCGGCCTGATCGGGCATCCTCGACCCCTTCCAGCCCTCCGATCGCCCCTCATCCGCCCGACGTACTCGAATCCGAGCCCCACGCGACACTCCCCAGCCCCACCAGGACCCCGCCAACTGCCAGGAAGCTCCAGAACCGGCAACATGCAACGAGTACACACGACTTCCTGCCGCGCAAGCTCCTAGCGGAAGACGTCGATCAGGCGGCTGTACTTGACGATCACGGTGCGGTCCGGCCGCTCGTGGAGGAGCCGCGCACCCAGCTCGTCGACCTCGTTGTAGACCACGAACAGGCCGGTGTTCGCGTCCTGCAGCCAGGAGAACCGCAGGTTCGTCGAGACGTTGTCCGACTGGTCGTTGTACTGGGCCAGGGCCTGGACCAGCATGCGCGGCGTGATCGAGTACGAGAGGCGCAGTCGGCCGAGATTGACCTGGAACTTGCCGGACGCCACCTTGGCGTCGTTGTGGTCCCATCTCAGCTCCGAAGTCAGGCGCTCCCCGCGTCGGGCGAGCAGGGTCAGCGAGGTCGTGCTCAGGTTGCCGCCGAAGAACCCGCCGGTGATGTTCCGGATACTGATCGAGAACGGCTTCGCCTGGTTGGTCCGGAACACGGTCTGGACCTCGTCGTGACTGTAGCGGCCCGGCGCGATGGAGAAGCCGTCGACCACCTCGAACGCCTCCTTGACGCCCTCCTCCGTGAAGTTCACGCCCGTGTGAACCTCGAAGCCGTTGCGCCACTCCCAATGCGTGTCGACGTGGAGGTAGTGGGTCTCCTTGTAGTCGTCGAAGTCCCAGATGCCGCTGTAGGAGACGTGAGGCCGGATCTCGTGCAGACCGGCGAGGCTCTTCGGTCGGATCGTGCGCATGCCGAACGCAGACAGGTTCCGGAACTCGGTTCGTGACATGAACCCCACCTCCGGATTGAAGTTCGCCTGCGCCTCGGCGTAGCTCAGGCTGCCGCGCCACTCCGGCTTGCCGAGGTTGTAGCTCAGGAGCATCGAGCTGTCGTCGCCGTCGAGCCCCGGCGTGTCCGTCTCGGCGACGTACGACTCGATCGTGTGGTGCTCGCCGATGCCCCACTTGCCGTCGACGGCGTAGGTGCGGTTCGTGTCGTTCGTGGGCGCCAGGCTGCCTGCGCCTTCGCGGCTGACGAACATCCCGCCGATGCTGGAGCGTTCGCCCAGCTCGCGGTTGACGCGGACGACGGCGTAGTCGTTGCCGTGCAGCCCTGCCGTCGTGGCGGTCTGCATGTGGAGTAGCCCGACGTTGAAGCGCCCGGCCTTGCCCGAGAGCCGGCCTCCGTAGTCGATCGGGATCAGCTCGCCGTTCGGCCCGATGCCGATGCGGCGGCTGAAGAACAGGTCGACGCGGGCCGAGGCGCGGCTCCCGCCCGAGCGCGCGCCGACGGTGAAGAGCCCGGCGTTCTCGAGGAAGAAGGGGCGTTTCTCGGGGAAGAACAGGTTGAACCGGTCCAGGTTGACCTGCTGCTCGTCGACTTCGACCTGGGCGAAGTCGGTGTTGTAGGTCAGGTCGAGCGTCAGGCTCGGCGTCACGCTGTACTTCACGTCGAAGCCGAGATCCGAGTCCGATTCGTTCTCGCTGTCCGCTTCGGGCGGTTCCCGGCTGGAACCGATGGCATAGGGAACAAGCTTGAGGTTGCGTTGCGCCGGCGGCTCGACGCCCTGCAGCGAGCCCGCGTCGGTCAGCCGGTCCAGGTCGTGGTTCCGGTCGAGCTCGGACCAGAAGGCGATCTCCTTGTGGCGGGCGATGTTCCGCTGGAAGTTGAGACCCCAGGTCTGCACCTTCGCCGGGGGATAGCGGAGGGTGCGGAAGGGAATGGCGAACTCGGCGCTCCAGCCGAACTCGCCGACCTGCGTGGCGACGTTCCAGGCGCCGTCCCAGTTCAGGTTGAAGCCGGTGGAGAGGCCGCCTCGGAAACGGCCGCCGCCTCCCATGCCGCTGAAGACGCCGGAGCCGCCCTCGAGCACCTGGCCGTCGTACTCGATGCCGGCCGGGTTGGTGCCGAAGACGAAGCCGTTGCGCCCGTCGCGAAACGTGTCGAAGATGACCTGGAAGCTGTCCGTCTCGTCCAGGGGAGCGTCGCGGCGGCTGTCCGAAACGACGATGCCGTCAGGCTCCCGGTCGTGGCAGACGACGGCGACGAACAGGGTGTCCTCGGTGTACGCGATGCGCACCTCCGTGCGCTCGGTGCCCGGCTCGCCGGCGTAGGGCCGCGTCTGCGTCAGGCCTGAAGCCGGTTCGATGACCTGCCAGACGGGGTCGTCGAGGACGGCGCCGTCGAGCGTCGGGACCTCGCCGATCGCCACCGCCGTGGCGGAAGGACGTGCGGAAGGCCGCACAGTCTGCGCTTCTGACGCGCCGATCGACAACGACAGCGGCAGGATTGCGGCACGGGCCGCCGCAGGAATGCGCCTCACGGACTGCGACTCTACTCCGAATGCGGGCACGACTCCGCAGACCAGACTCCGAAGACCCGACTCCGAGGACGTCGATCACTGGTACGTGCGAGGGCGGCCCCGCGGGGGCGCCGATGGGGAACGGTGGTCGGGCCGTCACGGATTGCCGGCGGCCTGCCGCGGGTTGCCGGACTGTCAACGGGGCTGCCGGAGCGGCTCTCTCCGATAGCATCTGAAGAAACGACTCTGAAACCTTCGCAGGAGGATCGCCAATGCGAGACGACATCGGGCAGGATCACGACATCGGGCAGGACCATGCCGGGCAGGATCACACCGGGAGAGCCGGCCGGCTGCAGTCCAGAGGGCAGCGGACCGGCTGGCAGCAGACCGGCCGGAAGGCAACCCTCTACGGCCTGACATCGGCTGCCATCCTGGCCGCCGCCGCGATGATCCTGGCCGCCTCGCTGGCTGTCCCGGCAGCGCTGGCTGCACCGGCGGCCATGGCGGCCGGCGAGCTGGTGGACGTCGAAGGCTATCCGTCTCTCGTTCGCAAGCCGGTCGAGATCTGGAGCGACGGCACGCGCATGGCCGGCGACGTCTTCTACCCGAAAGCGACGGCCGAGGGCGAGAAGCTGCCGACGATCGTCCTCTGCCATGGCTGGGGCGGCACCAAGGCGCATCTGAACCGCGGCATCGCGCCGCGCTTTGCCGCCGCCGGCTATCTGGTTCTGGCCTTCGACTATCGGGGCTGGGGAGAGAGCGATGCCCGCCTTGTCGTCCGCGGCGAGATGCCGGCGCCGGACGAGCACGGCTACGTCACGGTCAGGGCCCAGGCCATCCGGCAGCTCGTGGACCCGCTGGACCAGCAGGAGGACATCGACGCCGCGATCACCTTCGTCGAAGGCGAACCACATGCCGACGCAACCCGGATCGGCATCTGGGGCTCGAGTTTCGGCGGCGGCCATGTCATCTGGCGTGCGGCCCACGACCGCCGCGTCAAGGCGGTTGCCGCCCAGGTCGGCGCGATGGACCAGCGGGCCGGTCTGGTCACGGCCCCGGGCGGCCTCGAGGGCTTGCACCGAACCGCCATCCAGCGCGCCCGCGGCGAGGTGGCCCCGGTCCCGGTCGGCGGCCCCCAGCCCGAGGGCCTGACCGGCAGCCCGTACTACGAACGCTTCGCCAGGTTCTCACCCGTCGAGCACGCGCACCGCATCACCGCGCCGACCATCATCATCGACGCCACGAAGGAGCACTACTTCGACATCCGCGAGCACGGCCAGCGCGTCGCCCGTATCCTCTCAGGCCGCGTCCCCGTCGAGTACCACGCCTGGGAGATGGGCCACTACGACATCTACGGCGGCGACTGGCTCGACAAGGCGATGGCCGCCGAAATCGACTTCTTCGACCGCCACCTGAAGTAACCCGCAAGCAGCTGCCGCGTCGGCAGCCCGCGGCAGGAGCCCGTGTCGCGGCAAGGGCCATCGAGTCGACTTCGGTTGCGTTCCACGCGCCGAGAGCCCGTGTCGCACCAACCCATGTCGCATCGAGAGCGGGCGGGTGCCCGGTCCGGCGAGGTGCGACGAGAGGAGCGTATCGGGCCATGTGCGAGCCCGGGAACAGCGTGCGACGGAGGCCGCTCCAGCGCAGTGCGAACCTCGCGCAGTGACTATCACCTCGGGCTGTCAGGCAGCGCTGTCAGGCAGCCCTGCGCTGTCGTGCGACCGTGCCGGAAGAGGGCGGAGGCGGCAGTCGGTCGGAGCGGTAGTCGAAGAGGCCGCGAGGACAGGCGCGGACGACTGTGGGGGCGGTAGCCTTCACGGCTGCGGTTCGGGAAACCGGTCGCGCAGCGCCTTCACGGCCTGGCTGGCGGCGACCCGCTCGATGGTCTCCTCGGGCAGCGGCAGCGACCACATGCCGTCAAGCTGCGAGTAGTTGCTCCGGTACTCGTTCGGTATGCGCAAGCGCTGATCCCAGGCGAACTTGATGATCGCCGATTGTCCGAACTCCAGGATCGAGCATCGGCCGTCGCCGCTCAGGATTCGGGACAGCGGTGACGCGCAGTACACGCGTCTTCCGCCCCGAACGTTCGCGAGTATCCGGTTCTGCGGTCCGATGAGGACCGACCATGTGTCCTGGTCGCGGAGGTCCCGAGTGGTCACGATGAACACGGTGGGCAGATCGCTCAACGATCCCAGGTAGAGGTTCCAGTGATCGTTGATCCTGCGCGTGTCCAGGACCTTGACCATCATTTCGGGGTTGTTCGGTGAGAAGAAGTAGAAGAGAACGCCCAGCGGCGAGTCCCAGTCGGCAACCAGACCGTCGATATCCTCATCGCCGCGGATCGCTCCACCGGCGATGCCGAAGCGACTGTCGTGAAGAGATGCAGTTGTTTCCTGCGCCAGGGCGGGTGCGGCCAGGAGCAGTATCAGCGCAAGAGTCAGCTTCGAGAGGGTCGCCTCTCTGCAGCTCATCGGCAAACTCCTTTCTGCCGTTGCGGTGGTCCGGGGCGCGGGATGCGCTCGACCGCGGCTATCGGCCGGGATTCGTCGGCTCGAGCGCCGGCCATGACGGTCATCCGGGTCTCGCGCATCTCGCGCATCTCGCGTCGTTCAGCGTCGGCGCGGCGGCGATTCCTGCCGAGGACGCGACGCGGGAGGCGCGGTTCGCCGGGCCGTCCAGGGTCCCGGAAGTCCCGCGATGGTCGGCGCCATGGTCAGGCTGTACGCCGGTTGAACAACCCGACCGTGAGCGCCAGCGGGATCACGAAGAGCAGCGTGCGCAGCCAGCCCGGCATGTCGGTGAGAACCAGGATCAGGGTGAGCGGGATCCAGAAGACCATCCACATCCAGATCGGAATCATCCTCCGGGCGACGGGTTCGGTGCTGGCGCCCTCCGCGATGATGATGACGACGAGGATGCCGAAGCCGGCTCCGACGACGCCGGCGATCAGGCCGCCGGCGGGGTAGGCGTACGTGGCGAGGATCAGTTCAGTCATGGCAATGCCCGATGGCTCCTGAGGTCGTTGGTGGCGCGATGCTATACGTTCGGGAACGGAGGAAACAATGCGAGTCAGCATCTCGGTTCAGAGCGCCTACAACGTTGACGATCCTCGGGAAGGAGCCCGCCGAATGGTGGATCGGGCGCGGGCAGCCCGCGAGGCCGGCCTGGATGCGCTCTTTGTCGGGGATCACCACGCGACCGCGCTGCCGTACTACCAGAACACGGCGATCCTGGGCCGGATGCTGGCGGAGTGGGGAGACCGCCCGGCGGGGGCCCTCTACCTGCTGCCGCTCTGGCATCCGCTGATCGTCGCGGAGCAGGTCGGCACGCTGGCCAGCCTGACGGAGGGCCGGTTCATCCTGCAGTGCGCGATCGGTCCGGCCGACCGCCAGTTCCCGGCCATGGGCGTCCCCGTGCGGCAGCGGCCGTCGCGGTTCGAACAGTCGCTCTCGATCCTGCGCCGTCTGTGGGCGGGCGAGACGGTGACGACCGGCGGCGAGAACGACCGTTTCGAGTTGCGGGAGGCCCGCATCGCGCCCCGCCCGCCGGCGCCGGTCGAGGTCTGGATCGGCGCCTCGGCGCCGCCGGCGATCGAGCGGGCGGCCCGCCTGGGAGACGGTTGGCTGGCAGCGCCGGGGTTGACGCCCGCCGAGGCGGCGGAGCAGCTCGGCCTCTACCGGGAGGCGTGCGAACGTCACGGTCGTCCGGTCGGCGTCTGCGCGATCCGGCGCGACGTCCACGTCGGCGAGACGGTCGCCGAGGCCGAGCAGGCGTCGGCGGGAGTCGTTTCGCGCGGCTACCGGGGCTTCCCGCGCGAGGCACTTGTCGTCGGCGACGCGGAGCGGGTCGCCGACGCGTTCGCGGCGTTCGGAGAGTCGGGCTACGACGAGGTCGTCGTGCGGCACCTGGTGCAGGATCCTGCGCGAGTGCTCGATTCCATCGGACGCCTCGCCGTGGTTCGCGAGCGGCTGGCTCGTTGACCTGTGGGGGTCGGCATGTCGTCCTCGCACGCAAGCTGATGCGAGCTGAGAAGAGACCGCCGATCCCGCACCGCTGCACCGCGTCCAGGTTGTCCTCGTGCGCGAGGTGGAAGAGCGGCGCTCGGCGCAGCGCGGCGCCGAGATCGACGATCGGACGAGCGTTACCGTGTTCCAGGTCGACCGCGAGCAGACGTGCGTGACATCCCGGCAAGGGCCCGCGCAGGCCGCCGACGGCGATCCGGCCTCTACCGTCGCGGCACGTCGTCGGGGAAGGGCTCCAGGCCCTCGTCGAGTTCGACGCCGATGCTGCGCAGCGCCATCGACACCATCCGGTACTGGCCGACAGTGAAGATGAGGTCGATCATCTGCTGATCGGTGTAGCGGGCCTTGAGGAAGGCCCAGGTCCGCTCCGAGATTGCCGAGCGTCGGTGCAGTTCGGTCGCGGCGCGCAGCAGGTAGCGCTCGAAGCTGCTCCACGGACCGGCGTTCTCGCCCACGGCGACGTTCCGGATCTCCTCGTCCGTCATGCCGGCCGCCCTGGCCGCCCGCGCGTGGTGGCCCCATTCGTACTCGGCGTCGTTCAGCCACGCAGTGCGCAGGATGACCATCTCGCGGTCTCGATCGGGCAGGGTGCTGCCGCGCAGGATGTAGCCCCCGAACGGCCCCCAGGCTTCCATCAGGGGCGGATGGTGGGAGAGCGTGCGGATCAGGTTGATGCTCTGCACGTCTTCGACCGGCGGGATCCGGGGTCCCGTCTCACGTCGCTGCCACTGTGCCGAGAGCGTGCTCGAGGAGAGCGCGAAGACGAGCGCGAGGGCGAATCCGGCGGTTGCGGCCTTTCTGGCCGAGTGGGTCGAGTGGACGTTCATGCTCGGTTCCTCCAATGTGCCGCCGACTGCAGGTGCCGCCGACTATACAGATTGCCACCTTGTTGCTACCTTGCAACTTGCAACCCTGCAACCCGCGCCGGACCGGATGCCGGCGATGCTCCGGGAAGATGCCTCGGCAGGGCGCCTCCGGTCGGATCCCGGGATCGACCGCTGCATCCCGACGGCGCTGCATCCCGACGGCGCTGCATCCTGACCGCGCCGCGGCGATCGAACGCCTGGCGGGCCGCCTTGACCGCGGCGGTCGAATCTGCGTCCGGAAGGCGACCACGGCTGGGTACTGCTCCTGAGCGAGGCCCCGGACGCCTCGGCAGCGGCTCTGGCGACGGCCTGTTCCTCGTCGAGCGGGGGCGCCTTGGCGGCGTCCTGCTGGTTCCTGCTGTCTGCTCCGCCGCTCTGCGTGAAGCCCTCGCGGTGCGCTTCGGCGTCAGGATCCGGGTGTGATCGTCAACGACGGCGTGGGCCGCGCCTGTTGCCGACGGCCCGGCGCAGCCGGGGATCTGGCCGGACGCGTTCAGGTTGGCGAGCTGGCAGACACCGCCGGTTCTGCAAGCTCGTCGCCGTTGTGCCGGCGATGGAACGCTGGCACGAGCGGCGTCGAAGACACCCTCCGGAAGACGCTGCTCCGGAAGACAGTGCTCCGGAAGACACTGCGTGCAGCGGTCGTCCTCAATCGGACACGATCGCCGCAAGCCGCTTGTACTGCTCCTTGATCCAGTCGGCTGCCTCCCGCCATTCGTCCCGGTCCGTCAGGGAGAAAGGCCTGACGACGTACACCGTCCAGCCGTCTTCGGCCCACTCCTCCATCTTCCTGGAGTTTCCGCCGATGTCCTGGTCGCTCATGGTTTCGTGGATTCGATGGGAGTAACATCGCATTCTCGCGGTTCGTCCAGGCCCTTCCTCGAGGGCTCGGACCCAGAGTTCGATCCGGTCGTCCGCGACCAGGATGTGGATGCAGTCCCTGAAGGAGTTCAGTGGACCTGTCTGCTGCCAGTCGTTCCCTCGTCTCCCTTGTCCGCTGACGCCGCCGGTTCGTTCTGAGAGCAGACGCCAGAACTGACGCCTCATCTCCCTGTGGTCGTGTACCGTGTGGTCGTGCACTGCGCCGCCGGTCGCCCGGTTCGGGTCGGTCCACGGCCATCGATCGGTTGCGCGATTCGTCAGATCCTCCGCGCGCCGCTCCAGCGCGTCTTCATCCCAGTTCTCCTCGTCGGCCAGCCGGCGGGTCATGCCGATCGGGCTCCGTCCGTAGAGCTTGCGTTTCTCGGCGAACGGTCGATTGCCCAGACTGGCGTTCATTGCAGCGCCGCAAAGCGTGAGATTCGGCAGCAGGTTCCCGACGCGCCAGTGGATGTTGTCGGCATCTTCGCCGAGGGCGCGGCGCCCGTCGTCGTCGAGTGTCTGCGGCAGGATGTGTTCCAGTGTCAGGCGGTCCCGAGCCCGCGCCTCCTCGCGATGCTCCGCCTCCATCAGCGCGCAGAGGACTGCCATCGAGGCCTGACTGCTGCTCCCGCCGTAGGCATTGCGGGTACGGATGCCAAGCGCCACCGATTCATCGGTCGGCACGGCGACGGCCGTGTGGCGGAGCCCGCGGATGCGGTCCAGCCAGTGGTCCGTGAACGACTCGCCGTCTTCCGGTCCGGGGCCGTACGCCAGCTCCGTGGCGGCCCGGTTCAGGCCGTTGACAGGCCGAGCGGCGAGCCACAGCCGCGTCAGCCACGCACCGATGCCCTCGAGCGTCGTCGCCAGTTCATCCTCCGCCGAAGTGTCGTCCCCGTTCGTTGGTGAGAGCGAGGCGTCGTGCAACAGACGAAGCGTCAGCGGACGATGCGCCCACAGACCGAGGTCCCGCAGATGGCGCAGAGCACGCTCTGCACTGCGATTCTCGTGGCGGCGGCCGGCGGCGCCGGCCAGGAGGCCGTAGAGCCGCGCGTATTCGACGAGCTCCCGGCAGAGGGCGGAACGGTCCGGGTTTCCCGTCGATCGCGCCCAGCGCCTGAACTCGTCGTAGACGTGGTTGCCTCCGACGATCCTGCCGGTCTTCCAGCGAAGGAGATCGCGCAGGAACAGGTCGATCGGTTCGCTCCCGTACGCGGCGTCGAGGAACTTCTCGATCCTGAGCCAGCCGTTGACGTGGAGTTCCTGCTGGGTGTCTTCGTCGAGGCCCATGAGCAGCCAGTTCTTCACCTTCTCGCTCTCGGTGAGCGGCTGGCCGGTCGCGTTCAGGCTCTCGAAGATCTGCTGGGGATCGTCGTTCGCGCCGAGATTGACGCCGACGACCCGGAACCGCCGCAGTCCGCGCAGCAACAGCGCCGGATCGGTCTCCGCCACGAGCCGACTCGCGATCCTGCAGGCCTGGGGAACGGCGCCGGGGCCCGACTGTCCTTCGTCGGCTAGGAAACGGCGGTAGTCCTCCTCGTCGCCGTCCTGGAGTCTGAGCTTGCGTGCCAGTTCCGGAGACTTGCCCGGATTGAGCAGTCGATCATTGCGGATGATCTCGGCTGTCCAGCCCTCGCAGTCGCCGCCCGCGCCGAGTTTCTTCGCGATACAGGCGAGAAGAATGCTCACCGTGGTCAGCCGCTGCTGCCCGTCGACCACGCGGATCCGTGAGACGACGCCAGGATCTCCAGGTTCGGGGAAGGTAAGCAGAGCGCCGCCGTAGTGCGCGGTGTCGTTCTCCGCGGCGCCGCCGATCGCCGCCAGGTCGGCGACGAGCCGCTCGATGTCGGCTTCCCCCCAGCGGTAGCGCCGCTGCCATCGAGGAACCACGTACTGCTTCTGACCGTCGAGAAGATCGAGGAAGGCCAGGGTGGTCGCCTGCATGCGTCCTTCTTTCTGCTCGCTATTGCCGGGCCTGGCCGGCGCCTTCCGCCGCGGTCCTGAAGCCGGAGTACTTCGGCTGGTCGATGGCGATCTGGTTGACGACCGTGGCGCGCAGGTGTTCGTGGAGACGGCTGTCGTCGAGCGCGACCTGCCCTTCGCGGATCGCGCGCACCAGCTTCCAGCGCAGCTCGAGCAACGGTCCGTCGGCGTCGAGCAGGCGGCCCAGGCGCTCGTGTTCCCGCCGCCGGTGTTCGGCGCCGAAGTGCAGGTCCCGGTAGACGATGTCGAGCGCGTTGCCGGCGACCAGGGCGTGGAACCGCGTGCGCCCCGTGGTTTCGTCCCTCACCTGGCCGCGCAGGAAATCCCGGCTGGCGCCGACCAGCTCCTCCAGCCGCGGCATGTCGGGGTCCGAGAGCTGCGCGGGTGCCGCGACGAGCTCGACCGGACCGGGGATCAGCAGATTCACGCAGTCGACCTGACATTCCGTCGTCCGACGGCCGATCGCGACGCGTTCGACGGAGCGGTCCAGGCCCTGGCGGTAATGCCGGGTCATGCCCAGGGTCGAGACGGCCCACCAGAAGGAGCCGAACACCTCCCAGTACTCGACCCGGTGCGGGTCGACCCGGTGGCCGCTCGTCGCCTCGTAACCGGCGAACAGGTCCTCGTAGGCGCCGAAGCCGCCTACCGGCAGCTCGGGTCCGGCACCATAGCGCCAGGAGTTCGTGCAGATCCAGCCCAGGTCCCGCATCGGATCGCCGATGTGGGCGATCTCCCAGTCGAGCACGGCGATGACGCCCGTCCGATCGACCATCAGGTTGCCGTTGCGGAAGTCGTTGTGCACCAGCGTCTGCTCGGTCGACTCGGGGAGGTTCCGGGTGAGCCAGCGGGCGGTGAAGTCGATCATCGGCTGCGGCGTGTCGAGGGCCTCGTATCGGTCCCGGGTCTGCTTGATGAAGTCGACCGCGCTCAGCCGGGCCAGGTCCCCGTCGAGGCCGTGGGCTTCCAGGTCGATCCCGTGCAGGCGGCCCAGGATCTCGCCGCACTGCCGGGCCAGCCTCGGGCGCACGTCGGCGAGATCGGGCGAGCGGACGATCCGGGCGCCGAGAGCGACACCGTCGAGCCACTCCATGACGAAGCCGGCGCCGAGTTCGTCGGCGGGTTCCAGCACGTGAAACACCTCGGGCGCCGGAATGCCGTGCCTGCGCGCGACCTGCATCAGCTTCGCCTCGATCCGCAGCCCCGGTGCGCTGCGCTCCACGGCGCGGGCCTCTTCCTGCCTGCCGCCCTGGGATCGACGGAGGGCGAGCTGGCGGTCGCCGGCCTCCGTTTCGATCCGCAGCCGGTACGTTTCCTGGCTGGCGCCGCCGGAGAGCCTCTCGACCGCGGCCAGCCGCTTGCAGCCGTCGATCTCCCGCCTGAGCACGCTCTCCAGCCGCGCCTCGAAGCTGTCCTCGCCCCAGCCTCCACTGCCGCTGCCAGCACCCCTGCCGCTGCCTCCGGCCACTGGGGCGAGCAGGTAGATCTCGTCGCCGTCCTCGAGCTGCCGCTCGCGGTTCGTCTCCAGCGGGCAGCGCTCCCCGTTGATCATCAGGGTGTCGCGCAGGTGGGGCGAGGACCTGATCGCCTCCGTGAGCGGCACGCCGGCGCGGTCGGCGGCCGGCAGGAGCTCGGCCAGCGTGGCGCCGGGGGCCAGTCGGAAGGTGCGGTCGACGTCGTGCCAGCCGGCCCCGATGCGGCCCCGGATCAGGACACGGACGCGAATCCCGGGTACAGAACGGGAACGAAAAAGGCTGCGCAGCAGACTGCCCATCGAGGCGAAGACCGGCCCTCGGTCAGGCCAGTTGCGCTTCCAGCAGATCGTCCATGCCCAGTCGCTCCGCGCGCCGCTGACTGAGCCGGCCGGTTTCGGGATCCCAGTCCATGGCGCGGTAGTAGTCCTGCTTCATCTCTTCGAGCGGCGCCTGGACGCCGGCCAGCGGTCCGGCATCGAGCCGACCCTCGCCTTCGCCCAGCATTCGTTCGTGGGGCCTGAAGTCCGCGGGCCGGATTCCCTCGCGGACGTTGAAGGCGTTGCGCAGATTCTGGATGCGCTCGCCGCAGAGCAGCAGCTCCTTCTGGTCCACGTTCCAGCCGGTCAGGGCGTTGACCAGATCGACCCACGGCAGGCCGCCGGTCAGGCCGGTGAACATGCACAGGCCGAGGCCGTTCAGCGTCTGGTGAGCGTTGCTGTAGTGGGCCTGGGCAACGCCCTTGTTCTTCGTCCCCTTCCAGGCGACCTGCACTTCGTCCTTCGGGGCGGCCTCCGGCAGCGGGAAGCCGGCGCCGAAGGTCTCGTTCCAGGACGCCGAGCCCGCAGTGTGCCGGCCGGGCGTCGGGTCGGCGATGTAGGTCACGCCCATGAGGGACGTGAAGCGCGGGTCGTGGTAGGCGGGCTCCTGGCCGCCCACGTGAACCGCGTAGGCCTCCGTGCCGCGGCCGACGTGCCGGGAGGCGGAGGCCAGGCCGTGCCTCAGCCACCGGCCGCAGCCCTCGCCTTCGCCCATCCTGACGGTCAACGCCAGGGCGCCCTCGCCGTTGCCCCAGCGCATGTCCACGCCGTCGAGATCCTCCGCGGTGAGATCGCCGCGCTCGACGGCCTCGCAGACCCAAGCGATCGTGGCGCTCGAACTCACGGCGTCCATGCCGTAGCGGTTGCAGGCGTCGTGGCAGGCGGTGACCAGCTCCAGGTCGTCGTTCAGGATGTTGGCGCCGAAGCCGACGATCGTCTCGTAGTCGGGCCGCCTGACATCGGAGAGACCCCGGTTCTTCACCCCGACGATGCCCTTGCAGGGCGCCGGGCAGTCGCCGCAACTCAGCTTCCTGGTGATCAGCTTGTCGACCTCCGCGCCGTCCAGCTTCCAGCCCTTCTTCGCCAGCGGGAAGTCGCGGGCGCCGACGCCGGTCCAGTTCTTGAGCGGCGCGTCGCCGTTCTCGACCGACAGGGCGACCGCGGCGGTGGTGCCGCGGTCCGCCCACAACTGCCGCATCGCCGGCTGCGGCGACTCGATCTTGATCCCGAGCTTCGCGAACATCCGGTAGACGAAGCCGAGGCGCCTCTTCGGTGTCGCCATCCTGACGACCAGACGCATCGGCAGACTGATGTCGCTGCGGTACTCGCGGTTCACGTCGTCGCAGAGGGCGCGAAAGCGCTTCTCGTCACGGATCGGCACGGTGTTGCCCGTGTTCTCCCCGCCGTCCACGACGACGGCCTTCAGGTTCTTGGCGCCGAAGATGGCGCCGAAGCCCTGACGTCCGAAGGCGTGGTAGCGGTCGTTCATCACCGAGGCGATGCGTGCTCCGCGCTCGCCTGCCGGTCCGATGGCCGACACGCCGACCCGGAACTTCGTGCCGTAGCGCGCCTGCAGGGCGTCGAACGCCTCCGGAATCTGCGTGCCCCAGAGGTCGCCGGCCGGTTCTGTCCGGATGCCGTTCTCCCGGACGACGAGCACGGACGGTTCCGCGGCCCGCCCGCGCACGACCAGGGCGTCGTAGCCGGCGTGGCGCAGATGGATCGCGGTGCTGCCGCCGGAGTTCGAGTCGGCCCAGGTGCCGGTGAGCGGCGACTTGCCGACGATCTGGATGCGTCCCGAGAACGGCGTGCGGAGCCCGGTGAGCAGGCCCGAGACGAGCGCGAAACACGCCTCGGGGGCGGTCGCTTCGGCGCCGGCGGGGAAGTGTTTCCACATCAGCCAGGCGCCGAGTCCGTAGCCGCCCAGGTACTGGCGGAAGACGTCCGCCGGGATCGTCTCCACTTGGTGTTCGCCGGTGGACAGGTCAACCAGGAGGGCGCGGCCGTGGGCGCCGTGGAGGCCGTCGAGGCGACCGCCGCCGTTCCGGGGCGTCGTCACGGTCGCTACTCCCCGGCGCGCTCGAGGTGGAAGGTCATCGTGCCGGATTCCCGGTCTCCCTCGTGAGCCTTCCAGGCGCTGTCGAGCCGGTCCTTGCCGTCAAGCCGGATCTCGGCCGAGTGGATGTGGCTGGGCGTGGTTTCGAGGTTCGTGCCGCCGGCGAAATCGAAGACCAGGCGATTCGGAGCGCTGGTCGCGGCGTTGAACTTCATCCGCGGCTGGTTGCCGGCCGAGCAGTAGTGGGTGAGGACGAGGTCGGCGCCGTCGAGGTGGTACATGTTGACCATCTCGTAGTCGGTGTCCGGCCCCATGCGCTCCATCAGCACGTGGCCGCTGGCGGTGACCTCGAACTCGTGGACGACCCTGCCGGCGGCGTCGGCCTCGGCGTCGGCATCGGAGCCCTCGCCGCTGGCCGAACCTTCCCAGGTTCCCGCCAGTGCCTTGAGGCGCTCGAATGCCTCCTCTGCGGTCAGGTCGTCGGATGCGGTGGCTGCCGCGGGCAGCAGGAGGACGGCGGCCGCCGCTGCGGTTGCGATCCACTGGATTCTCTTCATCTCGTGTCTCCGTGTGGGGCTCGGTGGTGCTGAAGCGGCAAGGATAGCGCCCGCGCCGGCCGGCGCCGAGCGAACCGAGCCACGGCCCGCAGGGGGACCGCGGAAGACAGTAGGGGAAACGTCCTCCGTGTCTGGCGGGTGCCTGGCGTATCCTCTTCCCCATGCCGGATCGCACATCCCCGCCTGAGAGCCTGCGCCTGCCAGGCGCTGGCGGTGTCGAACTGCAGGTCCACGACTACGGCAACCGGGAGGCGCCGCCCCTGGTCCTGCTTCACGGCATGCAGGACCTGGCGCTGGCGTTCGAGCCGCTGGCAAACCGGTTCCGCGACCGCTATCGGGTCGTTTCCTTCGACCTGCGCGGCCACGGTGACAGCGGCAAGCCCGGGGTCTATGCCCTGCCGCACTTCATTGCCGATCTCCACGCCGTGATCTTCCAGCTTCGGCTCGAGCGTCCGGTGCTGGTCGGCCACAGTCTGGGCGGGCACATCGTCAGTCACTACGCGGCGGTGTTCGGCGACGTACCAAGCGTGGTGGTCAACATCGACGGCGTCGGCGCTCCCTTCCGGGAGCGCGACATTCCCGTGGAGGATCGGCAATTCCGCCTCCGGAACGGCCACACGAGTCTGTTGCGGCCCGGCGGCCACAAGCGCCCGATGATGGACCTGGACGACGCCTGGCGGCTGTACTGCCGGTTCCATCCGGGGCTCGACCACGACCTGGCGCGCCATCTGGTGGAGATCGGCACGACCGAGCACCCGTACGGGGGTCTGCAGTGGAAATGGGACCCGCAAGTGGAAACGACGGGGCTCACGATGTCGAGCCGCTTGGCCGAGGAGCGCTGGCCCTGGGTGTCCTGCCCGGTCCTCGTGGTCACCGGAGGCCGCTCGGCCGACTTCTACCGCGGCCGCGGCGGCATCGACCACGAAACTCCGGCCGCGCCGGAAGAGATCGAACGCCGCGTCCGCCTGTTCCGCAACGTCCACCATGTCGAGATCCCCGAAGCCGGCCACATGGTCCACTTCGACGCGCCGGAGCGGCTGGCCGAGATCATCGACGCCTACCTTGCCGCGGGTTGACGCCTTGACGTCGCAGGGTGACGTTGACGCCGCAGGCTGACTGACCGACGCCCGTCCGGCTACGAAGCGGCCTCGAGGATTGCCTGGTAGGTCAGGCGGCGGGAGAGAGAACGCACGTCCGGTCGCCTGGGGCCGAAGTGCTGGATCATGCCGACGAAGACGAGGTCTTCCCTGGGGTCGATCCAGAACCAGGTGCCGGCGGCGCCGCCCCAGTAGTACTCGCCCTTCGAGATGCCGTCGGCGGCGACGGGGTCGAGGACGACGGCGAAATCGAGGCCGAAGCCGGTGCCCGGGGACATCTCCTTCAGTTCGCGGGGCAGGTGGTTCAGGTGCATCAGCCTGACGGTCGAGGGCGCAAGGATGCGGACGCCGTCGAGTTCGCCTCCGTTGAGGAGCATCTGGGAGAACCGCATGTAGTCCATCGTGGTCGACACCAGGCCGCCGCCGCCGGAGAGGAAGGCGGGCGGTTCGAGGTAGTCGCGGCGTCCGCCGAAGCCCTCCTGAGCGATCAGGTTGCCGTCGGCGTCGTGGGTGTAGACCTGGGAAAAGCGGTCCGCCTTGTCCGCGGCGACGTGGAAGGCCGTGTCGTTCATGCTCAGCGGGCCGAAGATGCGCTCGTTCAGGAACTCGTCGAAGCGCTGGCCCGAGAGCACCTCGACCAGGTAGCCCTGGACGTCGACGGCGACGCTGTAGTGCCACATCGATCCGGGCTGCTGGCGCAGCGGGATCTTCGCCAGCTTGTCGATCATGTCCTTGAGCGTCGAGTCGTTGTCGAGGACGTTGGCCTCGTTGTACAGCGTGTCGACCTGGGATTCCGAGAAGATGCCGTAGCTGAGGCCGGCGGTATGCGCCATCAGCTCGCGGATCGTCATCGGATGGTGGGCCGGCTCGGTGATCGGCTGGCCGTTCGGTCCGTCTTCCCTGGCGACTTCGAGTCCCTCGAACTCGGGGATGTAGCGGTGGACCGGATCGGAGAGACGGAACCTGCCCTCCTCGTAGAGGATCATCAAGGCGACGCCGGTGATCGGTTTGGTCATCGAGTAGATGCGGAAGATCGTGTCCTCGCTCATCTCCACGCCGTCTTCGATGTTCTGGTGCCCGAAGGTGCCGAAGTGGGCGATCTTGCCGTGGCGGGCGATCATCGTCGTGATTCCGGCCAGGAGGCCGTCGTCCACGAGGCCCTGCATCGCGTCGTCGAGGCGTTCGAGCCGGTCGCTCGACATGCCGACATCCTCGGGTGCCGCGCGCGCCAGGTCGCGGGAACCCGGAACCGGGATGTCGGCGCGGGTCTGCTCGCAGGCGACGAGACCGACGGTCAGGAGGGCGACCGCGAGCAGTGCGGTCAGGAGACGGGGAAGCGCGGCGGCAGGAGTCATGTGGGTTCTCCCTCGACTTGCTGGTGGGTTGGAACTGGGGGAACCGAGAAGCCTACCATCGAGGCTTGGGAGTACTCGGGCTCCGGGCCAGGGCCGCCTCGACCGCAGCCCGCGGCAGAAGACCGTGTTGCAGCGAGAGCGGTCAGGCGCCCTTGCGGCACGGCGCTGCCAGCGGCGCCCGGAAGGCAGCCGCCTCGACCGGCGCTGCCGCGACCGGTCGCTGCTACGATCGGTGACACGTGATGGACAGGATGATCGACAGGCCCAAGCTGGCGCGCGACATCATGGTGACCAGGCTGGTCACCGTGCAGCCGCGCACCCACGTCTACGACTGCATCGGAGCGCTGTTGCGGCACCGCATCACGGGCGCGCCGGTGATCGACAAGCGCTACCGGTACCTCGGGATGCTGTCGGAGAAAAGCTGCCTCACCGTGCTCACGGTCACCGCCCGCGCCGCGGACGAACAGGGGCTGGCCCGGAGCCGGCGGACCAGCGCGCGCGACATCATGGCCAGGCGGCTGGTCAAGCTGCAGGCCGGCACGTCGGCTCTCGACGCGATCGGGCTGCTGCTCAGGAACCGCATCTCGGGCGCGCCCGTCGTGGACGGGGACGGCAGGCTGCTTGGCGTGTTCTCCGAGAAGTTCTCGATGGACGTGCTGCTCGGCCTCGCCTACGACCAGCTGCCGGCTGCGCCGGTCGACGCGTTCATGAACACGGACTTCGGCCGCGTGATCAACGCCGCCGAGCCGCTGCTGGAGATCGCCCGGCGCTTTCTGGATACGGAGTACCGGCGCCTGCCGGTGGTCGACGGCGGCACGCTGGTGGGTCAGGTGAGCCGCCGCGATGTGCTGGCGGCGGAGCACCACCTGACGGCTGCGCTTGCCGGCCGCCGCTCGATCCTGCGCGAGCGCAGAAGCGAACTCGGCCTGGAGGATCTGGCGTCGCCGGACGAGGAGAGCGAACCCGGGGACTTCGAACTCGACTCCACGGACGCTTCGGCCTTCATGGACCGCAAGGCGCGCACGATCTCCGAGGACACGGACCTCCTGACCATCGCGCGCATCTTCAAGAGCACGCCGTACCGCCGGCTGCCGGTGCTCCGCGGCCGCAGGCTGGTCGGGCAGATCAGCCGCCGGGACGTGCTTGCCGCCACCCACGGCCTCCTCGTGCGAGCGCCTCGGCCGGGTCAGGCGCTGCTCTATCTGAGTGCAGTCGTCGATTCCGGCGACCGCCCATCCCTGTCGTGAATCCCGGCCGAGAATGGCCGCGGCAGTTCGCGGCAGCTTCGACCGCCTGGTCTTCCATTCAGAAGTGTCTTCCATTCAGTAGGGGAGGGAAACGTGTCCGGACGGATCCTTGATGCCTTGACGTGCGGTCCGGCCGGCTTCCGCGGTCCGGGGGGCGTCCTCTTCGCTGTCATTGCTCTGCTCGCGGCCGCAGCGCTCCCCGCCGTCGCGGCAGCCGAAGAAGAGGAAGAACCCAGGCTCGTCGAACCGGCGCCGCCGCGCCCGGACGACGAGGGCGAAGGCCCGTTCGACCGCCTGATCCTGCGCGGCGTGACCGTCATCGACGGCACCGGCGCGCCGCCGATGGGGCCGGTGGACATCGTCATCGAGGGCAACCGGATCGAGGAGATCAGGAGCATCGGCATGCCGGGCACCGAGATCGACGAGAGCAGGCGACCCGGGGATGCCGACCGCGAACTGGCTCTGGGCGGGTCCTGGGTTCTGCCGGGCCTGGTCGATGTGCACGTTCACACCGGAGGCGTGCCGAAGGCCCCCGCCGCGGAGTACGTCTACAAGCTGTGGATGGCGCACGGGATCACGACCGTTCGCGGCGTGCCTACCGGCCCGCTGGAATGGGATCTGAGCGAGAAGGAGCGCAGCCGGAAGAACGAGATCACCGCGCCGCGCATCGTCTCCTATCAGCGTCCCGGCGGCGGCAAGGAGTGGAAGGACCGCGACATCCGCACGCCCGCCGACGCCAGGGAGTGGGTGCGCCATGCGCACGAGAAGGGTGTGGACGGACTGAAGCTCGGCGCCCTTCCGCCGAAGATCATGGCGGCCTTGCTCGACGAAGCCGGCAGCCTGGGGATGGGGTCGACGGCGCATCTCGACCAGATGGGCGTGGCGCACATGAACGCCTTGGACTCCGCGCGGCTCGGCCTGGTCGGCATGACGCACTTCTACGGCCTGTTCGAGTCGATGTACGACGGCGCCGACGTGCAGCCCTGGCCGGCTGACATGAACTACATGGACGAGCAGTTCCGCTTCGGCCAGGTGGCCCGCCAGTGGCGTCTGGTCGAGCCCGGCGGCGAACGCTGGAACGCGCTGCTCGACGAGTTCCTGGAGCTCGACTTCTTCGTCAACCCGACGATGACGATCTACTCGGCCGGCCGCGACGTGATGCGGGCGCGCAACGCGGACTGGCACGCCGACTACACGCTGCCGACGCTGGCCGAGTTCTACGCTCCCAGCCGCGAGGACCACGGCTCCTACTGGTACGACTGGACGACCTGGGACGAGGTGGCGTGGAAGAACTTCTACCGCGTGTGGATGCAGTTCCTGAACGAGTACAAGAACCGCGGCGGCCGGGTCACGGTCGGTTCGGATTCCGGGTTCATCTACCAGACCTACGGCTTTGGCACGATCCTGGAACTGGAACTGCTCCAGGAGGCCGGTTTCCATCCGCTGGAAGTCATCCGCTCCGCGACGATGTACGGCGCGGAGGAGCTGACCCGGGCCAGCGGCGCCGAGATGGAGTTCGGCATCGTGCGCGAGGGAATGCTTGCCGATCTCCTGGTTGTCGACGAGAACCCGATTGCCAACCTGAAGGTGCTCTACGGCACCGGCGCAGTGCGACTCGACGACGACACGGGACGGCCCGAGCGGGTCGGCGGAGTGCGCTACACGATCAAGGACGGCATCGTCTTCGACGCGAAGAAGCTGCTGGCCGATGTGGCGGACATGGTCGCCGACGCCAGGAACCGCTCGGAGAGTCCGCCGCAGGAGACGACGGGGGGAGCGCGGCCGTAGTGCCCGAGCCTGCAACCCGGGTGGCGCGCTTCCGCGCCGCAAGCGAACCGGTTCGCACGGCCGTCTGCGGCCGAGCGGACGACACTTCAGCCGGAGCAGCCGGAGAAGGGGAGAATCCAACATGAAGCACACACTCGGCATGCTGCTCGCTGCCGCCCTGCTCGCCGCGCCGCTGGCGGCCGGCTCCGAGGCCAGGGTCCACGCCGACGTCGTCTACGGCCACAAGATGGGCATGGCCCTGACCTTCGATGCACTCGTCCCGACCGAGCAGAACGGCGCCGGAGTCCTGTTCATGGTCAGCGGCGGGTGGTTCTCGCGCTGGTCCGACCCGCACCGGATCGTGGCCGGCAACAGCCGCCGAGCGGGCGCGATCGGCGATCTCCTGGACAACGGCTACGCCGTGTTCATGGTCCGCCACGGATCGGCCCCCCTGTTCAAGGTGCCGGAGGCGGTTGCCGACGTGCGCCGCGCGGTGCGCTACGTCCGCCTCAACGCGGACGACTTCGGCGTCGACCCGGACCGGCTGGGTGTTACCGGCGGCAGCGCCGGCGGCCACCTGTCCCTGATGCTGGGCAACGCCTCGGACGAGGGGAACTCCGAGAGCGACGATCCGATCGAGCAGACGGGCAACCGCGTTGCAGCGGTCGTCGCCTACTTCCCGCCGGTCGACCTGCAGGGGCTGACCGGTCCGAACGAACGCTTCCCCGCGCTCGACTTCGACGCCGAGAAGGCTGCCGCCATCTCACCCGTCCTGTTCGTCAGCGAGGACGATCCGCCGACGCTGCTGATTCACGGCGACCGGGACGCACTCGTGCCGCTCGGCAACAGCGAGCGGATCAAGGCCGCCTTCGACGAGGCGAACGTGACTTCCGAGCTGATCGTGATCGAGGGCGCCGCCCACGGCTTCCGGGGCGAGGATGGCGAGCGCGCCGCAAGCGCGATGGTTGCCTGGTTCGACGAGCACCTGGGAGTGTCGGCAGAGTAGGCGCCGAGCGACTGCTTCTGGGACGCGCCTGCCCACACTGGTGGAATTGCAGAGACTTGTCGGACGACACGAGTGGGCGCCGAGTCGAGCGCCCTGTTCGCCCCCGGGCCGCCGCTTTGAATGCGGCGAGCCTGAGCAGCAGCAGTGCGATTTCGGAGTTGCGCCGCATTTCGGCGCTGACGTGGGAGCAACTCGGACAGCTCTTCCGCGTCTCGCGGGGCAGTGTGCATTTCTGGGCTCCCCTGACGCGCCGGATGTCGAAGAAGCACGGTGCACGGAGCGAAGAGGGGCGCGCGCTTCGTGCGCTACGGGAGATTCGGGTCAGGGCCGAGCCCGCTTGGGATGCTTCTGAAGTCGCTCTCCTGTTCCTGTTCGTTCGGGAAGCTACAGCGGGAACCTTCGCCGGCCAGACTTGGGACAAGTATCTGAGCCTGTGGCTGCAACGGGTCGGACCCGGGGGCCGTTTCAGGCGCATCGACGGGATGGTGCAGGCACTCGACGATCTGACCGGTCGGGACTACGTCGAGAGCGACCCGCTTGATCTCGACCACCTGTCCCTCGACTCGGACTTCAGAGTCGGTTGATCCGCAAGGGCTGCCGGCGAGAGCTTGCATGTCACTGCGAACCGTCCGGAGGGATCCGAGGGAGTGATCCGCCACTCGGGGCAAGGCGGCCGGTACGCTTCGCCAGCGTTGCGGATCACTGGATCGGTTCAGGAAACTCGACCGGCGCCGGGGAAAACTCGAGGCGTCTGGCGTAGTAGCGGGGCCGCGTCTCTCCCTCCAGTGGAACGGTGCGGGCGCGTCGTTCGTCGAGGGCCTTGTAGCGGCGCGGCCTCTGCCCGGCCCGGCAGGTGTGACCGCTCGTCACGCCAGCCCGGAGGCTGTGGACGCCGACACGCCTGTGGACGCAACAACCGCGCCCACAGGCGTTTGCAGAACCGCGCAGACACGGTTTCGCACAGCGACCACAGCCATCATCTTCTTCTGACGAACACGGCAAAGGGGACGGGCGTCTGAACCGACTCGCGTTCACTTCGACGAAGCGAGGGAGAAGGGCTTCATCAGTCTGGCTTCGCCCCCTCCACCGGCTCGGACGGTTCGGTGACCGCCATGCGCCGGGTGCCGTCGCTGTCGGTGTAATACACATGGGCCCGCAAGCGATGTCCGACGTCTGCGGCCGTGGGGATGTACCGGTAGGTGGGCCTCACCGAGCCGGGGATCGCCGTCCAGCCGTCGGCGTCGCTGCCTTTCTCCCATTGCCACGGGCTCCGGTCCGTGAAGCCCCGGATCCTGATCCCAAGGGACAAAGAAGAGTAAAAGGCTTCCCCCACTCTCGGAACAAGGCTGCTGACAAAGTACGCACCACGCCCGGGACCTTGATCTGCCGACCGACGAAATACCAAACCGTCGGACAGCTCGGCCACCACCTCCAGCCCCGGCGTGCCGTCGGGGCAGCCGCCCGGGTTGCAATGCCACACGATGTGTAGGTTGTCCACGTCAGCGCGAGAGACAACTTCCGGGCTCCCGATCCATCTCACGGCTGGCACATCGGTCAGCCAGGTGAGCACGTTGGCGATGTTGCTGTAGTAGAGGGAACCCATGTTCGGGTTCGCCTTCACGTAACCGACAATCTCGGACTCGTCCCAGTACACGGTGTTGAAGGTCGAGCCGCCTTGGGTGTCGCCGGGGACAAGGCGGCGGTTGTCCATGTAACCGCGTTCCAGTGCTCTGGCGGTCAACTCGTAATTCGTCAGCGCATGGAGACCAACGTTGGCCAGGCCGCCCATCAGCAGGAGTGAAGCGAGCGCCCACTTGAACACGGCCATCCCGCTTCGGGCTTCGCGGTGCAGCAACCTGTCCAGCAGAAACGCGGCCATCAACAGGATTGGCACATAGAGCGGCGTGAGAAATCTGCCGTGTATTGGCTGGCTGATCGTCGTCGGCAAGACCATGACGAGGAGAAACGCAGGATACACCGTGGCGAATGTCCCGAGCACGGGCAGGCTGGCCCGCCAGCCGCGGGGGGGGGCATGACAAAAACAAACAACAACGAGTGATCCCAGAACCACCAGTGCCCACACGAGAGCTTCATTCGGGGCATTCGTTGACATAGAGATCCATTGCCAGAAGATCTCCCCCACCTTGCCCAGCGAATCGAACAGGGACTGCTCCGGCCCGCCTTTGTAACCGCCGGCAAGCGTCCCGGAGACCGACCAGTTGCGCGCCAGGACAAGCACCAGCGGGAATGACGAGATCGCACCGTAGACGGCGGCGTGTTTCAATCTGGCGGCCGCCGACAGATCTCGGCGCGTCGGTGCGAGGAACACGAGGAGGACGCCGACGAGAATCACCACCACCCCGAGGTACCGCGTGACCGCGGCGAGCGCCGCCCAGCCGGCCGCCAGCGCCAAGGCGGGCATCGCGGCGTCCGTCCGGTTCAGGAACGACTCCAGCCCCGTCAACGCCAGAAGCGTGAACAGGATGAAGAGCGGCTCGGTCATCACGTAGGAGAAAATGTCACAGAGGGGAACGGCGGTTGCGACGGCCACGGTTCCGGCCAATGCGAGGAGGCGCGAGTCGAGGTTCCGTCCAAGCCAGAAACCCGCCAGCGCGATGGTCAGACCGAATGCCAGGATGTTCACGAACCGGGCCGAGTCCACCGGCTCGAGTCCGAACGGCACGAGGAGGGCCAGAAGCATGGGAAAAAGGGGCGGCCACTGCACGAACGCGCCGGCGCCTGGGCGCCGCGTCAAGCCGTCTCCGGCGGCCAGGCTCTCGGCGACGGTGAGGTAGGCTACGGAGTCCCATTCGACCGCGGCGCCGTAGGTGGAGGTGCGGACCAGGATGTGCGCCGCGCCGAGAACGGCGATGAGCAGGATGCTGGAAGCGGGGAGTGCGGCTCTTGTGCGTCGGCTCCTCAGTAGTGGTAGACGAGCAAAAGACGGTCCTGGTGCTGGTGGACGCGTACCGGACGACCGCTTGCCCGGATGAGGCCGGCCGATCTTGACGTCGTGCATCACCTTTTCAATGCCGCGCCGGTTCAATGCCGCGCCGGAGTCGGCCAGCCGGCGGGCGCGTGGGTATCAAGCACAAGCCACCCTACCACGGCGCTCGGACGACTAAGTGACGACATGTCCGTTGAGATCCACATAAGGCCGAGCAATCGCACTTGTCGTCGAAGTCAGGAACAGTCCGCAGAGCAGGAGGACGTTCCGCAGGAGCGTGAGAGGAGACACTTCAGCAGCCTCCCTCGTTCAACTGGCTGTCCGCAGGTCGATCGGATGTGTGATCGAAGTACTCGACGTGGTCGTCTTCCTTGCGGCCGCGATCAAGAACGACATGCGCGTGAGGGCCAGTGGATCTTCCAGTGGATCCGACCTGGCCGACCACCGCACCGGCATCGATCCACCCGCTCATCCTCGGGAGTGTATTCAGGGGACAGTACTTCGTCCAGCTGCCGCACGCATGACTGCCGTCCGCGTGGTTCACTTGCACGCCGTGCCCACACGCAGGCGACTCCTGGGCGGCTTCGCCGGAACCTCGAGGTCGGCAACCGCCCAGCGTCACCTGGCCCGGAGCGCTCCCCGCACGCCACATCGACGCTCGCCCAAGTGGCGGTCGTTTTCCCCGCACAGGGATTCCCGTTCTTCCATCAGCTCGCGCAGAACCGACCGCCCCGTCTCCACGCACGACTCCTGAAAGCCAGACAGACCGCCCCGGCAGCGACGACGATGCCTCGAATGGCGACCGGGACTCCTTCGCTCGGTCCGACGCCTGGCGATTCCCCTTGCAAGTGCGATGATCGGCCATGGGTGGCGTCTCGTTTTCGTGCTTGAAATCGGCCCGCTCCGATCAAGGCAGGCATGCTGCCGCGGGCTGGTTCACCGGTCCGGATGTTCGAGCAGCCAGCGTTGCAGATCACTGGATCGGTTCAGGAAACTCGACCGGCGCCGGGGAAAGCTCGAAACGCCTGGCGTGGTAGCGGGGCGGCCTCTGCGAGGTCTGCTCGTCCTCAAGAGCAGGCGGGACGCTCGGGTCCTCCTCGAGCAGTCGTTGCTCTAACGCCAGGGCGTGACGTCCGTTGGGGCTGACGTCCGGCGACCCGACGGTCGTTCCTTGTTGCCACTCGGACACGTGGCGTTCTCTCCAGCTCGGGATCTGCGGACTCTGCCAGAGATGCTCGACGCGGTAGCGGTTTCCGTCGCGGACGGTCCTGACGAAGCCGCGCGTGCGGTGCGGCCTGCCCGCGACGCGCGGGAAACGCAGGAACGGCTCTTCGGGAAAACCGGACAGGCCGAGATCCCACAGATTCCAGGCCAGCCATTCGTCTGTGCCTCCAGACCAGAGAACTCGGTCCTCGTCCTGCCAAAGAAACGCGACGTGCCCAGCTGTCGCCTTCATCGCCGTTTTCATCGGTTCGAGCTGCTCCGAAACCACCCCGGAGTCGGTGAAGCGCAGAAGATGGACATCATCCGCATAGGTGACCACGAGAACCGGGCCGTCGGACGCCAGGAAAGTGAACAGCGAATCGTCACCCTGTATTACGCTTCCACGGTTGATCCAGTCCTGAAACATCACCGTATGCGTGCGACGGACCTTCGGAGATCTGAAGTTCCCGAAGGCGAAGTGGAGTCCCTGTGTCACGCTGAACTTCGACCGGACTCCCAGGGCATCTCTCGCTTCCCTCGAAGCGATGCTGGGGGCCATCACGCCCCAGGTCTTGCCGTCTTCGGACACGTGAATTGGAGAAAGATCGTAGTCGGCTTCGCTTGCCGTCCAACGCAGCTTTGCCTTGCCCGATCCCGCGAGACGGTACAGCTGCGTCCAGAGCGGCCCGCCGTGACTGGAACCATCGTCCGGCAGACTGCTGAGGATGAAGCGGTCGTCCGGCAAAGACGATATGTAATGCTTCACACCGTCCGCGGCGCCAGGCAGCTCGACTCTGCGCAAACTGCTCTTCGTCCAGACCAGAAGGTGCACCTGGCCGGCATCGTCCTTCGCAAGAAGTACCGCACGTCCGTCGTTGCTGATGAATCCGCTTGGTATGCCGAAGAGTTCAGCGGTGCCGAGGCGGTCAACACCGGGGATTTGTATCGTCTCCGCAGGCTGGGCAATCGCACTCGTGGTCGAGATCAGGAACAGTCCGCAGAGGATGGCCCGCAGGAGAGAGTGGGGAGACACTTCAGCAACCTCCCGGGTTCAACCGGCTGTCCGCAGGTCGATCGGATGTGTGATCGACGTACTCGACATGGTCGTCTTCCTTGCGGCCGCGATCAAGAACGACATGCGTGTGAGGGCCAGTTGACCTCCACTGGACCCGACCTGGCCGACGACCGCACCGGCATGATTCACCCGCTCGTCCTGGGGAGCACAGCCAGGTTGGCAGTACGTCGTCCAGCTGCCGTCCGCGTGGTTCACTGTGACGCCGTGCCCGCACAGGGGGCGACTCCTGGATGGCTTCGCCAGAACCTCGGAGTCGGGAACCGCCCCGCCGGACCGTGCGTCGGCCCGGGCCTCGTCGCTACACTTCTCGCCCCCGGGGCCGGGAGCTCCGATGTGCTGCCTTGTCTCTGCCCTCGCCTTGCCATTCGTCCTCCTTGTCAACGCCCTCCGTTGTCGAACAGTACGGTCACGGTGTGACCATGTTGACAGAAAGGGTGGCGGACCTCGTCAAGCGGAAGTTCGAGCCCGACGCCCCCGGACCGGTTGTGGGTGGCGGACAAGACGTGCGTGCCGGCGCTTGCCGGTTCCTGCTACCTGGCGAACGTCCTCGACGTGTTCAGTCGGCTTCGATCGGCACATCGTCTGCTGGCCATGGACTTGCCCATCGACCGGGTCTGCATCACGTGGTTGGGCTTGTCGTCTCCGGCAGCGGACCCGTGTGGTCGTCTCGCTGGAGATGGCCATCGCCCGGCGGCGGCCCGAGGACGTGATCCGCCGGTCCGGTCAAGGCAGGCATGCTGCCGCGGGCTGGTTCATCGGTCCGGATGTTCGAGCAGCCAGCGTTGCGGATCACCGGATCGGTTCAGGAAACTCGACCGGCGCCGGGGAGAGCTCGAAACGTCTGGCGTGGTAGCGGGGCGGCCTCTGCGAGGTCTGCTCGTCTTCCAGAGCAGGCGGGACGCTCGGTTCCTCTTCGGGCAGTCGTTGCTCGAGCGCCAGGACGTGACGTCCGTTGGGACTTACATCCGGCAACCTCCTGTACGTTCCCTGTTGCCATTCTGAACTCTGTTGCCACTCGGACACGTGGCGTTCCTTCCAGCTCGGGATCTGCGGACTCTGCCAGAGGTGCTCGACGCGGTAGCGGTTTCCGTCGCGGACCGTCCTGACAAACCCTCGCGTGCGGTGCGGCCTGCCCGCGGCGCTCGGGAAACGCAGGAACGGCTCTTCGGGAAACCCGGACAGGCCGAGATCCCATAGATTCCAAGCCAGCCATTCGTCTGCGCCTCCAGTCCAGAGAACCCGGTCCTCGTCCTGCCAACGGAAGAAGATCCGTTCCTCTACCGCCTTCATCAGCGGTTTCATCGGTTCGATCTGCTCCGAGATCACCCCCGAGTCGGTGAAGCGCAGAAGATGGACATCATCCGCATAGGGGGCCACGAGAACCGGCCCATCGGAATCCAGGAAGGTGAATCTCGAGTCGTCGCCCTGCCAGAACGTTCGATGGTCGTACCAGTCGTGGAACATCACCGCATGCGTGCGACGGACCTTCGGAGATCTGAAGTTCCCGAAGGCGAAGTGGAGTCCCGATGTCACACCGGAACTTCGACTGACTCCCAAGGCCTCTCTCGCTTCCTTCGAAGCGATGCTGGGCGCCATCACGCCCCAGGCCTTGCCGTCTCCGGACACCTGAATCGGAGAAAGATCGTAGTCCGCTTCGCTTGCCGTCCAACGGAGCTTCGCCGTGCCCGATTTCGTGAGACTGTACAGCTGCTTGAATGCAGGCCCGAAATGCATGGAACCATCGTCGGAAAAGCTGCTGAGAACGACACGGTCGTCCGGCAGGGGCGCTATGCTCGGCATCATTCCGTCAATGGCACCGGGAAGCTCGACCCTGCGCAAACTGCTTTTCGTCCAGACCAGGAGATGCAGCCGGGAGGCGTCGTCTTTCGCAAGAAGTACCGCACGTCCGTCGTTGCTGATGAATCCGCTTGGTATGCCGAAGCGTTCATGGGTGCCGAGGCGGTCAACACCGGGGATTGGTATCGCCTCCGCAGGCTGGGCAATCGCACTCGTGGTCGAGGTCAGGGACAGTCCGTAGAGCAGGATGCCCCGCAGGAGCGAGAGAGGAGACACTTCAGCAGCCTCCCGGGTTCAACCGGCTGTCCGCAGGCCGATCGGATGTGTGATCGACGTACTCGACATGGTCGTCTTCCTTGCGGCCGCGACGAAGAACGACATGCGCGTGAGGGCCAGTTGAACTCCACTGGACCCGACCTGACCGACGACCGCGCCGGCATTGATCCAGCCGCTCGTCCTGGGGAGCACAGCCAGGTGGCAGTACGTCGTCCAGCTGCCGTCCGCGTGGTTCACTGTGACGCCGTGCCCGCACAGGGGGCGACTCCTGGATGGCTTCGCCGGACCTCGAGGTCGGCAGCCGCCCCGCCGGACCGTTGCGTCGGCCCCGGGCGCCTCGTCGCTACACTCCTCGCCCCCGGGGGCCGGGAGCTCCGATCTGCTGCCTTGTCTCCACCCTCGCCTTGCCATTCGTCCTCCTTGCCAACGACTGCCTCCATTATTGAACAGGACGGTCGCTGTGTCACCACGTTGACAGAGAGAGCGGCGGACCTCGTCAAGCGAGAGCTCAAGGCCGCCGCCGGACCGGTTGTAGGTGGCGGACATCACGTGCGTGCCGACGCTTGTGCCGGTTTCCCGTACTTGGCAGAACGCGTCGACGTGTTCAGTCGGCGCATCGTCGGCTGGGCCATGGATTCCTCTCCGGCAGCGGACCTGTGGTCGTCTTGCTGGAGATGGCCATCGCCCGGCGGCGGCCCGAGGACGTGACCCACCACTCCGACCAAAGGCAGGCACGTTGCCGCGGGCTGGTTCACCGGTTCAGATGTTCGAGCAGCCAGCGTTGCGGATCACTGGATCGGTTCAGGAAACTCGACCGGCGCCGGGGAAAGCTCGAAGCGTCTGGCGTGGTAGCGGGGCGGCCTCTGCGATCCCTGCTCGCCCTCCAGAGCAGGCGGGCCGTTCGGATCCTCTTCGGGCGGTCGTTGCTCGAACGCCAGGGCGTGACGTCCGTTGGGGCTGACGTCCAGCCACCACTCCTTGTCGAGCGTTCCATGTTGCCATTCGGAAACGCGGCGTTCTCTCCAGCTCGGGATCTGCGGACTCTGCCAGAGATGTTCCACGCGGTAGCGGTTTCCGTCACGCACGGTCCTGACAAACCCTCGCGTGCGGTGCGGCCTGCCCTCGGCGCGCGGGAAACGCAGGAACGGCTCCTCGGGAAAGCCGGACAGGCCGAGATCCCACAGATTCCAGGCCTGCCATTCGTCTCCGCCTCCAGACCAGAGAATCCGGTCCTCGTCCTGCCAGTCGAAGAAGACCCCTCCCGACCTCATCTGTAGTGGTTTCATCGGTTCGAGCCGCTCCGAGATCACTCCCGAGTCGGTGAAGCGCAGAAGATGGACATCATCCGCATAGGTGACCACGAGAACCGGGCCATCCGACGCCAAGAAAGTGAATATCGAGTCGTCACCCTGTATGGCACTTCTATGGTCGTACCAGTCGTGGAACATCACCGCATGCGTGCGGCGGACCTTCGGAGATCTGAAGTTCCCGAACGCGAAGTGGAGTCCCGATATCACGCCGAACCTCGAACGGACTCCCAAGGCATCTCTCGCTTCCTTTGAAGCGAAGCTGGGCGCCATCACACCCCAGGCCCTGCCGTCTCCGGACACGTGAATTGGAGAAAAATCGTAGTCCGCTTCGCTTCCCGTCCAACGGAGTTTGGCCTTGCCCGATCCCGCGAAACTGTACAGCTGCTTTAAAAATGGCCCTCCATCTTCCGGTACACTGGTGAGAATGAACAGGTCGTCCGGAAGAGGCGCTATGCGCCGCCATCCGGCGTTGACGGCGCCAAGCAGATCATGCCTGCGCAAACTGCTCTTCGTCCAGACCAGAAGGTGCACCTGGGCGGCGTCGTCTTTCGCAAGAAGCACCGCTCGTCCGTCGTTCCTGATGAATCCGCTCGGTTCGCCGAGACGTTCAACTCCGGGAATTGGCATCGACTCGGCAGGCCGGGCAATCGCACTCGTCGTCAAGATCAGGGACAGTCCGCAGAGCAGGATGGCCCGCAGGGGCGTGAGAGGAGACACTTCAGCAACCTCCCTCGTTCAACTGGCTGTCTGCAGGTCGGTCGGATGTGTAATCGAAGTACTCGGCGTAGTTGTTTTCCTTGTCCCCCGCAAGATGATGCGTGACATGCACGTGAGGGCCACTTGCGCTTCCAGTGGACCCGACTTGGCCGACGACAGCGCCGGCACTGATCCACCCGCTCGTCCTCGGGAGTGTATTCAGATGGCAATACGTCGTCCAGCTGCCGTCCGTGTGGTTCACTGTCACGCCATGCCCGCACGGAGTTCCTGTCAACTCCGCAGACTTGCCGTCAAAATCTTCAATGGGACTGAGGTTGCCTCCTTTCCAGGCTAGTATGTCGTTATCCAAGTCACCCTGAATGTCAACGCCTTTGTGGTTACGCCGAATCGTGTTGGGCCCACCGTAGTCCGTTCCGAGACGGTCGTTCAGGTCGAAGTTGTTGGCACAGGCGTCGTCGGTTTCCACGATTTGCCAGCCTGTGGTGGCCGTGAGTGTGCGGTCTACGTCCTCCGGGCTCGGGGAAGCATCCGGTGCCATCCCGCCCAGGTTCTCGTAGCCGCTGTCGCTGCCTGGATCTGTCGGGCTGCTGGAAGTCTCGTCGTCCGGGCTGCTGGAAGTCTCGTCGTCCGGCACCTGGTCAATTACATCAAGGGTGTATTCAAAACAACAGTAGCTGTCTTCGCCTTCCTGACCTGCCACCGGCTCAGCACCGAATAGCACCAACCCTCCTGCAAGAACCAGCACGCTCAGCAGCGTGCGTCGAAACCAGTCTTTCCTCAAGGAGATCCTCCCTCTCGAAATTGGAGGACCCCCGGTCATTGGAGGACCCCCGGTCATTGGAGGACCCCCGGTCATTGGAGGACCCCCGGTCATTGGAGGACCCCCGGTCATTGGAGGACCCCCGGTCATTGGAGGACCCCCGGTCATTGGGTGCGGGCTAGCTTACCACAGTGCAACCAGATCACACTGGCGCAGCCAGCTCACACCGGAGATTCAACGTCGTGGACTGTACTGGCGAGGATTCGGCCTTGTCAACTGCATGTAGTGGCTCAACGGCGGATCAACGGCTCAACGTGGCTCGACATGCAGTGGCCCCAGTGGCCTCGGCTTGGAGCCGGTTCTCGATCGGCCAGTGGCCGCGGTTCATCCCCGGGAGCTCCGTCTCGGAAGCCCGTTCGGGACCCCAAGGGACGTGACGCCGGCGTCCGGCGTGAGCACGAACTGACACACGACGGCTGCGGATTCCAAGGCCGGCGGGTTCAGGACTCAGCTTCGGCAAGGCGACGACTACGCCGACGATCACGCCGGTCCGAATCAGCAGGACGCGCAGCCGCCGCCGTTGCAGGTCGTCCAGGTCGGCGCGCAACTTCAGTTCAGGTGCTCGCGGGTCGCGATATCGCCGTCACCATGTCGCCGACGGCCTCGGCGATCCCGGCCCGTTCCGTGTCGGTCGTTACGCCGCCGTCATGTCGTCAGAATCTCCATCTCTCCGTCTCCGTACCTGGCCCGCAGGACCTTCTTGTCGAACTTGCCGACGCTGGTCTTGGGGACCTCGGCGATGAAGGCCCAGCGCTCGGGGACCCACCAGCGGGCGACGCGGTCGGCCAGGTAGCTCCGCAGTTCGCCGGGGTCCGCCTCGGCGCCGTCGCCGAGAACCACGCAGGCCAGGGGCCGCTCGTCCCAGCGGTCGTCCGGAACGCCGACCACCGCAGCCTCGGCGACCGCCGGGTGTCCCATCAGTTCGTTTTCGAGATCGACCGAGGAGATCCACTCGCCGCCGGACTTGATGACGTCCTTGGCCCGGTCGGTGATCTGCAGGAACCCCCGCGGGTCGATGGAGGCGACGTCGCCGGTCCGCAGCCAGCCGTCGTGGAACTTCTCGGGATCGTCGTCGAGATAGTACGAGCCGGTGATCCAGGGGCCGCGGATCTCGATCTCGCCGACCGCTTCGCCGTCCCAGGGCATGACTTCGCCGGCGTCGTTCGTGATCCGGACTTCGACGCCGGAGATGATGCGGCCGGTCTTGACCCGCCAGTCCACCTCTTCGTCCCGTGGCGTGCCGCGCGGGGGAATTGCCATCGCGGCGAGCGGCGAAGTCTCGGTCATGCCCCAACCTTGGATGATGTCGACGCCGAAGCGGTCCCGGAACCCCTCGATCAGGGAGCGCGGTACGGCCGAGCCTCCGCACAGGACGGCGCGGAAGGAGGAGAAGTCCACGTCGTGGTGCTCCGAGTACCGAAGAACGTCGTTCCAGATTGTCGGCACGGCGCCGGAGAGGGTGGGCCGGTGCTCGGCGATGATCCGGCACAGAGGCTCCGCCTGCAGGAAGCGGTCGGGCATCACGAAGTCGGCGCCGGTGAACCAGCCGACGTGCGGCAGGCCCCAGGCGTTGGCGTGGAACATCGGCACGATCGCCAGGATGGTGTCGTTCTGGCTGATGCCCAGCGCACCGCCAGAGGCGACCCCCAGCGCGTGCAGGAAGGAGGACCGATGGCTGTAGGCGACGCCCTTGGGATTGCCGGTGGTGCCGCTCGTGTAGCACATGGCGCAGGCCGCCCGTTCGTCGATCTCGGGCCAGTCGAAGGTCGTCCGCCGACCTTCGAGCAGATCGTGGTAGCGGTGGACGGCGGCCCCGCCCGCGGCGAGCGCCGAGGCGTCTCCGTCGCCGACGACGATGAAGTGCTCCACCGTGGTCAGGTCGGCGGCGACCTGGGCCAGCAGCGGAACCAGGGAGTCGTCGACGATCACGACGCGGTCCTCGGCGTGGTTCGTGACGTAGGTCAGCTGCTCGGGGAACAGCCGGATGTTCAGGGTGTGGAGGACGGCGCCCATGCACGGGATGGCGAAGTAGGCCTCCATGTGCTCCTGGTTGTTCCAGGCGAAGGTGCCGACCCGGTCGCCCGGTTCGACGCCCAGGTCCTTCAGGGCGTGGGCGAGCTGCGCGGCATGGTCCGCGACCTCGGCGTAGGCGGCGGTCCGCGCGCCGTCCGCCTGGCAGGTGATCACGCGGCTGTCCGCGTGGATCCGGCGGCCGTGATCGAAGATCATGCGGATCGTCAACGGGAAGTCCATCATCGTGCTGTCGGTCATCGGCTGCTCCTGGGGCTCGGGTCGGGTTCCGGCGTCTGCTCGGCTCGTTCGGAAGCGGTACCTTAGCCTTAGCGAGACCCTGTCGAGTTGGCTGCCGTGCGGCCGGGCAGTGGCCGGGCGCGGTCGCGCCGCGGTCGACAGCCTGGTTCTCGTAGACTGCGACCGTGGATCCTGTTCGTCTGGAGCTGTTCAGCAATCGGTTCGGCGCCATCGCGTCCGAGATGGGCGTGCTGCTCCAGCGGACCGCGATGTCGGTCAACGTCAAGGAGAGGCTGGACTTTTCCTGCGGCCTGCTCGATGACGGCGGCCGGCTGTTGGTCAATGCGCCGCACATTCCGGTGCACCTGGGCGCCTTGGGCGAGTGCGTGCGCGGCGTTGCCGCCGAGCTCGAACTCGGGCCGGGCGATGTCGCGGTCACGAACCATCCCGGGTACGGCGGCTCCCACCTGCCGGACATCACCGTCATCGCGCCCGCCCACGTGGACGGCCGGCTGCTCGGCTACGTCGCCAACCGGGCCCACCACGCCGAACTGGGCGGCATTCGTCCCGGCTCGATGCCTCCGAAGGCCGCCAACCTGGCCGAGGAGGGCGTCGTCATCGCGCCGCAACTCCTGGTGCGCGCCGGCGAGCCACGTTGGGAACAGATGGAGGCGCTGCTGCGGCAGGGCCCGTCGCCTTCCCGGTCGGCGCCGGAGAATCTCGCCGATCTGGGCGCGGCGGTGGCGGCCAACCGGCGTGGAGTGGCGGCGCTGCGGCGGCTCGCTTCGGACCACGGCGAGGACGAGGTCCGTCGGTACATGGCGGCGCTCCACTCGCGCGCTGCCGAACGCATGAAGATCGCCCTGGAGGACCACGTGCGCAGCACCGGGCGCCAGTCCTTCCACGCCCGCGAGCGCCTGGACGACGGCTCGCCGATCGAGGTGGAGATCACGATCGATCGAGGGTCGGCACGAATCGACTTCACCGGCAGCGCCGCGGTTCATCCGGGCAACCTGAACGCGACTCCGGCGATCACGAGGAGCGCCGCGATCTACGTGCTCCGGTTGCTCATCGGAGTGCCTCTGCAGCTCAACGAGGGCCTGCTCGAGCCGGTGGAAATCGTGATCCCGCGAGGCATGCTGAATCCCGAGTTCCCGGTCGACCCGAAGCTCTGCCCGGCGGTCGTGGGGGGCAACGTCGAGACGAGCCAACGGGTGGTCGACACGCTGATCCGGGCGCTCGGTCTCTGCGCCTGCGGACAGGGCACGATGAACAACACCCTGTTCGGCGACGACACCTTCGGGTACTACGAGACGGTCGGCGGCGGCGCCGGGGCCGGCCCCGGCTTTGCCGGCGCGAGCGGCGTCCACACCCACATGACGAACACGCGGATCACGGATCCGGAAGTGCTGGAGCACCGCTATCCGGTGCGTCTCGAACGGTTCGCCCTGCGTCCCGGGTCGGGCGGGGCAGGCAGGTACCCGGGCGGCGACGGTCTCCGGCGCGAGTTGCGCTTCCTGTCCCGCCAGCAGATCTCGGTGCTCGGCCAGCACCGCGTTGAACGGCCCTTCGGCGTTCTCGGCGGCGGCCCCGGCGCCGTGGGCCGATCCCGCATTCTGCGGGCCGCAGGCGGGGTCCGGGAACTGGCCTCCGTCGATCAGGCCGATGTCGAGCCCGGAGATCTCCTGGTGCTGGAAACGCCCGGCGGCGGCGGCTGGGGCGAGGCCGGAGCAGGGACGGAAAGCGGGCAGGACGGCAGCACGCAGTAGCCGGATCCGCCGCAGCCGGATCCGCCGCAGCCGGTTACAATGAGCCCATCCCGCGCCCGTCCGCACTCCTTCCCTGGTGCGTCGGAACGAGAGCGCCGGGACGATCCCTTGCCGGTCAGCACCCAAACAGGAGCCGAGTCGATGAGCCAGCCACAGGTTCGAGTCAGCGAAGAGAAGGCCCGGGCGGTCGCGGAGGCGTCCCGCCAGAAGGAGTGGAAGAACCCGTCCTTCATGAAGGAGATGTTCCTGGGCAACTTCCGGTTCGACCTGATCTGCCCCTATCCCATGCGGAGCGAGTGGCGCCCGGAGTTCGAGTCCTTCTACTCGGCGCTCGGCGATTTCCTGCGAGATGAGGTGGATCCGATCGAGATCGACGCCTCGGAGGACTACCCGGATCACGTGATCAACGGCCTCGCCCGGCTCGGCGCCTTCGGCATGAAGATCCCGAAGGAGTACGGCGGGCTCGGGTTCGACCAGGTCGAGTACGCCCAGGTCATGGAACTGATCGGCGCCTTCGACGGCAACCTGACCGCGCTGCTCTCGGCTCACCAGTCGATCGGTGTGCCGCAGCCGCTCAACCTGTTCGGCACCGAGAAGCTCAAGCGCAAGTACCTGCCGCGCTGCGCGTCCGGCGACATTTCCGCATTTGCCCTCACCGAGCCGGAAGTCGGTTCGGATCCCGCCCGGCTGGCGACCTCCGCGGTACTCGACGGAGACTTCTACGTTCTGAACGGCACCAAACTGTGGTGCACCAACGGCACCAGGGCCAGTCTCCTGGTGGTCATGGCGATGGATCCGGTGACCGAGAAGATCAGCTCCTTCGTCGTGGAAACCGATTGGGAAGGGGTCACGGTGGAGCGGCGCTGCCACTTCATGGGGCTGAGAGCGCTCGCCAACGGGATCATCCGGTTCGACAACGTCAAAGTGCCGAAGGAGAACCTGATCGGCAAGGAGGGCCGGGGACTCAAGATCGCCCTGACCACCCTGAACGACGGCCGGCTGTCGATCCCCAACAGCTCGGTGGGCGCCGCCAAGTACTGCCTGAAGGCGGTGCGCGAGTTCGGCAGCACCCGGATTCAATGGGGCGTGCCGATCGGCAGGCACGAGGCGATCGCGCAGAAGATCTCGGACATCGCGGCCTACGGGTTCGCCATGGAAGCGATCGTCAAGCTGGCGAGCCACATGTCGAACAACAAGAAGCTCGACCTGCGGCTCGAGAGCGCAGCCTGCAAGGAGTGGAACACCTGGCGCGGCTGGCAGATCATCGACGAGGCGATGCAGGTGCGCGGTGGCCGCGGCTACGAGACGGAGTCGTCGCTGCGTGACCGCGGCGAGGAACCGGTCGGCATCGAGCGGATGATGCGCGACTTCCGGATCAACCGCATCTTCGAGGGCTCGAGCGAGATCATGCACCTCATCATGGCCCGCGAGGCGGTGGACAGGCATCTGCAGGTGGCGGGCGCCCTGATCGACCGGCGCGCCGGCCTGGGCGCCAGGCTGGCGGCGCTGCCGAAGATCGGTCTCTTCTACGCCTGGTGGTATCCGACGCGGTGGCTGGCGTGGGGTCGCTGGCCCCGTTACGCCGGCTACGGCCGCCACGCCCGGCACCTCCGCTTCATCGACCGTGCGGCGCGCAAGCTGGCGCGCGAGAGCTTCCACGGCATGCTCGTCTACCGCGAGAAGATGGAGCGCCGCCAGATGTTCCTGTTCCGGCTCGTGGACGTGGTCAACGAGCTCTTCGCCATGGCCGCCTCGATCTCGCGGGCGCACACCGAGGCGCAGAACGGCGACGAGTCGGCCGCTCGGTCCGCGGACCTCTGCGATCTGTTCTGCCGCATGTCGCGGCGCCGGGTGAAGCAGCTCTTCCACGAGCTGTGGCACAACGACGACGCGCTGAAGTACAGCACGGCCCAGGACGTGATGAAGGGTCGGCATGTCGGCCGCGAGGAACTCCTGGCCGCGGTCGATCCGTCGGCGCGGCAGCGCCAGGCGGCGGCCGCCGCCTCGTAGCCGGCCCCGTGTCGACCCCCGGGAGGAGGACGGATCCGGGCGGCGTGTCGAGCGGGTCGGAGAATCGGGCCGCGGTAGGCCTGGTCAGCCTCGGCTGCGCCAAGAATCACGTCGACAGCGAGATCATGCTGGGTGTTCTGGACCGCCAGGGCTACCGGCTGGTCGCGGATCCGGATGAAGCCGAGACCGTGATCGTCAACACCTGCGGTTTCATCGAGGAAGCCAGGGAGGAGTCGATCGACGCGATTCTCGACGCCGCGGCGCGCAAGTCCGACGGCCGCGCCCCGGTCCGGCAGCTTCTGGTCGCGGGCTGCATGGCAAACCGGTACGGCCAGGAACTGCAGGCCGAGATCCCGGAGATCGACGGCTTCGTCGATCTCGACTCGCTGCGCCAGGTGGGTCGCCTGGTGCAGCTCGGCGGCGCGCCGGCCGCGGCGCCGTCGGCGTCCCATCTCGTGTTCGACCACCGTGACAGCCGGCTGCTCACCACCAGCGGCTACGCGTACCTCAAGGTCGCGGAGGGGTGCAACAACCCCTGCACCTTCTGCGCCATTCCGGTGTGGCGGGGCCGGTTGCGCAGCCGTGCCATGGACAGCCTGGTGGCGGAGGCGCGCGACCTCGTGGCGCGCGGCGCGCAGGAACTCGTCCTCGTGGCTCAGGACACGACCCGCTACGGGGAGGATCTCGGCTACGGCCGGCACGGTCTTGCACGCCTGGTGGAGGCGCTTCTCGCGGGCACCGAGGCCGAGTGGATCCGGTTCCTCTACGCCTACCCGACCACCCTCGACGACGCGTTGCTCGAGTTGATGGCGGCCGAACCTCGCGTGGCGTCGTACCTCGACATGCCGCTCCAGCACAGCAGCCGGCGCATCCTGCGCGCCATGCGGCGGGGCGGAACCGCGGACCGCTACCGCCGGATTTTCGAGCGGGCGCGCGAACTCGATCCCGAAGTCAGTCTGCGCACGACCTTCATTGTCGGCTTTCCGGGGGAGGACGAAGCCGCCTTCGAAGACCTGCTCGATTTCGTCACCGAGGTGCGCTTCGATCACCTCGGCGCGTTCGTCTACAGTCGTGAGAGCGACACGCCGTCGGCGGCGCTGCCGGGCCAGGTGCCGCGGCAGCTGGCCGAAGAACGCCGGGAACGCCTGCTCGAGGTGCAGCGGGGCATCGCGCTGGAGCGGCGCCGACGTCTTGTCGGCAGGACCCTGCCCATGCTGGTCGAGGGACCCTGCGAGGAGACGGAACACCTGCTTTCTGCCCGACATCAGGGCATGGCGCCGGAAGTGGACGGCCGGGTGCTCATCAACGACATCGTGGGCGGTGCTGCCGGGGCCGACGGAGACGCGCCGTCCCTGACCGATGTCGCAGTGGGTCGGATCGCGGAGGTCGAGGTGACCGATGCGTTCGCGGACGACCTGGTCGGGCGGATTGCCGGACCGGCGAGGGTCCCGGCGGTTGCTCCGCCCGCCGTGGGGGCGAGTCTCTGATGCCTGCGATCCGGGACGCCATGAAGGCGGCCGAGCTGCCGCGCGGCGTGATCGCCACGATCGGCAACTACGACGGGGTCCATGTCGGCCAGCAGAGCGTGCTCGACATGGTGACCCGCCGAGCCCGGGAGGTCGGCGCGCCGTCCGCGGTGATCACCTTCGATCCGCACCCTCTCAGCGTGGTTCGGCCGGAGCAGGCGCCGCCGCGGCTAGTGACCCGGGAGCAGAAGGAGGCCCTGCTGAAGGCGGCGGGCGTCGACCACGTGCTCACGATCCACTTCTCGCAGGAGTTCGCCAACACTCGCGCGCGAGCGTTCGTGCGCGATTTCCTGCATGGCCGGCTGGAGGTTGCGGAGCTCTACGTCGGATCGAACTTCACCTTCGGCCGTCGGCGCGAGGGCAACATGGCGCTGCTCGAGGAGATGGGCGCGTCCTGCGGCTTTGCGGCGGTGGAGATCGACGAGGTGCGTTCGGGAGGCGAGCGGGTGTCGAGCAGCCGAATCCGTCGCCTCGTTCTGCAAGGCAGGATCGCCGAGGCGAACGATCTGCTCGGACGCCCGTACACGATGACGGGTACGATCGCTCGCGGCGCCCGGCTGGGGCAGAAGCTCGGATGGCCGACGATCAACCTGGCGCCGGACAACGAGCTGTACCCCCACAACGGCGTGTACGTGACCAGAGTGTTCTTCCCCAGCTTCGAGGCGGCGTTCCGGTCGGTGACCAACGTCGGCGCCCGCCCGACCGTGCACGAGAACAGCCGCCGGGTCATCGAGAGCCACGTCCTCGACTTTTCGCGCGACGTGTACGGCGAGCGCGTGGACCTCTCGTTCCTTCGGCGTCTGCGGGGGGAGAAGCCGTTCTCGTCGACGATGGACCTCTCCGCGCAGATAGGACGCGACGCCGACGCGGCGCGGGAGTACTTTCGCCTTCTCGAGAGTTCCGGCTGATGCAGCCGCCAACCAGCAGACCAACCTGAGACGAGGGACCATCCCCATGGCAAGCGAACGGATCTTCAACGTGGACAGTCAGAGCTTCGAGGACCAGGTGCTGGGCGCGGACAGCCCGGTACTGGTCGACTTCTGGGCTACCTGGTGCGGCCCCTGCCGCATGGTGGCGCCGGTACTCGACGAGCTCGCGGACGAGTACGGCGGCAGGGTGAGGATCGCCAAGCTGGATGTCGACCATGCCCAGGACGTTGCCGTGCGTTACGGCGTGCAGGGGATCCCGCACTTCATCCTGTTCAAGGACGGCGAGATCGTGGGGCGCATGACCGGCGCGGCGCCCAAGATGCGGTTCCAGGCGTTCCTGAACGACCACGTCTAGGTCCAGGCGGCCGGCAGTGTTCGCTGCGGCTCGGCGTTGTCGGACGTACCCGCCCGTCCTGGCGCCGTGAGGGGTCGGCTCCCGGCTGACGTGAATGCTGGAGAGACGATGTCGGAGGCTGGCGCTCACTCCGTTCCACTCGCTCCGGTCTGGCGTCGGTTCATGTGCTGTCGTCGGCCGTCGCTCGTTCAGAGGCACGCGGCCTACCCCTCACGGCTCCGAAAGGGGCTGGCGGTCGCTGCGGAGAGCGTCCTGTCGTACCGGTTCCTGGCGGTCGGCGGCATTCGTGGCGGGTTGTCGTTGGCAGAGAACTCCGAAGGGGCGCGATGACCTGGCCGCGCAGTGAGCTGTTGGGGGCGCTTCTTGCGCAGGAGAAGGCCGAGGTGCTCGTGGTCGTGGCCGGGTCCGGTCGCGACCCCGATCTTCTGCCGTTCGTCGGGACCGCGCGTCTGGGCGATGCCTGCGTGGTGGCGCATGGCAGCGGCGCCTTTCTTGCGTACTTCACGGCGATGGAGAGGGAGGAGGCGGCGGCCGCAGCCGAGGCCGGGGGCGTCGAGCTGATCCACCCGGCCGATTTCGGGATGGAGACCTTGCGCCGCGAAGGAAGGAACGCCGAGGAGATCCTTGTCGCGGCGCTCGCGGCGGCGCTCGATCGGGCCGGCGCCGGCCCCGGCCGGGTTGCCCTTGCCGGCCGTCCACCAGCCGGTTCGGCGCTGGCCGTGGCGACAGCGCTGCGGGGAGAGAACCGAACGCCGTTTTCGGGGCGCAGTCTGATGCAGGCGTTGCGCCGGACCAAGACCGAGAGCGAGATCGAGGGGGTTGCCGCCGCCGCGCGAGCAACGGTCGAGGCGTTCGAGTCGGCGGCGCAGATGCTGGCCTGCAGTTCCGTCCGGGAGCGCGGGGAGCTCTGGCTGGGCGAGGAGCGTGTCACCGTGGCCCGGGTCAAGGCCCTGGCGGCTCGGGTGTTCGCCGGCCGCGGTCTGGAACAGCCCGAGAGCTCCATTGTCGCTCCGGCGGAGGAGGGAGCGACGGGCCACAGCACCGGCAGCCCGGAACGGGTTCTCAGGGCAGGCGAATCCGTGGTCGTCGATCTGTTCCCGAGAGGCCTCCTGTTTGCGGACTGCACCAGGACCTTCTGTGTCGGCAGGCCGCCTGAGGACCTGGCGCGGGCGCACGGCCTGGTGCTGGAGGCGCTCGAGTCCAGTCTCGAGGCGGTCCGGCCCGGCGTGCGGGGCTGGACGCTGCACGAGCGCGTCTGCCGCCTGTTCGAGAACGAGGGCTTCAAGACGCCCGACAGGAACCCCGGCGCCCGGACGGGCTACTTCCACCTTCTGGGGCACGGCGTCGGCTACGAACTGCACGAGCTGCCCAGCTTCCGGGAGACCGGACCGGGTACGGAGGAGTTGCAGGCGGGGGACGTGGTGACGATCGAGCCCGGGCTCTACGATCCGGAGGCCGGATGGGGCGTACGGATCGAGGATCTGGTTGTCGTTACGGAGGACGGCATGACGAATCTCACGCCCTTGCCCTGCGCTCTCGATCCTCGCGCCTGGTAGGCCCCCGCGTCTGGTAGGCCCCTCCGGGGGGCGGTATCGTCCGAGGATCTCCGCGAACCGCCGACGGAAGTGGACTGCTCACGGGCCTGGATGCGGCCGTCGAGGCAGGAGACAGCACGGGATCGGACGGATCGGAACGCGGTCGACCGTGCCGCCGCGGTCGGTGCACGAGCTCTGGCCGCCCTCTGGCCGCCGGCGGGTGCGGGCTCAGCCGCGGTCGACCCAGTAGTTCGGCGACTCCTTGGTGATCACCACGTCGTGGGCGTGGCCCTCCTTCTGGCCGGCCGCGGTCACCCGGACCATGCGGGCGGACGTCCTCAGTTCGCCGATGCTCGCGCATCCCGAGAGTCCCATGCCGGAACGCAGGCCGCCGATCAGTTGGGCGATGACCTGGTGCGCGGTGCCCTTGTGGGGGACCATGCCCTCGATGCCCTCCGGCACCAGCTTCGACAGCGGCTGGTCATCGGACTGGAAGTACCGGTCGGTGCTGCCTTCGGCCATCGCGGACAGGGAACCCATGCCGCGATAGGCCTTGTAGCTGCGTCCCTGATAGAGAATCGTCTCGCCCGGGCTTTCCTCGCTGCCGGCGAGCAGGGAACCGACCATCACGCTGTGCGCGCCGCAGGCCAGCGCCTTGGTCAGGTCTCCCGAAAAGCGGATGCCGCCGTCGGCGACGATGGGCAGCTCTCCGGCTGCGGCGGCCGCATCGCGGATCGCCGTCACCTGGGGCATGCCGGCACCGGTGACGACGCGCGTGGTACAGATGCTTCCGGGGCCGATGCCGACCTTGATCCCGTCGACGCCGCGCTCCGCGAGCGCCCCGGCGCCGTCGGCGGTCGCCACGTTGCCGACCAGGAGCTGGGCCTCGGGCAGCGCATCGCGGATCCTGGCCACCGCATCGAGAACGCCGCGGCTGTGCGCGTGGGAGGAGTCCACCACGAGCACGTCAACCTGGGCCGCAGCCAGCGCGCGCGCTCTGTCCATGCAGTCGCCGGCGGCGCCGACCGCTGCCGCCACCCGCAGACGACCGAGCTCGTCCTTGCAGGCGATCGGGTACTGCATCATCTTCTGGATGTCCTTGACCGTGATCAGGCCCTTCAGGTTGCCGTCGTCGTCCACGACGAGGAGCTTCTCGATCCGGTGGCGGTGAAGCTTGGCCTTGGCCTGGTCGAGGGTCGTTCCTACCGGAACCGTGATCAGGTTCTCGTGCGTCATGAGCGCGGACACGGGCAGGTTCATGTTCGTCTCGAATCGCAGGTCGCGGTTGGTCAGGATGCCGACCAGATGGCCGTCGCCGTCGGTGACCGGGACCCCGGAGATCTTGTAGCGGGCCATCAGGCCGAGCGCTTCGTGAATGCGCTGCTCGGGCCGGATGGTGATCGGGTTGACGATCATGCCCGCCTCCGAGCGCTTGACCCGGTCGACTTCCATGGCCTGAGCGTCGATCGACAGGTTCTTGTGGATCACCCCGATGCCGCCCTCCTGGGCCAGGGCGATGGCCAGCTCGGCTTCGGTCACGGTATCCATCGCGGCCGAGATCAGCGGGATGTTCAGCTTGATCCCGCGCGTGACGCGGGTGTCCAGGCTGACGTTGTTCGGATGCACCTCCGACAGGCCCGGCGCCAGGAGGACGTCGTCGAAGGTCAGGGCAAGCGGGGGAGTGCCGCCGCGGGAATCCGGCGTTTCCATGCCGAACGCCATCAACCGGGAAGCATGCCGCGCCCGGGCTGCCCTGGTCCTAGTGGACGGCGACCGGGCCGCCGCAGCACTTCTTGTACTTCTTGCCGGAGCCGCAGGGACACGGTGCGTTGCGGCCGATCTTGGCGTGCGACCGAACGACGGTGCGGGGCTTCTGCGGACGCTGTGGCGGCCCGCTCGGGGGCGGTCTGCTCGGGCCTCGCGGCGGCGGGAATCCGGCCGGGGCGGGACCGGAAGGACCGCCGCCGGGCATGCCTGGCGCGCTGGGCACTCCGGGCATGCCTGGTGCTCCGGGCATGCCTTGACCGGGGCCGGGTTGCGGTCCGGCGGCAGGAGCAGGCAGGCCGAGTGCGCTCGGATGGCGGAAGCTCAGCCTTCGCGCCCTGATCGCTCGGCGACGCCGTTCGATCTCGGCGATCTCCGCGGCCGAGACGGGCCGCAGACGGAACAGATCCTTGATGATCGTGTCCTCGGTCCGCTCCTTCATTGCGGTGAACAGTTCGTAGCTCTCGCGCTTGTACTCGTTCTTCGGGTCCCGCTGGCCGTAGCCGCGCAGGCCGATCCCCTCCTTCAGGTGGTCGAGTGCCAGCAGGTGGTCCTTCCAGGCGCCGTCGACCACGCGCAGCATGTGATGGCGCTCGGCGGCCCGGAGCGTTTCGGTGCCGTGCGTTTCCTCCTTCTCGGCGTAGCTCCGCTCGGCAGCGCCGAAGATCGCGTCCTGGAGCTCCTCGATACCCAGCTCGTCCAGCGGGGCTCCGAGGTCTGCCTCTTCGAGATCGAAGTAGGCCCGGATCTCCGAGCGCATCTCGTCGATCTTCCAGTCGCGCGGGTCCAGCCTGGTGGGGCAGTGGCGTTCGATCAGGTAGTCCACGACGTCGCGGGCGATCTTCATCACGTAGTCGCGCCCCTCGCGGCCGAGCAGGATGTCGCGGCGCAGCTCGTAGATCGCTTCGCGCTGCTTGTTCATCACGTCGTCGTACTCGAGCAGGTTCTTGCGGATCTCGAAGTTCCGACCCTCGACCTGCGTCTGGGCGCGCACGATGGCCCGGTTCACCATGCGGGCCTCGATCGGCACGCCTTCCTCCATGCCGAGCCGTTTCATCAGCGCCTGGACCCGGTCCGAAGCGAAGATCCGCATCAGGTCGTCCTGCAGGGAGAGGTAGAAGCGCGAAGAGCCGGGATCGCCCTGGCGGCCCGAACGACCGCGGAGCTGGTTGTCGATGCGACGCGACTCGTGCCGCTCGGTGCCGAGGATGTGCAGGCCGCCGGCGGCCACCACCTCTTCCCGCTCCGCGGCGCAGAGTTCCCGGTAGCGGGCCAGCGCCCGGGCGTGGCCTTCCGGGTCCTTGTCCGGGTTCACGTCGGCCAGGGCCAGTTGTTCGGGGTTGCCGCCGAGGACGATGTCCGTGCCGCGGCCCGCCATGTTGGTGGCGATCGTCACCGCGCCGCGGCGGCCTGCCTGGGCCACGATCGACGCCTCGCGCTCATGGTACTTCGCGTTCAGCACCACGTGCCGGACCCGTTTCCTCTTGAGCAGCCGCGACAGCATCTCGCTGTTCTCGATGGAGACGGTGCCGACCAGCACCGGCTGGCCGTGCTGCCGGCAGTCCTGGATCTCCTCGACCACGGCGTCCCATTTCTCCGGCGCCGTGCGGTACACGAGATCCGAGCGGTCTTCGCGGATCATGGGCTCGTTGGTCGGCACGACGACGACGTCGAGGTCGTAGATCTGGCTGAACTCGCCGGCCTCGGTGTCGGCCGTTCCGGTCATGCCGGCCAGCTTCTCGTACAGGCGGAAGTAGTTCTGGAACGTGATCGTTGCCAGCGTCTGGTTCTCGCGCTCGATCCGCACGCCTTCCTTGGCCTCGACCGCCTGGTGCAGGCCGTCGGACCAGCGCCGGCCGGGCATCCTGCGGCCGGTGAACTCGTCGACGATCACGACCTGACCGTTCTCGATCAGATACTCGACGTCGCGCCGGTAGAGGTTGTGCGCGCGCAGCCCCTGGTTGACCGCGTGCAGCACGTCCATGTTCTCCATCTCGAACAGGTTGCCGATGCCCAGGAGCTTCTCGACCTTCGCCGCGCCTTCATCCGTGAGTGTCGCGGTACGCGCCTTCTCGTCGCAGACAAAATCTCCGGTCGTGTACTTCCGGTCGCCCTCGCGAACTTCCTCGCCGCGCTCGAGTCGGGGGATGATCCGGTTGACCAGCGTGTACTTCTCGGTCGACTGCTCCGAAGGGCCGGAGATGATCAGCGGCGTTCTCGCCTCGTCGATCAGGATCGAGTCGACCTCGTCCACGATCGCGAAGTGGTGGCCTCGCTGGACCATGGACGCCAGCGTGAACTTCATGTTGTCGCGCAGGTAGTCGAAGCCGAGCTCGTTGTTCGTCCCGTAGGTGATGTCCGCGCGGTATGCCCGCTGGCGCTGCTGGTCGGTCAGGCCGTGCTGGATCGCGCCGACGTCCAGGCCGAGGAACCGGTAGATCTGCCCCATCCACTCGGCGTCCCGGCGCGCCAGGTAGTCGTTCACGGTGACCACATGGACGCCGTTGCCGGCCAGGGCGTTGAGGTAGACGGGCAGAGTGGCAACGAGCGTCTTGCCCTCGCCGGTCTTCATCTCCGCGATCTTCCCCCGGTGGAGAACGATGCCGCCCAGCAGCTGGACGTCGTAGTGCCGCATTCCCAGGGTCCGGCGCGAGGCCTCGCGGACGGTGGCGAATGCGGGCACCAGCAGATCGTCGAGGCCGGCGCCCTGGTCGAGCCGGGTGCGAGCCTCGCTGGTGCGACTGCGCAACTGATCGTCGCTCAGCGACTCGAGCTCCGGCTCGAGGGAGTTGATCGCATCGACGAGCGGCTGGAGCCGCTTCAGATCGCGGTCGTGCTTGCTGCCGAAGACTCGGGTGAACGCTCTGGAGATCATCGACTCGTTCCAGTGAGGGCATGCACGACGCCGGCGCCGCCGGAGGGTTCGCCGATTCGCGGTTCGTGGGTTTCCGGGCTGATGGGCTGCTATCCCTGGTCTCGCATGAACTCGAACGGGTCGCGCGGGTCGCCGTCGCGCCGGACTTCGTAGTGCAGGTGGTAGCCGGTCGCTCGCCCGGAGTTGCCGACCCATCCCAAGGTGTCGCCGCGCCTTACCTCCTGGCCCTCTTCGACCAGAATCCGGGACAGGTGGCCGAAGCGCGTCTCGTAGCCGAAACGGTGCGCCACGTAGACGGCGCGGCCCAGGTTGCCCGCCCTTTCGGCGCGCACGACGATGCCGTCAGCCGGGGCGAGGATCGGTTGCCCGCGGTCCGCCGAGATGTCGATGCCGTCGTGGTGGGAACGCTGCCCGGTGATCGGATCGCGGCGGAAGCCGAAGCCGCTGTTGATCACGCCTCGCACCGGCGAGATCATGGGCGTCGAACGGAGCAGCAGGAGACGATTCTCCAGGGTCTCCTTCACCTCGCCGAGCTGGCCGTCGAGCCGGAAAGCCCGGTCTTCGAGCACGGACAGGTCGTGACTGCCCGAGACGGCGGGACTCCGGTAGCCGCCGCCGGCGCCGGTCTCGGACGGGCGGTTCTCCGCTTCGCCGGCAACGATCTGCTCGAGACCGGCGACGATCGCGAGGTCGCGGGTGCGGTCCTCGGCGTCGGTCAACGCCTGCTGCAAGCGGGAGATGCTGGCTTCGAACGACTCGTTCGCCCGGCGCAGCTCGTCGTTCTCGCGCTCGATGCGGGCGAGCTCGCGGAGTTGCGTTGCCGACTGCGTCCGGGTGAAGGTGACCCAGCCGATGAAACCCTGAACGAGGACCGCCGCTGCCGCGGCGGTCGCCAGCCAGCGACCGCTGACACGGAACTGGCGCGTCCGCTTCTCGGAACGTGGAACGAAGACAATCGTGTGGAACCTGGATCGCATGCTGAGGAAGCCTGTGCGGGGCTGAGTCGCTGCGGGCGTCGACCGCCGAGGCGCGGATTGTGGCACAACCCGAATGTTCTCCGTCTTGCGACTGATCGATGTCGAGACTCCGGCCTTCTGGAGGGCGGCTCTTCCGGAGGGCGGCGACGTGTACCGGGTCAACGAAGGGACTCTAGCAGCAAACGTCTGCAATCGTAACCGCGAGCTGGCAAGGGGCGGCCGGACGGGGCGGAGGGGGAGCCCCGCCCGGCCGCCTTCCGCTTCGACGTCACGGTCCGTCGCGATCCAGCGGCCGGTACTGGATCGCTTCCGCAACGTGAGTGACGTCGACCTCGGGAGATTCGTCCAGGTCGGCGATCGTGCGAGCGACCTTGAGGGCGCGTGTCAGGGCGCGCGCGGACATGGCCAGCCGCTCGAACGCGGCGTCGATGAGGCTCTGTGCGGCGGCCGTCGGCTGGCAGTGTCGGTCGAGTTCCCGGCGCGCCATCGTGCTGTTCAGCGGGGTCGGGTGTCCGTCGGGGAACCGGGAGGCCTGAATGCGTCGAGCGGCCGCCACCCTTTCGGCGATCGAGGCGGACGCCTCGGATGCCGGCCCCTTGAGTTCCTCCAGGCTGGGCACCGGCATCTCGACGTGAAGATCGATGCGGTCGAGCAGGGGTCCGGAGAGCTTCCGTCGGTAGCGGTCGATGTCCCGGATCGTGCAGACGCATTCCGCGCGGGGATCGCCGAGATGGCCGCAGCGGCAGGGGTTGCAGGCCGCGACCAGCGTGAAGCGGGCCGGAAAGGCGAGCCGGGCCTGAGCCCTGACGACAGTGACGACACCGTCCTCGAGCGGCTGCCGCAGTGCCTCGAGCGCGTCGCGGCGGAACTCCGGCAGTTCATCGAGGAACAGCACGCCGCCGTGCGCGAGGCTGATTTCTCCCGGGCGCGGCATGGCGCCGCCTCCGATCAGTCCCGACGAGGACACCCCGGCGTGCGGGCTGCGGAACGGGCGCGTCCACAGGAGTCCGTTGCCGCGGGCGGAGCCGGACAGCGAGTGAATCTTGGTGACCGTGATCGCCTCCGATTCGCCGAGTGGAGGCAGGATGCCGGGCAGCCGGCGGGCGAGCATCGTCTTGCCGGTGCCCGGCGGCCCGATGAAGAGGACGTTGTGTCCCCCTGCGGCTGCGATCTCCAGGGCCCGCTTGGCAGTCTCCTGGCCGCGAACGTCGGCGAAGTCGGGGCTCGCGCTGTCTTTCCGACCGCGGGGCAACGGGGTTGCGGGGCCGACAGCAAGGTCGCCGCTCAGATGCTGGATCGCCTCGCGCAGGTGGGTGATCGGAATCACCGGCGTCCCGGAAAGCGCCGCGGCCTGGCGGCTGTTGGCAGCCGGGAGGAGAAGCTCGCGCATGCCGAGCCGGCTCGCCAGCTCGGCGACCTGGAGGGAGCCCCGGATGGGGCGTACCTCGCCGTCCAGCCCCAGTTCGCCGCACGCCATCCGGCCCTCCAGCGAATCGGTCGTCAGTTCGCGGTGCGCGGTGAGGAGGCCGAGCGCGATCGGCAGGTCGAGCTGGTTGCCCTCCTTCTTCAGATCGGCGGGGGCAAGGTTGATGACCACATTGCGGTTCTTGAGGTCGTAGCCGCTGTGGCGGATCGCCGACCGGACCCGGTCACGGCTTTCGCGCACCGCAGTGTCCGGGAGGCCGATCAGCTGCATCGCGGGCAGCCCGAAGTCGGCCCCGACCTCGACCTGGACTTCTCGGGCCTCGATGCCCCAGGGCGTCGCGGAACTCATGTAGGCGATCACATGGACCAAGACGTAAACGGCGCCCCAAACCCGGTTCCGCCTCCGGAAGGCGCCTGCCAGGGGCTGCCGGAAGCGCACGCGCGGTCCGGCGGCCCGACTCCCCTGAACGCATTCCCGGAACGCAGCCCGACTCCCCTGAACGCAGTGAGAGCGCAGGCCGGAACCTGCGCTCTCAGGGTGTCCCTGGACCGAGTGGATGCGTTTTCGCGGTGGGCACAAAAGCCCGTTGGGCCCCGACTCGTTCTCGTTGGCCTCGGCGCGGTCCGCTGTCGGATCAGGGATCCGGCGGACGCTCGGGCGATTCAGGCGACGGTCGAGCGGCCGGATGTCGTTCGTCCACTCAGGCTGCGGACGTGGCGGCCCCCGGCCTGGCGCCCTGGGCGTGTCGCCTCAGGCGGGCCGGGGGCTGGAGATGGCCCGGCGGTGTCATGGCGCCTCCTTCAGTTGCATGGTTGGACCACGTTAGGAGCGGCAATCGGGGTTGTCAAGCGTCCGACCGGTCGGACGGTTCCGGCGGCCTCTCACGATCGTCGGGCTGTTACAGTTGCGTCCATTCACCGCGCTTGCTGGTTGGAGGGGGCCGTCACGGTTCGGAACGGGTTCAGGAAGCGCTGCCTCACTTTCTTTCTCCGGTTGCTGGCAAGGCTGTTCTTCCGGCGGATCGAGGTTGTCGGCGCCGAGAATCTGCCCCGCGAGGGCGGCGGGCTGCTTGTCGCCTGGCATCCCAACGGTCTCGCGGACGGCATCCTGATCTTCGGTTTCTGTCCGCGGCCGGTGACCTTCGGGGCTCGTCACGGCCTGTTCCGCATGCCGCTCGTGGGCTGGCTTCTGTCGGGCGTCGGCGCGGTGCCTCTCTACCGGGCTCGTGACAGCGGCGAAGCCGGCGCGCCGGCGAGCGACCGGGAACGGCGGGCGGCGAATCAACGGAGTCTGGGCGCCCTGGCCGCGGCGGCGCGACATTCCTTTGTCGCCATCTTCCCGGAGGGCGCCACCCACGACGAGCCGAACCTGCTCGAGCTGCGGGCCGGAGCGGCCCGTCTTTTCCAGCTCGTGCGGGAGAGCGGCGGCGATCCGGCGCTCGTTCCGGTCGGGCTGCATTACGAACGGAAACACCGGTTCCGCTCCCGGGCTCTGGTGACTTTCCACGCACCCGTGGAGCTGCCGGCCGATCTCGAGAGCGCCGGGGCGACAGACACGTTCGTCGATCGCATGACCGGCGTCATCGGCGAGCGACTGATCGAGGCGACCCACCCGACAGAAAGCTGGGGCATCCACAGGGCGATGGAGCGGGTGCGGTCGCTGGTCCGGGCCGAGGGTGCGGCCCGGGCGGGCGAGCGGTTGCGGCGGGCGCCGATGCGCGAACGGGACCGGGGCTTTGCCCGCGTCTGGGCCGGCTACGCCGATCGGAGCGCAGTCGACCCGCAGGGGACGGCTCGCCTCGTGGACAGGGTGAGAAGGTACGATGAAGCGCTCCGTCTGCTGGGCCTGAACGACCGGGAACTGGACGGTGTACCGCTGGTCCGGACGGCACTGCGTCTGGCGCTGCTCGGCGTGGAAGTGCTCGTCATGCTGCTGCTTCTGCCGACAGTGGTCCTGGTCGGCAACCTGATCAATCTGCCGGCGGCGCTTCTGGTGGTGTTCGGGGCGAAGAAGTTCTCGAAGACCAGGAAGGAGCAGGCGGGGCTCAAGATGCTGCTCGGTCTCGTCGTTCTGCCGACGGCGTGGATCGCCGCCAGCTTCGCGGTCGGCCTCGCGTGGACCGAGCCGTTGCCGGGATTCGACCGGGTGCCCGAGGCCCTCTGGGTACGGGTGGCCGGGATGCTCGGCCTGTGCTGCGCGTCGGCGTTGCTCGGCCTCCGTTACCACAGTCTGATTCCCGAACTCGCGCACGGCTTGCGGGCATTGTGGACGCTGGGCCTGCGCGCCGGCACGGTGAAGCGCCTGCGCCGGCGCCGCGCCGACCTGTACGACGAAGTGATCGGCCTGGCCGTGGACCTCGACCTGCCCTGAGACGGGCTGCTGCTAGTCTGACGCGGTTGTGCGGCCGTCCGTCTTTCTGTTTGTGCTGCTCGGCGCCGGAGCCGCCGCCGCGGCGGCCTTCGTGCTCCTGCGGATCCGGCGGCGAATCCACGCTCTGCGGCTCGAGGTGACGCGGGTTGCGGCGTTGTGCGGGGCGCTGCAGACGAAGATCGACCAGATGTCGGAGCGGGCGGCGGAACTTGAAGAGGCGCTCTTCTTCGAGCTCTATCCGGCGGAGGTGCTGCCCTTGATCGAGACACTCGACCGGGCCGGCCGGCTGACCGAAGGTACGGCCGAGCGGTTGCGGCGGCTGACGATGGACATACGGGCGGAGGCGTGGTCCGACCACGGGACGGGCGTCGCTGGCCCGGCTGTTCGACGACCGACCTGACGCCGGCCCCGGCAGCCGCACCGTGCGCATCGGCTTCGATGTCGCGAAGGTCTTCGGGCCCCGCGACGGCATTGCCAGCTACACGAAGAGCCTGCTGGACGAGCTGGCGGACCGGGCGCACGGCAGTGGCAGGTTCTCCCTGCATCTCTACGCCGGGGACGTCGATGCGGCGCCGGAGGACTGGGAACGAGCTCTTGGCCATCTGCCGAGCAGTGCGGTCCCGCATCCCGGTGGTCATCCGGACCGGGACGACCTTGACCTGTTCCACACGACCTCCTTCGCGGACACGGGCTTCTTCGACGGGCCGGTGGTCTTCACCGTCCACGATCTGACCTTCCTCACCCACCCCGAGCACCACCTGCCGGTCAACCGGGCCCACTGCCTTCGGTCGACGCTGCGGGCCGTGTGGCGGGAGGCGTTTCTGGCAGTCGATTCGAAGGCCACGGCGGACGAAGTGCGCCGCTGGTTCCACGTGCCGCCCGAGCGGATGCAGGTGGTCTACCCGGCGCCGTCGCCGGTGTTCGTCTGCCTGGACGGCGGGGACCTTGCTGCCGCCAGGCGTCGACTCGGTGATCGCTTCGGACTCGAGGGTCCGTTCGTGCTGTCGGTCGGCGCGCTTGAGCCGCGCAAGAACGTCGCCCGTCTGATCGAGGCGTACGCCGGGCTCGACCCGGACTTGCGGCGCAGCACGCCGCTGGTGCTGGCGGGGGACGGCGGCTGGAAGCAGCATGCCGTCCTTGCCGGGGAATGGCCCGACTCCGTGCGGCGTCTTGGCAAGGTCGACGAGCGGGACCTCGTGGCCCTGTACAACGCCGCCTCGGTGGTGGCGTACCCATCCCTGGTCGAGGGCTTCGGCCTGCCGGTCGTGGAGGCGATGGCCTGCGGAACGCCGGTGCTGACTTCGAACGTCTCGTCGCTCCTGGAGGTGGGCGGCGACGCGGCGCTGTGCGTCGACCCCCTCGATGCGTCGGCGATTCGGGGTGGCCTGGAGTCTCTGCTCCGGGACTCGTCACTGCGCCGGCGGTGTCGCGCGGCAGGCTTCCGGCACGCTGCAGGGTTCTGCTGGCGCAAGGCGGCCGACCAGGTGATCGCCATCTACGGCGAGCTGGCTCGTGCCGCCTCCCGGTGAGGTCCGGGGACGGCCTCGTGACGTGGGGGACGGCGATGGAGCCCCACACGGAGCCGGCGACGGCTGGGGTACGCTCCGGGTGCGATGCGGCAGGTGAACGGGCTCCTGGACCTGCTCCGGCCGTTCGTCGTGTTGCTGGGCCGGTTCACGCGATCGGGCGCCGCCTGGCCGTTGCGCCGCCTGTTGCGGCTGGTGATCGGCCGGGAACGCTATGACCGCTTCCGGCTCGGCGTCTGGGTCAGGACGAAGGAGGCGGTCAGGGTGGATCCTCTGCACGCCGACGTGCTGCCGTTGATCGCGCAACTGGAAAGCGAAGGGCGCCTGAGGGACGGCGCGGCGAGGAGATTGCGGGCCGTGGCGCTGGGCATCCGGGCCGAATCGAGACGGGAAGCGCGGGCTGCCAGGCACAGGCAGTGATGCGCGTCGGTTTCGACGTCAGCAAGATCTTCGGGCCGCGGGACGGCGTGGCCCGGTACTCGGTCAGCCTTCTGGAGGCGCTGGCCGAGGAGGCCCAGGAGCGGGGCGGCACGCCGGCGCTTCATCTCTACTCCCTGGACGCCGCGCCGGACCGGCGGGCCTGGGAGCGCCTTCTGGACGAACTGCCGGGGAACGTGCGGCGGGGACCGGGTCGGCGGCCCCGTCGGCGCGACCTTGACCTCCTCCATGTCCCCTCGTTTTCCGATCCGGCCTGTTTCGACGGTCCCCTGGTGTTCACCGTGCACGACCTGACGTTTCTGACTCATCCCGAGTTCCACGTACCGGAGAACCGCAACCACTGCCTGCTCGCCACGCTGCGGGCGCTGGCCAAGGGTGCAACGGTCGTGGCGGTCTCGGAGGCCACCGCAAGGGAAGTGGGCCGATGGTTCGTGTTGCCGGAGGAGAGGTTGCATGTCGTGCACGAAGCGGCTTCGACGGTCTTTGCCGACCTTCGGGGCGCCGACCTGGAACTCGCCAGACGCAGGGTCGCCGAGCGCTTCGGTCTCGACGGCCCGTTCGTCCTCTCGGTGGGCTCGCTCGAACCGCGCAAGAACATCGCGCGTCTGATCGAGGCATACGGAGGGCTCGACTCCGAGTGGAGGAGGAGAACGCCGCTGGTGCTCGTCGGCGGCGGCGGTTGGAAGCGGGAGGCCGTGTTCGCCGGCGCCTGGCCCGATTTCGTGCAGCACGTGGGCGCGGTCGAGGAGGACGACCTGGTCGCCCTATACAACGTCGCGTCGGTGGTGGCCTACCCGTCCCTGGTCGAGGGTTTCGGTCTGCCGGTCGTGGAGGCGATGGCGTGCGGCACGCCGGTGCTGACCTCGAACACATCTTCCCTGGCCGAAGTCGGAGCGGATGCCGCGCTGTGCGTCGACCCGCTGGACGTGGCCGCGATCAGGCGTGGTCTGGAAGCTCTGCTTTCCGACTCCTCCTTGCGTCGCCGGTGCCGCCGCGCCGGTCTCGCCCGTGCCGGCGAGTTCTCCTGGCGCAAGGCGGCGGCGCAGGTGATCGACATCTACGGCGGGGCCGTTGCCGCCGCGTCGGGTTCGGCCGGGACCGGAGGCGGGAGCGACCGTGGCGCGGCCGGCACGGACCAGTGACCCGAGCCGCGCCGCCGGGAAGTCGTCCGGGGCAGTCGGGCGGGCGGGACGACGACACGACGCGAATCTCGCGGCGGCCGAAAGCTGTTCCGTCGGCGTTGTCGCCTACGAGATGGAGGGCCGGCCTACCGGTGTGGGGCGCTATGTCGAGGAGCTTCTCGCAGCGTTGCAGCGAACGTCGCCGACCCGGCGCTGGACGCTGCGGCTCTTCTTCAGGGGCGACCCGTTCACGCATCCGCTGTGGACCGGCACCGTGGCCGGGAACTGCCCCTGCGAACCGATCTTCGATCGTCGGCCCGGCGCGCATCCGATTCTCTGGGAGCAGTTCCGGCTGCCGATGCTGCTGCGGCGGGAGCGACCGGACATCGTGTTCTCGCCTGGCTACAGCCTGCCGCGAACCTCGGGCCGGCCGTCGCTGGTCACGATTCACGATCTCTCGTTCGAGCATCGGCCAGGGGACTTCGGGCTGCGGGAGCGTTGGCGGCGGCGTCTTCTCGCACGGAGCGCCGCGCGTTCGGCCTCCCGGATCCTGACCGACACCGGGCGCACGGCCCGCGAGCTCGAGCGCCGGTACGCAGTTCCCGCGGAGCGGATCTCGGTGGCGCCGCTCGGCGTGTCGCCCCGGTTCGAGCAGGCTGGCGGCGGCCGTTGTCCGCCCGGGCGGGAGCAGGCCCTCGCCCGGCTGGGGGTGCGAACGCCCTACCTGCTGGTTCCGGGATCGGTTCTGCCGCGGCGGCGCCTCGATCTGGTGCTGGCGGCTCTGCGGCGGCTGCTGCGTGACCCGATGCCGACTGGTCTCGAGGAAGGTGCCGAGACGTCGAGGCTGGAGGAACTTCAGGTGGTCGTCGCCGGCCGCAACCGGTTGCCGCGCCGCGAAGAGCTGCAGCAGTTGATCGGCGAGAGCGGCTGCGCCGAGCGAGTCCACCGGCTCGGCTACGTCGACGACGGGATCCTGCCGGATCTCTACGCCGGCGCGGCAGCAACGGCCTACGTGTCGGAGTACGAAGGCTACGGCCTGCCGCCGCTCGAATCGCTGGCTGCCGGCGTACCGGCGCTCGTTTCCGACGCGCCGGCGCTGCTCGAACTGTGGCCCGATTACCCGCTCCGGTGTGACGGGTCGGACGTCGACACGGTGACCGAGGGTCTGCGACGGCTCCTGTTCGATCGCGGGGCACGCGCGGCCGCGGCGGCCGAGGGCGCGAAGCGCGTGCGCTCGCTGACCTGGGTTCGGGCCGCCGAGCAGTTCGCGATCGAGCTCGAGCGTGTGTGGCGGACGGCCGGCAAGGGGCAACCCTCGTGAGCCGTGCCGACGGACCGCGGGTCAGCGTCCTGGTCGTGAACCACGACGCGGGGCGGCATCTTCGCCGTTGCCTGGAGCGCCTCCTCGATGTGGCCGGGGATTGGCGGACAGGCGATGCCGTCCTCGAGGTCATTCTCGTCGACAACGCCTCGACTGACGGTTCGACCGAAGCGGCTCTCGAGCTGGAGCGGGCCGCTCCCGCCCCGATGCCCTTTCGGCTCGTCGCGTCGGAGCGCAACCTGGGCTTCGGCGCCGGTTGCAATCGAGCGGCTCGGCAGGCGGCGGGCCGCTACCTGCTGCTCCTGAACCCCGACGCGTGGATCGACGGACGATCCCTGTTCAGGCTGATGGAGGCGCTCGAGGCCGATCCCGGGCTCGGGGCCGCCGCACCCGCTCTTCGCTATCCGGACGGCTCGCTGCAGATCGGGTGGTCGCCGCCTGTGGGGGTGCTCGGGGAGGCGGCCCGGAAGGTCCGAAACCGGTTCGAGGGCGCGGCGTGGAACCACCGCCTGCTACCGTATCTGCTGAGACCGCTCCTGGGGCCCGGTTGGTTTTCGGCTGCTTGCCTGCTGGTGCGCCGGAGCGCGTTCGAGGAGGCGGGCGGCTTTGACGAGGGCTTCTTCCTGTATTTCGAGGACGCGGACCTGGGGCGGCGGATGAACCGTCTCGGCTGGCGTCAGCGCCAGGTGCGGGGCGCCGCCGCCAGGCACCGGCGCGGCGTGACGACGGGGCGGTCGGCGGCCCGAATCCTGTCTCCCGAGGCGGAGCGGTTCTATCGTGCTTCCCAGTTGCGCTACTACGAACTCCATCGGCCTCGCTGGGAGCGTGCGTATCTGCGCCGGCGGCTGCGCCGGAAGTTCTGCCGGATCGCGGACGCAGGGCGGCGGCAGGCGCTGCTGCGGCTGCTGGAGGGATCGAGGTGAAGATCGCGGAGGACATGCCGCTGTTTCATCCGGGTCCTCGTTGCTGATGCGCCGGTACCTCGATCTGCTGGAGGAGGTCCTGGAGCATGGCGTGGTGCGGGACGACCGAACCGGCACCGGCACCCGCAGCGTGTTCGGTCGGCAGTTGCGCCATGATCTGGCGGACGGATTTCCGACGCTGACCACGAAGCGCCTGCACCTGCGTTCGATCATCGTGGAGTTGCTGTGGTTCCTGCGCGGAGGGACGAACGTGGACTTCCTGCACCGTCACGGAGTGACGATCTGGGACGAGTGGGCCGACGAGAACGGCGATCTGGGCCCCGTCTACGGCTCGCAGTGGCGGTCCTGGCCGACGCCGGACGGGCGGTCCATCGATCAGATCGCGCAAGTCATCGAACGAATCCGCGCGGAACCGAACTCGCGGCGTCTGGTCGTCAGCGCGTGGAACGTGGCCGAAGTCGACTCGATGGCCCTGCCGCCCTGCCACGCCCTGTTCCAGTTTCACGTCGCCGAAGGCCGACTCTCCTGCCAGCTCTACCAGCGCAGCGGCGACCTCTTTCTGGGGGTCCCCTTCAACATCGCCTCCTACTCGCTTCTCCTGATGATGGTGGCGCAGACGTGCGGCCTCGAACCGGGCGAGTTCGTTCACACGTTCGGCGACGCCCACCTGTACAGCAACCACGTGGATCAGGCGCGCGAGCAGCTGACCAGGGCACCGCGGCCGCTGCCGCGGATGCGGTTGAATCCGGACGTGCGGTCGGTGTTCGACTTCACTGTCGACGACTTCGAACTCGTCGGCTACGACCCGCATCCGCCGATTCGCGCCGTGGTCGCGGTCTGATCGTCTGTTCCTTCTCCGGTGCTGAGGTGGGGATGCGGATCTCGGTGATTCTGGCGGCTGCGGCAAACGGCGTCATCGGCCTGGACGGCCAGCTCCCCTGGCGGCTGCGGACGGATGTCAGGCGCTTCCGGCGGCTGACCGAAGGGCATCACGTGGTCATGGGCCGGCGGACGTGGGAGGAGATCGGTTGCCGCCCGCTGCCGGGAAGGAAGTGCGCCGTGCTGAGTACGCGGGAGGACTTCGAGGCGCCGGGCGCCGCCGCGTTCCGCTCGCTGGACGAGGCGCTTGCCGCCGCCCGCGAGGCTGGAGAGCAGGAGGCGTTCGTGATCGGCGGCGCCGGCCTGTTCCAGGCTGCGTTCCGCTTCGCCGACCGAGTCTGTCTGACCCGCGTGCTGGCCGACGTCGAGGGCGATGCGGCGGTCGATCTCGGACCCCTCGACGATTGGCGGGTCGACAGTGCCGAGGACGTTCCCGCCGGCCCGAACGACGACCACGCCACCCGGTTCGAGGTCCTGTCGCCGCCCGAAGACCGAGCGCGAACGCCGTGACCGGGTTGCCGAAGAAGCGCGCGGAACTGCTGACCGGGTGGGCTCTCGAGGCCGGATTCGACCGTGCAGGGGCGGCTTCCCTGGAACCGTACGCCGGTGCCGGCGCGTCCTTCCTGCGCCGGCTGGAGCGGGGCCTGTTCGCTTCCATGGCCTGGCTCGGCAGACGGCCGCGGAGGCGGTTGACTCCGGCCTCGCTGCTCGACGGCGCGAGGTCCGTACTGTGTGTGGCGCTTCGCTACCATCCGCTCGAGGGCGAGCCCGAGCCGGAGGGCGATCTCTGGCCCCGGGTGGCCCGCTACGCGCGCGGCGATGACTACCACCCGCTGATGAAGCGCCGCCTGCGGGCCCTGGCGGCCCGGATCCGGGAGGCGTTCCCGGGCTCGGGAGCGCGCCTTCACGTCGACACGGGGCCGGTGCTCGAGAGAGAACTGGCGGCCCGGGCCGGGCTTGGCGCCATCGCCAAGAACACGCAGCTGCTCGCCCGCGACGGGTCGTGGTTCCTGCTGGGCGAGTTGTTCCTGACCCTGGAACTCGAACCGTCGGCGCCGATGGCCGAGGACCTGTGCGGCAACTGCCGGCGATGCCTCGACGCCTGCCCGACGGGTGCGCTGCCGGCGCCCTTCGTGCTGGATGCGCGCAAGTGCATCAGCTACTGGACGATCGAGCACCGCGGCGAGGTGCCCGAGAGCGCCCGCTCCCTGGTCGGCGACTGGGTGTTCGGGTGCGACGTCTGCCAGGAGGTCTGCCCCTGGAACGAACATCGGGCGGCGCCGGCGAAACGCGAGCGGAGCCGCGAGTTCGCCTTGCCGGCGGAGCGCGCCGAACTCGATCTGACCGCGCTGCTCGGGCTGTCCGAGGACGAGTACCGCAAGCGCTTCCGCGGCAGCCCGATGAAGCGGCCGGGCCGATCGGGACTGCGGCGAAACGCGGCCCTGGCGATGGGGAACCGGGGTGACGTTTCCTGCATTCCGGCGCTCGAACGGGCGCAGTCGAGCCGTGACCCCCTGGTCCGAACCCACGCCGCCTGGTCGCTGGCGGCGCTTCGGAAACGGGCGAACGCTGCAGCCGGCGGGCGTGAAACGGACGATCGGGGCGTACGTGACGGCAGCCCGTCGGGGAACGTCCGACGGGAGCCTGATCCCGTTCAGGGATGAGCCTGAACGGCGGTGCCCGGAGCCGGGTCCGGGCGTCTTCAGGCTTATCGCTCGTGGTGCAGGACTCCGGGTTGACCGCTTCTGGCCGCGTGCCTATACTCGGTTGCCGGACCCTTGGCGTCCGCGGGTACCGGCGCCTGCCGTCGGCAGTGCGTCAATGGCCCGATTGTCGCTGTCGCCCGCTGTAGAAACGCCTACCGCACGGTTCAACGACCGAGCGAGAACACAGGAACCCATGGAACCCACTGAAGAACACACGCCCGACGCGCTTCCCGGGGAAGCGCAGGCAGCCGACGCAGAGAGTCTCTCCCATGAGCAGAATCTCTCCTATGAGCAGCTCGTCGAGATGTACGACGACAGCATGCGTCACCTCAACGAAGGAGAAATCGTCCCCGGCAAGGTGATCGCGATCACGTCGAACCACGTCGTCGTGGATGTTGGCTACAAGTCCGAAGGCCTGGTGCCGATCCACGAGTTCATGTCCCGGAGCGACGAACTGCAGGTCGGCGTCGGAGACGATGTCGAGGTGCTGCTCGAGCAGACGGAGGGCGCCGACGGGCATGTGATGCTGTCCAAGATCAAGGCCGAGCGCATGCGCATCTGGGCGGAGGTCGAGAACAGCTTCAAGGAAGGGAAGGTGATCACGGGCCGTGTGATCGACCGCATCAAGGGGGGCCTCACGGTCGATGTCGGCCTGCGGGCGTTCCTGCCGGGTTCCCTGGTGGACATCAAGCCGGTCAAGTACCTGGAGTCGTTCAAGGGCGAGGAACTCGAGTTCAAGGTGATCAGCCTGGATCGTCGGCGCAACAACATCGTGCTGTCGCGGCGCGCCGTTCTCGAGAAGGAATACGCCAGAAAGAAGGCCGAGACCCTGACCAGGCTGAAGGAGGGGGCGAGGCTGCCGGGCGTGGTCAAGAACATCACGGACTACGGCGTCTTCGTCGACCTGGGCGGCATCGACGGTTTGCTCCACATCACGGACATTTCCTGGGGCCGGGTCAGTCATCCCTCGGAGCATTTCGCGGTCGGCGACGAGGTCGGGGTCGTCGTGCTCCGTTTCGATCCGGAAACCGAGCGGGTCTCCCTGGGTTACAAGCAGACCACCGAGGATCCCTGGACCCTGGTCGACAAGAAGTACCCGCTGGGTTCGAGAGTGCGGGGCCGCGTGGTCAGTCTGGTCGACTACGGCGCCTTCGTCGAGCTGGAGGCGGGCGTCGAGGGCCTGATTCACGTCAGCGAGATGTCGTGGACGAAGAAGGTCGTGCCGCCGTCCAGGATCGTCAGCGTCGGCCAGGAGGTCGAGGCGATCGTGTCGGAACTCGACATGAAGCAGCGTCGCATCAGCCTGTCGCTGCGCCAGGTCGAGTCGAACCCGTGGGAGGATCTCGCGGCGCGGTTCCCGGTCGGCACGATCGTCGACGGTCGGGTGCGCAACCTGACCGAGTTCGGGGCCTTTGTCGAGATCACGGAGGAGATCGACGGCCTCGTCCATGTTTCGGACATGAGCTGGACCAGGCGCATCAAGCACCCGAGCGAGGTTCTGGCCAAGGGCGACGCGGTCCGGGCGCGGATCACGAACATCGATGTCACCGGGCAGCGGGTGTCGCTGTCGATCAAGGACTTCCTGCCCAACGAGTGGCAGGACTTCGTGGCCGCCAACCGGGTCGGCGACGACATCGTGGGACGGGTCGTCAACGTGACCGACTTCGGGCTGTTCATCGACGTCTACGACGGGCTGGAGGGGCTGGCGCACATCAGCGAGATCGACGTGCCGGGGGGCAAGCTCGATCACCACTACAGGATCGGCGAGTTCGTCCGCGCCCGCATCCTGCGGATCGAGGACAGGGACAAGAAGGTCGGTCTCACCTTGCGTGGAGTCCGGGAACTGACGGATGAGGAGACGGCCAGGCTGACGGCCGAGCGGGAGCGGAAGCTCGCCGGGGCCAAGGCGGCTGCCAAGGCAGGGGACGCGGCGTAGCAGCTCGTGCCGGAAGTTCGTGTCGCACCGAGAGCGGTCAGGCGTCCGCCCGGCGAGGCGCGACAATAGGGATCATGTCGGGCCATGTGCGACCGAGGAGCAACGATGCCGGGCGGCGTGCATGGACGCTCGAATGCAGCGCGTTGTTCTCCATCCATGCCACGGGCTGCCGCCGGTTCGAGCTGCCACGGCTTGCTGAAGTCGAGGCGGACCAGCCCGAAGGGGGTTTGGCATACGGAGCAGCTGGATGAGGCGGCTGTCGCGGTGAGTTCATCGCCGGAGGACAGGCAGGCCCGAAGGGGAGAAAGCCGAAGATGAAAGACGGGATCCGCATCTCCCAGGCCATCCGTCGAGGGATGACCAAGGCACATCTGGTCGAGGAGGTGGCGCGCAGCACGGAGCTGACGAAGAAGGACGCCGAGGTCATCGTGAGCACGGTGCTGGAGAGCATCGTCGACTCCCTGAAGGGAGGCGACAAGATCGAACTGCGCGGCTTCGGCAGTTTTCGCATCCGCGAGCGCGGTTCCAGGATCGGCCGCAACCCGAAGACCGGCGCCCGGATCGATGTTCCTTCCAGGAAAATCCCGTACTTCAAGCCCGGCAAGGAACTCAGGGAGCGTCTGAACTCCGACGAGTGACCGGGTCGCGCGAGACCCGGGCTCCGCCCCGCCTCAGCCCAGATGACGACGCCTTCGCCTTCAACCGGACCTTCTGCCGAGCCCCGCGGTGTTCTGAGGGCGGTTCTGGTCGCATTCGCGGCCTGGGCGCTGCCCGGCAGCGGTCACCTGATTCTGCGCAAGCCGCGCCGCGCCGCGGTGATCTTCGGCGTGGTCTTCTTCTCCTTCCTGTTCGGCTGCTGGCTCCGCGGGCACCTCTACGTCGTCGTGCCGGAGCAACCGCTCAGCCGGCTGGCGACTCTGAGTTCGATGGGCGCCGGAGCTCCGTACTTCATTGCCCGCTACATCGTGGAGTACAGCGGCGACATCCTGTCTTCGACCTTCGAATACGGCAAGGCTTTCCTGCTGACTGCCGGTCTTCTGAACTTCCTGGCGGTGCTCGACGCCTGGGACATTGCCAGCGGAACGAAGGACTAGCAGCCGTGCTGACCAGCCATTTCGCCCTGATGGTGATCTACGCCGTCCAGGTCAGCCTGTTCTTCGCCGCGCTGTGGCGGCGTCGGCTCAGGGATCAGGTGCGGCTGTTCGTCCAGATGACGGTCGGCATGGTGGGCGGAGGCCTGGTGCTGGCGTGGTTGATGTTCCCGTTCCCGTTCTCGCCGCCGGCGCCGCTTCCCTGAGGGCGAGCCCGCTGATCCGGGGCAGTCCGGCCGTACTGATCTCCGCCGGCGAGGCTTCCGGCGACCACCACGCGGCGGGAATGATGGAAGCGGTGCGACGTCTGCTCGGGGACGAGAAGGAGATCCGTTTCTTCGGACTCGGCGGCGACGCGATGGCTGCCGCGGGCCTGGACCTGGTCGCGCACAGCGACGAGGTGGCCGTGGTCGGCATCGTCGAGGTTCTGCGGGAGCTGCCGCGGATCCGGGAGGTCTTCGGCCGGCTGCTCGAGGCGGTCGAGAAGCGGCGGCCGCAGCTGGCGGTGCTGGTCGATTTCCCGGACTTCAATCTCCGTCTGGCCCGCCGCCTTCATCGTCGCGGCGTGCCGGTGCTCTACTACGTGTCGCCGCAGGTGTGGGCGTGGCGCCGCCGCCGGACGGGCACCATTGCCCGGCTGGTGAAGCGCATGCTCGTCCTGTTTCCGTTCGAGGTCGATGTCTACCGTGGGCACGAACTCGAAGTGGAGCACGTGGGCCACCCGCTGGTCGATGAGGTTCCCGACCTCGAGTCGGTATGGGAACGAGAGGAGGATCTGCCGGCTAGCCCGACTCTCGCCCTGTTGCCGGGATCGCGCAACAGTGAGGTTCGTCGCATCCTGCCGCCGATGCTGCGGGCTGCGGCGCTGGTGACGGGCGGACGCGGGCAGGTCGGGACGGAAGCCGGTTCCGGCCAGGACACTCCGGGCATTCGCCTGATTCTGGCGCCCACGGTCGACACGAACCTGATCGATCGTCTGATCGCGGCCGGTCCGCTTGCCAGCGAGAATCTGGAAATCGTGCGATCCGATCGGTTTGCGGCAGTTGCCGGCTCTCACCTCGCGTTCTGCGCTTCCGGCACTGCGACGCTGGAGGTAGGGCTTCTGGGCACGCCCATGGTCGTGGTCTACCGGGTGTCTCCGCTTACCGGACTGATCGGCCGATGGCTGGTCGATCTGCCGTTCGTCAGCCTGGTGAACCTGATCTTCGGGCGGCGGGTGGTTCCGGAACTCCTTCAGGGCGACGCCGGAGAGGTGCGCATGGCGGCGACGGCAGCAGAACTGCTGTCGAGACGCTGCCGGATCGACAGCATGCGGGCGTCTCTGGCCGAGCTCCGTTCGGCACTCGGCGAGCCCGGCGCCAGCGAGCGGGCCGCACGGAGCTTCCTGCAGGAGCTGCAGGCGGCGCAGGGATCCCGGGAAGGCGGCCGCCCCTGAGAAGCATGACCGGCATCGGCGAGGCGACCGAACGGAGCGGCCCCCACCGCGTGACCGTGACCGCACGGTCCGTCAACCACCGCTACCTCGATGTCGTGTTGCGTCCGGGAGCGTCCTTCCGGGTTCTGGAGCCGACCCTGCGGAAGGCGGTGTCGGCCATGATCCGGCGCGGGCGGGTCGAAGTCCGCGTCGAGCTCGAAACGGCGGCTGCCGGGACCGTGGAGGCGTGTGACGACACCGCGGATGCGTTGCAGCGCGCCGCGCGGCGCTGGCAGCGCCGCGGCCTCGTGAGGTCCGAGCTGAGCGCGGGCGAGCTGATGTCGTTCGCGCGCAAGGGGCTCCCGAAAGCCGCGGCGGCGATGGGCGCCGAGGAGAAGGCGCTTGCGGTGCGGGTCTGCCGGCGTGCACTGGCGGCGCTCGTGGCCGAGCGGGAACGGGAAGGACGGGTCCTGCATGCGGCTCTCGGGGAACGCCTCCGCGAGCTGCGGGCGGCCGTGCACGCCCTTGCCGGGCGCCGCGGGGAGGTGGTCGACAGGGCACTGAACGAGTTGGAGGGGAGGGTGCGCAGCCTGCTCGAGAGGCAAGGCGCGGCGGATGTCGAACTCGACCCGACTCGAGTGGTTCAGGAAGTGGCACTGCTGATCGAGCGCAGCGACACGGCGGAGGAACTGGAACGGCTTGGCGGTCATCTGGACGGCTTCGAGACGGCGATGGCCGAAGAGGGTGCGATCGGGAAACGACTCGACTTTCTGGCCCAGGAGATTCAGCGCGAACTGAACACGGTCGGGTCGAAGTGTCGTGATCTGGCGATGCAGCGCGCGGTTGTCGAGGGCAAGGTGGCGTGCGATCGGATGCGCGAACAGGTACAGAACGTCGAATGAGCGCGGGCACTTCAGCCAGAGGAGAGATGTTCGTGCTTTCGGCTCCGTCCGGTGCCGGGAAGACCACGGTGGTGCGACGGGCGATGAAACTCGTGGGCGGGGTGGAGTTCTCCATCAGTCACACCACTCGTCGTCCGCGCCAGAACGAAGAGGACGGGGTGGACTACCGCTTCGTGGACGAGGACACCTTCGCGTCCATGGTGGCGGAGAACCGGTTCCTCGAGTGGGCGGAGGTCCACGGCAACCGCTACGGGACGTCGGTCGACGAGGTGCTGCGGCGGATCGAGAGCGGCATGGACGTCATCCTCGACATCGACGTGCAGGGTGCGGCTCAGGTGATGGCCGCCGGAGGTGGGGCGGGCCGGCTGGACACGGCGGTGCACGGCATCTTCGTCGTGCCGCCGAGCCCTCAGGCGCTGGTGGCGCGTCTTCGGGGGCGCGATCTGGACGAGGCGCCGGCGATCCGGCAGCGGCTTCAGGGCGCGCCGGGCGAACTGGACCGTGTGTGGGACTACGACTATGTTATCGTCAACGACCAGGCCGCGGCGGCCGGCAAGGCCCTGGCGGCCATCATTCTCGAGAAACGACAGCGAAGGGAGCGGATGCGGGAGCGCGTGGGTCGCGTTCTCGCGGAATTTGACGCATATGGGCCGATTTCCTGAAAAAGTGGACAGCAAGTTCCGTTTCGTTCTCCTGGCTGCGCGTCGGGCAGAGCAGCTGATCCGGGGCGCCCAGGAGAACATGCCCCGTGAGAGCCCGAAGTTCGCGCGCCATGCGATGACCGAGATGCAGCGTGATCTGGTGGAGTGGGACTACGGCGAGGCTCCCGGCTCTCCGGAGACGGCCAGCGGCGCCGGCGGGCGGCCTGGCGACGCTGCCTTCGGACGGCGCGGCACACTCCGCGGTACAGTCCACTAGCGGCGCCTCGTGGAAGTCCGTGTCGATGCAGCACGACTTCTGCCACGGGCTGCTGACGGCAACTGGCGACGAGACCTGAGGTCGAGGGTGTGCCGACGCGCCCTGCACGGGCTGGTCGTGTACTTCTCGGCCTGAGCGGCGGCATCGCCGCCTACAAGGGCGCCTACCTGGTGCGCCGGCTCCGCGAGCGCGGGATCGCCGTGCGTTGCGCGCCGACCTTGGCGGCCGAGAGCTTCTTGTCGCCGCTGACGCTGGAAGTGCTGAGCGGCGAGCGGGTCTACGGCCAGGGCTACCTCTCTCGTGACGGCGGCGTGGACGGCGCGGAGCTCCACGTCGAGGCAGCGCAGTGGGCCGATCTGCTCTGCGTGGCGCCGGCAACCGCCAACACGTTGGCCCGCCTCGCCCTCGGACTCGCGGACGACTTCCTGAGCACCGCTGCTCTGATGTTCGAGGGACCGGTGGTCGTGGCGCCGGCGATGCATGACGCGATGTGGCGCAAACCCCAGGTCGAGGCCCATGTCGCCGCCCTGGGCGCACGCGGCGTCGAGATGGTCGGACCGGTCGAGGGCGCGCTGGCTTCGGGCGAGCGGGGTTGGGGCCGCATGGCCGAGCCGGAGGCGATCGTGGAGACCGTGTGCCGGACGCTGGCTCTGCCGGAAACCGCCGGCGCCCCACCGGCGGGGCCGCTGGCCGGCTGGCGGGTCGTGGTCACGGCCGGCCCGACTTGCGAGGCCATCGATCCGGTGCGTTTCCTCGGCAACAGATCGAGCGGACGGATGGGCTTCGCCCTGGCGCGGCAGGCGGCCCTTCGGGGCGCGGAAGTCACGCTCGTTGCCGGCCCCGTGAACCGGGGGACTCCGGAGGGGGTGCGGCGGATCGACGTCGTTTCGGCGTTCGAGATGCAGGCGGCGCTCGAGGAAGCCTCGCCGGAGGCGGATCTGATCGTGATGGCGGCAGCGGTGGCCGACTACCGACCTCGAGAATGCGCCGATCAGAAGCTCAGGAAGTCCGGGACCGACGGCCTGACGCTCGAACTGGAGCAGAACCCCGACATTCTCGCCGGCCTGGCGTCGTTGGCGCCTCGGGCGGTTCGTGTCGGTTTCGCGGCCGAGACGGCAGACCTCGAGAACTCGGCCCGGCGCAAGCTTGCGGCCAAGCGGGCGCACTGGATCGTCGCAAACGACGTGTCGCGGCCTGACATCGGTTTCGAGGCGCCGGACAACGAGGTCGTCGTGTTCGGCCGCGGCGGCAGTCCCCTCCGTTTCCCGAAGCAGTCGAAGGAAGAGCTGGCGGGTCGCCTGCTGGAGCTGTTTGCCGGCGATGGAACCGCTTCGGCCTGCTGCTAGTTTTCCAGGCGCCATGTCTGGTCCCAACCCCAACCCCAATCCCGAACGCAGCCCCCGCCTCGTCCGCGCCTCGCGTCGCGGGACTCGCCCTGCTGCGTTCTGCAGGGTCACGGGCTGCTGCTGAAATGCCCATGGTGCGACTTCCGCTCTCGGTGATGCAGGAACTGCGTTTCCTGCGGGATCTCGGCTTCGAGGACGCCTATCCGCCGAAGGTCTCGCAGACATCGGAAGGCCGCTCGGAACGTCTGCAGGCATCGGAGCGTCTGCAGGCAGTGGAGAAGGAGGCTCGGGGCTGTACCGCATGCCGGCTCTGTGAACAGCGCAGCACGGTGGTGTTCGGCGACGGCGACGCGGGGGCGGACCTGATGTTCGTGGGCGAGGGTCCCGGCTACCACGAGGATCGGCGGGGCCTGCCCTTCGTTGGACCCGCCGGCCAGCTCCTGGACCGGATCATCCGGGCCATCGATCTGCAGCGCAAGGACGTCTACATCACGAACGTGGTCAAGTGCCGGCCGCCGAAAAACCGCGACCCGCAGCCCGACGAGGCCGCGGCGTGCCGTTCGTTCCTGGACCGGCAGATCGAACTCGTCGCGCCTCGTGTGGTCGTCGCCCTCGGACGGGTCGCGGCCCAGCAGCTGCTGCAGACCAGGAGCCCCCTGGGCCGTCTTCGCGGGCGCTGGCACGAGGTGGCGGGGGTGCCGGTCCGGGTCACCTACCATCCGGCCTTCCTGCTCCGGGATCCATCGTACAAGCGACCCGCCTGGGAAGACATGCAGATCGTGCGCGATCGCCTGCTGGCGACCCTGAAGGATGGCTAGAAGGTCGCGCCGGGAAGCGCGCGGCGCCGCGAGAGATGCCGGCGTCCCGCCGGAGCGCCTCGCCGAGAGGGTCTGCGAAGACGTGAGCGAGGCGATCGGCGGCACGCCCATGGTGCGTCTCCGCCGTTCGCTGGGCGCGAGCCTGAACGGAATCGACGTGTTCGCGAAGCTCGAGTACCTGAATCCGATGGGCAGCGTGAAGGACCGCGTAGCTCGGTATCTGGTGGATCGGGCGCTCGCCACGGGAGCCCTCGCGCCGGGAGGCGTCGTGATCGAGGCTTCATCAGGCAACACGGCCATGGGGTTGGCGATGATGGCGACGACACGCGGGCTGCGCTGCCGGGCGGTCGTGCGCCGCCAGACCAGCCGCGAGAAGCTGGACTGCCTGCGCGCGCTGGGCGTGGAGTTGATCCTCGTGGACGGGGATCTGCCCCCTGAGCACCCGGAGTCGTACAACCGGAAGGCGCAGAACCTGGCGGCGGCGGAACCCGACGCCTTCTTTCCCGATCAGCACAACAACCGCGACAACAACCGCTGTCACTACGAGACGACCGCCCCGGAGATCTGGCGGCAGATGGGCGGGCGGATCGATGTCTTCGTCGGCGGCATCGGCACCGGCGGCACCGTCTCCGGTGTGGGCCGCTACCTGAAGGATCGGGATCCGGACATTCGCGTGATCGCGGTCGACGTCGAAGGTTCGGTGTTCAGCAGCCACTTCGCTGCCCTGGCGGGAGCGGAGGACGACTCCGTGCCGCCCTCCCGCTACCTGCTCGAAGGACTTGGCGACGAAGAGATCATCGACTGTCCGGAGTTCGATGTCTTCGACCGGATGGTCCAGGTGGGCGATGCCGAGGCCTTCCTGTGCGCCCGGGAACTCGCTCGGCACGAGGCCATGCTGGTCGGCGGATCGAGCGGCGCGGCGCTCTGGGGAGTGCGGCAGGTCCTTCCCGAGCTGCAGCCCGGGTCACGGGTGGTCACCCTGTTTCCCGACTCCGGCACCCGCTACCTGAGCACGATCTACGACGACGACTGGCTGCGCGAGCAGGGCCTGCCGACGGTGCGCGGCTGCCGGTAGCCCGCTTCCATGGCCGCTTGATCGCCCCGGCGATCGTCTCGAAACGGCGCTCAGCCGGCGAAGATCAGATCGCAGCCGACTGCCATGATGGCGAGGTCGAGGCAGATGTGGCTGATCCAGGGGGCCAGCAGGCGGTTGCCGGTGGTGCGGTAGAGCAGGCACCAGAGAGCGCCGCCCAGGACGACCGGCGCCGACATGACGAGGACGATGAGAACGGGGGCGTCGCCCAGGTACACGCCGATCACGACGACGTGGTGGGCGGCGAAGGCGAGCGCGGCCACGACCAGGGACCACTCCGAGTGCATGAGGCGCCGTAGCCGGCGGTACACGAACGCGCGCCAGTAGACCTCTTCGAGCCACGAGTGGAGGAAGCTGATCAGCAGCGCGGCGAGGACGTAGCGCCAGAGCGTGTCGAGGTGGAAGTCGGCCAGCTTGACCGCGATCGCATCGGCCGCGGTCGCAGCCATCTCGCCGCCGCGAAACAGCAGGACGTAGCTGAGCCAGGTGAACGCGGCTCCGGCGATCCCCGTTCCGAGACCGAGGGCCACGGAGCGTCCCGGCTGCGCGGGCCCGGTCGCGGCTGCCAGCAAGGCCCCCAGGGCCGCCAACGGGCCCGAGAACTGGAGCGCCTTGGCGCCGAGATAGACAGGGGCGACCCAGGAGGTGCCTTCGAGCCAGACGAAGTAGGCGAGCGAGGCCAGGGTGGGCAGGGTCATGGCGGCGGCCAGGACCGTCCACCAGACCTTTCGGCTGCTCGAGCCGAACGCTCGTTCCTGGCGCGCGGTCCTCACCGTGTCTTCACGGTCGCTGGCGCCTGGACAGGGCCTCGAGGTAGGCGTCGCGGTAGGCGGCAGCGACCTGGTCCCAGGTCAGGTGCAGAACGGCTCTGGCGCGGGCCCGGGCGCCCATGCGCCGCCGCCGCTCCGGATTGCGGAGCAAGCTGGAGACCGCGTCCTCGAGAGCGGGTCGATCCTGTTCGGCCACGAGGATTCCCTCGACGCCGGACTCGATCGCCAGCGGGATCCCCGAGATCGCGGTCGAAATCACGGGCAGGCCGCTCGCCAGAGCTTCGAGAATCACGTTCGGCAGGCCGTCGACGTTGCCCTGCGGGTCGTGAAGCGCGGGAAGGACGAACAGGTCCGCACTGCGGTAGAGGCCTGGCAGATCGTCGTGGGCGACGAGCCCGGGAAGGTGGACCCGGGCGGCGCGCTCCGGCGCCCACTCCGCCACGGCGGCAAGGAGCTCGGGCCTCCGGTCGCCGTCGCCGGCGATCACGGCGTGCACGTCGTCGAACTCGTCCAGGAGCCGCGGCAGCGCGTCGACCAGGACGTGAAGCCCTTTCTTCGTCGCCAACCGTCCGACTCCGAGCAGCATCGGGGCGTGGTCGGGGATCCCGAGCCGTTCACGCCACCGAGTGCCGCTCGGCGGATCCGCGGCCTCGTCGGCGGGGCAGAAGAGGTCGATGTCGACGCCGTAGGGGATGACCCGGTACGGTCTGTCGCGGTAGCCCAGCTTCAGGACGCGTTCGGTGAGTTCCGGCGAGCAGCCGGTCAGGAGCTGGCAGCGTCGGAGGGCGCGCCGGATCGCGGGACGCGCCGCTGCCTTCTCCGCCAGGAAGACATCGCTGCCGTGCAGACCTGCGGCGATCAGGGTACTCCGCCTGCCGACTCCCGGCCACAGCGCGACCAGTCCGTTCGGGACGAGCCAGTGCGCGTGCAGCAGGTCGCAGGGATTGCGCGCGAGATGGCGGGCGACCGCCGCCGCTGCGGCGCGCAGGTAGAAGGGGGCCGCCAGAGCCGCTCCAGGCCGGATGCGCTCATCGGCGGCCAGACTGCGCCCGTAGCCGAGCACCTCCAGCCGCCGCGGCGCGTACGCGAACGTGCGGACGTCGACGCCGTCGTCGAGCCACGATGGGCGCACGCCCGCAGCGCGCGGCGCCAGCACCGTGACCCTGTCGCCGCCGCGGACCAGTCCCCGGGCCAGTTCGCGGATGAACGGTCCGGCGGCATCGCCCGGCCAGCGGGGGTAGGTCTGGGTGAGAAAGAGGATCCGCAGACCCGGCGCCGGGTCGCCGGGTCGCCCGCCCCGTTTCGCTGCCGAGGTCAGGTTCGCTTCAGGCAAGTCGCCCTCAGCCGACCCGCTCGCGGACGGAGTAGCTGTCGTGCCTGCGGAAGTTCTTGAAGGTGATCAGTTCGCCGATCAGGCCGGTGGTGACGATCTGGATGCCCAGCACCATGAGCAGGACGCCGAGCAGCAGCAGGGGCCGGTTGTGGAGGGAGGCCCCCCGGAACCAGAGAGCGGCCAGGTGCGCGCAGATGCCGAAGCCCAGAGCGCAGCTGATCAGGCCGATCGGCCCGAACAGATGGAGCGGTCGACGGGTGAAGCGGCTGATGAAGAGCACGGTGATCAGGTCCACCGGTCCCTTGTAGGACCGATCCCAACCGTACCGGCTGCGCCCGACGCGGCGCGGATGGTGGGCGACCGGGATCTCGCCGATCACGAAGCCGCGGCGGCTGGCAAGGACCGGAATGTAGCGGTGGAGTTCGCCGTAGACGGCCACCTGTTCCAGGACCTCGCGGCGATAGGCCTTGAAGCCGGAGTTGAAGTCGTGCAGATCGACGCTGGAGAGAGAGCGCGTCACCCGGTTGAAGACCTTCGAGGCGATCCGTCGCCGCAGCGGATCGCGCCGGGTTCGCTTCCAGCCGCTGACGAGGTCGAGGGGACCGTCCTCGAGTGCTTGCAGGAGGCGGGGAATCTCGTCCGGATCGTCCTGCAGGTCGCCGTCCATGGTGACCAGAATGTCGCCGCGGGCATGATCCACGCCTGCTGAGAGCGCGGCGGCCTTGCCGAAGTTCCTGCGCAGGCGGACCAGCCGGACCCGTGGATCGCGTTCGTGCTGCCTTTTCACCTCGTCCGACGTGGCGTCGGTCGAGCCATCATCGACGAACAGGAGTTCGGAGCGGGCGCCGACAGCGTCCAGGTTGGCCAGGACGCGTTCCGCCAGGCTCGCTACGGTGGCCTCCTCGTTGAGTACGGGAACCAGCACGCTGACGTCGAGGGGAGGCCGGCCGGCACTGGCGTCGGCGCTACGGTCCGGGCGCGGCATCGATCGGAGCGTACTCGATCCTCCGACCGTCGACTATCAGTGCCGGAGGCTCGGATTCGATGTCGAACTGCACGGCGGTCTCCTGCCTGGACCGTACGTCGATTCGCTGGTCGATCCGCTCCTCCGGACGCCAGGTGGGGTTCTCGAAGACGCTGATGACGTGCGTGCCGACCGGCAGTTCCAGGCGGTCGATCGGCGTCCAGCCGATCGCCTCGTCGTTGACGCGCACGAAGACGCGCCGCTCTTTCTCCTCGGCCGCGGTCACGCTCTCCTCGGCCGCGGTCACGCTGAGGAACCCCGGGCGCGCCACGGGCACGGGCGTTTCGAGCAATCGGCCCGATGGGACCTGGACCACCACTTCCTCCCGGATCCGGTAGTCGCGCGTGGCGAGTTCGAACGTGAGCACATGGTCCACGCCGGCCGCCACCGTGAACAGCTGTCGGCGGTCGAGGACGACGGGTTCCGCTCCCGCCACCGAGACGGTGATCCCGGGATGCCAGGCTGGTGCCAGGGCGAGGCGGCCGGTGTCGCGGTCGGCCGTCCAGATCGTATCGGAACGCCTCGCGGCAGGGCCGGCCGGTGCGGTGCTCGAGGCGGAATGCGAGCCGTCGGCGCCGGTCGCGCCGGGTTGGCCTGTCTCCGCCGGCTCGGGAAGAGCCTCTTCCTCGCCCGCGTGTGCTTCGGAACCGGCCACGGCCGGACTGCCCTTCGACCACCAGAGGGTAGCGGCGAGCCAGAGCGCGGTTCCGGCCACGGTCGCGAAGGTCAGCCAGCGCCGTCGGCGGCGGAAACGCGAGAACCGCCTGACTGCCGACTCCTCCTTCTCGCGACCGGGCGTGGGCGTGCCGGTCTTCCCGGAGTCGCTGCCGCGGAAGCGGACGTCGTGCAGCGGTACATCGCGGTCGATCGACTTCGGAACCGGCATGTCGGCGACGGGTCCGGTGCTCGAATCGTCGTCCTGGGCGGCTACCACGGTTGCCGAATCCCAGCTCGATGACGCGGCGGGAAAGTCGGGAACGCCTGCCGTCGGGACGGCTTTCTCGCCGACTCCGGTGACCGCGGCGGTGTCGTGGATCGAGGCCTCGATGGCGCCGACGACGCTCGTGAAGTCGTCGAGTCGATCCGCGGGCTCGTCGCGGAGGCAGCCTTCCAGGGCAGGGATCAGCCGACGCGGGAAGTCCGCGGGCAGATCGTCCAGCGGCAGCGAGGACGCGGATGCCCGCCGGCGGGCAGGGGCTGGAGTCGGATCCGGCCGGCAGGTCAGCAGCCGATGGAGCAGAACGCCGAAGGCGTACAGGTCGCTGCGTACATCGACTTCGCCGCCGCGGACGAGTTCGGGGGCGCGGTACCGGAGTTCGCCGGTGGTCCGCGGATTGGCGAATCCGCGCAGCTGGGCGGCGCCGTCGCCACGGATGGTGACCATCCCGGGGTGAAGGTCGCCGTGGACGACGCTCATGCCGTGCGCGTACTCGAGGGCGCGCGCAATCTGCGCCAACCAGGCAAGGGCGGTCTCTCTCGGCAGACCGCCGGATTCTCCCGGCCGCTCGCGGCGGAGGTCCGGGTCGAATCCGGCGCGACCGGGCCTTCCGCCGCGGGTGGCCAGAGTCGCTGCCAGGGTCTCGCCGTCGGCGAACTCCTCGATGCGGCAGGAGGTGGCGTCGTCGATCCCGAAATCGAGGATGCGGGCAATGCCGTGGTGTTCGAGCCGCGCGGCGGCCGCGGCGCGTTCGAGGAACCGGGCCTGGGCGTCCGGAGGCTCCGGTGTCCAGATGTCGATCGTCGCCTGGGCGCCGTCCGTGGTATTGCGGCCCAGGTACGCGGCGACGCCAGCAAGGGCTTCGAGACGACCGACGATCTCGAAGTTGCCGATTTTTTTGCTCATGGACTGATGCGAAGAAGTCGATGTATGGCAGAAACGGAAGTTGCCAAGTATAGCAACGTCCTTCGGCCAGGGTGCTGTTTCGGGACGTTGTTCCTCCCGGGCCGCGTCGAGTGCCCGCGGGCGCCGCGGGACTGCTGGCCTCCGAACCCGACACCGGTTGATGCAGGCGAACGGGAACGCGTGGACGAAGGGTCTCTTCTGCTCTTCGTCTTCGACCGGGGTTCAGGCGCCGCCTGTCGCCCGCCGGCAAGCCGCATGGCTGGTCGACCACGATCTCGACCCTGAGCGCGGAGCCGCGTTCGTCAGGCTCCTGCCGAGCCGGTCGTGGACACCGTGGCGCTCTTCGACTCGAGCGACTCCGGTACCATCCTTCCCGGCGAATCCGTGCTGGTGTTCGCTACCGGCCAACCATGACCAGGAGACGCAATGCCCGATGAACTGTTCGGGAAGGTAGCGGACGGGATCAACGGGCTTCTGGGGCCGCTGGCCGGCTGGCTGGAGGGGCTGGTCTGGCAGACGCCGCCTCAGGCTCCGCTGCTGGCGCTGGTGCTCCTGGGTACGGGGCTGTTCGTCACGGTGCGCCTGGGCCTGATCCAGTTGCGCGGCTTCCGCCACGCCTGGGCGATCCTCGGGGGCAGGTACGACGATCCGGACGACGACGGCGACCTGGTCCACTTCCAGGCGTTGACGACCGCGCTCTCGGCGACTGTCGGCATCGGCAACATCGCCGGCGTGGCGATCGCGATCCGCATGGGCGGTCCAGGGGCGCTGTTCTGGATGTGGGTAACCGCCTTCTTCGGCATGGCGCTCAAGTTCGCCGAGTGCACGCTGGCGGTCGCCTTCCGTCGGGTGCACAAGGACGGTTCGGTGTCGGGCGGCCCCATGTACTACATCGAGAAAGGCCTCGGTCGGAACTGGAAGTGGATGGCGATGCTGTTCGCCGGGCTGGCCGTCATGTGCTCCTTCGGCACCGGCAACATGAACCAGGCGAACACGATGGCCGATCAGCTGGAATCCCAGTTCGGTCTGGCGCGGGAGTGGAGCGGCCTCGTCTTCGCGTCCCTCGTGGCGCTGGTCATCATCGGCGGCATCCGCCGCATCGGGAGGGTGACCTCGATTCTCGCGCCGGGCATGGCGGTGATCTACGTCGGCGGCGCCCTGGTCATCCTGCTGATGAACATCGGCAGCGTTCCGGAGAGCCTGTCCCTGATCGTCGAGCAGGCGTTCCGGCCCACGTCCATGGTCGGCGGCGCGGCCGGCTCCTTCCTGATGACGATGATGTGGGGAATCCGCCGCGGGCTGTTCAGCAACGAGGCGGGGCAGGGCAGTGCGCCCATAGCCCATGCGGCGGCCCGGACCGACGAGCCGGTGCGCGAGGGGCTGGTCGCTTCGCTCGAGCCGTTCATCGACACGCTCGTCATCTGCACGATGACGGGCCTCGTCATCGTCACCACCGACGCCTGGCGCGACCACACGCCGCAGACCTTCGGGCTCGACGAAGTCGAGGGCATTCACCGCGTGCTCGGGGACGATTCCGAACTGCTCGCGGCCCGCACTGCGCGGTCGGCGCGGGGCGGCGGCGCGGTCGATGTCGAGGACGGGGTGGCGGGCGGCTCCTTCGTGGTGCTCCACTCGATGATCGTCGAGCCCCGGCTGGTGGACGGCACGGGCGCACCGTGGAGCGGCAGACTGGAGGTTGCCGGCGACGGCTCGCTGACCGCCGCCGGCGACGCACCGCGCATCGAAGGCGAAGCGCTGCTGAACGGAGCGCCGCTGACGGCGCGCGCATTCAGCCTCGGGCTGCCCGGCAGCCGCGGTGACCTGATCGTCACCCTGTCGGTGTTGCTGTTCGCCGTGTCGACGGCGATCTCGTGGTCCTACTACGGCGATCGGTCGACCGAGTACCTGTTCGGGGCCAGGGCGATTCCCGTCTATCGCTGGATCTACGTGGGGTTCTTCTTCCTGGGCTGCCTGCTGCCGCTCGAGACTGTCTGGACCTTCGGTGACGTGGCTCTGGGGTTGATGTCCTTCCCGAACCTGATCTCCCTGCTGCTGCTCTCCGGAGCGGTCGCCGGCATGACGAAGTCCTACTTCCGCCGCCATCTCGGCTAGAGGGCGGCGGCGGCAAGGGACGGCAGCGGACGGCAAGGGACATGGCCGAGCACAGCCGCGATCGGGGGCCCTGGGCGTCCGTTGCCACCGGACTGATCGCCGGGCCTATCCTGGCAGCGCTCGCCTACGTCCTGATTCCCGAGGCGGTTGTCGACGCCGACGGAGAGGTCGTCTCGGGCCTGTCCGAAGGCGGCCGTGCGGTGGCGGCCACCGGAGTGCTCATGGCCGTGCTGTGGCTGACCGAGGCGCTGCCCGTGGCCGTCACGTCGTTGCTTCCGCTGGTCGCCATTCCTCTCCTGACCGGCGGCGGCATCGAGATCGCCCAGGTCGCGGCGCCCTACGCGAATCCGAACATCTTCCTCTTCCTGGGCGGTTTTCTGATCGCTCTTTCGATGCAGACCTGGGGCCTGCACCGCCGGATGGCTCTCCACATCATCCTCCGGATCGGCAGCCGGCCGGACCGCCTGGTGCTCGGCTTCATGACGGCGAGCGCCTTCCTCAGCATGTGGATCTCGAACACGGCGACCACGGTCATGATGCTGCCGATCGCCCTGTCGGTGATCGATCTCGTGCGCCAGCGGCTGGGTGCGGAGTCGACGCCGGTCGACAAGCCGTTTCCCTTCGCGCTCAATCTGCTGCTCGGGACGGCGTACGGCGCCTCGATCGGAGGCGTCGCGACCAAGATCGGCACTCCTCCCAACATCCAGATGATGTCGTTCGTGGAGGACACCTACGGTCGCGAGATCACGTTTGCGCAGTGGATGCCCTTCGGTCTCCTGCTCACCGTGTCCTTCCTGCCGCTGGCCTGGCTGGCGCTTACCCGTTTCGTCTACCGGATGCAGATCGACGAAGTGCCAGGCGGCGCGGAACTCATCCGCGGCGAGCTTCGCAAGCTGGGGCCGATCACCGGACCGGAGAAGGCGGTGCTTGCGGTCTTCGTGTCCGCCGCGGTGCTGTGGACCTCCCGGACATGGCTTGCGGAGATCGAGATCGGCGGCACGGCGCCGCTGGCCGGTCTGACGGACCCCGGGATCGCGATCGGCGCCGGCCTGTTGCTGTTCGCGATACCGGTCCGTTTCCGGCGCGGCGTCTTCCTGCTGAGCTGGAAGAAGGCGCTCGAGGCGCCGTGGGGGATCCTGCTCCTGTTCGGAGGCGGACTGAGCCTCGCGGCCGCGGTCGTCGGCACCGGTGTGGATCGTTTCATCGGCAGCCTCCTGCTCGTGCTCGAGGGCATGCCGGCGCCGGTTCTTGTCGTCGGCGCCGCCGCGTTGCTCATCCTGCTGACGGAGGTCACCAGCAACACGGCCACGACCGCGACCTTCCTGCCGATCCTGGGCGCCACCGCCGTGGCGATCGACGTCGACCCGTTGCTCCTGATCGTGCCTGCCACGTTGGCGGCGAGCTGCGCCTTCATGATGCCCGTGGCCACGCCGCCGAACGCGATCATCTTCGGTTCCGGGGAGATCACGATTCCCCGGATGGTGCGGGCGGGACTGTGGCTGAACGTGATCGGGCTGGTCCTGATCGTGTTCTGGGTCTACGTCGCCGGCGGCCTGATCGGCCTGTAGCTCTCCTCGGGTCCTGGCCGGCAAGGCCGTTCAGCTGCCGCCGGTAGCGGTAGCCGATGCACTTGTAGAGCAACCGGGCGGCCGTGTAGTCGCTGGCCGGATTGCCGGGGATTGGCGCCAGCTCGACCACGTCCATGGCGATGACGCGCTTGTGCTCGAACAGCAGCCGTAGCAACGCCAGCGCCTGATGCCAGGCGCCGCCCCCGGGCTCCGGCGTTCCGGTCGCCGGCAGCACCGACGGGTCGAAGAAGTCCAGGTCGAAGGTCAGGTAGACGGTGTCGGGAAGCGACGCCAGCAGACCCGCGAACAGGGCCTGGAGTTCGTCTGCCGCCAAGGACTCCATCTGGCTGGCCCAGATGACGGGCAGGCTCTCCGCTTCGATGCGTGCGGCTTCCGGCCGGCTCAGGGATCGGATGCCGATCGCCAGCGTGGACACGCCCAGCTCCAGCACGCGGCTCATCGCGCAGGCGTGGTTCCAGCGGCAGCCCGCATAGGTCGGCCTCAGGTCGGCATGGGCGTCGAACTGCACGACGCCGATGTCCACGCCGGCCCCTTCGATCACGCCGCGTACCAGCGCCGGCGTCACGGTGTGTTCGCCGCCGACGGCGGCGAGGAAGCGGCCGCGTTCGAGAGCGGCCCGCGCGGCGTCGCGGATGCGCCTGAGCGCCGCGTCTTCGCGGGCATCGACGTCGACCGGCGGCAGGGTCTCGATGCCGACGCGAAAAGGCTCCAGGCGGAGTTCCTCGTCGTAGAGCTCCACGTACCGGGAGGCGCGCAGCAGGGCGGCCGGTCCGTGCTCGGCGCCGCGTCCCCACGATGTCGTGCGCTCGTATGGAACCGGCAGCACCGCGACTGCCGGTTCGCCGGCCTGCACCTCGAACTCGAGGAACGGCGGCAGTTCCGAGTCGTGCATCGCGGCAGCACGGTAGCAGTGTCCGGCAGAAAACGTCTTGGTCCACAGAGGTGACGAATGACCGCACGCGACGAGATGAACCGCAGCACGTTGAGAGAAATTCCTTCAGGGCAGCGTCCGCGCGAGCGGTTGCTGGCACACGGAGCGAGCGTCCTGACCGACTGCGAGCTGATCGCCATTCTGCTGCGCACCGGGCATCGAGGCTGCTCGGTGCTCGATCTCGCCTACGACCTGCTCTACGACGAAGGCCGCGGCCTCGGCGGTCTGCCGGCGCTGGCGCTGCTGGTCGAGCATGACCTGCCGTCGCTGCGCCGCAAGGGGCTCGGAGATGCCAAGGCGGCGACGGTTCTCGCAGCCGTCGAACTGGCCCGGCGCCTGGCCCGGGCCCAGCTCCCGCAAAGAAAACCCCTCGGGGATGTGGTCGCGGTCGCCCGCTACCTGAACCTGCGCTACGCCCGCCGCGACCAGGAGGTGATGGGAGCGATCTACGTCGATGTGCGAGGTCGCGTGATCAGCGAGCGGGAGCACTTTGTCGGCGCTCTGGACAGGGCCTCGGTCGAGCCGCGGGTGGTGCTCAAGGAGGCCCTGCGCCTGGGCGCGTCTGCCGCGGTGGTGTTCCACAATCATCCCAGCGGCGATCCGGAGCCGAGCCGGGAGGACGTGGCGTTCACACGCAGGCTGGCGCGGGCGGGAGCGGCGGTCGGAATCGAACTGGTCGATCACCTCATCCTGGGCGGCGGCGGCCGCTGGGTGGCCATGCGGGAGCGGGGATTCCTGTAGCGTGCGCCGCATGGATCGGCCGCGGCGGGCTGCTGCTATGGTCCGCCCGATGGCTGCCGGAGGCCCCGTACTGCTCCACATGGACTGTGCGAGCGGCATCGCAGGCGACATGTTCCTGGGCGCGTGCCTGGACTTGGGACTGCCGGTCGTTCTGCTGCAGGAGATGGTCGAGCGGCTGGGTCTGGAGGCCATCGAGCTTCGCGTGCGGCGCAGCAGGCGCGGCGCACTGGCGGGCGTGCGTTTCGGCGTGCTGCGCGGCGGTCGACCAGTCGAGGGAGAAGGCGGCGAGGGCGCCGCGCATCGGAACCTGCCCACGATCCTTCGCATGATCGAGCGGAGCGGGCTCGACGCCGGCGTCAGGAACCGCGCCTCGGCGCTCTTTCGCCGTCTGGGAGAGGCGGAAGCGAGCGTGCATGGCGTCGGCGTGGACGAGGTGCATTTTCACGAAGTCGGCGCCGACGATTCGATCGTCGATCTGGTCGGCGCCGCGGTCGCCATCGAGCACTTCGCTCCGGCTCGCGTGTCGTGCTCCACGGTGGTCGTGGGCAGCGGCACCGCGCGCACCCGCCACGGCGTGATGCCGGTTCCGACGCCGGCGACGGCACTCCTGCTTCGGGGTGTGCCGATCAGCACCGGGGGCGCGGAAGGCGAGCTGACGACGCCTACGGGCGCCGTGATCGTGAGCGAGTTCGTGGACTTGTTCGAGCCCTCGGCAGCAGACGTCCCGTACCGGGTCGAGAGCGCCGGTGTGGGCTTGGGAAGCAGGGAACTTGCCGACCGGCCGAACGCCCTGCGGCTTCAGTTGGCGACTCCCGTGCCGACTCCCGCGACCTCCGGCCTGCCGTGGAACCGCGTCGCGGTGCTCGAGTGTCAGGTCGACGATGCAACGGGCGAGGCGATCGGCTACGCCGCGGAGGCGCTGCTTCGGGCCGGCGCGCTCGACGTGTTCGCCGCGCCGGTGCAGATGAAGAAGTCGCGCCCCGGCGTTGCCGTCACGGTCATCTGCCGCCCGGAGCGGGCATCCGAGCTTGCCGAACGGCTGCTTCTCGAGACGGGTTCCCTGGGGTGCCGGCGGACGGTCGTGGATCGACTCGAGGCCGATCGATCGATCGTGCCGGTGGCGACCTCCTTCGGAGAGGTCAGGGTCAAGACGGCCGCGATCGGCGGTCGGGCGCTCGGAGCGGCGCCGGAGTACGAGGACGTGCAACGGATCGCCCGAGAGAGAGGCGTCCCCTTCCGGACGATCTATCGCGCTGCCCTCGGCGCGGCGGACGTCACGGCTGCCGCGGGCTGCTGATCGCGGCTGGTCCGAAGTTCGCGGGGCTTTCGGTGGTCCTGGCGGCTCGAAAGTGCTTGTCCTGCCTGGGTTTTCTGGCTGTCGGGGTTCCGTTCGCAGCGGCAGATCGTAGCCATGTACCATTGAGATGGCAGCGCCTGAACCCATTCAAGGAAGGGGGCGAGCACGTCGCGCAGGAAGCGGTCGACGAGGGCTGCGTGATGGCGAGGAATGTGGTCGTGGCCGACGTAGCGCCGCACCACCGAGGCGTTCCTGCTCTCGACCAGGGCGTTGTCGTTGCAGCGCCTCGGGCGGGACTTCGTGAACTCTTCGACGTGCAGCCTGTTCAGCAGCGCGGCGACCTTGTGGTTGACGAATCCGGAGCCGTTGTCGACGTGGAGACCCTTGACGTTGAAGGGCAAAGCCTCGATCGCGCCTTGCAGAGCCGTGATCGGGAAGCGCTCCGACATGCCCTTCGTGGCGGCCACGAACTCGTACTGCGTGACCTCGGCTTGACCGCCAACTCCCACAACCTGCTGGGCAACCTCTTGTTGGCCGAAGTCCACGAGATCGATCTCGTACAGGCCCTTCCTGCCATCGAGATCGCCCTGATGCACCGTGTCCACGCGCAGACAGCCCGGCTGACCGGCCGGATGAGGCTTGCGGCGCTCCTCGATGCGCACCCGGGTCGGCCGCGTCTTCACCACCGTCGGACGACGGCGGCGGTTACGTCACGGACCGGCGAAGACGGTACGGATGGCTGTGGGAAATTCCCCGCCAGACGCCTGAACCGCGCATCGCCGTGCACCTCGTACTGACGCTGCGTCGCGCGCCGCGTGACAGCGCCGCAAGGACCGCCCGGACCGCACGGACCGGACAGGGACTCGGCGACCCCTGGCCAGCAGACGGATGTCCTCCTTCGTGCAGCGACGGCGGAACGGACGCTTCGGACCCCGCCGCCGTCCTCGATGCGCCCGGTCTCCCGGTACCGGGTGATCAGCCGCGCCGTCCGAGCCCGGCTGAATCCCGTCACCTCTCGGATCAGGAACCGTCGCGCCAGACCCGTGTCCGACCGCCGCAGCCGCAAGTACCGGGAACGCACCAGGAACCGCCGCACGAAAGCGTGAACATCGGCCCGCTCCACGAACCGGAAGTCGACCGGCGTGCTGCCGGCCATGAAGCGCTGCCGGCCATGAAGTCGCGGACCTCGTCCAGGGTCCGCAGCCGTTGGATGTCGAGTTGCAGGATCATCCTCCGATGATCCCGACACCCGCCCAGGCTCATCTCTCATGGGACAAGCCGATCTTGGTCGAGCGACCCCAGACCCGGCGGAACTGCGGTCTGTCTCCACGCCGATGAACGAGGTATGCTTGCGGCACTTGGACACCCCCAGTGGTCGGGCATCCCGATTGCCCATGAACGGGTCGGTCCATCGGGTTGGCCCCATCGCTCCGAGCCGTTTGCCGGAGTTCTCGGTGTGTCTGTTCTGGCACAGGACGTGAACACACACACACACACACACACACACACACACACACACACACACACACACACACAAGACTGGTGCCTTGTGGCGGTGTGACCTGTGGCCGCGTGACCGCGGCGTTCATGTGGAGAACCCACCGCCCGATCGGAGCGGGCCGCCGTCCCCGTGGCGACCGGTTTCGTGGCTCGCTTGCACCTGCCCGGCGGAGCGACGGCTCACGGAGCCGCCGGGCAGCGGGGCGTCCTGGCGCCGCCCGGGGTTGCTGCGGCGGAACCGGCAGGGGAGCGAGGCTGCGGTTCCAGGTCCCCCTGTTGGGCGCCGGAAGAGCGGTTCGCCGCCGGGAAGCGGCGAGTGGACCCTTCGCGAGTTGGCCCCGGGAGTTCGTTCGGCGACGTTTGCGGTAGCCCGCAGTCCGCGGCGGCGCGCCACGGCCTCGCCATGCTGCCGGATTCCGGTCGCCGCACTGCAGGCCGCCTGGTTGACCTGGTGGAATCGGGCGCCGTCTCCGCGTCCGGCCAACTCGACGACGCGCTCGCCGACCCGGCTCGGCCTGGCAGTCCTGCGGACTTGCCTGGCCGCACGTTGAACCAGGGGGGGCATCGAGGGGCATCAGGGGGCATATCGAGGAACCTGACGACACGAGAAAGGACCTGACGACCATGCAAGGCAAGACGATGCAGCGCAAGACCGATCCTGCCGGGAACTCCGGAAGTTCGGACAGCGCAGGGAACAGGGAACTCGAGGGACTTCACGGACTCTGCAGCCCGTCCGGTGGCGGGAGGCGCTCCGCGGCCGCGCTGCCGTTCCATGTCCCTGGCGGCTCGACGGCCCATCGGCCAACCCGTCGGCCAACCCTCCGGACAGACCTTGCCGCCGTCGTTGCGTGCCTGTGCCTTGCCCTGCTCTCTTCGGCCGCCGCGAACGCTCAGAGGCTGTGGAGCGTGGGGGAGGTGGAGCGCCGGCCGGAGATGCCCGCCGTGGTCATGGACAGCGAGGAGGTCGCCGTGGGCGGCGTACCGGGCGGGTTCGGCCGGCAGCTTCCTTCGGAGGTTGCCGAGATCGTGGTGGAGTTCGACTACCTGCGCCAGGGCATGGGGTACCTCGAGCTGCCGCTGTGGGACGGCTCGGTGATCGCGGCCGAGAACGCGGTGTTCGAGGACCGAGGCGGCGGCAACCTGATGTGGACCGGCGAGGTGCCGGGAGCGGGGTACGAGAGCGTGCTCCTCACCGTGCAGGATGGGCATCTGGTGGGGTGGTTCGGCGAGCCGGGCGGCCCTAAGCACGTCGTCCACGCCGGCCCTGACGGCCGCGGCACTCTGGCGGTGGAAACGGGGCCGACAGGCGACTGGTGCGGTGTCGAGGCAGCACCGGAAGCGAGCCTCCTGAACCGCGCCGCGGCCGCCGCCCGGGATCGGCCCCCGGCTGTGGTCAGGTCAGCGACCGCGGACAGCCTGGACATCCTCGTGCTCTACACCAGCGGTACGGAAACGGACTACTGGCGGGGGATAGGTGGCGCGGCCGTCGGAGTGCAGCAGCTCTCCGACTACCTGAACATGGCCTTTCGCAACGGGGCGATTCCGGCGACGGCGAATCTGATCCCCGTGCGTTGGGATCCTCTGATCGGCAGTCCTCGAGAGGCTCAGGGGTTCCACTACGAAACCGACGGATGGAGCACGTGGCACTGGGAGTTCGAGACCAGTCCTGAAGTGGGCGGCCTGCGCAAGCGTCACGAGCCTGACCTGATTCACTTCGTTCCTCACATTGGAACGAGCTATGCCAGCGGAATGGCCAGCGCGAGGAACAATTCGGGTGCACCAGCCGTCTTGACGGGCTGGTCAGTACCCTATCCTCTCACGGTGTTCGCCCATGAGATCGGCCACAACCTGGGCGGTCACCACGAGCCGGCGACGTTCGCCGATTTCGAGGCGGTTCAGTCGGACGCAGCAGAGAGGGGATGGCCCTGGATGTTCGGCCACACGGACATGACCTCCTGCAGCGAGCGCGAGGGGAGTGACTACCTGTGGTGCCCGAAGACGATCATGAGCTACGGCCGGGATGCAAGCAGAGATGACGACCCCAGGACGTGGGCTGTCACGGAACCGTTCTATTCGTCCGTCCGGCACGAACCGAACGGCTGGACGATCGGCGTCGCCGGTACGAGCGAGGTCGAACGGGTCTTCCACGAGACCGTTCCCTTCGCCGCGGTCAGCGGTGCGGCGCCGTGGAAGGCGGAGCAGGTTCCGCGCCGGATCGGCGCCCGCTGGACGGGTCGTGACACGGTGCGGGTGAGCTGGTCCGAGGATCTGTCGTACGCCGGTCAGGTCATCGTGTACCCGGCACTGGTGGAGGGGGCCAACGACCGCTATGTGCTGCGTTGGGAAGGAAGCGATCCACTCCATCTGCGGTCCTCGTCCAGCGACAACGTGGCGCCGGTCGTCCGGAGCGACGGCGCCCTGGTTGGCGTCGATGTCGCGGGCCTGAGGCCGGGAGGCGGCTACAGAATCGCTGGACGGGCGCAGCCCGTTTGGTGGGATCCCGACACGGGGGAGAGGCCGATGCTTTCCGATGTGTTTCACCTGAAGGCCCGAGGGCGCGTCTCCGGTTCGCCCGCGGCGGCGACCGGGGTCGGCGCTCGTGTGACGGGCCCCGACAGCATCCGGCTGTACTGGCGCGACAATGCCCGTTCAGAGACCGGTTACGAGGTCTGGTACCGGAAGTGGTCTGGCGGCGAACCCGACGAGGTCTGGCGGCGCCATGGGGAGCCGCTGCCGGCGGGCGCCCGATACCTGGACGTCGAAGGGCTGGACGCTGAAGAGGAGATCACGGTGGGTCGGAGGGGTGGCGCCTGGGTCCGGGCCATGCGAGGCCGGTACTCCTTCGTGGTCGTCGCCTACAACGACAGGGGCTGGAACGCGAGCGAGACGTTCGATCTGGAGTTCATGCCGGGCCCGCATCCGGCGCCGACGGCAGCCGGAGAGATCACGCCGTGCTCCACGCGCGGCACGGGGGTGAACCTGGACGGCTATAAGGTTTCTGCCTGTGTGGAGACGCCGGACGGCGCTTATCGCAGGGTCTGGGACTACCGCCTGGACGCGGACCGGTCGGCGCTTCTGTACTTCTTCGATCGCGACAACGTGGAAGTGCTGGTCAAGGTGCTGGACGGCTGCGCGATCAACGGCCACCGCTGGGTGTTCGTGGCGCCGGTTACCGATCTGCCATTCCAGCTTGTGCTTCACGCTGACTATGAACGTACGTGGCGCTACGACTCCAAGCGGTCGGGTTACTTCGGCAACGGTAACCCCAAGGGCGTGACGGCACGCGCGGTGAGCGATACGAAAGCCTTCCCGTGCCTCCCGCATGAGATCGCCGCCGCCAGGGCGGCTGCCGCGAGCCCGGCCGCCGATTCGGGGTTCGGCGGCGTGAACCTCGCGGAACCGTCGTCGCCGACCGGGCTGGGCCTGGGCTCCGGCACCGACTGCGAGCCGGCCGGCCCGGCGCTGACCCTTCGGGGCGGCTACACGGTGAGCATGTGCTACGAGACCTACGAGGGCAGGACGGGCGACGCCCGGGACTGGGGGCTGGACTCCTCCCAGTCGGCGCTCCTGTACTTCTTCGATCGCGACAACGTGGAAGTGCTGATCAAGGTGCTGGACGGCTGCGGCGTGAACGGCCACCGCTGGGTGTTCGCGGCTCCGGTCACGGACCTGGCGTTCAACCTGCACGTGGAGAGCCCGACCGGCGAGCGCTGGACCCACCGGAACCGCCTCGGCCAGACCGCGGACACGGCTGCCGATGTGTCGGCGTTTCCCTGCGCGTCCTCGGCGTGAGAACTCGCCGCGGCGTGGGAAGCCGTCGGAGAGGGGCGCGGCGGATGCGCCCTCAGAGCAGCTTGATGAAGGCGACGAGAATGCCGGTCTGAGCGGCCAGGGCGCCGAACATCCACTTCAGCAACTCGGCCTTGGCGCCTGCGATGTCCGCCTTGGTCGCCGCCCGGAGGTTTTCGATGTCCGCCTTGGTCTCCTGTCGGAGCGTCTCGATGCCGTGTCGGAGGTTTTCGATGTCCGCCTTGGTCTCCTGTCGGAGCGTCTCGATGTCCGCCTTGGTCTCCTGTCGGAGCGTCTCGATGTCCGCCTTGGTCTCCTGTCGGAGCGTCTCGATGTCCGCCTTGGTCGCCAGGTTGCTGTTCAGCAGGGCGACGTGTTCCGTCGCGAGCACCTCCGCCTGCTCCTCGGTGAAACCGTGGCCGGTGAGGTTCTTCACGAACCGGTGAGTGTCGAATGCGATCGCTTCGGACATGCGGGCATTCTAGCCCGAAGTTCTGGGGCGATCCATGTCCCATGAGAGATGAGCTTGAAGAGGCGGTCGATGTCCCGCGAGAGATGAGCCTGAGCGGGTGTCGGGGATCATCGAAGGGGCGCGTTCGCAGGACCTGTCCCTTTGAGAAGATCACCACGCCCTGCTTCAGGCTGAAGTCCCTCGACGGCGCCGAGCGCGGTACCTGCGGCCCCGCGTCACCTTCGGGCAGCTTGACCGTCAGGCCCCGCCTCTGTCAGCAGAACTTCGGGCTAGTCGCGGCGCGGGCCGCGACCGCGTCCGCCGCCGCCGGGCCTCGGACCGCGACCGCGGCCGCCGGAACCTCCATGTCCCTCGGGACCTCCGCGTCCACCGCGCCCGCCAGGGCCTCCACGTCCGCCGGGGCCGCCGCGTCCCCCTCGTCCGCCGGGACCTCCGCGTCGCCCGGGACCTCCGCGTCGCCCTGGGCCGCCACGGCCCCTGCGCCCGCCAGGACCGCCGCGTCCACCGCGTCCGCCCCTGCGGTCGCCGCCGCCGGGCGCCGGAACGCCCATGCCCTCGTAGTCCTTGGGGTCGAAGTCCGGATCGTCCATGATCACGGCCTTCCGCGAGAGCCTCACCTTGCCCGAGGGATCGATGTCGATCACCTTGACCGTCATCTCGTCACCTTCCGTGACCAGGTCGCCGATCTCGCCGACCCGGTAGGGCGCGAGCTCGCTGATGTGGACCAGGCCGTCCGTGCCGGGAAGGATCTCGACGAACGCGCCGAAAGGCTCCACCCGCCGCACCTGGCCGGTGTAGACCTTGTCGACTTCCGGCACCTCGGTGAGCCGTTCGATCATCGCGATCGCTCTGTCTGCCGCGGTCGAGTTGGGCGAGGCCACGACGACGCGGCCATCGTCCTCGATGTCGATCTGGCAGCCGGTTTCCTCGGTGATGCCGCGGATCGTCTTGCCGCCCGGTCCGATCACGTCGCGAATCCTGTCGCGGGCGACGACCATCACGTGCAGGCGCGGGGCGTGGTCCGACATCTCCTCGCGCGGCTCGCCGATTTCGGCGGCCATGTGATCGAGAATGTGCAGCCGGCCGGCTCTTGCCTGGGTCAGTGCCTGACCGAGAATCTCGCGGGTCACGCCGGTGATCTTGATGTCCATCTGCAGGGCGGTGATGCCGCCGCGGGTGCCGGTGACCTTGAAGTCCATGTCGCCGTGGTGGTCTTCCTGGCCGGCGATGTCGCTGAGGACCGCGAAGTCCTCGCCGTCCTTGACCAGACCCATGGCGACGCCCGCGACCGGCGCCAGCATGGGAACGCCGGCGTCGAACAACGCGAGGGAGCCGGCGCAGACCGTCGCCATCGACGAGGATCCGTTCGACTCCAGGATCTCGGAGACCACCCGGACCGTGTAGGGGAAGTCGTCTTCGGGCGGCAGGACGGGAACCAGGGCCCGGCGGGCCAGAACGCCGTGTCCGATCTCGCGCCGGCTGGCGCCGCGGAGAAACCGCACCTCGCCTACCGAGAAGGGCGGGAAGTTGTAGTGGAGAAGGAACTTCTGATGGGTTTCTCCTTCGTACTCCTCGATGATCTGTGCATCGCGGCGCGTGCCCAGCGTGACCGAGGCGAGGGCCTGCGTCTCTCCGCGGGTGAAGAGCGCCGAGCCGTGAACCCGCGGCAGAAGCCCGGTTTCGCAGTCGAGCGTCCGGATCTCGTCGAGCGCCCGGTTGTCGAAGCGCCTGCCTTCGTTCATCACGATCTCGCGGAGCGCCCTGTCCTCGAGTTCACTGACGATCGTGCCGACCTGGGCACGGCGCTCGTCATCCTCGGGGAGCTGATCGAGGAAGGCGTTCACCACGGCCTTGACGGCGTCGCGGCGCTCGAACTTCCCGGGCGTGTCGAGCGCCGCCGTGAAGTCGTTCCAGATCGCGGTTTCGACCTGCTGCTGGAACTCGGCCGGGCAGGCCGCGGGGGCTTCCCAGTCGGGCTTTTCCAAGTTCATCTCGCGGAAGAGGTCCCGCTGCGCGCGAACGATCTTCCGCAGTTCCCGGTGGCCCGCGAAGATGCAGTCGAGAATCACGCTTTCGTCGAGCTGGTTGGCGCCTGCCTCGACCATCGTCACCGCGTCCTCGGTACCTACGACGATCAGGTCGAGGTCGGAGACGTCACGCTCGGCGCCGGTCGGGTTGTACACGATCTCGTTGTCGATCAGTCCGACGCGAACCGCGCCTACCGGGTGGTAGAAGGGGATGTCGGAGAGCACGAGCGCCGTCGATGCACCGTTGATCGCAAGGATGTCCGGGTCGTTCTCCTGGTCGGCCGAGAGGACGAGACTGATGATCTGGGTCTCGTGGAAGTACCCCGGCGGAAAGAGCGGCCTGAGCGGCCGATCGGTCAGGCGGCAAGTGATGATCTCCTTCTCGGAGGGGCGTCCCTCGCGCTTGAAGAAGCCGCCCGGGATGCGGCCTGCCGCGGAGGTGTACTCCCGGTAGTCGACGGTCAGGGGCAGGAAGCCGCGCGGGTTGCTGTCCGGCGCCATGCAGGCGGTAGTCAGCACGATGGTCTCGCCGAGCTGCACGGTGCAGGAACCGTTGGCCTGCCTGGCCAGGCGCCCGGATTCCAGGGTCATGGTGGAGTTCCCGATCGGGATGTCCTTGGTGAATTTCATGGCTGTCTGCTGTAGTTCCTTGCTCTGTGGTTTGCGCCCGGCGACTCTGGCGGCGGGCAGGTGCCTTCATCGGCGAAAGAGGCGGAGTGATTCACGGGAATGACCCGAAGGGAACGGGTTGGCCAAGTCGCCGGCGCCCCGGCACGTCCTGCCCGCAGGATCCGTCGTCGGATCCGAACTCGCCTGACTGGCGGACCGATCCCGGCGAACCGGCAGGTCACGGAGAGGCGCCGCCGCCTGGCGGCGCCGGGCTCCCAAGTCTGCCAGCGGGTGCCCGCTAGCGGCGAATTCCGAGACGCCTGATCGTCGTCCGGTAGCGCTCGAAGCTCTGGCTGCGGAGGTAGCCGAGCAGCCGACGGCGGCGCCCGACCAGCTTCAACAAGCCGCGACGGCCATGATGGTCGTGCTTGTGGACCTTGAAGTGCTCTGTGAGTTCGTTGATGCGATTCGTCAGGAGCGCGACCTGAACCTCGGGCGATCCCGTGTCCGTCTCGTGGAGACGGTAGTCACGGATGATCTGGTCCTTCACTTCGGTTGTCTGTGGCACGTTCCGATTCCTCGCTGACTCTGCTTGTTCCGTACTGGTCGGGATCTCTGTGTTGCTTCCGTGTTGCGTTGCCTCTGTGTTGCCTTCGTGATGCCTTCTTGCAGTTCCTTCGTCGTTCCTCTGTCCTTTCGCGGCGCGGAGTGTAGCACGACCGGGAACGGCGGCGACCCGAACGGTTCGGTCCGGGGCGCGCCGCGGCCGAGATCTCCTCGCCTTCCTCGTCGCGTCCTGCAGGCCGCCCGCGTGGACCGCTCTCGGTGCGGCGCGGATTCGACCGCGGGCTGCTGCCGGCGCTGACGCTAGCGGAAGACGATCTTCGGCTGCACGACGGCGAGGCCGCGGTCGCCGATCTTCTCCGCGATCGCGCCCACGGCGAGGAACCGCCCGCGGTAGTCCACCAGCTGCACCCAGTCCCCCTCTTCGGCGTCGCTTCCCGGCGCCAGCACGGACTGCCCGTGGGTGATGCGGCGTTCCCGGGCTGCGTCCATGGCGATCCGGGGGAAGGGCAGCGGGATGTCGTCGAACGGCACCCAGGCGTCCCCCAGATCGGCGGTCGCAAGCGGCTCGGCGCCGCGCTCGACCGCCTCGAGTCGCTGCGAGTCGAGCGCGTCGTCGACCTCGAAGGAGCCGATGCGAAGTCGGCGCAGAGCCGCCAAGTGGCCGCCGCAGCCCAGCTGCTCGCCCAGGTCGTGGGCGAGGGAGCGCGCGTAGGCGCCGGCCGAGCAGCTCAGCCGGAAGGGAATCCGCTGCGGCCCCGGCTGTCCCAGGGGGCCGGTTGCCTCGAACTGGAAGATCTCCACGTCCTTGCCCTGGCGCTCGAATTCCTGTCCGCGGCGCGCGAGCTCGTAGTACTTGCGGCCGCCGATCTTCTTGGCCGAGTAGGGCGGCGGCAACTGGTGCTGCAGTCCTTCGAAACCGCTCATGGCCTGGACGATCTGCTGGTGCGTCAGATCGGCGGTGCTGCCCTCGCGGGTCGCCTTGCCGGCCGCGTCGTAGGTGTCCGTGGCGACGCCGAACCGGATCTCGCCCTGGTAGACCTTGGGTGCGCCGATCAGGAAGCGCGTGAGGCGGGTGCCGCGCCCGACGGTGAGCAGCAGCAGGCCGGTTGCGTTGGGATCGAGGGTGCCGCAGTGGCCGATCTTCCGTTCGCGAAGGGCGCGCCGCGCCGCCCGTACCACGTCGTGCGACGTGCCGCCGGGCCGCTTGTCGACCAGGAGCAGGCCGTGCCGCGCCGACTGCGCGGTCATGCCTCGTCCTCCGAGGCCTCGGCGCGTGGGCAGCGCTCGGTGGTCGCTTCGACCGCGATCTCCAGTTCGGCGATCACGGCGGACTCGCGCGCCCTGCTGTCGATCAGGCAGCCGGCGGCGTTGCGATGACCGCCGCCGCCGCGCCGGCTGGCGATCGCCCCGACGTCGACCCTGCCGCGGCTGCGCAGCGATACCTTGATGTCTCCCTCGGGGCGTTCACGGAACAGCGCCGCCGCCTCGACGCCGCGAATCGACCGAGGGTAGTCGATCAGGCCCTCCGAATCCGCCGCCGCCGCGCCGGCGCGTTCGAACATTTCGAGGTCCAGGCGGACGCTGGCGATGCGCTCGTCGCAGTGCAGTTCGAGGGTTCCCAGCACCTCCCCCAGCAACCGCACGGCACCGGGAGGCTGCGACTCGTAGAGCCACCCGGCAATGCGCTCCGGCCGGGCGCCCAGGCGCACGAGTTCCGAGGCCGCGTCGAAGGCCCGCGGGGTGGCGTTCGAGAACCGGAAGCTGCCGGTATCGGTCGAGAGACCGAGGTAGAGCGCGGTCGCGGTTGCCGCATCTACCGGAGCGTCCAGGGCGTGCGCCAGGCGGAGTACCATCTCGGCCACGGCCGGCGCCTTTGTGTCGACCCAGTTCACCGCGCCGTAGAGACGGTTGCCCGGGTGGTGGTCCATGTTCAGGATCGGCAGCTGCCCGAGCGCCTGCTCGAGGCCGGTCCGGTCGAGTCGGGGACACTCGAGCGGCACCACAAGGTCGAAGTCGTCGGGAAAGCCGCGGGGCGGTGTCCGGCCGACGTGAATGGCCGTGTTTCCGATGACGCCTGCATAGGTTGCCGGGGCCGGGTCGACGTTCCAGATCGTGGCGGAGCGCCCGATCGATCGGAGGATCCGCGCCAGGGCCACCTCGGATCCGATCGCGTCGCCGTCCGGGTGGGCATGACTCGAAAGCAGGAAGCTCCCGCCGTCGCGCAGAGCGTCGACGAACTCGCCGGGAACGGTGGGAGAAGAGGTCGCAGCGTTCACAGCTCATCCAGGATCCGGTCGATCCGCTCGGCGTGCTCCGCGCCGCGGTAGAGCTCGAACCGGAGCTCGGGCGTCCGTCTCAGGCGCAGGCGCCGCCCCAGGCGTCCGCGAATGAAGCCCGCGGCCCGCCGCACGGCGCCGATCGCGTTCCGGCGTTCATCCTCGCTGCCAAGCACGGAGAGCAGGATGCGCGCGTGACCGCGGTCCGCGCTCAGCGTGAGATCGGCGATGCTGACGAGAGCCGCCCGGGGATCCTTGACTTCGCGCCGCAGAATGTCGGTCAGTTCCCGGCGCAGCAGATCGCGCGCACGGGCCTGGGATACCGATGGCATCTGATCCGGCAGCTAGAGCGTGGGGGCAACGGCTTCGTGGTCGAAGGCCTCGATCAGATCGCCGGGTTTGACGTCCTGGAAGCGGTCGATGCCGATACCGCAGTCGAAACCGCTGCGGACCTCTGCGGTGTCGTCCTTGAACCGACGCAGGGAGCCGATTCGGCCCTCGTGGACGACGATGCTGTCTCTTACCAGGCGAATCCGCGCTCGGCGCGAGATGACTCCCGCGACCACGTGGCAGCCGGCGATCATGCCGACTCTGGGCACCTTGAACACCTCGCGCACTTCGGCGCGCCCCTTGGAGACCTCGCGATAGATCGGCTCCAGCAGTCCCGTCATCGCCGCGAGGAGCTCCTCGGTCAGCTCGTAGATCACCGTATGCAGCCGAATCTCGACGTCCTCCTTGGCGGCCAGGTCGGCGGCGCTGCGCTCGGGGCGGACGTTGAAGCCGTAGATGATCGCGTCGCCGGCCGATGCCAGGAGCACGTCGTGCGTGGTCACCGCGCCGACGGCGGCGCGGATCACGCGCACCTTGACCTTGTCGGTCGAGACCTTCTGCAGCGTTTCCCGGAGGACCTCGACCGAACCTTGAACATCGGCCTTGAGCACGACCGGCAGTTCCTTGGTCTCGCCTTCCCTCAGACTCGCGAACAGGCTCTCCAGGGAGACGCCGCCGGTGGCCGGTGCGAGCTTCGCGCGGCGTTTCTCTTCGTGGCGGAACTCGGCGATCGAGCGCGCCTTCGCTTCCTTGGCCGCGACCTGGAACGGGTCGCCCGCGTCGGGAAGGTCGTTGAAGCCCGCGACCTCGACGGGCATGGATGGAGGCGCAGCCTCGACGCGCTTGCCCAGGTCGTTCATGAGTGACCGGACCTTGCCCCAGGTGGAACCGCAGACGAAGACGTCGCCGACGCGGAGGGTGCCGTTCTGGACCAGCACCGTCGCGACCGACCCGCGGCCGGTCTTCTTGCTCGCTTCGATGACGACGCCCTGGGCCTGCAACTTCGGGTTCGCCCGGAGTTCCGCCACTTCCGCGGTCAGCGTGAGCATCTCGAGCAGGTCGTCGATTCCATCACCCCTGAGAGCGGAGATGGGCACCGCGATCACGTCGCCGCCCCAGTCCTCGACCATCAGGCCGCGATCCGCGAGCTGCTGCTTGACCCGGTTGACGTTGGCGTTCGGCCGGTCGATCTTGTTGATCGCGACCAGGATCGGCGCTTCGGCCGCGCGTGCATGGTCGAGCGCTTCGAGAGTCTGGGGCATCACGCCGTCATCCGCAGCAACGACCAGGACCACCAGGTCCGTGACCTTGGCGCCCCGGGCCCGGAGCTGGGTGAACGCTTCGTGGCCGGGCGTGTCGAGGAAGGTGATGCGGCCGCCGTCGTGCTCGACCTGGTAGGCGGCGATGTGCTGGGTGATGCCGCCGAACTCGCCTTCGGTCAGCTTCGAACTGCGGATGGCGTCGAGCAGGGATGTCTTGCCGTGATCGACGTGACCCATGATGGTCACGATCGGCGGCCGCTCGACCAGGGCCGTTCTGTCTGCGCTGCCGCCGGCTGCTTCGAGCTCTTCTTCGTGCTCGATCTGGATCTCCTCCTCGAAGGAGACGATCAAGGCGTCGAAGCCCATCTGTTCCGCGAGTTCGACCGCCACTTCGGGTTCCAGGACGTGGTTCAGGGTGGCCATGATGCCGCGGTCGAACAACTGCTTGAGCAGAACCTTCGCCTTGACCCCCATCTTCTCGGCCAGAGCCCGGACCTGCAGGCCGTCCGCCACGGTGACGGTGCGGCGCGGGCCGTCCTCGGCTGCCGCTTCTGCCGGTCGCTCCTGCTGCGGCTCGGGTCGAACTCGGGTATCGGCGGCGGCAGGAACCGCCGGCGGGCTCTTCGGGAGAACTGCGGCCGGGGGAACTGCAGCTGGGGGAACTGCGGCTGGAGGAGCGGTTGGCCGGCCGGGCGGCGCCGGCGGCTTCGGCGTCGCAACCGGAGAGCGTGCCGCCGGGGAGGGAGGCGGCGCGGCAGCCGGCTTCTCGGTCCTCGGCTGCACGGGCGGCGTCCTCCGCCGCCGGCTTTCCGGGACCGGTGCGCGTGCGGCCCTGGCCGCCTCTTCGGCCGCGATCTCCTTGGCCGCGATCTCTTCCGGCGTGGGAGGCTTGGGCTTCGGCGCGGTCGGCGTCAGGGTGCGGATCGTGTGCTTGTGGACGACGTGTCGCCTTCGGTTCGGGCGCATCGGCCCGGTCGGCCGCCTGAGACTGGAGATCGGACGGCGCCGGGGCGCGGTCGGCGGCGCTGCGCGGTCGCGCAGGATGACCTCGCGTTGGGGACCGGCGATCTTCTTGCCTTCCAGCAGGGCCTTGATGATGTCCGTATCGATCATCGCGTCTTCGCCTTCCACGCGAACACCGATCGATCGGAACTTGAACAGCAGGTCCTGTTCAGGCACGTTCATCCGCCTGGCCAGATCCTGGAGCCGGATTTTGGGCATGGAGTCCTCGGTTCTCCGTCGTCTTGTCGGCTCGGGCGCCCTCAGGCTGCGCCGCTCCCCGTGTCGTTGTCGCCGCTCTCCTCCTCGAAGGCGCGGGTCAGCGCCGCCATGAAGTCGTCTTCGTCCATCGCGGGGCTGTCGCTCTTCGCCGCGGCGTTGCCCGCCGCGGCCGTCCCGGCGCGCTCGGAGGCCCATTCGAGGATCGTCGCGGCCAAGGCGACGTGGATCCCCGGAATCATGGTCAGAGCTTCCACGCTTGCGTTCTCGAGCGCCTCGAGCGTGCCGAAGCCCGACCCGGAGAGGGCGGCCGCTGTTCGAGCGTCGACGCCGGGAATCTCGGTCAGGTCGAGCTCGTCCTTGCCGCGGTCGACGTTCAGCATCCTGGCCAACGCATCGGCGACCTCGTCCTTGACGTCCGTTTCGCTCTTGATGTCGATCCGGGCGCCGATGAGCTCGCTGGCCAGACGCACGTTCTGACCCCGCTTGCCGATCGCCAGCGAAAGCTGCTCGTCTTCGACGATGACGTCGAGATGCGGGATGGCGCCCGTGTGGGTCACCGAGACGCGGGTGATCCGCGCCGGTGCCAAGGCGCTCTGCGCGAAGGTCACCCGGTCTTCCGAGAACTCGATGATGTCGATCTTCTCGCCCCGGAGTTCACGGATGATGGACTGCACGCGCGATCCCTTCATGCCGACGCAGGCGCCGACCGGGTCCACGTCGCGCTCCCGGCTCACGACGGCGACCTTGGCTCGTTCGCCGGGAGCGCGCACCGCGGTCTTGATCACGACGGTGCCGTCGTAGATCTCGGGCACTTCCATCTCGAACAGCTTGACCAGCAGGCGGGGATCGGTGCGGGACATCACGATCTGCGGCCCCTTGGGCTGCTTGTGGACGTCGACGATCACACCGCGGATGCGCTCGCCCTGGCTGTAGCGTTCATGGCGGGACTGCTCGCTGCGGGGAACGATCGCCTCCGTCCGGCCGAGGTCGACGATGATGTCGCCGCGCTCGAACCGTCTGACCGTGCCGTTGACCACCTCGCCGACGCGATTCTCGAACTCGCCGAAGATCTTCTCCCGTTCGGCTTCCCGGATCCGCTGGTAGAGGACCTGCTTCGCCGACTGCGCCGCGATCCGCCCGAGCCCTTCGGTGGAAATCGGGATCTCGATCTCCTCGCCGATCTCCGCGTCGTCCTTGTGCTCGCGGGCCTCTTCAAGGGTCCACTCGGCGAAGGGGTCTTCGACCTCTTCCACCACGTGCCGGTAGAGGAAGGCGCTGAACTTGCCGGTTTCGCGGTCCATGTAGGAACGCACCGGCTCCTTGATCTGATGCTGTTTCTTGGCCGCGGAGGCCACCGCGTCCTCGAGGGCGAGGATCCAGTGGTCGAGGTCGATGTCCTTCTCGTGGGCGACCTGCCTCAGGACCTCGTTGATGTTCACTTCGGGAGTATGTGGCCGAGCCATTGTCAGAGTCCCCGGGATCAGAGTTCGACCAGTAGTCTGGCCTTGTGAATGCTGTCGACGGCCAGCGGCAGGGTATCGCCGCTGTCGTCCTCGAGGACGACAGCGACGGCGGGGTTCGCGGGGCTCAGGCCCTGGAGGAGGCCGCGCACCGTGCGCCGGCTTCCCGTAGTCGAGTCGGTGAAGGTCACCCTGGCCCTTCGTCCGCGGAAACGCTCGTAGTCGCGCGCCGAGAGGAGTTCACGGTCGAGCCCCGGCGAACTGACTTCCAGCACGTAGCCGGAAGTCGGGCCGAAGTCTTCCGCGTCGAGCAGGACAGACGCTTCTCTGGAGACTCCGGCACAGTGTTCGTGAGTCACGCCGTCGGCGTGATCGATGACCAGGCGCAGGCAGCCGCCCCGGAACGCGGCGTCCAGCAACTCGCAGGAATGGCTCGCGGCCAGGCGGTCCAGGCGCCTCAGAAGATCCGGGGCGATGACGGTTTCCATGGGATGGCGCGGTCTCGCAACCGATCCGGCCACAGGGGGTCCGTCAGGCGTCCGGAGATCGAGGTCGGCTGGGGGAGAGGGCATGCGGTTTCGGATGGTGGTCTCGTTGATCGGGTCTCGGGAACGAAGAATGGGACTCTGGTACGACCTTGGCCCCAAACAAAAGAGAGCGGGCCGAAGCACCCACTCTCAGCAGCCGCCTGCCGGTTCTCGGCCGATTCGCGCCCCGGCGGCCGAAGACGGTCTCCTGCCGGGAGGCGGTCCCCCGCCCTTCGAGGAGAAGCGCGGGAGAATCGCCGGCAGTTGGGTGGGGACTATACAACCGATGGTTCGGGCGGGCAACCGTCGTCGCGACCGTCATGCCAGAATGACGCGCTCGCGGCGGCATCTTGCGGCGGGCAACTCGACGTTCCGACCGCAGCGGTGCGGCGGGACGAGGCGGGATGAGACACTGCCGCGTTGGCAGGCGGATTGCATTACCAGTACGGGTTGTCACGGGTTGCTGCACGGATTGCTGCACGGATTGCACTCCTGTCAGCCTGGTGCGGCCTGGAACAGCCTGTGGCGTCGCCGGCCCGTCCGCGCAGTCCTGGCAGCAGGCCCGCGGCCCAGGTCGGCAACGGTTGTATGCTTCCCTTCTTCAACGAGGTACTCCTGACGATGAACACGAAGAAGCAGATCCTTTTCACCGCCCTGATGGTGTTCGGCGCCTTGGTGTTCGGCATGATCATCGCGGGTGGTCTGAACCTGACCGAACCGACCCGGGCGGAGGAGGCAGGTCGGACCGCGCCGATTTCGGAGGACGAATCGCGGACAGAGCAGGCAATGCGGGTCGAACGCCACGCCCGGACATCGATCGACAGCTTCGCCGATCTGGCGGAGGCCGTGCTGCCGGCCGTGGTCACGGTCGAGGTGGCGAGGATCGAGGAAAGTCCGGGTCCCGACTTCTTCTTCCGGCGCAATCCGTTCCAGCGCCAGCCGGAGCGCGAATCGGAACCTGACGAACAGCGGCTTCAGGGCGCTGGCAGCGGCTTCCTGATCTCCGCCGACGGCTGGATCGTGACGAACAACCACGTGATCGACGGAGCCGAGGACGTCACGGTCCGTCTGGATGGGCGGGAATACGAAGCCGAGATCAGGGGCCGCGACCGGGAGACCGATCTGGCTCTGATCAGGATCGAGGCGGACAAGGACCTGCCGTTCCTGCCACTTGGCGACTCGGATGCGCTTCGGGTCGGCGACTGGATCATGGCGATCGGCAGTCCGCTGAGCTTCGAGGCATCCGTGACGGTGGGCGTGGTCAGCGCCAAGGGGCGCTCGTTCGGCATCGAGGGCGGACCGACCAGCTTCGCGAACTACATCCAGACCGATGCCGCGATCAACCGGGGGAACTCCGGAGGACCGCTGGTCAACACCGCCGGCGAAGTGGTCGGAATCGCCACTGCCATGGCGTGGGCCGAGAACATCGGCTTCGCGGTGCCGGTGGACGTGCTGGAGGGAGTCCTGCCGCAGCTGCGGGAAGAGGGCACGGTCAGGCGCGGCTACCTCGGTGTGCAGATCCGCGACCTGGAGCACATCGAGGCCAGGTACTACAGGTTGGACGAGCCGAACGGCGCCCTGGTGCAGGGCGTGCAGCCGGACACGCCGGCGGAGAAGGCCGGCGTGGTATCGGGAGACGTGATTCTCGGCGTCGATGACCACGATGTCGTGGGTACCCGCGACCTGATCGACTACGTGGCGGCGCTGGCGCCCGGAGAGGGAGTCGAGCTCGAGATCCTTCGCGATGCCGAGCGGATCCGCCTGGAGGTCGTGCTCGAGGAACGTCCGGCCCAGGTCGCCGCGAACGAGTCGACCATGCCGGCGCCGGCGCGCGAGGAACTCGTGGAATGGCTCGGACTCGAACTGCGGCCCCTGACCGCGAATCTCCGGGAGCGTACGGGACTCGACCGCGGACAGCGCGGCGTGTACGTGTCGGAGGTTTCGGCTCGCAGCGTCTTTGCCGCGAGGGGCTTCCGGCCCGGGGTCGTGATTACCGGCATCGACGACGCCCGGATTCGCGATCTCGACGACCTGAAGCGGGCGATCGCCGGCGTGGATTCGGGTGACCTGATCCGTGTCGAGGCGGTGGTTCCCGGCGGCCAGCGGGTCTTCTCGGTCATCGAAGTTCCCTGAGCCGCATGCGCCCTCGCGTGCTCGTGGTCGACGACGAGGAGTCGATCCGAAGCTCGCTGCGGATGATCCTCGAGTTCGAGCGTTACCGGGTCGAGGAGGCGTCCACGGGCCGGGAAGCTCTGCGGCGTGTGATGACCAGGCATCCGGCGGCCGTTCTGCTGGACATCAAGATGCCCGAGATGGATGGGCTGGCCACGCTGTCGCGCCTGCGGGAGCGCGGCCATGACATGCCCGTGGTCATGATCAGCGGCCACGGCGACATCGCCGCGGCGGTGGAGGCGACCCGTCTGGGGGCCTACGACTTTCTCGAAAAGCCGCTCGAACGGGACCGCGTGCTGCTGGCCCTGCGCAACGCCATCGAACGGCGGCGGCTCGAGGACGAGAATCGCCTTCTGCGCGGGGCGCCGTCGGAACTGGTGGGGGAATCCGCCGCGATGCGGGAGCTTCGGGCGATGATCGAGCGGGCGGCGCCGACTCCGGCCACCGTGCTGATCACCGGCGAGAGCGGCGTCGGCAAGGAACTGGTGGCGCGCGCGGTTCACGCCGGCAGCCCACGCTGCGAGGCGCCGCTGGTGCAGGTCAACTGCGCCGCGATTCCCGACGAACTGATCGAGTCCGAGCTGTTCGGCCACGAAAGAGGTGCGTTCACCGGCGCCGTGCGCCGTCAGATCGGCAAGTTCGCCGCTGCCGACGGCGGCACGATCTTCCTGGACGAGGTGGGGGACATGTCGGCCCGCACTCAGGCGAAGGTGCTGCGGGCGCTCCAGAGCGGCGAGATCGAGCCGGTCGGCGCTCGAACCACGGTCACCGTCGATGTCCGCGTGGTGGCGGCAACCCACCGGGATCTGCTGGTCGAGATCGAATCGGGCCGTTTCCGCGAGGACCTCTTCTACCGTCTCAACGTGGTCCCGGTTCACGCGCCGCCGTTGCGGGAGCGGCTGGATGACCTGCCGCTCCTGGTCGACCACTTCATCGAGCGCTTCGCAGCCGAGAACAACTACCGGCAGAAGACCCTGACCGCGGCGGCGATCCGCCAGCTGCAGGCGATGCCGTGGCGGGGCAACGTGCGCGAACTGAAGAACCTGGTCGAGCGTCTGCTGATCCTCACGCCCGGTGACGCGATCGACCGTGACGACGTGCTCCGCCTTGCCGGTCCGCTGCGCGGGGAGTTGTCGGAGGCTATTCTCGCGGTGTCGACCCTGCGCGAGTTCAGGGACACTGCGGAACGTCTCTATCTGGCGAGGAAACTCGAGGAGCACGGCTGGAACGTGACCCGGACCGCCAGGGCGATCGGAACGCCGAGAAGCAACCTGTACAAGAAGATGGACCAGCTCGACCTTCGCCGGGAGGCGGCGACTTGACGGCGGCGCGGCCAGGCGCGCAGTCGCCGCACCGGATTCTGGTCGCCAAACCCGGGCTCGACGGTCACGACCGCGGCGCGAAGGTCGTGGCGCGCGCGCTCCGGGATGCCGGTTTCGAGGTGATCTACACCGGTTTGCGCAAGACGCCGGAGCAGATCGTGGCGGCCGCCGTGCAGGAGGATGTTCGCGCCGTCGGCCTTTCGATCCTGTCCGGCGCCCACAACACGCTCCTCCCCGAGGTGGCAAGGGGGCTCTGCGCCGCGGATGCCGGCGACGTGCTCGTGTTCGCCGGCGGCATCGTGCCGGAGAGGGACATCGAAGGCCTCAGGGCCGCGGGCGTGGACGAGGTGTTTCCTCCGGGATCGAGCACGGCCGCGATTGTCGAGTACCTGAACCGTCGCCTCGGCTCGCCATGACGACCCGGTGGATGGCGAACGGCGCCGCGGACAGAGCGTTCGGGTCCCGAGGCTGATGGCGCGCGACGAGGCGGCGGCAGGCGCTCGGACGGCGGGCGCGGCGATGGTGAGGCGTTTCGACCCGGCCTCCTGTGAGGCCAGGTGGCAGGCGTGGTGGGCGCAGCAGGATCTGTTCCGTTGCTCCGAGGATCCGGATCGCCAGGGGCCCGCGCCCTACTGCATCCTGATTCCGCCGCCCAACGTGACCGGCAAGCTGCACATGGGGCACGCCCTCCAGAGCACGCTGCAGGACCTGGTCATCCGCTGGCGGCGGATGCGGGGCGACAACGCCCTGTGGCTGCCGGGCACCGACCATGCCGGAATCGCGACCCAGCTCATGGTGGAACGTCAGCTCGAGCAGGAGGGCACGAGCCGCCTCGAACTCGGACGGGAGAGGTTCGTCGAGCGGGTGTGGGGGTGGAAGAACGAGTACCACGCGAACATCAGGCGACAGTTGCAGCGCCTGGGCGCCTCGTGCGACTGGTCCCGCGAGCGGTTCACGCTCGACGAGGGTCTGGCGCGGGCAGTCCGCACCGCCTTCGTGCGCCTCTACCGGGAGGGTCTGATCCATCGCGGCGAGTACATGGTGAACTGGTCGCCGGTGCTGCAGACCGCCGTCTCCGATCTGGAGGTGGAGAACCGCGAGATCGAGGGCGCCCTCTACCACCTGGCGTATCCACTCGAGTCTCCGGATTCCGTGGGCGGGAGCGAAGGCGCTCGCTGCTCCGAAGACCCGTTGATCGTCGCGACGACCCGCCCCGAGACGATGCTCGGCGACACCGCGGTGGCTTTCCACCCGGAGGACGAGCGCTACCGCCGCCTTGCCGGCCGCTTCGCGCGGCTTCCCATCCTGGGCCGGCGCCTTCGCCTGGTCGCCGACGAGCACGTCGATCCCGAGTTCGGCACCGGGCTGGTCAAGGTGACGCCGTTCCACGATCCGAACGACCACGAGATCGCCGGCCGGCACGATCTCCCCGGCGTGCGGGTGATCGGCCTGGACGGCCGGATGACGGCCGAGGCGGGCGCCGAGTTCGAAGGCTTGGATCGTTTCGAGGCGCGCCGCCGCGTGGTCGAGCGGCTCCGGGCGGAGGGGCGGCTGGTCAGGACCGAGCGGCATGTCCACAGCGTGGGGCACTCGCAGCGAAGCGGCGAGCCGATCGAGCCGATGCTGTCGCCGCAGTGGTTCGCCGACGTCTCCGGCATGGCGAAGCAGGCGCTTGCAGCGGTCCGGGAAGGACGTCTGGAGCTGATCCCGAAGTCCTGGGACAAGACCTGGGAGCACTGGCTCACCAACATCCGGCCCTGGGTCATCTCGCGCCAGCTGTGGTGGGGACACCGCATACCGGCCTGGTACGACCGGGACGGGGCCTGCCACGTGGCGATGGACTGCGAGGAAGCCGAGCAGATGGCCGGCACGACGGACCTGACCCGGGAATCCGACGTTCTGGACACCTGGTTCTCGTCTGCCCTGTGGCCGATCTCGACTCTGGGGTGGCCGGATGAAGACGCGGCGGACCTTCGCACCTGGTACCCGACGGATGTCCTGATCACCGGCCACGACATCCTGTTCTTCTGGGTGGCGCGAATGGTCATGCTCTCGAACCACTTCCGCGGCGACATTCCGTTCCGCGCCGTCCATCTGACCGGTCTGGTCCGTGACGCGCACGGCGAGAAGATGTCGAAGACCAGGGGAAACACGGTCGACCCGATGGACCTGGTCGAAGAGTACGGCGCCGACGCGATGCGCTTCACGCTGGCGGTGCTCGACGTGCCCGGACGCGACATCCCGCTTGATCTGGAACGGATGGCCGGCTATCGGGCCTTCGGCAACAAGATCTGGAACGCGGTCCGATTCGCCCTGGCGCGGACCGAGGGGGCGAGGACACCGGATTCCGCTGCGGATCTGATCGCCGCCGGCGACCTGGCTGCTCCGGAGCAGTGGATCCTCTCGCGCCTTTCCGCCGTCGCCGAAACGGTCAACGCGGCACTGGAGGAGTTCCGTTTCGACCGCGCCTGCAACGCGCTCTACCACTTCTTCTGGCACGAACTCTGCGACTGGTACATCGAGTTCGCAAAGCCGGCGCTCGCCGGCAGGGGGCCTCGGCCGCGGACCGCCGAGACGCTCCTGTTCGTGATCGACGCGAGCCTCCGGTTGCTGCACCCGGTGATGCCGCACCTGACGGAGGAGCTCTGGCAGCGGCTGCCACGCGCCCATGCGCCTGACTCCGTTGGCCCCCGGTCCGCCGGATCTCCGCCGGCGTCAGCCTGCGCCCCGTCGGCAGGAGCCCCGAGCATCGCGGTCCAGGCCTACCCGACAGGCGATGACGATCTGCGGTCGCGGGAGGTCGAACGGGGGATGGACGTTGTGGTCTCCGTGGCGCAGAAGGCCCGGAGTCTTCGCCGCGAACGAAACCTCGCCGGAGCGGCGAAGATGTCGGTCTTCGTCGAGGCCGGCGAGGAGAGTCTGGTCGCCTTTGTCGTGGAGCAGGCATCCCTCCTGGAGGCCGTCGCCGGTGTCCGGCGGGTGACGGCAGGCGAGGGCCCCGCGGGGTCGGTTCGGGATCGCGCGGCCGGTCTGAACCTGGCGTTCGAGGTGGAAGCGCCGCCGATGAGCGAGGCGGAGCGGGTGAAGCTGAACAGGGACCTGCAGAAGATCGAGGCCGAGATCGCCGGCGCCCGGGGCCGCCTGTCCAACGCCCGGTTTCTCGACAAGGCCCCGGCCCACGTGGTCGAGGGCAACCGTGCCCGCCTCGCCGAACTGGAAGAGCAGCGCCACCGGGTGACCGAAATGCTGGCGCTCTGACCGCAGGGCGCACCCGCCCGTCCTGGGTCGCGCGGGGTCTGCTCCACAGGTGACGTTCGCGCGTGGGAGTCCATTGGAAGGTTCTGCGCTCACTCCGCTTCACTCGCTCCGGTCGGTTGTCGGATTCCGTGTTGTCCGGGGCGTCGCTCGTTCGGAGGCACCTGTGAGCAGACCCCTCCCGCCCCGACAGGGCTGGCGGCCGTTGCCGAGAGTGGTCCGGGCGGCTGCAGGTGCGGCGGGCGCGCACCACACCGCTTTCCGGACGGGCGCCGACTTCGGGATGGTTCTGGGCGCTGACCGGGAATCCGAGCGGGAACCGACTCGGTTAGGCTTTCCGGCCCCATGGGGCGCCGCTCTTGCGACTTCGACCGGTTCGTCTGCGACCTTCGCTCCCGTACGCGACGGTTGCCGGACAATCTGGTCCTGATGGACACGGTCGATTCGACGAACCGTTTCGTGAAGGCACTGGTCGGACGGTTCTTCGAGGAGGAGGCCACGCCGCAGACGGCCCTGGTCGTGGCCTTCGAGCAGACCGCGGGCAGGGGGCGACAGGGTCGTTCCTGGGTCAGCACTGCGGGGCGCGGCCTCTACTGCACGTGGCTGCAGCCGCTGCCTATCGCGGGCGGCGGACCGCTGGAGGATCAACTCGGTGCGTTGCCGCTCCTGGCCGGCATCGGAGTGTGCCGTGGACTGACCGAGTTCGTGGACGGCCGGGCGGGCCTCAAGTGGCCCAACGACGTGCTCGTGGACGGCCGCAAGATAGCCGGCATCCTGATCGAGACGGTGATGGGCAGCCGGGGCGAGATGGTCGCGGTGATCGGTTTCGGCGTGAACTACGACTTCGGCGCCGAGGGCGAACTGCCGACACCGGCGGCGACGTCGCTTGCGCTTGCAAACGAGCGTCCTCCCGCCCGGGCCGCCGTTGTCGAGCGGATCGCGACGACGCTGGAGCGCGAGCTGGGCCGCGCCGGGGACTCCGCGTACGTTCTCGATGCCTATTGTCACTGCAGCGTCCATCGCGAGGGCGACCAGGTCAGCTGCCGGATCGGCGGCGAGAACGTCTCCGGCCGGTTCGCGGGCTTCGACGAAGGCGGCCGCTTCCGGCTCGAGACGCCGGCCGGTCTCCGCACGATCTCCTCGGGCGAGGTGATCGAAGCGTGAAGCCGGCGGTTGATCCCGAAACCGATCACAAGACCGAATCCGGAATGGAACCCGAAACAGGAGACCGCGGCGACCGTGGCGATTTCGACTACTTCGAGGCGATCGAAGAGGAGTTCATTCGGCTTCGGGGAGCTCCTCTGCTGCTGAGTCCTGCCGACTGGCGCCTGGCGCAACGGTGGCGTCAGGAGGGCATTCCGCTTGCCTTGGTCCTGGAGAGCATCCGGGAGGTGTTCGCGCGCCGGGCCGAGCGGGCGGCGTCGCCCGCGGCGCCGAAGCGGCGTGTCGGCAGTCTGCGCTACTGCCGGGCGGCGGTGGAGAGGGCGTGGGCCGTGTTCCGGGAACTGGGAGCGGCGGCGCCAGTGCGCAGGAAACCCGCCGCGATCGATGTGCCGGCGCGGCTCGGAGTGCTTGCGTCCGCGCTGCCGGCGGAACTGGCAGATGTCGAGGTCTGGCGGAACAGGTTGCTCGAGTTGAGCGGTCCGGCGCCCGAGATCGAAGCCCGGTTGGCCGAGCTCGATGTCGCTCTGACCGAGGCGGCGTTCAGGGCCCTGCCGCCGCCGGAACGCGGCGCTCTGACGGCAGACGCCGACGAGGCTCTTGGCCGAATGGCGGGAAGAGTGGACGAGGAGAGGCTCCCGGAGCTCAGGCGGCGCCTGGTGCGCCGGTTCGTGCGCGAGCGTCTCGGGCTGCCGCTGCTGTCGCTCTTTGGCGGTCCGGCCGGGTCGACCGCGCGGGACTGACTCGGCCGCCCTGGTCTTCGGCGGCGCGCCGCCAGCGGTCGGCGCAGCGATCGTAGAGGACGATGCCGACCGTCATGCCCAGGTTCAGCGACACGGCGGTCGGGACGTGGAGACGGTAGTCGCTCCGTTTCAGGATGCGGTCGGAGATCGCGCCGCTTTCCGGGCCGAAGACGTAGCAGGCACGCTCGGGGTGAACGAAGTCGGGAAGTGAGACGGCGTCCGGCAGGATCTCGACGGCAACCAGGGCGGCATGGCGGGGGGCCGCATCGATGAGATCGTCGACAGCGATCACCGGAACGTGCCGGTAGGCCCTGGTCGGGTCCGTCGGCAGCCGGCGGACGTCGATGTCCTGCGAAGGCTGGCCCAGGATGATCATGCGAGCCTGGAAGCAGAGCGCCGCGCGCAGGACGTGGCCGACGTTTACCGGATCGGCAGGCCGGTCCAGTGCGACGCAGGCAAAGCCGCGTCCGCCAGCCAGATCCGCACGTCGCTGGACCGGACGCATCTTCTTCTTCGCCACTCGGGGCGTCTCGTTGCCGTACTGCTCGAACAGCCGCTCGAATCCCTGTGGGGCGACGATCAGGCGTCCTCCCGCCCGCGTCGCCGCGGGCAGTTCGAGCAGCCCAGGGACTCGCCGTCGGGTCCGAGAAGCTCCGGGCCGCCGCAGGAACCGCGCAGGCAGCGGCCGCTGAGCAACACGCCGACCGACATGAGGACCACGGAAGCGACGATGACGGTAATGGTCAGAAACAGGATCGCCATGGCTCGAAGCAGAGTCTAGACCGAAGTTCTGCTGGCAAAGGCAGGGAAGTCCTCGTGCGGTGCGACGGGGTTGTCCGGAATCAGGGTTGCACGCTGCCGGGTACCGGGTACTTCCGGGCGGTCAGGGGCCCCACTCGCAGCAGTCCGAAGGCTTCGCTCTGCAATGGTGTGGGTGTGGCGAGCAGATCGACGGTGGAGTCGCCGGCGCCGTGCAGGCGCGCCGGTTCGCCGTCTTCGAAGCGCTCCCGCCAGGCGGCGCTCGGAAGTTCCTCGAGGTCGTTCCCGCGGTAGACGAGGAGCAAGGCCGCCAGACCGTTCTCGTCCGCCCAGCGCAGGCCGTCCCGGGGGCCGAGGGCCATCAGGGCGGTGGCGAAGGCATCGGCGCTGGCACAGTTCTCGTGGAACACGCTTGCCGAGGCCAGAGCGTGCTCCACCGGCTTGCCGGTCCGGGGATCGATCGTGTGGGAGTAGCGGATGCCGTCCCGTTCCCAGTAGTTCCGGTAGTCGCCCGAGGTTGCCAGGCAGCCGTCGGTGAACTCCAGTACCTGCTGCAGTCCGAGCGGCAGGATCCCGTCCGACGCTTCGGCGTCGGTCGGGGGACGCTCGATGGCGATACGCCACGGGCCTCCGGCGCTGCTGTGGCCGGCGGTGCGCACTTCGCCGCCGATCTCGACCAGGTGGTTGGCGTGGCCGGCTCTGGTCAGGTCCTCGGAGACGCGGTCCACGGCCCATCCCTTTGCGATGGCCGAGAGATCGACCGCGGCGCCGGGATGCAGCTTGAGAAGACGTCGGTCGGCTGGCAACAGCTCGACCGCGCCCACCGCCCTCCGCAGCTGCGTGAGGTCCTCCTCGCCAGGGGGCATCGGTTCTGCGTCTCGCCCCGGCGCGCCAAAGCCCCAGGCGTCGACCAGATGCCCCACCGTCGGGTCGAACGCGCCGCCGCTTTCCTCGCGCATCAGCCAGGCAAGCTCCAGGACTGCCCAGGTTTCCTCGGAGAACACGAGAGACTCGCCGGCCCCCAGCCGGTTGAAGCGCGAGATCTCCGAGTCGTCGCGATAGGTCGACATCGCCCGGTCGACCGCAACCAGCCGTTCCTCGACAAGGCCCCGGATCGACTCGCGGGCGCCTTCCTCCGCGATGACGCGGACCCGGAACCGGGTACCCATCGTCGGCCCCTGAAGCGCCACTTCGCCCGGCGTCTGAGCGCAGCCCGGGACCAGCCCGGCCAGCCCGGCCAGGCAGGCCGACAGGAGCAGCATCCGGCCCCGTGTCCGACGCGGCCGCGAAGCCGAGCCGCCGCGGGCGGACCCGTTGCGGAACCTGGCGACGCGAACGCCGATCCGTGGGCCGGAGAACGGACGTTCGGACTCGTTCACGGGCGGCGCGGGTTGCCTCGCCCGGGTGCCCGGAACGCAGGCTCTTCGCCAGGCGGCCGCCGTGGCCGGACCTGAGTCCGCCAGGTGCCTGGCGGCTATCCGAAGTCGTCGAATGCGATGTTCTCGGGCTCGACTCCCAGGTCGTCGAGCATCTTCATGCAGGCCTGGAGCATGAGCGGCGGTCCGCAGAGGTAGTACTCGACATCCTCCGGAGCGGGGTGGTCCTTCAGGTAGTTGTCGTACAGGACCTGGTGGATGAAGCCGGTGTAGCCGTCCCAGTTGTCCTCCTCCAGGGGATCGGAGAGCGCCAGGTGCCAGGTGAAGTTCGGGTTCTCGGCGGCAATCCTGTCGAAGTGGTCGATGTAGAAGGCCTCGCGGTAGGAGCGGGCGCCGTACCAGAACGACACCTTGCGGTCCGTGTGAATGCGCTGGAACTGATCGAAGATGTGGGAGCGCATCGGCGCCATGCCGGCGCCGCCGCCGACGAAGACCATCTCGGTGTCCGTTTCCTTCGCGAAGAACTCGCCGAAAGGGCCCGCGATCGTCACCTCGTCGCCCGGCTTCAGGTTGAAGATGTAGGACGACATCTGACCCGGCGGCAGGTCCATTTCGCGCGGCGGCGGCGTCGCCACCCGGACGTTCAGCATGATGATGCCCTTCTCTTCCGGGTAGTTCGCCATCGAATAGGCGCGGACCACCGTCTCGTCGACCTTCGAGACCAGGTTCCAGAGCTTGAAGCGGTCCCAGTCGTCGTGGTACTCGTCCTCGATCGCGAAGTCGCTGTAGTTCACCACGTGCGGAGGACACTCGATCTGGATGTACCCGCCGGCGCGGAAGGGCACGTCCTCGCCGGCCGGGAGTTCCAGGACCAGTTCCTTGATGAAGGTGGCGACGTTCTCGTTCGAACGCACGGTGCAATGCCATTTCCTGACCCCGAACACCTCGGCCGGGATGGCGATCTTCATGTCCTCCTTGATCTTCACCTGGCAGCTCAGGCGGCAGCCCTCGCGGGCCTCGCGGCGGCTGATGTGGGTCTTCTCGGTTGGCAGCATGGCGCCGCCGCCCTCGAGCACGTCCACCGTGCACACGCCGCAGGTGCCCTGACCGCCGCAGGCCGAGGGGATGAAGATCCGGTGCTCGGCCAGGGTTCCCAGCAGCGTGCCGCCGGTGGAGGCCGTGAGCGTCTTCTCGTCGTTGATCAGGATGGAGACCTCGCCGCCGGCGACCAGGCGGGCCTTGGCCTGCATCAGGATCAGGACCAGAGCCAGGATGACGACCGTGAACATCGCCACCCCGAGGAGGGCTTCGGTGATCACAGCTGGATGCCTCCGAAGGCCATGAAGCCGAACGCCATCAGGCCGGTGACGATGAAGGTCATGCCCAGGCCGCGCAGCCCGTGGGGCACGTTGCTGTAGCGCAGGCGCTCGCGAATCGACGCCAGGGCGACGATGGCCAGGAACCAGCCGATGCCGGAGCCCAGACCGAAGACCACGCTCTCACCGAAGTCGTAGTCGCGCTCGACCATGAACAGCGAACCGCCCAGGATGGCGCAGTTCACGGCAATCAGGGGCAGGAAGATGCCCAGGGTGGCGTGAAGCGCCGGGAAGAAACGGTCCGTCGTCATCTCCACGAGCTGGACCATCGCGGCGATCGTGCCGATGAAGCACAGCAGGTTCAGGAACGTCAGGTCGACTTCGGCGAACTCGGGGCTGATCCAGGAAAGCGCCCCCTCGCTCAGCAGGTGGGTCTGGATCAGGTAGTTGGCCGGCACGGTGACGGTGAGCACGAAGATGACGGCCAGGCCGAGCCCGACCGCAGTCTCCACCTTCTTCGACACGGCCAGGAACGAGCACATGCCGAGGAAGAAGGTCAGGGCCATGTTCTCGACGAAGATGGCCTTGACCGCGAGGTCGAGATATTCCTCGAACATCGTTCAGAGTCCTCCCCAGGCTCCCTAGCCGTCCATCTCGACCTGCGCCGGCTTCCAGACCCGAAGCGCCCAGATCAATCCCCCGATGATGAAGAAGGCCGCCGGCGAAAGCAGCATCAGGCCGTTCGGCTGGTACCAGCCCCCCTCCGAAACGGTGGGCAGGATGGAGTACCCGTACAGCTTCCCGGAGCCGAACAGCTCCCTCAGCACCGCTGTGGCCATCAGGATCGCGCTGTAGCCGAGACCGTTGCCGATCCCGTCGAGCAGCGCCAGCGACGGCGGGTTCTGCATGGCGAACGCCTCGGCCCGCCCCATGATGATGCAGTTCGTGATGATCAGCCCGACGAACACGGAGAGCTGCTTGCTGATCTCGAACACGTAGGCCTTCAGGATCTGGTCGGTGACGATGACGAGCGAGGCGATCACGGTCAGCTGAACGATGATCCGGATGCTGTTCGGGATCTGGTGCCGCAGCAGGCTGATCGTGAGATTGGAAAGCGTGAGCACGCAGATGACGGCCGCGCACATGACGACCGAGGTCTCCATCTTCGTGGTCACCGCGAGCGCGGAGCAGATGCCGAGCACCTGGAGCGCGATCGGGTTGTTGTTCCAGAGCGGATCGAGCGCCGCCTCGCTCTTCTTGACTGCCATCAGTTCGCCTCCGCCCGGATTCGGGCGAGATACGGCGCGAAGCCGTTCTCGCCGAGCCAGAAGTCGAGCATGTTCGTCACCCCGTTGCTCGTGATCGTCGCGCCGCTCAGGCCGTCGACGCGGAACGGGTCCTCTTGCGCACTGGCGGCCTGACCCTTGATCACCGCCAGCTGGAACTCGCCGTGTTCGTCGAACGCGCGGCGTCCGGGCCACAGCGCCTTCCAGCGCGGGTTGTCCACCTCACCGCCCAGGCCCGGCGTTTCCTTGTGCAGGTAGTACGTGATGCCTCGCACCGTCGTCGTGTCCGCGTCGAGCGCCAGAAAGCCGTAGAGCGTGCCCCAGAGCCCCAGACCCTCGATCGGCAGCACGACCATCTCGAGTGCGCCGTCGCCGCGGCGCACCTCGTAGAGCAGGACCTGGTCGGGAAGGCGCTTGACGCTGGCCTTGTTCTTCGGCAGCTCGACGCTGGTCAGGGGATCCCGGGCCCGCCGCTGCTGGTCGAAGGCGGCAGGGTCGGCGTCGGCCAGCGGCTCGCCGCTGGCGAGGTCTATGATCACCGGCTCGATCGGTGCGAAGCGCTCCGCCACCTCCTCAGGCGTCACCCGCTCGTCCGGCTGCAGCAGGCCCACCGCTTCCAGGACGCGCTTGCGCTTGTCGAGTTCCGCGTTCTGGTCCTGGAGATTCTCCAGGCTGACCGCGAACGAGGACACGAGAATCCCGCACACGATGCAGACGGCGGTCGCGAAGAGGAGGGTATAGCCGGTGGCCTGTCGGTCTGCCATTGGTCACATCTCGCCGGTCGGAGCTCTGGCTGGCACGAGGACTGCTAGAGAGCGTAGCGCGCCTTGCGGCGCTTGATGTTCGCCTTCAGCACGTAGTGGTCGATCAGCGGCGCGAACAGGTTCATGAACAGGATGCCGAGCATCACGCCTTCCGGGAAAGCGGGATTCACCGTGCGGATCAGGATCGCCAGCACGCCGACCAGGAATCCGTAGATGTACCGGCCCGGGTTCGTCTGCGCTGCGCTGACGGGATCGGTGGCCATGAAGACGATGCCGAAAGCCCAGCCGCCCAGCACGACGTGCCAGCCGAACGGCACCGAGAGCATCGGATTCGTCGTCGACTCGATCAGGTTGAGCAGCAGGGAGATGGCGAACGTCCCGGCAGCGGCGGCGGCCATGATGCGCCACGAACCGATGCCGGTGGCGATCAGGATCGCGGCGCCGATCAGGCAGGCGAGGGTCGACGTCTCGCCCATGGACCCCGGAATGTCGCCCAGGAATGCCTGCATCCAGGACACGTCGCCCGCAATGGCGGCCAGGCCGTCGAGCGGGGCGCCTGAGCCGGATTCCGCCTCGTGCACCGCAATGTCGCCGAGCGCCGTGGCGCCGCTGTAGCCGTCGGCCGAGGTGCGCGCCGCGATCCATACCGCGTCGCCCGAAATCTGGGCCGGGTAGGCGAAGAAGAGGAACACGCGCGCGGTGAGCGCCGGGTTCAGGACGTTGTAGCCCGTGCCGCCGAAGATCTCCTTGCCGACGACAACGCCGAAGGAGATGCCGACCGCGACCTGCCAGAGCGGAATGGTCGGCGGCAGCACGAGGGGAAAGAGCATGCCGGTGACCAGGAAGCCCTCGTTCACCTCGTGGCGGCGGACGACCGCGAACAGTCCCTCGAACGCTCCGCCGACGGCGAAGGTCACGATCAGGACGGGCAGGTAGTAGAGCGCGCCGTGGACCGTGTTCGCGAGCAGGCTCGCGGCGTCGAAGGGCAGACCGAGCGCCTCCATCGCGTCGGTTCGCCAGTTGGCAAGAGCCGTGGCGCCGCCCGCGATCGCAAGGTGGATCTGCCGCCCGGTGTTGAACATCGCCATCAGCACGCAGGGCACCAGGGCGACGACGACCGTCATCATCAGGCGCTTCAGGTCGAGCGCGTCGCGTACGTGCGCGGCACCGGCCGTGGTCTTGCCGGGCGTGTACAGGAACGTGTCGGGCGCTTCGTAGAGCGGGTAGAGGCGCTCGAACCTGCCGCCCGGCTCGAAGTGGCGGGCCTGACGGTCGAGGATGCGGCGGAGGAACTTCATGCGGGCTGCCGGCGGTCTGCGGGGACTAACCTTCCTTCTCGATCAGTTCGAGCGCGTTGCGGAGGCAGGAGCCGTACTCCGTCTTGCCGGGGCACACGAACGTGCAGAGCGCCAGGTCCTCCTCGAGCAGTTCCAGGCAGCCGAGTTCCTCGGCGCGTTCGATGTCGCCGGCGACCAGGGACTTGAGCAGGAACGTGGGCTGCAGATCCCAGGGAAACACGCTCTCGTAGAGGCCTATGGGCACGATGGCGCGAGGCGAGCCGAAGGTGGTCGTCGTCATCGCGAACGACTTGCGCGGCAGCAGGGAGGAGACGAAAGCGCGGGATCGGGAGAAGGCGCCGAAGCCCGGCTGCAGCCAGCCCAGGAAGCGGCGTCGGCGGTCGTCTTCGAGCACGCTGATCGTGTCGTGGAAACGGCCCAGGTAGCCGTGGAGATCGGCTGATGCGCCGGCGCCGATCGCGGTGCGCCCGCAGAGCGGCGAGCCGCTCAGGACCCGCACGGCGTCTTCCGGGACGGTTGCGGGGACGGTTTCCTCCCCCTCGCCGATCTCGCCTCGCGTCAGATCGGCGAGGGAGGCGCCGAGCCGCGTCCGCAGGAGCCGTGGTCGGCGGACCGGGGGGCCGGCCAGGGCGACGATCCGCGAAACGTCCGGCTCGCCGGTCGCGAACAGGCGGCCGATCGCCAGCGTGTCCTGAAGTCCGATCTGCCATACGAGCTTGCCTCGATCGACCGGATCCAGGGTGTGGATGTGCAGTCCCGGCGCGCCGGCGGGGTGGGGGCCCGCGAACTCCTCGATCTTCACCTGACCGCGGGACTCCAGGCCGGCCAGCGTTCCGGGAGCGCGGCAGACGTGGACAGGTCCTTCGGTCAGCCGGGCGAGAGCCGCGAGGCCCCGGTCCAGATCGCCGGTCCGACCTGCCACGATCAGGTCGGTTTCGATCGCGAAGGGTTCGCTGTTCATCGCCGTGACGAAGATCGACTTCGGCACGGATCCCGGCGCCGCCGTGCGTCCGAACGGACGTGCCCGCAGAGCGGTCCAGTCCCCGGATTCGACGATCAGCGCCTCGACTTCCTCGCGGCTCAGAGCACTGGGGTGACGCCCGGTGTAGCTCGCGAAGTCGGTCCGGCCGCCGCCGGCGCGGCCTTCGGCATCCACGCGGACGACCACGGAGATCAGGGCACGCTTCGCTCCCCGGTTCACGGCCGCGACCGTGCCGGCGGCAGGGGAGGTGAAACGGACGCCAGGCTGCTTGCGGTCCTCGAACAGGAGTTGTCCGCGCCGCACCGCGTCGCCCGGCGAGACGTGCATCGCCGGCTTCATGCCGGGGTAGTCGGCCGCGACAATTGCCGTGGCGCCCGGCGCCGGGCCGTCGTCCAGCGTCTGCTCGGGAGCCCCCGAAATGGGCAGGCTCAATCCCCGCCTGAAGCGATGCGTGGCCATCGATCGTGACGTGTGGGTTTCCGGCGATCGAGGGCGAATCGGGAACCGTCGCTCGACCAGTGGTGACTATTCCACAACCGTGTTCCCTCGGCAACCTGCACGTCGAACGCCGCCTGCGTGTCCTGCCAATGTCCGGGACCTTGCGCCGCGGGCCGGGTCAGGTGCGATACTCGCCGCCGGCGGGCCATGAATCGCGACACATACAGGGACCTGATCGGTCGCTTTGCTACCGGGGTGACCGTGGTGACGACGAACGTCGGCGGTCGTCTGCACGGCATGACCGCGAATGCGGTGTGCTCGCTGTCGCTCGACCCGTTGCAGTTGCTCGTCTGCGTCGACCGGGGATCGAACTGCTACCGGCAGATGCAGCATGCGGAGGCCTTCGGCATCAATGTCCTTGCAGCCGACCAGGAGGAGATCTCGAACCTGTTTGCGAGGACCATGAAGCCTGCAGAAGGCTCGCTCCTGGGTGTGGGCTACCGACTTGGCCTGTTCGACGAACCCCTGCTCGACAATGCCTTGGTCCACCTCGAATGCCGGATCGCGGAGCGCGTCTCAGGCGGCGATCACATCATCGTGATCGGGGACGTGGCGGCAGGAAGACAGGTGCGCGACGCGGCGCCGTTGCTCTTCTACGGCGGCCGCTATGTGCAGCTCGAACCGTGAAACCGTTTCCGGCAGGGTGTCGGGCAACCAGCGTTGTCAGGCCACAGGGTTGTCAGGCCACCAGCGGGCAACTCGGGTCGAATGCCCGGTCAACGGCCGCCAGCTCGACGATCGCCTCCTGGATGACCTGCTGCGGTGTGGCTCCCTGCTCCACCCGACGCAGCCACTGCATCGCCGGGTTGCCCCTGTCGAGGATCTCCTCGATCGGCCCGAGCAGGGAGGCGAAGCCGTGGCGCCGGGCCGTTTCGCGGACACCTTCGAGCATCGAGGCCGCCCAGTCCCGAAACTTGACCGTGCTGCCGTCGACCCAGTTCGTGGCCGCCGCTTCGAGGCTCGCAGTTCCGGCGGCGTGCTCGTTGGCGGCGGCGAGCGCCTCCAGTTCGGGTGACGATCGTTCGCGCAGGGGGTCGAGCTCCGGCCGCTCCAGGACCTGCCACACGCGAGCCTCGTAGAGAGCGGTCACTGCCAGCAGGACGTCCGGTTCGCTGATCCGGTCGCAGATTCGGAGTTCCAGACGGTCCAGGACCCTGGGCGTCGCGGGTCCGTTCGGCCGGATGCCGAGCCAGAGATGACGCCGATTCTGCATGATGCCCGTCTCGAGTTGCTCGTCCATCCAGGCGGCGAACGAGGCGGCGTCGGGGAAGAAGGGAACCCGCTCCGGGGTCGACGGGAAGTGTAGCCAGCGGGCCGAGTGCTGTCCGGTCGTTCTGCCCCCCAGGAAGGGCGATGCTGCGGTGAGGGCGAGGAACATGGACGCTTCGAGCCGCAGGACCCGGTAGGCGCGCAGCAGCAGCTCCGGGTCGTCGATCCCCAGGTTGATGTGCGTCGAGGCGGTGACGACGCGGGTCCCGTAGGTGTCGCGGATGTACCGGTAGTACGGGTTCTCGGAATCCGAGATCCAGAACGAATCGCGGTCCGCAAGTGCCAACGCGCCTCCCGGTACCAGCGTGGCGCGGTGCTCCGCCTCGAGATAACGCCGCAGGGTGCACCGCTTCGCCATCAGGCGGTCGATGAGAACCTGGTAGCTCCGGTAGGGGGCGGTCGTGAACTCGACGTTGCGGCCGTCCGGCTCGGTCGTGTAGCCGTCGAGATCTGCCTTCACCTGCGGAGAAAGCGGCAACACGTGACCGTCCGGCCTGCCCGTGTAGACCTCTTCCTCGAGGCCCTTCAGCAGTTGACGGTGCAGCGGACGATGGTCGACAGTCATGCGGGACTCAGGCGCGGCCCATGCAAGCCCATGCAACCGCCTGTCAGTGAAGGGCCCGGCGGCGGCAACGATCGACCGAGATGATCGATCATGAAGGTCTGCGCCGCCAAAGGTCGGATGCTACCAGCAGGCGTCGGCCCGTCCGCGCCGCTGGTCATGAGCGCTGCTATGATCGCCGGCATGGAGATTCAAGGCAGGAACTGCGTCGTCACCGGCGGTGCGAGTGGGATCGGCAGGGCGCTCTGCCGCCGGTTCGCGGCCGATGGCGCCCGGGGCGTCGTGGTCGCCGACCGCGACGGCGATGGCGCCGTGAAGGTAGCGGACGAGATCGGCGATGGCGCCATCGCCGTCACCGTCGACGTGGCGGTCGAGAAGCAGGTCCAGGACATGGTTGTCCGGGCCGAGGCGGCGTTCGGCGACATCGACCTGATGTTCTCCAACGCCGGCATCGGCACCGGAGGCGGAGTCGAGGTGAGCGACGAGGGCTGGCAGAACATCTGGGAGATCAACGTGCTGTCTCACATCTACGCAGCCCGCGCCGTGCTGCCGAAGATGATCGCGCGGGGAGAGGGGTACATTGCCAGCACGGCCTCCGCCGCCGGACTGCTGTCGCAGATCGGTTCGGCGCCCTATGCAGTCACGAAGCACGCTGCGGTCGCGCTTGCGGAGTGGATCGCGATCACCCACGGCAACGAGGGCATCAAGGTCTCCGTGCTCTGCCCGCAGGCGGTCCGCACGGCGATGACCGCGCGAGGCGCCGGCGTCGCTGCCGTGGACGGGATGCTCGAGGCTGAGGAAGTGGCGGAGATCGTCGTGCGGGCGATCGAGCAGGAGCGCTTCCTGATCCTCCCGCACCCCGAAGTCCTGGAGTACATGCGTCGCAAGACGGCGGACTACGATCGTTGGCTGAACGGGATGAGGAGGCTGCGCGAGCGTTTCCTGGCCCAGCCCTGACGCTCTGACGACGACGCTGCCGCTGGTCGATGTGCATGACGCGAACGACGGGCGAGAACGGACTCGCGCTGTCGGGTCGGCCAGGGCCTGTTGCCGGCCTGGCTGCCCTCCTGTTCGTGTTGAACGCCGGAGCGGCCAGGGGACAGACACTCGCGGCGTTTCCACAGGTCGTGGACGACGAATTCGCGGCCTATGTTTCGGAGATGGGCCCGGAGGCGGTGTCGGTAGAGGTTGATCTCGACCTGATCCGGTCGGGTCCCGCACGCCTTGACCTGCCGCTGCCGGACGGTCGCGTCCTGGTGGCCGAGCGCAGCCTGTTCGAGGACCGGGGCGACGGCAACGCGCTCTGGACCGGCCGCGTTCCCGGCGCCGACCACGACGGCGTCCAGCTTACCCTGGAGAACGGCTATCTGATCGCTTGGCTGGGCGGGCCCGGCGGCTCCAGATACCACTTGAATGCCCGGCCCGACGGCAGCGGACGACTGTCTCCGGCGGTTCGAGCCGGCGGGGCCTTCTGCGGCGGCGGTGTCGTACCCCGGGAAGACGATGCGCCCGGAATGCCGCAGGCGCCGGCCAGGTCTCGCTCCTCGAGCGACAGACCCGGACGCGTGGAGAGCGCCTCGAACCACGACCGTCTGGACATCCTCGTCATGTACACCAGCGGAGCGGCGGCCGTCTGGAGAAGTGTTGGCGGCGCCGGACCCGCCGTTCAGGCTGCGATCGACCGCTTGAACACGGTGCTGCGCAACAGCGAGATTCCGGTCACCGCAAACCTCGTGCTCCGGAGATCGGCGCCGCCGGAGCTGGACACTCCGGTATCGACCCTGTACAAGCTGAGTTGGAATCAACGAGCCGCGGCGGCACGGCACCAGTACGGAGCGGACCTCGTGCATCTCTTCAGCTCCGCGCCTTACTCGGACACCGGAGTTTGCGGACGTGGGTACCTCCTGCTGAAGGACCAGACGGCAGAGGACTTTGCGCCGTTCGGATACGCCTGGACCTCCAATGGGCCGGGTTGCGGCTATCAGTGGTCCGTGGACGTCGTGTTCGCCCACGAAGTCGGCCACAACCTGGGTGGCAACCACGATCCGGACAACGCGTCCATCTCGAAGTCCCAGGCTGTTCGACCGTTCGCTTACGGCCACACCGACGAGGGTGCAACTCCGGCCATTGCCACGCTGATGAGCTACGGAGTCGATGTTCCGACTGAATGGGTACCCTATTTCTCTTCCGTGCGCCGCCGACCGAGCGGCTGGACGATCGGCATCGCGGGCGAGCGGGAGAACGAACGTGCCTTGCAGGAGACGGTGCACGAGATAGTCCGACTCAGCGACTACGCGCCGGCGGATCTGGGGCCGCCGCCGCCCTGGCCGCCGGTCGACGTTGCCGGAAAGGCGACGACGAGCAGCACCGTTCACCTGACCTGGACCGATGACGCAGACGACGAAGCGGGTTTCGTGGTCTGGCATCGCCTGGTCGAAGGCGAGTGGGCGCCGGTCGAAGGCGAGTGGGTGCTTTTCTCCGAACTGCCTCCCGACAGCGAGGAAGAACGCGTGACCGACCTCCTCCCGGGCAACATCTACGAGTTCGCCGTTGGCGCGTACAACAACAACGAGACCAATCGCGTATCGTACGGGAACCGGGTCACGGTCGAGCTGCCGGAGCTGCCGAAGAGCCCTCGGCCCGCAGCGCCGACCGGGCTCACCGGCGTGGCCACCAGCCCCACGAGCGTGCGTCTGGCCTGGTCGGACGAGTCGGACAACGAGGACGGCTTCGAAGTGCATTCTCGTCTGGCCGGCGGGCGCTGGCGGACGGCGGCCAGGCTGCCGGCGGACACGACTTCGGCGGACTTGACCAGTCTGAAGGCGGGCGGCCGTCACGACTTCCGCGTGCGGGCGTACAACAGCCACGGCGGGTCGAACAGCGGCATCGTGACGGTCTCGCTTCCGGCTGTCCAATACACGGACTGCGTGCCGTCGTCGGCCCAGATCGTCTTCGACCACGGCTACACGGTGAGCATGTGCATCGAGTACGAGAAGGACGGCGAAACCGTGCGGGCCGATGCGGTCGACTACGCACTGGATTCTGGCCAGTCGGGGTTGCTGTACTTCTTCGACCGGGACAATGCCGAGGTGCTGATCAAGGTGCTGGACGGCTGCAGGCTGAACGATCACCGTTGGGTGTTCGTGGCGCCGGTGACGACTCTGGCGTTCAACCTGTACGTCGACGAGACGGCGACCGGCAAGCGCTGGCAGCACCGGAACCCGCGGGGCGGCGCCACGGCGGCCACGAAGAGCGACACGGCGGCCTTCCCCTGCAGTGCCGCGGCTGCTGCGTCCACGACCGCGCCGGCCGCCCGGGGCGGAACGGAGTTCGACCGCCGCGCCGACGGTGGCGGCAACGGCAGTGCGGGTAGCGGCAGTGCGGGCAGCGATGGAGTGGACCTGGTCGATGCAGGATCGTCGGCCGCGCGGCTCGAACCCGCATCGCAGGGGACGGCAGGGGTCGGTCGACCCATCCGTGCCGGGGAGCCTGCGGACTGTGAACCGCAGCCGGTGCTGACGCTTGGCGGCGGCTACACGGTCCGCATGTGCGTCGAGTACATCAGGGAAGGCGAAACGGTGGTGGAAGAGGTGAAGGACTACGGTCTGAGCTCCCAACAGTCCGCCATCCTGTACTTCTTCGATCGGGACAATGCCGAGGTGCTGGTCAAGGTGCTGGACGGCTGCAGGCTGAACGGCCACCGTTGGGTGTTCGTGGCGCCGGTGACGACGCTGGCGTTCAACCTCTCGATCGAGCCTCCCGGCGGCGGCGAGACCTGGACGCACGAGAACCGTCTCGACCGGACTGCCGCGGCGAAGAGCGACAATCAGGCGTTCGCCTGCAACCCCTAGCACGGGTTGCCATTCCGGACTTCCGACCATGAAGCTCGCCGTGGAGTTCCCCAGCGTGGTCTACCGGGAAGGACCGGAGGCCGTTGCCCGTCTCGCCGCGGCGATGGACGAGATCGGTTTCGATCATCTGGACATCTTCGATCACGTGGTCATGGGCCACGACATCGAGGGTCGAGAGAAGAACCGGTATCCGCCGAAGATGCCGATCATGGAGGCGTTCGCCACGCTCGGCTACGTGGCGGCGTGCACTTCGCGGATCGGGCTCGGCACCGAGGTGCTGGTTCTGCCGCAGCGCGACCCGGTCCTCACCGCGAAGCAGGCGTCGACACTGGACACTCTCTCGGGCGGACGTCTCCGCCTGGGTCTCGGGGTCGGCTGGCAGGAATCCGAGTACGAGGCGATGGGGCAGGACTTCCGCAACCGGGGTCGGCGCATGGACGAAGCGATCGCGCTGCTCCGCGCCTGCTGGAGTCAGGACCCGATCGACTTCGAAGGCGAGTTCTACCGTGTGGAGGCGATGGCGATGGAGCCGAAGCCGCCGCGCGGAGCGGCTCTCCCGATCTGGATCGGAGGCCACAGCGACGCGGCTCTTCGCCGTGCGGGCCGACTTGGCGACGGTTGGATGGGCGTCGCCTCGGAGGAGCTGTTCGAGAACGGCGACCAGGCGATCGCCGCGATCCGCGGGTACGCGGAGCGAGCCGGGCGCGATCCGGAAACTCTCGAGTTCCAGGCTCAGGTTTCGCCGCCGCCGCGGCCAGGGAACGAGAGCGACCGCACGTTCTACACCGAGCCCGACCGCGTCGCCGCGGCAGCCGCGAAGTTGGGCGCCCTGGGGTTCGGCGGCGTGGCGCTCAACCTGACGGGCCTGTTCCTTGCCGGCGCCCGGAGCGTGGATGCCATGGTCGACGGCGCGGCCGCGCTGCACGACAGATTGCGGGCCGAGCTGGGCTGACGCCAGCGACGCGGACTTCTGCCGCCGGCTGCCGGCAGACCGTGGCAGATCGGCAGCCGGCAGATCGGCCCGATCGCGGTCCTCGGTCTGTCGCTGTCCTGGTCCTCGGTCAGGGCGAAGCGGGCGGCTCCGCCTCGTCCCGGCCGCGCCGCCACTGCCGGTAGGCGCCGATCATCAACCAGGCGCCCGCCGCGAGCAGGCCGAGAGGCCAGAACTCCCACACGCGGTCGATGTCGTAGCCGAACGTGTAGTCGAGCAGGGCCAGGAAGCCGATGACGAACAGGCCGACGCCGGCCAGCATGCCCAACTGACCGTTGGCGGGCGGTTTCGGAGCGTCCTGCAGCCCCAGGTCGGTGGCGTAGCCGCTCTCGATCAGGGTGGCCTGCCGGTAGGCGTCGATGATGTTGAAGAGCCACACGAATGCCACGACCATGCCCATCACGCCTTCCTCGGTGGCCAGATAGATGGAGCCGACCGCGAGCAGGAAGAGCACGATGCCCCGCTGGTAGAGGCCGTTGTAGATGTGGCCGAGCCCGGGAAAGAGGGCGAGGATGACGCTGACCACATGGCGGGTCGTGAGGCCCCCCGGGGTGGGTGTCGGCGGCGGCGGCGGTGGAGCCGTCTGGTCGGCGCCGGTTCGGGGCGGCGGTGGAACGTCCGCCAAGGGCGGCGATGCCTGGTCGGCGGTGGCCGAGCGGTCGGTCTGCGACGCGCGGTCTTCGCGTTCGATAGTCATGCGGAACGTCTCTCCCTTGAAGTTCGTGGGCGGTTCTTCGACGTCGGCGGCTCCTGGTCGTCCTCGCCGCTGGCCTCGAGCGGCCACAGATCGCCCAGTTCCCGGGCGGCCTCGGACGACGAGTCGACCGCGCTCCGAAACCAGGCCCTGACGCGGTCGGTGGGCAGATCAAGCGGATCGGTGAAGAGGCCGGCCGGATCCCGGAGTCCCTGCAGGGAGCCAAGGCGTCGAGCCACGCTCGCCTGCACCGACGCACGGGCTCCCGCGGCCGGTTCGAGCAGGTGCTCTCCCGCCGCCGCCCCCAGGTTCGCGGCGGCCCTGCGGCCGGCGGCGACCGGGTCGCCGAGTACGAGAGTGAGGGCGGCCGCGAGCAGGTAGCTCGCGGCCAGGGCCGTGCCGGTTCCGGGACGTGCGGGAAGAACGTCGGGCCGCCGGCCCGGGCTGCGCGCCGGAATCTCGCGCAGCCGCCGCAACAGGGCAGGAGGCGGCTCGAGTTCGTGCCCGACCAGCGATTCGAGCTCGACGGCGCGCGTTTCTCCATCGCGGTCGCAGGATGCGCCGACGGCGATCTCGAGCAGCCCGGCGCGAAGCTCGTCGGTCATCGGGAGGTCGGCGCCGAGCTCGCGGGCGCCGGCTGGCCGTTCAGGCTCTGTCGTGGTGGGACGGACGTCCCCGTGCCGGCCTCCGCGGCTCACCGGTAGGCCCCTCCCCGGGTCGGTGTGCGATCGCCCAGGGCCTGCCGCCTGCGGTCGATCCTCCGCATGAGTTCCAGGCGCGCACGCCTCAGGCGAGACTTCATCGTGCCTTCGGGCAGTTCGAGAAAGGTGCAGATGTCCGCGTAGCTGAGGCCCTGCAGGTCCCTCAGCATGAGGATCTCGGCGAACGCCTCGGGCATCTCCTCGAGCGTCTGGTAGACCATCCGCAGCCGTTCGCGGCGTTCGGCGCGTGCGGCCGTGTCCAGGCTGCCGGCCTGGCGCTTCAGCAACTCGTCCGAGACCACGACGGTCCGCCGTTCGGTCCGCGTGCGGCGATAGTGGTCCACGCACAGATTGCGTGACAGGCGGAGCGTCCAGCCGGCCAGGGGCACGTCGCCCCGGTAGCGGCCCAGGTTGCGATGGAGCTTCAGGAAGATCTCCTGGGTCAGATCCTCGGCCTCGGCGGTGTGGCCGGCGAACTGGAAGGCGATGTTGTAGATGCGGCGGCCGTAGCGTTCGATCAGCTCGGCCCAGGCGTCGGCCTGTCCGGCAGCGGCGCGGCGCGCCAGGAACAGGTCGGGATTCGGGCCCGGAGGTGAGTGCGGAGTCGTCATGAGGGTCTTGATGAGGAAGACGCAAGCCGGCGCGCCCGGGTTGCATCGGCCCCGGTCGACGATGGGCAATCGGAGTGCTTCACGCCTGGTGCGGAGCACGCCGTGCGGTTGCATGCTGCATAATCCCGGTCTGCTGGGGGCTGGACGCCTCCGGCGGAATCGTCATGCCGGAAAGACGACGCATGCTGGTCACCAGCGGCCTGCCCTACGCCAACGGACCGATCCACATGGGTCATCTCGTGGAGGCGGTTCAGACGGACGTCTGGTGCCGCATGCAGCGGATGCGGGGTCACGAGTGCTACTACGTGTGCGCCGAGGACGCGCACGGCACGCCGATCATGCTGCGCGCCGAGCGCGAGGGAATCGCTCCGGAGGAGCTGATCGTCCGTCTGGCGGGGGAGCACCTGGAGGACTACGGGGCCTTCGGAGTCCACTTCGACAACTACTACACCACCCACTCTCCGGAGAACCGGGAACTGGTCGAGGGCATCTATCGCCGTCTGCGTGACCGGGGTTCGATCGACCGCCGGACGGTGCGGCAGTTCTATGACCCCGAACGGGAGATGTTCCTTCCGGACCGCTTCATCAAGGGGACCTGCCCGCGCTGCGGGGCGACCAGCCAGAACGGAGACAGTTGCGACGAGTGCGGCTCGACCTACACGCCGGCGGACCTCATCGATCCGCGCTCGATCGTCACCGGAGCGCTGCCGGTGGAGCGGGAATCCGAGCATCTCTTCCTGCGTCTGTCCGACTACCGGGATCTGCTCGAGGAGTGGGTCGGAGACGGGCGCCTGCAGACCGAGGTCGTCAACAAGCTTCGCGAGTGGTTCGAGGACGGGCTGCGCGACTGGGACATCTCGCGCGACGCCCCGTACTTCGGATTCGAGATCCCGGATGCGCCGAACAAGTACTTCTACGTGTGGGTCGATGCGCCGATCGGCTACATGGCGAGTTTCCGCGAGTTCTGCGACCGCCGGAACGTCGCCTTCGACGACTTCTGGGGTCCGGAAAGCAACGCCGAGCTGTACCACTTCATCGGCAAGGACATCCTCTACTTCCACTGCCTGTTCTGGCCGGCGATGCTCCACGGCGGCGGCTACCGGACGCCGTCCTCGGTGTTCGTTCATGGCTTCCTGACCGTCGACGGCGCCAAGATGTCCAAGTCGCGCGGCACCTTCGTGATGGCTCGCACCTACCTCGAGCATCTCGATCCGGAGGCCTTCCGCTACTACATCGCCGCGAAGTTCGGCAACGGCCTGACCGACATCGACATCAATCTCGAGGATTTCGTCCTGCGCGTGAACTCGGACCTGGTCGGCAAGGTGGTCAACATCGCCAGCCGCTGCGCCGGGTTCCTGCACCGGCAATCGGCCGGCCGGCTGGCCGCGTCGCTCGATGCCCCCGATCTCGCGGCGGCGGCGGCAGCCCAGGCGGAGAAGATCGCGGATCTCTACGAGAGCCGCGACTACAACCGGGCCCTGCGGCAGATCATCGGCCTTGCCGACCGGGCGAACCGGTACATCGACCACCGGAGACCCTGGGAACTGGCGCGGGATCCGGAACGCGCCGCCGAGGTCCAGGCGGTGTGCACGACCGGCATCGAGCTGTTCCGTCAGCTGGTCGTCTACCTCAAGCCCGTGGTACCGACCGTAGCGGCTCGGGCGGAGAGCTTCCTCGGCATCGATCCCCTGGCATGGGACGATGTCCACACGCCTCTGGTGGACCACGAGATCCTGCCCTTCAAGCCCTTGATGACCCGCGTTCAGCCCGAGCAGGTGGCAGCGATGATCGCAGCCTCAGGCGAGGGCGACGCCGGATGAGGGCATGACGACCGCAGCTCCCGCGGTCGCGGCAGACCGTCTGAGCAAGGTCTACAGGATCTACGGCACGCCCTGGGGGCGTCTGCAGGAGGCGCTGCTGAGGCGCCCCGCGCACCGGCCGTTCCAGGCTCTTCGCGATGTCGGTTTCGAACTGCCGGCGGGCGAAGGGCTTGGAGTGGTGGGGGAGAACGGCGCCGGCAAGAGCACCCTGCTCAAGATCGTCGCCGGCGTCACGCGGCCGACTTCGGGTGAACTCTCGGTCCGCGGGCGAGTCGCCTCGATCCTGGAACTCGGGTCGGGCTTCCATCACGAGTTCACGGGACGCCAGAACATCCGGCTCAGCGCTGCCATCGTCGGTCTCGACGAGCGGGAACTCCGTGAGCGCACCCGGGACATCATCGAATTCAGCGAACTCGGCGCCGCGATAGATCAGCCGGTGCGGTCCTACTCGACCGGCATGACCATGCGGCTGGGGTTCTCGATCGCGGCCCAGGTCGAACCGGACCTCCTGGTCGTCGACGAGGCGCTCTCGGTCGGCGACGGCTACTTCCAGAAGAAGTGCATGGACCGCCTGCAGAGGTACATGGCGGACGGCGGCACGTTGCTGTTCTGTTCCCACGCGATGTACTACGTCACGTCGTTCTGCCAGCAGGCGTTGTGGCTGCGCGAGGGCCGGGTGGAGGCCGAAGGGCCGGCGCTCGGCGTGGTCGGCGAGTACGAGCGGTTCCTGATGGCGAAGACGGTCGAGAGCGCCGGAACGGACGCCGCGCCGCCCGATGATCCGGCGGCATCCCCGGCGCGGATCCTGACGATCCGGCCTCTCGACGGCGGGCCGAGCAGACGCCCCTCGGCGCCCTGGGCCCTGGAGATCGAATGGGAGACTCGGGACGACCGTCTCGGTTTCCACCTCGCCGTCGGGCTCGACACCGCCGACGGCGTGCAGGTCTGCGCGTTCACGACCCAGCGTGCCGGGCTCGCCCCGACGAACGGGGCCGGCCGGCACCGCGCCGTGGTGCGGGTGCCGCGGCTGCCGATGACCAAGGGGGACTACTCCGCCTGCGTCTTCCTGCTGGACGAGGAGTCCCTGCACGTCTACGACCGCAAGGTGCAGGCGAACGTGCTGAAAATCGAGGCGCAGCGCTTCGAACCCAGCCTGTTCGAGGTCGCGCACGAATGGGAGATCGATCGATGAAGCTGCTGGTGACCCGACCGATTCCCGACCAGGCTGCGGCGCGTCTGCGCGCCGAGCCGGGAGTGGAGGCAACGGTCCTCGAGGACGACGCCGCGATGGACCGCGCGGTGCTGCTGGGGGCGGCCTCGCAGGCGGACGCGATCCTGTCGCTGCTGACGGAGCGCATGGATGCGGAGCTCTTCGATCGCGCGCCAGGTCTGCGCATGGTGGCGAACATGGCGGTCGGCTTCGACAACGTGGACATCGACGCGGCGGCGGCGCGCGGCATCTGGGTCACGAACACGCCGGGAGTTCTCGACGGCGCCACCGCGGACCTGGCGATGGCGCTCTTGCTGGCGGCCGCGCGGCGGCTGCCGGAGGCCGAGCGTTTCCTGCGCGCCGGCCGCTACCGCCGCTGGGGGCCGATGCTCCTGTGCGGCCAGGAGGTCCACGGCCGCACGCTGGGCATCCTGGGCATGGGCCGTATCGGCGAGGCGGTCGCCCGCCGCGCCCGGCTCGGGTTCGGCATGGAGATCCTCTACTGGGACGAACGGAGTCGACCTGACCTGGAGCGGGAACTCGACGTTCGCAGGACCGATCTCGACACGCTCCTGGGCGCCGCGGACTTCGTTTCCATCCACTTGCCGCTCACTACGGACACGGCCGGTCTGATCGGCGCCTGTCGGCTCGCGCAGATGAAACCGACCGCGGTGCTCGTCAACACCGCCCGCGGTCCGATCGTCGACGAGGCCGCGCTGGCCGCAGCCCTCCGCTCGGGCGTCATCTGGGCCGCCGGCCTGGACGTCTTCGAACGCGAACCGGAGGTCTGCCCGGATCTGCTCGAACTCGACAACGCGGTCCTGCTGCCGCACGTCGCGAGCGCCTCGATCCCGACCCGCCTGGGCATGGCCCAACTCGCCGCCGACAACATCCTGGCTCTTCACCGTGGCGAGATACCTCCGACCCCGGTCGTCCGCGGCACGCGATGATGCGCGGCGGACAGTCCAGGCAGCACGACTCCGCGACGTGCCCTCCCCGGACCGGTCCGAAGGCCCGAAGGCCGTTGCGTCGGGGATGGGCGGCGGCCCATCGGGTCCTGCTCCCCCTGGTTGCGAACAGGACGACGACGGTCAGGTGACATCCTGCGAGGGCGACGAGATCACGGTCACGGCCCCGAAGCCGCAACGTCGTGCAGGAGAGAACGGCGGGCCTGGCCCGACGCACCCCCTTCCCGGCAGCGGGGGGCCGAGCGGTGGCATCACACCCACGGGGGGCACGTCGAATCCGGTGGCGGATCGCTGAGGTTCAGCGAGATGATCAACCAGTGCTGCTCGCAGGGCGTCACCTCGCCGTGCGGAAGGAGCGGGCAACGCGAAAGCCGGTGTCGTCGGCCGCAAAGGCGGCGGATTCGAGTTTCCCGAGTTCGCAGTGAAGTGCGGCGCCTTCGAGCCGGAAGGAGCCGCCGCACAGTGTTCTGCGGTCCTCGTGGTTCCGGTTGCCGGCCGCCTCGGGAGCGACCCATTCCCAGACGCTGCCGAGCATGCCGTGGAGGCCGAAGCCGTTTGCGGCCAGGCGCTCGGGCGGCTGCACCCGACCGCTGGAGTTGCCGGCGTGCCAGCAGCAGCGGTCGACCGAGTCCGGGCTGGTGCACCACGACGGCAGGTCGACGGCTCGCTCGACGCCGCGGCAGGCGTACCGCCATTCGAGCTCGGTCGGCAGCCGCATCGGCTTGCGTGAGATCGCTGCGTACCAGCGGCAGTAGGCATCGGCCTGCTTGAAGCTGACGCCCGTGGCGAGATCCCTGTCACCGGGAGAGACCGGCGACCGCCGGTAGTCCGGGGCGAAGGCCTCGAACTGCTCGTTCGTGACGGGCCACTTGCCGAGGTAGAAGGGCTCGACCGGCGCCAGGCGGCCGCCGCGTTCGATCTCGCCGCCCGGGACCAGCCACAGGATCGTGCGTGGAACGTGCGTGTAGGAGCGGGGCAGCGGGCGCCGCGCCGAGCTGGCCACAGGTCAGGAGCCTGCGCCGCATGGCGGCACGGAGCGAGTCATGCGGCGCGAGTCATGCGGCGCAGCGCCGCGGTGAGGTGAGGCCGGGGCCGGGCACGGAGTCTCGGCGGGTTCGGCGGCGCCTGGCGGGGTCAGGACGGTCCGCCGAAGACCTTGGGCGTTGGCATCCGGGCCCGGATCGCGTCGAGTTCCTCCACGGTGACGGTCGCAATGCCGTTCTTGCGGCAGTGCGTCTCCACGGAGCGGACGACCATGCCGCGGACGAAGGCGGGCACCCGCTTCATTCGCGCTCGTGCCTCGGGTTCCCAGGCGATACTGGTCGAGCTGTCCTCGCCGTACCGCGAAAGCGACGCGAGCCCGGTTCGGTCCCCGAGTGCCTCGAGTTGCCGTGGCGAGAAGGTCCCGGGGTCGTGAGTGCACAGCGGATCTTCGGCCATCAGATCGCCCGTCATGCCGTATGCGCGCGCACGGCAGCCTCCGCAGACCGACTGGAGTTCGCAGGCGCCGCAGCGGCCGCCCAGGTCCTTGCGGCGTCGAATGTCCTGGAACAGCCCGGAGTCGTTCCAGACCGCGGACAGCGTCGAGCGCTTCAGGTTGCCGCCGAAGACCGGCAGGTACGGGCACGGGGTGACGTCGCCGTTGGGGCGGATCCCCATGTAGTGGGTTCCGGCCGGGCAGCCGCCCGCGCCGCCGTCGAAGGCCTTGAGGAAGGGCGAATCGGGATCGCCGGCCAGCAGTTGACGGACGTGGTGGGGCGCGCACTTCGCGTTGACCACCATGCGGCCGCGGTACTTGCGCTGAATCTGCTCCAGGGAGGCGAGGACATCGTCGTAGTCTGCCGGTGCAAGGTCGGACACGAACTGGCCGCGGCCCGTGGGCACCAGGAAGTAGAGGTTCCAGACCCGGGCCTGGAGTTCGGTGTATGCGAACTCCGCGATCTCCTCGAGTTCCCCGCGGTTGTGCGCCCCGGCTGTGGTCTGGATGATGAACGGAAGACCGGCGGCGGCGAGGTGTCCGGCGCCATCGACCGTGTTCTGCCAGGCGCCCCGTACGCGGCGGAAGCCGTCGTGTACCGACGCGTCGAGTGCGTCGAGCGACAGGGCCAGGCCGCGGACTCCCTCGTCGGCCAGGATGCGGGCCAGGTTCTCCGTGATCCGGACGCCGTTGCTGCCCACCACGACCCACAGCTCCCGCCTCGCGGCGTAGCGGACGATGTCGAGGATGTCGCGCCGCAGCAGCGGCTCGCCGCCGGTGAGGATGACCAGGGCTTCGGGCGCGAAGTCGCAGATGTCGTCGATCACCTTCCGGCACTCGTCGGTGGAGAGTTCCGAGCGATCGGCGAAGTTGGCGGTCTCGACCAGCGGCTTGCCGCCGGCGTCCAGGTAGCAGTGCTCGCAGGCCAGGTTGCAGCGGTACGTCAGGTTCCAGGAGATGACGTAGGGGCGCGCGAAAGCGGCCGGCGTGAGATTCGTGGGCCGCTCGAGGGGTGACAAGGTCATGGCTGGAGCTTCGTGCGCGATGTCCTGCCGCAAAGGCTCAGGCGATGCCGAAGAAGGAGCGGGCACGCTCCAGGACCGCCGCGTCGACCTCGTCGTAGCCATGGTCGAGAGCGAACTTCTCGATGCCTGCAACCGCCGAAGTGCGCACGATGTCGGGAATGTTCGCCAGCCGCTCGCGTGCTTCGTCAGTCCAGCGGATGCCGCTCGGGACGGTCTCCGCGATTCCCCCCGGGATCGCCCCGGATACGCCGTCTCTCGCGATGCCGCCCGCACCGCCATCGATTGGGGGAGCCGCTGCGACCGTCGCGGCCGGCGAAGCCGTCGAGACACCAGCCGCGCCCACAGCATTCGCGGCAGTCGACATGCCCATCTCGGCCAGCATGCCGGTGAAGGGACACTTCGATGACGCCGCCGCGGCATCGGCACCCGATTCGGGGCCGATCCGTACGCCCAGCGATCCAACCACCTGGGTCTCGTGCGGATTCGTCATCATCGCCATCTCGGCCGAACAGGCGGGGCAGGAGTAGACCAGGGCGACGGAACCGCCGTGGGGTCCCAGCGCATGCTTCAGCTTCATCTGCTCGTCGCAGGGTACGCAGAGGAACTTCATCTTCGATCTCTGTCGGTCGGGATCAGTCGGTCGGGATCGGCTTCCGGCCGACGCAACGAACAAGCCGCGCGGCGGCCGCGTCGACCGCGCGCGTGACCGGTCCCGGGGGCAGATCCGCTTCGCCGGCGTCGGAGGCCGTTGCCAGACGCGGGTCGAACGGTATCGTGGCCAGGCAGGGCAGTCCAAGTTCGGGCGCTCCACCGGCCGCGCCGTCGAACAGGGGACGGACCCCGTCACACCTCCCGCAGTAGTAGCCGCTCATGTTCTCGATGTAGCCCAGTACCTCGTTCGGCGTCGTGTCGAGCGCAGCCGCCGAGCGTGCGACGACGCCGCGGGCCAGCGCGGCTGGAATCGTGACGAGCACGAACCGCGCGGTCGGCCCCAGCGCCTCGGCGTACTGCAGCGTGCGTTCGGCGCCCGGCGGCAGGTCGACGAGCAGAAAGTCGAGACGACCCCATTCGACCAGGCCGAGCAACTGCTGGAACAGGTTGAACTCCCGGGTCGCCCGCCAGACGTGGGAGTCGCCCGTCGCCACGCTCTCGAACGCGAGGTGGGCCGACTCGGGCACCAGCGAACCCAACGACACGACGCCCAGACCGCGACGTGTGCGGGGCAGGGTCATGCCCCGCTCACCAGGCAGAAGCGGGACCTGTTCCAGCCCGGCCAGACGGGCCTGGCAGGGTCCGTTCAGATCGGCGTCGAGAATCGCGCAGCGACGCCCCGCCCGCTCGAGTGCCAGGGCGAGCTGCATGGTCAGGGTGCTCTTGCCGACACCTCCCTTGCCGGAACCGACGGCGACGACGCGATCGATGCCGGCCATCGCCTCGTCGATGCGCTCCCGCTGCTGCAGAACCTGCCCGAGAACGTCGGAACCGCCGTCGCCCGCGAGGTCGAAGTAGGTCTTCATGTCCGGCGGATGCGTTCAAGAACGTCGGCTGCGCGACGGGGGCAGCTCGCGCGATGCCGCCGGCTCCCTTGCCGAAGGCCTGCGGAGATCGGGCGGGCGGACATGGAAAGGCAGCGTAGCAGTCGCGACGGTCACGACCGCGCCGCGTCGCTCTCGTACCGAAGGGTCTGCCGCGTCGGCCGGAAGCCATGGTCTTCCAGGCGGTCCGCCAGCGGTTCGGAAGGGTGTACGCGTGGCAGGTAGAGGGGGCGCCCGGACTCCCGGGCGGCGTGGGCGAGGAGGGGGCTTACCAGCGCGGGCACCGGCCGCCTGCCGCCCATCGCGAGGATCTCGCAGGGTGCGGAGTCGGCGGGCGGGCCGCCGCCAGGCGGGAAACCCTGTGGACGGGCAAGGAACGGCAGGGGGTCGTCGGCGTCCCGGGGGGAGCGGTAGAGAAGAAAGGCCTCGAAGCCCCGGTCGGTCGCGATGCCGATGCCCAGCGCGCGCTGGCGCAGGTTGCGGACCGTCCGGGCCGCCCGCTGCCAGCAAAGGTCGCTTTCCGAGGCGCCGGCGAACTCGTCGCTGGCGGTGATCTCTGCGGGATCCACCGTTCCCACCAGGTCGAGAAAGGGCCCGGCGCGGCGGCGTGCGCCCGCATGGACGAAGTCGGTCAGGGTCTCCCCTGCCGTGAAGCCGCAGGCCTCCAGGAAGCGGCGGGGGGCAACGGCTTCCGTCGGAACTTCGGCGAGCATGCGGGTGGGCTCCAGGATCGCCATCTTCCGGCTGAGCGAGGCCATCATGTGGCGGCCATGCCCCTGGCGGCGGTGTTCGGGATGGATGGCGACGTGAAGAACGAGGTTGGCCGTGGGCTCTCTCTTCGCTGCGATGAGCACGCCGACCGGATCGGATCCGGCGAGCGCGACCATGCAGCTGCTGGTCCAGAGATCGACTTCCCTGGAGAGCCGCTTCATGTGGTTGACCGTGAGTTGCCACGGAACGGCGCCGGGCCCCACGTTGCAGCGATGGAATGCCTCGACGAGCAGGGGAACGTCGTCGGAGCGGCAGAAACGGTATGCGGACACCGGTGCTAATCCACGGACAAGGCGCTATTCCATCTGCGGCGCCGTCGCCGTGCCGAGGGCCGCAGGAACGGTCTCCGATTCTCCCGGCTGCTGCTCCGGTACCCGCAGAAGCCTGAGGATCAGCATGGACAGGAGGTACAGCCCGACGAATGTGGTGAAGGCCAGGTCGTAGCTCTGGAAACGATCGTGGACGTAGCCCGCGAAAGGGACGCCAGGCACCTGAATCGGCAGCAGCACGGGGCTCATCAGGCCCATGACGCGGCCGAAGGAGCGGCGTCCGAAGCAGGCGCCGATCAGGGTTCCCCATAGCGGCATGATGCCGCCCATGCCGAGACCGAAGACGGCAACGGCTGCGAGCAGTGCGAGATGGCTTTCGGCCCGGAGCAGGGAAGCCGTACCGGTAGCCATCAGACCAATCGCCAGCGACAGGGCGCCGCGACTGCCGAGGCGGTCGCCGATCCAGCCGAAAACGACCTTGCCCAGTACGCCCATGGCCGCGATGACCGAGAGGCTGAAGGCGGCCCTGACGGACGCGAATCCCAGGTCGAGCGCGTGGGCGATGATGTGGGTCAGGATGGCCGAGTTGGCGCAGAAGCACATCGACACGACGGCGGCGATGACCCAGAAGTTGCGCTTCCCGAGGGGTTCCAGCCAGTCCAGGCGCCGTCGCCTCGGCGGGCGGCCGTCGTCCGCCCGGATGGGCGCGGCGGGTTCGGCGCCGGCCGGCCCCTCACGGGCCGCGGGCGCCGACGTCCAGTCTCCGGCCAGGGAGGTCGCTGCGCCGTCGGGGTGCAGGCCGACGTCCTCGGGGCGGTCGACGACCCAGCGGCGTACCGCCGGCAAGACGACGAGAAGAGTCAGCGCCCCAAAGAGCACGAAGGTGCCCCGCCAGCCGATCAGGTCGATCAGGCGTGTGGCCACGGGAGCCATTGCGACGCCCGAGAGGGAGATGCCCATCGTGGCGATGCCGAGCGCCATGGCGCGTTGGCGTACGAACCAGTTGGCGACCAGGGTGGAGGCGGTCACGCCACCGATCAGCGCCGCCCCCAAGGCCAGGAAAGTGCCGAGGACCAGGTAGAACTGGAGCAGATTCCTGACGGTCGCCGTCAGGAGCAGACCGAGCGCCAGCAGCCAGGTGCCGGCCGTCATGATGCGCCTTGCGTGTCCCTGGTCCAGGACATGGCCCAGGAACGGCGCAACCAGGCCGTTCGTCACGCCGAACAAGGCGACGCCGATGCCGACTCCGACCCGGCCGCCACCGAACTCCGAGGTCAGGGCGACGAAGAAGGCGCTGAACGAGTAGAAGCCGAAACCGACGGAGACGAACAGCGCCAGAAAGGCGACACCGACGATCTTCCAGCCGTGGAAGATCGCACTGGCGGCAGGTGTTCGCAAGCTGTCAGGCGGGCTGATCGTCCGGCCTGAAGATCGCCGCCGCGTTCGGTCCACGGATCGCGGCCGAGGCGCATGACGACGAGGAACTCACGCTTCCGGTTCGTCGGCCTTGCGCTTCCTGTCGAGTGCCGACATCAGGCCGACCTCGTTCAGGTAGGCGCCGGCCTTCGCGTCCTTCGCTGCCCTGACCTGCGCTTCGCTCGCGCCGGCTTCGGCGAGAGCGGAGAAGGGGCATCTGCCGGCGGCGGTCGCAGCCTTCGTTTCGGCTTCGGCGACCGCCGTCGCCCGGGTTCCTTCGCCCTTGTCGATCTCGTAGGCGGCGATCATCTGCTCCATCAGCTCGCGGCCCAGTGCGATGCCCTCCTCGACCGTCCTGATCCCGATCTCCGAGACGTGCTTCTCCCTGGCCACCAGCTCGACGCGCTCCTGGGTGCGGTCGCGCATGAATCCGGCGGGAACGCGGAGAATGCGCGAGATGGCGTCGGCAGACCAGTCCCAGGTCGAGAGCAGAGGGACGCGGTCCTCGTCACGGGCGACGAGCTTGCGCTGCCCGGACTCCGGTTCGGACGCGCCGTGGCCGTTCGTGTCGGCCGCCTGCTCGCGGATCTCGAGCGTCACCGGTTCGCCGGTCTCGTCTTCGATCAACGTGCGCGCGAACTCGAAGGTGACGGTGGGCAGCTTGCTCATCCGCGCCTTCTTCTCGATCCGCGCCTTGGCGCGCCGCCGCCGGTAGGCGTCCTCGATCGTCCTGAGGGCCAGGCGGGCGTCCGCAGTCCACTTCAGCTTGCGCCCGTCATAGGTCGTCTCGACCTCGAGACCTCCCTCCATCTCGGCGATCCGGTCCAGCATCTCCTCCGTGATCTCCTCGAAGGACTCGCTGCCGCAGACGCCGCAGCGGACGGGATCGGGCTCGGCCGACGTCACGCCGCACTTGCGGCAGATGAAGGTTGGCCGGCTGCGCGCAAGCTGCAGGGCGACCTGCTCGGCGAGCGCTTCGGTCTCGCGAGCGGTGTATTTCGGCATGTAGCGGTCCATTGCCTCGTCGAGGACGTCGCTCGAGATCACGCTGTGACCCTGCTCGACCGCCAGCCGGTAGAGGGCGGTGCGGGCGATGCCGCGCACCTGTTCCGGTACGCGCTCGAAGCGTTCCTCGGCCTCCGGCGTCCAGCGGATGCTCTCCTCGGCCTTGACGTCGAGTTCCGGGTACTCGAGGCGGGTGGTCAGCAGAATGTCGCAGGGGCAGGAGCGCAGGAGGTTCTCGGCGTTGCTGCCGAGGCCGGTCTCGCTCTCGTCGCTGTGCACGCCGACGCGGCCGATGACCAGCATCCAGGGGTCCGTCTTCCGCGCGTGATCGAGGACCTTCTGGAACGCCTTGCCGTCGAGAAGGGTCTTCGTCAGTTCGACGTCGACTTCCGACGCCATCGTCTCCGCGACATCGAGATGCGACTGGTAGATCTGTGCCAGACCAGTGTCGATGATCTCCTCGTGGAGCTGGTTCTGCTCCTCGAAACGGAAGATCTTCGCGGCCCGCTCGGTCAGCACGTTGACCACGCCCTTGAACACAGAGTAGTGCAGGTACGGGTCGTAGACCGAGATCGCCTCGACCTTCTTGCCGAACGTCTTCGCCAGGTCGATCGCCGTCATCAGCGCGCCGAAGGACTGGGGCGAGCCGTCGACTCCGACCAGGATCGTGTCGCGGGAGTCGGCCTCGGCGCCATTGCCGTTGCCGTTGCCGTTTGTCGCTCCGGCGGTTGCGGGCAGCCGCTTGATCACCAGCACGTCCCTGTCGGCGGTGCGGGCGACTCGTTCGCAGACGGAGCCGATCTGCGTGTCGCGAACGCGGCCGATGCCCATCACGCCGAGCACGGTCAGGTCGTAGCCCGACTCGCGGATGTCGCGGACGATCTCGACGTGATGCTTGCCGTCCATCATCTTCGGCTCGAACTCGAGGCCGGCGTCATCGCAGACGGCCTTCATCGGCTCGAGGTAGCTCTCCGAGATGAGCTCCAGGCCCATCGTGATCAGGGAGTCGTGGATCTTCCTCTGGCGGTCGAGCTCGGTTTCCTCGAGGTACTCGTCGGGCAGGGTGTACTCCATCTGCTTGAACCGGTAGTCGTGCATGCTGGCCGCGTAGACGTGGCAGCCGACCATCGTGGAGTCGAAGCGTCGGCCCAGTTCGACCGCGGAGGCGATCGCCTGGTTCGAGTAGTCCGAGTTGTCGACGGGAACGTAGATCGTCTTGTACATGGTGGTGTCTCTTGAGTTGCGGAGAGGTGTTCCGAGAGATGGAGCGGTCGCTGCCTGTATGGAAACCGGTCAGACGGCGGGGGCCTCGGTCGCCGTGACGGCGTCGCCGGGGGCGCCTGCGCGGGCCTCATTCCGACGCGAGCGGCGGCGGACCAGGAACACGACGAGCAATTCGATCACGAGCACGAGGAAGGCGGCGCGCAGCACCGGAATGGTTGCTGCCTGCTCGACACGCGGCGCGGTGTAGACGTAGAACCAGGACGACAGGGCGCGCTTGTTGCCGCGTTCCCGGTTGAAGCCGTCCCACACGCTGAAGGCGATCGGCGTGTACTGCTGCTCGGCGAAGCTGACTCCGGCGCGCGACGCGCGGCGCCGCTTGTACGTCACCGTCCACTCGCCCTGGTCGTACGAGGTCACGGCTTCGACGATGTCGGCCTCGGTGGGCTCCAGCTGGTCGCTGCCGCGGCCGCGGAAGGTGTCTGCGACGCCGTAGGTCAGGTTGACGAACCACAGGTCGACCGGGTTCCGGGGATCACCGAACAGGAAGTACGGCTTGAGAGGGGATCCGGCCTCGGCGAGCGAAATGGGAAACTGAAGCGCTACCGCGTCCGAGAACTCGCCGCCGCCGCTGCCGGAATCTCCGCCGCCGAAGAAATCGTCCTCGCCGCCGCCGAAGAAATCGTCCTCGCCGCCGCCGAAGAAATCGTCGCTGCCGCTGCTGAAGAAGTCGTCCTCGCCGCCGTCGCCGAAGAAGTCGTCCGCGCTGTCATCCGCCGTCTCGCCGCCGAAGAAGTCATCTGTGTCGTCGTCCTCGCCGTCGGCGCCGACCAGTCCGTTGTCCTCGTCCCACATGGGCACTTCCAGGCCCGGGTGGTTCCGCCCCGTGGTGTCGGCGCGCAGATCGTGCCAGCGGACCCGGAACGCGATCTCGTCCCGGTTGTAGACCGCCTGAGCCTCGATCGAGGTGACCGAGGGGTAGAAGTTCCGCCCCGGCTCGGTGATCTGCCCGACCAGGGGGAAACGGGTCATCGGCGCAGCCGCGAACAGGGCGTCCAGCGCTTCCCCGTCCTGCAGATCGAGCGCCTCCTCCGAGTAGACCGCCGTGATCAGGGTGCCGTAGTCCGGGTCGTCGCCGTCGCCCAGGGAGTAGACGTAGTTCACCAGGTGCCAGCGGTCCTCGACCTCGAGCGAGTCCGCGTAGGAGGGCATCGGCGTACCGTTCAGACCGGTGGAGAACGTGCGGTAGATGTCCTCCTTCGTCGGCCCGCCGCGGTAGGTCCAGCGCTGCGTCAGGTCGGCGACCTTGATCGGGTCGCCCTTGTCGTTGACCAGGGTCGGCGCCGATGAACCGTCGCCGCGGCCAACCTCGCCGTGGCAGGCGTCGCAGCCCTGTTCTTCGTAGACCACCCTGCCCCTGGCGATCGACTCCTCGGTCGACTCTTCCGGCGGCGGAATCTCGATGGGCTCGCCGTGGCGGTCGGGATTCTCGAAGTCGGGCGAGAAGGTCTTGATGTAGTAGATGACGTTCTGGATCTCCGCGCTCGTCAGGTTCGGCCAGCCCGGCATCGAAGTGTAGGGAAGGCCGATCTCGATCACTCGGCGCAGGTCATCATCCGTGGGCAGCATGCCGTTCGGCGTGGTGCGGAACTTGTACTTGCCGGTAGTGAAGTCTCGCGGTTTCGGCTTGACCCGAAGGGTGGCGTAGCCGTTGCCGTCGCCGTTGTCGCCATGGCACTGGCCGCAGTACTTGTCGTAGACGACCTTGCCGGCGGCTCGCTGCTCTTCCGTGCCGAGATCGACCTGGGCCGTGAGCGGCGCCGAAACCAGGACGGCGGCAGCGACCGCGACCGCTCCGACAGGGCCGGGAATGGTGGGGATGCCGTGCCGGCGGGTCATCAGTGCTGCCCCAGCGCGCGCGGCTCGAAGCTGTTGAAGTCGTAGATGAACAGGTTGACGTCCCACATCTCCTCGGTGGTGAGGAACTTCTCCCAGGCCGGCATGGCGCTGTCCCAGGGCGTGCCGCCTGCTGGAAGCCCTGGACCGCCCAGGGCGATCCGCCAATGGACGAAGGACGACTGCAGGATCGGCAGCGTGCCGCTGTCGTTGAAGTTGCTCGGCACCGGGTTCAGGCCGTGGGCAAACATGCCGTCGCCGCCCATGCCGTCCCCATGGCACCAGAAGCAGTTCTCGTAGTAGACGCGGCGGCCGTTCTCCAGGTGTTCCTCCCAGGCTTCCGGGTCATCTTCGTGGAGATGGGCGTACGGATTGTCCGCGGTCGCCATGTCGAGTGTCTCGCCGTGCACGGTGATCGTCGCCGGCGGGGATGGATGCACCTCTCGTCCGAAGCCGGGCGCCTCGAGGGGGGCGTTCATGTCCGCATGGACGTTGTAGGCGGCCAGTGCCGGCAGAGCGACGAGAAGTGCGGCGAGCGGAAGCCTGTAGCGGGGCTCGCGGATCAGGCGCACGATCGGCGAGGTGACCTCGGCCAGCCGCTGGGGGCTCGAGGAGGCGTAGCAGACGAGCGCCAGGGTCGTGATTCCCAGGTAGATGGTCGCCACCGACTGCGGGATCGGCACGGCGAAGCCGAACTTGAAGAAGGTCCACAGCGCAACCCAGGTGAAGAGCAGCCAGCTCAGGGTGCTGGCGCGGCGCCAGACCAGTACGCCGGCGGCCGCGGCCAGGGCGAGAAGAAGCGGCAGGTTGAATCCGTCCATGATCTGTTCCGACAGTTCAGATGGCGTTCAGATGGCGGTTGGGGATGGGCGGCCGGCCTCTTCGGGAGGCGCCGCCATGCAGAACAGGGACGTTCCGACTGTTGTTCCTCACGATCTCGGGAATCCAGGAGTTCCGACGTTCGGATCAGTAGCCCAGATCGGTGTCCAGGGTAACGGTCGGCGTGCCGCCCTGACTCTGCAGCCAGGCGATGACCGCCTTCATTTCATCGTCCGAGAAGCTGATCGGCGGTTCGTTCATCTTCTGCATTCCCTTGGCGTAACCGGGAACGACGAAGGCGTCCGGATCGTACAGGGACTGCGCCAGGTACTCGAGGTCGGAAACTCCCTCGATGCGGGTACCGGCGCGCGAGCCGATGCCGTCGAAGACCGGCGCGCGGACGTCGTTGTGACAGTTCATGCAGATACCCCTGCCATTGACGAGTTCGAGGCCGACCTCGATCAGGTCCTCGGTCGTCATCTCCGAGCTGATCAGGACCGGCGGCGGGGGATGCTCCTCCTTCTGGGGCACGATCTGGCCGAGGTACATGTAGAAGGCCGTGGTGCCCAGCACCACGCCGACCATCTTGAGCGGCATCGGGACCTGGAGCTTCATGCCGCCTGCCCCCTCTCGATCCCGGCAGCCGCTTTCGGCTCGAAGGCCTTCTTGCCGCTGAGACTGCTGAGCCAGAAGACGACGCCGATCAGACCGAAGAAGATGAGCACGGTCACGGAGACGACCTGGGTGGCGAAGCCGAGGGTGGGCGTGTAGGCGTCGGGCGACGTGTCGAGGACCACGCCGTAGACGTGCCACTCCTGGCGCAGGCCCGAACGCACGTAGCCCATCAGCCCCATCAGCCAGGTGAAGCTGAGCGCGATGAAGATCAGCGCGTACTGCGAGATCGCGGGGATCCTGCCCCACTGCGTTTCGCCTGGCTGCCGGGCGTTCCGGTACAGGGGCAGGTCGATGATCGTGATCACGACCATCGCCGCGAGCACGGAGTAGACCTGGGGTATCGCGAATCGGATGCGCGTGGCAGCGTCCACGAAGTACCCGTAGACGCCGTAGAAGATGACCAGCGAAGCGGTTGCGGCGAAGACCAGGACCTGGGCGCGGCTCAGGAGTTTCCTGTGGGGGTGGGTCGACTGCTTGCCGGTTCGCCGGTAGAGCAGGAAGCTCATGTAGGTCGAGAGGATCAGGATGTTGACCGCCGTGTTCTTGGCCGACATCTGCCCCAGGTAGGAGAGCTGCGGGTGGCTGGCACCGCCCATCGCGGCGATCTCGGACACGGACGCGATCGCGTAGCGCGGCGTCGCCCAGACCGCGAAACAGAGAGCGATCGCGATCAGCAGCCACTTGATGAACTTCTGGAAGTGGGCCGTGCCTTCGATCCGTCCCATCCCCAGCCACAGGTAGTAGTTCGCGCCCAGGAACAGATTGCCGATCAGCGCTGCCTGGATGACGAACAGCCAGGAGAAGGTGCCGCCCATCATCTGGATGCCCAGGGTCTGGCTGAAAGCGTAGATCTCGCTTGCCAGGTAGTAGCCGGCGAAGGGCAGCGGCAGGAAGGCGATGATGGCGACGAAGTTGCCGATGTAACCCATCCAGTCGAAGTGGGCCTTCTCCTCGTCGGTCCTGGCCTGGAGGTAGCGGAAGGCGGCGTAGGCGGCTGCGATCGAGCCGCCGAAGGCGACGTTGGCGATGATCCGGTGGATGTTGATCGGCATCCAGGTGAAGTTGAAGAAGGCGTCCCGGAGGCTCAGGAGCGCACCGCTTTCCGACACGGCCGAGACGAAGTCCGGGATCCCGTCGCCGTCCACGTCCTCCCGCTTTCCGGGAGACATCATGAAGGTCAGCCAGGCGTTGGCGATGAACATGATCGCGGTGCCGACCAGGTTCAGCATGAAGCCGAGGAAGAGGTGCATCTTCGGCCCGAACCTGCCCCAGCCGTAGTAGTAGCTGTAGAGGAACAGCGCCTCCAGGAAGAACAGCAGCACGTAGGGCAGGAACGTCGGCGAGAAGATGTGCATCAGGTAGTTCGTGAACTTCGGGTACAGGATGATCAGCCCGAAGGTCAGGAACGCCCCGAAGGTGGCGGTCATCGAGAACGACACGGAGAGCAGCTTGGTGAACTCGTACGCCAGCTTGTCGTAGCGCTCTTCCTTCTTCACGTAGCCGATGAACTCGATGATGAAGGCGAACATGGGCACCGCGAGGACGAAGGCGGCGAAGAGCAGGTGAAGCTGTGCCAGCACCCACACGGTGACCCGGCTGCCGACAAACGGAACCGTGCGGTACTCGGCCTCTTCGTACGGCCGGGCCCTCGCCTCCGCCTCGTCCGCCGCCTGCTCGTCGGCGATGCCTTGCTGCCGCGGCGTCATCTCGGCCATGCCCAAGGCTTCCTCGGCCGCGGCCTGGCGCTCCGGCTGGCGATACTCGCTGTCCACCAGGAAACCGCCCAGGCGAACCGTGGCGATCACCGCCACGAAGGCGAGAACGCCGATGCCGAAGAGGATCCTGCTTCTGTTCACTGGCTCTCCGCTCCCGTGGCGCTACTGGCGGGCTTCCCGCTCCGCCTGCATCGTCCGGCGTTCTTCCTGCAGCTCGCGGACCCAGGCGACGATCGCCCAGCGGTCCTCGACCCCCAAGGGGTAGCGGTAGCCTGCCATCAGCCCGGAACCGTTCGTGATGATGTCGTAGAGGCGGCCGTCGCTGTAGCCGACGCGCAGTTCGTCGTGGAGCGAGGCGGTCGGAGTGTCGGCCCGTTCGAACAGGATGCCCTGGCCGGTGCCGCGCTCGTCGTGGCAGGGCTGGCAGTAGATCGTGTAGCGGCTCTGTCCGCGGACTGTCAGGTCGTCGGTGACCGGGATCGGCGAGGCCTCCAGAAAATGGCCCTCGTCGTCGCGGCCGAACAGCAGGCGGTGGTCGATGTCGAGCTGCCCGCGCGCCACGGTGCCGGCGACCGGCTGACGCATCGCCATTCCGTCGTAGAAGAAGGCACTCGCCTCCTGCGGATCGTAGCGCTCCTGGTAGTCCATGTTCGGATTCAGGTGGATCGGCGGGTACGGCGAGGGCATGCCCCGACAGCCAGCCAGCAGCACAGCGGCGCCGAGGGCGGCGCCCGCGAGACGCCGATGCCCGTCCCGGGATCGCATGCCGGTCCGGGATCGCATGGCGGTACGCATGGCAGCGCGCCGGGATCTCGTCGTCCTGCGCATCAATGAGCGTCCTCGACGGCGCCGTGGCCGCCGCCTTCGGTGCCGTGGTCTTCGACGGGTGCCGCGGCGGGAGTGATCTCGCGGTTCGGATGGCGGATCTTTGCCAGGTACGTGGTCCGCGGCTTCGTGTGCAGATCGTCGAGCAGGTTGTAGTTGCGGGGGCTCGACTTCGCCTCGACGACCTGACTCGCGGCGTCCGTGATGTCGCCGAAGCGGATCGCGTCGGCGGGACAGGCCTGCTGGCAGGCCGTGACCACGTCGCCGTCGGCCAGAGGCCGGCCGTCCTGCCTGGCGTCGACCTTGGCGCGGCTGATCCGCTGCACGCAGTAGGTGCACTTCTCCATGACCCCGCGAGAACGGATCGTGACGTCCGGGTTCTTGCCCAGTTTCATCACTTCGGGGGTGTCCTTGGTGAAGTTGAAGTAGTTGAATCGCCGCACCTTGTACGGGCAGTTGTTCGAGCAGTAGCGGGTGCCGATGCAGCGGTTGTAGACCATCGCGTTCAGCCCCTCGTCGTCGTGGACGGTGGCGGCGACGGGGCAGACCTGCTCGCAGGGCGCGTTCTCGCACTGCATGCAGGGAACCGGCTGGAAGTTCGTCTGCGGATCGTGGGGGAACGGGTCGACGAGGCCGTCCGACTCGCCTTCCGAGGAGAAGTACCGGTCGATGCGCAGCCAGTGCATTTCCCGGCCTTCCATGACCTGGTCCTTGCCGACGATGGGGACGTTGTTCTCGCTCTGGCAGGCGACGACGCAGGCGTTGCAACCCACGCAGGCGTTCAGATCGATCGTCATGCCCCACTGGGGCGAGTCGCGGTAGGTCCACTCGTCCCACATGGAGTTCTCGTGAGGCTTCTCGCTGTGAGCCGTGGCGAAGTCGGGATGCGCCTCGAAGTAGTCGAGATCGGCTTCCCTGATCAGGGGCCTGCCTTCCATCGAGTGGTGCTCCTGGGTCTGCGCCAGGGGATAGGAACCGCCGCTCGCCCGCAACGTGCAACGGCCGACGTGGAGCGCGTCCGAGGTGCGCAGCAGGTAGGCGTTCCTGCCGGGAGTGTGATCCGCGTCGTTCACGGCGCTGGCAATCCGGCCGCCGAAGTCGCGGCCGTAGCCGAGATCGATCGTCACGCTGTGGTCGGCCTGACCTGGCACCTGCCACACCGGCAGTTCGAGCTCGCGCTCGCCGCAGGCGACAGTGACCAGATCCTCGTTCTCGAGGCCGAGCGCGCTCGCCGTGGCCGGGCTGATCAGGGCCGCGTTGTCCCAGGTCAGCTTGTTGATCGGGTCCGGGAGTTCCTGAAGCCAGCCGTTGTTGGCGAAGCGTCCGTCGTGAAGGGCCGCCGAGCAGCGGAACACGACCTCCAGCTCGTCGCCTTCGGCGAGCGGCCTGGCTGCGTTTCCCGCGCTCCGGACGGCGGCGGCGCAGTCTTCGGGGGCGACGGCGGCCAGCTCTGCCGCGGGTGCGGCGCTGGCTTCCTGCACGCCGTCGTGAAGCACCCGCCGCCAGGCGATCTCGAACTCGGAGAGCGCGACGGGAACGGGCAGGGACATGGGGTCGACGGGCGGGGCGTCCGCTTCCTCGGGCGGGGTGTCCGCTTCCTCGCTGCCCTCTTCGACCGCGGTTTCGTCGACTGCCTCCACATCTGCCTCGACAGCGGACTCCGCCTTCGCGCCGTCTTCGAGCGGCAATCCGAAGATCCCGGACCAGGTCTCCCGGACCAGGTCGCGACCGTCGCGCGATTCGCCCAGGGCCGCCAGGGCCAGAACCTCGATCGCGCTGCGGGCGCCGTGGAGGGGCTCGATCAGAGGCTGCACCACGCTGGCCGTGCCGTCGGTGGCGCGCGCGTCGCCCCAGCTCTCGAGGTAGTGGGCGAGCGGCACATGCCAACGCGCGAACCGGCTCGTCTCGTCGCGATGAGTGCCGACGTGGATGAGCGCGCCGCCGTTGTTCAGTTTCTCGAGCGCGGCGGCGAAGTCGAGGTCGGCGGGAGCGCTGTAGACCGGGTTCGCTCCCAGAATCAGCAGTCGGTCGACGGCGCCTTCGTTCAGTGCGGCGGTCAGGGCTGCCAGATCGGCGTCGCTCGAGCTGCCGCTGTCCGGCGTCTGGTGGCAGGTCATAGTCGCGCCGACGTTGCCGAGCGCCGAATTCAGGGCGTGGACGGCGGCATGGACCTCCGTAGGCTGGCGATCTCCCGCGACGATCAGGCCGCTGCCCCGGTGACCGACCAGATCCGCCGCCGCCGCCTGCACCCAGGCTTCGTCGACGTCCGGCGCAGGCGCTCCGCCGTCCAGCGGCAGGTCGATACCGTGGGCGGCGAGGGCGTGTCCCAGCCGGGCCACGAAGGCGGCGACACGGCCGCTCTGCACTCGCAGCCGGTGGTCCGCGTTGGCGGCAGTGAGCGAGTGGACGCCGTCGACGGCATAGTGGCGAAGCATCGTCGAGGCGCCGCTGTCGCTTGTCCGCCGCGCCCTGGCGTAGCCGCGCAGGTTGCGGACGCTGTCGCCCTCCGTACTCAGGAGATCGGAGTCCAGGGTGAGCAGGACCCGCGTCCGGTCCAGGTGGTAGAGGGTGCGGTAGCGCGCGCCGGCAGCCGATTCGAGACCGCGGTCGGCGTTCTCGTCGCTCACCGGTTGCCAGGTCACCCAGCGCGCCTGGGGATAGCGTTCCAGCAGAGCCGACCTGAGCCGCAGCAGGGTCGGCGAGGAGGACGGTTCGGCGAGGATGGCCAGCCCGGCGCCGTCGACGGCAGGAGCGAGGTCGCCCTCGGTCCACGCGGCGACGAGATCGTCCCAGGACGACACTTGATCACCGAAGCGCACCGTCCTGGAGCGGTCCGGGTCGTAGAGGTCGAGGATGGAGGACTGCGCCCAGACGCTCGAGGCGCCGCCGGACGACGGGTGGAGCTCGTTTCCCTCGACCTTCGTGGGCCTGCCGTCATGGCTCGTCATGACCACGCCGAGAGCCCGGTTCCCGAACGGCATCGTGGTGGCGTAGGCCAGCGGAATACCCGGAACCAGGCCTTCCGGCGCATCGACGTAGGGGACGATGTGTTCCACCGGACGCCGGACGACGTCGCAGCCGACCAGACCGGCCAGAGAAGCCGTGGAGCCGAGCATGGCGAGGACGCTGCGCCGGCTGAGACCTTCTCCGAGCAGTTCCGGCGGCGCCTCCGATGCGCCCTGCGGGAACTCGCGATGCAGGAACTCGGCTGCCCGAGCGCTGCCCTGCGCCTGCTCCGGACTGCGCCAGTACGTTCTTGCCGATCCTGCCGACAGACGGCCGTTGCCAGCGCTCATCGATGACACCCCGTGCAGTCCTCGGGCGGCGCCAGAGCACGCTCGGTGATTGCCCGTTCGGCGAAGGCGTCGTGATCGCCCGTGGGCGTCCACTCCATGTCCGTTACCGCGTCGAGCGGCCGCAGGTGCGGCCCCGGATCACGGTGGCAGTCGAGGCACCAGCTCATGCTCAGGGGCTCCGCCTGGGCGACCACTTCCATCTCGTGGACGGGGCCGTGACAGGATCGGCAGCCGACTCCGGCCCCGACATGGACGCTGTGATTGAAGAACGCGTAGTCGGGCAGGTTGTGGACGCGGACCCAGCGCAGCGGCCGCCCCTGCTCCGCACTCTTGTGGAGCGGCGCCAGGAGATCGCTCTCTCTCGCCGCGATGTGGTGGCAGTTCATGCACACCTGGGTCGGGGGAATGTTCGACACCGCCGACTCCTCGACCGAGGAGTGGCAGTAGCGGCAATCGAGGCCGAACTCGCCCACGTGCAGCTTGTGGCTGTAGGGCACCGGTTGCGCCGGGCGGTAGCCGACATCCGTGTACTCGGGCGAGAAGTAGTACCAGACGGCGCCGACTGCCGCCGCGCCCGCGATGGGCAGCGCGGCTGCCGCGTACAGCGGTACCTTGAGAGTCCACCTGGGGAAGATCTGTGCCAAAACTCCGTGCCCCGTACTTCGTGCCCCGAAGCAGGGTGTGAAGCCCCGCACCCCTCCGAGATCGCGCGGAGTGTACAGCGTGCCATCGAGGCGGTCAAAGGTGAGCGCCGTCCAGCGAGAATCGGACGTGGACGTGCAGCGTGAATCCAGCGAGACAGCGCGCCCCGCGCCCCGCCGCGGCCTGTCGACCGATCAACCATCGGACCAGCCGGATCGGGACGCTCGGTCAACATGCGGGTCGGGCTACGGCGTGTACCAGATCGGCGACGACCAGGCGCGTTCCTGGATCGTCGCCGGAAAATCCCGGCGGGGAGCCGTACCGGCTCGGATGGCGTCCCAGGATGACCAGCGGCAGGTGGGGTTCTCCAGGACGCGGGCGTAGTAGAAGGCGCGCTGTCCCGGGTCGAAGTCCGGGTCGGTCCAGACGGTCCTGAGCTCGCGGGCGCCTAGATCGGCGCTGGTGGAGCAGTCGCCAAGATCGACCGCGGCGCCGTTGTCGGGGCAACGGTGGGTGGCCGGATCCACTTCCAGGCCGTCCGAGCAGGCGACGTCGTAGACCCGTTCGGCCGTCTCGCCGCCCGCTTTCCAGCCCTTGACGATCTGCACGCGCTGGAGCGGCGCGGCCATCGTGTCCTGCATGGCCCAGACGAGGAAGCCGGGGGCTTCGCCGCCGTGGTCCCCGGTGAGGTCCCCTCCCATCGGCACGCCGGCCTCGTACGCCCTGGCGACGAGGTTCGGGTCGTCGAGGTCGAGGTCGGCCAGTCCGACGCCGCCGAAGAAGCGGACCTTCATGCGGGTGCCGCTGGTGGCGAAGGTCTCCTTGCGGCGCATGGCATCGAAGATCGACTCGCGGGTGTTCTCGTCGGCCCAGACGCCGGCGAGGCCCGATGCGCCGTTGGTGATCGCGGTCGTGAAGGGGTAGATGCGGCCGGTGCCGTCGTCGATCGGCTGCGCGGCGGCGGTCGGCTCCTGCAGGCTCGCTCCGGCTCCGGCGGGTTCGCCGGGCAACGAGCCGCGCTGTTCGCCGGTCGCCTGCATGAGTCCCGAGGCGCCCCAGTAGTTCCCCTCCTCGAACGAGCCGGCGGCGACGTGGGTGTCGGACGAGCCGATCACGCCGAGCTTGTAGGGGTTCGACACGCCGCCCGCCTCGATCTCGAGGCCGCGGCGGTAGGCGTCGCGAACGTAGCTGCCCGGCGGCTCGCTCGGGATGCTGGTCGAGACGCGGTAGGGCATGATCTCGAAAGCCGCCCATTCGTCGTTGGGCGACAGCGTCGGATGGGTCTCCGACGTGCCCTTGGTCTGGGTGATCTCGACGATCGGCTCGTTGCGGCGGCGGAGATCGGAGTACGCCTGATCGATCGCGCCGCCCTCGAAGTACTCGTACTCGAACATGCGCCCGCCGGAGCCGTTCGTGTTGTGGGGGATCGCGATCGCGTCGAAACCGTCGGCGCGCCACTCGTCCATCTGCCCCCAGAGGTCCTCCGGGTTGTAGGAGTCGAGTCGCGAGAAAGGAATCTCCGGCGCCTCGGCGCCGCGGAAGACGACGTTGCGATGCAGGTTCTCGTAGACCCCTCCGGAGCCGGCCGAGGTGTACTCGTAGGCGATGAAGGTCGTGAAGACGCCAGGCTCGTAGTGCCGATTCGCCGCCGCGGCGATCTCGCTCCAGGCAGATCGCACGACGTTCCGGTCGAGATGCCCGCGGATGCTCGGGTCGGCGTCCTTCATGTAGCGCACGTAGGGCTGCAAGGCGGCGAAGATGCCCCGCCGCTCGGTCACGGTCTCGGCCGTTCGAACCGTCTCGGCCACCGGATGGTTGTAGGCCGGCTGGTCGGGGTCCAGCATCGCCGGCAGCATGCCCAGGTAGTTCGCGTGGTCGGAGACGCCCAGGAAATCCAGCGGCCGGTCGAGCTTCAGCTCGAAGCCTGCCGGATGCTCGATCGGATTCCCCCTGGCGAACTCGTAGGCTTCGTCCGGACCGGCACGGGTCGCGAACACGAAGGCGTCGTAGGAGTACTTCGTGTGGACGTGAAGGTCGCCGAAGAACGCCTGACGGTCGGCTGGCGGTCCGACACTGTCACTCGGGGCGCCGGCAGGCACGGCGGAGGCGCCCGAAGAGTCGGAGTCGCCGGCGCCGCAGCCGAAGGCCAGCAGCACGGTCAGGATCAGAACGGCCAGTCGCTGCACGGCGAGCCTCCCTTCACGCGGATCCCGACAACCCCGAGCGCCGAGACGGCACGTCGGCGTGGCCGTGTTCGGCGGCGCGGCGAATGGGCGAATGGACTGTACGTCCGGCCCGTCCTGGCCGCCGACCAGGGCCGCCACGGCCCACAGCCGGAGGCAGCACGACGCCGCGACCAGTCCGTTGTCGATGTCGTTGATCCACGAATCTGCCGGATCATACTCATGGGAGAGGGGTCGAGATGGGAGAGGGTCAAGATAGTGTGGCAGTGTGTCAGGAGGAGGTCCCGAGTCAGGAGGAGGTCCCGAGAGGTCTGACCGAGTGCAGATTCCGGTGCAGATTCCAGGCCGTCGCCGGCTGTTGAACCCCTGGTTTCTGGCCGCGCTTGCCGGTGTGGTGCTGATCCCGGCGCTGCGGCCCCTGCTCCGCATCGAGCCGGATCCGCCGCCGGTTCTGCGGCAGTTGCCCGAGTGGCGGCTGGTGGACCAGGACGGCGAGGCCTTTGGCAGCGCCGATCTGGCGGGCGATGTCTACGTTGCGTCCTTCCTGTTTACCCGCTGCGCGACCGTCTGTCCGCGGCTGACTGCCGCGGTGAGCCGACTGGAACGCCGCTATCGGGAGGAGGGCGTCGAGGGCGTGCGGCTGGTCAGCTTCTCGGTCGATCCGGAACACGACACGCCCGAGCGTCTGCGCGACTACGCCGGCAGCCGTGGTCTCGATCTCGAGCGGTGGAGTCTGGTGACAGGGGACGAGGAGGAGATGCGCGGCGTCGTGCTCGACGGCTTCGCCGTGCCGATGGGCGACCGGCTCGATCTGGCCGGCGGCCTGGTCGACGTGGCGCATTCCACGAGGCTGGCGCTCGTGGACCGCGCGGGCGGCATCCGCGGCTACTACGGCTCGGACGCGGTGGGTCTGGACGAGGTCTTCCACCGCACGCGGCAGATCCTGGCGGAGTAGAAGTCGGTCAGGCTTCGGTTCGCGGCGCCATCGCCTGAATCCACTCACGGATCAGGGCGGCGGCTTCCGTGTCGACCAGACCGCGGCCGATCTCCGGCATCATCACGCCGGGATGGACCGACTCGATCCGGTAGACCAGGATCGAGTCGTCCGGACGGCCCGGCACGACGCCGTAGATGCGGTCGCCGGTGCCCTGACCCGCCGCCACCGGGTGCTTGTAGACGCCGAGTCGGGTCGGGTCGTCATGCTCGGCCCGGAGATCGAGCCCCGACGTGCGTCCGCTGCCCTTCAGGTTGTGGCAGTGGGCGCAGTTGATGTCCAGCCAGGTGCGGGCGCGCCGCTCGACGGTGCCGCTCGCCGGCGCGTTCCAGACCGGCGCCCGGGGCGCCTCGTCGGCCGGCGGCCCGCCTTCGAGGAAGCCGATGCGCCGCCAGCGGTCGAGCTGGTTCTCTTCGAACGCGGCGCCGTCGGCCCCGGTGTAGACGAAACGCCGGTTCAACTGCGCGGCCTGCGGGCCGATCGGCAGCACGTGTTCGCCGTCGGTACGGTGACACGTCTTGCACTGATTCGCGTTCGGTACCTGGTAGGTGTGTTCGATCCTCGCCCCGGTGCTGTCGATCCAGCTCGCGTCGAGCGGCCCGCCGACGATCGCGAGTTCGGCCTCCGTCCGCTCCTCGTTCCAGATGTAGGGCAGCCCGACCCAGCCGCCGGGTTCATGAACGAGCAGTCTGGTCTCCAGCGGCCGCAGGTTCTCGTTCGCCGCGCGGAAGTCGGCCGGGTAGGCGAAGGTCTTCGCGATCACGGTGCCGACCGGGAACTCGAACGGCCCGCTTTCACGGTACAGGGCGGGTACGACCGCACCGTCGGGACCTGCCGGCAGGCGGACGAAGCGGAACTTCAGCGCATGGTCGGAGAAGAGGGGCGTGTTGAGATCGTAGGGTTCGGCGCCGGCGGCGGGGACCAGGGCCGACGCCTCGCCGGAGAAGAGGCCCCAGGCAGACAGCGTCTGCGGATAGCGGGCGAAGGGGCCCCTTCCGTCGGGAGAATCGCTGCCGGCGGAAGAGTCACTGCCCGAACAGCCGATGGCCGCGCACAGGGCTGCCGCCGCGAGCAGCGCCCTCATCAGGGGCTGCCGGCGCCCGTCGCGGCGCCGAGGTCAACCGGCTGGGGAACCGCCGGCAGCGAGCCCCGGTGCGGGCCGAGATCGGTGGTCACGTTCGGCTCGCCGCCCGCGAACACCGAGCCGAGGTCGAGGTTCACGAAGTCCGCGTCGCCGTTGTTCTCGACGTAGAGACGGAGTTCGTCCGGCACCGCCCCGTCGACCAGCTTGTTCGGATTCACCACGCCGTCCCACACGATGTCCGGGAAGGTGCCTCCGGCCAGGGCGACGAACGCGTCGGCGAAGTCGCCGTTGGGCCCGTCGCCGCCGCCGACGAACTCGTTGTCGTGGATGTACACGCCTTCGGTGTACGGGTCGAAGCCGGGGTCGTTGTAGGTGCGCCCGGTCGACAGGTACGAGATCACCGCCAGGTTCGAGTTCCGGTTGTTGTGGATCCGGTTGCCGAACAGTTCGACGTTGTCGCTGGCCATGACGATGACGCCGGAGCCGGCGGGAATCGTGGAGACGATGGCCCCCTCCTTGCCGAAGTTGGGCAGGTTGTTGTCGACAATGTCGTTGTCGTGGACCCGCGCATCGCGGCCGTCCTTGACCGGAAGTTCGGGCAGGGAGAACACGAGCAGGCCGCCGGTGTTGCCGTGGGCTCTGTTCTCGTAGACGTCGGCGCCGGTGGTGTTCTCGATCTCGATGCCGGCCACGTTCTCCCACACTTCGTTGCGCCGGACGACGACGTTGGCGGACTGGCCGACGTAGATGCCGGCGTCCGAGGCGCCGCGTACGCGGCTGTCCTCGATCAGCACGTTCGTGACCTGGACCGGATAGAGGCCGTAGGCGCCGTTGCCGGTGTCCGGTCCGTTCGTCCACTCGACCCGGACGCTGCGGAAGGCGGCGCCGGTGGTGCCCTCGACCTTGATGCCGTCGCCGAGCGTGTTCTCGACCGCGAGGCTCTCGACCGTGAAGTCGTCGGCCGTCACCAGAATGCCTTCGCCCCCGGTGCCAGGCGCCTGGTCGGCGAAGTCCAGGACCGTCTCGTCCATTCCCTGGCCGCGCAGCGTCACGCCCTCGACGTCCAGGGAGAGAGTGGCGTCAAGCTCGAAACGGCCTGCGGCAAGTTCGATGACCGCGCCGGGCTCGGCGACGAGCAACGCCTCCTGCAGGGTCCTGTGGTCGTTGGCGCCAGGGTGCAGAGGCCCGTCCTGTTCCGCGCAGGCGACCAGGGCGAACGTGACGGCGATCAGGCAGAGATGCTGTTGCTTCATGGGTTCGGGAGGTCTCCGGTTGGTCGTTGACAGTCGTTACGGGGCCGTCGAGGCGGCCGTCGGCATGGCGCTGGCGCCGGCTGGAGCCGGTGGTCCGGCGCTTCGGTCTCTTCGATCATGCCCGCCACGGTCTCGATCGCGGCAGCCTAGCATTCCGGTCGCCCCGAGAGCGGTCAGGCGCCCGTCCGGCCCGACGAGTGGACGAGTGTGCATGACGAGGATTGCGTGTCCGCCCCCCTCCCGATCCGGAGATCAACGACACCTCGCCAGCGTCACCTCCAGTCGAACCCGTAAATGGCAACGGCCAACCGGGACGATGGCGCCGATCGGGAGATCGAACGCGACGGAAGAGGCAGAGAAGCCGACGATCCCTGACGGGATGCATGGCGCTCGCGCGGTCGCATGGAGCGCGGCTTCTGCCCGGGCTGCCGCAGATCAGGCTGCCGCAGATCACGCCATCATGGTTCGGCTGCTGCTCCGCTGCTACGATCGCCGATTCAACCTCTGGAGGGAGAACGGACGTGACTCTGATCGAGAACCGAGGTCCGGTCGGGACTTCAGGCCGGGCGCTGCGGCGTTGGGCGACCCGGTGTGCCGTGCTTCTGCTCGCCTCGGCGCTGGTTCCGCTTGCCGCCGCCGGCGACGATTCGAACGCTGACGTGTGGGACCGTGTCGAGCACCATGCCGTGAAGAGCGGCGAGATCGACATCCACTACGTCACTCTGGGCGATGGCAGGCCGGTCCTGTTCCTCCACGGCTTCCCGGACCTCTGGTACTCCTGGCGACACCAGATGGCGGCCCTCGAGGGCGAGTTCCGGACCGCGGCGATGGATCTGCGCGGATACAACCGCAGCGGTCAGCCGAAACGGGTCGAGGACTACCGCATGCCGTTGATTCTGGCCGACGTGGCGGCAGTTGTCGAGGATCTGGGCGGCCCCATCACCCTGGTGGGTCACGACTGGGGCGGCGCGATCGCCTGGCGTTACGCCATGCAGCATCCGGAGCAGATCGAACGTCTGGTGATCCTCAACCTGACCCACCCCAGGGGTTATGCGAACGTGATTGCCAACGCCACCGACGAGCAGCGGCAGAACACCCAGTACGCGCGGAACTTCGCGACGTCGAAGCCGGACGGCAGCCCGGTGCCGGAGGGTCTGCTGGGCCGCTACGCGGAAGAGGGCGAGAAGGTCGCCGGCCACTATCGGGAGGGCTTTTCGCGGTCCTATTGGGACGGCATGCTGAACTACTACCGGGCGAACTACGGCCAGGCCGCCGCTGCCGGCGAGGCGCCGAACCTGCAGATGCCCGTCCTCCAGTTCCACGGCCTGAAGGACACGGCGGTCGACAAGGACGGACTGAAGAACACGTGGGACTGGATCGACCGCGACTACACGCTGGTCACGGTGCCGTCGGCGGGCCACTGGGTCCAGCTGGAAGCGGCGGACCTGGTCTCGAACACGATGCGCGCCTGGCTGCTGGCCAGGGAATGAGCGAAGGCTCGGGAGGAAAGTCGCAGCCATGTCGATGATCAAGCCGCAAGGGGAACATCGGTCCGTTTCGCTGGCGCCGGCGGTTGCCGCGCTGGTCGTCGCCTGCACACCGGGGGCGCCCGGGAACGCCCCCGAGGCGGATTCGGCGGGCGAGCAGGCGGCGGAGCAGAGCGCGCCGGCCCGCGAGTACTACGAGATCCGCCGCTACCGGATCCCGGACGAAGACAGTCGGCAGACCGTACTCGCCTATCTGGAGAACGCCCTGGTGCCGGCGCTGAACCGTGCAGGCATCGACCGGGTGGGCGTTTTCGGCGTCGAACCGCCCTCGGCGGAGGAGGAGGCCCTCGATCCCGTGGACGCGATGTCCCTGTGGGCGATCATCGCGTTTCGCAGCATCGACGACTTCACGGGCATGAAGTCCAGGCTGGAAGCCGACGCGGTCTACCTGGAGGCTGCCGCGCCGATGTACGCCACGCCGACCCGGGAGCCGATCCACGAACGGGTCGAGAGCTGGTTCCTCCGCGCCTTCCAGGGCATGCCGGTGATGGAGCTGCCGCCGCAGACGGCGGCTGGCGAAGACCGGATCTTCGAACTCCGCCTGTACGAGAGCCACAACGAGGACACGGCGCGCCGCAAGGTCCACATGTTCGACCACGGCGAGATCGACATCATGCGGGACGTGGACATGGCGCCGCTCCTGTACGGAGAACTGCTGATCGGCGCCAACGTGCCGGCGCTCGTCTACATCCTGTCGGCGCCGGACATGGCATCGCACCGGGAGCACTGGCGCGCATTCCTGGACCACCCGGAATGGGTGCGGATGCGTGACATGGAGATGTACAAGGGCACTGTCTCGCGGATCGAGAGCGTCTTCCTCAGGCCGACCGCGTTCTCCGGGATCTGACGCGCGCTTCCGGGTCTGACGCTGACGCGTTCTCCCGGATCCGATCGGCGACGGTTCCGGTCCGCGGCCGGTGCCGTCGCCGGCAAGCTCCCGGCGAAGCGGCTCCGGCGAGGGGCCGGCTCAGTTGTCGCCTTCTTCGGCAGCGGTTTCCGCTGCGCTGCCCGGCCAGCGCACCCAGTAGCCGTCGACCCAGACCAGATCCTGATTGAAGTCGGTGCCGCGGAAGGCGCCCAGCTCGTAGCTGGGCTCGGGCTGCGCCGTGGCGGAGCCGTCGCGGCCGCCGCTCCAGATGCCGATCACCTGGGTGCTGAGCAACTTGTCCGAGCCCGCGAAACCGAAACGGTAGGGGTTGTTCCAGCCGTCGCGTTCGGGAACGTCCTGCAGGTAGAAGAAACTGTCCGACGGTCTGAGCAGCGCGGACAGGTCGGCGTGGGAGAAGTCGGGGTGGGTGAATTCGCTCCAGGTGAACGTCGCGGTCGTGCTCGATCCGGCGGCGGCAGCGCTGACCTGATCGGTGAGCCACTGCATCCAGGCGGTGCCGACGCTCTTCATGTCGGCCTGGGTCCGCGTCTGGTTCGCGTTCTGAAGTCCGGTCATCAGGTTCGGCACCAGCAACGCGGAGATGATGCCGATGATCGCCACGACGATCAGCAATTCGATCAGGGTGAATCCGCCTTGCCGGCGGTGGGAGATCGCTCCTTGCATCTTCGTGTTCCTCGGGTCAGTCGATGGGCTCGGGTGAGTCGATGGGGCGGCCGCGCGTACGTTCGTTTTGTCGCCGGCTTGCAGGATGATACGGAGCGAAGGCGCGGAGCGTCCAGAGACGCGGTGCGGAACACGACGGCTGCCGCGGCTGCCGCGGCTTGCTGGTGCAGATCGGCGAAGCGCCTTGCGGACGGCATCCGCGTCTCGAGTGGCGGGCGGTCTGCACGTCGGTCGATTCTCCGATCGAGCGACTGCTGGAATCCGGCCGCTGCGTCTGTCAGGATTTCGCCCACGTGATGATCGACATCGTCCGCTGCCTGAGCGTTCCGTCCCGCCACGTCTCCGGACTGCCTCCACACGGACCGGCCGCCTCAGGCGAGCGGGCGGTGGCGACGGGCAGCCGGGCCGGGCTCGAATGCAGGCTTCCCGGTGCACGTCGGGTAGGCTTGGACTTGACCAGACGCGATTCTGCAGGAACGAGCGTCGCATCTGCGTGGCTGCCGGACGGGACCATGCCGATGTCCCGCCGACGTGCGGGTGTCTTCCAGGGCATGGGGCTTTTCACGGCGGAAGGGCCTGTTTCAGGGCAGAGGGATGCGGAGATCGAGGTCGGTGTGATAGTGAATACTGCAGGCCCGCCGGGGCCTCGGGGGATGTCGTGAGCGGAAGCAACGGGAGGCAGAGAGGATGATCGTCCAGACCGAGCACCATGAGGGAGTTCTTGTCGCGAAAGTCGAAGGTCGGGTCGACAGCTCGAACTCCCAGGACTTCCAGCGCCAGCTGCAGGCGGCCATCGGTGACGATGTCGAGGCTGTCGTGATGGACTTCGGTCAGCTCGCGTACATCAGCAGCGCCGGCCTGAGGGTCGTCCTTCTGGTGGCCAAGACCTTGGGACAACGCGACGTGAGCATCTCCCTCTGCTCGCTCTCCGGGCCTGTTCAGTCGGTCTTCGAGATCAGCGGCTTCAACCGCATCATCCAGATCCACGACACCCGGGCCGACGCCCTGGCCGCTGCCGGATAACAGTCCGCTCCGGCGTCGTTGCATGGCCGCCAGATCGCGCGCCCGAACCCCGCGTTCGGCCAAGCCCGATTACAAGATCCTGGTCGTCGACGACGAACCGGATCTGGAGCGTCTGGTCCGACAGCGCATGCGCCGTCATATCCGTTCGGGCCGCTACGGGTTCGAGTTCGCCGCCAACGGGATCGAGGCGCTCGCGAAACTCGCCGAGGTCGGGGACATCGACATCGTCCTGTCGGACATCAACATGCCGAAAATGGACGGTCTGACTCTCTTGCAGCAGATCCCCGAGGTGAACTCGGACATCCGTTCGGTCATCGTCTCGGCGTACGGCGACATGGAGAACATCCGCACCGCGATGAACCGCGGCGCCTTCGACTTCATCACCAAGCCGATCGACTTCGCGGATCTCCAGGTCACGATCGACCGCACGCTCAGGCACCTGGACGAGTGGCGGGCCGCCCTGGCGTCGCGGGACAAGCTGGTTGCGCTCCAGAACGAGCTGGACGTGGCCAAGAAGATCCAGCAGTCGATCCTGCCGGACAAGTTCCCTCACGTCGAAGGCTGCGAGGTCTTCGGCTGCATGGAAGCGGCACGCAACGTCGGCGGCGACTTCTTCGACGTGATCAGGCTGGACAAGGGCTGCATCGGGCTCGCCGTCGCCGACGTTTCGGACAAGGGCGTGCCGGCGGCCCTGTTCATGATGTCGAGCCGCACACTGCTCAAGGGCGCCGCGGTCGGCGTCGGCGTTCCGGGATCGGTGCTGTCGGAAGTGAACGATCTGCTGAACGAAACGAACGACGCCGCGATGTTCGTGACCGTCTTCTACAGCGTGTACGACCCCGCGACCAGGGTGCTGACGTTCTCCAACGGCGGGCACAACCCGCCTCTCGTGGTGCATGCCGACGGCAGTTCCGAGGAGCTCGAGCTGACCGGCGGCATTGCCCTCGGCGCGGTCCCGCAGTTCGAGTACGAACAGGCCAGCGTCGAGCTCGAGCCGGGCGACACGGTCATTTTCTTCACCGACGGCGTGACCGAGGCGATCAACGTCTCGGACGAGGAGTTCGGCCTCGAAGCCCTGCAGGCGCTGTTCGAGGACGGCGAGATCCGCAGTGCCCGGGAGGCCGCGGAGACGATCCTGCAGGCGGTTCGCGACTTTGCCGGAGAGGCGCCGCAGTTCGACGACCTGACCTGCATGGCCCTGCGCGTCGCGGACGAGTGAGCGCCCGTCTCACACTGCGAATTCCGAACCGGATCGAGGAGCTTCCGGCCGTTTCCGATGCCGTCGAGACACTCGGCCGGGAGGAAGACTGGGGGGCGGACGTTGCCTTCGCAGTGGTTCTGGCGCTCGAGGAGGTGGCGGCGAACGTCGTGCGTCACGGCGGAGTCGAGGAAGGAAGCGGCGAGATCGAGATCGAAGTCGTCTCGACGGACGCGGAAGCGCGGGTCGAGGTTCGCGATCGCGGCATGCCGTTCGATCCGTTCCACGACGCTCCCGAGCCGGATCTGGACACCACTCTGGAAGACCGGCAGATCGGCGGCCTCGGTCTTCACCTCGTGCGGTCCCTGATCGACGAAGCGCGCTATCGGCGCGAGGGCGGCCGCAACCACATCTTGATGCTCAAGCGGCGGAGTTGACCTCGGGCGGTGTTCATCCGATGCGCTTTCGTGCACAGGCGGCCCTGACCGCGTCGGCCGGCGCCGCGATCGCGGCGCTCGGTTGCTTCCCGGTCGCAGCACAGGCGGACGACGTCCCCGGCGTGACTCCCGAGCGCGTCCTGTTCGGCCAGTCGGCCGCCTTCAGAGGTCCCGCAGCCGAGCTTGGCAGGGGCATGCGGCTCGGCATCCGGGCCGCGTTCGAGGAGGCCAACGACGCCGGCGGCGTGCACGGGCGCCGCCTGGAACTGGTCACCCTCGATGACGGCTACGAGCCGGAGGCCGCCATCCGCAACACGCGGCGACTGATCGAGGACGAGCTCGTGTTCGCCCTGGTGGGCGGCGTCGGTACGCCGACCTCCCGTTCCGCGGTGCCGGTGGCCGCGGAGGCGGGCGTGCCCTACATCGCCCCGTTCACGGGCGCCGGTTTCCTCCGCGATGAGCCCCACGCGGTCAATCTCCGCGCCTCCTACGCCCAGGAGACGGAGGAGATGGTGGAACGTCTGACCACGGATCTCGGCATCGAGCGGATCGCGGTCGTGATCCAGAACGATTCCTTCGGTCGCGCGGGGCTCTCCGGCGTGCGCGCCGCGTTCGACAAGCGGGGCATGGACGCGGTGTCGATCGGCGTCTACCCTCGCAACACGACGGCGATCAAGACCGCGCTGCTCGACATCGAACTCGGTCGGCCCGAGGCCGTGATCATCGTGGGCGCCTACCAGCCGGTCGCCAGGCTGATCGCCTGGGCCCGCCACCTCGGCCTCGATCCGGTCTTCATGACGCTGTCATTCGTGGGCAGCAATGCCCTGGCCGAGGAACTCGGACCGGCCGGCGCCGGCGTCTACGTCACCCAGGTCGTTCCCTTCCCCTCCGGGAGCAGCCCGAGAATTGCCGGAGCCTACCGTCGCGCGCTACGCGCCCATTCGGCCGACGCCGAACCCGGCTTCGTGTCGTTCGAGGGGTATCTCGCCGGACGCCTGGTGATCGAAGCCCTCGAGCGGTGCGGCGCGGATGTCGCCCGGGATCGCTTCATCGAGTCGCTGCGCGACGCCGGCCACATCGACCTCGACGGCTTCCGGCTCGCCTTCGGCGAACAGGACAACCAGGGTTCGGACGCCGTGTTCCTGACCGTGATCGACGAACGGGGCCGCTACCGTCCGGCGACGCGTCTCGAGGGCGCGAGGGCGCGGTGATCAGCTGGCTACGACGACTGACGGAGGGCCGGTACCGGATCGCCACCCAGCTGTATGTCGGCATCGGCGGCGCCGCGGCGCTGACGCTCGCGGCCAGTCTGGTCGCCCTGTTTGCCTTCGCCCAGGTGGGCGATTCGCAGAGACGGGTCAACGAAGGCACGGTGCCTGAACTCGCGGCCGCGTTCGGCGTCGCCCGCGGCAGCGGCTCGCTGGTGGTGGCGGGACCGCGGCTGACGGCGTCTTCCGGGATCGGCGAGCTGGATCGGGCCACGGTCGAGATCGGGCCTGCCCGGCGCGACTTCGAGTCCCAGCTCCAGGAACTGATGAGCCGGGAAGAAGGCGTCGATGACGCGCCTGGGGACGAAGACCGCATCACGCGGATCCGGGACCGGGGCGGCGAGCTGATCGGAAACATCGAAGCGATCCGGCAGTCCGTCTCGCGGGGCTTCGAACTGCGTGCGGGGAACGAGGCGCTTCGATCGGAGCTTTCTCGTTTCAGGAACGAGATCGCCGGGCTGCTGGTGCCGGCTCTGGACGACCAGCTGTTCTACGCCATGACCGGCTACCGTTCGTTCGGTGAGCCGCCGGCGCCGCAGGACGTTCACTTTTCCGAGCCCGAGATCAACCGCTACCGCGTTCTCGTCGGGCTGCAGCAGGACATCACGATCGTCGATCAGCTCCTGGCGAGTCTCGCCCTGCTGACGGACCGGGCCCTGATCGAGCCGCTCGAGGAGCAGTACGAATCGGCGGCGACGAGCATCGAGCGCGCACTGAGCGCGGTCGACGAGACGGCGATATCCGATCGGCTGAAGGTCCTCTTCAGCCAGATGCTCGACCGGAGCCGCGTTGCGTTCGACCTGCGTCGACAGCAGGTCGACGTGCTCGACCTGCAGCAGGAACTGCTGCAGCAGAACCAGGATCTGGCGCAGGAGCTGGGCGCGGACGTGGAGGAACTGGTCGCCGATTCCCGTTCCCGAACGGACGGCGCCACGCGGGCCGCATCGCAGGCGATCAGCACCGGCCGCGCCCTGCTGATCGGGATCAACGTCGTCAGCATCGCCGGCGCCGTCTTCATCGCCTGGCTGTTCGTCGGCCGACTGCTGGTGCGCCGCTTCGAGGCCCTCTCGGGCAGCATGCGGGAAATGGCCGACGGCAACCTCGAGGCGGAGATCGGCATCGGCGGCAAGGACGAGGTCGCGGACATGGCGGCGGCGCTGGAGGTCTTTCGCCGGCACGCGCTGGAGGTGCAGCGGCTCAACCTGGTCGAGAAGCTGGCCGACGAGCTGAAGGAAAAGAACGACGAACTGGAGGTCGTGCTGACCGACCTGCATACGGTGCAGGACCAGATCGTGATGCGCGAGAAGCTCGCCGCGCTGGGCGAGCTGACGGCCGGCGTCGCCCACGAGATCAAGAACCCGCTCAACTTCGTGACGAACTTCTCGGAGGTTTCCTCCGAACTCCTCGAGGAGGTCGAGGAGATCATGAAGGAGAACGAGGACGGCAGCCTGGACGACGACCAGCGGGAGGAGATCGAGGAGATCTTCGAGGACCTGACCGGCAACCTGAAGCTGATCCAGAGGCACGGCGAGCGCGCCAATCGGATCGTCGCCGACATGCTGAAGATGGGCCGCGGTTCCGCCGGGCGGGAGGCCGCCGACATCAACCGCCTGGTCGACGACCACGTCGCGCTGGCGTATCACAGCGCTCGCGCCGCGAATCCGAACTTCAACCTGACGATCGAGAAGGACTTCGATCCCGATCTCGGAACCCTGGAGGTCATCTCGCAGGACGTGGGCCGCGTGTTCCTGAACCTGGTCGGCAATGCCTGCTACGCCACGGAGGAGAAACGGCGCGGCGCCGACCGGTCCTACGAGCCGACGCTGAAGGTCACGACTCGGAAGATGGACGACGGGGTCGAGGTCCGGGTGCGGGACAACGGCAACGGGATCCCGCGCGACGTGGTGGACAAGATATTCAACCCGTTCTTCACGACCAAGCCGACCGACCAGGGCACGGGGCTGGGGCTTGCGCTCTCTGCCGACATCGTGCGAGAACACGGCGGCATGATCCGGGTCATCACGGAACCGGGCGAGTACACGGAAATGATCGTCGAGTTGTCCGCGGCGCCCCCCGACTTCGATCTGCCGTAATCCGGCCGATCCGTTTCGGAGCCCCCGCCGCCGCGAGTCCCGGCGCCGGGATCGGCGCGCCGAAGGCGTGATGCGAGCGCGCTGCGGGTCGGCTGGCTTGGGCTGTCGGATCAGGGCCGCGCGAAGGGAGGTTTGCCGTAGGGCGACTGGCAGGCCGTTCCGATCCTGATCGTCCTGCCGGATTCCTGGCTGCGGTGCGGGCGACTCCGATTCTCCGAGCATCCAGCAACCGGACGATCTTCAGCCTGGTCGAGAAGGACCGGGACGCCGTGCCGGCATGCCTGCCGGCGCCTCCGGTGGCTGACAGCGTCGGACCGCCAGCCGATCCAGAGGCGGGCGAACCGGTACAGTCCACGAAGAATGCCCGCCGAAGCGCCCGCTGCCGGATTGCCGCCCGGACACCGGATAGCCGAGTACGAGATCGTCCGCGTGCTCGGCGCCGGCGGCTTCGGAATCACCTACCTTGCCTTCGATCATCAGCTCGACGGGCCGGTAGCTCTCAAGGAGTACTTCCCCGCCGACCTCGCGGCCCGTGTGGACGGCGCCAGGGTCGCGGTCACGGCGCCCACGAACCGGGAGACCTTCAGTTGGGGTCTCGAACGGTTCCTGGAGGAAGCCCGGGCGATCCACCGTTTCCGACACCCGAACGTCGTGCAGGTGCATCGGTATCTGGAAGCCAACGAAACGGCGTACATCGTCATGGAGTACGTCGAGGGCGAATCCCTGAAGTCCATTCTCGACCGGCGCGGCCGCCTTTCTGCGGAGGAATGGCGGCCCTGGCTGAACGCACTCCTCGATGGGCTCGAGCACGTGCACTCACACGGCTACCTGCACCGCGACATCAAGCCCGCGAACATCGTGATCCGAGCCGCGACCGGCGAGCCCGTGCTGATCGACTTCGGTTCCGCCCGCGTCCAGCAACGGGAGCGCACACACACCCAGGTGCTCACCGCCGGCTACGCGCCGATCGAGCAGTACTCGGGAGGCGGCAGCCAGGGGCCCCCGAGCGACATCTACGCCCTGGCGGCGGTTTCGTACCGGGCACTGACCGGCAGCACGGTGGCAAGCGCGCCGGATCGCGTGCTGGACGATTCGTACCTGCCGCTCCCGGAGCAGGTCGTCGGCGCCGATTCCCGATGGTTGGCGGCAATTGAGCACGGCCTGGCCTTGCGGCCCCAGGCCCGCCCGCAGAGCGTCGAGGATTGGCGCCAGGCGCTCGGTTCGGCTGACGCTGCCAGCGCGAACAAGGCAAACGCTGCGCCCCTCGAGGCCGTCAGACGACGACCGTCAGACAAAGCGAAGAACTCGTCGCGGAACGAGCCCTTGCCCACCCCCGATGAAGCACTCGACGCCCCTGAGAAGACGCCGGCAGGGGCCCGATCCAGGCACTTGTGGTGGGCAGTGCCCGCGCTCTTCACTACGGCACTCGTGATTCTGAGGCTTGCCATCAGCCCCATCGGAGGCTCGAAAGCCTCGGCCGGCCCGGACTGGGTGGCTGCCCTGGAGCGCCAGCGCAGCCTCGCTGCCAAAGCGTTCCAACGTGCAGCCGAAGGCCACGCTAACGCACAGTTCAACCTCGCCGGCATGTACGCCAACGGCCGGGGTGTGCCCCAGGACCACGAGCAAGCCGCACGATGGTTCCAACTTGCAGCCGAACAGGACCACGCCGAGGCACAGTTCAACCTCGGCAACATCTACGCCACCGGAGAGGGTGTGCCGCAGGACGACGAGGAAGCCGCCCGCTGGTACCGACGAGCCGCCGAACAGGGCCACGCCCGGGCGCAGTACAGCCTCGCCGGCATGTACGCCAGCGGCCGTGGTGTGCCACAGGACGACGAGGAAGCCGCCCGCTGGTACCGACGAGCCGCCGAACAGGGCCACGCCCGGGCGCAGTACAGCCTCGCCGGCATGTACGCCAGCGGCCGTGGTGTGCCACAGGACGACGAGGAAGCCGCCCGCTGGTACCGACGAGCCGCCGAACAGGGCCACGCCCGGGCGCAGTACAGCCTCGGCTTCACGTACGCCGTCGGCTGGGGTGTGCCGCAGGACGGCGAGGAAGCCGCCCGCTGGTACCGACGAGCCGCCGAACAGGGCCACGCCCGGGCGCAGTACAGCCTCGGCTTCACGTACACCGTCGGCTGGGGTGTGCCACAGGACGGCGAGGAAGCCGCCCGCTGGTATCGACGAGCCGCCGAACAGGGAATCGCTTGGGCGCAGTTCAACCTCGGCCTCATGTACGCCAGCGGCCGTGGTGTGCCGCGGGACGACGAGGAAGCCGTCAGACGGTATCGACGAGCCGCCGACCGGGGCCACGCCCGGGCGCAGTCCAACCTCGGCTACATGTATGCCAGCGGCCGTGGTGTGCCGCGGGACAACGAGGAAGCCGCCCGCTGGTATCGACGAGCCGCCGAACAGGGACTCGCCCGCGCGCAGGTCAGCCTCGGTATGATGTACCCCGCCGGCAACAGGTACGCGTATCGGGCCGTGCGATGGCTCCGACGAGCCGCCGACCAGGGCCACGCCCAGGCGCAGTCCAACCTCGGCTACATGTACGCCAGCGGCCGGCATGTGCCACAGGACGACGAGGAAGCTGCCCGCTGGTATCGACGAGCCGCCGACCAGGGCCACGCCCAGGCGCAGTCCAACCTCGCCGGCATGTACGCCAGCGGCCGTGGTGTGCCACAGGACGACGAGGAAGCCGCCCGCTGGTATCGACGAGCCGCCGACCAGGGCCACGCCCAGGCGCAGTCCAACCTCGCCGGCATGTACGCCAGCGGCCGTGGTGTGCCACAGGACGACGAGGAAGCTGCCCGCTGGTATCGACGAGCCGCCGACCAGGGCCACGCCCAGGCGCAGTCCAACCTCGCCGGCATGTACGCCGACGGCCGTGGTGTGTCACAGGATGATGTAGCGGCTCACATGTGGACGAATCTCGCCGAGGAGGGCATCTATTCCGAGGAGGACATGTATCACTGGGATTACTGGGATGACGTCCGGGGCGGACTGCGCTGGATTCTCGAAGAGCGTATGAGCGCGGGGCAGATCGCCGCCGCGCAGCGAGCCGCACGCGAGTGGCGGTCGGCTCAGCAGTAGGCGTCCGGTAAGCAGTACGTGTCCGGAAATACGTGCCAACCAGCGTTCGGGGACGTTGGATGGCGGAGGTGGTGTGGCTCGCTGACGGCGTGATGCGAGTGCACTGCGGGTCGGCTGGCTCGAGCCTGTCGGACCGGGGCCGCCCGAGTGTTGATTCGCCGTAAGCGACGGGCACTGGTCGTTCCGATCCTGACCGGCTTGCCGGCCCTTGGCTGCGGCGCGGCCGATCTGCACTTGATGGCTGCCGGTCAGACCATGGGCGACTCCGACTCCCGAGCACTTCCGGCATGTCAGCCGGCCTCCGTTGACAGCGTCGGACTGCCAGCCGATGCGGAGGCTTGTGGGCCGCTACAATCCGCGAAGAATGCCCGCCGAAGCGCCCGCTGCCGGATTGCCGCCCGGACACCGGATAGCCGAGTACGAGATCGTCCGCGTGCTCGGCGCCGGCGGCTTCGGCATCACCTACCTTGCCTTCGATCATCAGCTCGACGGGCCGGTAGCTCTCAAGGAGTACTTCCCCGCCGACCTCGCGGCACGTGTCGACGGCGCCAGGGTCGCGGTCACGGCGCCCACGAACCGGGAGACCTTCAGCTGGGGTCTCGAACGGTTCCTGGAGGAAGCCCGGGCGATCCACCGCTTCCGACACCCGAACGTCGTGCAGGCGCACCGGTATCTGGAAGCCAACGGAACGGCGTACATCGTCATGGAGTACGTCGAGGGCGAATCCCTGAAGTCCATTCTCGACCGGCGCGGCCGCCTTTCTGCGGAGGAATGGCGGCCCTGGCTGAACGCGCTCCTCGATGGGCTCGAGCACGTGCACTCGCACGGCTACCTGCACCGCGACATCAAGCCCGCGAACATCGTGATCCGAGCCGCGACCGGCGAACCCGTCCTGATCGACTTCGGTTCCGCCCGCGCCCAGCAGCGGGACCGCACACACACGCAGGTCTTCACCGCCGGCTACGCGCCGATCGAGCAGTACTCGGGAGGCGGCGGCCAGGGGCCCCCGAGCGACATCTACTCCTTGGCGGCCGTCTCGTACCGCGTCCTGACTGGAGAGCCACTCCCGAGCGCACCCGACCGCGCCCTGAGCGACGACTGCCGGCCACTCGCCGAATCGGTTTCGGGAGCCGATCCCACGTGGCTGACGGCAATGGACCAGGCGCTGGCATGGAAACCCCGGGACCGCCCGCAGACCGTGGAAGCCTGGCGTGCCGCGCTCGGGGCCAGGCAGGCCGGAACTACCGAACGCGAGGTTCCGCCGCCGGTCCGATCTGTCCGGACCCGGTCCCGGCACTGGTGGTGGGCCGCCCCTGCGCTGTTGGCCTTGGCGATCGTCGTCCTCAGGTTGGCAAACGGCCCCGAGTCGAACTTCCGCCGAGCAGCCGAACAGGGGCTCGCCCACGCGCAGAACTGGCTCGGCACCATGTACTTCAACGGCCGTGGTGTGCCGCAGGACGACGAGGAAGCCGTCCGATGGTTCCGCCGAGCAGCCGAACAGGGGCTCGCCCACGCGCAGAACTGGCTCGGCACCATGTACTTCAACGGCCGTGGTGTGCCGCAGGACGACGAGGAAGCCGTCCGATGGTATCGACGAGCAGCCGAACAGGGGCTCGCCCACGCGCAGAACTGGCTCGGCACCATGTACTTCAACGGCCGTGGTGTGCCGCAGGACGACGAGGAAGCCGTCCGATGGTTCCGACGTGCTGCCGAACAGGGGCTCGCCCACGCGCAGAACGACCTCGGCGCCATGTACTTCAACGGCCGTGGTGTGCCGCAGGACGACGAGGAAGCCGTCCGATGGTTCCGACGTGCTGCCGAACAGGGGCTCGCCCACGCGCAGAACTGGCTCGGCACCATGTACTTCAACGGCCGTGGTGTGCCGCAGGACGACGAGGAAGCTGTCCGATGGTATCGACGTGCTGCCGAACAGGGGTTCGCCCACGCGCAGAACGACCTCGGCGCCATGTACTTCAACGGCCGTGGTGTGCCGCAGGACGACGAGGAAGCCGTCCGATGGTTCCGACGTGCTGCCGAACAGGGGCTCGCCCACGCGCAGAACTGGCTCGGCGCCATGTACTTCAACGGCCGGGGTGTGCCGCAGGACGATGTAGCGGCTCACATGTGGGCGAATCTCGCCGGGGCACAGGGATTCTCCCCAGGGGTTGAGCTGTGCGAGACTCTCGAGAAGCGCATGAGCGCGAGGCAGATCGCCGCCGCACAGCGAGCCGCACGCGAGTGGCGGTCGGCTCGGCAGTAGGTGTCCGGCGACACGTGCCAACCCAGGGTTTCGGGGGCGATGGATGGCGGGGGTAGTGCCGCGCGCTGACGGCGTGATGCGAGCGCAACTGCGGGTCGGCTGGCCTGGGGCTGTCGGATCAGGGCCGCGCGAAGGGAGGTTTGCCGTAGGGCGACTGGCAGGCCGTTCCGATCCTGATCGTCCTGCCGGTTTGGCTGTGGCGCGGGCGACTCCGACTCCCCGAACACCCCGCAACCGGACGATCTTCAACCTGGTCGAGAAGGACCGAGACGCCGTGCCGGCATGTCTGCCGGCGCCTCCGGTGACTGACAACGTCGTACCGTTAGCGTTAGCAGGTCCGGAGGCGGGCGGGCCGCTACAATCCGCGAAGAACGCCCGCCGGAGCGCCCGCTGCCGGACTGCCGCCCGGACACCGGATCGCCGAGTACGAGATCGTCCGTGTGCTCGGGGCCGGCGGCTTCGGCATACCTACCTCGCCCTTGATCATCAGCTCGACGGGCCGGTGGCGATCAATGAGTACTTCCCCGCCGACGTCGCGACGCGGCGTAACCGGTGGAGGGTCTCTGCCACGGCGGCCGACCGGCCGAGACGTGTTCGCTTGGGGCCTCGAAGGCTTCCTCGACGAGGTGCGCGCCATTCACCGGTTCAGCCATCCGAACGTGGTGCGGGCGCACCGCTATCTGGAGGCCAACGGCACAGCCTGCATCGTCATGGGGTACGTCGAGAGCGAATCGTGCCCGTGGGCAATTGGCGTGGAGAAGAACACGTCGCGGAACGAGCCCTTCCCATACCCGATGAGGCACTTGGCGCCCCTGAGAACCCGCCGGCAGAGGAGCCACCTGTGGTATCCGCTGTTACGAGAGCCAAGGGCGCGAAACGTGGTCCTACGGTCTCAGCAGTGTCACGATCTCCGCCCGCGCCCGCAGGTCCCAGGCTGGTCAAGACCACAGTGGCAGCCTGTTCCCATTCAAGGATGAGCCTGAACGGCGGTTGCTCGGGAGTTGAGTTCTGGGCGAGAGCGTCGGGGCAGTTTCAGGACTGCTGATTGAAGCGAAGCGGAGATTCAGTACCGCAGAAAAGCGGTAGCGCGGGACGGCGAGGATCGGCAACCCGCGAGTCTTGCGCCGCAGCGCCCGCGGCTGGGGCGTCGAGCGCGACGGTCCGCGGCGCGAGTTCACGGTCGGCGCGGCGAGTGAGGCAGACCGATAGGATGGGTGGCGGTACGCGCCGTCGACGCCGGCCTCCGGTTCGGGTGCGGCCGGGCGGACCCGAACCTCATGAACGTTGCCATCGCGACAGTTCCTGGCGACGAACTCGGTTGCCAGCCAGTGGCGCAGCCCTCGCCGGCGCATCCGCCCCCCGTCTTCGCCATGCGCGGCGTGACCAAGGTGTACGTGATGGGCGAAGTGGAGGTCCATGCCCTGCGCGGCGTCGACCTGGACCTGCATGAAGGCGAGTTCACAGTGCTGCTCGGACCGTCGGGGAGCGGCAAGTCGACGCTGCTCAACATTCTGGGCGGTCTGGACGCGGCCACTTCGGGTCGGGTGACCTACCGCGGCGGCGATCTGAGCGAGGCCGGGGAACGCGCCCTGACCCGGTACCGGCGCCGTCACGTTGGCTTCGTGTTCCAGTTCTACAACCTGATTCCATCGCTGACCGCGCGCGAGAACGTGGCGCTCGTGACCGAGATCGCGCGCGATCCGCTGACCCCGGAGGAGACGCTGGCGCTGGTCGGGCTGGAGCGCCGCCTCGATCACTTTCCCTCCCAGATGTCGGGCGGCGAGCAGCAGCGGGTGGCGATCGCCCGTGCCATCGCCAAGCGCCCCGACGTGCTGCTCTGCGACGAGCCCACCGGCGCCCTCGACATCAGCACCGGCATCGCCGTCCTCGAGGCGATCGAGAAAGTCAACGCCGACCTGGGAACGACGACGGCGGTGATCACGCACAACGCGGCGATCTCGGCGATGGCGGACCGGGTCATCTCGCTCGCCGACGGCCAGATCGCGAACGACGTCCACAACAGCGCCCGGCAGCCGGCGGCGGCGATCGAGTGGTAGGGCGAAGCGCCGTGGCTTCCGGCGCAGGTCGATGAGAGCGCTCGACCGCAAGCTGCTGCGCGACCTGTGGAACGTGCGGTCCCAGGTGCTGGCGATCGCGCTGGTCGTTGCCTCGGGAATCGCTCTCCTGGTCATGTCTCTCGGCGTGTTCGGTTCGCTCACCAGCACCCGCGAGGCCTACTACGCCCGCTACGCCTTCGCCGATGTGTTCGCGGGCGCCCGGCGGGCGCCGAACTGGATCAGGGAACGGATCGAGGCGATCCCCGGGGTGGAGAAGGTGCAGACCCGAGTGGTCGTCGGCGTCACCCTGGGTGTCGAAGGCGTGGCCGAGCCGGTCAACGGTCGGCTCATCTCCGTGCCCGAGCGCGGCCGGCCGGCGCTCAACGATGTCGTTCTCCGTCGCGGCCGCTGGCTGGACCCGGACCGGGCGGAAGAGGCTCTGGTCAGCGAGCGCTTCGCCGAGGCCCACGGGCTGGAGCTCGGCGATCGCGTGGCGGCGGTGATCAACGGTCGCCGGCAGCCCCTCGAAGTCGTGGGCGTCGCGCTCAGTCCGGAGTTCATCTACAACATCGGGCCGGGTGAGTTCTTCCCCGACCCGAAGCACTTCGGCCTGTTGTGGATGTCCCGCCGCCACCTGGCCACGGCGTTCGAGATGGAGGGCGGATTCAACGACGTCGCTCTGGCCCTGACCAGCGTCTCGCCGAGCGCCGAGCGAGCGGCGATCACGGAACTCGATCGCATTCTCGACGCCTACGGCGGCCTGGGAGCGATCCCGCGGTCGGAGCAGCTCTCGCACTGGTACCTGCAGAACGAACTGACCCAACTGCAGAACATGGCCTTCATCGTGCCGATGATCTTCCTGGGCGTGGCCGCGTTCCTGCTCAACGTGGTTCTCCGGCGAACCGTCGCCGTACAGCGGGAACAGATCGCGGCGCTCAAGGCGCTCGGCTACTCGAACGCCCGTCTCGGGCTGCACTACGTGCAGTGGGCCATCGCCGTGGTGACCCTGGGCTCGCTGATCGGGATCGTCACCGGTCTCTTCCTGGCGAACCGCATGCTCGGCTTCTACATGGACTACTTCCGGTTCCCGTTCCTCACCTACGAGGTGTCGGTTCCGAGCATCCTGACCGCCGTCATGGTGAGCCTTGCCGCCGCGGCGGTGGGCGCTCTCGGCGCGGTGCGGAGCGTGGCTTCGCTGCCGCCCGCCGAGGCGATGCGGCCGGCGGCGCCGGAGAGCTTCCGGGTGTCGCTGTTCGAACGGCTGGGCGCCCGGAGGTGGCTCACCCAACCGGCGCGGATGGTGCTCCGCAACCTGTCGAGGCGGCCGCTGCGGGCGGCCCTGTCCATCGTCGGCATCGCCTTCGCCGGCGCGATCATGGTCGTGGGGAGCGCGATGATGGACTCGATGGACGAACTGCTCGAGGTGCAGTTCAACATCATCCAGCGCCAGGATCTGTCGGTGAGCTTCTTCGAACCGGTCGAACGGAGCGCGGTGCACGAACTCGCGGCTCTTTCGGGCGTGATGCAGGTCGAGCCGACCAGCGGAGTCGCGGCCCGGCTGCGCAACGGTCACCTGCGCAAGCAGACTTCGATCCAGGCTCTGGCGCCGGATGCCAGGTTGCGGCGGGTGGTCGACGTGGACTACCGCGCCATCCGGCTCGACCGGCCGGGACTCGTACTGTCGACACTGCTTGCCGAGCAGTTGCAGGTCGAGCCCGGCGACACGCTCGTGGTCGAGGTCATGGAGGCGGCGCGGCCCGTGCGCGAGGTGGTCCTGACCGACACGGTGGACGATCTGCTCGGCGTGGCCGCCTACATGGAGCAGGAGTCGCTGCGGCGGCTGGTGCGGCGCGACGACACGATCAGCGGCGCGATGCTGAAGATCGACGAGCTCGCCGAAGAGCGTCTGTTCGCGTCGCTCAAGGCGATGCCGGCGGTGGCCGGGGTGACGCTGCGGAGCGCCGCGCTCGAGAACATCCAGACCTACATGGTCGACAACATGTCGATGGTCATGGGCGTCAACCTGCTCTTTGCGGTGATCATCGCCTTCGGCGTGATCTACAACACGGCCCGCATCTCGCTCTCGGAGACGAGCCGGGAGCTCGCCAGCCTGCGGGTGATCGGATTCACCCGCGCCGAGATTTCCTCGATTCTGCTGGGCGAACTTGCGATCCTGACGCTGGCGTCGATTCCGATCGGTCTCATGCTGGGGTACGGCATGATTGCCGGCGCGATGAGCGCTTTCGAGAGCGAGCTCTTCCGGCTGCCGGTGGTCGTCGAGGCGAACACGTTCCTGGTCTCGGCAGCGACCGTTCTCGGCTCGATGGCCATCTCGGCTTGGACCGTACGGCGCAAGCTCCACGACCTCGATCTCGTCGCGGTGCTCAAGACCCGCGAGTAGGAAGTCGAACAGGAAGGACGGCGAAGCGATGGGCTTGCGGCGGTGGGTGCTCTGGATCGCAGGGGCGGTTGTGGCTGCAGTGGCGGTTGTGGTCGGCACGCGGCCGCAGCCGGTGCCGGCGGAACTGGCACGGGTGACCCGCGGACCGATCGCGGTCACCATCGACGAGGAGGGCGAGACCAGGGTCCGCGACCGCTTCGTCATCTCGGCGCCGCTCGGCGGGCGCGTGCTGCGGATCGAACTCGAACCCGGCGATGCGGTGGTCGCGAGCGAGACGGTGCTGGCCGTGTTCCTGCCCTCCGCGCCGGTGCTGCTCGACGCGCGCAGCCGGGCCGAGGCGCAGGCCGCGGTGGAGACCGTGCGCGCAGTCCAGGGTCAGGCCGAGGCGCACTACGAGCAGGCGGCTGCGGAGGCGGCCTTCGCGCGCGCCGAAGCCGAGCGCTACAGACGACTGTTGCGCGACGGGATCGTGTCGGTGGAGCAGATGGAGACCGCTCAGCTCGAGCTGGACACGCGGCAGGAAGCGCTCGAGGCGGCGGAGTACGCGGTGCGGACGGCGCTCGGCGAACTGCAGGCGGCACGGGTGCGGCTGCAGCGGTTCAGCGGCCGGAGCGCCGCCGCCGACGGCGAAGCGATCGAGATCACGTCCCCGGTTTCCGGCGTCGTGCTGCGCCGTCTGCGCGAGAGCGAGTCCGTGGTTCCGGCCGGCGAGACCCTGCTCGAGGTCGGCGACCCGCGGCAGATCGAGGTGGTCGCGGACTATCTGTCTAAGGACGCGGTGCGGATCCGGCCGGGCCAGGAGGTCCTCATCGATCGGTGGGGGGGCGATCGCCCGCTGCGGGGACGGGTCCGGCGCGTCGAGCCGTCGGGGTTCACGAAGATCTCGGCGCTCGGGGTCGAGGAGCAGCGCGTCAACGTGGTGATGGACATCACCGACCCGCCGGAGGTCCGGGCCGGTCTCGGCGACGGGTTCCGGGTCGAGACGCGGGTCGTTGTCTGGCAGAGCGAGGACGAGTTGAAGGCGCCGACCGGAGCTCTCTTCCGCCGGGATGAGGACTGGGCGGTGTTTGCCGTGGAGGCCGGCCGGGCAGTGCTGAGGCCGATCGAGATCGGGGAGCGGAACGCCCGGGAGGCTCAGGTGTTGGCCGGCCTGTCGCCGGGCCAGGAGGTCGTCGTCTATCCGAGCGACAGCCTGAGCGACGGGTCGAGGGTAGCGGCCGAACTCTGACCTTCCTCCACGGCCGGAACCCACGGCCAGGAGCAGTGGGCGGCGATCATCGTGGCCAGGTTCGTTTCGAGTTCGTCCGGGCGCCGCGGCCACGCAGTGCCGCGGATGACGGACTCCATCAACCGCCGGGCTCGCCTGCGTCTCCGTTCAGGTAGTCCAGCACGCTCTGCTGGAAGTGCATGATCGGCGACTCGGCGCCGAAACCGGCGGCCAGGGGCCCGACCTCGAACTTCGGTGACCGCAGGTTGCGCTGGATCATCTCGCAGATCCACATGTCCTCGAGCTGGAAGTTGCCGGACTCCATCGCGTGCTCTTCCTGGTTGGCCAGGCTGATGAGTGTGGGCGCCTTGCCCGCATCGGTGCGGGAGGCCGACCCGTAGGAGGTCCAGCTCTGCGTCCACATCATGGTGAGGTCGGGAGTCTTCGGTTCCAGCAGGGAGACGTGGAAACCCCAGGGGCTCGGCGACAGGATGGTCAGCGGGAAGAGCATGACCACTCCGGGATAGAAGCTCTCCTCGTGACCCGGCAGGCGGACGGCCCCCGCGCCGTCGGCGAGTTCGGCCGAGAGCACGGTGGAGGATTGCGGAGCTCCCTCCCGCTCGGTCGAGTACCAGACGGTGTGACGGCCCACCGGGCGCCAGATGTTCCGGTCGGGGTAGACGCTGCCCAGGGTCCGGTTGTGAAGATATCCGAGGTGATAGCCGTCAATCGCGTTCTCGTAGAAGACCTTCCAGTTGCAGTGCATTTCGTGACGCACGTCGCCGGCGTAGCTCAGGCTGCCGTCGGCCAGGTCGTGGGGCCAGGCGTGGTCGTCGAGCCCGGCGATCCACCGGTCGAACGGCTCGGGCGGATCCGGATCCGGATTGATGTAGATCATGCCGCGGTGGGAGCCGACTGCTGCCCGGTGCAGCGACAGGCGCTCACGGGCGACCGTTCCGAAGCACTCTCGTTCGTTCGGCACTCCGTGCAGAGCGCCGTTCGTCTGGTAGGTCCATCGGTGATACGGACAGCGGATGATGGAACCCAGGTTGCCGCTGCCCTCGAGGATCTCGCAGCCGCGGTGACGGCAGATGTTGTGGAAGGCCTGCAGCCCGCCGGTCTCGTCCCGAAGCACGAACAGGGAGTGGTTCATGAGCCGGCAGGTCCGAAAGTCCCCCGGTTTCTCGAGGTCCTCCTCGGTTGCTGCCCAGATCCAGGACCGGCCGAACAGCCTGTCGACTTCCCGGTCGAGCCAGCCGGTGTCGAAGTAGGCCTCCGGGGGCAGGAGTTGGCGGGGATTGTCCAGTGCCGCTGTCATGTCGGGTCTCCTCGGGAATGTGCAGGACGTTGGCGTTGACGGGTCCGCGGATTGGCGCGGGAGTCAGTCGGAGTGGCCAGGCCGGGCATCGGCGGCGAGTGCGGCGAGGTTCTCCTCGTGCCGGCGCCGATTCAACCGATAGTGGCGGAGAACCCGGATGGCCAGCAAGTGGAGAAGGGCCAGCACCGGGCCGTACAGCCATCCCAGACGGTCGACCATTGCCTGATCGATCGAGGACGCGTCGGCTTCGGCAGGGAAGCTGATCGCCGTCAGCAGGAGGCCTCCGATCCAGATTCCCAGGCCCGCGGCGACCTTGCCGGTGAAGGAGAGAACGGAGGAAACGAGTCCTTCTTCCCGCCTGCCCGTGGCCACGGCGCGTGCGTCGACGATGTCCGCGACCATCGACGCGCTCACCGTGCTCGTCATCACGATGAGGGCCACCTGGACCACGCCGATCGCGACCATCGAAGGAAAGAGCGCCGCATGGCCGACTGGCGGGAAGGCGCCGAGCAGCGCCAGGATGACCGGTCCGCTGCCGGTCAGAAGCGACAGGATCGACAGCCCGATCAGCACTGCCTTCTTGTCGCGGCCGCGGCTGGCAACCGGCAGAAGCGCGATGGCAAGCAAGGGCGATGCGAGCTGGGCGACAAGGATGGAGCTGGTCTGCGTGCTGTCGAAGCCCCAGAACCATGGCTGCATGTACGCCCACATCGCGGTCGCCGTGCCGCTGGCTGCGGCGCTCAGCGCCGACGAGGCCAGGATCGCGGCCAGACTGCCGTTCTTGAGGGTTGCCAGGGCCTCGCCCAGCACATGTCGAGCCGCGGCTCGTTCGGGCGGCGGGGCGGCGAGCGCGGGGATGTGGCGATGGGTCGCCGTTGCGGCCAGCACCAGACAGAGGCAGAGTGCGCAGGCGGTGATCAGCCCCGCCTGCTCGTACCCGGCGCGGCGCAGGATGCCGGCGCCGTTCGGATGGTCGGGGCTGTCGGCCAGCCACCAGAGGTACATCGCCGCCGCCATCAACGTGCCGAAGAACCAGCCGCCCGCGTAGGAGTGGTTCATCAGGCGCGTGCGGTCCTCGTAGCCTGGTGCGAGTTCCGGCAGCAGGGCGTTGAAGGGGACGGCGTGCATCGTCACCGCCAACCGCAGCGCGACGGTGAAGCCGGCAAGCCAGAGAAGCAGCGCCGGCTGCGAAAGGTCGGGCGGCGTCCAGAGGAAGTAGTAGCACAGGGGAACGGGGAGCACCGCGGCGTAGAGGAAGGGATGCCGCCGCCCGAGCCGGCTCCGGAGCCGGTCCGACCAGCGGCCGACCAGAGGGTCCGAGACCGCGTCGACAACGAGCGCCAGCAACAGCGCGGAGCCCGCCAGCGCCGGGTCCAGGCCGATGACCTGGCTGTAGTAGATGAGCAGAAAGAACGAGATGCCGTTGCTGACCAGGCCTCCGGCCGTTCCCGAGGCGGTAAAGGCCAGGCGGTCCAAGGACGGCTGACCTTCAGCTCTTCCTGGAGAAGGACGGTGCGTGCACCGGGCCGGGAGTCACTCCGCGAGCTGGAACGGCGCGGACCACTCCATCGAACCCCAGCGGATCGTCAGCATGCCGCCGTTTCCGTCGACCTCCAGCTCTGCCTCGGTTCGTTCGACCGGTTCGGCGAGCGCCCGGAAGACAAGGGGAACCTCGCCCGCGTCGTGCTCGGCCATGTGCATCGTGCCCCAGACGTCTGCCAGGTGGTTGAAGACCAGCTTCCAGCCCTCGCCCTCGCGCTTGAGCCACAGGCTGTAGACGCCGGGGTAGGTCGGACCGTGGTTGTGGGCGGCTACCCGGACGTCCTCGAACGCGAGGTCGGCGTCGGTCCAGAACTTGAACGGCTTGCCGTGGACGGGGCCCAGCACCGCGCCGTCTGCCAGGGTCTCGATCCGGTCGTAGTCGGGCCCCGGCGCGGGCAAGAGGTCGAACCGGAGCCGGACCGCGTGGCCGGCGATCTCGATCCTCGACGAGGACAGGTCTTCGCTCTCGCCGACCGGCTGCCTCTCCACGATGATCCCTGCGGCTTCCGCAGCTTCCTTCGTCCTGCCCTTGATTTCCGCGCCGAAGAAGGCGGCGCGCAGCTCGCCGGCAATCCGGTCGTCCTCGCGCGCGAGCTCGAGCTCGACCGGGACGAGCTGGTCCCCCAGCTCGAGGTTCCATTTCAGCAGCAGGCCGGTTTCCGTGCGAGTGATGTCGGTGACCGTCGAGTCGGCTATCTGCGCCAGGTAGAAGTGGGCGGTCGCCTTGCCGTCGTCGTCCGAGAACGTGATCAGACTGTTCAGCGAGCCGCGGTCGGTGATCGCTTCGAGCACCCACTCGCCGAGAAAGGGCTCGATCTCGGCGGTGTCCAGGCGCGTCTGCGCGGGCGGCGCGTCCTGGGCCGGGGCGGCGCCCGCGAGGGTCATCCCGGCGGTGAGGGCGAGTGCGATGGGCGTGAACTTCCGTCTTCGTTTCATGTTGGGGAATCTCCGTCCGGCGGCGCGGCTGTCAGAGCTGGAGCTAGAAGTAGTCGGGCATGGCCGGCGGCGCACCGGCGAAGATGCGCTCGGCCCGATCCAGCGCGGCCGCTGATCCTCGTACGGCGCCGAGTTCGGCGAGGCGGCGGGCGCCGAGGTGTCCCGTGTACAGGGAGGCGAGGGCGCGGATGTCCAGCCGCAGCACATCGGGCCCGGTCTCCCCGGCGGCGCGGTTGACGTCGGCCTTGCCGTCCTCGATCTCGATGATCCAGCGGCCCTCGTTGCCGGCGACGACGTCGTCGGTGACGTCGAGTTCGAGGCGGGCGCCAGGACCTCGCGGATAACCGCGTTCGATGAACGCGGCGGCGATGTCCACGATGCGCAGCATCCAGGTTTCGGCGACCGAGATCTCCGTGCCCACTTCGGGCACCTCGAGCAGCAGGGAATCGTCCAGGGAGCCGTACCAGGTCGCGTGGCGCGCCAGCGTGCGGCAGTCCGAGAAGAAGGCCAGAATGCGTTGCGCCGCTTCACGATTCGCGGCCTGGACATCCCGGATCCGGAGGTTGTACGGATAGCGCGCGACCTCGCCCTGGGTGTAGATGACGTAGCCGTCGATTCCGTCATCGCCGGGGACCGCGTAGCCGTGGACGTCGCGGCCGGCAGGGTGGTTGTGGACCCGGTGCCAGATGTGCTCGTGGCGGTCGAGCCAGCCGGGGCGGTTCGCGGCCAGGCGACGGTAGAGACGCCTGAGCTCCCCGGCGTCGCCCCTGGAGTCGAGACGACGGAGATCCCTGGCCGCCCTGATCCTGCCCAGACCGGCGAGCGGCAGCCTGTACCGGTAGCGATGGCCCGCGACCGCGTAGCCGGCGCGTCCGTAGAGGGTGAAGGTCGTGGGGTAGAGGGTCGAGACCGCCGCGCCGGCGTCGTGCAGTTCGTTCAGGGTTGCCGCCATGAGCGACTTCGCCGCGCCGCGACCGCGGGCCGCGGGACTGATTGCCACGCCGGCGATGCCCATGTTGCGGACGGGCCGGCCGCCGAAGAACTGACCCATGTCGTACCGGACCAGTCCCCCGATGACCTCGTCTCCGGCGCGCACGACGCGGACATTCTCCCGGTTCGCCTTCAGCCAGTCGACAGAGGAGTCGCAGGGAGTGTTGAAGGCCAGGGCCTCGTGGCAGGCCAGGGCCTCCAGGTCGGCGGCGGTCCGGATCGGGCCGAAGCGGAGAGGTTGCGTCATCGTGCGGGAGTCTACCCACGCAGGGCGCCGTCTCGCAGCACCCTGACCTTGCGAGGCACCTACCAGGCAGGCACTGTTGCCCAGGCAGGCGCAGGCCCCCTTGCCCGAAGCTTGCTTGCAGTGGCAGGATCCGCACGGCCGAGAAGGCATGACTCGACGGGTAGAGACGGGTATCGGAAGTTGGCGGCAATCGTCCGAGCAGAGCGGCTGAGCAAGACCTACGGCGCAGTGGCGGCCCTGGTGGACGTCGGCTTCGAGTGCGCCGCCGGGGAGGTCGTGGGCGTTCTGGGGCTGAACGGCGCCGGCAAGTCGACCCTGCTGCGCATCCTGGCGGGCGAGCTTCTGGCCAGCAGCGGCAGCGTCTCGATCGGCGGGGTGGAACCGGGCGTCGATTCCCGGGCAATGCGGAGTCTCGTCGGCTACCTGCCGGAGGAGCCGCCGCTGTATCGGGACATGCGCGTGCGCGACTATCTGCGGTTCGCGGGGGCGCTGAACGGCGTGCCGCCGCAGGTCCTTTCGGAGCGCGTTGCCCGGGTGGCGGACCGTGTCCACATCGCGGACCACATGGACCGCGTGATCGGCGAGCTGTCGATGGGTTTTCGCAAGCGCGTGGGGATCGCCCAGGCGATACTGCACGAGCCCGAGGTCGTCCTGCTGGACGAGCCGGTGGCTTCACTCGACCCGGCCGAGATCGTGGGCATGCGGGAGCTCGTGCGTTCACTCGGCGGCGAACGGACGGTGTTCACGTCGTCGCACCATCTTCGGGAAGTCCACGAGACCTGCGATTCGATCCTCGTCCTCCACGAAGGCGCGCTGATCGCACAGGGAACGCAGGCGGAGCTGGGGGCGCTGGCGGGCCGTGAACGGATCGAGGTCGAGGTGCGGGGCGCTCCGGGCGACGCCGCGAGGAGCCTGCCCGCGACCGCCGCGGTCACGGCGTCCGTGGAGACTCCCGATGGAATCTCGGTGCTGACCATCGATCTGGCGGACGCTCCGCGGGAGGCCGTCGTGGCCGGTCTGGTGGCTTCGGGCCTCGGAGTCCGGCGCGTGGCGCCTGTCCGGTCCGATCTGGAGCGCGTGTTCCTCGACCTGGTTGCCGCGGACCGCCGGCTCGGGTCGCCGGCCCGAAGGAGCGGCTCGTGAGCATCATCGCGCTGATCGCCTGGCGCGAGCTGCGGACGGCCTTCGCGGGGCTCTACGGTTGGGCGATCCTGGCTCTGGTCCTGATGCTGGACGGTCTCTTCTTCAACGCCTACACGCTGGGCAGCCAGCGGCCATCGAGCGAGATCCTGAGCCTGTTCTTCTACACGAACTTCGGGGTCACGATGGCGGCCGCGGTGTTCGTCACCATGCGGTCGTTCGCCGCCGAGCGCGAGCAGCGCACGCTCGTGCTCCTCCTGACCTCGCCCGCCGGCGACTGGCAGGTCGTGCTGGGCAAGTATCTGGGCGCCCTGGGCTTCGTGCTCTGCACGGTGGCCGCGGCGGCCTACATTCCGGTCATCGTCTATCTCAAGGGCAACCTGGAATGGGGGCAGGCGGCGGCCGGATACCTCGGCATCGGACTGGCCGCGGCCGTCTGCACCGCGATTGGCATCTTCTGTTCCGCGGCGGCGCCGAACCAGTTGGCGGCCGGCGTTGCCGCCGGTTTCCTGGTCACCCTCCAGGTGCTCTTCTGGCTGCTCTCCGGCATCAGCGATCCTCCGCTCGACGGCGTGTTCGCGGCAATGGACCTCTACCGTGAGCACTTCGAGCCGTTCCAGGACGGCGCCGTTCACCTGAAGACCCTGGTCTACACGCCGACGGTTGCCTTCCTGTTCCTGCTTGGCGGTGTGCGTGTGCTCCAGGCGCGGAGGTGGCGATGATCCGTCCCCGTCCCCTGGCACCGGCGCTCTGGCTCGTCGGTTCCGCCCTGATCCTGGCCGCGGAACGCTACGCCGGGCCCGGCGTCCCGGGCGGGATCCTGATGGGCGCGGGGATCGCGCTCGCCATCCTGGTCATTGCGTCCTGCGCGGGTGAGTTCCTGGCTGCGGATGCGGGGTCGACGGCGCGGGCCTCGGCAGGGAGATCGCTGGGGTTCTACGGCCTGGCCGCGGCCGGTCTGCTGCTCTACCCCTTGACCACCGGTGGAATGGTCGACCGGTTCGGTTTCGAGGACGACGGCGCCGCGGTCTGGCGCGCGACCTGGACCGTTGCCTGGATGCTTGCCTGGTGGGTCGGAACCGTGTCTGCGGTGGGGGGCGACTGGACCCGCTTCCGCAGCGGCGGCGGCCTGGAACCGCTCCGCGTGCGTGCGGCGACCGCGGCCGCTGCCAGCCTGGCTCTGGCGGTGGCGTGGGTGTTCGCCGTGAACTACACGGCCGCCGAGCGGGACTCGCTCTGGGAGTGGAGCGCCCGCAGCCGGGCGCGGGTGTCGGAGGCGACGCTGGAACTCGTGGGCGGCCTGCGGGGACCGGTCGAGGTCGTGGCGTTCTTCCCGCCTGCCAACCAGGTCCTGCGCCGGATCGAGCCCTTTCTCGACGAGGTCGCGGCGGCCGGTCCGGTCGAGATCTCCGTGCTCGACCAGGCGCTCGAGCCGACCAGGGCTGCCGACCTCGGGGCGCGCGAGAACGGGGTCCTGTTCGTGGTTCGGGGCGGCGACCAGCGCCGGATCGATCTCGGCGTCGACTACAGCCGCGCCAAGTCCCGCCTGGGTTCGCTCGATCGGGAGTTCCAGGAGGCGCTGCTCGAGATCGGCCGGGAGCGCCGCACGGTGTATCTGACCGTGGGACACGGAGAGCGCGGAGAGTACGCGAACGATGCCGGCGATCCGGGCATGAGGAACGCGCGCAGCATCCTGAGAGCCCTGAACGTGACCACCAGGAACCTCTCGGTCACCGACCTGATTCAGGGCCTGCCGGCCGATGCCGGCCTCGTCGCCGCGTTCGGCCCGACGGAGCGCTTTCTGGCGGAGGAAGTGGACAGCCTGCGACGGTTCTGGACTCGAGGCGGCGCCCTGCTGCTCTTCCTGGAACCCGGGGTCGAACATGGCCTGGCGCCGCTGCTTGCCGATCTTGGGATTCGCCAGATCGAGGGCACCGTCGCCAACGAGCGCTACCACCTGCGCCGCGACGGGGCGCTGAGCGATCGGCGCCTGCTGCTGACCAACCGCTTTGGCAGTCACGCCGTGGTCAGCGACCTGTCGCGGGCTGCAAGCCGGATCGGCCTGATCCTCGAGGGCGCCTCGGCTCTCGAGGGCGTGACCGGAGCGTCGGCCCGCTCGAGCGTCCTGGTACGGCCGATGACGGGAAGCTGGCTGGAGCGCGACGGCGACTTCGAGCGTGACAGCGAGGCGGAAGCGGACCGGATCGAGGCGCTGGCCATGGCGTCGACGCGGTCGGTCGGCAGCGGGGCGGCCGAAGCGGAACAATCCGGGGCGGGACGATCCGAAGCGGAACAGTCCGTCGAGGAACATCTCGCGGAAGACCAGACCGGGGAGACGGGCGCGCCGCCCGAAGACGGCGGAGGCGCGGCGGCCCGCCAAGAGACGGAGGACGCTCCCGAGGACGATCCGGTGGAGAGTCGTGCCGTGGTCATCGGCGACGTCGACGCGATGAACGACGACTACGTCTACATCACCGGCCCGGGTGCGATGTCGGCCAACGCCAAGCTGCTGCTCGACGCCTACACCTGGCTGGCCCGTGAAGGCGAGACCGCCGTCTCGAGCGTGCCCGGCGACGACGACCCGGTGCTGCAGCGGACGCGAGGCGAGTCGATCCGCTGGTTCCTGGGCACGGTCTTCGGCGTGCCGGCACTGGTCCTGGCGGTCGGTTTCCTCCACGTCCGCGCCAGGCGCTCGGGCGGTTGGCGCTCGCGGGCCGGGCGCTCGGGCGATTCGGGTTCGGGCGGCACCGGGCGAGCATCGCGCGAGGTCGCAGGCGGAGGCGCGTCGTGAGTCCCGGCTCGGCGGTCTGGCGTTCGACCTGGCTACACGGCGGGCTGTTGGTTCTGGCGCTGGCCTGCGCCTGGCTCACGTACCGGCATCCCTTCGACGACGATCTTTCGACGACGGCCCGCAGCCAGGTAGCCGTTCAGGCGGCCGAAGGAGACGTCGAACGCGTGGTCCACGAACGGCCCGGCCGGACGCTTGCGATCGAGGCTCGCGAGGACGACCTGGGCCGCTGGTTCGCGGGCCGTGAGGGGCCGGACGAAGAACCGGACTCCGTCTTCGTGGGCGGCCGGCGGGTCGCGGAGGTCTGGGAGGCTCTGGAGCCGCTTCGGGCGGTGCGGATCCTCGACGACGTCGATGGGGAGAAGCTGGAGGAACTCGAGCTTGGGGGCGATGCCGCGCTTGCCGAATTCCTGGTCGTGACCGTCCGGGGACGGGAGATCCGCTACCGCCTCGGCGGGCGTCCCTTCGGCGGCAGCGATCGCTACGCCCGCAGGGAACCCGGCGACGACGGCGACAGCGATCCGGACGGCCGCGTCGTCGTGCTGCCGTCGGAAATCGCCGCAGGGCTGGGCGGCGGCGCCGAGATGCTCATGGAACGGCGGCTACTGGCAGCGTCCCGTCCGGACGTGGAGGCCATGACCCTGTCGAGGCCGGGAGCGCCGGCGCCGGGCGGCGAGCCGCTGCGCATCGTTCAGCGCACCGGCGCCAGTCCTCTCGACACGTACTGGACGGTAGGAGCGTCGGACGAAGCGGACGCCGACATTTCCGCCTGGGTCGACAAGTTCTTCCGGCTGTCCGCGGTCTCGTACCGCAGCGGGGAACCGGAGGCCGACTGGCGCGGCGAGGCGATCATCACGGTGGAGTCGCGCGATCATCGCGCTTCGACTCTCGAGATCTGGTCGTCATCGGTCGGGGGAAGCCGGGTCTGGCTCGCCCGCTCGCCGTTCAGCCGGCTGGTGGTCGAACTGAGCGCCTCCCTGGCCGAGGAAGTCTGCGCCGACCTGGACGGGCTCCTCCGCTGACGAAGCATGCGGGTTGCCGGAACCGGGAGCTAGACTTGGCGGCCATGGACATCGGCATCTTCATGTTTCCCACTGGCGACGCGATTCGCCCGGACGAGCTTGCCAGGGAGGTGGAGGCGCGCGGCTTCGAGTCGCTGTGGTTCCCCGAGCACACCCACATCCCTACCTCGCGGCGCACGCCGTTTCCGGGCGGCGGTGAACTGCCGCCGGAGTACTCGCGAACCCACGATCCCTTCGTGGCGCTGACCGCTGCCGCGATGAGCACGAAGACGCTCAGGCTCGGCACCGGGATCTGCCTGATCATCGAACGCGACACGATCACCACCGCGAAGGCCGTGGCGAGCCTGGACGTGCTCTCGGGCGGGCGCTTCGTCTTCGGCATTGGCGGCGGCTGGAACCGGGAGGAGATGGAGCACCACGGCACGGACTACGCGACCCGCTTCGCGAAGCTGGAGGAGCAGGTGGCGGCGTTCAAGGCGATCTGGACCGAGGACGAGGCGGAGTTCCATGGCCGCCATGTGGACTTCGATCCGATCTGGTCCTGGCCGAAGCCCACGCAGAAGCCCCATCCACCGATCGTTCTGGGCGGCGGGACGGGCTACACGCGGCAGCGCGTGGTCGATCACTGCGATGGCTGGCTGCCGATCGGGAGGGATGCGGATGCGGTGATCCAGGGCATCGGGGATCTGAAGCAGCGCGCCGAACGTGCAGGCCGCGCCATGGAGACGATCTCCATCAGCGTCTTCGGCGCGCCGCCCTGGCAGGAGGTACTCGACTCCTACGCTGCCGCCGGCGTCTGTCGGGTCATCTTGCCGCTGCCGCCGCAGGGCCGGGACGAGACCCTGCCGCGGCTTGACCGCTACGCTGCGCTGCGTGCGTAGCACGTCTGGCAGCGAACCGGGTACGGCCAGGCGTCCTCGCCGGCGGCCCTCTGTTCTTCCTCAGACGTCAGATTCTTCCCCCAGACGTCAGAAGGCCGCGTCGGCACGCACGGTCCTGACGCGTTCCTGAACGTCGAGCGGGACACCGAGATCGGTCGACGCCGACTGGGCGTCGACGAGCTGCCGCGCCGCCGCGGACACGCCGGGCGCCGCCGCGAAGCGGATCGAGTGTTCGCTCGAACTCCAGCCGGGTTCTCTGCTTCCTTCCACGCCGCCGCGCAAGTGGCGTTCTCCGTGTCCTGGTTCCCTGTGTCCCGTTTCTCTGCGTCCCGGTTCTCGCCGTCCCGGTTCCCTGCGCCCCGGCTCTCTCGGTGTCGCCGGGTTCGGCGGCAGCCGGGGTCACCTGATCGGGTTGAGAAGGGTCGCGTGCGTTGCCTCGGAGAAACTCAGGGGCCGGAAGTGAGCGAGCTTGTTGCGGAAGTTCTTCAGGCGGTGTGCAGGACCCAGCACACTTCGACCGTTTCCACCGTGGAGCGAGAAGTAGAGCACCAGGTCGCCGAGTTCCATGTCTTCCGGGGCCTCGATGAGGCCGTAATCGGTTTCCAGGGGGAGCATGGTGAAGCGGTGTCGGTTGCGGTCTACCAGTTCGATGCGGCGTTCGTCCAGCAGCGGCAGCAGAACGGCGGCCTGCGCGGCCCAGAGTCGCCGGTTCAGGTCGCGGTCCCGGCCCTTGACCAGGAGCAGCGCGGAGTGCACGACCGGCCGTTCCCGCGGTCCGTCCAGGGTGCCGGCTTCCCATAGTTCGGGCGTTTCCGCGGTCCAGCCGCGTTCTTCCGCGTAGCGTCTGAGGGTGGCGCGGGGCTGCAGCGCCGCCTCGGGGCCGCCGTCGATGAGGATTCCGGCGAGTACGTGGTCCCACTGCGCGACGTGAGCCACACTGTTGGCCATCAGGGCCCGGATCGCTCGGCGCCGCCGGCGGGCCTGCCGACTCTGAAGAACCAGCACGTGGAGATCGTCGCGATCGACCACGTCCCGGAACTCGCGGCCGCTGATCGATGGCTCGGCCAGGTCGGAGACATCGAAGCCCGCGCCGCACAGCGGCAGAAGGAACACCGGCGGGCAAGCGGTCGCTTCGGCATTCCGGCTCGCGTGGGCGAAGCCGCGGAGGAAGCGGCGCCAGGCCGGCCAGTTCTCCGGCGTCAGACCGTCGATCCAGAAGACCCGGTTCCGCAAGCGCTCGTCGAGGACGACCTTCTGCGGCGTTCTGAAGTCGACTGCGGGCGCCTCCGGAGCGACAGCCCGGCGAATCGCCGAGAGCGGCGGGGTCTCGGCGTCCGCGCCGAGATGCGTCCACACGGTCCCCCAGGTAGTTCGTTGCTCCAGATGATCGGCCAGGCCCGCTGGCGGACTGCTGCCGAACCGGAGCACGACGCTTGATCCTGCGTGCAGATCGTCCGCGACAGCCTCGACAAACCGGGAAGGGCCGGGCAGACCCCAGAGAGAATCCACGCGCGTGATCCCTGCGTCCTGTCAGTCCGGCGGTGTCTGCAGCACGGTCTTGACCACCGGGTTGACCCGCCATTCGGAGGAGCCGGTCGGCTGCAGGAGATGGAGCTTGCCCGCCGCCCAGATGGCTGATCGAAGTTCTTCGTCTCCCAGGGGGCACTCGTCGAGTTCCCGCGATTCCGGGTCGAGAAGTCCTTCCTCTGTCGCTTCGCCGAGTTCGCTGGCGAGGTGCAGCGTGGCGCCGAGCTCGTCGTGGTCGAGACCGAATGCCCTTCCGATCGCGCTGGCGTTCTCCCGAAGCAGGTCCCGGAAGCTGGCAGCGCGGATCATCCGCTCGGGGTCGGCCCCGTCTCGCAGGGCTTCCAGGACACGCTCGAGAAGCATCGGCCAGCCTCCGGCGAGTTCTGCGAGCTTCAGCTCCTGGTCCGAGTCCAGACGGTGCCCGACATCCCGGTCGTCATCCAGACACGTGGCGGCGAAGTCGAGCGACCACGGTTGCAGGCCGACGACGCGAAGCGCACCGCTTGCTTCGCGTTCCTGGATCGCCTCGCGAAAGGCCATCAGCCGTTCGGCGCCGATGATGAAGACAACCCGAGCGATCCGGTCGCGGGAGCGGAGGCTCCTGAGGCAGCGTCGGGCTGCGTCGAGCCAGTTCTCGTTCCAGGTCTCGATATCGGCGTCGGCGAGGAACACCGTCGTCTCCTGCCTTCGAGCCTTGAGTCGGCTTCGGAGATGACCCTCGAACGCGGTACGAGTTCGGGATGCCTTGAGCCGTTCCACCGCTCCGATGCCGCCGACCGGGCGAGACGACTGCTCGCGTGACCGGCTGGCGAGCAGGAAGTCCCTGACCTGGACCACGCCTGCGGCCTCCGTTCCGCACACCAGGACGACCTCGTTGCGGTTCGTTCCCTGCTGGGAGCGTCCCGCGATCTCGTGCTCCTGCTGCAGGGTCAGCGGGCGATGAAGCGGTCCCTTCTCGCCGTGGCGCCGCCTGATCTCGCGGGGTCCCAGTTCGAACGGTGCGGGCCGCTCGTCAAGTGCCTCCAGCTTCGCTTCGAGATCCTGCAGGCTGCCGAGAAGCGCCAGGACGTTCGAGTTGCGCAGGCTGAAGCGTGACGTGTCATTGCCCGTTGCTTCGGTGCGACGAAGCACTCCCAGTTCCACCATCTCTTCGAGCAGCGCCATGAACTCCCTGAGGTCGTGCCCGTCGCCGAAACCGGCTTTCCACCACGCCCGGACTTCGCCGAGGAGAACCCGCGCGTCGATGCCGCCGTGCAGGATGCGTTCGTCATCGCGACACATGTACGCCAGGACGTAGGCGATCGCCTCGTAGCGGGGGTCGAGTTCCAGGGTCCACACGAAGCGTTTCCGGATCTCGCTCTGGAAGTCCCGGTCGCGGTGAAGGTCCGCAAGAAGGTCGGAGCGAACGGCGGGCAGGTCGGTCAGCGAAGGGTGCCGGGCTGGCTCCGATAGCCGGGTTGCAAGCGCATTCCCGTAGATCTGGAGCAGGCTCGGATAGTAGTTCGTGCGTGCCAGCACGCTCCGCATCAGCCGTGGCGGTTCGAAGCGATAGCCACAGGCTTGCAGGGGTACGCCGAGAAGCAGTTCCGCCTGGCGCCGCTCCAGGGGATGGATGAAGGGACCGATGCAGATCGGCTTTCCCAGGTGCGCCAGCGGATGATTCGACTGGCTGGTCGTCCGCAGCACGTTGTGCAGGCCCGCGAAGACCACCTTGATGGCGCGGTCCCGATCCATCAAGGACTTGAGCCGCGAGGATTCGGCGAAGGTCGCCCGGCTGCTGTTCAGAGCGTCACGCCGCAGGAAGTTGTCCGCCTCGTCGAGCAGCAGCAGGAGTTTTCGCTCTGTCCCGGCGTTGAATCGCGCATGGAGGGCTTCGCAGAAGGTCTGGACGCTGCGCGAATCGCGCGTGGGCCGTCGAACGGTCTCGTCGATGGCGTTCAGTTCCCGCAGTCGATCCCAGATCACGCTCCAGATGTCCGCCGTGTCGGCATCGCCGATTCCGCCTGCCTTGAGGTCGATCCAGGCCGCGAAACGACCGTGCTCCGGTGCCGTGAACTCCGCCTGCACGCGTCGCAGCAGGGCCGTCTTTCCCAACTGCCTGCCGCCGTAGAGGAAGCAGGAACCGTGGAAGTCCGTGAGCTGGTTCTTTTCCCGTTCGCGCCCGAAGAACAGCTCGGGCGGCACGAAGCTCGCCCGCTGCTGGAAGGGCGTGCAGCAGGAGAAGGGCAGGGACAGGGCGAAGAACGAGGCGAGCGGCGAACTGGCCTGTGCCGCGACAAAGGCGAGAAGCAGCTCGTCCAGGAGGAGGAACGGCAGCTTGCGCTTGAAGCTCGCACGAGAGAGTTGCGCACGGACGCGGTCGCTGAGCGGCGCGACACAGACGACAATGGCAGGCTGGCCCGCCGGTCCGCTCCGGAGGCACTGAAGCACCTGCGTTCCTGTCGGCGGCTCGAAACACACGAGCAGGCGATAGCGGCCAGCGGCCAGGGAGCCGAACTGGGCTACTGCGCAGTCGGCCCGGTCCGAGAGAGAGGTCGTGAACAGTCCGCCCGTCCACGCGTTCAAGCTCTTGCGGGAGTCGGGGTCGAGCCGAACCTGGACGTTGAGGAAGCCAAGGCGCCTGAAGACCTTCCGCGATGCCTTCGCGACGGCCACCAGACTCGATCGCGAGCAGCTCCTCAGGCGGTTCCAGCTTTCGAGCAGGCCGCTGGCCGAAGAACGGTAGTCCTCGTCCAGTTCGTCGAAGGCGAGGCTGCCATGACGCTGGCCGGTCTTCGCCGCTTCGACGACCTTCGTCCAGTCCCTCGTCGCGTCGCGCAACTCGGCGCGGTCCGCGGCGAGGTAGGAGTCCAGGAGATCACGCGATCCTTCGCGGTCCTCGACAGCCTGCGGGACGGGTTCACTGGTCCGGTAGATGAGTTCGTTTGCGGCCACGAAGTCGCCGTCATCGACATGACGCTCAATCTTTCGCAAACGGTCGGGATCATCGGCTACCTGCCTTTGAGCCTCGCTGCGGAGCTTCTGCAGGCTCTCGTCCTTGGCGCCCTCGAGGTTGCGTCGCAGGCGGCGGAGCTCGGAGAAGCTGCGATCGAAGTGCACGACCGTCGTGCTCTCTATCCGGTCCTCCAGCGAAGACAGGCGGGCATCGAGCTCGAGGCGGTCGTCCGGTTCCAGCTGCCCGTAGAGGTATGCTTCTTCCAGGTCGTCGCGCAGGGTCTCCGCCTCTTCCTGCAGGGAGAGGAAATGCTCGTTGCGGGAAGAATCCAGTCGTTTCTTCCGCAGCTTGATGTCGTCGGCGCCCAGGTGTTCCGCAGTCGTCGGCCAATCCAGGATCCGCTCCGCGGTCTGCAGGTCGGCCGCCTCGATCCGCCCTGCAAGCGCCGCTTCCACATCGCACGGTGGAGAAGAGACGAGCGCCTGCAGTGCTTCTTCCGGTTCACCCGCCGTCAGGCCCGCGTCGCCGATGCGGATGTTCGGATGAAGAAACAGGCCGGACGCCCTGATGATCTCGGCCTCCGGCTCGTCTTGGTCGTGAGCTTCCCACTCCGGATCGACCAGGTTCTCGACGTGGCTCACCGTGTGCCTCGCCGCGTTCGCGGCCGCACGGACGAGCGGTTCCGCGGTCTTCCTGGCGCGGATCTCGTCAAGAGCGTCTCGGAGACCGGGAGCATCCTCCCGGATCAGCCGGACGAAGTCCGACATGACGCGCCGACGATAATCGACCTGCTCCGTTGTCGCTTCGATCAGCTCGTACTCGCAGGCCAGTTCGCATGGGTGCTTCAGGCGTCGCTGGATCTGCTTGAAGATCTTGCCGTCGATCGACTGGCGGCTACTGAGCAGCCGACCGCTCAGGTCGTCCAGGCACCTGCGCAGCTTGTCGTCGTCTTCCAGCTCCTCAAGATGCCGGCGGACTCCGGCCGCACTTGCCCGGGTTTCCACGGCGCTCGCCAGTTCGCCAAGCGGGCCTTCATTGAACAGCGCGCGCCAGACCTTGTTGGCCGGGATGTAGCCCAGCGGCAGCCGTGCTTCTTCATGCCGCCACCTCGCCATCTCCTGCCGAATCCGCGCCAGTTCATCTTCCTGTTCAAGGTCCCGCCGCGCGCGCCGCAGGAAGGCTCTCACGTCCATCTGCGCCGTCTGGACGGCCCAGCTCTTCTCGGCGGCCTGTTGGGCGAAGCGATACAGAGCGGCCGGCAGTCCTTCGTGCGTGAGAGCCTTCAGCCAGGCAGCCGCGCCGGTATGCGGCGCAAGCAGCGCCGGAACCAGGGCGGCCGCAAAACGGAGCAGCGCTTCCGTGTTCTCCTGTTCGGGTGTGCACCCAGCCTGCGATTCGCCTGGATCTCGCTCGATCGCGTCGCGCAGTTCGGATGCCAGTTCCCCTTGGGCTCCCTGAAGGTGGCTGGCGTACAGTGCTGCCTCGACAGTGGCGCTTCGGGGCTGTCCTGCCGCGATCTCGAGTTCGTCCGCGAGACGACAGATCTGGAAGGCCTCGGCCAGGCGGGGCGGTTCGTCTGACAGGGCACGCATGAGGGCGTTCCGTACGCCCTCTTCCTCCTCTGTCCACCTGGGCGTCGCTTCCTCGGATACCGGCTCCTCGGGTGCAGGCGCCTCGGCCCTCTCTTCGGGCTCGGCCGGCGCCGCTTCCTCGGGCGCTGGAACCATGGCTTTTGGCTCGCCGCGCTTGTCGCGCCCGCTGCTCTCGTCGGCACTCTCGTCCTCCGCGGGTTCGGCTGGCGCCATTTCCTCGGGCGCTGGAACCACGGCTTTCGGCTTGTCGCGCTCGACGTTCTCGTCGGCACTCTCGTCCTCTGCCGGCTCGGCCGGCGCCGCTTCCTCGAGCGCTGGCGCCTCGACTCCTGGCTCGTCGAGCTTCTCGGACTCGACGCTGGCCTCAGCCCCCGCGCTGTCCCTTGCGGCGGGCTCGGCCTGGGCCGACGCCTCGGGTGTTGGCGCGTCGGCCTTCCGCTCGTCGAGCGGCTCGTCACGCTCCTCGGGCTCGACGCTCTTGTCCGGTCTCTCTTCCACGGCCGCGTCGGTGCTGTCCTCCATGGCGGGCTCGGCCGGGGTTGCTGCCTCGCCTTGGCGCGCCGGGACTTCGCCTTGAGTCGGGCGATGGGTCGAGTCCTCGGCGGCAGGGGCGCCCGCGGCTTCCGGCGTCGGCGCCGGACCCTCCGGAAGTGTCGCCTCCGGAAGTGTCGGAGCAAGTGCCTCTAGCAGGTCATCCACCGCCAGCCGGTGGCGGTTTCTCGCTGCCAGGGCCGGTTCCCGAAGCGCGTCCAGGCGATCGTCGAGGCGCCGCTGCGCTTCCCGGCTGGTTAGCGGACGCTCCCTGAGCTGCTGGCGTTCCCTTTCGAGCGCATCGTGTTCTTCGTGGGTTCGCTCCAGGGTCTCGACGGCTGGCGGAACGTCAGCCTGCAACCTTGCCAGCTCGGCGGCGGCTTCCCGCCGCGCCCACGCGCGAGACAGGCCCTGCCAGCGTTCGGCAAGGGACTCGACGTCCGCCCGAATGCCGGCGGCCGCAGGAAGCTCGGCGATCTCCTCGAGGAACCGGTCGGCGGCCGAACGGAGCTCCCTCCTTGCCGTGAGGGCCTGCAGCTCTTTCCGTCTCGACACCAGATCACCCTGGAGAGCCTGTACCCGCCCCCCGAGTTCCGTCGCGAAGCCTCCGACGACCGTCAGGGCCTCGGCGTCGTCCACCTGCTCGATGAGGCCGTGCAGCGCCTCGAACGCCAAGTCGAACTCCCGTTGCGCCCGGCGGAATTCGTCCTCCAGGCGGAGTTCGTCCTCCAGATCGGGGCTCGGTTCGCCGGTCTGGCGGTCCGCGGCAGAAGTCGCACTGCGTTCGACCCGGACTTCCGCCGCGGACAGCTCCGGGACATCGGCAGCGGCCGTTTCCGGCTCTTCGGCCTCCGGTTCTGCGGTCTCGTCTGCGGTCTCGGCGTCGCCATCTTCGGCATCCGGCGACTCGTCCAGCGCAGGTCCCCGGAGCAGCGCCTCGAACTCCGCCTCTAGGTCCGGTGTCCTTTCCACCGCGTCCTGGAGAATCGAACGGTCGTCGTGAAGCGACGCCAGCGCGAAGGTCAGGTGGATGGCCTGGCGCCGCTCGTCCTCGGTCGCTTCGGCCCAGTCGTTCAGGCGGGAGTCCACTTCCCGCCCGAGCCGGTCCAGGAGGACGTCGTCGGATTCCGCGGAGCGGAGGAGCTGCCGGTCGAGCTCGTCCAGGATGCAGTGCTCGAGCGAAGGAGGCGTCTCTTCCTTCGGCCTGCTGGTCCGCCCGCGCCCTGGAACGGAAGGAGGGAAAGCGGCTGGGGGCGGCCGATGCCGCCAGTGGTCCCAGAGTTCCCTGCGGTTCTGCGGGTTTCCGTAGAAGCTGACGATGACAGCCTCGTCCGACTCGGTGCGCAAGACGGCGTCCACTCTTGCGCGCACCCAGGCGCTCCGCAGTACCCTGTGGCGTCGCGGGCCGCTCAGGTAGAGAGGCTTCTGAAGCCGCAGAAGTCCGTCGAGACAGCGGGGAAGGCCCTGCCCCAACCCGATCTGCTGGTCAAGCTCAACCATGCTCCTGCAAGCGGAACGGGCACTCTACACCACTGACTGCCATCGCTGCCTGCCGCAGTCTTGTCCCATGAGAGATGAGCCTGAAGCGGCGGTGTCAATCCCACGAGAGATGAGCCTGAGCAGGTGTCGGGGATCATCGGAGGATGATCCTGCAACTCGACATCGAACGGCTGCGGACCCTGGACGAGGTCCGCGATTTCATGGCCGGCAGCACGCCGGTCGACTTCCGGTTCGTGGAGCGGGCCGATGCTTACGCCTTCGTGCGGCGTTTCCTGGTGCGTTCCCGGTACCTGCGGCTGCCGCGGTCGGACAAGGGTCTGGTGCGGCGGTTCCTGATCAAGGTGACGGGATTCAGCCGGGCTCAGACGGCGCGTCTGATCACCCAGTACCGGGAGACCGGGCGCATCGAGGATCGGCGGCGGGGTCCGAAGCGTCCGTTCCGCCGTCGCTACACGAAGGAGGACATCCGTCTGCTGGCCGAGGTCGACGAGTCCCTGTCCGGTCCTTGCGGTCCGGGTGGTCCGTGCGGCGCTGTCACGCGGCGCACGATGCAGCGTCAGTACGAGGTGCACGGCGATGCGCGGTTCAAGCGTCTGGCGGGGCTCTCCCACAGCCATCTGTACCGTCTTCGCCAGTCCGTGACGTACCGCCGCCGCCGTCTGACGGTGGTGAAGACGCGGCCGACCCGGGTGCGCATCGGGGAGCGCCGCAAGCCTCATCCGGCCGGTCAGCCGGGTTATCTGCGCGTGGACACGGTGCATCAGGGCGATCTCGATGGCAGGAAGGGCCTGTACGAGATCAATCTCGTGGACGAGGTCACGCAGTACGAGTTCGTGGCCGCCACGGAGGGCATATCGGAGCGGTTCCTGATCCCGGCTCTGCAAGGCGCGATCGAGGCTTTCCCCTTCAACGTCAAGGGTTTCCACGTCGACAACGGCTCCGAATTCGTCAACCACAAGGTCGCCGCGCTGCTGAACAGGCTGCACGTCGAAGAGTTCACGAAGTCCCGCCCGAGACGCTGCAACGACAACGCCCTGGTCGAGAGCAAGAACGCCTCGGTGGTGCGGCGCTACCTCGGCCACGACCACATTCCTCGCCATCACGCGGCCCTCGTCGACCGCTTCCTGCGCGACGTGCTCGCCCCCTTCCTCAACTACCACCGGTGCTGCCACTTCCCCGTCGAGGCGCGGGACGCCAAGGGACGCGTGCGCAAGACCTACCCCTTCGAGAAGGTCACCACGCCCTACTTCAAGCTGAAGTCCCTCGACGGCGCCGCGCGGTACCTGCGGCCCGGCGTCACCTTCGAGCAGCTCGACCGTCAGGCCCTGGCCATCGACGACCTCGCCGCCGCCAAGGCAGTCAACGAGGCTCTCGCCGCGCTCTTCGCCGAGATCCGGCGACGCGACGCTGTCGCATGAGCGAACAGCCCCCGGCATCCGCGAAACGGAACCTGCCAATGGCCGACACGACACTCACTCCGCGCACCTCGACCGCCGCCTCGCGGTCCCCGCGCTACCGCTGGTCTCTGGTGCTGATCTCTGCTTCGCTCCGATCAGCAGTCCTGAAAACTGCCCCGACGCTCTCGCCTTGACTCGACTCCCGAACAACCGCCGTTCAGGCTCATCTTTGAATGGGACTAGGCTTGCCGCCCTGTTTCCGAGGTCTCCGGAGGTGACTCGGGGATCCGCGTCGGCAGCGGGTTGCGGTGCTGGACGTCCCATGGCCGGTCGGGCAACGCCTCGATCGCCACGCGACACGGTCTCGGCGTCTCGGTAGTGGCGAGCCACGGCCCTGGTGGTCCGCGTTCGCGACGTTGTTTCGTGTTGTGCGCGCCCCTGCGGGGCCCCGCCCACCACGATCAGTAGTTGAGTTCCTCGCCTTCGGACCTGGCGATCACGGCGGCGCCGACCGAATCCGATGTGACGTTGACCATCGTCCGGAACATGTCGAGCGGTCGGTCGACCGAGAGCATCAGGCCGGCCAGGGCATAGGCCTCGGGCGTGGCCAGGTCGATCGCCTCAAGCACGATGAAGATCATCACCAGTCCGGCCGAGGGAATGGCGGCGGCGCCGACCGAGGCCAGGAGCGCGGTCAGCACGACGATCAACTGGGTGTAGAACGAAAGTTCGACTCCCAGCGCCTGGGCAATGAAGAGCGCGCCGACGCACTCGAACAGCGCCGTGCCGTCCATGTTGACCGTGGCGCCCATGGGCGTGACGAAGCTGGTCACCCGGTTCGAGGCGCCGACCTTTTCCCGCAGGCACTTCATCGTCATCGGCAGCGTGGCCGCCGACGAACTCGTGGAGAACGCCATCGCCATGGCGGAAGCCATCGCCCGGTAGTGGTGGAGCGGGTTCTTGCGCGTCAGCAGGCTGAACAGGATCGGCAGGACGACGAACAGGTGCAGCGTGAGCCCGGCGGCAATCGTGAGCATGTACTTGCCGACCTGCTGGAACACGTCTAGGCCCATCTCGCTGACGGCGCGGGCGAGCAGGGCGAAGACCCCGATCGGCAGCAGACGGATGACCCACGTGGTCACCTTCATCATCGCCTCGAATCCGGCGCGGAAGCCCTGCCGCAGGAGGTCTCCCGTCGAGCCGCGCATCACGCCGATCGCGGCGCCGAACACGATGGAGAAGAAGATGAGCCCCAGGATGTCGCCGCCGGCTGCGGCGCCCACCGGGTTGTCCGGGACCAGGCGCTGAATGATGTCGGCCATCGAGCTGGGGGTCTGCAGATCGTCCGCTGTCAGCTGCTCCACGTCTTCGGGCATGACGAGGCCGCTGCCGGGACGTATGCTGTTGGCGAGCATCAGGCCGACCAGGATCGCCATGAAACTGCTCAACGCGTACCAGAGGAGAGTCTTGCCGCCCAGGCGGCCGATCGACCTGCCGTCGCCGATGCCGGACACTCCATGAACGATCGACGTGAAGATCAGGGGAACGATCACCATCCGGAGCAGACGCATGAAGAGATCCGCCACCCAGGCGATCCAAGTCACCTCGCCGAAGACCAGGGCGAAGCAGAGCCCCAGCACCATTCCGATCAGTACCTGCCAGTGAAGTGCGAGTTTCATGGCCGTGGAGCGTAGCACGCGCGGTCGAGGCGGTCCTGGCGCCCGGAGGAGACGTCGACAGCGGCGCGGCCCGAGAGCCGCGGTCGGCACGCGCAATCGACGCGCTTCCGGCATCCGGAGACGGTTTCTCGCTGCCGCCGTCATTCTGGTTCTGGCCGTTCTCGCGGCGAGCTGCGGCAGCGTGCGCTATTACTCGCAGGCGGCCATCGGCGGCGCCGGTGTGCTGGTCAAGCGCAAGCCGATCGCGCGTCTGCTCGAGCCGGGCCGCGCGGAAGTGCTCTCCGCGGCGACCCGCGAGCGGCTGCGGTTGACCCAGGAGATACGCGACTTCGCCAGCAGCGAGCTCGCCCTGCCGGAGAACCGGAGCTATCGGAGCTTCGCCGACCTTGGCCGCCCGTTTGCGGTATGGAACGTGGTTGCCGCGCCCGAGTTGAGCCTGGATCCGAAGACGTGGTGCTATCCGATAGCCGGCTGTGCCTCCTACCGCGGCTACTTCGACGAACGCGCGGCCCGGCGCCACGGAGACCGGCTGGCCGCTCAGGGATTCGACGTGCGGGTCGGAGGCGTGGCGGCGTACTCGACCCTGGGCTGGTTCGCGGATCCGGTCCTCGACACGTTTCTCGACTACGCCGACGCGGAACTGGCGGCCCTCATCTTCCACGAACTCGCGCACCAGGTGGTCTACGTCAAGGATGACAGCGTCTTCAACGAGTCGTTTGCGACCGCGGTGGAAGTAGCCGGCGTGCGCCGATGGCTGCGCTCGCTGGGCCGGACGGAGGAGCTCGAGACCTTCGAGCGGGGCCGGGAGCGGCGGCGCGATCTGAACAGGTTCCTGCTCGAGGTGCGCACCGAACTGGCGGTGGTCTACGGCAGCGGCGAGAGCGACGACTGGAAGCTGGCGCGGAAGGCGGAAGTGCTCCGGTCGCTGCCGGGGCGCTACCGGCGGGAACTCGTTCCTGCGTGGCGTGCACTCGGGTACGGCGCCGGCGCCGGCGAATCGGATCTGGGCGGATGGCTGGCGCGGCTCAACAACGCGGACCTGGTCTCGGTCGCCACCTACAGCGACCTGGTTCCGGAGTTTCTGGCCCTGCTCGAGACGTCAGGGCATGACTTCCCGTCCTTCTACGCCGAAGTGGAACGCCTGGCGGGACTGGAGCAGGTGGAGCGGCGCCTGGAACTCGACCGGTTCCAGCGACGGCCGGGACAAACGGCGCCGGAGCGCGGCTCGTCAGCGGGAGGTCGTCGGGACCGGCCTTGACCTGGGCTACGGCCGCTCGTCCAGCACCGCCCGCGCCCGGTCCGGATAGTCGGTGAACACGCCATCGACCGCGAGGTCGAACAGGAACCGGTCGAGCTCTGCTTCGTGGCTGTCGTAGTCCTCGGGCACCTGGTCGGCGCGGAAGGTGTAGGGATGGACGGTCAGGTCGGCATCGTGCGCCCAGCCCACGAGTTCGGGTTGCCGCTCCAGCATGGTCTTCGCCGGGCCGATGCCGTTGGCGAACTCGGCGATGCCGGTGATGCCCTCGGGGCTCAGGAAGGGCCGGTAGCGGTCGACCTCGGCCATCAGGAACACCTGGCGCAGGCCGGAACCCAGAGCACGGAGGCGCCTCAGACTGCCCTCCTCGAAGCTCTGGATGAAGACCGGCGCCGCCTGATCAAGGTAACCGTAGCGGCCCAGGACTTCGAGCAGTGCCTCTTCCATCGGCAACCCCTGCTCCTGGTGCCAGGCCGGGGCCTTGAGCTCGGGGTAGATCCCGACAGTGCGGCCGGTCCGTTCGTTCAGGCCCTGGACCAGCTCGATCATCTCCGTGAACGCGGGCACGGCGAAGCGGCTCCTGCCCTTCGGGAAGCGGCCGTCGAGTCGTTCCTCGGCCGCGAGCCGGCGGATCTCCTCGAGCGTGAAGTCGGCGGCGTACCAGGAGCCGTCGTCGCGGGCGCGGTCGGGGAACAGCTGCTCGACGTCCGTCGTCGCCTGCAGATGGATGTCGTGCAGGCAGATGAGGCGGCCGTCCCTGGTGAGCACCAGGTCCGGCTCGATGAAGTCGGCGCCCATGCCGTGGGCGAGGGCGTAGGCCGGCAGAGTGTGTTCGGGCAGGTAGCCGCTCGCGCCGCGGTGGGCGATGACGATCCTCGAAGGCGCCGTCACGGCGTCGGCTGCCGGTCCCCTGCCGGCGGTCTCGACGGCGGGCAATGCCGTGCAGACCGCCATGCCGACGAGCGGGCCGGCAGCCAGGAGGACTCTGGAATCCACGAGCGGATCGATTGGCTCGCCTCAGTCTGCCAGCGGTTCGACCTCGACCCGGGCGTCGTTGAAGCAAGCGCCGGCGCCGATGTCGGTCAGCGTATCCGGCGCCAGGGCGCAGGCGTTGCTGTCCGATTCGCTGCTCCGGAACCACGCCCCCTTGGGCAGCAGGGTCACGCCGGGTTTGAGGTCGCGGTTGAGGCGCAGCCGGCAGCGCACTTCCCCGTACTCGTTGAACACCCGGACCCGCGGCTTGTTTCCCGTGTCCAGGCCGCGGGCTGCGGCGTCGCGGGGGTGCATCTCGAGCGGCACCTGGCCGGGCCGCAACTGCCCGAAGGTGGAGCTCACCGTCTGCGGCACGGACGGCGAGATGAGCGTCAGCGGGTAGCGCTCCGCGGCGGGCGCGGCGTGGAAGGCGTAGAGCCCCTGGCTCGCCTCGGCGTCCAGCGACCGGGGACAGAGGTGGACCTTGCGGTCCCTGGTGTGGGGGAAGGCATCGACGAACTGGATCGGCCGGGAGCCGGTTCGCGGCGCGACCCGCCCCTGGCGAGCGAGCCGCTGCACCCGGTCCCGACCCAGGACCGCCTGTGTCCACTCCGCGTCGGAGCGGGGGTCGCCGTCCCGCATCAGGCCCAGGCGCTCGGCCAACTCGCCGAAGACCCGGTTGTTGGACCGTGCTTCGCCGACCGGCGGCACGACCGGCCTGGTCGCGTGAAGCACCATCGCGCCGTAGCCCGTCGCGAGGTCGTGGTGCTCGAGGAAGGTCGTCGCGGGGAGCACGAGGTCCGCGTAGCGGGCAGTGTCGGTCAGTACCTGGTCGAAGACGACCGTGAAGAGGTCCTCGCGCACCAGGCCGCGCCGGACGAGCTCCTGGTTGGGCAGGGTTGCGAGCGGGTTCGCGTTGTAGACGAACAGCACCTGGACGGGCGGCCCCTCCATCGCGCCCGGGTCGGTCAGTACCCGGCCCACATGGTTCATGTTGACGACCCGCGTGCCCGGCGACGGCTCGCGTCGGCCCACGTTGCGGAAGGCGGCGCGGTTGCTCATCGTGTAGCCGCCGGCGCGAACCTGGAACTTGCCGGCCACCGCCGGCAGGGCGAGGATCGCCGCCACCGCGGAGCCGCCGTTGCGGTTGCGCTCGACGCCCCAGCCGCAACGGATCACCGCCGGCGACGAACTGCTGTACCACTCGTGGCAGCGGGCGATGTCCGCCTCCGGAACGCCCGTCGCTTCCGCTGCGCGCGCGAAGGTCCAGGGTTCCGCGCGCCGTCGCAGTTCCTCGACTCCGGTCGCGTGCCGGGAGAGAAAGTCGAGGTCGGCGCCGCCCTGGCGGAACAGCTCGCGGTGGAGCGCCAGAGCCAGGCAGAGGTCGGTGCCGGGCTTCGGCTGCAGGTGAAGGTCGGCCTTCTTCGCCAGCGGCGTGCGGCGCGGGTCGACGACGACGAGCCTGCCGCCGCGGGCCTGCATCGTGCGCAGGATCGGCACCAGATGGATGCCGGTGGAGGAGGGGTTGGCGCCCCAGACGATCGCCAGGGCCGCGTGTTCGTAGTCCTCCAGGGCGACGCCCGCCATCTTGCCGTAGAGGCCGAGCGCGGCGGCGGTGCTGGGCGCCGCGCAGACGTTGCGCGCAAGCTGCGAGGCGCCGAAGCGGCGGAACAGGATCGCGTCCGCGGTGTCCTGCGTGAGCAGGCCGTTCGAGCCGCCGTAGCTGAGCGGCAGGACGGACTCGCCGCCGAACGCCGTCTTCGCATCCGTCATCCGCCGGGCGATCAGTTCCAGGGCCTCGTCCCAGCCGACCGGCTCGAACCGCGCCTCGCCCTTGCGTCCGGCGCGCCGCGCCGGGTGGAGCAGGCGGTCCTCGCCGTAGAGGTGGCGCGAGATGCGGCCGACCTTCGAGCAGATGAAACCGTTCGTCAGAGAATGCGCAACGTCCCGAGGCGCCGCTCGCACCTTCGTGACGCGGTCTTCCCGGACCTCGACCTCGAGCGAGCAGGAGTCGGGGCAGTCGAGTGTGCAGGCGGTGTGGTGGAGTGCCGCGCCGCTCTGCGCCGGCGAAAGAGAAGCAGTATCGACGATCGTCATGCGTCGGAGCTTACACCGTCGCTTCGTCTCGGACCGGCTGCTCGACCGCGGCGGTTCCGAGCCCCGCCGGGGGTTCAGCGGGATCATCGAGAACTGCAACCGTGGCCGCTCGCGACGCTGCCGTCAGTGCGCGGCCCTGAACTCCAGCATGAAGTCGCGCAGGCGCTCCGCCCCCTCCATCGGCATCGCGTTGTAGATCGACGCGCGGAATCCGCCGACGCTGCGGTGGCCCTCGAGCGCGACGAGATCCCGTTCGGCTGCGGCGCGGACGAACGCCGGCTCGAGTTCCGGGCGCCGCAACCGGAAGGTCACGTTCATGCGGGAGCGGCTCGCGGGCTCGGCATGGGGCATGTAGAACTCGCCGCCGTCGCGGTCCAGCACGTCGTAGATCAGCCCGGTCTTCGCCTCCGCCCGGTTGGCCGCCTCCTGCAGGCCGCCGACCTCGTCCCGCAGCCAGCGGCTCACCAGGAGAAAGACATACACGCCGAAGACGTTCGGCGTGTTGAGACGCGATGCCTTCTCGGCCTGGCGCCGGTAGCTGAGCATGGAGTGGAGGTCGGAACCGCAGCGGTCGAGCAGCCGGTCCGAGACGACGACCACGGTCAGTCCGGCGGGTCCTGCGTTCTTCTGGGCGCAGGCGTAGATCAGGCCGAAGTCGCGCACGGAGACCGGCCCGGAGAGGAAGTCGGACGACGCGTCGCACACCAGGGGCGAGTCGCCGACCGCCGGAGGCCGGCGGAACTGCACGCCCTGGATCGTCTCGTTCGAGGTGTAGTGGACGTAGGCCGAGGCCGCGGGCAGGTCGAGCTCGCCTGCGGCCGGGACGCGGACGAAGTTCGCCGTGCCCTCTTCGGCGGCGCCGTCCCAAGCGACATGGACGTCGCCTTCGCGGCGCGCCTCGACCGCCGCCTTGCTGCCCCAGGCGCCGGTCAGGATGTAGGTTGCCGGCAGATCGCTGCCCCGCAGGAGGTTCAGCGGGATCATCGAGAACTGCAACTGTGCGCCGCCCTGCAGGAAGAGCACCCGATAGTCGTCCGGAACGGCCAGCAGCTCGCGGAGGTTCGACTCGGCTTCGGCGAGCACCGTGTCGAACGTCTCCGAGCGGTGGCTGATCTCGAGGATCGAGCTGCCGGCGCCGGGAAGCGCGAGCAGGTCGCGTTGCACCTCTTCCAGGACGGGCACGGGAAGCACCGCGGGACCGGCGGAGAAGTTGAACGCCCGGCGGTCGGGCGCGGGCGCGGCGGATGCCTCGGAGTCGAGGGTCGGGGTCATGTGTCGAGGTCGGCGTGGTTCGTGGACCGGCCGGTCCGGGGCGCGAATCGTAACCCGGAAGCAGGCGGGCCGCTTGCCGAGCGCAGAGCCGGGGCCAGACGTGGCGCTTGGCCGCCGCCGTGCGTGATCTCGACCGAAGCGAGTTCGGCGCCGATTTCACCTTTGGGGGCGACCGGGGCCGGACGCGGCGCCTGCGACGGGATCGGCGGCTCGGTCTCAGGCGTCCCGCGGCGCAGGAGACCCGCGACACTCCATCGCCCTCTATCGCCGGGCGGTCAGCAGTGCCGATCCGACGAGCACCAGCAACAGCAGAGCGCCGCCGCCCCAGAGCAGGATCGGCGGCGCTCCAGCCTCCTCGTCGGGGACTTCCTCGTACCCCGTGCCGTCGAAGAAGGCCGTGTAGTCCTCGGCGGCGCCGGCAGCCTCGGCGACGGCCGCTTCGTCCTCCGGCAGCCCCAGGCCGCCTTCGGCGATGATCCGCTCCACCGTGTGGACGAGGTCCCAGATCTCGTCCTTGCCGTAGACGGCGCCATACCCCGGCATCGCGGTTCCGTCCATGCCGACGTACAGCCGACTGTAGATATCGCTGCTGCTTCTGCCGCCCTTGAAGGTGCCGTCCGCGATGTCGGTCGGCAGGGTGTGGTTGCCTTCGAAGTCGGGCATCGGGTCGTGCCGGAGCCGCCTGCCGTTGGGGCCGTGGCAGGACGCGCAGGCTTCCAGGTAGAGGCGCTCGCCGCGCGCCCGCCGCTCCTCGTCGAACGGCGGCCTGGGCGGTATCTCGATCGCCGGACCGGGCGTCGTCCGCCGCGCGAACTCCGCATCCGCATCCGCGGCGCTCGACTCGCCGGCCGAGACCTCGAGGTCGAGTTCGTCCCGGATGGCCTCCAGGCTGAAGCTCCGAACGTGGCGCGCCATCGCCGCGATCTCGACGTCCGGGACCTGGCCCCACGCCGACATGCCCGTGCCCGGCATGCCGCGCCGGATCGTCTCTTCCAGATCCCGGTCCGAGGGGATCGCGTTCTCGGTGGTCGCCAGCTTGAAGCGCCCCGACGAGAAGCTGCGCGGCCGCTCCCCGGTCGTGTAGCTGAACTTGCCGAGCCCGTCTCCCTCTTCGCCGTGGCATTCGCGGCAGTAGCGGAGGTAGGCCCGCCTTCCGAGATCGTCGCCGCGTGCAGGCGAGTCCTCCGCGGTCGGGTTCCGAGCGCCGAGAGCCGCGGCGCCCGTGGCATGAATGCCCGCGGCGGAAGTGCCCGCGGCCAGGATGCCCGTTGCGAGTGTGAATGTGCGGATGAACAACGCCGTGGGCTTCTCCATGAAGTCGGGAAGTCTGGAGCGGCCCGATCTGCCGATTCGGTCTGCCGACTCCGTCCATGCGTCCGGCCTGACCTTCTGGTCTGCCGCGGGTACCCTATGACGATCGTCAACTCCTGCGTTGCAGGTTCGGCGGGCCTGAGCTGGCGGCCGCAGGAGGAGTCGGCCGCGGCTCGAAGCCGGTCAACGGCACGCCGCGGTGGCCGATCGGCAGCGTGAAGAGAATCCGGGGAACATCCATGACTGAGGAAACCGACCTGCTCGACCGCATCGCCGTTCGCACGGATGTCTTCGTTGGCAAGCCGATCATCCGCGACATGCGGAGCGCCGCGGCGCGGGAGAGGATGATGTCGATGATGCCGCGGCAGCGCCTCGGAGTCCCGCCGACCGCGCCGACCTCGGGGTATCGCCGCGCCGGCTGCCTCGGAGAGTCTGGCCGCGCCGGCGGGCCGGAATAAGGAAACCGCATGAAGTTCGAGCGAAGGCCCGCCCCGGGCTGGCAGCGGAGTGTTCCCGGCGCCTGCTGGTTCAGGGCCGACCTCCACATTCACACGATCGACGACCATCCCGGCGGCAGGGCGAAGCTGCCGGGAGGGCTGAGCGGCGCGCCGGACGATCCGGCGACCCAGCAGGCGTATGCCCGCCGGTTCCTGCAACAGTTGGTGGCGAGCGGCGTTCAGGTGGCCGGCCTCACGCCCCACTCGCCGCGGGCCGGCGCGGAGGCGGAGAGCAGTTCGGTCTGGCGCATCGTGAACGAATGGAACCGCGGCGTGGATGACGACGAAGTGCCGTTCCGCGAGAAGATCTTCGCGGTGTTCCCGGGCTTCGAGATCAACGTGAACGTCGGCAGGAAGGGCGTCCACCTGCTGGTGCTGTTCGATCCCGAGATCGGTCGGCAGCGCCATCTGGGTCTTTTCGATGCGGTGATGGACGGAGCGGCGCCATGGAAGCGCGGCAGCCTGCAGATGACAGGAAGAAATCCTCGGGAGATTCTCCGGACACTCGATGGTCACGCCCGCGCCAGCGGCGCCAGCCGCTCGGAGAGGCCCGCCGAGTTCCTGCTGCTTGGATCCCGTTTTCTCGACGCCCATGGCGTTCACGGCGAGATGGGCTCACAGCTCGAAGTGGCGGGTGGCCAGCTCGACGGCGCCCCGGCCCCGGTCCTGGACACCTTTCCGCTCGACCGGCTGGCGGGGCTGGGCCTGCCAAGGGACAAGCTGGCCGAGGACTTCGACGAGAAGAAGAACCCCGGCAGGTACTGGCTGCCGCGGATGCGTCGTCACCGCCAGGCATTCTTCTGCGGCAGCGATGCCTACGCGCTCGAGGACATCGGTCGCCGCCACACCTGGATCAAGCTGGCAAGTCCGCGGATACGAGCGCTTCGGCAGGCGTTCGTCGCCAGCGACAGTCGGCTGCGGGAGGGCTTCGAGCGGACTCCCGACGGCAGTCTCGCGCCCGTCGCCGACCCGCCTTCCGCGGGCGTTTCGGGTTCCTGGCTCAGGCGGGTGTCGGTTGTGGGGAACGCGGCCTTCTTCGGCGGGAGCGGAGAACGAACGGACTTCCGATTCAGTCCCGACCTGACGTGCGTGATCGGGGGAAGCATGACCGGGAAGAGCACGTTGCTCGACGGGCTTCGCCTGCACACGGACGCGGACCTTCCCCAGCGCCGGGCCATCCGTGAAGATGTCGTGGCCCGGGGCGAGAAGTTCCGTGCGGGTTCGGCGGACGTCGCCTTCGACTGCCCCGGCAGCGATCCGACCGCGCGGCCCGGCGACAGCTGGCCGGCCCGGTTCTTCGCTCAGAACGAGCTGCAGCGGCTTGCGCAGGATGGCACCGCGGTCGAGGACATTCTGGCCAGGCTGGACGGCGCCGAAGCGGCACGGATCGAGACGCTCCGCGAGCGCGTGGGGACACGGGATGCCGCTCTTTCCGAGTTGGCGGCTTCGTTGAATCGGATCGACGAACGGTCAGGGGAGGCGGAACAGGCGGAAGCGAGGGCGCGAAGCGCCCAGGAGGCACTCGAAGCGTTCGCGGAGGCCGGCGTGGAGGAGTACCACCGAGCCTCCCGGGCGCATCAGAACTGGCGAAGTGCAGGCAGGAAGGCCGGGGACCTGTCCCGGCAGGTCGATGAAGTGGCCGACGCCGTGAGCTCGTTCGTGCTTCCCAGGTCGGACGGTGCGGTAGAGGACGCCTTGCTCGAAGGAAGCGGCGGCCTGCCCGCATCGGTCGAACTCCATGCGGGGTGGCTCGCCTTGCGGGCGCAGCTCGATTCGCTCCGGAAGGAGGCTCGGCGTTGGGCGCGGGAGACGGGCCGCTTCGCGGACGGCCTGGAGGCGTTGAAGCGCAGCGAGCGGACGAAGGTCGAGCGATCGATGGCGGCTCGGGGCCGCGGCGGTTCGGATCTGCGGCAGTTCGAGGCGCTCAGCCGCCGGGCGGCGCTCCTTGCCAGCTACGAGAGGCACGCCCGGGAACTCGGAGCCGAACGGGACCGTCAGGAGCGGCGGTTCGCCGAACTCGGGAAGGAACGCGACGAGTTGCTTGCCGATCTGCGCGCCGCCTTCGACAGGGTGATCGCCGGCGTCGCTGCCCGGCAGGGATCCCGCATCCGCGGACGGAGAGAGGACGATGGGGATCCGTCGTCTCTCACCGCGTTCCTCGAGTCCTTCAGGCAGGGAGGCATCACGAGGTGGTGGCGTGGGTGCGGAGACCCCCGACCGACCCCGGCCAGGCTCCTTGCGTGCCTCGAGAGCGATGACCTGGGCGCCGTGGGCATGAGTCCGGCCGTGCAGCGTACGTTTCGCGAGACGATGACGGCTGCTCGACGTCGCCGACTCGCGGCCCTTCGCTGCCGCGACCGCTACGTACTCGAGCTCGAGGTCGCCGGCGGGAAGTACCGCCCGCTGTCGGCACTGTCGGGCGGTCAGCGGGTCAGCGTCCTTCTCACGCTGCTCCTGGAAACGAGCGACGACCGGCCGCTGGTCATCGACCAGCCCGAAGACGAACTCGACAACCGGTTCCTGTCCGAAACGGTGCTTCCCGCGCTCAGGAATCTGAAGGGCCGCAGGCAGGTGATCGTGGCGACCCACGACGCGAACATCGTCGTGAACGGCGATGCCGACATGGTGATTCAGCTCGAGGCGACTGCCGAGCACGGAAGGATCGCCTGTTCCGGCGCCATCGACGACCCTGCGGTACGCGACGCGATCGTGCAGACGGTCGATGGGGGAAGGGAAGCGTCCGGCTTCGGCGTCGGAAGTACGGCTTCTGAAGGGAGCGTCTGATGGAGTGGTTGGACGTCCTGAACGCATCGAGAGCGGCGAGGATCACGTCACCGAGTTCAAGAGCGACGCCGGAGACAAGGCGGGCATCGGAAAGACAGTCGCCGCCTTCGCGAACGGCAGCGGCGGCTTGCTGGTGCTGGGCGTCGATGACTCGCGCACGGTCGTTGGAGTGGGGGAGTCGTCGGAGGCGGTTCAGGAGAGGCTGACCGGCTTCCTTCAGAGTGGTTGCGGACGGCCCGTCACGGCAAGTCTCGGCCGGCACAGGGACGGCAGGAAGCGGGTGCACTGGATCGAAGTGTGCAAGCAGGGTCGGGGTTACGAGCCCTTCTCGTACAGGCCCTTCTCGTATAGGGGCCGCTACTGGGTCCGCCGCGGACGAAGCAGCGTGGCGCCCTCGCCGTCCGAGCTTCAGGAACTGATGAACTCCTCTGGCCTGGTATTCACCGAAGAACAGGTCGTTCACGGTGCCGGTGTCGAGGACATCGACCTGCGGGCCTTTCGGCAGTTCATGGCTTCGCAGGGCGCCGAGATGACCGGCGGTCCTCAGCCGCGCCTGGAGGACGACCTGCAGACCGCGTCGATCGTGGAGGACCATGGCGGGGACCTGCTGCCGACCCTCCATGGTCTGATGACCTTCGGCCGGGACCCGCAGGGCTTCGCTTCGACAGCAGGCCTCTACACCGTGTGCGCGGCGTACGACGGGACCGACCGCGCGGCCGACACCGTCGGCACCGCCAACGTGCGGGGTCGGCTGGAGGATCAGGTTCGGCGCACGCTCGACTGGTTCGAGGCACTGGGACGGGGGGAGCGCTATCGCGGAATCCATCGCGAAGACCTGCGGTTGCTTCCGATCGCCGTTCTGCGCGAAGCCGTGGTCAACGCGCTGATCCACCGCGACTACGCCATCACCGGCTCGCAGGTCATGCTGGAGGTGTTCAGCGATCGAGTGGACGTCACCAGTCCCGGTGGATTGCCGAATCGCATGACCGTCGAGCAGGCGCGGGGCGGCGGAGCGCCGCGTTCTCGCAACGAGATGATGGCCAACGCGATGGTCGTCGCGCGGCTGATGGAGCGGCGGGGCCGGGGTTGGCTCCTGATGCGCAAGCACATGCGGGAGTTCAACGGCACCGAGCCGGAGCTGGTCAGCGAGGAAGGGCAGTTCACGCGCGTCACGTTTCGACTGGGCTCTGCCGTCGCGGAGAAGGCGTCGCGTCCATTCTCGATCGCAGCGAAGCTCTCGGCGGCGAGCGGCCCGTCCACGAGCTCTTCGATGATGCCGAACTCCGCGTGACCACATCAAGCCGCGATGCCGTGGCCTGGCTGCGGGAGGCAGGCGACGCTCGTATTCGGATGACTGTGGCGCAGATCGGGGAGGGAGGCAGTTGACCGCGAGGCGCCTGACGAAGGCCGTGTGCTCCGACTTGCGCGCCGATCTCCGCGATCTGGGCTACGGGCAGGCGGAATCGGAGGCTCCGACCCTGTTTGCGCGACGCCTGTATCCCGTTCCACAGCACCTGCGGGCGCTTGACCCGACGGTCGTCCTGGTGGTCGGTGCGCGAGGGGCCGGGAAGAGCGAGCTGTTTCGCGCGTTCTTCAGGGAAGACGCCGAAGGCCTGGGGCCGGCCGTTCTGGAAAGCGTCGCTACCGAAGTGCGGACCGCGGCCGAGCCGGAGCGCTCGACCTGGATCAACGGATACCCCGCCGGCATCGATTTTCCGGATTCCGATGCCCTGGCCCGCGAGGTCGATTCGGAGGAGCGGGCGAAGGAACTCTGGCGGCTCATGCTGCTGCGGCGCCTCCGGGATCGTCTGGACCCGGAACGGTCGAGCGGGCTCGGGCCGGTTCTCGAACCGATGGCCGCGGATCTGGGCGAGGTGTACCGGGGGGCTGGCGCGCTCACCGCGAATCCGATCGCGGCTCTGGACGAACTGGAGATCCGGCTGGAACGGGAACGCCGCTGGCTCTTCGTGGGCTATGACGAACTCGACACCCTGGGCGGCTTCGACTGGGCGCTCAACTCGCGTCTGGTTCGTGGCCTGGTTGCCTTCTGGTCGGACTACAGCCGCAGGTGGCAACGGATTCGAGCGAAGGTCTTTCTCCGTTCCGACCTGTTTCGCCGCCACGCCGGAATGTCGACCGCCGACTTCGCCAAGCTGGCGGCGAATCGAGTCGAGCTGAGCTGGACGGACGCTGCGATCCTCGGGATGCTGGTGAAGCGGATTGCGAACACTTCGGCCGGCCTGGAGGACTACTGCCGGAAAGCCAGGATCGAGTTCGACCGGGATGATCGACTCGGGCTCGTTCCCCGGGTCGGCAGCCTGGATCGGGCTCGACCGCTCATCGAACGCATGGCCGGCGTGTTCATGGGCGCCAACCGGAAGAAGGGCCTGGTCCGCAACTGGGTGTTCGATCACCTGCGGGACGGGCTCGGGGCGGTCTCTCCGAGAAACTTCGTGCGTCTGTTCGAACTTTCCGCGGGCAAGGAATCGGCGAACCGGACACTGCGGCCGCCGAGGCTGCTGCACCCGACGGCTCTGCGTCAGGCCCTGGAGGACGTTTCGGAAGATCACGTGAGACAGGGTGTGACCAGTGAGTGGCCGTGGCTCGACGGCGTGCGCCGACGCCTCCGTGCGGATCCTCTGGTGCCGTGGACCCGTCATCGGACGGTCGAATTGCTCGACTCGGACGAAGTGGACGGCTGGGCGCCTGAGGGGGCAGGAGACGTGCGGCCCCCGGAGGACGACCCTGCAGCGCTGCTGGAGTACCTCGTCGAACTGGGCATTCTGCGCCGTCGCACGGACGACCGGCTCGATGTGCCGAACCTCTACCTGTACGGGTTGGGCCTGCGCCGGAAGGGCGGCGTGAAGGTCGGCAGAAGGTCGCAGTGGAGCAGGCGATGAACCGTGCCTGATGCCGGGCAGGTGGTAGCGGGAGTCTGGGTGATGGTGGGCAACTTCGACGTCGATGTCGAGCAGCAGCAACGGATCGGGCACCTTCTCAGCCCGCTGCCGAAGGAGATGCGGGACGACACCGCCTTCACGACCGCATTCACGCGTACGCTCCGGGCTGGGATCTCCCGAAACTGACCCCGTGCCGGAGTGGGTGACCTGCATCCCGTCGCTCCGTCATCCCGAGTTGGTGCCGGATTTCGCCGAGCGGCTCGCGGCTGCGGTCGGCCTCCCGTTCCGGCCCTTGCTGGTGAAGACGGTGGAGCGCCCGGAGCAGAAGACGATGAAGAACAGCCCCCAACAGGCTGCCAACGTATACGGCTCGAGCGGGCTGGAAAGTCCGCCGTGGCCGGCGCCTGTGCTGCTCGTGGACGATGTGGTCGATTCCCGCTGGACGTTCACGGCCGCCGCAGAGCTGCTGAGAAGCCAGGGCAGCGGTGAGGTGTGGCCGTTGGCGCTGGCTCGGGCCTGAACGGAGCGATGAGTCGGTGAGGGATTCCCTTTCCCAGAACACGAAGGCGATTCTCCTGCTCACGGCGCGTCTCATCGTGGGGCGCGCAGCCTCCAGGGAGGCGGACACCAGGCCACTCTCCCTGAAGCGCGAGTACGCCCCGCTGGCGAGGCGTCTCCGAGAGATCGAGCGTGAGCCGGCGGATCTGCTGGGGATCGATGCCGGGTCGGTCCTGGACGAGTGCATGGAGCCGCTCGGACCTCGAATCGACCGGCGCCGGATCGAGAACCTGCTGGGACGGGGTCTGCAGTTGAGCCTGGCGGTGGAACGGTGGCGGAAGCGGGCGATCTGGATCCTGAGCCGCGCCGACGCCGGGTACCCGAGGCGGCTGAAGCGCGTTCTGCTCGACGACGCGCCGCCGGTGCTCTTTGGCTGCGGCGATCGCTCGTTTCTGGACGAGGGCGGTCTGGCGATCGTGGGTCCTCGCGCCGCCGCCGACGGTCTGCTCGGCTATGCGCGTGCTGTTGGCGAGCTTGCCGCCGAGGCCGATCGCACGGTGATCTCCGGAGGCGCCAGAGGTGTGGATCGCGAAGCGATGAGCGCTGCGCTCGAGGCCCGCGGCAGGGCCCTCGGGGTCCTCGCCAACGGCCTGGCCGGAGCGGCCACTCTCAGAGAGAACCGGGAAGCCCTGATGGACGGAAGGCTCGCCCTGGTCTCGCCCTACGATCCCGCGGCCCCGTTCGTCGTCGGCCATGCCATGGAGAGGAACCGAATCCTCTACGCTCTCGCGGATGCATCGCTGGTCGTGGATGCACTCGTTGGCCGGGGCGGTACCTGGTCGGGCGCCGCGGCGCAGTTGCGCGGATGTCCGGCATGTCCGGTCTACGTGCGGTCGACTCTCGGCCATTCGGAAGGCCTTGCGGCGTTGGAGGATCGCGGAGCGCGTCCGTGGCCGAACCCCTACGCTCCCGAAGCGCTCGGTGGCGTTCTCGACGGAGGCGCGGGCGGGACTGCGTTGCCGGCAGCGGGCAAGCAGCGACCGTTGGTTGCTGCGCCCGAGTCTTCGATCCTCGCGGCGCCTCGCCAGTTGCCCCTGATCGAGCAGTCAGACGATTCGGAAGGGGAACGGAGCACCGACAACCAAGGCTGACTCTCGCGCACTGCCCTGGAAGGAACCCGACCGCGCCTGATTCATGAAGGACGGCGCCGCCGAAGCCGTCCGGTCCGGTTGCTTCGTGATCGGGGTGCTTCCCGTTCCGAATGGCTGGACGCTGTCCATCTCCTGCCCGCCGCCGGAAGGCGACGAGCGCGAGCCTGCGTCGTAAAGTGAAGACGTGGTCTGTCGTCGTGCAGGACCAGGCCGTCGATTCCGTTGGACGGGCCGGATTATGTGGTGTGGCTGATCATGCCGGAAGTTCGGCCCGCCCGGGACCATCTACCTGACCAAGACGACGAATCCGTTCTGTAGTGAGCCTCTCTCCCGACCTGTTTCTTCACGAAATGGGCCACAGCCTGGGGCTGGATCATGACGGGCCGGGTTGTCGGGCTACGGTGATGACGGGCGACCCATGTACATCCCTCGCCAACTTCAACAATGTCAGCCCCTTCAACTGCAAAGCCGTTGAGAGATTCAAGCAGGAGAAGATCAGCCGGGACACCGGCGATGGCGATGGTGGTGGTGTTGGCGGTGGCTTGAACCCCGGTCGCGGCACCGACCCGGTAAGCCGCTGCACGGCAAACCCGGATGATTGCGAGGAGGCGGAAGAGCCCAGGACGTGCGAATACACGTGGGATCAGGAGAACGCTGTGCTCACCGTCACCTGCTCCTGCTGAGGCCCGAACCCCGGAATCGGCGGCGCGGAAGACCGAGAAATTCGACGTACCCGGCAGTACCTTGAACCCAGGCCCGGACTCGGAACGTTGAACCCGGACCGAGACGGACTGAGCTACTATCCGCCCTTGGACGGCCCTTCCTGAGCGACTGACGGCGTGCCAGCGGGACTGCCAGGCCGAAGTTCTGCTGGCAGAGGCAGAGAAAGTCCTTGTGCGACGGAGGTTTGTCTGAAATCAGGGTTGCACGCTACCGAGTATTGGGTACTTCCGGGCGGTCAGGGACGCACTCGCAGCAGTCTGAAGGCTTCGCGCTGCGATGGCGTAGTCTGGCGAGGAGATCGACGGTGGAGTCATTGGCACCGTGCAGGCGCACCTGGTTGCGTGGGTTCGCTGTAACGACCTGCACTACACCCGGGTCGCGAAGAGATCGCTCGGGCGCAGGGGGATCCAGAAGGTGAGTGATGACGACGAAGTTCGAGGGCGCGAGATGGTGGAGTTTCGACTTCCATGCTCATACGCCTGCCTCCTACGACTACGGGAAGGGAAAAGACCGGAAACAGCATCGAGCCGTCACGCCTTGCGCCTGGCTTCTCGACTTCATGGGCGCCCGGATCGACTGTGTCGCGGTCACGGACCACAACACGGGCAAATGGATCGGCGCATTGCAGGCGGCGTACGGGAAGCTTGTCAAGGAAGCTCCTGAGAACTTCCGCCCGCTGGTGGTCTTTCCTGGTGTCGAGATCACGGTTCATGCCGGCCACCACCTCCTTGCGATCCTGGACCCCGGGAAGGGCCAGGACGACGTCACGTCGCTGCTGAGCGCATTGAAGATCCCGGTTGCCGAACAGGGTACGCCGGACGCGCTCTCTCCTCTCTCCATCACCGAAGCAGTCGAGAAGATCAGAGAGCATGACGGCCTGGCGATTCCCGCTCACGTCGACCGGCCCGGAGGTATCTTCTTCCCTGCTGAAGCCGGGGCGACCGCGCTCAAGGGACAGAGCCTCGCCCAGCTCCTTCGATCCGAGCACGTTCTCGCGGCCGAAGTGAAGGACGCCGACTTCAGGATGCCGGGCGCCTACTTCGAATACGGCGCGCAGTGGGCGCGGGTGCTCGGTTCGGATAGCCACCACCCGACTGCCGCAGACGTCGATCCGGCTCCAGGTAGCCGTCATACCTGGGTGAAGATGGGAACCCCTTCGCTGGAAGGGCTTCGCCTGGCGCTTCTGGACCGGGAACCTCTTTCGATCATGAGGAGCGACGATTCCACGGACGACCCGAATCGTCGCGCAGGCCTGTACATCGAGGAGGTCGAGATCGGCGAGGGGAAGTACGTCGGTCGCGGCCAACCGCTGAGAGCCGGCTTCAGTCCCTGGTTGTCCGCAGTCATCGGCGGCCGCGGGACGGGCAAGTCGACCCTGATCGAGATGATGCGGCTGGCGCTTCGCCGGGAGACGGACCGGCCCGACGAACTCAACGAGGAACTGCGCCACTTCCAGCAGGTTCCCGAGTCCGGGCGGGACCGCGGCGCCCTGACCACGAACACCGAAGTCAAGCTGACCTTGTCGAAGGAGGGCGAGCGCTTTCGCCTCCGTTGGCGGCATGACGGCACGGAGGCGGCGCCGATCGAGCGCTGGGAGGACGGTTCATGGCGTCCGAGTCCTGGCGAGGTGGCAGAGCGGTTCAAGGTCACGGTGCTGAGTCAGAAGCAGGTCTTCGCGATGGCCCGCGACGCCGCTTCGCTGCTGCGCGTGATCGACGAATCGGCTCAGGTCAGGAAAAGCGAATGGACTGCTAGGCATGACGAGAGATGCGCGCGTTTCCTTGCTCTGCGCAGCCGGGTCCGGGCCCTGGAGGCCAGACTTGCGCATCGGCAACGCCTCCAGGGGGAGCTGGCCGACGTGCAGCGCCAGTTGGCGATCTTCGAGGAGAGCGGACACCGGGAGGTGCTCGTTCAGTACCGTCGTCTTGCTCGCCAGCGCCGGGCGGTGGATGACCGTCACGCCGAGTTCGGCGAGGCGGTCGAGACGGTTCGCCGGGCCTCGGAGACCGTCGCGTCGTCCGATCTTGCCGAAGAGCACTTCGCGCTTGGGGTTCCGGCGGAGGCCGAGGGGCTGGAACTGCTCCGCAAGGCGGCTGCCAGCCAGAACGAGCTCAGCTCTTCGATACGTCAGCTTGCGGACCGGGCAGCAGCTCGGCTGGCGGCCTGGGAGACGGCGGTGGGACGCTCTGCCTGGGCCAGGTTGGAGGGGGAAACCCGATCAGCCTACAGGGTACTCGTGGAGCGCCTGAAGGAAGAGGGCGATCTGGACCCCTCCAGCTACGGACACCTGGTACGTGAGCGGCAGAGCCTGGAGCGAGATCTTGAAGGCCTGGCAGCCGTCGAGGAGGAGCTTCGGCAGCTTGAAGACGCTGCCGAACGCGCGCTCCGAGACGTGGAGCGGCTTCGCCTGGATCTGTCGGAGAGGAGAGAACAGTTCCTGGCCGACGTGCTACGTGACAACGACTACGTGCGGATCGAGGTGGTTCCCTTCGGCGAAGAGCCGCTGGCCGCCGAGCCGGGATTCCGAGAGGCGATCGGGCGCCACGACGGGAGGTTGCGGGGCGACATCCTCGCCGAGGATGGAACAAGGGGAATGCTGGCCGACCTCTATCGCGAGCCGCCCGAGGATGCAGCGGGACGTCGGAAGACTCTCGCATCGCGCGTGGCCCGTCTCAAGCGAGAGATTCTGGCCGTGCGGCAGTCGGGCCTGAACCAGTGGACCGAGTGGTTCGGGCGACATGTCCGCAATCTGGCATCCGAGCAGCTTGACCGTCTGGAGCTGTGGTGGCCTGACGACGAACTTCGAGTCGAGTACCGACGCGCTGGCGAGAGTCGATTCACGCCGATCGCGCAGGGTTCGCCGGGCCAGAAGTCCGCTGCGATGCTGGCTTTCCTGCTCTCCCACGGGGATGAGCCGATCATTCTCGATCAACCGGAGGACGACCTGGACAACCGCCTGATCTCGGACCTGGTGGTCGAGCAGGTTCGGCAAGGCAAGAGAGACCGTCAGATCATCGTTGCGACCCACAATCCGAACATCGTGGTGAACGGCGACGCGGAAATGGTGCTCTCGATGGCGCACCGGCATGGTCAGTGCCGCATCGAGAAGGAGAGAAGCGGATGTCTTCAGGACCGGGAGGTTCGGTCAGAGATCTGCGACGTGATGGAGGGCGGTCAGGAGGCGTTCGAGAATCGGTACAGGAGGCTCCACGAGGAGTTCGTCGATGTCTACTAGCGCTGCACGGCTTCTGCGGCGGATTCGCCTTGCCGAGGACAGCTTTCTCGAGCTGAAGCGGGTCGTCTTCTCCGGCGGCAAGGTGCGAGGGCCTCGTCGTGCGACGATCGCCGACGAACTCGCGGGATTTGCCAATGCGCGAGGCGGAACTCTGGTCCTCGGTGTCGACGACCGGACAAAGGACGTGGTCGGCATTCCTCGGGAACGCCTTGAAGGAGTGGTCCGTCTCGTGGACGAGGTCTGCCGGGACACGGTCGACCCGCCGCTCGATGTGAGCGTACGGTGCATGGAACTGCCGGACATCGATGATGTCCTGCGCTGCATCGTGGCCGTCGAGGTGGACCGCAGTTTCTTCGTGCACCGGAGCCCGGGCGGCTACATGAGGCGCGCTGCCGGCTCGACGCGGCAGATTCCGCAGCACGCTCTCATTCGATCGATGCAGGAGCGCAGCCAGGCTGGTCTCTCCTGGTTCGACGAGAACATCATCGGGAATGCCACGATCGACGATCTCGACAGGGCGCTGGTCGATCGGTTCCGAACGCCGCTCACGGTTGACGAACGGGGCGTGCTCGCCGAGAAGCTGGGGCTGGTCAGGGAAGCCGATCATGGCCTGTTGGCACCCACCATCGCGGGCGTTCTGCTGGCTTCCGCATCGCCGGAACGCTGGCTCCCCAACGCCTTCATTCAAGCCGTGGCCTATCGCGGAAGGAGTGTTGCAGAGGCGATGTCTGCGGCGAACTACCAGATCGATGCGTTCGATTGCGTCGGTCCGCTGGACCGGCAGATCGCCGATGCTTGCCGCTTCGTTGCCAAGAACCAGAGCGTGTCTGCCAGCAAGCGCATCGGACGAACAGACCATCCGCAGTACGACATGACGGCGGTCTTCGAGGCGGTCGTCAACGCGGTCGCCCACCGTGATTACTCGGTGCACGGCTCGAAGATCCGGCTGCGCCTGTTCACCGACCGATTGGAGCTGTACTCGCCGGGCCGTCCGCCCAACGGGCTCAAGCTGAATGCTCTGGCCTATCGGCAGGCGTCAAGGAACAACACCGTCTCCAGTCTGCTGGCGCGGTGCCCCGTGCCAGCTGGAATACCTGGGCTCGAGACCACGAGAACGACACTCATGGACCGGCGCGGCGAGGGTGTCGGCGTGGTCCTGCGGTACAGCCAGAAGCACTCGGGCCTCGTGCCGACCTACGAGCTGTTCGACGACGCTGAACTTCGGCTGACCATCTTTGCTGCTACTGCCGAAGCCGGGAGAGGCGTGTTGTGACTTCTGCAGGCCGGACGCCGCTGCAGAGCGGAAGCCGTGGAGCCGCGTCTCACTCCCCGCCGAGACGCTCCAGGTAGACCGCTTCGAGAAGGTCGAGCTTGTCTTTGAGGACGCCCGGCGCCGCCTCGGGCGCCGGAGCGTCGAGGACCATCCAGGTGTCGCTTTCCCCGTCGTACTCGGGCCACTCCGGCGCGCCGGCGCCGTTCGGGTCGCCGGTGGCGGCGAAGCGGGTCCAGTAGCCCGCCATCGCGTCACCCAGGGAAGCGCCGTCAGGCCCGGGGTAGCGCTCGGTTTCGGGGTCTCCGGTGTCGCCGAAGACGTAGGCCACCTCGGAACCGTGGGGGGCGCCGGGGAACGTGTCGCGCTGTGCCTCGGGAACGAATGCGAAGTAGTAGGTGCGTGCCGGCGAAGAGACGGTCTTCATCTGGTCGGCCAGGTAGCGGGCGGAGATCACGTAGCGCTGGTCGCCGAACAGGGTCGCAGCGGCGATGCGCTCGGCGTCGTCCGTGCCGTCGTCGCCTGGCGCGCCGTCCGCGCCGTAGAGGCTTCGGGCCTGCTGTTCGTGCTCGTCAAGGGCGGCGAAGTAGTCGTCGGGCGCCAGTTGAAAGGCGCGGAAGATCGTGCCTTCGAAGCTGTTGCCGCCGGTGATGTAGGGAACGTCGTGCTGCTCGCCGCGGGCGAACACGATGCCGGGTTCGTCCGGGAGCACGGTTCCGGTGATCGGCACCCAGAAGCCGGCGCCGAGCGCGGCCAGTTCCTCGAACGGCAGCGTCCGGAGGTCGGCGGCAGAGGGCTCTTCGCCGATGTCGAAGCCGGCCTCGGCGATCAGGGCGGCGCCCTGATCGCGGGCGGAGGGCAGCCCCCAACGGGCTTCGCCGATGTGGGGCAGCCGCCAGGTGCCGTAGCCGCTCTGTGCGATCGCGCGGTGGAACAGTCCCGCGGCCTCGGGCGTGCTCATCAGGGTGTTCACGGCCATGCCGCCGGCCGAGACCCCGAAGATCGTCACCCGGTCCGGATCGCCGCCGAAGGCCGCGGCGTTGCGCTGCACCCACTCGAGGGCGGCGATCATGTCGAGCACGCCGTGGCTGCCCTCGGGCTCCCCGGAGTCCGCGGCCTCGGCGGCCAGCGCGGGGTGGGCGAAGAAGCCGAGAGCGCCCAGCCGGTACTGGATGCTGACCACGACGACGCCTCGGCGCGCCAGGCCGGCACCCCGGCCGGTGGCGGGGGTTTCGCCCAGGCGTCCGTTGCCGGCGCGAAATCCGCCGCCGTGGATCCAGACCATGACCGGGAGCGGTTCGTCGCCGCTGCGGTCGATCGGCGTCCACAGGTTCAGCACCAGACAGTCCTCGCTCTGCGGAAGCCGGGCGCGGCCCTGCGGGCAGATGGGACCGTACTCGTCGGCCAGGATCGGTTTCTCCCAGGGAGCGACGGATCGGGGCGGGCGCCAGCGCAGGTTGCCCTGAGGGGCGTCGGCAAAGGGGATGCCCAGAAAGGCGGCAACGTCGCCGCCGCCCTCGGGAGCGAAGCCCTGCACGGGGCCGGCGTCGGTCTGGACCAGGAAGGGGTCGGGGGCCTCGCCGGTGCAGGCAAGGAGGAGGACAAGGACGCAGGCCAGAGCGCAAGACCGAGCGGCAGCAAGGCCGACGCGGCGGGGGAGGCTGCAGGGGAAGCGGCTGGGGACCTTCATCGTGAGCAACGGTTCCTCCTCGTGAACACTCAGTGCTGGCCGGCGGCGGTCGGATTGACCCCGGTGGCAGAAGCTGGCCGGCGGCCGGGCCCGACCGCGATCTCCTGGAGCAGATCGAGCATCGTCTGCCATCCACGCTCCACGTTCTGGACCGATATCCGCTCGTTGTTGCCGTGCACTCCGCCCTGATCGGAACTCGGGATGACGGCCGGCGAGAATCCGTAGGCCGTGATTCCGAGGTCGCGGAAGAAGTGGCTGTCGGTGAAGCCGGCGGTGACGGCGGGCAGGAGGGTCGAACCCGGATAGCGGCGGGCGGTGACGCGCTCCAGCGCCCGGTACAGCTCGGTATCGGTCGAGGAAACGGCCGACCTGAACGACATCAGGACCTCGATCGAAACCGACGGCTGGGCGAGGGCGGACCTCAGGTCGCGAATGAAGAGGCGCGGGCTCTGGTCGGGCAGCAGGCGGCAGTCGAGTTCCGCGGTGGCTGCAGGAGCCACGACGTTGATCTTGCTCGACGCCTCGAGCCGGGTGACTGCGCAGGTGTTCCTGGTGAGCGCGTGCAGCGACGGATTCGTCCGGTGCAGGGCGGCAAGCCGTTCCGGCGCCGAGATCAGCCGCTCGGGGTCGGCAAGGTCCGCCGCTCCGGCCTCGAGATCGGCCAGACGGCGGAAGAAGTCGCCCACGGCAGGCACGATCCGAGGCGCGAAGGGATTCTGCCGCAAGCGCTCCAGCGCCTCCACCAGATCGGTGACCGCGCTTCGAGGCGTTGGGCTCGATCCGTGGCCCGCGGGGCCCACGGCATTGAGTCTCAGCCAGAGCGGCACCTTCTGCGTCACTTCGACGCTGAACACCACCCGGTTGCCGAGAAGCCGCCCGCTGCCGCCTTCGTTCAGGACCAGACCGACGTTCTCGAACAGATCCCGTCGGTGGCGGACGAGCCAGCCAGCGCCCAGACGACCGCCGGCTTCCTCGTCTGCCGTGGCCAGAAAAAGGACGTCCCGATCGAGGGGCTTGCCGGAGCGGGCCAGGGCAAGAAACGCCTCCAGGTGCATGATCCCCAGGCCCTTCGTGTCGAGAGCGCCGCGACCGTGGAGGTAGCCATCCTCGTGGATGCCGGAGAGCGGGTCGTGCTTCCAGAACCGGCTGTCGGCCGGCACGACGTCCGTGTGATGCAGCAGGACGATGCCCGGGGCCCCGCCGCCCGCAAGACGCGCCCAGATGCTGCCGCGGCCCGGCGCCGGTTCGACCGTCTCGTAGGGGATGCCCTCGCGTTCGAAGATGTCGGCGAAGAACGCGACCGCGCGGCTCTCGTTGCCGGGCGGGTTCGTCGTGTCGATCCGCAGGTACTCCTGCAACCGCGCCGACGCCCGGGGCAGGCCGGGATCGCCTGCCTGGCCTTCGGTGGGTGCACCGGCGGTGCCCATGGCCGCGAGGGCTGCCATGGCCAGCGCGATCGTGGCCGACGAGAGCATGCCTGGTGGTGGGGGCCTGGTAGTGGGAACTGTGTGGAGGTGCTGTGCGTTCGACGAGACCGGCCGCGAAGACCAGGCGCGCAAGGCGGAGAGCAAGCATACGGCATGCCGGGCCTCATCGGCGGCTGCCCCGCCCGCAGGGGTTGGCGACAACAGCGACGACGTTCACCCTGGCAGCGACCCTGTCGAGCTCGCGCGCAGGGCGACTGGTGTGGCTTCGGAGCGGACGGGAAGGCACGACACGAACTGCCTCGCTCCTGCCTCGCTCGCGCGCAAGGCCGGTGTGCTGGTCCTGATCGCTCGGTCTGCGGCGGCCTGCCTCGCTTGCGCGCAGGGCCGGCGTCTTCACGATGGGCGCACGGCCGACCGTCTGCACTGCCTTCCTTCGCACGCAGGACCGGCTCCAGGGAACGGGGAGTCGGACTGGCAGGGACCGTGGCAACACCGTCACGAGGCGCAACGCGCGGCCCCGCCGTTCGCGGGTATGATCGCCCGGCGGCGCCCTGACTCCAGGAGAGAAGCTTGACCAGACAGCCATCGAGACAGCCCGTGAACCCCCTGAGGCAGCCGAGACAGCCGTCGGCACGGCCAGTGTCCAGGCAGCCGCGGTCCGGACCACCGGGAACACCTGCGTCGTCGATCGTTCTTTCCGCGATCCTGCTGCTGGCGGCGTCGGCTTCGCTGGCCCAGCACGGCGTCGACTCCGGCGACTGGCCGTCATACGGCGGCGACCGCGGCAGCACGAAGTACACCGCGCTCGATCAGATCGATCGGGACAACGTCGCCGACCTCGAGGTCGTCTGGCGCTGGGAGTCTCCCGACAACGCCGAGGCGGAGTCCCGGAACCGGATGCTCCGGCCTGGCGCCTACAAGGTGACGCCGCTGATGGTCGACGGTGTGCTCTACGCGACCACCTCCTATGGCCAGGTGGCGGCGATCGACGGGGAGACAGGAGAGTCGAAGTGGGTGTTCGACACCGAGGACTGGCGCGCCGGCCGGCCCACGAACCTCGGCTACAACCACCGCGGCGTCGGCTACTGGACAGACGGCGAGCAGGCCCGGATCCTGATGCCGACGAACCAGGCCTGGCTGTGGGCGATCGACGCGCACACCGGCGAGCCGGTCGGCGGCTTCGGCACCGAGGGCAAGGTCGACCTGACGGAAGGCCTCGGGCGCCGGGTGCAGCGCCGCATCTACTCCGTCATCTCGGCGCCGATGATCATCGGCGACACGGTGATCGTCGGATCCTCGATCTTCGACGGCCCGACGCGCAAGGAGATGCCGCCCGGTCACGTGCGCGGCTTCGATGCGCGCACCGGGGAACAGAAGTGGATCTTCCACACGATCCCCCAGGGCGACGAGCCGGGCGTCGAGACCTGGGAGAACGACTCCTGGACGTACAGCGGCAACACGAACGTCTGGTCGCTGATGAGCGGCGACCCTGAGCTCGGACATGTCTACCTGCCGACCGGTACGCCGACGAACGACTGGTACGGCGGCCATCGCCTGGGCGACAACCTCTACGCCGAGAGCCTGGTCTGCCTGAACGCCGACACCGGCGAGAGGGTCTGGCACTTCCAGTTCGTCCATCACGGCCTGTGGGACTACGACGTGCCGGCGGCCCCGAATCTGGTCGACATCACGGTCGACGGCAAGGAGATCAAGGCCGTGGCCCAGATCACCAAGCAGGGCTTCGTCTACGTCTTCGATCGCGAGACCGGCGAGGAGGTCTGGCCGATCGAGGAGCGGGAGGTGCCGCAGACCGACGTGCCGGGCGAGCGCACCTCGCCGACTCAGCCGTTCCCGACCAGGCCGGCGCCCTACGAGCACCAGGGCTTCGAGAGCGACGACATGCTGATCTCGTTCACGCCGGAACTGCACGAGGCGGCGAAGAAGATCCGGGACAGGTGGGTCCACGGGCCGCTGTTCACGCCGCCAACGCTTCAGGGCACAATCCTCCTGCCGGGCTGGGGCGGGGGAGCGAACTGGTCTGGCGCCGCGGTCGATCCCGAGACGTCGATGATCTACATCCCGTCCTACACCATGCCGATGGTCGTCAAGCTGACTGAGCCGGACGGCGCCCGTTCGAACTTCCGTTACGTGCGCGGCATGAGCGGCGTCGAGAGCTTCTTTCTGCCGGGTCCGATGGGGCTGCCCCTCACCAGACCGCCCTACGGCCGCATCACGGCGATCGATCTGAACACGGGCGAGCATGCCTGGATGAAGCCGCACGGCGATGGACCGCGGGCCCAGATCGAGCGGATGACCGGTGAGGATCCCGGCCCGCTCGGCAGTGCGCCCGCCGCCGGACCACTGCTGACCAGGACGCTGCTGTTCCAGGCCCAGGGCGGCGCGCCAGGCATGGGCGGCGCCGGCGCCGAGATCTCCGTGCTCCGGGCCTTCGACAAGACGTCCGGCGAGGTGATCCACGAGATGGAACTCGAGCTGGCGCCGGGGGGGACGCCGATGTCGTACGAGATCGATGGCAGGCAGTACATCGCCATGGCCGTCGGCGGCGAGGTTCAGGCGGAGATCATCGCTCTGGCGCTGCCCCGGGCGGAGCAGCCCGGGCGAAGCGGTGAGGGCGAGCCGTCAGGGTGAAGCCGTCAGGGTGAAGACAGAGGGGCGTCGGGAGCGATGAAACTGCTTTCCCTGCTGCGGGACGGCCGGTCCGCGATCGGCGTGCTGGCGGACGAGGACACCGTGGTCGATCTCGCTGTGGCCGCGCCGGAACTGCCGCGCGGCATGTGCCGGTTCCTTGCCGCCGGTGAAGAGGCGCTGGAAGCGGCCCGGAACGCTGTCTCGTCCGGCGGCGGTCGGGCGCCCCTGGCCGAACAGACGCTGCTGGCCCCGGTACCGCGGCCGCGGAAGTTCCTGGCGATCGGCCTGAACTACGCCGATCACGCAGCGGAAACCGGGCAGACGCCGCCGTCGTTCCCGACGGTCTTCAACAAGCAGGTCACCTGCATCAACCGGCCGGGCGGCGAGATTCACATCCCGCGCGCATCGAGCGCGGTCGACTACGAGGGCGAGTTCGCTTTCGTCATCGGGCGCCGCTGCCGCGGCGTCGCCGCGGCCGACGCGGATGGCATGATCGCCGGCTACACGATCGTCAACGACGTTTCGGTCCGCGACTGGCAGCGGCGCTCGCCGACGATGATCCTGGGCAAGGGCTGGGACACCCACGGGCCGATGGGGCCGTACCTGGTCACTGCCGACGAGGTCGAGGATCCGGACTCGCTCGGCATCCGCACCTGGGTCAACGGCGAACTGCGGCAGGACTCGAACACAAGCGAGCTGGTCTTCGACTGTCCGACGCTGGTCGAGACGATCTCGACGATGTGCACGCTCGAGCCAGGCGACGTGGTGACCACAGGCACGCCGGCGGGCGTCGGGCTGGGCTACAGGCCGCCTAAGTTCCTGGTTCCCGGCGACGTGGTGCGGATCGAGATCGACGGCTTGGGCGTGCTGGAGAATCCGGTCGCCGCCGAGCCGTAGGGGCTTGGCGCCGTAGGGGCCCGCGGGGAGCTTGTCAGCTGCGGCCGCGGCCGACCGTCATCCTGATCTCGCGCTTCCGGTCCTTGCCGGAGCGGAGTTCCACCTTCAGTGACCGGACTTCCTGCTGGGTCAGCGGCGCGTCGGTCGAGTAGCCGAGCAGGTACTGGCTCTGCAGCTCCCGGCTGATGTGCCCGTAGGCGGCGAGAAGGCTCTCCATGCTGGCGACGTAGTACACCCGACCGCCGCTCGCCCCGGTGATCGCCTCGAGATCGGACTTGCGCAACCCGCGGCCGAGGGGACTGGCGTTCGCCATCGAGATGACGTAGATCGGGACGCCGGCGTTCCCCGCCGTACGGAACGTCTTCCGGTAACCGCTCTGGCTGCCGAAGTCGTCACCGTCGGTGAGCATGACCAGAGCGCGGCGGCCCTGATCGCGGGCGAGCTCGGCAAGCCCGAACTGCATCGCGTCGTACAGAGCCGTGAGGCCGTCCGCACGCAGTTGGTCCAGGCTGCCGATGAGATCGACGACATCGTCCGTCAGGCCGGCGAGCATGCGGGGCCGGCTGTCGAAGTCGATGACGAAAGCCTGGTCGATCCTGGTCAGGACGTTGCCCAGGAACTGCGCGGCGGCCCGGCGCACGTCGGGCATGATCGTCCACATGCTCTGCGAGGTGTCGACCGCGAGCCCGAGCACCAGGGGCACATCCTCGGCGACCGCGAAGCGCTCTATCTCGATCTCTCGCCGTCCGGCCCGCAACACGAAGTCCTGGCGCGACAACGTGGTGACGGGTTGCCCTTCCTCGTCGGTGACCACGGCATAGACCTCGACCAGGTTGACCAGCGTCTGTTCCACCAGAGCGTCGGAAGAGAGGAACCGAACCTCTTCGACCATGCTGCCGTCCTCGAGGTGGACGGCCAGGCGCGCAAAGTCGGCGCCGGGCGGGGCGGGCCCCGGCAGGCGGGTGCTGTAGGGCGGCCGGTTGATCGTCGCCGCGAGCCGCTCGTTCCGGTAGAACTCGATCCGGTCGAGCCGTTGGTCGTCCTGGAGCCTGACCTCTGCTTCGACGTCGAAGCTGCCGTTCGGTCCGGCCGTGACGCTCCTGAAGGCGATTCCGGTTTCGGCCCGCGACCTGTTGATCCGCAGCTCGTCCCGGCCCAGAACGGCGTCCGATCGGCTGTAGGCGACGGCTCGGACGACCTGCTCGGTCGGTTGCTCCCCCAGGTCGATCCTCGCCGAGAAGGGCCGGCGTCTGTCGTTGAGGACCAGCTGCTCGTCGAGATAGAACTCGACCCGGCGGACCGCGTCGCTCATGGCCACCGTGTCGAAGTTCCTGCGCCCGCTGAGGCCTGACCGCTGGCCCTGGGGAGGCAGGAGGCGAATCAGGGTCTGCGCCGGATCGGTTTCCCCGCGTTGGATGCGGCGCGGCGGCGTGGTGGGGTCGTTCGTGCGTCCGGACACGCGCTCTGCGGTCCGGGCGGCAATGACCTCGGCTTCCGTCCGCCGGGGCGCGTCGCCGTCGCCGGTACCGTCAGAGGTCAGCAGCTCCGCGTCGCTTCGTTCGTCGATCGGTCGGGATCCCGCCTCGAGGAACGCGGCGCGCCAGTGGCCGTTCCTCAGGTCCTCCACGATCAGGACGAGTTCGTCGATGGCGGTCGGCAGGTCGATCAGGGTGCGGAACCTCCAGGTGCCGCCGTCCAGTTCGGCGCCTGCACCCAGACGATGCAGAAGCAGAGGCGGAGTGTCCAGCCCGCGTCCGTGGATGGTCACCCTGAGCGGCTCGCTCGTCCCTGGCGCCCCACCGGCGAACGTCACGAGACCGTCGACGGTCACCAGTTCGGAGGGAACGCCGTCCGCGATCGTCTCGATGCCCTGAGGCAGGAGGACGGTGCGAACGCCGAAGTCGCCGCTGCCCGGAGCGGCGGCGCCCTCGTTGTCGCTGGCCACCACGTCCAGGGCCTGACCCGCGCGCAGAGCAACAAGGTCGGATGGCGCGGCGACGGCAGCCCAGCGGCGGGCTGCAGCTTCGCCGGGCGGGCCGCGGCCTTCGGAGGAGGCCATCCGCACGTCGACCGGATGGGGCGCTCCGTCGCGCATGCCCATCGACTCGTACCGCAGCCGCCATGAAGAGCCGAGGCGCTGGATCGCCGCGCTCAGTCCGTCCTGGTCGGTCACGACATCGCCGCCGCTCGCCTGGGCAAAGCGGACCTGCTGCGCCAGGCGGCCCGGCAGCAGGCGGTCGACCTGGTCGTTCGGCGGCGCGAAGAACAGCGGATGGACGCGCCAGCCCAGTGCCGCGATCGTCCGGGCCAGGCTTCGCTGCCGGAGCTGCTCGCCGCGGGCCCTGGAATCGACGGTCGTGGTCGGCTGGTCCAGCAGGCGGCGCGCGAAGGCGCCCAGGTCCAGGTCGACGCCGTCCTGGACCAGAAGGAGAACCCGAGGCGAACGGGCCGCGGATGTCTCGCCTGTCTCGCCCAGCAGGGCTTCGAGCAGGCTTGCGCGTTGCCAGGCAAGCACGTCGAGCTCCAGCTGGAAGCTCTCGAAGAGGTCGGCGGCCAGCCTTGACGCCTGGGGGCTGTCACGCGAAGCCCTGCCGGAGTCGGCTCGAGCCCGGAGCCCGAAGAGCTGTCCCGCCTGCGGGGCTTGCCGCGCCAGCTGGTCGGCGGTCTGCCGGATCGCTTCGGCGTCGCTGGTGGGGCCGAGCATGGTCTTCGGGAGCCGGTCGGCGGCCACGATCTCGACGCGGCCCAGAGCCGCAAGCTGGCCAGCGGCACTGCCGATTGCCCGTGCAGCCGCCGCCACGCCGTCGGGGGTGGACCCGGGCAGGTCGAAGTACACGAGGATCCGCCAGCGGTCGGTCACCGGATCGACGGCCAGCACCTTGCGGGGCGCTCCGTTCTCGACGACCTCCACGTCGTCGGCGCTCAGGCGAAGGTCGGGTCGACCGGGAACCTGGAAGACGATCGCGGACTCCCGACGGAGCATCTGGGCCGCGGTCGGCGGCGGCTGCATCCACTGCATCCACGCCGCCGCGGCCACGCAGACGGCGAGCGCGGCCGGCCAGGACGCGAACCAGGACGCAATGCGCCGCGCCCGCGACGCGGCGCCGCAACCTGCCCGGGGAGGCTTCTCGAACCCGGGAATCGTCTCGGTCCTCTCGATCATCTCGACTGCGGCGCCATCGGCCTTCACGCGCTCCTACCGCACCTCGCGGCCCTCGATCGTCCTGGCCGTCACTCCGTTGCGGGCGAGTTCCACGTTGACCTGCCGCCAGTTGGGCCCTCCCGGCTCCTCCTGCGGGTAGTAGGTGAGCAGGTAGTGGCTGCGGAGTTCGCGGCTGATCGAGTCGAAGATCGGCGCCAGCTCCTGATCGTGACGCACGTAGTAGACGCGGCCGCCGCCGGCCTTCGCCATGCGTTCCAGCTTGCTGACGAACGTGCGGGTGCTGAAGCTGCGTCCGTCCGTGCGCGCCGCTTCGTCGTTCATCAGCACGAGATAGACCGGGACGCGGGCGCGCCGGGCCTGCTCCAGGCTCTGCCGGAACGCGGCGTCGGAGTCCTGGTCGTCGCCGTCGTAGAAGACGACCAGGGCCTTGCGGCCCCGCAGGCCCTCGAGCTGGTCCAGAGCCAGGGAAAGCGCACCCCACACCGCGGTGCGGCCTCTCGGCCGCAGCGAGCCGATGCCGCCGCGCACGGCGTTCAGGTTGTACGTGGCGGCGCGGATCAGGCGGGGTTCGGTGCCGAAGCCGATCAGGAAGGCCCGGTCGCGGCTGGCCTGCAGGGAGTCGAGGAACGCGGTTGCGGCGCGTTTGACGTCGGGCATGCGCAGGAACAGGCTGCTCGAGGTGTCGATCGCCAGGCCCAGGGTCAGGGGCAGGTCGAAGGCGACCCGGAACGACTCGAGTTCCTGGGCGCGGTCGTCCTCGAAGACCGAGAAGTCGGAAGCCGACAGGTCCCGCACGGGCTGTCCGAACCGGTCCGTGGCGACCACGTAGAGCTGCACCAGCTCCACCCCGATCCGGCCCGAGAGACCGGACCGGTTGAGAAACAAGACGTCCTCCGCGATGCGGCCGTCCAGCAACTGGGCCTCGACCCGAAGGAAAGTCGCCGGGTCGCCCACCGGCACCAGCACCTCGCGGCGGAACGGCTCCTCCCGGGCCGTTGCCGCGAGCCTGTCCTTGACGAAGAACCGGATCTCGGCGAGACGGCCGCCGCGCGGCGCCCTGACCTCGGCGGCGACCTCCACCGGACCGGCCTGGGGACCGCCGGCAGGTTCGACGATGCGAACCCAGAAGGCGTGCGGCGGCTGGTTGACCAGCAGCTCGTGGCGGCCGAGTTCCCGGTCCTCGGCGTCGAAGGCCACGGCTTCCACCCGGCCCAGGCGGTCGCCCCGCCCCAGGTCGATGCGGGCCCGGAAGGGCGCCCGGTTGCGCGCGGCGACGCGCCGGCCGTTGTAGTGGAACACGACCCGCTGGACCCGGTCGAGGAACCCTTCCCGCACTTCGGCGACGAAGGCGACGCGCCCGCGGCGGTCGTTCGGATCCTCGTGCCTCAGTTCGATGGCGCGCGCAGCAGTTCCGGATCGGACCTCCGCCGTCAGGTCCTCCAGGTCCACGAAGTCGACCAGCGCATGGCCCCAGCGCCCCGAGACGAGGTTCTCGGCCAGGACGATCGCGGAGTCGGTGCCGGGCGGGAGTTGAAGGGGGCGCTCGAAGGACAGGTGTTCGGCGCCCTGCGGCGCGAAGGGGTGGCCGTGACTGGTGACCACGCTGCCGTCCTCGCGGTGGAGGCCGGTGCTGACGCGCCACGCTGCGGCCTCGCCCGGCGGCGCGCCGTCGGCTGGCACGATGGTGCTGGTCAGGCGTCCCACCGTGCGCTCGGCCGACGTGGACTCGATCCGGATCGAGGCCACGACCTCGATGCCGCTGCCGCCGCCGTCGAACTCGCTGTCGAGTTCACCCTCGAAGGCTCGCCGCAGCCGCACCTCGGCCACGTCTTCCGGCGAACCCGCACCGGGAACCACGGTCGGCGCCCGAATCTCGCGGTCTTCTCCCGACCTTCGTCTCGGCAACCGGAGTTCGAGCGAGCCGGCGGCGGTCGCGTCGCGGGGAAGCTCGAACCTCGCTTCGAGACGGCGGGGAAGACGGTCGATCCAGTCCGCGATCCTCGGAGCGTTCGAGAGTACCGCGCCGCCCGTGGCGGCGGCGACGACCTCCCAGTCGGCCGGTTGGACGAAGAGTCCGAGCTCCTCTTCGACCGTCTGCTGCACGGCGGACCGCGGGCGGTTGAAGCGGAGCGTGAAGCCGACCGTGACCTCGTTCGAGCGGATGACGCCGCCGTCGCCGGCGGGCTCGAAGGCCACGGGCGCCGCCGTCCAGCCGTAGGCCGCCGCCGTTCGTGCCACAGGCCCGAGACCCGGCATGGCCGCCGCCTCCACGGCAAGCGAACCTGCGGTCGGCGTCAGCTCCAGGTAGTAGCTCAACGGATCCGTGACCAGCCCGTCGCAGAGCAGGACCAGATGACGACGCCGGCCTGGTTCGACGCTCTCGTCGTCGGGCGGCGCTGCGTTCGGCGCCGTCTGGTGCGGCGTTCTGCGCCTCAGGTCCTCGCGGTCGGCAAGAAACGCGACGAGCGTGTCGATCTGCCGGCGTCGCATCGCTGCCTCCTCGCGGATGGCGTCGGTCGCCATCTGCCGGAGCCGCGCCTCGAGTTCGGCGGTCGGCCCGTCGGCGGCCGACGACTGGCCCTGCCGCGCTTGCGAGATCTCGATCTGACGTTCGCTTGCGAACAGGCGACGCCTCTCGACCAGCGCGCTTGCGGCCTCCCCGCCCGCTGCCAGCCTGCTCAGCGCGGCTTCGGCCAGTTCCGGATCCCGCGTCGGCGGCAGGATCGTGCGAGGCGCGGGATCCGCCACCACGATCTCCACGCTGCCCAGGGCCAGGACTTCGTCGAGCTGTCCGAGCAGCGCATTGGCCAGTTGCTGAACGGAGCTGGACGTCGTCAGCGCGAAGTCGACGTAGACCAGGGTCTGCCAGCCGTCCTCGGCCCCGGAAACGGACTCGATCTCGACTGCTGTTCCGTCTACCCGAAGCTCCAGTCGCCCGGACAGGTCGGCCGACGACGCGCCCTGCGCCTCGAACGTCACCGTCTGCTGCGCGGGCTGCTGCGCGAGCGTCGCACCAGCCCCGCACCACCACGACAGAAACGCCGCCAGCCATGTCCCGTACTTCGCCATCGGCCCTGCTCCTCGTCGAGCAGGATCCGGGCCGCCGCGGCTGCGCCCATCGTGCACGCGGGCTGCTCGCTGCTAGGCCACGATCTGGTGGATCGGTTCCGCGCCTTCGACGCCGACGAGCTTCTGGTCGAGGCCGGCGTGGAAGTAGGAGAGCGCATTCGGGTCCAGCCCCAGCTGCTGGAGGATGGTGGCGTGGAGGTTCTTGACGTGGAAGCGGTCGACCTCGGCCCGGTTGCCGAGTTCGTCCGTCTCGCCGACGCTGACGCCGCCCCTGATCCCGCCTCCGGCCATCCACATCGTGAAGCCGTAGGCGTTGTGATCGCGTCCGGTGCCCTCCGCGTACTCGGCCGTGGGCTGGCGGCCGAACTCGCCGCCCCAGATCACGAGCGTGCTGTCGAGCAGGCCCCGCTGCTTCAGGTCGCGCAGCAGACCGGCCACGGGCAGGTCGGTTGCGCCGGCGTGGTACTCGTGGTTCTTCACCAGATCGCCGTGGGCGTCCCAGTTGTTGTCGTTGTGGTTGCCGCCCGAGTAGACCTGCACGAAGCGCACGCCCCGCTCGACCAGACGGCGCGCCAGCAGGCAGCGGCGGCCGAAGTCCCGGGTCCGGTCCTGGTCGAGACCGTAGAGGCTGCGGATCTTCTCCGACTCGCCGGACAGGTCGACGGCTTCAGGCGCATGCTGCTGCATGCGGTAGGCCAGTTCGTAGCTCGCGATGCGGGCCGCGAGTTCGCTGTTCTCGGGGCGCTCTGCGGCGTGCTCGTCGTTGTACTCGCGCAGCCGGTCGAGGAGTCGGCGCTGCGCCCGGCGCGACATGCCGGGCGGCGGGTCGAGCGCCAGGATCGGCGTGCCGCTCGAACGGATCACCGTGCCCTGGTAACTGGCCGGCATGTAGCCGGAGGACCAGTTCTTGGCGCCGCTGATCGGCCCGCCGGTGGGGTCGAGCATGACGACGAAACCCGGCAGGTTCTCGTTCTCGGTGCCCAGGCCGTAGTTCACCCAGGAGCCGAGAGCGGGACTGCCCGAGAGGATGCGGCCGCTGTTCATCTGCAGCATCGCGGAGCCGTGAAGCGGCGCGTCCGCGGTCATCGAGTGGATGAAGGCGATGTCGTCGACGCAGCTGCCCAGGTGCGGGAACAGGTCGGAAACCCACTTGCCGCATTCGCCGTACTGCCTGAACTTCCACTTCGGCCCGACCACCCGGCCCTGGTTCCGCGAGCCGCCGCGGCCCTTCGTCCTGATCTCGATCGTCTTGCCGTCCAGCGGATAGAGGTCCGGCTTGTAGTCGAACGTGTCCACCTGACTGGGCCCGCCGTACATGAACAGGAAGATGACGGCCCTGGCCGGGCCGTCGAAGTGGGGCGGCCTGGCTGCCAGGGGGTTCTTCCACGCAGTCACTCCGTCCGCGGCGACGGTCTGGGCAGCGAGGAAGTTGTCGGTTGACAACATGCCCGCGAGAGCCACGGAGGTGAAGGCGCCTCCGGCCTCCCAGAGGAACTCGCGCCGGGTTCGGCCGCAGAAGGTGTTGCGGGGGCGGTCTGGATCGTGGGTCATCGTTCTGCTCCTTTCTCGAAGCGCCGCCAGGCCGACTCAGTCGAGGTACACGAACTCGTTCAGATTCAGCAACAGAAGGGAGAAACCGGCAAATGCGGCCTCGGAATCGAAGCCCTCCTCCCGCTCGAGCTCCTCGACCAGGCCGACGCCGCGGGCGATCTCCGCGGTCCGTGGACGGCGGGCGAGCACGAGCTCGACCGCCTGCGCGACGCGGTCCTCGAGGGCGCCTCCATCCATGGCGACCCGATCGGCCAGCACCGCCGCCTGCTCGCTCATGAACTCGCCGTTCAGCATCAGCAGGGCCTGCGTCGGTTGGGTGGTCGTGAAGCGCACCGGACAGGTCGAATCGGTGTCGGCCAGGTCGAGACTCTCGAGCAGCGGATGCAGGAGCGAGCGCTTGACGTGGATGTAGACGCTGCGGCGCGCTGCCTCCTCGGCTGTCGCTTCTCCCCACGCCTTGTCCGGTTGGGACGCGGTGGCCAGAACTTCTTCCGGCATCGGCGGGTAGACGCCGGGACCGCCGAGGTCCAAGTTGAGCCGTCCGGTGACGGCCAGGACGGAGTCCCGGATCTCCTCGGCGGTGAGCCGCCTCATGTTGAAGCGGCTGAACAGTTCGTTGCCGGGATCGGCTTCGAGCGCGCCTTCGGGAGGGCGCGAGGACATCCGGTAGGCCCGGCTGGTCATGATGAGCCGGTGCATGGCCTTGAGGCGCCAGTTCCTGGCGACGAACTCGGTTGCCAGCCAGTCGAGCAGCTCGGGATGCGTCGCCTCCTGCCCGAAGCGTCCGAAGTCGTTCGGCGTCGGCGACAGCCCGCGCCCGAAGTGATGCTGCCACAGGCGGTTCGCCATGACCCGGGAGGTGCGCAGGTTGCCGTCGTCCGCGATCCAGCGGGCCAGGGCGCGGCGGCGGCCCGTCGTGGGTGAGTCCGCCGCGGGCGTCGCGAGCCCCGGATCGGCGTTGCCGAGGATGAGGGGGAACCCGGGTTCGACGCGTTCCGCCGGCGCATGAGGGTTGCCGCGGATGAGCACGTGCGTCGGCGGCGCCTCGGGGCCGATCTCCTTCACTCGCAGGACTTCGAGCCAGGTGCGTTCGGGCTTCTCCAGTGCGAGCAGGCTGTCGACGGCCTCTCTGTAGGCCTTCCCCTTGCGTGGAAAGCGGTCTGCCAGACGGAGGCCGGCGCCGCCGGATGCGGTTCCCAGGTAGAGGCCGACGACCTCCTCCCTGGCAAGGGCCCGGTCGTAGAAGCGAAGATCGTCCAGGGCGCCCTGGAAATGGGCGCCTCGAGGCTCGCCGCTCCGGCCGATCTCCACGACTTCCGGGATGGCTGGCTCCGGGACGGCCGGGTCCGGGTCGGCCAGTTCGGCTGTCGGTTCTTCGCTCTCGGCGACCAGCTCGCCGTCGACGTAGAGAGCAAGTGCGCCGTTCCTGCCGCGGACGAAGGCGGCGTGGCGCCAGGTGCCGTCGTTGTAGCCGGGACCGGACGCGATGTTCGTCGGTGCTCTCCTGCCGTCGGCAACGCCAGCCACGACGTAGCCGTCGCCGACGATCGACATTCCGAATCCACGGCCGTTCAGCAGCGCGTGGAGCAGGATGCTGCCGTTCCGCCAGTCGAACTGGACGCCTCCCGGTGCGTCGGCGTCGCTTCTGAACCAGAGGCTGATCGTGAAGTCGCCGGACACGGGCCGCGGCATGCGAATGGCATCGTCTTCGCCGTCGAACGTGCAGGCGGCGCCGATCACGCCATCCGCGCCGACGGTGGCGTCCTCGATGCGGCCGTGGAAGCGCTGCCGGCGATCGGCGGCGACCAGAGCCAGCTCGTCGTCGAAGGGAAGGTGGGCAGCGAGTCCCCGATCGGCCGCCTCGACCGCCGCCTCGATCTCGTCGTCCTTGACCGCCGCCAGGAACTCGGTCTCGCGCCGGCGCACGGCCGCCAGCAGTTCCTCGTGTTGCGCGCGCCATCGGGCCAGGGATTCGTCCGTTTCCCTGGCTTCCCGGGTCCCCAGGTCCGCCGGAATGCGGTCGACGTAGTTCTCCGGCGTGGGCTGGTTGCCGCCGCCGACCTTGTAGGGCGCGATGCCGCGGAAGAACGCCAGCATCCGGTAGTAGTCCGTCTGCGGAATCGGGTCGCCGCGATGGTCGTGGCAGCGGGCGCAGCCGATCGACATGCCGAGCATCACCCGGGAGGTCGTGTCGAGGATCGAGTCGAGATCGTCGTACTGCGCGAGTGCGGTGTCCGTCGGCTCGTCATCCCAGATCCCCAGCCGCAGATAGCCGGTGGCGACGATCGATGCGGCCGTCGCGCGGTCGATTTCGTCGCCGGCGAGCTGGTGGGTCAGAAACTCTTTGTACGGCATGTCGGCGTTGAACGCGTCGATCACCCAGTCGCGATAGCGCCAGGCGGAGGGCTTCTCGCGGTCCCGCTCGTAGCCGTCGGTTTCCGCATAGCGGACCAGGTCGAGCCAGTGCCTGCCCCAGCGCTCGCCGTAGTGGGGCGATTCCAGCAGCCGGTCGATGAGGCGTTCCCAGGCATCGGGACGGCGGTCGTTCTCGAACGCCTCGACCTCCTCCAGGGTCGGCGGCAGTCCGGTCAGGTCGTAGGTAGCCCGACGGATCAGGGCACGCCGGTCGGCGGTCGGCGGCGGCGCCAGGCCGGCCGCCTCGATCCGGGCGAGCAGGAAGCTGTCGATCGGGTTGAGCGGCCAGTCGGCGTCCGCCGCCGCGGGCACGTTCGGGCGTGCCAGCGGCCGCACGGACCACCAGGCGCGATCCGCCTCGGTGATCTCGAACGTGTCCTCGGCCGGCGCAACTTCCGTGAGTTCGTCCTCGTCGCCGCCGAACGGCGCGCCGAGCTGTACCCACTGCCGGATCGCCTCGATGTCCGCGGCGGCGAGCTGGCCCGAGGGCGGCATCTGCAGTTGCTCGTCGCCGTACTCGACGGCGTGGAGCAGCAGGCTCAGAGCGGGATCGGCAGTGGAGATCGCCGGCCCCCGTTCGCCGCCGCGGAGCAGTCCGGCCCTGGTGGTCAGCAGCAGACCGTTCTCGGCCCGATCCGGATCCGAGTGGCACATGAAGCACCTCTGCTCCAGCACGGGCCGGACGTTCTCCTCGAACAGCCTGATGCCGTCGGCCGGCGTCTGGGCTGTCTGGGCGCCTGCTGGCGCAGCGGCCAGCAGGGCGAGCGCCGCCGCCGCGCGCGCACTGGCGACGGGCCGCGTCCGTTGCGCGGATCGAAGCATCGTGGGGGCGATCATACCGCCATGCCGCCTGCCGCCCGCGCACCGCGCAGCGCGGCTCCTGCCACGGGACGTCGCCCGGGTCAGCCACCGCGACTCGGCAACCACTCTCGTGGGCAGCGGCAGGGACCTGGAACGTGTCGTTCTCGCCCGCGCCGTGCAGGCCTACCTGCCGTGCAGACCCACGTCGGGCACCGTGTCCTCGTGGTGGAGAATCGCGCCATCGTCTTCGGGCGGCGCCAGCGGCGGCAGCCGACGGAAGAACCGCCGGATGGGGTCAGCGGCGGGGCTGGCGGCTCCGGGGGCCAGAACAGACGGTCTGAAGTCGGCTTGCGGCCTGGAGAAGGGCGGGGTCGTCCGGAGTCAGGCGCCGACCGTCGTCGACGAGTTCCAGGGCTTCGGCGCAGCGGCCCGTCCGGACCAGGAGGGAGGCGAGGCGGAGACGGGCCGGCGTCAGGTCGGAGCGGACGGCGAGGGCTGCGGCCAGGGCCCGGACGGCTTCCTCGTCGCGGCCCATGTCGGCCTGGACCATGCCGAGCATGAAGCTGGTCTCGGCCCGGCCCGGGTCGAGCCGCACCGCTGCCCGGAGATGGGTCAGGGCGGACTGGAGTCGGCCCTCGATGGCGAAGATGCCGCCGAGTTCCGTCCGCAGCCGCGCTTCGTCGACGGGCGCGAATCCGCCGAGCGCGAGAGCGCGCTCCAGGGTGGTTCGCGCTTCGGCCAGCCGGTTCTGTTGCCGCAGGACGACGCTCAGGGCCTGAAGCGCGGCGGCGTCGGAGGGAGCGGCGGAGATTCTGGCTTCGAGGATCCGGATCGCTTCGACGGCGTCTCCGAGAACGGCAAGGGAGGCAGCCCGTCTTGTCGCTGCCTCGGCGTAGTCGGGGTCCAGGGCAAGGACACGGTCGTAGCGGGTCAGCGCCTCGTCGGGCCGGCCCTCGCGGTCGAGGAGAAGAGCAAGCTGGTAGTGCGCCTGCTTGTAGTCCGGCGCCAGCTCGGTTGCCCGGATCAGATGGCTGATCGCCTCGGCAGGTCGGCCGCGCCCGGCGAGCAGCTGGGCGAGTTCGAGGCGCGCCGAGGTCCGAGTCGGGTCGAGGGCAAGCAGCTCTTCGTAGGCGTCCTGGGCCAGCGCGATCTGGCCGGCGTCAACCTGGGCCAGCGCGAGCTGTCTTCGCGCCTCCAGGTTCATGGAATCCGCTTCGACAGCGCGGCCGAACAGGATGGCAGCGGCGGCGAACTCGCCGGCCTGAACGGCAATCAGCCCCTGCTGGACGAGGGCCGCGCTGCCGGCCGGAAGATAGGCGAGTTCGCGCACCAGGGGGTCGTCGAGCGCGAAGTCCGTGTGGCTGGCGAGCGCGAGATGCTTGACGGACCGCTTCTCGTCGCCGAGGTCGCGGTAGGCCATGCCCAGCGAGTAGTGGCCGCGGCCGGCGCCGGGTTGCGCCGCGACCGCCTGCTCGAGATAGTCGACGGCGGCCCGTGCATCGCCGCGGCCGAGCGCCAGGGTACCGAGGCCGTGGAGGGCGGGCGCGAATCCGGGTTCGCGTTCCAGGGCGCTGTTCCAGAGTGCGGCCGCCTCGTCCGGGCTGCCCCGCGCCGCTTCGGTTTCGGCCAGACGGTGAAGCGCCGGAATCAGGTCCGGTTCGAGGACCAACGCCTGACGGTAGGAGACTCGAGCGGCGTCGAGATTCCCTCGGGCCTGTGCCGCGAAGGCATCCAGGTAGGGCCAGCGGTGATCGGACGGGTCGAGTCGCCGAGCTTCGCGGTAGCAGCGTTCCGCGGCCTCGAGCGCGTTTCCGGCGTAGCTGTCGAGCACCTGCACGCCGTGGTAGAGCCTGCCGAGCTCGCCGACCGCGGCCGCCAGTTCGACGTCGGTCGCTCCTTCGGCTTCGAGGGACCGGACACGCCCCTCGAGGTCCGCGATCTGCAAGCGGAGCGCCGGATCGTGGGCCTGGTAGCCGGACGGCAGGGAGACACGTTCGGCGCCGGTGCAGGCGAGTGCTGCTGCTGCCACTGCCAGCCCCGCGAGGCTGCGGCGTCGAGCTGCCCGCGGCAGACGTCGTGCTGTACGCGAGCGGCGATGGATCACGATCGGGACCCGCACCGCGGCGTTGCAGTCGAACGTTGCACCAGCGGCGACGAGTCCGTCATGGCGCTCCCCGTCCCTGCTGCAGTCGATGGTAGGCGCGCGGGGAGAGTGGGCCGAAGGACTCCTCGGTACCGCCGAGCCAGGACACCCGCACGTCCGCCACACCGGCGTCCCCGAGTCCGACGAGCACTCGCGGATCGCTGGACGAGGCGTAGCTCATGGCGGTTCGCACCCGTCGCGTGAGCCTTCTGCCGTCGTCCAGGATCACGTGGACAAGGCTGCCGAGGGCGTCTCTCCCGCCGTCGCGAGTGAGCAACCGAAGGCCGATCCAGCCGCTGTCCTGACCCACCAGGTTCACCATCAGCCGAGCCGGGCCGTTGTTGTTGGTGATCAGCACGTCGGTGTCGCCGTCGTTGTCCACGTCGCCGAAGGCGGCGCCGCGGGAGACCTCGAACGCGCCGAACGCGCCGCCGCCCAGCAGGGAGACATCCTCGAAGCGGCCGCCGCCAAGATTGCGGAAGATCTGGTTCGGTTGACCGAAGCGGCGCTCGTGGAGGGTGGCCGCAGCTCGCCGGACGGCGGCCTCGGCGCCGCTTCCCGTCCGGTCGAGGCGCCGCACGGCGCCGTTGACCGCCAGCACGTCCAGATCGCCGTCGTTGTCGAAGTCGAACCAGCCGGTGCCGAAGCCCGTCATCGCCAGGCTCGGTGTGTCCAGTCCGGCGACCATGCCGGCGTCGACGAACAGGCCGGCGCCGTCGTTCAGGTAGAGCGTGCTCGTCTCGCCGGTGATGTGGGTCACGTGGAGATCCTCGTCGCCGTCGCCGTCGAAGTCGCCGGCGTCGACTCCCATCCCGGCCTCGGCCTCGCCTCTGCCGTTGACCGCCGCCCCCGCGAACAGTGCCCGATCTTCGAATCGGCCGCCGCCCAGGTTCATCCACAGGTGGTTCGACGCGCCGTCGTTGGCGACGTAGAGATCCAGGCGGCCGTCGAGATCGAAATCCGCCGGTACGGCGCCGAGCCCGTTGCCGAAGCCGGCTGCCAGACCGGAGCGATCCGTCGTCTGCTCGAATCGGCCGCCGCCCAGGTTGCGGAACAGACGGTCCGGCTCGGGGCGGTACGTCTTCGGGCTGCAGTAGTCCGGCTCGCCGCTGCCGAAGGTGCAGAGCGTGTGGCTGCCGCGATTGAAGTCGACGTAGTTGGCGACGAACAGGTCCAGGGCGCCGTCGGCGTCATGGTCGAAGAAGGTCGCCGGCACGCTCCACCTGGGGTCGTCCACGTCGGCGGCCGCAGTCGCGTCCTCGAACCGGCCGCCGCCCAGGTTGCGCCAGAGGCGGTTCGGCCCGAAGTTGGTCACGTAGAGGTCGGTGCGGCCGTCGCCGTCGTAGTCCGCGGCGGCAACGCCCATGCCGTAGCCTGTGGACTCGATACCGGAGTCGGCGGTGACGTCGACGAACCGGAGTTCGCCCGTCTCGGCCAGGTCGTTTCGAAAGAGGCGGTCCAGGAACCTGGCTGTGCCGGAGGCGTCGCCGGAATCCGGTTCGAGATCGGACCCCTGAACGAGGAACGCGTCCAGATCGCCGTCGCCGTCGCCGTCGAACAACGCCGCGCCGGCGCCCATGATCTCGGGAAGGAAGAACCGACCCCTGGCGCCGTTTCGGTGTTCGAAGACGAGACCCGTCTCGGCGGCCCGCTCCGTGAAGATCAGGGGCTCGGCTAGGCGGCTGGCACTGTCCGGATCCGCACGTTCGCGTGCTTCCGGATCCGGGAGACGCGAGTCCTCGGAACGCGAATCCTCGGAACACGAGGCGATCCCGGCTGCGGCAAGAAGCGCCGCGGCGGCTGCCGGAACGGTCGGGAAGGAGCAGTGTCGGAGAACGGCGAACGTCAAGTCGTCATTGATGAACGAAACCGGCCGAAGCTGCCGCGAACGTCAGTCGCGCCTGCGTCCCGCGCAGAGCTCCAGGAACCCGGTCTCGCTCGCGCAGCGGAGCGCAGCGCGGATCATGTCCGCATCCGTGATTTCTCCGAGCTCCGCAAGCCGAGTCGGGAAGGCCGCGGAGGTCGGAACGCCGCGTTCCTCGAGCAGGGCCATGACTGCGCCGAGCCGCGCTTCGGCACGACCCTCGGCTCGACCCTCCGAGCGATGACGCCGCAACCACGGGTCGTCATCCGGCGCGGTGTTTCCGGACTCGCCCAGGGCAGCCCCGACCCGATGCAATGCGGCTGCCGTCGACGCGGACATCGTGTGTTCGTTGAGTGCCCGGTGGATCTCCGCCGCGCTCCAGCCGGGAAAGGCGCGGCTGCTCCGCGTCTCTCGAAAACGGCCGCCCTCGAGCAGGTGAATCGTCAGACCGGACAGCCGGGACCTCGGACGACTCGGAGAGCGCACGTCCGGCACATCGACCCAGACCTCCGGGAAGCCCCAGGCTTCGTAGAGCGGCAACTTGCGGACCCGGACGTCGGTTGAATGGTCGACCTCGAGAACCACGTCGGGAAGGTCGTGGCGGTCCACATCGACACGCGGCGTCAGCTCCTCGGCAGGCGGCGGATCGAGATAGAGAATCTGGGCCGCCTGCATCAGCACCTCGAACCTGCCGCGGTCATCGAACTTGCCCAGGGCGGTCGTTCCGTACGCCTGAATGACCGACCCTCTGGACGCGGCGATCAGTCGTGCCAGTCCAGCCAGCTGATGGGAAGGCTGCTCGTGAAATCGCGTGGTCTCGCATACGACCATCGCGGTCTCCGTGCGCGCTTCCCAGTACTCCAGGCGTCCCTCGTAGTCCTCGATCTCGTCACGAGGAACGTGCACTGCCCTGCAGCCGGGGAAATCGGCAGGGTCGAGAGGCGCCGTGTCCGAGTCGCGTCGCTCCGCGCCCGCAAGCGAAGCCGAGACTTGGACGGGTTCGACCATGGGAGAGATTGTATCCGGCTTCTCCCGCTCACTCTGCAGATTCCTGGATCGTCCAGGTCAAACCGAATTGTTTGAGTCGCGCGAGCTCGGCTATCCCCCAGAGGACGGGAGCAGAGACGCCCCACTCGTTCGCGGCCAGGGTTCGGCGTTCCGCCAGACTCGAGGCGTCTTCGACCGAAGGCGCCGCTGGCATACTGCGCCGGTGCGGTTCTTCAACACGGAAGGTCCGGTCCGGGCGGAGGATCACTACATCGTGCCTCCGCTCGGGCGTCTGGATCTGGACGAGGTCCTGCTCCTCATCGAGCGCAAGAAGTACTTCGCCTTGCACGCTCCGCGACAGACCGGCAAGACGTCGGCGCTGCTCGCGCTTCGGGATCTGCTGAACGGAGGCGAGGCGGGTCCCTGCAGGGCGGTGTACGTCAACGTCGAGGGCGCTCAGGCGATGCGCGAGGACGTCGGCATGGCCATCCGGACAGTTCTGAGCGAGTTGGCCTTCCAGGCTCGGAGTTCGCTGGGCGACGACGTCCTGGACGGCGTCTGGCCGGGAGTCCTCGACCGGTCCGGCCCGGCCGCCGCGCTGCGGGAGTCGTTGAGCCGGTGGGCCGGCGCCGCCCCCACGCCGCTGGTGCTGATGATCGACGAGATCGACGCGCTGGTGGGCGACTCGCTGCTTTCGGTGCTCAGGCAGCTCCGCGCCGGGTACCCGGACCGGCCGGAGCGTTTTCCACAGAGCGTGATCCTGTGCGGGGTGCGGGACGTGCGGGACTATCGCATCCGGTCGAGCGCCGGCAAGGCGGTGATTGCCGGCGGCAGCGCGTTCAACATCAGGGCGGAGTCGCTGCGTCTCGGCGACTTCATGCCGGAGGACGTTCTGGTGCTGCTCGACGAGCATGTGCAGGCGACCGGACAGGAGTTCACGGCAGCGGCGCGTGACGCGGTGTGGGAACTGACGAGGGGCCAGCCGTGGCTGGTCAACGCGCTGGCGTATGAGGCCTGCTTCCGCAACCGGGCCGGCCGCGACCGCTCCCGTTCGATCGACGGAGAGGCAATCCAGGCTGCGCGCGAGCAGTTGATCCTGCGCCGCGAGACGCACCTGGACCAGCTCGCGGACAAGCTTCAGGAGGAGCGGGTGTGGCGAGTGATCGAACCCCTGCTCGCGGGCGGTCGGGGCGAAGGCGTGCGGCCCGACGATCTGCAGTACACGCGCGATCTGGGACTGGTGCGCCGCCATGGTGCGGTCGCGATCGCCAACCCGATCTACCGCGAAGTGATCCCTCGCGACCTGACCTGGATCACTCAGGAGATGGCGATCACCGACGATCCTGCGTGGTACGTGGGCGGGGATGGTCGTCTGGAGGTGTCGAAGCTGCTGGCGGCGTTCCAGGAGTTCTTCAGGGAGCACTCCGAGCATTGGGTGGAACGGTTCCAGTACAAGGAGGCGGGACCGCAGCTTCTGCTTCAGGCGTTCCTTCAGCGGGTGATCAACGGTGGGGGCCGCATCGAGCGGGAGTACGGCCTGGGCCGGGGGCGCACCGACCTGCTGATCGTCTGGCCGCTGGCGGCGGAGCGGGCTGGCGGCGCCGATGGAGCAGCCTTGGCCAGCGGGTTCGGGAGAGCGGGCGACACGCCCCGACCCATGCAGAAGGCGGTGGTGGAGTGCAAGCTGCTGCGCGGAGGCCTCGATCGTGCGCTGGAGCAGGGCCTGCAGCAGACGCGCAGGTACATGGACCGCTGCGGGTCCGCCGAGGGCCACCTCGTGATCTTCGACCGCGACCCGGACAGGACGTGGGAGGAGAAGCTGTACCGTCGCGAGGAATCGGTGGCCGGCGCGCCGGTCACCGTCTGGGGGATGTGAACCGCCGAGCTACGAGGCCTTGGCGAGCAACGGTGCCGATGCTCGAATCGACTGGGCTTCGGTTGCAGCGGAAGCCGGTCGGTGCTGGCCGGCCCACGGTTGAGGCGCTCGCTTGGTCGAGGCGACGACTCGACGCGCTGCGCGGCGGGCTGGTCCGGCGTTCCGTGCCGGCCCAGCCCAACAAGAAAGGGGAGAGAGCCGAAGCCCTCTCCCCTCCGGTGATCCTGCGATCGCCACGCTCGAGAGCCCGGCGATCTCTGCGGTCCGGCTTCTAGAAGCGGAACCTCAGCGAGGCGCGTACCTGGCGTGGACGCTGGAAGAAGCGGCGCACGGGGTAGACCTGACCGTCGCCGCCCCAGGAGCGTCGCCGCTGCTGGTTGGTGACGTTCAGCACGTCGACCCGAAGTTCACCGCGTACATCCCGGTAGCCCATGGGGAAGCCCCAGGCGCCGTTCAGGTTCAGCGTGTACTCGTCCGAGGTGAAGCGGCCCTTGGTGCCCGGTGCGTGCAGGTTGAAGCCGACGCCAGCGTTCGGCGTACCGGGCTTCGGATCATTCGGGTTGCGCTGGACCCTCTCGAGGCCGTCGAAGTCGATTCCCACGCCTTCCGAGCGGACCCACGGAGTTCCGGTCTGGAAACTCAGGTGGCCCGACAGGGTCAGGTCCTGGTTCCCCAGACGCCAGGTCTTGAAGCCGAAGGAGTTGTAGATCCACGTCCGGTCGTAGGTCTGGTTCAGGCCACGCCGGTTGATCATCGACACGGGGTAGCCCAGCCACTCGGACAGGGCCTGCTCGCAGCTCTCGGGGAAGAGTTCCGTGAGTCCGGTGCGCCGGTCCGGCACCGCCTGGCCAGCGTCGCACTGATCGATGTGCCCTTGCGTCAGGACGACGCTCAGGTTCTCGAGGTAGGTGCTGTTCGTGTTGTTCCACCAGGCGCCGGCACCGGTAGTGTCGGTTTCCGACCAGGACACGTTGTTGTAGAGCGCCCAGCCGTCGTTGAACCGCCGGTTGAGCTGGACCTGCAGGCCCCGGTAGGAATTCCTGGCCGGATCTGCCGCCGCAAGCGCCTCGTCGTTGAGGTTCCGAGCGATTCCCTTCGCTTCGCGCGCATCGGCCGTATTGGTCACGATCTCGGCCAGGTCGTGGTAGTTGGCGGTGATGAAGATGTTCCGGCCCTTGTGGTCGTACTGGGTGTTGGAGAACATCATGTCCTGCATCTGCCAGTCGATGTACTTGACGTCGAGCGCCCAGTTCGGGGCCAACTGCCATTCGACGCCGATGACCAGATCGTCCCGGTAGTAGGGATCGATGCTGTGGCTCCAGATCTCGCAGTCCACGCCGGACGTCTCGCCGTCCCGACACGGCCGCACGGCGTCCCACATCAGACCAGGCACCAATGTGCTCCAGGCAAAGTTGTAACCCGGCAGAGCCATGCCTACCGTACCGGCCAGCCGGGTGTCGGTCCGATCCGGGACGGCACAGAACACGCTCGCCTCGACCGGATCGCAGAACAGCCACACCTCATAGCCTTCATAGCCGTTCCACTGGTCATGCATGCCGCCGGCCGTGTCGCCGCCACCGGATATCCAGGCCTGGTTCAGCATCGCGTGGTGCTGACCCCAGTTGGCCGTGAACAGCAGCCGCCCGTCGCCCCTGGCATCGTATGTGATGTTGACTCGAGGGTCGACGTAGGTGGAGTCCACCACCTTGCGGCGGACGTCGTTCCAGCCCTCCTGCATCTCGCCCCTCAGGCCGAGGTTGAAGGTCCAGTGGTTGCCAACGGTGAACCGGTCCCTCAGGTAGAGGGCGGTGTCCTTGATCTCGGCGTCTCCCGTACCCCGGCCGATGCAGCTGGTGATGTCGTTGAAGTCGGTGCGTTCGATCCGGCCGTTGACGTTCGTGATCTCGACCGGCGTCAGTTCCTGGCCTATCGGACCCTGGCAGCTCAGCCTCGGCGAGTTGTAGTCCACGTAGGTGCAGCCTCGGCCCCGGGTCGTCAGACCGGACCAGTGGGGGTTGTCCGGTGACGTTCCGGCATTGCGGGTCAACGAACAGCTGTCGTCGCCAACGCCGCCTGCCCCGCCGTATCCAAACGGGTTGAAGGAGTCGTAACCCCAGCCGTTCATGAAGGACGTGCGGGCGTTCTCGCCCTCCCACTTCGTGTCCTGGTAGTCGATCCCGTACTTCAGCTCGTGGTTCGCGCCGACGAACTGGGTCAGTCCGACGTTCGCCTGGTCCCGCGGGAAGGCGTTGAAGCCGAAGCCGTCAGAGAGGATCCAGCCGTTGTGCCAGGCGCCCAGGTTCTCGCCGTCGACGTACACGTTGTAGTTGTTGCCCGGCCAGAAGAAGCCTCGGCTGGGGTCGAACGGGAAGCGAAGGCCGAAGTTCGTGTCGCCGCCCGACGTGTCGAGCTCGGTGTGACCCGCCTCCGGACCGCGGTCGAGCGCCTTGGCCTGCAGACAGGTGGTGACCATGTCTGCAGGAACCTCCGGCAGGTGGTTCAGGCCCAGCCAGTCGAGGATCGGCATGCCGTCGACGTCGAGGACATCGGGGTTCGCCTGGGCCAGCGTGTTGTAACAGCCCAGGAACTTGTTCTCCTGCGTCTCCTGCTGGGCGACCTTCGCCTCGAGGAACCAGTTGGAGGAAATCGCCCAGTTCCAGTTCGCCGTGGCCAGAGTGCTGTCGTTCTCGTGCGGCGTCGGGGTCCAGTAGTCGAACGACTGCGGATTGAAGTAGTTCCGGAAAGTCGGCGTCTCGATCGTCGAACCGTTGAACGAATGGGCTGCGCTCGACTGCAGGTTCAGCTTCAGAATCCGCGTGTCGTCGAACAGGCTGATGTCGTAGGGGTCGCCGCCGATCAGCCGTTCCGAGTAGGCGTCGTCGAATTCGCTGTAGCCGGCGTAGAACCAGAACTTGTCCCGCATGATCGGACCGCCGAGCGAGACCTCGAAGCCGTCGCTGGCGCCCGCCCACTCCGAGCCGCCGGGCCGGCAGGGCTCGAGTTCCCGGGAACCGTCGGTGCCTCCCGGAATCAGGCCGCGGCCCTCATCGCGCTCGTCGCCGTGGCAGCGCTTGAACCAGTCCGCCGGATAGGGCTTGTTGGTCCGCTCGGCCAGTGAAGGCTGGTCCTTGTAGTCGGCGCCCCAGTCGATCCGCTGATGGTTCCACAGGGTGTCGGCGTGCCAGCGGTTGGTGCCGGACTTGACGATGACGTTGGTCGTCGAGCCGACGTAACGGCCGTACTCGGCGGAGGAGCCGCCGGCTTCCATCGCAACCTCGGTCAGCGCGGTTACCGGCACGCGGACGCGGCTGCCGCCGAACTTGGCGAAGGTCGTGTCCACGCCGTCGATGAAGACGCCCTGGTCGGCGAAGTGGGCGCCGTTGACGGATGGCCGCGTCTGCTGGATGTCGTCGTTCTCCGCGTCGGCGGTGACGCCCGGAAGGGCGTTGATGACGCCGTAGTAGGTGCGGGTCGTGCCGCCGATCTGCTCGCCGATCTCGCCTGAGACGGTAGCGCCGGCGGAGACGTTGAACTTGTCGACCATCGGCGTTTCGCCGGTGACGGTGACCTCGCCTTCGACGGTCGCTCGCAGGGTGACGTCCAGGTCCATCCGGTCGCCGGCGACGGCGCGCACCCGGGCGTGAGCTTCGCCCAGACCTTGCAGCGCGGCGGACAGGGTGTAGTCGCCCGGAACCACTCCGACGAAACGGTAGTTGCCGTCGTCGTCGGTGACTCCGAACTTGTCGCCACGCTCACCACCGAGCGTGACGGTCACGCCGGGCAGCGGAGAGCCGCCGGGGTCCACTACTCGGCCGCTGATCGTCGCGGTTTCGGGCGCGTCCGCGAACAGGCAGACGGGCAACAGAACCAGCAACGCGGCCAGGAACAGTCGCTTCATCGCAGTCCTTCTCCTTTGTCGGTTGGCTGAGCCAACGGTTGAATTTGTGCCGGGCATCCTCACCGACTCCTGGCGTCGTGTCAAATCCACGGTCCCGTTCGGGGCTGGAAGGCTCCCGAATCCAACAGACTGATTGTTCATCCAGCGTACTGGAGCGGGATGCGGACCCTTGTCTGCGTGGACCTCGTGTGCGTGGACCGCGTGGCGGCGTCCCTGTCCCCTCCGAAGCCGGCTCGATAGTCTCCACCGCCCATGTCCACGGTGCTCGTCCTGACGACCTCCTGGCTCTCCTGGCTGGCCGCGGCGGCGGGCGGGACGTCTGCCGCGGCGGCCGCGTTCGAGGAAGCCGCTCAGGCGATCGGCGTCGATTTCGTGCACTTCAACGGCATGACGGGAAGGCTCTACACTGCGGAAGTCGTGGGCCCGGGCGTGGCCCTCTTCGACTACGACAACGACGGCGACCTGGACATCTACTTGGGCCAGGGGCGCGGTTTCGAGGGCGACGAGGAGCGTGTGCCCGTGTTCGCGTTCGAGGCCGGCAAGCCGCCCGGCGACCGCATCTTCCGCAACGACCTCGAGGGCGGCGCCGCCGCGCATTCCCTGGACGGACGGGAGGCCTCCTCGGCTGGGGCGCCCGGTCTGCACTTCGTCGATGTCACCGTCGAACTGGGCCTCGACGCACCCGGCTACAACCTGGGCGCGGCCACCGGCGACTACGACCGGGACGGGTACGTCGACCTCTACGTGACCAACCTGGGTTCGAACCAGCTGCTCCGCAACAACGGCGGCACGGGGTTCGAGGATGTCACCGACCGGGCCGGCGTCGACGATCGGCGCTTCAGCGTCCCGGCGACGTTCTTCGACTACGACGCCGACGGCTGGCTCGACCTCCATGTCGGCAACTACCACCGCTTCCACCGCGCGAACCGCAAGCAGTGCTTCCTGCCCGGCGGCAAGCCCGACTACTGCGGGCCGCTCAGTCAGCCGGCGGAGGGCGACCGCCTGCTGCGCAACCTCGGCAACGGCGCCTTTCTCGACGTGACCGAGAGCTCGGGTCTGGCCGGGGATCCGCATACCGCCCTGGGCGCAGCGGCGGCCGACTTCAACGGCGACGGCCTGGTCGACCTCTACGTCGCCAACGACCAGATGGCGAACCAGCTGTGGCTGAACCAGGGCGACGGCACCTTCGTCGAGGACGCGGTGTTCGCCGGCGCCGCCTTCGACCGGGACGGACGGGCCCAGGCGAGCATGGGCGTAGCGATAGCGGACTTCGACGGCAACGGGGCGCCGGACATCTTCCTGTCCCACCTGGTCCGGGAACACAACACGCTGTACCTGAACGACGGCGCGGGGCTGTTTGCCGACCGTTCGCGCGAGGGCGGCCTGGTGGACCCGAGCTGGACGATGACCGGGTTCGGCGCGGCGCCGCTCGACTACGACGGCGATGGCGTGCTCGACCTGTTCGTCGTCAACGGCGCCGTGCGCCGGATCGAAGAGCAGGTCGACGCCGGCGAGCCTCACCCCTTGCGGATGGAGAACCAGCTCTTCCGGGGCACGGGCGGCGGCCGGTTCGAGGTCGTGCCCGCTCCGCAGCGCGAGCGGCCGGTGCTGAGCGAAGTCAGCCGCGGCCTGGCGGTCGGCGATCTGGACAACGACGGCGATCCGGACCTCGTGATCACGAACAACGGCGGCCGGGCGCGCGTGCTCCTGAACCGGCGGCCGCCGGGCAGGGCCTGGCTGGGCGTCCGTCTGGTTGCCGGCGTTGGTGCGGGCATCGACGCCGGCACGGGCGCGGGCGACGGCCCGGCGCGCGAGGCCGAGCGGCGCGCGGTCCGCAGGACCATCGACGTCTACGGTGCGCGAGCCCGAGTCGAGGCAGAGAGCGTCGAGGGGCAGAGCATCACGGGGCAGAGCATCACGGGACAGAGCGGCTGGCAGTGGGTGCACACGGACGGCAGCTACGCCGCGGCAAGTGACCCTCGTCTGCTGTTTTCGCTCGGGGACGGCTTGGCGCCGGCGAATGTCGAGGTGGTCTGGCCCGACGGCTTCGTCGAGGAGTTCTCTCGGGTCGAACCGAACCGATACCACGTGTTGCAGCGAGGCTCCGGTTCCGCGGTGGAGAAGCCGTGAGCCGATTCACCGGTGCGAGACGTCCCGGTCCGGGACTTGCTGCGGCTCCGACTCCTCCCGGTCCGACGTCTTCCGGTGCGACGGGCGTCGGAGGCGGCCGCCCGCGCGCCCCCGCTGCGGTCCCCCGGACACCGAGACAAGCCAGTGTCCGCGCCGCGACCGCCCGCTGCGGTCGTTCTCTTCCCGGCCCGGGATCTCCCGGCTCGAGACGGCTTGCCGTCACCGCCGCGTTCCTCGCCGGCGCCATGGGAACCGCGGCGGTTCTGCCGCCTGCCGCCGAGGGCGGCCAGGAACCGGATGTGCGCGGACCGGGTGTGCAGGGGCCGAAGGCGCAGGGATCGAAGACGCAGGAACCAGGGGCGGAGGACGGCAGGCACAAGGTTCAGGCGTTCCTCGTGCCGGACGCCGTACCGGAACCGGACCTGGCCCACCTGGCGCCGGAAGTCCGTCGGCAGTTCGAGGAGGACCGCGCCGCGGTCGAGGACGCGCTGGCCGGCGCGGTCGACGAGGCGCATGCCCAGGCCGCGGCGAACGCCTTTGCCGACCTCTGTCTGCGCTATCTGCACTACGAGTTTCACGGCGCCGCGGCGAGTTGCCTCGAACAGCTCCGGGCACTCGCCCCGGGCGATTTCCAGTGGGCGTACTACGAGCTGTTGCTGCACGACGCAACCGGCGATCTGGAGCGGGCCCGCGCGAGCGCCGGCGCCGCCCTCGACCTGCGGCCCGGCGATGTGCCGACCCTGATCCGCGCCGGCGACCTGCTGCTGGCCGAAGGCGAGCTCGACGCGGCGGAGGCGGCCTACGGCAGGGCCGCATCGGGACGGCCGGAGAGCGCTGCTGCGCGTTTCGGCCTCGGGCGGGTGGCTCTCGAACGCGGCGACGCGGCACGGGCCGTGCAGATCCTCGAGGCGGTGGCGGCGACGGAGCCCGAGGGCAGCATCGTGCGTCACCATCTCGGCATGGCGCTCCGCGGAGCCGGCGATCCGGAGCGGGCGCGGACCGAGCTGAGCCGGAATCGGCAGGTGCCGATCGCCATGGTCGATCCGTTGCGCGATCGCCTCGATCTTCTCGGCGTGAAGCAGGAGGCCGTGTTCGACCGCGCCGTTCGTGCCGCGCGTTCGGGGGATCATGCTCGGGCGATCGCCCTCTACGAGCAACTGCTGGCCGCGAACGACCTGGATGTCGAGGTCCACTTCAACCTGGCTCGGTCGCTGATCGAGACCGGCGATCCCGGCCGGGCAGAAGCACACCTGCGCCGGGCACTCGACGTGCGGCCGGACCACGGCGCTGCGCACTTCAACCTGGCGCTGCTCCTGGGCCGCGCGGGCCGCGGCGTCGAGGCCGCCGTGCACCTGGAGCGCGCGGCCGACATCGATCCGGAGAACCTGCCGTGGCGCCTGGCGCGGGCACGGGCACGGGCCGACGCCGGCAACGTCGACGGAGCGATCGCCGAACTCGAGGAGATCGTCGACCTCGATCCCGGCCTGATCGAAGCGCGGCGAGCCCTGGCGGCGCTGCTGGTCGCAGGGGCGCCCGAGCGGGCCGCGGTCCAGCTTCAGGCGCTGGTCGAGCTCACCCCCGATGACCTGGCAGCGCGATTCAATCTCGGCCTGATGCAGTTCCGGGCCGGCCTGTACGTCGACTGCCGCGCCACGCTCGAGGCGGCGCTGGAGCGTTTCCCAGGGGATGTCGCGGTGCGGCACCTGCTGGCTCGGCTGCTGGCCACGAGTCCGGTTCCCGAAGCGCTGGACGGCGCCCAGGCCGTGGATCTCGCGCAGGCCGTCGTCGCCGAGCAGCCGGTCCTGGACCACCTGGAGACGCTGGCGATGGCCCTGGCGGCGGCGGGGCGCTTCGACGAGGCGGTCTCGCGGCAGCAGGAGGCACTGGAACTGGAGCGCCGGTCGACCGGAGTCAACTCGAGCGAGCGGCGCCAGCGTCTGGACCTCTACCGGGCCCGGCAGCCCCTGCGCGCGCCGGCCCGTCGTTGACCCCAACGCCTGGGCGGTGTCTTGCGGCGCCTCCACGGGGTACGCTGCCGCCGTGCCTTCGGCTGCGTGGATTCCGATGCTTCTCGCGGCGCTGGTCGGACTCTGGCCGTCGACCTCCCATGGCCAGCCTTCGGCTCGGCAGGAGGCGGTGGAAGACGGGCACCTGCGGATGCTCGCCCTGCTGGAGCGGATTCGGATCGAGAGTGCCGAGAAGAACCCCTGGTTGGGGGAAGCGGCGGCGCGTGCGGCAAGGAAGGCGCTGGCGGCCGCCGACCGTCGGCCGTCTGCAAGGCGCGTGCGGCTCCTGCTCGGCGTGGCGGAGGAAGAGCTGCGGCTCGGAAACGAGACCGAAGCGCTGGAGCACTTCGGCGAGGCGTACGCCCTGTTGCCCGAAGTCGAGGGCGCGTCCGTGAGGGAGAAGGCGGAGGCGCTGTTTCGGCTGGCCGTGGCCTGGCTCCGTTACGGCGAGAGCCGGAACTGCGCCGCGGCCCACGGCGCCCAAGCCTGCATCCTGCCGATCCGCGGCAGTGCGGTGCACCGGGAGCGGGAGGGTTCCGAGCAGGCTGCGCGCTATCTGCGGGAATACCTCGAAGCGGTTCCCGAGAACTCGGTCCAGGAAGTGCAGGGGAAGTGGCTGCTGAATCTCGTCCACATGACCCTGGGCGATCATCCGGGCGGAGTCGAGCCGGAGTATCGGCTGCCGCTGCTGGCGTTCGGCAGCGGCGCGAGCTTCCGGCGTTTCCGGAACGTCGCCCCGGAGCTCGGCATCGACACGTTCAACCTCTCGGGCGGGGCCGTGGTCGACGACTTCGACGGCGATGCCGACCTGGACATCTTCACCACGACCTTCGATCCCGGCGGTGAGCCGCGGTTCTTCCTCGGCGACGGGAAGGGAGGGTTCGAAGACCGGACGGCCGCGGCCGGACTGGCGGGGCTCTACGGCGGTCTCAACGTGGTCCACGCCGACGTGGACAACGACGGCGACCTGGACCTCTACGTGCTCCGCGGGGCGTGGTTCGGCCCGTGGGGCCGGCATCCGAACTCGCTGCTGCGCAACGAGTCCACCAGCGCCGCAGCTGACGCCGCACCGCCGTCGAACGAGGGGGACCCGGAGGGGTCCACAAGCAGCGGGGATCCGAGCAGCGCCGGGCAGCCGGTCTTCCGCGACGTGACGTTCCTGAGCGGCCTCGGCGACGCCCGCCTTCCGACCCAGACCGCAGCCTGGGCCGATGTGGACAACGACGGCGACCTGGACCTGTTCGTCGGCAACGAGCACACCGCCGGGCAGCCGGCGCCGTCGCAGCTCTTTCGCAACGAGGGCGCGGACCCTGACGGCGTGGTCCGGTTCCGGGACACGGCGGCCGCCGCGGGCGTCGAGGTGCGCGCCTTCGTCAAGGCGGCGGTGTGGGGGGACTACGACAACGATCGCTTCCCCGACCTATACGTCTCGGTGCTGGGAGGGCCGAACCGCCTCTACCGCAACCGCGGCGACGGCAGCTTCGAGGACGTGGCGGCGGAACTCGGCGTCACCGGGCCGCGCCAGAGCTTCCCTGCATGGTTCTGGGACTACGACAACGACGGCAACCTGGACCTGTTCGTCTCCAGCTACACCGGTGACCGGGGCGGCCTGGGTTTCGTCGCCGCGAGCTACCAGGGATTCCCGGGGCCGTGGGAGCTGGCGCGCCTCTACCGGGGCGCCGGCGGAGGCCGGTTCGAGGATGTCGCGGCTCGGGCGGGTCTGACCCGGCTTCACCTGCCGATGGGCTCGAACTTCGGCGACCTGGACGGCGACGGCTTCCTCGACTTCCATCTGGGAACCGGCTATCCGGACTACGAGGCGGTGATGCCGAACGTCCTCTATCGCAATCTGGGCGGCGAACGGTTCGTCGATGTGAGTCTCGCCGCCGGCTTCGGCCACCTGCAGAAGGGGCACGCGGTGGCGTTCGCCGACATCGACGCGGACGGCGACCTGGACGTCTTCGAACAGATGGGCGGCGCCTTCCCCGGCGACGGTTTCGGCGACGCCCTGTTCGAGAACCCGGGTTTCGGCAATCGCTGGCTCGGGCTGCGGCTGGACGGTGTCGAGAGCAACCGTTCGGCGATCGGCGCTCGCATCCGGGTCGATCTGGCGGATGCGGACGGCGGCATCCGAAGCGTCCACCGGCAGGTAGGCGGCGGCGGCAGTTTCGGGGGCAATCCGCTGCGGCAGACCATCGGCCTGGGAAGGCCGGAATCCGTGGAGAAGGTCGAGGTCTACTGGCCGACGACGGACCTGACGCAGACCTTCGCGAATGTGGCGATGGACCGGCTGTACCGCGTGGTCGAGGGCGTTACCGAACTGGCTCCGATGGACTGAGTTCCCGATCGGCTGCGGACTTCCGGGGTCAGGGAACGGGCCAGGTGCCGATGATGCGGTCGTCCTCCAGGGTGTCGAGCTCGCCCTCGGTCAGCCCGAGCAGCCGGGAGAGCACCTCGCGGCCGTGCTCGCCCAGGGTCGGCGCGGGCCACTCGACGGCGTATGGAGGGCTGTCCTCGCCCTTCACGATCGGCCGGTACGGTGCTGAGGGATTCGGCTGGTTGCCGACGAAGGCGCGCTCCCGCCACTGCCAGTAGCCGCGGGCTTCGAGGTGGGGGTCGTGAAGCACGTCCATCGTGTTGCGCACGACGGCCGCCGGCACGCCAGCATCGGCGAGACGCCGTTCGAGCGCCATGCCGTCGTGGAACCCTGTCCGGGACGCGATCGTCTCGTCGAGTTCGTCCTCATGCGCTTTCCGGTCCGAGGCGGCCGCGAAGCGGCAATCGGCGCCGTCCAGCCCCAGCGATGCGCAGAGCTGGCGCCACTGCTGGTCCGTCTCGACCGTGATCGCGATCCAGGGCTCCGCGCCGATGCAGGGGTAGCAGCCCCACGGGGCATGGAGAGGATGGCGTCCTCCGTGACGCTCGGGCGGTTCTCCGCGCATCGCCTGCTCGACGAGTCCGTGGGCGGCGAGCGGGAACATCGATTCGACGTGGGAGAGATCGACATGCTGACCTTCGCCGGTCCGCCGGAGATGCCGGAGCGCGGTCAACAGGGCCGCCGCGGCGTGAACGCCCGCGACGGGATCGCCAAGGGCGACGTGCTGCATCGTTGGCGGATCCCCGGCGCGGCCGTTGAGGTGCGGCAGCCCCGAGGCCTGCTCGACGGTCGAACCGTAGGCCCGATGGTCCTTCCAGGCCCCGCTGGCGCCGAAGGGCGGCATCGACACCATGACCAGTTCGGGGTTCACCTCGCGCAGCCGTTCATGGCCGAGACCCAGTCGGGGCAGGACGCTGGCCGTGTAGTTCTCGATCACGGCGTCGGACTTCGCCACGAGTCGCAGCAGGAGGTTCCTGCCGCGGCGGCTGGTCAGGTCGAGCGTGATCCCCAGCTTGTTGCGCCCCGTCGTGTGGAAGGCGGTCGACCGTTCGTGGAGTCCCTGAGCGATGAACTCCGGCGTCGACTCCCAGCCGCGCCACCAGTCGAAGTACTGGCAGGACTCGACCTTGATCACCTCGGCGCCCATGTCCGCGAGCTGACGGGTGGCCAGGGGTCCGGCCCAGCCCATCGTCAGGTCGACGATGCGGATGTCCTGGAGAAGGTCGGGGCGGCGATGGGCGCGGCCGACCGTCGTCGCGGTGGTCGGGCCTTCCCGTGTGCGGGCCGGCCCTCCGGGTTGCGTTTCCGTGTTTCCCGAGCGCGCCCGCCGCTCAGCCGGCGTCCTGGGGACGATGCCGTCGTGTTCACCCAGCTGCGGCGCTCGACCGCCTCGGCGGGCAGGCGTGCGGTGCAGGCGAAAGGGCGTGCCGGGCACCGTGAACCGGCCCTGGACGGGGTGCTGCGCTTCGACCCAGGCGCCGCGCTCCAGGAACTGGTCGAGTTCGAACAACTCGGCCGGCGTGGGAGTGATCGTCAACGGCACGCGGACTGCCTGGCCGGCCTCGACCCACTCGAGCGCCGTGCGTTCGAGGAGGAGAGGACCGATGGAGGCGTCGATCGCGTCCGCGTCCTCCAGCCGGTTGATCGACACCTGGTAGCGTGGCTCGGCGCCGAGTTCGGGCAATCCCAGCATCGAGCAGAAGCTCCGCCACTGGCTCGGCGTGACCGTCGTGACGCCGACCCATCCGTCCCGACAGCGGTAGATGCCTGCGGGATACGTCGGCCAGAAACGGTTGATGCCGAGTCGGGGGCGGATCACTCCCGTCGCCAGGGTGCCCGGCGGACCCGGTTCCGTGATGCACATCGCGGCTTCGAAGATCGAGACGTCGAGGTGGGCCGGGGTCCCGAGGTTGCCGATCTCCCTCGCCAGGACGTGACCCACGCCGGCAACGTAGGCGAGCGCGCCGGCGACCACCTGTGGCGCATGTCCGGTGGTCAGGATCGGCGGCCCCTCGGCCGGACCGACGGCGCGCGCGGCGCCCGTGTGGGCGCTGACGATCTGGTCCGTGGCGGCGCGCCCGGCGTAGGGCCCCGCGGCGCCGAACCAGGAGATGGACAGTCGAAGCTGGCCATCGCGCAGGGCAGGTCCGCGGTGGGGCTCGGCGTCCAGCAGCACGTCGGCGTCTGCGAGCAGCGCCTCGGCAAGCGGATCCGCTGCGTTCAGGGCCACGCTCCGCTTGCCGAGCGAGAGGCAGGTAGCGAGTCCGCTCGCTTCCGGCGCGCCGGCCCGGGAGTGAAGCGGCGGCAGGCGGCGGATCGGCTGCCCCTCGCCAGGCGGCTCGAGATTCGTCACCTCGGCGCCGAGATCGCGGAACAGCTTGCCGCAGTACGCCGTCGCGACGGTACCGCCCGAGTCGACCACGTGAATGCCGGCGAGCGCTCCAGCAGTCCGTGTCGGGCCGCCGGCTGGTTCTCGATGGTTCATCGGACGGGGAACGCGGGATTGTAGATCGTCGCGGATCGGAGGCGTAGGATGTCCTTCTGACCCGGCAGATCCGCCTTGTCAGCCTTGGCGAAAGTCGCGCCGCATCGAAGCGTCCATGCATCCCGTCCGGCATCGTTGTTCCTTGGTCGCGCATGGCCCGACATGCTCCCTCGCCGCGTCTTGCCGGACGGACGCCAGACCACTCTCGGCGCGGCGCGGACTTCCGCCGCGGGCTGTTGGACCACGATCGCTGAAGTGACGGATCGACATTGAATCGCCAGACCCGCCCGAATCGACAGACCAGGGCGCGGCTCTGCCTCATGATGCTCCTGCAGTACGGGGTGTGGGGCGTGTGGCTGCCGGTGCTGGCGCGCTACCTCCAGGCGGCGCCTTCGGAGGGCGGTCTGGGCTTCACGCCCGGCCAGATCGGCTGGATCCTGGGCCTGGCGAGCTCCATTGGCGCCGTCACTGCTCCGTTGGTGGCCGGTCAGCTGGCGGATCGCTCGTTCTCGACCCAACGAGTGCTTGCCGTGCTGCTGGCGGCGGGCGGCGTGGTCAAGATCATCACCGCCTACCAGACGAGCTTCAGCGCCTGGCTCTGGCTGTCCGTGCTCTATTCGGTGCTCTACACGCCGACTCTCTCCCTTTCCAACTCGCTCGCCTTCGCCCACATGGAAGACGGCGACCGGGAGTTCCCGCGGGTCAGGGTTTGGGGCACGATCGGCTGGATCGCCGCGAGCTGGGCGTTCCCGCTGTTCTGGTTGCTGTCCGACGTGCGGTTCTCGTGGCTGCCTCCGTTCTACGTCGGCGTCGAGGTCGCGGACGCGACGGCGCGGCTCGTCGATTCCCTGGTCTGGAGCGGTGTTCTGGCATTCGGCTACGCCGTGTTCTGTCTCTTCCTCCCGCCGACGCCGCCGCAGAAGAACGCGAAGGAGAAACTGGCGTTCGCGAAGGCGTTCGGGCTCTTCCGGCAGCGGTCCTTCGCGGTTCTGGTAGCGGCAAGCCTGCCGATCGCCGTGATCCACCAGATCTACTTCATGCAGACCGCGCCGTTCCTGAGCCAGGTGCTCGGCCTGGCGGACAGCCGGATCGGGCCGGCGATGAGCATCGGGCAGTTCGCCGAGATCGCGGTCATGGCGGCCACCGGCTGGCTGCTGGCCCGGTTCGGTTTCCGCCGCGTGATCCTGATCGGCGTTTTCGCCTACGTCGCCCGCTACGCGATCTTCGGCAGCGTGTTCCTGCCGACGCCCGTCATCGTCGCCAGCCAGGCGCTCCACGGCCTGTGCTACGCGTGCTTCTTCGCCGCCGCGTTCATCCATGTGGACCGCATCGCGGAGGCGGATGTCCGCCACTCGGCCCAGACCGTCTTCGGGATCGTCATTCTGGGTCTGGGGCCGGTGCTTGCTGCGCCGGTGCTGCAGATGCTGTCGAGGACCTTCACCGACGCCGCCGGCGTGCTCGACTACTCCGCGTTGTGGTATTCGCTGTCGGCGCTGGCAGCGCTGACGATGGTCGGCTTCGGCGCTCTCTTCCGGGACGAGACAGCGCAGGACGAAGCAGGGGGCTGACACGTTGCGGGACGCTGCAGCGAAGTCGGCCCGCTGACCGGCACCCCACCGGGCCAATGCGGCGGGCCGGTTCTCGCTCTTGGGGGACGTCGTGCAGGGTCTGCGGCGTCAGACGTCGCAGACACTCACACCATGCGCAAGAGCAGCGAGCTTGTCGCTGTTCCTGGGGATGAATTCCTGGCCCACGATCCCCGTGTAGCCGGTCTCGAGGATCGCCCGCATGATCGCCGGGTAGTAGAGCTCTTGGTTTTCGTCGAGTTCGTTGCGGCCCGGGTTGCCGGCGGTGTGGTAGTGGCCGATGTGCCCGTGGTAGTCGCGGATGGTGCGGATGACGTCGCCCTCCATGACCTGCGCGTGGTAGATGTCGTAGAGGATCCTGAAGCGGTCGGAGCCGACGCGGTCGACGAGCTCCACCAGCCACGGCATGTTGTCGGCCATGTAGTCCGCGTGGTCGACCCTGGAATTCAGCAGCTCCATGCAGATGGTGACCCCCTTGCGCTCGGCGTGGCCGACGATCTGCCTGAGCGCCGTGACGCAGTTCTCCAGGCCCACGCTGTCGGCCATGCCGTTGCGGTTGCCCGAGAACGTGATCACGTTGGGGAAGCCGGCCTCCGCGGAGGCGTCGATGGCGGCCTCGATGGCTTGCAGGCAGGCCTCGTGGTTCGCCGGGTCGTTGAGCCCCCTGGGAATGCCGTGGCTGTTCGTCATCGCACAGATCAGGCCGTGCTTCTGGAGGGTGGGGAAGTCCTTCGCGTCGAGGATCTCGATCGATTCGAGGCCCATCGCCTTCGAGGCCGCCGCGAGTTCCTCCAGGGGCATGCTTCCGTAGCACCACTTGCACACGGACTGGCGGATCCTGCCGTTCCTGATCACCCGCTCCTGCTGGGCGGCGACCGTGGCCGGCGCGGCCGAGGCTGCGGCCACCGCGGCAGCGCCGGCGATCAGGGTGCGGCGGGACAGGGGTTCTGTGTTCATCGGACGGTCCTCCGGCGGCATGAGCGTTCCTTGTCTGGGCAAAGATGCCGTCAATCCTAGCGCCCGCGCCAGAAGTCCCGCGCATTCGTCGCCGGGCGGGTTGGCATCTTGCACGCGGTGCCGCCGGCGCCGGAAGCCCCGCGCATTCGTGGCCGGGCGCCTGTGGCAGCGGTCACGGGCATTCGAGCGGCCGTTGTTGCATTCGAGCGGCCATGCATCCTGCCCGGCCAGTACGCGCTACGATCGGGCCGTGGAAGCCACCGTGGAGGATGGAGTCAGGTCTGGCGGTGCTCGCCCCGGCGGCCGGGGCGCCGACCTTCATGGAAGCGGGTGCTTCCGTGCAAGCCCGTGGCGGTTGCCGACGATGCTGGCCGCGTCGACGCTGCTCCTGGCCTCCATGCTCTCGGCGCAGTGGTGGCAGAGGGCGCCGGCGCGCTATCCGGAGGAGGGCCGGCAGTACCTGGAGGGCTTCGTCTTCTGCCGCGGCCAGTACCGGCAGGTCGTCTACGAAGATCTGGGCCAGGGCTGGTTCACGGACTATCCCGACTCCGAGTACAACTTCATGACTCGCCTGTCCCAGTTGACGACGGTCGAGATCCAGCGGACGGCGTACGGCGATCCGGAACACCTGGTGCTCACCCTGGACGACCCGCGGCTGTTCGAGTTTCCGTTCCTCTTCATGTCCGACGTCGGCACGATCGGCATCAACGACGTGGAGGCCGAGAACCTGCGGCGCTACCTGCTGGCCGGCGGCTTTCTCTATGTCGACGACTTCTGGGGCCCGATCGCCTGGGATCGTTGGGCGCGGCAGATCGGCCGGGTGCTGCCGCCTGGCGACTATCCGATCGTCGACATCCCGGTGACGCATCCCATCTTCAGGACCTTCTTCACCGTTGACGAAGTGCCTCAGATTCCCTCCATCCAGTACTGGAACATGAGCGGCAGAGCGGGTACGTCGGAGCGCGGCAGCCACTCCGCCGAGCCGCATTTCCGCGGCATCTTCGACGAGAACGGGCGGCTCATGGTGGCGATGACCCACAACACGGACATCGCCGACGGCTGGGAGCGGGAAGGGGAGTCGCGCGAGTTCTTCGAGCGCTTCTCGTTGACGAAGTCGTATCCGTTCGGCGTGAACCTGGTTCTCTACGCACTTTCGCACTGAGAGGCAGTGCCCGGCTGCGTGCGGGTGTTCAGCGCCGGACCTGCCTGGAACTGCCCTCGTTCCCGACACGGCAGCGCAGCGCCAGCCGATGCGACAGTCGCATGCAGCGAAGCCGTGGCAGTATCGCTGCGGCCGCCGCGCTCCTGCTACGCTTCGTCCGTTCAGATGCATCACGGGCAGCACATGTGTTCCAGAACGGCCAACCCCCCCAGCGAGGAAAGACACATGGTCCGCACGACGCTCCGTTCCCGTATCTCGACCGTTGCCGCCGCGGCCGCCGTCATCGCTGTTCCGGTCGCGGCGCAGCAGGACTTCTCGGCCGTCGAAGTGACCGCCGAACACGTCCGGGGTCCGGTCCACATGCTGACCGGTGCCGGCGGCAACATCGGCGTCTCGGCGGGCGAGGACGGCATCCTGATCGTCGACGACCAGTTCGAGGCCCTGGTCGACAGGATCCGGGCGGCGCTCAAGGGCATTTCGCCCGGAGACCTAGAGTTCGTGATCAACACCCACTTCCACTTCGATCACACCGGCGGCAACGCGGTCTTCGGCAAGGAGGCGCTGATCGTGGCCCACACGAACGTGCGCAAGCGCCTGGCGGAGGGTGCGGGCGTGGCCGGCAGGCCAGCCGAGCCGGCGCCCAGGGCGGCCCTGCCGGTGGTGACCTACGACGACGGCGTGTCGATCCACTTCAACGGCGAAGAGATCATGATCGGCCACCTGCCCGGCGGCCACACGGATGGGGACAGTTACATCCACTTCACCGACTCGAACGTGATGCACCTGGGCGACCAGTTCTTCGCCGGACGCTTTCCCTTCGTCGATGTCCCCAACGGCGGCAACGCCGTCGGTCTCCGGGACAGCATCGGGGAGGTGCTCGAGCACCTGCCGGCCGACGCGAAGGTGATACCCGGCCACGGCCCCCTGTCCACGGTCGACGACCTGAAGACGTACCACCGCATGCTTGTGGAGTGCGTGGCGACCGTGAAGGCGGGCAAGGACGCCGGCAAGTCGGTGCAGGAGATTCAGGCTGCCGGCCTTCCCGAGGAGTGGGAAGAATGGGGTTCCGGTTTCATCAACGAGTCGGTGTTCATCGGCTTCATCTTCGAGAGCCTGTAGGGGCGGCTGGTGAGACGCGCCGTTTCCGTGGCGACCGGGCGCTCATGGCGCTCCAGGCGAAGCCTCCGGCTCCCTTGCGCGGCCCTGGCTGTCCTGGCTGGTGTGGCGGCAGGATCGTCGGCTTCCGAACCGTCACCGGACGTCGAAGGCGCCTGGCCTGCGTGGCGCGGTCCGAGCCGGACCGGCTCGGCGTCGGCGGGGAATCCGCCGATCGAGTGGTCGGAAGAGAAGAACGTGTGCTGGAAGAAGGCGGTGCCGGGTCTCGGCGTGTCGTCACCGATCGTCTGGGGCGGCCGGTTGTTCCTGACCACGGCCGTGCCCCGTGGCGAGCGGCTGGAGAACGCGCCGTCGGCCATCCGGCGTGACGGCGTGCCGCCGGACCGAGTCCTCAGCTACGAAGTCCATTCCCTGGACCGGGCGGACGGGTCCACGATCTGGACGAGATCGGTGGGCGTGGAGGCGCCGCACGAGGGCACGCATCCCGACGGCACCTGGGCGTCGGGCTCTCCGGTGACGGACGGCGACGTCCTGATCGCGTTCTTCGGATCACGCGGCCTCTTCGCGTTCGATCTCGACGGCACGGAACTCTGGCGTCGCGACCTGGGCGACATGAGGACCCGCCTCGGCTTCGGCGAAGGGAGTTCGCCGGCGCTGCACGAAGACCGGGTGTACGTCATCTGGGACCACGAGGACGACTCCTTCATCGTCGCGATCGACAAGAACTCGGGCGAGGAGATCTGGCGTCGAGACCGGGACGAAATGACGGCGTGGACGACGCCCCTGGTGGTAGAGCAGGCGGACCGAACGCAGGTCATCACGAGCGCGACGAACCGGGTCCGCGCCTACGATGCCGCAACCGGCGAGCCGATCTGGCACACGACCGGCATGACGCTGAACGCGATTCCCTCGCCGGTCCACTCGAATGGCATCGTCTACCTGACCAGCGGCTTTCGGGGCAGCAAGCTGCTCGCGGTGCGCCTGGACGGCGCTCGCGGCGACATCACCGGGACGGACCAGGTGATCTGGTCCGTGGACCGCGACACGCCCTACGTGCCCTCGCCGCTGCTGCACGACGGCATCATCTACTTCACCAAGGTCAATCGCGGCATCCTCTCGGCATACGACGCGCGGACCGGCGAAGCACTGTACGCGAACCAGCGTCTGGGCTCGGTGCGCAACGTCTACGCCTCTCCGGTCGCGGTAGGCGATCGCGTCTACTTCGCCAGCCGCGACGGCGAATTCCTGGTCGCCAGGGCGGGGCCGACCTTCGAGGTGCTCGCCGAGAGCGAGCTCGACGACCGCTTCGACGCCTCGCCCGCGATCGTCGGCGACACGATCTACCTGCGCGGCCGCCGCAGCCTGTACTGCATCGCGGCCCCGTAGACGGCCTGGGCCTGCCTCGGTTTTCGTGGCACGTCTCGCGGCGCCGGGTCCTCGATGCCCGGTCCTCGACCGTCTCTGCCCCCGGAGCCCCACGTCGGAGCGGTCGACTGACTGGCGGAGATGCCGAGCGCGTCGGTTGCACCTGGAGAGGCGCGTGTTCAGCCGCACGCGTGTTCAGCCGCAAGCGGGAGTTCGAGCACGAGGGTTTCGGGAGGCAGGCACATCCGGTCGTTGCAGGCCTGGAGTCTGATGGAGATGGGGACGGAGACAGGGAGAGTCTCGGCTGCGGCGCCGCGGCGAATCCGGAACCTGATGCGCTGGCGGCCTTCGTAGATCAGGACGTCGTCGGAGCGGTCGCCGAACCGGGTCTGCCGGGGAGGCGGATAGTGGACGCCGGCAAGTTCGAAGCCATTGCCCGCGGCGAGGACCCGGGCGCCGATCAGGTTCTCCTGGAGCGGTTCGGGGCCGTTCACGTGCCAACCGTCGCGGATCACGAGGTCGAGGTCGACTTCGTGTCCGCCTGAAGCAACGCGCCCGCCTGAAGCCGCGCCAGGACGCAGGCGGGCCGTCACGGCGCCGCTGCCGGCCGTCTTCCTGGGGCCGGCGTCGCCGCCGAGCGCCACGGCCAGTCCGGTGAGCATGTAGGTGAAGGCCGTCGGCGTCCGTTCGACGCTCTCGGCGAAGGCGGAGACCGTCGCCAGTGCGCGGTCGATCGACCGCCGGTCGCCGGTGCGGCGGCCGAGTTCGGCGAGGGCCCGGACAGCCACCGAGTTGCCCGAGGGGACGGCGCCGTCGGTCGGGCTCCTGGGCCGGGCGATCAGCAGATCGGCAGCGTCCCGTTCGGCGATGAAGAAGCCGTCGCCCAGGCTCGGCGCGGAGGCCGGGTCGGCGGGTCCGGGATCCTGGAAGCGTTCGACCATCTCGGCGGCCACGGCCTGGGCTCGTTCGAGCCACTGGCTGTCGCCGGTCACGTCGGAAAGCGCCACGAATGCATGCACCAGATGGGCATGGTCCTGAACCAGGCCCGGCGTGGAGGCTTCGCCGTCGAGCCAGACTCGCCAGAGGCCGCCGTCGAGGCGCCGGCAGTGCTTCCAGAGAAACTCTGTTGCACGCGCCGCAGCCTCGGCCCAGGCCGGTTCGCCGAGCGCGCCCGCGGCTTCGGCCAGGGCCCGGATCATCATGCCGTTCCAGGAAGTGAGGACCTTTTCGTCGCGCAGCGGATGCGGCCGCTGTTCGCGGACCTGGTACAGGCGCTCGCGGACGCGGTCGAGCCGGCGGAGCAGATCGCCGAGCGGTATTCCCAGATCGGCGGCGCTCTCGTCAAGCGGCCGGTCGAGGAACAGGATGTTCCGGTGCTCGAAGTTGCCCTGTTCGGTGGCGCCGAACAGGCGGATCGCGAGTTCCGCGTCGTCCCCGTCGAGCGCGTCGCGAAGCTGGTCCCTGGTCCAGACGAAGAACTCGCCCTCGACGCGCTCGCCGTCGGCAGCCTCGCTGTCCGCGTCGGTGGCGGAGAAGAACGCTCCGTCCGCAGACGTCATGTCGCGCAGGACGTAGTCGGCCGTTTCACGCGCCACGCGCGCCAGCAGCGGGTCGCCGGCGAGGCGATACGCCAGGGCGTAGGCGCGGAGCAGGAGTGCCTGGTTGTAGAGCATCTTCTCGAAATGGGGCACGAGCCACCGGCCGTCGACCGAATAGCGGTGGAAGCCGCCGCCGACCTGGTCATGGATGCCGCCCCGCGCCATGGCGCGGAGCGTGCGCAGGGCTGCATCCAGCGGTTGGCGGTCGCCCGTGCGCAGCGCCTCCTCGAGCAGGAGCAGGAGATTCGTCTCGTTCGGGAACTTCGGCGCGCCGCCGAAGCCGCCGTGGACACGGTCGGTGCTCGCAATCAGCCCCTGCACGGCCCGCGTGACGACGCTGCGGCCCAGGCTCTTCGCCGTTCCACGGGCAGAGGTGATCCGCTGCACGAGGTCGGTGATCCGAGCGGCGGAGGTCTCCAGATCGCCGCGCCGCTGCCGCCAGGCGGCGTCGACCTGCTCCATCAGATGGACGAACCGGGGCGGCGGGAAGTAGGTAGCGCCGAAGAACGGCCTGCCGTCGGGCAGCAGGAAGCTCGACATCGGCCAGCCGCCGCCCTGCCGCGTGACCTGGACCGCAGTCATGTAGACGTCGTCGACATCGGGGCGCTGCTCGCGGTCGACCTTGATGCAGATGAACTTCCCGTTCATCAGCCGCGCGACCTCGACGCTGTCGAAGCTCTCGCGCTCCATCACGTGGCACCAGTGACAGGTCGAGTAGCCGATCGACAGGAAGATCGGCTTGTCCTCCGCCCTGGCCCGTTCGAACGCCTCCTCGCCCCAGGAGAACCAGTCGACCGGATTGTGGGCGTGCTGGCGCAGGTAGGGCGAGGTCTCGAGAATCAGACGGTTCAGGAACAGCGGCCTGCCCTCGGCGTCCAGGTGTTCGGTGCGGGGGTCGTAGTCGACCGGCATTGCCGCCAGCGCCGCCTCCAGCCGAGTCTGCAGCTCCGGCGGGCGCGGTGCGGCCCCCGGAGGAGGAACGATGGAGGCGAAGGGCCTGGTCATGCTCGTCAACGCGACGGCGAGGCCCCCGCGACCCGGCAGCCGGTGCCAGGCGGCGTGGGGCGGAGCCCGGAAGGATAGCGCCGCGAGCGCTGCTACATTCGCCGGAATGGATGAACTGCGGCCTCCTCTTGCGGGTCGGATGCTGATTCGGGAACTGCGGCGCCAGCTGGCAGCGGCCGGTGATTCCGAACGCGCCAGAGGACAGCAGGCGTACATGAAGTCCGCCATGCCGTTCTGGGGCGTCAGGACCCCGGAGTTGCGGAAGATCGGACGCTCGCTGTTCCGAACGTACCCGCTGGACGGTTTCGAGGAGTGGCGGGCGACCGTGCTGTCCCTGTGGCGCACGGCGGGCCGCCGCGAGGAACGGCACGCCGCGATCGATCTCGGCGGTTTCAAGGCATACAGGCCGTTGCGGACGATGCGCGCCCTGCCGGTCTTCGAGGAGATGATCGTCTCCGGGGCGTGGTGGGACTACGTCGACGCCATCGCGAGCCGCCGGTTGCGGGAACTGGTCGAGCGCTATCCGAAGACGATGGCGAAGCGGATGCGGATCTGGAGCCGTTGCGGCGACCTCTGGAAGCGCCGGTCCTCGATCATCTGTCAGCTCGGCCGCAAGGGCGACACGGACCTGGAACTGCTGTACGCGACGATCGGCGAGAACCTGGTCGGTTCGCGCTTCGGCCACGAGTTCTTCGTTCGCAAGGCGATCGGCTGGGCTCTCCGGGACCTGGCCTGGCACGATCCGGAGAAGATCCGCCGGTTCGTCCGGGAGCACGAGGATCGTCTGAGTCCGCTGAGCCGCCGCGAAGCGCTGAAGAACCTGCGCCGCGCGCAACCCGTTGCCGGCGCCGTTCGCAGGTCGCGGGCACGGAGCCTCGGCGGGTCGTGACGGTGCAAGTGCGCTGCCGGCGAACCGCCTGGCTGCCGGCCGCGCTCATCCTGCCGGCGGCATTCGCCTGCCGCGGGGCCGGCGACGCGCCGCTGCGCTGGGTCGACTGGGCGCAGGAGACCCGCCGCCAGGTCGTGGTCGACCGCGAGCCGGGACAGTACCTGGGCCACCCGACGACGGTGCTGCTCTCGGATCAGCGCTCGATCCTGACCGTCTACCCCAAGGGCCACGGCGCCGGCGCGATCGTCATGAAGCGCAGCGACGACGGCGGCCTGACCTGGAGCGAGCGTCTGCCGACGCCGGCGAGCTGGAAGACGTCAATGGAGACGCCCACCGTCTTCCCGGTCGATCTGCCGGACGGCCGCCGTCGCCTGATCATGTTCTCCGGGCTCTACCCGGTGCGGATGGCGCGCTCGGAGGACGAGGGCCGGACCTGGACCGAGCTCGAACCGATAGGTCACTTCGGCGGCATCGTGGCCATGTCGTCCGTCGACCGGTTGCGCAGCACGGGCAACGAGCTGATGGCGCTGTTCCACGACGACGGCCGCTTTCTCCGGCGTCCGACCTTGCGCCACGAGCGGATTCCCGGTCTCGATCCCCGTTTCGAGGTCTACAAGACGATCTCGCTCGATGACGGTCTCACGTGGTCGGAGCCGGAGGTCATCGCGGCGCACCCGGAGGCGCACCTCTGTGAACCGGGCCTGATCCGCTCGCCCGATGGCCGGGAGATCGCCGTGCTGCTGCGCGAGAACAGCCGCCGGTTCAACTCCTTCGTCGTGTTCTCGCGGGACGAAGGGCGCACCTGGAGTCGGCCGCTGGAGCTGCCCTCGTCTCTCACGGGCGACCGGCATGTCGGCCGCTACACGCCGGACGGGCGGCTGTTCGTGACCTTCCGCGACCAGGCGCCGTCGAGTCCCTGGCGGGGCGACTGGGTGGGCTGGCTCGGCCGCTACGAAGATCTTCGCCGTGGCAGGCGGGAACCCTGGGCAGGCGAGGTGCGCGTGCGGCTGATGGACAACACCAGTGCCGCGGACACGGCCTATCCGGGTCTGGAGTTGCTGCCCGACGGGACCTTCGTCGCGACCACGTACGGTCACTTCACGGCCGGCGAGGAGCCGTGGATCGGGTCGGTGCGGTTCACCGCGGCGGAGCTCGACCTGTCCGCGGCCGGCGCGCCTGTCGAAGCGCCGGCGAGACGCCGGCTGCGGGTCGGGACGAGCGGCGACTATCCGCCGTTCTCGGTGCTCTCGACGCTCCCGCCGCCCGGCAGGAGCGACGGCGCAGCCGGCCGAGGCGGAACTGCGGTCGCTGATTCTGCTCGACGGGTGTTCGTGGCCGACGGCGCGGCCGGCCGAGGCGCGGCCGCTCGAGGTGAAGCCGCCAGGGGAGAAGAACCTGCAGCGGCCCGGCGGGGCTTCGATATCGAGGTCGCAGAGCGACTTGCCTCCGACCTCGGGTTCGACCTGGAGTTCGTGCCTTTCGACTGGCCCGAGATGGCCGCCGCAGTGGCCGCGGAGGAGTTCGATCTCGCGATGAGCGGCGTGACCTGGCGGCCGGCACGGGCCGCGGTGGGATGGATGAGCCGGGCGGTTGCGGCGGGAGGGCCGTGCGTGGTGGCGGCGGCTGGCAGCGCCGAGACGCCTGGCCGAGTGGCCGTCAACCGCGGCGGCATCTTGGAACGCTGGACACGCGAGCATTTCCGAGGCGGGGCCAGCGAGATCGTCGCGGTCGACGACAACCTCTCGCTTCCGAGCCGCCTCGAACGAAGCGAGGTCGACGCCTTCGTCACCGACTCGTTCGAGGTCGAGCACTTCGGCCGCGACGGCTGGCGGCGTCGCTGCGAAGCCCCGCTCGACCGGAAGGTGTTCTGGGTCGCTCCCGGGCGCGCCGACGAACTCGGACCCGCGGTCGACCGGTGGATTCAGCGCAACGAGCGGTGGCTCGAGGCCCGTCGCGAGGAGTGGTTCGGCCGCGGCCGGCGCCGGGACGAACTGGATCACCTGCTCGACCTGACGGCCCGCCGCCTCGCCTTCATGCCCGCGGTCGCGGCGTGGAAGGCGGCGCGCGGCGTGCCGGTCGAGGATCCGGAACGGGAACGGCTGGTGCTTGCGGCAGCCGAGTCGAAGGCGGTGGAGTTCGGGCTCGATCCGCGGCCGGTGCGCGAGTGGTTTGCGTTTCAGATCGACCTGGCCAAGGCAGTGCAGCGGCGCAGTGCTGCCGCCGAGCCGACGCTTGACCTGAACCGGGTCCGCCCGGCCCTGATCCGGCTCGGCGAGCGTCAGGTGCGGGCCCTCCGGGCCTTGGCGGGAGGCCCTGTCGAGTCGCCGGCGCCGAACGACCTCCGGGTGCTGAGGCCCTACCTGACCGAAGAGGAAACCGAGCGCTTGCGGAGCGCCCTCGTCAGGCTGCTCGACGCTCTGAGCGCCGAGGGCTGACGCCGCGGCGTTTCCGGGGCCCGTTTCCTGGGCCCGTTTCCTGGGCCCGAGGGGGGGGACTCCAGCCACATCCGCCGGTGTTCGGCGTGCTTCGGGCGGCGCGACGCTGCCTCGAACCGGTACCGGTCGCGCGGCCGGAGGTGCTGCCGGATGCACTGGACGCGCTGCTGCTGGCGCTAGTCGGCAGCGCCGTCTGACCGGAGCACCTCCTTCAACACCCAACCCGGCAGTTCCTCGATCTTTCGCATCGTCGCAGGCTTCCTTGTCAGCTTGAACGTGACACTCTGACCCTCGGCCATGCGGACGAGTGTTCCGGCAGAGCCTTCGGACACAGCCCCCTTGCGCCACGCGTCGAAGAGGATGGAATCTGGCCGAATCCCGAGGCAGAAGAGGTAGTCGTAGTTCCGGTCAAGCCGCACGTGGTTGAACTGAAAGGAGCCTCCCTTGTCTTCAGAGGCCGTCTTGACCTCGAAGAGCTTGCCGCCGATCGTCAGATCGGCCGCCGAAATCCGAGAACCGACGCGTTGGGCGAGAATTCCGCAACGCTGCAAGTAGCGCTGGACGAAGTCCTCTCCGATGTCGCCTCGGTTCGTGTTGGCTACCTGGCGGAAAGGCTCGAGCGGCGCGTCGGTCCAGATCGTGTCGGGCGTGTGTTCGCGAATCACGAGCAGCATCAACTCGACCGGGTTCACTCGGGCGCCGTCCACAAGGAGCCGGTCCGGTCGCGCTTCCAGAACACGAGAAAGTAGGAGTGGTTCTTGCGGGCATGGACCTGTCTGACCGTCCGACTCACGCCGGGACGGTTGGTCCTCACGACAACGAAGAGATCCTCCGCCACGAAGCCGAGCTGCTGGTAGGCGTGGATGATCTCGACATGGGTGAGTCGCTGCCGGTTGGAGCAGACTTCGTCCTGGCACTTGACGATCATCACGCCACGGGGCCGGAGGACCCGGTATGCCTCCTTCCCGCCGTCCTCGTACAGGGCCAGGACGGCTTCGTGGTACTTGGCTTTCGTGCGATTGCCCGTGACGTTGTTCCTGTAGTAGCTCTCGAAGGGCCGGTGCGTCGAATGCGCCGTTCCGCCCGGAGTATGCATGTAGGGAGGGTCGAAGACGACGCAGTCGATCGTGCCGTCGTCGTACGGCAGATCCCGGCAGTCGGTGCCCGTTTGCAGATCCGTGGCCAGCAGGTTGTAGAGGTCCGTCGGGACGTTCCGCCAGAACACGCCCTTGCCGTAGGTGACATCCGCCACGGTGCCGCCGGGCGCGACGTAGAGATCGAGGATTCTCGGAAGCACGGCCTCGTTGCCGCCGACGTAGGCACTCAGGACCAGGTCGTTCGTGGCAGCGCCATTGCGTACGACACGCCTCTTCCGGGATTCCGGGGCGGGGTCGGCATGGTCGGAAACGGGCTCCGCCGACGGGCGGTCATGCGCAGCATCAAGGATCAGCTGCCGGTGCCTTCGGGCCTTGGGAGCGGCATCGGTCGAGGGCCGGGCCATCGGTTTCCTCCGAGAGTCGTGGGCTTGGGCGCGCCCGACAGGCGTCCCCTGGAGGGTATCGCGAGTCGGACCAGGGACTCTCGACGCCTGGAATCCGGCCGTACAGGACCGGCTTGCACCACGAGCGGCTATAGCTGTGGCTGGAGCGCCGCGATGATCGCTCGCGCCATCTGCCAGGTGGAGGAGCGACCGCCGAGGTCGGGCGTCAGGCTGCTGCCGGCCTCGAGCACCGCGGTCACGGCCCGATCGATCCGGTCGGCCTCGTCGTTGAGGTCGAAGTGCCGGAGCAGGGCGGTCGCCGGCGTCAGCAGCGGCAACAGGTTCGCCTGGCCGGTGCCGATCAGGTGCGGCGCGTCGCCGTGGACCGCCTCGAAGACGTGGCAGTCGTCGCCGACGTTGATCGCGTGGCCGGCGGAAATGCCGCCCGCGAGGCCGGTGCCCAGGTTGCTCAGGATGTCGCCGTAGAGGTTGTCGGTCAGGAGGACATCGAACTGGTAGGGGTCCAGCACCAGACGCATGCAGGCGGCATCGACGATGCACTCGTCCGTTTCGATGTCCGGGTAGACGGCGGCCACCGAGCGCACGGTGTCCAGGAACAGCCCGTCGCTCTGCTTCATGATGTTGGCCTTGTGGATGGCGGTGATCTTCCTGCGACCGTGCCGCCGGGCGATCCGGAAGGCGTAGTCGGCGATCCGCTCGCAGGCGGCGCGGCTGACGACCTTCATGCTCTCGACCACGCCGTCGACGATCTCGTGCTCGATGCCGCGGTAGACGCCCTCGGTGATCTCCCTGATCAGCAGCACGTCGAGGTCGGGATAGCGGGTCGGCAGGCCCGGGATCGACCGCACCGGGCGCACGCTCGCCCAGAGACCGAGCATCTGCCGCAGAGCCACGTTGGGGTTCTGGGGGCCTGGACCGACGCGGACCGCATCCGTGGCGGGCCCGATGAGCCGGGTCTTGAGAGCGACCCGGCAATCGCGGATCGTGTCGGCCGCTTCCTGGAGGACGGTCTCCGTGTTCCGGCGGACCGCGGTCGGCACGTCGACGCGGACGAAGTCGAAGCCGGCGCCGGCCGCCTCGAGGATCTCGAGCACCGGCGGCGCCGTTTCCGCGCCGATTCCGCTGCGTCCGACAATCAGCGCGACGCGGGGTCGCGCCGCCGGTGCGGTCGCTTCGGCGCCGTCGCTCATCGGGCGGTCTCCCGTTCCTCCATCACGGCTTCCAGCTCCGCGATCAGCGCATCCGTCAACTCGGACGTGTTCGCCGTGCCGCCGAGATCCCGAGTCAGAGCGCCGCCGTGGATCAGCAGCCTCTCGACGCCGGAGCGCAGGTGCGCGGCAGCCGCCGCTTCGCCGACGTAGCGCAGCATCAGCTCCGCGGACAGGATCAAGGCGATCGGATTGGCCAGATCGCGGCCGGCGATATCGGGAGCCGTGCCGTGGACCGCTTCGAACACCGCGCAGCCGTTGCCGTAGTTGGCCCCGGGAACCACGCCCAGGCCGCCGACCAGGCCGGCGCAGAGGTCGCTCATCAGATCGCCGTCCAGGTTGCCCATGACCAGCATGTCGAACCGGGTCGGATCCCTGGTCAGTTCGAGCGCCAGATTGTCGAGCGGAAGATAGTCGACCTTGAAGAAGGGGTAGTTCCGCTCGCACTCGCGGGCGCAGGCAAGGAACAGGTTGTCCGACAGCGGGGTGATCGACGCCTTGTGCACGATGGTCAGCTTCTTGCGGCCGTGGCTGCGCGCATACTCGAATGCGAACTGCATGATCCGCCGCGAGGCCTTGCGGGTGACGATCCTGAGCGCCTCGACCACGCCGTCGACGACCTCGTGTTCGCGGCCGCTGTAGAGGCCCTCGGTGTTCTCGCGCACGATGATCAGGTCGACGCCCTCGTAGCGGGCGCGGGTGTTGCCGGGCATCGACTGCACCGGCCGCACGCACGCGAACAGTTCCAGCGACTGCCGCAGGAGGACGTTGACGCTGCGCCAGCCGCCTCCCACCGGTGTCTGCAGGGGGCCCTTGATCGCTATCCGGTTGCGGCGAATCGACTCGATCGCCTCGTCCGGGAGAGGCGAAAGACCCTGATCGACGGCCGTGCTGCCGGCAACGACCGGCTCCCACACGATCCGGCCGCCGGTGACGAAATCCACGGCGCGCACCATCGCCTTGCTGACTTCGGGGCCGATGCCGTCCCCGGGCAGGAGCGTGACGGAGTACTTCAAGAGGCGTTGCCGAATCGCTGCAAGGGCCGAATCGCGCTACAGGGCCGAATCGCTCACCAGGGCCTCGATCAGGCAGGGACCGGGTTCGGCAAAGCCGCGTTCGAGCGCTGCCGTCAGCTCCTCGCCGGTTCGGACCTGCACGGCGGGCATGCCGAACCCTCGGGCCAGGTCGAGCCACTCCACCCGCGGCTCGCGGAACTCCGTCAGGTTCAGGCTCTGCGGCCCGAACTCCTCGACTCCGGCCCGCTGCAGCTCGACCTGAAGGATGCGGTAGATGTCGTTGGCGAACACCAGGTTGACGACATCGACGCCCTCGCGGACCTGGCTCCAGAGCGCCTGGACCGTGTACAGGCCGCTGCCGTCGCCCTCCAGCGTCAGCACCTTGCGGTCCGGGCACGCGATCGCGGCGCCGAGCGAAGCCGGCAGGCCCAGGCCGATCGCGCCTCCGTTCTCCTGCAGGTACGTGTGCGCCGGGCCGTTCATCGTGGCGGGATAGAAGGCCGAACCCGCGGTGATTCCCTCGTCCATGACGATCGCGTTCTCGGGCAGGGCGGCGGCAACGGCCTGGGCCGCGACGCGCGTGTCGATGGGGCCGCCGGGCGCCGGCGGCCGCTCGACCGCGCGGGACGGCGGCTCGTCCTTCGCGCCGAGTGCCACGGCCAGTTCGCCCAGTGCGTGGCCGCTGTCCTCGGTCGGATGACTCAGGATGACGACCTCCACGGATTCCGGAGTCAGGCGGCTCGAGCCGCCCTCGTACCCGAAGAAAGCCACCGGATCGAGCGCGCCGGCCAGAACGAGGGTGTCGATGCCGCCAAGGAACTCGACCGCCTGCTCGGGGAAGTAGGGCACGCGCGGGAGCACGGGAAGATGGGGGCCGCGCTCCATGCGCCCGGAGAAGGTCTCCGACGCCAGCCGGCAACCGGTCGCTCCCTGAACCCTGGCGGCCTCGCGCTGAGCCGCAGCCGTGTGCGCCGAACTGCCGAGCATCAGCATCGTCCGCGCGCCCCGGGCGACGGCGGCGCGGGCGCGCTCGACCGCTTCCGATGCGACGCGGGCGCCCGGCGGAGGGGCCGGTTCGACGATCGGACCGTATGCCTCGTTCCACTGACAGTCGGTGGGCACGATCAGGGTTGCGACCTGCCCCGGATGGCGCCGGGAAGCGGAGATGGCCGCAGCCATGTCGCGCGAGATGTGATCGGCCGAGGCGACCGTGCGCTGCCAGTCGGAGACGCCGTCGACCAGGCTCTCGACCTTCGTGTTGAGCGGCGGGTCGTAGTTGCGGTGCCAGGTGGGATGGTGGCCGATCACGTTGACCACCGGCGTGCGCGCGCGCCGCGCGTTGTGCAGGTTGGCGATGCCGTTCGCAAAGCCCGGGCCGAGATGGACCAGGGTGAGGGCCGGTTTGCCGGCCATCCGGCCGTAGCCGTCCGCGGCGCCGGTGGCGACGCCTTCGAACTGCGCCAGCACGCCCCGAACACCCGGGATCTCGTCGAGAGCCGCGACGAGATGGATCTCCGACGTACCGGGATTGGCGAAGCAGACCTCGACGCCCGCGCTGGCGGCGGTGCGAAGCAGTGCCTGGGCGCCGTTCATCGAAACGGGAGGGTAGCAAGTCCGGAGCAGGAAGGGCAGCCGGAATCCTGTCCCACGAGAGACGAGCCTGAAGCAGCGGTGTCAATCCCACGAGAGATGAGCCTGAGCGGGTGTCGGGGATCATCGAAGGATGATCCTGCAACTCGACATCGAACGGCTGCGGACCCTGGACAGGTCCGCGATGTCATGGTCGGCAGCGCTTCATGGCCGGCAGCACGCCGGTCGACTTCCGGTTCGTGGAGCGGGCCGATGCGTACGCCTTCGTGCGGCGGTTCCTGGTGCGCCGCCTGGGCCGCCGGGATCGACGCCGGGCGGCTCAGGGGGAATCGGCCGGGGACTGGCCGCGGGAATCTGGCGCAGCGCGGCCGTCCCGCCGGCGGATCGTCTCTACCGTCTCGCCGGCGTGGCCGGTTCCGTTTGCGCCGCCGGCGTTGAGGCACACAGCGGCAGGGCGGTCGTCCGCTTGATCTCGTTCAGCACGATGCTGGTCAGCAGCCGGTCGACCCCCGGTATGCCGGCGAGGTGATCCGCGAGGATGTGTTCGAGGTGCCGGTAGTCCCTGGCCACGATCTTCAGCATGTAGTCGTGCTCGCCGGTCAGGAAGTGGCATTCGAGCACCTCCGGCAGCTCTCGGACGGCAGCGCTGAACTGCTGTCTGGCGTCCGCCTGGTGGTGGGTCAGGTAGACCTGAACGAAGCACAGCAGACCGAGATCCACGGCGTTGCGGTCGAGCAGGGTGACCTGCCGCTGGATCACGCCCCGTCGTTCCAGCTTGCGCAGGCGCTTCTTGAGGCCCGAGGCGGACAGGTTCACCTTGCGCGCGAGGTCCACGTCGGTTCGATTCGAATCCCGCTGCAGCAGCTCCAGGATCGCGTAGTCGGTGGCGTCGAGGGGCCTGCTCGCGGCGCGGCTTGACGCCGCGGCGGAGCGTCGATCGTCTGTGTTGTCCATGAGGCGGAAGTGTACACGGTCGTTGTTTCGAGAGTGGGAAATCGACGCTTGTTTTTTGTTCGTGGTTCCGTTAGTGTCCCGATCATGGAGATACAAGCTCGTTCCCGTACCAACGAGTCGGCAACGGCGTCCTTGCTGGCACGCCGGACGGAGCAGCGCCGGCCGTCGGGACCGCCTCGGATCGCGTCGTGGCTGCGGGGTCGCGAGCGTTCGCTGCTGCGTCGGCTGGTCAATCAGGTCTCGCGTCCTGGCGTGGTGTCGCTGGCTGGCGGGCTGCCGGCCGTGGAGCTGTTTCCGGCGTCGGCCTACGGCGAAGCGCTGCGCCAGCTGCTGGCCGATCCTCGGTCCATGCAGTACGGGCCGTCGTCCAGCCAACTGAAGGAACGGGTGGTGGAGGTCATGCGGCGCCGCGGCGTCGACTGCAGGGCGGAGGAGATCCTGATCACGACGGGCGCTCAGCAGGCGCTCGACGTCGCCGTTCGCGCGTTCGTGAGCATGGGCGAGACCGTCGCGGTCGAGAGATTCACGTACACGGGATTCAGGGAGGTCCTGGCGCCGCTGCAGGCGCGCCTCGTGACTCTGCCGAGCAGTCTCGACGATGGACTCGACGTCGAAGCGCTCGAGCGGCGCCTGCTCGCCGGCGGTCGGCCGCGCCTCGTGTACGTCATTCCGGATGCGCACAACCCGCTCGGCGTCAGTCTGGCTCGGGAGGCCCGGGAGCGGTTGGTGGCCCTCGCCCGCGACTACGACTTCGTGATCCTGGAGGACGATCCGTACGGCCTGCTGTGCTGCGACAGCGAGTTCGAGCCTCCGCTCGCGGCGCTCGACCCGGAGCGTGTCGTCTACGCGGGCACGTTCTCCAAGATCCTGGCCCCGGCGCTGCGGATCGGCTGGCTGCGGTTGCCGGCGCCGCTGGTCGAGACCCTGGCGGCCGTCAAGGAGATCGGGGATCTCGAGTGCTCCAGGCTGAACGCTCTCGCCGTGGCTCGCCTCCTGGAGGATCTCGACCTCGACCGCCACCTCGAGCTGCTGCGAGCGACCTATCGGGGCCGCCGCAACGCGATGCTCGAGGCGCTTGCCGATCATCTCCCGGCCGACTGCGCCTTCACCGAGCCCGGGGGCGGCATGTTCGTGTGGGTGGAACTGCCGGAGGGGACGGACGGCGAGCGCCTGCTGGAGCGGACCCTGGCCGAGCGGAGGATCGCCTTCGTTCCCGCGGCAGCCTTTGCGGACCCGGCGGATCGCGCCGCGCCCCGCAACGCGGCCCGTCTGAGCTTCTCGCGCCTGGAGCCGGACGCTCTGCGCGAGGCGGTTGCCGGCTTCGCGGCCTGCATCCGAGGCTCCGCGGGGCTGGAGTAAAGAAGAAGAGAACAACGAAGAGGAACAGAGGAGACCGGGAATGAGACCAGCAGGATGCGTCGCAGAGCGAAGCGAAGCCGGAGACCGGACACGCGGTCACGGCGAGGACGGGACGGTCACGGCAGGGGCGGGTTCTGCCGAACGGACGCTGCCGACGGTCGTCGCTCCAGGCGCCGCGGCCGGCGAGGACTTCTGTCCGATTCTCGGTTTCGATCACCTGGAGCTCTATGTCGGCAATGCGAAGCAGTCGGCCGCCTACTACTGCCACGCGTTCGGTTTCGAGTGCACCGCGGTGCGGGGGCTGGCGACCGGCGAACGGACGCGCGCGTCCTATCTCGTGGAGCAGGGCGACATCCGGCTCGTCCTGACCAGTGCGCTGCACTCGTCGCACGATGCCGCCCGGTCGGTACGGCGGCACGGCGATTCCGTGGCAGTCATCGCACTGTCGGTGCCGGACGCGGGCGCGGCGTTCGCGGCCGCCGTGTCGCGGGGCGCCGAGCCCGCCGCACCGCCGGCAACGGCTCGCGACGGGCACGGCGAACTCCGTCACGCTTCGATCCGTCTGTACGGCGACTGCGTGCTGCAGTTCATGGAGCGCCAGGACTACGGCGGTCTGTTCGGTCCCGGTTTCGAGGCGGCGCCGGAGGCGCCCGGCGCCGCGCCGCCGCGGGGTTGCGGCCTGCTCGCCATCGACCACGTCGTGGCCAATGTCGAGCTGGGCCGGATGAACGAGTGGGCGAGCTTCTTCTCGCGCGTCCTGGGCTTCAACCAGCTCGTCCACTTCGATGACGAGGCGATCTCGACCGAGTACTCGGCGCTCATGTCCAAGGTGATGCAGGACGGATCCGGCGTCATCAAGTTTCCGATCAACGAGCCCGCCGAGGGCCGCAAGAAGTCGCAGATCGAGGAGTTCCTCGACTTTCACGAAGGACCGGGTGTACAGCACATCGCCTGCCGCACCGACGACATCGTGGGCGCCGTGTCCCGGCTGCGCGAGAACGGCGTGGAGTTCCTCCACGTGCCGGGGAACTACTACGACGAGCTGGAGCAGCGGGTGGGGAAGATCGACGAACCGATCGATCGTCTGGCGGAACTGGGCATCCTCGCCGACCGCGACGAGGACGGCTATCTGCTGCAGATCTTCACCAAACCGGTCGAGGACCGGCCGACGCTGTTCTACGAGATCATCGAGCGCCACGGGGCGCGGGGATTCGGCGAGGGCAACTTCAGGAGTCTGTTCGTGGCGCTCGAGCGCGAGCAGGCCGCGAGGGGCAACCTGTGAGCTACTACCTTCGCGCGGGCGAGATACCGCACAAGCGCCACACCCAGTTTCGCAAGGGCGACGGGTCCCTTCACCACGAGGAGGTGATGGGGATCCACGGGTTCTCCGGCGTCCAGTCGATCCTCTACCACCTGCACCCGCCGACCGCGGTCGATCGGATCGGTGAACGGTCAGGCAACGGACTGAAGCTGGACTACGCGGGCCCGCTGCGCCATCGGCTGATCCGCGCCGCCAGGTCTCCGGAGCTGGGAGATGCGGTGAGCGGTCGGGTGGCCCTGCTCACCAACCGCGACCTGCTGCTGTCCGTGGTCCGGTTTCGCGAGCCGATGGACTACTGGTATCGCTACGCGCACGGAGACGAGCTGCTCTTCGTGCACGAAGGACGCGGCGTGCTCGAGAGCCAGTTCGGCCGTCTCGCCTACCGCTCCGGCGACTATCTGGTGTTGCCGACCGGGGTCATCTGGCGGCTGCTGCCGGCGCCGGACGAACCGCAGCGCATGCTCAGTGTCGAAGCGGCAGGCCACATCGAGCCGCCGCGCCGCTACCTGAACCGCTACGGCCAGTTCCTCGAGAACTCGCCGTACTGCGAGCGCGACATCCGACCGCCGGAGTGGGTCGAGCCGCGCGACGAGGAAGGCGAGTTCGAGGTCCGGGTGAAGGCCCGCGGCGGCACCACAAGCTACCTGTACCGGCGCCATCCGATGGACGTCGTCGGCTGGGACGGCCATCTGTGGCCCTACGCCTTCAACATCGAGGACTTCGAGCCGATCACCGGCCGCGTCCATCAGCCGCCGCCCGTGCACCAGACCTTCGCCGGGCCCGGGTTCGTCGTCTGCTCCTTCGTGCCGCGCCTGTTCGACTATCACCCCCAGGCGATCCCGGCGCCGTACAACCACTCGAACGTGGACTCGGACGAAGTCATCTACTACGTCGAGGGCGAGTTCATGTCCCGCCGCGGAGTGGAGCGGGGCGCCTTGACCGTGCATCCGAACGGGATTCCCCACGGTCCACATCCCGGGGCCTACGAGGGATCGATAGGCAAGGAGCGCACCGACGAGCTCGCGGTCATGGTGGACACGTTCCGTCCATTGCAATTGACGGCAGCAGCAGCCGACCTGGAGGACGAGAGCTATGCAACCAGTTGGCGCGTCTGACCGCGGGGTCCTGGCGCCGGTGGTCGGCCGGGACCTGACGACCGGTCGGGCCGAGTTCATCGAGCGGGCGCAGACCCGGGGCGAGCTGTTCATCGAGCAGCGCTACGAGCTCTACAGCGAGGCGAACCAGGAGACCTGGCGGCGCCTCTACCGGGCCCTGGCCGGTCGCTGGGAGCAGCACGCCCACCCCCGCTTTCTCGACGGCGTGGCGCGTCTGGAGCTCGACCCGGACCGCATTCCGAGGCTCGCCGACATCAACCGGTTCCTGCAGCCCCTGAGCGGCTTCACGGCACGCGCGGTCAGCGGCTATGTGCCGGCGTACCTGTTCTTCGACTGCCTGAGGCGGCGTGAGTTTCCGACCACGATCACCGTCCGCGACGGCGACAGGCTGGACTACCTGCCCGAGCCCGACATCTTCCACGATCTGGCGGGTCACGTCCCCATGCACACGGACCCGGCGTTCGCGGACGTCCTGGTCCGTTTCGGCGAGGCTGCCCGAACTGCCGCGACGCGGGCCCGGCAGGGCGGTTGCCGGCGGGTCGAGAGCGCGCTGCGGGGGCTGGCCCGATTCTTCTGGTTCACGATCGAGTTCGGACTGATGCGGCGCCCGGACGGGAACGGTCTGTGCGCCTACGGCAGCGGCCTCCTGAGCTCGGCGGGGGAGATCGGGCACGCCGTCGAAGCGCCCGAAGTGCAACGGGCGCCCTTCCAGCTCGACTGGGTCGTGAACCAGAGCTTCGAGATCGACTCGCTGCAGCCGCTGCTGTTCGTGGTCGACAGTTTCGATCACCTGGAACGCGAAGTGCTGCGCCTGGAACGTTGGCTCAACGACGGCCGCCTCGACAATGTCGCTCGCGGCGAACCCGCTGTCAGCCGGGAGGATCTGCGCTCCTTTCTCGGTGCGGAAGCCTGACGGCGCCGCCTTTCCGGGCGATGCGCGCCGCGCCGCAGCGCCGAGGAACGGTCCGGGTCTTCCTGGGAACCCGACCGCTTGGCCGATCTTCGACCTTGGCGTCTCCCGGACACGTCGACAGGTCCGCTACCCGAACCGGTAAGCTCTGGTAGCCGGTCAGCAGGGCCTGTCAGGCATTCCGGGAGAGAACGAAGGAGAACGCCATGAAACGGGCAGCTTCAAGCGGCTCTTTCGCAGTCTTGATGTCTCTGGGGTTGACATCTGCTGCCGGCGGCCAGTCCGAGCCTTGGCCGGAGTCCGCAGAAACACTGTACAACGGGGACGGCTTTGTCACCGTCGGGTTTCACGACGATAGCGGTCGCCTGGTCAAACGCACCTTGTCCGATGACGGCGAGATATACGACCGGCGCTTCGATGGCAGTGGCCGGCCTGTGAAGTACGTGACGCGGTACTCGGACGGCAGGGTCGACGTGGATGACCTGTATTACGGCCACGCAGAAGACGAAGTCTACTCCGAACGGGCGCATGTCATGATCCCTGGGAAGGCAGCTTTCGCGATTGGCCGCAACCTGACCCAGGAGGAGTTCAACGACTTTCTCGCCCGTCTGCCGCCTCCTCCTCGTGCGCCCTACGCGTTTCTCGAGCCCCAGCATCCCTGGGGGTACAACTTTCTCGAGCCCCAGCATCCCTGGGAGTACAACTTGCGGGAGGAGGTCGCACGGACGAGCTTCCGGCTGCTTCATCAGGAGATGGTGGTCGAGTCCGTACGTCTTGACGAGAGATGGGTGCAGATCACAGACAGCCATGGGGGCATGCGCCACGACTACACGGAGAACCTCGAAGAAGGTAACCGCCATGTTGGCTCCTTCGATGCCAGCGGCCGGATCGCCCAGGTCGTCGCAAATGACGAAGGCGATCTGATCGGGGTCTGGTACGGCGATAACCTCGTGGCCCTCCATCACCGTCTTGATGGGGATCAAGACGCATTCTGGTTCGAACTGGTGGATGCACGCACCGGCCGGCGTCTTCTCGACTCACGGACACTCCCGACCACTGCAGCCCAGCCGCGCTTCAGCGCCTTGGGGGGGCTGGTCGAGTCCGTTGATGACGAGCTCTTTGGCGTTGTCACCGACGCCGATGGTGAACGTTACGCTCTCCTCCCCCTGCATGAAGGACCGACGTGGCGAACGGTCCTGGTCGCCGGAACGGAAGAATCCCAGCTGCGTTCTCTGGTGCATTACTCCGACGACCGTCTCAGGATCGGGTTTCTGCTCAACAGTTACTTCAATGGCGACTTCTGGCCCGACCTGGTAGTGGAGGCGCCCCGGCACGGTTCCTCCGCAATCCAGGTCGTCTGGCCGCAGGGCATCGCCCTTCCGTCGTCAACCGAGAGAATCTCGAGTCCCTGAGGTTACGCTGGCCCGGCGGAACCTGTCGACGACGCTGGCACAGCGGTGCTCCGGTGTCGGTGAGCCGTTTTTCCGGTATTCTCCGGCACGCCGCCGGAGCCGGCGGCGCCGGTGTCAGTCAGGCCGTCCGACCGATTGTGATAGCTGTTGACCCGAGAGGCATGAGCAAGGATGACCTTCTTCGAGTGGTTGGCGAGTACCGCCGATGGGCAGCACCATGAGGTCACCGCGAGTTTCGTGGCTTTCGCCACGGTCTCGCTGTTCGTGTTCGGCGTGCTGCTGGCGATCACGGGAAGGCTTGTCGTGGATGCGTGGAGAGCACTGCGAGAGGAACGTCTCGCGTCGCGTTTCAACGGTCGCGGTCGATCCACTGCGCGGACGTCGAGGTAGGTTCCGGTCGCGTTCCGGACTGCAGGCCGAGTCGCGTTCTTCGTGCGGACAACCACAGACAACCACCGCGGGGCGAGCGAGCTGCGGCCTCAGTAGCCCGGCGGCCGCTCGAAGCCGCCGATCCGTTCGCTCAGGCGGCGGGCGAGGTCGAGCGTCGTCCGGTCTTCCAGGAACGGCCCTGCGATCTGGAGGCCCACGGGCAGACCGTCGCCGGCGGTTCCGGCCGGTATCACGGTGGCGGGCAGGTAGGCGACGCCGGTGAGGCCGACCCAGAGGGTCTGCTCGCCGTACGGTCGCCGCTCGCCGTTGACCGTGATCCGACGCGCTCCCATCGGCTCGCTGTGGTCGTGCGGGATCGCCGTCGTCGGCAAGCAGGGGAGCAGCACGGCATCCCGGTCCCTGAAGAAGTCGTGCCACTTGCGGCGCATCTGCAAGCGACGTTCGTTCGCCGACAGCCAGGCCCGATGGCGCTGGGAAGCCCAGCGCGCGGCCAGAGATCCCTCCTCGTCTTCGTGCATGCCGTGCACGGCGAGTTCCTCGATCTCGTCGTGGCCGAAGCCGCCGCACATCGCGGCGCCCAGGAGCTGGCCGAACACGCGCGTCGCATGATCGAACGTGAAGTCGGGCCGCGCCTCGCGGTCGACGGTGGCGCCGGCGCGCTCCAGTGCCTCCACCGCGGCCTCGAGCCGCTCGCGGACGGCATCGTCGATCGGGCAGGACGCCTCCTCGAACCACACGGCGACCCGATAGTCCGCGAGGCGCTCGCGTCGGGGCGGCGGCAGCTCCAGGCGGTAGCCGGGAGCGTGCCATTCGTCCGGTCCGGCAAGGATGTCGAGGCCGAGTTCCAGGTCCTCGACGCTTCGCGCCATCGGTCCGGCCACGGCGATGTCCGCCTGGGTCAGGGTCCCCGGCGGACCGGGGATCTGGCCGAGTGCCGGCACGATGCCGTAGCTCGGCTTGTGGCCGAAGACGCCGCAGGACGAAGCGGGTCCGCGGATCGAACCGCCGATGTCACTGCCGAGCTCGAATGGCGTCAGACCCGCCGCGAGAGCGGCGGCAGAGCCGCCGGAGGAGCCTCCCGGCGTGCGATCGAGGTTCCAGGGGTTGTTCGTCTGGCCGAAGACCGCGTTGTAGCTCTGGGTATCGCCGGCGTAGATCGGCAGGTTCGTCTTGCCGAAGATGACGGCGCCCGCCGCGCGCAGCCGGGCCACGGGCACGGCGTCGACGTCGGGGATGTGGCCGGCGAGTTCGGGTGCGCCGGACGTGGTGCGCATGCCGACCGTCTGGAACGAGTCCTTGATGGTCATCGCCACGCCGTGGAGCGGGCCAGGTGCACGGCCTTCGACCAAGGCCGTGTCGGCGTCGTCCGCCTCGCGCCGGGCGCGCTCGGCGTCGAGGGTGACGACGGCATCGAGGCGCGGGTTCAGCCGATCGACGCGGTCCAGGAGAAGCTCCAGGTACTCTCGGGAGGAGATGTGGCGGTCGCGGATGGCGGCGGCCACTTCCAGAGCGGACCGGAAGGCGGGCTCGGCAGACGCTGGCTCGATCATTGACGCAGCGTAGCAGCGACGGGGAGCGTTGCTCCGGCGGCGCGGCGCCGCCGGTCGCCGCAATCCGCCGGACGCGGGCAGGATGCCCGGGCCCCCGGGGAAGCGGCCACGGCGCGCCGGTAGCGTCCGGGAGTGGCACGAGTATGCCCGAGCCCCCGGGGATCCAGCGGCTGGGCGCACAGGCGTCGGCGCCGCTGTTGGGCTGCTCGCTCCGAGGGCCTGGGGCGGCCCACCGTGAGCATCGGCAACCTGCACTGGGGCGGCAGCGCCAAAGTACCCGTGGTAGGTTGAAATCGGATGCCGCGCTGCCTGCCGCGGACGAAGCGAACGGGATGGCTGCCGAAACACGATCGATCCCCCGTCAGGGCCTGCGTGGGGGAGTGCGGCTTGCGCAGCGGCGCCTGCGCTGCGGACTTGCCGGCGGGGTCCTCGCCGCGTTCCTTGCCCATGGCCTGGCAGCGCAGGAAGCCGTTTCACCGCCCACGGACTTCGTCTTCGGCGAAGAACTCGACGTCCGGGTGGTCAACCTCGAGATCGTCGTCGAGGATCGGCGGGGGAATCGGGTCGGCGGGCTGGGGCCGGACGACTTCCGCCTTTTCGTCGACGGGGAGCCCGTCGCGGTGGAGTACTTCACCGAGATCCTCGCGAGCCGCGCCGTCGAGTCGGAGACCGGTGACGCGCCTCCAGGGATCGGCGACGGGGATGTCGTGCCGACGCACTACCTCATCTTCGTCGATGACGACCACACGCAGGTTGCCCGGCGCCGTCCCGTGGTCAACGGCCTGATTCGCGACCTGCACGGGCTCGGGATCGACGACGAGGTTGCCGTCGTCGTTCGCAGCCGGCGCCGCCTGGAGACGCTGAGCGCCTTCACCACGGACCGCGAGGCGACGCGCCGGGCGCTCGAAACCCTGGCTGGCGGCCGCCGGTTCGGCGGCATGCTGTACTCCCCTCAGCGGCAGGAGCAGCGCATGGTCACCGGCGTTGACGACGAGATGATCGTGATCGGAACCCGGGTCGGAACGGAAGTGCTGAACTCTGTCCAGAACGACGTGGCGAACCCGGGGATGGCGCCGGGCCAGCTCAGCGCGGAGGTCGCTGCCGAGCTCGGCATGCGCGATCTGGAGTACTCGATCGCCGCCGTGAACTCGACGATGCGGGCGTTGGCCGCGCCGCGGGGACGGAAAGTCCTTCTTCTGCTCGCCGGCAACTGGCCGTCGGCGAGCTACAGCACGCAGAGCCGGTACACGTGGCTTCGCCCGGAACAGAGCCTTCTGGACGACCTGATCGACGAGGCGAACGTGTTGGGTTACACCGTGTACCCGATGGACGAGCAGAGGCCCGTTCAACGCTTGCGGCAGTGGTCGAGCCTGCGGAGGATCGCGGCGGGGACCGGCGGCCGGACGTACGTCGCGGGCGCCAACCTGAACGCGATGGCCCGGGTGGCGGACGACGTCGCGGACTACTACTGGCTCGGCTTCGTGCCGGATTACGAACGAACGGACACGGCTCACGACATCCGCGTGGAGGTCCTGGATCGCAATCTCCGGGTGCGCTCCCGCCGCGGCTACGTCGACCGATCGCGGCGCGCCGAGGGGGACATGGAAATCCAGCGCGCCCTCTTCTTTCCGGAGACGATCGAGCGACGGGAGGAGCGGGCGCTGCACGTCGAGATCGGCAAGCCGGAGCGGAGCGGCTTCCGCAAGGTGCTCGTGCCGATCAAGGTGCTCGTGCCAATCGGACGTTTCACCGTCCTGCCCTGGCAGGGCGCGTTCGTCTCCCGTCTCGAACTCCGCTTCGCCGTCCTCGACAGCAACGGCCAGCAGGCTGGCATTCCCCTCATCCCGCTTGTCCTCGGGGGAGGCTCCGCGCCGGCCGAGGACACCGTCGTCCCGTACGAGTTCGACCTGCTGCTGCGGAGGAAGCCGCACGAGCTGGTGGTTTCCGTCCACGATCCGCTGAGCCGCCAGACGATGAGCGGCCGGGCCCTGATCGCCTTCCGATGAACCTCGTCGACGGCGTCGGAGGCGCCTTCATCTTCTCGGAGAATCCCAGGCGACTTGCGGACTGGTACGCGGAGCACCTCGGCATCGAGTTCGAGGGCGGCGAGGAGTTCGGCGCCTTCCACGTCCGGTTTGTCGCTGTCGACCCGGAGGATTCCGGCTGGATCGCCGACACGACCTTCGCCATCATGAAGGCGAAGGCGCCCGTGCCGCGGATGACGCCGCATCCGGGATCGAGCCAGGAGGAGATGTACGGCGATCAGCCGTTCATGGTCAATCTGCGGGTCCGCGATCTCGACGCCGTGCTCGCCACCCTCGCGGTTCGCGGCATCGAGCCGTTGCGCAGGGACGACGAGGGTTATGCCGTGTTCGCCTGGATCCGCGATCTCGATGGCAACCGGGTCGAGCTCTACCAGCCGCGGCCCGAAGCCGCTCCCGCCGGATCCGTCTGAGCGGAGCCTGCTGCAGGCTCTGACAGGCCGCCTGGGCGCCGTCCGGGTTCATCGCCTCGGCGGCATCGAGGCGCGGATTCAACCGATCTACGCGGTCTAGGAGAAGCTCCAGGTAACCTCGAGAGGAGATGCGCCCGGCACCGATCGCGGTGGCGGCTGTCGCGGCCGACCACCAGGCCGCGTCGGCCGTCGACTCCGTGGACTCCGAGGCGGCAGTTGCGAACCGGGAATCGCTCATCGAAACGCAGGTAGCAACTGACGCCGGCAGGCGTGGCACTCTGCTTGCAGAACTCTGCTTGTACTGGGGCTTCGCGTTCGGGAACGATGAAGGGAGAGGACACGGTCGAAGCCGTCGGCCACAGCGCTCTTTCGCGGCGAGTTACCGGCCGCCGCACGGCTTCCGCTGGTCGCCGGCCGTTCGAGGGCAACCCGGAACGCGAATCCGCATCGCGAGGAGAACAACGATGAGGGGAGAACGAAGATGAGGATCGGCAGCGCCATCCGAAGTGAATTCGAATCCATGAGAGGGTCGTTCGTCGTTCGGGCGATGGTCCTGGTGCTGGCAGGGGTGTCGGCGCCGGCGGTGGCTCGGCCTGGTCCGGTGTCTCCAGCCGATCAGCCTGCAGCCGGTCTCCAGTTCGGCGAGGAAATCGATGTTCGCGTGATCAACCTGGAGGTCGTGGTCGAGGACCGGTCGGGGAACCGGGTGCACGGATTGCAGGCCGACGACTTCCGCCTCGTTGTGGACGGTCTCGAAGTCGGTGTGGACTACTTCACCGAGATCCTGGAGAACCGAGCCGTCGAAGGGCGGGATGGGCAGATGCCGCCGGCGGTGGCCGCAGGCGGGCCCGTCACCACGAACTACGTGCTGTTCGTCGACGACGACCACACCCACGTGACCTTCAGGCGTCCTGTGCTGTTCGGGTTCGACAAACGCCTGAAAGAGCTTCCCGAGCAGGATCGAGTCGCGGTGGTAGTGCAGAGCCGGCGGCGGCTCGAGATTCTGAGTCCGTTCACGACAGACCGTGAAGCAACGCGACGTGCACTTGCCGAGTTGGACAGGGGTGGGCGCTACGGAGGTCATCTGCGCTCCCGGGGCCCACGCGCTCAGGCCACGGTTCGGACGGCGCTGTCCGGGAATGGAGAACCGATGTCCTCTTCGGAGGGCGGGTCGGTGATCCCGTCCTACGGCACGGATCGGCTCGCTGTGGCGTTGGCGGCTCCCCGGACGTTCTCCGAGAACGTGGCAAATGCCGCTCTGCGGTCGCGGGACTTGCGGTTCTCGGTCGACGCGGTGATTTCAACCATGCGGGCACTCGATGTTCCGGAAGGCCGGAAGGTACTTCTTCTTCTGGCAGGAAACTGGCCGACCGGGTACTTCGAGCCGCGAGGACGGCGCACGGGATTCTCCACGGACCTCGAACTCCTGGACGGCTTGATCGACACGGCGAACCTGCTCGGCTACACGGTGTATCCGATGGACCAGCAGTCCTCCAACCCGAACTTCGGGCTGTGGCAGAACCTGCGCCACATCGCCCGGGACACTGGCGGCAAGGCGTTCATGGCGGGCAGCAACGTCAAGGCGTTGAGCATCGTCGACGCGGACACGGCCAGCTACTACTGGCTGGGCTTCATGCCTGAGTACCGCCGCGACGACAGACCCCACGACATCCGGGTGGAAGTTCTGCGATCGGGTTTGCGGGTGCGGTCCCGCCGCGGCTATCTCGACCTTTCGCGTCGGACGGAGGCGGACATGGAGGCGCAACGTGCCCTCCTGTTCCCGGACCAGGCCAACGCGGGGCCGCTGCTGGTCGACGTCGGAGAGCCAGAGCGCGTGAACCGTCGAACGATGAGCGTACCGGTCACCGTTTACCTGCCGGTGGGACGTTTTCCGGCTCTTCCTGCCTTTGAAGGCCGGTTCGTGCAGGGCCTGGAGCTGCGCTTCGCCACGGTGGACTGGCTCGGCCGGCAGGGCGAGATCATCATGACGTCCCTGGCTCTTGGCGGCGCTGCCCAGCCGGCGCCCGATGAAGTGGTGGCTTACCGGACCTTCCTCTCGATGCGTCGAAAGCCGCACGACCTGGTGGTCACCGTTCACGATCCGGTCTCCCGGTTGACGGCTTCCGCACGGCTTCCGCTTGTTCCGTAGCCGATCAGGCAGGAAACCCGAAGGCGAGCCCGAGGCGGCGAGGAGGACAACGAAAGAGGTGTGCGTGAGTGGAGTGGCGCCCATGAAGGGGTCGCTCGTTGTTCGGGTGATGGTTCTGGTGCTGGCGGGGGTGTCGGCGCCGGCGATGGCTCAGCCCGACCCGGCGTCTCCAGCCGACTTGCCTGCAGCCGATCTTCTCTTCGGCGAGAAGATCGATGTTCGCGTGGTCAACCTGGAGGTGGTCGTGGAGGACGGGTCGGGGAACCGGGTGCACGGATTGCAGGCCGACGACTTCCGCCTCGTCGTGGATGGTCTCGAAGTCGGTGTGGACTACTTCACCGAGATCCTGGAGAACCGAGCCGTCGAAGGGCGGGACAGGCAGACTCCGCCCGCGATAGGAGACGGCGAGGCGGTAGCGACGAACTACCTGCTGTTCGTGGACGACGACCATACTCATGTGGCCTTCAGGCGACCCGTCCTGCGCGGGTTGGCCGGTCAGCTGGCGAACCTCGGTCTGCGCGATCAGGTGGCGGTCGTCGTCCAGAGCCGGCGCCGGCTCGAGGTGCTGAGCCCGTTCACTTCCGACCGGGAGTGGACGCGCGACGTGCTCGAGGAGCTCGACCGCGGCCAGCGCTACGGGGGCAGCCTGCGCTCGCCCCAGTTCATGGAACGACCGCTGCTGAGCGACGATCGGGCGGCGCCGTTGCTGGATGGCCAGGTCGACGAGAACCTCGCATCGGCTGCAGGCGACCTGCTGTTTCCGCAGATGAGACTGACGGCGCCCATGGTCGAGGCGCAGATGGAAGCGCTCGCGCGCGATCTGGAGTTTTCGGTCACGGCGGTTTCGTCGACGATGCGTGCGCTCGACGTTCCGACCGGTCGCAAGGTCCTGCTTCTCCTGGCGGGTGACTGGCCCACCGGACCGTTCCGGGCCGAGGGCCAGGACATCGGTCTTCGCGCGGACAGCGAGATTCTCGAAACGCTCGTCGACACCGCGAACGTCCTCGGCTACACGGTCTATCCGATGGACCAGCAGAGCGGCGGTGCGAATTGGAATCTGTGGATGAACCTCCGGCAGATTGCGCGTGCGACGGGCGGCAGAGCGTACCTGCGGGGAGCGAACCTCGAGGCGCTGCGGCGGATCGCTGCGGACGTCGCGAACTACTACTGGCTTGGTTTCGTGCCTGAGTATCGGCGTGACAACCGGGAGCACGATGTACGGGTCGAGGTACGCCGCCCAGGTTCGCGGATCCGTTCACGACAGAGCTACCTCGATCTCTCGCCCCGGGCGGAGGCCGACATGGACACTCAGGGTCGGCTTCTGTTTCCAGGCCTGGTGAAGGCGCCTGGCGAGTCCGTCCTGCGTGTCGAGTTCGGGCAGCCCGAGCCGAACGGCGTTCGCAAGATGGTGATGCCGGTGATCGTGCACGTCCCGATCGGCCTGTTTCCGGTCGTGCCGTTCGAGGACGAGTTCCTCGCCCGGCTCGAGCTGCGATTCGCCGTCGTCGACCGAAACGGCCAGCAGGCGGAGATACCGCTCATCCCCATCAATCTCCGTGGGCGCACTCGGCCGGCCGCGGACGCCGTCATGCCCTACACCGCGAACCTCACCCTGCGGCGCAAACCCCATGACCTGGTCGTCTCGATTCACGATCCGTTGAGCAGACAGACGGTGAGCACGCGCACATGCGTTGCATTCCGGCCGGACGGATGCGAGATCGTCGACCGGCGCCGCCTGGTGACCCGGGAGGTCCAGTGAGCCTGATCGACGGCATCGGCGGCGCCTTCATCTTCAGTGAGGATCCGAAGCGCCTGGCCGACTGGTACGCGGAGCACCTCGGCATCGAGTTCGATGGCGGCGAGGAGTTCGGCGCCTTCCACGTCCGGTTTGTCGCTGTCGACCCGGAGGATTCCGGCTGGATCGCCGACACGACCTTCGCCATCATGAAGGCGAAGGCGCCCGTGCCGCGGATGACGCCGCATCCTGGCTCGAGCCAGGAGGAGATGTACGGCGATCAGCCGTTCATGGTCAATCTGCGGGTCCGCGATCTCGACGCCGTGCTCGCCGCCCTCGCGGAGCGCGGTATCGAGCCGTTGCGCAGGGACGACGAGGGCTATGCCGTGTTCGCCTGGATCCGCGATCTCGATGGCAACCGCGTCGAGCTCTACCAGCCGCGGCCCGAAGCCGCTCCCGCCGGATCCGTCTGAGCGGAGCCTGCTGCAGGCGGCCTACTGCAGGCTCTGACAGGCCGCCTGGGCGCCTGCCGGGTTCATCGCCTCGGCACCCTCACCGACGAAGGCGATCTTCCCGTCCTTGCCGATGACGAACGTGACGCGGTCCGTGAAGCCCTGGAAGCGCTCGGACATCACGTCGTACGCGGTGCCGACCGTGCCGCCGACATCGCTGAGGAGGGCGAAGTCGAGCTCCAGTTCCTGGGCGAACTTCCGGTTGTCCTCCAGCTTGTCGACACTGATGCCGAAGACGATGGAATCGCTGCTCGTGAAGTCGTCAATACCAGCCTGGTAGTTGTTCATCTCCATCGTTCACCCGCCGGTGAAGGCCTTGGGGAAGAAAGCGAGGACCACGTTCTTGCGACCGGAGAAGGAGGACAGCGTGACCTCCGTGCCGTCCGTCGCGGGCAGGGTGAAGTCCGGCGCCGTGTCGCCGACGGCCAGCGCGGCAAGGCCCTGGCTGGCCGAGGCGAGCGTCATGGTGGCGGCGAGCAGTGCCGAGGACGCGAAGCGGTGCATGAAGTCTCCGATCAGGGAAGCCGCCCGGCTCGGGCGCCGGCCGACGCGGGTTCGTTTGAAGTGGGCGCGAGTGTAGCAGTCCCGCGCTGCTGCTGCTGTACACTGCCCTGTCAGAGCTTTGTCAGACGGCGGCCGTTCGAACGAGACGCTTGATGGACCGGGGCACGGTACCGCCGTTGCGGCTTCGGTCAACGGCGAGACGAGGAGATTCCGATGCAGTGTTCGAGGCAGACCGGCCGGGACCAGATCAGGACGCGTTTCACACTGCCCGGTTTCGCACCGCCCGGTGCGGCGTTCTGCGCCGCGGCCCTGCTTGCGGCGGTTCCGCTTGCGGCCGCAGAAGACGGCGATGTTCCCCGCACCGCAAGCGGGCGGCCGGACCTGACCGGCGTGTACGACATCGCCACGCTGACTCCCCTGGAGCGGGATCCGAAGTTCGGCGACAACCTGTTTCTGACCCCCGAGGAAGCGGAGGAGATCGCGAGTGCGGTTGCCACACGCCGGGCGGACGCACTCGAGGCCAGCGACCCGACCCGGGAAGCGCCGCCGCCGGGCGGTGACGGTTCGCCCGGCGCCGCCGGGAACGTCGGCGGCTACAACGACTTCTGGCTCGACTACGGAAGCCGCTCGATCGTCCTCGACGGCAGGTTTCGGACTTCCCTGGTGTTCGATCCCCCGAACGGCCGCCTGCCGAAGATGAAGCCGGCGGCCCAGCAGGCGCGGATGGCGTTCTTCGGGCTGTTCCGCGAGAACACGGGCACTGCGTGGTGGCTCGACAATGACGGGCCCGGACCGTACGACGACATGGAGCAGCGCCCGCTGGGTGAGCGCTGTGTTCTCGGCTTCGGCTCGACCTCCGGGCCGCCGATGCTGCCGACTGCCTACAACAACCTGAAACGGGTCGTGCAGACCGAGGACCACGTGATGATCCTCGCCGAGATGATCCACGACGCCCGGATCATCCGCATCGGCGGCGAGCATCTTCCTGAAGGGATGACGGGCTACATGGGCGACTCGATCGGCCGCTGGGAAGGCGACACGCTGGTCGTCGAGACGAGGAACTTCGGCAAGAAGCCGGGCATGTACACCTACGGCGCCGGCGAAGGGCTGAACGTCATCGAGCGCTTCAGCCGTATCGACGAGCGCACGCTGAACTACAACTTCACGGTCGAAGACCCGAACACATGGGAAGCGGCCTGGGGCGGTGAGTTCCCGTGGCCGGCCGCGGACGGCAAGGTGTACGAGTACGCCTGCCACGAGGGGAACTACGCGATGGGGAACATCATGCGCGGCGCGAGGCTGCTGGAAGCCGACGCGGCGGCCGCGTCCTCCGGCGGCGAGTAGCCCCGGCGGCACGGCACCGCTGGCCCCGACAGATCTCGAAGTCGTTTTGCGCAAAGAGCGTGCTGGCTCTGCCGGGCGCCGCGGCCCTGTCGGCGGCCGCAGCCTGTTCGCGCTTTCGCGCTGCGAATGCGGTCAGCGGCGGCTGGCCGCGTCGATCGCCAGGAACCGCTCCTTGAGCCGTAGCGCCTGTTCGAGATCGAGCACGAAGTAGATCTCGTTCGGCCGCGGCCCGCGGCGCAGGTAGTCGTAAAGGTAGCCGCCGAGCTTGTCGTGTCGGCCGAGGGCTCGCCAGACGGCCTCTTCGGCGAGGCCGCGGGCTCGCTCCAGAAGAGGAGCGGTGATGCGGTGTTCGAACGGCCGCAGGTCGTGCATCGCTTCGAGCGCCAGATGGTTCAGGCGGCGCGTCGTCTCGTCGACGGGGTACGACAACACGGAACCGAAAGGCAGTTCGTCGCCGAACCAGGGCGGCAGGGACTCCAGGGCGGTGTTCGGCCCCAGCGGGTACGGTTCCGCCCGGATGGGGTGGTTCGTGTACAGCAGCAGCTCGCCGTCCCATCCCCGTTCCTCCAGGGCCTCGATCAGGGCGACCGTGGTGTACTGGTGGTCGGCGTGCGCGTCGAGCAGCGGGTTGGGCGCCGCGATCAGGTCGGCCCCCGTCCAGTCCACTTCCCGGCGCAGGTCGGCCACCAGTTCGGGCCAGCTCGACTCGAAGGGCCTGGCGGCCAGCTGCGGCTCGGAGTTCATGCGGCGGAAGTGGCCGGGTTCGTCGAGGTCCGTCAGGATCGGCGGCACGACCGACGGCCGCTGGCGGTAGAGCGTGCGCAGGGTGCCGTCGAAGTAGCCGAGGTTGCGCGCGCGCCTCATGGGCACGTGCCCGATCAGGGGCACCGTGAGGCTGTCCCACGTGCGCAAGCGGCCCTTGATGCGATAGTGCTCGCCGGTCTCCGGAAACAGCCCGCCGTAGTTCTTGCCGCCGTAGTCGCCTGCGGTCACCGTGACGACGTCGGCGAACGTCGTGGCGTAGAGGCCGAAGGCTGCGATCTCCGCGTCGTCCGGATGGGGAGCGATCACCAGCACCCGGGTCGAGGCGTCCATCGGTTCGTTCTCGAACACGACCAGACGCGCCGGACCGACTCGCCAGCCGATCTGGCGTCCGACCATCTCGATCCGGCCGGACCCCGCCGCGGGCGAGACATTGAGGTAGCGGCGGCCGGTCGAGCGCGGGGCGAAGGACTGGCTGAAGCTCCGGCCGTCGGAACGGAACTCGATGGACGGACCAAGGGACGGCAGCAGGGCCCTGGTCCTGACGTGGGTTTCGAGGAACGCCGTGACCCCGGCGCCGGGGGCTTCCTCCGGCCACTCGAAGCCGTTGCGGGTCAGCCGGACCTCGAAGGTCTGACCGTCACGGCGGTCGAGAGCATGATCGTGCGCCTGCCGTGGGTCGTGCTCGAAGAAGTTCCGGTACGAGGATCCGCGGCAGTGGCCCCAGAGTCCGACCGCCAGCAGGGCGACCAGCCCGGCGATCCAGCGCCGGCGGCCCCGGGGGCGGGAACTCATCGCGGACCGGGCGCCGGCGCGCCGACGTACTCGCAGCGGCCTCGGGCGCCCAGCAGCTCGTCGATCTGCTGTCTGACAGCGTCCTCGACAGGCGCACGGCTGCCGTTGGCGTCCGCGGTGACGGTCATGTCGTCGAGCTCGATTCGGAACTCCACTTCGACTCCGCCGTTCGGTCGGCCGTTCGATCCGCGCTGGCGGTGACGGTCCAGCAGGTCGCGGAGGCGCTCGAGATCTTCATCGGCATCTTCAGCGCCGCCGCCGGCCGCCTCCCCGGAAGTCCTGCCGTCCAGGTGGATGCGGAGGCGCCGGGAGAGCCTGGCTTCGACGTCGGCAGTGCCGACCACCCTGCCGACGATCAGGCTCGGATCCTCGCGCCGGCGGTCGACCCGACCGGTGAAGAACAGCACGGCGCCGCGTTGGAGCGCCGCCTCGTGTTCGGCGCAGGCATCGGCGAACAGGACTCCTTCGATCCGGCCGGTGCGGTCTTCGAGTTGGACGATCGCCATCTTCTGGCCGGGATTGCGTCCCCTGCGCGTGCGAGTGGTACGGATGCCGCCGAGCAGCGCCCCCAGCACGACTTCCGTGTCGGCCGGAAGCTCCTTCAACTGTTCGACGGTCACGTTGCCGAAGCGCTCGATCAGTTCCCGATGGTCGTCCAGGGGATGGCTGGAGGCGAAGAAGCCGAGCGCCTCCTTCTCGTGAGCCAGAAGCTCGCTCGCGGTCCAGGGCGGCACCGTAGGCAGGTCCTGGTCGGGTTCGTCCTCCGCCTTCGAGTCGTCCGGGAGGCCGAAGAGCAGGCTGGCCTGGCCGCTTTCCCGATCGGCCGCGGCGCGTTGGCCGGCCTTGATTGCCGGCTCGAGTGCCTGGAGCATGGCCGCGCGCTGGTCCTGACCGTGAATGCGGTCGAAGGCGCCCGACTTGATCAGGGCGTCGATCGCGGTCCGGTTGACGATGTGCAGCGGTACCCGTCGGCAGAAGTCCCACAGACTGCGGAAGGGGCCGCCGTCGCTCCGCGCCTCGAGGATGGCGCGCACGGCCTTCTCGCCGACGCCCTTGACCGCGGAGAGGCCGAAGCGTATGTGTCCGTTGGCGCTGCCGTGCTCCTCGCCGGTCTCGAAGACGACGTGGAAGCGTACGCCGGAGCGGTCGATATCGGGCGGGCCGACCTTGATCCCGCCGCGGCCGTCCGGGCGTTGCACCCGGGCGCACTCGTCGAGATAGTGGACCAGCTTGTCCGTGTTGTCGGCGGCGTAGGTGAGGACCGCCGCCATGTACTGGACCGGAAAGTACGTCTTCAGATAGGCCGTCTGGTAGGCAAGCAGGGTGTAGCCCACGGAGTGGGACTTGTTGAAGCCGTAGCCGGCGAATTCCTCGATCAGGCCGAACAACCGTGTCGCCTGGGCCTTGCTCAGACCCTTCTCGCGGGCGCCGGCCAGGAAACGCTGGCGGGCGGCGTTGATCGTCTTCCGGTTCTTCTTGCTGATCGCCTTGATCAGCGTGTACGCCTCCCGCAGCGGCACGTCGCCCAGCTCGTGGACGATCTGCATGACCTGTTCCTGGTACACCATGATGCCGTGGGTGTCGGCGGTATGCCGGTCGACGATCTCGTGGACCCGGGGCGTGGCTTCGCGGCCGTGCTTGCGGTCGCAGTAGGCGCCGATCAGCGCCATCGGGCCGGGGCGGAAGAGGGCGTTGGCGGCCACCAGATCCTCGAACCGATCCGGCTTCATCTGCAGCAGCAGGTTGCGCATGCCTTCGGACTCGAACTGGAACGTGCCCGCCGTGTCGGCGCGGGCGAAGACGTCGAGCACGCTTCGGTCGGCGAGATCGATGCGGTCCAGATCCAGGGGGTCGCGACCCTCGGGGATCCCGGGAACGGCGGCCGCGACCGCTTCCGGAGGCAGCGTCTCGCGCACCAGCTGGCGGCAGCGCTCGATGATCGACAGGGTGGTCAGGCCCAGGAAGTCCATCTTGAGCAGGCCCATCTTCTCGACCGTGGGGCCGTCCCACTGGGTCACCAGGACGTCCCTCGAGCCCGGACTGCGGCTGGTCGCGAGCGGTACCAGGTTCTCCAGCGGCTGGGTCGCAATCACGAGGCCGGCGGCGTGGACGCCCGTGTGCCGTGTGATGCCCTCGAGTTGCCGTGCGGTGTCGATCACCTCCCGGACCTTCTCGTCGCTCCCGTAGAGATCCCGAAGCTCCTTCTCGCGTGCCAGGGCCTGGTCGATCGTCACCCCGAGCTCGCCGCCGATCAGCTTCGAGATCCGGTCGACCCGAGGGAGCGGCAGTTCATGAACCCTTCCCACGTCGCGGATTGCGGCGCGCGCCTTCATCGTGCCGAAGGTGATGATCTGGGCGACGTAGCCGTATTTCCTGCGGACGTACTCGAGGATTCCGGCCCGGCCGTCCTGGCACAGGTCGATGTCGATGTCGGGGTACTCGCTGCGGTCGGGGTCGGTGAACCGCTCGAACAGAAGCCCGTAGCGCACCGGGCAGGCGTGGGAGAGTCCGAGCGTGTAGCCGACCATCGTGCCGACGCCTGACCCGCGGGCGGTCGCCGGGATGCCGCGCTTGCGGGCTTCGTTGACGAAGTCCCAGACGATCAGGAAGTAGGCGCTGATCCGCTTGCCGGCGAGCACCGAGAGTTCGTGGTCGAGGCGTCGGCGGTGCACATCCTCGATCCGGTCGCCGTAGCGCCAGACCAGTCCGGCTTCGCTGAGCTCGCGCAGCGCCCGGTCGCAGTCCGCGTGCAGGACCGCCAGTTCCTCCTCGCCGGGCTGCTCCGCCAGGGGCTCGACGCTGTAGCCGGCGCAGAAGCGGTCGAACCACTCTCCGGCGCCGGACTTCGGTTCGTCCGTGCCCGGTCCAGACGGCGGCGCCGGGCCCGTGCGCTCCACCCGCACGAGGGGCGCATGGTTGGCGGAGAAGTCCAGTTCGACGTTGCAGCGGTCGGCGATCCGGCGCGTGTTCTCGATCGCCCCGGCGCTCTCCGGGTCGCTGAAGAGCTCGAGCATCTGCTCGGGGCTCTTGACGTAGAGCTCCTTCGGGTAGTGGAGTCGATCCTGTTCCTGTTTGGTCTTGCCGGTCGAAACGCAGATCAGCGTGTCGTGGCTGTCCCAGTCCTCGGCAGTCAGGAAATGGGAGTCGTTGTCGCAGACCAGGGGCAGGTCCAGTTCCTCGGCGAGCCGCAGAATCCGCTCGTTCACCTCGTCCTGTTCGCGAGTGTCGTGGCGCTGAAGTTCGAGGTAGAAGCAGGGCTCGCCGTGTTCGTCGTCGGGGAAGGTGTCCCGATGCCATTCGGCCTCGCGGCGGGCCCGCTCGTAGTCGCTGTCGGCGCCCGTTTCGACGTGCCGTCTCAGGTGGTAGGCGATCGACGATCCGAGGTGGCCGTTGATCGCGATCAGCCCCTGGTTCCACGTGCGGAGGGTTGCCTTGTCCGTCCGCGGCTTGTAGTAGAAGCCCTCGAGGTAACTGTCGGACGAGAGCTTCACCAGGTTGCGCCATCCCGTCTCGTTGCGTGCGAGCAGGACCAGGTGGAAGCCGCCGTCGGCCACGCCCTGGGTCTCCTTGTAGCGGCGGTCCGAGGTCGTCGTCCTCACGTCCGGCGCGACGTAGGCCTCGATGCCCAGGATCGGCTTGATGCCCTTCTCGCAGCAGGCCTGGTAGAAGGCAACCGATCCGTACAGGTTGCCGTGGTCCGTGAGGGCGACAGCATCCATCCCGAGCGTCTCGATGCGGTCGACCAGGGGCTTGATCCGGTTGCCTCCGTCGAGCAGCGAGTACTCGGAGTGGAGGTGGAGATGGACGAAGCCCGGGGCCATGCTCGAAGGGAAGTCGGCGCCGCGGGCAATCCGGGAAAGTGATCCCTGCCTGGGGACCCTCGTCGCGCCGCCGTTCGCGCCGCCGTGACCACGCCTAGCCTTTCACTTCCGAACCCACCGGCGCAAGCGCCTGCAGCGGCTCGGAGCGGCGCGCTGGCTCGGAGCGGCTCGGTACCGCCTGGAGGTTTCTGAAGCCGCCGTGTGCGGGAAGGGCGTCCACGAAACCGGGGCAGCCTCATCCGCCCTTGGCCTTGCCATGGCCGCGGAGTCGGGTTCCCGCCGGTCGTTTTCGTCTGGATCCGTGTGGCTGCGGCCAGGAGGACTCCGGGGCTGGTCAAGGCACCGCTCCTTCCCCTGGCTGCGGTGTTCGTGGTCGTCCTCGTTGCCGGCGGGTACGGCCGCGAGCAGTTCCACGTCTTCGACCCGGCGCGGCCGGTCATCGCCGAGGTCCGTGTTCCGGGGTTCGGCGCGGCGGCCTGGCAACGCGCCGACGAGGGCTGGACAGCAAGGGTGCGGGTGCTGGCGGTCGAGCAGGCAGGCCGACGGGTAACGGGACCGGACCGAGCCTGGCTGAGGCTGCGCGGCGCCGCGCCTCCACCACCGGAGCGTCAGCTCCGGGTGCGCGGGTACTTCAGCCGACGGCAGTCCTACCTGAACCTGAACGTGACCGAACCGGGCGAGTGGGGGTTGAACGTCAAGAGCCGGCTGCTGCTGGAGGGCACGGGCGGGACCCCGGGCCGGCTTCGAGGCCTGGCTCCGCGACTGCGGCAGCGACTCCTCGCCGCCGTGCTGTCGACCGACCGGCGGGGCGCGATACTCGCCCAGGCGCTGGTTCTTGGCGATGGCCGCCGCGTGCCGCCGGACTGGAGGACGGGGCTGCGGCGCGCCGGCCTGTCGCACCTGCTCGCGGTTTCTGGTCTCCACGTGGGACTGATCCTCGGCGGTTTCTGGTGGCTGTTCGGCGGCCGCTCGAGCCGGCTCACCGCGCTGGGCGGCGTGTCGGTCCTGCTGTTGTACGGCTGCCTTGTCGGTCCGCGGCCGTCGCTGTTGCGGGCGGCGCTCATGGCCCTGCTCGTGATCCTCGCGCTCATGCTCGAAAGGCCGCCGCAGGCGCTGAACTCGCTCTGCGCCGCGCTGATCGTGATCCTCTCCTTCGACCCGCAAGCTGTCTTCGACCTCGGCTTCCAGCTCAGTTTCCTCGCGACGGCGGGGATTCTCCTGCTGGCGCCGCGGTTGCTCGAGGCCTGGCGCGGCGGAGACGTCGAAGGGCCGGCACGCCGTGTCGCGGCCGGTCTGGCGATAACCGTGGCCGCGCAGCTCGCCACGTTGCCGGTCACCGCGGTGCGGATCGGCCTGCTGGCGCCGTTCGCTCCCGCGCTCAACCTCCTGTTCGTGCCCTGGACTGCCCTGGCGCTGGGCGTTTCCCTGCTATGGGTCCCAGCGGCGGCCGGCGCCTCGTTACCCGTGGTCCGGATCGTGGCCGAGCCTGCCGCGGCCATCCTGCTGGCCTGTCTCGATGCCTTGGCCCTGCCGTTCGCCTGGCTCGCGCATCTGCCCCCGGGTTCCTGGCTGGCGACTCCCCTGAGCGTCGAATACGGCGCTGCGCTGACGCTGGCGATCTGGCTCTGGTTCCTTCTCTCCGGTTTCCGGCGGGTCGCCTACGCGCTGTCGCTGGTTCTCGTCTGCACGCCGGCACCGGCCGACCCCGAGCCGGGGCTGGTGATGCTGGACGTGGGGCAGGGCGAAGCACTGTTGCTGCGGAGCGGTCGCCGCGGCCCGGTGATCATGGTCGACGGCGGAGGTTTCCGGCAGGGCAACTTCGCGGAGGCGGCGCTGCTCCGGATCCTGGCCGCGGAAGGGGTGCGCCGGATCGACCTCGCGGTCCTGTCGCACGGCGACGCGGACCACTGTCAGGGCCTGCTGGACCTCAGTCGATACCTGCGGATCGAGCGTCTGTGGGCAGCGCGCGTGGAGATTCGGGACGGTTGCGGCCGGGCGCTGGCGGAGCGACTGTCGGGGCGCGTGCAGCTCGTGGAGCGCGGCTACACGGAGGCGGTCGGCCTGTGGCGCCTCGAAGTTCATCATCCGGGGCCGGAACCGGGCGCGGGCGGCAACTCGGCGTCCCTCGTGCTGCGAGCATGCGCCGGCCGGTCGTGCGTCCTGCTGACTGGCGACATCGATCTGGCCGGCGAGACTCAGCTGCTGGCCTGGGCCCGCAGCCAGGGAGAGTCGCTGCAAAGCGAGGTGCTCAAGGTTGCTCATCACGGCAGCCGGACCTCGACCGGCGCCTTGTTCCTGGACGCCGTCCAGCCGCGGCTCGCCCTGGTGTCGGCCGGCCGACGCAACGCGTACGGCCACCCCTCGTCCGAGGTGGTGGAGCGGATCGAAGGTCGGAGGACCCGGGTTCTGCGCACGGATCGTCACGGCCGCATCGAGGTCCGCTTCCGCCACGACGCATCAGGCCGTGATCGGCCGGTGTTTCGGGTTGCGGCGTGGCCCGGCAGGAACGCAGACTGAGGTCCTGGGCTGCCGACTCGTTCGTGCGCGCACTGGCCGTCCGACGTCCAGCGGCCGCGTGCTGATCGCCCGCCTGTCCGGTGCGCCGCACCCGCTGTCTGCCCCCGTTCACGTCGGCGTTCGGATTGGAGGCGGCTGCGTGGTGCAGTGGGGCCAGATGGGGCCCGGGCCAGGGTCCAGGACCTCGACTGGACCTCGAACAGCGCGCCGGAGTAGCATCTCGATGCCATGTGGGGTCGTGTTGCCCGATTCTCGTCGACAGCCCCGTTCTCGTCGACAGTTCGCGTCTGGGGAATCAGGCAGCTTTCCGGCAGCTCATCTCGAAGTTGACGGGTGACTGGTGTCCGACGCGGCGTGCCTACGTTGCGTGCCGCAAGTTGGCCTCTTGCGTTCCGGCCGCGAACGAGGACGCGTTCCCGTCAGGAGGTCGCGGCCTGGTCAGGGGCAGAGGCCGGTCGGCGTGAGGCGTACGCGTCCGCAGATTGTCGCCGTGCTCGGTCCGACCGCTGTCGGCAAGAGCGCCTTCGCGGCGGCCCTGGCAGCGGATCTCGCCGAGCAGGGGTGCGCAGCCGAGATCATCGTTGCGGACGCCCTGCAGGTCTATCGCGGGCTTGACATCGGCACGGCCAAGCCGGGACCGCGAGAGCGGTCACGCGTCCGGCATCACCTGGTCGACGTGCTCGAACCTCATCAGACCTTCTCGGCGGGGGACTTCGCACGCCGCGCGCGAACTGCCGTGAAGGAGATCGAGGGCCGCGGACGTCTTCCGATCCTCGTGGGCGGGGCGGGTTTCTACCTTCGTGCGCTGTTCGAGGGTCTTGCTCCGGTGCCGCCGGTTCCTCTCGAGGTGCGGTCCGGCTTGCGGAACGAGTTGAGCTCCGTGGGTCTCGATGCGTTGTTCGAGGAGCTGCGCACTCTCGATCCCGAGAGTGCGGCCAGCCTTTCCGCCGGCGACACCCAGCGCGTTCTGAGGGCGCTGGAAGTGATCCGGTTCACAGGCCGGACGCTCTCGAGCTGGCATCGCGAGGGCTCGGAACTGGCCTTGGACAGACAGATACTCAAGGTCGGTTTGACCCTGCCGAGAGCGCTTCTGTACGATGCCATCGAGACGCGGGCCAGAGACATGCTGGACCGCGGCTGGCTGGACGAGGTGAGGCGCCTGCAGGCGCCGGGGGGTGCAGCGTGCGGGCGTTCCTGGCACGAGTTGCCGGCGTGTCAGGCTATCGGCTACCGGCAGTTCGCCGATCACCTGGATGGGAAGTCGACACTGGAGCAGGCCCTGGAAGAGACCATCCGCAACACGCGCCGCTACGCCAAGCGGCAGCAGACCTGGTTTCGGCGGGAGACCGACGTCTGCTGGATCGACGTTTCGCGACCAGGAGACGTGGAGAGAACACTGGCGGCAATCGTCGCGGCCCATGTCGCGGCGAAGTCATCGGCGACACCGGCATGAACGACTCTCGCCGCGGGCTGTCCGCGCTGATCATGGCAGCGCTGGGAGTCGGGGCCTGCGCGACCAGCTCGACCCTTGACGTGCCGCCGCAGGCGCCCGGGGCCGACGTCGACGACCATGTCCGCGCCTTCCTGCGCGATCCGCTGCTCGGTCATGGGCGGAACATCCCGGAGCAGAGCCGGTACGAACTCCAGTCCGCGTCCAGAGCGCTCGGGCTGGGCGAGACCCGGGTCGCACGAGCCGCCGCCGAGACACTGCTCGCCATTGATCCGACCCTGCTGCCGGCCACCGTGCTGCTGGCGCAGACGGCGCTTGCGGAAGGGGAACCCGCGCGGGTCGTCGAGCTGCTGAAGGAACCTCTGGCCGATCGGTCCGACTACGTCGCCGGTCAGCTGGTCTACGCGCGGGCCGCCGAACTTCTCGGCGATGCCGTCACTGCCTTCGATGCCTACCTCGGGATCGCGGAGCTCGACCAGGAGGCGGCGGCTCGGGCTCCCGTCCTTCGGCCCGCGGCCATCGCGAGACTCGGTGAACGTGCGCGGGCCGCGGTTGGAGAGGGTCGCCTGGCAGAGGCCGCGGCGGCACTGGCCACGCTCCGTGCGTGGGCGCCGAACGACACCGCGACGATCGACCTGCGGCGGCGTCTGGCGCAAGCGCGCGGCAACACGCAGGCGGAGCTGGAAGCGACGAGAGCGCTGATCGCCGTCGGCGAGCCGTCGCTGCAGTTGCTGCAGCGGCAGGCGGCACTGGAGGTCGCGAGCGGCGACACGCGCGCCGGCCTGGATCTGTACGCGCGGCTCGCCGAACTCCATCCGGACAACGCGGAGATCGCGGCGGCGCTCGCCGAGGCACGGTTCATCTGGCGCACGAAGCTGCTGCCCGACCGGGTGGCGCAACTGCTCGATGCCTCGAGCCTGTTGCGGGGCGACTTTGCAGCTCTGACGTACTGGCTCGTGGCGGGCGTGCGGACCGGACCGGCCGGCGGTACGGTGATCGTCAGTGACATCGTGGGGCATCCTCAGCGCCGGGAGATTGCCCGTGTCCTGAGTCTGGGGCTCATGGTGCCGCTCGATCCGACGCTGCGGCAGTTTGCTCCCGACAACTACATGCGGCGCGGTGCGGCACTGGCCGCCCTGCTCCGCCTGCCGGGCCGTCTGGGGCGGGGCGCGGCCTGTGTCGGGGAAGGCGGCGGACCGCCGGCGAACGACACGGACGCCGTGTGCGAAGCAGCGCTCCGCTGCCGCCTGATCTCCGAGCCTTCGGAATGCCGGCCCGAGGCGGCGATCTCCGGCAGCCAAGCGACGGAGGCGTTGCGCCGCACGCTCCATCTGATCCAGTAGGCCGTCAGACAGGCCCGTCAGACGGCGGTCGGCAGCCGTCGAAATCCGGGAACGACCCGTTGCACCAGATCACACTGCACCAGATCACACTGCACCAGACCACACTGCACCAGACCACGATCAAGCCCACGTCCGGGGACCGGAGCAGCTGGAGACCGAAATGCCAGGAGACCGTCTCATGACGTCACCCGCTTGGGCCGCGCCCGTCACCCTGGACCGGGAGCGCGCCATCGTTCTCGTGATCGACATGCAGGGCCGGCTCGTTGACCTGATGCACAGGCCCCGGATGATCCTCGACGGGACGGCCCGGTTGCTGCGGCTGGCCGGGATGTTCGACCTGCCGGTGATCGTCACGGAGCAGTACCCGCAGGGCTTGGGTTCTACCCGCGAGGAACTCGAGGCGGTCATCGAGGAAACGGATCCTGGAGGCAGGCGGACGCGCCGGGTGGAGAAGATCTCGTTCGGCTGTTGCGGCGAGCCCGCGTTCGAAGAGGCCCTGGCGGCGGCGAGACCCGGTGTCGAACCGACAGGACTGCAGGTCGTCGTGGCGGGGATCGAGGCTCATATCTGCGTCGTGCAGACCGTGCTCGATCTCGTCTCTCGCGGCACGGACGTGCACGTTTGCTGGGACTGCACGAGTTCCCGGGGCGAGGAGTACCGGCGCCACGCGCTCGATCGCATGGGTTCGGCCGGAGCGCAGATCACGAACCACGAATCGGTCGCCTTCGAACTTGCTCGCGACAAGAACCATCCACGGTTCAAGGCGGTCAACCGATTGCTGCGGCAAGGGCAGATCGTGTGATCGGCTCGGCTCTCGAGCAGATCGGGGTGTTGCCGGCCGCGGCTCCGGCGCCCGTGGCGCAGGCCCGCCTGGCGCCGGTGGCAGCCCTGCTGTTCCTGGCTCGGCTGTTCGCGGCGCCGGCGGCGGCGCCGGCGTGCGCACCGCCGACGACGCCGGCCCCCATGCCGCCGACGATCCAGGCAGTTCCTCCCCCGACGACTCCCCCGACGATTCCAGCGCCTGGCCCGGCGACTGCCCGGGTGACCGGCGCGGAAGGGGGCGACGCGGAGGTGGAAGCCGCGGTACGGGCGACCTTCGAGGCCTATCGCCAGGCATTGCTGGCCGGAGACGGCGAACGGGCGGCGGCACTGGTCGACCGGACGACCGATGAGTACTACAGGGATCTGAAGCGCCTGGTCCTGGACGGAACCGAGCAGGACGTACGGCAGCGGACCTTCGTCGACCGTTTTCTGGTCGTGGCGTTCCGGCACCAGTTCGACGCGGCCGAATTGACCGGGATGGAACTCGCGGACGTCATCGTTCGGGCGATGGAGATCGGCTGGATCAACTCCGCCGCGATCGAGCAGCTCGCCGTGGGTTCGGTGCGGATCGAGGGTGACGAGGCCTGGGCGGCCGCCCGTACCCGGGCGTCCCTCGAGGACCCTGCGCTTGGCGGCGGCATCGACGAGCTGGAGTACCGCTTCGTCAGGGAGGACGGCATCTGGAAGTTCCGGTTCAGCGCGCTCGTGTCGTCGATCGACGAGGTGATGCGGAACCTGGCGGAGCAGCTCGGCGCCGACGAGGACGATCTGATCTTCACCCTGGTCGAGTCCCTGACTGGAGTGGAGGTGCTGCCGGGCGTCTGGGACGCGATCGAGCGCTGATCGGGCAGCGCAGGCGGCGCGAGGCCTCCTGCGGCCCCCGCGGCAGAAGGCCCGCCCTGCACCGCGGATTGACTGCATCGCGGACTGCGGCATCGCGGAACGCGCGGGCCGCGGCGGGCGAAGTCGGCGGCCACGGGTTTCCGGTACCATCCTGCCGTGCCGAACCGGCGAACAGCGTTTCTGGTCGTTGCCGCTGCTCTCGCGGCAGCGGCCGGCGCCGGCCTGCTTGCCAGAGGTCCGGCGCCCGAGCCGGGTCCGCAGATCGGCGCCGCCGACGATCGGCGCGACCCCCGCAACCGCTACCGCCGCTCTCTGCCGCCCCAGGCGATGCGGATGTTCGAGCGCTACCTGCCGCGGCCGGTCGGGCCGGATGAGGTGCTGCGCGAGTTCTACTTCACCCGCCTGGCGTACAGCGGCAGGACCTACATGGGCGGCGGCAGCTGGTCGGTCGATTTCCCGAAGGCCGACCGCCAGTTCATGGTCGGCCTGAAGCGGCTGCTGGATCAGCTCGACGCCTACGACTACGACAATGCGATCGTGGCCACGGACGAGAACCTCTTCCGCTTCCCCTTCCTCTACTCGGTGGAGGTCGGCTACATGATGCTGAGTCCTGACGAACGGGACGATCTGCGGAGGCACCTGCTGGCCGGCGGCTTCTGGGTCATCGACGACTTCTGGGGCAGTTGGGAGTGGGCGAACCTGGAGCGCGAGCTGTCGCTCCTGCTGCCGGAGCATCCGATCGTCGAGATTCCCCTGGACCATCCGATCTTCCACTGCTTCTACGATGTCGAGGAGATTCTTCAGGTACCAAACGTGGGCCAGGGTCGTTACGGCGGCCCGACCTGGGAGCAGGACGGCTACACGCCGCACGTGCGCGGCGTGTTCGACGACCATGGCCGTCTGATGGTGGTGATCAACTGGAACACCGACCTGGGCGACGCTTGGGAGTGGGCGGAAGACGAGTGGTACCCGGTGCGGTTCTCGCATTACGCGTACCAGATGGGAGTCAACTTCGTCGTCTACGCCATGTCGCACTGACGCCGCGACGTCCCGCTGCCCGCTTCCCCGTTCTGGTTTCCATGGCTGGTCTTTTCGAGTTCCTGTTCAAGTACCGGCCGGCCGTGTTCGACGAGGGCCGGTTCGCCCTCGCCGCGTCCGGCTGGATGCAGGTTGCGGCGCTGCTTGCCGGCGTCGCGCTCGTGTTCGCTGCCTTCACCTACCGGCGGCTGCGTCCCGGAACCGGGGACGGCCGAGCGCGCTACCGCTGGTTGCCGCCGACTCTGCGCTCCCTGTCCATCGCAGTGCTGGTTCTCTGCCTGCTGCAGCCGGCCCTGGTGCTGTCGACCGTGGTGCCGCAGGAGTCCTTCGTGGGCCTGCTGATCGACGACTCGGGCAGCATGGCGATGCCGGACGAGGACGCTGCCGAGGACGGCACCCGGGGCGGAGCGGTCCGGGAGGCGCTCTCCGGGGCGCCGGGTTCGTTGCTTCAGCTCCTCGAGGAGCGCTTTCAGGTGCGCCAGCTGGCCTTCGGCCGCGGCGCCGAGCGGATCGAGTCGATCGACCAGCTCCGGTTCGACCGCGCCGACAGCCGGATCGGCGCGGCGCTGATCGCGGCCTCGGACGAGCTGGCCGGACTGCCTCTTTCCGGCGTTGTCCTGCTCTCCGACGGCGCGGACTCGGCGCCGGCCGAACTCGGCGACGCCCTGCTGGCGCTCAAGGCCGCCGCGACGCCGGTACACGCGATCGGCCTCGGGCGGCAGGGTCTGGAGAAGGACATCGAGGTGTCGCGGGTGGTCGCCCCCAGGCGCGTGCTCCAGGGATCCACGGTTGAGGTCGAGGTCACCCTGAGCCAGACCGGGTTCGGCGGCCGCAGCGTGAACCTCGAAGTCGAGGACGACGGCCGCATCGTGAATGTCGAATCGGTAGCCTTCCCGCGCCGGAGCTCGGCGGTCACGGCCCGGGTGACGTTCGCGGCCAGCGACGAGGGGGCGCGGGAGTTCCGTTTTCGAGTGGCAGACCAGCCGGGCGAGGAACTGACGCTCAACAACGAGCGGATCGCCCTGGTCGAAGTGACGAACAGAAAGGAGAGGATCTTCTTCTTCGAGGGCGAACCGCGCGACGAGTCGAAATTCCTGCGGCGCGCGGTCCAGTTCGACGAGAACCTCCACGTCGTGTCCATGACGCGCCAGGCGGCGAACAAGTTCTACGGCATCAACTTCGACGAGGACACGAAGCGTTTCGACGGCTTTCCGAACCGACGCGAGGACCTGTTCGAGTACCAGGGCGTCATTCTGGGCAGCATGGAGGCGAGCTTCTTCACCCACGACCAGATGCGGATGCTGGTCGACTTCGCCGCCCGGCGGGGGGGCGGCGTGCTGCTGCTCGGCAGCCGCCGCTCGTTCTCGGAGGGCGGTTTCGCCGGCACCCCGATCGCGGAGCTGTCGCCGCTCGTCCTCTACGAGGTGGAAGCCGCGTCCGGCGAGGGCCGCCCCGAGCTGATCCATGACCTGCAACTGGAGTTGACCCCTCAGGGAGGCGCCCATCCCGCAACGCTGCTGCGCGACGACCGGACCGAATCCAACGAGCTCTGGCCGACCTTGCCGCGGCTTTCGGCGTACCAGCGGGCAACCGAAGTGAAGGCCGGTGCGACGGTGCTGTTGAGGGCGGAGAGTCCGATGATGCGCGAGCCGCTGATCGCCCTGGCGCATCATCGGATCGGCCGCGGTCGGGTGATCGCGTTCACGCCGCACGACTCCTGGCACTGGCAGATGAGCGCCGACATCCCCCTCGAGGACCAGACCCACGAGCGGCTCTGGCGGCAGTTGCTGCGCTGGTTGGTGTCCTACGTTCCGGACCAGGTCGACGTCGAGACGGACCGGGACCGCTTCGAGCCCGGCAGCACCGTGACGTTGCGCGCCATGGTGCGCGACGCGGCGTTTCGGGAGGTGAACCGGGCACAGGTCACGGCGGCGATCGAGCTGCCGTCCGGCGACGAGGTCGAAGTTCCGCTCGACTGGTCGGTCGAACGGGACGGCGAGTTCGTCGGCACGTTCGTGGCCGGCGAGCGGGGGCACTACCGGGTCGAGGTCGACGCGCGGTCGGAGGGTCAGCTGCTGGGTGTCGCGGCTTCCGGCTTCGCTGTCGACACGCTGAACGAGGAACTCTTCGGTGCTGCCCGGCGGGACTCGGTCCTGAGGAGGATCGCCCGCGAGACCGGTGGCCGGCAGTACGGGCTGGACGAGATGGACAGCCTGGTAGAGGACCTCTCGGTCAGCCGGGAAGGAACCACCGTCCGCGAGGCCCGTGACCTCTGGGACATGCCGATCCTGTTCCTGCTGCTGGTCGCGCTTCTGGGCGGGGAGTGGGCGGTTCGGCGCCGTCTGGGGCTGGCATGAGGCGCCTCGGGCACAGGCGCGCCGGCTGCAGGCGCCTGGCAGCGGTCGCGGCATGCGCGTGTTCGCTTGCCGGCGCCCCGCTCGGAGCGGAGAGCCACCTTCTGGTGGTGACCGGTGTCGGCGGCGAGCAGGCCTACACGGAGCGCTTCCACGCCTGGGCAACGCGCGTGGTGGTTGCCGCGCTCGAGGCGGGCCTGAGCGAGGACAACGTCGTCTACCTGGGCGAGAATCCCGAGCTCGATCCGGACCGAATCCGGGCCCGGTCCACGGGCGAGAACCTGCTCCGGGAAATCGAGGCGCTCGGCATGCGGTCGAGCGCCGGCGACGACGTGTGGATCGTGCTCTTCGGGCACGGCAGCGGGTCGGCGGGGCCGCCGCGATTCAATCTGCCGGGGCGAGACCTGGTGGCAGAGCAGTACGCCGCGGCGCTCGAGCCGCTCGCGGATCGCCGCCTGGTGTTCATCAATGCGAGTTCCGCCTCCGGCGGCTTTGTCGCCCCCCTGGCGAGAGAGGGGCGGGTGGTGATCACCGCCACCAGGTCCGGCGCGCAGGGCAACGAGGCGCTGTTCGGCGGCTACCTCGCGGAGGCCTTCGACGGCGCTGCGGGAGATCGGAACAAGGACGGCCGCACGTCCGCGCTGGAGGCCTTCGACTTCGCTCGACGCGAGGTCGAGCGCCACTACCGGCAGGCCGGCCAGATCCGGACCGAGCATGCGCTTCTCGACGACAACGGCGACGGCGAGGGAAGCCTGGAGCCCGCGGGCGTCGATGCCGGAGGAGCGGTCGACGGAAGGCTTGCGAGTCTTGTCCTCCTGGGCGAGGAGCCGCTTCCCGCAGTGCGGACGGAGGAAGCCCGCCGGCTGGTCGAGCGCCGCGGCGAGCTCGAGCGCCGGATCGACGAACTCCGGCTGCAGCGGGAGGCGCTCGACGAGGAGGTCTACTTCGGCGAACTCCAGGAGCTGATGGTGGAGCTCGCGCTGCTTGATCGGGAGCTGCAGGCGGCCGGCGAGGATGATGCGCAGGGGGATGATGGGCAGGAGGATGACGTACGCGGTGAGGACGAAGGCTCCGACGGCGCCGCCGGAGCCCGGGACCGATGAACGCGAGGCGTCAGCCGGTCGACGGCCCTCCGAGCCGGGACGTTCCGAACCGGCGAACGGTCGGTTGGGCGCGCCGCCACGCGTTCGGCGTCGGGCCCGACCCGGCGCATCCGGGCCGCTGGATCGGGCCGCTGGCCGCCGTCCTGGCGGCGTCGCTGTACCTTGCGCCAGCCGCCGCCCAGGACGGCCCGGTCTCGCTGGACGAGATCGAGCAGTGGATCCTGACCGGCCGTTACGAGGAGGCTGTGGAGCAGCTCGACGCCCGGGAAGGCGAGGCGGGCGATGCGCGGGCGCTGAGGCTGCGCGTGGAGGCGCTGATCTCGACCGGCCGCCACGACGAGGCCGAGGCCGCGTTCGAAGGCGTCGATGCCGCGGCCCTCGGTCTCGGCGTGCTGCGCGGCAGGGTGGCGCTGCTCGGAGGCGATCGGGAGGCGGCCCGGCGGTCCTTCGAGGAAGCGCGGGCCGCGCGGGGCGCGGAAGCCCTGGTCGCTTCGTTCGAACTCGCTCTGCTGGCCTGGGAACGCGGCGAGATCGAAGCGGCGACGAGCGATTTCTACGGGATGATCGACGCCTACAACCGGGGCGCCGCCAACACGGCCGAGGAGCTGGTTGCCGTCGGGCAGGCCTGCCGATTGCTGGGGCGCGACGATCCGGAGCTCTTCAAGGACGCGCTGCGCGCCTACGACGAAGCGGCGGCGCTTGCCCCCTCCTGGCCGGCGCCTCGCATCCGGATCGGCGAGCTGTTCCTCGAGAAGTACGACAGCGCCCAGGCCCGTTCGGCGCTTGGCGACGTGCTGCGCTCCAACCCGCGCCATCCGGAAGCGCTGCTGGCGATGGCCCGGACCATGCGATTCGACGGCGACCCGCGCGCCCAGGCCGTTCTCGACTCCGCCCTGGAGGTCAACCCGAACCTGATTCCGGCGCTCGTGTTCCAGGCCCGGCTCCGGTTCCAGGCCGAGCGGTTCGGGGAGGCCCGAACGCAGGCCGAGAAGGCCCTGGAGGTCGATCCGGGTTCGTTCGCGGCCCGGACCCTGCTCGCCGCGGTCGCTTTTCTCGAAGGTCGCGGCGAGGAGTTCGAGCGTCTTCGCGACGGTGTACTCGCCGACAATCCCCGCTACGCCGAACTGTTCAACGATCTTGCCGACGCCAGCGTCGACAACCGCCTCTACCCTCAGGCGCGCGACTTCGCCGCGGAGGCCGTGCGCATCGATCCGAAGTCCTGGCGCGGCCACGGACTGCTGGGCATGAACCAGCTCCGGCTGGGCGAGATCGAGGCGGGACGCACCAACCTCGAGACGTCGTTCGCGGGCGACCCGTACAACGTCTGGACCAAGAACACGCTCGACCTGCTCGACACCTTCGGCGACTATCGGAAGGTGGAAAGCGAGCACTTCGAATTCCACATCCACGACAGCGAAGCCGACCTGCTGGCGCCCTACATGGTCGAGCTGGCGGAGGAGGCGTGGACGACGCTCGCGAAGCGCTATCGCTTCGAGCCTCCGGCGCCGATTCGGGTGGAGGTCTATCCGTCGCACGCCGACTTCTCGGTGCGCACGGTCGGGCTGGCCGGGCTGGGCGCTCTCGGCGTCTGCTTCGGCCCGGTGATCGCTCTCGACTCGCCGTCGGCGCGCCAGGTCGGCCATTTCAACTGGGGGAGCACTCTCTGGCACGAGATCGCCCACACGTTCACTCTGCTCGCCACGGACTCGAAGATCCCCCGCTGGTTGACCGAGGGTCTGTCCGTGTTCGAGGAGCGGCGAGCGCGGCCCGGCTGGGGAGACGACGTGCAGGTGGGCTTCCTCACTGCACTGCGCGACGACGAGTTGCTGGGCATTGCCGAGATCAACGATGGTTTCGTGCGCCCGAAGTTCCCCAACCAGATCGCGCTGTCCTACTACCAGGCGTCACTGATCAGCGACTGGATCGAGGAGAACCACGGCTTCGAGGCGATTCTCGAGATGCTTGCGGGCTATCGCGACGGAAGGAGCACGGAGGAGGTCTTCCACGACGCGATGTCTCTTTCTCTCGACGACTTCGACGAACGGTTCTTCCGCCATCTGCGCGCGCGCTTCGGCGGCGCCATGGCGTCCCTGGGCGATGCGCCGCCGGATGCTGACGAGGAAGAGCAGACCGCCGGCGAAGGAGGGCCGTCCCGCGCCCCGACGCGAAACCCGTTCGAGCGCCGTGAACCGGATCTCGAAACGCTGGCGCGGGCGGCGAGGGAAAACCCGGACGATTTCAGAATCCAGATGACCTACGGCTACGCGCTGTTCCGGGAAGAGCGCTTCGCCGAGGCGGAGAAACCGCTTGCTCGCGGTCGCGCCCTGTTTCCCGAGTACGTCGGTGCCGGGAACGCCTACACTCTGCTGGCCGAGATCTACCGGCAACAGGAACGCGAGGACGAGGCGATCGAGGCGCTCATGACGCTGGTGGCAAGCAACGAGATGGCATGGGATGAGCATCTGGCTCTTGCCGGGTTGCTCGAGGGCGCCGGCCACGACGAGCAGGAAGCGAAGATCCTGGAGCGGGCGCTCTACATCTCGCCGTACGATCCCGGTGTCCATCGCCGTCTCGCCGAACTCGCCTCCGCCTCCGGCCGCTTCGAGCTCGCCGTGCGTGAACGCGCCGCCCTGGTGGCGCTCGACCCGCCGGATCGCGCGGTCGCGCTTCACGAACTGGCGCGGGCCCAGCGTCATGCGGGTCAGCCGGCGCAAGCGCGCCGGACGGCGCTGCGGGCGCTCGAGGTGGCGCCCGGCTACGACCCGGCGCAGGAACTTCTGCTCGAACTGGTGGGGGAGGGCTCGTGAGCCGCTTCCGGAACGGGCGCTCCGGGCGCTCTGGACTCGTCGCATTCGTCGCGGTTGCCGCAATCGCCGGGCTGGCAGGCGCCGCCCTGTTCGCCCGCGACGACTTCTGGCAGGCGCCGAACGTGGAGACGCCGTCGTTCCCCTATTCCGGCGGCTTCACCTTCGCCCGGATCAGGTTCGAGCCCACGCGCTGGGGCAGCGGTCCGTTCATGTGGGGCCTGGATCTCAAGTGGAACCACGACTATCCGGACGCCGAGCGCAACTTCACCCGGATCGTCGAGGAGATGACTCACATCGACGTGTTCACCGACGGCAGCAACGTGATCGAGTTGACCGATCCGCGCCTCTTCGAGCATCCCTGGGCCTATCTCTGCGAGGCGGGGTTCTGGAATCCGACCGAGGAGGAACTCGGGAATCTCCGCTCCTATCTGCTCAAGGGCGGTTTCCTTGTCGTCGACGACATCTTCGACAGACCCGGCTACCCGATCTACTGGGAGAACGTCGAGCGGCAGATGGGGCGGCTGCTGCCCGAGTACGAACTGGTTCCGATGACCGTCGATCATCCGGTCTTCCGGTCCTTCTTCCGTCTCGAGGATCTCGACTTCGACCTCGACCTTCCCGGCGTCTTTCCCGTGCGGGGAAAGATCTACGGCGTGTTCGAGGACAACGATCCCGCCCGGCGGCTGATGATCGCCATCAACTACAACATGGACATCGGCGATTTCTGGGAATGGTCGGAGCACGCCGTCTACCCGGTGGATATCACCCGGAAGGGGTTCAAGCTGGGTGTGAACTACCTGATCTACGGCATGACTCACTGAGGCGTCCTCGGATTCCGAAGGCGCCTTGCGGCACCCCGAACCATGGAGAACTCGATGAACGACACCCTCGAACAAACGGCCGACGGCGCGCCCGGCGCCCGGGGCCTGACCAGCGAGAGCGACGTGGAACTGGCGGCGCGGCTGGCGGCGGGCAGGGAGCAGATCATGACCCAGCTCGCCAAGCAGATCGTCGGTCAGGAAGACGTGCTGGGACAGGTGCTGATGACGCTCTTCGTCGGCGGCAACAGCATCCTGACCGGGGTGCCGGGTCTGGCCAAGACCCTGATCGTTCAGACCGTGGCCCGGATTCTGGATCTCGATTTCAGCCGCATCCAGTTCACGCCCGACCTGATGCCGAGCGACATCACCGGCACGGACATCATCCAGGAGGACCACGAAACCGGCAGGCGCGAAATGGTCTTCATGCAGGGGCCGATCTTCGCCCAGATCGTGCTCGCGGACGAGATCAACCGGACGCCGCCAAAGACCCAGGCGGCCCTTCTCGAAGCGATGCAGGAGCACCGGGTCACCGTGCAGGGCCGGACCTACGACCTGCAGCAGCCGTTCTTCGTGTTCGCGACCCAGAACCCGATCGAGCTGGAAGGTACCTATCCGTTGCCGGAGGCCCAGCTCGACCGTTTCATGTTCAACATCGTCATCGACCATCTGCCCGAGGACGAGGAGATGGAGATCGTCGACGCGACGACCACCGTGCGCGAGTTCACGCTGGAGACCCACGTCACGGGCGCCGATCTGCGCGCGTTCCACCGTCTGGTGAGGCGGGTGCCGATCGCCGATCCGATCCTTCGCTACGCCGTCCACCTGGTGCGGATGACCCGGCCCGACACGCCCGAAGCGCCGGACTTCGTGAACCGGTGGGTGCAGTACGGCGCCAGCGTCCGCGCGGCCCAGTTCATGGTGCTCGGCGCCAAGGCCAAGGCGCTCATGGATGGCCGCTACCACGTCGCGCACGAGGACGTCCGGGCCCTGGCGGCGCCGGTCATGCGGCACCGCATCCTGACCAACTTCCATGCCGAGTCGGAGCGCATCACGACCGACCAGATTGTCTCCCGCCTGCTGGAACTGGCGCCGGTGACGGCAAGCGGGATGAGCTGACGCGGCGAGCGGGGATGAGATACGGCCGGTTCGTCGACACCCGGACGCTGAGTCGCATCAGCAGTCTGGACCTGCTCGCCAGGACGGTGGTGGAGGGCTTCGTCAGCGGTCTCCACCGCTCGCCGTTCCTGGGACGTTCCATGGACTTCGCCGAGTACCGCGCCTACCAGCCCGGCGACGACATCCGCCGCGTCGACTGGAAGCTCTTCTGCCGCACGGACCGCTTCTTCGTGAAGGAGTTCGAGGCGGACACGAACACCAACCTGACCATCGCGCTCGACGTTTCCCGCTCGATGGACTTCGGCACCGGAGCGCTGACCAAGCTGGACTACGGGCGTTACCTGGCCGCGTGCCTCGGCTACTTCGCGTCCAGGCAGAAGGACCGCATCGGCCTGGTGACCTTCGACAACAAGGTAGTCGACTTCGTTCCGCCGGCAGCCAAGCATCTGCAGGTCGTCCTGCACACGATCGACCGCGTCGAGCCGGGCGGGGGAGGCAGCCTGCGTGAACCGCTCCTCGAAGTGGTGGACTCGGTGCGCCGGCGGAGCATGGTCGTTCTCGTTTCGGACTTCTACGAGGATCCCGAGACGGTGATCCGGACGGCGGCAGGGTTTCGGCACAAGGGCAGCGACGTCATCCTCTTCCACCTGCTCGATCCGGCCGAACTCCGCTTCGAGTTCGAAGGCGAGCTGGACCTGCGCGACCTGGAAACCGGCGCCAGACAGGCGGTGATGCCGGACGTGCTCCGGGACCAGTATCTGGATCTGATTCGCGAGCACACCCGGACCCTCGATCGGTCCCTGACCGAGGCTGGAATCGACTACACGCTGGTGGACACCTCGCAACCTCTGGACGCGGCGCTGTACAGCTACCTGTCGGCGCGCCTGTACGCGATGAAGGCGAGGTGACCGGTGGGACTGCTGGCGCCTCTCTTCCTGCTCGGCCTGGCCGCCGTCGCGGTGCCCGTGATCATCCACCTGCGTCTGCGGCACCGCAGCCGGGTGGTCGCGTTTCCGTCGCTGATGTTCATTTCCAGGGCGCCCTACCGATCCGTGCGCCGGCGTCGGCTGCGCGATCTTCTGCTGCTGGCTCTGCGCTGCCTGGCGCTGGCGCTCCTGGCGCTGGCCTTTGCGCGGCCCCTGTTCCGGAGCGACGCGGCGGACAACACGGCAGCGGCCAGCCGGCTGACCGTCGTGCTGCTGGACAACTCGTTCAGCATGGGCTTCGGCGGCAGGTGGCAGCGAGCATCCGCGGCGGCGGCGGCGGCGTTCGCCGGGCTCGGGACGGAAGATCGCGGCACCCTGATCGTGTACTCGGACCGGGCGGAGATGGTGGCTGATCCGACCTCGAACCGGGACCTGCTGGCGAGGTTGGCGAGGGACACGGAACCCGTTCCGCACGCCACGTCCCTGCTGCCCGCCATCCAGGCGGCTCGCGGCGTGCTGGCGGACGCGGGAAGCCTCGCCGCGCGGGAACTCGTGATCGTCAGCGACTTCCAGCGCTCCTCCTGGGCGCCGGACAACGCGGCGTCCCTGCCTCGGGGCGTCGAATTGCGTGTCGTCGACGTTCGTTCGGACGAAGACGGCGAAGGCAATGCCGCCGTGACCGACGTCGTGCTCGACCACACGCGTGTGCCTTCCAGCGAAGCCGGAGCCGGCGACCGGGAACGGGTCGGCATCGCGGCGCGCGTCAGCTATCAGGGTGTCGGCGGCCCGTCCGACCAGGATCGACCGGCCGGATCCCTGCGGGCGGAAGTCGACCTGCTCTTCGACGGCGAGGTCATCCAGACCCGGGCCGTGGAGCTGCCGCTCGACTCGTCGGCCACGGTCGCTTTCGCGCCCGAGGTGCTGGAGCGCGAGCGCACCACCCGGGGCACGGTGCGGCTCCGCGAGGACCCTCTCGATACGGACAACGAGTTCCACTTCGTGCTGTCTCCCGCGCACGAGGTCGGCGTGCTGGTCGTCGAGCCCGGCGCCGACCGGCGACGCGGCCGCTACCTCGAGGAGGCGCTGTCGCTCGGCCGCCGACCGTTCCTGAGGGTCGACCGGGTCCAGGCTTCCGGTCTTGAACCGGCGGTGCTGGCAGGCAAGTCCGTGGTCGTGATCAACGACGCGGCAGGGCAGCTTCCGTCCGCGGCAGCCGCGGCGGTGGTTCGCTTCGTCCACGAGGGCGGCGGCCTGCTGCTCGCGGTGGAGCGCGGTCTGGACAGGGCGTCGAACCTGCTCGGGGAGTTCGGAGTCGAGAGCCTCCGACAGGTGGACCGGCTGTCCGGCACGCCCGGTTCCCTGGCCTGGTTCGATACCGGCCACCCGGTGTTCGACGTCTTTGCGGCGGCGAGAAGCGGCGACTTCTCGGCGGCGTCGTTCTTCCGCTACCACCTGCTGGAGACACCCGAAGGCGCGCTTCCGATCGCCCTGTTCGACGACGGCGCGCCGGCGCTGCTCGACCTGATGCCCGCGCGGACGCAGGACGAGGCTGCCGGCGACTCCGAAACCGGGCCTGGCGTCGGCGGGCGCGTCCTGGTGCTCCCCACATCGTTCGACACCTTCTGGAACACGCTGCCGCTGCAGGCCGTGTTCCTTCCCTTCGTGCACCGTTCGGTGCAGTACCTGGCCGGCTACTCGTTGCCCCGTTCGTGGTACCGAGTGGGCGAAGTCGCCTCGGTCGAGTTGCCCTGGACAGCGGGAGGCGAGGGCGACGGCTACATGTCGGTCGCTCCGTCCGGCAGGGAACGCCGCCTCGATACAGGCGGCGACCTTCTCCTCGATGTGGACGAACCGGGCTTCTACGACTTTCGGGAGGTCAGGGCGGATGTCGCCGCCGAGCGCCTGACGCTGGCAGCCAACGTGCCGGTCTCGGAGTCGGACCTGGGGGGCCTCGACGTCGACGAGTTCCTGTCCCGCATCCGACCGGAACACGCGGTCGGGGATCAGGCTTCCCCGGCGAGCCCTTCAACGCCCGAGGAGCGGGAGCAGCGGCAGCGCCTGTGGTGGTACCTGATCGCCGCCGCCGCGGCGTTTCTGGCGGCCGAGGGCCTGCTCGGCAATCGCCGTCGACGCGCCGGCGCAGCGCCAGTCGTGACAGCATGGAATCCCACCGGCGAGGAGACGTGATGGCAGCCCATTTCGATCCCATCCACGACCCGACCTACGGCGAGCTGATGAGCGTGATCCGGCGCGTCCGGGCGCGGTGGCGCGCGAAGGTGGCCCTGCGCGGCCTCGTCATGCTGACGCTGGCCGGATTCGCCGCCTTCGCCGTGTCCGTGTGGGGCATGGACTACTTCCTCTACAGCGAGGGGGCGGTTCAGGTCTTCCGCTGGCTGACCTGGGTGGCCCTGGGCGCGCTTGCCGTCCGGCTGCTGGTGGCGCCCCTGGCTCAGCGCGTGTCCAGACAGCAGGTGGCTCTGTACGTCGAAGAGCACGAGCCGGCACTCAAGGCCTCGGTGCTGAGTGCCGTCGAACTCGGACCGGTGCGGCAGGCGTCGCCCCGCGATGTCGAGCGGGTGTCGCCCGAGCTCCAGCGACGGGTTCTGGAAGAAGCGATCGAGCGCTGCCAGGACACCGGCTTCGCCGCCCGGATCGAGCGCGGACCGCTGCGCCGCTTCTCGGTCGCCCTGGCGGGCGTGGCGGGCGCCGGCATGGCCGCGGTCCTGCTCAGTCCGGCGTTCCTGCAGCACGGCGCCATGCTGCTGTTCACGCCCTGGAAGGCGGCCGCGGCGGACAACCCCTACCAGCTGCGTGTCGGACCCGGCAACGTGACGGTGGCGCGCGGATCGGACCAGCTGATCACCGCGGCCGTTCTGGGCTTCGATCCGGATCTCGTCGAGGTCGGGCTCCGCCCGCTGGACGCAAGCGGCGACCCGCATGGCGAATGGCAGCAGTGGCCGATGAACCGCGTGAACCAGGACGTTGACGTCGATGCCGAACTGATGATCGGCGAGCTGCGGGCCACGCACGATTTCATCGCCCTGAACCTGCGGGAGGACACGGACTACTACGTGGATGCGTCCGGGGTGCGCTCGCCGATCTACCGTATTCGGGTCAAGGACCTGCCCTACGTGGAGCAGATCGACCTGCTGTACCGGTTCCCCGACTACAGCGGCCTGTCCGACCGGACGGTCGAGGACGGGGGGGACATCGCGGTGCTCGAGGGGACCCGGGTCCTGTTCAGCGTTCTGCCGATCTTCGAAGTGCCGGAAGGGCGGCTTCTGATCGAGGGCGAAGAGCCGGTCGACCTCGGCCTCGGGGATGACGGGCGGCTGACAGGGGCCTACCGGATCAGCGGCAACACGTACTACCGCATCGAGTTGATGGACGACGACGGGCGCTGGCATCGGGCGTCGGCGGAGTACATGATCACCGCGCTGGAGGACCAGCCGCCGATCGTCCGTTTCACCGATCCCGGCCGGGACATCCGGGTGACCCTGGTGGACGAGGTGTTCGTGCAGGTGGAAGCCGAGGACGACTACGGCGTGAGCCGCCTGGGGATTCGCCACTCGATCAACGGCGGCGAGGAGACGGCAGTGGACCTGCTGCACAGCCGGTCCTCGATGAAGAAGGTCAGCGCCGGACACACGCTGTTCCTGGAAGAGCTGGACCTCGAGATCGGAGATTCGATCTCGTACTACGCGGAAGCCTGGGATCGCGGCCGTTCGAAGCCGGTGATCAGCGACATCTTCTTCCTGGAGATCAGGCCGTTCGACCGGACGTACAGGCGTGCCGAGCAGGGGAGCGGCGGCGGCATGGGCGGAGGCGGCTTCGACAGCACGCTGTCCGTGCAGCAGAAGATGATCATCTCCGCCACCTTCCGTCTCGTGAGAGACGCGGAGGAGTACTCGGACCGGGATCTGTCCGAGAACCTGACCACGGTCGCCCTGATGCAGGGGCGGCTGCGGGACCAGGTCGGCTCTCTGATCACTCGGATGGGCAACCGCGGCCAGCAGTTGCTCGGGGACGAGGAGTTCTCCCGGATCATCGAGTTCCTTCAGCAGGCTGCGACGGAGATGGCGGCAGCACAGAGGGAGCTCGAGGCGGAACGGCCCGAGGACGCGATGACGGTGGAGAAGCAGGCCCTGGCCTCGCTGCAGCGCGCGGAATCGGCGTTCCGCGAGCTGACGGTCTCGTTCCAGCAGGGCGGCGGAGGCGGCGGGAACCAGCAGCAGCTCTCGGAGGACCTTGCCGACCTGTTCGAGCTGGAGCTCGACAAGCTGCGCAATCAGTACGAGACGGTGCAGCGCGGCGAAGCGGAGCAGACGCAGGCCGAGATCGACGAACTGATGCAGAAGCTGCGCGAGCTGGCACGCCGCCAGCAGCGCGAGAATGAACGCCAGAACCGGCTGCGAGGGCGCCAGCAGCAGGGCGGCGGAGGCGGCGGCAGTCAGCAGCAGCTGATCGACGAGACCGAGGAGCTGGCGCGGCGGCTGGAACGGTTGGCGCGCGAGCAGCAGCGTTCCGACTTCCAGCAGACGACCCAGGCCTTGCGGGAAGCGGTCGAGCAGATGAAGCGCTCCCAGGCCGGCGCCTCCGGTTCCCGGTCGACGGCCGGGGCGCAGGGCGTCGCAGCCCTCGACAAGCTGCGCGACGCACGCCGCCTGCTGGACCGAAACCGCCGTCAGCAGCTCGGTCGGGACATGGAGGAACTGCAGCAGCGCGCCGAGCGCGTCTCGCAGATGCAGAGCCGGATCGAGGAGCAGGTCGAAGAGCTGGCGGGACAGCAGGGGGAAGACGGCAGCAGACGGAGCAATCTCACGGCGCAGGAGCGTTCGGAACTGATCGAGCGGATCATGGAGCGCAAGGACCGCCTGACCGACGAGGTCGGCGGTCTGGAGGCCCAGCTCAACCGGATGACGAGGAGCGCCCGGGAAGAGCAGCCCGAGGCGGCGCGCAAGCTGCAGGCGTCGGCGGAAGTGATCCGCGACGAGCAGTTGAAGGAGAAGATCCGCTACTCCAAGGGTGTGCTTGCCGGCCGGGATCCGGAGTTCGCGCGCCTGTTCGAGGGTCAGATCCGGCAGGACATCGAGGAAGTCGCGGAACGGATCGCCGAGGCAAGGTCCAGTGTCGGCGAAGGGGGAGGCGATCGTCGGGACCGGATGCTGGAGCAGGCCCGGGATCTGGTGGAGAACATGTCCTCGTTCGAGTCCCGTCTGCGTGACCGGGCCGAAGCGGGCGCCCGGCTCGGCCAGAGTTCCGGTCCGCGGGGCGAGCAGCAGGGCGGCGAGCAGGCCGGCGGCCAACAGCAGCAGGGCGGCAACCTGGAAGGCGGCCGGCCGGCTGATGCCTCGGAGGGGGGCGGTGCGCGCAACCAGGAGGGCGGAGGCAGGGATTGGGGTCGTCCCAGCCAGTACGGATCAGGCACCGGCGGCTACTACCAGCCCGGGATCTTCACCGCCGAGGATCTGCGGCAGGCCGAACGCGAGCTGAATCAGCGCCGGCAGGACCTGAACGCCCTGAGAACGGAACTCCGACGCGAGGGAATGGACACCTCCGACCTGGATCGACTCCTGGGTCAGTTGGGAAACCTGAACCTGCTCGGCCTCAACAGGGATCCGCTGGCTCTCGACTCACTGCGCCGCGACATCGTCGAAGGCCTCCGTCAGTTCGAGTACCGCCTGTGGCGCGAACTGCGCGGCGCCGACACCGAACGTGTCTACCTCGGCAACTCCGACCAGGTCCCCGCCGGCTACCGCGAACTCGTCGACGAGTACTTCCGCAAACTCGCCAACGAGAGCTGACGCTGACCGGTGCGGCGCGTTCGACTCTTGACCCAGTGTCTCTTGACGTAGCGTGCCGCCAGCACCGCCGCGCCTGTCGCTACGGCCAGATATCTGATCGAGGCCAGAACCGTGTCGATCAGGTTGAGCACCATCTCGGCCTTTCACCAAGCGCCTCGGCCTTCCGCCAGGCACCGATGTCCATCGTTCCGATCAGGGTAACCGGGATGATGTCCGTTGCCTGACCTACGGTATCCCGGTCGCCGCTGCCAGCGCACGTCGACGACCAAGCAGTACAGCGCGGCTTCCCACGGCACACCTCTGGGCGCGGACTGGGAAAGCGGGGGTGCGCGCCGCAGCCAGGAGGTGCGCCGGTCGCGGTCGCTCCCCGGCGCGCACCAACCTGCCCGCATCCCCGGTCTGGCGATCGTTGAAGAAGTTGGCGAGGCAGTTGGCCGCGAACGCGGCACTCCCGACCTTGCGTTCAGTACGGGTTCCGGCCTCCCGGGCAAGGTGCGAATGGCCGAGTTCATTCCACTGCTCCCGCGACGACGCCTCCCCACAGCCATCGCGGAGTTCGCGCACAGGTTGGCAGAGATGGCGCGCGCCCCCGAGATCCCGGCCTCGCCAGTGCCCCTCAGTTTCCCGTCGGGATGTCGCTGTAGGGCACGTCGCGGTCGACGCGGATTTCGCCGGGGAGGCCGAGGACGCGTTCGGCGATGATGTTGCGGAGGATCTCGTCGGTGCCGCCGGCGATTCGGAGGCCGGGGGCGTAGAGGTAGGACTGCTGGAACAGGGCCGATGACGGCATCAGGGACGGGTCGGTGATGACGCCGCCCATGTCCATGAGGTCGGTGCCGAAGGAAGAGACGTTCTGCAGCTTGGAAGCGGAGACGACCTTCCCGATGGAGTTCTCGGGGCCGGGGACCTTGCCCTGCGAGAGTGCGGTCAGCGTGCGCGCCTTGGTGTGCTTCATGCCCATGGACTCGACGTACCAGTCGGCGATCTTCTCGCGGACGGCCGAGTCCTCGAGCGCAGGCCTGCCGTCGAGCAGGCAGCTCGCGGCCAGCTTCATCACTTCGCGGAAGTCGGGCGGGGGCGCGTCGCCGACCGCCAGGCGCTCGTTCATCAGGGTCGCGATGGCCACCTGCCAGCCCTCGCCGATGGCGCCCAGCCGCTGGCTGTCGGGTACGCGGACGTTGGTGAAGAAGACCTCGTTGAAGTTCGAACCTCCGTTGATCTGCCTGATCGGCTTGATGTCGATTCCCGGCGACTTCATGTCGATGAAGAAGAAGGTCAGGCCCTTGTGCTTGGGCAGGGACGAATCGTGGCGGGCGACCAGGATGCCGTAGTCGGAGTAGTGGGCGCCCGAGGTCCAGACCTTCTGGCCGTTGACCACCCAGTCGTCGCCGTCGCGGTGGCAGCGGGTCCGCAGACCGGCGACGTCGGAGCCGGCCGCGGGCTCGGAGAACAACTGGCACCAGACCTCCTGGCCGCGGATCATCGGCGGCAGGTAGCGTTCCTGCTGCTCCCTCGTGGCGTACTTCGCCATGACGGGGCCGCACATGCCGAGCCCGATGCCGAAGAAACCGCTCGGGACGTCGAAGCCGGCCTCCTCCTGGTCGTAGATGATCGACTCGATCATCGGCCGGCCCTGGCCGCCGTGCTCGATCGGCCAGTGGCGGCAGGCGTAGCCGGCCGCCGCCTTCGTGTTCTGCCACTTCTTGGCGAGGATGATGCCTTCCTCGGCGTCGAGCCTGCGGCTGACGCTGGGCCGGTCCCTCCGCGGTTCGGCGTTGGCGGCAAGCCAGGCGCGGACCTCGCTGCGGAACGCGGCCTGTTCGGGGGTGTCGTTGAAGTCCATCAGGCGGCCTCCTCTTGCAGACCGGAGATCAACCGGTCCTTCCATACCCGTTCACTGCCGATGGTGAGCGCCAGCAGCTTGGCGCGGCGGTAGTAGAGATGGCAGTCCGATTCCCAGGTGAAGCCGATGCCGCCGTGAGTCTGGATGTTCTCCTTCGAGGCGAAGTGGAAGGCCTGGATGGCCGCCACCCGCGCCGCGGCAGCCGCCACGGGCAGTTCGGGGGCGTCGGTCGAAAGGGCCCAGGCGCCGTAGTAGCAGTTGGCCCGCGCGAGTTCGTTCCTGATGTACATGTCGGCGAGCTTGTGCTTGATGGCCTGGAAGGAGCCGATCGGCCGGCCGAAGGCGTAGCGGCTCTTGGCATAGCCGATCGCCATCTCCAGGCAGGCGTCGGCGCCGCCCAGCTGTTCCATCGCGAAGAGCACCGCGGCGCGGTCGAAGACGCGGTTCTTGAGGGGCCATCCGTGGCCGGCCTCGCCCAGGAGCTCGGCCTGGGCGTCGTCGAAGGTGATCCGGGCGTTGGAGCGGGAAGGGTCCAGGGTATCGACCGCATCGCGCGACACGCCGTCGCCTCCAAGATCGACGAGGGCCAGTGAGGTGCCGCTGCCGTCTCTGGCCGCGACGACGCAGAAGTCGGCCACGTCGCCGTCGGGTACGGGCACCTTCGTTCCGCTCAGGCGCCCGTTCGCGAGCGTCGTCTGCAGATTCGCTTCCGAGGCCTGACCCGGACCTTCGGAGACGGCGAAGGTACCGATCGCCTCGCCGGCAGCCAGCTTCGGCAGAAGCGTCTGTTTCTGGTCCTCCGAACCGCCCAGGAGCACCGCTTCGGTAGCCAGGTAGACCGAGGAAGAGAAGGGCACCGGCGCGATCGCCCGCCCCAGTTCCTCGGCGACGACGCAGAGCTCGAGATGGCCGAAGCCGATGCCGCCGTACTCCTCGGGGATGGCGATCCCCGGCGATTCGTTGGCGCAGATCTGCTGCCAGAGCTCGCGCGCGTAGGGCTCGTCCGCGTTTTCCAGCACGCGCCTCGGCACGGTCGTGTCGCAGGCGGAGCGGAGGAAGCTGCGGGTCTGCTGTTTCAGTGCCTTCTGGGCATCCGAGAAATCGAAGTTCATTGCTGCTCCCTGGAGTCTGTTGCGGCGCGCAGTCTAGCAGCCCCCGGCAGGAGTTCGCGGCGCCGAGAACGGCGAGATGACGCGTTCGCCAGGGCGCGATGAGGGAGCCTGCGAATGCCTGTTCCTGCCGACGAGCAACCGGTCCCCGGGCCGCCGCGGCAGCGTGCCGCGAAGCGGGCAGGTCGGGGGAAGGGCGCCTCGCCGCTCGTGTCCTGGCTCGGCTGGCGGACCCGGTCAGACCTCGTAGGTGCGGCCCTCGACCAGGGCCTGGATCTCGAGGCCGCGGCGCTCGACCATGTCCTCGCCCAGGTGCGTGAGGAGCAGGCGCCGGCAATCGAACGAACGCCGCCGGGCGAGCAGCTCGAGGTAGTTCAGATGGTTCGGGATGGGCCGGTCGTACGAGTTGCATTCGCAGATGAACAGGCCGGCGCCGGCGGCGGCATCGATCAGGGCTGCGGTCCACTCGGTGTCGCCGGAAAAGGCCAGCACGCTGCCGCCATACTCGATCCGCAGGGCGTAGCTCGGCGCGCCGGATGGGTGGACGACCTCGAACGGGATCACGCGAAGGCCGCCGATATCGGCCGGGCGCCGATCGTGGAGCTCGACGATCTCGAGCTCGAAGCCGAGGTCACGGCTCGTCGAGGAAGGATAGAGCGCTTCTCGCGCCCGCGCGAGGCGTTTCGCGAGACCGGGAGGGCCCGCCAGCGTGAGCGGCTCGGTGCGCCGGGCGCGGTAGTGGGCATCCGAAAGCAGGAACGGCAGCCCGCCGAAGTGGTCGCCGTGCAGGTGGGTGACGAGAATCGTGCGAATCGTCGCCGGCTCGATTCCGCGGCCCTTCATCGCGGCCAGCGAGGTCGCGCCGCAGTCGAGCAGGGTCGGCGGCAGAGCCGCGCCTTCGTTCTCGCCGCGGAGCAGGAAGCAGGTGTGCAGCCGACCGCCGCTGCTGAACGCGTCGCCGCAGCCCAGAACCTGGAGTCGAAGCGTCACGTGGCAGGTTCCGCAGCAGTTGGCGCTGCGCTGTCATCCGGGAAACAGGTTGCTCCCTGCAAGCGCCGCTCCGGCGTCGGACACTGGTTCACTCGCCCTCACTCGCCGACCGACTTGTGAACCAGACCGGCCCGCATCACGAAGCGGACGTCCTGGAGTTCGGTCACGTCGGCGATCGGATCGCCCTCGACCGCGATCAGGTCGGCCGCCTTGCCCGTCGTGATCGAGCCGGTCTCGTCCTGGATACCGAGCAGTTTCGCCGTGACAACGGTCGCCGACTGGATCGCCGCCATCGGCGCCATGCCGCCCTCGACCATGTACAGGAACTCCTGGCCGTTGCTGCCGTGCGGACAGACGCCGCAGTCGGTGCCGAAGGCGATCGGTACGCCGGCGCGGTAGGCCTTGGCGAAGGTCTCCTGGATGACCGGACCGATGGCGGCAGCCTTGGGGCGGATGATCTCCGGGAAATAGCCGGGGACCGCCGCCTTCTCGGCAACGAAGTTGCCCGCCGAGATCGTGGGCACGAAGTAGGTGCCGTGCTGCTTCATCAGCTCGAATGCCTCTTCGTCCATGTAGGTGCCGTGCTCGATCGTCGTCACGCCGGCCCGGATCGCCCGCTTCATGCCCTCCGCACCGTGGGCGTGGGCGGCGACCATCAAGCCATAGTCGTTCGCCGTCTCGACGATCGCCCGGATCTCCTCTTCCGTGAACTGGGGGTTCTGGCCGCTCTTTGCCAGGCTCAGGACGCCGCCGGTGGCGGTGATCTTGATCAGGTCGGCGCCCTCCTTGTAGCGCTGCCGCACCGCCTTGCGGGCGTCCTCGATGCCGTTGACGATGCCCTGCTTCGGGCCGGGGTCGCCCTGGAGGTCCGGCCGCATTCCGTTCGTCCGGTCGCCGTGGCCGCCGGTGGTGGCGAGCGCGGCGGTGGCGGCGAAGATCCGGGGGCCGGGCATGTCGCCGCGGTTGATCGCGTCGCGCACGGCGAGGATTGCCGTCGTCTCTCCGCCCACGTCGCGGACCGTCGTGAAGCCGGCGAGCAGCGTCCTCCTGGCGTAGATCAGCGCCTTGACCGTCGCGTCCGCCGGAGTCTGCTGGAAGCGCTCGAGATAGGACGCGGCGCCGGCCTGCTGCGAAGTCAGGTGGACATGCATGTCCATCAGGCCGGGCAGGACGGTGTGAGCAGAGAGGTCGATCAACGTGTCCCCGTTCTCCACGCCGGCGAAGCCCTCCTCGACGGCAGCGATCGTCTCGCCCTCGACCACGATCGTGTGTTCTCCCAGGACTTCGCCGGCCTCGACGTCGACCAAGGCGCCGGCGTGAATCACGGTGCGGTCGTCGGCGGCAAGGGCGCCCGCCACCGCAGACCACAGGAAACCGGCAATGACAGGGAAGCTGGTCGGATGCAGCAGGGCGGAACGGATCCTCATCGTCGGCGTGCTCCGGGAGTCTGGACGAAAGCGATGGAATGGATGGAATGGACTGTAGCGCAGCCGCAGGCGGCGGGATGCCCTCCGGGCCATGTGGCGAATGCGGCGGGATGTCCGGGCAGTGCCTATGCGTCGGGACCTCGGTGGCGGGAGCGCAGCAGACCTTCGCCAGCCGTACCGGCCGCACCGAGTCGGCTGACGGCCCAGGTCGCGAGGAAGCCGGACACGGCAAGACCGAAGGCTGCGGCGGCCTGAGGCGCTGTTGGCCGAAACGGCTCGAACCGGTATTCGTCCAGTTCGTGTGCGGCGAGCGTTTCGGCGGTCACGACCTCACCGCCCGGGACGTCGCCGGCTTCCGGCAGGACGGGCGCCCGAAAGGGCCACAGGCCAGCCACGACGCCCAGAAGAAGACCCAGCAGGACGCCCAGCGTGGCCTCCCGATAGCGCTTCAGGGCGGAACGCACCGCGTTGCTGATCACCGTCGCTCCCACTGCCATGCCGATCAGAACCGGCAGCAGCACGCTGCCAGCTTCGATCAGCGCTTCGGCGTTCAGGGTGCGCAGGCCGTCGAGCAGCCGGTCGACCGCGCCGAGGATCGGCACGTACTGGCCGAGGACGAGAAGCAGGTAGCCGCCGCTCAGACCGGGGAGGATCATGGCGGCGACGCCGGCAGCGCCGGCAACGGCAAGCAGGAACGGTCCGCTGCCGGCGGTCCCGGTGACAGTCTGTCCGCTCTGAAGCAGGGCCAGCGCCGCCATGGCGACGAAGCCGCCTCCGGCGCCGAGCCGGAAGGCGAGGCCCGGAGGCCGAGCCAGCCGCCACACGAGGGGCACGCCGCCCAGTGTCAGTCCGATGAAGGCGCTGTACATGATCCAGCGCTGGTGCACGACCAGGTCCCGGAGAACGCCTGCGAGCAGCAGGATGGCCAGGCCGCCGGACGCGGCCACCACGGCGAGCAGGAGGAGAGGCCGCAGCCGCAGCCGCATTCTGGTCGTATCCGCCACCGCCTCGATGAATCGCGGGTAGATGCCGACCGCGAGCAGCATCGTGCCGCCGCTGATGCCGGGCACGAGATTCGCCAGGCCCATCAGGGCGCCGCCGGCGACCGCGCGCGGCGCCCAGGATGCCGTTTCGGGAGACCTTGACGCCATCGTGTTGCCCGCCATCGGTCGAAGTCTAAGGGCGTCCGGCGGTCCGGGCGCTTGCCTGACACCGCACCTCGCCCGCCGAGCGATCGTCGACGGAACGACCCGCACCCGGTGCGGCATGTTGTCGAGCCGCCTGCTCGACGGTCGCCGAGCGCTCACCCTCTGCATCTTTGGTGCGCCACGGACCTCGGGACGGGCCGCCGGTGCCGTGCGACGCGACCTCGGTGTACCTGCCGCAGGCAGGGCTGCCTCGCGAGGCAGGGCAGCCTCCTGGCGAGCGATCGAGAGGCGGTCTTCGGTGCACGTTCACGAGACGTCTGTTGCTAGCGTTGCGGCCGTGACGGACCACGACCACGACTATGACCTCTTCGTGATCGGCGCCGGTTCGGGGGGTGTGCGCGCCAGCCGCATGGCGGCCGGCCACGGTGCCCGCGTGGCGGTGGCCGAGGAACGCCATCTGGGCGGGACCTGCGTCAACGTCGGCTGCGTGCCGAAGAAGCTCCTGGTCTGCGCTTCGGGCTTTGCCGATCACTACCGGGAGGCCTCCGGATTCGGCTGGGCGGCGCCCGAGCCCGCGTTCGACTGGGGACGCCTGATCGCCAACAAGAATCGGGAGATCGAGCGGCTGAACGGGATCTACCGAGGACTGCTCGAGGGCGCCGGCGTGGAGCTGTTCGAGGGCCGGGCGCGGCTGCTCGATCCGCATACGGTGGAGATCGAATCCGGCGAGAACGGTCGTCGCATCGTGACCTCGGATCAGATTCTGATCGCCGTGGGGAGTTGGCCCGAGATGCCCTCGATTCCGGGCATCGAACATTCGATCAGCTCGAACGAGGCGTTCTTCCTGGACCGGCTGCCGGAGCGATTCGCGGTCGTCGGCGGCGGCTACGTCGGCGTCGAGTTCGCGGGCATCTTCGCCGGTCTCGGTTGCGACGTGACCCTGATCTACCGCGGGCCGCTGTTCCTGCGCGGATTCGATGAGGAGATCCGAACGCGGCTGGCCGAGGAGATGCGGTCGCGCGGGATCGAGCTTCGTTTCGACCGCAGCGTGCAGTCCATCGAGAAACCGATGGCAGGTGACGGCGACCGTCTGATACTCCGACTCGACGACGGCGCCGCGATCGAATGCGGCGAAGTGCTCCATGCGACCGGTCGACGGCCCCTGGTCGCCGACCTGGGCCTGGAGAGATGCGGCGTGGCACAGGGCAAGCTGGGCGAGATCGTCGTCGACGAGTTCTCGCGCAGCAGCGTGCCGAACATCTGGGCGATCGGCGACGTGACAAACCGCCTCAACCTGACCCCGGTCGCGATCCACGAGGCGATGTGCCTGTCGCGCACGCTGTTCGCGGGCGAACCGACCCCGGTCGACCACGAGACCGTCGCCACTGCCGTCTTCAGCCAGCCGCCCCTGGCCGCGGTGGGTCTGACAGAGGAGGAAGCACGGGAGCGGTACGGCGAGGTCGACGTCTACCGCAGCCGCTTCCGGCCCCTGAAGCTGACCTTGACCGACAACCAGGAGCGCACCCTGGTCAAGCTGATCGTGGACCGCCAGACCGACCGCGTCCTCGGCGCCCACATGCTCGGCGCCGACGCGCCGGAGATCATCCAGGGTCTCGCCGTGGCAGTGAAGATGGGCGCCACGAAGAGGGACTTCGACGCCGCGATGGCGATCCACCCGACGTCAGCCGAGGAGTTCGTGACGCTGGCCTGACGCTGGGAAGCGAACGAGCAGAGGCTGCGCGGGAAGCCCGTCAGCGAAGCAGCCGCCGGAGCACGCGAGACAGGCCTTCATGTGCCGCGAGCCTCACGGCGTAGCGCACCAGTCCGCCAGCGCCTCCACTGGCGGCGCGTCCGATGCTCAGGGCCCGGAACAGAACGCCCAGGAACCTCATCGCCGGAACCCCGGCTGCTCGCCGGCTTCGGACGCGAACGGTTCGATGGCGCTCACGGTGCCGTTCGCCGGCGTTCGGCTCGCTCGGCGGATCTCGGGCGCAACCGCATCAGCGCGGACTGTTCCTGCGCCGGCGTTCAACCGCGTCGAGCACATCGACTTCGAGGTGCGGTCCGCCGAGGTCGGCGATCTCGCGCAGGCCGGTGGGGCTGGTGACGTTGACCTCTGTCAGCCAGCCGCCGATCACGTCGATGCCGGCGAAGACGATGCCGAGCCGCACCAGTTCCGGCCCGATTGCCGCGGCGATCTCGTTGTCGCGGTCGTCGACCTCGGTGGCTGCCGGCTGGCCGCCGACGTGGAAGTTCGCCCGTGACTCGCCCTCGGCGGGGACGCGGAGGACCGCGCCCAGCGCCTTGCCCTCGACCAGGATCACCCGCTTGTCGCCCTCCCGGATCTCGGGCAGGTAGCGCTGCGCCATCAGGTAGCGGCTCTCGTGGGCGGTGGCCGTCTCCAGGATCGCGCTGACGTTCCGGTCGCCGCTCTTCAGATGGAAGATGCCTTCGCCGCCGGCGCCGTCGAGCGGCTTGACGATCATCTCGCCGCCCATCTCCTCCTGGAAGGCGAGCAGTTCCGGGATGCGGCGGCTGACCCGGGCCGGCGGGCAGACGGTGGGGAAGCGCAGCGCGAACAGCTTCTCGTTCGCATCGCGCAAGGCCAGCGGGTCGTTCACGACCAGGGTGCTTCCCGCCACCATGGAGAGCAGGTGGGTGGCGTAGAAGAAGGACATGTCGAACGGCGGGTCCTTGCGCATCCAGACGATGTCGAACTCGTCCAGGAAGGCTGTCCGACCCGTGCCGATCTCGTACCAGGCGCCGGTGACGTCCGGGTCGGAAGTGCGGGTCGCGGAAGTGCGCGTCGGGATCGCCTCCGCCCGTGGTCGTCCGTCCGGCCCCAGTTCCAGCGTATCGATCGTGCAGACCGCGAGATCATGGCCGCGGCCGTCCGCCTCGCGCAGGAAGGCGATCGTGGTGTCCTTCTCGGGATCGAGACGGTCGATCGGATCGATGACGAAGAGGTGGCGCATCGGCGCAGAAGCGGGCCGCGCAAGTTATCACGGTGCAGCGCCTACAATCCTCCGCCGTGAGCGCGGCGCAGTCCAGGTGGATCTTCGGCTACGGCTCGCTGATCTTCCGTCCGGCGATCCCGTTCGTCGAGCGCCGTCTCGCCTGCCTTCGAGGCTGGACCCGGCGCTTCTGGCAATGGTCGACTGATCACCGCGGCACGCCGTGGCAGCCGGGACGCGTGGTGACCCTGGCACTGGCGCCGAACGACTGCTGTTGGGGAGTCGCCTACCGTCTCGACGCCGCGCAGGCCGATGCCATCCTCGCCGATCTCGACGTGCGGGAACGCGGCGGCTACGTCCGCATGGAGGTCGAACTCGAACTGGAAGAGCTTGTGGAGGAAGCGCCGCGCTCTCCGGCTCCGGCGGCCGATGGCAGGCGCCGCGCCGCGGCCGAGCGTCCACGCATCCTGTCCGGCATCGTCGCGCCGCGGTCGAACACGGCCCGCGTCGCGGGCGTGACCTACCAGGGCTGGCCCGGCAACCGGAACTACGCCGGTCCGGCACCGCTCGCCGAGATCGCCGCGCAGATCTCTGACGCAAGGGGGCCGAGCGGCGCCAACGTCGACTACGTGCGCGACCTGCACACCGCACTGAACGCACTCGGCGTCGAGGACGCCCACGTCGCGGCCCTGGCCTCCGGACTGGGCCAAGAGGGTTGCGGCAAAAGGTCACGCGGCGAGTAGCGCCCGCGCTCGCAGCCTGTTCCGGTTGCCGGTCTGACCCCTGCCGACCCGTGCCGACCCCTGCCGACCCGGAGGGCGCCCGGCCCGGCGATGGCGCGGTCCCCTTCGACTGGCTTGCCGTGGAGGTCGCGTACACCGGGGGGCGCTGGCGCGCCGGCAGCCTGCCGGACGCGGTCTCCCGGGTCTCTGGCCCCTGTGCCGCTGGTCCTCTGCGCCCTTGGTCTCGCAGCGCGTGCCGCGGTCGTATACGAGGTTGGATTCCACGTACCGCCCGTGCCCCCCGATCCTCCGGGCGCCTGCGCGGCGGGCGCCGTCGATCAGCGCGCCATCGCCCCGGTGACACCGACGTCCCGTCCTTGCGGGTCGATCAGGACGCCGGGATTCATCAGGCCGTCCGGGTCGAGCGCGGCCTTGGCGCCTGCCAAGGCGCGCGCGAAGAGCTCGGGGCGCTGGCGGTCGTAGCCGGCCGGCCGGTGATCGCGGCCGACCGCATGGTGGTGGGTCACCGTGCCGCCCGCCTCGACGACCGCTTCGTTCGCGGCCAGCTTGATCTCGCGCCACTGGTCCGCGAGGCGCTCCCAGTCCCCGAGCGCGGAGAAGGTGAAGTAGGGCGCCGGTCCGTCGGGGTAGATGTGGGTGAAGCGGCAGGTGACGGTGCCGGGCCTGCCGGTCGCCTGCTCGAGGATGTCCGCGGTCCGGTCCATGATCCGGGCGTGGAAGTCGGCGAAGCGGTCCCAGGTGATCGCGGTCTCGAAGGTGTCGCCGATCACCCCCAGGGGTACGCCGACCTCCCGGTAGTAGGGCCCCTTGATGAAGGCGTCTCGCCAGGCGCCGGCGGCGCCCTCGCGGTGCGAGCGGCCGGCCGAGGCGCCGTGATTGCCGCCGCAGTCCGCGGTGAGTTCGAGCGCCCGCTTCATCCAGGCGTCGACCGGATGATCTGCGGACTCGAAGCCGAGAACGAGCAGCGAGGTCGACCCGTCGCCGGCGCCCGCGGCGGCGGTTTCCCGAGCGTCGATCAGGCGACAGTTCGATGGGTGGAGGCCGCTCTGGGCGAGCATGCGCACCGCCTCGACGGCGCTGGCGTAGTCGGTGAAACGGACCGCCGCCGAGCCGCGGTGGACGGGACGGTCCTGCAGGCGCATCCAGGCTTCCGTGATCACGCCGAGGATGCCCTCGGAGCCGATGACCATGCGGTCGGGCGACGGTCCGGCGCCGGAACCGGGCAACCGGCGGGTCTCCATGATTCCCCGAGGCGTCACCGTCGTCGTCGCCTCGACGAAGTCGTCGATGTGCGTGTAGAGGCTGGCGAAGTGCCCGCCTGAACGGGTCGCGATCCAACCTCCGAGCGTGGAGTGCTCGAAGCTCTGCGGGAAGTGGCGGAGAGTCAGCCCGTGTTCCCGGAGTTGCGCCTCGAGATGCGGCCCGCGGGTGCCAGCCTGGATTCGCGCTGCCCGGCTCGTGCGGTCCACCTCGATCACCTGGTCGAGTTGTTGCAGGTCGATGGTCACCGCGCCGGCGTAACTGCAGCCGACCGCCGGTTCGACGCCGCCGACCACGCTCGAGCCGCCGCCGAAGGGAATCACGGCGGCACCGGCATCGCCTGCCCAGTCGAGAATCCGGGCCACGTCCTCCGTGGTCTCGGGGTAGGCGACGACGTCGGGCGGATCGGTCACTTCGCGCCGGAACATGCGCACGGCGTCGGGGAACGACTTGCCGTACGCATGGAGAAGCCGCTCGTACGGATCGTCGCGAAACAGGGCCGCGAGCGAGGAAGGGGGGCGCACCCGCGGAGGCCGCAGGTCGAAGTCCGCCGTATCCGGCACGGTGGCGTGCGGTTCGAGGGCCGTGCCGAAACGCTCCGCGGTGCGGTCGCGGAAGGCGGCGGCCTCCGCCGGCGTCAGCCCCTGCCCTTCGTGACCCCAACCACAGAGCTTGCGTCGTGATGTCACAGGAACCTCCTCAGGCCGCGCAGGATAGCGAAGCGCCTAGAATGTGCGTTCATGTCCTGGCAGCCCGAGGTCGACGAGATCGAACGCCGCCGCCGCCTGGCGCTCGAGATGGGCGGCGAGGAGGCGGTCGCGCGGCAGCACGCGCGCGGCCGGTTGACCGTGCGCGAACGGATCGAGCGGGTCGCGGATCCAGGGTCCTTCATCGAGGAGGGGCGGCAGGCGGGGGCTGCCGAAGTCGACGAGCAGGGCCGCGTCACCTCGTTCACGCCCGCGAACTACGTTGTCGGCTTTGCCGACGTCGACGGCAGGCGGCTGATCGTGGCGGGGGAGGACTTCACCCAGGCGGGCGGGTCGCCGTCGCCTGCCGGGCTGCGCAAGAGCGTCTACTCGGAGGAACTGGCGCTCCGGTACCGCCTGCCGCTGCTGCGGTTCCTCGAAGGGGGAGGCGGCAGCGTGCGCGGCAGCGCGGGCCGCCAGAAGGGAGCGCCGAAGACGCCGCCGCGGCCGATGGGGGAGCCGGTGTACTCGCGCGCCCGTTTCTGGTCGATCGCCGAGATCCTGCGCACCGTGCCGGTGGCCTCGATCGGAGTCGGCGCGGTGGCGGGCTTTCCGGCCGCGCGGCTGGTCGCATCCCACTTCTCGGTGATGACGCGGCACACGGCGCAGATCCTGATCGGCGGGCCGGCACTGGTCGAGCGCGCGCTGGGAGAGAAGAAGACGAAGGACGAGCTCGGCGGCTGGCAGGTCCACGGCAGGAGCGGCGTCGTCGACAACGTGGCCGAGGACGAGGATGACGCGATGGAGCAGGTTCGGCGCTTCCTGAGCTACCTGCCGTCGAACACGGGTTCGCTGCCGCCGCGGCGTTCCGTGGGCGATCCGGCCCAACGGCGCGAGGAACGTCTGCTCTCCATCGTGCCGCGGGACCGGCGGTTCCTCTACGACATGCGCGAGCTGATCTCCCTGGTGGTCGATCGGGACAGCTTCTTCGAGATGACCGCGGGCTACGGACCGTCCCAGATCACCGGCCTGGCGCGCGTCGACGGCCACGCGGTCGGCGTGGTCGCCAACGACTGCCGGCACATCGGCGGGGCAATGGACGCCGCCGGGGCGCAGAAGTTCCGACGCTTCGTCGAGTTCTGCGAGACCTTCCATCTGCCGATCCTGAGCCTGGTCGACGAGCCCGGTTTCATGATCGGCTCGGAGTCGGAGGCGTCCGGCACGATCCGCTACGGCATGGAGGCGATCGCCGCGACCGTCCGTTCCACGGTGCCCTGGTGCTCGGTGCAGATCCGCAAGGCCTACGGCGTCGCTGCCGCGGCGCACTACGGGCCGTCGGGCCGGGTGCTCATCTGGCCGTCGGCCGAGAGCGGCGCGCTGCCGATCGAGGGCGGGGTGGCGGTCGCCTTCCGGCGCGAGATCGCCGCAGCACCCGACCCGGACAGGAAGCGGGCCGAACTCGAGGCCGAGTTCGCCAAGCGGCGAACCCCCTTTCCGCGGGCCGAGGGGTTCTCGGTCCACGACCTCATCGACCCGCGGAACACCCGTGCCGAGGTCGTCAAGTGGCTGGAACTGTCCGAGCCTCTGCTTGCCTCGCGGGTGCGGTGAGCGGACGCCGGAGGAGCTGGAGGAGACCAGGCATGACAGCGAATCGAGTGACGCAGACTCCCTTCAGGTTCCTGGCTGCCGGATTCCTCGCGGCCGGCCTGCTGGCGACCGCGTCGGCTGCCGCGGCGCAGCAGCAGCCGGTCGGCTACGAGGACACTCCGAAGCTGCCCGGGTTGCCCTGGAGGGTGCATGACCCCGATCGGCCGCTGCCGCCGGTGGTCACGCCGGGCGCCTCGTTCAGCGAGATGGCGCCGGCGCCGGCCGACGCGGTCGTGCTGTTCGACGGCACGGACCTCTCGCAGTGGCAGAAGCCGAACGGCGACGCTGCCGAGTGGAAGGTCGAGAACGGCTACATGGAAGTCACCTCGACCGGGTCGATCCGCACCCGCGAGGAGTTCGGCGACTTCCAGCTTCATCTCGAGTTCGCGACCCCGGCCAAGGTCGAGAGCAGCAGCCAGGGGCGCGGCAACAGCGGCGTGATGATCTACGGCGACTACGAGGTCCAGATCCTCGACTCGTACGAGAACCGGTCCTATGCTGACGGGCAGGCGGGCGCGCTCTACGGCCAGACGCCCCCCATGGTCAACGCGTCCAGGGCCCCTGGCGCCTGGCAGACCTACGACATCATCTTCGAGGCGCCGCACTGGAAGGACGGGGAGTTGACCAGGAAGGCCCACGTGACGGTGATTCACAACGGGGTCGTGATCCATCACCGCAAGGAGTACATCGGCCGCACGATCCATCGTCGGGTCGGTGTCTACGACCGGCCGCACGAGCCGCGGGGCTGGATCGGCCTCCAGGATCACCGCAACCCGACCCGCTTCCGCAACGTCTGGATCCGGGAACTCCCGGGGTACGATACGGGCGGCCGGTGAAGGGCGAAGCAGGGGCCGCGGGCGGCTCGGCAAGGACGAACCCAGCCGACTTCCTGGATGCCCACCGTCGGCATTGGCAGGACGCGGAGCTGCTCTTTGACGAGGACCGCTGGCCCAACGCCGATCAACTCTACGGCTTCAGCGTCGAATGCGCCCTGAAGGCGATGATGAAGTCCCGGGGAATGAAGACCGACGCGTCGGGAGCCCCGGAATCTCCACGCCACAGGAAGCACGTGCAGGACATCTGGAGGGTCTTCAAGAGCTTCATGAGGGGCAAGCAGGGCAGCTGGTTCCGATCGAAGCTCCCGCCCGGCGAGCCGTTCGCGGACTGGTCTCACCACGACCGCTACTCGGCAAGCCGCTGTTTCAGCAAGAAGGGCGTCGAACCCCACCGGGGCGCGGCAAGGAGCATTCGCCGACTGGTACAGCGAGCACGGCTGGACGGGCGCCTGTGATGACCTTCGTTCCGTTCGACGTGATGGCTGCGCGGGTCGAGAAGATCGTGGAGAGAAGGGCTCCCGATCTCGCTTCGGCGGCACCTCTGTTCCTGGTTCGCGACCTGCATGGGCGAGTCCGAGTGTCGGTTTCGTCGCAGATGGAGACGGACGAGGGTCTCCGAGAGAACCTCGCGCTGCTTGCCGTCGAACTCCATGAAGCTCTTGGCGTTCGGGCGCATCGCCCCGACGAATCGGTGCTCTTCGTCGACCCGTCGATCCTGGATTCCCTCAAGGACACGGCGAGAGTCCTGCGGGACGGGTTCTTCTGGGCGGACTGCCTGGTTACCGGCGAGAGGTGGTGGACGGTTTCGGGCGGGAGCAGCCCCGCTGGGACACCCAGGCGCTTCACGCTGTACTCCGTCAAGGGGGGAGTTGGCCGTACCACGACGACGGCCGTGCTTGCCTTGCATCTGGCGCGCCAGGGAAGAGACGTGCTCGTCGTGGATCTGGATCTGGAATCCCCCGGTGTCTCGTCGGCTGTGCTCGAGGAGAGCGCGCAACCCGCATACGGCGTTACCGACTGGTTCGTGGAGTCTCTCGTGGGCCAGGGAGGCGTCGTTCTGGATGACATGGTCGCTTCTCCTCGATGGGCTCAGGATCTCGAGGGCAATGTCCATGTGGTCCCGGCCCACGGCCGTGAGCCGGGCGAGTACCTGGCCAAGCTGGGCAGGGTCTACATGGACTACCGGGATCCATGGACGACGAGGCTGCGCTGCATGCTGCGAGAAGTGGAGCAACGGTGTGAACCGGACACGGTGATCATCGAGAGCCGCAACGGCCTCCATGACATCGCCGCGGCAACCGTCACGGATCTCGACGCTCAGGTCCTTCTGTTCGGAACCGACTCAGCCAGCACCTGGCAGGACTATGCGATCCTGTTCCGCCACTGGCTGAACAATGATCTCGCCAGACAGATACGTGAGCGCCTGTCCATGGTTTCCGCCCTGACGCCCGAGATCAACGCCGGCCCTTACCTGAGGCTCTTCAGGGAGCGTTCCTGGACGCTGTTCCAGAAGTACCTCTACGATGAACTGCCGGCTCAGGATGATTCCGAGGAGCTCCCTTTCTCCTTCGATCTTCAGGACGACCTGGCCCCGCATGACCCTCTTCCGATCTACTGGACCAGGGGCCTGTCGTCCGGTTCTTCCCTGCAGCTTCTGGAGCGGGAGCCGGTCGCGATGGCGTACTCGGACTTCTTCTCGGGGCTCTCCGAAGCCCTCCTGTGAGGAAAGGGAGAGGGAGCGCATCGAATGAAACCCGTCCCGGCACGAGCGATCCGCTCCGTACTGAGCGGCCTCCCCGAGGCCACGAGCCACGGAGACCGCCCGATGCTCGCGCATGTGTACGTGCCGCGCTCGCACTTGCGGGCTCTGAGCCCGGATCGTTCCGTGGTCACGGGCATGCGGGGGGCCGGGAAGACCTTCTGGTGGAAGGCCTTGCAGGATGAAGGCGTTCGCGAGCTGGTTTCTCGGCTCGATTCTCGGTCGGCGGTCACGGAAGCCACGGAGATCCGGCCCGGGTTCGGCGTGACGCCCGCAGTGGACAGCTATCCAGGGAAGGACGTGCTCCGCTCGCTGATGGGCGAGGGCCATGAACCCAGGATGATATGGCGCACGGTGCAGGCGTGGTCGTTGGCCCATCAAGGCCATGAGCTCAGGAGCCGTGGTTCCTGGCTGGAGCGCGTCGCCCACGTGTCCGCCCAGCCGGAGGCCATTGATCGCCTCTTCGAGGAGGCAGACAGGAGGTTCGAAGAAAGGAGAGTCTACTGTCTGGTGCTCTTCGATGCGCTGGATCGATGTGCCGACGACTGGAAGGACATGTACAGGCTCATCAGAGGGCTCCTTCAGCTGGCCTTGGAGATGCGCTCCTTTCGACGGTTGCGGGTCAAGATGTTCCTGCGGTCGGACCAGCTCGACGAAGGCACCGTGGGCGGCTTTCCGGACGCATCCAAGGTCCTGGCCTCGTCGGTGGACCTGAGCTGGCCTCGGCGGGAACTGTACGGCCTGCTCTGGCACCACTTGGCCAACCACGAGAGCGAAGGCGGCGAGCTTCGGAAGGTACTGGCGGGTGCCGACTGGGACCCCGCCGCCGTCGGCGGTTCAAGAGTCTTTCTGGTGCCGCGGAGGTCTGTGGCGAACGAAGAGGAGCAGCGTACTCGCTTTCATCGAATCGCCGGGCCCTGGATGGGCAGGGACAGGAGGCGGGGTTTTCCCTATACCTGGATTCCGAATCACCTTGGCGACACGGAGGGGAGAGTCAGCCCCAGGTCGTTCCTCGAGACTCTGCGAACGGCCGCGCAGGACACGGCGGACAGGCACCCCGACCATCCGTACGCACTCCACCACGAGAGCATCAGGAAAGGTGTGCAGGAGGCGTCGAGAATCCGCGTGGGAGAGCTTCGGGAAGACTATCCGTGGGTCGAGCGTGTTCTTGAGCCGCTGAGGGGAATGGTGGTGCCTTGCAGGTTCGGGGAGATGACGAGGCGGTGGAAGGCCAGGGGAGTGCTGGAGGGGCTCGCGAGGGACATGGAGGAGGCATCCGTCAAGTTGCCTCCGCGGACGATCGAACGGGGTGCTCGGGGCGTGCGGGAGGACCTCGAGACGCTCGGGGTGTTCCTGCGGATGCAGGACGGTCGCGTGAACATACCCGACGTGTTCAGGGTGGGCTACGGTCTGGGTCGGCGCGGCGGCGTCAAGCCCATTCGATGAACGCCGTGCCGAACGGGTCGGTGGACCCTCGCTTCGTACGAGATCGATCCCATGCCGACGGGCAGCCGGGCGCGCTCTGCGGGCAGACGCCCTCCATGGTCAACGCGTCCAGGGCTCCGGGCGCCTGGCAGACCTGCGACCTCATCTTCGAGGCGCCGCACCGGGCTGAACGTCTCGTTCGACGGGCACTGCTCGTTCGCGATCTGAGGCGGAGAGAGGCCGCATCTCTTCCTTGAAGTTCTCTCTCTTCTACCTGCCCTCGATCGGTTCGCGAGCCGAGATCAGGAAGGGCATGGCCGGCCTGCGCGGCGATCTCTACGACCGGATGCTGGCGGAGGTCTCCGAGCAGGCCAGGCTTGCCGACGACTTGGGCTACGACTCGATCAGCTTCACCGAGCACCACTTCCACATCGAGGGCTTCGAGCTCTCGAACAACCCGGTGCTGCTCGACCTGTTCGTCGGCATGCAGACGAAGAACATCCGGGTCGGCCAGCTGGGCATCGTGCTGCCGGCAAGGAACCCGATCCGGGTGGCCGAGGACATCGCGATGCTCGACCGGATGACGGGCGGCCGCGCCAACGCCGGCTTCGCGCGCGGCTACCAGCGCCGCTGGGTCGACGTGATGGCACAGCAGACGCACGGGATCTCGGGCGCCCTGCCGCACCAGCGGGACGAGATCGATCGCACGAACCGCGCCGCCTTCGAGGAGTGCTTCGAGATCATCAGGAAGGCGTGGACCGAGCCGATGCTCGACCACGACGGGCGCTTCTGGAAGATCCCCGTGGGCGGTCCGGAGGGCGGCACGCCATGGACCCTGGAAGCCACCGCGCAGTGGGGCGCCGGCGTCGAGGACGGGGTGCTGCGGCAGGTCGGCGTGGTGCCGAAGCCGGTGCAGAAGCCGCATCCGCCGATCTTCCAGCCCTTCGCGTCGTCCGAGGCGAGCATCCGCTGGTGCGCCCGGGAAGGCGTGACGGCGATCCTGCCCCCGCTTCACCCCAGGCGGGAGCGGGCGCTGATCGAGCTGTTCGCCGAGGAGTCCGGACGCCCTGCCGGCGAGGGCATCGGCATCCTGCGCGACATCGTGATCGCCGATACGGACACCGAAGCGGAGCGCCTCTGGAAGGCGAGCGGCGCCTTCTGCGGCTCGGCGTGGTTCGAGCCCTTCGGATTCAGCCGCGGCATGCTGGATCCGGACACCGGAGAGGAAATCGACGACTTTCTCGGGGCCGGCATGGCACTGGTCGGCACCGTCGACACGGTGACCCGCCAGCTCGAGGCCCTGTGCGAACGCCTGCCCGTGACCTGGCTGTACTTCTGGGCCTACAACGGCCTGCTGCCGCACGCGCGCCTGATGACGACGATCGAGCGCTTCGCCACCGACGTGCTGCCGCGGGTGGCGAGTCCGTAGCGGTCTGCGAGAAACGTGCGGGATGGAAGCTCCGGGCGCCGTCGGATGGGCCGAACTCCATCAGACTGTCTGAAGCGAGGTGGAAGCTCCGGGTGCTGCGTCGGATGGCCCCGGACAACCTCCGCATCCCGGACAGCCTCCGACTCCCGTCCTGTTACGCTGCACCGCGTGGTCGAAGACGGTCTCGGCAAGCCTTGTCCCGGTAGGCGGCATCCCAGGCAACGTGTCCCGGGCAGTGTGTCTCGGGTAGTGTGTTTCGGGAGAACAGGCAACGTGTCTCGGGAAGGATGCGTCCCACGGACTTCTCGCGGATCCTCCCTGTCGAGCGGCCGCGCGCGGCTTCGAAGGCGAGTAGCGTGACGGACGGATTCCAGGCGGCGCTGGGACACATCAGGTCCGCGGCGGAGTCGGAGGTTCACAAGGGGCGCCTCTTCGAGCGCCTGATGAAGCGCTACTTCCTGGAGGATCCTCTCTACTCGGATCAGCGGTTTGCCGATGTCTGGCTGTGGTCCGAGTGGGCGAGCACCCGCCCCGACTTCGACGCCGCAGAAGTGGGCATCGACCTGGTGGCGGAGGAGCAGGAGGGCGGCTACTGCGCGATCCAATGCAAGTGCTACGCGCCCGGAACGCGCATCTCGAAGGGGCATGTCGACTCGTTCATCTCCGCGTCGGCCCGCCGGCCCTTCACGTCCAGGATCGTCGTCGACACCGGCGACGAGTGGGGGGCGAACGCCAGGAAGACGATCGAGGGCCTCGTGCCGGCCTGCAGCACCCTGCGGTTTGCCGACCTGGATGGGCGGCCGATCGACTGGCCGGACCTGGTGCGCGAAGTGCCCGAGACCCTCCGGGTGCGGCGCGAGACGTTCAGGCTGCGGCCGCATCAGCGGCAGGCCCTGGAAGACGTCGTTCACGGCTTCGATGCCAACGACCGGGGCCAGCTCATCATGGCGTGCGGAACAGGCAAGACCTTCGCTGCCCTTCGCATCGCGGAAGAGGTCGCCGGGATCGGCGGTCGCGTGCTCTGCCTGGTGCCGTCGATCTCGCTGCTGCAGCAATCGATGCGTGAGTGGGCCACCCAGAAGAAGCTGCCGCATCGCTACATCGGCATCTGCTCGGACACGCGGGCCGGACGGACCGACGAGGATGCGTCGCTGGTGGAGCTGGAGATCCCGGTCACGACCGAACCCGGTGCGATCGAGGGCCAGTTGCGGAAGCCCCGACCGGACTCGTTGACGGCGGTCTTCTGCACCTACCAGTCGCTTCGCCTGATCGAACAGGCACAGGCTGCCGGGGCGCCCGAGTTCGACCTCGTTCTCTGCGACGAGGCGCACCGGACCACCGGCGTCGAGGGTCCCGGAGACGACAGGTCACCCTTCGTCCTGGTTCACGACCGGGAGAGGATCCTGGCCGCGAGACGTCTGTACATGACCGCGACGCCGCGGCTCTACACCGAGGGCGCGAAACGGAAGGCGGCCAACCACGCGGTCGAGGTCTTCTCGATGGACGACGAGGCGACATACGGTCCCGAGTTCCACCGGCTGCCGTTCTCCCGCGCCGTCGAGCTGGACCTGCTCGCGGACTACAAGGTGGTCGTGCTCGCGGTGTCGGAGGAGGGGGTCGACGGGGCGCTTCGGGAGCACCTGAAGTCTGTCGACGGCGAGATCAACCTCGACGATGCGGCGAAGATCGTCGGCTGCTGGCGGGCGCTCGAGAACCCGGAGAACAGGCCGGCGGGAGAGGTGACGGTCGGGCCGCTGCGTCGGGCGATCGCCTTCACCAACACGATCCTCTCGTCCCGACGGCTGGACAGGCACTGGGCCGGCATCGTGGAGAAGGCTGCCGCGCAGTTGCCCGAACAGGAGTGCCAAACCGCACTGCGCTGCGAGACGCAGCACGTGGACGGCAGGCACCATGCACTGGACCGCAAGGCGCGGATCGAGTGGCTGAAGGGAGACGCCGGAGACGCCTGCCGGATCCTCTCGAACGCTCGCTGTCTGTCCGAGGGCATCGACGTGCCGGCGCTCGACGCCGTGCTGTTCATGAGCCCGCGCAACTCCCACGTGGACATCGTCCAGGCCGTGGGGCGCGCGATGCGCAAGGCGCCCGGCAAGACGTACGGCTACATCGTGCTGCCGGTGGCCGTTCCCGCCGGCGCCGATCCCGCCGCGGTGCTCGACGACAACGAGCGTTTCGCTGCCGTGTGGGGCGTTCTGCGCGCGCTCCGCTCGCACGACGACCGGTTCGACGCCGAGATCAACCGGATCGACCTGAACCGCGAGCCGACAGGGCGGATCATCTTCAACAACGGCGGGGGCGGCGGCGAGGACAGCTCATCGGCCCGTCTGCTGCCGTTCCCGCCGATCGATCTGCCGCCCGGCGCGATCTTCGCGAAGATCGTGGAGAAGTGCGGGGACCGGAAGTACTGGGAGACCTGGGCTGCCGACGTGGCCGCGATCTTCGAGCGCCTCGTGGTGCGCATCGAGGGGCTTCTCGGCGCGCGGCAGAACGACACGCTGCGGAAGTGGCTCGACCTGTTCGTCGAGGAACTCAAGGTGTCGATCAACGAGGAGATCAGCCGCGGCGACGCAGTGCACATGCTGGCTCAGCACCTGCTCACGCAGCCGGTCTTCGAAGCCCTGTTCGAGCACTACGACTTCGCCGGCAGCAACCCGGTCTCGAAGGCACTCGAGAGTCTGGCGCAGGACTTCGGGGAGTTTGGCCTGGAGAACGAGGCCCGGGATCTCGAGCCCTTCTACCGCAGCGTCCGGCTGCGCGCCCGCGGCCTCGACAACAGCGCCGCGCGGCAGCGCGTGCTGATGGAGCTCTACGAGAAGTTCTTCGCCATCGCGCTCAGGAAACACGCCGACCGGCTCGGCATCGTCTATACGCCGGGCGAGGTGGTGGACTTCATTCTCGAGAGTGCTGACCACGCACTGCGCGAGGAGTTCGGGCGGGGCCTGACCGACGAAGGCGTCCACGTGCTCGACCCGTTCACCGGCACCGGCATCTTCCTGGTCCGGCTGCTGCAGTCGGCTCGGCTGATCCGGGACGCCGACGTGGTGCGGAAGTACCGCAAGGAACTGCACGCCAACGAGATCCTGTTGCTGGCGTACTACATCGCTGCCATCCACATCGAGGAGGCGTTCCACGGGCGACTGGCGGAAGCTGCCGGAGCGCGACCCGGGATCGAGCAGGGAAGCCGGAAGCGCGCTCACGCCGCGGACCCGGCTCTGGCACGATGCGTGAAGAGAGAGAGAGAGAGAGAGAGAGAGAGAGAGAGAGAGAGACTACGAACCGTTCGCCGGCATCGTGCTCACCGACACCTTCAACCTGCGCACCGGCAAGAGCGGCGGCCTCCCGAAGGACTGGCTGCCCGAGAACAGCGAACGCGTCGAGCGTCAACAGGACGCGGAGATCGAGGTCGTCGTGGGCAACCCGCCTTGGTCCGCGGGACAGCGCAGCTCGGCCGACAACAACCCGAACGTCCACTATCCGGAGCTGCGGCAGCGGATCGTGGAAACCTACGCCGCACGCTCCACCGCGACTCTGAAGCGAGGTCTCTACGACACCTACAAGATGGCCATCCGGTGGGTTCCGACCGCATCGGCGAGCGCGGCGTGATCGCCCTGGTCACCAACGGCTCCTGGATCGACGGCAACGTGGACTCCGGTGTGCGGGCGTGCCTGGCCGAGGAGTTCAGTTCGGTGTGGGTTCTGAACCTGCGGGGCAACGCAAGGACCTCCGGCCACAAGCGGCGTGCGGAGGGTGACAACGTCTTCGGCCAGGGCTCCCGCGCGCCGGTGGCGATCACGGTCCTGGTCCGCAACCCGGACGCCGCGCACGAGGGTTGCCGCATTCTCTACCGCGACATCGGCGACTGCCTGAAGCGGGAGGAGAAACTCGGGTTTCTCGGCCAAACACGGTCGATCGCAGGCATTCCGGACTGGCGCCGGATCGAGCCCGACCACCACAACGACTGGGTCGACCAGCGGGATCCGGCATTTCAGCGGCTCTGTCCGCTGGGGTCGAAAGCGGCGAAGGCGGGGAAGTCGAACGACACGATCTTCCGGCTGTTCAGCAACGGCTACAAGACGAGCCGCGATGCCTACACCTACAGCTTCTCACCCGAAGGGTGCGCCGAGAACGGCGGTTGGATGGTCGTAGAGTACCTGGGGGCGCTTGAACTCCGGGAGGCGCAGCCTGATCTGGCCGTGGCCGAGGCTGCGGCGCGGCACTCGTCGCGTCTGCGTTGGGATGTCAATCTGAAGGGCAACCTCCGGAGGCGGCTTCCGATCGAGTACTCCCGCCGTCGGGTGCGGGAGGTCGCGTACCGCCCGTTCGTGAAGCAGTACGGCTACATCGAGTACGTGCTCGCGAACAGCAGGTACCAGCAGCACAGGATCTTCCCGCTGCATGGGACTGGGGAAGACGAGGTGCGACGAGATCACGGCTGGCCCGGCCGTCCGGCTGACACGCAGGATCGAGCACACCGGCGACCTGTTGGCACGACTGTTGCGGTCGGTCGACGTCAGCGCTGGCCAGCCGGAATCGGGCCATCTGCGTTCCCGGCGTCGGCTCGACGAAGCCCTGGAGCGTCCTGATCACGGACGCCATGCCGGATCTCGAACTGGTCTCCAAGGGCCAGTGCTTCCCCCGCTACCGGTACGAACGGAGAATCGGACCATCTGCGTCCCGGGCAAGGGCGCCAACAAGCCGTTCTCCGTCCTCCTCGCGGACCGGATGCCCGACCTCCACTTCCTCGAGTTCGGTCAGTGCTTTCCGCGCTGGGTCTTCCCGCCGCCGCGGAGGGGTCTTCAGCGAAGCGGCCGGTGCACTGTTCGAAACGGAGCTCGAACGGGTCGACAACATCACGGACGCGGCGCTGGCCCGGTTCCGGTCTCGCTACGCAGACGACACCATCTCGAAGGACGCGATCTTCGACTATGTCTACGGCGTCCTTCACTCTCCGGTCTGGCGGCAGCGGTTCGAGAACGACCTGAGAAAGGACCTGCCCCGCATCCCGTTCGCGGCGGACTTCGACGCCTTCGCCGCGGCGGGCGCAGCACTGGCAGAACTCCACCTGGGCTACGAAACCTGCACCGAGTACCCGCTGAAGCTGGTGTACGACGGCGACGGGGAACCGCGTCCCGAGCACTTCCGGCTGGGCACGAGGGCGATGCGCTTCGCAGACTCCGGCAGAACGATCCTCCGGGTCACCGAGCACATCCGGCTGGCGGGGATTCCGCCGGCGGCCCACGAGTACGTCGTGAACGGCCGGTCGCCGCTGGGCTGGTTCATCGACCGCTACAAGGTGAAGAAGGACAGGCGAAGCGGCATCGTCAACGATCCGAACGGCTGGTGGGAGGATCCCCGCGATCTGGTAGCCGCCATCCGCCGCATCGTCCACGTCAGCGTCGAAACCGTGCGGATCGTGCGCAGCCTGCCCGACCTGGACTTCTGACCGCCGAACCGGCCGGCACGCGGCAGAGATCGGGATCACCTCATGACTGGCGCCAGCAGTCGCAGGAAGTTCCGGCCTGCTACAGCGACCACAGCCATCATCTTCTTCTGGCGAACACGGCAATGGGGCGGGCGTCTGAACCGACTCGCGTTCACTTTTGACGAAGCGAGGGAGAGGGGTTCATCAGTCTGGCTCCGCCGCCTCCACCGGCTCGGACGGTTCGGTGACCGCCATGCGCCGGGTGCCGTCGCTGTCGGTGTAATACACATGGGCCCGCAAGCGATGTCCGACGTCCGCGGCCGTGGGGATGTACCGGTAGGTGGGCCTCACCGAGCCGGGGATCGCCGTCCAGCCGTCGGCGTCGCTGCCCTTCTCCCATTGCCACGGGCTCCGGTCCGTAAAGCCCCGGTGATCCCGAGGGACAAGGAAGAGTGGAAGGCTTCCCCCACCCTCGGAACAAGGCCGCGGGTAAAGCACGCACCACGATCTGCCGACCGACGAAATATCAAACCGTCGGACAGCTCGGCCACCACCTCCAGTCCCGGCGTGCCGTCGGGGCAGCCGCCCGGGTTGCAATGCCATATGATATGTGGGTTGTCCGCGTCAGCGCAAGAGACAACTTCCGGGCTCCCGATCCATCTCACGGCTGGCACATCGGTCAGCCAGTCGAGCGTGGCGGCGATGTTGCTGTAGTAGGGACCAGAGGGACCCGCGTTCGGGTTCGCCTTCACGTAACCGACAATCTCGGACTCGTCCCAGTACGCGGTGTTGAAGGTTGAGCCGCCGATGATGTTGCCGGGGAGAAGGTGGCGGTTTTCGATGTAACCGCGTTCCAGCGCTCTGGCGGTCAACTCGTAATTCGTCAGCGCATGGAGACCGACGTGGGCCAGGCCGCCCGTCAGCAGGAGTGAAGCGAGCGCCCGCTTGAACACGGCCATCCCGCCTCGGGCTTCGCGGTGCAGCAACCTGTCCAGCAGAAACACGGCCATCAACAGGACTGGCACATGGAGCGGCGTGAGAAATCGGCCGTGTATTGGCAAGTTGATCGTCAACGGCACGACGACGAGGAGAAACGCAAGATACACCGTGGCGAATGTCCCGAACACGGGCAGGATGGCTCGCCCAGCCGGCGGGGGGCCATGACAAAACAACAAAACAACGAGTGATCCCAGAACCACCAATGCCCACACGAGAGCTTCATTCGGGGCATTCGTTGACATGGAGATCCATTGCCAGAAGATCTCTCCCACCTGGCCCAGCGAATCGAACAGGGACTGCCCCGACCCGATTCTGTCACCGGCAAGCGTCCCGGAAACCGACCAGTTGCGCGCCAGGACAAGCACCAGCGGGAATGACGAGATCGCGCCGTAGACGGCGGCGTGTTTCAATCTGGCGGCCGCCGGAAGATCTCGGCGCGTCGGTGCGAGGAACACGAGGAGGACGCCGACCAGAATCACCACCACCCCGAGGTACCGCGTGACCGCGGCGAGCGCCGCCCAGCCGGCCGCCAGCGCCAGGGCGGGCATCGCGGCGTCCGTCCGGTTCAGGAACGACTCCAGCCCCGTCAACGCCAGAAGCGTGAACAGGATGAAGAGCGGCTCGGTCATCACGTAGGAGAAAATGTCACAGAGGGGAACGGCGGTTGCGACGGCCACGGTTCCGGCCAATGCGAGGAGGCGCGAGTCGAGGTTCCGTCCAAGCCAGAAACCCGCCAGCGCGATGGTCAGACCGAATGCCAGGATGTTCACGAACCGGGCCGAGTCCACCGGCTCGAGTCCGAACGGCACGAGGAGGGCCAGAAGCATGGGAAAAAGGGGCGCCCGCAGTATGAACGCGCGGCCGTCTGGGCGCGTCAAGCCGTCTCCGGCGGCCAGGCTCTCGGCGGCGGAGAGGTAGGCCACGGAGTCATATTCGACCGCAGGGCCGTAGGTGGAGGTGCGGACCAGGATGTGCGCCGCGCCGAGAACGGCGATGAGCAGGATGCTGGAAGCGGCGAGTGCGGCTCTTGTGCGGCGGCTCCTCAGTAGTGGTAGACGAGCGAAAGACGGTCCTGGTGCTGGTGGACGCGTACCGGACGACCGCTTGCCCGGATGAGGCCGGCCAAGAGATCGCTGCACGCCCCGCATGCTCCGGCCTTGGAAAGCAAAGTGCGCAATCAAGATGGTCCCTCAACCAAACCGCAGTACGATACTGGCCATGCGAGCGGGGCTTTCGTCAGGCCGCCTTCCGTCATGGTCCACTGACAGACTCTGCCACGAGCCGCCACGAGTTACTCCTGACCCGGTCCCGCCTCCGTCCGCGGCTCGATTGGCGAACCCGCCGCCACCGTCGCCGACGGGTTGTTGCCGAGCGGCTTCGGGGCGTCGCCGCCGGTGCATACTCCCCCGAAGCTCTGGCCGCAGGCCCGGCCGCCCGGGAGCGTGATCGTCACCGCCTCGCGCGAGTTCGGCTCCACGGTGATCTCCCACAGGTCGTTGCGGCCATCGACTCGCCGCGCCTCCGTCACTTCGCCTTCCGTCACCGTGAAGGACTCGTCGCGCAACGTCCTGTAGCTGGTGGCGATGTCCTCGCTGAAGGCGACCCGGAAGCGGAAGGCGTTCTCGCCGTCGTGCTCCGGCGGCAGGTTCACGAACGCGGCCGTCAGCGGTTCGGCCGTGATCCGGACGTGATCCGGCACGACATGGCCCCGCCCGCCGTTTCCTTCCGGTCCGGCCGGTCCGGCTGACACCGTGTCGGAAGAGGCATCGCGGGGCAACACGAGCACGTCCGTGCATAGCCCCGTTTTCGTCTTCGTCCAAGGCCTGACCACAGGCCCACTCTCCTGGCCTGCCCAGGACCAGGCTATCCGCACCTCCGGCCCGCAACTCCTGGCGAACGCCTGCGCCAACCGCCCGTCGAACACGAGCAGGACGTCGTCCGACCGGTAGTCGGAATACGGCTCCATCCTCTCCCAGAACCAGCTGACGACATCCGCATCCGGTATCGGCTCCACGGACCGGATGCGGAACGACTGCGTGCCGGTTCCCGCCCTCTCGTAGATCGTACTGTCATCGAGTTCCGGCTCATTGGGCCACGTGTTCGCATAATGAGTTATACCGAACCGTTCGTGCAGTGCTCGAACATACTCCGGCGCAATGCCCTCTCGTCTCGAGTACTTCCTGGCATCTTCGCGCAGGTATTCGTAGCTGTTCACCAGACCGTCCAGATTCACCACCGGAAAGCGTGAGAAGTAGGCTGTGGCGCCGGCGTCCCACGACCCGATCACGCTCCCCTCGGGGAGCAGGCGATTCATGACCAGGGTGCCCACGTATCCATTCATCAACCAACCGCGACTCGCGGTCGACTCGCTCCTGTTGTCGACATGCCGGAACGGCCCGCTGAAGTTCGCCTTCGTCAACAGGACAGTCGCACCGACAGCGACGACAACCACGCCCAGCATGCGAGTCGCCATCTGCGATCTCGATCCGACGACACGGCGGACGAAGTGGAATGCGACGTAGCACCTCACGGGAACGATGAGCGCCGTCATCAGGTACGCCGGGACGAAGTACCACGTATACCTCCCCCAGTAGGGGGTCACTGTGAACACGGTCTGGGCGAACTTGGCCAGATGCCCGGCCGCCAGGCTGAACACGCACACCAGGAAGGTCAGCAGGAGCCAGTCCTCTCGGCTCCGGGAACGGCGGGCGGACCACCAGACGAGTACGAGGTAGGCGCAGACCTCCAGAGCCAGCAGCAGTTCGTGGCCGAATGCGGGAATCTGCAGCACACCCTGCAGGTTCGAGACGAAGTCGTAGCCGCCCCGTTGCTCCCACCAGCGCTCGGACCACATCTGCTTGGCCGCCCCGCTGACCGGCGTGATGCCGCCGAAGACCAGCCCGTTGTAGATGAAGTACACCAGGATGCCGAGAACGGCTCCGATGATCGGGAACAGGTGCCTTTTCCGGCAGGCAGAAGACAAGTGGACTCGCCACGATACGCCGGGCATCTTCTCCCGCCGAGTCCACTCGACGACGCACGACACTACCGTGGCCGCCAGGGATATGGCGACGTACTCCAGACGCACCCAGGGCAGGACGGAGGCCACGGCGACGAGCGGCCACGTGTACCGCGCCCGATCCCGGGCGTGGAGCATCGAGGCCAGGAACAGCAGGCCGAGCACGAACAGCGCCAACGCGGTTTCCAGCCCGCGGTACAGGATGCGGAGCTGGTAGAGCGCCGGCAACACGGCAAACAGCAGGATCCAGGGGAGGCGGGCCAGCCGGGCGGCCGCGGCGACGAAGGCGACACCGCCGGCGACGAGCATGATCTCGAGGGCCTTGATGCCGAACAGCGCCTGTTCCCGGTCGAATACCCAGTAGAAGGGAGTGATGACCAGCATCCACAAGGGGTGATATCCGTTCGTCTGCGTGATGCCGCCATCGAAGGTCGAGAACTTCCCCTCGGTCAGGTTGCTGGCTATCTGAAAATAGTAGAAGGCGTCATCGTTGAATCCATCGCGGACCAGGTTGACCAGGTCGAATCCCGTCAGGTAGTGCCAGGCGAGCACCGCGCCGTAGGCCAGAAGGCCGCCGATGAACAGGGCGAACAGCCTGTTGCACCACGCACCCGGAAATCGGATCATGCACACATCGTTCGCAGCCCGGACCACCGCCGTTCGTGCGGCGTCGAAGGCGGGCGCCGCGGGGGCTGTCATGGAGAGCGCCAGCCGGGCGCGCAAGTCAAGCAGCGGCCCAGCCAGTGAGCGGCCTGCTCCGTCATCTTCCCGCCGCCACCGTCACCGACGGGCTGTTGCCGAGCGGCTTCGGGGCGTCGCCGCCGGTGCACACGGCCCCGCTCGTGCCGCAGGCCCGGCCGCCCGGGAGCGTGATCGTCACCGCCTCGCGCGACTCCGGCTCCACCGTGATCTCCCACAGGTCGCTGCGGCCGTCAACTCGCCGCGCCGCAGTCACTTCGCCTTCCGTCATCGTGAAGGACTCGTCGCGCAACGTCCTGTAGCTGGTGGCGATGTCCTCGCTGAAGGCGACCCGGAAGCGGAAGGCGTTCTCGCCGTCGTGCTCCGCCGGCACTCTCTCGAACGCAGCCGTCAGCGGCTCGGACTCGGCCACTGGTTCGGACGGCCCGGTGACCGCCATGACCCGGGCGCCGTCGCTGTCGGTACGGCGGAATATCGAACCGTCGGACAGCTCGACCACCGCTTCCAGTCCGGGCGTGTCGTCGGGGCACGGGCAGCCCGCCCGGCACCTTGCAGGCGTTCTGGGCGGTCTGCCCCGGTTGCAATGCCACACGATGTATGCGTCTTGCTCGGCAACGCGGGAGACATCCAGGCTCCCCATGAATCTCACGGCCGGCACATCGGCTCAGCCAGGCGAGCTCGGCGGGGATGTTGCTGTAGAGGGGACCCGCGATCGGGTTCGACTTCACGTACCCGACAATCTCGCCGCCGTCCACGGGTTGTTCCAAGCCGTCTCCGGCGGCAAGGCTCTCGGCGGCGGAGAGGTAGGCCACGGAGTCCCACTCGACCGCCCCGCCGTGGGTGGAGGTGCGGACCAGGATGTGCACCGCGCCGAGAACGGCGATGCCGGCGACGAGCAGGGCGCTGGAAGCGGACCGGAAGAGCGAGGAACGGCCGAAGGGTCCCAGACGCCTTGACCGGCAGGCGACCTCGAGCCTGTCGGCGATGCTCGACGAGCTGCCGGCCGAGGTGATGCGGGCATGAAGCAAGGACAGCACGGGATACAGACACCTGGGTCGGCTACAAGCGGCACCAGGACGTGGCCGACGACCAGATTCCGATCGGTTGTCTCCTGACATCCGCCTCACTGCACGACAGCCAGGCCGTCATTCCGCGCCAAGCCGCAATCCCGCAGCGTGGCAGGGATGCAGTGACCGTCACGACGCTCGGGAAGCCGACGACAGGGGGGCATGGAGCCTTCCTGCCGATTGTGAGAGCGACCGCACGCGAAGAAAACACTGGCAGGTGGCAGCCATCCCGCGTCGGGCGTCAGTTCGGCTTCTTCCGTCTTGCCTTGCGCCGGCGCCGGGTCCTGAGCAGCAGGCCGTCCTCTAGCGAGGCGCCTTCCTTCGCGTCGACGACGATCCTGCCGCCGTCCGAGAGCTTGCCGAACAGGATCTCGTCGGCAAGCCTGCGCTTGATCTTCTCGTCGATCAGCCGCCTCATGGGCCTGGCGCCGAAGTCCGGCTGGTAGCCGTGCTCGGCCAGCCAGCCGCGGGCGCCGTCAGTCATCTCGATGGCGATGCCGCGATCCCGGAGCTGATCGCCGAGTTCGCCCACCAGCTTGTCGACGATCAGTCGGACCGAGTCCATCTCGAGAGCCTTGAACACGACCCAGGCGTCGATCCGGTTGCGGAACTCGGGGGAGAACAGACGTTCGACGGCCGGCCTGGAAGCGTCTTCTGCGGACAGTCTCGAGCGATCGCCGAAGCCCATCGGCCTGGTCGTCAGTTCCCGTCCGCCGGCGTTGGTCGTCATGATCAGGATGACGTGGCGGAAGTCCGCCTTGCGGCCGTTGTTGTCGGTCAGGGTGGCGTGATCCATGACCTGGAGCAGGATGTTGTAGACGTCCGGGTGCGCCTTCTCGATCTCGTCCAGCAGCAGCACGGTGTGCGGCGTGCGGCGGATGGCGTCGGTGAGCAGTCCACCCTGATCGAAGCCGACGTAGCCCGGCGGCGCGCCGACCAGGCGGGACACGGTGTGCTTCTCCATGTACTCGCTCATGTCGAAGCGGGTGAAGGCGATGCCGAGCACTTCGGCGAGCTGGCGGGCCAGTTCCGTCTTGCCGACCCCGGTGGGACCCGAAAACAGGAAGCTGCCGATCGGCCGCTCCAGGTCGCCCAGGCCCGCGCGGCCCAGCTTCACCGCGGAGGCGATCGAGCGGATGGCCTCGTCCTGGCCGAAGATGACCGCCTGGAGATCCTCTTCGAGGTGGGCCAGAGCGTCCCGGTCGTCGCTGGAGACGGACTTCTCGGGGATCCTGGCCATCGAGGCGACGACCCGCTCCATGTCGACCGGGGCGAGGACGCTCTTGCGTTCTTCACCGGCCAGCAGTCGGTTCGAAGCGCCGGCCTGGTCCAGGAGGTCGATCGCCTTGTCCGGCAGCCTGCGGTCGAGCAGGTAGCGGGCGGAGAGGTCGGCGGCCGCGTCCAGCGCCTCGTCCGCGTACTTCACGTCGTGGTGCTGCTCGTAGCGGTCGCGGAGGCCGCGCAGGATCTCCGCCGATTCCTCGATCGTGGGTTCGTCGATCTCGATCATCTGGAAGCGCCGCGCGAGCGCGCGGTCGCGATCGAAGGAGCCCTTGTACTCGGCGTGCGTGGTGGAGCCGATGCAGCGCAGCTTGCCTGAGGCGAGGCCGGGCTTCAGGATGTTCGAGGCGTCGAGGGCGCCGGAGGACACGGCGCCGGCGCCGACGATGGTGTGGATCTCGTCGATGAACAGGATGTGCTCCGGCTCGGAGACGATGCGGTCGATCACCGCCTTGAGCCGCTGCTCGAAGTCGCCCCGGTAACGGGCGCCCGCGAGGAGCGCGCCCATGTCGAGCGCGTGGATCGTCACCTCGGACAGGAGCTCCGGCACGTTCCCCTCGTGAACGGCAAGGGCCAGGCCCTCGACGATGGCCGTCTTGCCGACGCCAGGATCGCCCACCAGAACCGGGTTGTTCTTGCGCCGCCGCGCCAGCGTCTCGCATACGACGCGCACTTCGTCCAGCCGCCCCACGAGCGGATCGATGGACCCCTCGGCCGCACGCTCGTTCAGGTTGGCGGCGAAGCGCTCGAGGGGATCCTCGACTTCCTCCGCGTCCTCCTCGGCGGACTCCGGCGCGCCGAGGCCCGGCGCCGACTTCACCGTGCCGTGGGAGAGGTAGCGGACCACGTCGAAACGTGAGACGTCCTGGGCGTGGAGGGCGTGGACCGCGTGACATTCCTGCTCGCGCATCAGGGAGGCGATGACCGCGCCGGCATCCAGCTCGGTCTTGCCGGCGCCGTGAGCGTGCATCGCTGCCCGCTCGATCACGCGCCAGAAGGCGATCGTCTGTTTGGGGAGTCGTTCCTCGGCTTCCTCGGCCGGTCCGTCTTCGGGCGCCTGCCCGTCTCCGGCTACCTGTTCGTCTCCGGCTGCCCGTGTTCCAGCATGCTCCTCGCTGCCGTTTGCCCGGTCCGGGTTCCGAGCTTCAGCGGGTTCTTCGGCGGGTTCGCCGCCGCCGGTCGGGTCCGTACTCTCCGCTTCCGTTGTCAGGGCACTGCTCCGGGGTTCGGCCAGGCCCTCCGCAGCCTCCTCCTCCGCTTTGGCGGCCTCTGCAGCTTCCGCCGCCAGCGCGGGCTGCTCGGGCTGTTCCGGCGGGACGGAGGGAAGAGTCTCGAGCTCGCGGTCGAGAAACTCCTCGATGTCCCGCACCAGGCGCGGCAGCCGGACGCCGACCGATTGCAGCACCCGGGCGCCCACCGGATCGCTGCAGAGGGCAAGCAGGAGGTGCTCGAGGGTCACGTACTCGTGCCCGCGCGACGATGCTTCCAGCATCGCGCGGCGCAGCGATTGCCGCAACTCCTCGGTCATGCGCACGGAAGCGATGGTCGGTTCTCCCGATCGCCGGCAGTCAGTGGACGTCGCGGCTGTCTGCGCCGTCCCCGTCGCCAGGGCTCTTGCCGTCGCCCTCGTCGGGCTCGATGCTGCAGAGCAGCGGAACTTCCGCCTGCCGGGCAAGGCCCAGGACCTCCGCGACCTTGGTTTCGGCCACGGAGAACGGGTAGAGCCCCACCACGCCGACGCCGTTCCTGTGGACGTGGAGCATCAGGCGCGAAGCGTCGGATTCGGTCATGTGGAAGACGTGCCGCAAGACGACGACGACGAAGTCGCGGGGCGTGAAGTCGTCGTTGTGGAGGAGCACCTTGTAGAGGCGCGGCCGTGCCAGACGGGTCTTCGCCTTGGTCCTGGTCAGGACCTTGCTCTCGCCCTGCTGGTCGTCTTCGAACTGCGGCATGACGCGCGTCGATCATAGCCGCTGCGGGCGTGTGTCGGAACTGTCGTGGCGGGAGTCCGCGTGGGGAGCGCTCAGCCGAGCTTCGGTCGGTTGCGGCGCCAGGCCTCGATGCCATGCAGGCGCCGCTCCGCGTCGCGCTGCAATGCGGCAGCGAGCGCAGCGTGCAGATTTTCGTCCAGGAACAGATGGGAGCTGTAGACGGGCGCCGGCTCGAAACCGCGGCTGATCTTGTGTTCGCCGCCGGCGCCGCCCTCGAAGACCCGGACGCCCCTCGCGATGCACTCGTCGATCGAATGGTAGAGGCAGACGTTGAAGTGCAGGAAGCGGTGACGCTCGTGGCAACCCCAGTAACGGCCGTACAGATGAGTCGGCGAGCGCAGGTTGATCGCGCCGGCGATGACCCGGCCTGCGCGCTCCGCGATGACCAGTTCGATCTCCCCGTCCAGGCGGGCGAAGAGCTCTTGAAACAACCCGCGGTTCAGATAGCGGCCACCCCACATGTACCGGTCGCAGGTCGTGCAGTAGAGCTCGAACGCGGTCTCCGCCCAGTGTTCCGAGTCATTCGCGATCTCCGCCTCGCGAACGGTGCGGATCGCGATTCCCTGGCGGCCCGGTTCGCGGCGTTCGCGGCGGCACTGAGTGCGCCGCTTCGAGCGCAGGCGGGCCAGCCAGTCGTCCGGAGCCCGATAGTCGTAGTTGTGCCAGTGGTACTGGACCATGACGCGCCGTGCCAATCCGGCGCTTGCCAGTGCATCGACCTCCGCCGGAGCGTGGTAGAGCACATGGACGGAGGCGATGCCGACCTCGCGGGCGGTGTGGGCGGCAAGTTGCATCAGCATCCGCGCGGCCAGCGCCGGATCGACGTCGTCGGAGGTCAGGATGCGGCGCCCGGTCACTGGAGAGAAGGGCACTCCGATCACGAGTTTCGGGTAGAAGCGACCGCCCACGGCGCGAACCGCGTCGCCGAAAGCCCAGTCGCGCGAGAAGTCGCCCATGCCGTCGTTCTTGATGTAGGCGGGCGCGGCCGCGAGAAGCGCCTCGTCCGGCGTCCAGGCCGTCAGGTGGAAGGGCAGCCAGCCGCGGTCCGGCGCCACGCAGCCGGTTCGCTCCAGCGCCTCGAGAAACGTCCAGGACAGGAAGGGTCTGTCGCCGGGCCGGAGCAGCCGATCCCATGCGGGGGCAGGAATCTCGCCGATCGACTGCACTATCCGAAGCTCGATCTGCGGCTGCTCGGGCTTCGTTTCCGGTGAAGCCGCCGCGTCGTCCATCGCCCGGAGTCTTGCACGCGGACTCGACGGCCGGCCACGTCCGATGCGACCGTGGCCGGCAGGCGGACGGGCTCGTCCAGAGCAGGGCCGCTGGTCCAGAGCAGGGCCGCTGTCTGGCAGCGACCGGTGGGTCTGTCATGTTCAGGCCCGGGATTGGCCCTCGATGTCGTCATCGGCGCTCCCGACTTCGACGGACACCTGACTCGCCGCGCCGGGTGCGGCGATCCGGCAGCCGTCACCGTTGCTGCCGTGCGGGTACCGGTTCTGCGCGCCGGGGCCTGTCAGTAGCCCAAGGCGGCGCCGTCCTTGCGAGGGTCCGAGGCCCCGATCAGAGTGCCGTTCCGGTCGACGCCGATCGCCTGGGCGCCGCCGAACTCGGCCCCGCCGGCGGCCCGCACGCGGTGGCCGAGCTTCTCGAGACCGGCGACCGTCCGCGGTTCCATGCCGCGTTCGCAGAGGACTTCGAGACCTGCCGTATGGCGCCAGCGCGGCCGGTCGATCGCCGCCTGCAGCGAAAGGCCGTGGTCGTAGTGGCCGGTCAGCAGCTGGACCTGGCCCTGAGGCTGGAAGGGGCCGCCCATCACGCCGTAGCAGAGCTCCAGCCTGCCGGCGGCAAGCACCATGCCGGGGATGATCGTGTGGAAGGGGCGCTTGCCGGGCCGGTACTCGTTGGGGTGTCCGGGTTCCAGCGTGAAGCCGGCGCCGCGGTTGTGGAGCAGGATGCCCGTGTCGCCGCCCACGATCGCGGCGCCGAAGGGCGCGAACAGGGAGTTGATGAAGGAGGCGGCGTTGCCGTCGCCGTCCACCACCGCCAGGTACACCGTGTCGGAACCCACGCGGCCGGCGTCCGTGGGCAGCTCGCCGGGGGCGGCGATGGATGCCGCACGCCGCGGATCGATCTGCCGGCTCCGTTCTCGTGCGTAGCCCTTGTCCAGCAGCTCGCGAAGCGGCACGGCGTTGTCGATCCTGCGCAGCGGATCGCCGTCCGGATCCCCGACGTGAGCGTGCAGGTCGGCGTACGCCAGCTTCTTCGCCTCCACCAGCAGGTGGGTGTGATGGGCGCCTGCGGGGTCCATGGAGGCCAGGTCGAAGTTCTCGAGCAGGTTGAGCAGCAGCAGGACGCCCAGGCCCTGACCGTTCGGCGGCAGCTGAGCCACCTCGCGACCGCGGTACCGGGTGCTGATGGGCTGGACCCAGGTCGACGTGTGGCGTTCGAAATCCCCGAGTTCGAGGAAGCCGCCGGCGCCGCGGGAGCAGCGGACGATCTCCTCGGCGATCGGTCCACGGTAGAAGGCGTCGCGGCCGTCGCGGGCAATGCGGCGCAGCGAGCGCGCCAGGGCGGGCGACCGGAAGAGAGCGCCGGGCTCAGGCGCCTCGCCGTCCAGAAGATAGTGTGCCGCCGCTGCCTGGTCGCGGCGAAGCCTGTTCACGCCGGCGCGCCAGGCGCCCTGGACACGCTCGCTGACCGGGAAGCCCTGTTCGGCGACCTCGATCGCGGGGCCGAGCAGGTCGGCAAACCCGAGACGGCCGAATCGCCGGTGCGCGGTCTGCCAGAGATCGACGGCGCCGGGAACGGTGACGGCCGCCCACGAGTCGGATTCGATGGCGTTCGTGTCGAAGAACTCGCGGGGCAGCCCCAGCGGCGAACGCCCGCTGCCGTTGAGACCCAGGAGTTCGCCCGGCCCGCCGTCGGGGTCGGCTCGGTAGTAGAGCAGGAACGCGTCACCCCCGATCCCGGTCATCATCGGCTCGACCACGGCCAGCATGGCGGCCGCCGCGATCGCGCCGTCGATCGCCAGGCCGCCGGCCCGAAGCATGTCGAGCCCGGCAAGCGTCGCCCGGGGATGGGACGTCGCCACCATGCCCCGGCGGGCCATGACCAGGCTGCGGCCGGGCCGGTGGGGACTGGCGAGCCAGGTCCCGCCAGTGCCAGGGGCCTGCACCTGCGAACGCGGTGCGGCGGGTTCCAGGGCGCAAGCTCCTCGCTGCGTGTGGGGACGGGTCGGGAACGGCGTCTGCGACGGATTTCGGCGGCCGCTAGCGGAACACGTCGAAGGCGAGGTTGTACTTCACGACAACGCTCCGGTCGGGCTTCCGTTGCGCCAGACGGCCGAACTCGGAGATCTCGTTGTAGACTAGGAAGAGACCCCGGTTCGCCTCGTTCAGCCAGCTGAATCGCAGGTTCGTGGACACGTCGTCCGTGGAGTCGTTGTACTGAACCAGCGCCTGGAGCAGCAGGCGGGTGCTGAACGCGTAGGTCACGCGGACACGGCCGAGATTGACCTCGAAGGCGCCCGCCGGCAGGTCGATGTCGTTGTAGGACCAGCCGATCTCGGAGGTCAGGTAGTCGCCGAGGCGGATGCTCACCGAGGGATCGATCACGAGCTGGTCGCCGCCGAAGAAGCCGCCGGCCTGGACCATGGCGAACAGGCTGACGGAGCGGCCGCGGTTCGTGTTCGCGAACAGGAAGATGCCGTGGTCGTCGTACTTGCCGGCTTCGATCTCCACGTCTTCCCGGATCAGGAACGGCTCGATCAGGCCTTCGTGGCGGCCGCCCCCGGAGAGGCTGATCTGGGCGCCGTTCCGGAACTCGACCTCGCCGCCGATGGAGTAGCGCTGGGTCTCGTGGAATCCGTCGAAGTTCCAGAAGCTGTCGTAGAACATGCGGGGGCCGAATTCCTTGACTCGACCCTCGCCGGAGGGCCGGAACCGTCGGCGGACGTAGCCGTTCAGCTGCCGGTAGCCGGAGCGGCTGAGGAAGCCGACTTCCGGATTGAAGTCCTCGCCGACCTCCGCATAACCGGCGCGCCATCGCCAGAACGGAGAGCTGTAGGAGCTGTCGAGTCCGAAACCGTGGTCGCGGCCGGAAAGGCCTGGCGTCTCGGTCCGGGCGGCCCAGGCGCTGAGTTCCGTGTACTCGCCGACGCCGACCTGTCCGTCCACCGCGTACGTGCGGTTGTGGTCGCCGTCGGGCGCCAGCGAGCCCGTTCCCTGGCGGTTGACCACGAGCACGCCCGCCCGGCTCCGATTGCGGTATTCGCGGCTCACCCGTGCGACGGTGAAGTTGTTGCCGTGCAGATCTCCCGATTCGTCGGTCTGCATGTTGAGGAAGCCGACGTTCGTTCCTCCGGCCTTGCCGGACAGCCGGACTCCGCCAAGGATGGGAACCGGTCGGCCCTCCGCGAGGCCGATTCGCCGGCTGAAGAAGAGCTCGACCCCGCCGCGGCTGGAACTCCGGCCGCCAGCCCGGAAGAGGCCCGCGTTCTCGAGAAAGAACGGCCTCTTCTCGGGAAAGAAGAGACTGAAGCGGTCGAAGTTGACCTGCTGATCGTCGGCCTCGACCTGGGCGAAGTCCGTGTTGAGCGTCACATCCAGCGTCAGGCTGGGCGTGATGCCGTACTTGAGGTCGAGCCCGCCGTCCCACTCGCTCGTGCGGTCCGAAACGCCGTCGTCCCGGTTGGCCGTCACCACGTACGGGTTCAGCTGGAGGTGACGCTGGCGAGGCGCCTCGAGGCCGACGAGCGTGCCTGCCCGGGAAACCCGGTACAGGCGGTGCTGTCGACCGAGGTGCGCCCAGTAGGCGGTCTCGTTCTTGCGTCGGATGTTGCGCTCGAAGTTGACTCCCCAGGTCCCGGTTCCCGAGTCGAAACGGAGATTGCGGAAGGGAATCGCCATCTCGGCGCTCCATCCGAAGTCGCCGACGCGGGTTCTCACGGTCCAGGAAGTGTCCCAGTTCAGGTTGGCGCCGGAAGAGCCGCGGCGGGAGAACGAGCGGCCGCCGCCGGAGCCCTCGTTGGTCACCTGGCCGTCGTACTGGATGCCGCCGACGTTGGTGCCGAACACGAATGCGTTCTGCCGGTCGTGGTAGGTGTCGAGGATGAAACGGAAGCTGTCCTCCTCGTCGAGATCGGCGTCGCGGCGGCTGTCGGAGATGACGAGAGTCGAAGCGTCGCTGTCGAACAGGACGGCGGCGATGTAGAGATTGCGGTCGTCGAAGGCGATCCGGACTTCGGTGCGCTCGGAGGCCGGCAGTCCTTCGAAGGGTTCGGTCTGCTGGAAGCCGGTGGCGGCGTCGACCTGCCGCCACAACCCCTCGCCCAGGACGTCGCCGTCGATGACCGGCTCCTGCATCAGCCGATGCGCCCGAAGCTGCGGCCGGTCGGCAGGAGCGTCCTGCCGTGCCGCCCCGGCGCCGTTCGGGGCCGCAAGGAAGGCGGCCAGCGCGACGGCGCCGCGCCGGAGGAGGAGTCGGTACATGGCGGTGTTCAGGGTTGTTCGGGAGCGCGATCGGCTTCGGGGCTGGCCGGAGGCTGGACGGCGGGCACTTCGAGCTCCCTTGCCTGCCGGTTCAGGTCGTCGAGGCGGGGACCGGTCAACTCGTCCACCGCTTCGAGAATCGGCAGCAACTCCGCCTCCAGGTCCTGAAAGCGGCGTCGCGCACCGGCGGTAGGCCGTGCGGTGTTGCCGAAGACGTGAGTGTAGAGGTAGGCGTACTGGTTGTCGATTCTCGGCGGGAAGTTCAGCGCGTCCTGGGAGACGCGGCTTCGTGCCTGGATCAGCCGATCGTTCAGTTCTTCGGCGCGCTCTGCGACCTCGCGGGCAGCGGGCTTCAGTTCGCCGGCGCCGGCGTCGTCGAGCCGCGCCTCCAGGGCGCCGGCCTGCTCCCGGATGCTGCGGAGACCCGCGATCGCGTCGTGTACCGCGGTCAACCGCGCCGACAGGCCGTCGAGCATCTCGTACTGCTCCTCGAGATCTTCCTGCGTGACGTCGTCGAGGCGCGGGTCGGCGAGGACCTCGAAGGTGCGGCTGTCGCTCCAGGTCTCGCCCTCGGAAGACGGATCGTCGGGGCCGACCTCGAGCGTCGCCCGGTAGGTCCCCGGCGGCAGGTACGGCCCGCCGGTGTAGGACAGGGACATGATGGCGCCCTCGACCAGATGGGGCGCCTGGTCCTTCAGGTCCCAGACGATCCGGTTCAGGCCGGCCTCGGCCTCGAAGGACTCGATTCGCGGACGTTCATCGTGCCGGTCTTCATCGGGCCCGTTGCCCGTCTTCGGGAGGGAGACGAACCGGCGCAGCACGCGCTGGCTGCCTTCGGGCGAGATGGAGAGTTCGACTCGGCCGTCGGGTTCCGCCGGGAGGTGGAACCAGATCGAGGCGCCGTTCACGAAGCCGCCGCCGCGTCCGGGCCGATCGACCCGCACGACGGCCTCCGGCGCGAACAGCCGGGGTGCGTCCCGGCCGCCGCCTGCCGCCTGCTCCTTCGCGAGTTCCCGCACCACGCCCAGGTCGTCGAGCACCCAGAAGCTCCGTCCCTGGGTCGCCAGGACAAGGTCCGGGTTGCCGGCGCTGGTGTGGAGAACGAGGTCCGTGACCGGCGTCCGCGGCAGATTCTGCTGGAGGGAGCGCCAGGACCGGCCGCCGTCGAACGAGGCGTGGAACCCGAACTCGGCGCCGGCGAAGAGCAGGCCGTCCTGCCCCGGATCCTCGCGCACGACCCGCACGAAGTGGTTCTCGGGCAGGCCCGCCGTGGCGGTGGTCCAGGTCGAGCCGCCGTCGTCGGTGCGGAAGATGTAGGGCGTGTAGTCGTTCAGCCGGTAGCGGTAGGCCGCGATGTAGACGCGGTCGGGATCGTGGTGCGAGACGTCGATGGAGTTCACGGTGCCGTCGGCCGGCATGTCGGCGGGTGTGACGTCGGTCCAGGCTGCGCCGCTGTCCCGGCTGACGTGAACGCGTCCGTCGTCGCTGCCGGCCCAGATCTCGGCGGCCCGGTGCGGCGACTCGGCGAGCGCGAAGATCGTGTTGTAGACCTCGACGCCCGTGTGGTCGTGCTGGACCGGTCCGCCCGGCATGCCCTGCTTCTCGTCGTCATCCGTGGTCAGGTCGGGCGAGATCGTCTCCCAGGTCCAGCCGCCGTCGCGGGTGCGGTGAACGTAGTTCGAGGTGTGGTAGACGACGTCCGGATCGTGCTGCGAGATGATGATCGGCGCGTTCCACTGGAAGCGGTAGCGCAGGTCGCGAGGGGCCGTTCCGTCCTGCATTTCCGGGTAGAGGATCATGTTCCGCGCCGCGCCGCTGCGGTGGTCGTAGCGGTCGATGCGGCCCATGTAGTTGCCGGAGTAGACCAGGTGCGGCTGCTCCGGGTGCACGGCGATGTGGCCGCTCTCGGCGCCGGCCACGGAGTGCCAGTGCTGGGTCGGCGTGAGTTCGGGCATCGGGCGCGAAGGCACCGAGATCGTGCTGTTGTCCTGCTGGGCGCCGTAGATGCGGTACGGGAACTGGTTGTCGACCGTCACCCGGTAGAACTCGGCGGTCGGCTGGTTGTTCTGGGTCGACCAGGAACGACCGCCGTCGACACTGACGTTGGCGCCGCCGTCGTTTGCCTGGACCATGATGTGGGGGCGTTCCGGGTTGATCCAGAGGTCGTGGTTGTCGCCGTGGGGGGTGTGCACGCGCTCCCAGCTGGCGCCGGCGTCGACGGAACGGAAGAAGCGCACGTTCGAGCCCCAGACGGTGTTCGGATCGGCCGGATCGGCATGGATGTGGCTGTAGTACCAGCCGCGGGTGAGCAGTTCGGGTTCGTCGCTCACCCTCTTCCAGGAATCACCGTGGTCCTCGGAGCGGAAGATGCCGCCGCGGCGTTCCGGGGCCGTGACGATCGTCCATAGCCTCCCGCGCCGCGCCGGCGACGCGGACACGCCGATCCTCCCGAGCACGCCGGTGGGCAGGCCGCCTTCCAGGCGCTCCCAGTTGTCGCCGCCGTCGGTGGAACGGAACAGGCCGCCTTCGTCGCTGCCGTCGATCAGGGTCCAGGGCTTGCGCTCGACACGCCATGCGGCAGCGTAGAGGACGCGCGGATTGAACGGGTCGAGCTCCAGATCGGCAATCCCGGCGTCGTCGGAGATGTAGAGCACCTGCTCCCAGGTGTCGCCGCCGTCGGTGGAGCGGTAGACGCCGCGTTCCGCGTTGCTGCCGAAGATCTGGCCGAGTACGGCGACCCAGAGCCGGTTCGGATCGCGGGGATGGATGCGGACACGGCTGATCGCGCCTGCCCGCCTCAGGCCGATGTGCTGCCAGGAGGCGCCAGCGTCGGTGGAGCGGTACATGCCGTCGCCGATCGAGACGTTGCCGCGCGGACACGCCGAGCCGGTTCCGACGTAGATCACGTTCGGATCGCTCGGGGCAACGGCCACGGCGCCGACCGAACCGGCTCCGAAGTCGTCGTCGGTCAGGTTCTGCCAGGTGATTCCCGCGTTCGTGGTGCGCCATACGCCGCCGCCGGTGGACCCCATGTAGAACGTGTAGGGGTGGGACACGTGGCCTGCGACCGCCGTCACCCGGCCGCCGCGGCTGGGCCCCACGAGCCGGAACTCGAGTCCTTCGAAGGGGTCCGGCTCCGCTTGGTCCTGTGCCTGGTTCTGTTCTGCAGGGCCGTGCCCTGCGGGTCGCTGTTCTGTCTGGCCCGATGCCGCCGAGGCGGCGGCCAGGAGCGCGATCAGGAAAATGGTCCGGCAGAGGGTGCTCGTCATGGACCGCCAAGTCTAGTGCCGACCGCCGTCCCCTCGACGAAGGGCGTGGATGGGTTGCATGCGGCGGCCAACGTCAGCAGCAACGCCACGAGAGACTGATCCATGGTCTCCTCCGTTCCGCAGCGTGCCTTTCATGCCGAGAGCGCCTGTCGGACACGAGCTGGCATGTGCGGCCGCGCAGGTCGTCCTGTCGGTCGAACGTCCGCTGCGCCGGCTGCTACATTCCGCCCGTTGTGAACACCAAGCCCGTCGGCCGGCCGACGCTTGTCATCTACACGGACGGCGGTGCCAGTCCCAATCCCGGGCCGGGCGGCTGGGCGGCCGTCATCCTGGCGCCCGGCGACAGACCGCGGGAACTGTCGGGAGGCGCGGCGCGCACGACGAACAACCGGATGGAACTCCAGGCGGCGATCTCGGCGCTCGACGATCTGTCCGAGCCGTGCGCGGTGAATCTCTACACGGATTCACGGTACGTCCGGCAGGGGATCACCTCGTGGCTGTCCGGCTGGCGGGCCCGAGGCTGGCGCCGGCGCGACGGCGCCGCGGTAAAGAACGTCGACCTGTGGCGGCGTCTGGACGCCCAGAACAGACGCCACCGCGTCCGCTGGCACTGGGTCAAGGGCCATGCGGGCAACAAGTGGAACGAGCGCGTCGACGCCCTGGCGAGCGTCGAGATCGCGGCCCGCGGGGGCGGTGCCGCGGCCGAACCGGGGTCCGACGTGAGGATCCCGTCAGGAAGCGTGCGGATCTACCTGAAGGTCCGCTGCGTCAACGGCCGCGGCGTCTGGGCGGCGGAGATCGAGACCGACGACGGTTCGAACCGACGAACGGGGCGGACTTCAGGGATGACCTCGAACCGCCTGGAGCTCGGATGCGCCCTCGACCTGCTTGCGGCTCTCCCGGAGGGAACGCCGGCGGCCGTCTACACGAGCAACGACTACCTCCGGCGGGGCGCCTCCCGATGGCTTCACTCCTGGAAGCGCAACCGGTGGCGCACCAGGGCGGGCGGGCCGGTCAGGAACGCCGATCTCTGGCGCCGACTCGACCGACAGCTCGAGGACCGGCGTGTGTTCTGGCCCGTGCCCGTCGGCGAGGCCGCCGGGCGGCTGGCCGAACTCGGGGGCAGGTTGCGCGAACTGCTCTGAACCGCCCGGTTCCAGGCCGCGCCGCGGGCTGCCGCGGCTACACGGCCTGTTCCCGGGTGGACAGGAAGCGGATCTCCGGCGCGTTCTTCGCCGCGCGGTCGAGCCAGTAGCGGTTCGCGGCCAGAAACAGCGGCGCGCCGTCGTGGTCGTGTGCGATCTTCGTTTCGTTGCGGCGCACGAAGTCCCGCAGCGTGCGCTCGTCGTCCGACTCGATCCAGCGCGCCAGGGACATCGTCGTCGATTCGAAACGCACCGGCACCTGGTACTCGGTGCGAATGCGGTCGGCGAGAACGTCGAACTGCAGCGCCCCGGCGACGCCCACGATCCAGTCGTTGCCGCCCCGGGTCCGAAAGACCTGGGCCACTCCCTCCTCGGCCAGCTGCAGCAGTGCGCGGCCAAGGCGTTTGGCCCGCAGCGGGTCCTCCGGGCGCACCCGGCGGAGGAGGTCCGGCGCGAAACTCGGAACGCCGACGAAGCGCAGCGTCTCGCCGCCGGTCAGCGCGTCGCCGATCCGCAGGTTGCCGTGATTGGGAATGCCGATGATGTCGCCGGGCCAGGCCTCTTCGGCGAGTTCCCGTTCGCGGGCAAGGAAGAGCACCGGGTTGTGCACGTTCAAGGTCCGCCCGGTGCGCGTCTGGAGCAACCTGATGCCGCGGAAGAAACGCCCCGAGCACAGGCGCACGAAGGCGATCCGGTCCCGGTGTTTCGGGTCCATGTTCGCCTGGATCTTGAACACGAAACCGGAGACCGCATCCTCGTCGGGATGCACGGTCCGTCCCGCGGTCTGCTGTGCTCCGGGTGCGGGCGCGTGCCGGCCCAACCCGTCCAGCAGCTCGCGCACGCCGAAGCTGCGCAGGGCGCTGCCGAAGTAGACGGGCGTCCGGTTGCCCTCGAGGTAGGGCGCGGCGGCGAACGGGGGGCACAGCTCACGGACCATCTCGACCTCTTCGCGCAGCCTGGCCGCCGGTCCGCTGCCGATCGCCCGGTCGATCTCGAAGCTCTCCAGATCCGGCACGATCCGTTCCGTTCCGCGGCGCTCGCGGGCCCCGCTCTCGAGCAGCACGAGCTGATCGCGGACGAGGTCGTAGCAGCCCCGGAAATCGCGCCCCATGCCGACCGGCCAGCTCACCGGCGAGACCTCCAGCTGCAGCGTGTCCGCGATTTCGTCGAGGAGGTCGAAGGGGTCGCGCACGTTGCGGTCGAGCTTGTTGATGAAGGTCGTGATCGGCACGTCGCGCACCCGGCAGACCTCGAACAGCTTCCGGGTCTGCGACTCGATCCCCTTCGCGGCGTCGAGCACCATGACGGCCGAGTCGACGGCGGTCAGCGTGCGGTAGGTGTCCTCGCTGAAATCCTCGTGACCCGGCGTGTCGAGCAGGTTGAAGCGGTTGCCTCGATACTCGAACGTCATCACGGAGGCGCTCACCGAGATGCCGCGCTCGCGTTCCACTTTCATCCAGTCGGAGCGCGCCCGGCGGGCCTCGCCGCGCGCCTTCACCGCTCCTGCAAGCTGGATCGCCCCGGCGAAGAGCAGCAGCTTCTCGGTCAGCGTCGTCTTGCCCGCGTCCGGGTGGGAGATGATGGCGAACGTGCGGCGGCGAGCAACCGCTTCGGCGATGGGGCTGCGCCGCCGGACGACGCAGGACGAGCCTCGCGGCGCGGCCGCCTGGCGAAGGGGGCCTGAGCCGGAATCCCGAGGCGAGAGGGGTTCCGGGGCTGGAGTCGTCATCGGCGGGGTTCCTGAGCGGCGCGGGGTTCCTGAGCGGCGCGGGAGCAGGGCGCGGCGGAGCGGGAGTCTATGGCGCCTGCGTCTCGCACGCTCGGCCGTTTTCGTGCCAGAATCGCGCCGTTCAACGAAGTCGAGGTACAAGCATGAGCGATCTGTCCGCGTTCCGGGAGGAGGCCCGCACCTGGGTCCAGGGGAACGCTCCCGAGTTCCTGCGCGGCAAGGCGTCCGACCCGAATGCCTGGGCGTCCGGCGGCCGCAAGGCGCCCTTCATCTACCCGGAAAGTCGGCACTGGCTGCTTGCCGCGGCGGACCGGGGCTTCTCCGTGCCGACCTGGCCGGAGCAGTACGGGGGCGCCGGGCTCTCGCGCGACGAGACGCTCGTGCTGCACGAGGAGTTCGCTCGTCTGGCACTCCCCATGCCGCTGAGCGGCTTCGGCTACAGCATGATCGGTCCGACCCTGCTGGATCACGGCACGGAGGCGCAGAAGACCGAGCATCTGCCGAAGATCGCGCGCGGCGAGATCCGCTGGTGTCAGGGCTACTCGGAACCGAACGCGGGTTCCGACCTCGCCTCCCTGGCCACGTCGGCGGTACGCGACGGCGACTTCTACGTGATCAACGGCCAGAAGATCTGGACGTCCGGCGCCGATCAGGCCGACTGGATCTTCATGCTCGTGCGCACCGATCCGGACGTGAAGAAGCAGCGCGGCATCACCTTCATCCTGGTCGACATGGAGTCGCCGGGAGTCGAGGTGCGGCCGATCCGCCTGATCAGCGGCGCCTCGCCCTTCTGCGAGACCTTCTTTCACGACGTCCGGGCGCCCGTGCACCAGGTCATCGGCGAAGTGAACGGCGGCTGGACGGTGGCCAAGGCCCTGCTGGGCCACGAGCGCACGTCGATCGGCGGCATGGGGCGCGGCGGCGCCCGCGCGTCGCTGGCTGATCTCGCGCGCGACTACGTGGGCGTGGACGATGCGGGCCGCATCGACGATCCGGCGCTCCGCGAGCGGATCATCCAGTGCGAGATGGACGCGATGTCCTACGGTCTGACCGTCAGGCGCCACGGCGACGGCCTCGAGGCCGGACACAAGCCCGGCGCCGAAAGCTCGATGTTCAAGTACTGCGGCACGGAGCTGAACATGCGCCGCGAGGAACTCATGCTCTCGATCCGGGGACCGCAGGCCCTGGGCTGGGAGGGAGAGGGGTTCGAGCCGGCGGAGCTGAACCAGACCCGCACCTGGCTCCGTTCCCGGGCGAACAGCATCGAGGGCGGAACGTCGGAGATCCAGTTGAACATCATCGCCAAGCGCGTGCTGGGATTGCCGGACTGATGGCCGCGCTCGTTCTCACCGCTCCCCAGGCCATGCTCGCCCGCACCGCGGCCGATCTCGTCTCGAAGCACGGCGGCGTGGACCGCCAGCGGAAACTCCGCGACGACGGCGACGAACTCGCCTGCAGCCCCGAGGTGTGGGCCGAGATGGCGGACCTGGGCTGGCTCGGCATTCCCTTCGCCGAGGATCACGGAGGCCTGGGGATGGGCATGGCCGAAACGGTCCTGATCACCGAGGCCATGGGCCGCGGTCTGGCCCCTGAGCCCTACGTGTCGGCTGTCGTGCTGGCCGGCGGACTGCTGGCCGACGCCGGAAGCGCCGCACAGCAGGCGGAGTGGCTGAACTCCCTGATCGACGGCGAGAAGCGGCTGGCGCCGGCCCTGCTGGAGCCGGGACACAGGTACCGCCTGGAACGGGTCGACACGCACGCGCGCCGCAACGGCGATGGCTGGTCCCTGTCCGGCGAGAAGGTCCAGGTCGTCGGCGGAGTCGGCGCGGACGGCTTCCTGGTCCCGGCGAGAGTCGGCGGCGACGAGGACGGTCTGACGCTGTTCCTGGCGCCGGCCGACTCGGAGGGTCTGGAGGTCGTGCCTCAGCGTCGGGTGGATTCACGCAACGCGGCAATCGTCCGGCTGCGCGGCGTCGAGCTTGGAGCAGGCGATGTCGTGGGCGAGGTCGGCGGCGGGCTGGAACCGCTCCAGCGCGCCGTCGATCGGGCAACGGCGGCACTCTGCGGCGAGATGCTCGGCCTGATGACGGAGGCCTTCGAGCGCACGATCGAGTATCTGAAGTCGCGCAGCCAGTTCGGCGTGCTGATCGGCACCTTCCAGGCGCTCAAGCACCGAGCGGCGAAGATGTTCATCGAGATCGAACTCTCCCGTTCCACCGTCATGGCGGCGGCCCGAGCGCTCGATGCCGGCGACGCCGACGCGGAACTCCAGGTCTCGAATGCCAAGGCCCGCTGCTCCGACGCGCTGATCCTGGTCACCAACGAGGCCCTGCAGATGCATGGCGGCATCGGCATGACGGACGAGCACGACATCGGCCTGTTCGTGAAGCGGGCCCGGGCGCTCGAGTTCGCTTTCGGCGACGCCGCGTTCCACCGGCAGCGCTTCGCCCGTCTGCGCGGTTTCTGAGCGGGGGAGCCGCACGGGTTACCCTGACAAGGCGGCGGCCGCGGCGCGGGCCGTCGCGTCGGGCGAGGCCGGCCGCGTTCCGGGCGCAGCCGTCTCTCCGCCGGCCGCGGCGGGGCGCACGTTCGTTCAGAGAAAGAGCGGCCGTTCAGACTGCGAGCGGCGCCGTGAAGCGTCGCCGCCCGATCCTGCTCGCCCGATCCTTGCTCAACTGACGACGCGGCGCGGGTTCATGCCCGAGCAGCCGTCGTGTTTCGCCGCCGTGGAGCAACGCCCGGTGTAGCACGAATCGCCGGCAAAGCCCTGCGGGCGCACGTTCCGGATCCAGCGCTCGACGTTCGCCTGGACCTCCGCGGCGTTCTGGCCGTGTTCGGTGATCAGGACCTTGGACAGGCCCCACCAGGCCCGTCCCAGGTTGCACTGGCAGCAGCACGTGTACGCCGAGCGGTCGCTGCAGCAGGGCGCCGGAATGGGCGTCAGCGCGGCACGTCTGATCTCCTCCTGTTCAGGCGTCAGCTCGATCTCGGCGTCGTAGGCGATCAGCCGCTCCATCGGCAACGCGAGGAGCACGGCCACCGGGTCGCTCCCGTCGGCAGGTGCCGCGGCCACGGCGGCTGTCGGCGTGGAGTCGCCGCAGGCGGAGAGGATCGACGCGACCGCAAGAAGGACGACGGCGGGAAGGCGGAGACGGTCGGCGCGGTGATTCATGAACGGCATGTTACCCGGCCGTTCGAGGGCCCCGGGTCGTTCGAAGGCACTGGGTCAGCGGGTAGACCGCGTCCTGGAGCGTCCGTCTCCGAGACCGTCCGAAGACCGTCTCCGAGCGGCAGTTCATGAATCGACCTCGAGCAGACGCCCTGCAGCAGCCAGTCGTTCGCGCCGCCGGTCTCCGGCGGTGACCGGCGATCGCGGCGTGATGATGGCCTTCGACCGTCTGGCAGGGTCAGGTCCTGTGCCATGACAGCCCGACTCTGCGGCCGGACTCGTGACCTGGCAACCCGCGAGGGGACCTGGCCCGCGCGACCGCGGAGCGCGAAACGCACCTGAACGGTCAGCGCGGCAGGTCGCGGTGAGGTCCGGCAGCGCGCGGCGGGGCCGCTTCTTCGCCGCAGGCAGCGGCGGACGCCCGGTACACCCGGTACCCGGCCCAGTGGAAGGGATGCGCCGCATCGAAGCCGACCGGCTCGCGGCCTTCACCTTGCGGAAACGCGATCGGTCCGGCCAGGAGGTTGGTCTGGGCCGCTCGCAGCGCCGCGGCCGCGGTCGCGCCCATTGCCAGTTCACGATAGAACGCCGCGAAGAGGCGCGTTGCGGATTCGTCGACCACCGGCCACAGCGAGGCGACGACGGTGGCGGCGCCGGCGGCGCCGAACGCCTCCACGAAGGGCGCGGGCCCGATGCCATGGCCGCCGGTGTCCAGACCGGGCAGTGCGACCAGGGCTTCGGGTTGGAGCAGGAGTTCCGATTCCAGTTCCCTGGCGGCCAGGGAAACGGGCTGCTCGTCGTACCTCCTGGGGGAGAGCAGGAGAGCCGAACTGCCGGCAGTCCCGGGGTCCACCTGCGCCTCCACCGCCAGGTGGAGAAGCCGGACGGCGTAGGCGGCGGTCGACTCCCGCAGCGCCGCGGCGCTGGCGGACTGACCGAAGCGCGACACGACCGGTATTCCCAGCTTGCGCACCGTGTTCGCCTGATTGCGGCGAGCCGCGTGCTGGCGCCAGGAGATGCCGCCGTCGCTCATCGAAGCGCCGAGCGGGCGTGCCGGTGGACGGTAGATCGCGTCCGCCACCGCCAGAGCCACCGGTCCGGCTGCACCTAGCCGTCGGCCGACCTCGCCTGGAAGATCGGCCAGGGCCGGGCTGATCCAGCAGAGGCTGCGGGTCTCGACCAGGTAGCGGCCCTGGCGGTCGACGGACCGCGGCGCCCGGATGGCGGCAAACGGAAGCTCCGTCAGCGGTCCGCTGGCGAAGAGGACAACGCGCGATGCGATTGCCAGTTCGGCGGCCGCAGGCGCCAGCAGCTGCTCTGCGAACTGGTCGCCCAGACGGACGATCCGGCCCAGAGACGCCGGCGGTCGGAGAAGCGCGAGCTCACGGAGTTCCGCGATCAGCGGCTGCAATTCGTCGACCGATGTGTCCAGAGTCCATGCGGTCGGTGTTCGATCCTGGGCGCCCGGAAGGACGGCCAGCCGTACCGGCCGGCCGGCAGCAGCATCGAAGACCAGGGTCACGGTGTCGGCCGAGCCGGGTCGGAACCGCTCGATGAGCGAAGCATCGGGCCGGGTCCGCCGCTTCATCTCGCCAGCTGCCGGACCGAGCGTCAGGCGGCGCAGCGCCAGCCGGCTCTCTTCGACTGTCTCGACGACATGCGCGATCTGCGTCACCGCGCTGCGGTTCGTCAGGCCGCTGGCGGCCGCTCCAACCGGACTTCCTTGCGGATGGACGGGTTCCACGCTCCAGGACAGCAGCGCCAGGATCGCCGCGACCGAGGCGCCGGCGAACCCCGACCCGTCGAAGCGGCGCTTCTCGCTCGACCGGTTCATGGGAACCATGCAAGCCCTTCTATCAGGGTCTGCCGGCCGACACGGATACGATCCTCGGGCTGATGGCCAACGTCCGGCTCGATTCCGACGGCCGAGTCGCTCGGATCACGCTGACCCGGCGCGCGAAGGCGAACGCGCTCGATTCCGCGACTGCGGCCGAGTTGCGCGACGTTGTCCGGGAATCGGCCGCGGCGAGCACGCAGGCAGTGGTCATCTCGGGCGACGGCGTCTTCTGCGGCGGCGCCGACATCCGCGAGATGGAGGACCTCGATGCCGCCGCCGCGGAACGCTTCATCCGCGGACTGCACTTGGCCTTCCTGGCCATCCGGGAGCACCCGGCGCCGGTGGTGGCCGAGGTTCGCGGCGCGGCCCTGGGTGCGGGCCTGGAACTCCTCGTTTCCTGCGACCTGTCTGTCGCCGCCGCCGACGCGATCTTCGGGATGCCGGAGCCCCATGTCGGTCTGCCGTCGGTGATCGAGGCGGCACTGCTGCCGGGCTTCGTGGGCCTGGGCCGGGCCAGGGAACTGCTGCTGCTGGGCGATCCGATCGACGCCGCCGAGGCGGCGCGGATCGGGCTGGTCGGCGAGGTGGTGCCGGAGGCCGATCTCGAGGCGGCGGTGAACGCCAAGGTCGAGCGGCTGCTGCGGCTCGGCCCGGAAGCCCTCCGGCTGCAGAAGCGCCTGATCGGCCGCTGGCTCGATCTGCCCCTGGACCAGGCGGTGGAGGCGGGTGTGGCGGCGTTCCGTGCCGCTTACGACACGGACGCTCCGAAGAGGGAGATGAAGAAGTTCTGGCGGCGGCGTTCCCGTGCCGCGGGCGGTGCGGGCGGCACGGATTCCTGATCCAGCGCTCGTGCGCCGGCTCTCCCGGGCCGCGTCTCGCGCTCGCGATCTGGCGGCCCCGGACCCGCTGGCCCTCTGATCTCGCGGCTGGTCAGGCGGTCAGCCAGCGCCGGCACCCGGTCGATTCCAGAACGGCATCGATCTCGCCTCGCTCGGAGAGCTCGCCGTACTTCTTGCGCAGTGCCGCCAGGGACCTGGCATGGTACTTCTGCGGCTTCTGGGTCCACTCCCCGCTGGCGAGGCCGACCGAGAATTCGTCCAGACCGGCGGCGACGGCGGCGGCGTTGGCGGCGCTCCAGGGCAGGAACAGGGCGCCCACCTGCTGCTCGAGCAGCGGCACGAGGGTCGGCGCCAGCGATGCCCAGTCCTCGAAGTCGCCGTCTGCCTTCGGGTCCACGAGGCGCTTCGCCCAGGCCGCAGTGCGAGGCGCCCTCTCCTCGAGCAGGCGGCCAGGCGTCGGATCCGTCGAGGCCTGGTGGATCTGGAAGCCGATGCCGAAGTCGCCGAATGCCGGACGGCCGCCGAACAGGTAGTCGCGACCGTCGAGGTGGGCGTCGATGAGGTCGGCGGTGTCGAGAAACGACTGCTCGATCAAGGGCGCCGTCTGTTCGTTCGAACCGACGAACCAGACACGGGGCGTCATGCGCTCGCGGACCTGCGCGGTCATCGCAACGAGCGTTTCCTCGTCGGCGTCCGGGTTCATGCCCTGCGCGATGCGCCGGGCGCCTGACTCCTGGTCCACGGGCCGCGCCCAGCGGTAGTGGAACATCCACTTGTTGCCCCACTCGTCGCCGAACTCCTCGAGCAGCACCGAAACGAAGGCCGCGGTCGGGTCCGGCGGATGGATCGAGGGCTCCGGGTATTCGGCCTCCATCGCCTCCAGGATCGGCGTCGAATCCTGCATGCCCCGGTCGTCGGGCGTGACGACGAGCGGCACCAGCGGCAGTCTGGCGTAGCGCCTGAACTCGTCCTGGTTCTCCGGGCTCCGACGCAGCCACTCGTGGGGGATGCCCTTGTAGCGGAAGTACGAGCGCACCTTGACGGAGTAGGGAGAGAGTTCGGCGCCGAAGATTCGGTAGGGTCGGGCCATTGGCAGAAGCCTCCTGGAGGGAGTCGTTGTCGGACGGGGGCTCATGCTAGGAGGCTGCGCTGCGGAACGCAACGAAGCCGTCGACGCAGCCGGCGGGCGAGGTGGTGATTCCTGGAAGGACCGACGACTGCGTGACAACGACTCCCGCTCTTCAGGAGACGCTGCGGAAGGTCTTCGGCCACTCCGATTTCCGACCTCATCAGGAGGAAGTGTGCCGCCGTACCGCGGCGGGAGAGGACGGCCTGGTGGTCATGCCGACCGGCGCCGGCAAGTCCCTCTGCTACCAGCTCCCGGGCCTGCTGCGCGGCGGTCCCACGCTGGTCTTCTCGCCGCTCATCGCCCTGATGGAGGATCAGACCGCCAAGCTGCGCGAACTCGGTCTGCGCGCCGAACGCATCCACTCCGGCCGGCCGCGACAGGAATCGAGGCAGGCGTGCCGCCTCTACCGCGACGGCGAACTCGACTTCCTGTTCATCGCGCCGGAGCGCTTGGGCGTGCCCGGCTTCATCGAGTTCCTGGAACGCTGCCGGCCGGCGTTGATCGCGGTCGACGAGGCGCACTGCATCTCCCAGTGGGGCCACGACTTCCGTCCCGACTACCGGCTGCTGGGCCAGCGCCTGCCGCGCCTGCGTCCGGCGCCCGTACTGGCCCTGACCGCGACCGCGACGCCGCGCACCCAGGACGACATCGCGGCCCAGCTCGACCTGCAGGGCGACCAGCGCTACATCTACGGCTTCCGGCGCGAGAACCTGGCGGTCGAGGCGGTTCAGAAACGGCGCGGCGCGCGGGCGGCTGTCGTTGCCGAGACGTTGGGAGAAGCCGGGCGGCGGCCTGCCATCGTCTACGCGCCGACGCGCAAGGAGACGGAAACGCTCGCTGGACGACTCGCCGAGGAGTTTCCCGCTGCCGGCTACCACGCCGGGATGCCGACATGGGAGCGGGACCAGGTGCAGACCGCCTTCCTGGACGGCTCGATCGAGGTCGTGGCGGCCACGACGGCCTTCGGCATGGGGATCGACAAGCCGAACATCCGCACGGTGATCCACACGGCGATGCCGGCAACCGTCGAGGGCTACTACCAGGAGATCGGCCGCGCCGGGCGAGACGGGAAGCCGGCCCGGGCGCTGCTCCTTTACTCCTGGGCCGACCGCCGCACGCAGGAGTTCCTGCACAGGCTCTCCTATCCCGAGATCGGAACCCTCAAGGCGCTCCACGATGCGCTCGGGGAGGAGCCGCGGGAACCGGGCGATCTGCAGAGCCGGCTCCGCTTCGCCGGAGAGGAGTTCGAGGCCGCCCTGGATCAGCTTCGGATCCATGGCGGCGCCGTGATCGGAGACGGCTATCGGGTGCGCCGCGGCAGCGACTCTTGGACCCGCACCTACCGCGTCCAGCGCCAGCACCGGCTGGACCAGATCGACCAGATGACCCGCTTCGCGGATCACCGGGGCTGCCGGATGCTCCGCCTGGTGCGGCACTTCGGAGACCGCACGGACAGCAGGGCTTCGTGCGGTGTCTGCGACGTCTGCCGCCCGGACGACTGTCTGGTCCGGAGGTTCCGCGCGCCGCTGCCCGAAGAGGTGCAGGCAATGGAAACCGTGGTGTCGTTGCTGCGGCGCCGCGAGGGGCAGGGGACGGGACGGCTGTACCAGGACTTCCGGTCGGTCCACGGCTCCTTCGACCGCGGCGAGTTCGAGGACCTTCTCGGCGCGCTGGGCCAGGCGCGCGTGGTGTTCGTGGAAGACGAGTCCTTCGAGAAGGACGGCGAGACGATCCGGTACCAGCGCGCCGGGCTGACGCCCGGCGGCCGGCGCCGAGGCGTCGACCTGGCGGGGCAGGTGGTTCTCCCGGACGATCCGCCCGATCTCCCGAAGGCGCGCCGGAAACGGAAAGGCGCCGCGGGCAAGGCAGCCGCGGCAGTGGAGGCTGCCGACGTCGACCCGGAGCTGGCCGAAGCCCTTCGCACGTGGAGGCTGGAGGAGGCGAAGAAGAGACGGTGGCCCGCGTACACCGTGCTCTGGGATCGGGCGTTGTTTGCCGTCGCGGCAGCGAAGCCGGGAAGTCGGGAAGAACTGCTGGCGATTCCAGGCATCGGACCGAAGACGGCAAAGCGCTTCGGCGCCGCCCTGCTGCGGATCGTGGCCGGCGCGACGAAGCCGGCGGGCGACGAACCCGGGAACGAAGACCGGCGGCAACGAAACCGGAGGTGATGTGTCACAATGGCCGCCATGACGACATCGACGGCACAGTGGTTCGGCCATCCTCGCGGACTCTCCACCCTGTTCTTCACGGAGCTGTGGGAGCGCTTCAGCTATTACGGCATGCGGGCGCTGCTCGTGCTCTACATGACCGACATCGCCACCGACGGCGGTCTCGGCTTCGAGACGGAGACCGCGACCATCGTGCTAGGTCTCTACACGTTCGGCGTGTACGCCCTGGCCTTGCCGGGCGGCTGGATCGCCGACCGCATCCTGGGGCAGAAGAAGGCGGTGCTCTGGGGCGGGATCATCATCGCGCTCGGCCACTACGCCCTCGCCGTGCCGTCCCTGTTCACCTTCTTCCTGGGCCTGTTCCTGGTGGTCGTCGGCACCGGACTGCTGAAGCCGAACGTCTCCGCGGTGGTCGGCGATCTCTACCGTGGCGATGCCGCCGCCCGGCGCGACGCGGGATTCTCGATCTTCTACTCGGGGATCAACATCGGCGCGATGCTGGGCCCTCTCGTCTGCTCCTGGCTCGGCGAGACCATCGACTGGCACCTGGGGTTCGGCGCCGCCGGAGTCGGCATGACCGCGGCCATCATCGCGTACATCAAGGGTCAGAAGCACCTGGAGGGCGCCGGCGATCCGCGCGGACCTGCGGCCATTCCCGAGCAGCTGGCGAGTGCCAAGCGGAACCTGATCGCCGGTACCGCCTGCATCGTCGTGCTGGCGGGCGTGCTGTGGTGGCTGGGCGCGAGCGGCATCGCGCCGATCACGCTGCTGGGATTCGCCGACGCCACCGGTCTGATCGTCGTCGTGCTGGCGGTCGTCTACTTCGCCTACGTGATCGGCTTCGTCTGCGAGGACCGGGTGGAGAGGCGGCGGATCGGGGCCTGCGCGGCGCTCTTCGTCGGCGCGGCGCTGTTCTGGTCGGGATTCGAGCAGGCGTCCTCGTCGCTCAACCTGTTCACGCGCGACTACGTGAACAGGGACCTGTTCGGACTCGAGGTGACGGTCGGTTCCCTGCAGGCGATCAATCCCTTCTTCATCATCGTCCTCGCGCCGATGATGGGAGGGCTCTGGGTGTGGCTCGGCGACCGCAACCCGTCGATCCCGGTCAAGTTCGGACTCGGGCTCGTGCTGCTCGGGGTCGGCTTCCTGGTTCTGTCCTGGGGCGCGGCCCTGACGCAGGAGGGGGGCGCCCAGGCGGCGATGGGCTGGCTGGTCGTGACCTACTTCTTCCACACCGTCGGCGAGCTCTGCCTCAGCCCGGTCGGGCTCTCGAGCATGACGAAGCTGGCGCCGGATCGCCTCGTGTCCCAGATGATGGGCACCTGGTTCATGGGCGCGGCGCTGGGCAACCTGATCGCCGGCCGGGTCGCCGGCTACATCGAGTCGCTGCCGCCGGCCGAGCTGTTCCGCACGGTGGCCCTGATCGCCGCCGCCGCCGGAGTCGTGTTCCTGGTGCTGTTCAAGCCGATCAAGTGGCTGTGCGCCGGCGTGAAGTAGCGACTGCCGCGCCAGCATCGGCCCGCCGGAGGGTCGCCCAGCGCCCCCAGCCGAGAAACGGACGGACCGCACTGTCACGGCCACCGTCGAGACGAAGGGCCGGGCCTGGGAAGGCACGGAGGAGAAGGACGACGCGATGGGGGAGTGGTGCCGGCAGGTGAGCGCCGCCGCCGGGGAGACCTGGAAGTACCTGCGGGTCGATCAGTCGGGGTTCCGCCCCGACCTTGCCGCCTTCCGGCAGCTTGTCGTCAGTTGATGCCGCGCTCCTTGCCCTCCCAGTAGGGGGCGCGCAGCTCGCGCTTGAGCACTTTCATCGCACCGGAGAGGGGCAGCGGCTCGGAGCGGAACTCCACCGACTTCGGCACCTTGTAGCCGGCGATCGACTCGCGGGCGTGGCTGATGATCGAGGCGGCCGTTCCGTCGTCGATCTCGGCGCTTTCCTTCGGCACGACGATCGCGTGGACCTGCTCGCCCCAGACGTCGTGGGGGATGCCGATCACGGCCACCTGGCCGACGACCGGGTGAGTCGAGATCGCGCTCTCGACCTCGGCCGAGTACACGTTCTCGCCGCCGGAGACGATCATGTCCTTGACCCGGTCGACCAGGAACAGGTAACCCTCTTCGTCGAGGTAGCCGGCGTCGCCGGTGTGGTACCAGCCTCCCCGGAAGGCCTCCTCCGTCGCCTCGGGCTTGTTCCAGTACTCCGTCATGTAGTTGCCGCCGCGGGCGCAGACCTCGCCCACCTCGCCGCTGTCGAGTTCGTTGCCGTCCTCGTCCTGGATGGAGAGCACCACGCCGGGGACCGCGCGCCCGACCGATCGCAGGCGGTCGCCGCCCGCCTTGTGGTCCTCGGCGTCGAGCACGGTCAGGAGCGACGAACTCTCCGTCATTCCGTAGCCCTGGCCGATTTCCATTTCCGGGAACAGGGTCAGCAGGCGGTCGAGCAGGGCGGCCGGCATCGGCGAGGCGCCGTAGGCCAGATTGCGCACCGACGCGAGCTTCTCCGGCGCGAAGTCCGGGTGACTCATCATCATGTGGATCATCGTCGGGACCATCGTGGTGGTCGTCACCTCGTACTTCTCGATCAGGGCGATCGCCGCGCCGGGATCGAACATCGGCATGAGCACCAGCTTGCCGCCGAAGGTCTGGGTCGCAATGACGCCGACCATCGAGGCGGCATGGAAGATCGGCGTCTGGAGGAGCGCCACGCCTTCGGAAAGCTGCGGAAACCGCATCACCGCGTGGTACGTGTTCAGGATCTCGGCCCGCTGGCTGCAGAGAACGCCCTTGGGCAGGCCCGTCGTGCCGCCCGTGTACATGAGGACCACGGGATCCGTCTCCTCGGGTTCCTCCGGCAGAACGGGGTCGCTGGCTGCGATCAGGTCCTCGTAGCGCAGGTCGAAGGGCGCCTCGGTGTCGTCGTCGGAGCCGCCGATCAGAACGGTGCGTCGGACGGTGCACCGGTCGCCGGCCAGGGCCATCGCCTGGGCGAACAGCGGTGCGAAGGTCCTGTCGACGAATGCGACTTCGGTGCCCGAGTCGCGCACGATGTAGTCGAGTTCCTTTCCCGCCAGGCGCAGGTTGAGCGGGTTGATCACGCCGGCGCCGAGGTAGGCGGCGTGGTACAGCTCGACGTACTCGTGGCAGTTGAGCGCCATCACCGCGAAACGGTCGGTGCGTCCGACGCCCAGTTCGCCGCTCAGGGCGGTACACAGGCGCATCGTGCGGTCGGCGTGTTCACCGAAGGTCGCGTGGTAGGCGCCGTCAATGAGGGACTCCTGGCGGCCCAGGTAGTTCAGGGCGGGGACGAAGAGGCGGTGGAAGACGAGTTCCTTCATGGGCGGTCCCCTCCGTTCGCCGACAGGGCGGCGATCACGTCGCGTTGGGTCTGGTGGTCGAGAAAGCGCAGGCTGGGGCTGATGCGGTCCACCACGTCGCCATGGCGCGCGAGAACGGCCTCGGCGATCCCGGCCGGCTCGCCGACGACGGCGAAGGCGTCGAGCATCTCGTCCGTGATGAGAAGGCCCATCTCGTCCCACTGACCCTGCTTGGACATGCGGTTCAGCTCCAGCTGCAGGTCGCCCCAGCCCTCGGACTCGAGCACCGGGCGGTAGGCGGGGGTCGAGCCGTAGAAGGAGATCTGCTTCTTGACCGCCCCCTTCGTCTCCAGGAAGGTCTTCTCGTCGTGGCCGGAGACGACGAATCCGGGATAGCTGATCTCGAAGTTGGAACGGTCGCGGCCGGCGGTTGCCAGGCCGCGCTCGATGGCCGGCAGCGTGGTGCCGCGCATGTAGGACCGCGTCGTGAACGGATGGACGATCAGACCGTCTGCCACTTCGCCGGCGACTTCCGTCATCAGGGGGCCGACCGCGGCCAGGAACACCTTCGGCGGACCGTGCTCGGTGTCGGTCGGCGTGAACATGGGCGTCATCAGGGTGTGGGAGTAGAAGTCGCCCTGGAAGCGGAGCCGCTCGCCTTCGTACCAGTTCTTCCAGATCGCGCGCATCGCCAGGATCATCTCTCTCATGCGCGCCGCCGGACTCGACCAGGGCATGCTGAAACGCTTCGTGATGTGGGGTCGGATCTGCGATCCCAGGCCGAGGATGAAGCGCCCCTTCGAGTACGCGTTCAGGTCGTGGCCCACGTTCGCGAGCGTCATCGGGCTGCGCGCGAAGGCAACGGCGATCGACGTCATCAGTTCGATCCGTTCGCTGTGCTCCGCAGCCAGCACCAGCGGGAAGAAGGGATCGTGCGCCGTCTCGGCCGTCATCGCCGCCGCGAAGCCGGCATCTTCCAGTTCCCTGATCCGATTCGGCACTTCGCGCAGATCGCTGGGCAGTCCGCCGTCTACCTTCATCTCCTGTCTCCCCAAAGGCCCGTTGTTCGAGGGATGTGCGTTCAAGGGTGGCGCGCGAGTATAGAAGAGCCGGAGCCCTTGCTACGATCCCGCCTTTCCTTCTTCCACCGGTGATCCGCTTCTCGTTCCGTGTTCCGATACCCGGCAGCCCGTGTCGGAAGTCCGTGTCGCACCGAGAGCGGTCGGGTGCCCGTCCGGCTATGGTGCGGCGAGGGAGGGTGACGTGGGAGCCTGTCGCGGCCCATGTTCGATCGAGGAACGACGCGACCGAGGAGCAACGATGCCGGACGGGGCGCTTGGACGCTCGAACGCAGCGCTGCTTCTGCCGCAGGCTGCCGAGGAGACCGCATGAACCAGGTGCTTGCCGGCGTTCGCGTTCTGGACTTCGGCCGTTACATCGCCGGCCCCTTCTGTGCGGCCCTGCTCGGCGATCTCGGCGCCGATGTGATCCGCATCGAGAAGGTGCGGGGAAGCGAGGACCGCTTCATCGCCCCGGTGACGCCGACCGGCGAAGGCGGCATGTTCCTGCAGATGAACCGCAACAAGCGGTCGCTGACGCTGAACCCGATGAAGCCCGCCGGCCGCGAGATCGTCCGCAGGCTGGCGGCAACCGCCGATGTCGTGGTCGCGAACCTGCCGCCGGCGACGCTGGCGGCGATGGGCCTGGACCTGGAGAGTCTGCGGGAGATCAAGGAGGACATCATCCTCACCACGGTGTCCGCGTACGGCCGGGGCGGGCGCTACAGCGACCGCGTGGGCTTCGACGGCATCGGCCAGGTCATGTCGGGGATCGCCTACATGACGGGCGATCCGGATCGTCCCCGGCGCGCCGCGGCGCCCTTCGTCGACTTCGGCACGGCGCTCTCCTGTGCCTACGGAACGCTGGCGGCGCTGATGGCGCGGCAGCAGACGGGAAAGGGCCAGATGGTCGAGGGCGCACTGCTTGCGACCGCGCTGATGATGGGCAACGCGAACCTGATCGAACAGGCGGTGATCGAGGCCGACCGGATCCCCACCGGCAACCGGGGGCAGACTTCCGCGCCGTCCGACCTCTACCGGACCGCCGACGGCTGGGTGCTGTGCGCCGTGCTCGGCGAGCCGCTGTTCAGGCGCTGGGTCGACCTGATGGCCTCGGACAACGGCGCGGGGGCCGGCGAGGAGATCGACTGGTTGAACGACCCGCGCTTCGCCGACGATCTGGCGCGCGGCGACAACGCGGCGCCCATCGGCGAGCGGATGAACGCCTGGTGCGCTTCGCGATCGACCGCGGAGGCGGTCGAGACGCTGAACCAGGCAATGATCCCGGCGGCGCCCGTGTACTCGATGCAGGAGACCCTGGACGATCCACACATCGCCGAGGTCGAGTCGTTCGTCGAGCTCGGCTACCCGGACATGTCCCGACCGGCCCCGGTGGCGAGACCCTCGGTGCGGCTTACCGAGACTCCGGCGACCATCCGCCGCCGGGCGCCGACGCTGGGCGAGCACACGGAGGAGATCCTGGGCGAGCTCGGCTACGGCAGCGACGAGATCGCGGCATTCCGCGCCGAGCGGGCGGTGTAGCTTGAGCGGGCCGCCGCCCCGACCTGCCGCCCGCGTGCGGTTGTGCCGACCGTGCGGCCGGCATCCGGTGCGGAGCGGCGGTCTTCTGGCGCTGGTCTTCGTGCTCCTGGCTGCGGAACCGGCGGCGGCCGCCCGCCCGCTCGACGACCCGCCGCCTCCCAACATCCTCTGGGTCTCCAGCGAGGACAACGGGCCGCACCTGGGCGCCTACGGCGACGACCACGCCGCCACTCCGAACCTTGACGCGCTCGCGGCCCGCGGCCTGATCTACCGCAATGCGTGGTCGACCGCGCCGGTGTGCGCACCGGCCCGCACCGCAGTGATCAGCGGTCTCTACCCGGCATCCACGGGCGCTCATCACATGCGCAGCCGGTCCCGGCTTCCGGACGGCTTCCGCTTCTTTCCGCAGCTCCTGCGCGAGGCCGGCTACTACGTGACGAACAACGCGAAGGAGGACTACAACCTCGAGAAGCCCGGCGGCCAGGGCGCGGTGTGGCACGAGTCGTCCCGCGAGGCGCACTGGCGGAACCGCCCCCGTGGGGCGCCGTTCTTCGCCGTCTTCAACTTCACCGTCACGCACGAGAGCCAGATCCGGCGGCGTCCGCACACCCCGGTCCACGACCCGGCGGCAGTACGGGTGCCCGCCTACCACCCGGATACGCCCGAAGTGAGGCAGGACTGGGCGCAGTACCACGACAAGCTGACCGAGATGGACGCCCTGGTCGGCGAGCGCCTGGCCGAACTCGAGGCGGCGGGCCTGGTCGACGACACGATCGTCTTCTACTGGGGTGATCACGGGCCCGGCCTGCCCCGAAGCAAGCGCACGGCGCTCCAGACCGGCTTGGGCGTGCCCCTGATCGTCTCCATCCCTGCGAAGTACCGTCACCTGGCCCCGGCCGACTACGAACCCGGCGGCAGCACGGACCGGCTCGTCGGCTTCGTCGACTTCGCGCCGACGACGCTCAGCCTGGCCGGCATCGAGCCGCCCGCGCACTATCAGGGCCGAGCCTTCCTCGGCGTTCACGAGGCGGAGCCGAACGAGGTCGTCTTCGGGTTCTCCGACCGCATGGACGAACGCCACGACCTGGTGCGCAGCGTCCGCGACCAGCGCTACCTCTATGCGCGCAACTTCCTGATCGACCGGCCCTACGGTCAGCGCGTGGCCTACCAGATGGAGACGCCGACCACCCGGGTGTGGCTGCGTCTGTTCCGGGAGGGGAAACTGAACGAGGCGCAGGCGAGGTTCTGGCGGGAGAAACCGAGCGAGGAGCTCTACGACCTCGAGAACGACCCGGACCTGGTGAACAACCTGGCCGCTTCGGCCGCGCATGCGCCCGACCGGGAACGTCTGTCCCTGAGGCTCCGCAACCACCTGCTCGGGATCCGCGACCTCGGCTTCCTGCCCGAAGGCGAGATGCACCGGCGCGCGGCGGCGATGGGCGCCGTGCCCTGGACCTACGGTCAGGGCGGCTACCAGGTCGAACGCGTGCTGGCGGCAGCGGAGCTGGCTTCCGATCGCTCGGCGTGGGACGAGGCGGCCACCGACCGGCTCGAGCGGTTCCTTGCCGACCCGGACTCCGCGGTCCGAGCCTGGGCCGCGATCGGCCTCCGGGTGCGGGGAGAGGCCGCCGTGCAGGCGACGCTTGCAGCACTCCGCGCCGCGCTTCGGGACGCCTCGGCGCCCGTGCGCATCCACGCCGCGGAGGCCCTGGGGCGCTTCGGGGAGGAATCGGACCGGCAACCGGCGATCGATCTCCTGCTGGCCTCCGCTTCGATCGAGGACAACGACTTCTTCGATGCGCTGCTGGCCCTCAACGCCCTGGACTGCCTGGAACCGGAGGCGCTGGCCGGCGAAGGAGGGCGGGAAAGAGCCTGGCGCGAGCGTCTGGACGCCCTGCCGAGCGAACTCGAAGGTCTCGACCGCCGCTTCAGGAACTACGTGCCGGACCTGCTGGATGCCATCCGACTGGACCTTTCGGCGCCCTGACAGCGCTCCGCGAGGCTGATCCGCCGCGTCCGGTTCAGGCGCGACCGGCTCGGTCCTCGTCCTCGACGGTCTTCAGCTCGGCCCCCACATGGTCGAGCAGCCGACCGACGAGTGCGATCGCTGCGCCTCGATCGATCGGCAGGGCCCGATCGGCCACTCCCTGATAGCGGAACTCCACCGCGTAGGGCGTGTACTCGCAGAGGCTCCGGAACCGTGCGACGTGTGCCTCATCCGCGCCGCAATCCTCGAGCTGACTCGAGAGAGCCTCGAGGCTGTGCGTGAGTTCGTAGAGTCCGCCCAGGATCGCGATCCAGGCCTTGAACGCCTTCTCCGCGACCTGCTGGAGGTGAAAGCCGAAGACCTCCTCGGAAACCTGGCCGGGCTCCCGCATCACCTCCAGTGCGGCTGCGTCCCGTGCTGCGGACTCGAGCATCATTCGCGCACACTTGGGGTCGCTCATGGTGCACCCTGTCGCTCATGGAGCACCTTCCCTTCGCGGAGCGCTCTCGCCAGGACGTGGTTCAGGGAATCCCGCCAGTATTCCACCTCCTGGTTGGAGAAGAGGAGCACGTCCGTGGGCACCCGGAAGCTCCGCAACGCCCTGTACAGGCGCAGCGTTTCCTCGTGCTTGCTCCGTTCCGGACCGAACGGTTCCGACTCGATCACGATCAGGTCGACGTCCGAAGTCTCGCGTTCCTCGCCTCGCGCGCGGGAGCCGAACAGGATGACCTGCTCGGGGGCGACCTCGTCCACGATGGCGCGGACCATCCGATCGAGGAGGTCGTTCGTCACTGGCCTCATGGCGTGATGTCCTGGTGCGAACGTCTGCTACTCGCTGGGGGCCGTGTCCTCCGGCGGCCAGCCGAAGGGCAGATCCTCCGGCACGACCTCGATCTCGGTCGAGAACCTGAACGGCGCGTCTCCCGGGCCCGGGAACGTGAACTCGAGGAAGAAGGCGCTCCATCCGGTGGCCGGGGCGTCGACGGCGCCGACCCAGCGGCCGTCGTCGGTGACCTCGACCGGCGTGCTGGTCCAGGAGCGTCCGATCGTGTCGACGCGGAAGTCGCGGGCTTCCGGGTTCGCGGCCTGCCAGAGGAGGACCTCCGTGGGCGCCATGCCGTTGGCGACGTGCGCGGTGATCGCGGCGCCGTCCTCGGTAGCGGAGAGGGACCAGTCCACGTCCGGGCGTTCGACGTCTTCGAGCACCGCCTGGTAGAAGGCGAGGAAGCCGACCGCGGCGTCGCTGCCGCCCAGCGAGTGCTCGGTGTTCGGCACGTAGCGCAGGTGCTTCTCGCCGATCAGGTCATCGAAGTAGAACTGCGAGGAGTCGGAGAGGAAGAACTGGTCGCCGGTCGCGTTGATGACGTACTTCGGCATGTCCAGCTTCTCGCGGTGGTGGTACGGCTCCACGATCTGCTGGAGCTCCAGGTAACGCGGATCGCCGAACCAGTCCATGATCCCCTCCCGCTCGTAGTCGCCGACTGCCGGCGCCCAGAAGCCGTAGGCCTTCCAGTGGTGCATGAAGGAGGGTTCGAGGTTCAGCATGTCGATCACGATCGGCGCGATCGCGATGACCCGCTCGTCCACGATTGCCGTGGTCCAGGTGGTCCAGCCGCGCTTGGAGCCGCCGGCGACGACGAAACGGTCGACCTTGGCGCCGCCTCCGTCCTCGGAGGCCGCAAACGCCGTCATCGTGTCCATGGCCCGCACCGCGGCCTTGGTCATCGGCAGCCGCGCCAGCCAGATCTCGTCCTCTCCCCGCAGGAACCTGTCCCAGCCGTAGGCGATCAGCTGGTCCTCTCGGCGGGGGCCGAAGTCGTCGCCGACGAAGGTCAGGGGCTGATTGGGCACCATCCGCAGCTCGGCGGCGAAGGAACCGGTCGCCAAGGCGGGCTGGAGCGTCAGCGGGTTGGCCTGCTCAGGCGGATCCCCGCCGTTGCTGCCGCCCGAAATGTAGAGGAAGGCCGCGTCGCTCCTGATCTCGTCCGGCTCCACCACCATCAGCCAGTGGGTCCACAGCGGCCGGTCCACCTCGGCCTCGGTGAGCCAGGTCTGGCTGGTCATCTCGATCGTGTGCAGCGTGTAGCCGTCGCCGGGTTGGCTGTTCACCAGGCTCCAGCCGTAGGCCGGGTCCGGAGCATCGACGTACTGCTTGAGGATCTCGCCCGGCGCCGGACCGGTGTCCTCCGGAGCTTCCGGCGCCGCAGCGTCGTGACAGGCCGCGATGAACGGAAGAGCGCACACGAGAGCGCCGCCGAAGACTGTCCGGAGTGGGCAGGGAAGTCGCGTTCCCGAGGTCAGGTTCATGTCCGATATCTCCCGCATGGGTTCAGGAATGTTCAGCGATGGGCAGTGGGGCAGCGATGGGCACGGCGTCGGGTATTCGGGATCGGGTGTCCGGTTGGCAGTTGTCCGGTCAGATCGCTCCCGCGGCTCGCAGACCGTCGATCCGCTCGGCGCTGAAACCCCAGTCCGCCAGCACCGCCTCGTTGTGCTCCCCGGCCTTGGGCGGCGGCCCCTGGATTGCCGCCTGCGTGCGGCTGAAGCGCGGCGCCGGCGCCGGCTGAGGCACCCCGTCGACCTCCACGAACGTCTGCCTGGACCGGTTGTGCGGGTGCTCGATCGCTTCGCCGATGCGAAGCACGGGCGCGAAGCAGACGTCGCTGCCCTCCATGATCTCGCACCACTCGCCGCGTGTCTTCGTGCGGAACACCTCGGCCAGCCTGGCCTTGAGTTCCGGCCAGCGGTCGCGGTTCAGGAGGTGCCCCTCCCACTCGCCGCCGTCCAGGCCCGTCTTCTCGAGCAGCAGGGCGTGGAACTGCGGCTCGATCGAGCCGATCGAGACGTACTCGCCGTCGGAGCACTCGTAGGTGTCATAGAAGTGGGCGCCGCTGTCCAGCATGTTCGAGCCCCGATCGTCCTTCCAGACACCCATGCCGTGCATGCCGACCACTGCGGCCAGCAGGAGCGCCGAGCCGTCCGTCATCGCCGCGTCGACGACCTGGCCCTGGCCGGACTTCTCGGCCTCGAGCAGGCCCGCCACCACGCCCAGGGCGAGCAGCATGCCGCCGCCGCCGAAGTCGCCGACCAGGTTGAGCGGCGGCACCGGTCTGCCGCCGTTGTTGCCGATCGAGTGGAGCACGCCGGAGAGCGCGATGTAGTTGATGTCGTGGCCGGCGGCGTGAGCGAGCGTGCCGTTCTGCCCCCAGCCGGTCATGCGTCCGAAGACGAGCTTCGGATTCCGCTCCAGACACACGTCCGGACCGAGCCCCAGCCGCTCCATGACCCCCGGCCGGAAGCCCTCGATCAGGCCGTCTGCCTGTTCGACCATGTCGAGAACGGCACGGACGGCTTCGGGGCGCTTCAGGTCCATCGCCAGCGAACGGCGGCCGCGGTTCAGAACGTCGAACTTCGAACCCCGGCCGGCGTAGGCCTTGCGGTCGATTCGGACGACCTCTGCGCCGAGATCGGAGAGCACCATGGCGCAGAAGGGGCCGGGCCCGATGCCGGCGATCTCGAGAATGCGGTAGCCGTCGAGTGGTCCCATGTTCCGTGTCTCCAGGAGGAACGTTGCTGCGGAGCGGCGGCGCGTCAGTATAGGAAACGTCTGCCGTACAATCCCGATCGCCCTCGCACTCGCAGATTCAACCGGACCGCGGCGCCCGCGCCGCGGCAGTGGAGAGCCCGAGACCATGCAGCGATACGGAATGACGATCCCGTTCGGCCTGCCCCTGGCGGAGCAGGAAGACCTGATCAAGGAGATGGTGGACCTGGGGTACACCGATTTCTGGTCCTCCGAAGCGAACGGCGCCGACGGCTTCACGCCTCTCGTGCAGGCCGCGATCTGGGCGCCGACCGCCCGGCTGGGCATCGCGATCATCCCCGCCTACACCCGCGGCCCGGCGCTGATGGCCCAGACCGTCGGCGCCATGGCCGAGGCGGCGCCGGGGCGCTTCGTGATGGGGATCGGCACCTCGTCCAACGTGATCGTCGAACAGTGGAACGACATTCCCTTCGAGCGGCCCTACTACAGGACCCGGGACATGGTCAGGTTCCTCAGGAAGGCGCTCACCGGGGACCGGATCGACGAGGAGTTCGAGACCTTCCGGGTCCGCGGCTTCCGCATGGCCCGGCCGCTCGACAAGTGTCCGCCGATCCTGGTCGCGGCCCTGCGCCAGGGGATGCTCCGGATGGCCGGCCGCGAGGGCGACGGCGCGATCCTGAACTGGCTCTCTCCCGAGGACGTGAAGACCGTCGTGCCCTACGTCCACGAGGCCGGCCCCGGCAAGGAGATCGCGGCGAGGATCTTCGTCCTGCCGACCGAGGACAAGGGCGTGATCGACTTCGTCGGCAGACGGTCCATGGCCGCCTACCTGAACGTGCCTGTCTACGCCGCCTTTCACGACTGGCTGGGCCGCCGCGACGTCCTGGGCCCGATGTGGGACGCCTGGGCAGCCGGCGACCGCAGGAAGGCGCTCGAGGTGATCCCCGAGGACGCGCTTCGCGACATCCTGATCATCGGCCCGCCCGGCAAGTGCCGCGAACGCATCCAGGAGTACATCGAGGCGGGGGTGCACACGCCGGCACTCCAGATCATGCACCCGGGGGACGATCTGCGGGCGACGATCCGGGAGCTGGCGCCGTAGGCGGGCGCCCGGGAACGCAGGCATCCTGTCCGCCATCAGCCGGACCGCGGCTGACCGAAGATCGAAACGCATGAATCCGAAGTTCTTCGAACAGCCGATCGTCAATTCCCCGTACAAGGCGCCTTCGCGCCACTGGGAACTCGACGCCGACGGACAGCCCACCCATCGGTTGATCGAGTCGCGCCGGCAGGTTCGGTTCGAGTCGCCGATTCCGGCCCCGAAGAAGCGCGGCCGCGGCGCCCAGCTGGATCTGGCGGTTGGCGCGGCCAGGGACGACGGGGCGAAGATCGACCTGGCGCGAGTCATCCAGGAGCTGCGCGGCGAGGTCGTTCGCTGGCGCCGGCTGCGGAATCCGGACCAGTGGCAGGTGACGCCCGAGACCGCCCGCCTGCTTCAGCACTGGCGGCGGGAGGAGGGTTGGAGCGACATCCGGCCGTTCTTCTGCCAGCTGGAAGCCGTCGAGACCGCGATCTGGTTGACCGAGGCGGCCCGAAGGAGGCGCGACCGGGCGGGGCGCCGGTTCCTGCAGCGGCTGGAAGAGGTGAACGCGGAGTACGGCGGCCTGCCGCGGCTGGCGCTCAAGCTCGCCACCGGCGCCGGCAAGACGATGGTCATGGCGATGCTGATCGCGTGGCAGACCATCAACGCGGTGCGAAGGCCGGGCAGTCCGTACTTCTCCCGCGGCTTCCTGATCGCGGCCCCCGGCCTGACCATCCGCGACCGGCTGCGGGTGCTCCAGCCCAACGACCCGGACAACTGTTACCGGCGACGCGGGCTGGTGCCTTCGGACATGGTCGCGGACGTCGACCGGGCGAAGATCGTGGTCACCAATTTCCATGCCTTCAGGCGGCGTGAGCGGATCGCCCTTTCGAAGAACGCCCGATCCCTGCTACGAGGCCGCGGCGGCGAGGCTCTCGACACGCTGGAGACCGAGGGGCAGATGCTGCAGCGGGTCCTCCCCGAGCTGATGGGAATGAAGAACATCGTCGTCTTCAACGACGAGGCCCACCACTGCTACCGCGAGAAGCCGGGCGATCCCGACGAAGCGAAGCCCAGGGGCGACGACCTGCGTGACGCGAAGGCGAACAGGGAAGCGGCGCGGGTGTGGATCTCCGGCCTCGAGAGCGTGAAGCGGCGCCTGGGGCTGAGCCGCGTCTTCGACCTCTCGGCAACGCCGTTCTTCCTGCGCGGGTCGGGATACGCCGAGGGCACGCTGTTTCCGTGGACGATGAGCGACTTCTCGCTGATGGACGCCATCGAGAGCGGCATCGTGAAGTTGCCGCGCGTTCCCGTGGCGGACGACCTGCCCGGCGCCGACGTGCCGATGTATCGGGAACTGTGGAAGCACATCGGCAGGAAGATGCCGAAGGGAAGGCGGACCGCCAAGGCCGCAGGCCTGGATCCCCGGAGCCTGCCGCTGCCGCTCCAGAACGCGCTGGACGCCCTGTACGGCCACTACGAGAAGGTGTTCGAGGCGTGGGCCGAGGCCGACATCGTGACCCCGCCGTGCTTCATCGTGGTCTGCAACAGCACCTCGACCTCGAAGCTGCTCCACGACTACATCTCCGGCTACTGGAAAGGCGAGGGCGAAGGCGCGAAGTTCGAGCACGGAAGGCTCGGGCTGTTCCGCAACTTCGACGAGCGCGGCAAGCCGCTGCCGCGGCCCCGCACGCTGCTCATCGACAGCGCCCAGCTCGAGTCGGGCGAGGGCCTGGACAAGGCGTTCCGGACCGCCGCGGCGGACGAGATCGAGCGCTTCCGCCGCGAGGAGATGGACCGTACCGGCGACCTGGTGAAGGCCGGCAGCCTGACCGACGAGGATCTTCTGCGCGAAGTGATGAACACGGTCGGAAAGCCTGGCCAGCTCGGCGGTTCGATCCGCTGCGTGGTCTCGGTCTCCATGCTCACGGAAGGCTGGGACGCGAACACCGTCACCCACATCCTGGGCGTGCGCGCCTTCGGCAGCCAGCTCCTGTGCGAGCAGGTGATCGGCCGTGCGCTCAGGCGCCAGTCGTACGAGCTGAACGAGCGCGGCTTCTTCGACGTCGAGTACGCCGACGTGTTCGGCGTCCCCTTCGATTTCACCGCCGAGCCGGTAGCTGCCGGGCCGCCGGTCGTGAAGCCGACGGTCGCCGTCAGGGCGATCAGCCCGGACCGCGACCATGCGGAGATCCGGTTCCCCCGTGTCGAGGGCTACCGCGTGGAACTGCCGGAGGATCGCATCGACGCCTGTTTCACGAAGGACTCCACGTTGACGCTCACGCCGGAACTCGTCGGCGCGACGGACACGCGCAACGAGGCACTGATCGGCGAAGGGGCGGACATCGATGTCGGGCATCTCGAGGGCTATCGGCGTGCCTCGCTGATCTTCAACCTGACGGTCAGGCTCATGGAGACCAGGTTCCGGGAACCCGACGGCGGGCTGAACCATCGGCTGTTCGGCAAGCTGAAACGAGTCGTGCACCGTTGGCTCGATGCGCACCTGGAGTGCAGGGGCGGCACGGTTCCGGCACAGCTCATGTACCGGCAACTGACCGACATGGCGTGTGAGCGGATCCACGCGGCGATCGTCCGCAGCCGGAAGGACGATCGGCCCGTGCTTGCCGTGCTCGACCCGTTCCAGCCCACCGGAACCACCTCCGACGTTCACTTCGTGACTTCCAGGCGCTGCTACCGCACCGATCCCCGGTTCTGCCACGTCGACCATGCGGTGCTCGACAGCGGGTGGGAGGGAGAGTTCTGCCGAGTGGTCGAACGCATGGCTGGTCGAACCCACGGCCGCGTGTTCGCCTACGTCAGGAACGACCGCCTGGGTCTGGAGATCCCGTACCGCTTCGGCTCGACGGCACGCCGATATCTGCCCGACTTCATCGTCCTCGTGGACGACGGCCGCGGGCGGGACGACCCGTTGCAGCTTCTGGTGGAGATCAAGGGACTGCGCGGGGAGGACGCGAAGGCGAAGAAGGAAGCCGCGGAGACCTTGTGGGTCGAGGGAGTGAACAACCTCGGTTCCCATGGCCGTTGGGCGTTCGCCGAGTTCACGGACATGTCCGACCTCGAGGCGGGATTCGATCGGCTTGTTCGGCGGCAGATGGCGGAGGCGGCCTCGGCGGCGTGACCCGGCATCCCGAGGGCCAGCCGGCGCGAGGCGCGGGCCGGGCGAGGGCTGCGGGGGCGGTCCCCGGGCATGGCCTGTCTGGCAGACTACGGCCGATGGCCTCGCAGACCATGACCGGCGCGGGAGCGCCGGAAGCAACCGCCGAGATCGGTGACGTGACCGCGCGCATCCGCGCCGGAAGCTCGCCGATGCGGCGCGACGACGTGCTCACGTTCCTGAGGGCTCACAGGCCGGTGTTCGTCGAACGGTTCGACGTGGAGCGTCTGGCCCTCTTCGGCTCGGTCGCCCGCGACCAGGCGGAGGAGGGCAGCGACCTGGACCTGCTGGTCGAGTTCAGCGGCGCCAGGTCGCGCTCGAAGGCCTACTTCGGCCTCATGTTCTACCTGGAGGATCTGCTGGAGCGGGAGATCGACCTGGTGACGGAGCCGGCGCTCCGGCGCGAGTTCCGGCCGTACGTGGAGAGCGAGGCGATCCGTGTCTGAGGCGGGGCCGAAACGCGAGTGGCGGTGCTTCGTCCACGACATGATCGCGTGTTGCGGCCGCATCCTGGAAGAGACGGGCGGTCTCGACCGGGATTCTCTCGTAGCGGATCGCCTGCGGTACGAGAGCGTCCGCTACAACCTGATCGTCCTCGGGGAGGCCGCGACGAAGGTGCCCGCCAGAATCCGCAAGCGCCGCTTCGGCGTACCCTGGCGGGAGATCGCGGCGACGAGGAACCGCCTGATCCACGGTTACCCTGGAGTGGACTACCCCGGCGTGGACGCGGGCGTCGTGTGGCAGACCGTGACAGGCGAAGTGGAACCGCTCCGGGCAGCGCTCCGGGAGCTGCTCGCGGAAGAACCGCGATGAGGTGCCGCCGCGCCGCCGAGAGAGGCGCCTGATTCGATGCCCCGACGGCGCCGCGTGAAGAGCCCCAGGGACGTCGAGGCCTTCCGTCACGACGAGGCGAAGCGTCCGAATCTGCCGTCGGCGGAGCATCAGTCCGTCATGGCCCCCGAGGACCAGATTCCGCTTCGCCGCGCCATCGAGCGGCGGAACCTCGACCTGGACCCGCAACTCGTCTGGCGCGGCAAGACCCGGGACGGAACCTTCGAAGTCCAGGCGCCGCCGCTCTTCATCCAGGAGAAGGTCCACGCCAAGGCGCTGATCGACGAGCTGAAACGCGCGGCGTCCGGCAGGGCGCCGGACGACGGCCAGGCGGCCCTCTTCGACGACTTCAACGGCCTGCCTTCCGCCGAGGCCCGGACCGAGTTCTACCAGCACGACGCGAACTGGTCGAACCGGATGATCCTGGGCGATTCGCTCCAGGTGATGGCCTCGCTGGCCGACCGCGAGGGGCTGCGCGGCAAGGTGCAGTGCATCTACATCGACCCGCCGTACGGCATCAGGTTCAACTCGAACTTCCAGTGGTCCACGACCAGCCGGGACGTGAAGGACGGCAAGGCGGACCACATCACGAGAGAGCCCGAGCAGGTGAAGGCGTTCCGGGATACGTGGCGGGACGGCATCCACTCCTGGCTGAGCTACCTGCGGGATCGGCTGACCGTGGCGCGGGAGCTGCTGACGGAGAGCGGGTCGGTGTTCGTGCAGATCGGCGACGAGAACGTGCACCGGGTCCGGGCGTTGATGGACGAGGTGTTCGGGGCGGAGAACTTCGTCTCGCAGATCTACTTCGCCAAGACCACCGGCTTTGTCGGCCAGTACGTCGCCAACGTTGCTGACTACGTCCTCTGGTATGCCCGCAACCGGGAAACGGGCAAGTACCGACCGCTTTGGAAGCCCAAGGTAGCTGGGGAGGAAGGGGCAGCGAGCTACAAGAGCTGGAGGCTGTACCGGACGCTGACCAACTACCCGTTTTCGGGGTCGCGCCTTGCGACGTTATCTGATCTAACGTCGCAAGGCGCGACCCCGAAAGACAGGGAAATAGTGGTCAACGGTAGGGCGTTCCTGCCCCTTCCTGGCCTTCACTGGAAGACAACGGCCCAAGGTCTCACCAGGTTAGGTGCGGCGAGTCGTGTGGTTGCCGGGGGCAGGACACCTGGCTACGTGAGGTTCATTGATGACTTTGGCGTAGCCCCTTATGTCAACCGATGGACGGACACGGTCGGGCAGAACCAGTTCGGAGGAAGCAAGACCTATGTAGTCCAGACGGCTCTACCCGTAGTCCAGCGCTGCATCCTCATGACCACCGATCCCGGCGACCTCGTGCTCGACCCGACCTGCGGATCCGGCACCACCGCCTACGTCGCCGAGCAGTGGGGGAGACGCTGGATCACGATCGACACCTCCCGGGTGGCGCTGGCCCTGGCACGGGCACGGATCATGGGCGCACGATATCCGTACTACCTGCTGGCAGACAGCAGGGAAGGGCAGAAGAAGGAGGCCGAGATCACCCGCAGCGCGCCGAAGCACGCGAAGACATACGGAAGGCTGCGCCAGGGCCTGGTCTACCGGCGCGTGCCCCACATCACGCTGAAGGCGATCGCCAACAACGCCGAGATCGACGTCATCCGGGAGCGGCTGCAGCCGGCGGTCGAAGAGGCGCTGGCGACGCTCAACCGAGCTCTCCAAGGCTTCCATGCTGGCACGGGAATTGCGCAGGCAGGCAGGCAGGCAGGCAGGCAGGCAGGCAGGCAGGCAGGCAGGCAGGCAGGCAGGCAGGCAGGCAGGCAGTTCGAGGTCGCTGTCGGTGGCCGGAAAGGGCAGATCGTCGACTTCGCGGCACCGAGCGGCGACACCGTCGAGCTCCCTTCCGGCGAGAAGGCGCCGGCGAACGGCCTGCTGGAGTGGGAGGTTCCGCGCGAGGCACCCGCGGGTTGGCCCGAGGAGGCGCGCGAGGCGCTGGACGCGTTCTGGCGGGCGCGGCTCCGCCGGCAGAAGGAGATCGACGCATCCATCGCCGCCAGGGCCGACTTCGAGTACCTGGTCGACAAGCCCTACGAGGACAGGACGAAGATCCGGGTGGCTGGCCCCTTCACGGTGGAGTCGCTTTCGCCCCATCGTTCTCTCGTCGTCGATGAAGAGGACAATCTCGTCGACACGATCGGCGAAGCGAGGAAGACCAACGGCAACGGCCAGGACTTCGCCGGCATGATCCTCGAACAGCTCCGCACTGCCGGTGTCCAGCAGGCCCATCGCGAAGATCGGATCGAGTTCACGTCGCTCCGGCCCTGGCCCGGCAGGATGCTCGCCGCCGAGGGCTTCTACGAGGAGGCCGGCAGCGGGGAAGACCGGCGGGCCGGCATTCTGGTCGGGCCCGAGTTCGGCAGCGTCACACGCCCCGACCTGGTGGACGCCGCCCGGGAGGCTGCCGACGCCGGCTTCGATGTCGTGATCTCGTGCGCCTTCGGCTACGACGCCCAGGCCTCCGAGTTCAGCAAGCTCGGCCGCATTCCCGTGCTCAAGGCGCGCATGAACGCCGACCTCCACATGGCGGAAGACCTGAAGAACACCGGCAAGGGCAACCTCTTCGTGATCTTCGGCGAGCCGGACGTCGACGTTCTGCCCGTGCCGCCCGGGAGTTCCCGAGGCGGCGCGAAGGAACAGCTCCGGGTCAGGCTCAACGGCGTCGACGTCTTCGATCCCCGCACCGGAACGGTCCGCAGCGATTCCGCCGCCGGCATCGCCTGCTGGTTCATCGACACCGACTACAACGGCGAGAGCTTCTTCGTTCGCCACGCCTATTTCCTGGGCGCCAACGACCCCTACAAGGCCCTCAAGACCACTCTCAAGGCCGAGATCGACCGCGAAGCCTGGGCGAGCCTGCGCAGCGCCGCCTCGCGCCCGTTTCCACGTCCCGACTCGGGCCGCATCGCCGTCAAGGTGATCAACCACCTGGGCGACGAAGTGATGAAGGTGTTCCGGGCGTAGCTCCCACTGCCTGGTTCGGCGCGGCGAGAGTTCGCCGAGAGTTCTCTGCGCGGCTTCGGGCCGACAACAGGAAGGCAGCCAGGACGACGGCGTTCGACCTCGACTCCGAGTCGCGGAACGGCCAGGGACGACTGGGCAAGGTATGGGGCCGCGGACAGTCGGCGGGCTTCTTCCTTCGCAGTGAATCCGGACGGACCCGGCGCACCCAGGCCTGCCTCTCCACCGCGTGAACTCGGCGCCGGGACCGGAACTTCCGGTGCGTGCGGGTCCTCGATCTGCGGATCATCGCCAGCGCGCGTTCCCGAGTTCCTGATCTGCTACGTTGACCATCAGAGCAGCGGCCTCGAGTGGCAGTGCAATGCGCAGAATGACGACGGTGCCGCGACGACAGCGGCTGGAGACACGGGTGTGGCAGCGGCGATGACACCCGGTCTCGACTGGATCACCATCGAGGGTTTCCGGAGCATCCGCTCGGTCGAGCAGCTCGAGCTCCGCCCCGTCAACGTCATCATCGGGGCCAACGGCTCGGGGAAGTCGAACTTCGTCGGGGTGTTCTCCTTCCTGCAGGCGATCCGGGCCGGGCGCTTGCGGGAACATGTGGCCCGCGCCGGGGGTGCGGAACGGATCCTCCACTTCGGTTCCCGGATTACCGAGCGGCTGCAGTTCGAGGTTTCGTTCAGGCACGGCGTCAACCGATACAGAATCGAGCTGGTTCCGAACGAGCTTGACCAGCTCGTACCGATCAGCGAGACAGTTGCCTTCTGGAACAAGAGCAAGCACGAGAGGCCCTGGTCCCGTTCCCTGGATCCGCGACAGAACGGCAGGGAGGCCGGCATCAGCGGTTCGGCGCCGCCTGGTAGTGTTGCAGCATACGTTCGGACCCGTCTCGGCACCTGGCGGCTGTTTCACTTTCACGACACCAGCGTGACCTCGCCGATCAAGCGGACGTGCGACATCAACGACAACCGCTTCCTTCGGGCCGACGGCTCCAATCTGCCTGCCTACCTGTATCGGATCCAAGCCGATCATCCGCACCAGTACGACCTGATCCAACGGACCGTGGCCCTGGCGGCCCCGTTCTTCGAGGCCTTCATCCTGGAGCCGATGGCGCGTCGTCCGAACATGCTGCGGCTCGAGTGGAAGCACCGAGGCACGGACCGGTACTTCGACGCGTCTTCGCTTTCGGACGGAACCTTGCGGTTCATGGCGCTGACGACGCTGCTGCTCCAACCGGCAGCGCTGAGACCCGGCGTGGTCCTTCTCGACGAGCCCGAGTTGGGCCTCCACCCCTGTGCCATCACGCTGCTCGCCTCGATGATCCGGGCGGCGGCGGTCGAGACGCAGGTGGTTCTGGCGACGCAGTCTGCGCTGCTCCTGGATCACTTCGACCCGGAAGATGTCCTGGTCGTGGAGCGAGTGGAAGAGGCCACTCGTTTCGCACGACTCGAGCCTGCCCGTCTTGCGCCATGGCTGGAGGACTACAGCCTGGGTCAGCTTTGGGAGAAGAACGAGCTGGGCGGCCGCCCCGGGGTCGGCTGACCCGATTTCGCCGTGGCTTCAGGGATGGTCAGATTGCTGCTGTACGTCGAAGGTGAGACGGAGGAGACCTTCGTGAATGAGGTCCTGCGCGAGCATCTGGTCGACCGAGGGTACGTGTCGGTAACGGCTCGAATTCTCGGCAATGCTCGTCAGCGGCGGCGACGCGGGGGCATACGTCCTTGGCCGCCGACGGTGGAGGAGATCGTGAGACGTCTTCAGGCCGACCGCGGCTGTGTAGTAGGCACGATGGTCGACTACTACGGGCTGCCGGCTGAAGGAGAGGGTGGTTGGCCCGGGCGCCACGAGGCGTCGCACAGATTCCCAAGCACCGAGATGAAAGCGCGCATGGTTGAAGGTGCGCTGGCTGACGCCGTGGCGGCAAGAATGGGAAGCAGCTTCGACCGAGGGCGTTTCGTGCCGTACGTCATGATGCACGAATTCGAGGCCATGCTCTTCAGTGACTGCTCCGGTTTCAGCCTTGCCGTGGGACGACCGGACCTGAGCGGCGAGTTCGAGAGGATCTACGCTGAGTTCAAGTCTCCAGAGGACATCAACGACAGCAGGGAGACGGCGCCATCGAAGCGCGTTCTGCGCTTGCTGCCGTCCTACAACAAGCCGCTGATGGGCAACTTGGGTGTCCTGCACATCGGCCTCGCCAAGATCCGCGAGGAGTGCCCCCACGTCAATGAGTGGCTGCGTCGTCTGGAGGAACGGGGCGGGAGATAGAGTCCACAGTGCCATGGAGTGCCGAACAGCCTGCTCTTCGCAGGCGATCTCGGCCAGTGCATCTTTCCGTACACCGTTCTCGTCGCGGTTCGTCCGTTCGTCGAGCGAGAGCAAGCCTGCTCACGAGGCGGGTGAGGGCGACCGGCTTGCGAGCTGTTCTGCCTGACCCGTCGAGGTGGCGTTGCCGGCGAGAGAAGAAGGAAATGCGCGGCCAGCGTGGTTTCCGTCGGCGCGATGCAACGCGCGAAAGGCCTGGAGTTCGTGCCGTAGCCGTCATGGTCCGTGACGACCAGGTGCTGCCATTGCAGGCGAGGATCGGGAACGTCGACGTAGAATCGCGCCGCCCCGCGAATCGGGAAGGCAGCCCATGGCCCGGACCGGTGCGCACTTCGCTACAGGAGAACCCCGATGGCGCTCAGTACCTACCTGACCTTCGACGGCAACTGCCGGGAGGCGTTCGAGTTCTACCGCTCGGTCTTCGGCGGGGAATACCAGGTCTTCACGACGTTCGGCGAAGGTCCGGAGGGGCTGCCGCTCGCCGAAGGCCAGGAGAACCAGGTCATGCACGTGGCGCTGCCGGTCGGCGACAGCGTGCTGATGGGAAGCGACAGCACGACGTTCGGCCCGCCGCTCGAGATCGGCAACAACTTCTCGATCTCGGTGGAGGCCGGGAGCCGGGAGCAGGCCGACACGCTCCACGCGGCCCTTTCGGAAGGAGGCGCGGTGACGATGCCGATGGAGGATCAGTTCTGGGGCGCGTATTTCGGCATGTGCACCGACCGCTTCGGGATCAACTGGATGCTGGTGCACGAGTTGCCGCAGGAGTGAGCGGAACGGGCGGCATCCCGCCGCCAGGGAAACACGAGGAGCCATCACGATGACGGCCATCACACCCCGCAACGGCCCGGTCGCCGTCACCGGCTGCTCCGGCTTCACCGGCGGCCACATGGTGCGCGAGCTCGTCGTGCACGGCTACCAGGTCCGTGCCTGCCTGCGCAACGCGAAGTCCTGGCGCGGCCGCGACTGCGTCCAGTACCTGAGCCGCCTTCCGAACGTCGACATCGTGGACGGTTGCGACCTCTTCGTGCCCGGGTCGTACGACCGGGCGTTTGCCGGCTGCGCGGGGGTGTTCCACGTGGCTGCGGTGCTCGGCAACTCGGCGGACGGGAAGTCACAGCCGCTCGGTTCGGGAAACGTCGCGACGGACGTCTACGAGGGCGGCATGGCGGGCACCCGAAACGTGATCGACGCGGTGAACCGCAGCGGCAGCGTCAGGCGGGTGGTCTACACGAGTTCCCTGGCGGCGGTCTCGGGCCTGCGGGCGCCGCCGATGCCGGAAGGCTACGCGTGGACCGAGACGGACTGGGCTTCCGACCGTGTCACGCCGGAGGTCTGGCAGCTGCCGCAGAACGCGTACGCCCGCAGCAAGGTGGACACGGAGCGGCTGCTGAACCGGGCCGCGGACGCCAGCGGCGGTCGGTGGGACGTGGTGACGTTGAACCCCGCGATGATCTGCGGCCCGATCCTCTTCAAGGCGCAGGTGGGCCAGTGGATCGAGCAGATCGGCCGGCTGGCGGCGGGGCTCGAACCGTCGTGGCCGACGCCGTACGACATGTACTACAACATCATCGACGTGCGCGACCTGGTGAAGGCGGAGCGGCTGGCGGCGGAGTCCGACGTCGACCACAAGGCCACGAACGGCGGCAGCCGGTACCTCCTGCACGGCAGCGGCGGCCGCTCCGCGCTGCGCTTCGGCACCGAGGTCGCGGACATCATCCGGGAGGCCTTCCCGTTCTTCGTGGTGGGCGAGGCTCCGGTTCCGGAGGGCGGGCCGCCGCGGCCGGCGGCGATCAACCACTGCCGGAAGGCGATGTCGGTGCTGGGCGCCACGATCCGGCCCGTCGAGGACACGATCCAGGCAGTCGTCGAGACGTCGGTGGAGCTGGGCGTGATCACCCCGCGGTTGAGGGAAGCCTGACGGCACGTTCGGAGGCAGGCCGCGACGCCGCCGGATGGAAGGCCTGTCTTCCATCCGTTCCATCCGGCGGTTCGAACGGAAGGCCTGCTCGGCATCCGGTTCCCGGCGTCCCTCGCCGGCGTCCGGCGGGAAGGCAGGCGAGGGTCGGTCTGGCGGCCGTTCTCGGCCTGCTTCTGTCCGGCGCCGTGCTTCGTGCCGATGACCCGAACCCCGGGCGCAATCGGGCCGCGGAGGCGAGGAATCTCCCGGTGTCCTGGGACGTCGCCTCGGGCGAAAACGTGTCGTGGTCGGCCGAGCTCGGAACGGTCACCTACGGCGGCCCGACGATCGCCGGCGATCTGGTCGTGGTGGGGACGAACAACGAGCGTCCGCGCGATCCGGCGGTGACCGGCGATCGCGGCGTGGTGATGGCCTTCGACCGTCGTTCCGGCGCCTTTCGCTGGCAGATCACGCACGAGAAGCTCGAGACCGGCGACGCGAACGACTGGCCGCTGCAGGGCGTCTGCTCGACGCCGTCCTTCGACGGCGAGCGCCTCCACTACGTCTCGAACCGGGGAGAGCTCGTCGCGGCAGACCTCGACGGCAACATCTCCTGGTCCTTCGACATGGTCGGGGAGTGGGGCGTGTTCCCGAAACACATGGCGGCCTCGACGCCGCTGGTGGTGGGCGAGCTGGTCTTCGCATCGACCAGCAACGGGGTCACGGACGACGGCAGGGTCCCGGCGCCGGAGGCGCCGAGTTTCGCGGCGTTCGAGCGCAGGACAGGCCGGCCGGTATGGCGAGACGCGAGTCCCGGCGCCGGGCTGATCGACGGCCAGTGGGGGAGCCCGTCGCACGGTCGCGCAGGGGGGCGCACCGGCGGGCGGGCGCAGGTCGTCTTCCCGGGCGGCGACGGTTGGCTCCGTGCATTCGAGCCGGCGAGCGGCCGGGAGATCTGGCGATTCGACGGCAACTCGGCACTCGCCCGCGGCGAGTCGGAACGAGCCGACTCGCGCCACGTGTTCGTGGCCACGCCGGTACTGCACGACGGGGCCGTCTACATCGCGGCGGGCCGGGACCCGGAGGCGTCGCTCAGGGCCGGCGTCCTGTGGGCCCTGGACGCCGGGGGCAACGGCGACGTGACGGCGAGCGGCGCGCGCTGGCGGTTCGAAGACCCGGACCTGGGGCGCGCGATCGCCACCGTGGCGGTTGCCGCCGGCATCGTCTACGCGGCGGACCTGAACGGTTTTCTCCTTGCGCTCGATGCGGAGAGCGGCGAGAAGTTGTGGACGTACGACGCCCTGGCGCCGTTCTGGAGTTCGCCCCTGGTTGCGGACGGCAAGGTCTACGCCGCCGACACCGAGGGCGATGTCGCCGTTCTCCGGGCCGGGCCAACCCTCGAGATCCTGGCCGAGAACGCGATGCCGGAGGCGGTGTACACTTCGCCGTCCACGGATGGCTCGGTCGTCTACCTGGCGACCAGCGGAACACTCCATGCGCTGGTCGCTCGAGCTTCGGGCGGCAGCACGGACGGTTGACAGCCCATGACAGCCAACGGACCGAACCCATGAAGACAAGATCCTCCCTGCACCTCCTCTGCGTCCTCGCGACTGTCGTCGCGGCGGTCGCCGTTTCCGGCTCGGCAGCGGCCGCGAACGAACCGCCGGCGATGTTCGGCAACACTCCGGCCCGCAACATGGTCTCCGAAGCCACGAACCTGCCGACGGAGTGGGACGTGCGCAGCGGCAAGAACATCATCTGGCAGGCCAAGGTCGGTTCGCAGACCTACGCCGGCCCGGTGGTGCACGGCGGCCGGGTGTACGCGGGCACGAACAACGAGGGCCTTCGCCGGCCCGGCATCGAGGGCGACAAGGGCGTCGTCATCGCCCTGGACAAGGACACGGGCGGGCTTCTGTGGCAGGCCACCCACGACAAGCTCGGCGCCGGACGGGTCAACGACTGGCCGCTTCAGGGCATCTGCTCGACTCCCTTCGTCGACGACGAGCGCGTCTACTACGTCTCGAACCGCGCGACCGTGGTTGCCGCGGATGTGGACGGCTTCCGGGACGGCACGAACGACGGCATGACGGACGAGCAGTACCGGCAGGAACTCGACGCCGACATCGTCTGGGAGTACGACATGATCGCGGAGCTCGACGTGTTCCCGCACAATCTGGCCGCCGGGTCGCCCCTGGTCATCGGCGACCTCCTGTTCACGGTCACCGGCGCCGGTGTCGACGAAGGACACATCAACCTGCCCTCGCCGGCATCGCCGAGCTTCATCGCGCTCGACAGGAACACCGGCGAGCTCGTGTGGGAGAGCATCGACAGCAGCGACGCCGTCCTGCACGGTTCCTGGTCGAACCCGGCGTACGGGGTGGTCGACGGCCAGCCGCAGGTCGCCTTTCCGGGCGGCGACGGCTGGCTCTACACCTACGAACCGGCGACCGGCGACCTGCTGTGGAAGTTCGATCTGAATCCGAAGGACTCGCTCTGGGAACTGGGCGGCGCCGGCACCCGCAACAACATCATCTCGACGCCGGTCTTCCACGAGAACCGCTTCTACCTGGGCGTCGGCCAGGATCCCGAGCACGGCGAGGGCCCGGGCCACTTCTACGCCATCGATGCGGACGTCGAGGGCGACGCGACGGACAGCGCCGCCGTCTGGCACTTCGGCAACGACGACTTCAACCGCACGATCTCGACTGCGGCGATCGCCGACGGCCTGCTCTACATCACCGACCTGAGCGGCTTCCTCTACGTGCTGGATGTCGAGACGGGCGAGCACCTCTGGACCCACGACACGTTCGCCGCGGTCTGGGGGTCGCCCTTCGTCGCCGACGGCAAGGTCTATCTCGGCGACGAGGACGGAGACATCGTCGTGCTCGAGGCGGGCCGCGAAGAGAAGGTGATCGCGGAGCAGAACATGGGCTCGGCCGTGTACACGACGGCGGTGGCCGAGGACGGCCGGATCTACATCGCCACCCGTTCCGACGTGTTCGCGATCGGGTCGAAGTAGAGGCCGGCAGAGGGCATCGCGCAACCCGGGGCGGTGGGTATCAAGCGAGGCCAGCGGCCGCTCGAAGCGGCGGATTCCTGGAGCATCGACACCGCGCCCGGCCGCGTGCTGTTCGGCGTCGGAGTGATCGATCTCACCGGCGAGGTCGTGCGGGAGTTCGGGGGCGACCGCGTGCTCGTCGTGACCGATCCGGGGGTCGCGGACGCGGGTCACGTCGACCGGGCGTCGCGCTCGCTGGTACGCGCCGGGTTGAACGTCGCGGTCTTCGACGGTGTCGGCGAGAACCCGGGCGAACGGCACGTGGCAAACGCTGCCGACGCCGCGCGCCACCATCAGGCCGATTTCCTGGTCGGGCTCGGCGGCGGCTCGGCGATGGACTGCGCCAAGGGTGCGAACTTCGTCTTCACGAACGGCGGCAGGATGGAGGACTACTGGGGCTTCGGCAAGGCCTCGCGGCCGATGCTGCCCTCGATCGGCATCCCCTGCACCGCCGGCACCGGAAGCGAAGCGCAGTCCTTCGCGGTGATCTCGCGCGAGGCCGACCATCGCAAGATGGCGTGCGGCGACCCGAAAGCGCGGTTTGCGGCCACTCTCCTCGACCCGTTGCTGGTGCGCACCGCACCTGCCGAGGTCATGGCCGCGACCGGGCTGGACGCTCTGTCGCACGCGTTCGAGAGCTTCGTCTGCACCGCGGCGAATCCCTACTCGCGGATGTTCGCATCGGAGGGCTTCGAACGCCTCCTGCGAGGGTTCGATGCGGTGGTGGAAGCGCAGGCCGGAGGCGGCGGCAGGCCGGCGGGCCCGAAGTCGGAGACCGCAACGCCGGCGGGTGCAAGGCCGGAGGGCGCGAGGCCGGCGGGCCCGGAGTCGGAGGGGGTGACGCCCGGGGGCATGACATCGGACGGAGACAGGTCGGAGGCCATGGTGAACGAGCAGTGGGGCGAGATGCTGCTCGGCGCCCACTTTGCCGGCGCCGCGATCGAGGCCTCCATGCTCGGCGCCGCCCATGGGCTGGCCAACCCGCTTACCGCCGGCTACGACATCACCCACGGCGTCGCGGTGGCCGTGATGCTGGACCACGTGGTGCGGTTCAACGGCGGCGCCCCGCAGGCCCGGTACGCGGGCCTGGCGCGGCTCGCCTTCGACGGCGCCGCGGCCAATGGCGTGGCCTCGGAGCGGCTGGCGGAACTCTGGGCCAGCCTTCGGCGCCGAACCGGCGTCGCCGCCAGGTTGCGCGATCTGGGAGTGCGCGAAGCGGATCTCGAGCTCCTCTCGGCACAGGCGGCCCAGCAGTGGACCTCGCAGTTCAACCCGCGCTCAGCCTCCCCCTCCGATATGCTCGCTCTCTACCAGGCTGCCTTCTGATCCGGGTTTCCGACTCCCGGAGGGCAAAGGGGGTCTGATTCGGACGGGCTTTCGATATCCCTCGAGTCTCGCGAAGGCCCGCCAGCGGTGGAACCCCTCAGCAGTGGAGCCTTCAGAAGAACCTTCGGACGGGAAACTCATCTTGCCGGGAACTCGAGATCCAGGAAACAGAAACAGACCGGTCCGCAAGGAGCCTTCGGGCCGACGGACGTCAGGAGCGGCACCGGGCGCTCTGGTTGCCGCGCTCGGCCTGCTGGTCCTTTCCGGCTGCTTGCCGCGCCTGTTCGGAGCGGCCGCCGTCGCCGCGGACGGAAAGGACCAGGAAGCGGCGACGTCGGAGTCGTTGCTCGAGTCCTCGGCGGACGCCTGGCCGGTGTTTCGAGGCAACCTTCTGGGCACGGGGGTGGCGGCTACCACTCTGCCGGAGAAGCTCAGGCTGCTCTGGACCTTCGACACCGAGAGCGAGATCGAAAGCACGGCCGCGATCGTGGACGGCGTCGTCTTCTTCGGCGACTACGAGGGCCGGGTGTACGCCGTGACCCTGGCCGACGGGAAGGAGCTCTGGCGCTTCGACGCGGGAACGCCGATCAAGGCGCCCCTCTCCGTCCTGGGCGGCGTCGTATACATCGGCGACGAGTACGGTTTCATTCACGCCCTGGACGCGAGAAGCGGCGAGGCGCGGTGGAAATTCGAGACGCTGGGGGAGATCTACGCCGGCGTGTCCGTACACGGCGACCGACTGCTGGTCGGCTCCTACGACAACTCGCTCTACTGCCTGGACCGCGACAGCGGCGAGAAGGTGTGGCAGGTGGAGACCCAGGGATACGTCCACGGGACGCCCGCCGTCGCCGGCGGACTGACCACCGTTTCGGGCTGCGACGGCTACATGTGGCTGATCGACATCGAGACCGGGGAGACGATCCACAAGATCGATCTGCGGGGCCAGGCGGCGGCGAGCCCCGCAGTGGTCGGCGACTTCGCCTACGTCGGCACGTTCGAGAACGAGGTGCTGGGGATCGACCTGAAGAACCGTCAGGTCGTCTGGGCCTACGAGCACGAGGTGCGCAAGTTCCCCTTCTACGCGTCGGCCGCCGCGGACGACGAGATCGTGGTCATCGGAGGGCGGGACAAGATCGTCCATGCCCTGGATCCGATGACCGGCAAGCGCAAGTGGGAGTGGAACACCGGCTCGCGGATCGACTCGTCGCCGGTGATCGTGGGCGATCGGATCTTCCTCGGCACGAGCCGGGGCCGTGTGCATGCGCTCGACAAGGCGACGGGGGAGCCGGTCTGGGAGTACGACACGGGTTCGGCGATCACGGCATCGCCGGCCGTGGCCTCGAATCGACTCGTGATCGGCAGCCTCGACGGCATCCTGTACTGCTTCGGATAACGGGATCGGATGAAGGAACCCGTGCGAGCAGGGAAGACTGCGGGCAAAGATGAGTGAACGCGCCGCCACAGTGGCCGAGCCGGCGACTGGAGCGCTCGATCTCGAGGCAACCGACATCGGGTCGGTCTTCGTGTCGAACTACCCGCCGTACTCGGCCTGGAAGGAGAGCGCGGTTCAGGAGGCCGTCGCGGCGCTCGAACGGGAACCCGAACCCGGTACCTCCCTGGGCCTCTACATCCACATCCCGTTCTGCCGCAAGCGCTGCAAGTTCTGCTACTTCCGCGTCTACATCGACAAGAACCACGAGCAGATCGGGCGCTATCTGGACGCCTTGGGCACGGAACTCGAGCGTTATGCGGAACTTCCGTCGATCAGGGGCCGGAAGCTCGATTTCGTCTACTTCGGCGGCGGCACGCCGTCCTACATCGCGGCCAAGCAGCTCGTTCCGCTGGCCCGGCGGCTGCAGGACGCGATGCCGTGGGACGGCGCCGAAGAGGTGGCATTCGAGTGCGAGCCCGGAACGCTGACCCGGTCCAAGCTGGAGGCGATCAGGAGCATCGGCGTCACCCGCCTGAGCCTGGGCGTGGAGAACTTCGACGACGGCATTCTCCAGGAGAATGGCCGCGCCCACATGTCGAAGGAGATCCATCGCGTGCGCGACTGGATTCGGGCCCAGGGCTTCCGGCAGTTGAACGTCGACCTGATCGCCGGCATGGTCGGCGAAACCTGGGACAGCTGGAAGCGGACAGTCGACCGGACGATCGAGTACGACCCGGACTCGATCACGCTCTACCAGATGGAACTCCCCTTCAACACGGTGTACTCGAAGGCCCGACTGCGCGGCGATGCCGACGTGCCGCCGTTTGCCGACTGGCGCACGAAGCGGGAATGGCACGCCTACGCGTTCGAGCAGTTCGAGCGCGCCGGCTTCGAGCGCTGGAGCGCCTACACCATGATGCGTCGGGATCGGGGCTGCAAGTTCGTCTATGCCCGTGAGGTCTGGAGCGGCGCCGACATGATCCCGATCGGAGTCTCGTCGTTCGGCCACATGGACGGGGTCCATCTGCAGAACCACGACCGCTGGGAGGACTACCTGGCGGCGATCGAGGGCGGCGGCCTGGCTACCCGAAGGGCGCTCGCCACGACTGCCCGCGAGCGCCTGACGCGCGAACTCATCCTGCAGTTGAAGCGGGGCTGGCTCAAACGCGACGTGTTCGAGCGCAAGTTCGGCGTGGATGTCGCGGCGGACTACGCGGACGCGTTCGGCGGTCTGGTCGAACAGGGACTGGCGACGATAGGGCCGGAGAGGATCGAACTCAGCGAAGGCGGACTCCTGCGCGTGGACCAGCTCCTGCCCCGGTTCTACGACGAGCAGTACCGTGGCGCCCGCTACACGTAGAGCCCTCCCAGGAGAGCCTTCGCGGAGCTCTTGCGACGCCTTGGAACGCTCGCCACGCCCGGAGCCCTCGCGCCGCCCGACCTGCCCTGTTTCCCTGCGCAACAGCGAAGCGGCGGCCGCTGCGGACACACCTGAGACCTAGAAGTCGATGCCGAACTGGAGCCCGACCTCGGCCGGCGGCGCCCAGACCGCCAGCGACCCGGTGTAGTTCACGAAGAACTGGCTGAGCCTGTACTCCTCGTCGCCGAGATTGCGGCCGTAGGCGGCCAGGAACAGGCGTCCCTGCGCCGAGGTCCAGCGCAGCTGGGCGTGGAGCAGGCCGTAGGAGGGCTGGACGAAGCGCTCGAAGGCGTCGAACGCCACGTCGTCGGTGTGCTGGTACTCGCCGCGCGCGATCAGCGAACCGTTGCTGCCGAGGTCGAAGGTGTAGCTCAGCGCCGCCGTGGCGGAGAAATCGGGCGCCCGGGGCAGTCCGTTGCCGGAGAGGTCGGTGGGCGGAATCGGGAGAGCGCCGCCGCCGCCCTGAAGCACCTGGGCCGGATCGATCAGCCCGGCCGCCAGCAGCTGCTCCACGAACTGCGCCTGCAACACCGGATCGAGCGACGTGAACTCCACGAACTCGTCGTCCAGGACTTCAAGCGACAGGTCGAAGGCGAACTGGCGATTCGGCCTCGCCGAAAGCTCGAAGTCCAGGCCGCGAATCCGTGCGTTGGCCGCGTTCTCGACCACCGACCGGTCGGGATAGAGCACCGCCACCTGCAGGTCGTCGTAGTCGTAGTGGAAGGCGGATGCGTTGAGCCGCACCTTGCGGCCGACCAGGGACGACCTGATGCCGATCTCGTAGCTCGTCACGGTCTCTTCGTCGAAGGCGGGCTGCAGCGAAAGGGAATTGTAGCCGCCGCTCTTGTAGCCGGCGGTTGCGGCGCCGTAGAGCATCAGGTTGTCGCGCGGGCGAATCTCCAGGCCCAGCTTCGGAGTCAGCGCGCTCCAGCTGTCGCTCAGGGCCTGCATCTCCGGCATGAAGGTCCCGAAGTCGAGGGCGGTCTGGTCGTGGTCCTTCTCGTCGGCCGTGTAGCGGGCGCCCGTGGTCAGGGTCACCCGGTCGCTCAGCGTCCAGTCGATCTGGCCGTAGGCGGCGTGGAGCGAAGCGTCGAGGCTCGTCTCGAACGGCAGCGGAGTGGTGACACCCGGTACCGGCAGGCCTGTCAGCGGCGCCACGGCGTTGTAGTACGCAGGCCCGCACAGAAACGGAGGCGCCAGGAAGCCGAGCGAGCAGAAGTTCGCGGGGTCGAACGCGAAGGTCTCCGGACTGTTCGCGAACAGCCAGACGCCGAGCAGTGCGAGGTCGGTGACGTTGTCGACCGCCGTACCGCTCTCCTCGTCGAAGACGTAGACACCGGCGACCCAGTCGGCGCGCTCGCTGCTGCCGTGGAGCTGGAACTCCTGCGACCACCAGCGGGAGTCGAAGTCGCCGACGTTGGCGGCCAGGGCGTTGGGGGAACCGTCGACGTCCGTCTCGCGCATCGAGTCGAACTCGCGCGAACTGCTGATCGAGGTGAAGCTCATGCCGCCGCCCATCGCCTTGTTCACGGTCAACGAGAAGCCGGACTCCTGGTAGGGGGACCGTGGCGCCGCGTCGGTCGAGACGCGGTGGATGTCGTCGGGATCGGAGTAGCCGTAGAACCGGTTCAGAGTCCCCACGGTGCTGTAGGGCGACACGTCGAAGGGCTTGAAGGGGAAGTTCGCGTGGGCGTCGTCGTCCGTGCTGTCGGCGCGGATGGTGAAGCTCAGCGAGTCGGAAGGCAGGAAGGTGAGCGAACCCCGAAGCGTGACGCCGTCGAAGTTGTCGGCGCCGGCGCCCAGGAACTCGTTGTACGTGGGGTCCTCGACCTGGGCCGCCGCGCCGGTGAACCGCCCCCAGACCTTGCTCGACACGGGACCCGTGAGCGTCAGACCGTGGCGGCGCCCCGCAGCCGGCTGGCTCGAGTCGAACTCCGAGAAGGAGGTGAAGAGGCGGCCATGGAACTCGCTTTCCGGCGCCCGCGTGATCACGTTGACCGCTCCGGCCGTCGAGTTCCGCCCCCAGAGCGTCCCCTGGGGACCGCGCAGGATCTCGATTCGCTCCAGGTCGAGGAACGGGCTCACGGCCGCCTGCGGACGGGGCATGTAGACGCCGTCGACGTAGTAGCCGACTGTCGGCTCGGTGCCGATCCCGAGTGTGCTCGAGCCGATGCCGCGGATGTAAATGGCGACTTCGCCCGTGGTGGGGCTCTGACCCGAGATGACGACACCCGGCGCCGCTTCGGCCAGCGCCTGCACGTCGCCTATCGCCTGCTGCTCGAGTTCCTCGCCCGAACGGGTGACGATAGAGATCGGCACGTCCTGAACGGATTCCTCGACGCGTTGGGCGGTCACCGTGATCTCCTCGGTCACGGTCGAGGGATCGTCCGGTTCCTGCCCGACCGCGGCGCCGGCAAGCAGCGGCAGCAGGAGGCAGAGGGCTGCCAGGGAGACGGTGGGAGTCGAGCGCATGGGCGGGGGGACCTTTCGAGACTCTGGGGCGGTGCACGCGCTCGCCGTGAACGCGAAGATCGCAGGCTACAGCAAACGGCACCACGGACAGGAGTCGTTCAGGTTGCGGATGGTGGGCTGGGCTGCGGCTGGCCGGCGGCGACTCCCTGCCGTAGACTCCCGGCGGTGTTCGCGGCTTCTTCCTACGACCTGATCGTGATCGGCGCCGGACCAGGCGGCTCGGCGGCTGCCGCGATCGCCGCCCGCGGCGGTCTGCGCACCCTCCTGCTCGAGCGGGATCCCGCGCCGACCTTCAAGATCGGCGAGTCCCTGATGCCCGATACCCACGGCGTGTTCCAGAACATGGGGGCGCTGGAGAAGATGAAGAACAGCCGCTTCGTGGAGAAGCACTCGGTGCAGTTCTTCACCAGGACGGGCAAGGCGTCGATGCCGTTCTACTTCGAGAAGGAGAGGCCGGGGGACGACAGCGCCCGGACCTGGCAGGTGCGCCGTTCGGAGTTCGATCAGCTCCTGATGGACACGGCCGCCGAGCAGGGCGCCGAGGTACACCGGGGGGTCAACGTCCGGGACGTGCTGTTCAAGGGCGGCCGAGCGCTCGGCGTGCGCGCAACGGCGGCGGGCAACGGCGGTCCGGTGGAACTCGCGAGCCGGATCGTCATCGACGCCACCGGCCAGAGCGCGATGCTGTCGCGCCGCCTCGACCTGGGCCGGGTGGACTACGGTCTGCAGCACGCCTCGATCTACACGCACTTCCGCGGCGCGGTCAGGGACGAAGGGAAGGACGAGGGCGCGACCCTGATCCTGCACACGAAGTCGGGGGAATGCTGGTTCTGGTACATCCCGCTGGCCGGGGACGTGGTCAGCGTCGGAGTCGTGGGACCGATGGACACCCTGATCCTGAACCGCGAGGGCAGGCCGCACGAGATCTTCTTCGAGGAGGTCAGGAACTGCGCCGAGATCGAACGGCGAATCCGTCCAGCCCGCCAGTGCCGTCCGGTGTCGGTAATGAGAGACTTCTCCTACCGGATCGAAGAGATGGCGGGTGACGGCTGGATCGCGATCGGCGATGCGTTCTCCTTCATCGATCCGGTGTACTCCTCGGGCGTGTTCCTGGCTCTCAAGTCCGGCGAGATGGCGGCGGAGGCGTCGATCGAGGCGATCGCCGCCGGCGAGGTCTCCGGCGAGCGGCTGGGAGCGTTCCAGCCGCTCCTGATGCGAGGCGTCGAGGCCGTGCGTCAGCTGGTCAACGTCTTCTACGATCCGAACTTCAGCGTCGGCGCGTTCCTGCGGCGGCACCCCCGGCACCAGAGCAAGGTGACCCGCATCCTGATCGGCGACGTGTTCGAACTGGACTTCACCTCCATGTTCGAGGACATGGCGGCGTTCGCCGCGGCCGGGGGCGGCCGGAACGCTCCTTCGGCGGTGGACGGTACGGCCCGGGCCGCATCCGTGCCCTGACAGCGAGTCGGCGGAGTCCATGGCGGCCATGACGGTTCGGAGGCTGGCGTACGCGGCCCTGCCCGTTCTCTACCTGCTCCACAACGACCTCTGGTTCTGGTCCGACGCGAGACGGTTCCTCGGGCTGCCGATCGGATTGACGTACCACATCCTCTTCTCTGCCACGGTCGTTCTGACCATGTGGTGGCTGGTTCGAAGGGCATGGCCCGCCGCCGAACTGGATCGCCTGGCGGCCGGCGCCGGAGCGGTGCGGGCCGAGGACGCCGCCGGAATGGACGCGGCGCCGGCTGCCGGTTCCGAATGACCCTGACGATCATCTTCGGCTATCTGCTCGCGGTGCTCCTGATCGGCGCCTGGAGCAGCCGCCGGCTCGCCGCGACGGGGGAGGACTTCTTCGTTGCCGGACGGACGATCGGTCCGTTCGTGCTCCTGATGACCCTGTTCGGCACGCACATGACCTCGTTCGCCCTGCTCGGCGCGTCGGCGGAGTCGTACCGGGTCGGGATCGGCGTGTTCTCCCTGATGGCGTCGTCGTCGGCGCTGATGGTGCCTGTCGTGTTCTTCTTCGTCGGCACCCGGGTCTGGGCGGTAGGCAGCCGCCTGGGTCTCCTGACCCAGGTCCAGTTCGTGCGCGCGCGCTGGGGCTCCGACGCGGTCGGTCTGCTCCTGTTCGTCGTGCTCGTCCTCCTGTTGGCGCCCTACCTGCTGATCGGCGTGATGGGCGGCGGCATCACGCTCGAGCAGATCACGGACGGCGCGGCGCCGCCGTGGCTGGGCGGTCTGCTGATTTCGGCAGTCGTGATCGGCTACGTGACCAGCGGCGGTCTGCGCGGAACGGCCTGGGTGAACACGTTTCAGACCGGGATGTTCATGCTGCTGGGCGCCGTGACCGCGATCCTGATCGTCACGAAGCTGGGGGGCGTGGGGAGGGCGCTCGACCAGATCGCCGCGGCGCGCCCCGAGTTGCTGATCCGCGGCGACGCGATCCACCCGTTGCGGCTGCTCAGCTACACCCTGATCCCGTTGTCGGTGGGGACGTTCCCCCACATCTTCTCGCACTGGCTCTCTGCGCGGCGGGCGGCCACGTTCAAGACTCCGATCGTGCTCTACCCGGTGTGCATCGCCGTGGTGTGGATCCCGAGCGTGCTGCTCGGACTGTTCGGGAACATCGACTTTCCCGGTCTCGAGGGGCCGGCCTCCAACTCGGTCCTGATCCGGATGATCAGCCTGTACGCTCCCGATCTCCTGGCCGGGCTGCTCGGTGCAGGAGTGTTCGCCGCGATCATGTCGTCGCTCGACTCGCAGTCCCTGTCCCTGGGAACGATGTTCACCCAGGACATCGTGCGCCACTACCGCTGGGGAGGCGATCTCGGCGAATCCCGCCAGGTCCTGCTGGGCCGCCTGTTCGTGGTCGGCGTGGTGACGGCCGTCTTTCTGCTCTCGCTGGTCGCCGAGCGGAACATCTTCGCGTTGTCGGTGTGGTCCTTCACGGGCTTTGCCTCCCTGCTGCCGATCATCGTTGCGGCGCTCTACTGGCGTCGCAGCACGGCCGCGGGTGTCGCCGCCTCGATCGTCACCGTGATCGGGCTCTGGATCTGGTTCTTCGTTCGCGGGTTCGGTCAGCCGGACTACAGCGTGGGCGGCACCGGCGTGATGCCGGTGGCCGTCATCCTTGCCGGCTCGGTCGCAGCACTGGTCGTCGGTTCCCTGTGCAGCAGGCCGCCCGGTCCGGAGCGGGTGGAGCGCTTCATTCCATGACCGGTACCGAAACCGGCGGCGACAAGGCGCTGCGGATCGCCTACCTTTCGGCTGGCGCCGGCGGCATGCTCTGCGGAAGCTGCATCCACGACAATGCGCTCGTGCGGGCGCTCCAGCAACTGGGCCACAACGCCCTCCTGCTGCCGATCTACACGCCTCTGCGGACCGACGAGGAGAACGTCAGCCACGACAGGGTCTTCTACGGCGCGGTGAACATCTACCTGGAGCAGAAGCTGCCGCTCTGGAGCCGGGCGCCTGCGGGCCTGCGCCGGCTGCTTGACAATCCGCGTCTCCTGGCGCGACTGACTCGTTCGGCGGCAGCGACCGACGCCCGGCAGCTGGGGGAACTGGCGCTCTCCATGGTGCGCGGAGAGGCGGGACGCCAGCTCGCGGAGCTCCGGAGTCTCGCCAGGTGGCTGGCGGAGGAGTTCCAGCCCGATGTCGTTCACCTGACGAACTCCCTGCTCCTGGGCATGGCCCACCACCTTCGCGAAGTTCTGCCCCAGGCACTCATCGTCTGCGGCCTTCAGGGCGAGGACCTCTTCCTCAACGACCTCGAGGATCCCCACCGGTCGCAGGTCCTGGCCGAGATGCGGGTCCGGGTTCGCGAGGTCGATGTTCTCGTTGCGCCGAACGACTACTTCGCGGCGACGATGACCGGGTTGCTCGATCTGCCGCCGTCGTGCATCGATGTAGCTCGTCTCGGGATCGACCTCGAGGGACACGGCGGCCGCACGGCGGAACCGGGCGAAGAGCCGCTGGTCATGGGTTACCTGGCGCGGATGTGTCCCGAGAAGGGCTTTCATCTCGCGGCCGAGGCGTTCAAGGAACTGAGCGACCGTCTGGGCGCCGGTCGTGTCCGCTTGCGCGCCGGCGGTTATCTGGGCGGCCGCGATCGGACCTACTTCGAACTTCAGCAGCAGCGTATTGCCAACTGGGGCCTGGAACCGCACTTCGAGTGGCTGGGCGAGGTCGACCGGCAGGAGAAGATCGACCTCCTCCACAGCCTGCACGTGCTCGTCCTGCCGACGGTCTACCGGGAAGCGAAGGGACTGCCGGCACTCGAGGCGATGGCGAACGGCGTACCGGCAGTGCTGCCGGACCACGGCGCCTTCCCCGAGATGCTCGAGATGACCGGGGGCGGCACGCTGGTGCCGGCCGGCGATGCCAGGGCGTTGGCGGACGCGGTCCGTGAGCTGGGCGCCGATCCGGAGCGCAGGGCCCAGCTCGGACGCGCCGGCCTCCAGGGCGTGCGGAGGCACTACACGGCGCGGTTGATGGCCTCGGACACGCTCGCGGCGTACCGTCGGGGTCTGAGGCGCCGAGCGGCCGTCATTGGTTGATCCGACTGTGGGCAACCACAGTGGTGTAGGGTGGTGCAGAAATGGTCAGGCAGTTCAAGAAGAAGACCGACGGGACCGTCCGACTCTCCGTGTCCCTGGACGCGGAGGACTACTCCGAACTGAAGAAGATCGCCGGAGGCAATCGCGTGTCGATCGCCTGGGTCGTTCGCGCCGCGATCGCCCGCTATCTTGACGCCCGGACGCCACTATTCCGGCGCGATCAGGGGGAACGCTCTTGAGCAGCGCCGTCCAGGCTTCCCTGCTTCGACGGGCACGTGCCTCGGTGCCGCGCCCGGGATTGTCGCTGGCTGCCGGCACGGAAAAGCGCGCGGTCCACATTCGGGCCGCCGTCGATCCGGTCAGGCTCGCCTTCGGCGACCGGGAATCCGTGAAGCGGGTATGGTCCTCCTTGATGGCGAGTCGCTGGCGTGGCGAGCGTTTGGCCGATTCCGACGACATGGCGCTTCGGGCGGCGTGGGCTCTCGTCACCATGCGGATCGTGGCTCGAAGCGTCGGAGCTCTGGGCGCCAGCGCTTCCCTGGGCGATGCTGAGTCGTGGTTTCTGGGGACTGTACAGGCACCGTCGTCTCTTGGGGAGTTGGTGTCGGCGTTCGCGGATCGGGAAGCCGTTCGGTCTCTGGAGAAGATCGCGTACGACGACGAGTTGAGGGACCTTTTGCCCTACGTGCTCGACTCGATCGGACCCGGCAGCAGGGCGAGCGTCATGCGGAACCCCGCGACGGGCGAATCCAGGCGCACTCGGAAGGCGTCCGGGATCTTCTACACGCCTTCCGACGTCGCGGAGTACATCGCTGGCGAAGCGATGTCCGAGGTCGATGAGCGCGTTGCTTGCCCCAAGGTTCTCGATCCCGCCTGCGGCTCCGGCGTCTTCCTCAAGGCCGCGCTCGACGCGGCGACTCAGTGCGCTGCAGACGCGGACAGATTCAGTCTCGTTGAAGAGCGCCTCTTCGGCGTCGATATCAGTCCCCTGGCAGTGCAGGCCGCCTGTTTTGTCCTGTTGCGAGAGTGCATCGACTCGACGGAGCGGCTTGAATCGTCGCCATGGTCGCTCTGGCACCGCATCCGTTGCAACTTCCGCGTAGGCGACGCACTGAGCTTCTGTCTCAGACCGCCTCAAACGAACGGCGGTCGGGCCGTCGCGGAACTTCGAGCGGCTCTTGAGCGCTCCTACGTGCCGCCGGACGTCCACGACGACGGAGCCCCGACGGAGCCGGAACCGCCCTTCTCGCGGGGCGTATCCCTCGGAGATGTGTTTCCGTGTCTCGCGGCCGGCGCCGACGTGGTGATCGGGAATCCGCCCTACGCGGCGATCGGTTCGCGACGCGACGCCGCGGATCTGGAGCGCCGGTTCGCGTCAGCGCCCGCCGGCGGCGTCGACCGAAGCGACTGCTTTCCGCTCTTTGTCGAGATGATGTGGCGTCTCGCCCGCCGGGACGCCAGCTCTTCGGGAATGGTCGTTCCCCTTTCGATCGCGTGCAGCCGTCGCGCCCAACTCGTCGCGCTCAGGCGGGCCATCGCGGCAAGCGGAGGCAGGTGGCGGTTTGCGTTCTTCGACCGTGAACCGCATGGGCTCTTCGGAGAAGAGGTCAAGACGCGCAACGCGATCGTTTTCCGGTCGAAGCATCGCGGGCACGACGTTCCCGCGTCGGTCGAAACCGGTCCGCTTCGAAGGTGGACGAGCCGCCAGCGAGCGGAACTCTTCGCGAAGATCGATTTCACCCGTTTGCAGGGGACGGCCATCGGGCGCGGCATTCCCAAGCTGGCCGGGGAAGAACCGGCCGCGGTCTACGCCGCACTCTCGCGCCGAACCGAGCGCCTGCACCGCATGTGCAGGAGAGCAGGGTCGTGCCTGCCCGGCGAGACGACGAAGGCCGACTCGCGGCATCGGGTGTTCGTGGCCGGCACGGCCTACAACTTCCTGAACGTCTTCAGGCCGCACAGGTCCCTGCCTCCGCAGCGAGCGCCCTGGAGCTCCAGCAAGGTGCTCGCGCTGGAGTTCGACCGTGAGGAAACTGCCGCCCGTGCCTTCGCCTACGTTGGCAGCCGCATCGCATACTGGCTTTGGCACGTCTCGGAGGACGGATTCCACGTAACGCGCTCCTTCGTGCTCGATCTACCGCTGACGGACGGTATTCTCAGCCCGCGCCAGCAGGTCGCGCTGGCCGACTGCGGGGCCCGATTCTGGGACAGCGTGCAGGCGCAGCAGGCCGTCAGCGTCAACGGCGGTCGTCAGACGGTTTCCTACCGGCCCTACGGCAGCGACGACGTTCGCGATGAGATCGACGCAATCCTGCTTGATGCTCTCGACATTGCGCCGTCCTTCGGGGCCTACGTCCGGCGTTTCGCGCGCCAAGCCGTCATCGTCGACGATCTCGATCTGAAGCGTCGGCTCATGGCGCAGGTTCAGGCGGGAGGCGCAGCATGTTCCGCCTGACCAAAGCGATCAGGGAGAAGAGTCGGCTCAGCAAGGAGGACTGGCGCGAATACACCAAGACGGTCTGGAGCATCGCCAACACGAAGCACAGAGAGCATCCGGCCGTGTTCCCGGCGGAGATTCCACATCGACTGATCAGGCTCTTCTCTTGGCACGGCGAGACGGTCCTCGATCCGTTCGCCGGCGTCGGAACGACCGCAAGAGCCGCCATCCGCCTCGGACGCCGAGTGATCTGCGTCGACCAGAGCGAGGAGTACACCGACATCATTCGTCGGGATTGCGGGCAACTGAGAAACGGTCGGATAGCCGCCGAAGAGATGATGGACGTCGTGCACGGAGACAGCCGCGACCTGTCGTTCTTGGACGACTCTTCCGTGGCGCTGGTCGTCGGCAGCCCGCCGTATTGGAACAAGGCCGACTATGGTGGTTCCGGCGCCAACATCGGGAGCATCGCCGGCTACAGCCAGTTCCTGCAGGAAGTCAGGCCCGTCTTCGAGGAGTGCTATCGAGTGCTCCAACCGGGTCGGAAGTGCTGTCTGGTGACGGCGAACGTCAACCAGCACACGGACCGCGGGCTCTTGACGTTTCCGCTTGCGGCCGACTTCAGCGCCATCCTGCGGGACGTGGGGTTCGCGATGGTCACCGAGATCGTCTGGTCAAAGGACGGCACCGGCGGCCGTTGGGGATCCGCGAACGAACAGCGACCAATTTTTGGGAGCTATCCTTACCCTCCGAACTTTCTCTTCAAGAACGTCCACGAGTACATCCTCGTCTTCTCGAAACTTCCGTCCAGGAAGTCCAAGGGACCCAAGGTCGTGCCCTACGACGAACTCATGGCCCTTGAGGGCTCGCCCGACGTCGCGTGTGTCGCCCGAGGATGACGGGTCATGGAGTACGAGTTTCACCTTCAAGACCCGACCTCGCGCGACACCGTCTATCTGTTCGAGGCAATCGTCGATGCGTTGTCGGATGCGGAAACGTGCGAGGGGATGTTCGCTTTCGCGTCTCGCGCCGGCGTAGACTCCTTGATCGGCGACCCGGCCACTCAGAGTTTCCTGAGGCGGTCCACGATGTCGTTGCTCGTCGGCGTGGACGCAGTGACGGATCGGCAGGCTCTCGACTGTTTGAGGGAACGGGAGAGGGAACATGACCATTTGCACGTGAGGGTCTTCAAGAATCCGACAAGTGCGCTGTTCCATCCGAAGATCGCCCGCTTCAGCTATCCGGACGGGCGACGGTCCGTGATCGTCGGTTCGGGGAATCTCACGCCGGGAGGTCTTCAACAGAACTTCGAGGCGTTCAGCGTGATGCGGGCGGCGGCGGACGAGACCGCGGGCGTATCGTCTTGGGATCGCTTTCTGGCCGATCAAGATCCCCACATCGGTAGGATCGACACTGAGGCACTGGAGCGGGCGGCCCGCAACGTCTCGAATCGTCGTCGGACGGGTCCCACCGTGGTCGAGGCGGATGCGGATGGCCGCATGGTCGGGGGAGGTACGGGTCGGTTCTTGGTCGCGCGTGTGCCCAGAGCGGGGGACAGGTGGACTCAGGTGCACTTCAATCGCGCCGTCATCGAGGATTTCTTCAAGGTCCGGCACGGGACGCATGAGCGAGTCTATCTGCGTGAGTGCCGTGGAGAATCGGGCTACGGTGACCAGGAGGTGCGACCCTGCGTGTACAGCGAGCGCAACAAGAACCTGAAGATCGAGGTGGCTTCGCGAGCTGGCGAGGCCTATCCGGAGGAGGGACCGCCGATCGCCCTCTTCCAGGAGCTTCAGGTGCGGTCGTTCGTGTACATGCTCCTCATGCCGGGCGAGCCAGGATACGCGGAGCTGAGTCGCTTGACGACCGAAATGCCCTCGGTCGGCAAAGGGCTCCCTCGCGTCGTCACGCGAGGCGATATGGTCGCGGCGGCATGGCCCAACTGTCCGCTGGTGGAGAAGCCGCCGCCGACTCCGTGACGAGCTCTGACGAGGCGACGGGGCACTCGTCTGACGCGCTCCACTTCGATTCCGTCACGAAGGCCTACGACACGGCGGCCGGCATCGTCGAGGTGCTGCGGGGCATCTCGCTGGCCGTAGGCGCGGGAGAGGCCCTGGCGGTGACCGGACCTTCGGGCAGCGGCAAGAGCACTCTCCTGCACCTGGCCGCGACGCTCGAGACGCCGACCGCCGGCAGCATCCGGATTGCCGGAAAGAACGCCCACGACCTGCCCGAACGGGAACTGGCGGCATTCCGCAGCCGGCGTGTCGGCCTGGTGTTCCAGGATCACTATCTGCTGCCGCAATACACCTTGCTGCAGAACGTGCTGCTTCCCACCGTGGCGGCGGGCGCCTGCGGGGACGGTGCGGAAGAGCGGGCCCGGCGCCTGCTCGAGGCCGTCGGCCTGGGACCGCGGATCGACCACCGGCCGGCGCAGCTGTCCGGGGGAGAGCGGCAGCGAGCGGCGATCGTGCGGGCGCTGATCAACCGGCCGAGCCTGCTGCTCTGCGACGAACCGACCGGGAATCTGGACGCCGAGACGGCCGCATCCGTGGCGGACCTCCTGCTCGATCTCCACGCCGAAGGCGACAGCGCCCTGATCGTGGTCACCCACAGCCTGGAACTGGCGGCGCGGCTGCCGCGGCGGGTCGAGCTTCGGGGCGGACTGCTCACGGAAGCGCAGCCGCAGCAGGCGGCCGGGGACTGAAGTCATGGCCGCGGCCAGGCCCGACGGAGCCCTGCCCGGTCTGCGGCACTACTGGCGCTCCAACGTCGCCGTGGTGCTGACTGCCGCCGTCGCGGCGTCCGTGCTCACCGGCGCCCTGATGGTCGGCGACTCGGTGCGGGGGAGTCTGCGAGACCTGACCCTGGACCGTCTCGGCGGCATCGATCATGCGCTGCTCGGCGCCGGGTTCTTTCGCGAGGCCCTGCGTGACGAACTGGCCGAGGATGCCGGGTTCGCGTCCCGCTACGGGCCCGTGTCGGCGGCGATCCTGATGCAGGGGAGCGTGGTGGAGCCCGAGAGCGGCCGGCGCGCCGCCCGCGTGAACGTGCAGGGGATCGACGACAGCTTCGCCGCCTTCTACCCGGGAAGGGAAGAGACGTTCGACCTGTCCCGACGCGACGGTCAACTGTTCGCGTCGCTGGCGATCAACCGGTCGCTCGCTGCGGCGCTCGCCGTCGAGCCCGGCGATTCCGTTCTGCTCCATCTGGAGCGCCCGAGCGAAGCGCCTCGAGCCAGCCTGATGGGCGAGAAGGACCCCGAAGACCAGTTGGAGAGCGTGCGGCTGAGCGTGGTCGCAGTGATCGAGGACGAGGGTCCGGGGCGCTTCCAGCTGGCGCCGCACCAGAGCCAGCCCCTGGTGGCCTACCTCCGCCTGCGCGACCTGCAGCGGGAACTCGATCGCCGCGGCCTTGCCAACGCGCTGCTGGTGGGGGAGCGCGCGGGGACCGGTCCAGGCGCGAACTCCGTTCCGGAAGCCGCGGCAGCCGATGTCGAGCGCCACATTCGTTCGCACGCCGAAGTCGCCGATTTCGGCCTCGCCCTCGAGGCTGCCGACGATCACCTGCTCGTGACGACATCCCGGATCATTCTCGGCGCCGAGCTGGCCGGCGAGCTGATGTCCCTGGCCTCGGAACGCGGCGCCGAAGCGATCGAGATCTCGACCTACCTGGCCAACCGGACAGCGGCCGACAACGGCGCGGCCGCACCGTACTCGACGATCGCGTCGCTCGACACGGCGCGCGCGGGCGAACTGGGAGTCCTGCGGCTCACGGACGGCCGACCGGCTCCGGGGCTTGGGCCGGGCGAAGTGCTGGTCAACTCGTTCCTGGCCGAAGATCTCGCGGTCGATGCGGGCGACCGGCTGGCGATCGACTATTTCGAGCTTGGCGACAGGGAGCAGCTGACCGAGCGGACCGTGGAGACCACGGTCGCGGGGGTCGTCGAGATGACGGGCTGGGGCGTCGACCGAACGCTGACACCGGACTTCCCCGGAGTCGCCGACGCCGACAACATGAGCGACTGGGACCCCACCTTCCCGGTCGATCTGAGCCGAATCCGTGCGCTGGACGAGGCCTACTGGGACGAGTACCGCGCCGCCCCGAAGCTGTTCGTCGGCCTCGACTACGGCGCCGCTCTCTGGTCGAGCCGTTTCGGGCATCTGACCTCGCTGCGGCTGCTGCCGCCGGAGGGCGTCACGCCGGCGGAGCTCCGGGGGATGCTCGAGGAAGAGCTGCCGGACAGGGTCGCGCTCCACGCGGCCGGCCTGGCGGTGGAGCCGGTCAAGGCCAGGGGTCTGCGCGGCGCCTCGGGCGCCACGGATTTCGGCGGTCTCTTCGTGGGCTTCAGCCTCTTTCTCATCGTGTCGGCGGCGTTGCTGGTGGGGCTCTTCTTTCGCCTGGGAACGGAGAACCGCGCAAACGAGATGGGACTTCTGCTGGCGCTTGGCTACGGCGTCGTGCGTGTCCGGCGCCGCTTCCTGGCAGAGGGGGCCTTGCTGGGCGGTGCGGGCGTGCTCCTGGGCCTGGGCGGAGCGGTGCTCTACGCCGGCGCCATGATGGCCGCACTGCGTACCCTGTGGCGATCCGCGGTGGGCTCGAGTCACCTCTACCTGCACGTGATGCCCCTGACGCTGCTCATCGGCGGGGCGGCTTCCATCCTGGTCGTGCTGTTCGCGATCCGGGGCGCGGTCGGCCGCCTGGCCGCCGTGCCGCCGATCCGGCTGCTGCGGGGAGAAACCTCTGAACGGCCGGCTGCGGCCAGGGTGCAGGGGCGGCGGGCCCGGTGGACCGCGAGTGTCGGAGGCGGCATCGCCGCCGTGCTCTTGGGCGCCTCGGCGGCGGCGCCGGCGTCCATCGCGGCCTACCTGTTCTTCGGCGGCGGCGCCTGCCTCCTGATCGCCGGCCTGGCAGGTTTCACGCTCTGGCTGCGGCATCGTCCGGCGGCGCCGCTCGAGAGCTGGTCACTGCGAGCCGGTTCGAGGATGGCGGCGGCCAATGCGTCGCTCAATCCGGGCCGGAGCCTGCTCTGTGCGGCACTGGTAGCCAGCGCGTCGTTCGTGATCGTGGCCGTAGGCGCCTATGGCTTGCGCTTCGGCGAGGAAACGCGCGACCTGGACTCGGGCGCCGGCGGCTTCGATGTGGTCGCGGAGGCCGACGTTTCGATTCTCGCCGATCTCACGACGGCGGATGGGCGTTACGAACTGGGTTTCGGCGAGGAGGGTTCCGAGCTCGTCGGACGAAGCCAGGTCGTCGCCTTCCGGACCGTGCCCGGCGACGACATCAGCTGCCTGAATCTGTTCCAGCCGGAAAGACCGCGGTTGCTGGGGGCGCCGCCGGAACTGATCGAGCGCGGCGGTTTCCGGTTCCAGGCGCTCGTGGAGAACGCGGGGGACGAGCCGTGGAGGCTGCTGGAGAAGGACCTCGGACCGGGAGTCATCCCCGCGATCGGCGATTTCAACTCGGTGATGTGGATCCTGCATTCGGGCCTGGGACAGGGGATCGAGATCGAGACCGAACGCGGCGACACGCTGGAGCTCAGGCTGGTCGGGCTGCTTCGCAAGAGCGTGTTCCAGAGCGAACTCCTCATTTCGGAAGCCAACCTGGCAAGGCACTTCCCGAGCCGCACGGGCGCCTCGTACTTCCTGCTGCGGACGCCGCCGGGCGAACAGGACCGCACCATGGAGGAACTGGAACGGACGCTCGGCGGCTTCGGCCTGGACACGGCGCCCACCGCCCAGCGGCTGCAGGCCTTCCAGGCGGTCGAGAACACGTATCTCGGCACCTTCCAGACCCTGGGCGGACTCGGTCTGCTGCTGGGCACGCTGGGTCTGGCGGTCGTCCTGCTGCGGAATCTGCTCGAACGCCGGGGAGAACTTGCCACCCTGCAGGCGATCGGCTTCTGGCGGCGGGCTCTCGCCTGGCTGGTGGTGGCCGAAAACGGCCTGGTTCTGACTGCGGGAGTCGCGGTCGGCGCCGCATCGGCCCTGGTCGCGGTGAGTCCGCACCTGCTTGGAGGCCATGCGCTGGTGCCGTGGATTTCGCTCGGCCTGACACTTCTGCTGGTCATGGCCGCGGGGACGCTCGCCAGCCTCGCGGCGGTTCGCCGCGTCACCAAGGAGGAACTGCTGCCGGCGCTGCGAGGTTCGTAGCAGCGACGAGGCCTCCTGTCCACCGGATGTTCAGGGCTTCAGGTGAGTCTCGAACAGCTTGAGAACGCGGCGGTACTCGTCGAGCCAGCTTGAAGGCTCGACGAAGCCGTGGCCCTCGGCCGGGTAGACCGCGAGTTCCCAGTCCTCCTTGCCGAGTTCGATCAGGCGCTGGACGAGACGGACGGAGTCCTGGAAGAGCACGTTGTCGTCCAGCATGCCGGTGCAGATCAGGAGCGGCTTCTCGAGGCCTTCGGCGAACTCGATCGGCGAGCTGCGCTCGTAGGCCTCGGGGTCGAGTTCCGGGGTGTTCAGGATGTTCGACGTGTAGCCGTGGTTGTAGTGGGCCCAGTCGGTGACGGGGCGGAGTGCGGCGCCGGCGGCGAACAGCTCGGGGCGGCGGAACATGGCCATGAAGGTCACGAACCCGCCGTACGAGCCTCCGTAGACGCCGATCCGCTCGCGGTCGACGCCGTGCTCGGCGACCAGGTAGTCGATGCCGTCGGCCAGATCTTCGAGTTCCGGCGTTCCCATCCGGCGGTAGATCGCGGTGCGCCAGTCCCTGCCGTAGCCTGCCGAAGCGCGGTAGTCCATGTCCAGCACCACGTAGCCGCGGCGGACGAGAAGGGTGTGGAACATGAACTCGCGGAAGTAGGAGGACCAGCCCTGGTGGGCGTTCTGCAGGTATCCCGCGCCATGCACGAAGACGACGGCGGGCCGGGAGCTGTCGAGCGGCTCGGACGGCAGGTAGAGCCGCGCGTGAATCGGTCGATCGACATGGGTCGACGGCACTTCGACGTACCTTGGCGCCGTCCACTCGATGTCCGTGAACTCCTGCGACACGGTGTCGGTCAGGCGGACGGGATCGCCTCCAGGAGTGCTTCCGGAGACGGTTGCCTGAAGCCACAGTTCCGGCGGCCGGGTGGCGGTCGAATGGACGATCAGCAGCTTGCTGCCGTCGGGCGAGAGCCTGAAGGAGTTCAGCCCTCCGAGGTCCGTGATCTGCTCGATCGAGGCGCCGCCGACACCGGACGGGCGTGTCCGGTAGACCTCGAAGATGCCGGTGCGGCTCCGGTTCGCCTCGAAGTAGAGAAACTCCCCGTCCGGGGAGACCTGGGGCGAACGGACGACGAAGTCGCCTGCGGTCAGCTGCCTGCGAGTTCCTGTCGCCGTGTCCATCAGCGACAGGTGGGAGTGGCCCGTCTCCTCCGACAGGAAGAAGATCGTCTCGTCGTCCGGCATCCAGCCCAGGTCGCGGAAGGCGTAGTTGATCCAGGCCGGATCGCTGATCCTGTGCAACGGACGCAGCGTTCCCTGGTCCAGGTCGATCGCGGTGATCCAGCGATCCTTGTTGTCGGTGGAATAGGCCTGGACCACGGCCCGTGAACCGTCACGATTGAACAGGACGGGACCGAAGCGCAGGGGCCGTGGTTCCGGTTCGGACTTCTCGCCGCCGTCGGAGGCCTCATCGTCTCCGCTCTCGGCGCCGCCCTCTTCCTCCGCCTCGTCGGTCCGTTTCGCCGCTGCCTTGCGCTCCTGCTCGCGCTCCCGCGCCGCCTGGCGCAGCGCCGCCAGGGGATCGTCGGCGATGCCGGGGAGAACCGAAGCGTCCAGGATGATCGGTTCCGGGTCGCCACGGCCGAGCAGCACCAGGGATTCACCGGTCGGCTCGGCGGTACCGACCTTCATGCGGACTTCTTCCAGCTCAACCAGGCCGCTGCGGGTCACGTAGTTCGGCATCCTGTCCTTGAGTCCCTCGTCCCGCTGGCTGGGCCGTTGCCGCACGACCAGGTGGTCCAGCCCCGGCGAGAGCCAGGAACCCACGGCCTCGACGTCCTTGCCCAGGTAGTTGGGCAGAGCGGGACGGCTGGCGTCGGCGGCCTGGCGTTCCCTGGACACGTCCTCGCGCCGTTCTTCACGCTCCCGCCGCAAACGGACGATCTCGAGCAGCCGCGGCTGCTGACGCTCCAGATAGCCTGCCTCGAGGTCGTTGTTCTCGCGAGCGGCTTCGGGATCGTTCTCGGCACGGACGTCGAACGGCTGCCACGTCAGGCCCGTCTCCCGCTCGCGCACGAACCAGGTGAAGTCGCGGCGAAACGCCACGTCGCCGGCGACCGTGAAGAAGGGCGCGCTTTCCGCCGCGGCCGTGCGAGTGATCTGCGTCAGGCTGCCGTTCGCGCCCGAATCGCGAAGCCCCGGATCGCTGAGGAAGATGTCGCCTGCCTTGACGAAGGCACGGTATCGCCGCGAGCGGTCCCAGTTGCCTCCGGGCGCCTCCGCAGTGCTTCGACCGGCGTCGGACACCAGGCTTGTCTGCCGGGTCTCGAGGTCGATCCGGTAGAGATCGCGGGTCTCTTCACCCTCGCGCTTGCGCAGGAAGTAGACGCTGCCGCTGTCGCTGCTCCAGTACGGCCCCTCGGGCTGGCGTCCCAGCCAGTCCGGGTGAGCCATGATCCGTTCCAGGCCCAAGTCATCCTGAGCCTGGACGGGAAGAGCGAGCAGAACTCCCGCCGCGAGGATCGGGCGGGCAAGTGATCGAATCCCTACTCGAGGTATTGGAGCATCTCCCGCGCGGTGGGTGCATCGGCGTGGTCCGGCGCGATGTCCAGGAACTTCTCGAACTGGACCTTGGCCTTGGCAGGATCGGTGCCGGCGTAGCAGATGCCGAGCAGGTAGTTCGCCTCGGGGTGATTCGGATCCACTGCCAGAAGTTCCTGCAACGCGGCCTGGGTCTCGGGAATCCGACCTGCGTTGAACAGGTCGGCGGCCTTGTCGTACATGTTCATGCCAGCCTTGGTCATGTCGGTGGCCTGGAGCGCCTTGAGCGCCGCTTCGGCCTTGTCGTCCATGCCGAGAGCGTCATACCCCTTCCAGAGGATGTGGTTCATGTCCTCGAGTTCTTCGCCCTCCGCCGCGACCTTCTCGGCGTACTCCACCGCTCTCACGTGGTCGCCCCGGTGAGAGTAGACGCGCGCCAGTCCACCCATTGCGGAAACCAGGTCGTCCTTCTTCTCGAGAGCGCTCACGAACATCAGTTCGGCGGTGTCGTGGTCGCCCGAGTTCAGGGCGTTGCTGCCCTGGTTGTAGAGCTTCATCGCACTGCCGCGCGCCTGCGCTTCCAGGTCGACCGCCGGCACCGCGGCGGGATCGCCGGTCGGCAGATCTGCCTGGGCCTGACGGGCGTCGTCGACGGAGGTGAGATTCCAGTCGCCGCCTCCCGAGAGCTGACTGATCCTCGTCTCCTGACGGGCAGGGATCCGCACGTTGCCGACCCGCCGGGTCACGTACCCTTCCTTCTTCAACTCGACGCTGAAACCCGACCGTTCGTGCTTGACGACGTTCTTCAGCATGATCCGGAAGCGCCCGTTCTTGCCGGAACGGTGTACCTCGCGGAAACTCGGCGCTTCCGGGTCGGTGAAGATGATCTCGACGCCTTCGATCGCCTCGCCGGTGTTGGCGTCGAAGATCTGCCCGTACACGGTTCCCGGAAGCTGCGCCGCCGCCGGTCCGGCCAACACCAGGGCCAGGCCGGCTGCAAGCATGATGGCAGCGTGCGCCGCCGGCCCCATGGTCCGCGATTCGCGAATCGACTTCATGGTTTCCTCCTTTGCCCGCTCGAATTGACAGCGGATCTCGGCCGCCTCGAGCGGAACCTAGAATACCAGAGTGGTGGTTCACGATCCCGGCCCAGGCTACGAGCAGAATCCGGCCTGGCCGAGGGTGCTGGAGATCTGCCGGACCGCGGCGGCGGAAGGCGGCTCGGTGCGCCTGGTGGGAGGCTGCGTCCGAGACGCTCTGCTCGGCCGCCGGTTCGACGAGTTCGACCTGGAGGCGTTCCGGCTCGCACCGGAAGCGCTACATCGCCTGCTGGCCGGTCTCGGCTACCAGGTCGACCAGGTGGGGCGCGCGTTCTCCGTGGCCAGGCTGCGCGGCTTTCCGATCGACATTGCCCTGCCGCGGCGGGAACGAAAGGTCGGGGAGCGTCACCGCGACTTCCTCGTCGACGCCGATCCGCACATGGGCGTGGAGGAAGCGGCGGAGCGCCGGGACTTCACGATCAACGCGATCTCCCACGACCCCCTGACCGGCCGCACCCTGGATCCTCTGAACGGGCGCAGCGACCTGGAGATGCGCCGGCTCCGTCACGCCTCGCACCGCTTCGCGGAGGATCCGTTGCGAGTGTTGCGCGGCATGCAGTTCATCGCCCGACTGGGGCTGGAACCCGATCCGGAGACGGAGGCCCTCTGCGCAGGTATCGACTGGAAGTGCCTGAGCATCGAGCGAGTGTTCGAAGAGTGGCGCAAGATGCTCGTCGCGGGCGTCGAGATCGGGCGCGGCCTGCGTTTCCTGCGGGCGGTGGGCTGGCTGCGGGCCTACCCCGAACTGGAAGCTCTGGTCGGCTGCGAACAGGACCCGGAGTGGCACCCTGAAGGCGATGTCTGGACCCACACCGGTCACGTCCTCGACGTGTTCGCCCGGGACCGGCTGGGCGACGAAGAGGAAGATCTCGTCGTCGGGCTCGCCTGTCTCTGCCACGACCTGGGAAAACCGGCGACGACGCGGTTCGTGGACGGTCGGGTGCGTTCGCGGGGACATGAGGCCGCGGGGGAGGAGCCGACCCGCACCTTCCTCGCGAGACTGACGAGACGGACCCGTCTGGTCGACGATGTGGTGCGTCTGGTCGTTGACCATCTGAAGCCGCGCCAGCTCTACCAGAGCGGGGCCGGCGACGCGGCCGTTCGCCGTCTTGCGCACCGGGTCCAACGGATCGACCGGCTGGTGCGGGTGGCGCGCGCGGATGCTCTCGGACGGCCGCCGCTCCAGCCTGACGGGTGCCGTGAATGCGACTGGCTGCTGGCGCGCGCGGAGGCGCTGCGGATCCGGGATCGGGCACCCGAGCCCATGGTGCGGGGCCGGGACCTGATCGAGCGCGGCATGGCGCCAGGCCCGGCGATCGGCGCTCTCGTGAAGCGCTGCTACCAGGCCCAGTTGAACGGGGAGTTCCTCGTTCGGAGCGATGGCCTGCGCTATCTCGACCGGCTGCTGCGGCGGGAGTCCGGCGACCACGGGCTGCCGCTGGCGAACGATCGGGCTGCCAGCGACACTCGCTGAGGCGGTCAGCGAAACAAGGACCCCGGGTGGGTCGTCAGTGCATCAAGAGGATGATGGGTTGCCAACACGAGAACCGCCCGTCCGGGAGTCGGTCGATGGCCTCGAGGACGGCCAGCTCGCCCGCCGCGCCGCCGGCGGCGACGGGAGCGCGTTCGAGACTCTCGTTCTGCGCCACGAGACGCCGCTGCGCAAGCTGGTCTACGGCTACGTTCTGGACTGGGAGGCCGCGGAGGACGTGGCCCAGGACGCGTTCCTGCTCGCCTTCAGGAAACTCGACCGTCTGGACGAACACGCGGCCTTCAAGAGCTGGCTCTACCGCATCGCGATCAACCGGGCCCACGACGAGCTGCGGCGCAGAACGCGCTGGGGACGGCGGCTGGACCGCAGCGTGGGCGACGACGCGCTGGCCGAGATGCCGTCGCCCGGCGCGGAATCGAGGGTGGAATCGCGGCTCCTGCGCCGCACCCTGGTTCGGGCTCTGGCGGAGCTTCCGAAAGGCCAGCGCACGGCGGTGATCCTCAAGGATGTCGTGGGCATGAAGTACGTGGAGATCTCGGAACTGCTGGGCTGTCCGATCGGGACGGCGCAGATTCGCGTGTATCGAGGCAGGCGCTCACTGCGGCGCCGGCTCGGGTAGCGCCTGCACGGGAGAAGGCCGGAGAAGCCAGACGGGGAGGAGACGGGAAAGCGATGGGAATCGAGGATAGAAGGGGACGGTTCAGGGCCTCGCGGAACCGTCACGAGGCAGCGCTCGAGGAACTGCTGGGGGAACTGCGCGAAGAATGCGGCGCACCGCCCGAGGCTCCCGGCTTTCTGGCCGGTTTCCGCGTCCGTCGCGACACCTGGATCGAACGAGGCGCCCGGACTGCCGCGTGGCGCCGGCTGGCGCTCCGGCTGGCGCCGGCGGGAGCCCTCGCCACGGTTGTCCTGGCGGTCATGGCGCTGGGGTTGGAGACATCGGGGTTGGAGACATCGAGTACGGACCCCGCTGCCGTCGCGGAGGATTCCGCTGTCACCGAGTATCAGGGCGCCGAGTACTCGGGCGCGGAGTACTCGGATGCCGAGTATCCCGATCCGTTCGCGGCGGGCCTCGAGGAGGCCGGAGTGGCGCCACTGACGCCGAATGACGACGAAGCCGCCTACGAGCTCGTGGCGGTGCTGTACGAGCCGCCGGGGACCCGATGATCGCGAACGGACGCACACGGCTGTGGATGGGGCTGGCTCTCGGCTCCGTTCTGGTGGTGGGTCTGAGCGCCGGCCTTCTGGCCGACAGGCTGTTGGCCGACAGGGGCCTCGCCGAGCGCGGGGGAGCCGACGCCAGGCAGAGTCACACGGCACGGCGGCACGACGACAGTGCATCGGTGTTCCATTTCGATTGCCGGGGCTGGGAAGACGGTCGGACTGGGACGACCGGCGACGCGCTCACCGAGGAACGATCTTCGGAGGTGCGCTCGGAAGCGCCCTCGGATGCAGCCCCTTCGGATGCAGTGCTCTCGGACGCAGTAACCTCGGATGCGGCCCGTTCCGAGTCGCTCCGCGAGCACCGTTCGAAGGTGACCCACCGGATGGCCCGGCGCCTGGAGCTCGATCCGGACCAGGTCGAGGCCCTGGAACCGATCATGGGCGAAGCGATGGAGCGGAGCCGGCGCTACTGGACCGGAGCGCGGGACGATTTCTGCGCCATGCAGCGCGACTTTCACCGGCAGGTGAGCGAACTCCTCAGGCCCGAACAGGCCGCCCGCTTCGACGAGATGCGGTACAGGATCCGGGCGGCGGGTCATCCGCACTCGAAGCGGTCCGTCGACGAGTCGTCGAACCCGCGGATGGAACGGGAACGGCACCACGGCGACGGTCACCGCGGCCGTGACGGTCACCGCGGCGAGGCCGGTAACTGCCGGTGACGGGGACGAAGCCCAACATGAACGAGACGAAACCGTACATGAACGACATGAACGAACAGACAGGCTCGTCCACGGAACCCGAACCGCAGGCGCCGTCTCCGGTCGGGGCCGAGGCCCACCGCCAGGTCCACCCCCTCATCCGCTTCGCGGTCGAGCGTCGGGTGACTATGTTCATGGCGACGCTGGGCGTGCTGGTGCTGGGCTGGCTGTCGCTGTCGCGGCTGCCGCTGGAGTTCCTGCCCCTGTTCCAGTCGTCCAACATCTCCGTCCGGGTGCCTTACCAGTCGTCTTCTCCGGAGGAGGTCGAGCGATCGATCATCTGGCCCCTCGAGGACAGCCTGGGGACGATCAACGGCGTCCGGATGCTCCGCTCGCGGGCTTCCGGCAACATGGCCTCGGTCGATATCGAGTTCCAGGACGGGACGGACATGGAGCTGGCGGCCGTGGACGTCCGCGACCGTATCGACCGGGCGCGCGATCAACTGCCGAGCGACGTCGAGCGGATCCATGTCCGCCGCTTCCAGAGCACGGACATTCCGGTGCTCCGCAGCAGTCTCAGTGCGCCGTGGACGCAGGACGAACTGAACGACTTCGTGGAGGACGTGCTCCTGCCGCGCATCGAGCGGCTGGAGGGTGTGGCGCAGGCGGAGGTCTGGGGCATGCTGAGCCGGGAACTGCGGATCGAGCTGCTGCCCGACCGGATGGCCGCCCTGGGGGTCGACGTCCGCGAGTTGCGCCAGGTCCTGCAGAGCAATCACGTCAACGTGTCGGGCGGCTACCTGCGGGAAGGGAGCCGACGACTGCTGGTCCGCACCGTCGGCGAGTTCCGGACGCCTGACGAGATCCGGCGGCTGCCGATCCGCGCCGACGGCCTGCGGGTGGCCGACGTCGCCGACGTCAAGTTCGGCTATCCGGACAAGTACGAGTACAGCTTCCTGAACGGGACGGAAGCCATCAGCCTGAGCGTGAACAAGACTTCGGACGCCAATCTCCTGGAGGTCGTCAACCGGGTCAAGGCCGAGCTCGAGGCCATCCGGCAGACGCCCGAGGGCGAAGGGCTCCAGTTCCGCCACTTCCACGACACCTCGGTCGACGTGCGCCAGGGGCTGACCGAGCTGAGCCGCAGCGGACTCATCGGCGGCGGCCTGGCGATCGTCTTCATGTTCCTCTTCCTGCGCAAGTTCCGTACCACGCTGCTGGTGGCTCTGGCGGTGCCGCTCTCCCTGGTCATGACCTTCGTGATGATGTACCTGGGCCGACAGGCGGGGGTCACCGAGATCACGCTGAACGTGATGAGCCTGATGGGGCTGATGCTCGCGATCGGGATGCTGCTCGACAACTCGATCGTGGTCATCGAGTCGATCTTCCGTCACCGCCAGGAACTGGGCGCCGACGCCAGGAACGCCGCCCTGCGAGGCACCAGTGACGTCGCGATGCCGATCATCTGCTCGACCATGACGACCATGTGCGTGTTCGTGCCGCTCATCTTCTTCGGCAGCGGCGGGTCGGGCGGCTTCTCGCGCTTCATGGGCGACATCGGCACGACGGTGTGCGTCGTGATGCTGGGGTCCCTGGTCATCTCCCTGACCGTGGTGCCGATGATCGCGGCGATCCTGCTCAAGTCGGAGAGCAAGCGCCGGTTCAGGCTCCTGGACCGGATCAGCGAATTGTACGGAGCGACACTGGGTTTCACTCTCCGCCACCGCTTCGTCTTCACCGTGGTGATCGGAGCGCTGCTGTTCGGTTCCTGGAAGCTGTACAACGGCATCGAACGGAGCTTCAACCGGCCGTCCCAGGGCAGGGCGCTGACGGTCTTCGTCGAAACGCCGCGGCAGATGGGAATGGACGAGCGCCTGGCTCTCTACGACGAGGTCTACACGTTGCTCGATTCCCGGCGCGACGAGTGGGAGATCGCCGACATCGCCTACCAGGTGCGGCGCGGCGGCGGCCGGAGCCGGGGATACGGCGGCGGCAACCGCTTCGAGATCTACCTCGAGCCGGAGGAGGTTTCGGAGCTTTCCACGGACGAGGTCACCGAACTCATCCGGGAGGCGATGCCGCAGCGGGTCGGCGTCCTGTTCAAGCTCGCCCGCACCGAGTTCGGACCGCCGGGTTCCGGGAGGTCCGGCATCGAAGTGGAACTGATCGGGGACGACATCGACGTTCTCGAACTTCTGGTGCCGCGGATCACCGAACGTCTGCGCCGGATCCCGATCGTCGGCGACGTGGACAACTCGTTCGAGAGCGGCGACGACGAGATCAAGGTGTCGGTGAACCGTGAACGGGCCCTTCAGGGAGGCCTGTCGAGTCAAGCGGTGGCGATGACGGTCAGCGGCGCGCTGTCCAGCCGTTCGCTGGCGTACTTCAAGACCGCAGAGCGCGAGATCGGCATGGTCATGCAGTATCGGGAGGAGGACCGCGAGACGCTCGATCAGCTGAAGAAGATGCCCGTGCTCGTGTCCGACCCGAACGACGAGTCGGGGGCGGTCACGGTGCCCATGTCCAGCCTCGCCTCGTTCGACGTCGAAAGCGGCCCGTCCGAGATCGAGCGAGAGAATCGCCGCGCCAAGGTGGAGATCGATGCGACGGCTGCGGGCGGCACGCCGGGCTACATGCTTCGACGGCCGGTTCTGATGGCGCTCGCGGACGTGCCGCTGCCGCCCGGCTACGAGTGGTCGATGGGAAGGAGGTTCATGGAGGCCGAGGAGGACGCATCGCGCGCCGTCCTGGCGTTCATCCTGGCCGCCGTCCTGATCTACATGATCATGGCAGCCCTGTTCGAGGACTTCCTTCAGCCCTTCACGATCATGCTGTCGATTCCCTTCGCCTTCATCGGCGTCGGCCTGATCATGTACCTGGCCGGTCAGCCCAGGGACGACTCGTCGAGCATGGGCCTGCTCATCCTGGCAGGGATCGTGGTGAACAACGCGATCGTCCTGATCGATCACATCAACCGACTGCGCAGAGACGGTCTGAGCCGGCACGACGCGATCGTTCTTGGCGGCAAGCACCGGCTGCGGCCGATCCTGATGACGGCGGTCACGACGATCCTCGGCCTGTCACCGATGGTGGCGCCGTTCTTCCTGCCCGAGGTGTTCGGGCAGCCCGAGGGGCGGGCGGCGTACTGGGCGCCGGTGGGTCTCGTGATCCTGGGCGGGCTGACCACCTCGACCTTCCTGACCCTGCTCGTGATCCCGACGGTCTATTCCCTGGTCGATGACGTGAAGCTCTTCGTCCAGCGGGTTGTGCGGGCGGCAGTCACCGTTCCGCGGAGAAAGACGGCATGAAACGACGACGATGCGTGCGCGCCGGCCAACGGGCCGGCGCCGTCCTGCTGGTTGCGGCACTCGGTGTCTCCGGCATCGGCTGCGGACAGTCGAACGCCGAGCCCGGCAGCGAGAACACCCGTGCCGGCCGCGGCGGACCGGGAGGCGGCCGGCCGGGAGGCGGCCTCGGAGGCTTCCCGCCGGGCCTTGGCGGGCCGCCCGGCGGCGCGGCGATTCCGGTCAAGGTAACCAGCGTCGGCCGCCGCGACATCGCGGACTATCTGGAGACGAACGGCGCGCTCGAAGCGGAGAACGAGGTCGACATCGTGGCCCGGACGACCGGTCCGATCGTCGAACTGAACGTGGAGGAGGGCGACTTCGTCCGCGCCGGCCAGGTGCTGGCCCGCATCGATGCGGCCGAGATCGAAGCCCAGCTCGGCATCGCCCGCGTCAACCTTGCCGAGGCCGAACTGGCGTGGAACCGGGCCCGGAAGTCCTTCCGCGAGGACCTGATCAGCCAGGAGGCGCACGATCTCGCGAAATCGAACTTCGACGGCGCTGCCGCCCAGATCGTCGGCACCGAGATCCTGCTGGACTACACGGTGATCCGCGCGCCATTCGCGGGGCTGATCATCGAGCGGGTGATCAGGAACGCGGAGCATGTCTCGAGCAACGCACGGCTCTTCCGGATCTCCGACTTCGACCCGCTGCTCTGTCCGATCCAGCTTCCCGAGAAGGACCTGCCGCAGCTGAAGCTGAACCAGCCGGCCTACCTCGAGGTCGAGGCGTATCCCGACGTGCGGTTCCCGGCCCGGGTGCTCCGGATCAGTCCCGTCGTCGATCCGGCGACCGGCACCGTGAAGGTGACGCTGGAAGTTCAGGCGCAGGGGCGGCTGAGGCCGGGGATGTTCGCCAGCGTTTTCGTGGAAACCGACGTCCACGAGAACGCGGTCGTCATTCCCAAGCAGGCGCTGGTGCTCGAGAGCACGGCCGACACCGTCTACGCAGTGGTGGACGACGGGGAAGGCGGCAAGATGGCCGAGCGGCGCGAGCTTGTCCTCGGCTACGAGGAGAGCGACAGCCTGGAGGTGCTCTCGGGCATGGCCGAAGGGGAAGACGTCGTGATCATCGGGCAGGACGGCCTGTCCGACCGGACGCCGGTGCTGATCCTGGAACGCGAGGGGCCCGCCGCGGCGCCGACGACGACGCTCACGACGCTGCCGGCAGGCAGGCCCGAGAGTTCGGGCCAGGTCGGAGAAGGACGGGCAGGCACGGCGGCGGGCGGCGCCGCCGACGAGGAGCCGGCCGCGCCGGGGCCGGGAGGCGCCAGCTCGGGCACGCCGGGCCGGCTGAGTCCCGGTGGATTTCCCGGGGGGCCGCCGGGCGGGTTCGATCCCAGCCGGTTGACGCCCGAACGGATCGAGATGATGCGGTCGCGGATGAAGGAATTCGGGATGACCGACGAGCAGATCGACCAGAGGATCGAGGCGATCAGGAGCGGCGAGGCGGCGCCGGGCCGCCCCCCCGGCCGGCCGCCGGGATGATCCGAGACCTCGAGAGAGATCCCCGGAACGCCTGACATGCGCATCGTCTCCTTCGCCACCCGGCGACCGGTCACCGTGTTCATCTTCGCGCTGGCGGCGGTGGTCTTCGGCGGCGTCGCCTTCCGGGACCTCGCCGTCGATCTGCTGCCGGACATCACGTACCCGTCGCTCACGGTGCAGACGGAGTACGAGGGCGCGGCCCCGGTCGAAATGGAGACCCTGATCACACGGCCGGTCGAGGACGCCGTCGGGGTGGTCAACGGCGTCAACCGGGTCATCTCCAGCTCCAGGGCGGACATCAGCGAGGTCACGCTGGAGTTCTCCTGGGGCACGAACATCGACTTCGCGTCGCTCGACGTGCGCGAGCGGCTGGATCAGGTGCGGCTGCCGGTCGAGGCGGCGCGGCCGGTGCTGCTGCGTTACGACCCTTCGCTCGATCCCATCCTGCGGATGGGCCTGGCGGGTGACGGCAGCGACCTGATCGCGCTGCGGCTGCTGGCCGAGGAGGACCTGAAGCGGAAACTCGAGCGCCTGGAAGGGGTGGCCGCGGTCGTGGTCAGCGGCGGCCTGGAAGAGGAGATCCAGGTCGAGATCGACGAACGACGCCTGACCAGCCTCGGGCTGACGATGAACCAGGTCATGAACCGCCTGGCGCAGGAGAACGTGAATCTCACCGGCGGTCGGCTGCGCGACGGCCAGACGGACTACCTGGTGCGCACGATCAACGAGCTCCTGCGTCCGGAGCAGATGCGGGAGATCGTGATCGACCGTTCCCGGGGCGCCATCGTGCGCCTGGAAGACATCGCCCGGGTCTACCAGGGCGCCAGGGAACGCGAGGTGATCACCCGCATCGACGGCCGGGAGAGCGTGGAGATCGCGGTCTACAAGGAGGGCGGCACGAACACCGTGACCGTCGCCGCTGCCGTTCTGGACCGGGTGGCGGAGCTGGAGCAGGATCTCGAGGCGATCGACCCCCAGCTCGAACTGAGCGTTCTCGCCGACCAGTCGCGTTACATCCGCGACTCCGTGTCGGCAGTGATCGAGACCGCCCTGATCGGCGGCTCGCTCGCGATCGTGGTGCTGTTCCTGTTCCTTCGCAGCGCGCCGAAGACGCTGATCATCGGGATCTCGATTCCGGTCTCGGTGGTGGCGACCTTCTTCCTGATGTACGTCGCCGGCGTGTCGCTCAACATCATGTCGCTGGGCGGCATCACGCTCGGCATCGGACTCCTGCTGGACAACTCGATCGTGGTCCTGGAGGCGATTCAGCGACGGCGGGACCAGGGCCTTGGCGTCGTCGAGGCGGCCCGGGCCGGCGCCTCCGAAGTCGGCCGCGCGGTGATCGCCAGCACGATCACCACCGTCTGCGTGTTCGTGCCGATCGTGTTCGTCGAAGGCGTCGCCGGCCAGATGTTCGGCGATCAGGCCCTGACAGTGACGTTCTCGCTGCTCGTGTCCCTGGGTGTCGCGCTGACGGTGATTCCGATGCTGGCGTCGCGCCGGTTCTTCGCCGTGGACCAGAGGGTCGAAGAGGTCCAGGGTGTCGGCCGCTCCAACGCCGTGACCCGCGCCCTGTCGGCCTTCTTCCGCGTCATCGGAGTCGGGCTGGCATTGGCCGTCAGGCACGTGTTCCGGAGCGTCTCCATCGTGATGTCGATCCTGCTGCGGCCGCTGCTCTTCGGCTTCGACGCCCTGCTGCGGGGCATTGCCGCCGTGTACGCGAGGGTCCTGCGAGGGGCGCTGCGCCATCCCGCGCTGGTCGTCCTGGTGGCCGTCGCGTTGCTGGCCGGCAGCTTTCGGCTCGTCGGCTCGCTGGGCAGCGAACTCGTGCCGGAGCTGATCCAGGGTGAGTTCCATGTCGACGCCGAACTGGCGCCGGGCAGCCGTCTGGAGGTCACGGACCGGCGCCTGGCCAAGGTCGACGGCTTCGTGCGCCAGCTGCCGGGGGTGCAGTCGGTCTACACCGTCGTCGGCACGTCGAACGAACAGGGCGGCGCTGCAGGCGAGCGGCGCGAGAACATCGGTCAGGTCAATGTGCGCATGGCGCCGCCGATCGACGCCGAGCGCGAAGAGTCGGTCATGAACCGGATCAGGAACCTGATCGACGCCGAGAACGCGTCGTTCGGCGGCCAGGCGATCCCTGCCGCCGGGCCGGCGCCCGCCGGGGGCGGTGCTGCAGCCGGCAGTGCTGGACCTTCGCTGATGAACAACACGCTGAAGTACCGGTTCGGCCGTCCGACCTACTTCAGCTTCCGCAGTCCGATCGAAGTGCAGATCCGGGGCCACAACCTGGCCCTGCTCGAGGTGCTTGCCGATCAGGTGGCGTCGCGGATGCGCGAGGTCGAGGGTCTGGTCGATGTGAAGTCCTCGACCGAGGGCGGCAACCCGGAGTTGCAGATCATCTTCGACCGGGAGCGGCTGTCGACGTTGAACTACACCGTCGCCGAGTTGGGCGCGATCATCCGCTCCAAGGTACAGGGAGACATCGCGACCGACATCGTCCGCGAAGACCGCAACATCGAAGTCCGGATGCGGACGGACGAGGGCTACCGCGACTCGGTCCGCGACCTGCGCAATCTCAACATCCGTCAGAGCGGCGCCACGCCGTTGCCCCTGTCGGCCGTGGCCGAGGTGATCGAGACCGAGGGGCCGGCGGAGATTCGGCGCAGCGACGGCGTCCGGATCGCGCTGATCGAAGCGAACATCGTCGGCCGCGACCTGGGCAGCGTCTCGGACGACATCCAGGCGATTCTCGATTCGACCCGTTTCCCGGTCGGCTTCGACCATTCGGTCGGCGGTCAGCGCCAGGAGATGGAACGTTCCTTCGACAGCATGCGGCTCGCGATCCTGCTCGCCGTGTTCATGGTCTACCTGGTCATGGCGTCGCAGTTCGAGTCGCTGCTGCATCCGTTCGTCATCCTGTTCGCGGTGCCGTTCTCGATCATCGGGGCAATCGGCATCCTCTACCTGACGCGCACCCCGGTCAGCATCGTGGTGCTGATCGGCGGCATCCTGCTGGCCGGCATCGTGGTCAACAACGCGATCATCCTGATCGACTACACGAACCGCCTGCGGCGCGCCGGCAAGGCGAAGATCGAGGCACTGCGCGAAGCGTGCCTGGTGCGTCTGCGGCCGATCCTGATGACGACTTCGACCACCGTGCTGGGGCTGCTGCCGATGGCCCTGGGGTTGGGCGAGGGGGCGGAACTCAGAACGCCGATGGCCCTGACCGTGGTGGGCGGCCTGCTGACGGCGACGCTCCTGACCCTGATCGTGATTCCGGCGCTCTACCTGCTCCTCGACCTGCACCGGCCGGGGGCCGATCCGGAGGCGGAAGCGCAGTAGCCCCAGCGGCGCGGGGGCGGCGCCGGCCCACCGGCTCGACGACTCCTGCAGCGCGGCGGCTGCCGAGGAAAGGGCCGCGTTCGGTTTCCCTGCGGCCCCTGCGGCCTTCCGGACCCGGGTGACCGCTGGCGTGGACGCCGGCGGTGCACCGTCGCCCCGGCTTCACCGTACGTGGGTGTCTTGGACTTGGCCGATCGGCCGGATCCATGCGGTGAAGTAGCCTAGGCCGACATGGCCGAACAGCTGTCCGCCGCCGACCGGCACGACCTGCGCGTCGGCCTCAGGATGGCGCATCCGCCCGACGCGGCAGAACTGGCCGCCGAACGCAAGCGTCTGGCGGCGCTGGAGCAGTCCCCGAGAACCGCCCGCTGGCGCGCCTTCGCCGGTCTGATCGGCCCCGGCTACATGCAGAGCGCGATGACCCTCGGCAGCGGCACCGCGGCCTCCGCGCTGTTCGCGGGAGCGGTGTTCGGCTACCAGCTTCTGTGGGTGGCGCCGCTGGCGATGCTCCTGGGCCTGGTCATGCTGTCCGCGGTAGCCCACCAGACGTTGTCGACGGGAATGCGGCCGTTCGATGCGATGCGCCGCTTCGCGGGGGCGCCTCTGGCCTGGAGCTGGGCCCTGGGCGCACTCGTCGCCTCGATCGTCTGGCACTTCCCGCAGTACTCGCTTGCCTCCGCGGTGTTGGTGGACCTTGGCGAAGCGGCGGGGATCGAGGGGTTGCCGGCGCCGGCGCTCGGCTTCGTCGTCCTCGTCTGGGCGGTGCTCATCTCGTCGCTCTACGGTCGCCGGACCGAGTTGATTCGCGTCTACGAGCGGATCCTGCGCTACATGGTGTGGGGGATCGTCGTCTGCTTCGCCTGGGTCGTGGTCCGCACCGGAATCTCGGACTGGGGCGGCCTCGCCCGCGGTTTCGTCGGTTTCGCGGTTCCCGGCGAGCGAAACGGCGTGCTCGGCGTGACGGTGATTCTGAGCGGCCTGTCGGCCGCGGTCGGAATCAACATGGTGTTCCTCTACCCGTACTCGCTGCTCGCCCGCGGCTGGTCGCGCGAGCACAGGCCGCTGGCCAGATTCGACCTGTGGACCGGGACCTTCGTTCCCTACGTCCTGGCAGCGAGCCTGATGGTGATCGCCGCGGCGAACACGATCCACCTCGATCCGGCCTACGACGGCGTGCGGCTGAGTCCCGTCGAGGCGGCGCAGTCCCTGGCGGCCGTCGCGGGCCCGGCAGTGGGACGAGTGGTGTTCGACCTGGGCGTCCTCGGCATGGCCCTGTCGACGATCACCCTGCACATGCTGGCGGCCGGATTCGTGGCCTGCGAGCTGTTCGGCTGGGAGTTCGGCAGCACGAAGCACCGGCTGGCCATGCTGTTTCCCGCGCCCGGTGTGCTCGGACCGGTGTTCTGGGGCGACATTGCGGTGTGGCTGGCGGTGCCCACGAACATCGTCTGCGGCCTCTTCCTGCCCGCCGCGTACATCGGCTTCGTGATCCTGCAGCGAAAGCGCGGTTACCTGGGAGAGGACCGGCCGGAAGGCGCCCGCGGCTGGCTCTGGTGGGCTCTGATGGTCGGCGTCACGCTCTTCCTGACCGGTTTCATGGTCTGGTACGTCTGGACCCAGGGACCGGGCTACTTCGGCCGTCTGGCCGGCTGACGGCGACGCTCTCCGCCCGATGCTGCAACTCCAGTCGGTCGGCATGCGGTTCGGCGCGGTCGAGGCCCTTCGGGCCGTCGATCTGGAACTCGCCCCGGGTCAAGTCGTAGGGCTGATGGGCGACAACGGGGCCGGAAAGTCGACGCTGCTCAAGATCGTCGCGGGCAACTTCGCGCCGACATCGGGCCGGATCCTCTGGGACGGACAGGCCGTCGAGCTGTCGCCGCTGTCAGCGCGGGAGCTGGGAATCGAGGCCGTGTACCAGGATCTCGCCCTGTGCGACAACCTGTCGGCGTCCGCCAACGTCTTCCTGGGCCGTGAACTCAGGCGCCGGCTGTTGGGGATCCTGCCGGTGCTGGATCACGCCGCCATGCGGCGAAGATCGGCGGAGCTGTTCGATGACCTCGGCTCCGACACCCGGCCGGACGACCTCGTGCGAAGGATGTCGGGAGGGCAGCGACAGGCCGTTGCGATCGCGCGCGCCCGCCTGAGCGCACCCAGGCTCATGCTGCTCGACGAACCGACCGCGGCCATCAGCGTGCGCCAGATCGCCGAGGTGCTGGAGCTGATTCGCAGTCTGCGCGATCGGGGCGTTTCCGTGCTGCTGATCTCCCATCGGATGTCCGACGTGTTCACGGTCACGGACCGCGTCGTCGTGCTCCGGCGAGGGCGCAAGGTGACGGACAAGCTCACGGCCGCGTCGTCGCCCGAAGAGGTGACGGCTCTGATCACGGGCGCGATCGAAGCCGCATGAAGAGCTTCCGCCGGACGCCGCAGTCACTCTGGGTGATGCTGACGGTCGCTGCACTGGCCGGCGTGATGAGCCTGGTCTCGGAACCGTTCGCGAGCGGCGACAACATCTTCAACGTCAGCCGGAACTTCGCCTTCATCGGGCTGATCGCCCTGGGCCAGACGGCGGTGATCGCGACCGGCGGGATCGATCTCTCGGTCGGCTCCGTGATGGGGCTCGCAGGGATCGTGACCGGACTCGTTCTGGGCTCGGGCCAACCCCTGATGCTGGCCGCGGCCGCCGGCCTGGGATGCGCTCTCCTCTGCGGGCTCGTGAACGGCACGCTCGTGGGCTATCTCCGGCTGTCGCCCTTCGTGGTCACGCTCGGCATGCTGAGCATCGCGCGGTCGCTGGCGCTCGTGATCTCGAACAACAGGATGGTTCATGACTTCGGGCCCGACGAGGGACTTCTGCTTGCCCTGGGCGGCGGCCGTTTCCTGGGGCTGGCCAACCCGGTCTGGCTTCTGGCGGCCGCCGCGCTCGGCGCCGCGGCGTGGTTCCGCTACAGCCGGCTGGCGCGTCACGTGCTGGCGGTCGGCGGCAACGAGGTGTCGACACGCCTGGCCGGCGTGCCGGTGGCGCGGGTCAAACTCACGGTCTACGTGCTGAGTTCCCTGCTCGCGGGGGCATCGGCTATCCTGATGATCGGCTGGCTGGGAGCGGTCACGAACGCGTTGGGGCAGGGCTACGAGCTGCGCGTCATCGCTTCCGCCGTGATCGGCGGCGCCAACCTGATGGGCGGGGAGGGCGGCGCCTTCGGGGCGGTCGCGGGTGCAGCGCTGATCGAGCTGATCCGGAACAGTCTGCTTCTGCTGGGCGTCGACCCGTACTGGCAGGGTGCTTTTGTCGGCGGCTCGATCGTCGTCGCCATGCTCGTCGAACGAATGAGACGAGTCGGTCGGGCCGGTGTCTGAATCCGGGCGCGGCGAGCGTCTCGGGCCGAATTGGAGTCGCCATTGAATTCGACAACGAGATCGGAAGCCGCCAGGTCGGACTCCGGCCAGGCGAATCCTGGCGTGGCGGTGATTGCGGCGCTGGTCCTGTCGGTCGGAGGCTGTGTCCAGGAGCCGGGCGGCTACACCTTCGCCCTCGTGCCGAAGGCGATGAACAACCCGTTCTTCGACCTTGCCCGCGACGGCTGCATGCAGGCAGCCGCGAAGCTCGAGGATGTCGAGTGTCTGTACATCGGCCCCAGCGAACACGCGGAGGCGGATCAGATCCAGGTGGTCGAGGACCTGATCACCCGCCGCGTGGACGGAATGGCCGTGTCGCCGTCGAACGCGACCGCGATGGCGCGGGCGCTCGTGCGGGCAAACGAGGCCGGCATCCCCGTGATCACGTGGGACTCCGATCTGCGCGCCGAGGACGCCGGGTTGCGCGCGACCTACATCGGCACCGAGAACCGTGCCATGGGAGTGGCGCAGGCGAAGCTGCTGCAGGAACTGAAGCCGGACGGAGGCACGATCTGCATCCAGTCGGGCGGTCCGGCGGCGATGAACCACAACGAGCGGATGCAGGGGTTGCGTGACACGCTTGCCGGCGCCCACTCGGGCGAGCCCCCGGGCGAGCGACTCGAGGGCGCGAACGGATGGACGGAAGCGGCGGCCTGCCCGCTCTACACCAATGACGACTTCCCGTTGGCCGTGCAGCAGATGGCCGACATGCTGTCCTCGGCGCCGGACCTCGACGCGTTCGCGATCACCGGCGGCTTTCCTCAGTTCGTCGACCAGGCCTACCGCCAAGCGGTCGAACCGTACCGGCAGCGGATCGACTCGAAGGACCTCGTGATCATCGGCGGCGACGTCCTGCCGATGCAGCTGGACCTCCTTGCCGAGGGCCTGAGCCACGGCCAGGTGGGGCAGCGACCGCACGCGATGGGCTACCGGTCAATGGAAGTGCTGCTGCAGCTGGTTGCGGGCCAGAGCGTCGACGACCCCATCCATACCGGCCTGGACGTGCTGACCGGCGCCGCGGACGCAGAGGTCTTCCGGGCGAGTCGTCGCTAGCAGCTGGCTGGCAACAGCCCGTGGCGTCAGCGTGGGCGCGGGCATGGGACCAGGTGGACGCGGACATGGACCAGTCGGTGGACTCCAGGGGCAGCGGCAGTTCCGGAAGCACACGAGGCCGAAGTCGGCGACGGTGTTTCTCCCGTTGAGGACGAGACTCCGGCACCAGGGGCCGAGGAACCAGCCGAACGGTCAGCGCGAGCCTGAGCGCCATGGCCACCCGTGACCTACGGATCGGGCGTTCAGGGGAGCGCGATCTCTCTCACCAAGTAGCTGGCGCGGCCGGATGCTTCGTCCCGGACGCCGACCGCGACTGCGAAGTCGCCCGGCGGAAGATCGACGTTCACGACCGCGAGGCTCCGTTTCTGCTCCGCTTCGGGCCGCTCGGCCGCGAGCTGAGCCTCGGTGACGGTCAGGGTCTTCTGGCGGAGGGGTGTGCGGCCGCCGTCCGCGTTCTCGGCCATCAGGAAGATCCGTACGGCGCCCGCTGAACCGTCCGGCCCCGGAAGGAGGGTGACTTCGGAAGGCGGCACGCGCACCTCGACCGGAACCGTGGTCAGAGTCGGTGCAGTCCGGGCGGCAAGCTCGCCGAACGTCACATCGACGTTCAGGGGGTTGCTCTGCTCGTTCAACCTGAGCGCTGCATACAGTCGGTCCGCCAGCCGTTGCTCCTCGGACTTCATGATGTACGTGCGGCGATGGCGCACCCGCCAGCCCTTTCTCGGACTGGTGAGCCGGACATCGATCTGGCGGATGGGGTGACGGCGGTTCAGCGGAGCGCTGTAACCCAGGGAGTAGTAGGAACCGAAATCTTCGGCGATCTCCTCCAGAGCTTCCGCGGGGTGCGGCTGGTTGAACACGGCACGACCTCCCGTCTCGTCCGCGAGCAGGTGCAGGGTGGTCTGCAGATTGTCGGTCCTCAGACGGTCGTTCTGCTGGCTGGGAACGAGTGGGACCGCGAGGCGGAAATCGACCGGGCTGCTCCCGTCCGCGTGCTCGATCGGGCCGGCCAGGCTTGCGTCCACGGACGAAGACGCCCGAACACCGGCCGCGTCCACCGGATAGAGAGCCACGCGACTGGCATTGCTGAAGGCGCTGAAGCGATTGAAGCGCGTCGTCTCGTCCCATTCGAACTGCTTGACCTGTGCTTCGGCCTGGCGTTCCGGGCAGACGTCGCCCAGGTAGTGGAACAACTCGGCGCCGGGCCTTTGGGGCAGCCCGTCGCTGATGTAGATCAGCGCCTTCGGCCCTGGCAGACCGCCAAGCGCGGTCACCAGTTCGCCCAGCGCCGAGATCGAGGCCGTGGTTCGGGACTGCATCTCCGCCGCGTAGTGACTCGCCGAGCCGAGGAGAGTCTCCCATGTGTCGACGCAGGGCACGCACGCGAATCTCTCGGCGGGTCGTTGGGCGCACTCCTCGTAGACCATCCGGATCTCTCTCATGATCCGAAGGCGGAACATGTCGTCGTCGGCAGCGAGGGATCCGGGCTCCGCGCGCAACTCCTGCAGCGCGTTCATCAACCTGCCCGGATCGGTGGTGAACGGCACTCGGATGTCGAGTTCCGGATCGCCGCTGGCGAGCAGGAAACGGATCCCGGCGCCATGATCGCGGCGGGCGCTCAGGAAGGCGGCCAGGTCCTTCTCGATGCGCAGCAGATGGGCATGGCGGGTGCGATGGCGGTCGATGTAGAGCGCCACCATCAACGGCGGGTCCACACTGTGGACTTCCCTTGGAGCGCCGCCCTCCAGCCACTCCCGATCGTCCCGCGAGGCGGCGTTCAGGAAGTTGGTGATCTCCATCGGCTCGCCTTCTTCGAAGACCTCGAAGTCGTCGATCGAGAGGTCGGAAACCGGTCGGCCTCTGCGGTCCGTGACGTGAACGTCGATGTTCACGATATTCACGGTCACCCGCTCGACGAGCGTTGCGGCCGGGGCGTCCGGCACGGCATCCTGCGCACCGACGGCAGCGACCGTCAAGACGATTGACGCGAACACGACCCCGGCGAGGTGCGATGTTCCGGGGCGCGACGCTTGTTGAGCGAACCCGAACACCCCTTCACTATACTTCCGCCGATGGTTCGTACCGGCGGCGGGAGGCCCCGGCGTTCGCCGCCGGCTCTGGCTCTGAGCGTTCTGGACCAGTGTCCGATACGGGCCGGAGCGACCGCGGCGGACGCCGTCCGGGAGGCGGTGAGACTGGCCCGAATCGTGGACCGACTCGGCTACCGGCGCTACTGGCTCGCCGAGCATCACAACTCGGAGTCCCTCGCCTGCGCCGCCCCCGAGGCCCTGATCGGGCAGGTCGCCGCCGCAACGAAACGGATCCGCGCGGGTTCGGGCGGCGTGATGCTGAGCCACTACAGCGCCCTCAAGGTGGCCGAGGTCTTTCGGATGCTGGAGATCCTCTACCCGGGGCGTATCGACCTCGGGATCGGTCGTGCTCCGGGTTCGGATCGACTCACGGCCCGGATCCTCGCGCACGGTCCGGGACGGCTGGGGGTTCGGCACTACCCGGAACAGGTCGCCGATCTGCTCGGCTACCTAGGCCGCGGTCGCCAGGACGAGCGGCTGAACGGAGTGCGCGCCATGCCGCAGGGAGACACGCAGCCGGACGTGTGGCTGCTGGGTTCCAGTCTCGGCTCCGCACGCCTTGCCGCCTGGTTCGGCTGTCCCTACAGCTTTGCCCACTTCATTCAGCCCCGTGACGCGGAAGCCGCGCTCGATCTCTACCGGAGCGAGTACCGGCCCTCGAAGCGGCACCCCGAACCGTGTGCAAGCGTCGGCGTCAGCGCCATGGTCGCGGAGACTGACGAGGAGGCGCACCGGCAGTCGCTCAGCCGCGTCCTGTGGTGGATCCGGTTGACCCAAGGGCGCCCGGGGCCGTTTCCGAGCCAGGACGAGGCCGAAGCGTACGAGTTCACCGACGGCGACAGGGCGGTCAGGGAGAAGATGCAGGCCCGGAGCCTGATCGGATCGCCGGACACCGTGCGAGAACGGGCCGAAGAACTTGGCCGAAGCCTGGGCGTGCAGGAACTCGTCGTGCTGACGATCTGTCCCGGCTTCGAGGCCCGGGCTCGCTCGTACGAGCTGCTGGCGGAAGCCGTCGGACTGCGGGCGGAACGAGTTGACAGCCGAACCCCTGAAGCCTGAGTATCCGTCACGAGCTCACGGGCACGATGTCCGAGGCTCCCGGAGGTGTTCGACGATGGCGATCGTGGATGGACGAATCAAGACCCACGCTGCGACCGAGCAGCATGGAGCCGAACGGCGGGCGCGGGCCGGTGCCTCGCAGCGGGGAAGTGCCTCGGAGCTGTTCCCGGCATCGAGGCTGTTCCCGGCATCGAAAGGCATGGACTACTCGATCGCCGACATGTCGCTCGCGAACGCCGGTCGGAGGCTGATCGAACTCGCCGAGCACGAGATGCCCGGGCTGATGGAGCTCCGCCGACGATACCGGTCGGAGCGGCCGCTGGCCGGCGCGCGCATCACCGGCAGCCTGCACATGACCGTGCAGACGGCCGTGCTGATCGAGACCCTGGTCGACCTGGGCGCCGCAGTGCGCTGGGCATCGTGCAACATCTTCTCGACCCAGGACGAGGCCGCCGCGGCCGTGGTCGCCGGTCCGCCGCAGCTCGGCGGCGCCGCGACGGACCCCAGAGGCGTGTCCGTGTTCGCCTGGAAGGGCGAAACGCTGCCCGAGTACTGGTGGTGCACGCTGCGCGCTCTGGACTGGCCGAACGACGATGGCCCGACCCTGATCGTCGACGACGGAGGCGACGCCACGCTGCTCATCCACAGGGGCGTCGAGTTCGAGCGGCAGGGCGCCGTGCCGGACTTCGATCCCGACTCGGAACCCGAGGAATGGGGCGTCATCCTGGAGCTGATGCGCCGCGTTCGCACCTGGGACGCGAACTACTTCACCCGCATGGCCGCGGGCCTCAAGGGCATCAGCGAAGAGACGACGACCGGCGTTCTCCGCCTCTACGAACTCGAGAAGCAAGGCTCTCTTCTGTGCCCTGCCGTCAACGTGAACGACTCGGTCACCAAGTCCAAGTTCGACAACGTGTACGGCTGCCGGCACTCCCTGATCGACGGCATCAATCGGGCGACCGACCTGATGATCGGCGGCAAGTCGGCCGTCGTCTGCGGCTACGGCGAGGTCGGCAAGGGATGCGCTCAGTCCCTGCGCGGTCAGGGTTGCCGGGTGATCGTCACCGAGATCGACCCGATCTGCGCGCTGCAGGCGGCGATGGAAGGCTACCAGGTGGCGCGGCTCGAAGACGTTGTGGAGACCGCCGACATCTTCGTCACCTGCACCGGCAACAAGTCGGTGATCACGGCTGAACTCATGGGCCGGATGAAGGACAAGGCGGTAGTCGGCAACATCGGCCACTTCGACAACGAGATCGACATTGCGGGTCTGAAACGGACGCCCGGCATTCGCAGCCGCAACATCAGGGAACAGGTCGACGAGTGGATCTTCCCGGACGGCCGCAGCCTGCTGATCCTCGCCGAGGGCAGGCTGCTGAATCTCGGTTGCGCCACCGGGCACCCGAGCTTCGTCATGTCGACGTCGTTCGCCAACCAGGTGCTGGCCCAGATCGACCTGCACCGCGGCGACGACAGGAGGGAGCGGAAGGTGACCCTGCTGCCGCGGCGTCTCGACGAGGAGGTCGCCCGTCTTCATCTCGATCACCTGGGCGTCCGTCTGACCGAGTTGACCGAGGAGCAGGCGGAGTACATCGGCGTCCGGAAGGCCGGCCCGTACAAGCGGGACGACTACCGCTACTGAGCGCTCGCAGACCCGGCCGGCAGTCGGCCAGTCCCGGGTGTGCTGCACAAGTCGTTGTTTCTCAGTAGGATGCGTTCCCATGAACAAAACTCGCAGTAGCACACTCTGGATTCCTGCGTTGGTCTGCAGCGCTCTCGTGACGGTCGCGGCGTCCGGCGCCCAGGACCGCTACCACTCCGCGATCGATCCGGCGCTCTTCCCGGTGCCGGAGAACCTGGAAGCGGCGGTGGAGTTCTGGCACAAGGTGTTCACCGCCTACACCAGCGACCAGGTCGTCCTCCACGACGAGCGGCACCTGGACGTCATCTACGGCGTGGTCGACATGAGCGACATGCGCACGCTGGACTCTTCGGAGTTGCAGATCGACCGGGCCCGGATCAGGCGGGTCCGCGCCGAGACGAGCCGGATCGGCAAGGCCCTGCGCGACCTGGCGGCGGGAAGGCCGGTGACGGACCTGCCGTCGGACCTTCGGTCCATACCCGCCCGGATGGAGCATGTGGCGGGCGGCAGGTCGAAGTATCGGCGGGCCGCCGGAATGATCCGGTCCCAGCGGGGGCTGCGGGACCGCTTCGAGGAGGCGATCGAGACCTCAGGCATGTTCATGCCCGGCATCGAACGGATTCTGGCGGAGTACGGTCTGCCGGAAGAGATCCGTTGCCTGCCGTTCGTGGAGTCCATGTTCAACTATCGGGCGCGGTCGAAGGTTGGCGCTTCCGGCGCCTGGCAGTTCACGGCCTCGACCGGCCGTGCGTTCCTGCAGATGGACGAGGCGGTGGATGCCCGTTCGGACGTGCTCCTGGCCGCCGCCGGCGCGGCGCGCAAGTTGCGGCGGGACCACGAATCGCTCGAGGCCTGGCCGCTGGCCCTGACGGCCTACAACCATGGCGCCGGCGGGATGGGGCGGGCCGTGCGGCGCCTGGGAACCAGGGACATCGGCGTCGTCGTGGAGAAGTACAAGTCGCGGACGTTCGGCTTCGCATCGCGCAACTTCTACGCCGAGTTCATTGCGGCCGTGATCGCCTACGCCGAGCGCGAACAGCATTTTCCGAATGTCGAGCCGCTCCCCGAGATTCGATTCGACGTCGCCGATCGGGATCGCTACGTCGCTCTGACCGATCTGGCCGCTGCAACCGGCGTGGAGATGGACCGGCTTGCGGAACTCAACCCCGCGCTGGACCGGACCGTGCTCGCGGGCTCCCTGCTCGTGCCGCCTCGCTATCCGCTTCGGGTGCCGCATGGAATGGCCGAACAGTTCGAGCAGGCGTACGCCGAACTGCCTGCCGAGCGCAAGCCCGACCGTCAGGCCGCATTCGGCTACCGGGTGCGTCGGGGAGACACACTGGGCGGAATCGCGCGACGATTCGGTTCCAGCGTCGCGGAGATCCAGCGCGCCAACAGGTTGCCCAGGGCAGACCGCATCTACATCGGCCAGCGACTGCGGATTCCCCTGCGCGGCGCAGGGCGGGGTGCGCCGCCGGTCCGGCGGGCCGCGGTCGAGCCGCCCGGGAGGACGGCGCCGTCACGGGCCGCGACGGCTTCAGCGCCAGAGCTGGCAAGCAACTCCGATCAGGCGAGCGACACGGTTCACGTTGTCAGGAGAGGCGAGTCCCTCGACCGCATCGCCAGGAAGTACGGCACCTCCGTCCGCGTCCTGACCGCGGCGAACAACCTGCGCCGGCCGGAGTTGATACACGCCGGGCAGCGCCTGGTGATTCCGCCGAATCGCGACGAGGTGCTGTACCGGGTGCGGCGGGGAGACACGCTGAGCCAGCTGGCGCGCACGTTCCGCACCACCGCGGCCAGGATCCGCCAGGCCAACAGACTGCGCGGCAACCTGATCGTCGTCGGGCAGACGCTCCGCATTCCAGCAGGATGACGCGCAGATCCTGGCGGGTGAGCTGCGTTCCGACGCTCGCCGCGCTGGCGGTCGTCCTGACCGGCTGCAGCGAGGAGGCTCGGCGGCAGGCGGACCTCGTCCTGTTGGGCGGCCGCGTGGTCACCCTGAGCGAAGACGCAGAACGCGCGCCCGCGACGGCGGAAGCGCTTGCCGCGGTCAACGGCCGCATCGTGTTCGTGGGTTCCAACGAAGCGGCCAGGAGCTGGACAGGCCCCGAGACGGAGGTGATCGAACTCGAGGGCCGGCTTGCCGTGCCTGGTCTCATCGAGGGACACGGACATTTCTGGGGACTCGGGGAGTCGAAGCTCCAGCTGGCCCTGGAGTCCGCTGCATCCTGGGACGAGATCGTCGCTCTGGTGGCGGAGGCCGTGGCAGCAACGCCGCCGGGAACATGGATCCTGGGGCGGGGATGGCATCAGTCGAAGTGGTCGGAACCGCCCAGGCCCAGTGTTCAGGGACTGCCCGTTCATGCCGACCTGAGCGCGGTATCGCCTCGAAATCCGGTGCTCCTGACCCACGCCAGCGGCCACATGGCCTTTGCCAACGAACGCGCCATGGCGCTCGCCGGCATCGACGCGGCAACTCCCGACCCGGACGGCGGCGAGATCGTGCGTGACCGGGATGGGCGGCCGACCGGCGCCCTCCGAGAAACGGCGGAAGACCTGGTTGCGGTTCTGCGCGAGCAGACGCTGGAGTGGAACCACGTCCGTCGGGTGGTGGGCATCGCCGCCGAGGAGTGTCTTGCCAAGGGCATCACCAGCTTCCAGGATGCCGGCTCGAGCTTCAAGCTGATCGACGCCTATCGACAGATGGCCGACGAAGGAGCCCTTCCGCTGCGTCTGTGGGTCATGGTTGGCGAGGACAACGACGCACTGGCCGCCTCCCTGGACCGCTACCGCATGATCGACCGCGGAAACGGATTTCTGACCGTGCGAGCCATCAAGAGGTTCATCGACGGCGCTCTCGGTTCTCACGGCGCCTGGCTGCTCGAGCCCTACGAGGACCTGCCCCGATCCAGCGGTCTGAACACGACCAGTCTCGAAGCCCTGGAGGAAACTGCCCGACTGGCGCAGGAGCACGACTTCCAGCTGTGCGTGCACGCCATCGGCGACCGGGGGAACCGGGAGACGCTGGACTTGTTCGAACGGGCTCTGGGCGGAGACCGAAGCAGGCGTTGGCGGGTCGAGCATGCCCAGCACCTGCACCCGGACGATGTTCCGCGCTTCGCGGATCTGGGCGTCATCGCCTCGATGCAGGCGGTTCACTGCACATCTGACGGACCTTGGGTGCCTGACCGGCTGGGAGCCGAACGCACGGCGGAAGGCGCCTACGTGTGGCGAAAGCTGATCGACTCCGGCGCCGTCGTGACGAACGGTACGGACACTCCGGTCGAGGATGTCGATCCGATCGCGTCCTTCCATGCCGCCGTCAGCCGCCGGATGGCGAACGGCGAACTCTTCGAGCCTCATCAGCGGATGACCCGTGAGGAAGCGCTCCGTTCGTACACCTTGTCTGCAGCCTACTCGGCCTTCGAGGAGGACCAGAAGGGCAGCCTGGAGGTGGGAAAGCTGGCGGACGTGACGGTTCTCTCCCGCGACATCATGACCGTGGCCGAGGAGGAGATTCCCGGTACCGAGGTTGTCTACACGATCGTTGGCGGCCGGGTGGCGTATCGTCATCCGTCGGTTTCGGATTCGGGCAGCGGATGAGCTCCCGGAGGGCCGGTTCGGCTGCCGGCTCGGGAGGCGTGAGGTTGCTCGGCGGCCGGTGGCGAGGCCGTCGTCTCGAGACACCGGCGGGCATTCGCCCCACCCAGGCCCGTGTCCGCGAAGCCCTGTTCTCGCACTGGGGCGATCGCACTCCGGGCTGCCGGTTGCTGGAGCTCTACGCGGGTTCGGGCGCCGTCTCGCTGGAGGCGCTGTCGCGTGGGGCCAACGCGGCCCTGGCCGTCGACCGCGATCGTACCGCCGTGAAGTGCATGGAGAAGAACCGGGATCGCCTGGGCGCCGGCGACCTGGCCGTGGTCAGAGCCGCGCTTCCCGGGTGCCTGGCGCGAGCCACGGCCGGTGAAGCCCCCTTCGACCTGGCCTTCATCGACCCGCCGTACGGGGCCAGCGGATTGGAGACGCTCCTGGCCGCCGTGGCTGCGTTGATCGCGGACGGCGGGGAAGTCGTGCTGGAACACGCAAGCCGGCGGCGTCCGCCTCCGGTTGCGGCTCGGCTGTCACTGAAGGGAACGAGGCGCTACGGCGACAGTGCGCTCGCGTTCTACCAGTGACGCCCCAGTTCCAGGAGACCTCGTGCCCCTGGAAGGTCGAGGTCCGGCGCCGAGGACAGCATGCAGGTGGCCCGAGCGAACTGCCCCGACGACCGGAAGCCGGTCGTCGTCAGCCTCCTCGATCCGCACGCTTCTCGCCGGCGCAGGCCGAACACGCGCAGGCCCGGCAGATACGGACACTCCGCATCAGAGCGCCTGCGAGGGCCAGGCTGCCAGCGGCCGACGTCAGGGTCTCGGGCAGCGGCTCGAGCCAACCGGCAACGGAGGCTGCCCAGAACGCAGCTCCCCCTGCAAAGGTGAGCATCACGGCCGCGTTCTTGCGGGCCGGGCCCAGGAGAAGCAGCACCACGCCGAGAAAGACGGTCCCGACCCACATGGCTCGCTCGACGCCTTCGCCGAGCGCGAGCGCGGGTGCCACCATGACCAGCAACGGTGTGAGCGCGCAATGCAGGCTGCACCAGGCCGCAGCGCAGGCCGTAAGACGCGATCCGGAAGCCAGATACGCGCTTGACGGCACGGTCGCCAGAGAGTCCTTCATGCGAGTGAGTCCTTCCTGATGAGGCGTCGACGGGAGGAACGAAGGGAGAGCTACTGTAGCAGCCGACAACGTCACCCCGGCAAGTCCGGCGTGAGCAACTTCAGGAGGACGTGTGCGCCCGAGCTCCCGCGCCCCCCTGGCTCCCGAGCCGCTGTCTCAGGCGACGTGACAGACCGATTCCTGGATTCGGAACGACACGGGGCGCGTTGCGAATCCGGGAATGGACGGGCGACGCGGTCGGCAGCTTCTTGCAGACCGCCTTCAAGCCCTTGACGGCACTCTCTCGGGCGCAAGTCGAGAAGCTCGCCAGGTGAAGCCGGGCGTTGGTGCGAAAGGGGGGACTCGAACCCCCACGGTATTGCTACCACAAGATCCTGAATCTTGCGCGTCTACCAATTCCGCCACTTTCGCGACTCCCTTCCGAGACACCCTTCAGAAGCCAAGGGCTCCTTCGGAGTCCACGCCGGGATTGTAACCGCATTTTCAGGTTTGCCGGCAGAGGTTTCCGGCACCTGCTGCCAGCAGTCCGTGGCGAAGTACGCGTCGCACCGAGAGCGGTCAGGCACCCGTCCGGCAAGGCGCGACAAGGGAGCATGTCGGGCCATCTGCGACCGAGGAGCAACGATGCCGGACAGGATGCATGGGCGCTCGAATGCAGCGCGACTTTCGCCACGGACTGCTAGGCTCGCCTCATGAACAGCTCATTTCGTCCTCGTGCAGTTCCGGCCGCCGGCACCGCGTGCGCAGCGCTTCGACTGCTGCTCGCCATCGCCTGTGCCGCAGGCCTGGCCGCCTGTGCCGAGACCGGGCCGGATGGAGCGAGCGAAGAGGATCGGCTGGCGATCGAGGCCGTCCTCACGGATTACTTGCCGAAGCTCGGCGCGGCCTACGCCACCGGGGATTTCGAACCGCTCGCTGACGGCGCTGTCCCGAAGGAGATCGAGACTGTCAGGAGGAAGGTCCAGGAACTGGAACGGGAGAGCCGTACCCTTCGGCCTACGCTGAAGAGCTTCGAGATCGAGCGGGTCGACGTCTGGCGCTACTCCAACGCGGCCGTGACCACCTTCGAGGTCTGGGACATCCAGTCCCTGGCCAGCGGCACCGAGCATGTCCTCTCATCCGGCACCGACCGGTACCGTGTGCGGTACCAGTTCAAGCGCCGCGACGAGGGGTGGATGGTGATAGACCGCCGGATCGAGCATCAGTTGGACTCCTGATCCGGACGCCCGTGCCAGCAGCGGTCGCGATCGTCGGTCGCCCCAACGTCGGCAAGTCGACGCTCTTCAACCGGTTGATCGGTCGCCGGCAGGCGATCGTCCACGGAACACCAGGCGTGACCCGGGACCGGTTGGTCGGGCGCTTCGAGCTGGAGGGGCAAGGCGTCGTCGAACTGGTCGACACCGGGGGCCTGACGCCGGGTGACGACCCCTTGGGGCTGAACGCCCAGGTCGAGTTCGCGATCGTGGAGAGTGACGCGCTCCTGTTCGTCGTGGACGGCAGGGAAGGGCTGGCAGCGGCCGACGAGGAGGTCATGGAGCGGCTTCGCGGCCATGGCCGGCCGATCGTCGTGGCGGTCAACAAGTCGGACACCCGGGCCGCTCGGGAGGGCTACCAGGAGTTCTACGCTCTGGGCGCGGACGGACTCGTACTCGTGTCTGCGGAACACGGAAGGGGTCTCGGAGCCCTGCATGAAGAGCTGGCCGCGCATCTCCCCGACGTGGTGTCCGCGTGCGAACCCGAGGCATCCGGAGTTGCGGTCGTGGGGCGGCCGAACGTCGGCAAGTCGTCCTTGATCAACCGGCTGCTGGGAAGCGAACGAACGCTCGTGTCGCCCACCGCCGGAACGACGAGAGATCCGATCGACAGCCTGTTGCAACGTACGGAGGGCCCCGACTACGTCCTCGTCGATACGGCCGGCATTCGACGCCGATCCCAGGTCCGGGACGCGCCGGAAGAACTGGCAGTCATGTTCGCCCGAAGGCAGATCGAACGCGCGGAGCTGGTGGTCCTCGTGATCGACGCGAGCCATGGGATCACGACCGGCGACCTGGGCGTGGCCAATGCAGCCTGGCAGGCGGGGCGCTCGTCGATCATCGTCTGCAACAAGTGGGACCTCCTCGACGGGGAGGGTCGCGAGCGCCTCGAGAGGGGGTGGGAGCGCTTGGTCGAGCTGTTCGCCGGACCTCTTCGGGTCAACGTCTCTGCACTGACCGGCCGCGGGGTGCGCGGTATCCTCCCGGCTCTCGACCGTGTTCGGGAGCGTCACCGACGGCGGGTGTCCACGTCCGAGCTGAATCGGGTGATGAACTCGTTGACGGCCCGTCATCAGCCGCCAGCCGAGCGGGGCAGACCGTGGCGGTTCTTCTATGCAACCCAGGTGCAGGAGACTCCGCCCACGTTCCTTCTGTTCGCGAACCGGCGGCTGAAACGTGGGCACACGTACAGGAAGTACCTCGAAAACCAGCTTCGAAGAACGTTTGATCTCGACGGCGTGCCGCTCCGCATCGTGGTCCGGGAACGCCGCGGCGAAACGGGGTCGGCGCCGGCCAGCGGCCGCGGTGGAGATGCCGCAGACGCCTGACCCGTCCAGCTGCTGCAGCACTTGGCAGAAGTCGTTCCGCAGCCGTGGAAGTCCGGGTCGCGGCTGGCACTGGATCTGGATCTGGACAGGAAACTCGACTCGAAGGGTCGGCGAGCCATGAGGTGGAGTGCGGCTCTCGTTTTCCCGGACGTTTCCCAGGTGCGCCCTGCTTGCCGCTGAACTCGAGCCCGAGGCGGGCGTCGGGGACGACCGATCGGGCTCCACTCCCGCCGCGTTGTTGCCAAGCGCGGCGATTGGGTAGAGAATGGCACTCGGTCGGGACGTGGCGCAGTCTGGTAGCGTACCTGAATGGGGTTCAGGGGGTCGCGAGTTCGAATCTCGCCGTCCCGACCATGCGACTTGTTCTTGTAGCACCCGGCCTGCCGCCACTTCCGACATGAAGACCGCCTCCGATGCGGCTGGTGTCAGGTTCGGCCTGGTGGCGGCGCACTTCAACGGCAGCATCGTCGAACGCCTGATCAGGGGCGCCCGCAAGTTCCTGCTCGACCGTGGCGCCAGGGACAAGGATCTTCTGCTGGTCCGGGTTCCCGGCGCTTGGGAGATACCGGCAGCTCTTGACGTCCTGGCCGGCGCTGGAAGGGTCGATGCGCTTGTAGCCTTGGGCGCGGTGATCCGCGGCGAAACGCCGCACTTCGAGTACATCTGCAGCGAGTGCGCGGCTGGCTGCGCCAGAGTCACCGCGCGAACCGGAATTCCGGTCGGGTTCGGCGTTCTCACATGCGACAACGCGGAGCAGGCTCGAGCGCGCGCCGGCGGCTACGCGGGGAACAAGGGAGAGGAGGCTGCCGAAGCAGCGCTCGAGATGGCAACTCTGCTGCGGTCGCTCAAGTCGTGACCAGCTTTGGCGAACGGCCATCGCCGGAAAGCACGGAGCCCGCAACCGGCCATCGACCCCGACGAGCGGGCGGGAAACGGCGCCAGGCCAGGGAGATGGCCCTGCAGATGCTCTATCAGAGGGAGTTGGGCGATGCAGCGCCATCCCAGTTGTTTCGGGCATTCGATCTCCACGCGTTCCGTGCGGAGACCGCGGACGCCGGCGCCACCCCGAGGGCCTCCGAACTGGCGCTCGACTACGCCCGCACGCTGGTGGAGGGCAGCCTCGCCCACAGGGAGTCGATCGATCGACTGGTCGCCGATCAGGCGGACAACTGGCGGTTGGAGAGGATGCCGGTGGTCGACCGCAACGTCCTGCGCCTGGCGGTCTACGAGATGCGCTTCCAGCCCGACGTACCCGCGGTGGTAGTGATCGACGAAGCCATCGAATTGGCCAAGAAGTTCGGCGCCGAGCAGTCGGGCCGTTTCGTGAACGGGATCCTCGACGCCCTTCGGACCACCCTGGGCCTGGACTCGAGTCGGTGATTCCCTCGGCCGAGGCCTGCCAGGCTCGGGATCTGGCCCGGACTGCTACGCTGACAGCCATGCATACCGTGGCAGCCATGCAGAGCACCCGCCGGAGGCGGTCTGCCGAGGCGGCGACCCTGCTTCCGGCGCTGGTTCTGGCGGGCTGCGGCTACGCGCTCGTTGGCAAGGCGTCCAACATTCCTGACGACGTTCAGCAGGTGTACCTCGCGCCGTTCGAGAATCGGACTCCCCGAGTGGAGGTCGAGCAGTTCCTGACCCAGGCGATCGCTGACGAACTCCTGACCCGGCGGCGGTTCGAGCTCGTATCCACCGAAGCGGAGTCGGATGCCACGATTCGCGGCGCCGTCACGGCCTTCCGGGTGGCGCCGATCACCTTCACGAATGATGGTCGCGCCCAGGAGTACGAACTGACGATCGTGGCCGACGTCTCCTTTCGCCGCACGGTGATGACACCCGGAGGCGAGGAAGGCGAGGTGATCTGGGCAAACGATCGCTACCAGTTCAGGGAGAGCTATGCGGTCGAGAGCGCGGATGCCGACTTCTTCGACCGCGAGAACATCGCCATCGAAGACAGCGCCGAACGGTTCGCGGACACGATGGTGACGGATCTGCTCGAGGGTTTCTGACCTCGAGGGTTTCTGACGGCGGCTTCCGACGGGGATCAGTCGCCTGCCACGCCGGACGCTCCGGCAGCCTCGATGCGACGATTCACGAGTCGCGTGAGCCTCGACTTCCTGCGAGCTGCGGCATTCGAGTGGATCACGCCCTTGCGGGCAGTGATGTCGATCAGGCTCAACGTCCCGGGAAGCAGCTCCCGGGCGCGTTCGACATCCGTGTCGACGGCTGCACGCAGTGCCTTGACCGAAGTGCGGAGCTTCGACATCGCGGCACGGTTGCGGTCTCTTCGGGCTCGCGACTGCCGGATGCGCTTCTCTGCCTGCTTGCTGTTCGCCATGTCGCCTCTCACCTCGATCTGTCCATCATCACGCGGCTGCCAGCACCCGCCGGCGGCGCAGTCTACTGCTCGGTGCCCAGGTTGTCGAGTTGCTGGAGCGCCAGGATCGCTTCGTCGGTATCGGGGTAGCTGCTTCGAACGCGGAGGAACATCTCGATCGCGAGTTCCCGGTCGCCCAGCTCGTTCAGAGCCACCCCGACCTTGAGCAGGGCGCTGGCAACCTTGTCGCTTTCCGGGTAACGCTCCTGAACCAGCCTCAGCTCCTCGACAGCTTCCCGGTACCGTCCCTGACCCAGGCGGCATTCGCCGAGCCAGTACTGGGCGCTGTCTGCATCGACGCCGGCCGGGAACGTGTCGAGGTAGCGACGAAAGCCGGTGATTGCCCGCTCGTACCGCCCCTCGGAGTAGTCCTGATAGGCGGCGTCGTAGAGAGTCTTCGGATTGACCGTCTCGACTCCGGGCGCGGACTGGCCGGCTGCCTGCAGCTGATCGAGAGCCAGAAGATACTCCTCGTGACGCTCGAGTCGGCCCTCGATCAGCGCCACATCCGTTCCCGTCTGCTCGAGGTGCTTGACCGAAGCACTGAGCAGCTGGCGCTGCTCCTGGATCAGAGTTCGCAGTACTTCCAGATCAGACAGGATCTGGCGCAGATCCTCCTTCAGATCCGCGTTCGCGGTCAGATCGTCGCGAATCTGATTCTCGAGGGCCTGAACCACGGTCGCCAGATCCTGTCGGGTCGGCGTCTGGGAGCGAAGTTCATCCACTCGCCGTTCCAGGGCGACAAGGCCGGTCTCGAGGTCGGCCAGCTGCGTGGACGACGACGCGCAGGCAGCCGCCAGCAAGGCCATTGCCGAACCGGTGATCAGCAACGACCCGGTCAAGCTGCAGCTCCGAGGTTCCGGCAGCCACATGCTAGCGGCCCGCGACTATCGGCGATGGAGCCTGGCGACAGGCATGAAAGAACCGGCCGACGCCGCCCGAGGGACGCCAGCGAAGCGCGCCAGGCCGAGTCAGCTGAAGTCGGTGACCCGGAAGTAGGCGCGACGGTTCAGTTGCCAGCAGTCCTCGTTCGAGTCGTCGCACTGCGGGCGCTCCTCGCCATAGCTGATCGTCTTGAGGCGATCCCCGGAAACGCCCAGCGACAGCAGGTAATCCCGGGCGGCGTTGGACCTGCGGTCGCCAAGAGCCAGGTTGTAGTCGTTGGTCCCCCGCTCGTCGCAGTGACCCTCGATCGTGATCACGAGGTTCTCGCCGTCCCTGGTCTTGAGGAAGTCCGCGTTCTTGCCGAGCTGGGAACGCGTCGCGTCCGTGAGTGTCGCCTTGTCGAACTCGAAGTACACGTCGCCGAGAAGACCCTTCTCGTGCACCTGCCTGTTTGCTTCCACGATGTCCTCGGACCACGGAGACTTGTACTCGGGTACGACCGGCGGCACCGGCCGCGGGGGCACCTCCTTGGGCTCGTCGGGTTCCACGACCGGCGGCGGGGGTGGAGGCGGAGGCGCCGGGGGCTCTGGGGGTGCCTTCTTGCAGGCGCCGACGACCAGCAGCGCAAGAGCCGAGAGGATGAATGCAGGGAACCTTCTGGCCAACATACCGGGACTTCTCCTGGAACCTGAAACCTGAGTTTGTCGAGAGCGGAGCAACAGTACCAGAGCAGCGCGGGCGCGGCAACAGACAGCTCCGATTCAGTCGAGATAGCCCGACCAGGACGGATGCGAGTTGTTGCCCCGCATGGTCACCTGACGCGTGTACCTGCCGTCCTGGCTCATGATGTAGATGTGCCGGCGACCGCCAGGGCGGCGGGAATCGAAGGCGATCCACTCTCCGTTCGGCGAAAAGGACGGGTTCTCATGGGTTCCGGGCCCCGTCGTCAGGAGCTGATCCTGGCCCGTGACCAGGTCGATGATCGCGATGTCGTGACGATCGCCGCGGTCGGCGCGGCGAGAGTAGACGAGACGGCTGCCGTCCGGGTGCCAGGATGCGCCCTCGTTGTAGCGGCCCTCGAACGTCACTCGCTGCAGGTCGGCGCCGTCGATTCCCATCACGTAGATCTGCGGAGTGCCGGAGCGGCTCGAGGTGAACGCGATGCGGGCGCCGTCGGGAGAGCATTCCGGGTTCGTGTCGATGCGGCTCGACCTGGTGAGCTGCCGGGGGGAGCCGCCGCTGCGCGAAACCGCGAAGATCTCCATGTTGGTGGTGCGGCGCGCAAAGAGAAGCGTCTTTCCGTCAGGGCAGAGGCTGGGGGAGTACGCTGGCTGCTCTTCGGCAATGATCGCAGTCTTCCTGCCGGTAACCAGATCGGCCCAGTAGACGCCCGGCCGCCCCTCGAAGAAGGACAGGTACACGAGCCCGCTGCCGTCCCGCGCCCAGACGGGCGACAGACTGGTCGAGATGTGCCCGGTGATCCGTCGCTGCGCGTGGCCGTCGTAGTCCATCAGGAAGATCTCCTTGCTTTCCCGGGACTCCCGGTCCGAGACGAACGCGATCGCGGTCATCGCGATGCCGCGGCGGCCGGTGAAGTAGAGAACGACCTCGTCGGCCATGGCGTGCGCGAAGCGGCGGGCAAGGTCGATTCCGCCGTTGAACCGTTTGCCCAGAATGTACTGCCCCCTGGCGAGGTCGTACACGCGCCCTTCGAGAACCAGATCTTCGCCGCTGAGCTTGAACTCGGTGAGCAGCGCTACTTCGTTGCCGTAGGCCCGGTACTGTTCGAGATCCTTCGTCCGGTCGCCGGTGACGGGGGCCGCCGACAGCACTTCCGGGCCCTGGACGTCGAAGAGCTGGGTGAACGCCAGATCTTCCCTGAGAGTCCGTTCCACTTCGCTCATCGCGTCGAGAAACTCCGGGCCGGCTTCCGGCGGACGTCCGGAACGCGGCACGGCGAGATTCAGGCGCAGGGAGGCGTCGCGGTCGAGCACCACTTCGACGTCGGAGGGCGGCGGCCCGGCCGGAGGCGGCGTCTCCGGCGGCTGCTGCGCGGCGAGGTACGGCGCCGCGCAAAGGAGAGCCGCGACCACGGTCCCGGCGACCGGGAGCGGCAGAGGCGTTGAATGGAAGCGCTGCATCGTCAACGGATCCTCATGGTCACGCCGAGACTCGGCTTGCGGAAACTGCGCGGCAGCGGCGGCACCGGCGACGCCGCCTCGATCGCCCGCAAGCCCGCGTTGTCGAAACGGGTCACGCCGGACGACTCGATCAGTTCGAGCGCACTCACCGTGCCGTCACTCGCGATTCGGAAGCGGACCAGCGCTTCCACTCCTTCGATCGGAGGTCTGATCCAGCGGGCCCTGATCGCCGCGACCAGACGCGTCGTGTAGTAGGCGTAGGTGAAGTCCTCGCTGTCATAGCCGACCACGGGCGCCTCCGCGTCGTCCCTCCCGGCCAGCGAGTCGTCGATCGTGCGCGTCCGCTGAAAGGGACGTTCCAGCTTCGGTCGCGGTTCGGGTTCCGGCTCCGGAGCGGGCGGCGGCGGTTCTGGCTCCGGCTCGGCGGTCTCTTCCTCGACCAGTACCGGCACATCCTCCGGCGGCTCTTCCGGGAGCGGTTCGGGCTCGGGTTCCGGCTCCGGAGCGGGCGGCGGCGGTTCTTCCTCCGAGGGCGGAGCCGCCGGAATCGGCTTCGGCCGAATCGTCGGCAGGCGCGCGAGTTCCACTGTATGACGCTCCAGGTAGGTCCGTTCGGCGAACAGGCCGGGCCCGAAGAGAATCCCGCCAAGTACCGTGAGATGGAGGGTGAGGGAGGCCGCCAGACACGGCCTGTTCAGACCGGCCGCCCGGCGCTCCCGGCGTCTGAGAACCCACTCGACGGAAGGCGCGGGGGTATCCTGACTCGGCACCTGGATCGGGCTCCGTGGCAGCGGCCGCTACTGGGGGCCTTGATGCTCTGGTTGCACGACGAGAGACACGCGATGGACGTTCGCACGTTCAAGAACGTCGAGAACGTGGATGATTCTTCCGTACGGCACGTCGGCATCGCCCTTGACGAAGACTGCCTCGTAGTCGCGCAACTCGAGCTGCGGCAGCAGGCGTTCGACCAGCAGGGGAAGGGCCACCGGCTCGTCCTTGATGTAGACGAGGTCGTTCTGCGCCACCGTCAGGATCATCGGGTCTTCATCCCGGACCGCGAGCGCGGACGGAGATTCCATCTCCGGCAGAGTCACCTCCACGCCCTGGTGCAGCATCGGCGTCGCGATCATGAAGATGATCAGCAGCACCAGCATGACGTCGACCAGCGGCGTCACGTTGATGTCCGCGAGGACGGAGTCGTCGCTGTCGGTGTCCTGAAAGAAGGCCAAAATCCGACTCCGTGTCCGGGTTCAGCCGAAGCTGCGCTCGGCCAGATTCAGGAACTCGAGCGTGAAGTCGTCCATCTCCGCCCGCAGTTGACGGAGCCTGGTGGCGAGGTAGTTGTAGCCGACCAGAGCCGGGATCGCGGCCACCAGACCGGCGGCCGTGTTGACCAGCGCTTCAGCGATGCCCGGCGCCACCGCCGTGATGGTCGCCGTGCCCGAGGCACCGATGTCGTTGAAGGCGATCATGATTCCCCAGACCGTCCCGAACAGGCCGATGAAGGGCGCTGCCGCAGCGGTGGTCGCCAACCAGGACGTGCTCCGGGCGAGGACGCGAAGTTCGACGTTCGCGGCCCGGCGGAGGGTCCGCTCGAGCGCCATCAGCGACTGGAGACGGAAGCTGTCCTCGTTTCCCCGAGGTTCCCTGAGTGCCTTGATCTGGGTGTCGATCTCGAGGTAACCGGCCCGGAACAGCCCGACCAGCGACGACGCGCGGTGGTCCGAGGCGGCCTTGCCGATGTCACTGAAACGTGCAGCCTTCCTGAAGACATCGAGGAAGCTCAGGTTCTGCCGCGCGGTGCGACGGAAGAGCAGCAGCCGCTGCAGCAGCACGTACCACGAAGACAGCGACATCAGGACCAGAATCCCGAGCACGATCTTGGCCACCGGGCCCGAGCGCAGAAAGAAGTGCACCACCGCTGAGTCACCAGTGGCCGCCAGGGTGGCGATCGGGATGGCGAACGAAGACGAAGACACTGCGCCGAGAGAGTATCAGACAGATAGCCAAGGGTCTATCTACAGTCTTGTCCCATGAGAGATGAGCCTGAGCAGGTGTCGGGGATCATCGGAGGATGATCCTGCAACTCGACATCGAACGGCTGCGGACCCTGGACGAGGTCCGCGACTTCATGGCCGGCAGCACGCCGGTCGACTTCCGGTTCGTGGAGCGGGCCGATGCTTACGCTTTTCGTGCGGCGGTTCCTTGGTGCGTTCCCGGTACCTGCGGCTGCCGCGGACCGTGCCACGCCCGCAGCGGCCCGGTTGGCGCTATGCTGCCGCGCCAGCCAACGAGGGAGACCGGGTTGAGAATCGGCGTCTGCATCAAACAGGTACCGGATACCGATGCGCACCCGCGGATCGCGGACTCCGGGCGTCATGTCGACCACGACGATGTGAACTGGGTCATCTCGAGCTGCGATCTCTGCGCGCTCGAAGCGGCGCTGCTGCTCGCCGAAGAGGCCGGAGCCGACCGGCCCGAAGTCGTGGCCTTCAGCCTCGGCCCCGCCCGGGTCGAGGAAGCCCTCCGCAAGGCGTTGGCCCTGGGCGCCGACCGGGCCGTGCATCTCGAGGACGCGGCTTTTCTGGGCGGGGACGCACTGGCCGACGGACGTGCTCTGGCTGCGGCCATCGACCGGGAGGAATGCGATCTCGTACTTGCCGGAGCCCAGTCCGACGACCTCGGACAGGCCGCAACCCCGGCGATCGTCGCCGAGACTCTCGGCCGCCCCTACGCCTGGCTTGTCACGGCGGTCGAGTTGGACGCGGCCAGTCGTTCGGTACGCGCGGTACGCGAACTGGAAGGTGGGCTGAACGAGATCCTCCGGCTGGAGTTGCCCGCCGTTCTCGCGGTGCAGGCCGGACTCGCCAAACCGCGGTTCGCTTCTCTGCGCGGCACCCTCCAGGCGCGGAGGAAGCCGCTGGAACAGGTGGATTGTCGCGGCCTTCGGATCGACCCCAGCCAGGTGGGGGAGGCCGGCGCCCGAATCGAGACGACGGCTGTCCGCGCCCCTTCGATCGGCGGCGGTCTGCGGATCGAGGGCGCCGCGCCCGAGGCGGCAGCCAGGGAGCTCGTCGCGCATCTGGAACGCGAGGCGCTGCTGTGAGCCGTCTGGAACCCGTGGTGTGGATCGTCGACAACGCGGGTCCGGCGGCCGGCGGCCGGGAAACGCTCGTCTGCGGGCAGATTCTGAGCACCGACACGCGGCTTGCCCTGCTTGACGAAGAGCGGCTGGGACCATATGCGCCCGGGGTCTACGCGGAGGCCCTCGGCAGTCTGATCGCAAGCGAGAACGGCGACGAAGAGCCTTCATCGACCGTGGTCCTCCTGCCGCACACCTACCAGGCGGCCGAGTTCGCACCTCGCCTGGCCCTGCGGCTGGATGCGGCCTACATTCCGTCGATCAGCGGAGTGCACGTATCAGACGACGGCAGCCTGCGCTTCGCCCGGTCCATTCTGCAGGCCAGGCTCGTGGCCGAAGTCCGATCGAAAGCAGGGACCGTCGTCGCCACCGTGCAGAGCGGCGCCTTCGGCAGCGACGAGACCCCGACAGCGCCAGAACGGGTGGTGGAGGTCTGTCTGCCGGCCGACATGGCGCCCCAACCCGAACGCGAGATCCTCGGGCGTGTGGCGGTGAGCACCGCCGGCGTCGATCTCGCAGGCGCCGAGCGGATCGTGACCGCCGGGAGGGGAGTGGGCGGAGCGGACCAGGTCTCGGCGGCAGCCGACCTGGCCGCGGCGCTCGGCGCCGAACTGGGCGCGAGCAGGCCCGTGGTGGACAACGGCTGGCTGCCGCGCGAACATCAGATCGGATCGAGCGGACACGTCGTGACTCCGAACCTCTATGTCGCCCTGGGTGTTTCCGGATCGATCCAGCATCTGATGGGCATGAGCGGATCGCGCGTCATCGTCGCGGTGAACAAGGACCCCGAGGCTCCGATCTTCAGCGTCGCGCACTACGGCATCGTCGGCGACCTCCATGAAGTGGCGCCGGCGCTGACCCGTCTGCTGAACGAGCGCGGCACCGTACGGATTCCCTGAGTCATCCGCCAGGCCGAAGCCCGGGGACTCTTGCTGCGGGAACTTCCGCGCGGGGACTCCCCGGGGATCTCGTCTCCGACCATTCAGCGCAGCCGCTTCAACTCGAACAGGGCCAGGGAGGCCGCGACTGCCGCGTTGAGGGATTCGACCGCGGAGGCGACAGGAATCGACAGCAGCATGTCTGCGCGGTCGAGAACCTTGCGGGAGAGCCCCTTGCTCTCGTTTCCCACTGCAAGGATCGCATCGCCGGCGATCAGGTCGGCCAGCCGTGCCCCGGCGGAAGCATCGGCGCCTGGGAGGGAAGTATCTGCCTCGAAGAGCAACGCGGTCGGTTCGGAACCGCCTTCTCCGGTTCGTCGAGCGGACAGGCCAAGCCACGGAACCCCGGGCGGAACGTGGTCGATTCGCGTGTTCGTCCAGACCGGCAACCGGAGCAGGCTGCCTGCCGAGGCGCGCAGGGCGCGGGGCTGGCCGGGGCGGGCGGTGCCGGGCGCCAGGAGCAGGGAAGCCGCATCCGCGGCTTCGGCGGAGCGAGCCATGGCGCCCACGTTGCCGGGATCCTGGACACCGTCGACGTAGAGGTGGAGGCCGGTAGGCAGGGGAAGCGTCGGGTGCCCGGCGTCGTGCGCCGAGTTCCAGCGGGCGGGGAGTTTCGCCAGGGCGGCGATGCCTTGGGGAGCGTCGGCGTCGGCCTCTTCCCGCAGTCGATCCGGGTGGATCAAGGTAGGCACGGTCCCCGAACGGTCTTCCAGCTGACGAACGAACCCGGCATGAGTTGCCCGAAACTCCGGAGTGACCAGGAGATGGTCGAACCCGAGGCCGGCCTCGGCCGCGGCACTCACCAGGTGCCGGCCCTCGAGCAGCAGCAGATCGGCGTACCGGCGTGCGTGGGCGTTGCGGAGGCGGCGGATCGCGCGAACCTGGGGGTTGCGGCGGCTGCGGATCATCGCTCCGCGATGTTACGCAGTGGGCAACGGGGGAGCGGCGGGATTCCGGAGGACCTTCAGCCGGAGGACGCTTCAGTTGGTATGGTTCGCTGCCGATGCGCACGAGTGCCAGTGGAATCCGCCGCCTGTTCACGTCCGAATCGGTGACCGAGGGACATCCCGACAAGGTCGCCGACCAGATTTCCGACGCTGTGCTCGACGCTGCGCTGCGCCACGACCCGGAGGCGCGGGTCGCCTGCGAGACGTTGGTCAACACCGGCCTGGTCCTCATCGCAGGCGAGATCAGGCTGAAGCGCGGGGCGGACATCGACTACGCACGTCTGGCGCGCCGAACGATCCGGGATATCGGCTACACGGATGCAAGCTACGGCTTCGCCGCAGACGACTGCGCCGTGCTTTGCGCGATCGATCCGCAGTCCAAGGACATCGCCCTGGGGGTCGACACGGGCGGCGCCGGCGATCAAGGGCTGATGTTCGGCTATGCGTGCCGGGAAACCGACGAACTCATGCCGCTGCCGATCGAGTTGGCGCATCGCCTGACGCGCAGACTCTCGGAACTGCGGCGCTCGGGCAAATGCGACTGGCTGAGACCGGACGGCAAGTCCCAGGTGACCGTGCAGTACAACCAGCAGGGACATGCCGTACGCGCGCATACCATCGTCGTATCGACGCAGCATGCCCGGGAAGTGGGGCAGGACGAGATCAGGAAGGTCGTACGGGAACAGATCGTGCGGCCATCGGTGCCAGGCCGCCTGCTGGATGACAAGACGATCCTGCACGTGAATCCGACAGGTCAGTTCGTGGTCGGCGGCCCCCAGGGGGATTGCGGGCTCACCGGCCGCAAGATCATCGTGGATACCTACGGCGGCGTCGGGCATCACGGCGGCGGCGCCTTTTCCGGCAAGGACCCGACCAAGGTGGACCGTTCGGCAAGCTACATGGCGCGCTACGTGGCCAAGAACCTGGTCGCAGCCGGCATGGCGGAGCGTCTGGAGGTCCAGCTGGCCTACGCGATCGGCTTGGCGGAACCCGTCTCGGTACACGTCGATTCCTTCGGCACCGCACGGGACGGCATCTCGGACCGCTTTCTCGAAGAACTGGTGCGGAGCGAATTCGAGCTCGAGCCTCAGGCCATCATCGAGGCGCTCGATCTGCGAACGCCGCGGTACCTCTGTACGGCGGCCTACGGCCACTTCGGTCGAGCCGGGTTCCCTTGGGAGAACACCGACCGCGCTGCAACCCTGCGCCGGGCCGTGGCCTGAGGAACAGCTCCCGACCATCCGGCTCGGCGTCGGACGCAGCCCCCGGTCCCTGGTGCAGGAGGGCTGCTGGTTGCTGCCAGCAGCGTTGAGGTTGTCCGAGGCCGGAAACCGACTCTCCCACCGGGAAGGCCGCTTCCGCGATGTTCGGAACGATCCCGTGGCTGCAAGAGCGCCCGGGCTCAGGTACGGACACCCAGGAACAGGTAGAGCGCGAGCATTCCGAACAGCACGTTCGGGCTCCAGGCCGCAATCAGAGGGGGCAACGCCTCCGACTGGCCGAGCGTCACGAAGATGCTGATCACGACGTAGTACACGATTCCGAGCATGATCGCGATGCCGACTCCGTAGAGCGCCCCCTGGCGTCCGAGGCGGAAGGCGAAGGGCAAGGCGACCAGGCCCATGACGAAGCACACGACGGGCAGCGCGGTCTTGTTATGGAGTTGCATCTGGAGTTCAGGAACTGCCGTGCCGGCGGCCACGAGGTCCTTGACGTAGCGCCTGAGCTCGCGACGGTTCATCTGATCCGCGTACTTGACTTCCGTGTCGAAGAACTCGGGTTCCTCCGGCAGATCAACCGGTCGAGGTCCGGCGAATCGGCTGCTGCTGACGATGGTCAGGCCGTCGAACTCGCGGACCCAGGCGTCGACCAGCTGCCAACCGCCGGTCTTCGCTTCGCTGCCCGGCACGTACCGCGCGACGGCAGCGTACAGGCGTCCGATCAACCGGTGCTCGGAGTCGAAGCGGAACACTTGCAGGCGCTGCAGGGTCTGGCGGTCCGCATCGTAGTGACGGTAGTTGTAGATGTAACCCGCGCTGTTGTCGTCCTGCGCGTAGCGCCACTGGCGGTCCGTGCCGTGGTAGCTCCTGACCGGTCCCTCGTTGCCCCGGATCCGGTCCTGCAACTCGGCGACTCTGGCGTTGGAAGCCGGCAGCACCGAGTTCTCGAGCGCCGCGCTGAGCAGAGCGACTCCAGCCGCCGCGGCAAGGGCCGGCATCGCCAGCCGGAACAGACTGAAGCCGAGGGCCTTGGCGGCCACGACCTCGTTTCGCTGTGAAAGCAGGCCGAAGGTGACCAGCGTGGTCACCAGGACCAGGACCGGCGCCGCGTCGTGGAAGATCTGCAGTGAGAGATAGGTGTAGTAGGCCGCGAAAACGCCTGACGGGACGTCGTTCGCGAACATCTCGTCGATGAGCTGCGTGAAGTCCGACACGATGTAGATCGCAAGAGCCGCCAGAACCACGATCACGAAGACCCGCAGGAACACGCCGAAGACGTAGCGGTCCATGACTCCGGGAAACCGAAGGCTGAACGGTTCGATCCGCAGCCTCAGCCGGGGCCTGGCGGGGGAGCCGCCCGGCGCCTGCGACCGGGTCCGGGCACGCGCCAGACGATCCTCGAGCGCCCGCTTGCGGCGACCCCTGACCTGCCTCCGTTCGTCGAGACGGAGGACGCGCCGCCAGACGTGCTCCCGCAGGTAGCGGTCGACCGCACCGATCATCAGTGTCTTGTCTCGGTTCCTGCGCCAGAGGAGGAACGTGCCGAGGACGAAGAGAAGGATGTTCGGCGCCCACATCGCCAGCCAGGGAGGGACCCGCCCATTCACGGCCGCCTCCTCTCCGTTGCCCAGCATGACGTAGTAGAACAGGAACATCGCGACCGAGATCAGGAAGCCCGAAGACCGTCCCGTGCGCCGGTTCCGGAAGCCGAGGGGAATCCCGTAGAGGCCGAACACGAGACAGGCGCCGGGGATCGCGAACTTCTTGTGGATCTCCACCCGGGCCTTGGTGCGCTTGTCGGGGATTGCCGCGGGATCCTCGGCGCTGTCGAAGAGCTCCGGGAGCGTCATCGAACGCACGTCCTTGGCAAGGACCAGCCCTTCGCTGCGCCGGAACTGGTTGTCCTCGATCACGATGTTGGCGTCGCGGAGGCGCTGCAGCCGGTAGACGCTCGGGTCGTTCGTATCCACTTCGTGCACGTCGGCGAGACCGAACATGAGCACCGGGGGACGGCCGTTTCCCGGCGTCACGTTGATCCCTCCCGTCTCGCCGACGATGACCTGCTGCCGGGGGCCCGGAACCGCGTCGGCGAGAAACACGCCGCGCCAGCCATCTTCGTTCCCGAACGACTCGAACACATAGAGGACCCGCCCCTGGAGACCGTCGTAGAACACCCTGGGCTTGACCTGCTGATTCACGCTCCGCTGCAGGATCGCCAGCTGCAGTTCGAGCATCGCCTTGTTGCCCGCCGGCAGAGTGACGGTCATCAACCACGTGGTCACGGCGGCCAGCAGCAGACTCATGACCATGATTGGCCGGTAGATCGAGAACAGGCTGATCCCCGAAGCCCGCATGGCAACCAACTCGCTGTCGGCCGCCATCCGGCCGATCGCCAGAAGGATGGCGAACAGGAACGCCATCGGAATCGTCAACACGATCATCTGCGGCAGACTGAAGGCGAGAAGCTGGAGGACGACGCGAATCTCGACGTCCCGCTCGATGATCAGCTCGGCAAGCTGGAAGAGCTCCTGCAGCAGGGCCAGGAAGGTGAAGACGAGGAGGCCCAGGGAGAAGGGGCCGATCGTCTCGCGCAGGATGTAGCGATCGAGGAGCCGGAACATCGTGATTCGCCGCCGGGATCGATTCTGACCGATCCGCAGGGGGGCGGCTGCCGCCGCCGAGGTCGCTGCACGGGGGCCGCCGGCCTCATGAGTTGACATAATGGACATTATCGGACCCCACATGCAAGTCGACCGGGGCCGGAAGGCATCGAGCTGCCAAGGGCCGCGTGCGCGCCCAGACCCGGCGGCCCGACCTCGACAGGAGCTCCCAAAACGCCCCGAGCGGCGCAACCCGCGCCACCCGTGAACCGTGTGAGCCGAATCCGCCGGGGCTTTGAGTGGCGTGAACCGAATCCGGACACCCGGTTCCGGGCGCTCTCGAATCGACGCGCTGCGGCGTGTTCTGCGGCGCAGGCAGCCGGAGCTAGAACGGAGTCGGTCTTTCCCGTTCGCGCCGAAGCGTTGCGAGAATCTCCTCCAGGGCCCGGATCAGGTCAGCCTCCTCGACGAGGCTCTGGCGGAAGCTCAGCGAGACGCTGTAGCGTTCGTCCGCAGCCTGGAAGCGGAACACATGGGGCTTCGGGCCTCTCTCGCTTGCCTTGCGGGCCTCTCCGGCCTTCCTGGAGTCGCCGGCCGGTTGCGTGTCGGTACGACGCGCGCGCACCTCGGCGCGCACATCGGCGCGCTTGAGGCCTAGTTCGGCTATGCGCTCCAGCATCTTGATCATCTCGACCTCCGAGGCCAGCTTCAGGACCTCCAGGAGAATCGACTTCCGGTCGGAAACACCCAGCGCGATCGCCCTGTCGCGTACGGCCCCGGGCAACCGGAGCAAGGCCAGAGACTCCGTGACGCTGACCCTGGAGCGCCCGAGCGCCGCGGCGATCTGTTCGTGCGTGTAGCCGTGGTGCTCGACCAGCGCGCTCAGGCCGTCGGCCTCCTCGAACGGCGTCAGGTCGACCCGCTGCAGATTCTCGACCAGCGCGATCTCGAGCGCCTCGCTGCGAGAGACGTCCATCTCGATCAGCGGAATCTCGCTGATCCCGGCCCGCTGGGCGGCGCGAAAACGCCGCTCTCCGGAGATGATCCGGTACCGTCGCTGCCGGGCCTCGGCGACTTCCCCGGAAGGAAGCGGCCGGGCCAGGATCGGCTCCAGCACGCCCTTCGCACTGATGGAGGCGGCCAGCTCCTCCAGGTCTTCGAGTTGCTGCCTGGGCTGGTCGGGGTCCGGCTCGATCCGGGAAAGCGGGACCATGCGGATCTCCATCGAACGCGCCCGGCTACATCTCGTACTTTCCAAGTGCTTTCGGGTCAAGCTCCTCGAGCCACTCCTTCATCTTCTCTTCGTCCATGCCGGCCGCAGGCGCATCGGCTGCCTCGTCCTTCGCCGCCCGCTGTCGGACACGAGCGAGATCAGCCACGGACTGGCGCACGAAGAGGGGCGCTCCGGCACGCAGGGCGAGCGCGATGGCGTCGCTTGGCCGGGCATCGAGGAGCCGACGCTCCCCGCTTCGCTCGACGAGTTCCACTACTGCCAGGAAGGTGTTGCCCTCGATCGCCCGCACGACGACCTCGATCACCTCGACGCCCACCAGGTCGAGCGCGTTCTTCAGCAGATCGTGTGTCATCGGCCGGCCCGGATCCTTGCCCTCGATGGCGAGCTGAATCGCGCCGGCCTCGAAGAGGCCGATCCAGATCGGCACCACCGAACTCTCCCCGACATCCTTCTCGTGCAGACGCAGGATGACGATCGGCTGGTTGGAGTTCGGCTCCATCATGAGACCGTGGACCTCGGCCGGAATCTTCCGATCCCCTGTGTCCTCCCGAGCGCCCGAGTCCCGGCCTCCTCCCGTCGCCATCTCCCCGCCATCCTACGCCAGCCGGCCTAGCGACGGCCAGAAACCACTTCACCGCGCAGCGAATGGTCGTAGGCCTCCAGCGCCCGGATGCGCGTCAGCGTCCCGGCCCGGAGCGGTTCTTCCGGGACCGGGAAGTGAACGATCCGATGACAGTCCGTTCTTCCGGCCTGGTAACCCGGGCGCCTGCTCCAGCCGGTGACAAGAAGATCGAACGTCCTTCCCACCAGCTCCTCGTTCAGTGTGCGCTGGATGACCGACTGGGCCGCGAAGATGCGCTGGAGCCGATCATCGGCGATTTCCCTCGGTACTTCATCCGCCGCCGGCAGCCGGATGGCGGCCGTATCGGGCCGGGGGCTGTACTTGAACGCGAACACGGAGGCGAAACCGACCCTCTCGACCAGATCCAGAGTGCGCTGGAAGTCGTCCTCGGTCTCGCCCGGAAAACCGACGATCAGGTCGGTGGACAGAGCAAGACCCTGGCGAGCGGCGCGCAGCCGGCCGATCAGCCCAAGGTACTCCTCCACCGTGTAGCCGCGGCCCATCCGCCGAAGGACCCGGTTCGAGCCCGACTGAACCGGCAGGTGCAGATAGGGCGAGATGTTGCCGTGCGCAGCCACGGCGGCGATCATCGGATCGGTGAAGTCCCGAGGATACGAGGTCACGAAACGCAGGCGCTTCAGGCCCGGCAGCACCGCCGCGGCGTTCAGCAGATCGGCGAAATCCAGGTCACGACCGCTTCCGAGCGGAGGCGGCGGCTCGCGCCAGTGGTTCACGGTCTGGCCGAGCAACTCCACTTCGAGGAAACCATAGTCGACCAGGTGCTCGATCTCACTCAGGATCTGCGCCATCGGGCGGCACCGCTCCGGTCCCCTCGTGTTCGGCACGACGCAGAACGTGCAGCGCTTGTTGCAGCCTTCGATGATCGTCACCATGCCCTTGTGGGCGCTGTCCCGACTGATGGCCTCGAAGTCGTGCGGACGCTCCTCGGGAAAACCCACCGCCAGGACGCGCTCGCCACGCCGGCTGCGCTCGAGAACCGACCCGAGTTCGCCAACCCGGCCAGTGCCGACCACGAAGTCGATATCCGGGTTGCGGCGCAGGGCCTCCTCGCCTTCCTGCTGCGCGACACAGCCGCAGAAACCGATCCGGAGGTCTGTCCGTTGACGTTTCAGCAGACGGTACTCGCCCAGTCGGGAATAGGACTTGTGAGCCGCCTTCTCGCGCACCGAACACGAGTTCAGCAGGATGAGGTCCGCCTGCTGGAACTCGCGCGTCGGCACCAGGCCCTGTTGCATCAACTGGCCGGCCATGCGCTGGCTGTCCAGCTCGTTCATCTGGCAGCCCCAGGTCTCGATGTAGAAGCGCTCCACGGCGCAGAGACTACTACTCCGCCCGCACCCGGGCCCGCTGGCCGGAGATGGCGCGCACCGCGTCGAGCAGGCGCCTGGCGAGTACACCGCCACGCGAGACGATGAGCACGTGAACGGTCATCAGGCGCTCCCGGCCTCAGGCCGATGACGCTCCACATCCCGGTGCTGCAACCGGATCCGCCAGGCATCGGCGGCCAGCCGATCCGCCACGGCTTCCGACACCGCAACCGAACGGTGACGCCCTCCGGTACAGCCGATGCCGAGGGTCAGATAGCTCCGGTTCTCGTCCCGGAACTTCGGCAGCAGGAAGCACAGGAGACTCTCCAGGCGGTCGACGAGTTCGGCGAACGCCTCGTGACGATGCACGAAGTCCCGGACTGCAGGGTGGGTCCCCGGTTTCTCCCGCAGTTCGGCGACGAAGTACGGGTTCGGCAGGAAACGGACATCGAACATCAGGTCGACTCCCGCAGGGACACCGAACTTGAAACCGAAGCTGACGATGTTGACGGTCAGGCCGCCTGCATCGCTCGAGCCGAACTCGTTGCGGATCGTTGCGCGGAGTTCGTGGATCGTCGAGTCGGTGGTGTCGAACACCCGCGAGGCGCGTCCCCGCAGTTCCAGCAGCATCTTCCGCTCTCGTCGGATGCCGTCGATCACGCGCTCTCCCTCGCCCGTCAGGGGATGGCGGCGCCGGGTCTCGGAGTACCGCCGGACCAGCACGTCGTCCGAGCTGTCGAGAAAGATCAACACCGGATCGACCAGCTTCGGATCCGCCTCGTCGAGCAGAAGCGGCAGTTCTTCCGCCAGGCCGGGAGTGCGCAGGTCGGTGACCAGGACGATCGCTTCGAGCCTTGGCGCTGCCGACGCCGGCTCGCGGATGACGTGCCTCAGCAGAGGCAGCGGAAGGTTGTCGATGCAGTGATGACCGAGATCCTCGAAGCACCGGGCAACCGTGCTCTTCCCCGAGCCCGAAAGGCCGGAGATCACGAACAGACGGACCGCGGACTCAGACACGCCCGTTGGCGCACAGCAACTCGTAGACTTCCTGCGCCCTGGAAACCCGGCGCAGGCGCTCGCGACCGCCGTTGCTCACCCACTCGGAAACGGCTGCCAGGGCCTTCAGGTGACGGCCGGCGCTCTCCTGGGGCGAAAGCAGAACGAAGAAGAAGCGGACCGGCAAGCCGTCGTCGGCGCCGTAGTCGACGCCGCGCTTCGACACCGCGACCGCCAGCACGATGTCCCTCAGGCCACGGATCCGTCCGTGCGGAATTGCCATGCCGCCGCCCACTGCCGTCGATCCCAACTCTTCCCGCTCAAGCAGCGCGGAGAGGACCGCCTCCGGATCCGAGAGGCCTAGAACACGACAGATCCGCTCGGTCAGTTTCCGCAGTGCGCCGTCGCGGCTCCTTGCCTCGACGTCGGAGAAGATAAACTGCGGCTTCGCCAGACTTGCAAGTTCCATCTGGGTGCGGACGGTTTCCCCCATTGTACCTCTGCCTCAGAAGATCCGTCGCCGGCCGGTCGAGGACGGGATACCCAGCTCATCCCGGTACTTGGCGACGGTTCGCCGGGCGATGTTGATGCCCTCCCGCTGCAGCTCGCGCGTCAATGCCGAATCCGACAGAGGCCTGCGGTTGTCCTCTTCATCGATCAGGTCGCTCAACATCCGCTTCACCGTCAACGAGGAGATCTCCCCCCCCCGATAGCGGTCGATGCCGCTGTGGAAGAAGAACTTCATTGGCAGCAGGCCGCGCGGCGTATGGATGTACTTGTTCGACACGACGCGGCTCACCGTCGACTCGTGCATCCCGATGTCGTCGGCCACGTCCCGCAACACCATGGGCCGCAGTTCGTCAAGACCATGGTCGAAGAACCGCCGCTGCTGGCGGAGAATGGACTCCGCCACCTTGTAGATCGTTCTCTGGCGCTGGTCCAGGCTCTTGATGAGCCACATCGCCGAGCGCATCTTGCCCTGGAGGAAGTCCCGCGCTTCCGACTGGCTGCTGTCCCGCTGCATTCGCCGGAGCATTCTGCGATAGGCCCGGCTGATCCGCAGCCTGGGCAGACCGTCGTCGTTCAACTGGATGGCCCACTCGCCACCCGTCCTGACCGCGACCACGTCGGGCTCGACGTACTCGACGCGGTCGTTCGAGAACTGCCGGCCCGGTCTCGTTTCCAGCGCCTTGATCTCCTCGACCGGCGCTTCCAGTTGCGCCAGCGGCGTGCGCAAGCGCCGTGCGACGAGCCGGAACTGGCGTCGAATGAACGGCTCCCAGCATTCACCGACGATGCGGTAGGCCAGGGTCTCCGTCCTTCCCCTTGCCTCGAGCTGCGCAAGCAGACATTCCCGCAGCGAGTTCCAGGCCACTCCGAACGGCTCGAAGCTCCGGACCAGCTGCAGCGCCCGCTCCACCAACTCGAGAGGATAGCCGGGGACCGGTGCCTGCCGGGCGGCCAATTCCGAGGCCTCCTGTTCCGCAGCTGACGGTCCGCCCCCGTTGTGATGCTGGCCGGCGGCCAGCGCTTCGTTCATCTCCCGGACCCTGGCCGCCTCCGTCCGATAACGCGCGGCCTCCTCGTCATCGGCGCCAAGGAGTCGAATCTCCTCGACCGACGCCTGCAGGAAACCGTCCCCATCGACGTTGCCGATGATCAGCTCCGCGACTTCCCGGAGGAGCGGCGATGCAGCGGACATGCGCAACTGCCAAAGCAGATGGTCGTAGAGATCCGGCTCGCGGCTGATGTTGTTCTCGATCGGCGAAGCTTCCCGGCTCTCGAAGGTGCTCGCGGCCGTCGAATCCGATCCCAAGTAGTCGTTGAAGTACGCGTCGAGGTCGATGTCCCCCATGGACGGTTCTTCCTCATCGCGAGACTCGGGACCGTCGGCCTCCGCCCCTTCTCCGGCGCCGTTGCTGCCCGCCGTCTCTTCGCTCGAGGCTGCCGAAGCGTCCCCATCTGCCTCCGCGGTTGTCTCAGCAAGAGCTCCTTCTTCAGGGTCCTCTTCCTCGACGCCATCCTCGAGCACCGGATTCTCGACGATCTCCTGGTTGAGCGCGCCCTCCAGTTCGAGCCGGGTCATCTGGAGCAGCTTGATCGCCTGCTGCAGTGCCGGCGTCATGACCAGCCGCTGGGCCAGTCTGAGGGAGAGCCTCTGTTGGAGCACCATCATCGCGTTCGAACGGCAGCGGTTCCCGGGGCCGGTCCCGCTCGGAGCCGCCGCACCACCCATCCTCGGTGTCCGACCACACTCCAACGGAGTTCCAGCAAGACCAATGCCAAGGACACGCTATCACCTCGAGCGGCCAGCAGCCGCGGCAGAAGTCCAGGCGACGCCGAGAGCGGGCCAGGCGTCGTCCGGCAGCGGGCCAGGCGTCGTCCGACAGCGGGCGGCCAGCGAGCACGGCAATCCACTCTCGGGCCATGGCCGACCGAGGCGCAACCACGCCGGACGGGATGCGAAGTTCTCGGTTCCAGAGCCTTCCGACCCCGGAGTGGAAGACGCGACGCTCTGACGAGCGAGCTCGGTGCTTCCGACGGTGTCACGCTTCGGTCCGCTGCGGGCGCGTGTGATCGCGCCCGTGTCGCGAGGCGCCCCGGAGCTAGAGCGTGAACTCGGCGCCGAGGTAGATCTTCCTGACCGTCGGATCGGCCGACAGCTCCGTCGGTGTGCCGGTGCGGAGGATCCTGCCGTCGTTGATGATGTAGGCGCGGTCGGTGATCCTGAGCGTCTCTCGCACGTTGTGATCCGTGATCAGGACGCCTATGCCCATGTCGCGGAGCTGCCGGATGATCGCCTGGATGTCGAGCACGGCGATCGGATCGATGCCCGCGAACGGCTCGTCGAGAAGGATGAAGCTGGGACCGATCGCGAGCGCGCGGGCAATCTCGAGCCGGCGGCGCTCGCCGCCGGAGAGCTGGTTCCCCTTCGAGCGCCGCACGGCAACGAGATCGAAGTCCCCGATCAGCTGGTTGATCCGGCGCCGCTGCTCCGCACGCCCGAGACCGAGTGTGTCGAACACGGCGCGGAGGTTGCCCTCGACGGAAAGCCGCCTGAACACCGAAGGTTCCTGCGGCAGATAACTGATGCCCTGCTGAGCGCGCAGGTACATGGGAAGGTCGGTGATGTCCACGTCGTCGAAGAAGACCCGGCCGCCGTCCGGCTGGGTCAAGCCCACGACCATGTAGAACGTGGTCGTCTTGCCGGCGCCATTCGGTCCGAGCAGACCCACGACTTCGCCCTCGAAGACCTCGATCGACACGTCCTGGACGACCGGTCGCCCCCGATAGATTTTCCGCACCTTCTGCGTGCGGATGAGATGGCCTGAAGCGGGCCTCTCGGTCACGGGCTGCGGACTCCGACAGCCGCACTGCCGGACGGCCCCATCTCGTAGCGGCCCTCGTCGAGCCAGTAGACCAGGCTCGATCCTCTCAGGACGTCCGGTCCATCGTGAAAGACCACGGTGCCGGTGAGCCGGATCACGCCCCCCCCCGCGAGATACACGGCGCGGTCGGCGCCGGCCGAGATCCCCTGCACGACATCCTGAATCCGGACGTTGCCCAGGCAGTGCAGCGCCCGCGTCCGGACGTCCTCGGCGCCATCGCCTGCAGCCGCAGTTGCCTCGACCGTCAGTTCGTCGCAGCTGAGGCGCGGGCCCCCCAGCGACGCCGAGACGCTGCCGCTGTACCGCAACTCGCCGTCGGCTGCCGAGAAGGCCATCCTCTCGGAGACCACGAGCCACTCTTCGTCATGTGCTTCGGCGTCCAGCTCCCCGGCCTCCGTCGGCGCGGACTCCGGCGCCGGCCGCCAGGTCGTGCGTACGTCACCGGTCGCCAGAAGACGCTTGCGGTCTCCGCTGACCCGCAGCTGTGCAGCCGCAAGATCGTACCCTCCGACGAAAGCCTCGACTCCCCCCCGGAACCGGCTGTCCTCGTCGTCGCAGACCAGAGCCTCCTGCGAGCGGATCGTCGACGGCCCGTCGGCCGAATCGGCGCCGGCAAACGGCGGCAGACCTCCCTCGTCCTCCTCCGCTCCCCGCAAGGAGATCACGACTCCCCCGCTCGCTTCGGAGCACACGGCGACGTGGTCGAACACCATGCGCGGCGCTTCGAGTTCTCCATCGGAGAGAACGAGCTTCCCCGGCTCTCCAAGGAGCAGGATCCGCCCGCTCACGGGATCGATTTCGGCACGGTCCGCCAGGGCGCGGACCGGATCCCGGCTACGATCCGTCAGTTCGACGTTGCCTTCCAGCACCAGCTCCGTCAGAGTGCCGTCGCTGTCAAAGCGACCCTTGGCCACCCTGCTCGAAGCGGCTCGCAGCGGCTGTCTCCGCCGAGGAACCTGCTCGTCGAGCACGACCCTCCCCCGCGCCTCGAACCCGGATGGCACGCCGTCGACGAAGTCGAAGGCCAGAACCTGTGCCCGAACCCGCCGCCGGGCCCCATCGCCATGGTCGATTCGCAACACGCCCGGATTGTTCCGGTTCTGCCCGCTCAGCAGCAGCCGACTCGGGAGTCGGTTGGTGTCGAACGCGACCTCCAGCGCAGCGCCCCGAAGGACCAGCGTCGACCTTTCGGCATCCGCATCGCCGTCCTGCGGCTGAAGTCCACTGCCTCCGAGAGGCGCCTGCAGCACGATGTCCCTGCGGGCCTCGAGAAAAGCCGGCGAATCGATGGAACCCCGGGCCAGGGCGAGTGTCAGCAGACCGGCCTCGAGGTCGAGATCGCCAAACCGTGTCGTGACGCCGCCCCGACCGGTCAGAACTCCCTCGTTCAAGCGGTAGTCCAGCGTCTCGGCGGCCACGTACAGCGGCTCGGGCGATTGTCCGAACTCCATGGCAGCGCCGCCGGCAGCCCTCATCCACCCTTCGCGCCATCGGTACGCCAGCCTCTCGGCGGTCAGGGCCAGCGGCGGCAAGGCATCCCCGGTGCCGCTGGTCACCGCGATACCGGTCGCCCGAACGCCGCCTCGGAGGTTCGCGCCTTCGTGGCGGAAGTCGACCCGCAGCCCGTCCCCGACCGCGGTCATGCCCTCGAACGTGAACCGGCTGTCGTCCGCCGCCGTCAGAATCCTGCCGCCTTCGGCCAGGTCCATCCAGCCGGTGTCGACCACAAGGCCGTTCGTCCCTTCGAGCGACACGTCCCCCTCGAGATGAGTGGCATTCGTGATCTCGTTGTACGTCGCGCCATCTGCACGCAGGACGTAGTGGTCATCGCCGCGCGGATAGTCGATCTCGACCTCCTTCAGCAGCACGTTGCCCTGGTCGTCGGAACTCGTCCGGGCGCCCCGGATGCGGAACACCTCCACGCCTTCACGCTCGAGCGTCGATTCGAACTGCTCGGCGCTGAGCTGAGCCGTCTGTTCGCCCGCTGCCGCGGCCTCCTCGGACCCCGCCGCCTCTTCGACAGCCTCGGCGGCGGTCACGGCAGGCGGTTGCGGGCGTCCATCGAGAAAGACCAAGGCAAGGCCGCCCAGGCCTGCGATCAGCAGGACGAGCAGGGATGCCCTCAGAAGCCTGGTGCGGCGTTGCCGCAGGCGTCCTGAGCGTACGCTTCTCCGGCCTCGCCGGCCACCCGGCCGGTAGACCGGGCTCCGGCGGCCCGTTGCGGGCGCGGAGCGGCTTCCGTCGGCGCCGGGGGGCGTCTCGATGCTCACGGACGGAGTCTACCTACCTGGCCTCGGCTAGCGCACTCCTCAGGGGTCTTCGGCGATCGGCCTGACGTCTTCGATCCTGACCACGGGGCCACGGGAATAGTCGTCCCATTCCAGCGCGCCCAGTACTTCGAAAGAACCGTCGAACATCTCTTCGCGGCGCCCCCAGCCCCAGCCGAGCAACTGCACCGACCTGCTCGATTCGGATCCCCGACTTCCCGCGCGCCTGACTTGCAGCTTGAGATGGTCGTTTCCGAACTTGAGTACTCGACCGATGCGCTCCAGCGGGTGCAGCCGGATCAGCGGCCGGCGGTTCGCCTCGCCATGCGGCTCCAGCCGTTCCAGTTGGCCCAGGAGATCCGGCCCTACCTGCTCGGGAGCGAGGTCCAGCTCGTACTCGCGGCGCCGCACCAGCAACTCCGACGGCCAGTCCGCGGCCGCTTCCATGTCCTCCTTGAGAGCCTCCAGTTCGGATACCTCCACGGTCAGGCCGATCGCCTGGGGATGGCCTCCGAATCGCTCCATCCGCCCCCTGAAACCGGCCATGAAGGAGTAGAGGTCGACGCCGGAGATGCTCCGACCCGAGCCGACGGCCGATGCGCCGTCGACTTCCAGCAGGACCACCGGACGGTGGAACTCGCGGGCGAGCCTCCCGGCCGCAATTCCCAGCACGCCCCTGTGCCACTCCCCGTGCCACTCCTCGTTCCAGGCCATCAGGATCCCGGGGCGCCGGCCGTCGGTCAGGAGCGCCTTGGCTTCCCGCACGACCTCGCGTTCTGTTGCTTGCCGCTCCCGGTTCAGGTCGTCGAGCTTCTTCGCGAGGCGTCCGGCTTTGTCCCCGTCCCGGGCCAGCAGCACACCGCGCGCGAGAAGCGTCCTGGCCTCCCGTACGACCTTGCGTTCTGTTGCCTGCCGCTCGCGGTTCAGGTCGTCGAGCTCTCTCGCGAGGCGATAGGCCTTCAACCTGTCCCGGGTCAGCAGCAGATCGAGCGCGAGCTTGGCGCTCTTCAGCCGGCCGGCCGCATTGAGCCTCGGCCCCAGCCGGAAGGCGACGTCCGCCGAGGACACCCGCCTGACGCGACCGTCCGAAGCTCGTCGGCGCGGGAGAGCGACCCGCATCAGCGCCCGGAGGCCGGGGGATGGGGACTCGGGCAACGCCTGCAGGCCGAGCGCGGCGATGACACGGTTCTCGCCCACAAGCGGAACCACGTCCGCGATCGTGCCCAGGCACGCCACGCGCAGCAGCGACGCCAGCGGCACGTCGCGACCGCTCCGGCCAAGGACGGCCACGGCCAGCTTGAACGCAAGTCCCACGCCGCACAGGTCGCGAAGGGGACGGTCGCGGCCATCCTGCCGGGGATTGAGCCGGGGATTGACCTGGATAGCCCGGGTCGGCAAGCCGCCTCCTGCGCTGTGGTGATCGGTGACCACCACGTTCATGTCCTGCCTGATCGCCTCCTCCACTGCCTCGTGCGAGGTCGCACCGCAGTCCACCGTGACGATCAGAGCGGCGCCGGCACTCTTCGCCTTCTCGACATGGACGACCCGAAATCCGAAGCCCTCTTTCAACCGGTCCGGAAGGATCGGAACCACTTCAGCATCCAGGGAGCGCAGTACGGCGGTGAGCAGCGCGCAGCCGGTGACTCCGTCGACGTCGTAGTCCCCCACGATGGCCACCGTGCCGCGGTCGCTGCAGACGGCGAGCACTCGCTCGACAGCCTCCTCCATGCCGCGCAGCAGGAAGGGGTCGTGCAGATCACGGCGATGCGGTCGGAGGAACGACTCCGCCTCCGCTTCGGTCCTTGCTCCTCTGCGCGCAAGGAGAGCGGAAAGCCGCCCGTACCCCGCCGCCCGAAGCCGTCCGGCGGCCTCCGGCTCCGGTTTCTCCACCCACTCCACCTGCTCTTCGCGGCCGGCGCTCTGCTCCGGAATGGTCACATCAGATCCTGGGGGTCCACATCAACGGTCAGGTCGGCAGTCGGCGCCGGCGCGACGGACCGAGCCAGACACCGGACGTCCGCGCCACGGGCGGAGCGCATCAGGAACTGAAACCGCCACTTCCCCTTGAGGCGCTCGAGCGGCGCCGGCGCCGGCCCCGAAAAGCGGACGCCCGGGGCGAGTGCATGCACCCGGGCAGCTTCCGCGAGATTCCTGATCCGCTCCCAACCGCGTTCACGGTCGCGATCGCGGATCAGGATCTGGACCATCCGGGTGAACGGAGGGTAGTGGAACAGCCGGCGAAACCGCATCTCCTGGCTCGCAAAGGCCTCGTCATCTCCGTGGAGGGCCGCCTGAATCGCATGGTGGTCGGGATGGTACGTCTGGATCACGAACCGGCCCAGCCGTTCCCCGCGCCCGGCACGTCCGGCGAGCTGCGTGAGCAACGCGTATCCGCGCTCCGCGGCGCGAAAGTCCGGGAATCCGAGATAGGAGTCCGCGGCGAGCACTGCGGCCAGCGCAACGTCGGGAAAGTGGTGGCCCTTGGACACCATCTGGGTGCCGATCAGGATCTGCGTCCTGCCGCTGCGAAACCTCTCCAGGACAGCTGCGGGACCTCCGACGCGCCTGGTCGCGTCCCGATCCAGCACATCCACGACCGCGCCCGGAAACCGCGCCCGGACCTCTTCTTCCACCCTCTCCGTGCCGGCGCCAATCGGTTGAAGCGCGTCCGCTCCACAGGCCGGGCAAAGCCGCGGCGCCTTCTCGATGGCGCCGCAGTAGTGGCAGATCAACCTCTGCTCTCGACGGTGAAAGCTCTTGGGCAGGCCGCAGTCCTCGCAGGGCATGTTCACGCCGCAGGCGCGACAGAGCAGCTGCGGCGAGTAGCCGCGTCGGTTCCGCAGCAGGATCACCTGCTCCCCTCGCTCCAGGCTATGCGTGATCTGGTCGACCAGAGCCTCCGAGAACGTCACCTCTCCTGGTCGACGGGGGCCGCCGCTGGCCTCCTTGCGGAGATCGACCAGGATCGGTTCCGGGAGCACACCCGAGCCGACCCTGGCAGTGAGCCGGACAGAGCGGTACCGACCGCGCTCGACGTTCAGGCGTGTTTCGAAACTCGGTGTCGCCGAGACCAGCACGGCGGCAGCAGCGCACGAGCGGGCTCGCACCAGGGCCATGTCCCGGCCGCTGTACCGTGGACGCGTGTCCTGCTTGTAGGCCGCATCCTGCTCTTCGTCGACGACGATCAGACCCAGATCCCGGACGGGAGCGAAAAGCGCCGACCGCGGACCTGTCACGACCCGGCACTTGCCGCTGCGGATGCGCTCCCACTCCTGATGGCGCTCCGCCCTGCCCAGGTTCGAGTGCAACTGAGCGACCTGATCGCCGAAGCGCTGCTTCAGCGTCCGCGCCAGCGCCGGCACCAAGGCGATCTCAGGCACGAGAACGATGACGGAACGGTCCTCTTCCAGCGCCGCGCTCGCCGCCTGCAGGTAGACCTCGGTCTTTCCCGACCCGGTGATGCCGGCCAGAAAGCAGGGTCGGAACTGCCGGCTCCGGACCGCGGCCACGAGTTCGGCGGCGGCAACTGCCTGGTCGGGGCGCAGGTCGATTGGCTTCGTCTCGCCGTCAGCGGCCAGATGATGGCGGGCCAGGTCCATCGTCTCGATCTGGGTAAAGGAGCGCAGAATGCCAAGACGCACGAGACGTCGAACAACCGCCGCCGAAGCGCCGACTCCGGAACGCAGCTCCTCCAGTGTCGCCGGCCGTTTCAGTTCCGACAGGTACTCGACCACCAGGCGCCCCGTCGGAGACCGTCCGCAGGCCCGAAGCTGAGCGTCGCGGTTCCCGGCCGGCAGCTCGACGGCTGCACGATAACGGGAACTCCGGCTACCGGGATCGAAGAGTCGGATCCGGCCGCTCTCCCGCCAGCTCTCGATCCGGTCCAAGAGCGTCTCCTCCCCCAGTTCCTCCCAGATGGCCGCCAGGGCCAGCCGGCCTCGATCCAGGAGCAGACGCTGCAAGGCCCGGCTCTTCGGATCGCGGCAATCGGCGAGTGCGCCGCGGTTGGTGAGATCCACGCGCGCGTCGCCCCAGCCGGGGAGCCGACCCGGGATCATGTTCCTCAGTACCTCGCCGAGCGGGGCCGCGTAGTAGGCGGAAACGAAACGGGCGATCTCCATCAGATCGTCGGGCAGGACGGGTTCGAGATCCACGACCGATTCGATCGGCCGCAGTCGGCTTTCGACCTTGGCCGGAGGGCGATCGGGACGGGCCACGATCCAGCCAGTGACGCGCCGCTTCCCCACGGACACCCGCGCCCGGACGCCGACCCGGGCCAGGCCGCGCCAGACCCTGGGTACGCTGTAAGTCAGGGGAGCCGGCAGCGGCAGCGGCACCGCGACCTCAGCGAACTCGCCACCCGACGGGCTGGCGCTAGCCAGCCCCGCCCTCCCCGGCGCAGTCGCCGCACACACCGGCGGTGCACTGGGCCTCAGGCACGTGAACGCCGCAACGCCGACAGCGAAGCAGCGCGCCTGCGGGTTTCGCCCCGGAAGTCGGCCTCGAGTCGCGCCCGGTGTGACCCGTGCGACCGGACCCAAAGCCGCCGGCCGTGCCGCGTGCACTCCGCGTGCCTCCGGTCCTGGCCGTTCCAGGGGCACCGGCGGCAGATCGCTGCAGCACCTGGAGGAGGCGCAGGAACGAGCGCGCCTCCTCTGTCCGCGGTGAACGGAGAAGCCCGCGGACCATTCGCGATATCCACATCCATGCCACCAGCAGGGCAATCAGGATGACGAGCAGACGTGTCACGATCCAGCCCGTGGTTGCCCGGACTTCCCGCCGATCCCCCTCGTCGTTTCAGAGGCCGGATCCGCCGGTGGCCCGATTGTCTCAGCTGGCCTTGGCCTTGGAGATCTTCTCGATGCTGCTGGCCAGCGCCTTCTCGACCAGCACTTCCGCCTCCTCTTCGCTGATCTCCCGGACGTGCAGAACCTCGCTGACGATGAAGTACTTCGCCTTCTCGTACATCTTCTTCTCGCGAAACGACAGACTCTTCTTCTGGCTCACCAAGCGGAGGTTCTTCAGCACCTCGGCGGCGTCGGTCAGTATGCCGGTTCGCATCTTCTCGAGGTTCTGCTTGTAGCGGCCCTTCCAGTCCTTGTAGACGTCGATGTTGCCGTCCGCGATCATCCGCAGCAGGTCCTTGATGTCCGGCGCCCCGGCCAGCCTGCGAAGACCCACCCGTTCGAGGTTCTCCTCGGGTACCATCACCTTGGAATCGTTCCCCAGCACCCGCAAGTGGTAGTAGGTTTGCTTCTCTCCACCATCCGGGGCGCTCAGCGCGATACGCTCCACGATGCCCACGCCGTGGTTGGGGTAAACGACCTTTTCACCGACTCGGAACACGCTGCACCCCCTTCAAGAAACCCCTTCTGACACGCGACAGGCACCTGCGTCGGCAGACATCGCAGCAACCTTCCGAAGATCGGCTGCCATTCGCAGTTCTGGATATCACCCGTGTCACGACAGCCACACGGTTGACGACCGCCGATTCTAGCCTGGAGGGCGTGAACCGTCAAAGGCAAGTCCTGTCCCATCAGATCTGCCGCGTCGCCCTGGTCTCGCCGCCGATGTCGCAGAGTCCGGGCACCTCGGCCTGCATCCGGAATGCCGTCTCGCAGTTGCGGACCGCGGCCTCGACATCGGCGTGACCGCCGAGCCGTTGGAGGAACGCCTGGGCCATCCCGCGCCCGCCCGCGGCTCCTTGTTTCTCGCGCCCGCCCGCCGTCCCCAGGTCCTTGTTCGTCCCGGCTGCAGGACGTGGTCGCCGCCACGGCGAACGATCGGGCCCCGTCCTGGTCGTAGACTGCCGCCATGATACGCCAATCCCACCGCTTCAGCCGTCGGTTCCCGCTCTCCGCCAGCCTGCTCCTGGCACTCACCGTCCCGGCGACAGCCGACGACAAGGAGAGATGGGACGTGAACGATCCGCCCGGCGACGAGTACGAGTTGATACTCGACGTGACCGAGGGCACCTGGATGAACCTCGACCTGTCGCCGGACGGCGAGCGGATCGTCTTCGATCTGCTCGGCGATCTCTACCTGCTGCCGATGGACGGCGGCAACGCCCAGGCGCTGACCAACGGCATGGCGTGGGACATGATGCCCCGGTTCAGCCCGGACGGCTCCGAGATCGCCTTCATCAGCGACCGGAGCGGCGGCGACAACATCTGGACGATTCCCGCAGACGGCGGCGAGCCGCGGCAGATCAGCCGCGAGGATTTCCGGCTCGTCAACAACCCCGTCTGGAGCCCGGACGGGCGCTTCATCGCCGCCCGCAAGCACTTCGTCTCGACACGCTCGATCGGCAGCGGCGAGATCTGGCTGTATCACGCAAGCGGCGAGGGCTCCGGCCTGCAGTTGAACGAGAAGCCCAACGAGCAGAAGGACCTCGGCGAACCGGCGTTCTCACCGGACGGACAGTACGTCTACTTCAGCCAGGACACGACGCCCGGCAGTACCTTCGAGTACGGCAAGAACGCAGCGGTTGGCATCTACTCCATCCGTCGCATCGACCGCGAGACCGGGGACATCGAGACCGTGATCGCCGGGCCCGGCGGCGCCGTTCGGCCGACGCCCTCGCCGGACGGGAAGTACCTCGCCTTCGTCCGCCGGGTCCGCTTCCAGAGCCACCTGTTCCTGCACGACCTGGCAAGCGGCGAGAACACGCCCATCCACGATGCGCTCGACCGGGACATGCAGGAGATCTGGGCCGTGCACGGCGTCTACTCCAGCATGGCCTGGACGCCGGACAGCCGGTCGATCGTCTTCTGGGCTCGCGGCGGCCTGCATCGAATCGACATCGAGACTCGCGAAGTCCGGGAGATCCCGTTCCGCGTCCGCGCGATCCACCGGATGAAGGAAGCTCTCGCCTTCGATTTCGAAGCGGCCCCGGAGACGTTCCGGACGAAGATGTTGCGCTGGACCCAGGTCTCTCCCGCCGGCGACCAGATCGTGTTCCAGACTCTGGGCCAGCTCTGGACGCGCAGCCGCAACCCGGCGACGGGCGAGGTCGGCGAGGCGAGGCGGCTGACACGCCAGGACGACCACTTCGAGTTCTACCCATCCTGGTCGCGCGACGGGAAGTCGATTGTCTACGTGAGCTGGCACGACGAGGATCAGGGCGCAGTACGGATCGCGTCCGCCTCCGGCGGCGAGGGGCGCAAGCTCACGCCCGATCCCGGCTTCTATCTCGAACCGGCGTTCTCGCCGGACGGCGGCACCGTCGTCTACCGCAAGAGCCGCAGCGGCGGCATCCTGAGTCCGCTGTGGTCCAAGGACCCGGGTCTCTACCGGATCGATGCCGACGGCGAGAGCGCCCCGGTCCGCATCTCGCGGTCCGGCTCCGGCCCTCACTTCGGCGCCGATTCGAGGCGCGTCTACTTCACCGCCACGGAGCGGTGGGACCGGCGGACGCTCCGGAGCCTGCCGCTCTCGAGCGCCGGCGAGGCCGAAGCCCGCGTGCATGCCGGCAGCAAGGTCGCCACCGAGATGCGGGTCAGCCCCGACGGCCGCTGGCTCGCGTTCGCCGAGCGTTTCGACGCCCACGTCGTGCCGCTCACGCCAGCCTCGAAGGCGATCGAGGTCGGGCCGAAGACGCCCGGCCTGCCGGTCCGGAACGTGTCGACCGACGACGCGGCCTATCTCCACTTCTCGGGCGACAGCTCGACCCTCTACTGGTCGCTGGGGCCGGAGTTGTTCGAGCGCCGGCTCGCCGACGTCTTCGCGCCGGCGAACGACGACGAGGACGGTGATGGCGACGCGGAAGACGACGACGGCGACGAAGCGGACGAACCCGCTGCCGGCCTCGATCTCGGCCTGGAAGTGGCCGCCTACCGCCCCGACGGCGTGATGGCGATCACGAACGCCCGCCTGCTCACGATGGCCGGAGAGGACAACCTGGAGATCATCCGCCACGGCACTGTCGTCGTCGAGGGCGACCGGATCGCAGCCGTCGGCCCGTTCCGGCAGGTCGACGTACCGGCCGGCGCGACGGTCATCGATGCCTCGGGCCTGACCGTCATGCCCGGCCTGATCGACGTCCACTGGCACGGGCCGCAGGGCCTCCAGGAGATCATCCCGCAGCAGAACTCGGAGCTCTACGCCTCGCTCGCCTTCGGCGTGACGACGGCCCACGACCCCTCGACCGACACCAGCACGTTCTTCGCCGCCAGCGAGATGCAGCGCGCCGGCGACATCGTCGGCCCCCGACTGTTCGCCACCGGCACGATCCTCTACGGCGCCTTCGGGTCGTTCCGCGCCATCGTCGAAACGCCGGACGACGCGGTCCAGCACCTCCGCCGCCTCCAGAAGGTCGGCGCGATCAGCGTCAAGAGCTACAACCAGCCGCGGCGCGATCAGCGCCAGATGATCGTCGCCGCGGCGCAGGATCTCGGCATGCTGGTGGTCAACGAAGGCGGCGCCCTGTTCCAGCACAACATGACCATGGTCGCCGACGGCCATACCGGCATCGAGCATTCGCTCTCGGTGGGCGCCATCTACGACGACGTGATCCGGTTCTGGGGCAGCAGCCGAGTCGGCAACACGCCCACCCTGGGCGTCGCCTTCGGCGGCATCCAGGGCGAGGACTACTGGTACGAGCACACGAACGTGTGGGCCAACGAGCGGCTCCTGAACTACGTGCCGCAGGACGTGATCGACGCCCGCTCGCGCCGCCGGCAGAAGGCGCCGGAAGAAGAGTACAACCACATCCTGGCCGCCCGCGTGGTGAACGAACTCGACCAGGCCGGCGTGCCGATCATGCTTGGCGCGCATGGCCAGCGGGAGGGCCTCGCCGCCCACTGGGAGATGTGGATGTTCGAGCAGGGCGGCATGAGCCCGCACCGGGCGCTGATCGCCGGCACGATCAACGGAGCGCGGTACATCGGCATGGAGGCCGACCTCGGCTCCCTCGAAGCCGGCAAGCTGGCCGATCTGATCGTCCTCGACGAGAACCCGCTCGAGGATCTTCGCAGCTCCGAATTCGTCCGCTACGTCATGGTCGGAGGCCGCATCTTCGACGCCCTGTCGATGAACGAGATCGCCGGCGAGAAGCGGCAGCGGAATCCGTTCTGGTTCCAGCGCTGAGCGGCGCCCTCTCTCAAGGAAGCTGCACGGCAGGATGGCGCGAGGTGATCTTCTCCGCCCAGCGCACAATCGCCTGTGCGATCGCCAGTGCCTCTCGGTAGTCCCGGTCGGTCACAGGCCGCTTGAGAGCCGGGTAGCGCGCCTCGACTGCGTACACCGTGAGCTGCGCACAGCGCTGAACGGCAACGGGTGTCGTCGTACCACCGTCGCTTGGCAGCAACGACAAGAGGGCCGCGAGATCGTGGACGTGCGGAGGTTCGACACCACGCAACAGAAGCACTGCCTTGATCGCCTTCTCGGCGGCTTGCTGCAGCTCGAAGCAGAGATCTTCCAGATAGATCGCCGGGCTTCTGGCCTTCCCCAACGCAAGATTGCTACGGGCGCGGTTCAGCCACTCGCGCGGATCGTCGGGCGAGAACCGATCAGGCGGCTTCATACACGACCCGTCCCTCGGCCAGTGCAGGCCTGTAGACCAGGCCCGGACGGTCCCTGTAGCGCTCCAGGTCCGCTGGTGTGACCAGAATTGCGTCGACAGGGACGCCGACACCCGCCAGTCGCTCGTACACCTTCGCCGACACGTCCCAGCGATCTCCGCCATTGGCGACAACGAGCAAGTCTACGTCACTGTGCGGACCTGTCTCGCCACGAGCAGCCGAGCCGAACAGGATGATCTTCTCGGGCTTCACCGCTTCCACGATGCGGCGGGTGATCTCGTCAAGCTTCTCCTGATCTACCATTGGATGATCTCGACCTTGGAGCCTATCGCTTCTCGGAAGCGCATCCCGACCACACCTCTCGAGCGGAACCTCGAGCAGGAGATCCGGGCGGGCGGACCGATGCCCGATCACTCGGGCCAGCAGGTCGGCGAGCGCTTCCGCCGTCGCCGCGCTGCCGTCCCGGTCGGGGGTCATGGGACCGTCCTCGCCGCGGGCTGCAACCAGCTCGTCGATGCGGGCCGCCTGCTCGACCAACCCGACCCGGTCCAGCAGCAGCGCGGCGGCCGAGATGGCGGCGACCGTATTCGCGATCCCCCGTTCCGCGATGTCGGGAGCGCTGCCGCGCACGGGCTCGGCGAGACAGAAGCACTCGCCGCAGTTGGCCGAGCCGACGACGCCCAGGCCGCCGACCAGAGCGGCGCCGACATCGCTCAGGATGTCGGCGACAAGGCGGACCCGCGCCGGGGCCGATTCGTCGCGGCTTCGCCTCACGACGCGGCTACCCCGCGGCCAGACGCCGCTTCGTCTGCTCGATCAGACCGCCGGCTGCGATCATGGAGCGCACCGCCGGGCTGAACGGCGAGAATCGGTAGACGGATCTGCCGCAGCGAATCGTCGACCTCTCGAGATCGACCTCCACCTCGGCGCCTTCCTCCAGCGCCTCGACGGCCTCGGGGCAGACAATGGCGAGCAGCCCGTTGTTCAGGGCGTTGCGATAGAAGATGCGTCCGAAGCTCCGCGCGATCACCGCGCCGATGCCGGCATGGCGCAGGCACACCGCCGCCTGCTCGCGACTGGAGCCGCAGCCCCAGTTCCAGCCGGCAACGATCACGTCGCCCGGTCGCACCCGTTCCACGAACGTCGGGTCGAGATCCTCCAGGGCATGGGGAGCGACCTCCTCCGGACGGCTCCTCGTGTAGGTGTAGCGGCCCGGAAAGATGACGTCCGTGTTGACGTCGTCGCCGTAGCGGAAGACCCGGCCGCGGAAAGGCCGCCCGACATCGACGGGACCGTTCACCCGACCACCTCCCGCGGATGGACGATCCGGCCCGCGACCGCGCTTGCCGCCACGACAGCCGGCGACGCCAGGTAGATCTGCGCGCCGCGGTCTCCCATCCGGCCCTGGAAGTTCCGGTTCGCACTGGAGATGCACACCTCCCCCGGCGCCAGGACGCCGAGATGGTTGCCCATGCACGGGCCGCAGCCAGGGGTGCCGAAGAGCGCGCCGGCGGCCGCCAGATCGGCCACCCAGCCACGCTCCAGGGCCTCGTTCCAGACCTCGCTGGAGGCCGGAACGATGACCATCCGGGTACCCGAGGCCGACCGGCGACCAGCCATCACCCGGTGTACCGCCTCCAGATCCTCCAGGCGGCCGTTCGTGCAGGTGCCGATGAACGCCTGGTCCACACCTACCGAGTCGAGTTCGCCGACCGCAACCGTGTCGTCGACCCGATGCGGCCGCGCCACCTGGGGCTCGACCCCGGAAAGGTCCAACACGTGCTCGGCCGTGCAGGAGGCGCCCGGATCCGGGCAGAGCGCCCGCGCCTCGAGCCTGGCGGCCAGCTCCCCGACCGTCTCGCCGGGTTCGGCGCCGCGCCCCGGCCTCCGGCCAGGCCGTGCGACAAGTCGTTCCGCAAGGCGGTCGAACACCGCTTCGTCCGGCGGCATGTACGCGTTCTTCGCCCCCATCTCGGCCATCATGTTGACGAGCGCCGCGCGCGAGTCGAGGCTCAGACCGGCGATCGCCGGACCATCGAACTCGACGCTGCGGTAGAGCGCACCGTCCGCGCCCAGGCGGCCGATCAGGGTCAGGGCCGCGTCCTTCGTCGTCACCCACTCGCCGAGCGCGCCCTCGAGCCGGATCCGGATCGACTCCGGCACTCGCAGCCAGAGCTCGCCGGCGGCCCACAGAACCGCCGTTTCGCTACGGCCGACGCCGGCGCCGAAAGCGCCCACCCAGCCGAAGTGCGGGGTGTGGGAATCGGCGCCGAGGATCACGTCACCCGGCAGCACGACCGCCTCCTCGCTCAGCACCTGGTGACAGATGCCGCGACCGACCTCGAAGAAGTGGCCGACGCCCTGTTCGGCCACGAAGGCGCGGATCTCCGCGTGGTTCCGGGCGTGACGGGCTGTCGGCGCCGGCACGGCGTGGTCGAGGGTGACTGCCATCCGCTCCGGGATCGCGACCCGGGCCTGACCGAACTGCCGCCAGATCTCGGCGATCGGCGCCGTGTTGTCGTGGCTGAGAACGATGTCCGGGCGCACATCGACGATCTCGCCGACGGCGCACGACGCACGGCCGCTGGCCCGAGCCAGAGCCTTCTGCGCAAAGGTGCGGGCCATGTCGGCCGGCCGACCTTGCTCGCTCATCCGGCCGCCGGCGCAGCCGCGTGGAAGCTGCGCAGCAGCGTGTCGACGTCGGAGAGGCTGAGAGGCTGAGAGGCTTCTCGTCCGCCAGAGCCTTGATGTGCGCCGTGATCTCCTTGATCTGGGCGTCGGTGAGCGACAGACGCAACTGCTCGACCCGGGACTTGATCGCATTCCATCCGGTCAGGCGGTGGGCGACGTGGACGTACCGGTCGAGCCCGAAGTCGGCCGGATCGAGTATCTCGTAGCTCGAGGGATCGTTGAGGATGGCCTTCGCGTGGATGCCGGCCTTGTGGGTGAAGGCGGTGTAGCCGGTGATGCAGTTGTTGAACGGCACGTCGACCTCGACCAGCGAGGCGACGTGGTTCTCGATCTCGCGCAGCAGCGGCAGATCGTAGCGCGAGCGGACGCTCACGGGATCCTCGACGTAGAGGCGCGCCACCAGGCCCCCGAGAGGCGTGATGCCGTTCCGTTCGCCGATCCCCAGCACCGAGGTGTCGACATGAGTGGCGCCCGCCTCGAGGGCGCAGAAGGCGTTGGCCACCGCGCAACCGGTGTCGTTGTGGCCGTGAAACTCGATGTCGCAATCCACTTCCTGCCGCAGGCACCGCACCAGGTCATGGACCTGGCCGGGGCTGGCCACGCCGACGGTGTCCGCCACGCCCACACGGTTCACACCTGCCGCGTCCACGGCCCGGTAGGCGCGGATCAGGTCGCTGCGCTCGCTGCGGAAGGAGTCCTCGGTGCTGAAGCGGACCTCGACATCGTGCGAGCGGATGTACTCGACAACCTCGATCGCCGTTTCGATCACCTGGTCCATGCTCTTGCCGTGCGAGTGCTCCCGCAGATGGCGGGAGGTCCCGATGACGACATCGATGCCGTCGACACCGGTCTCGAGCGCCAGCTTCGCGTCGCCCATGTGACAGCGCGTATGAGTCAGCACCTTGGCCCGCAGGCCCAGGCGCGCCACCCGTTCGCAGTCGTCCCTGCTGCAACGGCTCGCCGCCGGCGAGGTGAGCTCGAGGTACTCGACGCCGAACGCGTCCAGGAGGCTCGCGATCTCGACTTTCTGGTCGCTGTGGAAGAAGGCGTTGGCGAACTGCTCGCCTTCGCGCAGGGTCGATTCGATGATCGCCGGGTGGGAGCGCATGGATGTGGACTCCAGATACAACAAGGCCGGCGCATCCCTGAACTGGATGGCCGGCCGGAAAAGGGTCTCTGTGTCGGGCAGCTAGGCGGTACGCATCCAGTCCTGCAGCCAGGGCTTCACGCAGTACTGCAGCCGAGGCTTCGCGCTCGGCCGCTCGAGCCGCCTGACCGGCGACGGCGTGACCCGTGAGGCGCCAGCCAGGGCGAAGGCGTGTGTCGCGTGCATCATGACGAGGGAGTAGACGCAGTGCACGGCCACAACAACGTGATCGGCGCGAGGCGGATTCTGCGTGTTCTGGCAGGCGGAAGTCAAGGTCCAGTCTTGTCCCATGAGAGATGAGCCTGAAGCAGCGGTGTCAATCCCACGAGAGATGAGCCTGAGCAGGTGTCGGGGATCATCGGAGGATGATCCTGCAACTCGACATCGAACGGCTGCGGACCCTGGACGAGGTCCGCGATTTCATGGCCGGCAGCACGCCGGTCGACTTCCGGTTCGTGGAGCGGGCCGATGCCTACGCTTTCGTGCGGCGGTTCCTGGTGCGTTCCCGGTACCTGCGGCTGCCGCGGTCGGACAAGGGTCTGGTGCGGCGGTTCCTGATCAAGGTGACGGGATTCAGCCGGGCTCAGACGGCGCGTCTGATCACCCAGTACCGGGAGACCGGGCGCATCGAGGACCGGCGGCGGGGTCCGAAGCGTCCGTTCCGCCGTCGCTACACGAAGGAGGACATCCGTCTGCTGGCCGAGGTCGACGAGTCCCTGTCCGGTCCGTGCGGTCCGTGCGGTCCGTCCGGCGCTGTCACGCGGCGCACGATGCAGCGTCAGTACGAGGTGCACGGCGATGCGCGGTTCAGGCGTCTGGCGGGACTCTCCCACAGCCATCTGTACCGTCTTCGCCAGTCCGTGACGTACCGCCGCCGTCGTCTGACGGTGGTGAAGACGCGGCCGACCCGGGTGCGCATCGGGGAGCGCCGCAAGCCTCATCCCGCCGGTCGGCCGGGCTATCTGCGCGTGGACACGGTGCATCAGGGCGACCTGGATGGCAGAAAGGGCCTGTACGAGATCAATCTCGTGGACGAGGTCACGCAGTACGAGTTCGTGGCCGCCACGGAGGGCATATCGGAGCGGTTCCTGATCCCGGCTCTGCAAGGCGCGATCGAGGCTTTCCCCTTCAACGTCAAGGGTTTCCATGTCGACAACGGCTCCGAGTTCGTCAACCACAAGGTCGCCGCGCTGCTGAACAGGCTGCACGTCGAAGAGTTCACGAAGTCCCGCCCGAGGCGCTGCAACGACAACGCCCTGGTCGAGAGCAAGAACGCATCGGTGGTGCGGCGCTACCTCGGCCACGACCACATTCCCCGCCATCACGCAGCCCTCGTCGACCGCTTCCTGCGCGACGTGCTCGCCCCCTTCCTCAACTACCACCGGTGCTGCCACTTCCCCGTCGAGACGCGGGACGCCAGGGGGCGCGTGCGCAAGACCTACCCCTTCGAGAAGGTCACCACGCCCTACTTCAAGCTGAAGTCCCTCGACGGCGCCGCGCGGTACCTGCGGCCCGGCGTCACCTTCGAGCAGCTCGACCGTCAGGCCCTGGCCATCGACGACCTCGCCGCCGCCAAGGCAGTCAACGAGGCTCTCGCCGCGCTCTTCGCCGAGATCCGACGCCGCGACGCCGTCGCATGAGCGAACACCCCCGGCATCCCGCGAAACGGAACCCGCCAACGGCCGAACACGACACTCACTCCGCGCACTTCGACCGCCGCCTCGCGGTCCCCGCGCTACCGCTGGTCTCTGGTGCTGATCTCCGCCTTGCTCCGATCAGCAGTCCTGAAAACTGCCCCGACGCTCTCGCCCCGACTCGACTCCCGAACAACCGCCGTTCAGGCTCATCTTTGAATGGGACTAGGCTGGTCCAGTCTTGTCCCATGAGAGATGAGCCTGAAGCAGCGGTGTCAATCCCACGAGAGATGAGCCTGAAGCAGGTGTCGGGGATCATCGGAGGATGATCCTGCAACTCGACATCGAACGGCTGCGGACTCTGGACGGCGCCTCGCTCCTGGGACAAGACCGGACGCAGCGCGACTCCTGCCACTGGCGGCTAGACTCGCACGCCGCGACGTGGCGCGGTCCTGTCGATGCGCGAACGGCGACGAGTACGTCACAGCAGAGATGAACACGTCACAGCAGTTCTGGACCGGAACGGTCCTGCCGGAGTGGATCGACCACAACGGCCACATGAACGCGGACTACTACCTCGTGGTGTTCGACGACGCCACCGGCCCGTGGACAGCCTTCCTGGGCATCGACCGGAACTACCGCAAGACCAATCGTCGCTCTACGTTCTCGATCGACAGCCACCTCACCTGGCTGCGGGAACTGCCCGTGGGCGCTCCCATCGCCGTGGAGGCGGAGCTTCTCGGCTTCGATGACAGGAAGTACCACACCTTCATGCGCATGACGCACGCCGAGGAAGGCCACGTCGCCGCGACGCACGAGTTGCTGAGCATCCACATCGACCTGGACACCCGGCGCAGCACGCCCTTTCCGCCCGAGATCCACGAGCGGATGAACGAAGTCCTGTCCCTGCAACGTCCGATTGCAGCACCAGGCGACGTCGGACGCGTGATCCGCACCAGGCCCTGGCCGCCGGCCCCGACGCCCTGAATCGACGACTGCCTCGGCCATTGACCGGCAACCACCATCGAGCGTCAGCGTCCTGCCGGGCGTCGCAGGCAGAGAACGCGCCCTTGTGAGCGCATTGCGGCCGGGCGGCAGTTCGCGCCGACAACCCGACTGTCGGCTACGATTCCGGCGATGACCAACAGCGACGATGCCAGCAGCTCCGACGCACCCATGACCCGACGCACCCTGATCGCCGGTTCGGCCGCAGGCGCCGCCTCGCTCGCCGCCAGACCGGGCAAGGCAGCAGCAGCCGGCCAGAAGCTCCCGTCCTGGCCGGAACCCCGCTACATCCGCACCAACGGCGGCCTCAGAATGGCCGTGCACGAAGCCGGGACCCGAGGACTGCCGATCGTCCTCAGCCACGGCTTCCCGGAGCTCGCCTACTCCTGGCGCCACCAGTTGCCGGCCCTGTCCGCAGCAGGCTTCCGTGCCCTGGCGCCCGACCAGCGCGGCTACGGCAACAGCCAGCTTCCCCTGGCGATCGAGGCCTACGACATACGGGAACTCTGTGCCGACCTGGTCGGCCTTCTGGACGCCCGCGGCATCGAGAAGGCGGTCCTTGTCGGCCACGACTGGGGTGGCGCCGTGGTCTGGACCATGCCGAGACTGCACCCGGACCGCGTCCTGGGCGTGGTCGGCGTGAACACCCCCACGGGTCCCCAGCCGGCGCAACCGCCGATCGAACTTCTCCGCCGCTTCCGCGGCGAGGACAACTACGTGGTCGCCTTCCAGGAGCCCTACAAGGCGGAAGCCGTACTGGAAGCAGACACCGAGAAGACCTTCCGCACCTTCATGCGCCGCGGCGCCTGGAACGCCGAGGAGTTCAACAAGCTCCCCGCCGACGCTCCGGAACGGAAGTTCGAGTTGCTCGAGCAGATCAGGCACGGCACGGTGGACGACCTGCCCGGTGAACTCCTGCTCACCGAAGAAGAACTCGCCCATTTCGTCGCCGCCTACGAACGCACCGGTTTCACCGGCGGCGTGAACTGGTATCGGAACATCGACCGCAACTGGGAGCTGATGAAGGGCATCGACGAGCGGATCGAGCAGCCCTGCCTCTACATCGGAGCCGAGAACGACGTCGTGCTGCCGCCCTCCGCCGCCGACGGCATCGAGGCCCTGGTACCGAACATCGACAAGCACACGATCAGGGACTGCGGTCACTGGACCCAGCAGGAGCAGCCCGAAGAGTTCAACCGCGTACTGATCGACTGGCTGAAGGCGACGTTCGGCGCGTAGCAACGACCCGCCTCGTCGAGATTCGGTCCGTGCGCAACGCCGATCGCCATTGTGCGGCCTCGTCGGAGGGGTGTCGCCCTACCGGAGATCGTACCGAGCAGGAAGCCGAACCGGGACGCCTGGCGAGCGTCGACGCCGAAGGGAACGGGCGCTTCCTCAGCAGCGGAATGCGAGAAGGCAGCGGCCCCATGCAAGCTGCGGCAGAACGGCGTTCGGCGTCCAGCCGGAGTGCGCCGACAGCCACCGGCGCCGGCACGGCCGCCTCGATCCGGGCCGCCATGACGCAGTGAACAGCGCCGACATCCGCAGACGGCTGGCGGTGCACGAACCGCGGATCCTGCCGACGGCCGCGTTCGAGGCCAGCGTGGCGATGGTTCTCCGCCCATCTCCGGCGGGCCCCCAGACGCTCCTCATCGAGCGCGCCCGCAAGCCGTCCGACCCCTGGTCCGGCCAGATGGCGTTCCCCGGCGGCCGACACGACGAGACGGACCGCGATCTCCGGCACACCGCGGAACGCGAGACCGTCGAGGAGGTCGGTCTGTCCCTGGAAGACGCCCGTCCGATCGGCCGGCTCGACGATCAGACCGGGCAGCGCGCCGGCCAGGGACCCCTGCTCCGGATCGCGGCATTCGTCTACGAGGTGGACGCGGACAGGGGCAACGACCTGCTCCTGAACCACGAAGTCGCCGACGCGTTCTGGGTGCCCCTGGTCTGGTTCGAGGAGCGTTCCCGGGTCATTGGGTATCGGCATCCGCCGTATCCCGAAGCGAGCTTCCCCGGCGTCGTCGTCGGCAATCCCGACCGGCACGTCGTCTGGGGCCTGACGTTCCGGTTCCTGGCCGCCTTCTTCGAGATCGTCCAGCGGCCCTTCGCGGCGAGGGAGCGGACGCTGCGGTCAGTCCGTTCCCGGTGAGGCAGGTCTGGAGGGCCTGGCGGGCTGGGGAACAGAAGCGCTGGCCCCGCACATGGAGTCCGCGGCAGGTTGGCGGATCTGGTCGACCTATTCGACGAGCTCCAGGTACTCACGCTTCGACCAGCCCCTCTGGCCGTCCGGCAGCTCGATGCGCAGCCACTCCGGGCGCTGTTCGATGACCCGAACCTCGGTGCCGGCGTGCAGGCGGAAACGGACCACCGAGCCCTCGCCGGCGGCAGCGTGGAGATCGATCTCCTGCGGCAGGACGACCGCGATGACGGTGTCGAACGCCGCGTGCCCTGCGAGCGAGCCGCCCAGAGCAAGCCCGACCACCAGCAGGCAGGCGGCGGACCAGCGGAGCACCTCGGAAGCCGGACGATAGAGCCGCAGGGCAAGCACGGCCCAGAAGCCGAGACCAACCAGCGCCGCGCTCTTCAGGGTTTCTTCCGGCGCCAGGCTGTAGTGCCAGAACAGCACGGTGCGCAGTAGCACCGGCGGCTCCGGCGGCGCGATCTCATCGCGGGCGCTGCGGCGAGCGAACGTCAGATTCGCATGGGCGTCCTCGTCCCGCGGCAGCAGCACCAGCGAGCGCCGATAGGAGGCAATCGACCGTCCGAGTTCGCCGGCCCGCAGGTAGGCGTTGCCGAGGTTGTAGTGCAGATGACCGTTATCGACCCCCATCGCCTGCATTTCGCGGTAGAGGGCGACTGCTCGCTCGAAGTCGCCGGCCTCGTAGGCGGCGTTCCCGTTGACCCAGAGTTCGGCAGGCTCCGGGGCCGCCGGAGCTCCGTCGGTCGCCTGGGCCTCGGTGACCACCGCCAGCTCCTCGTCCCGGGAGAATCCCGGAACCGCAGCGGCCACTCCGAACACCACCAGGAGCGCGAGACGACTCATGTCCGCCGCCCGCGGATCTGCCTGTCGATCGCCCTGACCAGATGGCTCAGAGCCTCGATGCCGGTCTCCGCCGCCAACCCGCCGCCGCCCGCCACCGCGGCCAGGCCGTACTGAGCGGCCTCGAGTCGATCGAGTTGCTCCCGGCAGCGCGCCGCCAGTTCGCCTTCCACACCGGCCCGGACCAGGGCGCTCTCTGCCTCCGACGGCGTCAGGGCCGCGCCCTCCATGCCCAGCTTGTCGCCGATGTACCGACGCACGATCCGGGAAGCATCCGCCGCAGCAGCGGGCCCTGCACCGGAACGGAGTTTCCTTGCCGCCGACAAGGCGTCGCGCAGCGCCCGCTGCCGGCGGCGCAGCGTCGTGTCGGCGGCGTAGCGGAGTTCGCGCCGGCGGTGCACCAGCAGGGAGAAGTAGATGAGCGGCGGCAGCACGCCGCAGGCGATCCAGCTCCACAGACGCCAGCCCCGAGGATCCGCCGAGACGATGCCGGCGGCCGTCCGGCGAATCGGCAGAATGTCATCGGCCAGGATCCGTACCGCGACCTTTCCCGTGGTCGGCGCCAGGGATTCGGTGAGCATGAGTTCCTCCTCGCCCTCCGCCGGCGCGACGTCCAGATCGAGGCGGTTCGTGGATCGAGTCACGTACTCGCCAGGCTCGGGATCGAAGTAGACGAGATCGATCGGCGGAATGTCGAGGGGTCCGGCAACCAGCGGCACCAGAGCCCTCCGATACACCTTGCGCCCGACAAGCCGGCGTCCGCTGCGGTCGATGCTCGCGTCCGGCTGGTCCGGATAGACCTTGAACGCCGGCAGTTCCGGGAAACCGGGCTCGGTCAGGAGCTGCACGTTGCCGGCGCCTCCGACCTGCACCTCGAGAGTGGCCGATTGCCCCACCTGCAGCTCGCGCCTGCTCAACGAGGCGTGGACGTCGAACTCCCCGACCAGACCTTTCCAGCCGTCCGGCGCAGGCGGCAGCGGCCTCACCTCGAGAGTCAGCGGCTCCGTGAGCAGGTACTTCGTCGTCCAGCGCCCGCCGCGCCCGAGAAGACTGTCGAAGTCGTCGAAGATGCTGCGCGGCCGGCTCTGCCGACGCTGATCCTCCACCAGCACCTCCACAGCCAGACGGGTCGGCGGCAGCACGATCTCACCGGCGCGCTGCGGGAAGAGCGCCTTGCGCACTTCGTTCACCGAGTACTCGACGCCGTCGATGGCGGTCGTGAACTGACGCACTTCTCCCAGATCCTCGGCCACCACGTCGCCGCCGAAGTCCATTTCCTCGATCGAGCCCTTGCCGACCCGCACTCGGCTGTAGAAGCGCCAGGTGTAGATCACCTGTTGCCCCTGCCACGGCTGGTCGGTGGAGACGGACGCGGCGACGAAGAGATCCCTGTCGTGCTCGGCGCCGGCTTCCTCGGCTGCCGTGACTTCGACCGTGAACGGCTGGCTCCTGACTTCCGCGCCGTTGACCATGGCGACGGCCGGGCCGATCTCGAACGTGCCGACCCGCACGGGAATCAGAAGGTAGTTGTACGAAGTGCTGGTGCTGGACCTGCCGTTGATGAGCTGGAAGTCGCGCTGTTCACCACGCGACACGACCCGGAAGTCCGGCAGTTCCGGCAGTCTCGGCGGTTGGTCCGGGGAGCCGTCGATGCGGATGGTCAGGTAGATCTGGCTTCCGAGAGTGACCTGATTGCGGTCCACCGTGACCCGTATCGCCCCCTGTCTCCGGGCTTCGGCCGGCATGGCCCCGAGCAGGACCGCCAGCGACGCGCACAGGACCGCAGACCAGCCGAGAACCGCGGAGCGCCGGCTGCCGGATCGATCGAGCGGTCGTCGTCCGCCATCCATCGACTACCAGTCCTTCGCCTGTCTGTTGCCGCGCCTGCGTTGACCGCGACGATCGGGGTCGAGGCGGCCTTCCTCGAGTGCCTGAAGGAGGCGTTCGGCCTCCTCGGGCGTCATGCCCGGCGGCGGCTGCTCGAAGCCGTCCTGATTGCCGGGATTCGAGCCGTCCCCCCCGACCGGCGCATCCGCCGCATCGGGAATGCCGTCACCGTCGCTGTCCCGGCGGTTGGGATCCGTCTCACCCGGATCGACCCGGCCGTTCCGGTTCCGGTCCTCCTGGCCGTCGGGCACTCCGTCGGCGTCGCTGTCCGGATTCCGAGGATCGGTGGGGTTCTCCGCGCTGCGCTCCAGGTCGTCGCTGAGCCCGTCGCGATCCGAATCCTCGGAACCCTCGCCATCCTGCCGGTCTTCGGGCTGCTCGCCCCCGCCCTGATCCGAGTCCTCCGACTGCTGCCGGCGCTGCGCGGCGCCCTCCTGGCTCTCCTGTTCCTGACCGCTCTGGTTCTGCTGCTGCTCCTGCTTCTCGAGCTCCTCTCGCACGAACTCCAGGTTGAACTTGGTGTCCAGATCGTCCGAGTTCGCCTCCAGGGAGGCCTTGTAAAAATCGATCGCGTCACCCAGCTTGCCCTGGCGATAGGCGCTGTTGCCTAGGTTGTAGAGAGCCTGCGCCCGGAGCTCGTCGTCGCCCGTCGCCGCGGCCCGGTAGAACTGGGTGTCGGCGGCCGCGAAGTCGTCCAGCTTGTAGTGCGCGGCGCCGACGTTGAGGTTCAGTTCCGGGTCGTCGGGCCTCTCCGTCTGCCGATCCAGGAAGCCGTCGAGAGCCTGCGCATAGGCTCCGGCGTCAAACGCCTCGTAAGGCGAGGTGTACTCCACCGGCGGCGTCCCCGGCACCGGCGAACTCGTCGCAGGTTGCGGCGGCGGCCCGACCGGCGGCTGTGCAGCCAAGGCGGCGGGAAGCACCAGGGCCCACACGGCGAGAACCACCCGGCACAGGGCGTCAGACGACAGCATGGTCGCCTCCCTCGAACGTCCCGGCGCGGCGCCGCAGCCCATCGCTGATCAGCGGCTCCAGCATCAGCGCGGCCAGGGCAACGACAAGCAGCCACTGAAACCGCTCCTGCCAGCGCTGGCGGCGGCTGGAGCCGAGCTCCTGGTCTTCGAGCCGCGCCTTGATGCCTTGGGCGTAGATCTGTTCCAGGTCGACATCGCCGGTCACCGAGCGGACATAGCGGCCGCCTGTGGTCAGTGCGATCCGCTGCAGCGCCGCCTCGTCCAGCCGGCTCAGGATGATCTCTCCCCGCCGGTCGGTCCGGAAACCACCGCCCTCCCTGGGGATGGGCGCGCCTTCGTCCCGACCGATTCCGATCGCGAACACGCGCACGCCGGCCGCTGCGGCGACCTCGGCGACTTGCTGCGCGTCGCCCAGATGATCCTCGCCGTCGGTCATCAGGATCACGGCTCGCGACTGTCGCGAGCCGACCGACGCGACTCGGTCGAACGCATCGAGCGAGACCCGAAGCGCCTCGCCGATCGCCGTGCCCTTGGTCGGAATCAGATCCGGCTCCATGGCCTCCAGGAAGAGAGCAGCCGCCGAGTAGTCCAGGGTGAGCGGCAGTTCCAGGAAGGCCTCGCCGGCAAAGGCCACCAGGGCGATGCGATCGCCCTCCAGACGCCGGAGCAGGTCGGCGATCTCCCGCCTGGCGCGTTCGAGGCGGCTGAGTTCGCCGCCGGCTTCCGCGTCGTGCACGAGCATGGAGTCCGAGACATCGAGCGCGACCACGATGTCGACCCCTTCCCGGCGGACCTCTTCCCAGACGAAGCCCCAGCGCGGCTGGGCAAGAGACGCCACCAGAGCAACCAGTGCAACCAGCACGAGGCACGCTTTCAGACGACGTCTGGGCCGGCTGACACCGGCAACCAGAAACGGCAGCATCTCGCGCGAGGCAAGGCGGCCAAGCAACCGGGCACGGGCACGGAACGCGTACACGTGGAAGAGCAGCAGGCCCGGTCCCAGCCACAGCAGCCAGAGCGCATCCGGGCGGCCGGTGCGGACCTCGCAACCGAGCACGAGGAACGCGGCCGGCGCCAGGAACAGCAGCGTTCCGTACCCGTGTTCGCGACGGCCCCGGACCCGGCCGGACTTCCCTCGGCTGGTCCTCACGGCAGCTTCCTCAGGCGGGTGTCGAGCAACATCACTTCGAGCAGGAGCAGAAACACGGCCGGCGTCACCAGCCACGCGAACCGCTCCTCGTACTCCATGTAGGACTCCTGCGTGATCTCGGTCTTCTCGAGTTCGTCGATCCGCTCGTAGATCTCCTCCAGCCCCGCCACGTCTTCGGCCCGGAAGTAGGCGCCGCCGGTGACTGTCGCCATCTGCCGCAGGGTGTCCTCGTCGATTTCCACGTCCTCGTGGACCACCCGCGGACCGAACCGCGTCTCGACGACGATCGGCGCCTGACCGCGGGTGCCGACGCCGATCGTGTAGAGCTTGACGCCGAGCGCGGCGGCCGCTTCGGCAGCCCGCATCGGCGTCAAGGCGCCGGCGTTGCTCCGCCCATCCGTCAGCAGGACCGCGACTTTCGATTCGGCCTCCGAGTCCTTGAGTCGCCTGGTTGCCACCCCGACCGCCGATCCGATGGCCGTGGCGTCCCCCGCCATGCCGATCTCCAACTGTTCGAGAAAGGTCGCGGCGATGCCGTGGTCGAGCGTCAGCGGACACTGGGTGAAGGCCTCCTCGCCGAACACCACCAGGCCGATGCGATCGTTCGGCCTTTGCTCGATGAACGTCTCGACCACCCCCTTGGCCACTTCCAGCCGATCCCTGCGGCGACTGAGCGAGCGCTCGTGCGCATCGAGATCGAGCGCCCTCATGGAGCCCGAAGTGTCGATCACGAGCACGATGTCGATGCCCTCCGTGCTCACCTCGGTGAGCGCGCGGCCGGTCTGTGGACGCATCAGGGCGAGCAGCACCAGGGCGACGACGACCAGACGCAGCGCCGACACCAGACGGCGAACGGTCAGCGTTCCCGAGCGTGCGGACCGACGCGCATGCACGAGGGACGAGTAGGCCACGGCGGCTCGAGCCGGCGCCGCGCGCCCGATCGGGAAACCGCTCCACCTCGTCAGTTGCCGCATGCGCGGGCGAAGCCACCACACAAGCGCCCAGATCACGTACAGCGGCAGGAGCACCCCGAGCCAGCGGGCATCGGCAAACAGGAGCTGTTCCGTCATGCCGCCCTCCCCTTGCGGTCAGGCTCGGAAGGGACTTCCTCCCGGCCGGCGCCAGGCTCATCGCCATCCTCGCCGAGCCGTGTGGCGTGCACGAAGTCCACGGCCTGCTCGTACGTGCGTTCGATGTCCTCCGGCCAGGGCAGGCGGGCTGCGAACTTGACCTGATCCGTGGCGACCAGGAATCGCTCCAGACGCCTCGCCTGGTGCGGATCGAGCCGGATCAGCGCCAACCGGCCCAGGATCTCCTCCGTCGTCAGATCGGTCGCGTTCAGGCCGAAGCGACCTTCGACGTACTCCCGGACGACCGCCGAGACGGCGAAATAGTACCGGCGCAGCTCTCGCAGATTCGAGAAGTCGGTGCGACGCAGCCGCTGCAGCTCCTGGATCGCCAGCTCGCAGGGCGGAATCGGGGGCGTTTCCGAAGCCTCGTCTCCTCTCTCCCGTCGCCGGCGCGACCACCACCACAACGCCAACGCCAAGCCGGGAAGAGCGACGGCAAGTCCGAGCCACAACAGCCGCTGCCTGCCGGTGTCGACCCGCCGCAGCGGCTTGATGTCGCGAATGTCCGTCATCCCGGCGCCGTCCGCCGGCAGCACCGACTCGACTTCAACCGGGATCTCCGGTGTCCGCAGTTCTCCCCGATCACCGCCGGGACCGCTGTAGCCAGCGGAGATGCCCGGCAGCACGTAGGAGCCGACCAGGTCGGCGCGGAGCCTGAACCAGCGGCGTTCCAGAATCCGGCCGGAAGCAAGCGTCCGCGGCGGATCCTGGCCGAGGTCGACCATCCGGAAGCCCGCGATGTCGATTCCGGGATCAGGCAGATCGACGTTCACCTCCGGGTCGCGCTCGACCTCCACCTCCCAGGTGATCAGGTCGCCCGTCGTGGCGGTGGAACGGTCGACCGCGGCCCGCAGCTCGGCGGGCGGCTTCGGCGCCTCGTCGCTGCCGGCCTGTTCCTCGGCGGCGCACGCGAAGAGGGAAGGCAGCAGCAGGACCGCCGCGGCGAGAACCGTCCGCGTAAGCCGGCGGCAACGGGACCGAGCAGGACCACGCACGGCTGCTACACCCGCACCGTCCGTTCGCGCGCCCGCAGGTAGCGGACGATCGGATCGATCCACGGACGGTCCGCCCAGACCTGGATCTCGCCGACGCCGGCCTGACGGAACTGCTCCGATCGCCGCGCCAGATCCTCCCGGGCCAGGCGGGCGAAGCTCTCCGACACCCGCCGACTCGCCGTGTCGATGACGATGGTCTCACCGGTCTCCGCGTCCTCGAGTTCGACGAGTCCCAGCCTCGGCAGCTCGACCTCGCGATGGTCGAGGACGCGGATCGCGGTCAGGTCGTGACGTCTAGCCGCTACCCGCAAGCGCTCTGCGAAGCCCTCGTCCAGGAAATCCGAGATCACGAATCCCACCGACCGGCGCGGCACGACGCGGCCCAGGTAATCCAGAGCGCCGTCGAGATCGGTGCCCCGGCCAGTAGGACGGAAGCTCAGCACCTCCCGAATCACGCGCCAGACGTGGGAGCGTCCCTTCTTGGGCGGAATGAAGTGCTCGATCCGGTCCGAGAAGATGATCATCCCCACGCGGTCGTTGTTCTGGATCGCGAGGTAGGCAAGCACGGCGGCGACTTCCGCAACGACCTCCCGCTTCTGCTTCCGGGCCGTGCCGAAGGCGCCCGACGAACTGACATCGACGATCAGCATGACCGTCAGCTCCCGCTCCTCCCGGTGCTCCTTGACGAAGGGACTCGACATGCGCGCCGTCACGTTCCAGTCGATGTGGCGGATGTCGTCGCCCGGCGTGTACTCGCGCACCTGCTCGAACTCCATGCCCCGCCCCTTGAAGGCGCTGTGGTACTCCCCCGCGAGGGCGTCGGTCACCAGGCGCTGGGTGCGAAGCTGGATCGCCTTGATCCGCGCCAGCAGCTCAGGCGCCAGAAAGCCGGACGAGCGCGTTGCCTGCTGCCGCTCCTGCCCCGCGGATTCGTGACGCCGGAAGAACCACATCGATCGCCTCAGGGAACGTCCACCGTGCCCATGATCTCCAGGATCAGATCGTCCGCAGCGAGATCGCGCGCCTCCGCCTCGTACGACACCAGCACGCGGTGCCTCAGGACATCGGGGCTCACCGTCTTCACGTCCTGCGGCGTCACGTAGGCCCGGCCCGACATCAGGGCCTGCACACGAGCAGCCGCGGCAAGGAAGATCGTGGCGCGCGGGGACGCCCCGTACTCGATCAGCGGCTCCAGGCGTTCGAGTCCGACTTCTGCCGGCTGCCGAGTCGCGAACACCAGATCGACGATGTACTCCTCGACCCTGGGGTCCAGGTAGATCGCGTCGGCCGCGTCCCGCGCCCGTCGGATGTCATCCGGACGCACCACCGCCGCAACGTCCGGCCGCTCGCGCCGGGACATCCGGCGCATGATCTCCCGTTCTTCTTCCCGGCTCGGGTAGTCCACGCGCAACTTGAGCATGAACCGGTCGACCTGGGCTTCTGGCAGCGGATACGTGCCTTCCTGCTCGATCGGGTTCTGGGTTGCCAGCACCAGAAACGGATCGGGCAGGTCGAAGGTCTCGTCGCCCAAGGTGACCTGACGTTCCTGCATCGCCTCGAGCAAGGCGCTCTGGACCTTCGCGGGAGCCCGGTTGATCTCGTCCGCAAGCAGCAGATTCGTGAAGATCGGCCCCTGCCTGACCTGGAAGTCGTGCTGATCCACACGGTATATCTGGGTGCCCAGCAGATCCGCGGGCAGCAGATCGGGCGTGAACTGAATGCGGGAAAAGCCGGTCTCGACAGCCTGCGAGAGCGTCTTGATCGCGGTCGTCTTGGCCAGGCCGGGAATCCCCTCGATCAGGACGTGTCCATCCGCGATCAGGGCCATCAGGAGGCGGTCGATCATGTAGGTCTGGCCGACGATGACCTTGCCCACCTCCATGCGGACGCGCTGCAGCAGGTCCGCCTGGTTCGCGATCTCGAGCCGGAGCTCTTCGCCGACACCGGGAGCGGCCGCAGCGGCAGTGACCGGCGCCATCCCGGGCGCCGGCAGCTGGTCGGAGGGAACGGTCTCGCAGGGGTCCACGGTCATGTCGATCGAGTCCGTATCGGTCGTTGTCTGGATGGAGGAACGGATCTGCGGGCTCCAGCCAAGGCGAGCAGAGACTGCACCGCACGCAGCAGGACGCTAACAGTCTCGACCGTCGGACTGTCCAACCCGGAAACCACTCCGGTTCTTCCCGGAGGCCGAAGGGCAGATTCTACCCGAGCGCCGGACCGGGCCTCCTGGCGCGGACCGGTCGGAGGGAACCCGACGGCGGCGCAGCGCGACGAATCGGTTGACCGGTTCCGACGGGGCCGGCCTGGACCGTCAGATGCCCGACATCCGACCGCCGTCTGCGGTCGCCGCGTCCAGGTGGTCGCAGCAGTTGATTCGGGTCGCCCTCCACGGCGGCCGAGCCTCCACGTGCGTGACCGAGGTGTTCCCCCAACGGTCCGGCTGCTCCACGCCGCAGCCGAGATGCAGGTGACGCAGGGTCAGGGAGTGGCAGACCAGGCCGTGTGTGACAAAGACGCTGTCGCCCTTCGCTTGCCGGGCGAGCTCGCGGATCCTGCTCCACGCCTGATCGACACGTCTGTGGAAAGACGGCCAGTCCTCCCCTGAAGGCGGCGCGTATCCGGCCTTCATGATGTCGAGACCGATGTCGGCGTACGCCCGACCTCGCAAGTCGCCGAAGTTGCGCTCGGCGAGCAACGGCTCGATGACCACGGGCAGCCCCAGGGCCTCGGCGACCGGCTCGGCTGTCATCTCGGCCCGCCGAAGATCGCTCGCCACCACCTGCCCGATCGGCCGTTTCCGCTGGCGCATCGCGAGCCGCGCCGCCAGCCGCGCCGCCTGAGCCACACCACGATCGTTGAGCGGCGTCTCCGGCAACTGGACGATCCGGGCGACGTTCGCGCCGGTCTCGCCATGGCGCACGATGAGCAGCACGGGCCGAGAGGGTATCAGCGGCAGCCGCCGGGAATGTGAAGCAGTTCGCGACCTGGTGTTCTCGGTCTTCGGTTCGGCAGCCGTCAGCTCGACCAGCCAGGGCTGCACGCGGACAGGAAACCGGCAGCGCTGGCAGCCCGTCTGAAGTCGGCGTATCACCGAGAGCGGCCAGGCGCCCGTTCGGCAGGCGCGACGAGGAAGCAACGAGGGAGCGACGATGCCGGATCCGGATTGCGCGGACGTTCGGAGGCTGCGGCACTTCCGCCACGGTCCGACAAGGCTGGGGCTAGGATCGCACCCTGAGACCGCCATGCCGCCAAAGCTCTCGATCGTCGCGCCGGTCTTCAACGAAGCGGGCAACCTGAAGCGTCTGGCGGCCGAGACCGCCTCCGTGCTGGCGGCAACCGACTTCGACTACGAGCTGATCCTCGTCGACGATCTGAGTGGCAGGAGCAGCCGCGAGGAACTCGCTGCAGTGGCCGCAGAAGACGCAAGCGTCCGGGCCCTGAGCCTGGATCGGCACGGCGGTCAGTCAGCGGCGCTGCTGGCCGGGCTGCGCGCCGCCAGGGCGCCGCTCATCGTGACGATGGATGCCGATCTGCAGAACGACCCCGCCGACATTCCGGCCATCGTCGCCCTGCTCGAGGATCACGACGTCGTCTCCGGCGTCCGGGCCAGGCGACGGGACACCCTGCTCCGACGACTTGCGAGCCGCGTCTCGAACCATGCCCGCCGCCTCGCCCTGGGCGACCCCTGCACGGACATCGGTTGCGCCCTCAAGGGCTACCGCGGCACCGTGCTCGACGATCTTCCCGCATTCGACGGTCTTCACCGCTTCCTGCCCGTGCTGGCGCTTCGGCACGGAGGAACATACGCCGAGATCGCGGTCGGACACCGTCCCCGCACCCACGGCAAGAGCAAGTACACCATTCGCGGCCGCTTCCTTCGCGGAGTCCTGGACCTCTTCGGCGTCTCCTGGTATCGCCGGCGCGCCGTCAACGCCACCTGCCACCCCCTGGAGAGCCCGTCATGCCGGAACTCACGCCCCAAGACCTCTGGCTAGCCGTCGGCTACGGCGGTCAGGCCCTCTTCGCTTCCCGCTTCCTGGTCCAGTGGATCGCCACCGAACGGCGCCAGCAGAGCGTCGTCCCGATCGTGTTCTGGTACTTGAGCCTGGGCGGCGGACTGCTGCTCCTGAGCTACGCGATCTGGATCAGGGAGCCGGTGTTCATGGTCGGCCAGAGCGGCGGCATCCTCGTCTACTCGCGCAACCTCTGGTATGTCCATCGACAAAGGGCGGCCGAGGCGAACTGAGAGTCGGGCGCCCGTCCGGCAAGGCGCGGCCAAAGTCAACACGAACTGGGATCAGCCCGGTCACTCGAACGCAGCGTGACTTTCGCCACGGCTGGGCAGAGGAGCGGGCGCTGCGTCAGAAGTTGTACTTGACGCCCAGCTGGACGATCCGGCCGTCTCCGTTGGTCGCGGTGACCATGCCGTAGTCCGGGTCGCCGATCCGGTTGCCCGGCTGGGCGAAGTTGACCCGGTCGAAGACGTTGAACGCCTCGACCCGAAGCTGCAGCGAACGGTCGTCGCCGCCTACGGGGATGTTCTTGATCAGCGACAGGTCGATGCGCTCGAAGTCCGGGCCCCGGAGGATGTTGCGGCCGGCGTTGCCGCGCCGGGTCGCCGTCTCGGCCACAGTCAGCGGCACGAAGCACTCGGTGTTGAACCACTTCTCGACCGTGTTCGGCGCGCCCCTGTTGGGGTCGCAGACCTGGTCCGGGCGGGAGGTCAGCCCGCGGATGTCGTCGCCGCGGACCCTGATCGGGAAGGGATAACCGGTCTGGTACTGCAGGATTCCGTTGACCTGCCAGTTGCCGAACAAGGCGCGGGCGAACGCCCCCCGGTCCTCGAGCATCGGCAGGTCGTAGCCGAAGCTGAGCACCAGGCGGTGCCTGACATCGAAGAGCGCCGGGCCCCGCTCGCGCGCAAGCACCTGATCGACGCTGCTCGAGCGCTCCAGGTCCAAGGGAAGGATCGGCCGCTCCTCGCCGCCGATGTTGAGGCCCGAGACGTGATCCTCCGCCGTGCCGTAGGTGTACGAGAAGAGGAAGTTGAACCCTCGCGTCGGACGCATGCGCACACTCGCCTGCCACGCGTCGTACCAGGACTTGGCGACCGTGAAGGTCGGCCGCACCAGACTGAAGGCCGGGTACTGGCGCGGTCCGAGCGTGGTCTGGTCCGGCTCGACCACCCTCGGGTTGGTTTCGATGAAGATCGGCAGGTTCCGGCCCCGGGAGCCGACGTAGCCGACCTCGACGCCGACGTTCCGTCCGAGCTGGCGCTGATACGTGAGGTTGAAGTGCTGATAGTTCGGCGTGGTGAAATGCGAACTCCAGCCGATGAAGATGATGCCCGGCGGGAACCTGGTGGGCCCTCCCTCGAGGTTCGCGAGCGGGTCGGCCAGGCTGACGATGGTCGGCGGTGCATCGAGCTGCAGCAGCGGGTTGAAGGGCGGCGCCAGGACCGAGTTCTGGAAGAAGTCGCCCTGCCCGGGAATGCTGTCGAAGAACAGCCCCCAACCGGCGCGAACGCTCGAGCGGCCGTTGCCTTCGGGATCCCAGGCCAACGCCAGCCTCGGCGCGAAGTTGTTCGTGTCCGTGTCGTACGTCCCCGCGGGCACACCCTCGTCACCGGGGTAGACGAGTCCCGTCGGCGCGTCGGGAAAGCGCGTCGACTGCTGGCCCGGCCGGAAGCTGTTCAGCGCGTCGCCGGTGTCCTCGAAGGGCTCCGCCAGCTCGTAGCGCAGACCAAGGTTCAACGTCATCCGCGGCGTGACCCGGAACTCGTCCTGCACGTAGTACGAGTAGAGCCAGCCATCGCCCTCGTTGATCGAGTCCGCGCCGGGAACCGCGGTACGGAACCTCGAAGGCATGCCGAGCAGGAAGTCGGCCGCGGCGCTGCCCGTGTGGCGGCCGCTGAAGAAGTAGTCGCCGTTCGGCCGATTGATGAAGCCGATGAACATCTTCTCGTTGCGGATGTCGACCCCGGCCTTGATCGTGTGCCGGCCGGCGAGAAGGGTGAAGTCGTCGGTGAACTGCTGCACCTCGTTCTCGCGCTTGACGAACGGCTGGTTCCGGTCCCCCATGCTCGGAAAACCCGAAATCGTGAACTGCGGCAGACCGATCGCGAGCTCGTTGATGTTGGGGATGTTCAGTCCGTACTCGGAGTTCGTGATGCCGCTGGTCACGACCGGCTCCGCGTCGATCATGCTCGACAGCACGCGGACCTGGTTGAACGCGTTCGAACCGATGGCGGCCGTATGCGAGAGCATGTAGTCGTCCAGGGTCGACGCCGCGGTGTTGCCGATGGGCCGCACCGTGGGCGGCTCGAAGCGGTCCGACGTACTGCGCAGGATCCGCAGCAGCACGTTCTGCGCGTCGGTGATCCGGTAGTCGAGCCGCAATCCGAACTGGTCCCGATCATCCGCGACGTCCGGCGACACGATGTAGCGGCCGCCGACATTCGGCAGCGGCATGAAGTCGTCGATCAGCCGCACTGCGATCGGACTCAGTCGGTCGGCGGGAATCACGTTGCCCGGGAACGGCTCGCCGGTCAGCGGATCGATGATCGTCGACCCGCCGGAGAAGTCCCCCATGCGCTGGGCGGCGCTCATGACGGCAATGTTCTGGGTCGTGCCGCGCGTGTTGCGGAAGCCTTCGTAGTAGCCGAAGCCGAACAGCCTGTCGGTGATCACCGGACCGCCCAGGCTGCCGCCGAACTGGTCCTGTTCAAGCGTCGGCTTGTCCTGATCCGGCGGCGAGAAGTAGTTCCGCGACTCGAACGAATCGTCGCGGTTGAACTCCCAGATGCTCCCCCGCATGCTGTTGCCGCCCGACCTGGTCACCACGTTGACGATCGAGCCGGCGCTCTTGCCGAACTCCGCCGTGTAGGAGTGGGTCAGGATCTTGAACTCCTCGATGGCGTCGGGGGGCGGCCGCAGGATGAAGCCCGTGTTGAAGGTGTCGTTGTTCGAGGCGCCGTCGAGCAGGAAATTGTTCGACTGGTTGCGCACGCCGTTGACGCTGAAGCCAGCGGTCGCCGCGCCGAAACCGTGGATGGCCGCGTCCGCGTCTCCGCGGGCGCCGCCCAGCCGGGCCGGCGGCTCGACCACGCCCGGAATCAGGGTGCCCAACTGGGTGAAGTTCCGGCCGTTGAGCGGCAACCGGACGATCTTCACCTCGTCCACAACGATGCCCAGGGTGGCGTTCGAGGTCTCGATCAGCGGCGCCTCGCCGGTCACCGTCATCGTCGCCGAGAACTCGCCTGCCGCCAGGGACATGCTGATCCGGGCGGTCTCGGCCGCGCTGACCCGCACGCCCTCCCGGCTCAACTGGACGAATCCCTCGAGCGCAGCCGTCACGTTGTACTCCCCTGGCGGCAGCAGGGGCGCCGCGAAGTACCCGTCCTGGCCGGTCATCACCAGGCGCGACTGATTCGTGGCCACGTTGGTCACCGTGACCGCGGCACCCGGCAGGGCGCCTCCCTCGTCATTCGTGACGAAGCCGCTCAACTGGCCCGTTGCCTGTGCCCAGGCCGCGGATGCGCACAAGACGAAAGCGAGCGCGGGCAGCGCACGCCCCAGCAGACAGACAGACAGGTTCCTCATCCCAGGTCTCCTTCCATTGGACTTCGCCATTCCAGAATGCGGCCAACCGGGCCGGGAAAGCCGGAGCGGTCCGCGCCGCACTTCGGGCCAGACCTACCACGATTCGGTCCGCGCGTGATCGGATCAGCATAGCAGCGCCCCTGCACCGTCCTTGGGGGCCCGTGGCGAAAGTCCGCGCACCGAGCGCGGGTCAGGCGCCTGTCCGGCAAGGCGCGACCAGGGAGCATGCCGGGCCACACGTTCGATCGAGGAGCAACGCGACCGAGGAACAACGATGCCGGAAGGGATGCATGGACGCTCGAACGCAGCGCGACTTTCTCCACTGGGCTGCCGAGGGCCACATCGTCGACGCGCCGCCCGGTCCAGCAGGACTTCCCGTGTCTGCTTTCGCGCATGCCGCGACCATTCGCGCATTCACGCATGCCATGACCATAGCCTAGTCCCATTCAAAGATGAGCCTGAACGGCGGTTGTTCGGGAGTCGAGTCAAGGCGAGAGCGTCGGGGCAGTTTTCAGGACTGCTGATCGGAGCGAAGCAGAGATCAGCACCAGAGACCAGCGGTAGCGCGGGGACCGCGAGGCGGCGGTCGAGGTGCGCGGAGTGAGTGTCGTGTCGGCCATTGGCAGGTTCCGTTTCGCGGATGCCGGGGGCTGTTCGCTCATGCGACAGCGTCGCGTCGCCGGATCTCGGCGAAGAGCGCGGCGAGAGCCTCGTTGACTGCCTTGGCGGCGGCGAGGTCGTCGATGGCCAGGGCCTGACGGTCGAGCTGCTCGAAGGTGACGCCGGGCCGCAGGTACCGCGCGGCGCCGTCGAGGGACTTCAGCTTGAAGTAGGGCGTGGTGACCTTCTCGAAGGGGTAGGTCTTGCGCACGCGTCCCTTGGCGTCCCGCGCCTCGACGGGGAAGTGGCAGCACCGGTGGTAGTTGAGGAAGGGGGCGAGCACGTCGCGCAGGAAGCGGTCGACGAGGGCCGCGTGATGGCGAGGAATGTGGTCGTGGCCGAGGTAGCGCCGCACCACCGAGGCGTTCTTGCTCTCGACCAGGGCGTTGTCGTTGCAGCGTCTCGGGCGGGACTTCGTGAACTCTTCGACGTGCAGCCTGTTCAGCAGCGCGGCGACCTTGTGGTTGACGAATTCGGAGCCGTTGTCGACGTGGAAACCCTTGACGTTGAAGGGGAAAGCCTCGATCGCGCCTTGCAGAGCCGGGATCAGGAACCGCTCCGATATGCCCTCCGTGGCGGCCACGAACTCGTACTGCGTGACCTCGTCCACGAGATTGATCTCGTACAGGCCCTTCCTGCCATCGAGATCGCCCTGATGCACCGTGTCCACGCGCAGATAACCCGGCTGACCGGCCGGATGAGGCTTGCGGCGCTCCCCGATGCGCACCCGGGTCGGCCGCGTCTTCACCACCGTCAGACGGCGGCGGCGGTACGTCACGGACTGGCGAAGACGGTACAGATGGCTGTGGGAGAGCCCCGCCAGACGCTTGAACCGCGCATCGCCGTGCACCTCGTACTGACGCTGCATCGTGCGCCGCGTGACAGCGCCGCACGGACCACCCGGACCGCAAGGACCGGACAGGGACTCGTCGACCTCGGCCAGCAGACGGATGTCCTCCTTCGTGTAGCGACGGCGGAACGGACGCTTCGGACCCCGCCGCCGATCCTCGATGCGCCCGGTCTCCCGGTACTGGGTGATCAGACGCGCCGTCTGAGCCCGGCTGAATCCCGTCACCTTGATCAGGAACCGCCGCACCAGACCCTTGTCCGACCGCGGCAGCCGCAGGTACCGGGAACGCACCAGGAAACGCCGCACGAAGGCGTAAGCATCGGCCCGCTCCACGAACCGGAAGTCGACCGGCGTGCTGCCGGCCATGAAATCGCGGACCTCGTCCAGGGTCCGCAGCCGTTCGATGTCGAGTTGCAGGATCATCCTCCGATGATCCCCGACACCTGCTCAGGCTCATCTCTCGTGGGATTGACACCGCCGCTTCAGGCTCATCTCTCATGGGACAAGACTACCATCGGACGGCGCGCCGGCTCTCTGCTATGGTCCAGGCGCCTCGGCGGCCGGGCCTGAACCGCCGCTGGGGAACTCATCGAGACCGGCCGAGGGATTGGGCCCGTTGAAGCCGGGGCAACCACCGGGGCTTCGCAACCTCGGGAAGGTGCCAACTCCTACGGGAGTCCCGCCATTCGGGTCTTCAGGGCCTTCGGGTTCTCTGGGCCACAGGGGCTACCGAGAGATGAGTCAACGAGCCGTGTGCAGCACGGTCTCGGCGCCTCCTCCGGTCACTCTCCGTAGAAGTCTTCTCGGGAGAGCGTTGAAGTTCGTTCCGCGCCTGCGGGACCCCGCGAACCCTCTCGACCGGAGACTCGACATGACAAGCGATCACACTCGCGATCACACACACACTCGCGATCACGATCCGGCAACCCGCGCCGTACGGGCTGCACTCGCTACCGAAACGCAGCACGGCGCAGTCGTCCCGCCACTGCATCTCTCGGCCAATTTCACCTTTGCCGGGCTCGACGGCAAACGCCCCTACGACTACACGCGCTCCGGCAACCCGACCCGCTCCGCCCTTGCGGAAGCGCTCGCCGAGGCGGAAGGCGGCCACGGCGCGGTGGTCACCGCCTCGGGCATGGCCGCGGTGACCCTGGCATGTCAACTGCTCGACCCCGGAGACCGGATCGTTGCCGCACAGGACTGTTACGGCGGCACGTTCCGGCTCCTCGACCGCTACCGGCAGCGCGGCCTTCTCGAGGTCGAGTTCGTGGACCTCACGGACGCCGTGGCCATGGCGGCCGCGATCGCTTCCCGCCCGAAACTGGTTCTGATCGAGACACCCAGCAACCCCTTGCTGCGGATCACCGATCTCGAAGCCGTCTGCCGGCACGCGCGACAGGCCGGCGCGCTGGTCGCGGCCGACAACACCTTCATGTCCCCGGCACTTCAGCGCCCGATCGAATGGGGCGCCGACGTCGTGATCCACTCGACGACCAAGTATCTGAACGGCCACAGCGACGTGGTCGGCGGAGCGGTGATCGCGGCCACGGAAGAACTCCACGAGTTCTTCGAGGAGTGGGCGAACATGATGGGCGTTGCCGGAGCGCCCTTCGACAGCTACCTGACCCTGCGCGGCCTGCGCACCCTGCACAGTCGTCTGCGCTGCCACCAGGAGAACGCGCTCGCCGTCGTCGAGATGCTCGCCGGACATCCCGCGGTGACGAAGGTCTTCCATCCGAGCCTGCCCGACCATCCGGGCCACGAAATCGCCAGACGCCAGCAGGAGGGCTTCGGCGCCATGGTCGGCTTCGAAGTCGCCGGGGACACGGAGGACGTGGCGGTCGTGGTCTCGAACCTCACCTGCCTCTCGCTCGCCGAGTCCCTGGGCGGCGTCGAAAGCCTGATCTCCCACCCGGCCACGATGTCCCACGCCTCGATGACGGCAGAGGCAAGAGCCACGGCCGGCATCAGCGACCAGCTCCTGCGACTCTCGATCGGCATCGAGCGCGCGGACGACCTGGTGGCCGACCTGCGCCGAGCGCTCGACCGCGTCCTGGATCGACAAGGGATCAGGCACGGTGCAAGCAGGCACGGTGCAGGAAGATCGGCGGGGCCAGCGACCACCGCCAGGGGCAACCCGAGGTCGCCCTGACGCCCGGATCGTGAAGCCGTCTCGACGTTCCAGGCGGCACGCTGCAGTCGTGGACGCTCCACGACTCAGGGAAATCCTCCACGATTTCGGTCGGTTGCCCTCCGGGCCGCTGGACCTGGACTTGCCGGGCAAGGCGGAACCCGCAGACAGGTCCACCTGCCGCCTCAGGGCGAGGTCGAACCGAGCATCCAGCAGCGCTGAAGCCAGCTCGACCGAGGCAAAGGCGGCCGCAGGGATCCCGAAACTCCGGTCGAGGCGGCCCGGCCGGCCCAGGAGGTCGAGGACGGTGCTCTGTTCCGTGCGAGCCGCGGCTCCACGGACTACCGTGCGCTTCGCGCCAGGGCCAGCCGGATCATTCGTTCGCAGAGTTCGTCGAAGGAGATATCGAACACGGCCGCCGACTGTGGCAGCAGGCTGGTTGGCGTCATCCCGGGCAAGGTGTTCACTTCCAGGCAGTACGGCTCGCCGACCTCGTCGAGCCGGAAGTCCACGCGCGAGAAGTCGCGCAGCTTCAACGTGCCGTGGGCGGCGAGTGCCAGTTCCCTGAGCCGGCTCCCGAGGTCCTTGTCGATGCGGGCAGGGAAGATCTCCCGGGCGAGGCCCGGCGTGTACTTGCTGTCGTAGTCGAAGATCTCGCCGGGAGGGATGATCTCCCCCACGCCCAGCGGCTCGTCTCCCAGTACTCCCACCGTCAACTCGCGGCCGGGAAGGAAACGCTCGATCAGCACGTCGTCGTCGTAGCCCATCGCCAGCCCCACGGCGGCGTCGAGTTCGTCCTGTTCGCGCATCAGGGTCAGGCCGACGGTCGAGCCGACGCGCGACGGCTTGACGATCAGCGGCAGACCGAGGCTCTCGATTGCGGCTTTCGGCGCCGGCCACCGGAACCAGTCCGGCGTGGGAATTCCGGCGTAACGGAACAGCCGCTTGCTGAGTTCCTTGTCCATGGCCAGGACGCTGCCGGTGGCGCCGCTGCCGGTGAAGGGAATGCCCTCCGTTTCGAGCAGGACCTGTACCTGTCCTCCTTCGCCCTGACGCCCGTGGAGGACGAGGAACAGGGCGTCCTGCTCGGCGATGCCGCTTCGGGAGATCAGCCGCGGCAGATCCTCTACCGCCGCCAGCCGCCGCAGTTCGGCCGCCGAGGGCGGCGCGGAAACGACGCCCTGCCCGAGCAGTTCCCTCTCGTCCTCGCGACCGAGCGCTGATGGCCGACAGGTGTCGAACACGGTCACCAGGTGCCCGGCCGCGCGCAACGCAGCCGTGACCTGACCGGCGCCAGCCAGAGCCACCGCCCGCTCCGGCGTCGATCCTCCCGTCAGTACGCCGATGCGAGCCAATCGGTCCCCCGGGGACGAATCGTACTGCCTGGCCGCCTGCCTTGCTGCGCCGATCGCTCGACGGACAGCGGCCATCGCGCTGCTCGAACGCAGCGCCGCGTCCGCCGCGGGCGCCCATGGTCAGCAAGCACGCCCTGCCTTGCCGCAACTTCCCGTCGTGCATGCCGGCAACACCGTCCCCCCGTTACGCGAAGCCCCTGCGAAGGACTTGCTACGCTGAGTCCATGCCCACACTGCAGCCAGGAAGCCGGATGTCGATCACTCCAGCCGTGATCCTCCTCGCCCTGATGGCCGCGACCGGCACTGCCGAAACAGCCGACGGCGACGCCGCACCTGCCGCCGACAAGCCGCTCGCCCCGACGCTCGAAGGTCTGGGCGACCTCCACTACCCGATCACCACCTCGTCGGAGGCGGCACAGCGCTTCTTCGACCAGGGACTCCGTCTCGTCTACGCCTTCAATCACGCGGAAGCGATACGGGCGTTCGAGGAAGCGGCTCGCCTGGACCCCGGGGCGCCGATGCCGCACTGGGGCAAGGCCCTGGCTCTCGGCCGCAATCTGAACGACGGGATGCCGCGCGAGCGCGAGCTCCAGGCGCTTCGGAGTCTGAAGCAGGCTCGGGACCGGCGCGACAACGCCAGCGAGCGGGAGCAGGCCCTGATCGACGCGATCGCCAGCCGCTACTCCACCGACGAAGCCGCAGACCGCGCGGCCCTGGACGCAGCCTGGGTCGAGGCGATCGCCAAGGTAGCGGAGCAGTTTCCCGACGATCCGGAGCCGGCCACCCTGCAGGCCGCAGCGATCATGAACACGATGCCCTGGGACTACTGGCGCGGCGGCGAGCCGCAGCCCGGAACGCTCAGGGCAAAGGAACTGCTCGAGCGGGTGATCGCCGAACATCCCCGCCACCCGGGGGCGCACCATTACTACATCCACCTGATGGAGGCTCGCGAACCCGAGCTCGCCGAGCCCAGCGCCGACGCCCTGGGCACGCTGATGCCCTCGGCAGGACACCTGGTCCACATGCCGGCGCACATCTACATCCGAGTCGGCCGCTACGACGACGCCGTGGAGTCGAACCAGCGCGCGATCGAGGCCGATGTCGAGTACATCGCCCAGTGCAACGCCCAAGGCCTCTATCCCGTGGCCTACTACCCTCACAACATCCACTTCCTGTGGGCTGCGGCCACCTTCGGCGGCCGCTCCGCCCTGGCGGTCGAGAGCGCCGACTCCCTTGCCGAAGAAGTCCCCGCTGAGATGGCCTCGAGCCTCGCCTTCCTGCAGAACTACCTGGCCACGCCGCTGTTCGCCCGTGTCCGCTTCGGCCGCTGGCAGGAGATCCTTGACGCGCCGCAACCGGAGGGCAGGCAGACCTTCCAGAACGCGATGTGGCATTACGCCCAGGGACTCGCCGCGGCGGCCACCGGGGACTCCAGGGCGGCGAAGAGACACATGAAGACGCTCGGCAAGCTCCGGCGAAACGCCGCACTGGCCGATATCCGCATCTCCTTCGCCCGGGCGAGCGACCTCGTCCGCCTCGCAGAGCACCTCGTGGCCGGCGAGTTCCACGCCGCCAGGGGACGCAGGGAGCGCGCGATCGCCGAGATGCGATCCGGCGTGGCGCTCCAGGACAGCCTGCGCTACGCCGAGCCGCCATCGTTCCACTACCCGGTGCGCCAGTCGCTCGGCGCGGTGCTTCTCGGAGCAGGCCGCGCCCGGGAAGCCGAGGCCGTCTACCGCCAGGACCTGGAACAGAACCCCCACAACGGCTGGTCGCTGTTCGGGCTGGCGAAGTCCCTCCGCGACCAGGACCGCAACGAGGAGGCGGAAGAAGCGGAACAGCTCTTCCGCAAGGCCTGGCAGAGCGCCGACGTGGAGCTCGAGGCGTCCGTCTTCCGCTGAACCCCCGGCACCTGAGGTTCACGACCACCAGCCGGAGAACCACGCTGCAGACAAGCCTGGCGCCTAGCCGCGAGCACCGCTACCGAACAGGCCCGCCAGAGCGCCCATGGACGCAGACGCCAAAGCGATCAGGAAGTCCGGAACCTCTCCGCCACGACCGGCAGCAGACGAAACAGACCACGCCCGCGTCGCACGCGAAGCGGTCCGGAGGGCCGTCATCGCGTGCTCGGAATGGAATGCAGCGGGACTTCTGCTCCGAGCTGCTGCCAGGTGTCCACGTCCAATGCCCACTCTGCTGCCAGACGATCGGCGCGAGCCATCCCCTCGAGCGTCGGCTCGAGTCTCCGGCCGACTACGCGGAGCCAACGTGCCCTCACCCAGACCTCGATCTGTCGGGCGTTCCCGACCGAGGGGTCGAACCCGAAGCGCCGCTCGAGCGCTGCGCAGTCGATGCCGGAGCGCTGGCGAAGCCCCATCATCAACGCCTCCAGGAGCAGCTCGCGGTCTGTCAGTCGTTCGACTCCGGCGACCGGCGAAGCGCCGCCCTCGATCGCCTCGCACCATCGCTGCCACCGCGCCGCGTTCCACCAGCGGCGCCGCCCGTCGAACGAGTGCGCGGACGGCCCCAGGCCCAGGCAGGGGACGTGCCGCCAGTACTTCCGGTTGTGGCGGCTCCGGTCCGCCTCGCTCCTGGCGAAGTTCGAGACCTCGTAGCCCTCGTATCCGAGATCCCCCAAACGGCGGTGGGTGGCGAAGAAGTTCGCGGCCCGCTCATCCTCACCGGTCTCCCGCAACCTGCCCGCGTCCCTCCGGCGTCCGAACGGCGTCCCGTCGTGGATCGTCAGTTCGTAGCAGGAGAGGTGATCCGGCCCGAGCGCCGCGGCATCGCCAAGGGTCCGAAGCCACCGCTCGGCACCGAAGCCGGGCAAGGAGTAGATCAGATCGACCGACACCGACCGGAAGCCCGTCTCGCGGGCCAGTTCGACGCTGGCACGCGCCTGCCTTCCATCGTGCCGCCGTCCGAGGAAGCGCAGGGCACTGTCGTCCAGAGCCTGGACCCCGAGGCTGATCCGATCGAAGCCGAGATCGCGCCACTCCCTGAGCGACTCCGGCGACGCGTCCTCCGGGTTCACCTCGATCGTCCACTCGGCGTCGGCCTCGATCGTGAACACTCCCCGGATGCGATCGCAGATGGCCGCGAGCTGCTCCACGCCGACCGCCGACGGTGTGCCGCCGCCGAAGTACACCGTGTCGAACCGGCCCGACGCCGCGTCTGTCCCTGGAAGTGCACCGCTCGAGCTGTCCGAGCTGTCCGAACTGCCCGAGTCGCCCGAGCAGCAGCCCTCGATCTCGCGGCACAGCGCCGCGACGAATCGCTCCCCGTCGCTTCCTCGGCGCCGCGCCACCGCGAAGTCGCAGTACGGGCAGATCGCCGAGCAGAACGGGATGTGGACGTAGACACCCCCCGGAGGCCCCCCCGAAAGCCACGCCGAGTCTGTCGCACCAGAACCCGATCCCGATCCCGATCGAACTGTCGTCGTGCCCGCCACCTCGAACTTCGCCGAGCTCCCGGTCGACGCACGCAGCCGACGATTAGCGCGGCTTCTCGCCGCCCACCCACCAGGGGCTCGACCACGCCAGGTGGCCGTCGATCTGCTCCACGCGGAGGTAGTACCAGTCCTCCTCGTCACCGAAGTCGGTGAAGCGGAAGGTCACGTCGTCCCGCAGCCCCTCGAGGAAGTCCACACGCACGCTGTCCCGGTAGTCGCCTTCGACCAACTCGTGCTCGTTGCCCCCGCGGGCGACGGCGGATGTCCCCGGCGACGCAGGCAGCGCCAGCGTGAAGCCGGCTGCAGCGAACTGCTGCGGAGTCCGAACCTGGGTGGGCGCCGTGCCGTACTCGACTCCCGCCTCGATCTCGAAGTGGAGTCGAACCGTCGCCGGGTCGCCCTCCAGCACCAGCGCCAGGGAGCGGCGCGACCCGCGGGTGGTCACATCGAAACGTGCACGGTTGCCCTCGACGCCGAAGTGGTCGGCGGGGAGCGGCGTACCGGTGAGCCTGCCGCTCACCAGCTCCGCGCCCTCGACGGTCACGGTCCCCGACCACGGACGCTGACCGCGCGGATTGTCCCGGATGTCCACCCAGGTCTCCGAGAAGAAGCTGACCAGGGCCTCGAACCGACCTTCCGGCAGCGCCGAACCGCCCGCACCGCGGGTGTCGAACGTCGCCGCGACCTCGCCGTTGCGTATCAGGTCGACCCGCCGGATCGGGCCGGTGCCGATCGCCCGGCCTTCCAGCACGCGGCGATCCGTCAAGTCCAGTTCGCTGCCCATCGGCGCTCCGTTCAGCCGCGCGTCCAGCACGATCCGCTGCGCTCCCGTGGTGGCGTACGCCCGCCGCGCCTTGAGCGCTCCGAACACCGCGTCCGTCGTGCGCGCCGGCGCCCAGGCCGCCGCCAGACCGCCGAACTGGAAGATGTTCGACCGTCGCCCGGATGCCCTGCCCTGGTGGCCAGGCGAGTAGCCCGGATGACCCAGATGGTCGTCCGACGCCGACACGAAACCGACCCGGAAGCCCTGTTCCAGGTAACGGCTGCCGAACCACTCGAAGGTGCCGTGGCCGGACATGATCTCGATCAGGTTCTCCATCTGGAAGTCGCTCTGCCGCCAGTCGCCGTTCTGGTGGGCGTGCGGGATGATCAGCACGTTGTCCGTGTCGTACGCGGCGCGCAGGCCCCGGTAGAGGTCGGACAGGTTCGGTGCCGCCTGGACACCGACGCGCTGCATGTCGGCGCGGCGGAAGAACACGTTGTGGTGGCCGCCGCGCTGGCGCGGCGAGGTCCACTCGTAGCCGGCAAAGACCAGCAGCTCTCCCTCGCGGTGGTACTCCCGTACCGCGTTCGTCAGCTGCTCCCAGAGGCCGTCCGTGAGCCAGATGTCGTGCTCACTCAGGGTCACGAAGTCGAGGCGGGCATCGTCGCGAGCGAAGGCGAAGTACCCCTCGGGCGTGCCCTGGCCCTCGGCAAACCCGGAGTGGCCGTGGGTTTCTCCCCAGTAGATGCGGTGGTCGGAGTCAGCCTTCACCCAGACCGGATTGGCGGCGCCTGTCACCTCTCCGTCCGGGCTGCGGAAGGTGTAGCGATGGACCCCCTCTCCCGTTGCCGTGACCTCCATCAGGTGGATCGCCCGGCCAGCCGGGAGCTCGCCCACCTGCTCGCCGTCGCGGAACACCTCCAGGGCCGGGATGTCGCGGGTCGCCCGGTTGTAGAGCCGGTCCTCGCTGCGCACCGAGATGACGAAGGTCTCGCCGTCGCCGACGATGGACGGGGCGAAGCCGTGAACCCGTTCCGCCGCGCCGCCCACGACCTCGAATGTCGCCGGCGGCATTTCGTAGACCCTGCCGTCGCCCGGGTCGACGTGAATCGGCAGAGCGATCCGGTCGTTGCTGAACTGACCGACCCGGAGACCGCGGCCGCCGCCGCTCCTGTCGCCGTAGGTCAGCGTGATCGTGTCGCCCGGCGACAGATCCCCGCCGCGAACGCGAAGAGTGGGAAAACCGGTCGGACCGCGGAAGCCGCCGTAGGGACCCCAGATCGGGTGCCTGTCCTGTTCGAGACGGATCCCCTCGCGACTCACCCGGGCAGAAACGAAGTGGTCCCCTGCGGGGTCAGTGGTCTGCAGCTGGCCGTAGCCGCCGGCGCCCTGCGTGGAGATCACGATCCCGCCGCCCTCCTGCATGCCGAGCGACCCGACCGTGTAGACCACCTCGATGGTGGCCCAACTGCGCGCCTCGAACACTTCGGAACCCGTTCGCGTCACGGCGCCCAGGGCCTCCTCGTCCTCGTCGAGCCAGGCAAGCTGCCGCACGTAGTCGTCCACTGCTTCGACATGGTGCGGCGGCACCTGCGCCCCCGGCCGGGGAAACGGACCGTAGAACGCGATCAGGGGCAGGTTCTTGGGCACGAAGGCGCCCTGGAGGGAGACAGCGTTCGCCCACTCCCAGAGCACCGCCACCCGCTCGGCCACGTTCGAGGCGGTGGTCGGCGAGCGTTCGACCTCCGCGATCAGGGCATCGACGCGAGACTCCAGATCCGCGCCCAGTCCCTGCCCGGCGACCGGAACCGCCCCCACCAGGGCGACCAGGACCACCAGGGCCAGGGCAACCAACCCGGAAACACCGAATCCGCCGATCAGTCTCCGCACAACGAACCTCCCTTCGCGATCCGGTGCAGGCAGGCCGCCAACGCCGTCGAGCGACCCACGCGCTCCCGAATGACCGACCAGTGCAGGACAGATGAACGAGTGTAGAACGGACAAGTGTAGAACGGATAGTAGACTCTCACGACACCGCTCTCCAGGAGAACAGATGAAGAAGCTGAAGAAGCTCACGATGGTTGCGGCGTTGACCGCACTCTCTGTCGTCTCGTTCGTCGCCTGCGTTCCCGGCGACGAGGCTGCCCACGACCGCCCGGCGGCCGCCAGTACCGAGGAAGGTCCGAACCCGACCCGGAACGCCTACTTCGGCGACCTCCACGTGCACACCCGCTACTCCTTCGACGCCTTCATCTTCGGCACCACGACGGACCCGAACGACGCCTACGAGTTCGCCAGGGGAGGGACGATCAGGCACCCCGCCGGCTTCGAGATGAAGCTCGACCGGCCGCTCGACTTCCAGGGCGTCACCGACCACGGCATGTACCTGGGCATGCTGCCGGCGATGACCGAAGAGGGCTCCGCGGCGTATGGCCACCCGATCGCCGCCGATCTGCGTGCCGCCGAGGAGGCCGACGAGAGGCGCGGCATCTTCGTTGGCATGGGCCCTTACCTGTCCGCCCGGCGGGGCGAGGACGAGCATCTCGACATGGACGTCGTTCGGGGCGCCTGGTCGAAGATCATCGAGGCAGCCGAGGCACACAACGATCCGGGCAACTTCACCACGTTCATCGCCTACGAGTACACGTCGTCCGGCCATGCGCGGGACAACCTGCACCGCAACGTGGTCTTCCGCGGTTCCGAAGCCCCTGATGCGCCGTTCAGCCGGACCGACTCCCAGAACCCCGAGGATCTCTGGGCCGCGATGGACGAGTGGCGGGAGCAGGGCATCGACGCGATCGCCATTCCGCACAACCCCAACGGCTCCGGCGGCCGGATGTTCGAGATGGCGACGTTCGAAGGCGATCCCCTGGACGACGCGTACGTCGAAATCCGGACCCGCAACGAGCCGATCGTCGAGATGACCCAGGTCAAGGGCACCTCGGACACCCATCCAGCCCTGTCGCCCAACGACGAGTGGGCCGACTTCGAGATCATGCCGTACAAGATCGCGACCACGATCATCAGCCAACCGGAAGGCAGCTACGTCCGCGACGCCCTGATCCGGGGACTCCGGCTGGCCGACGGCGGTCTCGCGAACCCGTACAAGTTCGGTCTCATCGGCGCCAGCGACTCCCACGTGTCCGCCGGCTCGTTCGAGGAGGACAACTACTGGTCCAAGGTCGGACTCCTGGATGCCGAACCGCATCTTCGCGGCTCCGTGCCGGGCGGCGGCGCCAACCAGACCCTGGGCGATGCAGACCAGCAGTCGGACGCGGCGACGCGCACCGACGACGGATCCGGCCGCACCTTCCGCGACACCTACTACTACACCTGGGGCGCCTCCGGCCTGGCCGGCGTCTGGGCCGAGGAGAACACGCGCGAGGCGATCTTCGACGCCATGAGGCGCAAGGAGACGTTCGCCACCTCCGGCCCGCGCATGAAGATCCGCTTCTTCGCCGGCGACTTCGAAGACGGCGACCTGGACGACGCCGAGTTCCTGACCCGGGCCTACGCCGAGGGGGTGCCGATGGGAGGCGACCTGCTGCCCACGGACGCCGGTGGAGCCCCCGCCTTCGCAGTCATGGCGATGCGCGATGCGTTGGGGGCGCCGCTCGACCGCCTTCAGGTGATCAAGGGCTGGTCGAACGAGGGCCAGGGCGCCGAGATGGTCTACGACGTGGCGTGCTCCGACGGCGCCGAAGTCGACCCGGCCACCCACCGCTGCCCCGACAACGGCGCCATGGTCGACCTGGCGACCTGCGAGATCAGCGCCGACTCCGGCGCCGACGAACTCAGGACCGTCTGGAAGGACCCCGACTTCGACGCCTCGAGACGCGCCTTCTACTACGTGCGGGCGCTGGAAAACCCCACCTGCCGCTGGTCGACCTGGGACGCCCTGCGCGAAGGCGTCGAGCCCCGCCACGACGTGTCGCCGACGATCCAGGAACGCGCCTGGTCGTCGCCCATCTGGTATAGACCGGAATAGTCTTCGCCCTCCGATCAGGTCCCCATACACCGGGTCCTCACACCATTCAGGCCCATGCAGGTAGTTCTCCTCATTCTCCATCCATCCTTGGTCCGCGGTCGCCAACCATGAGTTTCAACGCCGAGCGACACCTGAGCGCCGTCGAGCGTTCCGTGTCGTTGCTGGAACGGGGCGGCAGGCCCGCTGGCGCGGTGACTCTCCGCCGCGGCTTCCCGGTCACGCTGGCGGACCTCTGGGACGCGGTCACCAACGGGGATCGAATCGAACGCTGGTTCCTCCCGGTCAGCGGTGAGCTCGAACCTGGCGGTCGCTATCAGCTGGAAAGAAACGCCGGAGGCGTCATCACGGCCTGTGAGCGACTCTCGCACTACGCGCTCACGTGGGAGTTCGCCGGCGACACCAGCTGGGTAGATGTCCGTTGCTCCCGGGACGGAACTCGCGAGGTCCGACTCGCGCTGACCCACACCGCGCTGCTCTCGCCGCACTGGGAACAGTACGGACCCGGCGCGGCCGGCGTCGGCTGGGAGCTGGGACTGGTGGGACTGGGCCTCCACCTGGAGCAGCCGAACGAGCCGCGACTGGACGAAGCCGCCTTCGCCGCGGCACCGGAGGGCAGGGCCTTCATCACCGGCAGCAGCAAGGCCTGGGGTCAGGCCGCCATTGCCTCTGGCACGGACTCCGCCGCCGCACAGGCCGCCGCCCGGCGCACCGCCGCCTTCTACACGGGCGAACCAGCCGAATAGCCCTCCGTCGGGCGTGCGCCCGGCGCCGCCCGGACCACTCGCGCCAAGCGGCGCCAGTCCGAGTCCGGCACCAGCGCGCAAGTCTCGAGCGGCAATCGACAAGGCCAGCTCCTGCCGCACCGCCGACGGGTTTCCCGTCCACAGCTTCCGGACCCTGCTTGCCGAGCCTCCGGTGCCAGCGTCGGACCGCCAGCCGATCCGGGATGCATGCGGGAGGTGGGCGGGCCGGTACAATCCGCCAAGAATGCCCGCCGAAGCGCCCGCTGCCGGACTGCCGCCCGGACATCGGATCGCCGAGTACGAGATCGTCCGCGTGCTCGGCGCCGGCGGCTTCGGCATCACCTACCTCGCCTTCGATCATCAGCTCGACGGGCCGGTAGCGATCAAGGAGTACTTCCCCGCCGATGTCGCGGCGCGGGGTGACGGGTGGAGGGTCTCTGCCACGGCGCCGACCGGCCGGGACGTCTTCGCCTGGGGCCTCGAACGCTTCCTCGACGAGGTGCGCACGATTCACCGGTTCCGCCATCCGAACGTGGTGCGGGCGCACCGCTACCTGGAGGCCAACGGCACGGCCTGCATCGTCATGGATTGCGTCGAGGGCGAATCCCTGAAGTCCATCCTGGACCGCCGCGGCAGCCTGATCCGGTCAAGGATGAGCCTGAACGGCCGGCACCGTCATGTTACGATGGCAACCTGCGTCGGACGATGTCGTTCCGGCGCCGCGCTCGAGGTCGGACGATGAAGCGCCAGGCCGAACTGACCGCAATCGACTACCCCAGCAGCGACGGCAAGCCATTGGCGGAATCGGAACGCCACGCCATCGCCACCGTGGATGCCTGGCAGGCCCTGAAGCGCTTCTTCGCCTCCCGGTCCGACGTCTACGTGGGGATGGACATGCTCCTCTACCACGTGCAGGGCGACCCGAGGCGCTCCGTGGTCCCGGACGTCTTCGTCGTCCTCGGGGCGGCGAAGCTGCCGCACCGGGACACATGGCTGCTGTGGGAGGAAGGCCGGGCCCCGGACTTCGTCCTCGAGGTCACCTCGCGCACCACCCGGCGCGAGGACGAGGGGCGCAAGCGAAGGCTGTACCGGGACCTGGGAGTTTCCGAGTACTGGCAGTTCGACCCGACGGGCGACTACCTCAGCCCGCTGCTCAAGGGCGCACGGCTCGAGGGCGGCGAGTACGAGCCGATTCCGTCGGTGGCTTCCGTGGACGGCGGCCTGCGGATGCGCAGCGTCCTCGGCCTGGAACTGCGCCTGGAGCGCGGCCTTCTCCGCCTGTACGACCCGGCGGCGGAAACGTATCTGCCGACCGCGGACGAGGAGACGGCGCGAGCCGACAGCGAAGCCGCACGAGCCGACGCCGCCGAAGTGACCGCGGAAGAAGCCAGGCGCCACGTCGCCGAGGAAGCCGCACGAGCCGACAGCGAGGCCGCGCGAGCCGACAGCGAAGCTGCACGAGCCAACAGCGAAGCCGCGCGAGCCAACACCGCCGAAGCGACCGCCGCCCAAGCCGGACGCCGCATCGCCGAGCTCGAAGCCGCTCTGCAAGCGGCGCGCGGCTGAAGAGCGTCGGTCCCGGGAGCGCGCCGTCACGATCCGCGAAGCATGCCCGCCGAAGCGCCCGCTGCCGGGCGCATGCCGGATTGCAGAGCGAAGCCTTCGGACTGCTGCGAGTGCGGCCCTGACCGCCGACAGAAGTACCCGGTACCCGGCAGCGTGCAGCCCTGATTCCAGACAAAGCCCCGCCGCACAAGGACTTTCACCGCCTCTGCCAGCAGACTCTGCCAGCCGAACTTCGGGTCAGTTGTCGCTGCGGAGCACGGAGACGAAGGCCTCCTGGGGGATGTCGACGGAGCCGACGCGCTTCATCCGTTTCTTGCCTTCGCGCTGCTTCTCGAGCAGCTTCCGCTTGCGGGTGATGTCGCCGCCGTAGCACTTTGCGGTGACGTCCTTGCGGAAGGCGCTGATCGTGGTGCGGGCGATGATCTGACCGCCGATCGCGCCCTGGATGGCGATTTTGAACTGCTGGCGCGGGATCGTGTCCTTGAGACGCTCGCAGTAGCGGAGCGCCCGCCGCCGCGCCTTGTCCCGGTGCACCAGCTGGGAGAGGGCGTCGACCCGCTCGCCGTTGACGAGGATGTCGACCTTGACCAGGTCCGTCACCCGCGAGCCGATCAGTTCGTAGTCGAACGAGCCGTAACCCTGGGTCACCGTCTTGAGCTTGTCGTAGAAGTCGAAGAGCACCTCGGCGAGCGGCAGTTCGCAGGTCAGTTCGACGCGCCCCACCGCCAGGTAATGGATGTTCGTCCTGGCGCCGCGACGCTCCAGGCACAGCTCCATGACGGCGCCGACATATCTCTCCGGCAACATGATCGAGGCCTTGATGAAGGGCTCGAAGACGGTCCCGATCTCCGACGGATCCGGGTAGGCGGCCGGATTGTCGATCCGCTGCTCGGCGCCGTCCGACATCTCGACCCGATAGCGCACGGACGGCGCCGACAGGACGAGAGACAGCCCGTACTCCCTCTCCAGGCGCTCCTGCACGACGTCGAGATGCAGCAAGCCGAGAAAGCCGCAGCGGAAGCCGAACCCGAGGGCCGACGACGAATCCTTCTCGTAGGTCAGCGAGGCGTCGTTGAGCGACAGTTTCTCGAGCGCCTTCGTCAGGTCCCCGTAGTCGTGGCTCGACACCGGATAGATCGACGAGAACACGACCGGCTTCGCCTCGCGGTAGCCTGGTATCGGCTCGGCGGCGCCGCCCGAAGCGGTCGTGATGGTGTCGCCGATCTCGAGGTCCGAGATCTTCCGGATGCCCGCGATCACGTAACCCACGGCGCCTGCCTCGAGCTCCACCCGCTGCCGCCGCTTGAGCAGCAGGGTCCCCACTTCCTCCACCTCGTGCTCGCTGCCGGTGTGCATCAGCCGGATCTTCTGCTTCGGCCGCAGCGTTCCCTGGCGCACCCGGACCAGCATGACGACGCCCCGGTAGGGGTCGTACTGGGCGTCGAACACCAGTGCCGCAAGCGGCGCTGCAGCGTCACCCCGAGGCGGCGGCAGGCGGGCCACGATCGCGTCGAGCACCGCCTCGATTCCCTCGCCGGTCTTCGCCGAGCACAGCACCGCCTCGAACGGGTCCAGGCCCAGATCGCTCTCGATCTCCTCGCGCACCCGATCCACGTCGGCGGACGGCAGGTCGATCTTGTTGATCACGGGGATGACGGTCAGGTCGTACTCGAGCGCCAGGTAGAGATTGGCGACCGTCTGCGCCTCCACGCCCTGGGACGCGTCGATCAGCAGCAACGCCCCCTCGCACGACATGAGGGATCGGCGGACCTCGTGCGAGAAATCCACGTGACCCGGCGTATCGATCAGGTTGAGGCGGCAGTTCCTGCCCTCGGCGTCCTGGTGGCGCAAGGTGACCGTGTTGCTCTTGATCGTGATCCCCCGCTCCCGCTCGATGTCCATCGAGTCCAGGATCTGGTCGCGGAACTCGCGTTCCTCGACCGCGCCGCAGTGCTGGATCAGGCGGTCGGCAAGCGTCGACTTGCCGTGATCCACGTGGGCGATGATGCAGAAGTTGCGAACCGGCATGGGCGACCCGCATCCTATGAGCTTGCGCCGGCGGCAGCCGGAAGTTGCTAACTTCCCGCGCATGTCCACTCTCGCGGCGGCTCCCCGGACAACGATCCGCATCATCGGCGCGCCGCTCGACCTGGGACAGTCGCGCCGCGGCGTCGACCTCGGCCCGACCGCGCTGCGCCATGCGGGTCTCGGGCCGGCCCTCACGCAACTCGGTTACCAGGTCGAGGATCGAGGCAACATCGAGACCGTGGAACGGGACACGCTGACCGGAGAGCCCGGCATGGGCTTCCTGCCACAGGTTGTCAAGGCCTGCGAGCACATCTACGAAGCCGGCAAGCAGGCGGTGGCGGCCGGCGACGTTCCGCTCGTCGTCGGCGGCGACCACTCCATCGCTGTCGGTACGGTCGGCGGCGTCTCGCACGAGCGCCGCATCGGTGTCCTCTGGATCGACGCCCACGGCGACTTCAACACACCCGAGACGTCGCCGAGCGGCAACCTGCACGGCATGCCGCTGGCGGCCCTCTGCGGCCACGGCGCGCCCGAGCTGGTCGACCTGGGCCGGTCCGGTCCCAAGCTGCAGCCCGAAGACGTGGTCCTGTTCGGCGTCCGCGACCTGGATCCCGGTGAGCAGGCGATGATCCAGTACGCCGGCGTCACCGCCTGCACGATGCGCGAGATTGACGAACGGGGCGTGGCCCCGCTCGCCCGCGAAGCCCTTGAACGGCTGGGCCACGTGGACCGAATCCACGTCAGCCTGGACATGGACGCGATCGACCCCCGCGAGGCGCCCGGCGTCGGCACCCAGGCGCCCGGCGGCCTGAGCTACCGCGAAAGCCACCTGCTGATGGAACTGCTCGCCGAACACGGCGGCGTCGGTTCCGTCGACGTGGTCGAGATCAACCCGATTCTCGACACCCGCAACCGCACCGCTCGGCTGGCGCTGGGCCTGCTGAGCTCTCTTTTCGGCCGCAGCATCCTGTGGCCGGCGCCGCGAACAGGAGACTCCTGATGACCAACGACCAACGCCAGTACTGGCTGATGAAGAGCGAGCCGGGCGACTACTCGATCGACGACCTCGAACGGGACGGCACGACGTACTGGGACGGCGTGCGCAACTACCAGGCGCGCAACTTCATGCGCGACCGGATGAGGATCGGCGACGGGGTCCTCTTCTACCACTCGAACGCCAGGCCGCCGGCCGTGGTCGGCCTGGCGCGCGTGTACAGCGAGTCGTACCCCGACCCGACCCAGTTCGATCCGGGCGATTCCCACTACGACCCGAGGTCGGACCCGGAGAACCCCCGCTGGCACCTGGTCGACATCGAGTTCCAGTGCAGGTTCGACGAAGCTGTGACATTGCCGGAGCTGCGGCAGCGACCCGATCTCGAAGGCATGGCGCTGCTCCGCCGGGGCCAGCGCCTGTCGGTCCAGCCAGTCACCGCCCGCGAGTGGCGGATCGTCTGCGGGATGGCGGGCGTGAACCCGTAGCAGCGGGCTTGCGGGCAACAAACGGCCCGCTGAACCCCTGAAAAGCGCGCTGAACCCTACCGAGGCGCTACTGCACGCTCGCGACACGGACGCTGCCGGAGCCCGTGTCGAGGATGACGTTCGCCTCGCCGTCGCCGGCAACGAAGCGCATCTCGCCCCGCGACTTGTGCAAGGTCTTCTCGATCGGCACGTCGACGTCGATGCCGCCGCTGCCGATGTCGATGTCGAACCGTGCCGACAGATCATCGGGAACCAGCATGACGATGCCTCCCGAACCGGTGTCGATCTCGAACCTGCCGTGGCCCATCCGCTCCAGCGCCAGATGCACGCCGCCGCTGCCCGTGTCGATCTCCGCGGCGTCGGCGCCAGCCGATTCGACCCGAACGTTGCCGCTGCCGGTATCGATCGCCAGCCGCCCGGCTTCAAGGCCTTTCACTGTCACCCCGCCGCTGCCGGTGTCGATGGCGATCGTGTCCGCCGCTGCCTCCGTGACCGCCACCGAGCCGCTGCCGGTGTCGATCACGAGTGCGGTGCCCATGAAGCGGTCGAGTCGAGCCCTGCCGCTGCCCGTGTCCATGACCAGGCGGCCACGCACGTCCTGCACCGCGAGTTCGCCGCTGCCGACCCCGATCTTCACATCGCCGTCGAGGTCCGCCGCTTCGGCCACGCCGGCCCTGGTCCTGAGTTCCAGATCGGCGGCGACTTCGGACACGTCGATGTCCCCCGCTCCCAACTCGACCTTGAGCGAGCGGCCCTCCGGCACGCGAACGGTCACATCGGCCCAGGCCTCCAGTCCGCTGCCCGACCTCTCGATCCGGATGCGTCGGCCCGACATGGAGCGCAGAATCTCTCCGAGCAGGCTGTCGGAGCTGCCTTGCCGGCGCGACCACAGGTTCGCCCGACGACGGCTGAACTCCGGATAGACGTAGCGCCTCTCGTCGTCGACAGGAAACCTGACAGCCAGCCGTGCCCGCGACCCGCGCGTGTCCTCGTCGAGTCTGATGTTCTCGCGAGTGCCGTCCGCGCCGCGGACCGACACCTCCACCTCGAAGTCATCGCCGGTCGCCCGGCTGATCTCCACCTTGCCGATCAGGTTGGAAACCGAGAGGGAGTCGGCGTCGAAACGGTAACTCTCGTCGAACTCGGCGAACGCAGGCGCCGCGGCAGCCACGGCAGCCACCGCAACAGTCGACGCCGAGAGCACGGCGAGGAAGCCGAGATGGCCGCCGGTCCAGGGCCGCAGAGATGGCAGCACGGGGGGCCGCATGGCGGCGCCGCTTCGCTGCCGAATGTCGGGGGCGGGGTGCGGGCGTCGGTTGGTCATCGCATTCTCTCCGGTCTCCAGATCTCCAGGTCTCCAGGATCCAGGTCTGCAGGTTCGGGGGCAGAGGTCGAGGCAGAGGGGTTCGGGGCAGAGGTTTCGTGAACTGCGTCAGTCTCCCTTACCGCTACACAACGCAAGCGGGCAGGCAAGGTTTCAGGGGGGCCTTCTGTCGGCACTCCCTCTCGTCTCTGGCGTCTCCCTTCCCTCGATGGACTGCTATCGTCTGCTTTGCCGATCCGGCTCCCTGAGACGACACCCCACCAGATCGTGGCCAGCTACAACATGAACCAGGTCCGAACCGGCCTGAAGGTGCTCGAGAGCGGCGAGCCGAACGTGCTCATCGCCTGCGACTTCATCAAGCCCGGAAAGGGCCAGGCATTCACGCGGGTCAAGATGCGCAACCTGCTGAGCGGCCGGGTCAACGAGAAGACCCTGAAGCCCGGCGACCTGCTCGAGGGCGCCGATGTCGTCGACACCTCGATGCAGTACCTCTACAGCGACAGCCGGCACTGGTTCTTCATGAACCCCGACACCTACGACCAGGTCGAAGCGGACGCACGGGTCCTTGCCGGCGCCGAACAGTGGATCAAGGAAGAGGACGTCTGCAGCGTCACGCTCTGGAACGGGCATCCGATCCAGGTCAAGGCGCCGAACTTCGTGATCCGGAAGGTCGTCGAGACGGACCCGGGTCTCAAGGGCGACACCTCGAGCGGCGGCAGCAAGCCCGCCAGGCTGGAGACCGGCGCCACGGTCAAGGTGCCGCTGTTCATCCAGAACGGCGAGTCGATCCGCGTCGACACCCGCACCGGCGAGTACGTGTCGCGCGCCAGAACGTAGCAGCAGCCGTGGCAGCCCCTCTGGCCGCGGACGGCGCCGCGTGACCGGCAGCGACGCCGACTGGCGCCCCACCGCTACCCTCGAAGCCCTTCGCCGACGCGCGGCGATGCTGGCCGAACTGCGGGCCTTCTTCGCGGAACGGGAAGTACTGGAGGTCGAGACACCGCTCCTGAGCGTCGAGACCACGCTCGATCTTCATCTGGAGAGCCTGAGCTCCGAACTCGAGGCGCCGGGGTTCCCGAAGCGCCGGCTGTACCTGCAGACCTCGCCTGAACTGGCGATGAAACGGCTCCTGGCTGCCGGTTCCGGCTCGATCTACCAGGTCTGCAAGGCGTTTCGCGGCGGCGAACGCGGCCGTTGGCACAACCCGGAGTTCACGATTCTGGAGTGGTATCGCGTTGGCTGGGACCACCACCGACTGATGCGGGAAGTCGTGTCGCTGATCGAGACGCTTCTAGCCGGTTCGCGGCGCCTCGAAGCAGCGGTCTACACGAGCTACGCCGACCTGATGAAGCAACACGCGGGCGTCGATCCGCTCGACACGCCGACCGGTACCTTGCGGCGCGCTCTGGAGCGTTCTTCCGCGCCGCCGTGCTCCTCACGGCAGGACGCCGACGGCCTGGACCGGGACGATCTGCTCTCCCGGCTGTTCGTCGAGAAGGTCGAGCCCCGGCTCGAACCCGACCGCGTCACCGTGGTCTTCGACTATCCGGCTTCCCAGGCCGCCATGGCCCGGCTCGGCGCCATGGATCGGCGAACTGCGGAGCGCTTCGAGGCCTTCGTCGGCAGCATCGAACTCGCCAACGGCTACGGCGAACTGAGCGACCCGGTCGAGCAACGCCAACGTCTGCAACGCGAGCTCGCGCTGCGCCGGCAACGCTGCCGGACGCTGCCGCCGATGCCGTCGCGGTTCCTGGCCGCCCTCGACGCCGGCCTGCCCTACTGTGCCGGAGTGGCCCTGGGCTTCGACCGCCTGCTCGGACTCGACCTGTCCGCGCGGCGGATCGACGAACTGATCGTCTTTCCCGTCGAAAGCGCCTGAGGATCGAGGCGCGTCACCTCGGGCTCGAGCACCGAGCGGCGCCAGCCCTCGAGCTCGGAAGGCCACACCCACGCACCCCGACTCCGACAGCGCGCCGCCCACGCCTCCAGCGTTCGACGCGGCACCAGGGCTTCGGCCGGCAGCTCGAGATCGGCGGCCACCTGTGCCACCAACCTCCGCATCTTCTCGACGAGACGACTCGACGACTTCCCGCCCGAGCGCTCCATCCGTTCCGGGAGTTCGTTCTCCGAAAGCGCTGCCGCCCGCCGTACCAGGTCGCCAAGAACCGATCCGTAGCGCCGCGACTGCCTCGGGCCGAGGCCCTTCACCGAGGCCAGCTCCTGAACGTTCCGCGGCATCCGCCTGGCGATATCGAGAACGGTCTCGTCCTTGAGCACGAAGCCGCGCGGCAGGTCGCGGCCACGCGCTCGCTCCTCGCGCCATTCGCAGACCGCGCGCAGGACGGCCAGTTGACGCCGGGCCATCCCGGGACGCCGCAGACGGCGATAGGGCCATTCCGGACGCAGACGCATCTCGGACGCGCGCAGGAGGCGACCGAACTCCTCGGCTGCCCAGGCATCGCGGCCCAGGTCCACGAGCTTCGCCTGCAGCAGTTCGCAGGCCGGCAGGAGGTAGGCCACATCGAGACCGGCATAGAGCACCTGCGCCTCGCTCAGAGGCCGCCGCAACCAGTTCGACCGCTGCGCGCCCTTGGCCAGGTCCACCTCGAACAGCCGCGAGACCAGGTGCACGTATCCCGGCGCCGCCCCCATGCCGCACAACGTGGCCGCAGCCTGGCAATCGAACAACCGCTCGGGAGCGAAACCGAACACGTGGTGGAAGATCTCCAGATCCTCGCTCGGCGAGTGAAAGACCTTGGTCACGCGCGGTGACTCGACCAGCTTCGCGAGTCCGGATCGGTCGCGAACGGCCAGCATGTCGACCAGGTAGCACCCGAACGAATCGGCGACCTGAATCAGGCCGAGCCGAGGATAGAACGTCCGTTCGCGGACGAACTCCGTGTCCATACCCACGGCGGGCTCGCGCAACCAGCGAGAGGCGAGTTCGGCCAGGCGCTCGTCGCGGTCCACGACCTCGGGCGGCGGCGGCGGTGGAAGTCTCATGTATGCAGGCAGGGAGCAGCCGAAGGGCAGGCGAAGGAAGAGCGACGGCCAGACGACAGTCCATCGGATGCTAGAGCACCAGCAGTCCGCCTGCGAATTCTCGTCCCGGATGACCCGATTCGGGCTAGGCTCTCCGGGCCATCCCGGGCTGCGGCCCCCAACGCGACATGGAGCGACATAGAATCGCTCCGTCCCTTGGAGAACCGGATTTCGTCATGACCTCCAAGTCCGTACCCTTGATCGTCCTCGGGGGCAGCGACCGCCGTCCGGCCTACATGCCTCCCGGCGGCCGATCCAAGCATCCCCTCGCCGGCATCAAGGGCGTCGACGTGAGGATCGGCGGCAAACCGCTCATCGAAATCGTCATCGACAGCATCCGCAAGGCGAACGCCTTCGATCCGATCTACGTTGCCGGGCCCGGACACGCATACCGCTCGCTCTCGGACGGCGTCTCGATCGACACGGACGGCGGATTCGGCCGCAACATCCAGGTCGGCGTCGAGACTGCCAGGCGGCTCCATGGCGACGGCCCCCTGGCGATCACGACCTGCGACATCATTCCCGACCCGGTCGAGATCAGGGCGGTGGTCCGCGACTTCTGGAGTCACAGCCCGCTGGATTTCTTCTTCCCCATGATCAAGGCGCCGCGAGACCCCGAGCGGCTCGGCGAGTCCGGCTGGAAGCCGCAGTACCATGTGAAACCCGAACAAGCCTCCGAGCCGGTTCAGGTGCTGCCCGGTCACCTGGCGATGTTCGACTCCGCGGCGCTGCGCTGGAAGTTCATCTACCGGTTGATGGACCTGGGCTACCGCACGCGCAACCGGCCGATCCTCTACCGCAGCGGCTACATGGCCCGACGCCTGTTGTGGATCATGCTGGTTCAGGACTTCATCCACATCCTGAATCTCCGACTGCCGACCTTCACCTGGGACACGCTGCTGTCGGGCACACGCGCAGCGCGGCGCCTCAAGGAGAAGACCATCCGGCAGTCCGAACTGGAGCTGGCGCTGCGCCGCATGTTCATCAAGCGGCGCCACCGGCGCAGGCATCCCGACCGCAGGGTCCGGATGCCGGTTGTCGATGCGATGTCGCTGGCACGCGACATCGACACCCGGGAAGAAGCCCTGGCCTTCGGGGCCGTGACGGCATGAACGCCGGCGGCCGCGCGATTCGAACGGCGTTCCCGAGCGCCGCGGTTTTCCTGGGGGCGCTGCTCGGCGCACCCCTTTCGGCCGAGCCGCACCTGGTCCTGCTCTCGGTAGACACCCTGCGCGCGGACGCCGTCGGCATCTACGGGGCAGAAGACGCGAGCACGCCCGCGATCGACGCCCTGGCCGCCGGCGGCGTGCTGTTCGAGGACGCCCAGACGACGATCGGCAAGACGGGTCCCGCCTTCGCTTCCATCTTCACGTCCGTCTACCCGCCGACGCACGGCGCCCGCCGCAACGCGCAGAAGATGCGAACCGACATTCCGGTCCTGGCCGAGATCCTGGGCGAAGCCGGCTACGAAGCCGCTGCCTTCGTGTCGAACTGGACGCTGCGATCCGACCTGGTCGGTCTGGACCGTGGCTTCGACCACTACGACGAAGAGTTCAACCAGGCGCGGAACGCGGTCGGCGTCATGGAACGGCACGCCGACGACGTGGCCAACGCCGCAGAGCGCTGGCTGCGCCGCCGCGCCGGCGACCAGGAACGAAGCGGTCAGCCGCTTTTTCTCTGGGTCCATTTCTCGGACCCCCACAGCCCCTACCTGGAACGCAAGGGGTTCACGCCTCCCCTGCCGCCGAAGGAGAAGCGAACCTCCGGCTGGCAGAGGCGCTGGCGCTACCAGTCGGAAGTGAACTACGTGGACCACTGGCTCGGCCGGCTGTCCGAGGCGATCGAGAAGCTGCTCCCCGGCCCCCGATTCACCCTGTTCCTCAGCGACCACGGCGAGAGCATGGGGGAACACGGCTACTGGGGGCACGGCAAGAACGTCCACTGGCCGAACGCCCGCATCCCGATGTTCCTCTCCGGACCCGGACTGCCGGCAGGCCTCGAGGTGGAGGTTCCGGTCGGCGTCGTCGACGTTCTACCGACGGTTCTGGAACTGCTTGGCATCGAGGCGCCGCCCGACGTCGAGGGCCGGAGCCTGGTACCGAACGGGCGGCAGCCGGAGGCCGCGCCGCGGTACGTGATCGGCGACCGCCATTCCGCACTGCTCGGCAAGTCGCGCCGACGCGCGCCCTACGAGAACCCCCTGCAGATCAGCATGGAACTCGATGGCGCGAAGGTGCTGCACGACTTCTCGAAACGCGAGACCGTGTACTTCGACCTGACCGTCGATCCGCACGAGGAAAAGCCGCTCTCCAGGCCACCGGTCGAACTGTTCCCGCCTCTGGGCCGCCGCCTGGTGAACTGGTATCGCGCCCTGCCCAAGTACGAGGCGAAGAGCTCCACCGTCCTCAGCGAGGAGGACGTCAAACAGCTCAGGAGTCTCGGCTACATCGAGTGACGGCGCGTCGCGGAAGTCGCGGGCAGAGGGGAGTCGCGGGCAGAGCGGCCACGGCGCTGGCGAGCGGCCGCGTCGAACGGCACGTCGCGCTATTCGCCGGCGCTGACCAGCACGATGCAGTCGGCCAGCACGCTGATCGCCGTCTCGATCTCGGCCAGGGTCGGCAAGGTCGGAGCGATGCGGATGTTCCGGTCCTGCGGGTCGATGCCGTAGGGGAAGGTGGCGCCGGCGGGCGTCAACCTGACGCCTGCTTCACCCGCCATCTCCACCACTGCACGCGCGCAACCGGGCTCCGTGTCCAGGCTGACGAAGTAGCCGCCGCGAGGCCGGCTCCAGGAAGCGATCTCGAGCCCGCCCAGGCGCTCGTCGAGCATCCGCAGCACGGCCTCGAACTTCGGCCGGATGAGGTCCGCGTGTCCCTTCATGTGATCCCGCACCGCAGACAGGGAGCCATTGAAGAAACGGGCGTGCGCGAGCTGGTTGAGCTTGTTCGGGCCGATTGTCTGGATCGAGCGGAACGCCCGGATCCAGTCGCCGTTCAAGGGACTCGCCGCGACTGCGGCCAGACCCGAACCCCCGAACGTGACCTTGGAGAACGACGTGACAAGCAGCGCCCTGTCCTCGTGACCGTGGGCTGCGCAGAGGTCGAGCAGACCGGCCAACCGATCCGGTTCGCCGTCGAAGGCGTGCAGAGCATAGGCGTCGTCCCAGATGACCCGGAAGTCCGGCGCCGCAGTCGGCATGGAGGCGATCGCCTCGACCACCTCGTCCGTATACGTGACCCCGGTCGGGTTGCTGTAGCGCGGCACGCAGAACATGCCCTTCACGTTCGGGTCGGAACCCGCGAGACGCGCGACTTCGTCCACATCGGGGCCGTCGTCACCCATGGCGATCAGGATCATCTCGATGCCGTAGCGCTCGAGAATCGCGAAATGCCGGTCGTAGCCGGGGCAGGGACAAAGGAACTTCACCGGCAGCGCCCGCCCGGGCCCGCCCCAGGGTTCGCCGCCCGGAACGCCTGTCAGCATGGCCTGCACCACCAGGTCGTGCATCCACTGCAGGCTCGCGTTCCCGCCCACGAAAACGAGGTCCGGATCGACTCCCAGGATCTCGCCGAAGAGGGCCCGCATCTCGGGCAGACCGCGCGGATCGCCCCCGTAGTTCCGGCAGTCGGTTCCGTCGGCCGCGGGATTGTCCTCCCGGCCCGCCGCGCCGAGCAGACCGTGCGAACGGGCGAGCTGCTCCGGCGACGGCTTGCCGCGGGTCATGTCGAGGTCGAGACCCGCCGCCCGGGCCGCCGCATGGCGGACCCGCGCTGCGTTGACGACGGCAGGATCGACGGCGGCAGCCATGCCCCTACTCCCCCGCCGAGGCCGCGGCGTCGTAGGTGATCCGGTAGATCACGCCCCGCATGTCGTCCGAGATCAGCAGCGATCCGTCGGCACGCTCCATGACGTCGACCGGCCGACCCCAGGAGACGCCGTCCTGCAGCCAGCCTGTAGCGAACTCCTCGTACGCCGACGGTCGCCCGCCGGCGCCGAGACGGACCACCATGACCCGGTAGCCGATCTTCTCGCTGCGGTTCCACGAACCGTGCTCGGCGATGAAGATCTGCCCGCGGTAGCGCGCCGGAAACGCATCGCCGCGGTAGAACCGCATGCCGATCGCGCCCACGTGGGGGCCGAGATCGAGTGCCGGCGGCACGAACTCCGCGCAAGGACGCTCATCGCCGAAGTCGGGGTCGGCGATGTCCTGGCCGTGGCAGTAGGGATAGCCGAAGTGCTGGCCGTCCTCGGTCAGCACGTTCAACTCGTCAGGCGGCACCTCGTCGCCCAGCCAGTCCCGGCCGTTGTCCGTGAACCACAATCGCCCGGTCACGGGATGCCAGTCGAAGCCGACCGTGTTGCGGACGCCGCGCGCCACCACCTCGTGGCCGCCGCCGGGGTCCAGGCGCAGGATGGTGGCGAAGGGATCGCCCTCGTCGCAGGCGTTGCACGGCGCACCGACCGGAACGTAGAGCCGTCCGTCGGGACCGAAGCGGATGAACTTCCAGCCGTGGACCCGCCTGTCCGGCAGAGCGTCCGTCACCACCACCGGCGCCGGCGGGGTCTCGAGCCGGCTCTCGATGTCGTCGTAGCGGAGCACGCGGTCGATCTCGGCAACGTAGAGATCGCCGGCATGGAACGCGACGCCGTTCGGTCGGTTCAGGTCCGAAGCCAGCTCGTGGCGCCGGTCCGCCTTGCCGTCGCCGTCCTCGTCCACGAGCGCGTACACCTCCTTGCTCGGGCGAAGGCCGCCGGTGCCCACGAACACCGTGCCCGAGGGGCCTTGCGCCAGGGACCGCGCGAGCTTGATGCCCGAGGCGAAGACGTCGATCGAGAACCCGGGCGGCATCTCGATCTCGTCCAGGCGAAGCGCCTCGTCGTCGGCCGCGAACACGGGCCCGGCGCAGAGAGCGAGAAGCGCCAGACACGCACAGACAGGTCGCGCGGGGTCTCGTGCACGAAGCAGGTTGCGCGGTGCGAACAACGGAGTGCGGAGCATGCTTGACTCCCTGGGAACTGCGGAGGACTCCTGAAAAGCCCTGAAGACTGCTGGATGTTGGAAGGCCCTGCCCTCCATGATCGCGCCGGCCGGTCGCCTTGCCGAGCGAACCACGGTCCCGCAACCTACCAGAGCATGACCGCGACACCCGTCGCGATCACCGCCACGCTCAGGACCTTGCGCATCGTCAGCGACTCCGCAAAGAAGGCCCGACCGAGGACCAGCGCCAGCGACGATCCGATCCCCCGCTTGACCGTCTCCACGAAACCCACCCAGGCGTGCTGAAGCGACAGCAACTGGAGTGCCTGCGCCGCCGCTCCGATGACGACGGCAGCAAGCAGGAACGCCCAGGTTCCCGCTTCCACGCCAGCCCTGGCGCCCCGGCGTCGACTCCGGCCGTTCCGGAAGGTCCGCGCCGCGAACGCTACCACGGCGAGCCCGACCCCCAGGTGCATGACCAGGCCGTGGAAGGCCGCGTTCGAGGCTTCGGTGGCCAGCTTGTCGAGAGGCAGCGCCGCCGCCCAGAGGAAGGCGACCAGGATCATCCACCAGGCGCCGGCGCCCAGCGTCGAGGAACGCCCCCGGGCGCCGGAACGCTCACCCAGCTGCAGCGCGAGGGCGCCGCATACGACCATCGCGATGCCCAGCCATTCCCGCGCTCCGGGCAGTTCGCCGAGCAACGGAATCCCGAGCAGGGCGGTGAACACCGGCGTCAGCGACAGCAGCGGAATCACGGCGCTGAGGCCCGCCAACCGGACCGAACGCAGGAAGCCGTAGTTCGCTCCCAGGTTGCAGGCGACGGACAGAATCCCCGGCCAGGCGTAGGCCGTAGTCACGCGCGGCGGCGGCTGCATGACCACCCAGACGCCGTACAGGGGCACCGCCCCCAGGGCCAGGACCATGACCAGGAAGGCGTCGCTCAGCCGGCCTGTGAGCTTCTTGCGCAGCAGGTCGAACAACGAGAAGCAGAGCGTCGCGCCGACCACCAACACGATGCCGAGCACCGAAACCATGCTCGGCATTCAACCACGGCCCGGCTCCGGATCCACCATGTGGAGGCGGGACCCAGGACCGTCCCGTGGTGCTCCCGATGTCCGGCCCCCGTCCGGCCGGCAGACCGGATTCGCAGGCCGCCGTCCCGGGACCGCCAGAGCGGCCGTCCCCGTCCGGTCGGGAAAGCCCGGGAGACCGCCCGCGAGGTGTACAATCCCCGCCGCCCGTGACCGCGTCCGAATCACCTTCCGTCGATGCACCGTCGGGAAACCGCGTTTCCGGAGGGCTGCTGGCCGGTCGCCGCGGCCTGATCGTCGGAGTCGCCAACAAGCGCTCGCTGGCCTGGGGCATCGCCCGACGCGCCCACGTCGAAGGGGCGCAGCTCGCCTTCACCTTCCAGGGCGACGCCCTGGAACGGCGGGTCCGACCGCTGGCCGAGAGCATCGGTTCCACGATTGTCGAACCGCTCGACGTCACCGACGACGACCAGATCGACAACGTGTTCGCCGCCCTCGCGGAGCGCTGGGGGCGTCTGGACTTCCTCGTCCACTCGGTGGCCTTCGCCAACCGGGAGGACCTGCTCGGCCGCACCGTCGATACGTCGCGCTCCGGATTCGCCACCGCTCTCGACATCAGTTGCTACTCGCTGATCGCCCTGGCCCGCGCTGCCGAACCGCTCATGGAAGGCGGGGGCAGCATGATCGCGATGACCTACTACGGCGCAACCAAGGCGACCCCCAACTACAACGTGATGGGCATCGCCAAGGCCGCACTGGAGGCCTCGATCCGCTACCTCGCGGTCGACCTGGGTCCGAAGAACATCCGCGTGCACGGCATTTCAGCCGGGCCCGTGAGGACACTGGCGGCCTCGGGAGTGTCCGGCATGCGAGACATGCTGAAGGCGATGCCGGAACGGGCGCCGCTCGGCCGCAACATCACCGTCGACGACGTGGGCGCCACGGCCGCCTACCTGCTCTCCGATCTGAGTGCCGGAACCACCGGCGGCATCCACTTCGTCGACGCCGGGTTCAACATCACCGCGATGCGGCGGCCGGACCGGGCCGCGAAGAGCGGCTAGCGCCAGCAGCAGAACGCGGAGCAGCGAGTGTTCATCCAAGGGTCCGGGAACCGGCGTCCGGATCGGTTCACGGATGACGCGCCGCGCCATCCGGGCGCCGCGGCGCGAGGTTCCGGCCGGGGCGGGCGAAACCTCTCCCGTCCGTGCGCGTAAACCTGAAGCAGAGGCGAAGCGGCGCTCCTCTTCGTGTGACTTCAACTGACTACCTCCCCAGTGACAGCCGCACGCCGCTCCGCCTCTCCTGAACAACACCGCCAGCGCACCGGCCCGAAACTTGCAGCCTCGCTTCTCCGCCCCTCACAGGAGAAACGATGAACGACACAAGCCGTCACCTGCTCAGGACACTCGCCGTCGCAGCGGCCGCGCTGCTGAGTGCAGCCGCCTCTCCCGTCGCGGCGCAGAAGCCGCGCTTCGAGATCACGCCCTGCTACGGCTACAGCTTTCTCGGCGGCTTCGAGATCGACGACCACGAGTTCGGGCGTCTCGACCTGGAAGTCGACGACAGCAGTCTTCAGGGCCTGATCATCGGCATCCCCGTGCGCCGGAATCTCCACGTCGAACTCTTCGTCAACGAACAGCACACGAGATTCGGGCTCGACGAAGGCCCCTTCCTGGGCGCCGCGGACCTGGGCTCGATGGACGTCACCTACTACCACGCAGGCGTCACCTGGACGGCCCCGGTAGGCCAGGTCCGCCCGTTCGCCTCGCTCAGCGTGGGAGCAACAAGGTTGGCACCGGACAGCGACTTCCTGCCCGAGACCGAGAGCCGTTTCTCCGTCGGACTCGGCGGCGGCGTCAAGATCTTCTTCACGGATCACTTCGGCCTGCGTCTCGACGCGAGGTTCCTGGTCACCAGCACCGGCGACAACGACCTCTGCTGCCATGACTGCTGCTACGAGGGCGACCGCGACGACCTGCGCCAAGGCATCGTGAGCGCCGGCTTCCTCTTCGCGTTCTAGCTCCAGGGGCGCTGGCCCTGAACGAGCTCATCCTCGGGCCGTGCGCCAGATCGGAACACGCCAGGCCGTTCGTGAGCGCCCCGTCCAACGATGGTAGGCTTGTGCGCGGCTGAATTCACACCTCACCGTCTTTGACCAGGACGGCGACGATTGGCGACAGAGAACCACTATCCGCCCATGAGAGATGGCCCATGACGAGTCTCCATCTAGTGTGCCTGAAGGAGCCAGACCCCAGGATCACCAAGGGGATCCGTGATCTGTTCGGCGACGACGCCCATTACGAGCTCAACGACACTCAGATCATCGTCGTCAAGGCGGCAAATGGCGGCAAATCCGTGTATGAGCGAATCAAGGAGCAGGTCGGTGAAGACTTCACGGCCTTGATCGTCCGGTTCGAGGGCTACCACGGTCGCCACCGTTCTGATCTTTGGCCTTGGCTTCAGTCACATGGCGGACACTAGCCGGGACGGGGATACTGGCCGGGACGGCTCGAGACTCCAAACGCACGAGGACCTCTCGTTCTGGAAGGAAGAGCGAGAGGCTGCCCGGCACCATCGGCAGGGCAGTCACGATCTGAGATTGAAGATGGCTGCTGACTGGATCGTCCTGGGATTCACGGTTCTCGCACTGGCCGCTTCTCTTGCCGGTCTGGTCGGATGGCTCGAATGGCCCGGTCCGATAGCTCCTGGCCATGTACTTCTGTCCGTCGTGTCGGCGTGGGTTGGAAAAAACCTGCGACCCTCGCACAAGCGGTAGCAGCGTCCGGGCACCGGTAACTCAGGCACTAGCAACGCCCCCTGCTCCGGCGGCCTGCATCGCAAGCTCCAGTGACGCTCGCCGGGCGGCGGCAGCCAGCAGTGCGCCGCCCACGAAGATGGCCTCCTCGGCCGGCGCGAAGTACGGCGTGTGGGCTCCCACGACGGGATCGCCGGGCCGCCGGGCGCCCACTCGGATGAAGCAGCCCGGAATCCGTTCCTGGTAGAAGGCGAAGTCCTCGCCGCCCATGTTGGCGACCGGCAGCGGCCTGACCGACTCGGCGCCGATCACGGAAACAGCGGCTTCACGGGCCCAGGCTGCGGCGCGCTCGTCGTTCAGCACCGCCGGCGTCCCCTGCAGCATCCTCACTCGAGCCTCCAGCCGACACGCCGCGGCGACCGATTCGGCGACGTGCCCGACCTCGTCCGCGAGCAGCTGGCGCACATCCGGGTCGAGCGAGCGGAGCGTCCCCTTGAGCACCGCCCGGTCGGGGATCACGTTGTGGGCAGCGCCGGCCTCGATTGCGCCCACCGTGACGACGGCCGGCTGGTCGGGCGGCACCCGCCGGGTCACGACCGTCTGCAGCGCCGAGACGACCTGCGCCGCGCCCACGATCGGATCCAGACCCTGGTGGGGCCTGGCGCCGTGAGCGGCCTGCCCCAGAAGCTCGACCTCGAACCGGTCCGCGGCGGCCCCGACCGCGCCCTCCTGGATCATCGCCTGGCCGACCTCGAAGGTCAGGTCGACATGGGCGCCGAAGATCGCCGCGGCCTCGTCCAGGACGCCGGTCGCCAGCATGGCCGCCGCGCCCTCGCCTGTCTCCTCCGCCGGCTGGAGCACCAGCAGCACGTCGCCGGCAGCGGGCTCCGCCTGGAGCAGGCGCGCCGCGGCGACCGTCCACGAAGCGTGCACGTCGTGTCCGCAGGCATGCATCACGCCGTCATTGCGCGAGGCGAACGGCAGGCCGGTGTCCTCCAGGATCGGCAGGGCGTCGATGTCGCCCCGGACCGCGACGACCGGCGCGCCCGGCTCACGACCTGGAATCCTGCCCACCACGCCGGTACCGGCTACCCGTCTGACGTCGCGCACGCCAAGCCCGTGCAAGGTCTCCTCCAGGCGCGCGGCAGTGCGTTCCTCCTGACGCGAGAGCTCGGGGTCGGCGTGGAGGGCGCGCCGCAGACCGACGAGTTCCTCGACCTCGGAGGCGGCGTAGAGGGCGGCAACCGCGGCCGGAAGCCGGAGCGACACGGCTTCGGCGCCGATCATCGGGGCAGCAGCGCAGCGCCCGAAAGCCAACCCGTCCCGGCGCTCCAGGACCCGGAAGCGGCACCGTCGGGCCCGACGCTGCAGCCGATCGGCGAGCCGTCCGGGGCCCGCAGCGGCCGCGGCAGGGCCACCGAGCGGGGGTCGTCGAGGAAGCGATCGATCTGCCACGCAGCATGGGCTCGGTGGTGATGCTCGGCGCGGTCGGTGCCCGCCGTCGGACCGGGGTTGGCGGCAAGCCACGCCCGGAGCTCGACGACCGCAGCCCTCGCCACGGCCCGCACCTGCGGAGAGGCGGCGGCAACCGCCGGACCGGAAGCCGCGAGATTGGTCGGCACTCCGGACGGTGCGCTCGCGAGCGGCCCTCCGGACGCCAGGGCGAACAGACGCCGCAAGAGGACCGCGTCTACCGCGCGACCGATCTCCCCCGGCAGACCGGCCATGGCATCGGCGCGCCAGGTCGCGTCGAGCAGCCGCCCCAGGACGTCCTCCAGGCCCGGCTGCTCCGGGTCGCGAGCGTGATGACCGATCAGTCTCGTGGCACGCGCATCGTCCAGGATCATGCCGAACGTCAGGTCCGCGGCCAGCTCCGCGGCAGCCACCGGGTCGAACGCAGGTCCGCTGCGCGACGGCAGATGCTCCCGCCCGCGGCCACGGCCGGGCGACGGCGGCGGGATCAGGTCCAGAATCCGCTCCGGCAGCGCCAGTTCCACCGGGTCGACCGTCGACAGCAGGGCGTCGAGAGCGTCGAGCTGCATTGCCGGCGGCAGCAGCGACACCGGCGCGCGACCGTCGCCGCGCACGGCGTAGCTGTAGTCGATACCGCCAAGGACTTTCGCCGACGCTTCGAGTTGATAGCGGTGCAGCAGGTAGAGAGGCGTCAGCACGTCCTCGAGCCGGGACAGCGGCTCGCCCTCTCGGACACTCCGTTCGGAGAACCCCTCGAGCGCGGCTCGACGCACCGAAAGGACACGCCTCAGTTCGTCTGCCGCCGAACGGCCGTTGTCCCAGAGATGCGCCAGCGGATGGGCCCCGCCGACCGGCCGCGCATCTTCGTCGCTGATGAAGTGGAGGCCCGCGTCGATGGTTCCGCGCAGAATCCGGTCGAGTTCCGCCGCCTCGTCAGCGCCCTCCGGGAACTCGGCGTAGCCGTAGAGGATCGCCCGCTTGTCCCACTCGCCGACGCCGACGTCGTAGGCGGCACTCAGATCCACCGTGCCGTCTTCGCGCAACGCGGCCAGCGGATGAGGGTAGTCCATGACCGACTCGCGGCCCTCCGGACCGTCGACGCTGGAGGCGAAGTTGTGGACCAGGCCGATGGTGTGTCCGACTTCATGCGCCGAGAGCTGGCGCAGCCGGGCCAATGCCATCTCCGTGAGCGCCTCGGTGGACGAGTCCGCGCCCTCGAAGGGCGAGAGCAGGCCCTGGGCGATCAGGAAGTCCTGCCGGACGCGCAGGGAGCCGAGTGTCACGACGCCCTTCAGGATCTCGCCCGTTCGCGGGTCGGTCACCGAACCACCGTAGGACCATCCGCGCGTCGAACGGTGGACCCACTGGATCACGTTGTAGCGGATGTCGAGCGGATCGGCTCCTTCCGGCAGCAGCTCCACCCGGAAGGCATCGATGTACCCCGCGGCCTCGAAGGCCTCGTTCCACCAGCGCGCGCCGTCGAGCAGCGCCGACCGGATCGGTTCCGGCGCCCCCCGGTCGAGGTAGTAGACGATCGGTTCGACCGCCTCGCTCCGGGCCGCGCCCGGGTTCCGTTTCTGCAGCCGGTGACGAACGATGTTCCTCGTTTCGAGCGGCGCATCGATGGGTGTCGCGTAGTCCAGGTAGCCCGTCGTGATGTAGCCGGAGCGCGGGTCCGCCCGGCGGGGCTCGTATCCCGGCTCGGGGAGCGCAACGAAGGAATGGCGCAGCCGCACCGTCACTGCCTCGGGCGAAGGAGCGACCTGACTCACCCACCGGCCCGGCGGACGGTCGAGCGAGCGAAGCACGAAGGTCTGCGTGCCCTCGAGCTCGGAATTGCGCGGGAACGCGGCAACGCCGGGCCCATGGATCGCCGACCGCGACGCATCCAGCTCGTAGCGGCCCTGCCCGCTGCGCTGGAGCCTCGCCGCCACGCCGTGCGCGTCGCGAAGCACGAAGGCGGTGGCGTCCACGAGAACAGCTCCGTCTTCGTCCTCGGCCGCGACCTCGAAGCCCCAGAGCACGGAACGGGCAAAGGCGTCGGCCACCGCGCGTCGCTCGTCCTCGTTGTCGCTGAGCGCCCGGTAGCGCGTGTTCTGCTGCACCAGCAGCACCTTCGGTCCGACCCGCTCGAAACGGACCAGGTGGGTACGCCCCAACTGCCCGCGGTCGAGCCCGATGTCGTTCGACCCCAGGCCTGCCGAGAGCGTCTCGATGTAGAGCAGGTCCGTGTCGAAGGTGTCGATGCGCAGGAAGAGCCTGCCGCCCCGGCGGTCCCGGAACAGGTCGAGGAATCCGGGAAGGCGCTCGTGGCCTTGGGTGGCTTCCGCCACGGACGGCGGTTCCTCCGGCTTCTGCTCCCGCTGCTCCCGAGCCTGCTGCTGGGCCGCCGCCGCCTGCGCCAGGAGCACGGCGATCAGACCCACGACCGCCGACAGAAGCCGGGAAGCGCGATTCGCACCGCTCCGGAAGTCGGCCGGAGACGCCCGGGTGCCGCCTTCCGCACTGCAGCCGCACCCGACGGGCGTGCGCTTCCGGCGGGGGAAGCAGTCCGGGCAAGCGGCGGCCGGCCGACTCACGAAGCGGCCCGTACCGGCGCCGGTTCCGTCTTCTCGATCAGCGCAGTGAGCGGCTCGCGGTCAGGACTGGCGAGCTCCCGCACCCGATCCCGATTGACCGCGGCGACGATGATCTCGCCGACTTCCGTGTTCGCACTCTCGAAGATGCCGAGCTCGATCATCCGCCGGGTCTGGTGCTGGTTGTCGTCCGTCGGACTGACGTAGTGCACCCAGGCAGCACCGTAGCGGTGGATCAGGAATACATGGATCAGCGCCATCAGCCGGCGGCGTCTCAGATCGACGTCGAACGTGTTCTGGTCCCGCACCGAGAGAATCATCCGTTCACGCCGATCCCGGATCGGAGCGAAGACGACGTTCGCGGCCTTCGATTCGTCGCCCTGGCCGCGGGCAAGGACCCGGAGTTCCAGGAGGTCGGAGCCGGCCACGTGCGGCCGCAGCTCCACGCGAAGAGACTCCTCGATGTCGTACTTGTGCCGCCAGATCGCGAGCCATTCCTCAAGCAGCCGCGGCGGCACTTCCGTCTGCACCAGGTGCTGGACGTTCGTCGATCCCTTGCCCATCGCCTTGGTCGTCGCCGTATGACCGGTCGAAGCGGACAGGGCGCCGTCGAGCCGGGCGCCGCCCACCAGAGCCTGCGGCGTCCGGTAGGGCGAACCCACCAGACGCAGCTTGCGCTGGAGACGGGCCAAGGCCAGCATGCCGTCCTCGCGCAGGGCCGTGGCGAAGTCCTCGGCCGCCAGACCGTCGACCTGGTGACCGCCGTAGGTGATGAAGTTGAACACGAACCCGAGCTTGCCGAGCTCCTCCGGGAAAGTCCTCATCTCGTCGTCCGTCATCCCGGTCGTGTCCCAGTTGAAGGAAGGCGACAGGTTGTAGGCCAGCATCTGATCCGGGTAGACCGCGTGGATCGCCTCCGCGAAGCGGCGCGCATCGGCAAGGTTGGCGGTCGCCGTCTCCATCCACAGCAGATCCGCGTAGGGCGCCGCGTGGAGCGAACGGGAAATCGCGTACTCGATGCCCCCGCGAACCTGGTAATAGCCCTCGGGCGTCCGGGCGATCTCGGCGTTCCACACCAGGTTGATGCCCATCTTGCGGGCGCGAGCGGCAGCCTCCTCGACCGACACGGAGTGGGCGTACTTCAACCACTCCTCCACCGAGAGTTCGAACACGGCGCCTTCCTCTTCCCGGAAGGCGATCACTTCCGCCACCGCCTGCGGATAGGTCTCGAGCCGCGCCTCCGACTGCCAGACGTCCAGGAAGCGGGCCATTGCCGCGTCGAGGACCGCCCCGATGTCCGACCCGCCGGCGGCGACCATCTTGCGGTAGTCCGATTCGAGCTGCTCGAAGACGCCCGCGCCGTCGAGCCAGACATCGGCTCGGTGGCAGGCAGCCTCGGACACCCGGTAGAGCTCGTGGCCCCTGGCGTCTTCCGCGCCCAGGGCGTTCAACCGCCGCAGGATCGCCAGCGTCGCCGTCTTGCAGCTCGGCAGGTCGAGATTCGTGGCGCCGAGAATGAAGGCCTGATCCCGCTCATCGCCGTTGCCGTCGAGAAACGTCGCCGCCTCGGAGTCGGTGCGGGCGACGATGATCCCGGGCACTCCCATCACGTCCAGCTGGAAGCGGGCCGCGTTGAGGCGCTTGTTCTGTTCGTCCTGGGCAACGAGAACCTTGCCCGCCTGGTGGCCGCACTTCTTGACTCCGGGCCTCTGGTCCTCGATGTGATAGCCCGGCACCCCGACTTCGACGAAGCGGCGAATCAGGTTGCGCACGTGCGCCTCGCCGCCGTGGCCGGTGTCCGCGTCGGCGATGATGAACGGGCGGAAGTCGGTCGGCGGGGACGCCTTCCTTTCGGCCTCGCCCATCCGGGAGCGGACGAACGTCTGATTCCGGTCCGCCGTGAGCAGGGCGCGGACGACCGGCGCCGCCTCGTCGGGCACCTGGCTCAACGGATAGCTCGCGAGGTCCGGCCCCGGATCCTCGCTGATCGAGCCCTTGGCGGAGGTCGCCCAGCCGCCGATGTAGATGCCCTCGATGCCGCGGCGCTTCATCGCCACGGCCTGACCCGGCGAGTACGGCCCGAAGGAGGTGATGGAGCGCCGCTGCACGAACAGCTCGCGCAGCCGCCGGAAGAACGCCATCGAGGCGTCCCGCGCCACCGTGTGGTCATGGCGGATCGTGCCGCGCTGCTCCGCGACTTCCCGCGCCGTGTGAAGCCGCCTGATCCCCGCGAAACGCTCGCGGGCGAAGAACTCTGCGGCCGCCGCCGTCTCCCGTTCCAGAACCTCGTTCACCGTTTCGCGCCTGTCCATGCCCTGGCTCTCCATCCGCCTCGTTGCGCTTCCCCTTCGGGCTGCGAAAGAACCCCAACCGTAACACCGGAGGAACACACGGGCCGTATCGCCTGGCTGCTGCTACCCTCCACCGCCATGAGCGTGCCAGCGATTCGTCCCCGACACACACCGAAGCGCGGCGGAGACGTCCTGCTCGAGGCCCTGTCCGAGTACGGCGTCCCCTTCCTGTTCGGCAACCCGGGCACCACCGAGAGCCCCCTGATGGACCGCCTCGACGACCATCCGGATCTGGGCTACGTGCTCGCCCTGCACGAGTCCGTCGCCCTGGGCGCGGCCCACTACTACGCCCAGTGCACGGGCATCACCGGAGTCGTCAACCTGCACGTGGCACCGGGCCTGGGCAACGCGCTCGGCATGCTCTACAACGCCTGGGAGGCCAACAGCCCGATGGTGATCACGGCCGGCCAGCAGGACACGCGCTCGCGGCTGCGCGAACCCCTGCTGGGCCACGACCTGGTGGCGATGGCCGCGCCGCTGGTCAAGTGGAGCGTACAGGTCGAACACGCGGACGAGTTCGCGCCGGTGCTTCACCGCGCCTTCAAGGTCGCGCACGACCCGCCGGCCGGCCCCGTGTTCGTCGCCCTGCCGATCAACGTCCTGGAGCAGGAGACGCTGGAGGAAGCCCGGCCCCTTGGCGACCTCTACCGCGCGCCGCAGCCCGAAGCCGCCGCCGTCGAACGCCTGGCCGCCGTCCTGCTGCAAGCCGAACGTCCCGCGATCGTGGTCGGCGACGGCGTGGCCCGCAGCAACGCCCAGGACGAGCTGGTGGGCCTTGCCGAGTTCCTCGGCGCCGGGGTCTACCCCGAGGGCCTGATGCAGCGCGTGAACTTCCCCCAGAGCCATCCCTGCTTCCGGCCGCGAATGCCGCTCAACCATGCCGGTATCCGGCACGCGCTCGGCGACGCGGATGCCGTTCTTCTCGTCGGCGGCTCGTTCTTCGAGGAGGTCTGGTTCGATCCCGATTCACCGTTCCCGCCCGAGGCGACCGTGCTCCAGATCGAGGACGCTCCGAGCCGGCTCGCGTTCAACTTCGCCGTCGACGCGGGGATGATCTCCGATCCCCGCGCCGGGCTCGCGGCGCTTCGCAAGGCGGTGGAGAGCGCGGCCGGCCCGAGCCATCGCTCCGCGGCCGCAGATCGGATGGACGCCCTGCGGGCCGGGACGACAAGGGCTCATGCCGCCCGCCAGAGGCGCCTCGCCGCTCGTTTCGACGACGTCCCCATGTCGCCGGCCCGGCTCATGCACGAGGTCGCCGGGGCGGTGCCGGACGACGCCGTGCTGGTCAACGAGTCGATCACGGCCGGCGGCGACCTGCTCGGATTCCTGCCCATCGACGACCCCGACCGCTACTGCGGCACCCGCGGCGGCGGCATCGGCCAGGGGCTCGTCGGCGGCATCGGCGCCTCGCTCGCCCACCCCGACCGGCCGGTCATCGTCTTCTCGGGCGATGGCTCGGCCATGTACTCGATCCAGGCGCTGTGGACGGCGGCCCACCACGACATGCCGATCGTGTTCCTGATCCTGCACAACCGCGAGTACAAGATCCTCAAGATCAACATGGACATCTACCGCGAGCGCTTCGGCATCCCGGCAGAACGCCCCTACCCGCACATGAACCTGACCGAGCCCGAACTCGACTTTGTCGAGATGGCGGCCGGAATGGGCGTGCCCGGACAGAGGATCGATGATCCCGCCGAGGTCGAGGAGGCCGTGCGGGAAGCCTTCGCCACCGGCGGACCGTACCTGCTCGACGTGGTCATCGGCGGGCGGATCCGATCCTCCACGGAATAGCCGGCGGGCCCGAACGGAACGCCCCGAACGATGTTGTATGCTCGCCAGGACAAGCCGACGACAGCCTGCTGGCAGCAACATGGCAGCAAGACTCCCCCCAACGGAGGTTGGAGACCATGGACGAGTTGAGAGAAGACACCTTCCTGGAGGACGACCTGCTCGAGGAACTTCGGCAGCAGGGCCAGGAATCCGAGGAGCAGGAGTTCGAGGAGGACGACGCCGGTCCCAGCCGCCTGAACGTCAGCCGACGGACCTTCATCCAGGGTTCGGTCGCCACCGGCGCCGCCGTCTCCCTTGCGGGAGGCAACCTGCTGCAGCCCGCGGTCCTGCACGCCGCGACCGAGCCGGTCGGCAGCACGGTCAGCCTGCGGGTGAACGGCGAGACCCACGAGCTCGAAGTGGAGCCCCAGGACACCCTGGCCATGGTGCTGCGCTTCAAGCTGAACCTGACCGGCACCAAGCTCGGCTGTGACCGGGCGGAATGCGGCGCCTGCACCGTGCTGATTGACGACGTGCCCCACTACGGCTGCTCGATCCTGGTTCACCAGGTGCGCGGCCGCGAGGTCACGACCGTCGAGGGTCTCGAGCAGGACGGCGTCCTGCATCCGGTCCAGCAGGCCGTCCTCGACGAGATGGGCTTCCAGTGCGCCTTCTGCGCCCCGGGCTTCATCATGAGCATGGCGGCCCTGGTGAAGGCCAACCCGAACGCAACCCGCGCGGACTGCCAGAAGTGGCTCGCCGGCCACATCTGCCGTTGCGGGGACTACAACAAGATCCTGAACACCGCCGAACGCGCGCTCGAGAACGCGCGCACCGCCTGAAACCCTGAGGAGCAAAGATGGCCAAGACACTCGTAGGCACCGACTACGCTCCACCCGATCTGATCGAGAAGATCACCGGACGCGCCAGGTACGCGGAGGACTGGCGCGCCGAGGGCATGCTGTTCGCCAAGCAGTTGCTGTCGCCGATGCCCCACGCGCGGGTGCGGAACATCGACGCCTCGGCGGCACTCGAAATGGAAGGCGTCGAAGCCGTGCTCACGGCCGACGACCTCGCCGGGTTCATGGGCGAACCGGGGCCGCTCGATGAGCGCGCTCTGACCAATCATCCCAAGTACGAGGGCGAGCCGGTGCTCGCCGTCGCCGCGGTGAGCGAGAAGATCGCTGCGGATGCGATCGAGAAGATCCGGGTCGACTTCGAACCGTTGCCGTTCGCGCTCGACCCGCTGGACTCGATCGCGCCGGGCGGAGCGAACTCCCTGCCCGGCGGCAACAACATCGGCCGCAATCGCACCGACACCGGCGTCGAGACGGTGGTCCGGCGCGTCGAGTGGTCAGCCGAGGACCTGGCCACGGCGAAGGGCGCGAACGGCGAGAAGGGCAGGATGCCCGAAGGCGTCTTCGAGGACGAATGGACCAACGGCGACCTGGAGGAGGGCTTCGCCGCCGCGGACTACATCATCGACGAACCCCTCTTCTTCCAGTCGGTCACCCACCACCCCATGGAGCCGCGCAGCTGCATGGCGCACTGGGACGGCGACATCTGCCACCTCTACCCCTCCACCCAGAGCGTTGCCTTCACGGTCCTCGCGGCCCAGGGCACGATCGGTGTGCCGCCGCAGAACCTGGTCGTCCACGCCGAGTACACCGGCGGCGGCTTCGGCAGCAAGATCGTCGGCTCGAGCAACATGGCAGTGCCGGTCTATCTGGCCAAGAAGACGGGCAGGCCCGTGCTTCACCGGGTAACCCGCTACGAGGAGAACTACATCGGCCGCGCCCGCCCCGGCTTCCAGGGCTGGGCCAGGATCGGCTTCAGGCAGGACGGCCGCATCTCCGCCTTCGACTGGGCCGTGATCCAGGACAACGGCCCCTACGGCCGCCAGAGCGACATGGGCACCTCGGGGAACATGGTGTCTCTCACGTACCAGCCCGAGAACATGCGGCACCGGGGACTCTCGATCGCCACCAACACGCCGCCGCGGGCGCCGCAACGGGCACCGGGCGGAGTTCAGATGTCCGCCATGGTCGAACCGCTGCTTGACCGCGCAGCGGATCACCTGGGCATTGACCGGCTGGAGATTCGCCGCATCAACATCGCCAGGAACGGCGCCAGATTCGGCGCCCAGGAAGGCCGCAACGTGACGACCGCCTACGTCACGGAGGCCTGGGACAGGCTGGAGGACATGGTCGACTGGAACGCCGCCAAGGCGCGAAGCGGCGAGACGAACGGATCGAAGGTCACCGGCGTCGGCATCGCCAGTTCGACCTACACCGCCGGTTCGAGCGGCTTCGACGGCCTGATGCTGATCACCCCCGAGGGCCGGCTCGAGATCCACACCGGGATCGGCAATCTCGGCACCCACTCCTACTCGGACACCGCCCGTGTCGCCGCCGACCTGCTCGACGTGCCGTGGGAGAAGGTGGACATGGTCTGGGGCCGGACGGCCGAGGGCATACCCCACACCTGCGTCCAGGCGGGCAGCCAGACCACCCACGCGATCACGCGGGCGACGCACGCGGCAGCCACCGACATGAAGAAGAAGCTGCAGGAGATCGCGGCCGAGACGCTTGGCGGGTCGCCCTCGCAGTACGTCGTGGCCGACGAGCGCGTCTACCGGAACAGCAACCGGGCCGCGGGAATGAGCCTGGCTCAAGCCGCCGCGAAGGCCCTCGAGCTGGGCGGTCGCTACGACGGCACGGAGCTGAACGACGGCCTGAGTCCGATCACGCTCGGCGGCGCCGCGATCCTCAAGGGCCGCGGACTGCTCGCCGCGGCCAAGGACAACTACGGCCGCGACGGCGACGTCTACTCCTGGGTCGTCGCCTACGCGGAGATCGAGCTGGACAGGGAAACCGGCGTCATCGAGCTGAAGGACTACAAGGCGGTCACCGACTGCGGCACGGTGCTCAACCCCCGCAGCCTCGGCGGTCAGCTCCACGGCGGCGCCGTCCAGGGCTTCGGCTGCGCGGTTGGACAGAAGTGGGTGTACGACCCGCAGTGGGGCATTCCCTTCGCGAATCGCTTCTACACCGCCCGCCCCGCGACCATCCTCGACGTGCCGCTCTCGATGGAATGGGACGCAGTCAACCTGCCCGACCCGAACAACCCGGTCGGCGCCAAGGGCATCGGCGAACCGCCCATGGGCGCCGGCTGCGCCTCGCTGCTGTGCGCCATCCAGGACGCTCTCGGTCAGGACACGGTGGCCTATCTGCCGCTCATGACCGACCACATCATCAACCAGCTCGAGGGCCGCGAGCAGGACGCCGAGTTCCTGGCCGCGCATACCTGATCGGCTCGGAGCGCCAGAGCGAGACCGGATCAGCGACACGGAGGAAACCACAGCATGGCCGTCATCCACGACATGATCCCCGACTTCGATCTCTACCAGCCCGAGAACCTGGCCGGTGCGCTCGAAGTCCTCGACCGTCATCGCGAGAAGGCCTGGGTGCTGGCCGGCGGGATGGACACCTTCGACTGGTTCAAGGACCGGGTGAAGCGTCCCGATGCCGTCGTCGACCTGGGCGGCATCCCGGAACTGTCCGGAATCGGCGAAACCGATGGCGGCGTCGAGATCGGGGCGATGACCCCGCTCACCGAGGTGGTCGAAAACGAGCTGATCCGCGACCGCTACAGCCTGCTCGCCGAGGCAGCCGAAACGGTCGCGACGCCGCAGATCCGCAACCAGGGCACGCTGGGCGGAAACCTCGTCCAGGACACGCGCTGCTGGTACTACCGGGCGGGCTGGCCCTGCTACCGGGCGGGCGGCAACATCTGCTACGCGGACACGCCGGAATCGATGAACCGCGAGCACTGCATCTTCGACGCGTCGCGATGCGTCGCGGTCACTCCCTCGGACACCGCGCCGGCGCTGATCGCCCTCGACGCGGAGATGGTCATCCGCGGCCGTCGCGGCGAGCGGACGGTCGCGGCGGAGGACTTCTTCGTCGGACCGGCGATCGACATCACCCGGATGACGGTCCTGCAGCCGAACGAAATCCTCGAGACGATCCGGATTCCCGACACCTGGGCCGGCGCCGACTTCTACTTCGAGAAAGTCCGCGACCGCAACGCCTGGGACTTCCCCCTGGTCAATGTTGCCTCGGCGATGCGCGTCGAGGGCGGCGTCGTGCAGGACTGCCGTCTCTCGGTCGGCGCCGTCTCGCCGGTGCCGCTGCGGATGGACCGCTGCGAAGATCTGCTGCGGGGTCAGGAGATCAGCGAGGACGTCGCCACGCGGATCGCCGAACTCGGCGTCATCGGCGCCGAGCCGCTCCGCCACAACGGCTACAAGGTGCCCCTGATGAGAAACCTGATCCGCCGCGCCATCCGCGGACAGGCACCGGTCTAGAGCACCGATGAATCTCTTTCAGAGAGCCACGAATCCCTGGGGGCAGGACGTCCTCATCGGCATCGACTGGAGTCTGTTCTGGATCGCCCTGATCGCGGGCGGCGTGTTCCTGCTTCTGCACCTTGCGCTTCGCCGCCGGTGGATCGGCGACGAGAAGAAGGCCGCCGCGAACGCTCCCGACGATCCCCGCCTTCCCCGGCGGATCAAGCGCCACAGTCTGGCCTCCCGCCTGTTCCACGCCGTGATGGGGATCTCGATGATCCTGCTGCTGATCACGGGCTTCCTGCCCAAGGTCGGCCTGGAGTTCGCGTGGCTCGAGATCCACTGGATCACCGGGCTGATCCTGACCGCCTCGATCGTCTTCCACATCATCCACGCCACCTTCTTCCAGAGTCTGCGCAACGTCTGGGTCGGCGTCAAGGACCTGGGCGACATGATCCGCGAGATGCGCAAGGCGGTCAGCGGCGGCGAGCCGCCAGCAAAGCCCGGCAAGTACCCGGCAGCCCAGAAGATGTTCCACCACGCGGCGACCCTGTTCGGAATGGCCGCGATCATCACCGGCATCCTGATGATGTGGCGCATCGAGCAGCCCCTCTGGGCGCAGAACGACTACAGGTTCTTCGGCGACGCCGGCTGGGGCTGGGTCTACGTCCTGCACGGCGTCGGCGGCGTTGTCCTGGTCACCCTCACAGTCGCCCACGTCTACTTCGCCATCCTGCCCGAGAAGCGCTGGATGACCTGGTCGATGATCCTCGGCTGGATCGACCGCAAGGACTACCTCCGCCACCACGACCCAGCCAAGTGGCCGGTCACCGGCGGCAGCAAGTAAGGACAAGCAGATGAAGTTCGCCGGGAGTTCCCGCTCGAATCGTGGGCGTCTTGCCCTGCAGCGTACTGCCCGACGATTCTCTCGGCGCCGGCGGCGCAGCTCCGGGCGGTCCGCCGTGGTGCTGCCATCGCTCCGGTGCCCTCGTCGCGGTCCGCCCGGGCGACCCGATTGCGGATCGACTGGCCTGCATGGCCGATATCGCAACAGTCTGAAGGCTTCGTTCTGCAATGGCGTGGGTCTGGCGAGCAGATCGACGGTGGAGCCGCCGGCGCCGTGCAGGCGCACCTTGGTTGCGTGTGAGTGTGGCGAGGTCTGCGAGCAGGGTCTGGAAGCTGTGGACGGGGAATCCGTCGGCGGTGCGGCGGGAGTTGGCCTTGGCGATTGCCGCTCGGGACCTGCGCGCCGGTTCGACCGGCGACCTGCGGTCCTCGGGGGGTTCGTGGTCGTCGAAGAGCAGCGGCGCAAGAGCGCGTCGCGTGTACCCCCACTCGACGTGGTAGGCGAGCATGCACAGGAAGGACGTGCGCCCGCACCAGCCCCCCCTGAAGACCTCGACCGCCACCGGGAATCCGTCCCGGTTTGCAGAGCAGGCCGAAGACGATCTGCAGCTTGCCCGGCTTGCGGTCCCTGGAGTAGCCGTGCCTTGGCCAGCGGGCACTTCCTTGCCTTCGAGATACACCGACGTCACGTCGCACAAGCACCAGCGAGCCGTCCTCGAGGTGGCGCGCCGCAAGGTTGCGCTCGATCCGCGGCTGCCGCCTGAGCAGCCAGTCCATGGCGGCGTGGAGTTCCTCGCGCACTCCATGCCGATCCTAAACAACATCGCCCCTCAACACCACACCATTGCCGAGCAGCTCTAAGTCTAAGCTCGGACGCGCCCAAGCAGGAGGTCCTCCACGATGAAGAAACGCTTGCCTACTCTGGAAAACTCGACGACGCGACTCCGATACAGTCGGCGTATACTAGGCGGCTCTCTGCTTGCGCTCACACTAGGAACAAGCCTCACAGCCCAGACAGAACAGACCAGTGGACAGAACAACCAACCTCTCTCGCCACCATCTGCCGGCGAGAATACGGCCAGCATGGACGACATTAGCAGCGACTATCTCAAAGATCTCAAACACGAAATCACTCGTCTTCGGAAGTCTGATCTCCAAGAGGTTCTAAGCCCGCTTGATCAAGACGAGATAGCCTGGATCGGTCGCGTATATACTCAATTTGAAAACGAAATCGACAACGTATTGTTTCTCAGAGCAAAGTCGGATCTTTCGGCGGCAGTCCAAACGGCAAGCGCAGTCGTGCCGGGGCATGAGAACTCGACGACATGCCTCCCAGCACTCTCACTACGGACGTATTACATCCAGCAGCTACTGGCGATGGAAGAAAAATCAAGCCGTAGCGGTTCTTTTCGCCAACTGCTTATCGATCTAGCTTCCAAGGACAAACTGGAGCGGATAATCGAAGAGATCTCAGATTACCGAAAATATTCCGAAGATCTCTGCGCTTTGGAAGGTTCCTTAACCCGAACCGATGTGGCCGACCGAACCGCGACCTTAAAACTCATCAAGATCGGTATTGAGACGCTACGAGGAAATGAAGTTGTCGGAATCAACCAACTGGAAGATCCCTCGAAGGCACTGCTATCGAACTGTAGCGATATCTTCGTACGAGAAGACCTGGACGGATATATCTGGTACATAAACTCAGATTTCCCTGCATGGTATTTTACCTTTGCCACAAAGAGCCCCGACCGTTATGTGAGGTGGGAGGTTTCTCAGTCGTTCCGCCGCGACTCAACACCGGATACACCGGATATCTTGCCGGCGCCCGCGGTGACGTTTAACAACGATAAAAGATGGGACAGAGCATTTAAGGACCTCTGGACGACAAAGCACTTGCCGGTGTACAACGTGTGGCAGGCCTTGTGGTCTGGGCGGAACATGTCGTATGCGAACCACCGCTGTCACCAATCTGCTTACCGAAACTTCCCACCTTTCGGTGCGGACACTACGGACTTCATCCGGTCTCGGCTTCAAGTGAGAGACGGAAACGTCACGTTTTCCAAGCTCGATGGACCCGTGACATTGAGCAAGGGTGTCTTTCTAGCGTTCCACTGGAGTACCTTCCACGGTGCGTCCGACGTACATGACTATTTTCTTCCTAATTGGAAGTCTCAGTGGCATTGGACAAATGGTTTGTTTGGACATAGACCAGAACAGGCCCCCGTCCGTCCTTACATTATGGCGGTTGAAGAGATCATGGACGGCAAAGGAGGCGTCTGGACAGTGATAGGGCAAACACCAGTGGTACACAACGATCGGGAACTTGGATACCGCCATCCACCGGTTCCCGATTCCCGATTGAGAGTAGGACGAGTCCGGCAAGACAAGTTTAACTCGTCGCCCATATCGCCCGAACGACGAGCGTTGCTCGTCGAAGATTGGAACGATATCGACCCTTCGCTCCCAAACGCGGCGGACCGTTACCGATTGAGACCTTCCACAGATATTCTCAGGATCGGGCAGAAACAGGTCCAACTCAAGGTTACAAAAGACTGCAGCAATCGACTGGAGGACGAGAGCGCAGCTGTGGCGTCATGGAACCGTACTGTCGAAGACCTTCCGGCGAATAAGGCGAATGAACAGCAACGTTCGTTGCTCAAGGAACTCGGGGAGCAGGTGTTTGCCGGTTTCTTTTCGGGGCCCGACGGCACCGGAACTGAAGCAGCCGGAGATGCCCGCGTGCCGGATATAGGGCTGTGTGAACCGGACTCACCTGTCCTTCTTGATGCGTTCGAGAACCAATTCCACGAGTCGTTGAAGCCTAAGACTCTCGTCAAGCCCCCGATTTTGGTCAGGTGGTCGTGCGTCGAGAATCGCATGAGGCAAAATCTGTCCCCCTCCGAGCTCGCTGAACTTTCGGTCGCCGAAGAGCTTGAACTTCGACGGGATGAGGGCAAGTACTGCGACACGGAATACCAAGACATGAAAGACTGGAATCGCAAACTGCAGATGGTGGCCATTAACAATGCGCATGAGCTAGGACTGAAAATTGTCGAAGGAAAGAACACAGTCGAGAACACGCGCGAGGCAGGCGAGCAACACAACAAGGGCCTGGAAATCCAGGGATTGTATCGCTTGAAGGAGGCCGTCGAGATGGCCAAGTCCGCTGAGCGAGTGAAGCAGATGGAGTTGAATGCCGCGAAGAAGAAGTCGGGGTTTCTCGGTTTCCTCGATGGTATTCTGGGCGGTCCAATCGGTCTAATCACGACGGCTGCTACTAAGGTAATTGACGGCGCGATTGCAAGTAAGAGTTCGCAGACCGACCACAAGAATGAACTGGAACTTCGGGACGCCGACCACAAGAATAAACTGGAACTTCGGGACGCCGACCACAAGAATAAACTGGAACTTCGGAAGGTGAACAACGGCAACAACGGCAACAACGGCAACAACGGCAACAACGGCAACAACGGCAACAACGGCAACAACGGCAACAACTGAACGCAGATTGCGATCCCGTTCACATGTTCGACACTAGGGGGGCTGGAAGAAAGTGACTGGTAGTAACGACAGGAGCACTCACAGACAGGCTGTAATTCCGATTTGGTCGGCACTCGCTTGGCCGCTGGTTGCTGGTTTGTGCTTAGGAACAAGCCTCACAGCCCAGACAGAACAGACCAGTGGAAAGAACAACCAACCGCTCTCGCCACCATCTGTCCCCGAGAATACGGCCAGCATGGACGAGGTCGAAAGACAGAGTACAGTAGAGAACACCCGTGAGGCGGGCGAGCAGCACAACAAGGGCTTGGAAATCCAGGGATTGTATCGCCTGAAAGAGGCCGCCGAGATGGCCAAGTCCGCTGAGCGACTGAAGCAGATGGAGTTGAATGCCGCGAAGAAGAACTCGGGGTTTCTCGGTTTCCTTGACGATGTTCTGGGCGCACTGGAACGTTTGCAGACCGGGCACGAGCAAGCACTGGAACTTCAGGAGAGGAACAATGGCAACAACTGAACGCAGATGCGTTTCCGCTCACAAGTTCGAGACAAGGGGCGAGGTTTGCAAAGAAAATGACTTGTAGGAAGAACGTTCACGGACAGGCTGTGATTCCGCTTTGGTCGGCACCCGCTTGGCCGCTGGTTGCTGGTTTGTGCTTTGGCCTCGTGGTCGGGCTAGCCGGTGCGCCCGTTTACTCGGAGGAGACAACGACTCGCTCTTTCGTGATCAACTTCCCCCTCCTTCCGGGCGCGTCGGCCCAACAAGAAGTGGTCTACTCTCCAAGCGAGGCGGAGTTCGAGCAAGCGTTCAACCGACATCTTGAGTGGCTGCGGACGGATGATCCTCGGGGTCGTGTCAATCCCAGCGATGGCCCGACGATGACTACCCAGACAACCTGGGAGGCGGAGCATCCCTTCGATTATTTGTTGCGTTTGCTCACGTTGGGCCTATTCGAGTTTCGCGAAGGGAGGACGACGGAGCAGACCTTTACTGCCGCGGAGTACGCGTTGTATGTGTTCGTGGAGGAGGGGGGATCGTTTCCGTAACGGTGCGCGCACTCGGTGGAGGCCGTTGTCGACCGGAAAGCGGCCCGGGACGCCGAGCGAGATCGGGGCGAATCGGCCCAGCGTGGCGGATTGTAGTGTGACGAGCATCGTGATCGGTGGCTGCAGCGCTGGAGGCGATGGTGAAGCTGGGCATCGAGACGAAAGGTGCGACGTTGGGGTCCCAGTGCTCGATTACGGCCTTGACCGACACTTCCAGCTCGGCGTTTTCCGGCACGTCAGTCGCTCAGGTTAGGCCGCGCTGGGCGCGGGCTCTCCTCAGGGCCCCCGAACCCGGGCAGCGGGAGGGAACACGCTACGACGGCAGCCACTCCGCGATGGCCTCGCCGATCTCGTCCGGCGAGTCTTCCTGGATGAAGTGCGAGCCCTTGACCGTTACCTCGGTCTGGTCGGGCCAGGTGCGGCAGAGATCCCTCATCGCGCCGGTGAGGATCGCGCCGGGCTTCGCGTTGACGAACAGCTTGGGGACGTCCGAGTCCTTCAGCCAGTCGGCGTAAGACTGCACGACGGCGACGACGTCCTCCGGCTCCCCGGCAATCGGGATCTGGCGCGGCCAGGTCAGCGTCGGCCGGCGCGACTCGCCCTCGTCCTCGAACGGACGGCGGTAGACCGCCATCTCCTCCTCCGTCATCTTGCGGAGCACGGAGCCCGGCAGCACGCGCTCGACGAAGACGTTCTTCGCCAGCACCATTCCCTCCCCCGCCGGCGACCGGAATCCCTGGAACACGCCCCGTGCGGCCTCGGGCCAGTCGTCCCAGGTCGGGACCGGACTGACGATCGCTTCCATGTATGCCAGGCCGCGCACGGCATCCCGGTGCCGGTTCGCCCAGTCGAAGCCGAGCGCGGAGCCCCAGTCGTGGATCACGAAGACCACGTTCGATTCCACGCCGATCGCCTCGAGCAGCCCGTCCAGGTACCGCCGGTGTTCGACGAAGCGGTATCGGTCCGGTCCGCTATCCGGCAACCTGGCCGAATCGCCCATGCCGATCAGGTCCGGCGCCACCAGCCGACCCCTGCCCTCGAGATGCGGCATCACGTTGCGCCACAGGTAGGACGACGTCGGATTCCCATGCAGGAACACGATCGGGTCGCCCTCGCCGTGGTCGACGCAGGCCATCTCGTGGCCGTGAACCTCGATCCGTTTCTTCTCGTAGCGCGCGTCGGCGGAGATCATCCAGACATTCCCTCCCTGTTCAGTCGTGGTGCGGCTCTGCAGTCGGCGCAGACTACACGGCTGCACCACTCCACTCACGCCGCCTTCACCATGCGACCAGCCGCGAAGCCGGGCGGCGCGATCCCCGACGCCCGTGAACCGCGGCTACCAGCGTTCCGCGCTGACCCTGAACTTCATGCGAAGCCGGGCGGCGCGATCCCCGACGACCGTGTGAGCAGTCCCAGTGCACCAAGTCCGTACGTCCGTCATCGGGCGCCCGGATCGGTTCGGGTGTGATGCAGAAAACCGCAACTCGCGTTCGAGCGGCCATGCATCTACGCCCGACTCGCAGCCACTCGATCGGACACTGCCCGCCACGCTCCCGCGTCACGACGGCGGCAGGGACCTCGGCCGCGCCCTGGGAACCCTCCTCGATCGAACACTGCCCGCCATCCTGCGTCGCGCCTTGCCTGGCCGGACGCCTGACCGCTCTCGGCGCGACGCGGACTTCCGCCGCGGACGCTACGGCCCGGAGGATTGGCCGTAGCGGAAGCCCGTGCGCGACCGTACCTTGTACTTGCCGTCGGGGACCTTGACCTTGATGTCGCGGTAGCCCTGCGTGCCAGCCTCGTATTCGGAACGGAAGCTCACCAGATAGTAGCCCTGGTTTTCCTCGGCGACCTGGCGCATCGGCGACAGGATGTTGGTGAAGTTGCTGTAGTAGTGGCCGCCGGTGTCGTTCGAGATCAGACTCAGGGAGTCGTTGAGCGACGCGGATGCGATCGAGCGGCGACGGCTGCCCATCGTGTCGATCGTGTAAACCGCCACGTTGCCGGCATTCAGCGCCTCCCGCATCGGCGGGTAGTAGCGCGCGTCCGGCGTATAGCTCCCGAACTGGCCGATCTCGCCGAAGCCGAGGCTGAACATGATCAGGTTCTTGCGGCCCGCGATGCCCTCGGCGGCCTGGCCAAGCAGTTCCAGGCCCTGCTGCAGCTTGCGGCTGCGGCGCGCCAGCTCCTTGCCCACCGGCAGGTTGACGCCCAGGGAAGGCGAGTTCGGGTCGAACTCCGGCGCCGACCGGGTAACCCAGCGATCCAGATCCTTCCGGCCGCGGGACGCGGCATCGATCGCGGCCAGGATCTCCTCGCGGTCGCGGCTGAAGTCGAGGTAGAACTTGAGGCGCGCCTGGTAGGCGAAGACCGCCACCTGATCGTTGGGCTGCAACTCATCCTCGATCCAGCGCTTGAGCCAGCGCGCGTTGTCCATCTGCGGCCCGGCCAGGGCTGGCGCCTGCATCCGTTGATCGTGGAAGACGAGGATGAAGTAGCGGTCCGTGCGCACGGTTCCACCTCCGCCCGGCGACGCCAGCTCGCTCGGCCCGCCATAGAAGGAGGCGCTCACGACTTCCTGCTCCTCGCCCTTGTGGAGAACCACGAAGTCCTCGGCGCTCAGGTCGTCGATCACGTTGCCCTTCCGGTCCGTGACCAGCACGTCGAGCAGCACCTCGGCGACCCGGATGCGTTCGTTGAGGCTGATGTCGGCCAGCGCCTCCGCTGCCTTCGCCGGAACGGGATCCGGAGCCGCGACGCCCGGCGTCTCCGACCGCGGCTGCGGTGCCGGAGCCTCCCGAACCGGCGCCGTCCCCGGCAGTTCGGAAACGGGAGGAACCGGCGGTTCCGTCGAGGACGATCTCGCCGGCGCTCGCTCCGGATCGGCCACCGGTTCCACAGCCACGGCCGACACCGCCGGCGCCGCTGCCGGATCTGGCGCGGCATCCGGGGCGACGACAGACGCCGCGGCCGGCGCGGGCGCGGGCTGGGGTGCCGGCTCCGCTGCAAGTTCCGAGCCCACGGCAGACGCCGCAGCCCGAGTCGAGGCAAGCGCCGTCGGAACCACGACCGCCCGCACGGTCTTGCCCCGCTGGCGCCGCTGCTTCTGCAGCCGCTTCTGCTCTCTTGCCGCCTTCGCGGCCGCCTTCTTCTCCGCCTTCCGCTTCTTCTTCTCGTCGTCAGCCGCCGCGCTGCCGGCCACTGCGTTGCCGTCGGAGCCCGCATCGCCTACAGGTTCCGAATCGGCGGCAACGGCCAGACCAGGACCGCCCCACAGCAACAACGTACCCGCCACCAGTGCAGCCGCCAAGGCCCACAGTCGTCCATCCGTCGCGATTCTGCTCATCCCGGAGACCTCCCGTATTCCTGACCGCCGGTCGACGTTCGTCGAGAACGTCTCGACGAACCGGCCGGGGAAGCGACGTTCACACCATCCTACCAACCCCGGTCCCGGTCCTCCTTCTTCCGCTGACAGCGCCTTCCCTGGACTTCCCCGGGCGGTTCTTCCTCGGGCGGTTCTTCCTCGGACAGCGCAGCACGGAAGCGGCGGAACCTGCTCGGCTTCTCGGGGACTCCAGTTCTCGAGGACTCCGGTCCGGGCAGGTGCGCGAGTAGCATGCGGCCGCCGTGACCCTGCCCGCTACGGACCGTCATGCGGCGGAACTGTCTGCAGCCTTCGTGGAACTGCGCACGGCGCTGGGCCGAGTGCTTGTCGGCCAGGATGACGCGGCGACCGGTCTGACCCTCGCGCTGCTGGCCGAGCAGCACGCTTACCTCGAGGGACCGCCGGGCTGCGGCAAGTCGGAACTGGCCGCGTCGCTCGCGGCGCTGTCAGGGGCTCGCACGCACACTCTCGTCTTCCATCGCGACATCCGCGAGACCGACCTGCTGGGCGACGTGCTGCTGAGCCGCCACAGCCACCGAGGCCACGAGCGTCTGCGCCGGGAACTGATCCCGGGCGCCCTGCTTCAGGCGGAGGTCGCGTTGCTCGAGGACCTGCCCCGGTCTCCGGGGGAAGCCCTGGGGCCCCTGCTCAGGATCCTGGCCGAACGGCATGCCCTGGGACAGGCGCTGCCGCTCGAGTCGGCAGTGGCCACCGGGCCGCTGGAGCAGGTCGACACGCCGATCGACCCCCTGGAACCCGGCCAGCTCGACCGTTTCGCCGTGCAGCTCCGCCTGACCGGCCTGCTCACCGGCGGACTCTTCGACGAAGCGGCCGTGCTGCTGGAGCGGACGTCGGCCCGCCGACCGGCGTACGCTCCCGTCCGGTCGGGCAATGCCGCCCAGCGTGCATACCGGACTCCAACCACGGCGCCAGACGCTGCTTCAGCCACCGCACCCGGCGCGGTCGTCATGAGCACGTCCATCCGCAAGGCTGCCCAGCGATACGCCGCGGCCCTCAGGATCGAGCCACGCACCCTGAACGCCTATCGTCGCCTGCTCGATCGGCTCCGCCGGCAGAGCGCGGAAGCGTCGACGTCGGGCGACCGTCTGATGTCCGACCGCTCCTTCAGCTCCGCGGCGCTGCGGCTGGTGCGCGCCCACGCCTTCCTCCGCGGCGCCCCGGCCGCTGCCCCGCGCGATCTCGCCGCCATCCGCTACATGGTCGCGCACCGCCTGCCCGACGAAGTGCAGGAGGACTTCGACCACATCCTGGAGGAGTTGCTCGGCGATCCGCCGAACGTGACGATGGCCGAGGTCGGCGCGCAGATGCCCGGTGCACAGAATCAGGGCGACGACGATTCGGACCCGGGGGCTGCGGTCTCCCATGCCTCCGACTCCTGGATCGACGATCAGGCCGACCTCCCGGCGCCGCCTGCCCTGTTCGGACAACCGCCCCCGCCGGCCCAGGTCGACCTGCTGCTGCGTGCCCTGATCGGCCGCATCGAGCGGGGGCGAATCGACCCGGACACCGACCCGGGCGGCCAGCCTCGCGGCTACCGGCCACTGCGCGACCTGGACGAGTTGATCGACGCCGACCTGATCGAAGCCCTGCTCTTCGCCGAGGGCCGCCTGCCGGGAGCACCCCGCACCTTCGAGCGCAAGCGCAGGAGCGCCGGGGGCGCGGTCGCCGTGCTGCGGGACATTTCGGCGTCGATGGCGGGCCGTCTGACGGTCTGGTCGAGCCAGGTCGTGCTCGGCATCCTGCGCGTCGCGGCGCGGCGGCGGATGCGCGTGGGCTACGTGGAGTTCCACCATCGCGCCCTTCCCCACCATGTCGCAGGACGCCTGCTGCACCGTTCCTACTCCCGGCTGGCCGAGCAGGCCGGCCAGGCCAAGGCGGTAGGCCAGACGAACTACGAGGCGCCGCTTCGCACCGCTCTCGAGGGCCTGCGCGGCGGCTCCGGCCGCAACCGGCACATCGTCCTCCTGACCGACGGTCTGCCGATCATCGGCGATACCTCCGTGCGGCGCGAACGACAGCTGGCGCGGCGGCTCGGCGTCGCCCTCCACACCGTCTTCCTGGGCAACGGCGACTGTCCCCCCGTGCTCGATGACATCTCCGGCGAAACCGGCGGACTGCGCTTCTGCGGTCGCCCACTGGCCGGCGGCGGACTCCGACTCGAGGAGCGATAGAGTCGCGCGGCCCATGAGCGACCTGTCTCCCCTCCGCGAGCTGCTCGATCACCACGTCGTCGGCCACGACGAGGTGAAGACGGCCTTGCTGCTGGCGCTCGTCACCAGGGAGCACATCTACGTCGAGGGGCCGCCCGGCACCGCCAAGACACGGTTGGCCGAGGTCGCCGCCAGGGGCTCCGAGCTCGACTTCTTCTTCTACCAGTTGCACCGGGACACCCGTCTCGCCGAACTGGTCGGCGACATCGTGCTCGAGAGGCGCAAGGTGAAGACGAACGACACCGCCCCCGGAAGCGTCGGCGAAGCGGAGCGGATCCACCAGCGCATCGAACCCGGGGGCTTGCTCACCGCCGAGATCGCCGTTCTGGACGACATCTCCCGCGCTCCTGGCGAGGCTCTGAACGTCCTGCTCCGGATCCTGAACGAGAGGCGTTTCGGCGCCGAGCCGATTCCGCTCATGGCCGCCATCGCGACCGGCAACCCGATGGACGACGAGTACTACAACGAACCGCTCGACCCGGCCAACCTCGACCGGTTCGCCCTCCAGTTGCGGGTTTCCGGACTGATCCAGAGCGGCGCCGAGGAGGCGCGCACCCTGATCGAACGCTTCGCCGCCGGATCCGTGGTCGAGCAGCCGGATCCCGAGGCGGTAACCGACCGCGCCACGCTCGACACCCTCAACCGGCGCATGTACAGGGTCGAAGTGGGGCCCGTGGTGCGGGCCGCCCTGCTCGACATCCTGCGTACCCTGGTGCTCGAGTTCGACTGCAACGAGACGAACTCCCTGCTGACCGACCGCACCTTCCTGGTCAAGGCGGTCAAGATCCTCCGGGGCTCGGCCCTGCTGGATGGCCGCAACGCCGTCGACCTCCCGGATCTGGCCGCACTGTCCTGGATGACGACCTTCCGGGTACCCGAAGAGGCGCACGATGCCCTGCCCCGGATCATCGGCCGGGTGAGCCGGCAGGTGCGGGCGGTGTAGCGTCCAGCAGCTTCTCTCTGCTGGACAGCCCCAGGACTGGACAGCCTCAGGATCCCAGGCTGATGATCACCCGGGAGCGAGTGCTTGGGCGCCTCGTGCGCTTCCGGGCGCGAGAACGTGTTGCCTCCGGTTCATCAGTTCCTCGGCCATCGCCCTGGCATCTGGACGGCCTCGGGCCGTCGCCGAGCTCGTGGAGCATCTTTGGGAGCTGCAGGTTCGGCCGTACAACGGACAGACCGGCATGAGCGGACGGACCGGTCCGGGCATCGTTGCTGCCGACCTGGACGGCGACCGCAGGCTGGACTGACGCTCCTGTCCTTCCGGGCTCGTCGACCAGGCGGATCCCACCCGCGTGTCGAGCCACCGCGATCTGGAAAGTCCGCGAGCCGACCGGAGCCGAAGCGGCGCCGCGGACGCTCCTGCGGGTCGGGGTCAGGTTCCGCGGCTGCCTGCCGGACCCGCGGTCGCGGTCCGACTTGCGCTCGCGGTCCAAGGGACCTGGAGGACCTCATTCCTGGCCGGTACTCGACCGACCCTTCTCGAACTCCGCTTCGAGCAGGCGGGCACCGCGCAGCGTGTTGCCCATCGCGTAGTTGCCCTCGTGGCAGGCGTACTCGTAGCTCTTGCCGCTTGTCTTCGGCCACGGAAGCTCGCCGCTGTACGGCGCCTCGTACTCCGGGTTCTCGACCGTGAAACCGTAGAGCAGGCTCTCCCCGTCAATGGGGCTGAACTTCTCGATCACGCGCACGCCCTTGCCGCGCAGGTCGGGCATGTCACGGAAGTTCGTCGTCTCGACGACCAGCGTGTCGCCCTCCCACCAGCCGATCGAGTCGCCGCTCAGTGACGTGTACTCCGCCGGCATGTGCTCGCCGCCGATGCGGACGACCCGGGTCCAGTGCATCCACTCGATCATGATCATGAAGTGGTCTTCGGTCTGCACGATCGTCTTCACGTTGTTGTAGGGCAGCGGACGAATCGCAACCGAGGCCGTCGGCTGGTACATGCAGCGGACGCCGACGATGTTCGTCTCCGGACCGTCGTAGGGAATGTCGCCGGACTCGAGCCACCAGGCGTACCCCCGATTCGGCCACGCGAACTTCGGCGCGGCGGCCTCCCGGGCCTTGCCTTCCAGGGTCATCGCCGGCATCTGCCCGTCGGGGGGGTCGACCAGCACCGAGGTCCGATACTTGCCGTCGATCATGAAGTTCCGGCTGCCCCACTCGAACCAGAAGTTGTTGTAGGCGCCGACGTTGCCGCCCTCTTTCGGCGCGCCGCGTTCCGGATCGCTGGGGGCGGCCTGGGCGGCGTCTCTCTCGGCGCGCGACTTCGCGTTCGCCTGCGCCTCCTCGACGGTGAGAGTCAGCTTGTCACCGAATTCCCTGGGGCGAGTGAACGGCGTGATGCTCGAGATGTCGTAGACGCCGGTGAAATCCGGCTTGCCGCCGGCGGTTCTCCTGATCTCGGTCTCGCCTTCGGCGGCGACAGCGGCGGCAGGTGCTGCGGCAGTCAGAGCCATCAGTCCCACGAGGACGGCGGTAGCGATCAGCGACTTTCTCATGTCGATCTCCCTGCGTCAGAGGGCGCCTGACGGGCAGCTCGTCGTTGTCCCGTCATTCATTGACCCGTCTATTGTGTGTGTCGTTGTCGAGTACAGCGATCGTAGCAGTCCGCGGCCGAAGTCGAGCTGCGTTCGGCACGACTCGGCACGGACTGCGGCCACCGGCTGCGGGCAGCCTGCGCTGCGATACGCTTTCGACCGCCACGACACCGAATCCCCGGTAGGAGTTCCGATGCCACGATCCGTCCCTGTCGCCATCACCGTCAACGGCAGCAGATGCGAGCGGGAAGTCGAGCCGCGCACGCTGCTGGTCCACTTCCTGCGCGAGGAACTGGACCTCACGGGCGTCCACATCGGCTGCGAGACCACGCTCTGCGGCGCCTGCACCGTGCACCTGAACGGACGCGCAGTGAAGAGCTGCACCGTGCTTGCGGTCCAGGCAGACGGCCAGGACGTGACCACGATCGAAGGTCTGGCGCCGGACATGGACCATCTGCACCCGCTGCAGGTCGGGTTCTGGGAGAAGCACGGCCTGCAATGCGGCTATTGCACCCCCGGCATGATCATGGCCGCCAAGCAACTGCTGGACGACAACCCGAGTCCGTCCGAGGCCGAGATCCGCGAGGCGATCGACGGCAACATCTGCCGCTGCACCGGCTACCAGCAGATCGTGGACGCGGTACAGCACGCGGCCGAAGCCACGGGAGCCGCCTGATGGCCGTGTGGCGCCCCAACTCCGTCGGCCAACCGATCAGGCGCCGCGAGGACCCGAGGCTGATTCGCGGCCTCGCCACCTACACCGACGACGTCAAGCTGCCGCGCATGACCCATGCCGCCTTCGTGCGCAGCGACTTCGCGGCCGGCGTCATCCGCTCCATCGACACCGCAGCTGCAACGGCCCACGCGGACGTTGTCGGCGTGTACACCTACGCCGACATGGCCGGTCAGGTCGGCCCGAGCCCGGTCGGCGCCGAGATGCCCGGCATGGGCAAGGCCGATCACCCGTTGCTCGCCGACGGCCGCGTGCTCTACGTCGGGCAGCCGGTCGCGGTTGTCGTGGCCGAGACTGCCCATGCCGCCCGCGACGCCGCCGCCCTGGTCGAAGTCGACATCGAACCCCGCGACGCGGTGGTCGATGTCGAGGCGGCGATGTCTCCGGATGCCCCCAGGGTCTACGAGGAACTCGACAGCAACATCTGCATTCACGTTCCGGTCCCCAACCCGGAGGCCGACAAGCTCTTCGAACAGGCCGACCAGACGCTCTCGCTACGCCTCCTGAACCAGCGCGTCGCCCCCTTCCCCATGGAGGGGCGCGCCATCTGCGCCCACTGGGAGGAGGGCCCGGGCAAGCTGACGATCTGGACCTCGAACCAGGCTCCGCACTTCGTCAAGCAGCAGGTGGCGATGTGCCTTCGCATCCCCGAGATTCGGGTCCGCGCCATCGCGCCCGAAGTCGGCGGCGGGTTCGGCGCGAAGATCCCGACCTACCCCGAGGATCCGCTCCTCTGCTGGGTGTCCCGCGCACTGCGGAGGCCTGTCAAGTGGTTCGAGACGCGTACCGAGAACTTCCTCGGCATGACCCACGGCCGAGGACACGTCGAGAAGATCGAGGTCGCCTTCCAGAACGACGGCCGTGTACTCGCCCTCAAGGGTCGGACGATCTCCGACATCGGCGCCTTCCGTTCGTTCTACGGGCCGTTCATCGCCCTCTCGACGCACACGATGTCCTGCGGCTGCTACGACATCAAGGCCGTCGCCTGGGACACGGCGACCGTGTTCACGAACACGATGGCGACCGAGGCCTACCGCGGCGCCGGGCGCCCCGAGGCGGCCTACATCATCGAGCGCGTGATGGACGAGGTGGCGGCCGCCACCGGCCTCGACCCCGCCGCGGTGCGCCGACGCAACTTCGTGGACAAGGACGCCTTCCCACACACCACCGCTTCCGGTGCCGTGTATGACAGCGGCGACTACGAGGCCTCGCTCGACCGGCTGATCGAGCTCGCCGACTACGAGGAGGCGCGGGCAGCACAGAAGAGCGCTCGGGCGGAGGGCCGCCTGGTCGGGATCGGCCTTGCCACGTTCACCGAGGTCTGCGGCCTCGGCCCCTCCGCAGGGTCCGCGCCGCAACAGCGGATGGGCACCTGGGAGAGCGCCACCGTGCGGGTGGAACCGAGCGGCAACGTCACCGTGTACACGGGCGTCTCGCCTCACGGCCAGGGCCAGGAGACGGCGTTCGCCCAGATGGCTTCGGACGCCTTCGGTGTCGGCCTCGACGACGTGGTCGTGGTCCACGGCGACACGGACCAGGTCCAGCACGGCGTCGGCACCTTCGGCAGCCGCGGCCTGGCGGTCGGCGGCACGGCTCTCCACATGGCGCTGACGAAGGTCCACGCCAAGGCGACCCGCATCGCCGCTCACCACCTCGACGCGCCGGTCGACCAGATCCGCTACGACGACGGCGAGTTCACCGTCAGCGGAACCGACCGCAAGCTGTCCTTCCGCCAGGTCGCCGAGATGGCCCATCTCTGGAACGTCGCCGTGCCGGGCGAAGAGCCGGGCCTCGAGGCGGTCGCCCGCTTCGAACCTTCAGGCACGACGTTCCCGTTCGGCGCCCACCTGTGCCAGGTCGAGATCGACCCGGAGAGCGGCCAGATCGCGATCCAGCGTTACGTGGCCGTCGACGACTTCGGTGAAGTGATCAACCCGATGCTGGCCGACGGCCAGCGCATCGGCGGCGTGGTTCAGGGCATCGGCCAGGCGATGTGGGAGGAGGTCCAGTACGACGACGGCGGCCAACTCCTCTCCGGTACGCTGATGGACTACGCCGTGCCGCGGGCCAGGAGTTTCCCGCGGATGGTGCTCGACAACACGGTGACTCCAACGCCGATCAACCCGTTGGGCGCCAAGGGAATCGGCGAGCTCGGGACCATCGGCGCAACGCCCTGCATCGTCAACGCGATCGTCGACGCGCTGCGGCCGCTCGGCATCACGAACATCGACATGCCGGCGAAGCCGGAGCGCATCTGGCGGGCGATCCGGTCCGCGCGGGCGGCGCAGTAACCTGCGGCCTCGCCTGACCGTCCTCGCGGCCGCGGCGGTCGCTCTGGCTGCCGGCGGTGCCACAGGAGCCCAGGAACACGCGTTCGGCCCGCTGCCCGTGGCAGAGGCCTGGCTGGGGAGCGGCTCCGGGTTTCTGAGTCTGCCCGTCGAGGAGCCGCTCGACCCGGCCCAGGCGCGGGCGGAGGCACGCTGGCAGTTCACGACGTCTCTTGGCCTGTCGAGCTTCTGGCTGCGGTCGCCGTCAGTGTCCGAAGTCATCGAAGCGCGCAGCTACCGGGGGGCGGTCACGGTCGAGGAACTCGACGGCATCGAGCCGTGGCCCGGCTTCGAAGGCATCTACTTCGCCGATGCCGAGGTCCACCGGCTGACCTTCGACGTGCGCCGCCGCATGGGCCGCAGACTCGAACTCGGCCTGGGCGCCTCGGTCGTCGATGCCGGCGGCGGCGTGCTCGACCCGGTCATCGAGGGCTTCCACGACCTCTTCGGCTTCCGCCAGTCCGGCCGGCCGCAGACCCTCCAGAGCCGGTACGGCCTCTACTTCCGGCGCGATGCGCCCGCCGGCCACGGCGAGAAGCTCCGCTTCCTGCGCTTCGAAGAGCCGGGCCCGGGGCTCGGCGAGACGGTGGTCTCGCTCAAGTCGAGCCTTGCTCCGGCCTCCCCGAACTGGCGCCACGCGATCCAGGTCCGGCTCAAGCTGCCGACCGCGGCGGACGACGACTTCCACGGCACCGGCTCCGTCGATGCCGCCCTGCAGTACCTCGTGTCCCGCCCCTGGCGCCGATGGACGCTCTACGGCAATGCCGGCTTCGCCCGCCTGGGCAGGCACGACCTCCTGACTCTCGAACCGCAGCACGTGGTCACCATCGCCCTCGCCGCCGAACGCCCGGCCGGCCCCGGATCCTCCGTGGTGCTCCAGCTCCGCCACCAGCAGAGCCCGTTCCGCCAGCTGAACCTCTCCATCCTCGGCGTCACGGCGACCCTGATCGACGTCGGCTGGACCCGCAGGCTGGCGCCGGCCGACGGCAGTTCCGCTCGCTCCGCATACGTCAGCATCACCAACAACACCGCCAAGTACGGCTCCGCCGTCGACATCAGCCTGCATGCGGGCCTCCGATTCGGCCTCGATCTCTCGAGCGCCCCGTGAGCCTGCTCCACGGCCTGATCAAGCCACCGTGCACCTTGGCGAAGCCTGGAAACCGCCCAGGGAACCGGGACCACCTCACGCAGGCGGTCCCGGCGCTGGGGCGGTGGGCGGCGTCAACCCCGCGCTCGTTCGAAATCAGGACCACGAACTCGAACGGCAGCGGCTCACGGCGAAACAGTGTGGTTCGATTCAGACACTGGGTCAGCTCCCCTGGCGCCTGTCCCTTCAGGTCAGGGGCGCTTCGCTCGGTTTGTCGGCTCGATCTCGCGGATCTTCCTGAGTGGCAGCGCGGTGATCCTGTCCGCCATCGTGTACTCGAGGCCGCCCGGGTAGACCACCCACAGATGATGGAGGCCGAGATCCTTGCTGACCGTGTGCATCGACCTGGTGGTCCGGGGGGCATCCGCGCACTTGAACTCGAAACCCCAGCGCCTGCCGCCGCGGAGCAGCATGAGGTCCAGTTCCGCGCCGCGGTGGGTACGCCAGAAGAAGGCCTGGCGCGCACCGAGAACGGCAAGGGTCTGCTCGAGTGCGAAGCCCTCCCAACTGGGGCCGTAGACCGGATGGCGGACCAGGTCGTCCATCGACTCCAGACCCAGCAGGTGGTGGAGGACGCCGGAGTCCCGGAGATACACCTTGGGCGCCTTGACGACGCGCTTGCCCACGTTCTCGAACCACGGTGGCAGCACGCGGATCATGAACGTCCCGGCGAGCAGGTCACGGTAACGGTTCACCGCGTTGGCGCCGACTCCCATCGACCGGCCGAGTGCCGAGGCATTCCAGGTCTGCGAGTGAACGTGCGCCAGCATGGTCCAGAATCGACCGAGGGCCTCGGGCGACACCCTCGACCCGAGTCCCGGCACGTCGCGCTCCAGGAACGTGCGCGCGAACGACTCCATCCACAGCGTGCAGTCGCCATCCGACTCCGCGAGATACGCCAACGGGAAGCCGCCGCGGATCCAGAGCCGGTCCTGGTTCTCGACGCCGACCTCCTCGAGCGAGAAGCCACTCACGTCAACGAACGAGATGCGTCCAGCCAAGGTCTCGGAGACGCTCCGGATCAGATCCCATGAGGCGGAGCCCAGGAGAAGAAAGACGGCCTTGCGGTCAGGGTCGTCGCAGATGGGGCGCAGAATCTCGAACAGCTCGGGTACGCGTTGAACCTCGTCGATCACGACCAGACCCTCGCCGCCTCGAAGCAGGCGCTCAGGCGTCGTACGGAGCGCCTCGCGCTCCGCTCGAACCTCCAGGTCGTAGATCGTGGCGGGCCCATGCCATGCGGCCACGATCTGTCGGGCCAACGTTGTCTTGCCCACCTGCCGAGCACCCAGGAGAGCGGTGACCGGCAACCGGGAGAGTCTCCGGAGAGTTGCGGCGAGCAAGCGCGGCCTGGCCATGGTTTGTCGCATATTGACCCACAGGAGTGGGATTTACGACAATAAACCGGGCTGACCGTCCTGTCCAGCTGTCAGCGGTCAGGCGGTTTCCGATAGTCGAGCGGCGGCTGCTGGCCTTCCTCGAGCGCCGCACGGTAGGGGCGGTCGGCGAGCCGGCGATCGAGCTCCTCGCGGGCTGCCTTGACGATCGAGGGGTCGGCCAGCAGGTCCCAGGCCGTGGCCGCCAGCACCCGGGCCGCCATCAGCATGCCCTTGCGGCCGATCGTCATGCCGCCGGCCGCGACCGCCTGCCAGGAGTGGGCGGGAGTACCCGGCACCCAGCACGCGGCGCGGATGCCGGTCGTGGGCGCCACCCAGGAGACGTCGCCGACGTCCGTGGAGCCCAGGCTCACGTTCCCCGTGTCGTCGCGCAGCTCGGACACCGACGCCAGCGGGCGCGGCTTCAGCAGGGATTCCTGCAGCTTGCGGGCCCAGCCGCGCTCCTCTTCGCTGTACTCGATGTCGAGCAGGGCCTCGAAGTTGCCGAGCGAGACCTTCGACAGCGTGTCGTTGGGCAGCAGGTTGTGGATCCCGCCCAGGAACTCGATCTCCAGCTCGGTCTCCGTGGCGTGCGCGGCGCCCTCGGCGACCAGGACCAGCCGGTCGTAGATCGAGCGCGCGATGCCGATGTCCGGGTGGCGCACGTAGTAGTAGGCCTCGGCGAACGCCGGCACCACGTTCGGGGCGTCGCCGCCGGCGGTGATCACGTGGTGGATGCGGGTGCGGTCCGGCGTGTGCTCCCGGAGGAGCTCGGCGCCGTAGCCCAGAATCGCCACCGCATCGAGCGCGGAACGTCCCGCCTCGGGCGACGCGGCGGCGTGCGCGCTGCGGCCGCGATAGCGGAACTTGGCCGCCACGCGGGCGAGATTGGTCGGGTCGCCGGCGGAGTTCCCGTCCCCTGGATGCCAGTGCAGCACGGCGTCGACGTCGTCGAACAGGCCCGCGCGGGCCATGAACGCCTTGGCGCCGCCGCCTTCCTCCGCCGGCGTGCCGTAGAGCCGCACCGTGCCCTGAACCGCGCCGCCGCGGATGCCGTCAGCCACCGCGAGCGCCGCGCCGAGCGAACCGGCGCCGAACAGGTGATGGCCGCAGGCATGGCCCCAGTCCGTCCCGGCGCGCGGAGAACGGGTCGGAACCGCCTCCTGGGACAGTCCCGGCAGAGCGTCGAACTCGGCCAGGATCGCGATGACGGGGCGTCCCGACCCGAAGGACGCCACGAAGCTGGTCGGCATTCCGGCGACGCCGCGATCGACCTCGAAACCCTCCCCCTCGACGAGCGACGCGAGAAGGGCCGCAGACTTCGTCTCCTGATAGCCGGGCTCCGCCCACTCCCAGATCTTCCTCGCCGCGTCCCAGAGCAGGTCCGCGCGGTCGGCCACGGCCGCCTCGAGGTCCGCCTTCTGCGCCACTTCGGCCTCCGCCGCAAGCGCACACGGAACCGCAGCCGGAAACCCGGACCAGGCCAGCGCCAGCCCCAGGGCGAGTACAGCCGGAGCTCTCGGGCCACGTTCGCCCGCAGAGCGGCGATGCCGGACGCGATGCACCGGTGCTCGCATGCCGCGCGACTTCTGCCGCGGCCTGCTACGCATCGAAGACGATGACCTGCCGGGCCACTTCGCCCTTCTTCAGGTTCTGCAGCGCCTCGTTGATCTGCGAGAACCCGACCCGGTCCGAGATCAGCTCGTCCAGCTTCAGCTTGCCGGCCAGGTAGAAGTCGACCAGCCGCGGCATGTCGATGCGGAAGCGGTTCGAGCCCATGACGCAGCCCTGGAGCACCTTCGCCTGGAGCATCTCGTGGCCGGGAATCTCGATGTTCTCGCCAAACGGCACCATGCCGATCACGGTCGCCGTGCCGCCGGGACGCAGCATTGCCCACGCCTGCTCGGCGGTCGCCTTGAGACCGATCGCCTCGAAGGCGTACTGGACGCCGCCGCCGGTCATCTCGCGCACCTGTCTGACCGGGTCGCCGGCGGACGCGTCCACCGTGTCGGTGGCGCCGAACTGCCGTGCGAGGTCGAGCTTGGAGGCGACCCGATCGATCGCGATGACCCGGCCGGCGCCGGCCAGATCGGCGCCGTTGATCGTCGACAGGCCGATGCCGCCGCAACCGATCACGGCCACCGTCGACCCCGGTTCGACCCGCGCCGTACGGAAGGCCGCGCCGACACCCGTCGTGACTGCGCAGCCGATCACCGCAGCGCGGTCGAACGGCATGTCCTCGCGGATCTTCGCGACCGCGTTCTCATGCACCAGCATCTGCTCCGCAAACGAGCCCAGGTCTGCAAACTGGGAGACGGGACGCGGCCCGTGGCCATTGCTCGGCGGCAGGGCCAGCCGCGGCTCGCCGCCCCGCGGGCGCCGGGTCGCCCGTTTGTCGCAGAGGGTCGGCTCGCCGCTCATGCAGTACTCGCAGTAGCCGCAGAACACGGACAGGCAGGTGATCACGTGGTCGCCCGGCTTGACGTAGCGGACCTCGGAGCCCACCTCCTCGATGATCCCGGCCGCCTCGTGACCCAGGATCGCGGGCGTGCGGATCGGCCACAACCCGTCCACGAAATGCAGGTCGCTGTGGCAGACGCCGACTACCGCGCTCCGTATCAGGACCTCGTGCGGCCCCGGCTTGCTGATCGCGACGTCGGTGATCTCGAGCGGCTGGCCGACCTCATGGAACACGGCTGCTTTCATGACGGTGAATTCCCTCCCGGTGGCGACCGATGCGCGCCGGACCTCCGCAACGTCCATGCTTCTTCCATGCTGGTCCAGACGAGAAACTGCAGGTTATCAGCGACGGCCCTGCCGCGGCCGCAGTCGGAGCCGAGCTCGGCCGAGCTGCACGGGCAGCGCGGCTGGTACAGTCGCTCAAGCCTCTGCATGACCAAGGCAGGAGCGAGTCGCCCAGTGGTCATCCCCATGGGCAGGGATGTCCCTGTCGGCATCATCCGGAGCAACATGCGCACCGCCGGCATGACCCGGGCACGGCTCTTCGAGCTGCTGGATGACTGAACACGCGGCAGACCGCCGCCGGCCGGCCACGGCCACGGCCACGCCCGTTCGCAGCGGCGATAAGCTGCCGCGATGCCACAGAGACTGATGGCCGCGAGCGGCGTGCTGGCCCTGTGCGTCGCTGTTCCGGCAGCCGAAGCTCAACGAACCGTCAAGCCGGTCCTGCACGGCCGCCATTGGGTGGCCATCACCGGCAAGCCTCTGGCCGCCACGGCCGGCGCCACGATCTTCGCTCGCGGAGGCAACGCCGTCGACGCTGCCTGCGCCATGCTGGCCGCGACCTCCACGATGTGGGACACCCTGGGCTGGGGCGGCGAAACACAGGCCCTGATCTTCGATCCGCGCGAGGGCGAGGTCGTGGGGATCAACGCGCTCGGCGCCGCACCGACCGATGCGACCGTGGAGTTCTACCGCGAGAAGGGTTACGTCTATCCGCCGGAGTACGGTCCGCTGGCGGCGGTGACTCCGGGCACCCCGGGCGGACTGATCGTGATGCTCGCGCACTACGGCACGATGAGCCTGGCCCAGGTGCTCGAGCCCGCGATCCAGATGGCGGACGGCTATCCGATCGAGCGCGCCCAGGCCGACAACATGGAGCGGCGCAAGGAGATGCTCCAGCAGTGGCCGGATTCGGCGCGGGTCTTTCTGCCCCATCTGGACGAAGAACGGGGCGAAGAGCGGGCCGCACCGCGCGCCGGCGAGGTCTTCCGCCAGCCCGACCTGCTGGACACGCTGCGCAAGCTGGTCGACGCCGAGGCGGCGGCTCTCGGGCAGGGCAGGACCCGCGAGCAGGCTCTGGCGGCCGCCTACGACCGCTTCTACCGCGGCGACGTCGCCGAAGAGTTCGTGCGCGGTTCGCAGGAACTGGGCGGGCTGATCACGATGGCCGATCTCGACCGCTGGCAGGTCCACATCGAAGTACCGGTGCACACGAACTACCGCGGCGTCGACGTCTACAAGCTGACCTCCTGGGTGCAGGGGCCGGTCATGCTCCAGGCGCTGAACATCCTGGAGAACGCCGATCTGAAGCCGATGGGCTACAACTCGGCCCGCTACATCCACACGCTCTACCAGGCGATGAACCTCGCCTTCGCCGACCGCGACTTCTACTACGGCGACCCGTACTTCCCTCCGGAGGAGCCGCTCGAGGGTCTGCTGTCGAAGGACTACGCGCGCGCACGCTACGAGTCGATCGACCAGAACCGGAACGACGAGGGCGTCCGCCCCGGCGACCCGTACCGGTTCCAGCAAGGCGACAACCCGTTCCTTGACCTGCTCGAACAGTGGACGCCGATCCCGCCGGCAGCGGACGCGGAGGGCGAGCAGGGATTCCAGCAGGCGTCGGCCGGCCGACCGCCGCTGCCGCGGATGACCTACGAGGAGGCCTTCACGGCCGGGACGACCTCGATCCAGGCCGCCGACGCCGAGGGTTGGGTCGTGTCGGTGACTCCGAGCGGCGCCTGGATCCCGGCAGTGATCGCGGGCCGCACCGGCATCGGCATGAGCCAGCGGATGCAGAGCTTCGTGCTCGATCCGAGGCTCAACCCCTACAACCTGCCGGAACCCGGCAAGCGCCCGCGCGCGACCCTGACGCCGGGCATGGCACTTGTGGACGGCTCGCCCTACCTGTCTTTCGCGGTCCAGGGCGGCGATACGCAGGACCAGAACCTGCTCCAGTTCTTCCTCAACGTGGTCGAGTTCGGCATGAACGTGCAGCAGGCCGCGGAGGCCGCGAACATCACCAGCCACCAGATGCAGAGTTCCTTCGGCGCCCACGAGTCGAGACCCGGAGACATCGACGTCCGCCGCGACCTGCCGCCGTGGGTGCGGCAGGAACTCCGCGACATGGGCTACCGCGTCCGCACGCTCGACCGAACCTCGGGGCCGATCACCGCGATCTGGTTCGACCGCGACAACGGAACCATGTGGGGCGGCGCCAGCGACTTCGGCGAAGACTACGGCATCGCCTGGTAGAACAGGTCGGGTGCAGGGACCGCCTCGGACCCGGCGCAGGCGGTCGGACCGCAAGGCCGGAGTGCCTTCGTCGAAGCGTCCGGGGCATCGACCTTCCGACGTCAGCGCGGAGGCCGATCGGGTGCTCCGGGCGGCCCGCCTCCGCTGGAGCGAGGCCGACGGCTGCTTCCCGATCAAGCTCGGGTTCCGGGACCTTGGCAGCCGGTGTCCGGCCAGCGGAGGGGACGGCGCGCGCCGGCGAACTCCACCGTCCGGAAGTCCTCCGAGACCGTGCGCAGCAGTGCGAAGCGTGGTGCGTCCGCGATCTCGACCAGCCCATGCTGCGCCGACGACGCGAACAGCCGTTCCTGCTTGTCGAGCCGCAGTGAGTCGGGATCCAGGGCGTCGGTGCGGCCGTTGTTCAGATCGGCGGCCACCTCTCCACTCCCGTCCCCGCTCTGTGCTCGAAACTGGATGGCGACCAGAGGCGTCGTCTCGCAGTCGAGATAGCACTTGTCCCACCAGCCGTCATTGACCCGATACTCCACGAAATGGACGCCGAGCGCCGGCTCGTACCCGATGTGCTGCACGAAGAAGCGGCGGATACGGTCGGCCACCGGACGGCCCTTCCAGACCCAGCGCCGGTCGGCGTCCACCGCAATCGGCGGATAGTGGAACGACATCAGGGCATCGTCGACGGCCCGGCCCGCCGCCGCGGCGCGAGCCAGCGGAACCGGGAAGTAGGTGCCGCACTCCAGCCGATCGAGACGGCTCGGCAGTTCTTCGGCGACAATCGCCACCACCGCAGGATCCGCAGCCGCAGCCGAGTCCGCGAGCGCTTCCCGGTCGGTCGGCGCCAGCGGATTGCGGAATCGCGCCTTGTGGGAGAGGAAGATCGAGATGCCGCGGGGCCAGAGGTGCTCGCATGCCCGCACCAGGTCGTCCATGGTCTACGCCCAGGCAACCCGCGGCACAGGTCGCGCCGCACCCGAGAGGCCGCGCAGCCCGTCCGGAATGGCAGGCGCTTCGGAACGAGCGCCCGTTACGCGAACACGATCATGCGGGCCGCGATGGACCGAGACCTGACGCGAGCGACACCCGCCGGAGCGTCGCGTCTTCCACCGGGCGCCGGCGGCGCGACGGGGCGACCTGTCATCCCGTCCAGCATCGTCGCTCCTCGATCGCGCTGTTCCGCGATCGCACGTTCCGCAATCGGAAGCCGGGGCCCGAGGAAGAATTCGAGGCCGCCAGACGCGGCCACGCTCCTTCGTCGCGCCTCGCCGGACGGGCACTGACCGGTCACGTTGCGGCACGGATTCTCGCCACGGCCTGCCGGACGGCTCTACCTGCCTCCGGGCTGCGGCACCGGCGCCGGCTTCGGCGAACCCGGGCCGAACAGCAGCCAGCGCACACCGTGCTTGAGATCCTCGATCATCATGTACATGCACGGAACGAGCACCAGGGCGATGCCGGTCACGAACAGGACGCCGAAGCCCAGGCTGAGGGCCATCGGCACGAGCCACTGAGCCTGGTTCGAACGTTCCAGGATGATCGGCATCAGTCCGAAGAACGTCGTCAACGAGGTCAGGATGACCGGCCTCACACGTCGTGTCACCCCGCCGACCACCGCATCGAGGACACTCCTGCCTTCATGCCGCAACTGGTTCACCGCATCGATCAGAACCAGCGAGTCGTTGACCACCACGCCAGCCAGGGCAACCAGGCCGAAGATGCTCAGGAAACTCAGGTCGTAGCCCATCACCAGGTGACCGATCACCGCGCCGAACATGCCGAAGGGCACGGCAGCCAGAATCACGATCGGCTGCAGGTAGCTGCGGAAGGCGACCGCCATCAACGCATACATCGCGAGCATCGCGATGATCAGGCCCTGGGTCAGAGACCCGACCGCTTCGGCCTGCGCCTCCTGTTCGCCGCTGAAGTTGAACGTCAGGCCGGGCGTGTCGGCCACCACGTCGGGGAGGATGTCGCGCGCCAGGGCGGCGCGGATGTCGTTGCCGGTCGTCAGCGTGGGATCGATGTCCGAGGTCACGGTCACGGTGCGGCGGCCGTCGACGCGCAGGATCTCGGTGAACGACGTTCCCTGACTCACGTAGGCAGCCTGGTGGAGCGGAATCTCACCGCCGGCCGGAGTCCGGACGAGCAGGTTCTCGATCGCGTGGACCGAATCGCGCTCTTCCTTCGGCAGACGAACGTACACCCGCAGCTCGTCGCGGCCCCGCTGTTGCCGACTGGCCTCGGCGCCGAAGAACGCGCCGCGGACCTGGGCCGCAAGGTCGACCTCGGTGAGCCCCAGGCCCTTGGCGGCGGGCTTGAGCTCCAGGTCGAGCTGCGGCTTGCCGACCTTGAAGCCGTCGTCGACGTCGAAGACCCCCGCGTAGTTCGCAAGCCCCGCGGCAACCCGCGCCGCGGCGGCTTCGAGCGGAGCGGTCTCGGTGTGCTCGAGCTGAACCGAAACCTTCGCGCCCGCCGACGGGCCGTCGTTGTAGTCGAACGAGAGGCGGTCCACGCCGGGAACGTCGCCCACCCGCTCGCGCCAGCGCCGCGTGAACTCGGCCGAACCGAACTCGCGGGCGCCGTCCGGAACCAGAAAGGCGGTGACGACCGCCACGTGCCCGCCGCTCGCGGCAATGCCGGAGCCGGGACCGAACGCACCGGTGTCTGCGCTTCCGATCCGCGCCCTGATCCCCTCGAACACGGTTTCGACCGGCGAGCCGTCGCGCCGCGGGCGCATTCGTCCCTCCGCCACGAGTTCGGCGCCGACGTCCTCCGCGGCGCGGGTGACCAGACGCACGACCTCGCGCGTGTCCGCCACCGGCGCCCCGAAGGGCAGCTCGATCACGCCGTTCGCGAACTCGCCCTCGATCTGGGGGAAGAAGTTGAACTTCAGGTGTCCGCCGGCAACCACGCTGACGGCCACGATCAGTCCTGCTGCGAGGACGGCCACGGTCAGGTAGCGGTCCTGCACCAGCCGCCGGGTCAGCGGCGGCACCCGCGCGGCAATGATCCGCTCGACCCGCTCGGAGAAGCGCAGCTGGAGCGCCCCGAGCCGTCTGAACGGATTGAGCGAGCGCCGCGGCGCCTTCCGGCCCCGCAGCCTGGTCCGTCCCACGTGCCGCAGGTGCGCCGGCAGGATGAACACGGACTCCACCAGGGAAAGCACCAGGACCGGGATGACGATCAGCGGAATGTTGCGGAAGAACTTGCCGGTGATGCCGGGCACCAGCGCCAGGGGAATGAAGGCGATGATCGTCGTGACGACGGCGAACACGACCGGCGTCAGGACTTCGCGCGTGCCGACGATCGCGGCCTCGAGCCGGTTGTCGCTGCGGCGGTGGTAGAAGATCGCCTCGCCGACCACGACCGCGTCGTCCACCGCGATTCCCAGCACCAGGATGAAGGCGAACAGGGAGATCATGTTGATCGACACGCCGAACATCGAGATGAGGAAGAACGAACCGCAGAACGCGATGGCGATGCCGGCGCTGACCCAGAAGGCGACCGCGGGCCGCAGGAAGATGCCCAGGACCGTGATCACCAGAATGAGGCCGAGCAGTCCGTTCCTGCCCAGGATCGACAGACGGTCACGGTAGTCCTCCGACTCGTCGGCGACGATCGCCAGACCCACCGTGCCGGGAAGCGTGCCCTGACGACGCTCGACCAGGTCGTGCACCGCGCTCGAGACGGTCAGCGGCACTTCGGCGCCGACCCGGTAGACCTGCAGGTCGATCGCCGGCTGACCGTTGTAGAGGAGTTCCTCGTCCGTCTCCCGGTAGCCGTCGATCACGTCGGCCACGTCCCGAAGACGCACCCGGGCGCCGTCGGCGCGAGCAATCAGCGTGATGTCCCGGAACTCCTCGCCGTAGTCGCGCCGTTCGGTGGTGCGCACCAGCACTTCGCCGCCCGCGGTCTTGACCGAGCCCCCCGGAAGATCGATCGAGGCGGCTCGGACCGCGGCCGAAATCCGGGGCAGCGTGAGGCCATAGCGGCGCAGGTTCTCCGACGACACCTCGACGCTGACTTCAGGCGGCGGAATGCCCGTCTTCTCGACCAGCGTGATGCGCTCGTCGGCAAGCAGCTCGGCGCGGATCTCCTCGGCAAGCCGATCGAGGGACTTGAGGTCCACGTCGCCGTGAACGAGCAGCGACAGGACCTGCCGCCGGTTCGTGATCAGCGAGATGATCGGCCGCTCGGCATCCTGCGGAAAGGACGTGATCCGGTCCACCGCGCTCTTGATGTCGTTCAACGCGCGGTCGGAGTTCGCGCTCCCGAGCAGTTCGGCCATCACCGTGCCGAGCCCTTCGACGGAGACCGAACTGATCTTCTTGATGCCGTCGAGCGAGCTGATCTCCTCCTCGATCGCGAGAACGGCGCCCTCTTCCACTTCTTGCGGCGATGCTCCCGGATAGGCGACCACCACGGTCACCATGTCCATCTCGATTTCGGGAAACACCTCGCGCTTGATGTTCAGCGCGAACAGGATCCCGCCAACCACGAGAACGAACATCAGCAGATTCGCCGCCACCGGGTTGGAGGCCATCCACGCGATCGGCCCCGTCCTGTCGACCGGACCGTGGTCGTGAGACATGAGGCTCATGGAGGCGCCTCACCCGCCGGCGCGGGTTCGACCGCGCCGGGCGGTTCGGCGGCAGCCCCGGCCGCGGCGCTTTCCGCACCGGCCGCCAACTGCGCGCCGGCCGTCGCCGCCGGGACGCTTCCCGCTCCACTTCCCCACGCCGAGACATCCCAACGACTTGCCGCCGACAGCAACTCCCACGACACCGTCGGCTGCGCGTCGCCTGTCCGGCGCAGCTTCATCCCCTCGATCGGGGTCGCCAGCCGACTGGTCACGACCAGTTCCGCCTCGTTCAGACCGCTGTCGATGCACACGCTGTCCTCGAAGCGCCAGGCGACCTCCACCGGCCGCATCTCCAGCCGTTCCCCGCTGTAGATCCAGAGCTGGTCCCCCTCCTTCAGCCAGTCGCGCGGCACCTCGAACAGATCGCGCACTGCGGCGCCTTCGAGAATCAGATCGACATAGCTGTCGAGAAGCAGCAACCCGCGACGTCCGGCACTGCCTGCCCCGCGTTCGAGTCCGAGCGGATCCACGACCTCGACCAGCACCCGGGCCATGCGGCCGGCAGTGTCGAGATCTCCGAGCAGACGGACGACGCGGCCCGACAGCACCTCGTCGTTCTCCGGATCGAGCCGCACAAGAGCACGCGATCCGAGCGCAGCGCCGCGCAGCCCCGGCACCTTGAGTTGATCGAGTTCGTCCGTTCGGACCGCGGCACGCACCCAGAAGGCATCCGTGCCGACCAGCGTCACCGCCTGACTCTGCGGCGTCACGGTCTGCCCGACCTCGATCGACTCGGAGAGCACGACCGCGTTGAAGGGACTGCGAACGACCGTGCGCTGAAGGTCCAGTCTCGCTCGCGCAAGGCGGGCCCGCGCCGTCTGGACGGCCGAGAGCCGGGAACGCAGTTGGGGCTCCCGCAGGGCAAGGGAAGCCGCCTTCTGTTCCGCGTCCAGTTCATTCTGGAACAGTTCCCACTCCCGTTCGGCAACGCGGCCCCGACCCTGCTCGAGTTCCAGCTGAGCCGCGGCCTCGGCGACCGCGGCGGTCGCCGTGGCCACCGCCAGCTTGAAGTCGGCGTCCTCGATGGCGAAGATCAGATCGCCTTCGGCAAGGATCGTCCCGGGAGCCAGTCCAGCCGCCACCGCATCGATGCGGCCGCTGACCTGGGGCTGCACGACGACCCGCTGCGCCGGCACGACCGTACCCTGCGCCTCGACGTCGATGCGCCTCGGAAGACGCCTCACTTCGGCGACTTCTACCAGCACGCCCGAGTCGTCGGGGGGAACCTGCACCGCTTCCGGGCGCGCACGGATGATGACCATCGCCGCCCCCACGCCCGCGGCCAGCACGAGCGCGACAAGTCCGATGCGGGCAAGGGTGGCCATCAGGACGCTCCCCGGGTGTCCGTCGACCGTGGACGTGCCGCGAGTCGAGCCGCGAGCCGCTCGACGGACGTGCCCGGCGCAAGGCCGAGCGCCCGGCAGAGCTGGAGCCGGCTGGCAAGTTGCTGCCGTCTGGCGTCGACCAGGGCCTGCTCGAGTCCCTGCTGCGACAGCAGTGCGGTCAGCACGTTCAGGTAATCCGTCGCGCCCTCGCGATAGGACTCGCTGGTCAGCAGGAGCACCCGGCGCGCTTCCGAGAGCCGATCCTGGAGGTTGACCACCAGTTCGCGGGTGCTGCGGCCCACCGCCAGCGCCATCTGCACCTCGCCGACGGCGCCCACCAGCGACTGTGCATACGCGTAGAGACTCTCCTCCGCCGTCGCGTACGCCTGGTCGATGCGAGCACGCCGTCCGCCGCCGCGGTAGAGGGCCTCCGATGCGCTGCCTCCGATCTGCCGCACCAGGTCATCGAGCACGTCGACAATCTCCAGAGCACGACCGGTCACGAGCGCGTTCAACGACAGGGAAGGCAACCAGTCCTTCACCGCCGCCGCCGCTCGCCGGTCGGCAGCCTCGACCCGGCGACGCGCCGCCAGCAGGTCGGGCCGCCGCTCCAGCAGGTCTGCCGGCACGCCCAGACCGGGCCGGTCGGCAGCCTGCAGAAGCAGCCCCAGGCCTCGCGAGGCAGCCGGCGTCTGCCGCTCCGCGCTGCCCAGGAGCACGGCGAGCTGGAATTCCAACGACTCCAGCCTGCCGCGAGCCAGTTCGATCTGGCCTTGCAGGCTCAGCAGCTGCTCGCGCTGGCGACCGATGTCCTGAGCCGGGCCCAGGCCCTGGCCGAACCGCAACCGCGTGAGTTCCAGAAACCGCTCCGATGTCTCCTGCTGGCTCTCGAGGAGAGCGATCAACTCTCGCTCCGCCACGATGCCGAACCAGACCTCGGCCAACACCGACGACAGGCTGATGGCCAGCGAGCGCAGATCCTGAACGCTCGCCGCGGCGTCCAGCAGGGCCGCCGCCTCCCGATTCCGCAACCGGCCCCAGAGATCGATCTCGAAGCTGGCCGCCAGGCTGGAGTCCCAGGCCGCGCCCTGGAGAAGGAACTGATTCACGATCCCGCTGCTCGGAAACGTGAGGTCGTTGCCGGCAAGCGAAGCGTCCAGACGCGGCATCAGGTAGGCGCCGCTCTCCCGGGCACGGGCGTCGGCCGCCTCCACACGGCTCCAGGCCGCCTGAAGATCGAAGCTCTGACCGGCCAGCCGGTCCTGCAGTTCCCTCAGGGTCCGGTCGCCCAGAGCCCCGCAGGCGCCGGGCGCTTCCTCCACGGTTTCCGGGTGGCGTCCTTCGTCTCCCTTCTCGCCGAATCCGGTCTCTCCGAATCCGGTGTCGAACTCGGCCGGCGGCCGAGCCACCTCCGGGACCCGCTCCAGTACGCTGGTGTGCGCGCAACCGAGCATCAGCACGACAGCCGTCGCCGCGAGCAACGGCCGGACAGCGGCGGAAGGCGGACGGAAGCCCGCCATTCGACCAACCGGTTTGCCTGAATGAAGCATCGAACACTCGCCGAAGCAGAGAGCCAACTCTAGTCCACACCGCCGCGCTGACCGCCGACCCGATCGCGAACGACTTCGACCTGCGCCGCCTGATGCGCACGATCGCGCTGAACTCGCCGCGGATGCTGGAGGGGGCATCGGGCCGCCGCTGCAACGGACCGCGAATGCCTGAGATACGCAAGGGAGCTCTTCCGGGTTCTGCCCTTCACGCGACCGTCGACTACAGGACTGCACAGGACTGCGTGGCCGGGATGCGCACGCTGATTCGCCTGGCTGCCAGCGACAGACCGTCCGGACGGATGAAGAAGTCGGCAGTCCGGCCGTTCTCTGGCGCCGGCGCTAGCCGCCGGCAGGCGGGCCGACCGGGCGCGACTCCAGAACCAGCGCATGCGCGTCGTCGACGCGCAGTGCCCAGCCCGGCTCCACGACCGTGATGCTGTGCCTTTCCTGTACCAGGCAGGGACCCGAGCATTCGAAACCGGGGGCAAGGCACTCGCGCCGCAGGATCTCGGACGTTCTCCAGCCGTCGAACCAGCTGCGGTGTCTCCCGGGCGGGGGCTCGCCGGCCGCCGCCCCTCCCGTACGGCCGAGCCGCGATGCCGCTGGCGCCGTCGAAGCCAGTACGCGAATCGACTCGACCTCGATCGGGCGCTCCGGCGGCGGATAGCCGTAGACCGCCCGATAGCGCTCGGCAAAGAGCCCCGCCACGGCCGCCGCCGAGTTCGACTCGGCCGCCGAGGCCGGCTCCACTTCCAGCGCCGTCTCCTGGCCCCGCAGCCGCAGCCGGACAATCCGCCGCCGCACGGCGGCGCCTTCCAGGTTCGCTCCCCGTTCGCTCACCAGCCGGGTCAGGGCCTCCTGCTCGAGCTCCTCGACCAGCGGCCCGACTCCAGCGTCCTTGAGCGGCGCCAGGACCTGGCGGTGCGCGAATCGCTCCAGTACCGCGTGTCCCAGACCGACCGCGCTCAGCAGGGACGGTTCGAGCGGCACGATCACCGTGCGCATGCCCAGCTCGGCAGCGATGGCGCAGGCGTGCTGACCGCCGGCGCCCCCGAAGCTGACCAGCGCGTAGTCCGCCGGGTCGTAGCCGCGCGAGATGGAGATCCGGCGAATGGCGTCCGCCATGCGCTCGTTGGCGACCTGCAGGAAACCTCCCAGCAGTTCCTCCTCCACGCCTTCCAGACCGGCCAGCACCTCCGCTGACCGGCGTTCGGCGCCGGCCACGTCGATTGGCAGACCGAAAGCCGCCGGGTCGATCCGACCGAGCAGCAGGTTGACGTCCGTGATGGTCAGCGGCCCGCCGGCGCCGTAGCAGGCCGGCCCCGGCCGCGCTCCGGCGCTCTCGGGCCCGACCTTGAGCTGGCCGTGATCGACCCCGCAGATCGAGCCGCCGCCAGCGGCCACCGTCTCGATAGCCAGCGCCGGCGCCACCACGGTCGCGTCGCCGACCCGGAACTCGAAGTTGTATTCGAAGTCGCCGTCGTAGCGGGAGACGTCGGTGCTGGTCCCGCCCATGTCGAAGCCGATCACCCGCTCCACGCCGCTCGCGCGCCCGGCCGCCGCCGCACCCACCACGCCGCCGGCCGGGCCGGACAGGAGGCTGTCCTTCGGCCGATAGCTCGAGAAGCTCGCCAGGCCGCCGGCGCTGGTCATCACGCGCGGTGCGACGGAGTCCCGCTCGGCCGCCGGGCCGCCCGCGAGCGCCGCACCCGTGGTCTCCAGGTATTCGCCGACGGCGCGTCCCAGATAGGCGTCGACGACCGCCGTGTGCGCTCGGGGCACGATCTTGATCAGGGGGGCCAGTTCCGCCGAACACGAGACGGTCTCGAAGCCGGCCGCGCGCAGGATGTCCGCCGCACGCTGTTCGTGCGCCGGATTCCGGTAGCTGTGCATGAGAGCCACCGCGGCGGCCCGGAAGCCCTCCAGGACCAGCGCCCTCGCGGCCGTCGCTAGTCCGTTCTCCTCGAGCGGCGCCAGCTCGCGGCCTTCCGCATCGAGGCGGCCGTCGACCTCGACCGCGCGCTCGTACAGAGGCGCGGGCCGCTCGATGTGAAGCGCGAAGATGTCCGGCCGCGCCTGGTCTCCGATCACCAGCAGGTCGGCAAAGCCCGCGGTGACGAACAGTGCCGTCGGCGAACCGGCCCGCTCCAGCAGGGCGTTCGTTCCCCGGGTCGTCGCAAGCCGGAGATCGCAGGCCGGCAGCGGTTCGCCCAGCGCCCTTCCGGTGACAATGCGGGCAGCGAGGGTGGGCGCGTTCTCGGGCGAGACGAGCTCCACGACCAGGCCGCGCTCGAACCGGTCACTCTCGAAACCACGGCCGCTCCGGCTGTCTCGACCCTCCGCGAGCCGGCAGGAACCATCCGTGAACCACTCTTCCACGCGGGCCGGAGCGCCGCCGGAAAGCGGCGCCAGCTGGTAGCCCTCGAAGAAGCGGTCCGGAAGATCGAACGGTGTCTCGAGGCGGAGGTCGTCCGCGTCCTCCGAAACGACCGTCGCCCTTACCGCCCCGGAACTCAGGACCTTGATGCACTGAACGGCCCCGGCCGGATCGATCGCCACACAGTCGGTGAACGTGCCGCCGGTATCGATCCAGAGCTGCCAGAGGGGCGGCACGCAGGATTCCCCGGACAGGCGGTTCTGGGCGCTCAGGCGCCGGCCAGCAGGCGGGCCAGACGATCGATCCGCTGGCCGCCATCGGGCTGCAGCCGCTGCGCGCGGCGGAGGAGCTTCTCCGCCGCCCGCCGCTCGCCCCGGCGGAACAGCACCTCGCCCAGCGCGGCAGCCGGCGCCGCTTCGTCGGGCCCGAGCCGCCGCGCCTGGTTGTAGAAGCGTTCCGCCTCCTCCAGGCGGTCGTAACGCAGGCTCAGGTCGCCCAGGGCGACGTACGTGAACGGGTTGCGGGTGCGCGTGGCCGCCGCCAGCCGGAGCAACTCCTCCGACTCGTCGGTGCGCCCCTTCATCCGCAGCAGCAGCGCCAGGTTGGCGAGCGCCGAACCGCCCTGCGGGTCGATCTCGAGCGCCCGCCGGTAACTCGCCTCGGCCTCCTCGACGCGTCCGCTCCGCCGCTGGACCACGCCCAGGTTGACCCAGGCGGAAACGAGTTCGGGATCGATCCGGACCGCGTCTTCGAGCCAGGTCACGGCTTCGTCGAGGAGACCTGCGCGGAGCGCCTCGGCGCCGCGGTTCGAGTAGAAGAGCGCCGTGGCCGTCAGGTCGCCGATCGGAATCGCACGCCAGTCTTCGTCTTCCTGGCGCACTCCGAAGTCGATGACCCGCATTGCGTGCCGCGGCCCGAACCCCACGGCCACGTGATCGGACGCGACGATCAGATCCCCCGAGCGTTCGAAGCTCTCCACGTGGGCCATCTCGACGAAGTACGCGGCCAGGTCCAGCTCCCGCGCCATGCCGACGAACATCTGCGTGAAGGACAGGCAATTGGCGGTCCGTTCCTCGAACACCTCGACCGCCGAGCCCGTGTGTCCGGCTTCGTACCGCATCCCGAGCAACGACGTGCTGGTCACCGCCTCGACCAGCCGATCGAGACGATTCTCGCGCCGCGTGTCGGAGGCCGCGCCGCGAGCCCACTCAGCCATCTCCCTGCTCAGTGCGAACGGAACCACGACACGGCTGACTCCCCGCCGCTCCAGTTCGCTCTGCAGGGCGCTCTCGTCGACTTCCCGCCTCGCGGTCGAAGCGCACCCCGGAGCCAGCGCCAGGGCCAGCGCGGCGAGCGCCGCCGCCCCGGCCCGACGATGCAGCCGGAAGCCCCAGACCAACGGTTCGATGTCCCTTGTCGTCACAGCCGTCGCACCCTCCGGTTCGGCGCCCCGAGCATCCCGGGATGCATGCGCCACGGAACGCAGCAAGGCAAGTCTACGGTCCGAGCTCCCGGGAGCGGTCGGGTCGGTCCGAAACATCGGGCCTGCCAGAGGTTTCGGGGCCGCGCCGTTCCTGTTCCCAACCCGTGAGGCCGCCTCGCGATTCCCGGCGATTCCCGGAAGGCCGCGGGCCGGCCCCGGGAACCGGCCGTTCAGGAGTCGGCTGACCACGTCCTGAGCGCGCGCCGGCGCAGCCGCCGGGCGGCGACAGCGGCGATCAGGAGCAGCACGGCGGCCAGAGCCAGCACGGGCATGGTGATCGCCAGCAGCGACAGGCCGGCGGCCGCGCCAGCCTCTCCGGTAGACACCACGGGATTGCCGATCCCGGCTGTCATCACGGTCGACGCGCCGCGCAGCAGCGTCGTCCCCGTCTGCACCGCCGCCGCCGTACCACCCGCCACGGCAGCCAGAGCCCAACCCAGCAGCGGACTCGCAGTCTCGACATTCGCCGTCGCCACCACGATGCCGGCGATCACGGCCGCCGGCATCGCGGCCACGTCGAGAACGTTGTCGAGCCAGGGGATGTAGTAGGCGCCGACTTCACAGACCGCCGCGACGCCCAGGGCAAGCAGGGCCGGAGTCCCCGCCATCCAATCGAAGCCATCGGCCAGATCCAGCGCGCCGGCCCTGCCGGCGACGCCCATCACCAGGACGGGCAGAAAGACACGGAATCCGCAGGCCGCCGCCAGGCCGACTCCCAGACCCACGCTGAGCAGAATCTCCATCGTTGACCTCCTGTCCCGGACTACGTCCCATGGCGGCGCCAGGTTTCCGTGAACGAGCGCCAGAGCGCACGCGCCTCGGGAACCCTCAGCAGGTACGCTGCCGCCAGATAGGTGAACGCAAAGCCGAGCACCGGAACCGAGCCGGCGATCCAGAGCGGCCTCGCCACCAGCCCCTGGGCCGCCGCCCAAGGCACAAGACAGAGGATAGCGAGCGGCAGATGCCGGCGCCACGCCTGCCACGGCATCCGCACCGGCGCCTCGCGCCGACGAAGCCGCCGCAACAGGAGCGCCAGTTCGAACCAGCTGCCGACCGCCGAGGCCAGCGCCAGACCGACGGCGCCAAGCCGCAGCGTCTGCCCGGCCCCCGGAACGACCGGACCAGGCCAGCCGGCCAGCGCCGCCTCCGTCACCGGGATCCGGTCCAGCCAGATCATCAGCGCGCCGCCGAGCCCTGCCGCGACCATCAACCGCATCGCGGCAATCCGGGCCGGGCTCCGCGTGTCGCCGAAAGAGAAGAACACACTCTGCAGCAGACGCGAGGCGCTCGAGGCGAGCAGACCCAGGGAGTAGGCGGCAAGCACGAGGAACACGAGCCGGTTGTCGACGATCCCGAACTCGCCGCGTCGATAGACGGCGCCGACGATTCCCATGCCCAACGCAAGGTAGCCGACCATCGTCGGCGCCACCAGGAACGACATCGCCGCCAGCGAGCGCCGGGCGCGCCGCGCGGCGGCGATCGACCGTTCCTCTCCATCGCCCCGGAGCCGCGACAGCTCGGGCAGTTCCGCCGCCGCTACCGACACGCCGAAGAGGGCGATGGGAAGCAGGTACAACCGCTGGCCGAGAGCCAGCGCCCCCAGCGCGCCTTCCGCCAGGAAGGAAGCCAGCAGAAGATCGACGTAGGCGCCCAGCTGACCCACGCCGCGGCCCGCGATTGCCGGCCCGAGGTTGGCGAGGGTCCTGCGCACGCCCGGCGCCCGCAGATCGAACGAAGGGCGCAGGCCGGCAGTCACCTTCAGCACCGACGGCAGCTGTACCGCGAACTGCAGCAGACCGCCGAGCAGCCCCCCCCAGCAGATGGCGAGCACGAGCGACTCGATCCTCTCGGCATCGCCATCGAACGTCCGCGACGCGACGAACCAGACGACGCCGATCACGCTCGCATTCCAGAAGGACGGCGCCAGGTACGGGAGCAGGAAGCGACGGTGGCTGTTCAGGATCCCGAGGCACCACGCCGACAGCGTGATCGCCGCCACCATCGGGAAGCAGATGCGGACCGCCGTCGTCGTCAGGGCCAGGCGGTCAACCGTCGCCGCTCCCGCCGCCACCGCATCGGCATCACCCGCGAAGCCGGGGAACAGGAGCCGCACCAGCCAGGGCGCCAGGATGACGCCGAGCAGGCTGAGCACTCCCATCGCGGCGAACAGCAGGCCGAACATCGCTCCGGCGAGAGCGCCGGCATCCCGCCGCCGGCCCTCGGCGACCAGGCGGCTGTATGCAGGGATGAAGGAGGCCGACAGCGCCTGGTCCCCGAGCAGGTTCTGCAGCACGTTGGGCGCCCGGAAGGCTGCCGACACGATGTCCGTGAGAGCACCGACCCCGGCCTGACTCGCGACCACGGCCTCCCTGACCAGGCCGAGAACCCGGCTCGCCAGGATGCCGGCCGCGACTAGCGGCGCGCCCGCCGCAGCGCGCCGACCGCTGCCCCTGCCGGCGGAGTCGGCCTGGGTCAATGCGTGAGATTGACGACGACCCGGTCGCCCCGTCGCTCGACCGTTGCGGCGACGTCGGATGCGGTGAGATCGAGCACCACGTGCAGGTTCCTGGTCGCCCCCCGGCCATGGACTCCCGTGCGCACGCCGCGCAGCCCGGGTCCACCGACTCCGCTCGCATCGAAGTCCTGCCGCACTCCGATCAACCGCACCAACAGCCGAGGCGGCCCTTCGAGCGACATGACGTGATGACGCTGGAAGGGGGCGTTGCCGACGATCTCGACCACGGTCCGGTCACCAGCCGTCGATGCGGTGATCGATCGCAGAGCGGTCGCGTTGACCGGCGGCGCGGGTGCAGCGGGCACCGGCGGCCGGTTCACGGCGGCCGGCTCGGCGGCAGAAGGCTCGGCGGCAGGCTCCGTCTCGACCGCGGGGGTCGACGGGGCCGGCAGCGGCCGTTCGGCGGCGGCAGCCTCGGCGGTTTCCGTCGAGATCGGGCCGGCGGGTTCGGCCGCCGCGTCGTCGTCCGGCGCCGCCGCGTCGGCCGTCTGTTCCTCCTCCTGGGGCATGAACTGCCGGCTCGCCGCGGACGGTTCCTCGACCTCCCCGGCTTCCTCGGCGCCCTCCGGCACAACGTCAGCTGCCGCCCCGGGGGTCGAGACCCCGAAGCTGGGAGCTTCAGCCGGCGCACCCTCTTCGGCCGGGGCGTCTCCCGGTCCGACCAGATTCATCAGCGGCCCACGGAAAGCGATCAGCGCAGCGAGAAGCGCGGCCACGCCGACCGCCGGCCACAGCCAGGGAGGAAACCTCGACGCCGGTCTCGACCAGTAGTCCCCGTCGCCGTCTGCAGCGAGCTCGCCCAACTGCTCCGCACGGGGAGCCTGCGCCTCGCCGGCGGCGGCGGAGTCCTCGGCTGCCGGCGGCGGATCGCTCGACGGACGGTCGTCGTCCGGCGGCTCGGGCGCCGGGGCCCGAGCCGCTTCCGCCTCGACGATCTCCACCGATTCGACCGCGCCGGGCGCTTCCCCATGATCGTCGCTCTCGACCGTTTCTGCCGCGGCTTCGGCACCTGCGTCCCGAGCTTCGGGTTGCTGAGCTTCGGCCTCCTCCGCTTCGCGCGAGGACGCCGACGGCACCACATCGCCGTCCCCCTGCCGCTCCGAGAACAGCCACGCCAGACGCTCCTCTCCCGGCGGCTCGACGCGGCCGAACTGCATCCCCATCCCGGCCGGCTGATCGGCACCGCCGGCTTCGGGACGCACCCAGACCACCGTCGCCTCGCCCTCGACGTCAGCCGGCTCGTCGTCGGAGCCGAGCTGCAGCAGGAAGCGCGCGGCAGTGCCGACGGGCATCGGCGTCGGAGTCGACACGAACATGCCGCCCGTCGCGATGTCGCGCGTCCATGCGGAGAGATCGCCGCCCTCGCCGGGCGCGGTGAGACGAACGGCGGCCTCACGCAGCAGGCGGCGCGACTCGCGGAAACGGAACGTCTGATTGGCCGGGGACATGGGAGCAGGCGCCAGGAACCTTGCGGGGCAAGGAGATGTCGATCCTACCCGCTCAGGACTCCTGCTGGCCCGCGCCCCCCTTGCGGGCCACGAGCAGCGCCATCTCGAGGGCCTGCTCGTAGTTCAGCCTCGGGTCGACCTGCGACCGGTACGCCCTCCGCAGCCCCTGCTCGTCGAGGCCCCGGGCGCCGCCGACGCACTCCGTCACGTCTTCGCCCGTGAGTTCGAAGTGGACGCCGCCCAGGACCGTGCCGTTCGCGGCATGCAGGTCGAAAGCCTGCTCCAGTTCCGAGAGGATGGCGCTGAACGCCCTGGTCTTCATGCCGTTCCGGGTGCCCTTCGTGTTCCCGTGCATCGGATCGCAGATCCAGAGCACGGGCTTGCCGGTCTCGCACACCGCCTGCAGGATCGGAGGCAGCTCCTCGGCGATCCTCTCTGCGCCGCAACGGTGAATGAGAGCCAGCCGACCCTCCTCGGCGTCGGGGTTGAGCACCTCGACGAGATGGGCGACGTCGGCCGCGCTCATCCCGGCGCCCACCTTGACGCCGAGAGGGTTCCGAATGCCGCGCGCGTACTCGACGTGGGCAGAGCCCCGGAACGCGGTACGCAGGCCAACCCAGGGCAGGTGGGTCGAAAGGTTGTACCAGCCCTCCCGTCGCGGAACCGTCCGGGTCTGCGCCTGCTCGTACACCAGGTGCAAGGCCTCGTGACTGGTGTAGAAGTCGACGCGGTCGATCTGCCCCACGTCGACGCCGGCCAGGGTCTCCATGAATCTGAGCGAGTCGCCGATGGACTCGACCCGGCGCTGATACTCGGCGGCATTCCGGGAATGATCGACGAAGTCCAGGTTCCAGTACTCGGGATGGTGGAGATCGGCGAAACCGCCGTCGATCAGACCGCGAATGAAGTTCAGGGTCAGGGCGGAACGCTGGTAGCCGCGCAGGAGGTTCAGCGGGTCGGGTTCCCTCGCCTCGGCAGTGAAATCGAGCGAGTTCACGAGATCGCCGCGGTACGACGGAAGGGTCCTGCCATTCCTCGTCTCGGTATCGGCCGAGCGAGGCTTGGCGTACTGGCCGGCGAACCTGCCGACGCGGATCACCCGCTTCTTCAGGCTGTGAGTGAGCACCAGGCTCATCTGAAGGAGGATCTTCAGCTTCGCGGTGATCGAGTCGGACGTGCATTCGGCGAAGCTCTCGGCGCAGTCGCCGCCCTGGAGGACGAATCGCTCGCCGCGAGCCGCAGAGGCCAACTGCCCCTTCAGCGCCTCGACCTCCCAGGAAGTCACGAGCGGCGGCAGCACGGCGAGCCGGGCCGCGACCGCCTTCACCGCCGCCGGATCGCCGTAGGTGGGCTGCTGGCGCACGTCGGCACCCTGCCACGAAGTCGGGCTCCAGTTGTCCATCGGATCTCCTGGTCGGTCGAGCGCCGCCGGACCGGATCGGCAAGCCGGCGGCAAAAGGCAACGGATACTACTCCAGGCCGGCCCGCTGCCGAGTCCTACCCGTCCTCGATCTCCAGGTAGCACCGCAGCCAGCGGGTGCCGAGATAGAACGGCAGCGTATCCACCGCCGCCGCCGCGAACTTGAACACGTAGGCGGTGCCGATGAACATCCACAGCTGCGGCCAGATGGGCTCGCCGCTCTCGACCGGGATCGCGGCGGCGGCGAAATGAGAGATCGTGATCACGGAGAACGAGTCGACGAACTGACTGACCACCGTCGACCCGTTGTTGCGCAGCCACAGGTGACGGCCCTTCGTGAGCCGTTTCCAGAAGTGGAACACGTGGACGTCGCACAACTGAGCGCTCAGGTAGGCGATCATCGAGGCCGCGATCACTCCCAGGGTCATCGTCCGGATCTCGAAGAAGATCGGCAACCGTCCGTCGGGCCCCGGAACCGGCGAGTCGAAACCGGGCAAGGCGCCGCCCAGCCACAGCACCACGGCAAGCCAGATGTTGACCAGAAAGCCGACCCAGACCAGGAAGTTGGCCCTCCGGCGTCCGTAGATCTCGGAGATGAAGTCGGTACAGAGAAACGTCAGAGGGTAGGGCAGCACGCCGACCGCCAGCGGCATCGGAATGCGCAGGCCGAACACCGTGAAGCTCAGGTCCAGGAAACGGGTCACGCCCAGGATGTTGAGCATCGTCATCGAGCCCAGGAACAGGCCCGCGAGGATGAGGAACACGCGCTCGCGGCGCGCGTGCAGCGCACTCGCCTCGATCGGGTGGAGGCCCCCGGATGACTGCCTCGGGGCAGGAGCTTCGGTCATGCGGCCCGCCTACCGGACTCGTCTTCGTGCCCGCTGCCTGGCGGCGATGAAGTCCGCGTGCGGCACGTGAAGAAGACCGGCGATCTTGCGAATCAGGAACTCCTCCCGAGCCTCCAGCACCCTGTCGGCGAAGGCGACCCGCCAGAGTTCCTCGAGCAACCGGCACTTGCGCTCCTCGTCGAACGACTCGTGAATCAGGCGGGTGAACTCGTAGAGGCAGACCGAACCCTCGGTCTCCGCCTCGGCCAACGCCACCAGCTCCGCCGTCTGCTGCTCGGTGAGGCCCAGGTGACGCCGCAGCGCCGCCAGCACTTCCGCCTTCTCCGCTTCGGCGGCTTCGAAGTCGGCGCGCATCACTTCCACCATCAACGCCGCCGCGGCAAGACGCAGGCGGGCTTCCGGGTCGCCGGCCCGTTCCGGATCGATTCGCTCGCCGAAGAAGCCGCGGATGCGGTCAAGCACGGGCGGGAGCCTCGGCCAGACAAGGCGGGGCTGCCCGCCGGAGCCGCCGCCACGCCGCCTGACGGCGCAGCTCCCTGGCGCGCGCCGCCACGCCAGCGCCAGAAGTGGCGCGGCTCCAGGCCGCCGCGGTCTCTTCGTCCACCAGCTCCCAGTGCGCGGCATGCGCCTCGCGGACATGCGCGGTCGCCCGGCCGAGCGCCGCCACTCCCAGGTGAGCGGCAGGCTCATCGAGCGGACCGAAGGCCAGAGCTTCCGCGGTCGTCAGGAGCAACAGCAGATCCTCCACCGCCGACTCCGGCCAACCCGACCGGCGAGCCAGCGCCAGGTTGCAGGCCGTCATCGCAGCGCCGATGTAGAGGTCCTCGAGGGTTCGGAACGGCTTGATGGCATCGACGTAGCCATCCCCTCCCAGCAGTTCGGCCGACGCCACCGGCACGTCGCTCAGATCGACCACGGCATGACGGACTTCGGGGTTCGCCGCCGCCCGCCCGGCGCCTCCGGCGAGAGATTCGACGGTCATCGGAGCGATCCCGATGCCCCGCCGATCGCTGGGCACGCACAACGCCCGCAAACGGTTGCGGTCGCCCTCGCGGCCCACGGAAGCGATGAGCAGAAGCGTGGCGGCGGAGGGGGCCAGCGTGGCCCACCGCTTCTGACCGTCGAGGCGGAAACCGCCCTCCGGTGCAGCCGCCAGAGACGAGTGGACGGCCCGTGGGTGCGCCCCACCCTCCTCGCTGGCACAGAACGCGACGATGCCGCCCTCCGGCAACAGGTGCAGTCCACCGCACTCCCAGGCCAGGCGACGGATCGCTCCCTGGTGTCCGGCCACCATCGCCCAGGCCGGCCGGTCAGCCGCGAATCCGCCCAGCACACCGTGACCGAAGTGAACGCGCCCGGGGGATGCCGCTTCGCCCGGCGCCTCTCTGTTCCAGGGCGCCAGCACCCGGTCGTTCAGGGCTCGATACCAACCGGCTGGATCGTCGCCGGCCGCAAGCGGTTCCGGCGCCGCGGACAGCACATGACTCAGCGCCGGCCCAAGGGTCACGAGCGGCTCCCGACAGACGTCCCCGCCACCCGGCGGACTCGAATAGGCTCCATCGGCGGCACATGATAGAGGAAGTCGCATCTTCTGCAGCCGGAATCGGTTCCGGTCCCGAAACGCCCGGTTTCCGCCGCGTGCCCCGGACCGGCGTCATCTACGTGATGCACCGGGCCGCTGCAGCCGGCCACGGACGCGACGGCCGGATCTGGCACAACCTCGGCCAGGGCTCGCCGGAGGTGGGGACCCTGCCGGGCGCGCCGCCGCGCCGTGACCGGATCCACATCGACCCGCGCCGGCAGACCTACGCGCCGGTCGACGGAACCCGTGAACTTCGGGACCGCGTCGCCGACCTGTACAACTTCCTCTATCGACGCAACAGGCGCTCCCGATACACGCGGGAGAACGTGAGCATCGCCCCGGGCGGTCGACCGGCCATGACCCGCATCGCGGCTGCGATGGGCGAGATGAACCTGGGGCATTTCATCCCCGACTACACCGCCTACGAAGAACTCCTGACCGCGTTCAAGGGCTTCATCCCGATTCCCATCCTGCTCGACGCCGCCCACGGCTACACCGCCGCGCGCAGACTGCTCGAGAAGGAGATCGTCGGCCGCGGCCTGTCCGCCCTCTGGTGCAGCAATCCCTGCAACCCCACCGGTCAGCTGGTCGAGGGCGAGGCTCTGGGCGAGTGGATCGAGGTGGCTCGTGACAACGACTGCACCTTCATTCTCGACGAGTTCTACAGCCACTACATCTACACGCCGGCCCCGGACGACTGCCGCGAAGTCGCCGACAGCGCGCGGATGGTCTCCGCGGCGGCTCACGTGGAGGACGTGAACGGCGACCCGATCGTCCTCGTCGACGGTCTGACCAAGAACTGGCGCTATCCGGGCTGGCGCGTAGCGTGGATCGTTGGCCCGCGGACCGTGATCGACCGCGTGACGAGTGCCGGCTCCTTTCTGGACGGCGGCGGCAACCACCCCTTCCAGGAGGCCGCCGTGCCCCTCCTGGAGCCGGAACTCGTTCTGCGGGAGACACGGGCAATCCAGGCCGCGTTCACGCGCAAGCGCCGCTTTCTCGTCGACCGGCTGCGCGGCCTGGGCATCGAGGTCGAGCACGAACCCGCCGGCGCCTTCTACGTCTGGGGCAACCTCGCGGGTCTGCCGGCGCCGCTCAACGACGGCCTGGCGTTCTTCAAGGCACTGCTCGAGGTCCAGGTGATCACCGTTCCCGGCGTGTTCTTCGACGTGAACCCCGGCCAGCGGCGACGCAACGCGCGCTACCACAGCTACTGCCGGCTCAGCTTCGGCCCCTCGATGGAGACCCTGGAACGCGGCACAGACAGGATCGAGAAGCTGATCCGATCGCGTTCGTAGCGGCATGCCCGGGCGAAGCCGACGCGTCGGCCGGGGCTGCTGTCGCCCGGGAGAGGGCCCCGCATTCGTAGCGGGGTTGCCCGGGGCGAAGCCGACCGGACGCAGCCCGGGCTGCCTGCCACGAAGATCCCTCACACCGGGCGGCGAGCAGCGGAGGGACGTGAACCGCCGAGGAGCGGGCCCGCCAGGCCTGCAACGCCGGAGGCCGCCGCGAACGCGGCACGGACGAGCCGTCAGCCGGCAGTCGTCCTCGCCGGGCCGCCGGGAGGCGCCGGCGCCGTACCTGGACAGCCTGATCCCATTCAAGATGAGCCTGAACGGCGGTTGTTCGGGAGTCGAGTCAAGGCGAGAGCGTCGGGGCAGTTTTCAGGACTGCTGATCGGAGCAAAGCGGAGATCAGCACCAGAGACCAGCGGTAGCGCGGGGACCGCGAGGCGGCGGTCGAAATGCGCGGAGTGAGTGTCGTGTGGGCCATGGCAGGTTCCGTTTCGCGGGGTGCCGGGGGCTGTTCGCTCATGCGACGGCGTCGCGGCGCCGGATCTCGGCGAAGCCCGCGGTGCTACTGTCGCCCACGATGACCCGACCGTACTCCTGCCGCCTGCCGTCGACCGCCTCAGCCACACCCACGGTGCCGGCGCAGTAGCCGCGCTTGCCTTCGAGCCTTGACCGTACGGTACGGCGACGACCCGGTTCATGCCGGGATCACAGGTCCTCACGGGCTGCCCGAGGAAGCCCGACGAAGCCCGTGGTTACGGATGCTGGCTCGCCATCTCCTGGTCACCACGCTGATCCTCGGCGCCACGAGCGGCGTCGTCCGCTCGGACGAGTTCCCCGGAATCCCCGAGGGTGGAGTCTTCGGTCACGTCATCGGCGACAACGGCAACGTCCTCGTTGGTCTCACGCACCTGACCGTGCTTACTCCCGAACAGATCGGGAAAGGCGACCTGCCGGAAGTGAAGTCGGAGCTGGTGCTCTGGACCGGCAGGGAAGCGAGGACGCTCGAGGGCAACGACGGCCGAGGGAGAATTCCGATCGGGTTTCGGGACATCCAGGCCACGCCCGGGCGCGACGACACGTTCATCCTGCGGGGTTTCATCGACGTCGATGCTTCCGGCCACGGAGCGCCGGCCTACCAGGCATACCGCCTGAAGAACGGCAGGTTCCGGAAACTCTGGAGCGTCGATACGGCCCGGTGGATCCGGCGGCGGGAGCCATTCATCGCGGTTTCGCCCGACGGAACCATGTGGGGTGTCGTGACCGGCAGAACCGGGCGCGCAGCCTACTATCCCGATCCCAAGCAGCTTCACTTCGCGTTCGGCGGCACCAGGTCGTCGAAGGTCAGGCGCAGGGAGACGTTGGTATTCGAACAATGGCCGCATCGGGATGCGGAGCCGGAGTTCCTGTTCCTCGATTCCGACGGCCCGGTCGTGCTGGCGCCTTACGCAGACGACTACTACCTGCTCCGCTTCAGCGACTTCGGCGTGGATTCGCAGCAGGTGGAGCAGTTGAGACCCGCCCGTGAAGCCTACGGAACGTCGATGCGACTCGTCCACTGGCAACCTGGCGACCGCATCCTCTGGAGCATCGACGGTCCGGATTGGGCGGCCTGGGACCTCTGGGATCTCGGCGTTTCCGGTTTCCCGGACGAGCCGTTTCTTCGCTTCGAGCACCAGTCGGGCGAGCCGCACCACGTGCGCGGCTTCGTCAGGAAGACCCTCGCCGGCGGGCGGTATCGAGTCGAGCATCTGTGGCAGAGCCCGCAGGCCGAGCACCTGAACGAGCGCCACGTGTCCGACTGGAGGCCGGGACGGCCGATCAGTCTTGCCGTGAGCCCGAACGGACGGCACGGCGTCGCGTTCGAGGAGGCGGTGCGCGAGACGGAGGACGGCAAGACGGAGCTGCACCGGGCGCTCCGCCGTTTCGAGCTGGCGCCTGCGCTGCCGCCACCGCCTCCTCCGGTTCCGCCCGCCGGCAGCGAACAGGAGCACTGACCGGCACCGGCGCCCGGCTTGCCGGGCGCCGGCCCGATCGGGGCGCGCACGCACGAGCGGATCGGCAGGGACCGGCATTGCGGTCGCGGAGGCCCGACCGGACGCGCAAGGACGGCAGTGCAGCCGTTACGAGCGACCGGACGGTACGCTCAAGGAGTACTTTGACTTCACGGGCACGAAGCCGACCAAGAGAAAGCCCCGGTCGCAGGGGGGTTGCTGATGCTGGCTCGCCATCTCCTGGTCACGACGCTGATCCTCGGCGCCACGACCGCCATCGGCCGCTCGGACGAGCTTCCCGGAATCCCCGAGGGCGGAGTCTTCGGTCACGTCATCGGCGATGACGGCAACGTCATCGTCGGTCTCAAGCACCGGATCGCGCGTACTCCCGAACAGATCTGGAATCGTGACCCGGGAGCGAAGTGGGAGCTGGTGCTCTGGGCCGGCAGGGAAGCAAGGACGCTCTACGTCGACGACGGCCACGGGGGGGAGTTTCCGATCGGGTTCAAGGACATCCGGACCGCACCGGCAAGTGGCGACACGTTCATCCTGCGGGGTGCACTCGACGTTGATGCTTCCGACCATGGAGCGCCAGTCCAACAGGCGTACCGCCTGAAGAACGGCAGGTTCCGGAAACTCTGGAGCGTCGATACGGCCCGGTGGATCCAGTGGGAGCCGTTCATCGCGGTCTCTCCCGACGGAACCATGTGGGGTCTGATGGCAGATGCCGCGGATGGACTCCACTTCGCCTTCGGCAGCACGAAGTCAAGCAGGATCAGGCGAAGGGACACGCTGACGTTCGAGCGCAAACCGTACGGTGAAGCCGAATTCCTGTTCCTGAGCTCCGACGGCCCCCTGCTCCTGGCCCCCTACGCGGACGCCATCTACCTGCTCCGTTTCACCGATTTCGGCGTCGACGCACAGCCCGTGGATCAGTTGCAACCCGTCAGGGCCGCATTCGGCGGACCGCTGTTCCTTGTCCGCTGGCAGCCCGACGAGCGCGTTCTCTGGGGAAACGACGGCAGCGATTGGGCGGCCTGGGACCTCTGGGATCTCGGCGTTTCCGGTTTCCCGGACGAGCCGTTTCTTCGCTTCGAGCAGGCCTCGGGCGAGCCGCACCATGTGCGCGGCTTCGTCAGGAAGACCCTCGCCGGCGGGCGGTATCGAGTCGAGCATCTGTGGCAGAGCCCGCAGGCCGAGCACCTGAACGAGCGCCATGTGTCCGACTGGAGGCCGGGACGGCCGATCAGCCTTGCCGTGAGCCCGAACGGACGGCACGGCGTCGCCTTCGAGGAGGAGGTGCGCGAGACGAAGGACGGCAAGACGGAGCTGCGTCGGGCGCTCCGCCGTTTCGAGCTGGCGCCTGCGCTGCCGCCACCGCTTCCTCCAGTTCCGCCCGCCGGCAGCGAACAGGAGCACTGACCGGCACCGGCGCCCGGCTTGCCGGGCGCCGGCATCGATCGGCGCGCGCACAAGCGGATCGTCAGGGACCGGCATGCGGTCGCGGAGGCCGGTTCGGGCGCGAGCGCAAGAGCGCTCCATGCGCTCCGTTGACTGTGCGGCTGCCGGCCCGACCGGGCGCGAGCGCGCAAGCTCACCACGGATGGATGCCGGCGGCAGCCGGGGGAAGGCCCCGGGCTGCCCGCCCGGAATCAGGCGAAGCCGACGAGGCGCCTGAGCCGCGCCGCCTTCGGTTCGGCGACTGCCCGCGCCCGCTCGGCGCCGGCGGCAAGCAGCCGGTCCAGTTCGTCCGGCGCGGACATCAGCTCCTCGTATCGCTGCCGGATCGGCGCCACCACCCCGATCACGGCCTCCGCCACGGCGGCCTTCAGATCGCCGTAGCCGCGCGCCGCGGCGAAGTCGGCCAGGACCTCGTCACGACCGCGGTCGGTGATCGCCTGATAGATCACCAGCAGATTGTTGACGCCTGCCTTCGCCGGGTCGTCGCTGAACTCGATCTCGCGCCCCGAGTCGGTGACCGCGCGCTTGAGGGAACGCCTGATCACGTCGTCCGAATCGGTCAGACGGACGGCATGGCCGCGCCCTGCAGTTTCGCTCTTCGACATCTTGACGGTCGGGTCGTCGAGAGCCATCACCCGCGCGCCGGCAGTGGGGATCACCGCCTCGGGCAGGACGAACGTCTCGCCGTGGAGATGGTTGAAACGTCCCGCGATGTCGCGCGCCAGTTCCACGTGCTGCTTCTGGTCCTCCCCGACCGGCACCTCGTCCGCGTCGTAGAGCAGGATGTCGGCCGCCTGCAGCACGGGATACGTGAACAGGCCGACGCCGATTCGCTCCCTGCCGCCCTGCCGCTCCGACTTGGACTTGAACTGCGTCATCCGCTCGAGCCATCCGATCGGCGTCGCGCAACCGAGAATCCAGGCCGCTTCGGCGTGGGCGCGCACATGGCTCTGCACGAAGAGGGTCGTGCGTTCCGGGTCGATGCCGCAGGCGAACAGCATCGCCGTCAACTCGCGCGTCCCCGAGCGCAGGGCCTCCGGATCCTGGCGCACGGTGATCGCATGCAGGTCGACGACGCAGATGAAGTTCTCCCGGTCGTCCTGGCGGGCAGCCCAGTGCTTGACGGCGCCCAGGTAGTTCCCGAGGTGCAGCACTCCGGAGGGCTGGATGCCGGAGAACACCCGGCGGCGGATCCCGTTCATGCAGCGGCCGTCGCCGAACGCGGCGCTGGACGAAGGAGCGTCCAGCCCACGCAGACGCCGTAGTTCAGGAGCAGGCCCCAGACGCCGGCGGCGACGCCCCAGGGACTGCGCGTCGTCCACAGGTCGACCATCACCCCGCACCAGATGACCAGGGTGAGCGCGGTGCCCAGGACCATGCCGGCCAGGACCGCCGCGGCCGGCATCCGCCGCCAGTAGATGCCGAGCATGAACACCGGGGAGAGCTGCACCATGAACTCGAGTTTGAGCTTGATGAGCAGCCAGATCGAGCTTTCCGTCTCCAGCGACACCCAGGCCATGGCGATCAGGAAGGCCATCACGCCCCACGAGAACGTCTTGCCCACGATCAGCATCTCGCGTGAACCGGCCTCGCGGTGCAGGTACGTCTTGTAGATGTCCTTGGTGAACATCGAGCCCATCGAGAGCAACGCCGAGTCGGCGGTCGACATGATCGCCGCGACCACGGCTGCGAACACCATGACGATCAGCCAGTACATCACCGGCGAGCGGTCGATCAGACCGCCGAGGACGTAGATCGTGACCTTGTCGCTCTCGAGCTCGGAGAGGCCGGGGAAGCGGCTGAGGGCGATGAAGCCGATCAGGAACGCGAGCAGGGTCGTGCCGAGCGGCATGAAGGCCATCGCCCCCAGGGACCGTCGCAGACTGATCTCGTCGCGGGCCGCGAAGATGCGCTGGATCGCATGCGGGTACAGGGCCACGCCGAGGCCGAGCATCAGCAGCGTGCTGACCCAGCTTCGCAGCCCCTCCGCATTCGGGCTCTCGAGTCTGGCCGGCGCCGTGGTGCGGATCCCGTCGGCCGCGGCCGCCAGGCCGCCGTCGGCCGTGACCAGCGTGTAGAGGATCACGGCGCACCCGCACAGCAGCAGGCTGCCCTGCACGGCATCCGTCCACGCCACCGCTCTCATGCCGCCCAGCGACTCGTAGATCAGCATCACTCCGACCAGCAGCAATACACCCTGCATGAAGGTCATGCGCCCGCCGCTGATCGCCTCGACGCCGTGCCCCATCGCCACCAGTTGCTCGAGCACGTAGTTCGCCAGTCCCCAGCACAGGAGGGCGACGCACAGCACGCGCAGGGCATGCGACCCGAAACGGTGGTACACGAAGTCGGTGGGCGTGATGTAGCCGAACCGCCGCGCGAGGCGGAACAGACGCGGCGCGTAGATCATGAACACCGTGATCACGAGGATCATGAAGGTGACGCTGACGATGTAGGTCGTTCCCTGCTGGTACGAACGGCCGGCGAAGCCGAGCAGCGTGTTGCCGCTGTACTGGGTCGCGAACAGGGTCAGGAACAGGACCGCGAAGCCGAACGTCGAACCCCCGAGATAGAAGTCGCGCAGCGAGCGTTCTTTCTGGTGCAGGCGGCCCAGAAAACCCAAGCCCAGCATGATGACCAGGTAGCCGCCGAGCACGGCCAGCGCGCCGGGCCCGAACGTCACCTCGGGAACGGCCGCTGCGGAAACGGCGGCGTTCACCCTCGGACCTGCCTGTCTCGGACCGCCGTTCGGGACGCCCGGTCTCCCCGGTTCTCGCTGCCGACCTCGTCAGAGCCGTCCCGCCACAGCCGCAGCGACGCGAAGGCGGTCACCGCGGCCAGGGCCAGACCGCAGAGGATCGTGACCCAGGTCCAGACCGGCAGGCCGCCGACGAGTCGGTCGCCGATCGGGGGCGGCAGGTACCAGGGCACGCTGACGACCAGGATCGCCGCGACCGTCGGCAGGAACCAGCGGTGGCGCAGAGGCTCGTCCGCGGGACGGACCGCCGCCCAGAAAGCGTCCGGATCCCGCTCGTCCCCGTACTGCGACAGCCGTTCGTTGTCAGTCACGTGAGGGCGGATTATGCCGCAACGGCAGTCTGCACCGGGCGCCGGAGCCGTCCGGTCCGTCAGGGAACGAGCAACTGAACGACCGCGATCGCGGCCACGACGGCACCCGTTGCAGAGCGTCGCCGGTCCGCCGGCGGCCGCGTGTTGTAGCATGAGCCCCTCTTCTCGTCGGACCGTGCTCATCGCCCCACTCAGCCGCAACCTCCGACCGGTCGACACCGCCTGGTCCCGGGCGGTTCTCCTTGCCGTCGCCGGAGCCGCCGCTCTCCTGCTGGCTGGCTGTCCGCAGCCGCAGCCCGGAGCTGATCGGACCGGTCAGGAAGAGCAGCAGACATCGGATCAGGAAGAGGACCCGCAGGTGCAACAACCCGAGACACCGGAGTGGGCGCTGGCAATCCACGGCGGCGCCGGCACCGCGAGCCGCGCCGCGACCGACGCGGAGGACTACTACCAGGCCCTGCGGACAGCCCTTTCTCTCGGCGCCCGGCAACTGGCCGCCGGAGAAGCCAGCGTTCACGTGGTCGAGAGCGTCGTCGCGGCGCTCGAGGACGACCCGCGCTTCAACGCCGGCCGCGGATCGGTCTTCACGTTCATCGGAACTCACGAGATGGACGCCGCGATCATGGACGGACGCACTCTCGCCTGCGGGGCGGTGGCCGGCGTGAAGAACGTCCGCAACCCGATCAGACTGGCGCGCCGCGTCATGGAGGACACGCCGCACGTTCTGATCGGCGGCCCCGGCGCCGACGACTTCGCCGCCCTCGCGGGAGTGGAACGGCGGCCGCAGGCCTACTTCTCCACCGAGCGGCAACTGGAGCGGTTCCGGGAACTCCGGGCCGAGCGAACTTCCCGACAAGGCAGCGGGGACGCGGTCGCAAGCGCCCTGGGCGACTACACCGGCAACGCCGGCGCGCCGAGCAGTCCGGGCGGCGCGTCCCATCTGGGGACCGTCGGCGCCGTGGCCATGGACCGCTACGGAAACCTGGCGGCCGCCACGTCGACCGGAGGCACGATGATGAAGCGGATCGGCCGGGTAGGCGACGTACCGGTGATCGGCGCCGGCACGTACGCCAACAACGCCACCGCGGCGATCTCCTGCACCGGCCGGGGCGAGGAGTTCATCCGCCGCACCGTGGCCCACGACGTGTCGGCGCAGATCGAGTACGGCGGCCTGTCGCTCCAGGAGGCCGTGAGCCGGGTGATCGGGGACCGGCTTCGACCGGGCGACGGCGGTCTGATCGCGGTCGCCCCGGACGGCACGATCGCGATGGAGTTCAACACGAACGCCATGTTCCGGGGCGCGGCGACTTCCCTGGGCCGCTTCGAAGTCGGCATCTGGAACGAGCTTCGGAGCCCGCAGCCTGCACCTGGACAGCTCCCGGAGCCCCGGGAACGCGACGGCGAAACCGCGCAGTAGCCGCAAACCGCATTCCCGGGCAGACGGGAGGAGGCGGCTATCATCGGCGTCCGTGAGTGCTCTCTACGAACGGACGCTGCACCGGGCAAGCGCCGACCCCGAGGGTTTCTGGGCCGAGGCCGCGGAGGAGATCTCCTGGATCCGTCGCTGGGACCGTGTGCTCGACGACTCGAATCCGCCGTTCTACCGCTGGTTCGCGGGGGCGAAGGTGAACACCTGCCACAACGCCGTGGACCGCCATGTCGAGGCCGGTCGGGGATCGCAGCCGGCCTTGATCCACGACAGCCCGGTCACGAACACGAAGGCGACGCTGACCTACTCCGACCTGCAGGAACAGACGGCCCGTCTCGGCGGCGTCCTCAGGAATCTCGGCGTCGAGACCGGCGACCGCGTACTGATCTACATGCCCATGGTCCCGGAGGCGGTGGTCGCCATGCTGGCCTGCGCCCGGATCGGCGCCGTCCACTCGGTGGTGTTCGGCGGTTTCGCGGCGAAGGAACTCGCCGTCCGGATCGACGACGCGAAGCCCCGGGCAGTGCTGACCGCCTCATGCGGCATCGAAACCGCTCGAATCGTCGAATACAAGCCGCTGCTCGACGAAGCCCTCGCCTTGTCGACCCACAGGCCGGCCGCCACCGTGCTGCTTCAGCGGCCGCAGCGCAGAGCCGCCCTCGGCCCCGGCGATCACGACTGGCAGGAGGCGATGGCGTCCGCCCAGCGAACCGGATGCGTCCCGGTTCAGGCCACCGATCCCCTCTACATCCTCTACACGTCGGGCACGACGGGTGTTCCCAAGGGCGTCGTGCGCGACAACGGCGGCCACCTCGTGGCGCTCGACTGGAGCATGAGCAACGTGTACGGCGTGGCGCCCGGGGAGGTCTTCTGGGCCGCATCCGACATCGGCTGGGTCGTGGGTCATTCGTACATCGTCTACGCGCCCCTGATCCACGGCTGCACCACGGTGCTCTACGAGGGCAAGCCGGTCGGCACGCCGGACGCCGGCGCCTTCTGGCGCGTGATCGCCGAGCACGGCGTCTCGGTCCTGTTCACGGCGCCGACAGCATTCCGCGCCATCAGGCGCGAGGACCCCCGGGGCGACCTGATCCGCGACTTCGATCCCGGTTCCCTCCGGACTCTCTTCCTGGCCGGCGAGCGCGCGGATCCGGACACGGTCCGCTGGGCCGAGCACAAGCTCGGCGTGCCCGTGATCGATCACTGGTGGCAGACGGAGACCGGCTGGCCGATCGCGGCGAACTGCGTCGGCCTCGGCGCGCTGCCGGTGAAGCACGGATCGCCCACCAAGGTCGTCCCCGGCTACGACGTGCACATCCTCGAACGCGAGGGCGACTCCGCCGGCGCCAGCCGGCAACTGCCAGCCGGCGAAACAGGCGCCATCGCCCTGCGTCTTCCCCTGCCGCCGGGCTGCCTGCCGACTCTGTGGAGGAACGACGCCGGGTTCGTCGACTCGTACCTTCTGGAGTTCGACGGCTACTACCAGACCGGCGACGCCGGGTTCGTGGACGAGGACGGCTACCTCTACATCATGAGCCGCACCGACGACCTGATCAACGTCGCCGGCCACCGCCTGTCCACGGGCGGCATGGAAGAGATCCTCGCGTCGCACCCGGACGTCGCCGAGTGCGCCGTGATCGGAGTCGCCGACCCGCTCAAGGGGCAGGCGCCGCTGGGACTCGTGGTCCTCTACGCGGATTCCGGCCGCACCGAAGCCGAGATCGTGCCGGAACTCGTCCAGGCGGTGCGGGACCAGCTCGGACCGGTCGCGTCGTTCAGGATCGCCGCGGTGGTCGACCGCCTGCCCAAGACCCGTTCCGGCAAGGTCCTGCGAGGCACGATGCGGCGGATCGCGGACGGCGAGCCCTGCAAGGTGCCGGCCACGATCGACGACGCCTCGATCCTGGACGAAATCGAGCAGACCCTGGCTCGGCTGGGGTTCCCGAGGAACAGTTGACCGGAATGGCCGGCGACTTCGACTCGCCTGTACCATGACAGCCATGGATCCAGGCCAGGCAACGCGCGAAGTCTTCTGGAACATCGAGTACACGTGGCTGGTGTACGTGCTGATGGCGCCGACCCTGGCCGTCTTCGGCTGGGGGTTCTGGCTCAGGATCCGCCGTTGGCGCGGCGGTCAGCCGACCGTCAGGTTCGACCGCATCGGCGAGCGGCTCCGGCTCTTCCTCAGGAACGCCGTGGGACAGGGGCGCACGCTGCGGAGCCGGTACGCGGGCCTCTTCCACAGTCTCGTCTACACGGGATTCATCGTCCTGTTCCTGGCGACCACCGTCGTGGCCATCCACCACGACACGCCCCTGCACATCATGAAGGGGCACTTCTACCTGATCTTCCAGTCGCTCATCGTCGATATCTTCGGCCTGTTCGTGCTCGTGGGCGTCGCCCTGGCCGCGGTGCGCCGCTGGGTGTCGAAACCGGCGAAGCTGGTCTACACCGACGAGGCGAGCTGGATCCTGGTCGCGATCTTCGTCATGGCCCTGACCGGCTTCATGGTCGAAGGCTGGCGAATCGCGGTGACCGATGACGTCTGGGCCGCATGGTCGCCCGTCGGCAACCTGTTCGCACTCGCCTCGGATCCGTTCATGAGCGACGCCGCGATGCAGACCGGTCACGTCGTCATCTGGTGGTTCCATCTTCTGCTTGCCTTCGGCTTCATCGCCTGGGTGCCCTTCAGCAAGATGTCGCACGTGTTCACGGCGCCGCTCAACATCTTCACCGCCAACCTCGACGGCTACGGGGCCAGTCTGAAGGCGATCGACTTCGAGACTGCCGAGCGCTTCGGCATCAACCACCTGGGCGACTTCACCTGGAAGGACCTTCTCGACTTCGACGCCTGCACCGAGTGCGGCCGCTGCACCGACGTCTGCCCCGCGAACACGGTCGGCAAGAGCCTGTCGCCGCGCGACATCATCCTCGACCTGCAGGCGCTGATGCACGAGCGCGGCGACAGCGTCCTGACCAACGGCAACGGCAGCGGCAACGGAAGCGGCGACACCGAACTGCTGCCGATCATCGATCAGAAGACCGCCGTGTCCCCCGAAGCGCTGTTCTCCTGCACCACCTGCGCCGCCTGCATGGAGGCGTGTCCGGTCCACATCGAGCAGATGCCGAAGATCGTCGACGCCCGGCGCTACCTGGTCATGGAAGAGGCCGAATTCCCGGAAGGGATGATGGACATGATGAACTCGCTCGAGTCGCGCCAGCATCCGTTCGCGGGAACCCGGTTCAACCGTGTCGACTGGACCGAAGGGCTGGACATCGACGTGATGGCCGACATGGACGACCCGGCGGAGGCGGAGGTGCTGCTGTGGGTCGGTTGCGGCGGCGCTCTGGTGGAGCGCAACCGCAGCACCGTCCGCGCCACCGCCAGGCTGCTCAAGCGGGCCGGCGTCAGGTTCGCGATCCTCGGTCGAGAGGAATCCTGCAGCGGCGACCCGGCGCGCCGGGTCGGCAACGAGTTCCTGTTCGAGATGCTGGCCAAGGGCAACGTCGACACCCTGGACCGCTACGGCGTGCGCAAGGTCGTCACCTCCTGTCCGCACTGCTTCAACTCGTTCAGGAACGAATACCCGCAGTTCGGCGGCAGCTACGAGGTGTACCACCACACCCAGTTCCTCGATCAGCTCGTCGCGTCGGGGAAGCTGTCGGGGACGCTGCAGACAGACGACCCGGGCGCAGAAGCAGGCGGCGGCGAGACGATCACGTTCCACGACCCCTGCTACCTCGGCCGCCACAACGGAGAGTACGACGCGCCCCGCAACCTGCTCGCGCAGGTCGGCGGCGCCCGGCAGGTCGAGATGCAGCGCAGCCGCAGTCAGAGCTTCTGCTGCGGCGGCGGCGGCGGCATGGCCTTCGTCGACGAGCCGCCCGATCAGCGCGTCAACCAGGAGCGCGCCCAGGAAGCGGTCGACACCGGCGCGGACGTCGTCGCCGTGGGCTGTCCGTTCTGCGCCACCATGCTCGACGACGGCGTGAACGCCCGGCGCGGCGACCGTGACGTCAAGGTCAAGGACGTGGCGGAACTCCTCTGGGATGCTGTCGGCAAGACCGACCGGCCGGCGCCCTGAACCGAGGCCCCGGCCTCCCGTCCGCATCCGGCCCGGCACTGCAGGTTGCCTGTTCGTTCTCCTGTTGCCGAGCCGCCCCGCACTCCCTCACAGCACCGCCATCCAACACACCACACCCACGTCGCCCTCCTCGATTGGCTCCTTCTCCGCCGCCGGCTCGACCGGTCTCAAGCCATAGGACCGGGTCACGCCGACTATCCGCCGGGCCGCTTCAGTGGACGCGATCTCCTCCCGCTCGAACGACCGCTTGATCTCGCCGAGTGCCTTCCGTTCGGGCTGGCTACGTCCTGTCTGGAGCGCGTCCCACGCCTCCTCGGCACCGACGGGCTGACCCGCCGCGGGATCGGCGAGCACGGTCAAGGCCCACTTCTGCACACGCCCGATCGATTCGGACGCCGGCTCGGCCGCGTCAAGGTTGTGTTCCTCGACGATTGACTCGACCGCGCGCTCCCAAGCCGATTCGATCTCGATCTGCGGCTCGACGATCCCCGGAGCCTCGCCCGGATCGATCCGGCGGAGAATCAGTGCGGGTTCGCTCAGGACGCCTTCGCTGCTCACGTAGCGCCAGTAGGACCACGAGGCGCCAGACGATCCTGCTACCCGGCAGGCGAAGAAGACTCCGGGCGCCCCTCGGGACGGCACGCCGGGACCCTGCCGGAAGACCGCGCCGACTCCCCACGGGAGCTTCCTCAGACGCTCGACCTCGCCCTCCTCGACTGCCCGCCGGAGTTCGGCGCGGAGCGCGTCGGCGGAGAGGCCCAGCTCGCCGGCAACGCCTTCCTGCTCGTCCAGAAGGGTCGAGTCGCCCTCGGCAAGGCGCCGCGCGTAGGAACGGACGTCCGAGTCCGTGTCGTCCCGAGCCGAGTCGAGCACCTCGACTTCCATGCCGTAGGGGCCTGCCGCGACTATCTTCCGCCGGATCGTGATCTCGAGACCCAGGATCGCTTCCAGGTCGCCGGGCTCGGGCAGCATGGTCGAAAGGTGCACCTCGTCGTGCGGACTCTTCAGGCGAATGACGCGCCCGTAGCGCTGCACCACCCGCTGCGGATTCCACGGCATGTCGTAGCTGATGACGGCCGCCGCCTGCTGCAGGTTCTGACCTTCGGACAGCACGTCGTTGCTCAGCAGGAGATCCACTTCGCCTTTCGGTGGCTCGTATCCAGGCCGCACGACAGTGTCCGGGCAGAACCTGGCGAGGAGAGCCGTCCGTTCGTCCGGGTTGGTTGCGGCCCCGATCACCTCGATTCGCTCCCGCCCGGAGGCACGTTCCGACAGGTGCTCGCCCAGGTAGAGGATCGTGTCGGCGAACGTGCTGAAGACGACGATCTTCTGCGAGGGCGACTCGTCAAGGAGTCGACGGAGAAGCCGGAGCTTCGGATCGCTCCCGGCGTCGAACGCCTCGAGCAGCGCCCTGATCTCCCGCAGCTTGCCGCGGTCGTGACGGACTTCCTGCACGAAGTCCGGCCGATAGAGATCGATCGACTCGCCCGCAAGCTCTTCGTCCAGAGCCTCGTCGAGCCATTGACCCATTGCGGTCTCGTCGAGTTCCGCCTTCGCCGCTTTCGTGAGCGCGTCCTGTCCCAGCACGCGCCCTCGTTCCCACGCCTCGAGGAACGCCTCGTGGGCGCTCAGCATCCTCCGGATCGTCAGCAGGCAGGCGTACCAGCAGGACTCGAAGCGCTTGAGCACGGCGGACTGAAGCAGAGCGCCCAGCACGACTTCGCGACGCTCCTCGGCATCGTCCAACCGATAGCTGCTCGGCCGGTAGCGAGCCATCGACAACGCTCCGATCCGGTCGGTCATGGCGCCGACCAGGCCGGGATACTCCGCATCCAGGTCGTAGCGCTCTGTCGAAAGCCGCGGCATGGGAAAACGCACCGGCGTCCCGTCGGGAAAGGACGCGCCTGGGTAGTGCATCTCGATGAAGCGGCGGTCGCGACGAACGCTGACCATGGCGGCCAGCGGAAACAGCACGTCCGGGTCCAGGCTCTCCGGATCACGCGCGTTCGCGCCGGCCCGCACGAACAGCTTTCGGAGCGACCCGATCCCATCCGCCGCGAACGCGCCGTCGTGCCGGGCGAACGCCATCACGAGGTGGTAGAGATCCCACAACCCGTTGTTGATCGGCGTGGCGGAGAGCAGCACGAGGTCCTTCCGGGGACCGCCGAGCAGGCGCGACATCGCCCGGTACCAGGTGGTGCCCGGGTTCCGCAGCGTGTGTGCCTCGTCGAAGATGATCAGGCGGTAGGCGTCCTTGGCGTTCGAGAGCACCCGGCCTTTCGCCTCATGTTCGGGGTCCGCAAGCTGCTCGTCGGAGGCGAAGCGCCTGTAGCTCACCACCTGGGCCGACAGTCGGGTCTGACGAAGCCGTTCTTTCCACTGCTCGGCGAGCTGGGCCGGCGTAACGATCAGAGCGTGCTGGCCCCGCCTGACCACGTACTCCTCGACAAAGGCGAGACCCACTTCCGTCTTGCCGGTTCCCACGCCGTCGGCAAAGACCACGCCGCGACGCTTGCGGACGATCTCCAGCGCCCTCTCGAAGCCCTCCCGCTGAAACGCTGCAAGCTTCACGGCCTGAGGGCGCGCTTCCTCGTGCGTCTCGTCGCCGAGAAGTTCAAGCAACGCCTTCAGGTAAACGTCGCGCGGTGACAGCAGAGCCACCTCCGGAAACAGGAGTTCGTGGAGGTTCTCCTTGTAGTCGGCTGCGTCGTTCCAGAGTTCGTCGAACCACTCCAGAGCCCGCCGCGCCACGTGCGGGTCGTAGTGGACAAGGCCCAGTTCGAGGTTCCGCCACATGCCGGAGGCAGTCAGGTTCGCCGACGTGACGAGCGCGGCGCGGGCATCGCCCTGGTTACCGAACAAGTACGCCTTGCCGTGCAGGAACTCCCTGGTGTAGCGCCTGACCTCGACGTCGCCACGGTCCAGCCAGCCGCGAATCTCGAGCAATTCGCGCAGTTCGCGGCTGGGCGGGAAGCGGGCAAGGTCTCGCTCGCTGCGGAGCGTCGCGAGAGTGCGTTCGAACAGCGTGGCCGGCAGCTTTCTGCCGAGACTGGCCTCGGGGGCGGCACCCAGGAGCAGCCTGGTGCGTCGATTCGCGCTGACCAACGCCGCCAGATGGCGCAGGCCGCCGAGGTTGACGTAGCCGGTGGCAACCGAAAGGCCGTAGTCGGTCCTCTCGTCTCCGGCGAGATAAGCCAGCCCTTCGCCGTGCTTTGTCCCGGGCGTCCGGTTGTCGAGAAGCGAGGGACGCTCGGGCATGCGGAGGCTCCTGTGCGACGCCGGCCTGCTTTCCGGCTCAGGCGAGTTCATGGAAGCGATCGAGCAGCGCCGCCCGGTAATCGAGGGGAACCACCTTCTCCGTGAAATCCCGGAAGATGAGCTCCAGATCCGACACCGTCAAGTCCCACGCATGAGCGACTCGCGCATCGATATCGATCCTGAGCCGCTGCCGCTTCGCTTCATCCAGTCCGCCGCAGGCCACTCCGTTCGCGGAGGCGAAACCAGCGAACCGATCGTCTGGCGAGGAAAGCCGGGCAGCAGCGCCGGCAATGGCTACGAACTCCTTCTCCACGAGGTCAGGCAAGTGGAGTAGCTCCAACAGGAAGAAACTCACATGGCCTTCCACGAAGCGGCGCGCCTGCCAGTCGAAACAGATGCTGTTCATGATTGCCAGGCAGGCCGCCTGCTCCCGCGCCCCACCCGGTGCGAACGCCAGGTAGGGTGCCGTGTTGGCCAGAAGAACTCCCGGCGGAATCAGGCAGGCAAGCACCGTACGAGAGTTCGTTCGGTTTGTGATATCCCGGAAAGCAACCCGTGCGCGCCCATGTTCCGTCAGCACGGCCTGGCGGCGACAAGCGACCGTGACCGACTTGGACAAGAGCGACTGCCTGCCGGGTGCATCTCGGGGACCGGACTTTCTGAGCACGTCCTCGAGGTTCTTGAGTTTGCCTTCGATCCTCGCCCGGCCTTGGCAAACCCGCTCAAAGTCGCCGGTCGGGAGGTACTGACCAAAGCTCGCGCCCTTCCAGACTGGCCGACCTTCCGTCTGCGCCTGCCAGAACTGCTTGTGGCGGGTTTCGTGGAGCTCGCTTACGGGGAAACACTGCCAGCGGCCGCCGGCACCGAGCGGGAAGGGACTTGTCCCGTCACGCAGCCTCGCCAGCAGGTCGGCCTCCTCCTGGGAACGCAGCAGCGGTGTCTCCCAATTCGGGCCAAACGCCGACTTAAGCAACGGAATGCCGGGGCTTTCCGATTGCTGACGCCACTGGGCACGGCTGGCTGCTGTACCGAGAATCGAGATCCGGTGCTCCTCCGACGGCACGCGACGTTCGGCGGCCACCAGGGCGATGGAGTACTGCGGATGGGTGTCGAAGATCCAGCGCTTCTTGTTCAGCAGAAAGTCGACCCGATGAGTCGTGGAACCCGCGAACAGCCAGTCCCGGAACACCTTTGAGCCCTTCGCGTTGAACGCAGTGCGAGGCAACACGACACCCATGAAGCCTCCCTCGCGCACGAGGTTCCGATAGCGGGCGCAGAAGTACTTGTAGAGGTCAGAATCTCCGGCCATCGGCGGGTAGTCGCCAGCCTTGAGGGCCTCCCTGGCCTCTTCGAGGTCGGTCTTTCGCTGCTCGAGCAGCGCGGGAAGCTCCGGACGATCGTCCACCATGTCGGCAATCACCCGCGAACGTTCTTCCTCCTCCATGCTGTTGAGACCGGGCCGGAACAGCCCGTAGAACGACAGCTCCTCGACCGTCACCTCCTCCCACGGCGGATTGCCGACGACCACGTCGAACCCGGAGCGGCCACGTGCGAAGACCTGCGGAAAGGCGAGCGGCCAGTGCAGGAAACCGTGGCGCCGAGCCAGCTCCCCCGCTTTCGCGACAAGCTCAGAACGGGCCCAGCCGCTGCCGTCGAGCACATCGACGCCGTGAAATTCCACATGATGTCTCGCTCCCTCGAGCCCGAACTGCTCCGCCGTCCACAAGTCGAACACCCGTCGGACGCCGGACGCCGCCTTCGAGGCCTCGCGGTCGGCCAGCTGGCTCTTCTGTACCTCTTCCGGAGTGCGGTCCTGGATCTCCAACAGGCTCCGAATCCGCCGGGTCGCCTCCTGAAGCTCCTGGCGGATCTTCTGGGCGAAGATCGGCAACCCCAGTTCCTTCTGCAGCCGTTCAGCGTCCGCCACTCCGATCAGCGAATCGCCCACCACCACGTTGCGGCCGAGATGTGCCAGCGACAGGCCAGGCACGAACGTCGCCAGCCACAGCGAGAGCTTGGCCACCTCCGCTCCCATCGGGCTCACGTCCACGCCGAACACGCAGTTCTTCACGAGCAGCCGACGAAGCAGCGCGACATCGTCGATGTCCGCTCGGGCCGCGGCGCCGGTCCGCAGCTTCTCGATCTCCTCGGCGATCAACGGAAGGTTGTGCTCCGCCAGAAACCGGACCGTCCGCTCGGCCAGGGTCTCCGCAACCTGAACCAGGAAATGCGCGCTGCCGCAGGCCGGGTCGACAACCGCGAACTCCAGAAGCTCGCGGGCAGCTCTGGTCGTGTCGGTCTTCGCCAGCGCAGCCACTTCCTCCAGACGCCGTTCGAATGCCGGAAGCACCGACCGTTCGACCAGATGGCGCACGATGTCGACCGGCGTGTAGTAGACGCCGCCCGCCTTGCGGCCTCCCTCATGCGTCTGCCACAGCAGTTCGCCCACCTGAACGTCGGCGTCGTCGGCGTTGCCCATTCGGGCAGCCTGGTTAGCCCGGCCTTCGTTCTCGTCAAGCGGCACATAGCGATCCACCTTCCGGTCGTAGCGAAGCGGCCGCGAAGCGAGCGCCAGGCGAAGGCTCAGCAGGGACTCGTAGATGTGTCCGATATGGGCGATCTCCAACGTCGAGAAGTCCGTTCCCAGACCGGTCTCGGGATCACGGCCGAGCGCAACCAGAACCCTGCCGAAGACCGGGTCCGGGATTTCCATGTCCTCCAGTAGCTCTGCACCGCGCAGACCGCGATCGGCAAACAGCGCGCCGTTGTAGGCAGGAACATCCCAAGCCGGATTGCCCCTCCGCATGGCGTGGACCAGGTTTCCGAAGCCTTGCCAGAGGGAGCAGGAACCCGAACCGAGAAGCTCCCTTGTCTTGGCCGCCTCCTCGACCTGCGAAGACAGGGACTTGACCGCGTAGGGCCGACGGTCGAGCGGCAGGTAGCCGGCGCTCTCGCAGTAGAGGATGAACATCAGCCGGAACACGAGAGTGAGTGCAGCCTGCTCGATCTCCTCTCGTTTGCCGTCCTCGGCGAGATCCAGACCTCTTGCCTTCGCCCAGGATCCCATCCCGACGGCCAGCGCCGGCAGAACTTCGGAACGGATCGTGCGGTCAAGACGCTCGTGCAGCGCGGCACCGAACCGGGCCGCTTCGGCGCGCAGTTCGTCAAGGCCGCCATTCGCCAGGAAGCGGGGCGCCAAGAGTGCCAGATACGCCACCCGATCCTCGGCGAGAAGCCGAAGATCCAACTCCAACCACTCGCTCGCTGCCGCAGGCGAGTCGGCGTCGAACAGCCGAAACCGGCTGTCGGCAACCAGAATGCCCCAATGCGCGCCGTGGGCGGCGCAGTCTCGCAGGAGCAGTCCCTCCGGCAGATGCCCGTCCGCGTCGATTCGGATGAGGTCGCGTATCCGCTGCTTCGGATGCACCACCGCCACCGGGCGGCCCTCGTGGCGGGAAAGATAGCCCCGAACTGCCAGTCTCTCGATCTGGAGGCCGAGGCCTTCGAGAACCTGCCGCCAGCCCGCGGCCGGGCTAACTCCACGAGTCAGCACGGACGCCTCCGACCAGCGGGAAGCCTCGGCGCGGAAGCGATGGTCCAGCGTATGGCGAGTGAGCAGACCGCGACACGTGAGCCCTTCCCCGGCGAGCCGCAGGATCTCTTCGCCCAGCTCCCGCACAGCATCCAGTGGATGCCGCTCTTTCGCCGCTCGTTCCAGGGCCTCCCGAAGCAGTCGGGCATCGACGACCAGAACCGCACCTCCGCGCGGCTGGGCCCGAGCGCTCGGACCTTTCCGGCGACCTCCGACTCGTCCGCCACCAGGAGATACACCAGCGGTGAATTGCCCTCACCTCTCCCGCCAGCGCGCCCGAAGAAAACGCTCGTCGGCCTGGCTTGCAGCAGCCACCTCAACCGGACCGGCCACCACCGCGCACGTGACACATGGACCCGGCCGCGCAGCAGGCATGCCCTTCTCGATCAGCAGATTCAGAAAGTCGCGGGCCTTCATGGCAGGCCGTAGCCTGCCGACACCTGCGGATGCCGGGTCGATCACCACTGTCGCCGAAAACGCCCGCCCCCCAACAGGCGCTGAATCACTGCCGACGAAGCCTAGTCCCATTCAAAGATGAGCCTGAACGGCGGTTGTTCGGGAGTCGAGTCAAGGCGAGAGCGTCGGGGCAGTTTTCAGGACTGCTGATCGGAGCGAAGCAGAGATCAGCACCAGAGACCAGCGGTAGCGCGGGGACCGCGAGGCGGCGGTCGAGGTGCGCGGAGTGAGTGTCGTGTCGGCCATTGGCAGGTTCCGTTTCGCGGATGCCGGGGGCTGTTCGCTCATGCGACAGCGTCGCGTCGCCGGATCTCGGCGAAGAGCGCGGCGAGAGCCTCGTTGACTGCCTTGGCGGCGGCGAGGTCGTCGATGGCCAGGGCCTGACGGTCGAGCTGCTCGAAGGTGACGCCGGGCCGCAGGTACCGCGCGGCGCCGTCGAGGGACTTCAGCTTGAAGTAGGGCGTGGTGACCTTCTCGAAGGGGTAGGTCTTGCGCACGCGTCCCTTGGCGTCCCGCGCCTCGACGGGGAAGTGGCAGCACCGGTGGTAGTTGAGGAAGGGGGCGAGCACGTCGCGCAGGAAGCGGTCGACGAGGGCCGCGTGATGGCGAGGAATGTGGTCGTGGCCGAGGTAGCGCCGCACCACCGAGGCGTTCTTGCTCTCGACCAGGGCGTTGTCGTTGCAGCGTCTCGGGCGGGACTTCGTGAACTCTTCGACGTGCAGCCTGTTCAGCAGCGCGGCGACCTTGTGGTTGACGAATTCGGAGCCGTTGTCGACGTGGAAACCCTTGACGTTGAAGGGGAAAGCCTCGATCGCGCCTTGCAGAGCCGGGATCAGGAACCGCTCCGATATGCCCTCCGTGGCGGCCACGAACTCGTACTGCGTGACCTCGTCCACGAGATTGATCTCGTACAGGCCCTTCCTGCCATCGAGATCGCCCTGATGCACCGTGTCCACGCGCAGATAACCCGGCTGACCGGCCGGATGAGGCTTGCGGCGCTCCCCGATGCGCACCCGGGTCGGCCGCGTCTTCACCACCGTCAGACGGCGGCGGCGGTACGTCACGGACTGGCGAAGACGGTACAGATGGCTGTGGGAGAGCCCCGCCAGACGCTTGAACCGCGCATCGCCGTGCACCTCGTACTGACGCTGCATCGTGCGCCGCGTGACAGCGCCGCACGGACCACCCGGACCGCAAGGACCGGACAGGGACTCGTCGACCTCGGCCAGCAGACGGATGTCCTCCTTCGTGTAGCGACGGCGGAACGGACGCTTCGGACCCCGCCGCCGATCCTCGATGCGCCCGGTCTCCCGGTACTGGGTGATCAGACGCGCCGTCTGAGCCCGGCTGAATCCCGTCACCTTGATCAGGAACCGCCGCACCAGACCCTTGTCCGACCGCGGCAGCCGCAGGTACCGGGAACGCACCAGGAAACGCCGCACGAAGGCGTAAGCATCGGCCCGCTCCACGAACCGGAAGTCGACCGGCGTGCTGCCGGCCATGAAATCGCGGACCTCGTCCAGGGTCCGCAGCCGTTCGATGTCGAGTTGCAGGATCATCCTCCGATGATCCCCGACACCTGCTCAGGCTCATCTCTCGTGGGATTGACACCGCCGCTTCAGGCTCATCTCTCATGGGACAAGACTGACGATTGACAGAACACCACACTGGGTGTTACACATCTCCTGTGACGACAGGCGCTCGCTGGACCGGAGTTGCAGACGTTCAAGACCAAGGCGTTCGCTCGGTTCGCCGATCGCGTGGGACTGGAGGATGCGGCTCTGTGCGAAGCAGTACGGCGCGCGGAGAGAGGACTCGTCGCTGCCGATCTCGGCGGCGGTGTCATCAAGCAGCGAATCGCCCGAAAGGGAGCTGGACGTTCGGGAGGCTTCCGTACGATCATCCTGTTTCGTCGCAGCCGGTTGGCCTTCTTCGTCCACGGATTCGCCAAGAGTCAGCGGGCGAATCTCCGCCAGGACGAACTTCGGGCGTTCCGGTTGCTGGCGCGGCAGTATCTGGCGCTGGACCGGGCAGGGCTCGCGGCGGTCGCGACGGTCGGCGCGATCATCCAGGTCGAGGAGCAATGAAGAAACAGTACAAGAGCGAGGCGTTTGCTTCCGCGCATGAGGCGGCACTGGGTCTGGCGGAGGCGGGAGTTCTGTCGAGACGGACCATGCGGGAGTTCGACGAGATGTGCCTCACCCCGGTCCGGGAAATGACGCCTGAGGACATTCGTGAGCTGCGGCTGCGCGAACGCGCCAGCCAGGCGGTGTTCGCGCGCTACCTGAACGTGACCACGAGCCTGGTGAGCCAGTGGGAGCGGGGACAGAAGAGGCCGGGGAGCGCCTCGTTGAAGCTCCTGACCCTGGTCGAGAAGAACGGTCTGGGCGCGGTCGCGTGACGAACCGCGCTCTCGCATCACGAGCGGCACCGCAGCCCGTTGCCAACCTACCGGGCGGTCGGTAGACTCCACGGCAGTCCCTTCGGGACTTCGATCCGATGACATCCTTGGACAGAGCCCTGCGCACGACCGGTGAAAGCGACCGGGACCGCCGAGCCGAGATCTACCGGAGCGCGGCGCGCATCTTCCACCGCAAGGGCTTCCACGCCACCTCGATCAACGACATCGCGGCCGCCGTGGGACTGACCAAGGCCGGACTCTACTACTACATCAAGGGCAAGCAGGACCTGCTGTTCGCGATCATGAGCTTCGCCATGGACCAGCTCGACGAGCAGGTCATCGAACCGGCACGCGGCTGCAAGGATCCGCTGGCCCGCCTGGAGACGATCGTCGCCCGCCACGCGCGCCTGATCACCCAGGATTCGTCGGCGCTGACCATCCTCGTCAACGAACTCGAGGGGTTGCTGCCCGACGACCGGGCCGACATCATCGGCAGGCAGCGGGACTACGTCGAGTTCATCGCGGATACCCTTGCCGCCCTCCGGGACGAAGGCAGGGTCCTGGGCCTCGACCCGACGATCGGCGCCTTCAGCCTGATCGGCATGGTGCTGTGGATCTCGCGCTGGTATCGGGCGGACGGCCGGCTCGGCGCCGACGAAGTCGTGGCGGAGGTGACCCGGATGGCGGTTGCGGCCGTGTTGAATCCGAACGCCGAACGGGCAGGGACGCCGGACAGCAGGCCAAGCGGCCCGACTGGAAAGTGACGCCGGGCAGCGCAGCAGCCTCGCCCACAGCGAAGGAGAATCGAGAATGAGAGTGCTTGTCTGCCTGAAGCAGATCCTCGACCCGGAGATTCCGGCCCGGGACTTCGAGATCGATCCGGAAGCCAGGGCGGCCAGACGCGGCAGCGCGAACCTGGTCACGAACATCTTCTGCGAGAACGCGATCGAAACCGCGCTCCAGTTCCGGGAGGCCGCCGGCGACGTCAGGATCACCGCCCTCTGCTACGGAGAGTCCTCGGCCGAGGACTGCCTGCGCAAGGCGATGGCGATGACCGTCGACGAAGCGTGCCTGGTGAAGCGCGACGGCAGCACGAATCCCGACGCCGCGGCCGTCGGCCGGGTGCTGGCAGCGGCCATCTCGCGCCTCGAGCAGGACGGCGGGCCGTTCGACGCCGTGCTGGTTGGCCGGGAATCGGGCGACTGGGGCACGGGTCAGACAGGCGGCGTGCTGGCCGAGGAACTGGCCCGTCCCGCGCTCGGCTTCGTCGAGAGTCTGAGTCCCGGCAACGGCGGCGTCACGCTCCGCCGGCAGACCGATGACGGCATCGAGATCGCGGAAGCCGAACCCCCGTTCGTCGTCACGATCACGAACAACGAGGACAACGTGCCGCGCATCCCGAAGACGAGGGACGTGATGATGTCCTACCGCAAGCCGCTCCGGAAACTCGGTCTGGCCGACCTGGGACTGGACAGCGAGGAGATCCGGAACGGCTCCTCCAGCTTCGAGGTCGAAGAGATCTTCGTGCCGAAGGAGGAAGTCGATTGCGAGCTGGCGGCGGGCGACACCCTGGACGAGAGGGTCGCTCGGCTGGCGCAGAAGATCCACGAAGTCGTGGCTTCGATCGGCTGACACGGACCTGGAACCGGGCTGACAGGGCTACAGGAGGCAAGGAGGAAGAACGATGGCGAACGTTGCAGTCTGTGTTCTGGGAAGTCTCGGCCACGACCGCGCCGCGCAGGGCGCCGCAGGCGCCGGACGGGCCCTGGCAGGAAGCATCGGCGGCGAGCTCCACGTGCTGGTGATCGGGCCGGCCGACGACGAAGCGATCGCTGCCATGGCGGCCGTTGCCGACCGCGTGGTGCTGGGCGCCAACGAGGAGCTGCGCGACTGCCAGCCCGAGCAGGCCCTGCAGGCAGCCGAGCAGCTCCATGCAGCAGGAGGCGGAGACTACGCCGCCGTGCTGCTGAGCAACGACACCTGCAGCCAGGAGATCGCGCCCCGGCTCGCTCACCGCCTGGGCGGCAGCTCGATGGCCGACGCGGCGGCGATCCGCATGGACGGCAGCCAGCTGTTGGTCCAGCGCACCGCCTACGGCGGCAAGGCGATCTCGATCTACCGGCTGAAGAAGCGCCCGGCGGTCGTCTGGCTGCGCGCGCGCGGCTTCGAACCGGCCGTCGAGCAGGCGTCGCCCGGCACAGTGGAGTCGGTCGATCTCGATCTCGACCCGCCGCGCATCCGGATCGTAGGCCGCGAAGTGGCCGCCCAGGAGGGCGTCCGGCTCGAGGACGCCCAGGTGATCGTCTCCGGCGGCCGCGGACTGGGCGGTCCCGAGCCCTTCGAGGACCTGAAGAAGCTCGCCGCCACCATCGGCGCCGAACAGGGCGCCTCGCGCGCCGCCTGCGACGCCGGCTGGGTGCCCCCCAACTGGCAGGTCGGCCAGACCGGGAAGAAGGTCGCTCCCGAGCTCTACATCGCGATCGCCATCTCCGGCGCCAGCCAGCACCTGCTCGGCATGGGCGACAGCAAGATCGTCGCGGCGGTCAACACGGACGTGGACGCCCCGATCTTCAAGCACTGCAGCTTCGGCATCGTCGAGGACTACAGGAAGGTCGTGCCGCTCCTGACCGAGAAGCTGGCGGCCCTGTCGGGCTGAGGGGCTCTGCCGGGCTGAGGGGCCAGGGCTCTGCTGACGAGCCAGGACCTTCCACGCCCCGATACGCCGCCGGCACCGGCGGAAGCGCCGACGGACGAGTCGCAGCGCTCATCCAGGGCGGTCGACGGCCAGGTATTCGCCCCGCCGCCTTTTCTTGCGCCGCACGCGGCTCCGCCTCCGCCGACCCCCCGCTACCGGCCCTCGCTGTCCCGGCCGCCCCGGCCGCCGACGATCACCTGGTGCGCCTTGAGGCGCAACGCGTTGAGGCGGATGAAGCCGCGCGCGTCGGTCTGGTCGTAGCCGCCTTCGACGTCCATCGAGGACAGGTTCCGGTCGTAGAGCGAGCTCGGCGACTCGCGGCCCAGAATACTCACGCCGCCCTTGTAGAGGCGCAGATGGACGGTGCCGTCGATGATGCGCTCGGCCTGCAGGAAGGCGGCCCGAATGAACTCCATCTCGGGCGAGAACCAGAAGCCGTTGTAGATCAGTTCCGCGAACTTCGGCGACAGCCCGTCGCGCAGGCGCTGCACTTCCCGGTCCATGGCGACGCCTTCGAGGTCGCGCAGCGCATGGTGGAGAATCGTGCCGCCAGGCGTCTCGTAGACGCCGCGGGACTTGATGCCGACGAACCGGTTCTCGACGATGTCGATCCGGCCGATTCCGTTCCGCCCGCCGAGTTCGTTCAGGTGCTCGAAGAGGGTCAGTGGATCGGAGTGTTCGACACCCGCGCTCCGGTCCCGCACGCGCACCGGGCGCGCGTCCCGGAACTCGACCTCGATGTCGGTCGGCTCGTCGGGCGCGGCGAGCGGCGAGACCGTGAGCGAGAACATGTCCTCGGTCGGCGCCTGCATGGGGTCTTCCAGCAGGCCGGCCTCGTAGCTCTTGTGCATCAGGTTCTCGTCCATGCTGTACGGCTTCTCGGATGACGCCTCGATCGGGATGCCCTGTTCCTCGGCGTAGTTCAGAAGATCGCTGCGGCCCTGGAAGCGGCGCAGGAACTCGGCATCCTTCCAGGGCGCATAGACCTCGACCTGCGGCGCCAGCGCGGCATAGGCCAGTTCGAACCGGACCTGGTCGTTGCCCTTGCCCGTGGCGCCGTGAGACAGCACGTCGGCGCCTTCGCGGATCGCGATCTCGGCCTGACGCCTTGCGATCAGCGGCCGAGCCAAGGCCGTGCCGAGCAGGTAGCGGTTCTCGTAGATCGCGTTGCCGGCGATCGCCGGGTAGATGAAGTCGGTCACGAACTCGCGCCGCAGGTCCTCGACGCAGACCTTCGAGGCGCCGATCGCCTCGGCCCGGCGCGCCTGGCGCCCGAAGTCTTCCCGCTGGCCCACATCCACGATCACGGCGACCACGTCGAAGCCCCGTTCCTGCAGGGTGCGCAGGATGACGGACGTGTCGAGACCGCCGCTGTAGGCGAGTACGGCTTTCCTGGTCGGCATGGCTGCTGGTCTTCCCTCGGGTCCGGAAACCGCCCCGGGCAGGCGGGAGACTATCCGGACAGCGGTCCGCGGTGAAGAAGCAGCAGCTGCCGTCAGTCGTCGTCCTCGACTCCGGCCGCAAGCAGACCCGCCGTGCCGCTCTGCCAGAGCCGCCAGCGAACGCGAAACGCAAGCAGGACCGCCACGAACACCAGCCCGAAGGTCAGGCCCCACCACACCCCGCTGGGGCCGAGCCCTCTCTCGAACGTCAGCCAGGCGCCCGCGGGCATTCCGATGACCCAGTACCCCACGAGCGCAACGCCCGCAGGAAACCGCGTGTCGGCGGCGCCCCGCAGTACACCGGCGGCAGCCACCTGGAGGCCGTCGGCGACCTGGAACAGGCCGGCGATCGGAATCAGGGCGGCGGCCGCGGCGATCACGCCCGGCACGTCGCTGAACAGGCGCGCGAGAAGCTGCGGCAGCGAGAAGAAGACGATACCGAAGGCGATCATCACGCCGGCGCCGAGGCTGAGGCAGACCAGCGTCGAGCGGCGGGCCCCCACCGGATCCCGGCGCCCGATCGCGTTGCCGACGCGCGTGGTCGCCGCACCGGCGAAACCCAGGGGCACCATGAAGGAAATCGAGGCGAGACTGATCGCGACCTGGTGGCCGCTGACCTCCGCCTCCCCCAGCCGGCCGATGAGAACGGCCGCGAAACTGAACACGGTGACCTCGAGCGACACCTGCACCGCGATCGGCACGCCGACGAACAGGAAAGGGCGCAGCGCGGCCAGCCGCAGCCAGGACCACCGCCAGCCGCCGACGTAGGGGCGCAGACAGCGCCATCCGAACGCCGCCACCACGATCAGCATCACCCAGCGGGATCCGGACGTTGCGTAGGCGGAGCCCCGCACACCGAGCGCCGGGAATCCGAGATGGCCGAAGATCAGCGCCCAGTTGGCGATCGCGTTGAACACGTTGGCGACGCCGATCGCGATCAGGGCCGGCCGCACGATGCTCATCGCCTGAAGCGTCTGCCGCAGACACATGAAGAGCAGGAAGGCAAGGACGCCGGGACCGATGCCCCGAAGGTAGGCGGCGGCTGGCTGGACGATGGCCTGCGGCTGACCCGTGAGCGGCAGCAGGCGATCCAGTCCGAGCACGATCAGAGTGGCCGGCACCGACAGCAGGACCGCCATTCCCAAGCCCCGACAGAGCACCCTGCTGATCTGTCTGTGGTCGCCGGCGCCGAACGCCTGCGCCGCCATCGGGTCGATCGCCAGCAGAATGCCGATGAAGGACCAGATGACGGCGATGCTGAGCGCGTTCCCGATCGAGCCGGCGGCAAGGTCGATCTCGGAAACCCGGCCCAACATCATGGTGTCCACGGCGCCCATCGACACCATGCCGACCTGCACCAGGATGACCGGCGCCGCCAGGCGCAGCACCGCCCCCAGCTCGGTTCGCACGTCCACGGGCGAACCCGCGACCCGGGTTGCGGGCGGCGCTGATCGCGCCGCTCGGGTTCCCTCGCGCACCGGACCGCCGCCTGCCGTCGAGTCAGCCCCGTTCAAGGGACGGTATTCTAGGCACCGCTCACACTCCGAGATCGATCTTGTTCAGCTACATCCTCCGCAGGCTGGTCACCGGCCTGGTCACCCTGTTCGGCATCTCGGTCATCTCGTTCTTCATCATCCAGCTCGTCCCGGGCGACCCCGCCCAGCTCCAGGCCTCCCAGGTCGCCGACGCCGCGGTCTCGGAGCGCGTCTACCAGCAGCTGCGGGAGCACTACGGCCTCGACAAGCCGATCCCGGTCCAGTACGCGAACTGGGTGGGCAAGCTGGTCGTCGGAGACCTCGGGTCGTCCTTCCACGACGGCAGGAGAGTGTCCGCCAAGATCGGCGAAGCCCTGTGGCCGACCCTGTCGGTCGCGCTCCTCTCCTTCATGCTGACCCTGCTCATCTCGACGCCAATCGGGATCTTCAGCGCTCTCCGGCAGGGGGGCGGCTTCGACCGCTCGGTCAGCACCGGCCTCTACATGCTCTATTCCGTGCCGAACTACGTCGCCGGAATGCTGCTCATCCTGTACCTGGGCGTGAAGTGGGACCTGCTCCCCTTCCGCGGCATGCGGTCCGACGGCCACGACGACATGACCACCCTCGGCCAGATGTGGGATCTGGCGCAGCACTACGTCCTGATCACGTTCTGCTTCACCTTCGGCAACCTCGCGTACTACTCCCGCTTCATCCGCCAGAACCTGCTCGAGGTGGTGCGCCAGGACTACGTGCGCACCGCGCGTTCCAAGGGACTGGGCGAACGGAGCGTGGTGCTCAAGCACGCCTTCACGAACAGCCTGATCCCCCTGATCTCGCTGATCGGTCTGACCTTCCCCTTCGTGCTCAGCGGCAGCGTGATCCTCGAGTACATGTTCAACTGGCCGGGCCTGGGCCGCCTGTACTTCGAATCCGTGCTGCAGCGCGACTACCCCACGATCATGGCCCTCAACTTCATCACCGCCCTGCTCGTGCTGGGCATCACCTTCATCGCCGACCTGACCTACGGCCTGGTCGACCCGCGAATCAGCTACGAGAAGTGACGATGAACGCCGAAGCGGCCAGCGGCGGGGGCGAGCCGGCACGCTCCTACTGGCACATCACCTGGCGGCGCTTCCGCAGCCACCGACTCGGCATGGTCGGGCTGTGCGTGGTGGCGGCGCTGTTCCTGGTCTCCTTCCTGTCGCCGATGCTGGCCAACGAACAGCCCATCCTCTGCCGCTTCGACGGCAGCTTCTACTTTCCGGCGGTGATCGACCTGATCCACCAGGCCCCGGGCGCCAGGCTGATCTTCAAGAAGAAGCGGCCCTACCGCCTGGCGACCTTCGACTTCAAGCGCGAGTTCGACCCCGAACGCGGCGACTGGGCTCTCTGGACGCCGATGCGTTACGGCCCGCGCGAGATCGCCGCCGAGCCGCTGGCCGGCCCGTCCCGCCGTCACTGGCTGGGAACCGACCAGTCCGGACGCGACGTGCTGTCGCGCATGGTCCACGGCACCGTGGTGTCGATGAAGGTCGGCTTCCTGTCGATGGGCATCGCGGTCATCCTGGGCCTCGTGCTGGGCTGCATTGCCGGCTACGCCGGCGGCATTGCCGACCTCGTCATCTCCCGCTTCATCGAGGTCGTCATGTGCTTCCCGCCGTTCTTCCTGATCCTCGCGGTCCTCGCCTGGTTCCCGCCCAGCATCGAGAACGTGATGATCGTGATCGGGCTGACCCGCTGGGTAGGCATCGCCCGCTTCGCGCGCGGCGAGATCCTGCGGATCCGGGAGACCGACTACGCGCTTGCCGCGCGCTCGCTGGGCGTGCGGCCGGTGCAGCTGGTGCTCCGCCACCTGCTGCCCAACGCGTTGGCGCCGGTGCTGGTCAGCGTCACCTTCGGCATCGCCGTTTCGATCCTGATCGAGGCCGGCCTCTCCTGGCTCGGCTTCGGCGTTCAGCCGCCGGACCCGTCCTGGGGCACGATCCTGCGCTCCGGCTACGAGAATCTGTTCACCGCCGGCCACATGATCCCGCCTGCCTGCGTCGCGATCTTCCTCGCCGTGCTGAGTTTCAACCTGGTCGGCGATACGCTGAGGGACGTGATCGATCCGCGGCTGCAAGCGGAGCGCGTCTGATCCGGGATTGCCGGCAGCCGGTCACATGCAAAGGAGACAGACAGCGATGAGCCAGCCAGAGCAGTTGCACAGTCTCTCTCTCGACTACGTCGAAGCCCTCCTGGCCGAGTACCTGCGGGATCCGGCGTCCCTCGACGAGCAGTGGCGGCAGTACTTCGACTCCCTGGCGGCAGCCGGGGAGCTGGGCGCCGGCGCCCTGGAACCCTCGCTCGAGCCGCCGCCGCTGTTCGGCGGCAACGGGGCTGCCGCGCTCGAGGCGGCCGCCGAAGCGCCCGCCGCGCTGCCGACCGCAACTCCGGCAACGGCAGGACCGGAACCGGCTGTCGAGCCCCACCGGGCCGCAACTCCGGCTCTGACGACGGACGTCGAGCTCCAGCGCCGGGTCGACGACATGATCCGCAACTACCGGATTCGCGGCCATCTCTTCGCGGACATCAACCCGCTCCGCAATCCGCCGACGCTGCCGGAGGAGCTGGAACTCGAGGGCCTCGGCATCAGCGAGAGCGACCTCGACCGCACCGTGTCGACCGCCGGCATTCCCGGCGCCGACACGGCCACGGTGCGCGAAGTCTGGGAGCGGATGCGCGACACCTACTGTCAGTACATCAGCGCCGAGTTCATGCACATCGACGACCTGGAGGTCCGCAGCTGGCTCCAGGAACGGATGGAGATCAGCCGCAACCGGGTTCACCTCGACCGCCGCGAGCAGGTCCGGATCCTGAAGAAGCTGATCGACGCCGCCGTGTTCGAGGAGTTCATCCAGAAGAAGTACCTGGGCGCGAAGAGCTTCTCGCTCGAGGGGGCCGAGAGCCTGATTCCGCTGCTCGATCTGGCAATCGAGAAGGTCGCCGTCCAGGGCGCCGTGGAGATCGTCTTCGGCATGTCCCACCGGGGCCGCCTGAACGTCCTCGCGAACATCATCGGCAAACCGACCCGGGACATCTTCCGCGAGTTCGAGGACCTGGACGCGGAGCACTACAAGGGCGGCGGCGACGTGAAGTACCACATGGGCCACTCCAGCGACTGGACGACGGACCAGGGCCGCCGGATCCACCTGTCCCTGTCGTTCAACCCGAGCCATCTCGAGTTCATCAACCCGGTGGCGATGGGACGCGTACGGGCCAAGCAGGACCGGATCGGCAACGAACTCCGCGACCGCGCGGTGCTGTTCCTCATTCACGGCGACGCGGCTTTCGCCGGCGAGGGGATCGTCCAGGAGTCGCTCAACCTGTCGCAGCTTCCCGCCTACCACATCGGCGGCGCACTGCACGTGGTCGTGAACAACCAGATCGGATTCACGACGCCGCCAGAGAGTTCACGCTCGAACACCTATTGCACCGACGTCGCGAAGATGCTCCAGATACCGATCTTCCACGTCAACGGCGAGTATCCGGAAGCCGTGGCCCAGGTCGTCAACGTCGCTCTCGACTTTCGCCAGCGCTACCAGCGCGACGTGGTCATCGATCTCTACTGCTATCGGCGCCGCGGCCACAACGAAGGCGACGAACCCGCGTTCACGCAGCCGATGCTGTACGACGGCATCCGCGCCCGCGATCCGGTCCGGGTCCACTACCTGGAGCACCTGCTCGAACTCGGCGAGATCAAGCCCGAGGAAGCCGAGATCCACATCGAGCGCGAGGAGAAGCGGCTCGAAGGCGCGCTCGCCACCGCCCGGAGAATGAACGAGAAGACGAGTCCGCAGGCGTACGACGGGGTCTGGAACGCCTTCGTCGGAGGCCGCACCGCGGGCATCCCGGAACCGGACACCGGGGTTCCCGAAGCGAAGCTCCGCGGCTACCTGAGACGAATGATCGAGCTGCCCGAGGGCTTCAACCTGCACCGCAACCTCCGCCGCTTCATCAGCGCGCGCGCCGAGATGGCCGCGGCAAGGCGGCCTCTCGACTGGGCGGCGGCCGAGGCGCTCGCCTTCGCGGCGACGGCCGATTCCGGTCAGCGTGTGCGGATGACCGGGCAGGACTGCGAGCGCGGCACCTTCAGCCAGCGCCACTCCGTGCTGCACGACCGGGTCACCGATTCCAACTACCGGCCGCTGATGAACATCGCCGACAACCAGGAGCCGATCGAGATCTGCAACAGTCCGCTGTCCGAGGCCGGCGTACTCGGCTTCGAGTACGGCTTCAGCCTGGACTACCCGGACGGGCTGGTGCTCTGGGAAGCGCAGTTCGGCGACTTCGCCAACGCGGCGCAGGTGATCATCGATCAGTTCATCACCAGCGCCGAGGACAAGTGGAATCGACTGAGCGGGCTCGTCATTCTCCTGCCGCACGGTTTCGAGGGCCAGGGGCCGGAACACTCGAGCGCCCGAATCGAGCGCTGGCTCCTGCTGGCCGCCGAAGACAACGTCCAGATCGTGTACCCCTCGACGCCGGCCCAGTACTTCCACCTGCTCCGCCGGCAGGTCGAGCGGGCCCTGCGCAAGCCGCTGATCATGTTCACTCCGAAGAGCCTGCTCCGCCGCAGGGAAGTCGGCTCGGACCTGGCCGAACTGGCCCTGGGCCGCTACCGGCCCGTGCTGCCCGACCCGGCGCTCGAGACCGCGGAGCAGCGAGCGAAGGTCCGCCGCATCCTGCTCTGCTCCGGCAAGGTGTTCCACGACCTCGACGCCCACCGCCGAAAGACCTCGGCCCTGGATCATGCGATCCTGCGCATGGAGCAGCTCTACCCGGCACCGGAAGAAGAACTGAACGCCGCGTTGGCCGGGTTTCCCGCCGACGCGAAGGTCCGCTGGGTGCAGGAAGAACCGCGCAACATGGGCGCCTGGTCCTACCTGCGGTTGAACTTCGGCTTCCTGATGGGCGGGCGTCCCCTCTCGGCGGTCTACCGTAACCAGTCGGCGAGCCCGGCTACCGGCTCTTCGAGCAGCCACAAGATGGAACAGCAGGAACTGATCGAAGCGGCGTTCGCCGACTCGCCGGAATCCGCGTGACAATCCCTCGAAGGCACCCTGGCTCTCGATGGCACCTCGAATGACGTATCGAAGGCACCCTGAATGACGTACGAAGTCACGATTCCCGAGATCGGCGAGTCGATCACCGAAGCGTTGATCCTGCGCTGGATCAGGAACCCCGGCGATCACGTCGGTCGCGACGAGCCTCTGGTGGAACTCGAGACGGACAAGGTGACCGTCGAGATGCCCTCGCCGGTTGCCGGCGTGGTCTCCGAGATCGTCGCTGCCGAAGGGGAGACGGTTCCGGTCGGCGCGGTGATCGCCCGGATCGAGGATGGCGCTGCCAGGAGCGCCGGGTCGGTGGCCGCGGCCAGCGCGGCAGCGTCGGCAACGTCGGCGGCTGCCGCAACCTTCGGCGCCCGGACGGACCTCCTCGCGGGCGCCGACGTCTTGAGTGCCGACGTGAGTGCCGACACGGCGGGCCGCGAGGTCGTCTCGCCGGCGACCACGCCTGCCGCAGTTCCGCTTGCCGCAGTTCCGCTTGCTGAAACACGGCGGATCATGCCCGCGGCGCAGCGGCTGATCGCCGAGCACCATCTCGACCCCGGCGCCATTCCCGCAACGGGCAAGGGCGGTCGGCTGTCGAAAAGCGACGTGATCGCCCATCTCGCAGCCCAGAGGGCAGCCGAGGCAGTGCCTTCCGAGCCCTCGGAGTCTGCCGGGCCTCCCGAGTCTGCCGGGCCTCCCGAGTCTGCCGGGCCTCCCGAGCCGACTCCGGGTGCCGCGGTGGAACAGGCCGCACCCGCGCCGGCTTCGGAGACCGTGGCACCTGTCACTGCCCGGACTGCCGCTGCCCCACCGCAGCCCCGTGCCGCGCCGCACGCAGGACCTTCTCCCGCACCGGCTCCCGCGAATGCGGCAGCTGCCGACGGCCGTGCCGAAGAGCGCGTGGCCATGACGCCGATCCGCCGCCGCATCGCCGAACGCCTGGTGGCGTCACAGCAGCAGGCGGCTCTGCTGACCACGTTCAACGAGATCGACATGTCCGCGGTCAAGGACTTCCGAACCCGGTACCGCGACGCATTCGAGAAACGCCACGACGTCCGCCTGGGCTTCCTGTCCTTCTTCGTCAAGGCGGCCGTCGACGCCCTGCGGCGCTTCCCGCGTCTCAACGCGGAGATCGCGGGTACGGACATCGTCTACCGGAACTACCACGACATCGGCATTGCCGTGAGCACGGACCGCGGTCTGATGGTTCCGGTCCTGCGCAACGCCGAGAGAATGTCCTTCGCCGAGATCGAGACGCGGATCGCCGACTTCGCGGAGCGCGCCCGGACTGGCCGCATCCGCATCGACGAACTCCAGGGCGGCACGTTCACGATCACGAACGGCGGCGTCTTCGGCTCCCTGCTCTCCACGCCGATCATCAACCCGCCGCAGAGCGGCGTCCTCGGCCTGCATGCGATTCAGGATCGACCGATGGTCGAGGACGGCGACATCGTCGTCCGGCCGATGATGTACGTCGCCCTGACCTACGACCACCGCATCGTGGACGGCCGCGAAGCGGTTTCCTTCCTGGTGCGGATCAAGGAGGCGATCCAGGATCCGGCGCGGATGCTGATCGAGGTGTAGGAGGGACGACAACCATTGACTCCGACTGATCCGTCCCGGGAACCGGTAGCGGCAGAACCACCCGGCTGGTGCCGCCATCCATCCCGGACGACCGACGCGCGTCCGGTGCAGTCGGCGACCGCGCACGGCGCCATGCTCGCCACCCTGGACACCGGGATTCAAGGAGCCTTCGTCGTTCCCGACGCGACGATGGACTGCTGAACATGACCAGGAACGTCTTCGACATCGCCGTCATCGGCGCCGGGCCCGGCGGCTACGTGGGCGCGATCCGGGCGGCCCAGCTCGGCTTTCGAACGGCCGTCATCGACGAGCATCCGGCTGCCGGGGGCGTCTGCCTGCGGGTGGGCTGCATTCCGAGCAAGGCACTGCTCGAGTCGAGCCAGCGCCTGGTGGCGGCCCGCAGCGAGCTTGCCGTCCACGGCGGCGTCGCAGGCGAGATCGGCCTCGACCTGGCGGCGATGATGAAGCGCAAGGACCGCGTCGTGACGACCCTGACGCGCGGCGTGTCCTCTCTGCTCAGGAAGAACAAGGTCGAGCACATCCAGGGCCGCGCGAGGCTGGGCGAACGGGACGGCGAGCACCGAACGGTCCTGGTCTCGACGGATGACGGCGAACAGGGCGGCGATCACGGAATCCGGGCACGGCACGTCATCGTCGCCACCGGGTCCCGGCCCGCCGGTCTGCCCGGCATCGAGTTCGACGGCGACCGCATCGGAACCAGCACCGAGGCGCTGGCATACAGCGAGGCGCCGGGACGCCTGGTGGTCATCGGCGCCGGCTACATCGGACTCGAACTGGGCGCGGTCTGGAATCGACTGGGCTCGAAGGTCACGGTCCTCGAGTACCTGGACCGCATCCTCCCCGGCGCCGATGCGGAAATCGCCGCGGCGGCCGAGAGGATCTTCCGCCGCCAGGGGCTCGACATCCGCCTGGGCAGCCGCGTTCCGGGAGCTTCCGTACGAAGCGGAAAGGACGGCGGCCGCTGCAGCGCCGAGTGCGTTGTCGAGGTCGAGGGCAAGGAACCGATCGAGTGCGACCGCGTTCTGGTCGCGGTCGGGCGCACGCCGATCAGCGACGGTCTGGGACTCGAAGAGGCGGGTGTCTCAACGGACGAACGGGGCTTCATTCGGGTCGACGAGCGCTTCGCCTGCTCGGCCCCCGGCATCTTCGCGATCGGCGACGTGATCGGCGGCCCGCAACTGGCCCACAAGGCGGAGGAAGAGGGGATGGCCTGCGTCGAGGGCATCGCCGGCGGTCACGTGCACATCGACTACGACGCCATCCCCGGCATCGTCTACACGGAGCCCGAGGTGGCGTCCGTCGGCAGGACGGAAGAACAACTGCGGGAAACCGGAATCGCCTACCGGAAGGGCACCTTTCCCTTCCGTGCCATCGGCCGTGCGCGCGCCGCCGGCAGACTGGAAGGCTTCGTCAAGATCCTGGCCGGCGCGGAGACGGACGAGGTACTGGGCGTCCACATCCTGGGCAGCCACGCTGGCGACCTGATCGCCGAGGCCGTGGCGGCCATCAGCTTCGGCGCCTCGGCAGAGGATCTGTTTCGGACCTCCCACGCCCACCCCACGCTGGCCGAGGCGATCAAGGAGGCCGCACTGGCCGTGCACGGCCGCCCGATCCACATGTAGCAGGCTCCACAGGCAGCAGCCCGTCCCGCCTCGCCGACAGCCCGCGGCCTACATCCGTGCGGCACCGAGAGCGGTCAGGCGCCAGTCCGGCAAGGCTCGACGAGGGAGCACGTCGGGGCCCCTGTCCGATCGAGGAACAACCGCGACCGACGAGCAACGACGCCGGACGGGATGCATGGGCGCTTGAACACAGCGCGGCTTCTACCATGGGCTGTTGAGTTAGACTGCCGCGAGGAACCGGATACGCTGCCGCCTCCGACTGAGGATGACGCGCCGAAGGAACCGGATGGGTCCAAGCCGCGATACATGCGAGATGGGGCGATGAGGGAGAAGAGCACGGGGCGAGGATGTCTGCGCGCGATTCTGGTCGTGACGGGCGTGATGGCGGTGTTCATCCTGATCGGCAGCCTGGTGGATTCCAGGCGGCCGCCGGAACCTGTGCGCGCCACTCCCAGGTTTGCGGAGCCGGAGTTCGACCACGACCTGCTTGAATCCGACGCCATCGTGTCGGGGTCAATCGGAGCCGGCCAGCTAGAGGGCACGGTGTCGATGATCCGCGCCTCGGGCTACCGATGCGACTCGGTGAGTGCGATCAGACCGCTGGTGATGTCGCCGGGATTCAGCGTCGCCTGCAACCGCCATCGCTACGATTATCTGGTCCGTGACCGTGGCGGCAGCTGGATCGTGGAGCTTGACTGACTCTTGGCCGCCCCACTTACCACTTTCAGGAGACCGAGTGCCGTGACCCTTTTCCGCACCAGTCCAACGATCTGGTCGGCGCTGTTCGCTGCCCTGATCCTGCTCGCCGCACTGCCGGCGGCCGCCCAGGAACCCGTCGATCAGCAGCCGGCCGCAAGCGACGACGACCAGGGAGAGACCGACGACGAGGGCCGGGCCGGTGACGAAGGAGACGAGGACGAAGACGAAGTGACGGTTCCGCCGGGCGCGGAGCTCGAGGTGTCGCCGTCCGAACTGACCCTGGAGGTCGGTGACAAGGCTTCGCTCACCGCAACCGTCGTGGACGAGGACGGTGAACCGATCGAAGGTGTCGACGTCGTCTTCTTCTCGCGCAACCGCCGGCGAGTCGGGGTCACCTCGGGCGGCGAGGTCGAAGCGCACGGTCCGGGGGAGGTCACCGTCGTCGCCCTGGTGCCCAAGGAAGCCGAAGACGAACCGCGGCGGGCCGAAGCCCTGCTCCGGGTGGAGGTCGAGGTGACGATCCCGGATCCCCCGGTCAAGAGCGTCGAGATCGTGGACCTTCCCGGCGCCTTCTACGCCGGCGCCCATGTCCCGCTTCACGCACGGGTCGTCGACACTACCGACGTCGTCCGCGACAACGTCGAAGTCGACTACTCGAGTTCGGACCCGGAGGTGGCCGCACCGGACGGATTCGGCGGCCTGAACCTGCTGGCGCCGGGCCGGGCCACCCTCACCGCGACCGCCGAGGAAGCTTCCTCGCAGGTCGAGATCGAGGTTGTCCCGAACCCCACACGGCGTCTGGAACTGACTGCCTCGGCCGATGAGGCGCGCACCGGCGACGTCGTCCGGTTCGAAGCCGTGGGCCTCGACGGCAGCGGGAACACGGTAGACGAGCTGCCCATCCGCTACCTCGTCGCCGGGACCCCGTCGACGCGGATCCTGGCGCCCGGCGCGACAGCCCGGATCGAACAGGACGGAGCCTTCGTCGCCGAAAGGTCGGGCATCTACACCATCACCGCCCTGGCGGGAAGTCACACCGCGAGCCTGCCGCTTCGCGTCACGCCGCGGCGCGTGAACAAGGAGATCGAGTTCGTCGGCCAGGGCAAGGTCAGCGACCGCCGCACGTCCGACCTCTGGGTCTGGCAGGGAACGGACGGGAACGACTACGCGATTACCGGCACCTGGGGCGCCGAAGGCCACGCCTACATCTGGGACGTGACGAACCCGGAGAGCATCGTCCTCATCGACGCAGTGCGGGTCGACGCCCGGACCGTGAACGACGTCAAGGTCTCCGAGGACGGCCGCGTCGCGGTGATCAGCCGCGAAGGCGCCTCGAACCGCAAGAACGGCTTCGTGGTCCTCGACGTCTCCGAGCCGCAGGTCGGCGTGCGCATCCTGTCCCGGTTCGACGATCAGTTGCGCGGCGGCGTCCACAACGTGTTCATCCACGACGAGCATGTCTACGCGCTGTCGAACGGCCGCCGCTTCGACGTGATCAGCATCGAGGATCCGACCCAGCCCTACCGCGTCGGCCGCTTCGAGCTTGATACGCCGGGCCACTCGATCCACGACGTCTGGGTCGTCGACGGCGTCGCCTTCAGTTCGAACTGGGAGGACGGCGTGGTCGCGATCGACGTCGGCGGCGCCGGCATGGGCGGCGCGCCGAACAACCCGGTCCAACTCGGCAGCTACGCCTACCCCAGCGGCTGGAACCACGCCGCCTATCCGTACCGCAGCGAATCGACGGGCAAGTTCTACGTGTTCGCCGGCGACGAGGCGTTCCCGTACGGCGAACTCGGACGCGACCCTCGGGCGGCGCCGCCCCGCGCGGCCGGCTGGATCCACGTCATCTCCTGGGACGACTGGGAAAATCCCCGCGAGGTCGCCCGCTATCAGGTGCCCGAGGCCGGCACTCACAACCTCTGGATCGAGGACGACATCATGTACGTCGCCTACTACAACGGCGGCCTCCGCGTCGTCGACGTCTCGGGCGAACTGCGCGGCGATCTCTATCGACAGGGACGTGAAATCGGGATGTTCATGCCCTTCGATCCCGACGCGCTGGTACCGAACGCGCCCTTCGTCTGGGGACCCCAGCCCTACAAGGACCACATCTTCTTCTCGGACTGGCATTCCGGGTTGTGGGCGGTCAAGCTGAAGGATCCGGAGGATCCGGACCGCATCATCGGAGAGCCGCACTAGCGGCATCGAGGCAGCCGCATGCGCATCTCGACCTGCTCCCGGCCGTCGCGGGCAGTGCCGGCCGCCCTTGTTGCGGCCGCAGCGTGGGTCCCTTGGATCGCGTGGATCCCGGGGCCGGTCCACGCCGAAGCCGATCCCGTTCCCCCGTCCCGCAACTACTACGCCTACGTCTGCGCCGAGTCGGAAGACGAGGTGTCCCTGGTCCGCTTCGGACCGTCCGGCATCGAGGTGACGAAGACGATCACTGTCGGCAGCTTTCCGGCCGAAATCGAGGGTCCCCACGGCATCAACATCTCCCCCGGCGGACGTTACTGGTACGTCTCGATCGCCCACGGAAACCCCTTCGGCTCCATTCACAAGTACGAAACCGGAACGGACGAGTGGCTGGGCGACGTCAGCGTCGGCATGTTCCCCGCCACCCTCGACGTCGCCGCCACGACCGGTCTGCTGTTCGTCGTCAACTCGGACTTCTACGGCGACCACGTGCCGAGCACGATCTCCGTCGTCGAAACCTCGACGATGACCGAGATCGCGCAGTTCGAGAGCGGCACCATGCCGCATGGGGCCAGGCTCAGCCGGGACGGCCGGAAGCTCTACAGCGTGAACATGATGGACGATGAACTCGTGGAAGTCGACGCGCTCCGCTTCAAGGTGGGCCGCCGCCTGGCACTGGGTGCGGCTATGGGCACGGGAACCGCCCACGGCGAGCACGAGACCGACCACCCGTCCGACCATCGAACAGCCGAGAGCCACGGCAGCGCCCACGCCGCCGCGGTCGAGCCTTCCTGGGTCACGCCGCCGACGACCGGCGGCATGGTCTACATCACGGCTCTCACGGGCAACGCGATCCACGAAGTCGACACGGTCGAATGGAAGGTGGCGCGACGCCTCGACACGCCTGTGGCCGGCCCCTATAACGCGGCCGTCGGGCCGGACGAACGCCTGCTCGTCGTGACCTACAAGAAGAGCGATTCGATCGGCTTCTGGGATCTGGAGACGGGCACGGAGGTGGCCCGCGCCGCGACCACCCGGCGCATTCCTCACGGCGTCGCGATCACCCGGGACGGCCGTTACAGCCTGGTCACGGTCGAGGGTATCGGCGGCGAGCCGGGAGTCGTGGAGGTGTACGACAACAGTGCGTTGCGGCGCGTCGCCTCGATCGACATCGGCAAGCAGGCTGGCGGCATCGCGCTCTGGGAACCGAATTGAGCCCGCCCGAAGTCGACTCTCCCGAGGCCGGGCGGGCGGCAGCCGGCCAGCGCCGGGACTCACTGCCCCGGGACTCACTGCCCCGGGACTCGCTGCGGCGAGCCTCACCGCGCCGGGACGTTCCGAGCCCGGGCTCTCTGCGCGGTGACTTTCTGCACAGCCTGGCCGCCGTGGACCGGCGACGCCGTCTGCAGCGTGTCCTCCGGTCGCTCGTCTGGCTGGCGCCCGCCTTCAGCCTCTGGCTGCTGTCGGCCTGGCTGCTGAGCGCGGCCGGCGGTGCGTACGGATTCGGCGAAGGCAGCGTCGCGGCGCTCTGGCCGTCGTGGGCGGGCGGAATCATCCTCCTCGCCCTCGTTCTGCGGGAGGCCGTCTCCCTGTTTCCCGATCTACCCGCTGCGGCCCGGGCCGTGGATCGAGCCGGTGACCTGCACGACACCGTCGCCACCGCCCTGGAGATGCAGAAACAGGAGATGCAGGGACACCTGAACGGCAAGCGGCACCTGGACGGCAAGCGCGCGGGCGCCGACACGGGCGGGCGGAACGACCTGAAGCAGCAGGCCCCGGATCCGTACGATACCGAGCCGCACGATACGGAGCCGCACGCCCCGAAGCAGGCTGCCGAGACCGTCTTGCCCCTGCCCTGGATCGCGCTCGTCCTCGAACGCGGAGTCGAGGGCCTGAACCGCATCGGACCGCGCCAGGCGGTGCCGCGTCTCGTTCCCCGCGGCGCCATGGCCTCGACCGTCGTGAGCGCGGTCCTCCTGGTGCCGATCGTCCTTCCGCGCTCCTTCGTCGGCGAAGCACTGGCTGCCGTCATGAGCAGCGAAGACGCGGCGGCATCCCCTCGCAGTTTCGAAGCGGCGGCGCTGGAGGAGGAACCCGGTCGCAGGCCCAGAGTCCCGGCCCTCGACGTCCAACTCGGCGACCTGCCCTTCCTGACCCTCCGGCTTCGCGAGCCGGATGCCTCCGACGAGGCTCGCCGAAGCGGAGATGCCTCCGAGGGCGTCGAGGGAAGCCCTGGCGAAGGTGCGGAGACCGAGGGCAACAGCACGAACGACGGCGAGAACGGCGAGGGCGCGGCTGGAGATTTCGCCGATGAGGGCAAGGCCGAAACGGGGACCGATCTCATGCGGGAGCTCGACACCGGCGAAGGCGACCGAGCGGAGGATCCAGGCGCACCCGGCACGCCGGGCGAGGGCGAGGGCGCCGAGGCCGGCACCGAGACCGCCGCCGGCGAGGGCGCCGGCGGCCAACCGACGGAAGACGGCGAAGGCCCGGGCAACGAGAGCGGTTCGGCAGCCGCGGCGAGTGACGAACCCGGCACGAGCAGCGCCGAGCCCGACGGCAGCGCCGCCGGCGTCGGAACCGGGCCGCAGGACGAAATGGTCGACCCCTTCGGCGACCTCCTGACACCTGCGTTCAGCCTCGAACAGGCGCTCGACACGGCGCTGCTGGAATCGCGCGAGGAGATCGAGCGGAGGCCTCTCTCGACGACCGGCGCGACCCGGTTCCGGGCCGCCGAGGTGGCGATGCGCGGCTCGGGCGGAACCATCAGCGGCGGCGGCGGAAGCGACGCCACCGCCGCCAAGGGCGATCTGCCGCCCCCCAGACGCCCGATCGCCTGGCGCCACCGCGCTTCCGTGCGCCGCTACCTCGAGTCGCTCGAGGACGACTCGAGGGAGGACAGGGAGTGAACGACGACGCCGAGCCCCGGACCGCAGCCGATCTGGCGCTCCAGCTGACCGAGTTCGCCGAACGATGCAAGGGGCTCCGCAGCGAGATCGGCAAGGTGATCGTCGGTCAGGAAGACGTGGTCGACGGCGTGATCATCGGTCTTCTCGCCGGCGGCCACGTGCTGCTCGAGGGCATTCCCGGCCTCGGCAAGACGCGGCTGGTCCGCACGTTGGCCGAAGCTCTTCACCTCGATTTCTCACGCATCCAGTTCACGCCGGACCTGATGCCCGCCGACATCGTGGGCACCCACGTCCTGCGCGAAGACGAGACGGGCGGCCGTCGGCTCGTGTTCGATCCCGGACCGATCTTCGCGAACCTGCTGCTCGCTGACGAGATCAACCGCGCAACCCCGAAGACCCAATCGGCCCTGCTCGAGGCAATGCAGGAAACCACGGTCACCGTCGGCGGCGAGACGAACCCGCTCGGACCGCCCTTCTTCGTGCTCGCCACCCAGAATCCGCTGGAAATGGAGGGGACCTACCCACTGCCCGAAGCGCAGCTCGACCGCTTCCTGTTCAAGTTGCGGATGTCCTACCCCAGGAACGAGGAGCTGCACACGATTCTCGACCGCACGACCTCGGGCCGCGCGCCGCGAGCGGCCGCACTGTGGACCGCCGAGCAGGTCATGGCGATGCGGCGCACTGCCCGCCTCGCTCCGATCGCCCGCCCGGTCCAGGACTACGCCATCCGGCTCGGCATGGCGACCCGGCCCGAAGGCGATCGCCCTGCAGAGACCGTGCGCCGCTACGTCCGCATAGGCGCCAGCCCCCGCGGCATCCAGGCGATGGTCCTCGGCGCCAAGGTCCACGCCCTGATCCGCGGCCGAGCCCACGTCGCCCGGGAAGACGTCCGCGCCGTGGCCCTGCCCGCCCTGCGCCACCGAGTCCTGCTGAACTTCGAGGGCGAGGCGGAACGTATCGACCTGGACGACCTGCTTCGGCATCTGGTCGACAACGTGCCCGAAGGCTAGAAGGCCATTCGGGGAACGCCCTCCAGCCGTGGCCGACCACTCCGCCTTCGCCTTCGAGCCGGCCTTCCTGGCCCGGCTCGAGCGCCTGCGGCTGCTGACGCGCCGCGTGCCCGCCGGCGGCTTCAAGGGAGAGCACCGCGCCACCCACCTGGGCTCCGGAATCGAGTTCGCGGACTATCGCCCCTACGTGGAGGGGGACGACCTGCGTCACCTCGACTGGCGCGCCTACATGCGCTTCGACCGCCTGCTGCTGCGGATGTTCGAGGAACACGGCGATCTCGCCGTCTACATCCTGCTCGACTGCAGCCGCTCCATGGCGCCCACCCCGGGCGCGGCCGGGCGCCGCAAGTTCGACGCCGCGCGCCGGATCGCCGCAGCCCTGACCTACATCGCCCTCGCCACGCTCGATCGGGTCACCCTGGCGCCCTACTCCAGCCACGCACACCAGGTTCTCGGGCCGCTTCACGGCTCGCGCCAGGTATGGCGCGCGCTCGACTTCCTGGCCAACCTGGACACCGGAGGGGATACCCGACTCGACCAGGCCGTGCGCCAGGTGTTTGCCGCCGGCCGCCGCCGAGGCCTGGTCATCCTGATCTCCGATCTGCTCTCGGCCACCACGGAGGGCGGTCTCGACCTGCTGCTGCCGCTGCGCCATGATGTCGCCGTTCTCCAGGTCACGGATCACCAGGACCTCGAAGCGCCGCTCGACCGCGACACCACCCTGGTCGACAGCGAGACCGGAGACACCATCCGTGTCCACGGCGCGCCCACGCTGCTCCACAGGCTGGAGAACGAGGCCGAGAGCCACCGGGAAGAGGTGCAGGCCCGCTGCACTGCCCGCGGCTGGTCCTTCATTCAGGCGCCGGTCGAGATGCGCTTCGAGGAGCTGGCCCTGGGGGCGCTGCGCCGCGGCCTGCTCAGCCGGGGACGCTAGCAACCCGTGCCGGTCTGGTTGCCGCTTTCGCTCGCCGCCCTCGCGGTGCTCGTGATCTACCTGATCCGGCCCACGGCGCAGACGCTCCCGGTTGCCTCCACGTTGCTCTGGCGACGCCTGCTCGCAGCCCGGCGTCGACGGCACGACCGCCTGCGCTGGTTGCTCTCCCTGCTACTCGCGATGACGGTAGCCGGCTGCCTGGCACTGGCCGCCGGTCAGGCTCCCTGGCTGCAGCCCGGAGGCGGCGATCGGATCGCTCTCGCCTTCGACCCTTCGCCCACCATGCGCGCCGCGCTACCGGACGGATCCGGCACCCGCATGGACCTGGCCGTTGCCGAAGCGCGCCGGACCATCGCCCAGGCCGACGCCGGCAGCCGATTCACTCTGGGCGCCGACCCCGCTCCCCTCACGCCCGCCGAGGCGCTTCTCGCCCTTTCCGGTTCGCTCCCGCCCGGTTCCTTCGCACCCGGTTCCTTCGCACCCGAAGGCGCGGCAGCCGACCTCGAACCGGCACTCCCCTCGGGTGACAAGGCCTACCTCTTCACCGACGGGGTCTCCAACTGGAAGCCGATCACGGACCCGGCCACCACGACTCGCACCGTGTCGGTCCTCTCCCCGGCCAGAAACGCGGGCATCGTCCTGTTCGTGACCCGCCCGGCGCCCAGCCACGAAGCGAACCCGGAAGCACTCGTGGAAGTGCTGGCGACGGACTCGGCCGACGCCTCGGACCCCGTGCCGGTCGAACTGATGGTCGCCGATTCCGAGACGATTCGTATCCGACGACAGCTGGAACTGCCTCCCGGCAACCGTTTCACCGCGCTGATCGACATCGCCGGATTCGCACCCGGCCCGGTGACGGCGCGAATCCGGACTCCCGGCGACGTCTTTCCGCTGGACGATCGGGCCACGCTGATCGATGCACGAACGGAAGGACGAAGGACCGGTTCCGCCCGCGCCGTGCGGCCGAACGGCGAGCGCCGCCTGTTCGTCCTGACCCGCAGCCGAGCTTCCTTCGACGACTCGGCCGCCGCACGGGCGTTCGAGGCGGACCCCTCTGTCGAGGTCGTCGCGGTGCACGCCGAGACTGCCGGAGCCGAGGAGACCGACGAAGCCGAAGGCCAACCACCGGCGGCGCGCCGCAACGGGTTCGACAGCGAGAACGGCAGCGAGGACGGCAGTCCGGCTGGCGGCGATGACGGCAGTGCGAACAGAGTCGAGGCCGGCGCCGCGGCCTCGACTCCGCCGGCTGCCGATGTAGCCGTTTTCCACCGCACCGCACCAGACCCGCTCCCGGACCTGCCGAGCCTGTTCCTGGACCCGCCGGATGCCCTGGCGGCCGGTGCACTCTCCCCTGCCGAGCCCGCTTCCCGCTCCCAGGAACGGATCAGCCGCGTCGACGCCGACCACCCGATCCTGGCCGGCGTCTCGCTCCTCGGCCTGCCGGCAACGATCGCGCGCCGCGAACTCGACCCCCGCTGCCAGGCCCTGGCCGGCGGCGGCGCCCTGATCGCAATCGCCGTCTGCGACCCCACCGAACCTGCCGGCCCCGCAGAGGCAGTCGACGCCGCAGGCGCTGCCCCGTCGCCGGTCTCCTCCCCTCCCCGCCCGGCAATGCCGGACCTCACGGCCCGCTCCGTCGTCATCGCCTTCGATCTCGACGTCTCCCCGCTCTCTCTACGCCCCGACCTCGCCGCCCTGCTCCAGAACGCCACCGAATGGCTTGCCCGCAGCCCTGCAGACGAGTACGCCTCCCTGGCGAACGAGGTGACTGGCGCGAGCGGCGTGGGCGGCCTCCAGGACGAACGAGCGACGTGGATCAACGACTCCGACCTCGACCCCGCAGCCCCCGACCGCCTGGCCGAGCTTGCCCAGGACAGCCGCCGTCCCTGGTCCTGGCGCACGCTCGCCGTGGCCGGTCTCCTCCTCGCCTCCATCGAAGCAGTCACCTTCTTCCGCGGCCTCACGCTATGACCGCAGCATGCGCCCCGAACGCTCTCGGAAACGACCCCAGCCCTGTCGGGGCAGCAGGGGTCGGCTCCCAGACGCCTCTGAACGAGCGACGCCCGAGGACTGCGCATGAACCGACGCCCCACCGGAGCGAACGAAACGGAGTGAATGTCAACCCCGGCATCTCCTCTCGAGCGCGAACCCGGGTGGCGCGATCCGCGCCCACCCGCGAGCCAGTCGGTGCGCCCGTTGACGGGCGCACGGGCGCATGAACTTCCTGGAACCGACCTGGTTGCTCGCGGCGTTGCCGGTCGCGCTGCTGCTGTGGTCGCAGCGAAGCGATCGGCCGGACCGGCAGCGGCGGCGACTGCTGTGGATGCGCGGCTCGCTGCTGGCGCTGGTGGTCCTGGCCCTTGCCGAACCGGTCGTCACCTGGAGGACTCGCGAGCTCGACGTCGCCGTGCTGGTCGATGTATCCGCCAGCGTCGAACCCGCCAGCCTGAGCCGGGCGCTTCGGGCGATCGACCGCGGCATCGATCCGGAGGCGCCGGTGCGGTTGTTCGCCTACGCCGACCGCGCAGCAGCAGCGGCAAGCGCGGCGGACCTGCGACGCCTGGAGGTCGCCGACTCCAGCGCGGCGTCGGCCGGAGACGCCGCGCTCGACCGCGGCAGCAGCCGGCCGGCGGCCGCCCTTCGTCAGACCGCGGCCGCGCTGCGGGCCGATCGAGTACGCCGCATCCTGCTCCTCTCGGACGGCCAGAACGCAGGCGGCCTCGCGGCTCGAACTGCAGCTCTCGATCCGGCGATTCGCATCGACACGGCGGTTCTCGACCGGTCGGCGCCGCCGGTCTGGATCGAGTCGGTCGAACTCGAGGACGACGAGCGCCCCTTGCGCGCCGGCGAGCCACGCAGCTGGATCTTCCGTCTAGGCAGCCGCGCCTTGCTGCCCGAGGCGCCCCTGACCCTGCGCGGGAGCGGCACCGAAGAACTGCACAGCCTCCCGCTCGCGCCCGGTGTCACCGAGGTCGATCTCGAGTGGACGTTCGATGAACCGGGACTCCAGACCTTCGAGGCAGTCCTTGGAAGCAGCAACGTCGACGCTCCTGCCCAAGGCGCGGTCTGGCGCGGCAGTCTGCGAGTGGAAGCCAGGCACCACGTCCTGCTGCTCGCCCCGGCCGATCACTCGGTCGATCTCGAACGGCTGCTCGAAGCGGAAGGACTCGAGGTCGCCCGCAGAAGGCCGGACCGCACTTCGCTCAACCCGGCAGCGCTTCTTCACTACGACGCCGTCGTGCTGAGCAACGTCGCGGCGGACAGCCTTCCCGAGCCGGCCCAGAGGGCGCTCGGGAAGTGGGTCGAGGAAGAGGGCGGCGGCCTGCTGTTCGTTGCCGGCGAGGCGACCTTCGGCGAGGACGGCTACCGTGACTCGCCGCTCGAACGCGTTCTGCCGCTCGACTTCGAGATCGAGGAGGAGCGTAGCGAGGTCGCGCTGATGATCGCGCTCGACAAGTCCTACAGCATGAAGGGCCCCAAGATGGATCTGGCCAAGGAAGCCGCCAAGGCCGCCCTCGGCATGCTGAACGAGCAGCACCGGTTTGGCCTGGTGGCATTCGACTGGCACACGCACGGAATCGTCCCCCTGCAGTTCGTGCGCGAGCAGGAGCGGCTGGCAGACCGGGTCGACCGCATCGAGGCGAGCGCCCAGACGAACTTCTATCCGGCGCTCGAGGCCTGCCTGGACCAGCTCTCGGCAGTCGAGTCCGAAGTGAAGCACGTGATCCTGGTCTCGGACGGCCGCACCTACCCTGACGAGTACGAGCGCCTCGTGCTTCGCATGAGGGAGGAGGAGATCACCGTCTCCACCGTCGCGATCGGCGTCGAATCCGACCGCGAACTGCTCGCGGACATCGCCGACTGGGGTGATGGCAACGCGTACACGATCGAGGATGCCTCCTCGGTCCAGAGCATCCTGATCGACGAGACGATGAACCAGTTGCCCGATTCGACGCGGGAGGAGGAGATCCGGGTCGAGCAGCGCGGTCAGTCCGAGGCGCTCGCAGGAATCGACGTCGCCGCCGCGCCTGAGCTTCATGGCCGAATTGCCGCCGTCGCCAAGGACAGTGCGGAGGTCATTCTCGGCGCCGGGGGGCCAGGACGCGGAAACGGCGGAGACCCGATCCTGGCCAGCCGCTACGTCGGCATGGGCAAGACCTGGATGTTCACCAGCGACCTCGAGCCCCGCTGGGCCAGCGACTGGTTGCGCTGGCGCCCACTGCCGCGCCTCGTGGCCCAGATCGTACGCGACGCCGCCGACCGCCGCGCGAGCGCCGAGTGGGAACTGCGCCTGGGCCACCGGGACGGCACCCTGGACGCGGAACTCAGCGTGATCGAGGCCGGGGGCCGTTTCGCCAGCGACCTCTCCCCGCGGCTCGTCGTCCTGCGCGCCGACCGGCGCCTCGAAGCGCCGATGCAGCGGACCGGTCCCGGCCTCTACCGTCTTTCTCCCGACCAGGGCCTGCAACTCGCGCCAAGCCTCGATCCCTACCGCATCGAAGTCCGCACCGGAGCGCCGGGCAACGAGACGAGCATCGGGCCGGGCCGGACGATCTTCTTCCCGGCCCGCGACGAACTGAGGCCCGGCGCCCCCGACATCGGCGCTCTCGCCGAACTCGCCGCCTCCACCGGCGGCCTGTTCCACGAGACCCTGGACGGCGCCGTGGCCGCGATCACCGCGCCCGGTGCCAAGACGGCGGTCCGCCGCTTCGAGTCGTGGTCCGTCCTCGCCAGTGCAGCGACCCTCCTGTTCCTGGCCGAGCTTCTCCTCCGACGCCGCAGACGGCACGTGGCGACCGTCACCGCAGCCGCAGCCCGCAACGAAACCCGGCCGGCGGCCTGACGCCGGCTTGCCGCACGAGACCTTGCGTTCCCCGACCCGTCCAGTCCTCGGCAAGGCCAGGGCACGGACGAAGAACACGGGATCTCTCCGCCGTCCCGGCTTCGTGACCTGAGCTACTTCGCTACCGGGTGAAGCGGCTTTCTTCGGCCATGGGCGGTCGCCGCCCAGGCCAACGCGCCGGCCAGCCCGGCGTCGGTGCCGAGGGAGGCGGGTTCCACGCGCAGGCCGTCAAGCGGGAACACCTGCACGCGCCGGGCCAACTCCTGGCGCACGCCGTCGAACAGCAGATCGCCCAGGCCGGCGACGCCGCCGGCGAGCACGACGAGTTCCGGATGGAGAACGACGACGACGTTGGCCACGGCAATGCCGACGAGGCTCGCGATCCGGTCCAGCTCCCGGGCTACTGCCTGGTCGCCGGCCCTTGCCGCCTCCCCCATCGTCCTGGCCGACACCTGCCCGGCGTCGCCGCCGGTCAGGTCGAACAGTGCCGGCGCCTGACCCGAGCGCAGAAGCCGCACGCCGGCCGCGGCGATTGCCGGACCGCTCGCGACTGCCTCCAGGCAGCCCCGGTTGCCGCAACCGCAGAGGGGTCCGTCGGGGTCCACGGTCTGGTGGCCGAGTTCGCCGGCCGCACCGAGCCGACCCAGACGCAGCCTGCCGTCCACGACGACGCCGCCGCCGATCCCGGTGCCGAGCGCGAACAGAGCCATCGTCGACGTGCCGCGTCCGGCCCCGAGCGTGAACTCGCCCAAGGTCGCGGCACGGACATCGTTCAGGAGATGCACGGGCGCCCTGAACCGTTCACCGAGAATCCGCGCCACCGGCACGTCGCGCCACCGAGTCGGCAGGTTCGGCAGGAAGCGCGTCTCGCCCTGCTCCAGATCCACCAGACCCGGGCAGCCGACGGCTACCGCTGCCGCCCGCTCGCCAACGTCCCGTTCCAGTTCGAGAAGACCGGCGGCGATGCGGTCGAGCACCATCTTCCACCCGGGATAGCCGCCGCCTTCGAGATTCCGACGCGCAAGGAGGCGGTACTCACCCGTTGCCGGGTCGGCGCAACCCAGCGCCAGCCCGACGTGTGACCCCCCCAGATCAACAGCGCCGAAAACACGCTCAACGACCATCCGGGCGTCCGGAAACCGCACATCCGGAAGACGGTCCGGCGCGTCCAGCGATAAAACGCCTCCGTTCCCTGGCACGGGACTCCGCGGCACGGGACCCCCAGGAACAGGTTCCCCAAGAACAGAGACATGCGGCGCGCCAACCGTCGTGGACGCGCCGCATGTCGAAGGCTCCTCGCGGCAGCGGGCCTACTCGCCGCCGGCCGCCGGCGCCGCTGTCGCCGGGGCGTCCTCCGTCTCCGTGACGAGTTCGTCGCCGCGATCTTCCGAGTAGTCGATGAAGCCGATCATCATCTCGTCCGTGGTCGGGCCGCCGAACTGGACGGCGCGCGTCGTGTCGAGCTCGAGCGCGGTCAGCTCGTTCCGCTCTTCCGTGTTGACGTAGGTCATCAGCACGTCGATTCGGGTGCCGGCCGGAATCTGCTTCGGCTCCTTGTAGATGTAGTTCGTCTGCCAGTTCCAGTCGTAGGCAGGCACGTCAAGCAGAACCTCCTCGGCACCGTCGGGGTAGTACGCGGTGTATTTCGCGTCCAGACCGCGCAGGTGGGAGTGCGGCAGGTAGCCGTAGATCGTCGTCGGATACTCGAAGACCTTCGAGGCGCCGATCACCCAGTTCTCGTGGCCGGGCGGAATCTCGAAGTCGCTGTTGCCGATCCCTTCCCACGTCGCGACGCGGTCGATCTTCGCGTCCCTGGGATGGAACTTGAATGCCATCTGCGAGCGATCCCAGACGCCGGTATCGACGCCCGGCTCCTTGTTGTAGTGCATCGAGAAGTAGAGCTGGGTACCGGGCGTCAGCAGGCGGCCGGCGCCGTCAGGGAGATGGAACGGCTCCGTGCCGGGGGCGATGCCGCCGATCAGACCCGACGCGCCGGGCGTCTCGGTTTCGGCGGCGATCCGGGAACCGACCACGTGATGGACCACATCGCTGCCGGGCCTGAACTCGATCGCCTTGATCCAGCGCGGTTCGGGAAGCATCTCCTCGGTGATCAGCTCGGCCTTGAGGCTGATGTTCAGGTCCTTCACGTCGTCGTCCACCCAGAAGGGCTCGGCGAGATCGAGCACGAGGTCCGGTTCGCCGATCAGCCACCCGGTCGGCCACTCGACCGGTGCCGGAGCATTCGCCGGATCGCCGCGGCGGGCGCCGGTGTCGACCCAGGCGAGAATCGTGTCGACTTCGTCCTGGCTCAGAATCCGCTCGTTCGTGAACTGGCCGTGGGTCACGTCGCTCGCGAACCAGGGCGGCATCTGCTTCGCCTCCACCTGGCGGGCGATGCTGCGGGCCCAGGGACGCGTCTCCTCGTACGTGGTCAGGGCCATCGGCGCCTTCATTCCGCCGTAGGCAACGCCTTCGGGACGGTGGCATCCCTGGCAGGAGCGCTGCAGGATCGGCTCGACGTCTTCATGAAACGTCACCGCGTCCCTGGACGCGTCAACTTCGTTTGGGCCGGCGGCAAGAGCCGGAGCGGCAGCGACGAGCAGTACGACGACAAGAGCGCAGCAGCGGGAACAGCGTGACATCACGGGCTTCCTCCTCAGGAAGATCGGGGTTGCGGGTTGCTGACGCGGACTTTACCACACTGAGCGACGACTCAGCTATTGGCAGCCTTGTCCAAGGAGAACTCGCGCTTATCGCTGGGCTGCTGTCCGAAGGGGAGAGCAAGGAGACACTGGCGCTGATGCGTCGAATCGACGAGCTGTTCCCGAAACGTCCGTTCTACGGTTCCCGGCAGATCCCTCCGCACATCTCCGCACCGAGGGCCTGCAGCCGTTGCCTCCATCCCGCGCGCCTGCTCACGCAGCTGTCGCGCACGAGACGAACGGGCCTGAGCTTCCAGACGAGACTTCGCCTCGCGAAGCCGCGACAGACGACTCTCCCAACGACGAAGTTCCTCCGGCAACTCGTCGCCGCGAACACCAGCGCCGTGCAACGCGTCCTCCTTGATGTCCGCCGAGTCCGCCAGCGCCAGCTGACGATCCACTTCCGCTTGCAGACGCTTCTCCTCGGCCACCATCCGCTTGTAGCTCATCGCCTTGTGCCTGCTCGCGTTCGCCTTCACCTTCGTGCCGTCCACAGCCACATGACGCAGCTTCAGCAGCCCCGCCTCCCGACACAGCCGAAGAACATCCACGAACAGCGACCCGCAGCAGCCCCGCCTCCCGACACAGCCGAAGAACCCGATGCACACGACGAAACTCGTTGATCGTCGTGAAGTGCGGCTGCGCGTTGCCCGAAATCACCCGAAACGGCACGCTCTCGTGACACGCACGCTCGATCCGACGAGACGAATGCACACCCGTGCAGTACGCGTACACCAGCAACGACAGCATCATCCGCGGATCGTACGGACGCTGCCCGCGACCGTCCTTGCTCCGGATCGCGGCTTCCAGCCGACTGATGTCCAGCACCGACACCACATCCAGAACGAACCGGACCAGGTGATCCTCGTCCAGCCAGTCACGCATCGAAGGAGGAAAAAGGTACAATTGATCCTGAGTCCACGTCTGGTACCGCTTGCCCATCACCTGCTCCCTCCCGGATCGAACTGACAACGCCATTCTTGCCGATCGGAGAGACCCCATGCCCCAGGCGCATCCATCTATGCCCTACAGACTCCTAGGGGGCTTGCGCGGTAGTGCGCAACGGAGCGAGTCCCTCCGCACGGGTAGTTGGCGCCGGCAGGTGGAGGCTGATGGCGGCACCTCGCGCCGAACTGGCGGTGCCAGCCCAAGCACGCGATCGCTGGCCTGCGGCCTGCAGGCGCAGTTGCCACTGGGGCGACTACTACCAACTGCCGGCGCGGCGCTGCTGGCGGTCTCGGCCTGCGCCTATATCGACCCCGCGTGCATCTTCCCTGGCCAGGGGGCAGGCTGGAGGCCGAAGAAGCTGCTGAGCCTGAACGTAGTTGCTCCCGCGGGTTCCCTCCAGAGCTTCAGGGTCAACCTGACCGGAGGCGTCACGTACATGAGTCACGAAGCCACCTTCTGCGATTCGATGAACGAAGGGCAGATGCATGCACTGGTGGCGGCGTGGACCGTCCCGGAACTCAAGAGCTACGCCGCAGGCACATGCGGCCCGGGCTGGTCCTTCGGGCGCCTCGGAGACTGGGAGGCGTGCCCCGGAGCGCGCGAGTGGGAGTTGGGGCTTCGACGGAGCTTGGGCCGCTGGATCAGTATGGACATGCGCCTGGACGGCGTCGTGCATGCGTTGACGTGGGATCTGGAAGTGCCCCTGCCCCCGGAATTGGAGGCGATCGTGGCCGACACCCTGAGCGTGGCCTGCACGGAGAGCGGAGCGTTCAGGCGGAGGCTGCGCGGCCGGGCGCCGGAGCTTGCAGCGATGGCGCAATGTTGAGCGCGAGCAAGCACCTTGCCCCAATGCCTCCGCTGCCGACCGGAGGGCGCCAAACCTCGGGCGGCACTGCGCGCGCCCCTCAACGACACGCCGCCCGGACACGGCCGGAACGCATGCGGAAACGCCGCCCGCGACACCCCAGGGGCCGCGCCAACCGACCTCGGCGACCGCCTCGCCCCGACCAAGACGCTGACGAGCCCGAAGCCGCTGCTCAGGGCGCCTCGCGACAGGCTGGCCAATATGCGGGGCGAACGGCGCACCCGGTCAGCCCTCCGCCGGCAACACGGTCTCCAGCCGGTCGATCGCGTGGACCGGGGCGCCCTCGCCCTTCATCAGCGGCGCGACGGCCCGCAGCACGAGCCGCTGGCGCGCCAAGCGGTTCCGGCCGGCGAAGGCGGCGGACTCCACGCGCAGGCTGAAGTGACTGCCCTCGCCCGTGACGCTGATGCGGGCGTCCGGCAGCGCCGCGGCCACCGCTTCCCGAATGCGCTCGGCCGTCTCCTGCGGCGACAGCCGTGAAGCGATCTCCATTCCGCGAATCCGTTCCGTGTCAGCGACCGTACCCGTGCCGATCGATCAGCCGGCGGCTCGTGCAGCCGGAATGTCGACATCAAGGCGCTGGCCGTGCTCGCTCTCGACGACGGTGATCGACGCGCCCCGGGCCCGCGCAGCACTGTCCTGGTCGAGCAGGAAGTACAGGCCGCCGACCGGCACCCGGAGTTCCGTTCCCGTCGCCGGTCCGAAACCGAGAAACGGCTGGAACTTCGCGTCGATACCGAAGTGGAGCTGCACGTCGTGCTGTCGGGCCTGCTGCTGGCGTTGGGCGTCGCGGAGGATCCGCTCCGCCTCCGCGCTGATCGAGATCTCCACCTGGTCGCCGGTCAACGCGGGGCGCTCCATGCCCAGGGCATCGTGGAGCTCGCCGCTGTCGTACATCTCCTTGACGATGTCGCAGCCGCCCATGAACTCGCCATCGATGTAGAGCTGCGGGATGGTCGGCCAGTCGGAGAACTCCTTGACGCCTTCCCGAACCTCGGAGTCCGACAGCACGTCGAAGGTCTGGTATCGGGGAAGCAGCCGGTTCAGGACCTGAACGACCTGGGCGGAGAAACCGCACTGAGGGGCGGCGGGACTGCCCTTCATGAAGAGGACGGTGGAGTCTGAATGCACGATCCCACGGATGCGGGACTCGAGTTCGGGCGGGATGGACATGATCTACCTCTGAGCAGACGTCTGGCGCCGACATGCAAGGCTCCGGGACGGGCGCCGTCCCAGGGTCTCGTGTTCGTCGCCGGCACAGCCGGATTGAGGCGATAGTCTATCCCGCCGATCAGGATGAACGCCGAGCGGCACCGCACAGGCGCACAGCAACCGGCGCACAGCAACCGGGAAGACAACCACCGCCAGACAGCGACATCAGCCGCCACGACGCGAGCACTCACGCGAGAGAGGCGAGCAAGGAGATTGCGCAGAATGAACGACGCACACGGAGGCGAGGCCCAGCTTTCCGGGCCCGATCCGAGGCCCGGACCGGCAGGCGACGGGAACACGATCCGACGACAGATCGGCGCCCTGGCGCTGCTGGCAGCCTTGACCGTCAGTTCGGCGCCGGCCGAGGAGTGGACCTCCTGGCGGGGTCCGCAACAGAACGGAACGTCTGCGGAGACCGGCCTCGTCGACACCTGGAGCCCGGAGGGCGAGAACCTGATCTGGCGCCGGGACTTCACCGGCCGCTCGACGCCGGTGGTCATGGGCGGACGCGTGTTCGTCAACGGACGCGCCGGAAGCGGCTCCGACCAGCAAGCGGTCATCGCGGCCTTCGACGCCGGGACCGGCGAGCCGATCTGGGAGCGGCGCTACAACCTGTACCTCACCACGGTGCCCATGAACCGCGTCGGCTGGGCCTCGCTCACCGGCGACCCGGAAACGGGGTACATCTACGCGCAATTGGTCAGCGGCTTCTTCCTGTGCCTGGACGGGGACGGCAACACGGTCTGGTCGCGTTCCCTCAAGGAGGAACACGGGCGGTTCGAAGGCTACGGAGGACGCACCGCGTCGGCGGTGATCCACGAGGATCTGGTCATCCTGAACATGATCAACGGCAGCTGGGGCAATCAGGGCGCGCCCCGCCATCGCTACTACGCCTTCGACAAGCGCAACGGCACGGTGCGCTGGATGTCGACCCCGGGCGGAGCCGTCTACGACCGGAACACGCAGTCGGTTCCCGCCCTGGCGACAATCGGCGGCCAGCGGCTCCTGATCGGCGGCAACGCGGACGGACACATCTACGCCCTGCAAACCCGCACCGGCCGGAAGATCTGGGAGTTCGAGCTTTCCAAGCGGGGCATCAACGTCTCCCCGGTGGTCGACGAGGCGGGCCGGGTCTTCATCTCCCACAGCGAGGAGAACGTCGATGAAGCGACGCTCGGCCGAGTGGTGGCAATCGACGGCACCGGCAGCGGCGACATCACGAACACCGGAGAGCTGTGGCGCTGGAACCGGAACAAGGTCGGCTTCCCATCGCCCGCGCTGCACGACGGCCGCCTGTATGTCGTCAACAACCAGGGCAACCTGGCCGCAGTCGAGGCGGCCACCGGCGACGTGCATTGGGAGCTGAGCATCGGCACGGTCGGCAAGGCGTCTCCGGTGTGGGCCGACGGCAAGCTCTACGCCGGCGAGACGAACGGCCATTTCGCGATCATCCGGCCCGCCGAAGACAGTGCCGAGATCCTCTCCCGGCACGAGTTGAAGATGCCGGACGGCAGCCGTTACGCGGAGCTCTACGGATCGGCGGCCATCGCCTACGGTCGCATCTACTTCACCACCGAAGGGGGCCTCTACTGCCTGGGCGACAGGGACACGCCGTTCCGCGTCGAGGCGTCGCCGCAACCCGGCCTCGGCGACGAAGGCCCCGCCGCCGGACCGGCAGCGACGCTCCAGGTGATCCCCGCGGAAGTGACGGCGAATCCGGGCGAGACGCACGACTTCGAGGTCCACGCCTTCGACGCCCGCGGTCGGCCGCTCGGCCCGGTCGAGGCGGCTTGGTCGCTTCGAGGATTCGACGCCGAGCTTGCCGGCGGCAGCGTCGGCATACCCGCAGACGCAGGCCTTGCGGCCGGCGCCCTGGTCGCGAGCAGCGGCGATCTCGAGGCCGAGGCCCGGATCCGCGTGTTTCCGCCCCTGCCCTGGAGCGAGGACTTCTCCGCCGGCAAACGCAGCGTGTGGATCGGCGGCGGCCGCTACGACGTGGCCGAAGAAGACGGCGAGAGCGTGCTGATCAAGCCGGTGGCGGAGCGCGGTCTCCTTCGCTCGCCGTTGCTCATGGGTCCGCCCTCCCTGGGCAACTACACGATCCAGGCCGACATCCGCGCCTCCCAGAAGGGTCGCCGCCGCTCTGATGCCGGTCTCATCAACAGCGGCTACATCCTGGACCTTCTAGGCATCCACCAGCGTCTTCAGATTCGCTCCTGGTCGGCGATGCTCCGCGTCGAACAGACCGTCGACTTCGAGTTCGAGATGGACCGGTGGTACACGATGAAGCTTCAGGTCGAATCCGACGACAGCGAGGCGCGGATCCGAGGCAAGGTCTGGGCGCGCGGCGCGGAGGAACCAGCGGACTGGACCGTGACCGCGGTCGACCCCCATCCGATCCGAAACGGCTCTCCGGGCCTGCTCGGCTACTCGCCGTCCGTTGTCTCGTACGACAACGTGCTGGTCACACCGAACTGACTCCGGGAACCGTGCGGGGAGGCAGCGCCATGGAACGGAAGATCCGCATGGGCATGGTCGGCGGCGGCCAGGGCGCCTTCATCGGCGCCGTCCACCGCATGGCGGCCGGTCTCGACGGTCTGATCGAGCTCGTCTGCGGGGCGTTCAGTTCCGATCCGGAACGTTCGCGGGCTTCCGGCGCCGAGCTCTTCCTGCCGCCCGACCGGTGCTACGGCGCCTACCCGGAGATGATGGCGCGCGAGGCCGCCCGCGACCCGGCCGAGCGGATGGACTTCGTCTCCATCGTCACGCCGAATCACCTGCACTTCCCGGTTGCGAAAGCTGCCCTCGAAGCAGGTTTCCACGTGATGAGCGACAAGCCGATGACGAAGTCGGCGGCCGAGGCCGAGGCTCTGGTCGAACTCGTCGAACGGACGGGCCTGGTCTTCGGTCTGACCCACAACTACACCGGCTATCCGATGGTCAAGGAGGCCCGGCACCGGGTCCGGAACGGCCAGCTCGGCAGGATCCGGAAGATCGTGGTCGAGTATCCGCAGGGCTGGCTCGCCACTCGGCTCGAGTCGGAAGGCCAGAAGCAGGCGGACTGGCGCACCGACCCCGAGCGCGCCGGCATCAGTTGCTGCATCGGCGACATCGGGACGCACGCGGAGAACCTCACCGAAGCGATCACCGGGCTCCGCATCGACTCGCTGTGCGCCGATCTGACCACATTCGTCGACGGTCGGCCGCTGGAGGACGACGGCAGCGTGTTGCTTCGTTTCGACAACGGCGCCCGCGGAGTGCTATACGCCTCCCAGATCTCGGTCGACGAGGAGAACGCGCTGGCAATCCGCGTGTACGGCGAGCTGGGCGGCCTGGAGTGGCGCCAGGAAGAGCCGAACACGCTGATCCTCAAGTGGCTCGACCGACCGCGCCAGGTCCTGCGCACCTCCAGCCACGGACTGAGCGACGAGGCCGCGGCGCACACGCGGCTGCCCGCCGGCCACCCCGAGGGGTTCCTCGAGGCCTTCGCCAACCTGTACCGGAACTTCGCGCGGACGCTCGACTGCCGGCGGCGCCGGGTCGAGCCCGACGCGACGATGCTCGACTTCCCTACCGTTCACGACGGCCTGCGCGGCATGCAGTTCATCGAGACCGTCGTCGCCAGCAGCGAGAGCGACCGGAAGTGGCTCAGGATGCCCGCCTGACGAAGCAAGGCGGTCGCCAGGGCGGTCGCCGAGCCTCCCGGAAACGAAACCGGCAACCCGCAGGAGACGAACCGTGGCCCGACCCGTTACCCTGTTCACCGGCCAGTGGGCCGATCTGCCCATCGCCGACCTGTGCCCGCTGGCGCGAAACCTGGGCTACGACGGCCTGGAACTCGCCTGCTGGGGCGACCACGTGGAGGTCGACCGCTGCGACGACGCGTACGCCCGCTCGCGGCGCGAGCTCCTGGAGCAGCACGGCCTCCAACTCCACGCGATCAGCAATCACCTGGTCGGCCAGGCGGTATGCGACCGGATCGACGGCCGGCACGAGGCGATCCTGCCGCCCCGCGTCTGGGGCGACGGCAACCCCGAAGACGTCCGCAAACGGGCCGCCGACGAGATGATCCGCACCGGCGAAGCGGCCAAGGCCCTCGGTGTTTCGATCGTCAACGGATTCGTGGGGAGTTCCATCTGGCACCTGCTCTACTCCTTCCCACCGGTGCCGCCCGCGATGATCGACGACGGCTTCGCCGATTTCGCAACCCGCTGGACGCCGATTCTCGACGCCTATCAGGAACTGGACGTGCGCTTCGGGCTGGAGGTTCACCCGACCGAGATCGCGTTCGACACGGTGAGCGCCGAGCGCGCCCTCGAGGCCGTCGGCGGCCACCCGGCGTTCGGCTTCAACCACGACCCCAGCCACCTCGGCTACCAGGGCGTCGACTACGTGGACTTCATCCGGCGTTTCGCCGACCGCATCTTTCACGTCCACATCAAGGACGCCTGGTGGTCCGATCAGCCGAAGCCCTGCGGCGTCTTCGGCGGCCACACGAACTTCGGCGACCATCGCCGGTTCTGGGACTTCCGTTCGCCCGGCCGGGGCTCGGTCGACTTCGAGGAGATCATCAGGGCACTGAACGACATCGGCTACCAGGGACCGCTCTCCGTCGAATGGGAGGATTCCGGGATGGACCGCGAACACGGCGCCGCCGAAGCGGCCGACTTCGTCAGGGCGCTCGACTTCGCGCCTTCCGCGATCGCCTTCGACGCCGCCTTCGAAGACAACGTGTTTGAAGACAACCGGGGCAGCCACGGCAACGGCGACGAGGCGCCGGCATCCCGATGACTCCGTTCTTCCCCGAGGTGCGGACGGCCGTTCCGTTCCACGGACCCGACAGCCGGGATCCGCTCGCGTTCAAGTACTACGATCGCGCACGCCGGGTCGGCGGCAGCACCATGGAGCGCCAGCTCAGGTTCGCGGTCGCCTGGTGGCACACCTTCAAGGGAGGCGGCCAGGATCCGTTCGGACCGGATCCCGTGTACGACCGGGCCTGGAACCACGCGCCGACGCCGATCGAGGCGGCGCGGCGGACGGTTGACGCCGCGTTCGAGTTCTTCACCAAGCTCGGAGTTCCCTACTACTGCTTCCACGACCGGGATATCGCGCCCGAGGGCCGCTCCGTGGCCGAGAGCAACGAACATCTCGAGGAGATCGTCCAGCGGGCGAAGACCAGGCAACGGGAAACCGGCGTCAGGCTGCTCTGGGGGACCGCGAACCTGTTCAGCCATCCCCGCTACACGCATGGAGCGGCGACCAACCCCGATCCCCGGGTGTTCGCGCACGCCGCCGCCCAGGTGCGGCGCGCGATCGACGCCACGATCGCGCTCGGCGGCAGCGGCTACGTGTTCTGGGGCGGCCGCGAGGGCTACACGTCGCTGATCAACACGGACATGCGCCAGGAACGGGAGCAGATGGCCGCCTTTCTCCGGCTTGCCGTCGACTACGCACGGCGTCAGGGCTTCGAGGGCAGGTTCTTCCTCGAGCCCAAGGCGAAGGAACCCTCGATCCACCAGTACGACTTCGACTGCGGGCACTGCCTGAACTTCCTGCGCGAGTTCGACCTCACGAACGACTTCATGCTGAACGTCGAGGCGAACCACGCGACGCTCGCCACGCACTCCTTCGAGCACGAACTGGCGACCGCGGCGGGGGCCGGCATGCTCGGCAGCGTCGACATCAACCGCGGCCTGGAAGGCGTCGGCTGGGACACGGACAACTTCGCCATGAGCCTGCGAGAGTGTGTCCTGGCGCTGCTCATCATCCAGGGCCAGGGCGGCCTGCGCTGGGGCGGCCTGAACTTCGACGCCAAGGTCCGCCGCGGCTCCTTCGACAACGTCGACCTGTTCTACGCCCACATCGCGTCGATGGACGTCTTCGCCAGGGCGCTCCTGATCGTCGAGCGGATCCGGAAGGACGGCGTCCTGGGCCTGGCCGGCAAGCGCATCCGGCAGCGATACGCGGGCTACCGCCGCGGCATCGGCCGCCAGCTCATGGCCGGCGAGACCACGCTCGAGGAGCTCGAGGACTGGGCCGGACGGCTCGGCGAACCGCCGAAGATCAGCGGCCGCCAGGAGGAGCTCGAGAGCATCCTCAACGACTACCTGTACAGCACCCGCGTCGAGTGACGACGGCCGTGCCGACGGACCCGCAGGACCGGGGAGCGGAGGGTGCGCGGTCCGGGAGCAGTCTGCGCTCGGCCGAAGGATGGAAGGCCGGCGCTCACTCCACTCAGCTCGCTCCAGCCGCTGGATCGTTCTACCTCGGCATCGACGTCGGCACGCAGAGCCTGACCGCGATCCTGGTCGAGGCGCCACAGCCGGAAAGTCGAGCGGCCGAGGACCGAGCGCTCCGAATCGTCTCGCGCGTCGGCGTGCACTACGACGCGGAACTGCCCCGCCACGGCACCGTCAACGGACAGCTCGTCAACGAGGATCCGGCGATCGGGCGGGTTCCGCCGTGCCTGTGGCTCGAGGCCCTGGACCTGGCGTTCGAGAAACTGGGCGCCGACGTCTGCAGGGAGATCCGCGGCGTGTCGGTATCCGGCCAGCAGCACGGTTCCGTCTACCTCCGATCGGGGGCCGAGGCCGTCCTTCGGTCCCTGACGCCGGAGCAGGGCCTGGCCGAGCAGATCGAGCCGCTCCTTGCCCGCGCCGAAGCGCCGATCTGGACGGACTCCTCGACCACACGGGAATGCGAGGAGATCAGACGCGCCCTGGGCGGCCCGGGACCGACTGCCGAACTTACCGGCAGCGACACCTTCGAGCGCTTCACGGGGCCGCAGATCCGCCGCTTCGCAAGGACCGAACCGGAGGCCTGGGCGCGCACGGCTCACGTCTGTCTGGTCAGTTCCTTCATCACCTCGGTCCTGGCCGGCCGGCTGGCGCCGATCGACCACGGCGACGGCTCGGGCATGAACCTGCTCGACATTCGGCGGCGGCAATGGTCCACGGCGGCCGTTGCCGTCACCGCCGGAGACCTGGAGAGGCGCCTGTTGCCGTGCCAGCCGCCCTGGACAACCGTTGGAGAGATCGCTCCCTACTTCGTGTCCCGTTACGGTCTGCCGCCGAGCGCCCAGGTCGTCGTCGGCTCCGGCGACAACCCCTGCTCCCTGGTCGGTGTCGGTGTCCGGGCGCCGGGCCAGGCGGTGCTCAGCCTGGGAACGAGCGATACCTTCTTCTGTCTGCTGGCCGACATCGCCGTCGACCCGGACGCCAACGGACACGTGTTCATCGCGCCGAGCGGACATCCGATGAGCCTGATCTGTTTCCGCAACGGTTCACTCGCGCGCCAGGCGGTACGGGACCGGCACGGTCTCGACTGGCAGGGCTTCGAGGACGCTCTGCGGTCCACGCCGCCGGGCAACGACGGGATGATGATGTTGCCCTGGTTCGAACCGGAGATCGTCCCGCGCGTGGCGGCGCCGCGGGTCGTTCGGCTGGGCGGCCTGGACGACGCGCCCGAGCACGCCGCTCGAAACTGCCGCGCCGTCGTCGAGGGGCAGTTCCTGTCCATGCGGCTCAACTCGGAGTGGATGGCAACCCGCCCAAGCCGGATTCTGGCCACCGGAGGCGGCTCTCGCAATCGGGAGCTGCTCCAGATCGCGGCCGATGTCATGGGCTGCCCCGTCGAGGCGCGCGATGTCAGCGACGGCGCCGCTCTGGGCGCCGCTCTGCGGGCGACCGGCCGCAGGCCGTACCCGCTGCCGCCGGCGGGCCAACCCGGCCCCCTTGCCGCACCGCGGCCAGAAGCTGTCGCGATCCATGACCGGATGCTTGCGCGGTATGCCGAAGCCCAGCGCCGAGCCCTCGGCCGCCAGGGCTTCGAGCAGCGAGGCGAACTGGAGGAAGAGCTGGAGCCAACCGCCAGCAACCGCTAACGCAGCGCCTCGTGGAGAGCCCTGACCTTCGCCCGGACACGGTCGCCGTTGTCCGGACCGAGGCGCAGCAGGAGCTTCTGGGCCGGGCTCAACGCCTCGAGGCCGGGATCGGCGTACTCGAAGCTGACCGCGCGCAACCGAAGTTCCGGCGGCGACTCCAGAATCGGCGTCTTCAGCAGCTTGGCGACCGCGAGTTGCAGCGTGTCGCCGAACTCGTTCGGGTAGCCGAGTTCATCGTGCGCCTGCTCGAACAGCGGTTCCAGACGTCTGTAGGCACGGGCGGCGCCGGCGACATCGATCGAGTCGAAGACGTCGACCGCCAGGTCGTGGCGGCCATGGCTCGTCTCGGCCGGGTAGAAGCGTTGCCCCCGCCGCACCACGCTGAAGCCCTCGTCGGGCCGCAGCGGTTCCAGGCTGGACTGCGGCGGCTCGTCGTAGGCGACGGCTGCGACCGCGCGCACGAAGTTCATCGCCAGTTCCTCGGAGACCAGCCACGCCATCCACTGCGCATGCTGCGACAGGCCGGCCACGCCATCCCGTACCAGGGAATCGCTCTCGGACAGGTCCGGTGTCGGCGGAGGCGGCGGAGGCGGCGGCGAGCCGGGTGAGTCGGCCTCCGCCGCCTCCTCGTCCGGTTCGCGAGCAGCAGCTTCTCCGCCGGTCGCTGACGCCGACTCCGGAACGACGGGATCCACGGCAGGGCCGGAGAACGTCCACCAGATCACGGCGCCGCCGCCAAGCAGAACGAGAGCGGCGATGACGATGACAGCCAACGTTCCGGAGCGGTCCGTCGCCGACTCGTCGACCGAGTCGGCGACGTCCTCCCGGCTCACGTCCGACGGCAGATCGAAGACCGGATCGCTGCGATCGGACTCTCCGGCGGGCGAACCGACGTCAGCGGACGGGGAAGCCTCTGGCTGTTTCTCGTCCATGGCGACAGCCTACCAGCCGCCCGTACGGGGCTGGGGCCGAACTCCGGCGCCTGCGAAGGGGACGCCGGGAAGCGCCGATCCCGGCGGTCCGCCGACCACTGCGGGCCCCCTGGAGCGGCGGGCACGCTCGTTCGCTCGGATTCAGGCAGCCAGCGCGCGGTTCGGCCGGATGCCGCGCAGCACGTCGATGCCCTCGGTCAGGCCGTCGATCGTCAGCTCGAACATCGGGAAGACCTGTCGGATCAGGTGGATGGTCGGCGCGTTCCAGATCCGCCGCGGCTCCGGGTTCAGCCAGATGGAGTTCGGGCAGCGGTCGCGGAACTTGCGCAGCCAGTCGAGACCGGTGACCTGGTTGCTGTGGTAGTAGTCGATCGCGCCGCCCGTGTGGGTCAGTTCGTAGGGGCTCATCCAGGCATCGCCGACCAGGCACACGGACCAGGTGTGGTCGAGGCGCTTGAGGATCCGGGAAGTCGGCTCGCCCCGCCAGCGGCTGATGTCCGTGTACAGGTTCTCGTACACGCAGTTGTGGAAGAACTTGAACTCGAACTTCTTGAAGTGGTTCGCCTTGTGGGCGGCGGAGAACAGCCGCTCGCAGAGCAGCGTGTGGGGATCCATCGAACCGCCCACGTCGATCAGCAGCAGCAGCTTGATCCGGTTCCGCTTCGGCGGCCGGAACACGAGGTCGATCTCGCCGGCGTTGCGGGCGCTGCTGTCGATCGTCTCGTCGATATCCAGTTCCTCGGGCCCTTCGTCCTTGTCGAGCTTGCGCAGGCGTCGGAGCGCCAGCCCGATCTGCCGCGTGTCGAGGATGCGGTCCGAGCGCAGATTGCGGAAACGGCGGTCCGTCGCGACCTGAACCGCGGAACGGCCGCCGCCCGCGCCGCCGATGCGCACCCCCGTGGGATGTTCGCCGCCGTGGCCGAAGGGAGACATGCCGCCGGTTCCGATCCAGCGATTGCCGCCGTCGTGGCGCTCCTTCTGCTCCTCCAGCAGCTCCTTGAAACGCTCGCGCAACTCATCGAGATCAAGCGCTTGCAGCTTCGCGCGCTCCTCGTCGGTCAGTTCCCGCGGCAGCTTCGGATTCGACAACCACTCCAGCAGTTCGTCGCTGATGTCGAAGTGGTTCTCGACCCCCATGAAGAAGGAGGCGAAGGCGCGGTCGTAGTTGTCGAAGTCCGCCTCGCGCTTGACCATCAGGCAGCGCGCCAGGTTGTAGAAGACGTGCAGGTCGGCGCGGCTGTAGCCGATGGCCAGTGCCCGCATGAGCGCCAGCCACTCCGTGATCGTGACCTTCAGGCCGTAGCCCCTCAGGTGGTAGAAGAAATCGACGAACATCGGATCGGACTCTCCAGGCGCCAGGAAGCAGTCAGTTTATGCGGCCGCGGCGGTGCGCCGCCATCACGGCTTCCAGATCGTTCTCCCGCTTCATCAGCACGCCCAGGAAGGGGAGCTCGCTCTCGATGACCTCCGTGCTGACGCCTCCGCGGCGCAGCGCGGCGATCCAGTCGATCAGCTCGCTCGTCGAAGGCTTCTTGCGGATCTCGGGCAGGTCGCGCAGCCAGTAGAAGCGCAGCAGGACCTGCTGCAGGAGCTCGGACTCGACGTCCGGATGGTGGACGCGGATGATGTCCTCCATCTCGGCCTTGTCGGGAAACGCGATGTAGTGGAACACGCAACGGCGCAGGAAGGCGTCCGGCAGTTCCTTCTCGTTGTTGGAGGTGATGATCACGATCGGCCGGAACCTGGCAGCATGTTGCCTGCCCGTCTCGTGGACGAAGAAACTCATCCGGTCCAGCTCGTGCAGCAGGTCGTTCGGGAACTCCATGTCCGCCTTGTCGATCTCGTCGATCAGCAGGACGACCCGCTGGTCGGCGCGGAAGGACTGCCCCAGGGGCCCGTACTTGATGTACCGGGAGATGTCCGTGATGTCCCTGTCGCCGAACCGGGCATCATTGAGCCGCTGAACCGTGTCATAGACGTAGAGCCCCTCCTGGGCCTTGCTCGTCGACTTGATGTTCCAGGTCAGGAGTTCCATGACCAGGTTCTCGGCGATCGCCTCGGCGAGCACCGTCTTGCCCGTTCCGGGTTCGCCGCGGACCAGAAGCGGCTTCTCGAGCGCCGCAGCGACGTTCACCGAGTCCCGGAGTTCAGGCGCGGCGAGGTAGGTGTCTGTGCCTGTGAAGCTGTGGAAAGACATGCTGACCCTCTTGTCCTCCGGCAAGGCCGGTTGCATCCAATTGAATATGCGGCGGACGGCAGTGTAACAGACCGACCGGTCGGTAGAGACCGGGCCGTAGACTGGAGCCGGACCGGAATCGGACCGGAGCCGCTGTTCAATCACCGGGAGACCGCGATGAGCCAGGTGCAGGAACACCTGCAGGAACTCGAACGCCTGATCGACGAAGCGACCCGGATCGTCGCGTTCACCGGCGCCGGCATCAGTACCGAGTCGGGCATTCCGGACTTCCGGAGCCCGGGCGGCATCTGGACGAAGTACAAGCCGATCGACTTCGGCGTCTTCCTCGCCTCCGAGGAGGCGCGGCGCGAGTCCTGGCGGCGGAAGATCGGCAGCGACCGCACGATGTCCAGGGCCAGGCCGAACCGCGGCCACCTTGCGCTCGCCTTCCTGCACCGCCAGGGAAAGCTCCGGTCCGTGATCACCCAGAACGTGGACGGCCTGCACCAGGAGTCCGGCATTCCCGACCGGGACGTGATCGAGCTGCATGGCAACGCGACCTACGCCGCCTGCCTCGACTGCCGGAAGCGCTACGAACTCGAGCCCATCGTGACCGCGTTCCGCGAGCGGGACGAACTGCCGCTCTGCTCACGGCAGAACCTGGTCGGCGAGACCTGCGGCGGCATCATCAAGACGGCCACGATCTCGTTCGGCCAGGCGATGCCCGAGCTCGCCATGCGGCGCGCTCATGAGGCGACCGTGGCAGCCGATCTCTTCCTGGCCATCGGCAGTTCCCTCGTGGTCTATCCGGCTGCCGGCTTTCCGTCCTTGGCCAGGCAGGCGGGCGCCACGCTGGTCATCCTGAACCGCGAGGCGACCGACCTGGACGGCATTGCCGACCTCGTGCTCCACGCCGAGATCGGACCGACCCTGGGCAGGATCACCGGCGTCAGCCGAGGGCCAGGCGCCGGACCCGGTTGAGGAACCATGAAGTTTCGTGATCTGCCATCAGATACTTGACATCTGCGCGTCGTTCACTCATACTTTCCGGGCCGTCGGAACTCGATGCCGAGCCGACGGGACCTCAGAACCCAGACGACAGGAGGATGAAACCATGACTCGCAGCCTGATTCACCACACCCCCTTCCGCCGCCCCCTGATCGGGGCCTTCGAGCCGCTCTTCGGCAAGGCGATGCTCGACGACTTCTTCTCGCCTGTGCTGACCCGCTTCGCGAGCGACGACGGCGCCGAGCTCGGCGGGATGACCTGGTCGCCCGCCGCGGACCTCACGCAGACCGAGGATGCCTACACTCTGACCGTCGACCTCCCTGGCCTGTCCCGAAAGGACATCGAGCTGACGGTCGAGGATCACACCCTCACCCTCTCGGGCGAGCGTCGCTTCGAGCGCGAGGGATCGAGCGTGGACCGCCTCGAGCGCGTTCACGGCCGCTTCGCCCGGCGCTTCCACCTTCCCGCCGATGCCGATGCTTCGACAGTCGCCGCCGAGTTCGAGAACGGCGTGCTGAACATCTCCATCCCCAAGGTCGAGGAGGCGAAGGCGCGGAGGATCGAGATCGCCTGACCGCCTCCGCAGATCACGCGATCGGCCGCTACGGGCCCCGCTTCGGCGGGGCCCGTCCTGTTTCCGAGAGACGCGCGCCCCTGCGTCGCGGCCCCTGCGTCGCGGCCCCTGCGTCGCGGCCCCTGCGTCGCGGCCCCTGCGTCGCGGCCCTCGAGGAGGCGTCGAGCAGCTTCGCCAGGCAGCCTGTTCATGCACGCCGTTCATGACCTGCTGCTACAATCACGGTCCACGCTTGAAGCCGCGGCCCTTCCCTCCCTCCAGCACCATGACCGAGATGACCGAGACGAACGATCCGGCGCACACTCGGTCGGCAGAGGGCGAGTCGCCCCTCGAGCCGGTGCCGCGAGCAGTGCAGGACGAAGCGCCCATGGATCAGCCAGAAGCGACGGCCCAGCCCGAACCGGACGAGTCCCCGGCGGAAACCGAAGTCCAGCCGGCAGCCGACGCCCGGCCGGCAGCCGACGGCCAGCCGGCGGCCGATGCCCAGGGGGCGATCGAGGCCGAACCGGAGACCGAGGCGGAAACCGCCCCTGAAGAGGCGCCGGAAGTCGAACTGGCGCCCGCCGCGATCCCGTTCGCCGCCGCGCTGGAGGCGAAGAACCCGGTCCAGGGCAAGGTGATCGGCTGGAACAAGGGCGGCTTCCACGTCGTCTCGGAAGGCGTCACGACGTTCTGCCCGCGGTCGCTGATGGAACTCGGCAACCGCCCCAGACCGCCGGCCCAGTACGTGAACAACACGTACGCCTTCCACGTCCTCGATATCAGGGAAGCCGGCCGCCGCATCATGCTCACCCGGCGCCCAGCCATCCGGAGCGAGCGCAAACGCATGCTCGACGAGATTCGCGCCAAGCAGAAGTCGCGCGAACCGATCAGCGGCAAAGTGACCTCGGTGACCGATTTCGGCGCCTTCGTCGACTTGGGAGCCGGACTCGGAGGCCTCGTCCACCGAACGCAGATCTCCCGAACCCGGTCGGCCGAACCCGGTGAGCTGTTGAAGGTCGGGCAACGCGTCGACGTCGTGGTGAAGAAGATCGAGAAGAGGAACGGCAAGCGCCACGCCCGCATCTCGCTTTCCATGAAGGACCTCGAGGCGGATCCATGGCAGGAAGCCGCAAGGAACTTCCCCGCCGGCTCGAAGTTCAAGGGCAAGGTTGTCCGGCACAGCGAGTTCGGCCTGTTCGTCGAGGTGGCGCCCGGGCTCGACGGTCTCGTGCATACCTCCCAGCTCCCGATCGGCAAGCAGATGAGCGCTCCCGAGTTCGCGACCGGCGAGGAGATCGAGGGATGGGTGGTGGAAGTGACGCCCAGACGTCGTCGGCTCGCATTGTCTCTGCGCGAAGTACCGGCAGACGATCCCTGGAGGAACCTCGGCAAGCAGTACGTGGAGGGCGCCGAGGCCGAGGGCCGCGTCGAGCAGGTGTCGCGCTTCGGCGTCTTCATCGAACTCGAACCCGGCCTGACCGGCCTGCTGCCGATGTCCGCGATCACTCTCCGCGAGGGCAATCAGGCGCAGCGCGCCTATCCGCCGGGGCGCCGACTCAAGGTCGTCATCGAGAGCATCGACCGCAGGCGCCGCCGTCTCGGGCTGGCGCCGGCGGGGTCGAAACTCGTCGGCACGAAGGCGGACTACAGGAACTTCCGCAAGCGCCAGAAGAAGCCCGCGGGCCTGAACGCGATGGCCGCCGCCTTCGCCAAACTCCAGCAGACCAAGTGAACCCGTGTCCGACGACCTGATCTACCGGGTTACCTTCCTGAGCCAAGGCGAGGTCTACGAAGTGTACGCGCGTTCCGTCGCCCAGGGCGGCCTGCTCGGGTTCGTCGAGATCGGTGAACTGGTGTTCGGCGAGAGAACCCAGGTCGTCGTCGACCCCTCGGAAGAACGCCTGCAACGCGAGTTCAGCGGCGTGAAGCGCACCTACCTGCCGATGCACTCGGTGTTGCGCATCGATCAGGTCACCAAGCAGGGCACTGCCCGCATCCGCGATCCGGGCAGGCGCGAGAGCCGGAAGGTCACGCCGTTTCCGATGCCGATCTATACCCCCGGTGGAGAGTCCCGATGATCCGTCGTCCGGCATGGCTCCAGTTTCTGCTGCTTGCCGCGGCCGCGGCTTCCCTGCACGCGCAGCAGGCGGACTCGGGCGGCGTGCGCGTCGCCATCATCAACGTGGAACTCGTGGTCGCAGAAGCGCGGGAGGGCAAGGAGCTTGCGGCATTCCTGCAAGAAGTCCAGACCCGGACCAGGGCGGCACTCGAAGCCAACGCCAGCCAGGAGCAGAACCTGCGCCAGAGTGCGGTCGGCAAGGGACCGGACGAACTCCGCAGCATCCAGCACCAGGTCGAGGATCTGCAGCGGGAGTCGCAGCGGCTGGCCGACGATGCCCAGCGCCAGGCGTCGAAGCGCGAAGAGGAGACGCTGCGGCAGATCAACGAGCGGCTGCGCCCGGTCGTCCGGCAGCTGATCGAAGAGGGCGGCTACGACCTGATCCTGAACGCCAGTGTCGGCGGCGTACTCCACGCCAGCGAACGGGTCGACCTGACCCCGCAGGTCATTCGCCTGCTCCAGGCGCAGGAACAGTCGGAGTCGAGCCAGGAACCGTAAGCCGGCAGAGGCAGCTGCGCGCGGCGGTGGCGGCCCGACCGGCGGTCGACCCGCTGCCGCGAAGGGTCCGCCGCGAGGGGGGCGCCGTCCTGCGGAGATCTTCCGGGGGCCGCAGCCTGCGCGAGAAGGCAGCCTGAAGAGAGAAGCCCGAGACGAGAACTCAGGGCAGAATCGGTCGACTGCGGTACAACTCGTACGACCGGCTGTGGCGGTTCGCCAGGCCGACATCGCGGCCGCGGATGATCACGTGACGCATCGAGGCCCTGACTTCCAGCGGGTCGCCGTCGGTCACGATGAGATTCGCCCATTTGCCCGCGTCGATCGAACCCAGGCGGTCGTCGAGGCCGAGGATCTCGGCCGCGCCAAGTGTCAGGGCTCTCAGCGCGGCCTCCGGATCGAGACCGAAGGCGACGGCGGTGGCCGCTTCGTAGGGCAGGACCCGAGCGCTCGACGCGTCGAAGGTGCCGAAAGCGATCGGAACGCCGGCCCGATCAAGCTCGCCGGGCGCCGTGAAGGGGCCGTCGTAGGCAACATCTTCCTCCGCCGGCAGCGCCTGGACCGCCCCCAGGATGACCGGTACGCCCTTCTCGGCGAGCAGCTCGGCCTCGCGCGCCGCGTCGCGTCCCGAAGCAATGGCCAGGCGCAAACCGTTCTGCTCGCCGAATGCGACCGCATCCCGGATCGCCCTTGCCCGGTCGGCCACGACGATCAGCAGCGATTCGCCCCGCGTGACGCCCGCCACGGCTTCCAGGGCGTGGTTCTGCTCCACCGGGCCTCCCGATCCGGCGGCAGACCGCGCATGGTCGTACTGGCGGGCCGCATCGAGCCAGTCCGCGAGTTCGTCGACCACCCGGTCGTAGTCCTTCAACGCCTCGGAGAACTTCTTCTCCCGCACGCTGAAGGTCGAGAAGTCGAACTCGCGCGTCTCGAGGGTCGGCCACTCGAGCACCAGACCGACGCTCGGTTCGATCGCCATCTCCTCGACCGTCCATCCGTCGAGCAGAATCGCCGTTGCCTGGCCGGCCCAGGGGCCGCCGCCGGGCGCCGAAACGACATGGGTGATGCCGTTCGCCCGGGTCACCGGGATGATCTCGCTCGCCGGGTGGACCGCGTCCAACGCCCGCAGATGGGGCGTGTCGCCCAGTTCGCTGTCATCCTGGGTGGCCGCGACCGAGCCGATCTCCACCAGGCCCACCGAGGTGAAGGCGTTGAACAGGCCCGGATAGACGTGCAGCCCTTCAGCGTCGATCACTTCGGCGTCCGCGGGCGTTTCCACGCCGGCGCCTGCCGCCTCGATGAGGCCGTTGCGCACCACTACCGTACCGGTGAATGAAGGCCCCGAAACCGGATGCACCGTGCCTCCCTCGATCGCCAGCGTCTGCGCCGCCGCCATCGACGGGGCCAGCGCCGCCGCCAGAACGAGCAACCCTGGCAGTCCGCCGACAGCCGACCGACGCGCCCTCCGTTCCGCCTTCGCCACGGTCCCGCTCACGGCGCTTCTCCCGCGTCTTCGTCGTCTTCGGTGTCTTCGTCGTCGTCCGACTGCATGAGCGACTGCTCCAGGGCAGCCAGGGATTCCTGCCGGACCTTGTCCAGCTCGCGGTCGAAACAGACCTTGCCGTCGACCAGGGTGGTCTGAACGACCGCGTAGGAACTCAGCGGATGTCCGTCGTAGACGACGAGATCGGCGTCCTTGCCGACCTCGATCGAGCCGACGCGATCGTCGATCCCGAACTGCTTCGCGGCGTTGATCGTGACCAGCGCGAGTGCCTGTTCGTCGCTCAACCCGCCCCACCTGACCGCCTTGGCCGCCTCGTGGTTCAGGTGGCGCATCTCCTCCGCATCGTCCGAGTTGACCGAAACGAGGACGCCCCGATCGGTCATCAGGGCGGCGTTGTGCGGGATCGCCTCGTAGGCCTCGACCTTGTACGCCCACCAGTCGGAGAACGTCGAAGCCCCGGCGCCGTGAGCCGCGATCTCGTCCGCCACCCGGTAACCCTCGAGCACGTGCTGCAGAGTCGCGATACGAAAGCCGAGCTCCTCCGCCAGCCGGAGCAACTGCAGGATCTCGTCGGCCCGGTAGCTGTGAGCGTGAACCAGACGGCGGCCTTCCAGAATCTCGACCAGCGCCTCGAGTTCCAGGTCGCGGGCCGGCGGCCGGCTGCGCTCGCCGGCGGCTTGCGCCTCCCGGTGACGCGTCCACGCCGCCCGGTATTGGGCGGCCTCGGTGAACGCCTGCCGGATCACGTCCAGCACGCCCATCCGGGTTGCCGGATAGCGTCGTGGACCCTGCCCGAAGGACCGCGACCGCTTCGGGTTCTCCCCCAGCGCGAACTTGATGCCGGGCGGCGCGCCTTCGAAGCGCATGCCGTCGGCGTCCTGTCCCCAGCGCAGCTTGAGCACTTGGTTCTGACCGCCGATCGGGTTCGCGCTGCCGTGCAGCACGTTGATCGTCGTCACGCCGCCGGCCAGGGCGCGGTAGATCGCGATGTCGGTCGGATCGACCACATCGGCAATCCGCACCATGGAAGTCACCGCCAGACTGCCCTCGTTGACTCCTCCCGCGGTAGCGATATGCGAGTGCGCGTCGATGATCCCCGGCATCACGTAGCGGCCGGCGGCCTCGATCCGGTGGGCATCCCGCGGCGGCCTCACGCGACTGCCGATCGCGGCGATCTGGCCGTCGCGCACGACGACCGTGCCGTTCTCGATCGTCTCGCCGGCCATCGTCAGAACCGTGGCGCCGACGATCGCCAGCACGTCGTCCTCACGGTACGGGCCGGTCATCGGCACTCCGGAGTCGCCGGCGATCTCCCTGTACTTCTCCGCCACCTCGGCCAACCGCATCGGCGCGAACTTCTCAGCCGAGGCTCGCCCCGGACCACCCGGACCACCTGCGCCGCGTGACCGCCGTCCCCGCGGGCCGCGCTGCCCCCGCTCGCCCGGTTCCTCCGCTTCCTCGGCCGTTTCCGCCTCGGACGCGCCTTCGGCGGCCTCGCCGCGCCCGCCCTCCTCGGCGTCTCCCTCGTCTGCGGCTTCGACTTCGCCTTCGGCATCTTCACGGTCCGCCACGGCGTAGCGGCGACCGTCGATGAACACCGCCTCGACCCGGGTCGACTCCTCCCACGGGTAGCCGTCGGCAAGCACGAGGTCCGCCGCCAGCCCCTCGGCCACCGTGCCAAGCCGATCCTCCAGGCCGTAGACCGCCGCCGCGTCACGGGTCAGGGCGATGAGCGCTCGAGCAGGTTCGAGCCCGCCCTCGACCGCCCGACGCACTCCGGCGAAGAACTTCTCCGGGCTTCCGATGCCGCCGGAGGAGAAGGCGAACTGCGCTCCGGCTTCGGCCAGCTCGACCGGCGTCGACGGCGCCAACCGTTCGTGGAGGATCTCCCTGAGTGGCCGGTCGGCATCCGGGTCCCGGTCGCGCTCCGGCAGCGGTTCGGGCCAGTCGACATCGATCAGCAGCGGCACGTCCGTGTCCGCGAGCTGCTCCGCGAGCCGGTAGGCCTCCTGGCCGCCGTAGACGATCGAGTGCAGGCCGAACTCCTGCCCCAGGCGGAGCGCCCGCCGTATCTCGACGGCGCTGGACCCCGGCAGCAGGATGCGCTCCTCCCCCGCAGAAGCCGCAGCCAGGGGCGCCAGAGCGCGGTCGAAGTCGGGCCGCCTCCAGCCCGAAGGATCCGCCTTCCAGGCAGTGACCGAAGACGCATGATGACCGGCGTCCAGCAACACCTGGCGGACGTAGGCGATCTTGCCCATCAGGGATCCCGGATAGCTGCCGAATCCACCGCGGGTGTCGAACGAGACCAGCTGCGCCAGTTCGGGCGCCAGGACCTGATGTTCCGGATCCCGTCCCGGTTCACCGAACCGGACAAGAGACGGCCGACCCGGAAAGAGACCCTGGCCGGGCCGTGCAGCCACCGCGGTGAAGCCGGCCTTTCGCCACGTCGCGACCGCGTCCGGGTCCAGCGCGAGTTCGTCCGCAGCCCGTTTCCATGGCGTTGTCTGCGGGCGGTCCTCCGGCCCCCGCGGCAGCGGGCTGCCCGGATCCGGGCGCCGTCCGTAACGCCCCTGGCCAAGTTGGCCCGCTCCGGGCCCGGCGCCGGGGCGTCGCGGCGCCGGCAGCGTCCCCAAGGCGTCGATCAGCCCCGGGAACACCGTGAGCCCTTCGCCGTCGATGACCCGGGCATGGGCCGGAATGGCCGCATCCTCGGCCACCGCCGTGATCGTCCCGTTCTCGATGACGACCGTCACACGCTCGAGCACCGTCCCGTCGCCGACCTCGACGCGAGCGTTCTCGATCGCGTGGAACGGCGGCGGCGCCGGCGGCGGTCCGGCAAGCAGCGGCACAGCCAGGAACAGCAGCACGGGCACACAACGAACGATCGGCCTGGCGACTTGCTTCCTCATCATGTGGCCGCACCCTAGCGTACCTCGGCGTTGCCGGGCCAGACCGGATCGCCGCACCAGGTCGAGACCGGCGGCCGTCGCTCAGGTGTCGCGGGAGGGCCTCAACCGAGCAGACGCAGCAGCAGACCGACGGCGGCCACGCCGACGCCGACCGCTGCCAAGGCGACGCCCACCGCCCACAGGACCAGCCGCCGCTCCCGGTCGGCCATCTCCGTGCGCAGATCACCTCGCAGGCCAGCCAGATCAGCGCGGATGTCGGCGCGCAGTGTGTCCAGGTCGGCGCGGGTTACCTGCTCGAAGCGGGGCGAGTCCGCTACAGTCATGCTGGCGCACGATAGCACGATAGCGAGAGAGCGCCCGAACCGTCTTCGGCCCGTGACGGAAAGCTGCGTCCGTGTTCCCAGGTCCGGCCACCTGTCAGATCGACAGGCCGTTGCGTGGACACCACTCGGCAAGCGTGCAGTTCGCGCAGTCGGGACGGCGGGCGGAGCAGACGCGGCGACCGTGCCAGATGATCGCGTGGCCCATGAAGATCCACCTGTCCTGCGGCAGGCGGTTCATCAGGTCCCGCTCTACCCGGACCGGATCGGTCTCGGGGGTGATCCCGAGGCGTCGGGCCAGGCGGCCGACGTGGGTGTCGACCACGACGCCGACCGGCTTCCTGAACCAGGTTCCCAGCACCACGTTCGCCGTCTTGCGCGCCACGCCCGGAAGGGTCACGAGCTCCTCCATCGTGTTCGGAACCTGGCCGTCGAAGTCGCCGACGATCTTCCTGGCCGTGCCGAGCACGCTCTTCGTCTTGTTGCGGTAGAAACCGGTGCTTCGTATCTCCTGCTCGAAGGTCGCCGGCTCGGCGGCCGCGAACTCCGCGGCAGTCCGGTAGCGCTCGAAGAGGGTCTCGGTGACCTGGTTCACGCGCACGTCCGTCGACTGCGCGGAGAGGATGGTCGCAATCAGAAGTTGCAGCGCGTTCTGGTGCCGGAGCTCGCAATCCGCGTCCGGGTAGAGGCGCTCCAGCTCGGCCAGGACCTCACGCAGCGCCGACTCCGGAATCGGCTCGAAGGGACCTTCAGGGGCCGGCATCGATCCAGACTATCCGGTTGCGGCTGCGGGCCGCCCGGGGTCACGAACCGCCTGGGCAACGCACGGCCTGGTGACAGCCCGGGCTCAGCTTGTCTTCGGCGGCCGCGCGCGCCCTGGATCGCGACGCAGGCATCCCCGCCGCTCACCAACCGCCTGGAAGCGCCCGTCCAGGCCTGCAAGCCGCCCGTCCAGCTGCCGAACTCCCGAACGGCCCGCCTGCGCTGGTCACGGTGTTCGGGATACGGCCTGCCTGCTGCGAGCTGCCTGCGTCACGGTTGCTGGAGCAGGTCCAGCACCGCGAGGGTCATCGCTTCGACGCCGGCCCGAATCGCCGGTTCGGGCTCGATGCGGAAGAACGGCGAATGGTGCGACGGCACCGGGGGGCCGCCCGCCGCCTGGGCCTTGAGGTCGGCAGCCGAAGTTCCGCCGACGTTGAAGTACGTGCCGGGCACCTCGTGCTCCGTGCGCACGAAATACGCGAAGTCTTCGGCGCCCATGCCGGAACGCGGCTCGCTGTGGAACACGTCCTCGCCCATGCCGCGGGCGATCGCGGCGCGCACCCTGGCGGCCAACCCCGGGTCGTTCACCGTCACCGGCGTCGATTCCCTGGTGCGCACGACCTTCGGCAGCAGCGCGGTCGGCAGACCGGCAGCCCGGCCGACGCCTTCGGCGATGCGCTCGATCGCCGACAGCAGCTGCTCGCGGGTTTCCTCGCTGTTCGCCCGCACGGTGAGCTGCAGCTCGACGCGGTCCGGGATCACGTTGTGCTTGAACCCGCCGTGAATCGCACCCACGGTGACGACGCCCGGCTCGAGCGGGTTCAACTCCCGGCTGACGATGCCCTGGAGCGCCACCACCAGCTGCGCCGCGATGTAGATCGGGTCCTTGCCGCGATGCGGCGAGGCGCCATGCGCACCGACTCCGAACACGGTGATGTCGACGCTGTCCGAAGAGGACGCGAGCAGTCCCGGCGGCACCTCGATCCTGCCGGCCGGCTTTCCCGCCGACACGTGCAGCGCCAAGGCGTAGTCAGGAACGCCGAAGCGCTCGTAGAGGCCGTCCTCCAGCATTTCGCGGGCACCCATGATCCGTTCTTCCGCCGGCTGGCCCACGAACATGACCGTGCCCGTCCACAGGTCGCGCATCGCGGCCAGCCGCCGCGCCACACCGACCATCGTCGTGATGTGCATGTCGTGTCCGCAGGCGTGCATCACCGGAACTTCCTCGCCGGAGAGATCGACCTGGGTGGCTGTCGAGGCGTACGGCAGTTCCGACTTCTCCTCCACCGGGAGACCGTCCATGTCCGCCCGCACCAGCACCAGCGGGCCGTCGCCGTTCTCCATCATGCCGACGATGCCCGTGCGCCCGATCCCCTCCGTGACCTCTACCCCTGACCTGCGGAGTTCCGCGGCCAGCCGCGCCGCCGTCTCGTGCTCGAGAAACGAGAGTTCCGGGTTGCGGTGGAAGTGCTCGAAGAGCGACTTCAGTTCGGTCCGGTAGTCCTCGGCGATCGCGTCCGCGAGGCTCTCGGCAGGATCCTGCGCGGCGCCGGCCGCCGGCAGGGCAAGGACGGCCGCGAGAGCGAGAACGGGAGCGAAGGGACGAGAACTGCGCAAGGATCGCTTCTCCGACCGGACTTCCAACCAGCTCAGGCCTTCAAGGCTGCCTCGAATCGCATGAGCTTCAGGTCTCGACGCTGTAGTCGTGCCGACAGACAAGCACAGGAGAAAGGAAGATGAGCAAGCGTAGCATCGGCGTCGGCATCGGCATCGGCATCTCGAGGAACCACCTGGAACGCCCACTGTCTGCCCCTGACGGCAGGACCGGGAGATTCCTCTTCCCGGAAGACGCCACGGCAGTGCCTGCGCTGTCGAGGTCGTCAGCAAGCCCGGCCTGCCCCGAGACCTCCGGTCAGACATCTCGCGCCGCGATCTTCCACGCGTAGTCGAGCGCATGGCCCAGGGAATCCGTGAACGCCTTGCCCTGCCAGGCGATGTCGAAAGCGGTGCCGTGATCGACCGAGGTGCGCACGATCGGCAGCCCGATCGTCACGTTGACGCCGCGCTCGAAGCCGTAGAGTTTCATCGGCGCGTGCCCCTGGTCGTGATACATGCAGACGACGCCGTCGTAGCGGTCGAGCCGAATCGCCTGACGGAAGATCGTGTCCGCCGGATGCGGGCCGGACACATCCAGGCCGTCGTCGGCAGCCCGTTCGATCGTCGGCCGGATGACGTCCTCGTCCTCGGCGCCGAACATGCCGCGCTCTCCCGCATGCGGGTTCAACCCGCAGACCGCGATCCGCGGCCGCTCGATGAACCGCGCCAAGGCCTCGTGAGTGAGGTCGATCACCTTGCGGATCCGCGCCGGCTCCACGAGCTCGATCGCCTCGCGCAGGCTGACATGGGCGCTGACGTGAGTCACCGCCAACTCGGACACCGTCAGCATCATCGCGAAGTCCTCGACGCCGCACAGGCCGGCGATGAACTCGGTGTGCCCCTTGAAGTCCGGCCGCGACATGCGCGTCGCTTCCTTGTTCATCGGCAGCGTGACGACGCCAGCCACCTTGCCCGCCAGGGCGTCGACAACGGCGCGTTCGACGTACGCCAGGGCCGCGGCGCCCGCCTCGCGACTCGGCACTCCCGGCGTCACCTGCTCCGCGCTCAATCGCCCCAGGTCGTGAACGTTCAGCACCCCCTCCACCGCGTCGTCCGGCCCATCGACCGGATGAATCGGCACCCCCGGGGCCAGAGCCTCGGACGCTCGCGCCAGCACGCTCGCATCGCCGTACACGACGGCGTCGCTGCCCAGCAGTCCCTCGGCGAACTGGCGCACGGCGATCTCCGGGCCGACGCCCGAAGCGTCTCCCATCGTCACTGCCATGCGCCCGGTCATGGCCGGAATCTACTCTGCCTCTCGGGAATCGAGCTCTCGGCACTCGAGGGCGCTGCAGGCGGAAGCCCCACGAAGAATCGGGCGCGGGCAACGGCGCGCCGGTGTCGCGGCCCGATAACATCCCCGCCCAGCAGGCGCGCCGCAGAACGCGCCCTCCCGTGATGACGCTCCGTTCGCCCCTCGCCGCCGTCCTCCTGGTCGCAGCCGCCGGAAGCGGCCTTCCCGCCGCCGCCCAGTCCGAAGCGACGACAGGCGTCATCCGCGGCATGGTCCGCGATCCGAGCGGCACCCCGGTCGACGGCGCCCTGGTGCTGATTCAGCACGGCGAGACAGGACTCGTGACTTCCGTCGAGACGACGACCGGCGGCACCTTCGCCCGCACCCTGCTGCCTCTCGGCTCCTACGAACTGATCGTGACCAAGGACGCACAGGGGTTGATGGAGCGGCTCGCCGGCCTCACGCTTCGCGTCGGCGAGACCCTGAACCTCGAGCTCGAGCTGAAGGAGGTCGTCGCCGAGCAGATCACGATCACGGAGGACGCCTACCAGACGCCAGCCACCGACGAGGTGACGACCTCGCAGCGGCTCGCCGACGAGGTGATCGAAGCACTGCCTGCGAACGGCCGCAACTTCTTCGACCTCACCCTGCTGACGCCGGGCGCCTCGCTCTCTCAGGGACCGGACGGAGACGAACTGAACATCAGCGGTCAGCGCGGCATCTTCAACAACTTCATCGTCGACGGCGCCGACTTCAACAACTCCTTCTTCGGCGAGCAGCGGGGCGGTCAGAGGCCCGCCTTCACCTTCAATCAGGACGCGATCCAGGAGATGGTGGTCATCAACCAAGGCGCAACCGCCGAGTTCGGCCGCTCGGCCGGCGGCTTCGTGAACGTGATCACGAAGTCCGGCACGAACGAACTGCAAGGAACGATGCACACGTTCGGACAGTGGGACGGGATCTCGTCCAGGCATCCGGCCGAGGAAGCGGCGAAGCCCGACTTCGAGCGTCTGCAGTACGGCTTCACGCTCGGCGGGCCGATCAGGCGCCAACGAGTGTTCTTCTTCGGCGCCTACGACGAGCAGGATGCGGCCGAGACCAGGCAACGCGTACGCCGCGTCGCCGGTCCCGCCAACCTGGCGCAGCTCGAGAGCTTCCTGAAGGAACGCTGGCCGGGCCTCTTCGACGACGAGTTCGGGCCCATCGAGCGGACCGACGACAACCGGGCCCTGATCGCCAGGCTGGACTTCAACCTGAGCGAGCGTCACCAGGCATCGGCCAAGTACAACTACTCGTGGTCGGAACAGGAGAACGGCACCTTCGATGTCGATTCCTGGGGACTCTCCGCGAACGGCATCGAGCAGGACTACTCCCACGCCGTGAACCTGAGCCTCCGGTCGCTGCTCGGCAACCGGACCTCGAACGAGCTGCGCCTGCAATGGGCGCGGGAGAACCGCCCGCGGCGATACGGCGGCCCCCTGCAGCCGGGCGTGGCGCCCCCTCCCCCGCCGCCCTACCGGGCGCTGGGCGGCAGACCGTTCCCCGACATCGCCATGGACTTCGCCGACGGCTTCCGCATCGGTCTGCCGTTCTTCCTGCCCGTCGGCGCGGACGGGGCGGACGAGCGGAAGCAGCTCGTCGACAACGTGTCGACCCTGGTCGGCGATCACCTGGTCAAGGCCGGAATCGAGGTCAACCGGACCGGCGTCAGCCAGCAGTTCGTCGGCTTCGGCAACAGCCGCTACATCTTCGATTCGGTGGACGGCTTCATCCAGTTCGTCAAACAGGGGAATCGCTACGTCACCTGCTCCGACGGCTCGAGCAGCGCCGACGGCCACTGCCCGGCGGGCACCGAGATCACCGGGCCCGTGTTGCTCTACCTGCAGGCGGCTACCGTGCCCGGCGTGCCGGCGGAGGATCTCGGCCGGCAGGCCTTCAAGGTGACCGAGATCGGCCTCTTCCTCCAGGATACCTGGCAGGCGACCGATCGGACTGTCCTGAACCTGGGCCTGCGCTGGGACGGCACCTGGAACCCCGACCCGCTGATCGCCCCTCGGGACACGCACTTCGCCCCCTACCTCGACGACCCGCGCTTCCCCTCGGACGGTACGATCCCCGACGATCTCGACAACGTCCAGCCCCGCCTCGGCCTGGTCTGGGACGCCTCGGGCGACGGGTCCAACGTGCTGCGGGTCAACGCGGGCGCCTACGTTTCCCGGATACCGAGCCTGGTGCTGGCCGGCCCGCGAACCACGAACGGCGCGTTCCAGCAGGTCCTCTTCCGAAGCAGCGCCGACTCGCCGGCACTGGGGCCGGCACCGCCCATCGACGAGCAGATCGACGGTTCGGACACGCTGCCCTTCCTGCCCGACATCACGGTCGTCGACCGGGACCTGGAACTGCCCGAGACCTGGTCGTTCGGCGCCGGCTTCGAGCGCCGCCTGGGCCGCGGCCTGACCGCCGAACTCGCCTACCAGCACGCGCGGACCGACGAGCTCTTCCGCTTCGTGGACCGCAACCATGTCCGCTTCGGTTCCCCGTTCGGCATCGGCACGCATCCGGGCGGCGGCGGCATCAACGCCCTGACCAACACGGAGAGCTCCGCACGCTCCCGTTACCACGGTCTGACGGCAACCCTGCGCGGCACGGACGCCTTCGACGGACTCCTGACCTTCGAAGTGAACTACACCCTGAGCCGCGACCGCTCCGACGACGACAACGAGCGCGACCCCTTCACCTTCCGCTACGCCGACCCCACGAACCTGGGACCGGAGTTCGGATGGTCGGACCGCGACCGCCGGCATCAGGTCGCCGGCTACCTGCTCTTCGCGCTGCCCCGCGACATCCGGTTCAGCAACGTGTTCCGTTATCTGTCGGCGTCGCCGGTGTCGGAGTCGTGCGCCAACCCGGGCCAGCGGGCCGCCCAGCCGTCCGACCGCATCTGCGCCGACGGCAGCATCCTGCAGCGCAACACGCTGCGCCGCGAGAACGACTTCCTGACCTGGGACATCCGCCTCTCACGCCCCTTCATCCTGGGCCGCGGCGTCACCTTGGAACCGGTCTTCGAGATCTTCAACGTGACCAACGCCGACAACCGCCAGGACGTCTCCCAGGGCTCCCTGCTCTTCAACTTCGACGGCACGATCCGCAGCGGCCTCGCCGACAGCCGCCGCGGCCAGATCGGCCTCCATCTCCACTTCTAGCTCCAGCTCTCGCCCGAAGTTCCGGCCCGGCGCTGTTCCGGCCCGATGCTGTTCCGGCCCGAGGTTCCGGGGCGCAGCGCCACACCTCGCCGGGATGCTGGCAGACGCCGCGGAGCGAACGCCGACAGGCCCGGCAGTCCGACCGATCAGGCGCCCAGGATGCGCAGCTCGCGGGGCGAGGAGGAGAGGAGCTCGGAGCCGATGTTCGTGACGCGGACGTTGTCTTCGATGCGTACTCCGCCCCAGCCGTCGAGGTAGAGACCCGGCTCGATCGTGAACACGGCGCCTTCTTCGACAATGTCCTCGTTGCCGGCCATTACCGAGGGCGGTTCGTGAATCTCGAGGCCGAGACCGTGGCCGGTGCGATGGGTCATGAACTCCTTGAAACGGGGGGCCTGGAGATTCGCCTGGCAGTTGCCGTGGACGTAGTCGTAGGTCACTCCGGGACGGGACGCCGCGACGCCGCGGATGTTCGCCTGCAGGACCGCTTCGTAGACCTCCCGCATCCGGTCCGTGGGCGAACCGCTGACCACGAAGGTGCGCGTGATGTCGCAGTGATAGCCGTCGAAAGAGGTTCCGAAGTCGATCAGGAGGAACTCGCCTTCCTGCATCTCGCGATCGTCCGGCGCCCCGTGCGGCAACGCCGACTTGGGCCCGCTCAGGACGATCGGCCCGAACGAGATGCCGCCCCCGCCCCGCCGCAGCAACTCGCTCGACAGCTTGGATGCGATCTCGACCTCCTTGCGCCCCGGACGCACATCGCGCAGGGTGAACTCGAGCGCCGCCTCCGCGATCTTCGACGCTCTCTTCATCATCGCCGCTTCTTCGTCGCTCTTCCTGAGCCGGAACGCGGCCACGATCCTCTCGGCGCTCTCGATCTGCGCGTTCGGGAGTTCACGGCGCACGTGCTCGAACTCCATGTAGCGCAGGCTCAACGGCTCCACCGCCACGCGGGATGCCTTGTCCAGGCACCGAAACGCCTGGGCGGCTGCCTGCTCGGGACCGTCTGCGTCGTCCCAGAGATGAAGCGACTCCACTGACGGCGCCGCACCGCGGAAGTTCGCCTCTTCCAGGGCCGGCACCACCGCCGCCGCCGCGTCGGACGTCGGCACGATGAGCAGGAAGAGCCGCTCGTGGGCTTCGAACGCGCGGCCCAGCAGCCACCTCATCGTGGCGGCCGGGGTCAGGACGACCGCATCGACGCCAGCCGCCGAAGCCGCCTGGCGCAAACGGTCCAGACGCAAGGCATCACGGCTGGGCGGCGTTTGCCGGCCGGCGTCCCCTGCTGCTGTCGCCAAGCCCCCTCCAACCGTCTTGTAGCTCGAGTCGTTGCTCATCTCGCCCCCGCCGCCAGTCTTCGTCAGCCACCTTCTGGAAACCGTTGGACACCAGAGCTTACTCCGAACGCCCCGGAGCTCTCCGAGTGGCCCAACCGGCGGGAGCCTCTCCGCGCACGTCCGTGCCGGGTCTGCCCGCAGTCCGTGCACCCTCCGCCACAGTCCGCGCACGATAGAGTGACCACACCATGGACACATCGATCGGTTCCCGGTACGACGAGCTCCGCGAGGAGGTCCGGTCCTTTCTGACCGCCAACGAGGACGCTGCCGTGCCGGCAGGACCCGGCTTCTCCGGTGAGGCCTCCGAGGTCCGCAGACAGGTCCTCGCATGGCAGCAACGACTCGTGGACGCCGGCTACGCCGGGCGCGAGATCCCGCGGCGTTACGGCGGCGGCGGCCACGAGCCCGATGCCCTGGCCAGCCTGGTGATCGAGGAGGAGTTCCAGAGCGCCGGCATCTCCCTGGGCATGGAGAACCAGGGCATCAGCATGTTCGTTCCGACCCTGCTGCACTTCGGCCGCGAAGACCAGAAGCAGGATCTGATCCGGCCCACGATCCGCGGCGATCTGATCTGGTGCCAGGGATACAGCGAACCGGGATCCGGCTCCGACCTGGCGTCGCTGCGCACTGCCGCGGTGCTGGACGGCGACGAGTACGTGATCAACGGGCAGAAGATCTGGACCAGCGGCGCCCGCGAGGCCGACATGATGTTCGCCCTGGTCCGCAGCGAACCGGACGCCGGAAAGCACGGCGGCATCAGCTACATCGTCCTTCCGATGGACACGCCCGGCCTCGAGGTGCGGCCGCTGATGACGATGACCGGCGATGCCTCCTTCAACGAGGTCTTCTTCACCGACGCGCGGGTTCCCGCAACGAACGTGATCGGCCGCCCGGGCCAGGGCTGGGAAGTCGGCACCTACACCCTGCGCTTCGAGCGCAACATGCTCGGGCGCTCGAACGCGACCGAGAACTACCTCGACGGCTGTTTCGACATCCTGCGCGAGACGGGACTGATCGAATCGCCCGTCTACCGAGACCGGCTGCTCGAGCTGGCGGGCCGAACGCAGGCGATGAAGTACCACCAGCTGCGCCTGCTCACCGACCGGCTGAAGAAGCGGGACTCCGGTGCCGGGGGGCTGATCGTCAAGCTGAACAACTGCCAGTTGAACTACGACATCTGCGCCCTGGCGATCGACGCCATGGCCGAGCGCGGCGTCCTCAAGCGCGGCTCGAAGCACGTCCGCGACCACGGCAACTGGCAAAGGAACTACATGTACGCCCTGGGCCTGATCATCGGCGGCGGCACTGCCCAGATCCAGAAGAACATCATCGGCGAGCGCGGCCTCGGACTGCCCCGGGAGCCGAGACCGGCAGCGGCCTGACGCCGCACCGCGCCCGCCCAGAACGCCCACGCAAGACGCCTGCAGAGGGGACTCCGGCATGGACTTCGGACTGACCCGGCCGCAAGAGATGGTTCGAGATTCGATCGCCCGCTTTCTTGCCCAGGAGGTGGGCATCAAGCGCGTCCGCCGCGTGATGGAATCGGAATCGGGGCACGACGACGCCATTCACGGCCAGCTTGCAGACCAGGGGATCGCCGGCCTCCTGATCGACGCCGACTCGGGCGGTTCGGGACTCGGGATGCAGGAGGCCGGAATCGCCGCTCAGGAGATCGGGCGCGCCGCGGCGCCGGTGAACTTCCATTCCTCGTGTGTCCTGGCGCCGCTGCTGATCGCGGGCGCCGACGGCAGCGTGCGCCGGAATGGCCTGCTCGAAGGGATCGCCGAAGGGCGCACCGTGATCACGCCGATCCTCGACGCCCCGATCCGCGACGGCCGCGTGGACGGAACCGTGCTCTACCTGCCCGACGCCGCCTGGGCGGACGCTTTCCTGCTCGAATCCGGCGGCAGCCTCCACCTGCTCGAGGCAACCCACGAGCGGATCGACGCCGAGCCGCTGCAGACGGTCGACGAAACCCGTCGGGTCGCCGAAGTCACGTTCTGCGGCGTCGACCTGAACGACGCGGAAAGCCTCGGCGGCCATGCAGACGGCACCAGGCGCGCCGTCCACGCGGCCCGGATCGCCCTGGCCGCCGACGCCTTGGGCGCCGCCCAGCAGGGGCTGCACATCGCGGTCGACTACGCCAGGGAGCGCAAGCAGTTCGAGCGCATCATCGGCTCGTTCCAGGCAGTCAAGCACATCTGCGCCGAGGTTCTCGCCGAAGTCGAGCCCGTGCAGTCCCTGCTCTGGTACACCGCAGACGCCTGGGACCGGGGATCGGACGAGATCGACCACTTCGCCCCCCTGCTCAAGGCCCACGCCACCGACGTGGCAAGCCAGGCCGTCACGATGACCACTCAGGTCTTCGGCGGCATCGGCTTCACCCACGAGTGCGACATGCACATCTTCTACAAGCGGGTGGGCTACGACCGCCAGATGCTGGGGAATCCGACAGCGCTCCGCGAGCAGGCCGCCGCCGCGAAGTACGCCTGAGCAGGCGTGGCCCTCGGACTGACGCCGACCGGCGACCTTCGCTGGACGGCCGGTCGCGCCCAGGCGGTTCCGGGCCGGCTGCAGCGGTTCCAGCGCGCCTTCAGGGCTGACTGGCGCGAAGCTCTCTTCGCCCTGGCGGCCACGAAGACCGATACCCGGGAGTTGCCCGTCCTCGGCTACTGGCAGAGAATCGCCGAACGCCACCTGACGGGGCTCTGCCACCTGCTCGAAGGCGCGACTCCGCCCACGATCGAAACGCCGACGTCGGACGAGTGCGCAGCTCTCGTCGAAGCCGCCCCGCCACTCCTGCTGTTTCGGCGACCAGAGTCGACTATGATAAGCAAGGAACTCAGGTTGTTCCCTGCCGCCGCTGCGGTGGCCGGACAGGAGGCACGCTTCTGTGGTTCGCGCGTGGGGCGATACGCCTTTGGCGCCCAGAGGTATCCACAGCGGCACGGAGGCGTCCTGCGCCAGGTCGCCGCCGAAGCGCGGACTTCAGCGCTGGAGGGCGCAGCTCGATTCCTGGGGTGCTGTGGAAGGGTGCACTGACGGTTCGCTCATCCGGTCGCGCCCGGAGTGGCTGACTGGCCACTTCGAATGCGGGGAACTTCGAATGCGGGGAACCTGAGACGTGGTCCGAGGAATGCTTGCAACTCGACGAGAATCCGCCTCTCGCCCAGAAGAGGTATTCGCGGATCAGGAGTACATCGTGAGATTGCTGGGGTCCGGAAGGAGGACATGAAGTGAAGAACGAGAAGAATCGAGTGCAGTGGTCCCTGACTGCCAGCCTGCTGTACCTGCTGGGGGGTGTCGCGCTGGCCGATGCCTCCAGGGCGCAGGGACTGGAGCACGCCTTCGAGCGCGTGTCTTCGGGGCCAGGGGAATCGGTTGCCGGGGTCGCGGACGTGCTCAAGCAGCCTGGGCCGCCAGTTTCCAAAGAGGGGCCTGCTCGTGTCGTATCGGCGGCTACCGAGACGGTGGTGTACCAATACGACGACGACAGCTTCGAGGGGAATTGGCGTGCGCTCATCGGTGGGCAGCCTGCCGAGGAGAACGAGTGGGCGCAGAGGTTCACCCTGCCGTCCTCCGGCACTGTCAGTTGGGCCGAGGTGTGCCTCGGGAACGGGGGCGATTCGCCAGAGTACTTCAGCTACAACGTGTACGTCAGACAAGACACCGGAGGGCTTCCAGGGGCCGTGATCGCCCGTTCCGTGGACAACGAAGGGTCCCTTGTAGTATCCACGTACTTCTGCTATCGCGTCACCGACCTGAGTGCCACAGTCGGGGCCGGACACGTTTGGGTCTCTGTCGAGTGGTCACCCCAACTTCACGACGGGGTCGTGATAATGGTCGATACCAGCAACAACCGGGGCAAGCAAGCATTCAACGGACGAACGGCTGGCGGGAGCTATGTGGGATGGAAGGTCGATACAGAACCAAGCGTGTATGGACTCCGCCTCGGCGTTGAACATCAGACTCAGGACCCCGATCCAGACCCGGACCCGGATCCAGACCCGGACCCGGATCCAGACCCGGATCCAGACCCGGACCCGGATCCAGACCCGGACCCCGATCCCGATCCAAACGATGGCGACTGCTCTGTCGACCGGGCCTGTCTTGACAACGGCTACACGGTCGGCATCGAATACCAGGACCCCAACAGCGGTCTCTGGGAGGATGCCCAGCACCACTCGAACCTGAGCAGGGACAGCGCGGTCTTCTACTTCTTCGATCCCAAGAACGTCGAGGTCCTGGTCAAGGTGCTGGACGGATGCCGGATCAACCAGCACTGGTGGGTCTACTCCGCGCCTGCGACCGACATTGCTTACCGCGTGACGGTCTGGTCGGCCGACGGTCAGTCCTACTGGTGGGAGACGGCGAAGGGCGCGCCTCTCGAGACGCCCGGATTCACTGCCGTGGCTGCCATCACGGACACCAAGGCGTTCATGTGCTGAAGAGGGGCCGAGTCCGGCCCTCTTCGCGCCAAGCGTTCAGGTTCCATCCTGACGGTTTGTCGCTGGAATGACCGAGACGAGAAAGGGCTGCGAGGTTGAAGCCTCGCAGCCCTCCCCGCACTTGCCTTGCAGCTTCTCCGCCCCCGCGCCGGCGACCGGCGTTCGAGGATGCCGACTCCCGCCGCGCCGCTCCTGCTGTTTCGGCGGCCAGAGTCGACTATGATAAGCAAGGAACTCAGGTTGTTCCCTGCCGTCGCTGCGGTGGCCGGACAGGAGGCACGATTCTGTGGTTCGCGCGTGGGGCGATACGCCTTTGGCGCCCAGAGGTATCCACAGCGGCACGGAGGCGTCCTGCGCCAGGTCGCCGCCGAAGCGCGGACTTCAGCGCTGGAGGGCGCAGCTCGATTCCTGGGGTGCTGTGGAAGGGTGCACTGACGGTTCGCTCATCCGGTCGCGCCCGGAGTGGCTGACTGGCCACTTCGAATGCGGGGAACCTGAGACGTGGTCCGAGGAATGCTTGCAACTCGACGAGAATCCGCCTCTCGCCCAGAAGAGGTATTCGCGGATCAGGAGTACATCGTGAGATTGCTGGGGTCCGGAAGGAGGACATGAAGTGAAGAACGAGAAGAATCGAGTGCAGTGGTCCCTGACTGCCAGCCTGCTGTACCTGCTGGGGGGTGTCGCGCTGGCCGATGCCTCCAGGGCGCAGGGACTGGAGAACGCCTTCGAGCGTGTGTCTTCGGGGCCAGGGGAATCGGTTGCCGGCGTCGTGGACGTGCTCAAGCAGCCCGGGCTGCCAGTTTTCAAAGAGGGGCCTGCTCGTGTCGTATCGGCGGCTACCGAGACGGTGGTGTACCAATACGACGACGACAGCTTCGAGGGGAATTGGCGTGCGGTCTTCGGTGGGCAGCCTGCCGAGGAGAACGAGTGGGCGCAGAGGTTCACCCTGCCGTCCTCCGGCACGGTCAGCTGGGCCGAGGCGTGCCTCGGGAATGCGGGCGATTCGTCGCAGTCCTTCCGCTACAACGTGTACCTCAGACAAGACACCGGAGGGCTTCCAGGGGCCGTGATCGCCCGTTCCGTGGACAACGGCGCCGCTCTGTCGGCAAGCAGGTACTTCTGCTTCCGCGTCACCGACCTGAGCGCCACAGTCGGGGCCGGGCATGTCTGGGTCTCTGTCGAGTGGCGACCCCGACTTCACGACGGGGTCGTGATAATGGTCGACACCAACAACAGCCAAGGCACACGAGCATTCAACGCGCGAGCGGCTGGCGGGAACTATGGGGAATGGCAGGTGGATACGGACCCAGCCGTGTATGGACTCCGCCTCGCCGTTGAACATCAGACTCAGGACCCGGACCCGGATCCCGATCCCGATCCAGACCCGGATCCCGATCCAGACCCGGATCCCGATCCAGACCCGGATCCCGATCCAGACCCGGATCCCGATCCAGACCCGGATCCCGATCCCGATCCCGATCCAGACCCAAACGATGGCGACTGCTCCGTCGACCGGGCCTGTCTTGACAACGGCTACACGGTCGGCATCGAGTACCAGGACCCCAACAGCGGTCTCTGGGAGGATGCCGAGCACCACTCGAACCTGAGCAGGGACAGCGCGGTCTTCTACTTCTTCGATCCCAAGAACGTCGAGGTCCTGGTCAAGGTGCTGGACGGATGCCGGATCAACCAGCACTGGTGGGTCTACTCCGCGCCTGCGACCGACATCGCTTACCGCGTGACGGTCTGGTCGGCCGACGGTCAGTCCTACTGGTGGGAGACGGCGAAGGGCGCGCCTCTCGAGACGCCCGGATTCACTGCCGTGGCTGCCATCACGGACACCAAGGCGTTCATGTGCTGAAGAGGGGCCGAGTCCGGCCCTCTTCGCGCCAGGTGTTCAGGTTTCCATCCTGACGGTTGTCGCTGGAATGACCGAGACGAGAAAGGGCTGCGAGGTTGAAGCCTCGCAGCCCTCCCGCACTTGGCTTGCAGCTTCTCCGCCCCGCGCCAGGTGACCGGCGTTCGAGGATGCCGACTCCCGCCGCGCCGCTCCTGCTGTCTCGGCGGCCGAAATCGGCCATGATGAGCAAGGAACTCAGGCCGTTCCCTGGTCGTCGCTGCATGGCCGCACAGGAGGCACGATTCCGTGACTCGTGCATCGCGCGATACGCTTCCGGCGTTCGAGGGTATCCACAGCGGCAAGGAGGCGTTCTTTTCAGCGCTGGAGGGCGCAGTTCGACTCCGGGGTGTTGCGGAAGGGTGCACTGACGGTTCGCTCATCCGGTCGCGCCCGGAGAGGCTGACTGGCTATTTGCGAGTGCGGGGAACCTGAGACGTGGCTCGAGGAATGCTTGCAACTCGCCGAGAATCCGCCTCTGGCCCGAGGTGTTCGCGGATGCAGAAGTACATCGTGAGACTGCTGGGTCTGGAAGGAGGACATGAAGTGAAGAACGAGACGAATCGAGTGCAGTGGTCCCTGACTGCCAGCCTGCTGTTCCTGCTGGGGGGTGTCGCGCTGGCTGATGCCTCCAGGGCGCAGGGACTGGAGAACGCCTTCGAGCGTGTGTCTTCGGGGCCAGGGGAATCGGTTGCCGGCGTCGCGGACGTGCTCAAGCAGCCCGGGCTGCCAGTTTTCAAAGCCCGGCCTGCGCGTTTCGAACACGAAACGGTAATGTACCAATACGACGACGACAGCTTCGAGCAGAATTGGCGCGCAGTCATCGGTGGGCAGCCTGCCTATGAGAACAAGTTCGCGCAGAGGTTCACCCTCCCGTCCCCGGCAAATGTCAGCCGGGTCGAGGCGTGCCTCGGGAACACGGGCGATTCGTTGCAGTCCTTCCGCTTCAACGTGTATGTCAGACAAGACACCGGAGGGCTTCCAGGGGCCGTGATCGCCAGGTCTGCGAACAACTCCGAGAGACTGCCAGCCAGCACGTACTTCTGCTTCCGCGTCGGCAACTTGAGCAGCGCCGCAGTCGGGGCCGGGCATGTCTGGGTCTCTGTCGAGTGGCGACCCGAAGACGGGATCGTGATAATGGCTGATGACAGCAACAGTCGGGGCAAACGAGCATTCACTGCACGAACGGCCAACGGGAGCTATGGGGCATGGCAGGTGGATACGAACCCATCCGTGTATGGACTCCGCCTCGGCGTTGAACATCAAGACCCGGATCCCGATCCAGACCCGGACCCGGATCCCGATCCGGATCCCGATCCGGATCCGGACGATGACCCAGACCCCGACCCAGACCCAGACCCCGATCCGGACGATGACCCAGACCCCGACCCAGACCCAGACCCCGATCCGGACGATGGCGAATGCTCTGTCGACCGGGCCTGTCTTGACAACGGCTACACGGTCGGCATCGAATACCAGGACCCCAACAGCGGTCTCTGGGAGGATGCCCAGCACCACTCGAACCTGAGCAGGGACAGCGCGGTCTTCTACTTCTTCGATCCCAAGAACGTCGAGGTCCTGGTCAAGGTGCTGGACGGATGCCGGATCAACCAGCACTGGTGGGTCTACTCCGCGCCTGCGACCGACATTGCTTACCGCGTGACGGTCTGGTCGGCCGACGGTCAGTCCTACTGGTGGGAGACGGCGAAGGGCGCGCCTCTCGAGACGCCCGGATTCACTGCCGTGGCTGCCATCACGGACACCAAGGCGTTCATGTGCTGAAGAGGGGCCGAGTCCGGCCCTCTTCGCGCCGGGTGTTCAGGTTCCATCCTGACCGGTTGTCGCTGGAATGACCGAGACGAGAAAGGGCTGCGAGGTTGAAGCCTCGCAGCCCTCCCGCACTTGCGTTGCCTTGTCGTGAGCGGAATCGAAGCCGGGAGCCGGTACACGGAGACACGACGAAGCTTCATGGCTGGACGCCGGGCGGGTTCGCCCGGGCGAGCCTTCATCGAGCGGCACCACGTCCCTCCGCCGGCGCAGACGTTCCAGATCGACTTGGGCGAGCCGCAGGACGTTGTCGCAACGCCTGTCGAACGGCCTCAACCCCTCGTTCTGCCTGAGGGCAGTCGCCGAGGCGCCTGAGCGTCACGGCTGACTGGAGCCAGCCTCGGCCAAAACCCGGTTTTCGCTCGCAGCCGAATGACCCTCCTCCAGCCCGACTTCTCCCCCTTCGACATCGAACTCCCCGAGCACGACCCGGAGGTCGGCCAGCTCGTCCACGTCCGCAGCCGTCGCTGGCTGGTCGAGGAGGTCCAGCCCGGCGGGAAGCCCGGCGAATCCTCCATCGTCCGCCTCGCCTGCGCCGAGGACGACGCCCAGGGCGACGAGATCGAGGTGTTCTGGGATGTCGAGATCGACCGCTCGATCCTGAGGCAGGCCGGCTGGGGCGAGCTCGCGGCCAAGGGCTTCGACACGCCGCGGCGCTTCGCCGCCTTCCTGCACACGCTGCGCTGGAATTGCGTCACCGCCACGGACCCTGACCTCTTTCAGGCCCCCTTCCGGGCGGGGATCAAGCTCGACGCCTACCAGATGGAGCCGCTGCGCAAGGCGCTGCGGATGCCGCGCGTGAACCTCTTCATCGCCGACGACACCGGCTTGGGCAAGACGATCGAGGCAGGCCTGATCGCCCGCGAACTGCTGCTGCGCAAGAAGGTGAAGACGATCGTCGTTTCGGCGCCGAGTTCCGTTCTCGAACAGTGGCAAGGCGAGATGGAGGAGCGCTTCGGACTGCTGTTCCAGATCCTCGACCGGGCGTACTTCACCCGCATGCGGCGCGAGCGCGGATTCGGCGTGAATCCGTGGCGCACCCACAACCGCTTCCTGGTCTCCCACAACCTGCTGCGCGACCCGACCTACGCAGACCCCATGCGGGAGTGGCTTGGGCAGGTGCTGCCTGGCAGCCTGCTGATCCTGGACGAGGCGCATCACGCCGCGCCTTCGAGCGGCGGCCGCTACGGCATCGAGTCGAAGTTCACCCGCGCCGTCCGCGATCTGAGCGTCCGCTTCGAGCACCGGCTGTTTCTCTCCGCGACGCCGCACAACGGCCACTCGAACAGCTTCTCCACCCTGCTCGAACTGCTCGACCCGAACCGCTTCACCCGCGGCGTCCCGGTACGGACGGAATCGCTCGAAGCCGTGATGGTGCGCCGCCTGAAGGAGGACATCCGTGAGGTGCAGGGCGGCTTCCCCAGGCGCCATGTGGTCCCGGTCCGGATCGACGATCTTCCCGAGGACGCGCCCGAATTCCTGTTGTCCCGCCTCCTCGACGAGTACCGCGAGGCCCGCGAGGAACGGTTCGAGGCGGCCTCGAGCAAGGCCCGGGCTGCCTCCGGCCTGCTCGTCGTCGGGCTGCAGCAGCGGCTGCTGTCCTCCATCGAGGCCTTCGCACGGAGCCTGAAGACTCACCGCAACACCCTGAAACGCCGGCGGCAGGCCGGCCCGCTGGCGGCGGGGGCGGCAGGGGCGGCCACCGGCCGCCGTTCGGCTGACGATCCCGTCGCCGCGACTGCAGACAGCACCGCCAAACTGGCCGAGGCCGAGCCACCGGCCGAGGTCGATGCCGAGGCGCGCCGTTTCATCTCCGGCTCGTGGCTGGCCGGCGAAGGTGCCGGTGACGAGGATCGTGCGGCCTTCAGCGGCGAAGAAGCCGAAGGAGAGGAGCAGGCCCAGATCAAGGACCTGAACGCCGCCGCCGAATCTGCCGGCGGCACGTCGCGCTCGCACGCCGACTTCCTCCGGCGCGAGAACGACCTGCTAGACCGGATGCAGCGCATCGCCGAACACGCTCGCGGCCAACCCGACGCAAAGACCCGTGCGCTCGTGGACTGGATCCGCTGGCATCTCTGTCCCCGCCTGCCTCCCTGGGGCAGGTCGCTCTCCACCGACGCGTCGCCGCCCCGCTGGAACGACCGTCGGTTGCTGATCTTCACGGAGAACCGGGAGGGCACGAAGCGCTACCTCCGCAACATGCTCGACGCCGCGATTGCGTGTTCCGACCGCGCCGAGGAACGGATCGTGACCATCGACGGGCTCACACGGGGACCCCGCCGCCGCGAGATCCAGCGCCGGTTCAACGCCGACCCGGCGGACGAACCGCTGCGCATCCTCCTGGCCACGGACGCCGCCCGCGAAGGCCTGAACTTCCAGGCCCACTGCACGGACCTGTTCCACTTCGACCTGCCGTGGAACCCCGGCCGCATCGAGCAGCGAAACGGCCGCATCGATCGCAAGCTGCAGCCGGCGCCCGAGGTCCGCTGCCGCTACTTCGTTCTGCCCCAGCGGGCCGAGGACCGCGTACTGGAAGTCCTGGTCAGAAAGACCGAGACGATCAAGGCCGAGCTCGGCAGCCTCTCCCAGGTCATCGACGACGAGGTGGAGCGCCTCCTGACCAGGAGCGGCATTCGGCATCGCGACGCCGGACGGCTGGCCCAGGAGATCCGGGACGCCAGCGTCGGGGCCAGACGCCGCCGCCTCGCCAACGAAGAACTGGAAGCCGCACGGCAACGAAGGGACGAACTGGAGGAGCAGATCGTCCGCTGTCGGAGACTGCTGCAACGGTCTCGCAGGTGGGTCCGGTTCGAGGTGAGCGCCTTCCGGGACGCACTGTCCTGCTCGCTCGAACTGGCCGGCGCCAGGCCGTTGCGGAGCACCCGCGCCGAAGACGGCGGCGAGGTCTGGACCTTCCCCGCCCTGGAGGGCCAGACCCACCGCGACCCGACCTGGGCCGGCACGCTGGACTCCCTGCGCCGGCCTCGGCGACGCGGTCAGAAGCTGACCGAGTGGCGCAAGGACGAGCCGCTGCGCCCGGTCGTCTTCGAGGACGCGGGCGTTCTCGCCGACCACACGGTGCACCTGCACCTGGAACAGCGTGTCGCCCAGCGTCTGCTCGCCCGCTTCCGTTCCCAGGGGTTCGTCCATCACGACCTCGCCCGCGCCTGCCTCGTCCAGTCGGCCGATTCGATCCCCCGGGTCGTCCTGCTGGGCCGGCTGACCCTCTACGGCAAGGGCGCCGAACGACTGCACGAAGAGGTCGTCACGGTGGCCGCCCGCTGGGTCGAACCAGCCCGGCGCCGCGCTCCGCTCGCCGCCTACGCCAGCAAGGCAGAGCTCCGCACCCTCGAACTGCTGGAGGAATCGCTGGCACGATCCGGTGACCGCCGGGTGCATGACGTCGTCTGCCACCGGCTTCTCCGCTCGGCGAAGCGCGACATCGAGGAACTCCGACCCCAGCTCGAAGCCAGTGCCAGCGAAGTGCAGGCAACCGCGACCGAGCGTCTGCGCGAACGCGGCGCGCGCGAGAGCCGGGAGCTCCGCCAGACCCTGGAAAGCCAGAGTCTGCACGTAAGCCGCGAACTGGCGCGGCGCGAATCGACGTCGATGCAACGGTCCCTGGCCTTCAGCAAGGCCGAGGAGCGGCAGCTCCTGGCCGACATGAACGCTTGGCGTCGACGCCTCGAACAGTTCGACCACGACCTGGTGACCGAGCCCTGTCGCGTCCGCGACTTCTATGAAGTCCGCGCCGTGCCGCCGGTGGAGCCGCTCGGCGTCGTCTACCTGTGGCCCGAAACGAACTGATCCGGCCTGAGACCTGTTTCGCCAACCCGATCCGCCGCAGCCGATGGCCCAACCGAACGCGAACACGCGCGCCCACCTGGAATGGCTCGGGTTCGTTCAGCCGGTCGGTCTCGTGGTCTCGGCGCCGGCGCTGGACAAGGCCGGCGTGGTGCTCCGGCGGAGCGACAAGGAAGGCCAGCGGCGCCTGCAGGAAGCCGTTCTGCACCAGCGGGGCTCAGGAGACGGAGAATCGCAGCCCTTCCTGCCCGATTTCGAGGCGTTCGCCCGCACCGTGCTCGACTGGAAGTTCTCACCCAGGGGCTTTGCCGGCGGCGATGGAGCTCCGCTGCCGGACGAACTCGGTCTCCACCTGCCCGACCACGGCGAGACCCTGCGCCCCGACTTCGCCGTCCGCGAGCGCGAGCCGCAAGGCGGCGGCTCGCCCTGGCAACTGCTGGTGCAGACGATCGACTGCGGCCTGGATTTCGACCAGGTCGTCCCTGGCGCCAACCGGCTCGAAGCCTCGCCCCACAGCCGCATGGAGCGCCTGCTCCGCGCGAAGAGAGTCCCCGCCGGCCTGCTGTTCAACGGCCATGCGCTCCGCCTCGTCTCCGCGCCGCACGGAGAGAGCTCCGGCTGGATGGACTTTCGGGTCGCCGACATGCTGCTCGTGGCCGGCCGGCCCATCTGCACCGCGCTCCGGGAGCTGCTGAACGAGCGCCGGTTGCTGGCTCTGCCCGGAAACCAGCGGCTCGGCGCGCTGCTCGCCGACAGCCGGAAGTACCAGAACGAGGTCAGCGAGAAGCTCGCGAACCAGGTGCTGCACGCCCTGTACGAGCTCCTGCGCGGCTTCCAGGCGGCCCACGACGCTTCCCGCGGAGAACTTCTCGACGAGCAGCTCCGGGCGGACCGCAACGACATCTACCGCGGCCTGCTTGCCGTGATCCTCCGGCTGGTGTTCCTGCTGTACGCGGAGGAACGCGGTCTCCTTCTGTCGAACCCGTCGAACCGGACCTTCGAACGCCACTACTCCCTGGGCGGCCTCCACGAGCGGCTGCGGGCCGATGCCGCGCTGCACCCCGACACGATGGATCAGCGCTACGGCGCCTGGGCAGGGCTGCTGACGCTGTTTCGAATGATCCACCACGGCGCCGACGCGGCGGGCCTGCGGCTGCCGCCCCGACACGGCGTCCTGTTCGACCCGGACCGCTACGCCTTCCTCGAGGGGCGGCCTATCGGCGTCAGCCAGAACCACCTGCGCGTCGAGGCGCCGCGCGTTTCCGACGGCGCCATCTTCCGGGCGCTGCAGAAGCTGCTCGTGCTGGACGGCGAACGCCTCTCCTACCGCGCCCTGGATGTCGAGCAGATCGGCTCCGTCTACGAGACCATGATGGGCTTCGAACTCGCACGCGCGGAGGGCCGTTCGGCCGCAATCAGGACGGCGAAGAAGCACGGCGCCCCGGCCACCGTGAACCTGGAGGAGTTGCTCGCCGAGCCCGCCGGCAAACGGCTTCGCTGGTTGAAGCAACGGACCGACCGGAAGCTGACCGGGAAGAACGCGAAGGCCGTGCGGGGTGCGGGGACGCTCGAAGAACTCCACGCCGCGCTCGACCCGGTGATCGACCGCAACGCCACGCCCGACCTCGCGCGGCGCGGCGACCTGATCCTCCAGCCCAGCGAGGAACGCCGCCGTTCCGGTGCCCACTACACGCCCAGGTCGCTTACCGGTCCGATCGTGCGGGACACCCTGGAGCCGATTCTGGCTCGCCTGTGCCGAGAGGCAGCCGCCCCCGTACCGCGCCCGGAGCAGATCCTCGACCTGGCGGTCTGCGACCCCGCCATGGGCTCCGGGGCCTTCCTGGTCGAGGCCTGCCGCCAGCTGGCCGACGTCCTGGTGGAATCCTGGCACTACCACGACGCCGCGCCCGAGCTCTCGCCCGACGATGACGCAACCGACGAGACCATCCAGGCCCGCCGACTCGTGGCACGCAACTGCCTCTACGGCGTCGACCGGAATCCCGTCGCCGTCGACCTGGCGAAGCTCTCCCTGTGGCTCGCCACCCTGGCAAGGGACCAGCCGTTGACCTTCCTCGACCATGCCTTCCGCCACGGCGACTCGCTCGTGGGCCTCGACCTGGAGCAGATTCGGGCGTTCCACTGGAAGGGCGGCCGGAAGCGCTTCCAGGCGGGCATCGAAACGACCTGGATCGGCGACCAGGTCGAGAAGGCGCTCCGACTCCGCCGCGAGATCCAGGACGCTGCCGCAGAGACGCCTGACTGGGAACTCCGGGACCGGCTCGATGAAGCCGACAGTGCCTTGGCCCGGGTGAAGACGCGCGGCGATCTGGCGCTGGCCGCCTTCTTCAAAGGAAGAAAGCCCAGGGAGCGGGAACGGCTGCGGCGTGAGTTCGCTCAAGCTCTGCAGTCGCCTCCGGCTGACAAGGCCGCCGCGGGCGACCCAGGCGTTTCGGTGCGGCAGTCACGCCGCAAGCGTCAGGCATCCAGGCGCGTCGGCCGACGCCGCGCCACAGCTTCTGCCGAGTTGCATTCGGCACGAGCGCCAGCCGCACTCGGATCCTCTGTTACCGTCCGCCCCCCGAAAATTGGGAGTTACGCCACCTGGCTCGAACACCTGCGAAACGCGAACCCCCCGCTGGCGCCGTTTCACTGGGAGATCGAGTTCCCAGAGGTGTTCCTTCCGGAAGAACGCGAGAACCCCGGCTTCGACGCGATCGTCGGCAATCCACCATTCGCCGGCAAGAACACGATCGCCAAGGCGAACGCGGCGGGCTACAAGGACTGGCTGAAGCAGCTTCACGAACGGAGCCACGGCAACGCCGATCTGGTGGCCCACTTCTTCCGCAGGTCGTTCGGGCTCCTGCGCGAGCGCGGAACGCTCGGTCTCATCGCAACGAACACCATCGCCCAGGGCGACACCCGCAGTACCGGTTTGCGCTGGATCTGCCAGCACTGCGGCGAGATCTTCAACGCCCGCCGACGAGTCCCGTGGCCGAGACTGGCCGCCGTCATCGTCAGTGTCGTTCATCTGCACCGCGGGGCCTGGCACGGTCCGCGGACGCTTGACGGCGTTGCGCAACCGAAGATCACGGCATTCCTCTTCCACCGGGGCGGGCACGACGATCCCGCCCGCCTTGCCGAGAACGTCGGCAAGAGCTTCCAGGGCAGCATCGTCCTCGGGATGGGCTTCACCTTCGACGACACGGACACGAAGGGCGTCGCCACGCCGCTTGCCGAGATGCGGCGGCTGATCGCCGAGAATCCGCGCAACCGGGGCGCGATCTTCCCTTACATCGGCGGCAAGGAGGTGAACACGAGCCCGACCCATGCGCACCATCGGTTCGTCATCAACTTCCGCGACTGGCCGCTGCGCCGCGCCGACCTCGGAGCGACATGGCAGGCTGCCGACGCTGGACGGAGGCGGGACTGGCAGCGCGACGGAATCGTGCCTCTGGAATACCCAGGACCGGTGGCGGAGGACTGGCCGGAGCTGCTGGGCATCGTCAAGGAACAGGTGAAGCCAGCTCGCGATCTTCAGAACCGGAAGGCCCTGCGGGAACGCTGGTGGCACTACGCCGAGAAGCGCCCGGGTCTCCACGCCGCCATCGCCGGCTTGGACCGGGTGCTGGTGGTCAACTGTGGAGCGACCACACACGCGGCCTTCGCGTTTCTTCCATCAAGAACAGTGTTTGCCCATAGTCTGGCGGTGTTCCCACTGGACACCCACGCCGCCTTCTGCGCACTGCAAGCCCGCCCCCACGAGATCTGGGCACGCTTCTTCGGTTCGTCACTGGAAGACCGACTCCGCTACACCCCCTCCGACTGCTTCGAGACCTTCCCTTTCCCGAAAGGATGGGAAGCCCACCCGGCACTTGAAGCCGCCGGTGAGACCTACTACGCCTTTCGTGCCGCGCTGATGATCGAGAACAACGAGGGCCTGACAAAGACCTGCAACCGCTTCCACGATCCCTCCGAGCGCGACCCTCGGATCGCGGAACTTCGCCGACTCCACGCCGCCATGGACCGCGCCGTTCTCGACGCCTACGGCTGGAACGACATCCCCGCCGACTGCGAATTCCTCCCCGACCACGAGATCGACGAAGTATCTGGAGCACAAGGAGGAAACCCGTACCGCTACCGTTGGCCCAACGAACCCCGCGAAGAGGTCCTGGCACGCCTGCTCGAACTCAACGCCCGACGGGCCGCGGCCGAGAAACGCGGAACCACCGGTCGGTGAGTGCCGCTGCCGGAGGCTTCGCGGAGTGCCGCTGCCCATCGCCGCATGAGCACGGGATCATCGCAGTACGGACTCCGTCCTGGTCCGTGATGCGGCGGCGCGGAGCGCCCGGCCGCGACGCCAGCGCGTTCCTGACCAGCATGCCTTGCCCCGTCCCCTGCAACGAACTCGAGACGCTGGATCGCGTCGGTCCCGCGGATGGTCGCGGCGGCGGTCCGGGAGAAGCTCCTGGGAGCGGGCTGCGAGTACGTCACGGCGGAAGCCATCACTCACGACCAACTGCCGAAGATCGTCCTGGCAGGTTTCGGGGAACCCGCCTCATGACCGACGTCCTGATGTCGATCAAGCCGCCGTACGTTGACATGCTCGTCTCGGGCTGCAAGACGGTCGAGATCCGCAAGCGAGCTGTCCGTGCGCCCGCCGGGGCCAGGATCTGGATCTACGCGACAAGCCCGCGCCGGAAGGTGGTGGCGTCCGCCCGCCTCGAAGCGGTCGCCGTGGAGACGCCGGACGAGATCTGGGGAACGTTCGGCGATCGGGCCGGCATCGGGCGACGCGAGTTCGACGCTTACGTGGGAAAGGCCGAAGCGGTGGCCGCGCTGACCCTGACCGAGATCACCGAGCTCGAAGCGCCGCTGTGCCCGCGAGAGGAAAGGCCAGCGTTTCGACCGCCGCAGTCCTGGTCCTTCCTGCGCGACGCCGGACTGCTCGCCGCACTGGAGGCGAGATCCGGCAACCGACACCCGGAAGGAGGAACGCCAGCAGCCATCCCTCGGTTCGGCGAGCAGCAACCGCCTCTCGGCCGCGTGGACTCCGAGCCGGAAAACCGGGGCGGCGACCCATGAGCGGCGGAACCTCGCACTCGCCGAGCCGGGAGCTGGACTTGCGTTCGCCTGCTTCCGGACCTCCGCGAACCGCGAAGAACCTGGGCCGCATGACCGAAGTCGGCGCCGCTGTTTCGCCGGCGGCAACATCCGTCGAAGTCCGTGAGAATCTCGTCGACGCCCTCAAGCTCGATCTCATCGGCCCCGGAGCGGGCCACGAACTCGCCAGCGAGCGGCTGCCGGTGTACGAGGCGCCATCGAACTGGTACCTCACCGGCTTCCTGATTCCGTCCGGCACACCGGCGGCACAGAGCGGCAGCCGAGACGGCGAGGACGACGACGACGACCTCGAGGGGGTTCCCGAACGGGCGGGCCTGACCGAGGAATCGAACGAGGACCGGAAGGCGGCGAAGAAGGCGTTCTTCCCGTCGTCGATGGGGCTGAGCTTCCTCGCGGGAGACCCGACTTTCCAGGTCACGGTGCGCTGGGGCGACTACGAGCGCTGCGACCGCTCCGGAGAGAAAGACGACTCCGGCGCCAGCCGCAGCTTCTGGCAGCGGATGCCGCGCGAAGAGGTCGTCCCGGTCGACTTGAGCACCGGCCAGGGCGCCGGCGCGGACCCCGTGGAGTACGACGTTCCCGCTTCAGGAGGCCTCAAACTCCACGTCGTGCACCGGCACGTTCCCCATCTCGAGACGATTCGAGCCGGCGCCCTGGCAGTGACCGTCTTTCTGTTGAACGACCGGCAGCCTGCCGCCTCGCTTGACGAGCAGGAAACGACCTGCGCCTTCCAGACCGAGATCGAAGTGCGGAGCGGCCGGCCCTTCCTGCGCCGCCCCGACCCCCGCTCGGCCCAGGACGACTGGGACGAACGGGTAGCGGCCCTGCACCATGCGCGTACGCCCAACTACGCCACGGGCCACAACGTCTCGGCCGAGTGGGACACCGAAGAAGACGGCAGTTGCCGCACGGTACGCACGGCCTGGATTCCCGGCGCTCAGGTCGAGAAGACCGAGACCTTCGAGCCGCCCGGAGTCGACCTCTCGATGGACCGGCTCGGCGAACTGGCCAACGCAGCCGAAGCGGAAGCGGCGCTCCAGCCGCTGCTGTCTGCCTACCGGCAGTGGATCGGAGACCGTCAGGCGGACGCCAGCGCCGTCGACGACGCCCACGCCGACACCGCCGCGGAACTCCTGCGGCGGGCGCGGTTGGCCGCCGACCGGATCGAACGGGGAATCGCCGTTCTCTGCCGCGACGAACAGGCTCTCGATGCGTTCCGCGTGGCCAATCGGGCCATCGCCCAGGCGCTCCGGCGGCGGAATCCGAAGCTTTTCGGGGAGGACGAGCCCAGGTGGCGCGCCTTCCAGCTCGCCTTCATCCTGCTCAACCTCGCTCCCCTCGCCGACCCGGAGGACCCGCACCGCGAGTACGTCGATCTGCTCTTCTTCCCCACCGGCGGCGGCAAGACGGAAGCCTACCTGGGCCTGGCGGCCTTCGCGATCGTCCTGCGCCGGCTGAACCACCCGGAAGACGGCTGCCGAGCGGGCAGCGGCGTGTCAGTCATCATGCGTTACACCCTTCGCCTGCTGACCCTGGACCAGTTGGCGCGTGCTGCGGCGATGATCTGCGCCCTGGAACTGGAGCGGGCAGGCAATCCGGCGCGTTACGGCGACTGGCCGTTCGAGATCGGGCTCTGGGTCGGCCAAGCGGCAACGCCCAACGTCCTCGGCCGCAAGGGCGACGGCAACAGCCACTCGGCGCGCGCCAGGACGGATCGCTACAAGCGCGATCCGGGCCGTCATCCGGCCCCGGTTCCGCTCGAGAGCTGCCCCTGGTGCGGCACGGAGTTCGAGCCCGACTCCTTCTCGCTGGAGCCGGACCAGGACAGACCCCGCAACCTGCGCGTGACCTGCGCGGACTGGGAGTGCGACTTCTCCGGCGACCGCGGGCTGCCGATCGTCGCCGTCGACGAACCGCTCTACAGGCGGCTGCCCTGCTTCCTGATCGCCACGGTCGACAAGTTCGCGGCACTGCCCTGGGAAGCACGGTCTGGCGCGCTTCTGGGCGGAGCCGACCGCTGCGACGAGCACGGTTTCCACGGCGCCGCCGAACCGGGCGGCGGGCGCCCTCTGCCGGCGCCGTTGCCTGGACCCGATCTGATCGTCCAGGACGAGCTGCATCTGATCGCCGGGCCGCTCGGCTCGATGACCGGCCTCTACGAGACGGCGATCGAGGCACTCGCTCTGCGCCACGCCGACGCTCCAGGGTCGAAGCCCAGGATCGTCGCCTCCACCGCCACGACACGCCACGCCCAACAGCAGATTCAAGCGCTCTTCGGGCGTCCGAGAACGCAGGTGTTTCCGCCGCCCGGACTCAGCCGACGGGACTCGTTCTTCGCTCAGGTCAAGCCGCCCACCGAGAGAGCGGCGCGGCTCTACCTGGGCATCGCGTCGCCGGGCAGGAACGCGAAGGTCATGATGCGCCGGGTGCTGCTGCCCCTGATGGCCGCCGCCCAGAAGGCGTACCACGACGCCGGCGGCAACGGAAACAAGGCCAACCCCGCCGACCCCTACATGACGGTACTGGCCTACTTCAACAGCCTTCGCGAGCTCGGAGGCGCGCGCCGGATCGTGGAAGAAGAAGTCCAGAACACCCTGCGCCGGTACGGCGGGAGACTCAGGATCGGACAGGAACGAAGGACCTTCCAGGACCGTCCCGGGTTCGTCGAGCCGCTGGAACTGACCTCGCGGGTCTCGACTGCCGAAGCCGCGAAGGCCCGCGAGCGTCTTGCCCTGCTCTTCCACAAGAAGAAACGCGTCGACTGCGCCCTGGCCACGAACATGATCTCGGTCGGTCTCGACATCCAGCGTCTCGGACTCATGGTCGTTCTCGGCCAGCCGAAGACGAATGCCGAGTACATCCAGGCGACCAGCCGGGTAGGCCGCGACGACAACCGGCCGGGGTTGGTGCTCACGCTGTTCAACGTCCACAAGCCCCGGGACCGCTCTCACTACGAGAGCTTCCGCCACTACCACGAGACGTTCTACAGAGCCGTGGAGGCCGGAGGCGTGACGCCGTTCGCGGCCCGCGCCCTGGACCGCGGCATGGCCGGCGCACTGGTAGCGCTTGCCCGCCACGCCGAGCCGTCGCTGACTCCGGCCCTGGGTCTGACGGGGCTCGCCGACGTACGCGAGGATCTCGAGCGCTGCCTGGTCGAGGCGTTCACCGGTCGGCTCCGCGATCAGCCGATGAACGCCGCCGAGCGGGAAGAGAAGCTCCGGAGCGTCAGGAGCCGAACCGGCGATCTGCTCGACTCCTGGCAGCGCGTTGTCGACGGGTACCGCGAGGTCGGAGCCATCGTGAAGTACCAGCGCCACGAAGGACCGAGCGGCAAGCCCCTGCTGCGGGAGATGCTGGACACCAGGTTCGAGTCGGAACACCACCGGAAGTTCCGCGCCAACCGATCCCTGCGCGACGTGGAACCCGAAGTCCACCTGTACGTCCAGGATCCTGCCGGCAGCGGAGAGCCCTGATGGCCAGGGGCAAGGGCAGCAAAAGCAGCAAGGGCATCGGCAGAGGCAGCGTCCGCCGGAGTCAGGTGATCACCACCTACGGGCCGGGCGCCCTGATCGACCTGCCGAAGGACTCGGCAATCGTCGGCGGCCTCGACTGGTGGCCGCCGACTCATCAGCTGGAGGCAATTGACGAGCCGCGACTTGCGGCACGACTGCGGGGGTGCGCCGGGGACACGCCGCCGGGCCTGTTCGCTCCGCCGGCAGCGCCGGACCGTCCAGGCGCCAACGCTCCAGGCATCACGTCCCCCCGCTTCCCGGAGTGGTTTCTGGTGCAGGACACAACGTTCTCGGCCGGGGACGGGCCAGGCCGCACGACACGTCGGCTCGTCCATCGGAAGGCCCTGGACGATCGCCGCAAGTTCGACGGCAAGCCCGTGGTGGCCACCCGATTCGTCCGCGGCTGTCCACACGGCCACGTCGACGACATCGACTGGTACGGCTTCGTTCACGCAGGGAAGTCGGATTGCAGAGGCGAACTGCGTCTCGAAGAACGTGGAACCGGCGGCGACCTCGCGAACCTCGTCGTTCGCTGCAGCTGCGGCAGCTGGCGCGGCATGCACGAGGCGAAGACGCTGGAAGAGCGACCGCTCGGCACCTGCAACGGCGCCCGTCCCTGGCTTGGCGGCCACGCGAACGATGAGTGCAACCTGCCGAGCCGGCTGCTCATCCGCACTGCCACGAACGCCTGGTTCCCGCAGGTGGTCACGGCCCTCTCCCTGCCACGGCAGAGAGCGGTCGTCGATCGGGCGGTCGACGAGCTGTGGGACACGCTTCAGATCGTCGAGACGGAAGAGCATCAGGCGTTCGTCAAGGGCATCCCGAAGGTCAACGCTGCCCTGCACGGGTTCGACGATGCCGACGTATTGTCCGCCATCTCTCGGCACCGGAACGGCGACCCGGAAGACCAGCCGATGAAGCACGCGGAACTCGACGCTCTGCTGACAGCTCCGGAAAGCTGCGCCGACGACGTGCCGGTGGACACCCGGTTCCACGCCCGGCGCCTGCCGGCGCGCCAGTGGCAGGCGAGCGACGGCCCCTTCCGCGAGCACCTGGAGACGCGCGTGGAGGCGGTCGTCCAAGTGCATCGGCTGCGAGAGGTTTCGGCCCTGGCCGGCTTTACCCGATTCGAGGCCCCGACGCCGAGCATCGACGGCGAGTACGACACGGATGTCGAGCGCGCGGACCTGGCGAGCGAGCCGACGTGGTTTCCGGCGGTCGAGAACCGGGGAGAAGGCGTGTTCGTGCTTCTGAACGGCTCGGCCGTGTCGGACTGGCGCAAGAGGCCGGAAGTGGAAGCACGCTGCGCCGCACTCCAGGCGGGCCATGAGCGCTGGTTCGAGCGGCGAAAGGGCGGCGGGAAGGAGCGGCCCTTCCCCGGCGGCCCCTACATCCTGCTGCACACGCTGGCCCACCTGCTGATCCAGTCACTCGCCCTGCGTTGCGGCTATCCGGCAGCGTCGATTCGCGAGCGCATCTACGTCGACGATGCGGCGAGGCGCCACGGCCTCCTGCTCTACACCGCAAGCTCCGATGCCGAAGGCACGCTTGGCGGCCTGGTGCAACAGGCCCGCGACCTCGAAGGTCACCTGCGCCGGGCGCTCCGCATTGCCTCCCTGTGCTCGAACGACCCGGTCTGCGCCCAGCACGTCCCGGATTCGAGCACGGAGCAGCGGTGGCTGCACGGCGCCGCATGTCACGGCTGCACGCTGGTGGCCGAGACATCCTGCGAGATGCGCAACGACTACCTCGACCGAGCCCTCGTCGTGCCGATCATCGGCAAGAACGCCGGCTTCTTCGACCGAGTCGATTGACCGGCCCACCTGCCATGAGCGAGGAACCGGTCCGGGCGCTTCTCAGGCTTCCTGCGCACGTCCGCAACACGCTCGCCGGCGCTCTGGTATTCGGATTCTCGGCATGGACGCCTCGGCCACCGCCGTCCGGGCCACGCTCCAAGGCAGCAACAGCCACGAGGAGCGGGTGCTGAGCCTGCTCGGCTTCTGGCGCGAGCTCGGAATCGACAGGAACGCTGCCGCGGCCTGGGGCCGGAGCCTGGAACAAGCCGCTTCCAACCACTCAGGCCCCGACTTCGTATGGTCCGGCCCCGAAGTGCCGGGACCCCCCCCGGAGCTACGCGGCGCGTCTACAACGACGTCATCGGCTCGGCGACCCGCTCCATGATGGGCATCCTGCACCACGACCGGCACTTCGCCCTGACCGCGGTGAGGCACTTCCAGGTCCTGATCGACCGCAAACTTCTCCTGCCGCTCCCCACAGACTGATCGGCCAGGCCCCCGCAGGCGTTCGGACCCGCATCGAGCGAGACGCCGCAAGGCGAGCGCAGGGACTCGATGCGCCACCACGCGCCGCAGACCAGCACCGCCGCTCCCTGAGCGTCGGAAGTGCCCGTACGTGCTCAGCGACCAGCCGAACAAGCGCTTCAACCACGGGTGGTCGCCGGACATCGCCTACATCCCGGTATGCGACGTTTCCTGCACTTGGAGACGGTCATGAACCGGGCGAACCGCCGGAAATCGATAGTCGCCGGCGTTTCGCAGGCTCCTCACTTCAGCCAGTACCCAAGCACCAGGCCGACCGTGCCGAAGGCCCAGTCCCAGTGAGCCTCGGAGTACGACGGATTCAGGATGACGTAGAGGGACACGCCGAGCACCGTCAGGCTGACGACTATCGCCATCACGATGCGAGTACGATCTCGCGTTCGCCTTTCAGACGTCATCGACGCTTGGACAGCACTCTGATCGCTTCACGGATTCTGGTACCGAAGAGCCGGTCACCTTCGCGCTCATCCCTCTCTCGCTTGTCCTCGGCACGCACGGGGATCTCTTCCCATCCGGGCTGGTTCGGGTCATCGACCAGCTTGAACTTGGTCTGGTTCTCGGGGAGCGAGGCAAAGGTCAGCGTGGTGTTTGTCGTCATGCTAGTCGTCCTCCTCTGTCCGGTAGGAGATCTTGCGCTCGTCGAGGAAACGCCGGATCGTCTCGACATGAACCGCTCTTCCCACGTTCAGCACCTGATTCCGGCCGCTACCTTCGAAGCCGAGGGGGTAGTGCTCGGTGTTGATCTGAATGCCGCAGATGAGTCCCTCGGTGTCCACCAAGGGGCCACCGCTTTGCCCCATCAGGCCAGGCGTACTCGTCTCGATCCACTTGGCGTCCTGTTCCAGCAAAAGAAATCGGCTCACCAAGCCCTCGTTCGCGAATACCGGCACCGGGAAGAGGTTGGTGAAGACGAACTGCTGTTCCTCTTTGTCCCACTTCGGCTTGACCGCCTCTACGAACGGGAAACCCAGCCGGCACAGCAGCTCACCCTGCTTGACCTCCCGCATGCGTAGCCGCGGAAAGTGAAGATCCGGCGAGGGTTTGAACCCTTCAAGGCGCCCGGCGCCGATGTCGACCTTCGTCTGGGCCACACCCTTGACCAGTTGAGCTTCCCTGGGGCCAACGGTAACGACGAAGTCTGTCACCCGCTGTCTGCGCTGCCTCCGAGAGAGCCTCCTCGAGGCCGGCTGGTCAAGGAACGCTTCGTGCAGATTCTTGATCTTCTGCAGGATGTGAGCAGCGGTGAGGAACCACCCGTCCTCGTTGAGGATCACCGCGGCTCCGATGCCGGAATGGACCCTTCCGTTTCCTGTTCGCCAAGCCAGAACGATAGGCATCGTCGTCTTCAGGTGGTATTGGCAGGCTTCCTGGAACATCGGTTCGCGCTCGCGCAGCAAGCGAAGAGCCCCGGTTGGTCTTGATCTGGTCGTCGTGCGGGCTGGTGGTCTTTCCCGTCCGGATGCTGGTTCTTCACCGCCGGACCAAGCCCACCTACGCCTCGGTTGATCATACCGAAGGTACAGGAACAGGGACGCTCAAGGCCCCGTAACGGCCTCCTCGACCGCACGACCTCCCGCCAAAGGGCGCTCGCCGTCTCCCCGATCGCCGCGTGCATCCCTCGAACCGCCGTCCAGGCTCGCCACTGCGGTGGGACTCGCCGGGGATGGAGTTGCCCCGTTTTCGTGGACAGTTCGTGTCTCGGGAATCAGGCGGCTTGCTGGCAGCTCATCTCGAAGTTGACGGGCGACTGTGTCCGATCGCGGAGTGCCGACGACACGTGTTATACCAGCCTTCGATGTACTGGAAGGGCTCTGCCCGGACCGGACCAGATCAATCATCTGCTGCCGGTACTCCGCAGGGTAGCGACTTCTCCTGACGGCGACTTGGCTGCACCGTCAGGGCCACGACGTCGGAATCTCGACGGTTCGCAGTCACGTGCGAGAGGCCTCGGAAGCCACAAGATCACGTCTTGATTTCTGCTAAACCCAATACAACATAACTCCCGTGTATGCTGATCGTCCGATAGGCCCAACACCGGAGAGGCGGTATTGGCTGACTGGACGCTTGGCGAGGACGATGTAGAGCGAGTCTTCAGGGAACAGAACCCTTGGCTCGGCACCGGGATCGTGCCGCCGTCTCTCGCGCCGCGCATCGAGCGGCCCCTGGCAGGCGCACTCTGGCGACGGCTGCTCCGTGACGACCCACTCCGTTATCAGGTGATTCTCGGCCCACGACGGGTGGGCAAGACGACTGTCCTGTACCAGACGGTCCGCCGCCTTCTCGCGGCGGGCATCGAGGCTCGGCGGGTCCGCTGGTTGCGGATGGACCACCCCGTCCTTCGGCAAGCGGACCTCGGCCAACTGATGCGTGCGACCATCACGCAAGCGGGGGCGACCGCGGAGCGACCGGTCTACGCGATGCTGGACGAACTCGTCTACGCCAGGGACTGGGATCTCTGGCTGAAGACGTTCCACGACGAGCGGTGGCCGGTGCGGATCGCGGCGACTTCCAGCGCCACGGCATCACTCAGGCAGCGGCGCCTCGAGAGCGGCGTTGGCCGTTGGTCCGAGCAGCGCCTGATGCCCTGCCTGTTCGACGAGTTCCTCGACCTCGTCGAACAGCCCGGCCTCATCGACGAACCCGCCCTCGTCGAAGATCTGGACCGCGTGGCGCCGGAGACGACGTTCGCGGCAACACTCCGCACGCTTCGGCCCGGCGTGGTGGCGCCTTCGGGCACGGCCGGCTGGCGCACTGCCTTCCTGCTGACCGGCGGGTTCCCGGAGCTGATTCTCCCGCACCGAAGAATCGGCCCGCATCACGAACGCCCTGACCTGAAGCTCGAAGAGATGCTCCTGAACTCGCAGAGCGTCCTCCGCGAGGATGCGGTGGAGCGCGCCATCTACAAGGACATTCCGCAGTCTTTCGGCGTCCACGAACCGATGAAGCTGGAGCGCCTGCTCTACACCCTGGCGGGCGTAGGTGACAGGGCTGCTGTCGCCCACCGGACTGGCCAGGAATCTGGGGCTTTCGCAGCCGACACTCGACCGCTACCTCTCCTACCTGGTCCGCGCCTTCCTGGTCTTCACGCTGCCGAACTACGGCGGCAGCGAGGCCAGGGTTCAGCGCCGAGGGCGCAAGCTGTACTTCGTGGACGGAGCGGTCCGCAATGCCGCCCTGCAGCGCGGCATTGCGCCGCTGGACGATCCGCAGGAACTCGGCGTGCTGCTCGAGAACCTGGCCGTCAGCTCCGTCCATGCGCTGGCCGTCCATTCCGGCATCCGCCCGCACCACTGGCGCGAAGGCAGGCATGAAGTCGACCTGATCTTCGACGACCCCCGTCAACGCCTCGCCTTCGAGATCGGTTCCTCCATCGGCCACAGTCGAGCCGGTCTGAGGGCACTCGTCGAGCGGCACCCTCACCTGCGAGGGCACAGCTACCTGGTCACGCCGCAAGCTTCGGTGGAGCACGCCGACACGACAGATTCCGGGATCGGCACGCTGCCGCTCGACACGTTCCTGATCGCGGTTGGAGCCCAAGCCACAGAGGCCCTCCTGGAGAGGCTCGGGTGAGCCTGCCCGGTTCCCTTCGCGCCCGCTCCAAGGCCCGCACTTCACCCTTCACCTCGGGCGGCCATCGAGTGCGGGAACCCTCGCGTTGGCCGTCCGAGGAATGACGCCGAACTTCAGCAGGAAGGCGGCCCGGTCGTCGCCGAAGACGAACTCGAGCTCGCCCTCCCCGCAGGAGCTTCACAACCTCTCTCCGCAGAGCACGACCGATCTCACGGTCGTCGAGTCCACAGTCCGGCCATTCTTGCTGGAGACTCGGACCCTTGGCCCCTACTCCACGATCGCCTGGTAGGCGAGCACCTCCATCGTCGGGCGGAGCGGATACGTGCCGGTGGGCAGCAACTGGGTCAGCACCATCCCGACGAGGTCCTGTTCGGGATCGACCCAGAAATCGGTGGAGGCAGCACCGCCCCAGCCGTAGGTGCCGGGCGCGGCCGGCATTCCGGTGAGCCCGGTGTCGGTGATCGAGTACCCGCCCAGACCGTAGCCCATGCCCTCGCTCATCCCCATGTCGAGGTTCAGGCTGGACATGGGCGACGGTCCATACGCCGAGCCCAGGTGGTTGTCCATGATCAGCGCCACCGTCTGCGGCCCGAGGATCCGCACGCCGTCCAGCGCGCCGCCGTTGGCGAGCATCTGGGCGAACCGCAGATAGTCGCCTGCGGTGGCGACCAGGCCGGAGCCGCCCATCTCGACCTTCGGCGGCTCGCGGTAGGCGCTGGTCTCGGGATCGTCGAGCGCGACGATGCCGCCCTCCGGCGTCGGAGCGTAGTTGACGGCCAGGCGGTCGAGCTTCTCGTCCGGAACGAAGAAGTCCGTGTCCACCATGCCGAGCGGGTCGAAGATCCGCTCCTTCAGGAAATCCCGGAACGTCTGCCCGGAGACGACCTCGACCACCCGGCCGGCCACTTCGAGACCCACGCTGTAGTTCCAGGCCGTGCCGGGATGCGCGACCAGAGGCTGTTTCGCCAGCTCCCGGACGTAGTGCGCGAGGTCGTCGTGAGGGACGGCATCGGCCGAGCCCTCGAGTCCCTGCGCCGCATAGGAAGCGGCCACCGGGCTGGGGATGAAGGTGTAGGTCAGGCCGGAGGTATGCGTCATCAGGTCCCGGATGACGATGGGCCGGCGCGGCGGCGCCGTCTCCATGTTCTCGCCCTGGCCCGAAACGTGAACACGCACGTCCGCGAACTCGGGGAGAATCGCGGCGAGCGGCGTCGACAGCAGGAAGTGCCCCTCCTCCCAGAGGATCATCACGGCCGCCGAGGCGATCGGCTTGGTCATCGAGTACATGCGGAAGATCGTGTCCTCGCCCATCGGCTCTTCGGCCTCGACGTCCTGATACCCGCTGGCCTCGAAGTGGACGACCTGACCGTGGCGCGCGACGACGGTGACGACGCCGGAGAGCTTGCCGTCGGCCACGTAGCGCTCGAACGCCGTTCCGATCCGGTCCAGACGCTCGCTCGACATGCCGACGCTCTCGGCGTACGTGCGAGGGAGTCCCGCGAACGTGCCGTTGCCCGTGGTGGCCGTGGCGCCCGCGGTGCCGGTGTCCCGAGGGGCACAGGCCGCAAGCACGGCGGCCAGGACGACACAGAGCGCGGCACACGGGGCCGCGATGGCAGACAGTCGATGACGCATGGGCAGTCGATGGCGCATGGGAAGCCTCCCGGTTCTGCGTGCTGGCCGTTGCCTGGGCTCAGCTCTTGCCGAGCAGCCAGGCCTCGTCGAAGCTGACGTGCTTGATGCTCTTGCCCTGGCCGCCGTCGTCGAGCGCGCCGGCGACGTGGTAGCTGTAGGTCACGTGGATCCGGCCGTCGCGGGACTGGATCACCGACGGGTAGTGGTAGCGGCCGACGCCCTTCTCTTCGCGCTCGATGTAGCGCCGCCGCTCGAAGGTCCTGCCTTCGTCTTCGGAGACCGAAACGGCAAGCTGGTAGCGGCCGTCGGGGATGTCGTTGTGGACGACGATCCAGCGACCGCTGTCGAGCTTCAGGACTTCCAGCCCGGCGCCCGTCTCGACCAGGTCGGGATGGTCGCGGGCGACGGACCAGGTGACGCCCAGATCGTTCGACTCGGCGACGTGGGCGCGCTTGGGCGGCGGCCCGTTGTCGCGCATGAAGGCAACCAAGGTGCCGTCGCGTCGAAGGGCGAAGGTGGGCTGGATGCTGCCGCCGCCGACGATCGGCTCCGTGAACGTCCAGCTGTGACCGCCGTCGTCGCTGTAGGTCGCGGCGGCGAAACTGAAGCCGTCCGAGTAGAGGCCCAGAAGGAGCCGCTGGCCGCCCGAAGGCAGCGGCAGGACGACCGGATGGGCGCGGGTGAACCAGCCGATCCGCCGCGTCAGCTTGTCCGCGGCCTGCTCCAGGTTGTGCGCGGCCCACCGCCGGGACGACTCCGGAGCGGCCGGATCCGCGGCGCCGGCAAAGCCCAGGCTGCGGAAGTACTCGTCCGTCTTGCTGGCCACCAGATCGTGAAAGCCGTCGCCGGGCTTCATGTGGAGCACGTCCTGCCACTGCCAGATCGGCGGGCCCGGCCGCTCGAAGTCCGTCGAGACCTTGAGCTTCATCAGCGCGCTTTCCCACAGGTTCGCCTGGATCGTGGGCCAGAACAGCCACAGCCGGTGGCCTCCTGCACTCACGGGTTCGAGCAGCAGGGTGCAGTTGGTGTCCGGGAAGCCCGGCGTGTCGGCGAGCAGGAACGGCTCGCTCCACGTCTCGGCGCCGGCGCGCAGACGAGCGCCCAGAATGCGCACGTCGTCGGCGGTCCGCTCCCCCGAACCGTGAAACCAGGCCACCAGCAGATCGCCGTTCGGCAACTCGACCAGAGAAGAACCGTGGTTGTGCCAGTGCTCCAGGGGAAAGACCAGCTCCCCCACGGGACCCTGTGCTTCTCGCGGACGGTCCTGGGTCTCGATGGCCGCGCCCGCCGTTCCGCCGCGTTCCGATTCCTGCTGGGCAGTGGCCGACGTGCCCGGAAGGATGGCGAGAATCGCGGTGGACGCGAGGACGACGGCAAGCCCGACCCGAACAGGTTCCCGATGCGGGAACCGCGGGCCAGCCGGAAGGCCGACACCGCCAGTGGACTCGCAAGTCCCGCTAGTCGGCGGCCAGGGAGACACGGATGATCTCCTCGTCGTTGCGCGCGATGACGTGGCTGTTGGCGTAGGCCGGATGAGACCAGTTCACCAGCGCGTCGAAGAGCCTCCGCGGGCCGAAACCGGATCGCGCGGTCGGTTCGATCAGCCGGGCGCGATCGATCTCCTCGTAGCCGTCCCGCGAAAAGCGGGCGATGATCAGGTCGCCGACATCGTTGTTCACGAACCAGCGGTCGCCGTGCTTCACCATGAAGGCAGTGCCCCAGCGGCCCTGGCGGGTCATCTTGTCGCTCTCCCAGAGACGGGAGCCGTCCGACGCGTCGAGACCGCGCAACTGGCCGTAGCTGCAGACCCCGTAGATCGTGCCGCCTTCGAGGATCGGTGTCGTGATCAGGGAATGAAGCCCCTGCGTCTCCTCCGGCATCTCGCTGCGGCTCTGGCCGCGCCACAGTTCGCGCACCTCGGGCTTCTCGGAGTCGAGTTCGAGCAGCAGGGAGCCGCGGTAGAACTGGCTGAAGAGCAGCCGATTGCCGTCCATCACGGGGGTCGTCACGGTCATGCCCGAGGCCACCTCCCAGGGAACCGTCCAGTAGACCTCGCCGGTCGCCGGATCAAGGGAGTTGACCGCCTTCGGCTCCCAGACGATGAGCTGCTCCACGCCGCCGGCTTCGAAGATCATGGGCTGGCCATAGCCCATCTCCCAGTCCGAGGACAGCGACCGCCAGACCTCTTCCCCCGTGTGCTTGTCGAAGGCGATCACCTTGCCGTCCGGCTCCGCCCCCACGATCTGGATCAGCAGGTCGCCGTGCACGAGCGGCGAACTGGAGAACCCCCAGATCGTGACGCTGGCATTGCCCTGCTCCACGGAGTCGTAGCTCCAGATCACCTCGCCGGTCTCGACGTCGAGAGCCATCAGATGGCCCACGGCGCCCATCACGTGGAGCCTGTCGCCGTCGACCGCCGGCGTCGAACGGGGACCGATCGCGTAGCTCTGCTGCAGCGCCGAGTAGTTCACGTCCCACTCGTGGCTCCAGAGCGGTTCGCCGGTCTGCTCGTCGAGCGCCAGCACGCGTTCCCTGCCCGTGATGGCGCGTGTTCCCTCGACACGCTGCCAGTCGGTCACGAACACCCGGCCGTCCGCCACCACCGGACCCGAGTAGCCGCCGCGGATGGGCACCCGCCAGACGGCCTCGAGCCCCCCCTCGGGGAACTGCTCCAGGATGCCGTCCTCCTGCCACATGCCGGAACGGTCGGCGCCCCGCCACTGCGGCCAGTCATCGGCCAGCGCCGGCGCAGTCCACGTCACGGTCCATGCAAGGGTCCACGTGGCCGCCAGCCCGAAGCCAACGGTGCGAATCGCTGAGGCTTGCACGGAAGGGACCTCCTCCTCTGCGGACGACGCGCGCCTCTCAGTCGGCGCGCGTTCTCGAATGCGAGTGTTCCAGAATCAGGTGCAACGGTAACAGCAACCGAGGCCTGCGCCGCCTCCGAAGCGTCGCCGACGACGAACTGCCTCCGATGAGCTGCCACCGAACGAACTGCGTCCGAACAGGCCGGCCGCACAACGCTGCACGGCCGGCCCGTGAACCTCACGAATTTCCACCCGGCGCGGACAACGGCGCCGGTTTCGCGATCAGACCCGATCAGATGTCGTAGTAGAGCGCGAACTCGTGCGGATGCGGCCTGAGCGACACCTCCTGGCACTCGCTCTCGCGCTTGTACGCGATGTGGTTCTCGATCACGTCCTCATCGAACACGCCGCCGGCCGTGAGGAACTCGTGGTCCTCCTCGAGCGCATCGAGGGCCTCGTCCAGCGTCGCCGGCGTGGTCGGAACCCCCTGGCTCTCCTCCGGCGACAGGTCGTAGATGTCCACGTCCAGCGACCTGCCCGGATCGATCTCGTTCTGGATGCCGTCGATGGCGGCCATCAGGAGCGCAGCGAATGCGAGATACGGGTTGCAGCTCGGATCCGGGCAACGGAACTCGACCCTCTTCGCCTTGGGCGACGGCGAGTACATCGGAATCCGCACTGCGGCGCTCCGGTTCCGCTGCGAGTACACGAGGTTCACCGGCGCCTCGAAGCCCGGCACCAGACGCTTGTAGCTGTTCGTGGTCGGATTGGTGAAGGCAAGCAGCGCCGGCGCGTGCCTGAGCAGACCGCCGATCGCGTGCATGGCCATGTCGGACAGGCCGGCATAGCCGTCGCCTGCGAACAACGGCACGCCGTCCCTCCAGAGCGAGAGGTGCGTATGCATGCCGCTGCCGTTGTCCTCGAACAGGGGCTTCGGCATGAAGGTCACGGTCTTGCCGTGCTTGGCGGCCGTGTTCTTGATGACGTACTTGTAGAGCATCATCGCGTCCGCCATCTCGACCAGCGGCGCGAACCGAAGGTCGATCTCGGCCTGACCGCCGGTACCGACCTCGTGATGCTGGCACTCGACGTTGAGGCCGACATCCGCCATCGTCAGGATCATCTCGCTGCGCATGTCCTGGTGCTTGTCGGTCGGCGGCACCGGGAAGTAGCCCTCCTTGTAGCGCGGCTTGTAGCCGAGATTCGGGCCTTCGTCGGCGCCGCTGTTCCAGCGGCCTTCGATGGAGTCGACCTCGTAGAAGGCGAAGTTCGGGCCGCCGTCGAAGCGCACGTCGTCGAAGATGAAGAACTCGGCCTCGGGGCCGAAGTAGGCGGTGTCGGCAAGGCCCGTCGACTGCACGTAGGCCTCGGCCGCCCTGGCGACGCCGCGCGGATCGCGGCCGTAGCTCTCGCGCGTGATCGGGTCGACGATGTTGCACGTCAGGACCAGCGTCTTGTGCTCGAAGAACGGGTCGATGAAAGCGGTGCCGGGCTCGGGGACCACCAGCATGTCCGACTCGTTGATCACCTGCCAACCGCGGATGCTCGAACCGTCGAATCCGAGCCCGTCCTCGAACGTGCTCTCCTCGACCTCGCATGCCGGTACCGAGAAGTGCTGCCAAAGACCGGGGAAGTCAGTGAACCTGAAGTCGACGATCTGGACGCCTTCCTCACGGATCCGTCTCATGATCGACTGGGGGCTAGCCTCTGCCATGAAGTCCTCCTTTGCTGTTCCTTGCCGTGCTGTTCGTTGCTGCGGTGAGCCGCGCCGAGCGAAGCGGCCAAGCCGTCCACCCGACTGTCGTGCATGCACCACAGCGCCCTGCCGACTGTCTATCAGCGAGCCCATCAACTGGCAACCCATGACGCCGCCACGGCGCCGGCGGCCTGGACCCTGAGCGGTTCCTCCGTTCGCCTTCGCCGCGTCTTCGTTGGCAAACCCGACGAAGGGCCACTCCGATGCAGGGCCACTCCGACGCGGGGCCACTCCGAGCCAACAACTCTGTGGACAGGAGGCCCCTGGATCGGACGTTTCTGCAGCGAGGCCGGCCGAGACGATGCGGGCCGCTATCCCGTTTCCAGCCGGCCGAGCACCGCCGTGTCCTCGCGCCATCCCGGGTGCGTCCTGACCTGCAGCTCCAGGTACACCCGCCGCCCCAGGAAGTCCTCCAGGTCCCGGCGGGCCGCCGTCCCGATCTCCTTGACGCGCCGGCCGCCACGACCGATCACGATGCCCTTGTGGCTGTCCCGATCGACCAGGATGTGCGCGAGCAGGTCGGTCCGCCGGCCGGCATCCTCCCAGGCTTCGATGACGACTGCGGTCGTGAAGGGCAACTCGTCCCGTGTCTGCTCCAGCACCTTCTCCCGGATCAGTTCGGCGACCAGGAAGCGCTCCGTGTGCACGGTCAGAAGCTCCGGATCGTGCTGCGGCTCACCTGCCGGAAGTTGCCGCCAGAGGAGCTCCACGACCTGGTCCACGCCGTTCCCGGTGAGTGCCGAGATGGGCACGATCTCCCTGAACACGCCGCCAGCGGCATAGCGCTCGATCTCGGGCAGGAGCTTCGGCTTCGCGATCCGGTCGATCTTGTTCAGCAGGCACAGCACGGAACGCTCCAGGCCATCCGCCGCGGCGCCGCGGACGAGATCGAGAGCGTAGGCGTCGCCCTTGCCGAAGGGAACCGACACGTCCCGAATCAGGCACACGACGTCCGCCTCCCTGAGCGCGGACGAAGCCGCGTGAACCATGCGCCGGTTCAGCCGGTGCAGGGGCCGGTGCAGGCCGGGCGTGTCGTGGAACACCATCTGGCCGCGCCTGGTGGTCAGGATGCCGATCAGCCGCTGGCGCGTGGTCTGCGGCTTGTCGGAGACGATCGCCAGCTTCTCGCCCAGCATCCGGTTCATCAGGGTCGATTTGCCCGCGTTCGGACGTCCGACGAGCGCCACCGTGCCGGACTTGCGCTGTTCCTTGCACTCGGTACGCGGTTCCAGGAGGCGTTCCCGCAGCTGCCGTTCCAGGGCTTCCATCTCACCGTCATCCGTCTCGTGGTCGTATCCCAGGCAGTGGAGGACTCCGTGCAGTGCGAGCACGCCAAGTTCCCGCGACAGCACTGCTTCCCGCGGCAGCGCTGCTTCCCGTGCCAACACGACTGTCCGTCGCAGCGCCGGGCCGCCGCGCGTACGGGCCAGCGCCGTCTCCACCGAGATCACCACATCGCCCAGGTGCCGCCCCTCCGGAGAGGTCTCGCCCGGGAAGGAAAGCACGTCGGTCGGCCTGTCGACCTGCCGGTAGCGGCGGTTCAGATCCCGGATCTCGCGGTCGTCCGTGAGGCGCAGGACCAGGGTCGCACGGCCGGGCGCCAGTTCCGCAACCAGGTCGCGCGCCAGCCGGCGAAGCCCGGGAACGTGAGCGCGGCAGTCGGCCTCGACCGCAGCCGCGACCTGCAGGTCGATGGTCGCCACGTAATGCTCTTTCTCTGCCTTCTGTCTCCCGGTCGCGCCCTCGGGCGCGCCTCCGACCAGTGCCGCTCGGGACGCTATTCGCCCCCGCCGCCGGGAAGAACCCGGAGCGAACCCCGGTTCTCTGCGCCCCACTCGAAGCCCGGATACTCCACCCGGTGATGGTGGACCGTCTTCAGGACGTTCTGCAGGGTGTAGCTCAGCCGTCGAAGGTCGGAAAGTGTCAGATCCGTCTGATCCAGCTGGCCGTGCTCGACGATGTCATCCAGGAGCCGCGTCACCAGTTCCCGAATCGAATCCTCGGAGAAGTCCTCCAGGGTTCGGCTCGCCGCCTCCACCGTATCGGCGACCATCAGCACGCCCATCGTCTTGTTCTGGGGCACGGGACCCGGATAGTGGTACTGGTGCTCGCTGATCGACTGCCCCGGCGCCGCCCGCTTCCTGGCGCGGGCGAGGAAGTAGCCCAAGGCCCGCGTGCCGTGGTGCTGTTCGATCGCGTCCACGATCCGCTGCGGCAGGCCGTGCTCCCGAGCCAGGCGGACGCCCTCCTTCACGTGATCGACCAGGATCAGCGCCGACATCGACGGCGCGAGGTTGTCGTGCGGGTTGTCGCCGTCGCGCTGGTTCTCCACGAAGTACCGCGGCCGCCGCACCTTGCCGATGTCGTGGTAGAGGCCTCCCACATACGCCAGCGTCGGGTTTCCGCCCACGGCCTCGCAGCCGGCCTTGGCCAGATTGGCGACCATCAGCGAGTGCTGGAAGGTCCCGGGCGCCTCGAAGGCAACCTGCCGCAGGAGCGGACTGTTCGTGTCGGAGAGCTCCATCAGCTTCATGTCGGTGGTCAGGAAGAGCACTGCCTCGAACACGGGGATCGCGAAACCGACCGCGGCCGCGACCAGCAGGCCGCCAAGAAGTCCGCAGAGCAGCTCGAAGCCCCAGCCGGCGATCGTGGCGCCGTTCTCGTCCAGCAGAGTCACCACGGTCACCGAAGCCATGTTGACGAATCCGACCAGCAGGCCCGCTCTGATCAACGCGGACCGCTGTTTCAACTGGTCGAGAGCGATCACGGCGGCGAGACTGCCGGTCAGGGCGTAGAGCATCGTGCCTCCCGCGAGTCCGAGCGGGGAGGCACCTGTCTCCGCCCATCCGAGACGCCCGACGAGAACCGAGAAGACCAGGCCGGCAAGCAACCCGGCGCCGCGCCCGTAGAGGACCGACACCAGGAGCGCGACGGCGGCGAACGGGATCGCGAAGCCGTAGCTGCGCGCGGAACTGAACGCCTCGATCTCGAACGACGCGGCGAGCGCGTCCGCCACCACGAAACCGAAACGAGTCGCCACAAGACCCAGGACCAGGAGCAGGACGACGCTGCCGAAGGCGCGGGCCTCCACCGTGACCAGCCGCTTGCGCCGGAACGCGATCCACAGGAACGCCGCCGCCAGACCCAGCAGCAGCGCAGACGCCAGAGGGGATCGAAGCAGGGTCAGCTTCCGTTCGCTGCCCGTCATCTCCTGCAGCAGGCTGGCGGCCTCGTGGTCGACCAGCTCGCCCTTGCGCACGATGACCTGGCCCACCCTGATCTGGGTGAACACCTGGCCGACCGCGTCCGCTGCCGCATTCCGCCGCTCCTGGGTCTCGTTCAGGTTCAGATAGACGTTCGGCGTCAGGTTGACCATCAGGAAATCGACGATCGTCTCGCGATCGGCGCGCGACCAGCCGCCCCAGCGGCCAACCTCTTCTTCCAGGTAGCTCTCCACGTCGCCCGGATAGCCCCGGTAGCCGAACAGGTCGAACTGGACCGACTCCTCGCCGGTCTGCAGCTTGCGCAGCGTCACGCCCTCAAGCCGGTTCTGGAGCAGGGTTGCCTTGTTCTCCACGATCCCCGCCCTCAGCAGGAACCCGACCAGATTGACCAGGCGCTCCTCGAGTTCCGCGCCCTGGTCCCCGCCGCCGACGCGGACGGCAAGCAGGTCGGCGTGCCCTTCGTCGACGCGCAGGTCACTTCCCTCCCTCAGCCGCCGCAGCCGCTCGGCTGCCACGTCCTCCTCCGGCAGCAGCTCGGCGACGCCATCGAACCCGCGCTCGATCTCGAACAGCCGCGCGATCCGGCCCTCGACTTCCTCGGCCAGGGCTTCGTCGAAGTCGTACAGCGGCCGGACACCGGAGCGGGCCCGCTCCTTCAGTTCCTCCGAGGTCGCTTCATCCAGGATCAGGACATCTCGCGTCGCGTGATAGTCGCGGTTCGCGATGTCGCCCTCGCCAAGGTCCGGACCGAAGAAGAAGCCGGCGGGAATCATGATCCAGGCGCCGACCAGGACCAGGAACGGGACCCACACGAGGTCGAGTTCCAGTACGTAGTGCCACAGGCCGGCGACGGTCAACCGGTCGCCGTGACGGCGGAACATGCGGCGCCGCAGCCGTCTGCGAGCCTCCCGCCGGCGATCGGTGCGGCGCTGGCGAGACGTCTTCGCCGACGCGCTCACCGGACCTCGCTCCGCGCCGAGTCGGCGCCGAAACTGGCCTCCCAGCGGTCGTAGGCGCCGACGATCCTCTGCACGAGCTCGTGGCGGACCACGTCGGACCTTCGGAACTCAACGACCTCGATGCCTTCCTCGCCCGCCAGCACTTCCAGAGCGTGCTTGAGACCCGACTGCTGACCGAACGGCAGGTCGACCTGGGTGATGTCCCCGTTGACCACCGCCTTCGAGCGGAAGCCGATGCGGGTCAGGAACATCTTCATCTGTTCGGGCGTCGTGTTCTGCGCCTCGTCGAGAATGATGAAGCTGTCGTTGAGCGAACGGCCCCGCATGAAGGCGAGCGGCGCCACTTCGATCACCTCGCGTTCCATCATCCGCGAGACCCTGTTGAAACCGATGATGTCGTAGAGAGCATCGTACAGCGGCCGCAGATAGGGGTTCACCTTGTCCGCCAGATCGCCCGGGAGAAACCCGAGTTTCTCGCCCGCTTCGACCGCCGGCCGGGCCAGCACGATCCGCTGTACCTTCTCCTGCTTGAGTGCGGAGGCCGCCACCGCCACCGCAAGATAGGTCTTGCCCGTGCCCGCCGGCCCGGTCGAGATGACCAGATCGTGATCCTGCATGGCGCGCAGGTAGCGCTTCTGGTTCAGACTGCGCGGAGCGACCAGCCTGCGCGAAGCCCGGATCAACGGCGCGGTCCCGAAGAAGTCGACCAGCGAGGCCGGCGGTTCCTCGGCCACGACGCGCAGGGCGGTCGCCATGTCGCCGCCGCTGAGCCGACGGCCGCTCGCGGCCAGCGTGCCGAGGTCGGTGAGCAGACGCTCCGCCTGGCCCACGGCCCTTGGCTCGCCCTGGATCCGAACCGACGACCCACGCACGCCGAGGGTCACCTGGAGCGCCTTCTCGACCCGCCGCAGGTTCTCGTCGTGCGCGCCGCAGATCGCCTGCACCGACCCTTCGGGCAGGACCAGCTGCGCCTTCGCCTGGGCTGGCTCAGCGGTAGTCAAAGAACCCCTTGCCGGTCTTGCGCCCCAGTTGTCCGGCCTGGACCATCTGCTTGAGCAGTGTCGGCGGGGCGAAACGGGTTTCCCGGTACTCGTCGAACATGATGTTCGCCACGTAGTACATCGTGTCCAGGCCGATGAAGTCGCAGAGCGTGAACGGTCCCATCGGATGACCGCAGCCCAGTCTCATCGCGGTGTCGATGTCCTCCAGGCTCCCGACGCCGTTCTCGTAGGCGCGGATCGCATCCAGCAGGTACGGAATCAGCAGCCGGTTCACGATGAAGCCGGAATTGTCCTTGCAGGCGACCGGAGTCTTGCCGACCCGCAGAGCGAGATTCCAGCAGGTGTCGTACGCCTCGTCGGAGGTCATCAGGGTGCGGACGACCTCGACCAGCCGCATCACCGGCACCGGGTTGAAGAAGTGAAGCCCCACGAACCGGTCCGGCCTCGACGTGGACGCGGCAAGCTGGGTGAGGGTCAGCGACGACGTGTTGCTGGCGAAGATCGTGTCGTCCCCGACGATGCCGTCCAGGGATACGAACAGCTCGCGCTTCGTTTCGAGGTCCTCGACGATCGCCTCGACCACCAGGTCGGAACCGGCAAGATCCACGAGATCGACGGTGCCGCTCAGGTTGGCGATCGCCCGGTCATGCTCCTCGGAGTCGATGCGGCGCTTGTCCAGGCTCCTGGCCAGGGACTTGCGCACCGCGCCGAGTCCCGTCTCGAGCGCTTCCTGGTTGATCTCCCTCACGGTGACCCGGATCCCGGCCCGTGCACAGATCTCCGCGATGCCCCGGCCCATGAGACCGCAGCCGACGATGCCCACGCGTTCCATTTCCATCGTTCTTCTCTCGCTGTTCCCGGTTTGCGGCTCCTGGTTCTGCAAGTCAACGCACCGGCTCCGGTCGGAGATTCCGATGCTGGCGGCCTGAAACGTAACGGAGTGAGTTCTGCGGCGCAAGGTCGCCGCCGAGGTCGGATCGAGGTCGGGCACCTGGGCCGGACTCCGAGCCCGCGAAGCGCCTGGCGGCCAGGCGGCGGCAGTCAGCAACGGCTTTCGCGGACCTCGATCCTCCGCTGATCGGCTTCCCGGCCGAGCTCCAGCCGAACCTCCAGCGCCGGCACGCGATACGGCAGTCGGTCGGCCCACTCGACGACCTTGACGCCGTCGCCGGCCAACAGCTCCTCCAACCCGATTCCCTCGACCTCCTCCGGCTCGAGTCGGTAGAGGTCGACGTGCACCAGGCGTACCGGGCCGCGGTCGTGCTCATGAACGAGCGTGAAGGTCGGCGACTGGATCAACCCCGCGTCCAGGCCCAGGCCCTCGGCTATGCCCTGGGTGAGAACCGTCTTGCCGGAACCCAGCTCGCCGAACAGGAGTGCCGTACCGCCCGGCTTCAGCCGTCGGGCGAGCTCGATACCCAACCTGCGGGTCTCTCCGGAGCTTCCGGTCCTGACGATCATTCCGGGACGGCCATCATTCCGCACGGCAGGAACGCGAGTCTGCGCGGCAGGAACGCGGCTTCATCGGTTCTCCGGTCAGGCCTGACGCGCAGACTCACGGCGCGGCGGCCGGCGTCGAACACGGAGTCCGCGACTCGTCCCGCGGTTCGAGCGACCTGAACGCCGCTCCCAGCTCGCCGATCAGGTCGGAAGCGGCCATCGACGTCTCACCCCAGGCCGCCGCCGCCAGATCGCCCGCCAGGCCATGAACGTAGACGCCCATCCTGGCCGCGGAAGGCGGTTCCAGTCCCTGGGCGAGCAACGCCGCGATCACCCCGGTCAAGACGTCGCCGCTGCCCCCCGAGGCCATGCCCGGATTGCCGGTCGGGTTCACCCAAGTGCCGAGAACGGGATCGGAAATCAGCGTCTGCCGGCCCTTGAGGACGACCACCGCCCCGGTCTCCCGAGCAGCCGTCCGCGCGTGCTCCCAACGGGCCTTCACGACGGCGTCGGTCCTGACGCCCAGCAGACGGGCCAGCTCGCCGGGATGAGGCGTGATCACGAGGTCGGCGTCGCGCGCACGGAGCGCCCGAGCGTCCCCGGAGAAGGCGGAGATGCCGTCCGCATCGAGCACGACGGGCGCCGCGCTTCGGGCCAGCGCCTGCCGGGCAAGAACGCGGGCGTCGTCGCTCAGGCCCAGGCCCGGGCCCAGCGCCAGCGCACCCGGCGAAGCGCGCTCGGCGATCGCACGCAGCAACGGCTCCACGGCGTTCCGTGACCAGCCGCCCCGCTCCGACGGCAGGCCCAGAGTCATGGACTCGACCGAGCCGGAGTCGACCACGTCGACCAGAGGTTCGGGCACCGCTGCCGTCACCAGCCCGGCGCCGCCGCGGACCGCCGCACGCGCCGCCAGGACCACGGCGCCGCTGTAGCCGCTCGACCCGCCGGCGACGACGACGTGACCGAAGCTGCCCTTGTGCCCGTCCAGCGGACGCGCTCCGAGCCGGCCGACGAGATCTTCCCGCCGCGACCGGTAGAGCGCCTCGGGACCCGGCGGCGGTTCGGGCAACGGCACGCCGAGGTCGCCGATCCGAAGCCGTCCGCAGGCGTCCGCCGCGGGCGCCAGCACATGCGCAACCTTGGGGAAGCCGAAAGCCACGGTCAGGTCGGCGACGACATGCGGCCCCGGCGGCACGGCTGTCGAGGCGTCGAGTCCGGTCGGCAGATCCACCGAGACCAGCGGAACGTCTCCCCGCCGCCTGCACAGCCAGTCCACCCATCGGGCCGGCGGGCCCTCCACCGGCCGATTCAGCCCCGTGCCCAACAGCGCGTCGACCCAGAGGTCGAACTCCGCGCCCACCGCGTCAGACTCCGCGGGTTCGAGCACCGAAGCCAGCGGCAGACCGAGCTGCTCGCAGGACAGGAACTGCCGCGTGGCTTCCAGGCTGAGACGGTCGGGCGATCCGGCGATGAACGCGGTTGCCTCGTACCCCCGCGTCGTCAGGTTGCGCAGCAGGGCCAGACCGTCGCCGCCGTTGTTGCCCCGGCCGCAGGCGATGGCGACGCGGCGCGCGCACGGATAGCAGGCGGCAATGGCGTCGGCGGCGGCGCGGGCCGCGTTCTCCATCAGCACCAGCGCCGGCACGCCAAGACTGTCGATCACCGAGGCTTCGACGGTGCGCATCTCGTCGGTGGTGACGACTCTCAAACCCGACTCTCCGTTCCCGATGCCCACGCCGACCACGACCGGACCAGATCGGCCGTTCGCGGGCACAGGAGCCGCAACTCGGGACGGCGCTCCAGAGCGCTCGCGAATCGGGCCAGATCGTCAATCGTGTCGAGATCCTCCTCTTCGGGAAGAAGGCCCACCTCCAACCCCAGACCGCAGCAGCGCGACAGCGTCTCGCGAAGCACTGCCGGCGTGCCCCACGCCACGCCGTCGAACAGCCGACGATGCAGCGCTTCGCGCCGCAAGGCGATCAGGTAGTAACCGCCGTCCCGCGCCGGGCCGAGGACCACGTCGTGCGCGCACGCAAGAAGATCGAACGCCGCCTCCACTCGCGCCGGATCGAGGTCGGGCTGATCGCTGCCGATCGCCGCGACGCAACCGGCGCCGGAAGCCGCCCATTCCAGCCCACGGAAGAGGCGCCCGCCCAGGTCACTTCCATGCTGCCGCCGCCAGGGCACGCCGACAGGCGTCAGGTCGCCCGGCGGATCGCCGCCCTCCGGCAGGGACCACATCAGGATCAGCTCCCAGCGGCCTGCCCGGAGACGCCCGCTCAGGTCCGCGACCAGGGCCGCGTGAAGGGAAGCGGCCTGACCTGCAGTCAACCCGCCCGGCGCGATCATCCGCGTCTTCACCCGACCGGGCGCCGGCTCCTTGGCAAAGAGCAGCAGGCGCCGGGCCGATGCGGCGGCGGGCCGCAGACTCGGCACTGCCGGGGCAGACGCTCGGCCAACCGTGCCGTCGGCCGCGCGCGCACAACCGTCGACCAGGAGGGTGCTCACCCCTTCTCGGGGCACGTGGGCCTGGACCGTCCGGATCCGGACCGGCGGCGCCTGAGGCGTCCGAGCGACCACGCGATCGCCATCCCGACTGCACCCGCCGCGACAGGCAGCATCCAGGCCGCGCGAGTACGAACGCTGCCGCGGAAACTGCGCAGGAGCCAGCCGCGCGCTCTGTCCAGGCGCGTTCCGCCCACTTCTGCTGGAGCTCCCGTGTCTCCGAGCGCGCCGAATGCTCTGCGGATCTGCTCCACGGCCTCCCTCGTGTCGTCGCGTCGACGCGCCAGCAGAGCCGCACGCCTGCGCTGCTGCGAACGACGACTCACGATTCGCCGCCCAGGCGACCACCCGCCCCGCCGCCCGTTCCGCCTCCGGACGGATCGTCGGGTTCCGATCCTGAACCGGTGTCGCCGGTGCGGGCCGCCTGGCCCAGAACGTCCTGCCAGAATGCCAGGTGACTGCCGACCCGGCGTCTCACGGTAGCCATCGGCGATTCGAGACGCCGCGCCCGCACACGGAGGATCCACAGCAGGATCAGCGCCAGCACCAGCAGCCCGGCCGCAACGACCAGCGCCGCCGCCCAGACCGGCAGCGCGCTGGCAAGGCCGGCACCGGCCGCGAACAGGAGCGCACCGAGCGTCCAGAAGACGATGCCGAACAACAGCGCAGCAAGCAGGACGAGGCCCAGAAAGCGGCGCCAGTTCCGAGCCAGGTCGAAGCGCAGTTGATCCACTTCCGCTTCGAGAAGCGCCACGGCGGAACGGGCCAGATCACCACCGAGCCCACTCAGGGCGCTCAGTGACTCGACGATCTTCGTGGTCTTCACGGCGATCAGGGCTCCAGCAATGTCCACAGCTTCCTGCACGGCTCTGCGGCGCAAGGAACAGGACAGTTCCATGCGAGCCCGGTTGCAGTAGTCGGTCGGCGCCCGGGCGACCCCGGGTCCGCACGGGAGAAGCCTACCCGCACTTCCGGCCAGACCCAGGCCTTCCTGCCGCACCGCCTTCACGTCCAGAGGCATCGACCTCCGTGGTCGGTTCTTCGGGCCGGACTCGCGGGCCGGACGGCTCCTCAGGCGCCGACCCGCAGGTTGCGGGTGATGAACGAGGTCTGGCCGGCCACCTCGTCCCGCACCGCGATCGTCAGGCGCTGATCGCCTTCCTTCATGATCAGCGGCAGCGTGTAGGTGTAGAAGCTCTCCCGCGCCCGCTCCAGATCCTCGGCCGGAATGGTGAGTTCGAACGGCTCGACCTGAGGCGGCGAGATGTCGCCGTTCGACGCCAGCGCCTGCACCCAGACACGCGCCCGCAGCAGGTGATCCCCGACCGTGCCTACCGGAACCAGGGTCATCTCGCCGATCGGCACCCGCACGTCCACGTGGACGGTGTAGAGCCCCCTCTCCTCACGACGGATCTCGTCCGACTTGACCAGGCTGATGTCCAGGTCGTTCTTCTCGTAACCGAGCTTGAGCGCCGCCAGGGTCCCCTCGGTCATCTCCGTGTCGATCGACTTGTCGCGGTAACTCCCGCGATACCTCACGTGCCGGTCCCGCAACCCGTGACGCCTCTTCGCCTCGTTGGTCAGCTGGACCCGGAGCCTGTACTTCCTGCCCGTACCCGCGTGAGCAGGCTGGAAGCCGAGCGAGTAGTAGCTGGTGAAGTCGAGAGCGATACGGTTCAGCCCGTCGCGGAAGTTGTTCGTGTTGACGATGTACTGACCCCCGGTTTCCTCGGCCATGTACATGACCGACGAGTGCACGTTGTCCCTGGCCACCGAGTCGATGTTCGACGTGAACGCCATGCCCTGCATGGAGGCATCCCGCGAGTTGATGCCCATCGGCCCGGCAGCGACGATGGTGTAGAAGGAGACTTCGTTCGCGTTCGCGGTGTCGACCAGGTCGGTGAATCGCCGACTCGAGTCGTACTGGAGCGAATCGAGGAAGAAATTCTGGTTGTAGCTCAGGGAGTCGACCGCCCGGCCGCGCTGATCAAGCGCCTCCCACATGTCCGCGCCCGCGCGCATCGGCAGACCGTCCGAGACGTACATGAAGGCCTTGCGGCCCGGCAGACCGGCCAGCGAGATGACGGTGTCCTTGAGGCCGTCTAGCGTGAACTGCATGTCGTTGTAGATCGACTGCGAGTAGACCCGGACGCGGCCCTGGACGTACTCGTAGTGCCGGTCCTCCTCGCCGATGTCGCGGATGATGTCGGCCCGGTCCGAGTCCCACTGCGTCCTGCCGCCGGTGTGCTTCTCGAGCTCGTAGAGAGCGTTCGCGATCATCTGCGGATCGCTGGTGAAGTCCCGCTCGACCTTGACCGAGCGGTTGTAGCTCAGCAGCATGACCAGGTCGTCCCGCGTCACGTCCTTGCGCAGAAACTCGCGCACGTACCGGAAGACCCTGTTGCGGTTGTGCGGCCGGATGTTCATGTGATCGACGTAGATCACCAGATGAAGGCGCTCGTCCGGCGGCACCACGCGGCGTCGACGCTCCAGCCCCGGCCGTTCCACGAACCGGACTTCGGGTTCCTCCGGCACGACGCCGGGAACGTCGCTCACCTTGACCCGCTCCCTGACCTCGTGGAAGTTCGTGATCGTGACCGGATCCTCGCCCTCCCTCAGGATGAAGTCCTTCCTGGTCAGACCGGTGACCGGATTCCCGTCCTTGTCCCGGACAAAGACCTGGACGCCCACGACCTTGACGTGGATGGACTCTTCGAAGACGGCCCGAGGAGTCCCGGACGGCCTCTCCTGGGCCGAAGCGGCGACCGCCCCGATCGGCAGCAACCCCGCCAACCAGAACGCGGCGCAACGAAGCGGTCCCCTGCGCGACAGGGGCGACGGACGCAACGGGAGTGACGAGAGCGACGTTCGATCCATGGACTGCCGAGTATAGGCGACGGAAGCGCGCCGGTTCAGCCGCTGGCCGGCGCCAGAGGAGAACACGGCGGCGACCCGAGCCATTCCGGACGCGAGCCATCGCGAGCCGTTCCGGACGTCCGGACGACAGAGCCCCTCATCGAACGCCTCGACCGCCTCGACGCCCCGCCATGGGGTCGAGGGCGCCGTGGCGACCGCTGCGGCCAAGCGGGTACGCCCCCCGCAACGCCCGCTCGACGAAGGCGACAGCCCGCTGCACGGCCCGCTCGAGCGGCATGTGCCAGCCGAGACCCGCCGCGACGGCGGCGGACAGGGTGCAGCCCGTGCCGCGCCGCCACGGGGTGCGAATCCGCGGGTGGACGAAGGCCTCGAACCGATTCCCGTCGAACAGGAGATCGGTCAGGTCGCTGCCGTTGCCGCAGCCGGCGGCGCCCGCGACGGCCGAATAGCCGTGGCCTCCGGTGATCAGGACGCCTGGCCCCATCCGCTCGATGCGCCGCGCGGCAGCCCGCGCATCGTCCGGGCCTCCGATCGCCATGCCGCTCAACCTCTCCGCCTCGAACAGATTCGGCGTCACCAGCAGCAATCTCGGCAGCAGCCGCTCCACGAGCAAGGGAAGAGCCTCGGCTTCCAGCAGCGCCGAACCCGACGTCGACCGGAACACCGGATCGAGCACGGCCGGCGTCGGCGGCAAGGCCTCCAGCCACTCCGCGACCGTCTCGACCGTCGAGGCATCGACGAGCATGCCGATCTTGATCGCGTCGAGACCGATCTCGGCGGCAGCCTCCAGCTGCCGGCGCAGCAGCTCGGCGCCCACCGGTTCGACGGCCCGCACTTCGCCCGCAGTCTGGGCAGTGACCGCGGTCAGCGCGCACAGGCCGTGCACGCCGTAGGCGGCAAAGGTCCGCAGATCCGCAGGCACTCCCGAGCAGCCCGCGGAATCGGAGCCGGCAATGGTCAGGACGCGCGGCGGCGGCGCAGCCATGTCAGGGCGACAACAAGCAGAAGAGCGGCCGCGATCAGTTGCGCCACGGTGAACGCTCCGACGAAGCGGTCGTCCTTGGCGCGCAGGAACTCGACCAGGAAGCGTTCGACCGACAGCAGTCCGACGATCGGCAGCACGACGCCGCCCGGCGATGCGCCCCGCTGCAGGAGCCTGCGGCCCAACCAGAAGATCAGCAGCGCGGTCAGGGTCTCGTAGATCTGGGTGGGGTGCACCGCGACCAGGGCGTCCGCCGCCAGGTCGGCCGGGAGGTCGACGCCGAACTCCCGCCGCAGGGCGCCAGCCGTGGTAGGGATCGGGCCCTCGGGAAACGTCATTCCCCAGGGCAGATCGGTAGGCACGCCGTAGTCGTCGCCGACCAGCAGGCAACCGATGCGCCCGACGCCGTACCCCAGCGCCAGGGCCGGCGCCGCGGCATCGGCGGTGCGCCAGGGCGGCATCCGCCGGAACCGGATGACCAGAAGCACCGCCGCCGCACCGACCAGAAACCCGCCGTACCAGACCAGGCCGGCACGGCTGTAGAGCAGGCGCCAATCCCCGTAGAGCAGCGCGTAGTACGCCTTGCCGCCGACGATGCCGCCCAGCGCGCCGGCCAGCAGCAGAGCGGCTGCGTCGTCCGCGGCGCGGGAGGCACTCGAGCCCGTCTGGCGGAGCCCCCAACGCAGCTGGACGCTGGCCGCAAACAGGGCCGCCACCAGCATCACGCCGAAGGGCGAAACCGAGAGCGGACCGATGCTGAACAGCTCCGAGATCACGAAGACCACTCCAGCGAGACTCGACCGCGCTGCGGCGCGATGTCGCGCCACGCGCTCCGCGCGCGGGAGCGGACCACGGACGGACTCACTGCACGTCCCATCCGGAGCCGGGCGCAAGAACCTGGAGCGCCCAGGCGGAATCCCGGCCGCCAGTCCCCCACTGACCAGACAGGACGGTTTGTGTACGGACGAACCATGAATCGCGTGCGCCGTCACGTCAAGCAGACGACACGCCGAGAATAGACGACAATCGGTGCAACGGCGGAGCGCACCTCCTGCCACGCCAGCAACCGCCGTGCCGGAGCCGCCGTGCCGGATCTGGCGGAGTACGGCATCCAGATGGCCAGACTTGCCGGAACCGCTTGCTGGTTCACCTCCGGGTCGGGATCTCTGGCAGTGCATGTCGTCCTGTCAAGCCGACCTTGGCGGTTGCAGGAGGCGTGGGCAGGAGGCGTGCCATACTCCGGGAGCACAGGATGAAACGGCGCGAGTGCTCGATCTCCTGCATGAGGGATTTCCGTTCCTGTCGGCGAAACTGCGCAACGCCATCCGGACATGGAGCACGGAACACATGGAGGACGGAACGGCCCGTTGCCCAGATCCCGTCGCAAGGCTCCGACGAAGCGCCTCATGGACTCGCCTTCGCCCTCGAACGGGGTCATGGCTCTGGCGGCGGTCGCCTCGCTGCTGCTCGCCGCGGGCGCCGCGGCCCAGAGCTCCGAGACAACGGACCGGACGTTCCTGGAGTCCGTCGACGTGGAGGTCGTGGAGGTAGACGTCGTGGTGACGGACCGGAAGGGACGTCCCGTGCCCGGGCTTGATCGGGAGGACTTCGAGCTCTACGCCGACGGCGAGCGGGTCAGCATCTCGAACTTCGCCGCATTCGAATTCGACCTGGCCCGGGAACCGGCGGCCGAGAAACCCGCCCTCCGTGACGACGCTGGCGACCGGCCGGTCGGCGGCGGCAATCTCACGATCGTGCTGTACTTCGACGATGCGAATCTGCACAGCCCTCACCGGCGGCGAGCGCTCAGGCGCCTTGCCGAGGCCGTGGTTCCCTGGCGGAACTGGGATGCACGCTACATGTTGGCCACGTTCCGGAATCGGCTGGAGGTCCTGGTGACGCCGACTCCCGACCTGGATGTCGTGCTCGCCGCGGCCGCGGCCCGACCCCGAGGCGCCGCGCGCGGCCTGACCCGACATCTGGCAAGACGGCGCGCCATCGTGCAGATCGTCGAGACCGATCCGGCATGCGACGGGGCGTACATGTCCATCGCCCGCCGCCATGCGGCCGAGGAGGAAACGCGGCTTGCCGTGGCCGTCGGCGGACTCGCCGATCTCGTCAGCGCTCTCGGCGGCATCCCGGGCAAGAAGGCCGTCTTCTACCTGAGCGACAGCCTGCCCGAGAATCCCGGGGAGTCGTTGTGGAGCTTCCTGGCCCACGAGCACTGCGCCTCGAACCGGAGAGCGGCCTCGCGCCTCTGGTCGGAACTCACTGCCCACAACGAGAGCAGGCGTCTGGAACGACTTGCCCGGCACGCGAACGCGAACCGCGTCACCTTCTACCCCGTCGACGCGGCGGGCATCAGGGCCGGCCTTGCGGCCGACGTCTCCATTCCGCTGGGGCCAGCGGCGCTGGCGCAGAGCGACGCGGTCCACCGGCTGAACGCCCAGAGCGGCATGCAGCGGATCGCTTCGGAGACCGGCGGCAAGCTGCTCGCCAACTCGAACGACCTGGCCGTGCTGATTGCGGAAGCAGCGGCGGAACTCGAAGCGGCGTACTCCCTGGGCTTCATGCCCGAGGAACGGCGTCGAGGCGAGGTGCGAGACATCCGGGTCGAATTGGCGCCCCACGCCAGAGAGGGTCGGAGGGTCAGCCACCGCAGGAACTACGTCGACAAGCCGTTGTCGGAGAGGTTGGCGGACCGCCTGCTCTCCACCGCGTATCTGGGCGCTCTCGACAACCCGCTCGAAATCCGTGTGGGCCTCGACCTGCCGAAGCGAACGGCACGGAAACGCTACAGGATCGGCGTCAACGTGGTTGTGCCCGAGGACGCCATCCTCCAGCTGCCGGGGCCCGAACGGGCACGGGCCAGGCTCAGGCTCTGGCTGCTCGCTCTGGAACGCGAAGGGGGCGGCCGAACGGCGGTGCGGGAGAAGCTGGTCACGCTCGGTCGACGAGGCGTGACGGCGAAGGCCGGCGTCTACTGGTTCAACGTGTCGATGAAGCTCGTGCGAGGCGACTACGACGTGGCGGTCGGCGTACGGGACGAGACCAGCGGCGTCACTTCGCTCGTCCGGCTGCCGGCGGAGCTGTCGCCGTCGACCAGCGAGGACGACCGGCCGAAACGGCGCAGAAGGAAGCGGGGCGCGTCGACCGGCGGGCACTGAACGTCCTCCGCGCCCGGCTCCCGCCGCCGGGAGGCGCGGAGATGGAGTCCGGCCGGCTCGCAGCGGCAGACCGGCCGCCGCTCGTCACTCCCACTCGATCGTTCCGGGCGGCTTGCTGGTCAGGTCGTAGACGACGCGGTTGACGCCGACGACCTCGTTCACGATGCGACTCGCCACGCCGCCCAGAAACTCGTGCGGCAGCCGGCTCCAGTCAGCCGTCATGAAGTCCTCCGTCTCGACCGCCCGCAGGGCGACGACGTTCTCGTAGCTGCGGCCGTCCCCCATCACGCCCACGCTTCGAACCGGCAGCAGGACCGCCAGCGCCTGACTCACCCGGTCGTGGAACCCCGCGGCGCGCAGCTCCTCGATGAAGATCGCGTCGGCTTCCTGCAGCACCGCCACCCGCTCAGCGGTCACGTCGCCCAGAATCCGCACGCCGAGACCGGGGCCGGGAAAGGGATGCCGGCCCAGGAACTCGGAACCGAGACCGAGCTCGCGGCCGAGCTGGCGCACCTCGTCCTTGAACAGGCAGCGCAGCGGCTCGATCAGCTCGAAGCCCAACCGTTCCGGCAGGCCGCCGACATTGTGGTGACTCTTGATCATCGCGGACGGGCCAAGGGCGGAGACCGACTCGATCACGTCCGGATAGAGCGTGCCCTGCACCAGGTAACGGATCGCGCCCGGCCCTTCGACCGTCCGCTCCAGCTTCGCCGCCTCGCGCTGGAACACCTCGATGAAGACCCGACCGATCGTCCGGCGTTTCTCTTCCGGATCGGCGATGCCCGCCAGCGCACCGAGAAACTCCGGCGCGGCGTCGACGACGACGAGCCGCAGGTCCGCGAGCCCCTGACGCAGGCTCCGTTCCACCTCGCCGCACTCGTTCTTGCGCAGAAGTCCGTTGTCGACGAACACCGCGGTCAGGCGTTCCCCCACCGCGCGCTGCACCAGGCTCGCCGCCACCGCCGAGTCGACGCCTCCCGAGAGAGCGCAGAGAACCCGGTCGGAAGGGCCGACCCGGGCCTCGATCGCAGCCGTCGCTTCGTCCGCGTAGGACGCCATGCGCCACTCGCCCGCAGCGCCGCAAGCGCCGTACAGGAAGTTGCGTAGCATCCTGGCGCCGCTGTCGGTGTGCGTGACCTCGGGGTGGAACTGGATGCCGAAGACGGACCGTTCGCTGTCTTCGGCCGCTACCACCGGCACCGTCAGGGTCGAAGCCGTCGCTTCGAAGCCCGGCGGCAGCTGCTCCACCCGATCGCCGTGCGACATCCACACGTTCTGCTCCGACTCCAGGCCCGTGAAGAGACCGCCGCACGTCTGCCGCAAGGTGATCCGGGTGCGGCCGTACTCCCGCTGGCCTGACGCCGCGACCCGACCGCCCAGAACATGCGCCATCCACTGCATGCCGTAGCAGATGCCGAGCACCGGGATGCCCAGCCTGAGCACATCCGGGTCGGCCTGCGGCGCGTTCTGCTCGTAGACGCTGTCCGGCCCCCCGGAGAGCACGATGCCGATCGGCCGCCGGGTCCTGATCCGTTCCACATCCAGGTCGAAGGGAACGATCTCGCAGTAGACCCGGAGTTCCCGGATCCTGCGGGCGATCAACTGCGTGTACTGCCCCCCGAAATCGAGCACGAGGACCGTCTCGCGCCCGCCTCTGCCCGCCGTCACAGTGCGGACTCCACTCACAGTGCGGACTCCACCTTGAGCTCCCGCCGCATCAGATCCCGGATCGCTGCCGCCGGTTGCTTGCCTCGATGGAGGATCTCGACCATCTGCTCCGTGATCGGCAACTCGACCTTCTTCTCGGCCGCCAGCTCGAGCAGGGCGAGCGAGTTGCGCACTCCTTCGGCGACCCCGGTCCGGTCCGCCTCGATCTCCTCGAGCGAACGGCCCCGGGCCAGCTCGACGCCCGTGCTCCGGTTGCGCGAGAGGCCTCCGGTGCATGTCAGCACGAGATCGCCGAGACCGGCGAGGCCGGCGAAGGTCGCCGGCCGGCCTCCACACGCCAGGCCGAGACGCATCATCTCGTGCAGGCCGCGGGTGATCAGCGCAGCGCGCGTGTTCGATCCGTAGCGCAGCCCGTCGAGGACGCCGGCGGCAATCGCGATCACGTTCTTGGCCGCGGCGGCAATCTCCACGCCGATCACGTCCGTCGACGTGTAGAGCCGCAGCGCCCCGGCCGAGAGCAGCGACTGCAGCCGCTCGGCGACCGCCGCCGACTCCGCCGCGACGACACAGGCTGTCGGCAGCTCGGCAGCGAGCTCGGCAGCAAACGATGGCCCGCTGATGGTGGCGAACTCCACGTCCGTGCCGGAAGAAACCGCCTCTTCCCGGCAGATGTCGCTCATGCAGCGGAAGGCGCCATGGTGGTCGGACTCGATGCCCTTGGCGCCGGAAACGAAGGTCACCCGTCCCGGCAACGGAGCGCCGCCGCCGACACCGCGCCGCGCCTCGAGAAACGACCGCACGACGGCGCGGAAGCCGTGCGACGGCACGACGACCAGCACGATCCCGCACGCCGCTGCCTGCCGCAGATCCCAAGTCACCCGGATTCCAGCCGGCAGTTCGACACCCGGCAGGTAACGTTCGTTCACCCGCTCCGCCGCCAGGACGGCCCCGAACTCCGGGGAACGGGCCCAGAGGATCACCGGTGAACCCGCCCGGGCGGCATGGACGGCGAGCGCCGTGCCCCAGGCCCCGGCACCGAGCACGGCGACGCCGCTGGCTGCGGCCGCGTTCGTGACGTTCGTCACTCGGCGGCCTCCGCGATCTCGGCGGCCGTGGGCGCCGCGCCAGCCGCAGGCGCTTCGGGTGCTTCGGAAGCTGCGGGTGCTTCGGAAGCTCCCGAGGCCGGCGGCCTCTGCCCCAGCCGGGACTCCGTGCCGGCGCGCAAGCGGACCAGGTTGCTCCGGTGTCTCGCGATCACCAGGACAGCGATCGCGAACACGCCAGCCAGCAGCGCCGGTCCGTGATCCGGACCCTCCGCATCCCGGAAGGCGCCGCCGAACCACTGCGCTCCGACCAGCAACGGCAGCGCAACGGCTGCCGAGATCGACCCCAGGGATACGTAGCGCTTCCAGGCCACCAGCAGGACGAACACGGCGAGAGCGCCAAGTCCGGCCCAGGGCGCGAGCAGCGCCAGCACGCCGGCAGCGGTGGCGACGCCCTTGCCGCCGCGAAAGGCGAGAAAGAGCGGAAACACGTGCCCGGCCACGGCAGCCGCTGCCGCAGCCGCGAGCCACCAGCTCCCGACCTCGAGCGCACGCGCCGCCACGACCGCAGTCGCGCCCTTGGCGACGTCGAGCAGCAGTGCGAGCAGGGCCGCCCACTTGCCCGACGCCCGCAGCACGTTCGTGGCGCCGGCGCTTCGGCTGCCGATCGTGCGCACGTCGATGCCCCGGTGGATCCGCACGATCAGGTAGCTGAACGGCACGGACCCCAGGACGTACGCCAGCAGGACGGCGATGAGGCCGTTCGCGGTCACGGCGCCCCCTCCCCGGGCGAGGCCGACCAGGGCAACACGCTTCGCTCGGTCTCGTCCGGCAGCAGCATCCGCCGCAGCAACTCGAGCGCGAACTGGGTCGAAAGCTGGCGCACCCGCGCCCGGTCCCCGGGAAAGCGCGCCTCGAAGTGCGAACAGACGCCAGGGGGGTCGTCCATGAACGGGCGGGCATCAGCAGTGCCTGCCGGTCCGCGGACCGCGATGTGCACGGTCCCCACCGGCCGCAGCCTCGTGCCGCCGTCCGGACCCGCGACACCCGTGATCCCGATTCCGTAATCGCTGCCGCAGCGTTCCCGCGCACCTGCCGCCATCGCCAGGGCTGTCGGCTTCGATACCGCGCCGTGCTTCGCCAGGGTCTCCCGCGGCACGCCCAGCAGGCGCATCTTCAGTTCGTTCGAGTAGGTCAGAAGGCCGCCCACGAAGTAGGCACTGCTGCCCGCGACCGCGGTCAACCGCTGGCCGAGCAGGCCGCCCGTGCACGACTCGGCGACCGCTACCGTCTCGCCGCGTTCCGCCAGCAGGCCGCCGACCGCAGCCTCGAACTCGATGCCGTCCTCGACCGCACCGACGTAGAAGACCGCATCGCCCAGCGCCTTGCGGACCGCCGCTTCCATCTCGGCCAGCCGCGGCGCCCGAGCCGTGACAGGACCGCCGGCCCGCAACCGCAGCCGGATCTCGCCCGGCCGCGCCAGTATGGACACGTCCTGGTCACCGAAGCGCTCGTACACCGGCGCGATCCGTTCTTCGACGACAGACTCCGGCAGGCAGGAGACCCTCACCTCCACCTGATCGAAGCCCCCGCCGTCCTCCGCCCGGACCGCCAGCCACGGATCCAGGGCGTCCGCAATCAGGGCCTTCAACTCCCGCGGCACGCCGGGGAACAGGAAGTACGTCGTGCCTCGGGGCACGGGCGCCGCATCCTCGATCCGCTGGCCGGGCGCCACGCCGGCGCGATTCGGCAGCATCTCGGCCCCGTCGACCCGCGCCGCCTGCTTGCGGTTGACCTGCGGGATACGCCGCCCGAGCTTGCGGAACCCGCGCTCGATCCGGTCCCACAACGCTTCGTCCACCGCGACGGACCGCCCCAGCAGCCGAGCCAGGCCCTCCCGTGTGAGATCGTCCCGCGTCGGGCCCAGGCCGCCGGTCACCAGCAGCAGATCCGCCCGCTCCCGAAGCGCATCCAGGGTCTCCGCGATCAAGGCTACGTCGTCGCCGACGACCGCCTTCGAGACCAGCTCCACTCCACGCCGCCTCAGCACCTCAGTCAGCGCCAGCGAGTTCGTGTCGATCCGGTCCGTTCCGAGCAACTCATCGCCGACCGCGAGAATCGAAGCCCTCACGCGGCGCAGTGTAGCGACATGACCGCCCTACGGATCAGCCAGGTCGCAGTCGCCGACAACGGGAACGGCGCGGCCGGCGGGAGCAGAACGGCGCGGGAGTGGCGGGATTCGTAACGGCTCCGATCCAGCAGGCCGCGGCAGAAGTCCGGGTCGCAGGGAGAGCGGCGGGGTGCGTGTCAACAAGGCACGATTCCAACAAGGCACGATGAGGGAGCGCATCCGGGGCCATGCTCGACCGAAGAGCAACGACGTTGGACGTGATGCATCGCCGCTCGCATGCAGCTCGACTTCGGCCGCGGGCCTGTCGGTTCAGACCTGGACCATCGTCTCCAGATAGACCTGCTCCAGATCGCTCTCGTCGAGTACCTTGCGATCCAGGATGGACTGCATCCTACCCTGGCGCATGATGCCGATTCGGTCGCAGAGCTGCTGCGCCCGGAAGATGTCGTGCGTACACAGGAGGATCGCCGCCCCGTCGCTCCGAAGCTGATCGAGCAGCTCGACCAGGTCGGCGGCGGCAGCGGGATCCAGGCCCGACGTCGGCTCGTCCAGCAGCACCACCGGGGCCTGCCGGAGGAGGGCGACGGCAAGACCGGTCTTCTGCCGCATTCCCTTGGAGAACGTGGCCACGCGCCGGTCGTGGACCTCCTCCGGCAGGCCGACCCGCAACAGCGCCTGCCGGATGCGGTCGCGTTCCGGCCCCCGCCCGAGGCCGACGGCGCCAAGGAACTCCACGTTCTCCATCGCCGTCAGGGTGGGATAGAGCGCAACATTCTCGGGGATGAGCTCCACGCAGCTCTTCGCCCGGCGCGGTTCGCGGGCGACCTCGATTCCCTTGATCAGAGCCTTGCCGCCGGTCGGCTGAATGAGGTCGAGAAACAGGTTGATCGTCGTCGTCTTGCCAGCGCCGTTCGGGCCGAGAAGTCCGAAGATCTCGCCTCGGAGAACCTCGAAGCTCACCCCGTCGAGCGCCTTCGTGCCGTCCCCGAACACCATGCGAAGGTCGACCGCCTCGATCATCGCCTCGCTCTGCGTTTCCTGCTTCAACTTCTCCACCTGCCTTGCTCTCTCCGGATCCTGGTTCAGCCGACGCTCCCGACCATTGCCGTTCAGCGTCTGCTCAGTCTCAATCCAGCCCAGGTCACGCCGGCCACTGCCCCGACCACAGCGGTCGCGAGCACGGCGACGAGCCACGGATTCGAGGTCGCGGCAACATGCACGCGGAAGGTCTTCGGGACGCTCTCCACGAGCTGGTCGCCCGACAGGCTTCCGGCCTGAATCGACGCCTCGTAGTCGCCCACGACGATGTCCGGCGGCGGAAACAGAACGACCACGGCCGTTTCCTCCGTCCCCGGTTCGAGGGCCGGGAAGAGCTGCGGGGCCACTTCCGTGGACCATTCGAACGGCGCGTCCACCCTGAGTTCGACCTGTTCCAGGTTTCCGCTGCCCGAGTTGACGACCCGGACGTCGAGACGAACGGAATCACCGCGCGCCACCTCGTGGTACAGGTTCGCGGCCTCCACCTCGAGCTCCGCCACTCCGCGGGGAACGACCGCCAGCTCCAGCCGTCCCGCCGGCGTGGATCCCCGTGCGCCGCCCGCGGCGTCTTCCGGATCGAGCCGGACCGCGAACCGGATCGCCCGTCCCGGCTGCACCGCCTCGGTGGGCCGACCGGGCATCGTCAACGCCAGCCGCAGCTTCCGGTCCATGACCTGCTCCGGGAAGAACACCTGACTGAACGACGCCCCGGAATCGGGATCCGAAGCCTTGAAGGAGATCTCCGGCGGCAGACCCTCGGCTGTCACGCTGTAGATGGCGCTCCGGTCGTCGAACCGCTCCAGGCTGAGATCGTAGGCGGCTTCCTGGCCCAGTTCGACATCGAGCGTGACCTGTTCGGAGCGCATCACCAGCCCTCCGCCGGCATCGACGCCCTTGCCCAGCAGCACCTGGCGAAGATGGACCTCGTCGTTGTAGCGCAACTCGACCAGCACCTCCTGAACGTCGGGCAGCAGCAGACCGAAGGTCACCGGCACGGGCTCGTCGAACGGCATCAGCGGCACGCGCTGCTCGTAGGGCACCGAGACGATCGTCGGATCGATCAGAACCCCTTCCTGGTAGCCCCGCGTCGTCTTCAGACTGATGACAACGTTCGAGACGCCATCGATCACCGGCAGGTCCAGCGGTTGGCCGACGCCGCTGTCAGCAACCTTCGCAGCGTTCGTTTCGAGCCCCAGGGTCCAGCGGGCGATCAGATCGAGTTCCACCCGCACGCCGCCGTCTTCACCCTGGAACTTCTTCGCCGAGCGGAGGATGATCTCCGGATCGGCGAGGGCCAGCCTCGTCCAGGCCCGCCTCATCTGGACCTCCGCCAGACGCAGGCTCGTTTCGTGCGTGTCGAGGTCGGCTTCCGAGATGAGGCCGTTCTCGTGCAACTCCCTCGCACGCGCCAACCGCCGCTCGGCGTCCTCGTGACCGATGCGAGCCTCCGCGAACTCCAGCCGCCGTTCCTGCGCATTGCGGATTGGCGCACCAGGCGCATTGGGGACTGGCTGGGAGCGTGATTCCTCGGCTGCGCCCAGCAACAGGACGACGGCGACGCCGCCCAGGATCGCGGCGCTCTGTCCCGCTCCGAGAATCCCTCTGCCGGCACCCGTCATCGGCAGTCGTATCCGTGGAACCGCCAGAGCGTGAAGGCGCCCGCCGCTACCACGAACAGAAGCATCCACAAGTGGTCGGGAAGCGTCCGAGCGGCAAGCGCGGCAGCGCCCGGAGGCCGCCAGGTGAATCGGGGAAAGTCGTCAGCCGCAATCGGTACTTCCGAATAGTCGATCCGGGACAGACCACGGAGTTCGTACTTCTCGCCGTCGTCATCGGTCGTGTATGTCCTGGGGCCGCTCTCCAGAGCATCTTCCCGGTGTACCTGCCGCTGCTCCAGGACGAACGCGGTGAAGAGCGGCTCGAACTGCCCGACCTGGCGCCGGAACTCCCGGCGTCCGCTCGAGCCGGCGAGCGCAAGCCGGTTCAGGGAACGGCGCAGAAGAGTGTGGGGCGACAGGGCGCCCCAGCGAGCCGCCCATTCTTCCTGGAGCCCCGACCGCAGAAGGTGGTCCCGCCGCAGCTCGGCGTAGCCCCGTTCCATCTCGGCGAGCGCGGCCTCCTGATCGGCCTGAATCTCCGCTTCCAGAGCCTCGACACGACGGTGCTTCTCGGCGACGGAGATCCCCGGAGTCCTCACGATCTCGGTGACCGACATGGAAGATACGCCCAATCGCATTCTGTAACCCTGTTCATGAATGGCGAGATTCCGCTGGAAGGCCAGTTCGGAGGGCGCCGGGTAGAGCGCCGCGCCCGTCACGACCACGAGGCCCGGCACCACGAGAGCAAGAACCGTCCACGCTCCCAGGCCTCGCTGCAGGGCCTGCTCCGGCGTCGACGCCGTGACCGAAGCGGCCATCCCGATCAGCACGTTGACCAACAGGAAGGCAAGGATCTGCGCCACCGCGAGCGCCAACAGGACAGCGTCGGAAAGGACCAGGCCCTGTCCCGAGACCGCGACCGCCACCAGGGTCCCGGTCAGGGCGCCCAGGACCAGGGAGCCGGCCACCACGAAGAAGCAGCCCAGGATCTTGCCCAGAAGCAGGGGCATCCGCCCGATCGGTCGGCTGGCCAGGACCCGCAGCGTCCCGGCGGCCCGCTCTCCAGCCACCGCGTCGTAGCTGACGGCGACCGCCATCAGGCTGTAGAAGAAGATGACGACCGCCGTCCAGTCGAGAGGTACCGCCGCGAAGAGGTACGAGCGCTCCGAGACGTCCGCCTCCATGACGTCCTGGAGGTGAGGGCGCACCACCGCGGCTTCTCCCCACTGTTCCCGAGGCGCCGCACCGAGGAACCCCAGCCGTGAAGGCGGGCGCAGCACGACGGCCTGTTCGAGGTTCGTTGCACTCTCCGCTGCCCGAGACAGGCCGGGTCTGGCGGCGCGCTGGTCGTGAACGGCCGCGGCGTGGGACAATGCCGCGGCCGCCATCAGCACCGGACCGCCCACGAGGAGCACCAGGAGCCGGTAGTTCCGGAGGTGCCGTACCAGCTCCCAACGGATCAGAAGACCGAGCACGGATTCCCCGCCCGCTCAGCGGACGTCCAGCCTCTCGAACCCGACACCCGCGACGAGCACGAGCCCGGTGGCGCCGAACAGGAGTGCGGCTAACGGCAGCCCCGCCTGACGAAGCGACCAGGTCAAGGAGGCGTCCTGCCACACCGGGTCGGGCAGGCCTTCGATGTCGAGCGGAACGCGGCTGTCCACTCGGAACTCCCGTTCCGGGTAGCGCTCGAGCTTCTCTGCCTGCCACGCCCGGAAGGACCGCTCCGCGTCGTCCACGTGACGGAGAAACCACTCATGATCGGCGGGCGAGGTGCCCGCCAGGACCTGACCGGCATCGAGCATCGCCGTCACCGGCAGAAGCGCTGCAAACCGCCGGTACAACCGATACTCGGCCGACCGCACGTTCCGGCGCGCCAGGGACCGCTCGCGGTCGTCGTCCGATGTCCGCTCGGCCCCTGCCCTTCCGGGGGAAAGACCGGGCCTCGTATCCGCCAGGTGTTCGTACTGCCCCGGCACCGGCGGCGCCGCCCGGGCAGCAGCCCACCCCGCCAACTGCGGATAGAGCGCCGCAGACACTGCCCACGCCAGCACCCCCGCGACCAGGGACGTGGCCGGCTCCCGGCACACGACGGACAACGCAAGCGAAGCGGCCAGCCAGAAACACCCGTACAGGACGACCAGCACGAACCAGAGCCCGACACGTGGCCAGTCCTCTCCGGCGAGTCCCGGTCCGGCCAGAACCGCCCAGGTCGAGAAGCCGAGAAAGAGAACCGCGCATGGCACGGCGACCGTCAGCAGGCCTCCCAGGAACTCACCGAGCAACAGGCTCGATCGCGGCAGGCCTCGCGCAAGCTGCTGCTTGAGAGTGCCCTTCTGCTTCTCCCCGTTGATCACGGCGTGACCCGAGAACACGCACGTGAACCCGACGACCAGAGCGAGCGCCCACGAGAAATCGAGATTCCCCCGCCGGGCCTCGTCCGTCGCCGGCGCGTCGCGCCTGGAGTACGCCACCGGACCGAAGCGCCCCCGGACCGTCGCGCTCGATCCCAGTTCCTCCCCCACGCCCCGACTCAGCAGGCTCAAGGGAGCAGGCGGTCGCTCCACACCCAGCTCCACACCGCGCCAGGTCTGGGCCCCGTCGACCGCCAACGCCCGAGCGAGCTCTCTGGCCTCGAACAACGAAACCCGTTCCTGGTAGTTCAGCCAGGAGACCGAGACCGTGGCAACGGCCATCACGCCGCCAACGGCCCAGGCCCCCAGAAACCAGCCACTGCGCACGGTCAGGCGGCATCGCTTCAGGGCGATCGACCACAACGAACCCACCGTTCAAGGCCCCACGGGCGCAAGACCGATCAACGACTGCAATCCCGGGCGATGCACCAGTCGGAACCCGCCACGCAGCAGTAGTTCTGACCGCCGCACGCCACGCCGATCGTCGCGACGCAATCAGCACCCGACGCAATCGGTACAGAGGCGACGCCGTTCATGAACATGACAACCATCAGATGTTCTCCAGGATCGAGCGGTCCAGCGTCGCGCGATAGGTCGCCAGGAACGTCGTCAGATAAGCCGTGCCGTCCGATACCGAAAGAGAAGAAACGCCCGGCCTTCCCTCGACCTGTGCAAGCGTGGCCACGAGCTCTCCGGTTCGCGAAAGCACATGCAACTGACGACTTCCGACCAGGCAGTAGATCAACCCTGTCCGAGGTTCCACGGCCACGTCCTGGAGCATGGCAAGTGCACTGATGCCATCCGTCTGCAGGCTCTCGGCGACGTGGGGCTCCCAGGCCTCGGGTTCCTGCATGGCGAGTTCGACGAGTTCGTCGACCAGGGCGCCCTGAAGCCGTGTCTCGAACTCCAGGCCTCCGCTTGCCGAGTACTTGCGTACGATCGGAGCAGCCGTGAAAGCCATCACGATCGAGTCTGCCTGGCCCGAGGTCATGACCACCCGGTTGATCCGTGTGGCAAAGCGGCGATCTCGACAGCGGATGTGCCGGTCGCAATCAGGGAAAACATCCTCCGGGACCAGCAGATCGCCAACTGCGGCCTGCTTCTCGCCTTCGGCCGAGTAGACCGTGAGGACTGACCCCAGCCGCGGCTGGTTCAGGTAGAACCGGTCGCGAGAGTCGGCCGCGATCGAGTAACTCCTGTAGATCTCCGCCTCCTCAAGTGTCGCTCCCTGCTGAATGGTCTTCAGCAGCTCTCCGTCCGGAGAAAAGGAGTGCACGAGGAACAGACCGTAGGAGGTCACGACTCGAATCGTGCCAGAAGGGCCGATCGCGTAGCCAAACGGAAACTGCATCTCACCCGGCGCCTGATCCACGCGACCGTACTGGCGTACGACATCACCGGAGGCACTCAGCTCCAGAAGACGGTGGTTCATGCGGTCCAGGACCATGAACCCGTCGCCCCTGGATATCAGACGATGCGCACCGTTCAGCGCGAGTGTCTCGAAAATCCGTTCGGCCTCGAACGTCCCCTCATGGATCTCGTCTGAAGCAGCCGCAGACCCTGCACCAAGCAGTACTGCGAGCACTCCTGCCGTCCACGGACGGCGGACACGACCGAAACGAGATGAGTGTCCAATGGAAAACAACCGGCCTGCTGCCAGTCTGCAACGCTCGGCGAGCCATCCGATGCTGCGAGCCGGCATGAAGCGCCTCCACTTCGTCGTCCAGATTCGACACGGCCAGGACCCTGCGTGTGACGGACGAGGCCGCGTACTCGATCCTATGCCCAAGAGGTGCTTCTCGACGTGCTGACGGCTCACCAGGCCGCTGGTCGAGAGCAACAGACGTCCGTCAGGGCCAACGAGAAAGCTGTGGTCGGCGTGTGCCTGCAACGAAGCGAGCGACGCGGAGCGCCACCTGAGTCGTGGATCAGCCCAAACGAACGCCGGTGGCAGTCGGTGCAGGCCCCGACATTCACCCCGCCGACGCTCGGAGTGGGTGACTCCCCGCTCGCCCGCGCCTGGATGGACGACAAGTTCAGCCAGGCTCGTCCGTGACCGGGGGGGGGGGGGGGGTGACGTCGTTCCTGATCAGGCAGCTTCAAGGACTGAAGGACAGTTCGCACCGTTGGTCGTTGTCCGGGTCAATGCCCGGGGCACACGGGCCGGGCCTGAGCCGGTCAAACCATTGGAGTGACTGACTGTAGCACGACGACGGTCGCCGGCAGTCTCTGGCCCTCACTGCTTCGCCACGGCCGGCGGCGCCTCGATCTGCTCGCCGATGACGAGCGCCGCCGCGACCTCGCCTTGCAGCCGTTCCGGGTCACGCCGCACGTACAGCCGGGCGAGTTCCTGGCCGCGTTCGACCTTCTGGCCGAGGCGGGCGTCATAGCGGAGGGCGACGGCGTGGTCGATCCTGTTCGGATCGCGGTCGGGCCGGCAGGCCTCGGCGAAGGCACTGCCGATCCGCCTGCAGTCGACGGACTCGACGTATCCCGACCTGGAGGCCGTGACCACCGCCTCGACCGGCGCCAGGTCCAGACCGTCCGTCCAGCCCGCTTCAGCGCCCTGGGCCTCGGCCCAGTCGATCAGCTTCTCGCGGGCGGCGCCGGTTGCGATCACGGCCTCGATGTCCTTCGGCGCCAACTCCGTGCCGATCAGGCGCGCAGCCTTCCGGCACACCGCGGTCACCACTTCGGACAGCCGCGGGTCGCCGTCCCCGTCCAGGAAGTCCAGGGCCTCCCGCACTTCTGCGGTGTGGCCGACCCAGCGGCCCAGCGGCTGACTCATGTCGCTCAGGACACAGTCCGCCGGCGTGCCGCAGGCGGCACTGATCGAGACCAGGCCGGACGCGAGCGCGCGGGTCTCCTCGAGGTCGGAAAAGAAGCCGCCGCTGCCGGTCTTGACGTCGAACACGATTCCGGACGCGCCCAGAGCGAGCTTCTTCGAGAGGATGCTGCCGACGACGAGCGGAACGGAGCTCACGGTCGAGGTCCGATCCCTCAGGCCGTACAGACGCCTGTCGGCCGGAGCGATGCGCGCGGTGGCCACGCCGATCGCCATGCCGAAGCGTTCGAGAAGGCCTAGGGCCCTGTCCCGGTCCAGCTCCAGCCACACGCCGGGGATGCTCTCCAGCTTGTCCGCCGTGCCGCCGCTGTGTCCGAGCGAGCGGCCGGTGAGCTTGGCCGTGGGCACGCCGCACGAGGCAAGCACGGGCAGCGCGATCAGGCTGACGGTGTCGCCGACTCCGCCGGTCGAGTGCTTGTCGACAAGCGGGCCGAACTCCGCGGCAAGCGCCCAACGCTCGCCGGACTCCAGCATCGCCAGGGTCAGCTCCCGCGTCTCGTCGGGATCGAGACCCCGCATCGCGGCGGCCATGAGGAAAGCGGCAAGGTGCACGTCCGTCCAGCTCCCGTCGGTCGCTCCCGCGACCACGGACCACACCTCATCCCGGGTCAGCGTCCGGCCCTGACGCATCCGGTTCAGAATGTCGTAGGGCGTGACTGCCACGGGCTGCTGCTAGCCGCCGAAACTGAACGGACCCGGGGCGGCGGGGTCCGGCCCGAGCTGCTGCCGGGCCCTGATCGCGTAGCCGCTGTCCGGGTACTCCTCGACGATGCGCCGGAAGGTCTCCCGCGCGCCCTCCTCGTCGCCGAGCTGCTCCAGGGTCGCGGCGAGCTCGAACAGCAGCGCGTCCTTCGGCAATGCGGACGTCTCCGTCGCCACCGCACCCCGGAGTTCGGCGGCAAGCTGCTCCCCGCGCCCCTCGGCCCGGTCGAGGCTGTACAGGTTCAACTGCAGGCTCAGGGCCAGCGCATGGTCGCCGCCGTTCGTCTCGATGTACTCCGTCCACAGCTCACGCGCCGTCGCGGTATCGCCTTCGGCCGCGGCAATCTGCCCCAGATAGACCGAAGCCAGTCGGCCGGCGGCGGTTGAACCGTGGCTTTCCTGCACTGCCTCGAGCGCCGCCCGCGCGGCAGCCCGCCGTTCCGCCTCGGAGGCGAAGCGGAGGCCGTCGTCGCCGTCATCTTCCGTCACCGGGTCTTCCGCTTCCACGGCGTCGTTCTCGCCCGGCGCGCTCTCCGGCGGCGTACCGAAGAGATCGTCGATGGCGTCCGTCTCCGGCGCCTCGATCTCTGCCCGATAGACCTTGAGCGCTTCACCGAGCTGGAAGCTCGCCTCCGCCTCCCGGCGGTCCTGGTGGTTCAGGAACAGCACGACACCCACCACGACGGCGATCACCGCCCCGATCCCGACCAGGATCTGCCGAACGTGTTCGGCGAACCAGGCGGAAGCCGAGAACACCGCCTCGCGCACCTCGTCCCGCCGAATCTCCTCTCGTGTCAGACGGCTCATCGCAACACCTCCTCAGGCGGCGCGACCATAACAGCACGCTGACTGCAACGAACCGGGAAGCCGGGCGAGAAGCGCTCCACTGTGGCAGACTCGCCAACAGACGGCGGCCGAGGCCACGGGAGTCATCCGGCGACGCCGTTCAACTACCTGGAGCACACACGATGGCGGGCCTCGGAGTTGGCGAACTGCTGATCATCTTCGCGATCATCGTCCTGGTCTTCGGAGCCAGCCGCATCCCCAAACTGGCGGGAGGCCTGGGCGCCGGTATCCGGAACTTCAAGCGCGGCCTCAACGAGCCCGGCGAAGACGAGGTCGAGGACAAGCCGAAGCGCGAGATCCAGGACTAGGCCCAAAGGGGGCCAGATATCGAAAATCCGGCTGGTGCGCCTGGAGGGACTCGAACCCCTGCACCCGTTGATCGGGAATCCCTGCCGCGCCGTCCTCTGAGGTGAAGGCTGGTGCGCCTGGAGGGACTCGAACCCCCGACCTGTGGATTAGGAATCCACCGCTCTATCCTGCTGAGCTACAGGCGCCAGGCGCCAACGCATCGATGGCCGGGCCAGGCCGGCCACAGGCGACGGACCGCCAAGACTCGCCGCCAAGGGTCACCAAGGATCTCAGTAACGGACCAGGGATTCAACCACGTCGTAGCCTTCGAGCCGCCGCCGGCCCTCGAGATACGTCAGCTCGACGACGAATCCGACGGCCTCGACCCGGCCGCCGACCGACTCCACCAGGTCGACCGTCGCCTTCGCCGTGCCTCCGGTAGCCAGCAGATCATCGACCACCGCCACCCGGTCGCCGGCGGCGAGACCGTCGACGTGCATCTCGAGCGTGTCGCTGCCGTACTCGAGTTCGTAGGTGCGGGCCGCGGTCTCCGCGGGCAGCTTTCCGGCCTTCCTGACCGGCACGAAGCCGGCGTTCAGCCGATACGCCACCAGGGGCGCAAAGATGAAGCCCCGCGCCTCGATCCCCACCACCTGATCGACGCCCCGATCGGCAAACCGTTCGGCGAGAAGGTCGGCCGCCTCGCGCAGCGCCGCCGGCTCCTTGAGCAGCGTCGTGATGTCCTTGAACAGGATGCCCGGCTTCGGGAAGTCGGGCAGTTCGCGAATCCAGTTCTTCAGCCCGTTCGCTCTGTCTGATCGCGAGTCCGATTCCATGGCTGATTGTCGCAGACTTCCCGGGTCCAGGACGTACTCCGAGTCTACGACGCGGCCTCCTTCGTCTTCCAGCCGTGCCGGCCGATCAGCGGCACGAAGCGAACCGGCTCGCCCACCTCCCGAGTGACCACGCCGTTCCGGTGCTTCCGGTAGCCGATCAGCCACTGCTCGTGCCGGTCTCCCTCCGGAATGACCAGACGACCGCCCGGCGCCAGTTGATCGAGAAGCGCGCCAGGAACGCGGGGCGCCGCCGCGGCGACCAGGATGCGGTCGAACGGCGCAGCGCTGCTCCAGCCGACCGTGCCGTCGAAGACCTGGATCTTCACGTTGGGCAGTTGGAGCGCCTGGATCCGGCCGATCGCCTCCCGGGCCAGCTGGCCCACTCTCTCGATGCTGTAGACGCGGCGCGCGAGCGTCGCGAGAATCGCCGTCTGGTAGCCCGATCCGGTGCCGATCTCGAGCACCGAGTCCTCGTCCCCGACATCCAGATCCGCGGTCATGCGCGCGACGATGTAGGGCTGCGAGATCGTCTGCTCGCAACCGATCGGCAACGCACGATCACTGTAGGCGTCGTTGACCAGGTGTTCCGGCACGAACAGGTGCCGCGGAATCTGCTCCAGGGCCGCGAGCACCCGCTTGTCCTGCAGGCCGTACCGCGTGGCCAACTTCGTGACCATGCGCCTGCGGGGAAAGCGGTAGGCGCCGTCCGCCCGGCCCTCGAGCGCCTTCAAGGGAACGCTCCAAGGAGGCCCGGCAACACGCCGTCGCCATCGGCGATCGCCTCACGGTCGGTCAGGTCGGCGCTGAGGGGCGTGATCGCGACGTACCCGTCGCGAACCGCCGCGGCGTCCGTGTCCTGGAGGAGTTCCGGTTCCGGCCGCCCCACCAGCCAGTACATGAGGCCGCCGCGCGGATCGTCCTGTTGCACCACCGAGTTGCGATACGGACGACGACCGAGCCTCGCGATCCTGACGCCGCGCGGCGGATCGAACGGGAAGTTCACGTTGAGGAGCATCCGGTCGGGAATCCCCTGCTCGAGCAGGGACACGATCGCGCGCACGGCCAGGTCCGCGGCGCGTTCCATGTCCACCGGCCGGGCCTTGCGATACTCCTGCGAGAAGGCGATCGAAGGCACGCCGAGCAGTCTGCCCTCGAGCGCGGCGCCGACCGTGCCGCTGTGGGTCACGTCGTCCCCCAGGTTGACTCCGTAGTTGATGCCCGAGACGAGCAGGTCGGGACGCCGGTCCAGCAGCGCATGGACGCCCAGATTGACGCAGTCCGACGGTGTGCCGTCGACCGAGAACCAACCCTCCCGTACGCGCCTGGCGCGCAGCGGCCGGAAGAGCGTCAGGGCTTGTCCGCAACCGCTCTGCTCGTGCCGCGGCGCCACCACCCGGTACTCGATCGGCCCCTGCCTCGTCGCGGCCCGGTCCAGCGCCGCCGCCAGACAGTTCAGGCCCGCAGCATCCACGCCGTCGTCGTTCGTCAGCAGCAGTCTCGTCACGCCTCGGCTCCGCTCTTCCTCGGGGTCAACCGTTCTCGCGACGGCGCAGGCACCGGCCCACGATCGGATCCAGGTCGCGCAGCACGGAGGCCGGAATCACCGACGGATCGGTGATCAGCGCGTGTTCCAGCGCATCGACGCAAGGGCAGCCGCCCCCCCGCCGTTGCTCCGGAAGCGCCGCGACGATCCGGGCCACCGCGGCCTGGGCCGTGCGCGCGTTCTGTCGCAGCACGGCGAGGACGGCATCCACGGCGACATCCTCTTCCTCTTCGTGCCAGCAGTCGTAGTCCGTGACCAGGGCGAGCGTCGAATAGCAGATCTCCGCCTCGCGCGCGAGCTTCGCCTCCTGGAGGTTGGTCATGCCGATCACGTCCGCGCCCCAGCCGCGGTGAATGAACGACTCGGCGCGGGTCGAGAACTGGGGGCCCTCCATGCACACGTACGTTCCGCCGCGGTGGACCACCGCCCCGGCGGCGGCCGACTGGTCGGCGCAGATCTCCATCAGCACCGGGCAGATCGGGTCGGCGAAGGCGACGTGGGCCGCCAGCCCGTTGCCGAAGAAGGTGTCCGGCCGGTGCCGCGTCCGGTCGATGAACTGGTCCGGCACCACGATGTCGGTGGGCCGGTAGCGGCGCCGGAGCGAGCCGACGGCCGACAGCGAAATCAGCCTCTCGGCGCCCAGCGTCTTGAAGGCATAGATGTTGGCGCGGAAGTTCAGCTCGCTGGGCAGGATGCGGTGACCGCGCCCGTGGCGGGCCAGGAAAGCGACCCGCCGACCGCTCAGCTTGCCCAGAACGAAGACCTCGGAGGGGCTGCCGAACGGTGTCGCGACCGCGCGTTCCTCGTGCACCTCGAGCTCCGCCATGCCGTACAGGCCTGAACCGCCGATGATGCCCGTCCGGTAGGCGTCCGAGCTCATGTCGCCCTTCCGGCAATCGCCTCGTTGACCCGCAGCGCCGTCTCGAGCGCTCGACGCCCGGCCTCGCCGTCGACGAACGGCACCGGACGGCCGGCGCAGCGTTCGAGAAACGCCTCCAGCTCCCGACGAAGCGGCTCGCCGCGCTCCACCTCGAGGTCGGCCGGGACGATGCGCCCGGCCGGTCCGCCAGCCGGGCCGCAAGAGGCCGCGGCCGGTCTGCCGGGGTCTTCGGCCCCCACTCTGCGGAACCCCCGCACCGTCTGCTCCTGGTAGTCCAGCGAGCGGTACCGGTCCTCGAAGAACACCCGCAACTGCCGGACCCGCTCCGCCGACACGCGCGACGCGGTCAGGTTCGCGACACACCCCGACTCGAGCTCGATCCGGGCGTCCGCGATGTCGACCCGGTTCGACAGGACGTCGATCCCGACCGCCCGCACTTCGCGGACCGGATTCGGATCGAGGGCGTGAAGGATCTGCAGGTCGTGAATCATCAGGTCCAGCACCACGTCCACGTCCAGGCTGCGAGGACCGAAGGGCGACAGCCGTTCGACTTCGACGAAGCGCGGCAGGCGGCCCGAAGCCAGAAGTTCCTGAACGGCGGGATTGTAGAACTCGACATGGCCTGCCGCCAGCACCACTCCCCGGGCCGCCGCGGTTGCGCAGAGCGCGTCGGCCTGGACGAGGTCGACCGCGATCGGCTTCTCGACCAGAACGTGGACCCCCGCTTCCATGAGGCGTCTCGCCACGTGCAGGTGGTCGACCGTCGGCACCGCGACCACGGCCGCGTCGACGTTCCGCGCCAGCGCATCGAATCCACTCGCCGCCGCGGCGCCGTGCTCGCCCGCGACGCTTCCGGCAAGGGCCGCATCCGCGTCGAGCACGAGCACCGACTCGGGACCCAGCAGGTCCGCAAGGACACGAACGTGATGACGACCCATCGCGCCGGCGCCGACGACGCCCGCGCGCAGCCCCGCCACGACGCGGCCGGGCCGCTCCGGAACCGGACCGGGAACTCGCGCGGTCACGACCGACTCCTCCTCGACGGACGCCCCGGGTGCCTGGGCGGTCAGGCGCCGGCGCCCCGCGAACCGCGGCGCGCCGAGCGGATGAAGCCCCTGGTGGAGCTGCGAACGAATGCGATGAGCACGTCCACGTCGGGGTGTCCGGCATGGTCGGCGTCGAGCTCCTCCAGGGCCTGGGTCCTGTTCCGCCGCGAACGCGCGACGACCCTGGCCGCACGTTCGATCGCGCGGACGTCCTCCGGCGACTTCCCCTTGCGCTCCAGGCCGATGCGGTTGACACCCATGCACGCCGGCTTGATCCCGACCGTGATGCAGAACGGCAGCGCGTCCATGGTGATCACGGAGTAGCCGCCGATGTAGGCGTGCCTGCCCACCCGGCAGAACTGATGAACGGCCGAGAACGCGCCGATCACCGCGTCGTCCTCGACCACGACGTGCCCGGCCAGGGTGCCGGCATTCGTGAACACCGTGCGGCTGCCGACCTGGCTGTCATGGCCGACATGGCTCTGGGTCATGAACAGGTTGTCGTCGCCGATGCGGGTTTCACCGCCGCCGAACGCCGTTCCGCGGTTGATCGTGCAGAACTCGCGGAACTGGTTCCGGTCGCCGATCACCAGCCGGCTGCTCTCCCCCTGGTACTTGAGGTCCTGCGGATCGAAGCCGATCGCCGCATGAGGGTAGACCCTGTTCTCCCGACCGAGAACCGTTTCGCCGCAGATCGCGGCGTGGGCGCCGACCGTCGTGCCGGCGCCGAGACGGACGCCGCTTCCGATCACGGCGTAGGGGCCCACGACGACACTGTCGCCCAGTTCGGCGCCCGGATCGACGATGGCCGTCGGGTGAAGTTCCGCCGTCATGGTCTACGCCACGGCATCTTCGTCTTCAACCGGCGAGTGCTCAGGCCGCGGCCATCGCGGACGTGCAGATCGCTTCCACCGCCAGCTCGCCGTCCACGGTGGCGCGGCCCCGGAAGCGGGAATGGTAGGTCCGCAGGCGCAGCGACTCCACCTCCATGCGAAGCTGATCGCCGGGGACGACGGGCCTGCGAAACCGGGCCTTCTCGATGCCGGAGAAGAAGAGCACCTTCTGATCCCGGTCCTCGATCTCGTGCAGCAGCAGCAGCGCCGCCGTCTGCGCCATGGCCTCGATCACCAGGACGCCGGGCATGATCGGATTGCCTGGAAAGTGGCCGTCGAAGAAGGGCTCGTTGCGAGTCACGTTCTTGACCGCCACGACCCGCCGGCCCGGCGCCAGTTCCAGCACCCGGTCGACCAGGAGCATGGGGTAACGGTGCGGCAGCACGCTCGCGATCCAGCGCGAGTCGAACGGACCCATGGGCGTCCGGCTCCCGCTCTGCTCTTCGCTCACGTCTCGTCTCCCTCGTCCGTCTCCGGAACCCCGTCCGGCCCCACGGTCACTGCCGCGGCCGGAGTCGCCGCCGTGGCCGATCCGGCCGTCGAATCGCCGCCCGCCGCTTCCAGCTCCCGGACGCGGCGCTCGAGGCCGCGCAAGGCGGACCGCATCGCCGGCAGGCGGGACTGTAACGCGCTCCGGCGGCGCCAGGCGGCAATCGGCATGGCGGGAATGCCGGCCACCTGCTGCCCGGGCGGCACCTCCTGGAACACGGCCGACTTCGCCGCGACCTGGACCCCGTCGCCGATCTCGAAGTGGCCCGCGACCCCGGTCTGACCAGCGAGCAGAACCCGGTCGCCGATGCGGCTGCTGCCGGCGACCCCGGCCTGGCCGCAGAGGATGCACCCCTGGCCGATCTGCGCGTTGTGACCGACCTGCACGAGGTTGTCGATCTTCGTGCCGCGGCCCACGCGAGTGGTATCGAGCATGGCCCGGTCGATGGCCGAGTTGGCGCCGATCTCGACATCGTCCTCGATCACCACGACGCCGACCTGGGGCAACCTGACCTGCACCGCCGCCTCCCCTTCGGCGAAACCGAAGCCGTCCGCTCCCAGCACGACGCCGGAATGGACGATCACCCGGTCGCCGATGCGGCTGCCGTCGTACACCACGACGTGCGGGTGAAGCACGGTGCCGACGCCGATTCGGCAGCCGCGGCCGATCACGCAATGGGCGCCGACGCTCGCACCGGACGCCACCGTCGAACCGGCGCCGACAACGGCGAAGGCATCGACCCGGGCGGCGGGATCGACACGAGCCGCCGCATCCACGGCAGCCGTCTCGTGCACGCCCGGTTCGACCTCGGGCACCGGAAACAACACGGTCATCAGGTGGGCCAGAGCGCGATGAGCATCCTCGCAAACCACCAGGTCCGCGCGCGGCCCGCCCAATGTGTCGGGCGAGATGCCTCTGGACACCAGGATCGCGCCGGCCCCCGAAGACCGGGCCTGGTCCCGATACCGAGGGTTGGTCAGGAACGACAGATCCCTGTCGCCGGCCGCCTCCAGCGTGGCGACACCGTCGATGGGCCGATCCGGATCGCCCACGAGGTCGGCGCCGACCATCGCGGCAAGATCGGCCAGACGGTGGGTCACCCGAGAAGCGTAACAGCCGCCCTGGCAGCCAAGGGAGAGCCGGCAGCCCATGGCGGAAGTCCGTGCCGCACGGAGAGCGGTGAAGCGCACCTGCGGGCCGGACGCACGGCGGCGATTGCCGAGGATCTCGAAGAACTTGGTGCAGAAGCTCTCGTCTCGCTCGCAGGTGGCGTCGACCCACTCGCGGGCGAAGCCGGCCGCTGATCGACCAGTTCCCAGGCCGCGAGCCGCCGGCGCTGCGAGATCCGCCGCGGCGCCGGAGGCTGCACGGGATACGATGCGCACGTTCGGCCCGACACGCCCTTCGGCCGTGCCACCTCCACCCAGGCGACTCCGGCGCTCGGCTGGCACACGCCTCGAAACACACGTCTCGAAACACATGCCTTGGAACATCCTGGGAGCTCCGCCTGCGATGAACGCCACGACAACTGTTCGACTTCGCCGCCTCGCCCACGACACCCGCCTCGTTCGGCTCGCTGCTCTTGCGCTCGCGTTGGCCGGGGCTGCATTCGGCCTCGCCGCCGGCGCGCAGGCATCCGACAACTGGCCTCAGTTCCGCGGCCCCGGGGCGAACCCGGCAATCGAGGACGATCCGAACCTGCCGGACCGCTGGAGCCGGACGGAGAACGTCGAGTGGGTGACAGCGATCCCGGGCCTCGGCTGGTCGAGTCCGATCGTCTGGGGGAACCGGGTCTTCCTCACGGCCGCAGTCGCGGAGGGCGACTTCGAACGCCCGCAGGCCGGGCTCTATGCCCCGCGCGGCCGCAGCGAACCGCCGCAGGTCGTCCACGACTGGCGGGTCTACTGTCTCGACCTCGCCACCGGCAAGGAGATCTGGAGCCGTTCGGTCAGGAGCGGAATCCCCGAGTTCCCGCGTCATCAGAAACACACCTACGCCGCCGAGACGCCAGCCACCGACGGCGAGCGGGTCTACGTCCGCTTCGGCGACCTGGGCGTCTACGCCTTCACCATGGACGGGGAGCCGGTCTGGAGCTTCGACACCCCCTACCGGCCGACGATGTACGACTACGGTTCCGCGTCCTCGCCGGTCCTCCACGACGACCAGGTGATCATCCTCTACGACAACGAGGAGGAATCCTGGATCGCCGCTCTCGACAAGGCCACCGGAGAACAGCGCTGGCGCACCGACCGCGACGAGGTCTCGAGCTGGGCCACGCCGCTCGTGTGGTCCAACGAGGCCCGCACGGAGATCGTGACCAACGGCAGGAACCGCATTCGCTCATACAGTCTCGACGGCGAACTGCTGTGGGAGATGGACGGCCGCATGTCGTGGGCGGCGATCGCGACCCCGTTTGCGGCCCACGACATGGTCTACGTGAACTCCGGCTACTTCCAGGATCAGCGCCGGCCGGTGTTCGCCATACGTCCGGGCGCGCTGGGCGACATCACCCTCGAGGAGGACGCGACGGAGAGCGAGTTCGTCGCCTGGCACCAGCCCAGGGCCGGCAACTACAACACGTCGCCGCTGGTCTACAAGGGCATCTACTACAGCCTGCTGGACCGCGGCTTCTTCGAGGCCTACGACGCACTGACCGGCGAGCCGGTGTACGGCCGCCAGCGGGTCGCTCCGCGGGGCGGCGCCAGCTTCACCTCATCGCCGTGGGCCTACAACGACCGCGTGTTCGCGCTGAGCGAGCAGGGGGACACCTACGTCATCCGTGCCGGCGCCCAGTACGAGGTCCTGCACATCAACAGCCTGGACGAGATGGCCATGGCGTCGCCTGCCGTCGCGGGCGACCGGCTGCTGATCCGCACCCGGTCGAAGCTCTACAGCATCAGGAACGCGGCTCGGCCGGACGCCGATCGGCCGGACCCGGACCCGGCGGAGTAGCGGGGCAGAGAGCCGAGAGCTACTCGCCGCCGGTCGCGGGATGAGCGGCGTTGTAGCGCTCGATGATCAGGCTGGTGATGTCGGCGGCATCGGACGAATACAGCAAGCCCCCCTGGAACTTGTTGAAGATCGCCGTGTAGCCGAACTCCCGACCGACCTGGGCGATGATCGGCAGGACGGCCTGCTCGATCTGTCCGAACCTCTCCGCCTGCATCTTCTGCATCTCGCGGTTGGCGTCGTCCTGGGAACGCTGCAGCGCGATGGTCATGTCCTCGAGCTGCTTCTCCATCTCCGCCAGGCGATCCTCCGCCAGAGTCAGACGGCCGTCGCTGTACTGCTTCTGCAGTGCCGACAGCTGTTCCTGCTGACTCTGGAGTTCCGCCTGCTTCTCGTCCCTGAGCCTGGTCAGTTCCTGGACGGCGATCTGACCGCGGCCCGACTCCTGCAGCAGTCGCTCGACCTCGATCACCGCGATCTTGCTCTGGGCGAGGACCGGTCCCGACGCAAGCGCCCCTGCGAGGACGGCCCCGACGACGAATGCGAGGCGGGTATTGGGTGTCTTGGCTTTCATGCGGTGTTCTCCGTCGAATCGGGGACTCTAGCAGGCCGCGCTAGAAGCTGGTCCCGATGCTGAAATCGAAGCTGTCGAAGCGGTCGCGGTCGAAACCGCCGAGATTGTCGAGCGGATCCAGGTTCGTAGCGTAGATGAACCGGAGCGGCGCGCCAAGAATCGGCACGTTCACCCGCAGCTCGATGCCGGCGGACATCCTCATGTGTCCGAAGTCGACGTCCTGATCGTCGCCGTACACGTTGCCGGCGTCGAGGAAGGCAACGACGCGGAACGGGCCGTTGACCAGCGTGTGGTGTTCGAGGTTGATCACGACGCTCTTGTTGCCGCCCTGGGGGAAGCCGTTCTCGTCGAGCAGCGTCTGCCCGGTGTCCGGATCGCGCACCCAGATCGACCGGAAGGCGAAGCCCCGGAGGCTGTTCTCTCCGCCGAGCAGATAGCGGTCGAGGAAGAACAGCTGGCGGAGGTTCCCCTGGTCGTCGCTGCCGAAGGGCTCGATGTACCCGAGCTGAACGTTCGCCCTGCCCACCGAGCGCCACGCCCCCCGTGTCAACGGCACGGTGATCGCGGCCGTCAACGAAGGGCGGATGAAGAACGACTCGCCGCCCAGCGGACCGCCGGCGTACTCGAGGGAAGCGATCAGCCGCTTGCCTCGGGTCGGCGCCAGCCGATGGTCGTGGCTGTCGTACTGATAGGTCGCGGTGACCGACCGCCGGTTGAACTCGAACGCCTGCTCGATCGTGTCGGTCAGGGTCTCGTCCCGCTCTTCCGGATTCTCGAAGAAGAAGAACGTCTGCGACTGGTAGCTCTCGATGTCCATGTTGCTGTAGGCCAGCTGGACGAGTTCCCATCGCCGGAACGACCGGCCGAAGGAGATGACGCCGCCCGCCTCCTTGCTGCGGTAGCGCTGGTCGACGAGCAGGTCGAAGTCGGTGTCGCGATTGAACAGCTGGACGCCGATGTTCTGCGGCCGATCCTTGATCCAGGGCATGTAGTACGAGACGTCGAAGATGTCGCGGTAGCGGCCGGTCTGAATCGACACGCCGACGGTCTCGCCGCGGCCCAGGAAGTTGCGCGTGCGCAGAGCCGACTGGACGAAGAAGCCGTCCAGTTCGCTGTAGCCGCCGCCGAACTGGACTTCGGTCTGCCCCGTCTCCGTGCCCTTGACGACCAGATCGACCTTCTGGTCGTCGCTGTCGTAATTGACCTCGACGGGATCGTCCTCGTTCACCACGTAGTACTCGAGCTGACTGAGGCGCAGCAGGCTCGTGCGGAGCATGCTCGAGCTGAAGACGTCGCCCTCCCTCAGCAGCATCTGGCGCCGCAGCACGCGGTCCCGGGTACGGTCGTTGCCGGTGAACTCGAGCCGCCCGACCTCGAACTGGTCGTTCTCCTCGATCGTCACCAGCAGGTCCGCGACCAGATCTTCGCGCTCGATGATCTCCATCTTCACGTCCGCGAAGATGTAGCCGCTGTTGCTGTAGAGCTCGCCGATCTGCTCGACCCCTTCGTCGAGCACGTCGGAGCGCAGCCAACCGCCCTGAGGGTCCTTGAACATCTGGCGCAGCAGCCCTTCCGGGAGCACCTCGGCGCCCTCGATGTCGATCTCTCCGAGCTTCCAGCGCGGCCCCTCCTCGATCGGCACCACCAGGGCGAGCTGCCGCTTGCGATCCTCGAGCCGTTCCGCGTTCGGCTTGCGCTCGATCACGTCGAGCTCCGGTTCGCCGACCTCGACGTCCTTGTAGCCGAAGCGGCGGTAGAGGCCCTTGACCTTGTCGAGATCCTCCTCGACCGTGGCCGAGTTGAAGACGTCGCGCTTGCGAATCCGGGTCAGCAGGTTCGACTTCTTCGTCTTCTCCATCTGGCGGCGAAGCCTGCCCGCGGAGAACACCTCGTTGCCCTCGAAGTCGACCCGGCCGATCTTGACGCGGCCGCCCTCGTCGACGGTGACGAGAACGCGCTTCTCGCCCAGGCCCGCGTCGAGCACCTCCACATGGACGCCGGCAAAGCGGAAGCCCCGCTCTTCGTAGAGCTTCCTGATCGCCTGCTCGAGGCGCGCGAGTTCGCCCAGGTCGAGCGGCAGACCCTCGTAGACCGAAATGCGTTCCCGATCGGTCATGTCGCCGATGTCGCTGCGCTTGAGCTTCTTCAGTCCGTCGTAATCGAGCGAGGTCAGAAGCGGCCGCTCGACGACCGTCACCCGCACCCCCACGCCGTCGCCCTCCGCCTCGGCCTCGACCTCGATGTCGTCGATCAGTTCGCGCTCCCAGAGTTCCTTGATCCGGTCGTTCAGACGGCCCGGATCCCATGGCTTTCCCGGCTCGAGATCAAGGTAGTAGCTCAGGCTTTCCTCGCTCAGCGTCTCCACGCCCGCGTACTCGACCGACACGATCGGCCGACCGACCAGAAGCTGTGCCGCCACGGGCGGCAACGCCAGGAGCGCAGTCAGGAGCGCGGCCATCCGCGCCGGCAACGAGAATCGGCTTCGATCAGGATTCGGCATGGGCAGGCTCCTCCTCGTGCGCTGCCGGACGCGCGCCGGCCGCGGGTTGCGCTCCGCCGCTTCCGGCCGCTTCCAGGACCAGACCGCGGTCGACGAGCGAACCGTCGCCGTCCGCCTCCAGGCCGGAGCTCGGCGCCAGATCGACCCGGATCCGACGGATCGCCGCTCCGGCACGCTCGATCAGCAGATCGGACACCGCATCCTGAACGTGCCGCTGGATCGTCCGGCGAAGCGGCCGGGCGCCGGTCGACGGGTCGGTCCCCGCCTGTTCGAGCAGCCAGTCACGGGCCGCGGAAGTCACGTCGACCGTCAGACCGCGTGCAGCGAGCGTCCGGTTCACGTCCGACAGGAGCAGATCGACGATCGCTCGCAGCTCGTCCCGGCCCAGCGGATCGAACACGATCGTCTCGTCGATCCGGTTGATGAACTCGGGGCTGAAGGAACGCCGCAGTTCGGCCTTGATCTCCTCGCGTACGCGGGCGAAGTCGCCATCCGACGAGATGCCGCCGAAGCCCATCCGCCCCCCCTTGAGGACCAGCTGACTGCCCAGGTTCGAGGTCAGGAGCACGAGGGAATGGCGGAAGTCGATCCGGTTGCCGCAGGCGTCCGTCAGCGTCCCCTCCTCCAGGATCTGCAGCAACAGGCTCGAGATGTCGGGATGCGCCTTCTCGATCTCGTCGAACAGGATCAGCGAGTACGGCTGACGGCGCACCCGTTCGGTGAGCTGACCGCCCTCCTCGTGGCCGACATAGCCCGGCGGAGAACCGATCAGCCTGGACGCGGCGTGCTTCTCCATGTACTCGCTCATGTCGAATCGCAACAGGGCGTTCCGACTGCCGAAGAGAAACTCGGCGAGCCGCCGCGCCACTTCCGTCTTGCCGACGCCGCTCGGCCCCAGGAAGATGAAGGAACCGACCGGGCGCCGGGGATCCGAGACGCCGAGACGCGACCTGCGAACGGCGCGGCAGATCGCACGGACGGCCCGCTCCTGGCCCACGATCCGCTGCCGCAGCGCGTCCTCCATGTTCATCAGACGCCGGGCCTCGTCGCCGCGGACAGCCGCCACGGGCACGCCGGTCCAGGAGGCGATCACCTCCTCCACATCCTGGGCAGTCACGACTCGATCACCATGGCCTCCGTCGTGCAAACGTCCGATGTTCGCCAGATCTTCCCGCAGTTCGATTTCGCGCTCCCGGCAGCGGACCGCGCAGTCGAAGTCCCGGTCCGAGATCGCCGCCTTCATCTCGGCAACCGCCTGCCGGATCCCGGCCTCGATCCGCCGCGTCCGCATGGCGCCCCTCGCCCGGCGAAGCTTGACCCTGGCCCCGGCCTCGTCCATCACGTCGATCGACTTGTCGGGCTGGAACCGGTCGGGGATGTAGCGGTTCGATCCGGCGACCGCGGCCCTGAGAGCCCCATCGTCGTAGATCACCTCGTGGAAGTCCTGGTAGCGCTCCCTGAGTCCGACCAGGATGTCGTACGTCTCGTCGGCGGTCGGCGGATCGACCCGGATCGCCCGGAAACGCCGCAGCAGCGAACGGTCCTTCTCGATGCAGCGCCGGTACTCCCGCCCTGTCGTGGCGCCGATGCAGGCGATGTCGCCTCTCGACAGGGCCGGCTTGAGGATGTTCGCCGCGTCGAGAGATCCCTCGGCCGAGCCCGCCCCGACCAGCGCGTGAATCTCGTCGATGAACACGAGCACGTCCTCGCCCTCCTCGAGCTCCTTGAGGACGCCCTTGAGGCGCTCCTCGAACTGGCCCCGGTACCGGGTCCCGGCGACCAGCAGCGAGAGGTCGAGAGCGATGATGCGCTTGTGCGCCAGGAATCGCGGCACCCGGCCCCGCTCCACGCGCTGGGCCAGCCCTTCCACGATCGCCGTCTTCCCCACGCCCGGTTCGCCAAGCAGGATGGGGTTGTTCTTGGTGCGCCGCGCGAGAACCTCGACGATCCGGGCGACCTCCTGCTCGCGACCGATGAGCGGGTCGAACCGGTCCCGCCGGGCGAGCGCGGTGAGGTCGCGGCCGAACTCGCTCAGGAACGGCAGTTCCTGCTTCTCGCGTCGATCGGCTCGTTTTCGCGCCACTTGCGCGACCTCTTCGCGCACACCCGCGACCTCGAACCCGTGCTGCCCCAGGATTCGCCTCGCCAGGCAGCCCTCGACCCGAAGCACGCCGATCAGCAGGTGCTCCGAACCGACCGAGGAGTGGACCATCCTCTCCGCCTCGTGCGAGGCGTACGCGAGGATCTTCTTCGACTCCTCCGAGAGGGGCAGCTCCGCGGTCGAGGAGATGCGCTCCACGAACACCCGTTCTCCCTCGATCTCGCGCCGCAGCTCCTCCGGCCTGACCTCGAGTCGCTCGAGCAGTTCGACGAGCGAGTCCTCCCCTTCCCTCAGAATGCCGAGCAGGATGTGCTCCGACTCGATGACCCGGCTGCCCAGCTTGCTCGCCTCGTAACGGGCGAAGAAGAGAGCCCGACGCGCTTTTTCGCTGTATTTCTCGAACACGGCTTCCCTGCTTCGCTCGAGCGCTTCACTTCGATGAGGCTCGGGGCCTCACGCCTCTGGAAGCGTCCGGGTCTGCTCCTGACGACAGTCTATCGACGCTGCCGGATCGGCGGGTGGTCCGGCGTCAGCCGCCCCCCCTCGAGCCGCAGCACCCTGCCGCAACGGCTGGCGACCTCGGGGTTGTGCGTCACCAGCACCATCGTCGTGCGACGCCGCCGCTGCAGGCCGTTCAGCAACTCCAGCACCTGCGCTCCGCTGGCCGCGTCCAGATTTCCGGTCGGTTCGTCGGCTAACAGCACCGGCGGTTCGAGCATCAGCGCGCGGCAGATCGCGACCCGCTGACGCTCACCCCCGGACAGCTGCTGGGGAAAATCGGCGGCGCGCTCCCCGAGTCCGACCTGGCCCAGCAGCTCCAGCCCGCGAGCCCGCAACGACGCGGTGGACCGGCCCGCGATCCGTCCCGGCATGATCACGTTCTCGAGCGCGGTGAAGTCCGGCAACAACTGGTGAAACTGGAACACGAAGCCGATGGAGCGGTTGCGGAACCCGGCCAGGGCCGCCGGCCTGCGGGCCGAGACGTCGACCCCGTCCATGCGCACGGTGCCCGTGTCGGGAGTGTCGAGCGCCCCGAGAATGTTCAGCAGGGTCGACTTCCCCGAACCCGAAGGCCCGACGATGGCCGCCGTGTCGCCGCGGCCAAGCTCGAGATCGACGCCGCGCAGCACCTCGCGCCGAACCTCGCCGTCCCGGTACGCCTTGGTCACTCCGGAAACCAAGATCACGTGCGGACGCTCCGCATCGCCTCCACCGGGTTCAGCCGGCTCGCCTTGCGCGCGCTCAGCAGCGAGGCGGCGCCCGTGAACACGACCGTCGACACCAGCACGACGAGCACGTCCCAGCCCCGGACCAGGAACGGCACGTAGTCGACGTGGTAGACGTCAGGCGGCAGCGAAAGGACACGAAAGCGGTCCATCAGAGCCGCCGCGCCGGCGCCCAGCGCACCGCCGACGCCCGCGCCGCCAATCGAAAGCAACGCGCCCAGCACCAGAAAGAGCCGCCGCAGACGGGCCGGCGGCGCTCCCATGGCCGCCAGCACGCCGACCTCGGAACGCTTGCTGGACAGCACCAGGGACAGCGCCGCGAGCAGTGCGAACGCCGCCACCGCGACAATCATCGCCACCGCCGAGAACACCAGGCCCTTCTCCAGCCGCAGGACAAACAGCAACGCCCGGTTGGCCTGCCGCCAGGTCGTCACCGTGCCTTCGCCCGCGTCCATCGCCGCACGCAGGTCGGCGGCGACCGCTTCCGGATCGGCGCCCGGGGCAAGGGTCAGGTCGAGCCGCCGGTCACCGCCTGCAAAGAGCGCGGCCGCCTGCACCAGGGGCAGCAGCACCGGCAGCTGCTCGTGCTCCGCGCGGCCGGAGTCGTAGACCGCCGCCACCGGCAGCGTCCGCATGCGGGGCCTGGGCCCTACAGGCGTCAATCCGGACCGGGGCGACACCACCCTCGCCGAACCGCCCACCGCCAGCCCCATCCGCAGGGCAATGGAAAGCGGCACGATCAGACCGGGGGCCGCAGCCAGACCCGGGGCCGCGCCGCCCGCCGCCGGAATCCATGCTGGCAGCGCCTTCTCGTAGCCCACGACGTCGACCGCCGCCACACCCGTCCGGTCGACCAGCCAGCCGCGGGCGTAGAGCAGCTCCTGGACCGCCGCGACGCCGTCCACGGCCGTTACCCGGTCGACCAGCGAAGCGGCCGACCCGGCCGCGCCGCTCGCGGATTCCGCTCCAGCTGCCAGTTCCACCTGCAAGGCGGGCCGGTGCCGCACGAGGTCCTCCAGCAGATGGTGCTGGAAGCCCGAGAGCGCCGCCAGGGCCAGGATCAGGGCCGCCGTGCCCACGGCCAGACCGCCGGCAGTGAGCGACGAAAGAACACGGATGTGGGCATCCGCCCGGGTCGAGCGGAAGTACCTCAGCGCAACATGCCAGACGAAGCCCACGGCACGCGAGGCTATCCGCAGAGCTGTCCGCAGAGGGCTGTACGCAGAAGCGGCCCGGGGCGGTCTCGGGAGCTGCCTGGGCTGCCGGGGCCGCGTTGGCTATTCCGCTTCCAGGGCCGATTCGTTCAGCATGCCGACGTAGGGCAGGTTCCGGTAACGGTCGTTGTAGTCGAGGCCGTAGCCGACCGCGAAGACGTCGTCGAGCTCGAAGCCGCGGTAGTGGATCTGCACTGCCGTCTCCCGCTTGCACGCCTTGTCGAGCAGGACGCAGAGCCGCACCGAACGAGCGCCGCGAAAACCCATCAGCGCCATAATCGTCCGCATCGTGTATCCGGTGTCGACGATGTCCTCGATCAGCAGCACGTCCCGCCCGGCCAGCGAATGGTCCAGGTCGCGACGGATCCGCACCTCGCCGGGCGACGTGGTCTCACCCCGATAGCTCGACGTCTGAAAGAAGTCGACCATCACGGGCCGCGACAGGCGCTGCAACAGATCGGAGAAGAAGAAGACGGACCCCTTGAGCACACCCACGCAGAGCAGGTCCTCGCTGTCCCGATAGTCGCGGTCTATCTCGGCGGCGAGCTCGGCGACCCGCCGCTGCAGCGTTTCCCGGGAGATCAACTCCCGGGGCTGTCCGTTCCCCGCCATGTGGATCACCTCGCGCGCCGCCCGCAACGCCGCGGACCGGTCGTGTATCGTCCCCGCACTCCTAACTGTCCCGGGAATCGGAACCGTGAATCTCCGCAAGGATACAGCGTCGCACACGGAAGGGTCGCACACGGATACAGGGTCGCACTCAGGTCTCGCCGTCGAGCTCGAGGCAAGCCGGAGACGCTGGCTCGACGCCGGACGGCCGCGGCCCGACGCTCTCCTGGTCACCGGTTCCGGCCTGAGCCTCGACCTCGGCCCGCCGGCAGCCGGCCCCTGGCCGTTCGACGACGTGCTGCCGTTCGACGTCGAGGCGATCGAAGGCCACGCGGCGACCATCGAGGTGACCAGAACGCCCGACGGCCGGTTCGTGCTCTGCTGCCGAGGCCGGCTCCACGCCTACCAGGGGTACACGGCAGGGCAGATCGTGTACCTGGTGCGCCTCGCGGCCCTCCTCGGCGCCGCTTCGCTCGTGATCACGAACGCCGCCGGCTCGCTGCGGACCGACCTGCCGCCGGGATCGATCGCCGCACTCTCGGATCACGTGAACCTGACCGGCCTCAACCCCCTCCGCGGCCGTCATCCGGCAAGCTGGGGGCCCCGGTTTCCGGACATGGCCGGCGCCTACGATCCGGCCCTCCGCCGCCGATTCGTCGAACTCGGCCACGCTGCCGGGATTCGCGTGGACGAAGGGGTCTACCTGGGCCTCCTCGGGCCCTCGTACGAAACGCCGGCCGAGATCCGCGCCTACCAGGCGCTCGGCGTCGACCTGGTCGGCATGTCGACGGTTCTGGAAGTGATCGCCGCCCGGCACATGGGGCTGCGCGTGCTCGGCTTCTCCCTGGTCACGAACATGGGCGTCGGTCTCGCGGAGGGACCCGTCGACCACGAGGACGTGCTCCAGGTCGGCAGCGCAGCCGCCGGCGACATCGCCCGCCTGATCTCCGATCTGCTCGCCGACGGCGTTCTCTGGAACGCCCGGTCAGGCTGATCCGTGTCCGAGCTCGAAGCACAGATCGAGCACCGGCGCGCGAAACGCGACCGCCTGCGCGAGCGAGGCGTCGACCCCTACCCGACCCGCGCCGCCCACGACCTCGAACCGAGTGCGGTCTGCAGGCGCTACGGCGATCGGACCGCCGAAGAGCTCGACGAAGCCGCGCTCTCGCTGCGGGTTCCGGGCCGCATCCGCGCCCAACGGCGCCACGGCAAGGCCGCGTTTCTCGACATCTCGGACGCCGCCGGCGCCAAGGTGCAGGTGCTTCTGCGCCGCCATCAGGTCGGCGAAGAGGTGTGGTGGCTGCTCTCGCAGCTCGACATCGGCGACTACGTGCTCGCCGACGGCGCCCTGATCCGCACCCGCACCGGCGAACTGACCGTCATGGCCGACCGTCTGCGCCTCCTCGCCAAGGCGACCCGGCCTCTTCCCGAGAAGTGGCACGGCCTGGCCGACCGGGAGGAGCGCTACCGCCGGCGCTACCTCGATCTCCTGAACTCGCCCGAGTCCCGGCAGCGGTTCGTCGTCCGCTCCCGGGCGATTGCCGCCATCCGCCGCTTCCTGCTCGACCTGGACTTCCTCGAAGTCGAGACGCCGATGATGCAGGCGATCCCCGGCGGCGCCGCGGCCCGCCCCTTCGTGACCCGCCACAACGCGCTCGACATGGACCTCTACCTGCGCATCGCGCCCGAGCTGTACCTCAAGCGATTGCTCGTCGGCGGACTGCACCGGGTATTCGAGATCAACCGCAACTTCCGCAACGAAGGCATCTCGACCCGGCACAACCCCGAGTTCACGATGCTCGAGTTCTACTGGGCCTACTCCGACTACGAGCAACTGATGGAGGTCACCGAACGAATGCTGGCCGCAGTCGCGGCGGCAGCGAACGAGGGGGAGGCGAGCTGCCGCTTCCGGGGCAACGAGATCGACCTGGCGCCGACCTGGCCCCGCTACAGCGTGCGGGACTCCCTGATCGAGATCGGCGGCCTCGACGCCGACGTCGTGGAGGACGAAACCGCCCTCGCCGCCGAACTGGAGAGACGCCAGCAGGCGAAGCCCGGCAATCCCGCCTACGGCAACCTGCTCATGGAGCTCTTCGACCTTCTGGTGGAGCCGAAGCTCATCCGGCCGACCTTCATCCACGGCTACCCGATCGAAGTCTCTCCCTTCGCCAAGCAGTCGCCCGACGACCCGCGCTTCACCGAGCGTTTCGAGCTCTTCATCGGCGGCATGGAGATCGCCAACGCCTTCACCGAGCTGAACGACCCCGACGCCCAGGCCGACCGCTTCCGCCAGCAACTCCGCGCCCGTGAAGGCGGCGACGACGAGGCCCACCGCTTCGACCGCGACTACGTGGAGGCCCTCCAGTACGGCATGCCCCCCGCCGGCGGTCTGGGCCTCGGCATCGACCGCCTCGTCATGCTGCTGACCGATGCGTCCTCGATCCGCGACGTGATCCTGTTCCCGCTGTTGCGCCCGCGGCAGGCGTGAGCCCCGCCGACATCGGAGAACCCATCGATCACACGCCCACCCGAGACCGCCACGGACAGGCTCCGGGCCTCCCTGCGAACGAGTTCGAGCTGGCCCCGACAAGGTGCGCGCCGCCAGCGTCGGGACCGCGTCTCCGTCGATCGCTGCCGGGTTCGAACCTCGGCCACACGAACGCGAGCCAGCAGATCGACTCGGCCCGTGTGGCTGCCAGCGCCGCGTCACGAGACGTGGGCCTCTCCAGATGCCGTCTGGCCGATGAACTCCATCGACTCGGCCGTATCCGATGTGACCACCTCCACAACCGGATCGCCAACCTTGACGACGCTCTCCGATTCGTCGATCTCTTCAAAGGAGGACTTGCTTTTCTTGAGCGTATCGTACTGAATTTCCCACTTCGGAGGAGCATAGATGTTCGCGAAATCCCAACCCGGTCCGCGTCCCCCCACATTGACTTTCCGGGCCAGTGTGCTGGCAATGCAGAATTTCTCTGCAACCTCGGATATTCTCACGCGCTTCTTGGGTAGTTCCAGCTTGCCAAGAAACTCATCCGAGATCGGATCCTTGAGTTCCAGGTTGCGCGCATGCACGACGTCGAACTGCATGCCGACTTCCACATGGTGCGACGACCCGACGTTCAGCGCCAACTGCCGAGAATTGAGAACTGCCGCCACATGACCGCGAATTCTACGTGATCTTCTCTCTTTGAACATGTTGTTCCTCCGTCTTTCCGCGGAGTTCAGGTATGAGTTCCGGCAAGAACGTCCGCACGTCGACCAGCGTCTGCTGCGTGCCCAGCATGTTGCCTTCAAGAAGGGCGTCGATATGGAATCCCTCGAATCTCTCGCTCGCAACGAGCCTTCGTATGCGCTGGAGATCGGACTGCAATATGAGCAAACGAAGAGTCGCTACCCTGGCGGCTTGTTTATACTGTTGGTCTTGCTGTTTCTGCCGCCACACGAGGAAGGCGATTGCCGCCGATGCGGCGGCGCTCAACGACGCGATCGTTTCCCAGATCATCTTTGGTAGTCCTCGAAGCCAGCGCTGCGTGGGTACGGTACCATGTTTCAAGGTTGGCGGAACCAGCGCTCAGACGTGAACGGGGTTGTCCCGGTTCGTGGACACTGCCCCCTTGGAGGAGGCGGTATTCACGATGTCGAAGAAGGGGAAATCGGCACCCTGCGGACCGGCTCGAGCTACTGCCGGAAGTGGCGCATCAGGCGAACTGGATCAGGCGGCGTATCCTCTTGGGTGTTGAACCAGCACCCGGTCGAAAGCCGGGAGAGGTCACGCCGCCCGTGCTCAAGATAGTCGAAACCGCCTCGGAGAGAGAACCTGGGTACCGCCGGCTGCCTGTAGGCCATGGCCGGTGACGGGCCGATCGGGGTCCGCAAGCTCGGCCGCATGGTCGACCGCACCCATCGTGAACTGACGGAAGAGGACATCGCCCGGATCGCAGCCGCCTATCACGCCTGGCTCGGCGGCTACCGTGTAGCGGCCTGTGAAGACGAGCCCGGCTTCTGAAAGAGCGCGTCCATCGACGAGATACGCCGGCACGGCCACGTGCTGACCCCCGGCCGGTACGTCGGCGCTCCGCCGCCGGAGGACGACGGCGAGCCGTTCGAGGACAAGATGAATCGGCTCGTCGCCGAGTTGCAGGCGCAGCAGGCCGAAGCTGCGCGGCTCCACGCCGCCATCGCCGAGAACCTGACGGCGCTGGGCTTCGACTTGCCCGGCGTCAGGGACGAACGCAGCGGTCGCGGCAGGCGCCGCGGAACCAGGCTGTCGCCTCCCTGATGAGCCGGGGAGTCAAGACGATCCTGTACGCGTCCAACATCGCCATGGCGCGGAGCGTCCGGTGCGCATCCTTGATATCGTCCGCCTCCTGACCCTGCTGGAGTACCGGGAGATCGAGCCGGGCCGCACGTCCAGCCGATTCCTGTCTCGTGAACGGAACGATGATCGACTGATGATTGACTACAGCAATTTCCGGTCCTCCCTGAAGCGTCTCGAGGCGCAGAACGAGAACCACCGGCAGGGCAATCCGGCGCTCTCCGCTCTCGATCGGGAGGGCATCGCCGAATCCGTCATCCGGCGCTTCGGGACCTGCTACGACTGCCTCTGGAAGGTGCTCAAGCGGTATCTGAACGAAGATCTTGGCATTCCCGAGACGCCGAACAGTCCGAAGCTCGTCTTCAGGCTGGCCCACGAGAACCAACTGTTCGCCAGGCCGCTGGAACGCTGGCTTCGCTACGTCAACGTCCGTGTCAACACCTCGCACGACCTTGAAGGTCAGAAGGCGGCCGCCTGCCTCGCGTTGGTGCCGGACTTCATGGATGACGCCGTCGGCCTCTACCAGACCATGAGCGGGGAGGCATGGGAGCAAGCCACTCCATCGACGTCACCGCCGAGGAACGCGGGGCCGCTCAGCGTCGCCTGCCAGTGCGTGGGCATGGCTAATGACACTTGACCTGACGCCGCTCGATGATGCGATCGCGCAGTTGGAGGAAGCGCTGGAGTACCACGGCTCGGACCTGGCGTCGCGCGACCCCGCTCTCAAGCTGCACCTCAGGGCCGCCACAATCCATGCCTTCAAGTTCACCTACCAATTGTCGTTCAAGACGATCAAGCGCCATCTCGAACAAGTCTCCGAGAATCCCGCCCTGCTGGACGAAATGAGCTTCGCCGACACCATGCGCGCAGCTTCCCGGCGCGGACTGGTGCAGTCCGAGCTATCCGCCTGGAAGGAGTACCGGAAGCTCCGCGGCACGATCAGTCACACCTACGACGGAGCCAAGGCACAGGCGGTCTTCGAGGGCGTTCCGGGCTTCCTCCGGGAGGCCAGATACCTGCGGGATCAACTGCAACGGAGGAACGACGCCCCTGACGTCGCCCGTTGACATCCGCGCCGACCACCTGCGCATCGTCCAGGACGAGCCCCATTGGGTGGTCGACCTACACGCCAAGCGATCTGGCGAATCATCACCGTGTCATCCTATCACCTGGCGCCCAGCCCGAGCGCATCTACGAGCACTACAGTTTCCCGGCGTACGATGCCGGAAACGAGCCGGCCACGGACCTTGGTAGTTCGATGAAGAGCAACAAGACGATCGTGCCCGAAGGCGCAGTACTTCTGTCCAGGCTCAATCGACAATCCTGCGAGCTGGCGCAGGCCCGCGATCTGCTTCTCCCAAGCTCGTGTCCGGCGACATTCGTCTTCGCACAACCTGAATAGCCGCGGACGTGAAGTTCCGCACAAGCGGTTACACTACCTTCCCATGACTGTTGCCAATCTCACTCAAACGGAGGCCGACTTGCTGTTTTCTCTGCAGAAACGCAGGACCGACACTACCGAGTGGGACTATCCGGACCTTGGGGGAGCGATCACGGTTCCGCTGGTTTCCACCGACGGTCGCGAGCCGTTTCTTCTCGACCTGTGGCGGGGGCGTGTCGACCTTGCCAAAGGCACTTACCAGAACCGGGTCCGTCAGGTTGTAGTTCTCGCGCGGCTCGATTTCGGCGGTGCACCGCATCGCAATCCGGACGGCGAGGAAATCGGCTCGCCCCACCTTCATCGCTACCGCGAGGGATTTGGCGACAAGTGGGCGTTTCCGGTTCCGCTCGACTGCTTTCCGAACCTGCACGATCCCTGGCTGACGCTCGAAGACTTCATGCGGTTCTGCAGTGTCGTGGAACCGCCTTGCGAGCCGCTCGGTCAGACCAGGTTCCGGAATCATGCCGAAGCGAAGCCGGAGCTCTTCCGGTACATCGAAGGCTGGTACAACACGCATCTTCGGCACTCCGCGATCGGACACCAGTCACCCGTCAACTTCGAGATGAGCTGCCAGGAAGCTGCCTGATTCCCAAGACATGAGCTGTCCACGAACACGGGGCAACTCCAACATTCGCGACCGGCGGGCGCTGTTGGCGGTATCGCCGGCGGCGCTGTCGGCCTACGCCCGCGGTGCCGGTTGGCGACGGCATGAGTCCTACCGCGCATACTCGGACATCTACATCAGCGAGTCGCAACCAGAGATCGTCGTTCCCCGCACCGAGCGCCTCGGCGACTACGCAAGTGTCGTGGCGACACTGATCCGCGCCTTTGCGGACGTCGCCGGCCAGGACGAGTCGAGCGTCTACCGGTCTCTCGTAACGGCGGACCGGGACATCGTGCGCCTGAAGGTCGCCGAGAGCGAAGACGGAAGCGTCGGGTTGGAGGACGGCGTGAACCTCGTGCGCGGCGCCCGCGATCTCGTGCTGTCGGCTGCGTGTTCCCTTCGGGCGCCGAAGCCGGTGTACCGAGCCGGGGCGAACCGGGAGGCGGGGGATCTGTTGAAGCGGATGCGGCTCGGTCAGACGGACCACGGCAGCTTCGTGGTGACGCTGCTGACGCCGGTCGTGCCGCCGCCGATGCCGACGTTGTTCCCGGACGAGGACGACCCGAATGCGCCGATCGAACGCCGCATGACGCGACGGCTGGTCGAGGCGGTCACGGTGGCGCGTCAGGCGACGGAACGGGCGGCTGCCGGGGATGAGAGCGCCTTCGAGGTGACGGTGAACAGCGGCGTGAGCGCAAACCTCTGCGAGGCCCTGGTCCGGATCATCGAACCGTTTCCGACGCTGGACGTTGGCGTTTCGTGGGCGCGAACTCGGCCCGCGGCGAGTCCGGGCGCTGTAATTCGCTTCGGCCGGGCCGATGCGGCGCTACTGCGCGAGGCGGCGCGGTCACTCCGCGAGCGCGCGCCCCGGCCCGAAGTCCGTCTCCACGGCTTCGTTCGGCTCCTGAAGCGAACGGAGGCCGAAGACGACGGCACGATTCGTCTCGCGACCGAGATCGACGGGCAACAGCAGTCGGTCGCCGCGGTTCTGGCGCAGGCGGATTACGAGCAGGCGGTTCAGGCTCACAAGGATCGGGCGCTGGTCGTGCTGACAGGTGATCTCGAGCGCACGGGCCAGCGTTGGAGGTTGCTGAATCCGCACCTGGAGAGCGTCGTTCGTGACGACGAACGGAGGGATGAATCTCCCGTGCTCGTCGGTCGGGCCGACGAGGCGAGATCGTAGCGTTCCGCAAGGTCGCTGACGCAGGCGTTCGCTCTGGCCGTGCCGCACCCGGAGACTGTTCGCATCCGCGACGACGTGTCGCTGTTTCAGCACGTACGGGCGGCCCTGTCGAAGCGGACGGGCCTCAGTTCGAGGTCAGGCGAGGGGAACTGGACCACGCGGTGCGGCAGATCGTCTCGCGGGCCGTGGCGTCGGACGGCGTGGTGGACTTCTTCGCCGCGGCCGGGTTGAGCAAACCGGACATGTCGGTCCTGTCGGAGGAGTTCCTGGGTGAAGAGCAGGGCAAGGAACTGGTCGAGCATTGCGTCCAGCGGTCGACATGGCGTGCGGGGAGCGCTCCGGGCCAGGTGACGCCGGGCGGCGTCCGGATCGAGGTTCAGCGCCTGCGAGTCTCCGCCGCCGTTCACCCGGTGGAGCAGCCCAGGGCGGCAGTTCATCGAAGAGAACGCGTTCTACGCGGCCGCGGCCCCAGAGGGCAAAGGCGCATTGCGAATCGTGCGGCTTGCCACCGTCCCGTCTTGTCTGTCCGCGCTCTGGGCGCGTCAACCTGTTCGCCGTGTCCCGACGAGATCCCACGGATCTAATCGGTATCCTCGCCGCTCCAATCGGTGCGCTTCCGCCGCAGGACGGTCCGCAGTGTCGCCGGTTCGTGTCCGGGCATCTCGGAGACTGGATCGGCTCCAGGCCGGTAAGGCCAGAGAGGGCAGCCACGGGACTCGCAGGCCTGAATCTGCGCCCGCCAGGTGCCGCCAGCGCCGGGGTCGTACAGACAGTCCGCACAGAAGGCGGCGATCGCTTCGCGTTGCGTCGGGACTCCGGCCTTGCGAAATGCGGCAGACCGGGCACGAATCGAAGCCCGACGACGGGCGACCGCCTCCGGCGAGTGCAAGCCGCCGCTCACGCCAACTCCGCCGGGTCGCGATCGAGACAGGAACCGTCCGGAACGCCGCGGAGCGGCGGCCTCAGAACGTCACTGGCGCTGAAACTCATGGCCGGCCCGTATCCGGTTCGCAGTCGCGGCCCATTCCGCAACAGCACTTCCGCTTGGGTATCGTGCCGAGATATCAAACCGCACCTAAGGACTCTCTGCCATGAACATGCGAGTCTACCATGTGCACCTGCATGTGCCGGATGGACTTCTCGGCCGGTACGGCCTGTGGGCGCTGATGGTGTTTCTGCTTGTGCTCCTCACGTAGGGAAGCTCCGGAGAGGCTCTCGGGCCACGGGAAACCTCGCGGCGCGACGTCGATGGAGGCGTCTGGAGTAACTACCCGACAATGGTCGCGCTTACCGAGGCTCTGTCGTGCTTCGACGTTTCCCTCGACCGAGCGCCGCCCTGGGTCCCCGTCGAAACCCACCGGCGACCCGGGGCCGCGGGCTGTATCCTTCCGGCCGAATGACCTCTCCCACCATCTTCGACACCTGCCGACCCCGGACCGACATCCTTCGCGGCGCGGTGGCAGACGCCGACTTCGCTGCCGATCTCGCCTCGGTGGTCAGCGGTACCGGCAGTCCGGCCTACGTCGAGGCGGCGCAGTTCTTCGCCAACACCTACCCCACCCGCGGCTTGCAGAACCTGCTGGCGAACGTCTGCCGGCGACTCAGCGGGACCGGAGGCGAAGCCGCGGCGATCTTCCGGCTCGACACGTCCTACGGCGGCGGCAAGACCCACGGGCTGATCGCACTGGCCCACGCCGCGCGCGGAATGCAGGGCGTTGTCGATGCCTCCGAGTTCCTCGACCCGTCCCTGCTGCCTGCGGGCAAGGTCCGCGTGGCGGCGTTCGACGGGGAGAACGCCGATCCGGCCAACGGCCGAGCGCTTGGCCACGGCATTCTGGCCTGCACGCCGTGGGGCGAGATCGCCTACGCGCTCGCCGGCGCTCCAGGCTACGAGCGCGTGCGCAACAGCGACCGGATGCGGGCGGCGCCCGGCGCCGGTACTCTCCGGGAGCTGTTCGGCGGCGAGCCGACCCTCATCCTGCTCGACGAACTCTCCGTATACCTGCGCAAGGTCCGTCGGCTCGACGACGCGAAGGACCAGCTGACCGCCTTCCTGACCTCTCTCTTCAAGGCCATCGAGAGCGCTCCGAACGCGGCTCTCGTCTACACGCTGGCGATCGGCAAGGGAGGCAGCGGCGCGCCCGACGCCTACAGCGAGGAGAACCGCTTCATCGCCGATCAGATGGCCGAAGCCGAAAGCGTCTCCGCCCGCAAGGCGACCCTGCTGAACCCGACCGCGGACGACGAGACGATCCAGGTACTGCGGCGGCGCCTCTTCGAGAACATCGATGCGGACGCCGCGGCCAGGGTCGCCGACGACTACCGAAGGCTCTGGTCCGCCCACGCCGACTCGCTCCCCGCTTCGGCCAACCACTCGGAGACCGCGGAGAGCCTGCGGGCGAGCTATCCCATGCACCCCGAGATCCTGGAAACGCTGACCGGCAAGACGGCGACGCTCGCCACCTTCCAGCGGGTACGCGGCATGCTGCGGCTGCTTGCGCGCACGGTCGGCCAACTCTGGTCCGAACGGCCCGCCGACGCCACGGCCATCCACCTGCACCACATCGATCCGGGCCACGAGCCGATCCGCCAGGAGATTCTCACGCGTCTGGGCCAGGACGCCTACGCTCCAGCCATCGCCAACGACGTCGCCGGCACGGCCGACAGGAGGTCGCTCGCTCAGGAGATCGACGCCGCCCGCCACGGCGGCCTGCCGCCGTACGCCGAGTACGCGGCACGCACCATCTTCATGCACACGCTGGCGTTCAACGAGCCGCTCAAGGGGCTGGCGCCAGACCGATTGCGCTACTCCATGCTGGGCCCGGCCCTGGACATCAGCTTCCTCGAGGACGCACGCAAGAAGTTCGTCGTCGAGTCCGCCTACCTGGACGACCGGCCCGCCGCACCGCTGCGCTTCCTGGCCGAAGCGAACCTGAGCCAGATCATCCGGCGCGAGGAACAGCACGTCGACAGCGGCGAGGCCCGTGCCGAACTGAACGACTGCATCCGGGGGATCTTCTCCGGTCGGGTCTTCGACGCGATCACCTTCCCTGGAGGCCCCTTCGACGTTCCGGACGAAGTGGGCGACGGGCGGCCCAAGCTCGTCGTGCTGTCCTACGACGCGGTGTCGATCACATCGACGGTCGATGAGGCCCCCGAGCTGATCGAGCGCATCTTCTCGCGCAAGGGTGCGGAGAGCGCCGCACTTCGCGCCCTGCGCAACCACCTCGTGTTCGTCGCGGTCGAGGAAGCCCGCAAGTCGAACATGCAGGACCGGAGCCGACGGCGCCTCGCGCTGCGCGAACTGAAGAAGCCCGAGCGTCTGGCCGAGCTGGCAGAACACCAGCAGGAGCAGGTGCGCGAACAGTATCGGCGTTCCGAGCACGAACTGGCGGTCGCCATCCAGCAGGCATACCGCCACGTCTTCTACCCGTCCCGCAACCGTCTCGGGAACCGTCTCGTGGACCTGGCGCACACGGCCATCGACATGCACTCGTCATCCGAGAGTCCCGGTGCCGGTCAGCAGCAGGTCGTCCGCGTACTGCGCAACCTGGGCAAGCTACGCCTCCCGGAAGACCAACCCGACTCCCCCGTCTACGTGCGCGACCGAACGCCGCTCAGGAAGGGGCAGATCTCGACAGGCGCACTGCGCGACGAGTTCCGGCGCAATCCGGGCCTTCCCATGCTCTCGGGCGACGACGTCTTCGTGCGCGGGGTCCGCCGGGGCGTGGAGCAGCGGGAGTACGTCTACCAGCGGGGCGACCTCCTGTTCGGCCCCGGCGACCCGGCGCCGACGATCGAGATCGACGAGCAGTCGATGATCTTCACGATGGACTACGCCCGAAACGAACTGATCTGGCCGCGGCCCGTCAAGGAGGAACTGGAACCGGGCGTGTCCAGCGAGGTCCGGGAGGATCCCGGCGGCGCCGAAGACACCTGGAGCCGCACGCCGCCGGTTGACCCACACCCCGCCCTGGAGACCCCCGTCGAGTTCTCCGCCGAGGGGCCGTTCCGCGAAGCTCTGACCAGGCTCTGGGAACAGGCCCGCGACAGACAGATCGAGGCGCTCGCCACGTTGACGATCCGGATGTTCGAGGCTCGTGACGCCTTCCCCATGGTGATCGGGGTCAACGCGGTAGCCGGAGCCGCCAGGACGGTCCGGTTCGAGGGCGGGTACAAGACCCGCGACAGAGGCACCTTCGAACTGGAATTCGAGGGCCCGCCCTCCGACGCGCAACCCGTGCGCGAGTTCCTCCAGCTTCAGTTTCGGGATGCGGTCAAGTCGGCGATCGAGGCCCTGTTCACTCTGGAGTTCGCGAACGGCCTGCCGCTCGACGGCGACGCGCCCGAGCAGCTCGCCAAGGCACTCACGCGGTTTGCAGGCGGCGCTGCCCACGTTGCGGCTTCGGCGCGGGTACGGCTGCCGGACCCGACACCAGAGAAAGGCAGGGCGGCGTCCGGCCAGAGGCAAGCATGACTCCGCAACCGCAACGAGCCGCCGGAATCCAGCCGTTCAACCCGCCGGGCTCGGCGCCGAACTACGGACTCCGGATTCGTCGGCTGGGCAGGGCCCTCGCCGTGTACGAGGTCTGGCAACTCCCCGCTGCCGCCACGCCGCACATCACCGCGCCGACCCGCGTCGCCGGCCTGAAGGGCCGCAACCTGGAACTGGTCGAGCATCGCGTCCTGCGCCGGCTCGCCCAGGCCGGCGTCAAGCTCGCCCGGCCGGCGGGCCGGCCGGTGCCCAGCCACTCCCTGAACGAGGATCTCGCCCTCCACCTGGGACTCATGTTCCGCGCACTGGCCCCTATGCGAAACCGCGAACGGATGCGCTCCGTGGCCGAGGGAATCGAACGGATGGATCGCGAGGAAGCCGCGTACTGGCTGGGCATGGCGATGCACCGGCGGCGTCCGAGGCGGGTTCTGGCCGCGCTGCGGATGCTGCTGACGGAGCCGGGGCAGTGAGAAGCGCAAGGAGAACCAGACCGAGAGAGGCAGCACGAGCCGCCGCCGGCGGCGGCCTCTGCACGGTTCGGCGCCAGCGCCTCGGCAAGGCCCTGGTGGAGGCCGTGAGGCGCGCGCATCGCGACGCCGGCCTGCCGACGGCCCGGGCGGCGGTCGTGCCTGGCGTGAAGCCCACTCGGGTGGGCGCCATGCCGAGAGCGTGGCCCGAGGCGACCGGCTTGCGCCATCTCCCGGACTCGAACGTCCTCATCGACGCGGACCGCGGCTACCACCCAACGGTGAGGCATCAGCGACCGTGAAGCTGGCATCGATCGAGATCGAGAACTACCGCGCGATCGAGCACCTGGTGCTGGAGCCGGAACCGGCGCTGACGGTGCTGTTCGGCGACAACGGGTGCGGCAAGACAAGCGTGCTGAGCGGGATCGCACTGGGTCTGGGCGCCATCCACAACCACCTGAGACCCTGCGAAGACCAGGTCTGTTTCCTGAAGACGGACCGGCGTGTCGGCGCTGGATCGATGCGCGTGGCCGTGACGACGGTCGACGGCATGTCGTGGCAGCGCGAGGAGACGGGGCGGCACTTCGCCCGTATCCTCGAGAGGGAGCACGGCCTCGAAGAACCGCTGCGCAAGCTGCTGTCCGAGGCCATGGCGCCGCCTGACGACGTGCCTCGCCGGAATCTGCCGATCGGCGCCTGTTACGATACGGACCGCGTCGTCTTCGACGTGCCCCAACGCCGCCGCGGGTTCGCCGAGGAGTTCGACAGAACGGGCGCTTGGCATGCAGCACTCAGCGCGCGGACGGACTTCCGGCAGTTCTTCGAGTGGTTCTACGCGAAGGAGAACGAGGAACTCCGGGCCCTCCGAAAGCTCGCCGGCGAAGGCGCCGGACAGGAGCAGGCCGCTGCCTCGCGGGAACTCCGAGCCGTACGGGACGCCATCGCGTCCATGGTGAGCGGCGCCAGCGACCCGAGAATCGAGGAGAATCCGCTTCGCTTTGTCGTGTCCCTGGAGCAGGAGCCGGGCCGGGTCGAAGAACTCGCCATCAACCAGTTGAGCGGCGGTTGCCGGGCCGTTCTGACCCTCGCGGCGGATCTGGCGCGCCGCATGGCGCAGGGCAACCCGCATCTCGAAGCTCCGCTCGGATCGGAGGCAGTGGTCCTGATCGACGAGATCGAACTGCATCTCCACCCTTCCTGGCAGCAGCGGATCCTGGGCGACCTTCGGCGGACGTTCCCCAACGCCCAGTTCATCGTTTCGACGCACAGCCCGCAGGTGCTCACGACCGTGCCGCCCGAGCACATCCGCGAACTGGTCCACGACGGGTGCGGCGTCACGATCCGTTCTCCCTCGGCGCATACGTTCGGCGCCGAGGCCGGCGACGTCCTGGACGCCGTGATGGGGGTCGACGAACGCCCGCCGCAGAACGAGTTCGTCGAAGTCCTGAACCGGTATGCGGAGCTCGTGGACGACGGCGACGGCGAGTCGCCCGACGCTCTCGCGCTGCGAACGAAGCTCGAACGCCTTTCGCCTGCGGATCCGGCGCTCCACGAGGCCGACCTCGAGATCAGGCGCCAGAAGGCACTCGCCTCGCTGGCGGACTCCTCGTGAAGCCGATCAGAACCCTGGAGACAGCAACGCCCGGCCTTGCCGACTACCTGCATACCGAAGGCGACGCCGGTACGTGGACAGACTTTCGCGATCACCGGGCCGGAGAGTCCTGGCGAGAGCTCATGGAAGCCCTCGTCGCTCTTCAGCACGGCCTGTGCTGCTACTGCGAGATCGCGTTGCACCGGTCCGACCGCCAGGCAGAGCATGTCGTGCCGCAAAGTGCGGCCGACGCCGGCAGAGCCAACGCTCTGCGACCCTCCAACCTCGCCGCCTGCTGCAAGGGCGGTTCCGCACGCTCCTTCGCCGCCAACGGACTTGCCGACGAGGACAGGTACGCGAAGCCAGTGGCACGGAATCTCGGTTGCGGTCAGGCCAAGGCCGACAGGATCCATACGCACTTCCTGGACCCCCGACGCGACCTGCCCAGCTCGGCGCCGCTGTTCCGCGCCCGGCGGAACGGCAGACTCGACCCCCATCCCGAGGCATGCCAGGCCGCGGGAGTCCCCGTCGCTCACGTCGAGCAGACGATCGAGATTCTCGGCCTCAACGTGCGCCGCCTGCAGCGCGCGCGGCGGAAGGCGTGGCGGAAGCTCGGCGAGGATTGGGCGGGTCGGCTCGGAGACCCCGATCAGGCGGACGCCGTGGCCCGACACATTCTCCTGCCGGACGAGGGCGGGCGCCTGGCCGCGTTCTTCACGACCAGCCGGACCTGGCTGGGAGCCGTCGGCGAACGCGTGCTTGCCGAACAACCGCAACGCTGGATCTGATCATGACCGACACGGGGACCGACACACGCCTGATCGAACGGTGGCTGCCGATCGCCGAACTTGGCGAGGAAAGTGATCGTGAGCGGCGCTCCATGACAGCGTTGCCTCCCACCTACTACCTGCATGTGTGGTGGGCGCGACGGCCGCTGGTGGCGTCGCGGGCGGCCGTGCTCGCCTCGCTGCTGCCGGCGGACGCCGACCGGGAGAAGTTCCTCCATGTGCTGGGGATTCATGGCGATCCGGTGGCTGCCCGGCGGAGAATCGACGTTGCCCGTCGTCGAGGTGAACGCTTCAAAGGGCAGGCGTACAGCTACTCGAGAGCGTTCGGCCATATTCCCGACGGGGCCGACAGTGAATGGCTGACCTCCGTTCTCGGCACGGCCCGGAGCCGTCTTTCCGTATGTGACCCTACGGCCGGCGGCGGCAGCGTACCGTTCGAGACCGTTCGCCTTGGCATCTCGGCCCTCGCGAACGACCTGAATCCGGTCTCGGCCCTGATCATGAGGGCGACCGTCGTGTGGCCCGCGAGATACGGCAGCGTTCTTGAATCCGAGTTCGTGAGACTGTCCAAACGGTTCATCCCGTTGAGGGAAGGACGGCTTGCACAGGACTTCCCATCCGAGCCTGAACCTGAAGCCATCTCCACCAACTACCTCTGGGCGCACACCATCACCTGCCCCTACTGCGAGGGTCTGGTGCCGCTGTCGCCGAACTGGCGGTTGGCACCGGGCGGGATCGGGGTCGGGCTCAGGCCCGATCTCCGTGCCGGGCCGGGCTCGGAGGGCCGGCGCTGCGCGTTCGAGATCGTCGAGACAGCTCGGAAGCAATCGGACGGCACGGTGTCGCGTGGTACCGGAGCTTGCCCGTATGCCGACTGCGGCCGAGTGATCGACGGCAACGAGATCAAGCGCCAGGCGCAGGCCGGCGAGATGGGCGAACAGCTCTACGCTGTCGTCTACAAGAAGCGCGTGCCGGGGAAGATCCTCAAGTCCGGCCGGCGCGGCAAGGACAGGTGGGTCCGCGGCTACCGGGCGCCCCGGCCCGAGGACGACAACAGCGCGGAGATCGAGGCGAGGCTCGCCGAGAAGCTGCCCGAGTGGGAGGCCTTCGACATCGTGCCGAGTGAGCGGTTCCCTGAAGTCAGCAACGACGACCGGCCCATACGGTACGGCATGCCGCTGTGGCGCGACCTGTTCTCGCCGCGCCAGCTGCTGTGCCACGGCACGAGCCTCGAGGTCTTCCGGGAGATGCTCGACGCCGACCGGGCGGCAGGCAGGCTGACGGATGTCCGGAAGGCGTCCTACGCGTATCTGGCTTTCTCGCTGGACAAGCTGCTGAACTACAACTCCCGCATGACGCGTTGGATCGTGCCAAGAGAAGTTGTCGCCAGCACATTCGACCGCCACGACTTCTCGTTCAAATGGTCCTACGCCGAAATGGCGCCGCTCATCGCCGGCCTTGGCTACGACTGGGCCATCGGACAGACCGCCAAGTGCATCAAGGAACTGGTCGCGCTGGTTCAGCCCCGGGCGACGGCGGCAAGCGCCAACGGCAACCTGTTCGCCGGAGGAAACGAGGCGACTCGCACGCCGCCGGTCACCGTCACCTGCAAGCCGGGCGACAGCCTCGACCACCTCGCGGACGGCAGCATCGACGCGGTGGTCATGGATCCGCCCTACTACGACAACGTCATGTACGCCGAGCTGTCGGACTTCTTCTACGTCTGGCTCAAGCGCACCGCCGGCCACCTCTTCCCCGATCTGTTCCGGCGCCACCTGACCGACAAGGACAACGAGGCCGTCGCCAACCCGGCGCGGTTCCGGGGCCGGAAGGGCGCGAAGGCGCTCGCCGGGCGGGACTACCAGCGGCGCATGGCGTCGATCTTCGCCGAGTGCCGGCGGGTCCTGAAGCCCGACGGCATCATGACCGTGATGTTCACCCACAAGGCCACCGGCGCCTGGGACGCCCTGACCACGGGTCTGATGACGGCCGGGTTCCGGATCACCGCGTCGTGGCCGGTCAACACGGAAGCCCCGGGCAGCCTGCACATCAAGGACAAGGCGGCCGCGAAGAGCACGATCTACCTCGTCTGCCGCCCGCCGGACGACCGCAGGGCCGCGGAACTGCGCGACGAGGCGACCTGGTGGGAGGACGTGGAGCCCGAAGTCGCCAGGGCGGTCCGCAGCCGCGTCGGCGAGTTCCAGGAGGCCGGCATCGGCGGCGTGGACCTCTACCTCGCCTGCTTCGGACCGGCGCTTCAGCGGCTCTCCGAGAACTGGCCGCTCAGGCGCGGCACGCCCCGCGAGACGCCGGCCGGCACCAGGCGGAGAGGCCGCCGCCAGGCAGCGCTCGAAGCGGATGCAGACGATCCCTACGCGGTGACGCCGGAGGACGCGCTCGACGTGGCGCGGCGCGAAGTGAAGCGCTGGCGGCTGGAGCAACTGACCCACCTCGAGTCACAGGTCGACCTCGACCCGGCGACCGGCTTCTTCGTCCTGGCCTGGGATGCCTTCAGGGCGCCCGTGTTCTCGTACGACGAGGCGCTGCGGCTGGCCCGCGCCACCGGCGCCGACCTGGACGGCGACATCGTCGGCCGGCTCGCCGGGAAGAAGGCAGGCAACCTCGTCCTGTGGGACAGCGCGCATCGGGCGGCCAAGGGGGCGCTCGGCCCGGTCGACGGCTCGCGCGGCATGATCGACGCCATCCACCATGCGGCCCATGCGGCGCGCAACCGGTCGCTGGAGGAGGCGCGCGACCTGCTGGCGCGAGTCCGGGTCGGCAAGGACCCGCTCTTCCTCGCCGCATTCGAGGCCGTGCTGGAGGTGCTCCCGGTGTCCTCGAACTTCACGGGGGTGGACCTGAAGGGCGAGATCGCGGCGTCCAGCAACGACTTCGAGGCGCTCTGCAACCTCCGCCGCTTCGCCTTCGCCGACCGCATCGACGAGCCGAAGCAGCTCGCGATCTGGCTGCAAGACGCCACCTGATGCCATGCTCGCGGACCACTCGTGGCGGCTCAAGTACACGCCGGACGACGGCGACCTGGTCCGGCTCTTCTATCTCCCGGCACTCGAGGACGCAGAGCGTTACGACCGGCTGACCGGGTACTTCAAGGCCGGCGCGCTGACCCTTGCGGCGCGAGGCATCGAGGGGCTGGTCCGCAATGCCGGACGCATGAGGCTGCTCGCAGGCTGCACGCTGGAGCCGCCCGAGATCGAGGCGGTCGAGCGAGGCGAGAGTCTTCGCGACACCGTCGAGCAGTACCTGGAGGCCATCCCGCTCGAACCCGCGAACCAGGAGTCGTCGGACGCTCTGGAACTGCTGGCCTGGATGGTCGCACGCGGTCACCTCGAAGTGAAGGTGGCCGTGCCCTGCGACGCCGACCGGCGGCCGATTCCCGCCGACGGCATCTTTCACGAGAAGTCGGGCGTCATCGCGGACCGCGTCGGCCACCAGATCGCCTGGACCGGCAGCCTGAACGAGACCGCCGCGGGGTGGCGCCAGAACTGGGAGAGCATCAGCGTGTTCAAGAGCTGGGGAGAGGGCTCGGAACCCGCGCGGGTACAGCAGGAGCGGATGAACTTCAATCGCCTGTGGGCTGACGAGTCGCCCCATGTCGTCGTGATGGATGCACCGGCTGCCGCACGCAGGAATCTGCTGCGGTTCATGCCCCGGAGCGACAGGCCCGCGCGGCTGAAGCGCGCCGAAACGAAGCCGACGCCTCCACCGACCCCGGAGGAACCGACGCAGCAGACCCCGCCGACACGCGGCCTGCGGAGCCGGGTGTGGTCCTTCATCGAACGTGCGCCCTCCCTGCCGAACGGCGGTCGGCGGGTCGGCGAAGCCACGGCGGCCGTCACGCCGTGGCCGCACCAGGTCCGCGCTTTCGAGCGGCTCTACGCCGACTGGCCTCCGCGGCTGCTGATTGCCGACGAGGTCGGTCTGGGCAAGACGATCCAGGCCGGGATGCTGCTGCGGCAGGCATGGCTTGCCGGGCGCGCGAAGCGCGTTCTCATCCTCGCCCCCAAGGCGGTGTGCCGGCAGTGGCAGATCGAGCTGCGCGAGAAGTTCAACCTGAACTGGCCGATCTACGACGGGCGCCAGATGGTGCGCTATCCCTCGCCGGCTCTCCGCAGTGCGAATGAACGCCGGGTCTCCCGCGACGACTGGCATCGAGAGGACGCGGTCATCGTGTCCAGCCACCTGGTGCGCCGGCGCGACCGCGCCAGGAGCCTGATGGAGGAGGCCGAGCCGTGGGACCTGGTCGTCGCCGACGAGGCCCACCACGCTCGCCGGCGCGAAGTCGCAGGCGGCCGCGGAGGGCGCCGGCCGAACCGGATGCTCAAGTTGCTCCAGGGCATCGCGCCCAGGACCCAGGGGCTGCTGCTGTTGACCGCCACACCGATGCAGGTTCATCCCGTGGAGGTCTGGGATCTGCTTTCCCTCCTCGGCCTGCCGCCGGAGTGGAACCAGGAGCGGTTCCTGAGGTTCTTCGAGGACATCGCGGAGCCGAACCCGTCGCACGAGGCGCTCGACCGGATCGCGGCCATGTTCCAGGTCGTCGAAGCCCGTTACGGAGCAATCGGGAAAGCAGCGGCGAAGCGCACGTCCGGCCTCGGCTCGCTCGGCGCCGGCAAGGTGCTGAGGGCCTTGCGGGGCCCATCCTCCATCGCCCGGAGGCTGCTGAATGCGCCGGAACGGAGAGCCGCCGTGGCCGTTGCACGAACGAACACGCCGATCCAGCACCTCGTGTCGCGCCACACCCGCAAGCTGCTGCGCAGCTATCGGGACCGCGGCATGGTGGACGAGTCGGTAGCGAAACGAAGCGTCGTCGATCGCCTCGTGTCGATGAGCGCCGAGGAACGGCGCGTCTACGAGGCGGTCGGAAGGTACATCTCCAGCACCTACAACCGGGCAGAAGCCCGCGACCGCAACGCCGTCGGCTTCGTGATGACCACCTATCGGCGGCGGCTGGCCAGCAGCTTCCACGCGCTGCGCAACACGCTCGAGAGCCGGCTGGAGGCCTTCGGAGACTCCGAAGGCGACCGTCGGACGGACCTCGACGAGGACGCTTTCGAGGATGAGATTCGGGGTGCAGAACCGGGACCCGGAGGACTGGTCGAACAGGAGCGTGCCGCCCTGCAGGCCGAGGAACGGGGCGCCATTGCCGGAATCCTCGAACGGACACACCGGCTGCCGCCCGACAGCAAGCTGGCGGCTCTCGAGGTCGAGCTCGACCGTCTGCGCAACGAAGGACACGCGCAGGTCATGGTGTTCACCCAGTACACGGACACGATGGACTTCCTGCGCGAGGCGTTCGGCGCCGGCGCCGCAGCCAGGTTGATGTGCTACTCCGGCCGCGGCGGCGAAGTGCCGACCGCGGACGGCGGCTGGCGCCCGATCGACCGCGACGAGGTCAAGAGGCGCTTCCGGGACGGCCACGCGGACATCCTGCTATGCACCGACGCGGCCTCCGAGGGCCTGAACTTCCAGTTCTGCGGCGCTCTCGTCAACTACGACATGCCGTGGAACCCGATGCGGGTCGAGCAGCGGATCGGTCGCATCGACCGCCTGGGCCAACGATGCCCGACCATCCGGATCGTCAACCTGCACTACGAAGACACCGTGGAGACCGACGTGTACCAGGCGCTGCGGGACCGCATCGGCCTGTTCGAGGCCGTCGTTGGCCGCCTGCAACCCATCCTCGCGGAGCTGCCGCGCTCGATCGCCGGGGAGGTCCTCGCCGATCGCGCTCCCGCGGGCTCCCTCGCCGACCGCCTGCAAGGGCGAATCGAGGAGGCTCAGGCCAGCGGCTTCGATCTCGACGAAGTGCTCGAGGAGGATCTCGAGATGCCCGTGCTCCCGGAGTCTCCGGTGACGATGACCAGCCTCGACCGCGTCATCTCACGGGCCGACCTGATGCCGCCCGGCGTGGAGGTGACACCGATGGGGCCGCGCGAGTACAAGCTCGCGGCACCCGGAATGCGCAAGGCGATCCGCGTGACGACCGACCCGGCATACTACGAGGAGCATTCCGAGAGCCTGGAACTGTGGTCGCCGGGGAACCCGCTGTTCCAGCCGCCCGAGCACGCGGCAGCCGAGGACGTGTCCATCGAGGCCGTTCCCGGCCGGAGAGGCCTGCAATCGCTGGCACAAGTGCTGGATCGCGGCTGATGCCAGCAGTCTGTCCGCCCTGGGCAGGCATCCGCGACGATGTGTCGCTGTTCCGGGGATGTCCCGCCGATTGTCGAACTTCGGGAGCAGGGCGGCGAACGCGGCGAGGCGAAGAATCGCTCGACAGCCGCCGGTGTCGTCGCCGGCAAGCCCGACATGCGCGACACCGGCAATGGCCACAGGCCGGTCCGAAGATCAGCAAGGCGGCCCGCGGGCACCTCGCGTCCAAGGCTAGGATAGCGGCCTTGATGGAGGACGCACAGTCGGAAGTCGGAACGACCCGGCAGGTACCCGTCGAGCAGCTCCGCCTCGACCGCCACAACCCTCGGCTCGCCGGCACGGCGAAGGCTGCCACCGACGAGTCGATCATCGCGCGGCTGTACCGCTCGGCCGAGCTCGACGAACTCCTGCAGTCGATCTCCGCGAACGGCTACCTGGACATCGAGCCGCTCGTCGTCGTCAAGGCACCCGAAGAAGACGGGCTGACCGTCCTCGAGGGCAACCGACGCCTCGCAACCCTCCGCCTTCTGCGCGAGCCTGACCTGGTCGGCAGGATCGCCTCCTCGGAGAACCTCACCATCTCGATTCCTGACTTCGAGGATGCCGTCCGCCCTGGCCTTGAACAGGTCACGGTCTACCAGGTGGCGAGCCGCGAGGAAGCGCGACCCTTCATCGGATTCAAGCACATCAACGGGCCAGCAAAATGGAACGCCTACGCGAAGGCGCGATTCGCCGCGGATTGGTACCAGCAGGAAGGAAACACGACCCTGGAACAGATCGCCGAAGCCATCGGCGATCGCCATGCCACGGTGAAGAGGATGGTGTTTGCGATCTACGTGCTGGATCAGGCAAGCAAGGAAGACCTGTTCCAGGTTGACGACCGGTTCACTCCGAAGTTCAACTTCTCCCACCTCTACACGGCGCTTTCCCGCTCTCAGTACATGGACTATCTCGGCCTCGAACCGGGCTGGACCAAGCATGACCCTCGGCCGGACCAGATCCCCAGGGAGAAGCTTCCTGAACTGAAGAACGTGCTTGTGTGGATCTACGGCTCGGACAACGCTGGCACACCTCCGTTGTCAGGGTCCAGAATCCGGACATCAAGCGACTGGGCGAGGTCCTGGCCCACGCCGAGGCTCGTCATGTCCTGGAGCAGACGCGCGACCTCGACCAGGCACACACGAGTAGCCAGCCCGTCGACTCACGCTTCATGGCTGCGCTGATTCGGGCGCGCAACTCGATCAGGGACGCAGCCGGAGCCCTTCGGGCCTACGACGGAACGGACGAGTCGCTACTCGACATCGCCGAAGACGTGAAGGAGACAACCGACACCGTAGTCGAGCGCATGAGAAGGAAGCGCCAGAAAGCCCTGGAGGCCGAATGACCGCACTGGCTCCTCCGTTGGATTCACCGACGGATGTGGATGCCGCGGCCGACTATCTCGAGCTGACCGCGTTCTTTGCCGGCGACGGCGCTGCCCGCACATCCGATCTCGCGAACGCTGTCTCGCTCGCATCGGAAGAGGACTTCGCCGACGTTCAGGACGAGATGGAAGGCGGAGAAGAAGAGACCGTCTCCAGCGCTGTCTACCGCATCACGGAACGATCGCGCGCGCTCGAGGCTGCCTATCCCTTTGCGCTGGATCGTGAAGGCAGCGTCCTGGCCTGCGTGTTCGATGAGCAGTGCTTCGGTCATTCCACGTACATCCTGAGCCTTCTGCTATCGCACCTCCGCGCTGTCTCACCCATCCTCGCCGAGTCCGACCTGCACCCGAACGACGAGGAGGCCCGGAGAATGCGCGAGTACTTCCAGCATGCCGCGACCGCCGCACTGGCGGCCGAAGTGCAGGGTCAGGCCTGGTCGTTCGGCTTTCCGCGACCCGATGGATCGTCCTTTCTCCCCAAACTCGAGGAAATCTGGCAGGTCCTCCATGACGGCTGGATCGAAGCACAGGCAGGCGCACCGACACGACCCAAAGACGACCAGATCGACGTGTTCGCCGCCCGCACTCAGGGTGATCGACTGCCGGGCTTTCTTCTCGCGGCGGCCCAGGTCGCCACAGGGAAGAACGCCTGGACCAAGTCGCTGAAGGGGCACCTGGACGCCTTCAAGAAACGGTGGTTTCGTATTCAACCCGCAACCGGGTTCATCCCCTACATGATCGTGCCGTTCGCGATCGCCGACGACGAGTTTCTCGACCGCGTCCGCACGATGGGCAACGTTCTGCACCGGCTCCGCGTGCCGCGCCGTGTGGCGGAGGCGAGCACTCTCGAACGAGCCGGGGTCTCCATCGAGGCCTACGACCGGCTGCCCGAAGTGGCGTCATGGGCCGCCGGGTACCGCGATCAGAAAAGGGCTGCGGCATGAGGCATCGCTTTCACTCGATCTGTCCGTATTTCGCGATGTTTCCGGAGACGTTCGTCGAGAAACACCTTTCCGCCAGTCCGCACGACGGTGTCGTCTTCGATCCGTTCTGCGGTCGTGGCACTACGGTCTTCCAGGCCTTGCTTCAAGGGCGCAAGGCTGCCGGTACAGACGTCCATCCCGTGGCGGTCTGCATTTCGGGAGCCAAGGCGGATCCACCCGGCTACTCCGAGACGAGAGCGCGCCTCACGGACTTGCGGCGCGGCTTTGGCGAGCCGAAGGACGCCGGATGGCAAGGAGATCTGGGCGAGTTCTTCAACCTCTGCTACCACCCGGAGACGCTGATGCAAGTGCGGTATCTCCGATCCGGAACCTGTCGACGATTCTGACACAGCGACGCAGTTCTCGATGCCCGCCGTGAACCCGGCCATTCTGTTGTGGGCCCGCGAGAGCGCCGGCCTGTCGATGAAGGAGGCCGCGGCCAGGCTCCAGCTGAAAGGCGCCTACGGCAGGACGCCGATCGAACGGCTCGAGGAGCTCGAGTCCGGAGATCGGGAGCCTTCGCGGCCCATGCTGGTCCGAATGGCGAAGCAGTACCGACGTCCTCTGGTTGCCTTCTATCTCTCGGGACCGCCGCGACCAGGCGATCGCGGAACGGACTTTCGCACTCTGTCGGGCGCCGGGCCGAAGGACGCCGACGCCAGAGTGCAGATCCTCGTTCGGCAGGTTCTGGCCCGTCAGAGCCTGTTGCGCGAGATCCTGGCGGAAGATGAGGCCGACGAGGTGTCCTTCGTGGATTCCCTCACGCTGGACGACGGACGCCAGGCGGCTCTCGACTCCGTTCACCGAATCCTGGGTTCGTCACATCCCGGCCAGGCCCGGGACCCGACCCAGGCATTCGACAGGCTGCGGGAGGCTGCCCACGAGGCCGGCGCGTTCGTGTTGCTGAAGGGCGACCTCGGCAACCATCCGACAGCGATCGACACGAACACGTTCCGCGGCTTTGCCCTGGCCGATCGGCTCGCCCCGTTCATCGTGATCAACGACAACGACGCCAGGACTGCGCGGTCGTTCACGCTGGTGCATGAGTTGGTGCACCTGCTCCTGGGCAACACGGGCGTCAGCGCCATGGCGGCCGACCATGCCATGGGGGTTGACCATCACGTGGAGCGTTTCTGCAACGACGTCGCCAGCGCGTTCCTGCTTCCCGAAGAGGCCCTGGCCCCGCTGGAGGTGAGAGGTCTCGAATACGACGAAGCAGCTGGCGTCATCGGCAGGGCGGCCAAGACCCACAACGTGAGCCGCACGCTGGTGGCGTACCGCTTGTTCCGATCCGGTCAGATCGCGAAACTGGACTACAGGAGGCTCGCTGCCGACTTCCGTACCCGATGGCTGGACAGGAGAGCCACACGGAGAGAGGCATCACGAGCCGCCGACGGCGGCCCCACCTTCTACACGGTTCGGCGCCATCGCGTCGGCAAGGCCCTGGTGGAGGCCGTGAGGCGAGCGCACCGCGCCGGCGACCTGCCGACGACCCGGGCCGCGGTCGTGCTTGGCGTGAAGCCCACTCAGGTGGGCGCCATGCTGAGTGCATAGCCCGAGGCGACCGGCTTGCACCATCTCCTGGACTCGAACGTCCTCATCGACGCGGACCGCGACTACTACCCGATCGAACGTGTGCCCGAGTTCTGGGATTGGCTGCTGCACCTTGCCGGGCAAGGGCTCGCCAGGGTGCCACTGGAAGCGTTCGAGGAGATCACGGGCGTCAAGGGCCAGCTCGTCGACTGGATCAAGAAACACAAGGCTGTTCTTCTGGAAGAAACAAGGCTGGAGACCGGTCCCGTGAGCCGCACAGTGGAAGAGGGCTACGCCGCCGATCTGACCGAGGACGAGCTGGAGAAGCTCGGGATGGACCCGTTCATCGTTGCGTACGGACTCGCTCTGCCCGGACAGGTGACCATCGTGACCATGGAACGAAGCAGGCCGAGCCGGCAACGGGCGAACCGCCACATTCCGGATGTCTGCGCCGACCTGGAAGTCCCTTGCATCGACACGTTTCAGATGCTGCGGGAACTGGACTTCCGTACCGACTGGAGAAAGCGATGAAGGGGCTCCGAGGCTGGAACGGTTCCCAGACCGGGTACGTAGGCAATACCGTAGCGAGGACTCAAGAAACAAACACCGGCCGTGGCGTGATCACCAACTCGGGCACGCGCGCGTGATGGGTGTTCTTCATGAACACCTGGACTGCGAAGAACCCGTGCTCTCGAATCAGGGACTCCACTTCCGGGGCACGGTCATAGGTCATCAGGAAGCTCGCGCCACTCTCGGCCAGCATCCTGAAGAGAAGAGAGTGGTCGATTTCATTGTGCGCGTACAGGCGCCTGCCCGCTCGCTTCCCGCCCGCCGTATAGGGCGGATCGACAAAGACGGCCACGCCCTCGGGCCTGGCATGCAGCAAGGCGCCGAGCAGCTTCATGCCGTCCGTCTCACAGAACGTGATGCGGTCCGCACAGGACGCAATTGCCTCCAGGCGGTTGACGATCGTCCTCGGATACCAGCGAGAGGAAATACCCTTCCCCGCCTCGCCCGACCGCGTCAAGGCCGCACCAGGAGCGAGAATGCCGCCCCTGCGAGTTCGGTTCAGAACGAGCGTGCGAAAGCCGTGCGCGGCGACGTCGCCGGGACACCGTTCGGCCAACTCCGTGACGCTCTCCCGTGTCGGTTCGAACGCCAGAACGCGATCGGCGAGTTCCTGCCCGCGCCGAAGGGAAGCGTGCCAGAAGGCAGCGACATCACGATCGAGCTCCGCCATCAGGCACCTGTCGGCCAGACCTTCCATGACTGCGGTCAAGGACACGATCCCACCACCGGCGAAGGGTTCGATGAGCAGGGAGGGCGCAGGCGCGATCTGTTCGAGCCAGGCCCGAATGTGCGGGATCAGCCATGTCTTCCCGCCAGGGTACCGGAGCGGACTACGTTGGGGAACCGACGCCACGTTCACCGCGGGAATTGGCGAAACGTGGATCTCGTCGGCCGATCCGGTCGCTTCCCTGCCGCCCAGGAGGTGCATCTGCACGGCTGTCGTCACACTCGCCACTCGCGCCATTCCCCTGCAGGCTGCGTACGGATGACCGCGGTCCGCCGTCCAGGCGAGTGTAGCGTCAACCTCGGAAGCCATCCGGGAGCACCCGGCGCCGGTGGTGGCCGAGGTTCGCGGCGCGGCCTTGGGTGCGGGCCTGGAGCTCCTCGTTATCCGGCATTCGGCGACTTCGGCATCGGCTCCAGATCCACCAGGTTCAGGACCAGCGTCGATGCCAGAGGGTGTTGGCAGCCCGAGGCAGAGCGTCCCGTACAGAGCGTCGCGTCTGAATCCTCAGACCACGGGGAGGATTCGGCGCCGACGGCACTCGCGGCCTCGCCTCAGGGCCACAGGCGAGGTTCCCGTCCACGCCGAAGACCAGGAGCCTGGCGCGTCAGCCGCCGCGCGGCGCGGTCAGCCACCGCTCCACCGCCCGCTTCACCGGGTCCTCCAGCCAGGGCAGGACGCCGAGGTTGCCTTCGCGGGCGGCGGCATCGATGTCGACTTCGTTGCGGGCGACGAAGCGGGCGGCGCGGTAGTAGGCGTCGCCCTGGGCCGCTCTGTCCCCGAGCTCGATCAGGTGGCCGGCGAGTTCGTGAGCGCGCCGGAGCCTGAGCGGCAGGGGCGGCGCGAGCAGCGGCCTGGGAAGGCGGGGCTCGAGGCCCGCGGCTTGGGCTGCGGCTCGGAAAGCGGAGCTGTCCGGGTGGGAATCACTGCCGTGAAACAGCGTGTCGAAGGCCTGGGGCCAAGCGGACTGCAGACGTTCGGCGAGCAGCCGCCGTTCCCGAGCGTCGAGATGCATGACGCGCGGCGCGACACGGCGGGCGCCGGCGGCCGCGATTCGGACCATGGCCGGTTCCAGGAGGCCCGGCCGGTCGGTCCAGTCGACGATCAGCGGCCAGACGACGGTCATGCCCTGAAGCGGCGCCGGCTCGAAGGGCAGGCCCGGCTGCCGGCGTTCGCTCCGTTCTTCCCGCAGCACGGCAGCATGGCGAACCAGGAACTCGAGGAGGTCGACCGCGACGACCTGGTTCGAAGGCAGGTCGGAGAGCCGAGGCGCGGCCAGTGCGCGCAGGCGCGACCCGGCGGCGGGAATGTTCCCAGCAACCTGAATCAGGAGCGGCACCCCGGCCTCGGCGGCCGCTTCGAGGATGCGCGTGCGAAGCTGCTGGTGATCCGCCGGCAGCGGCGGAACGTAGACGACGTCGGTCACCGAGCGCACGCTTTCGGCGGCCGCCGCGGCTTCCGCGGCCCTGGCGGCCTCCGTGGCCTCGCTGGCCCCTGGCATCGGCCCGGAGGCTGACGGCCGCAGGCCGCCAGTGGCGAAATCGCACCAGACCTCGTCGCTGCCGCCCGCTGGCCAACGGGCGAAGCCGTGACGGATCCACAGATTCTCCGGTTCGGCGATGTACTCCCGCAGCGTGAGCGGACTCACGGCGCGACCGTCCCGAACCGGACACGGGCCTGCATGGACCCGCACGCTTCTCGGCGTGACAACACGGCGTCAACGGCGGCGGACATGGCTCGCAGCCCGCGGTCCGGACGCCCGCGGTCCCTGAGGCCGGACAGCCAACGGAAGAACAGTCGGCAGCAGAACTGGCAACGGCAGAACACCGGATGTCAGAACACCGACGTCAGAGTCTCGGCGGCGAGGGGCCGCCGGCGAAGCCGCTCATCAACGTCCCGCGGACTCGAGCGCGGCGGCGACGGCGGCCTCGACGGACTTCTGCAGGTACCTGGCGAGGATGTCGCCCTCGACGTTGACCCGGTCGTCGGGCTTCAGCTCCGAAAGGGTGGTGACCTCGAGCGTGTGTGGGATGAGAGCCACATCGAAGGTCCCTTCGTTCAGGGCCGCGACCGTCAGGCTGACGCCGTCGATCGTCACGCTGCCCTTGAACACGAGGCCGGTCTCGAGTTCGGCGGGGATCTCGAACGTGATGACCCGGTTCTCCCCCAGCGTCTCGACGTTCGCCACCCGGGCCGTGGCGTCGACGTGTCCTTGCACCCAGTGGCCGCCCAGGGGGTCGCCGGCAGCAAGCGGCGGCTCCAGGTTCACCTCGCCGCCGGCCTGCAGCGTGCCCAGCGTGGTGCGGCTCAGGGTCTCCGGAGACAGATCGAAGGCCGACCAGGCCGCTGGCGGGCACGCCGCACCGGCAGCCGGAACGCGGTGCGCCATGTCTCGGCCCGTGGCACTCGCCTCCGGCGGGTCCGGGCGCGGGCACCGCCACGAGCGTCGGCCGGGCTGGTTCGACACGGGCCGCTCCGACACGCCCTGCTCCACCACGGTCAGGCAGACGCCCGAGACCGAGAGGCTGGCGCCCGAACCGAGCCGGGATGCAAGCTCCGCCGAGTGCCCGACCACCACACGGGCGCCGTGACCGGCATCGCGGCCCCGTGAGTCTCCGGGGCCCTCGACTACCCGGCCACGCTCCTGGACAATTCCGGTAAACATCCCTTCCTGTAGCCTACGAGAATCACGTCCGGGCCGCGCCGGCGCACGCGCAGGCGGTCCAGGCGCCACGCTTCCGAGAGCCTGGCGGCGCCGGCGCCGCCGAGCGGACCCGGGGCCTTCGCGCCGCCGATCAGGACAGGCGCGCAGCACACGGCGGCCCGATCCCAGAGGCCGGACGAAGCGAACGCCTCCAGGATCCCGGCGCCCCCCTCCACGAGCACGTTCGAGATGCCGCGCCCGGCGAGGTCCGCCAGCACCGCCGCCGGCTCCACGGCCTCGAGCACGACCACATCGGCGCCCGCCCCGAGCAGGCGGTCCCCTCGGTCGGCCCATTCCAGCGCCGCATCCGCCGGTCCGTCGCGCGGTTCGCTCGTGTAGACGACGACCGGCCCCGCGAGCTCGAACATCCGCGCCCGCGGCGACAGGCGCAACCGACGATCGAGCACCACCCGCACGATCGGCCCTTCCGCCCGGCCGAGCCTGCGGTCGAGACGCGGATCGTCCGCCAGTGCGGTGCCGCTGCCCACGACGATTGCCTGATGCTCTTCGCGCAGTTCCAGGGCCCACTGCCGTCCGCGCGGCGACGAGATCCACTGGCTGTCGCCGCTTGCCGTCGCGATCCGTCCGTCCAGGCTCATCGCCCATTTCAACGTCACGGCCGGACGCCGGTGCAGGACGCCGGTCAGGAAGGCCACGTTCATCTCGATCGCCTGCTCCGCCAGCAGCCCGCCCTCGACCCGGAGGCCGGCGGCTCGCAGGCGCCTGGCGCCGCCTCCCGTCACCTCCGGGTTCGGATCGTGGTGCGCGAAGACCACGCGCTCCACGCCGGCCTCCAGAATGGCCCGGGCGCAGGGCGGCGTGCGGCCGTGATGGTTGCAGGGTTCCAGGGTCACGTAGACGGTGGCGCCGACCGCAAGGTCGCCTGCCGCGGACAGGGCCATCGCCTCCGCGTGGTCGCCGCCGGCCCGACGGTGCCAGCCGGACCCGACGATCTCCCCCTCCCGCACGACCACCGCGCCGACCACGGGGTTCGGCGCCGCGGTGAAGCGGCCGCGCCGCGCCAGGGCCAGCGCGCGGGCCATCGCGGTTCGATCCCCGTCGTCGAAGCGATCCGCCGCGCCGACCTTGCCGGCGCCCACGATGCTCATGTGCTCATCGGGATCTGCACCTGCCGGACTGCATCTGCCGATGTGCGCTGCCGCACCCGACTCGCCGGCGCATGCTGGTGGTCGAAATCGACCATGAGCGGACGATCTCCAGGTCGAGCCGCACCAAGAGCGCGGTGACCACGGACAGGCCCACCCGCTCGGACTTCATCTCGAGCACTCTCCCCCAAAGGCACTCAACCCAACAGAGCGGCCGCAAAGGGCCGCGGCTGGTAGTCGACGATGTCCTCCACTCCCTCGCCCACCCCCAGGTAGGCGACCGGCAGACGAAGCTCGCGGGCGATGGCCACCGCCATGCCGCCCTTGGCGGTGCCGTCGAGCTTGGCCAGAAAGACGGCATCGATCGGGACCGTCGCCCCGAACTCCCGCGCCTGCACCAACGCGTTGTGGCCGTTGCCGGCATCGACCACGAGGAGCGTGAACAGGTTCCAGGCGTCGCCGGCTGCGCGGCACGCGACGCGGTGGACCTTCGACAGTTCGCCCATCAGATGACTGCGGGTGTGGAGCCGACCCGCCGTATCGACGATCAGGTGATCGACGCCGCGCGCCCCCGCCGCCTGCACGGCGTCGAACACGAGCGCCGCCGGGTCGCCGCCCGAAGGGCGACGGACGACCTCGACGCCCAGCCGCTCGCCCCACACTTCGAGCTGCTCCGCGGCCGCGGCCCGATACGTGTCACCGGCCGCCAGAAGGACCTTCTCGCGGCGGGCCAAGGACGTCTGCGCCAGCTTGGCGGCGGAAGTCGTCTTGCCCGAGCCGTTGACGCCCACCAGCATCGTGATGCGCGGCGTCGCCGGCAGCACCGCGGGCGGAGCGTCGAGAAGCAGCACGGCCACCTCGTCGATCAGCAGTTGCCGCAATGCGAATTCGTCTCCGGCGGCGATCGGCCCCGAATCCCCCGCCCGACGCAACCGCTCGACGAGTTCAAGGGACGTCGCGACGCCGAGATCCGACTCGATCAGGGTCTCCTCGAGCCGCTCCAGCACGTCTTCATCGATCCGCGCGGCGCCTCCCAGAGCGGTGCTGATCCGACCGATCAGTCCCTTGCGAGTGCGGCCCAGGCCCCGCCGCAGCCGCCGCCACAGCCCGCCCTTTCCGGATCTCCGGGATTCGCGCCGGGATTCGCGTCGGGACTTCCAGCGGGATTCACGACGGCCTCCCTCGGCCGCAGCGCCGCCGCCGGCCTTCACGCTCATCGCATGTCTCCGCACGACGCAGCGCACGACGACCCGAGGTCGCCTCCTTCGTCGACCTGGCCCACCCGGCTCATGCTCATCAGGGAAGACGTGTCCGCGCAGGACGCAGCGCGGGAGCCAGCGCGGGAGTCGTCGACAAACGCCCGCAGTTCGGTGCGGACCACCACCGGATCGAGATCGGCGACGATCTCGCCCCGGCCCGGCGCCGCCGGCAGGATGAAGACCAGGCCGCTTTCGCGGGCCTTCTTGTCGCGGCCCATCGCGGCGAGGAGCCGGTCCACGTCCAGGACCACGCCGCGCTGCCGCTCCAGCGAGCCGAGATCGGGCGGTCCCAACCGGTCGATCAACCGCTCCAGACGCTCCGCGAACTCCGCCTCCAGCCCGCGCCGACGCGCCAGGCGCAACGCGAACCTCATCCCGTGAGCCACCGCGTCGCCGTGACGCAGACCCCGGTAGCGGAACTCCGCCTCGATCGCGTGGCCCAGGGTGTGACCGAAGTTGAGCAGCCGCCGGCGGCCCCCCTCTTCCGGATCCGCTTCGACGACGCCCAGCTTGGCCCGGATCGAGGCCGCCACGACCGGCGTCAGCGCCTCCGCGCTGCCCGCGAGCAGCCGCTCAACCGACTCCTCCACCGAGCCCAGCAGGTCGAGATCAAGCAGCGCCGCCATCTTGATGACCTCGAACAGCCCCGCCCGCAGCTCGCCGACCGGCAGGCTCTCGAGGCACAGGGTGTCGGCGAGCACGAACCGCGGATGGTGGAAGGCGCCGACCGTGTTCTTGCCGCCGGGCAGGTCGACCCCGGTCTTGCCGCCGACCGAGGCGTCGACCTGGGCAAGCAGGGTGGTCGGGATCTGAAGGTAGCCGATGCCGCGCAGAAAGCAGCCGGCGGCGAAGCCTCCGAGGTCGCCCACCGCCCCGCCGCCCAGGGTCGCCAGGCGACTGTCGCGCTTGCCGCCGCGCTCGAGCATCTCCCGCCAGACGAAGGCCGCCCACTCGACCGTCTTCGCCGCCTCGCCGTCGGGCACGTCGATCGTCTCGATCCGGACCGCGCCCGCGGTCTCGAACAACTGCCGCGCCGCGGCGCCGCACAGACGGTCAGGCGTCTCGCTCGTGATCAGGAACACGAGCCGGCCCCGGCACCACTGCGCCACGTCGCCGAACGCCTGCGCGCCCCCCGCGTCGGCCAGAACGCCCGGGCCGACGAGAATCTCGCTCACACCGCGGGGATGGGCGAGAGTCAGGCGCTGCACCGCATCGGCGACGTCGACGGCGGCGGCGTGCTCGGCCAAGGGCAGCCTCAAGTCCCGGGCCGCGGGCGCAAGCGCAAGCCCAGGTCGAGCAACTGCTCCCGGTCGACCGTCGAAGGCGCTTCGGTCATCAGGCATACCGCCGACGCCGTCTTCGGGAAGGCGATCACGTCGCGCAACGATCCGGCGCCGGCCATCAGCATGACGATCCGGTCGACGCCAAGGGCCACGCCGCCGTGCGGCGGCGCACCGTGGCTCAGCGCCTCGAACAGGAAACCGAAGCGCCGCTCCGCCTCCTCGTCGGCGATCCCGAGCAGGGCGAGCACCCGCTTCTGCAGTTCCCGGTCGTGGATCCGGATCGAGCCGCCGCCGATCTCGTGGCCGTTGAGCACGACGTCGTAGGCGCGCGAGCGAACCGAGCCCGGGTCGCTCTCCAGCCGGTCGAGGTCGGCCATGCGGGGCGACGTGAACGGATGGTGCGTCGCGTTCCAGCGCCCCTCGTCGCCGTTCCACTCGACCAGGGGGAAGTCGTGCACCCACAGGAACTCGTGCGCGTCCTCCCGCATGTGACCGAAGCGGCGGCCCACTTCGACCCGCAGCGCGCCGAGCGCTGCCGCCGCGGTCGGCGCAGGCGCCGCGACCAGGAGGCCCATGCCTCCCTCCTCCACGCCCAGCCGGTCGGCCAGGGTCTCCACCTGCCCCGGAGTCAGCGCGTTCCTGACCAGGAACGACGGCACGCCGTTCTCGCGCTTGACCCACAGCACGCCCTGGGCGCCCTGGCGACGGGCGATGTCGGCGTACTCGTCGACCTGCCGCCGACTCGATCCGGCGGCGCCCGGCACGTGCACGCCGCGCACCACGCCGCCGGCGCCGATCGCCGCCTGGAAGGCGCGGAACCCCGTCTCCCGCAGACAGTCCGTCACGTCCGCGATCTCGAGATCGACCCGCAGATCGGGGCGATCCGAGCCGAAGCGCGCCATCGCGTCGTCGTGGGAAAGGCGCGGATAGGAGGCCGGCGGCGTGATGCCGGCAAGCGGGAACACCCGCGAGAACAGGCCCTCGACGAGGCCGTACACGTCCTCCTCGGAAACAAAGGACATCTCGATGTCGATCTGGGTGAACTCGGGCTGCCGATCGGCGCGCAGATCCTCGTCGCGGAAGCAGCGCGCGAACTGGACGTAGCGTTCCAGGCCGCTGACCATCAGGATCTGCTTGAACAACTGCGGCGACTGCGGCAGGGCATAGAAACTGCCGTGGTTCAGGCGGCTCGGCACCAGGTAGTCGCGGGCCCCCTCCGGCGTCGAGCGAGTGAGCATCGGCGTCTCGACGTTGACGAAGCCCTGCTCGCGGAAGTAGGCGAGCGACTCGATCGTGAAGTCGGAGCGCAGCCTCAGGTTGCGCTGCAGGCCCTGCCGCCGCAGATCGAGGAACCGGTACCTGAGGCGCGTTTCCTCACTCGCGTCCTCTGCACCCTCGATGGCGAAGGGCATCGGCGCCGAACGCGCCAGGATGCTCCCTTCCCGGACCTGCACCTCGACCTCGCCGGTCGCCATCTTCGGGTTGACCTTGTCCGGGTCGCGCCGCACGACCTCGCCTTCGACCTCGACGACGTACTCGAGCCGCGCGGGCTGCAGGGCCTCGGCCGCCTCCGGCGTGCTCTGCGGATGCACGACGACCTGGACGACGCCGCTTCGGTCGCGAACGTCGAGGAAGATCACGCCGCCGTGATCGCGCCGGCGGTGAACCCACCCCTGGACCTTCGCCCGTTCGCCGACCTGCTCCGTGGTCAGCGTCCCTGCCCTGGTTCTCTTCACTTGCCTGTTCCCGGTTCGGCGCCTTGCGGGCTCGAACCGCCGATCCTCGCACAAGTCAGGCCGAGATGCCCGCCTTCACCGCGGCGGTGAACCCGTCGCGCCGAATGGTCTCCTGGACGCCGTGTTCGAAGTCCCGGAGAACGACTGTTCCGGCGGCGAGTTCGTCCTCGCCGATCAGGACGACCCATCGGCAGCCGCGGCGGTCTGCTCGACGCAGTCCTGACCTGAGCGTGCCGCCGGCAAGATTCGAGATTGCCGGCACGCCGGCCGCTCGAAGTTCTTCGGCCGCGTCCAGTCCCGCGTCGAGGCGGTCCTCGCCGATCGCGATGACGCACACGGGCACGGTCCGGCCGCTTCGGACCGGGGACGAGACGGGCAGGACATCGACCAGCCGATCCTCGCCGATCGCGAAGCCGATGCCGGGCACACCCGGACCGCCGAGCTGGCCGATCAGCCCGTCGTAGCGGCCGCCGCCGAGAATCGCGTCATGCGCGCCCAGGGATCGCGAGGTGATCTCGAACACCGTCCGGGTGTAGTAGTCGAGGCCCCGCACCAGCCCGTCGTCGACGCGATAGGCGATGCCGAACCGCTCGAGTCGCTCGCATACCGCCTCGAAGTGCTCGCGGGCCGGCTGCCCCAGCACATCTCGCAGGCGCGGCGCGCCCTCCAGCAGTCGGCGCTCCCCCGGCGCCTTGGTGTCCAGGATGCGGAGCGGGTTCGTCTCCAGGCGGCGCCGGCTGTCCGCGCCGAGCTCGCGACGGTACGGTTCCAGGTACTCCCGCAAGCCCTGCGAGTAGCGCTGCCTGCACTCCGCATCGCCAACCGAGTTGAGCCCGACCGCCAGATCCTCGAACCCGAGTTCGGACAGGAAGCGCAGGAGCATGACCAGGAGCTCCACGTCGCTCAGCGGTCCGGCATCGCCGATCAGTTCGGCGCCGATCTGGCTGAACTGGCGGTAGCGCCCCGCCTGCGGCCGTTCGTACCGGAAGTGCGGTCCCATGTAGAAGACCTTGACCGGCTGCGGCAGCAACGCCATGTCGTGCTGCAGGTAGGCGCGCGCGACGGCAGCGGTGCTCTCGGGCCGCAGCGTCAGACTGCGGCCCTTCTTGTCGTCGAAGGTGTACATCTGCTTGCCGACGATCTCGCTGCCCTGGCCCACCCCGCGCACGAAGAGATCCGTGTCCTCGACGACCGGCGTGCGCATCTCGCCGTAGCCGTAGAGCGAGAACACGCGACGCGCCGTCTCCTCCACCCGCGCGTACGCGTCGGCCTCGCCGGGAAGCAGGTCGCGCATTCCCTTGACGGTCCGGAATCGCCGCTTGGCGGACATGGCGCCGATCGTATCCATCCCGGCAGGTGGTAGCTTCCCGCAAGGGACGAAACCGCCGGTGCAGATCGAACTCTCGGAACGCCAGCGCGCCACGGTCGCAGCCGCAGCCACGATCGCGGCAGCAGCCGTCATCCTGGCCGCCGCCGCGGCGCTCTTCTGGGCCGTCGGCGCCTTCTTCGCCGCCTTCTCGAGCGTCTTCCTGCCGCTGGCGGTCGCGGCCGTGCTGGCGTTCGTGCTCCGGCCCTGCTACGAGCTGCTGAACGAACGGCTACGGTTCCCGAGGATCCTCGCGGTGGCGACCGTCCTGCTGTCCCTGCTGCTGCCGATCGTCGGCTTCGCCTGGTTCTTCGGCGCCATGGCCGCGTCACAGATCGACGATCTGTTCGAAGCGCTGCCGGCCGCCTGGGGCCGTTTCGTCGCATGGACGGCGGAGATCTCGCCCGTCGTGACCGAGTTCCTGGAAACGAATCCGGTCGCGATCAGGGTCCAGGATGCGCTCGAGGGCGGCGATTCGAACCTGTTCGCGAGCTTCGGCATCGTCGGCGACACGGCACTGGAGATCCTCCGCAGCATCGGCGCCGGCATCGCTTCGCTTCTTGCCTGGGCGGTGCTGCCGGTATACCTCTGCTTCTTCCTCATGGTCGAACCCGACCGGTTCCGCAAGCTCGACCACCTGTTCCCGTTCCTCAAGGCCGGAACCCGCGCCGACGTGATCTACCTGATCCAGGAGTTCATCGACATCCTGGTCGCCTTCTTCCGCGGGCAGCTCGTCATCGCCTTCCTGCAGGGCGCGCTGTTCGCCATCGGTTTCTCGATTGCCGGTCTTCGCTACGGCCTGGTTCTCGGACTCATGCTCGGCTTCCTGAACATCATCCCGTACCTGGGCAGCGTCGTCGGCCTGGCCGTGGCGCTGCCGATCGGCTACTGGCAACAGGGCGGCGGGCTCGATCTCGTGATCTGGATCGTGGTCGTCTTCGCCCTGGTCCAGCTCGTCGAGGCGTACGTGCTGACGCCCCGGATCATGGGCGACCGCACCGGTCTGCACCCGATGGCGATCATCGTCGCCGTGTTCTTCTGGGGCTCGGCGCTCGACGGCATCGCGGGCATGATCCTGGCGATACCGCTGACGGCGTTCCTGGTCGTCTTCTGGCGACTGGCCCGAGACCGCTACATCGGCGAGTTGCTGTAGCTGCTGCTGCCTCGGACTCAGAGCAGGACAAGCCGGCCCGACGCCGGCGCGTCCGTCAGCAGCTCGAGGGCGTGGCAGTACCAGCGGACCTGACGGCGGTAGCGCTCGCCGCGGGTCGTGCCGCGGGCGCCGGAATCCCCTCCTGACCGCGCGTCGATGTCGCCGAGATCGGTCTTCCAGTCGACGACGATCCACTTGCCGTCGTCGTCGAGGTAGGCGAGGTCGATCGCTCCCTCGACGGTCCGGTGTTCCTCGCCGCCGGCCAGGGGAAGCAGAAACGGCGTCTCGCGCAGGACCCGTCTCGAGCCGCGGGCGGCTTCCGCCGCCGGACTGGCAAGTGCCGTGGCCACCACGGTCTCGGCCGCTTCGATCTCGGCACCGGTCGCGGCCAGCAGGGAACCGTGAAGACGGGTGAGTTCCCGGATCCGCCGGCGCTCCCCGTCAAGCGGCGCGTCGCGAAGCACGGTGTGCACCAGGCTGCCGAAGCGCATGCCGCCCGGCCGGTTCCGGGTCCGCTCCAGTTCCTCCACCGACACGTCGGCGACCTTGCCCGGCGGCTCGCCGGCCAGCTCGGTGACCGCGACCGGCCTGGCGCTCGGTTCCGAGCCCCGGCAGACCAGCTCTTCGCCGCGTTGCCGCCAGCGCTCGAATCGTGCAAGGTTCGCGTCCTCGCCGGCCTCGATCAGAAGGTCCTCGCCGAGCAGGCCGTAGCTCGCCGGCGGTCTCCTGTCGAGCAGGTCGGCATCCCACCAGACGACGTCGTGACCGGGACCGCCGGCGACGCCCGGAAAGCGGTGGCGGCCCGGCCGGACCGAGGTCTCCGGTTCGCGCTGCGGCCAGCGGTCGTGGTCGTCCGGGCGCCTGGCAACGGTCCGTTCGCCGAACTCCGGGCAGCCCTCTCCCGGCTCGGACTGCCGCCGCCGGTGCACTGGCGGGTAGACCGCGTCGTTCAGGCACTGGACCCAGCCCTTCCGCTTCGCGTCGCCGACTGCCGGGACCACGAGCAGGTCGCGCGCGCGAGTGGCCGCCACGTAGGCGATCCGCACGCCCTCCGCCTCCTCGCGGCGATCCTCGATCTCCCTGGCATCGAGCAGTTCCTGCGGCGACAGACCGAGGAGCTTCATCGCGCACAGACCGTCCTCCGAACGCACCGTCCGCTCGGCCCCGCGCGACAGCCCGGCGGTCATGTCGGCAAGGATGACGATCGGGAACTCCAGTCCCTTCGCCGTGTGGACCGTCATGATCCGCACGCCTTCGGCGTCCTCCTCCACCACCGGCGCCTGGGTGCTGGCAGGTCGTTCGGCCTCCTCGTCGAGCTGCTCCACGAAGCCGCGGAAGGAGCGGCCGCCGGCGAGTTCGTAGCGGCGGGCCAGATCGCACACCCGCTGGGCGTTGCCCAGCACCTGGTTGCCGGCGGGCCGGAGCGCCATCGAAGCATGGGCACGGGGCCTGGCCAGCACCTCCTGCACGGTGCCGACGATCGGGCGATGGTTGCGACGGCGGTGGAGCTCGGCCAGGAAGTCGAGCACCTCGACCAAGGAGGCGAACTCCCCGGGAGGCTCACCGCCGCAGCGCGCCTTCCGCGGCGCCTGGAACGGGCGCCAGCCGCCGTAGCGCGCCTTGAAGCGCAGGAGCAACTCGTCGTCGAACGCAAAGAGGCTCCCGCGCAGCGTCGCGTACACCGACAGGTCGTCGTCCGGCCATTCCACCGCCTTGAGCGCCGACCGCAGCGCTTCCACCTCCTCCCGTTCGTGGAACGAACGCGCACCGAGAAGAAGATGGGGGATGCCCACGGCCTCCAGTCCGCGCACGTACTCGCGCGACGTGTCGCGGCCCCAGCTCAGGAAGCGGCGGAACAGGAGACAGACGTCGCGAGGCCGAATCGGCGACCGCATGCGTTCGCCGGGCCGGGCCGGATCCGGAACCTCGACCTCGAAGCCGCTGTCCTCGATCAGCCACCTCACGAACTCGACGGTCGCGTAGGGCTGGCACGCCTCGATCTCCCTGTTGCTCAGATTGCGGTAGCCGTAGGGCCGGGGCGGCGGCAGCGCGATGACTGCGGGCTGGCCCGGGATCGCCTTGCGGTGCTCGCCCAGCGCGATGTAGTCCGCGCTGCCGCCGTCGCGGTCGCCGGTCATCAGCGGCGCGAAGGCCGCATTCACGAGGCGCTGAATCGGCGCCGCGGAGCGGAAGCTGGTGGTCAAATGGAGGATCCTGACGCCGCGCTCCGCGAGCATCTCCTTGACCTCGTGGTAAAGCACGACGTCGGCACGGCGGAAGCGGTAGATCGACTGTTTCGGATCGCCGACCACGAACAGCTTGCCAGGGGTCGGCCGCACCTGCTGCCAGCGGTCCTCGTCCGGGCAGTCGGCGGAGAGCAGCAGCAGGATCTCCGCCTGAAGCGGATCCGTGTCCTGGAACTCGTCGATGAAGAGGTGTCGGTAGCGTCGCTGCAGGTGGGACCGGACGACGCCGTCCGAGCGCAGCAGGTCGCGGGTCCTGATCAGGAGATCGTGGAAGTCCAGCTTGCCCAGTTGGCGCTTCGCCTGCTCGTAGCGCTCGACCGCCCCGGCAAGTTCGTCTCGCAGCAACGCCGCCAGGTCGGCGTCGGCGGCCTGCACGAAGTCGCCCAGGCGCTCCTCCAGCCGCAGCCAGAGTTCCCACACCTGGTCCCGCCCGACGCCCTCCGCGAAACCGCCCCGCCCCTTGCGGGGAGCGTTGTAGCCGCGCAAGCCGCGGAGCAGTTCCACCAGCCGCGCCTCGAACTGGTCGGCGAACGCCTCCCCGTCGGCTGCTTCCCCACCGACGTCAGTCGGGCCAGCGACGCCGAGCTCACGTGCGCGCGAGAGCCAGACGGCCAGCTCCACGACCCGGTCGAGGCCTCGCCGGAGAATGTCGCCGGGCCGCCCGTGGCCCAGAAGGCCGGCCAGGCGTTCCACCCGGGCCGCGAGATCCGCGAGCTGCGCCTCGCGGTCGAACTCCGGTCGCCGCCAGCTCGAGGGGAAGTCGCGCCATTCGACCAGGCGCCAGCCAGTCTCCCGGAGCCGATCGAGCGGCAGCCGCCGCGGCGACCACGGCCCCGTCGTGAGGCGCGCCAGCTCACGCCGCAGACCGGGCGGTATCGATTCGAGCTGCTCCTCGATCCAGCTTCTGAAGGCACGGTTGAAGAGACGCGGTGCCTCGTCCTCCGCCAGTTCGCCGAACCCCGGGTCGACGCCAGCTTCAACCGGACGCTCGCGCAGGATCTCGGCGCACAGCGAGTGGATGGTCCCGATCGACGCTTCCTCCAGGCGCGAGATCGCCGTCTCGAGATTCCGCACGCGACCGGACGCCGCGCCTTTCGCGCGCAGCTCGACGAGCCGCTTGTCCAGCGCTTCACGCAGCCGCAGCTTCAGTTCGCCGGCCGCCTTGCGGGTGAAGGTGACCGCCGCCAGTCCGTCGACCGTGCCGAGACCCGGCTCCAGGATCGCCACCAGCCGCTCGACCAGCACCGTCGTCTTGCCGGTGCCGGCCGCCGCCTCGACCATCTGGCTCTCGTCCAGGACCTCGCGGATCCGGCGGCGGGCGGCCTCGTCGGCCGGCCCTGCCTTCGGGCCGCTCGTCACGGCTCCAGCCTCAGCTGGTCGAGCGGTTCGAGGCGGTGCTTCTGCTTGTTGGCAACGCGCAGTTCCTCGTACGGGCCGCAGACGGATCGGTAGTCGCAGTACCGGCACTCGTCCTTCGCCGGCGCGGCGGGAAGGAAACCCTCCTCGAGAGCCCGGTCGACGGTGGCGAGCATCCGGCTTGCAGCGCCGCGGCTACGCTCGTCAAGCGGAACCGAGACCACGGAGTACCCGCCGCGCTGAGTGCAGTAGAAGAGCCGACCGGAGACCACGTCGCGGTCGGGACCAAGCACCGCCTCGGCCGCCAGGCTGTACAGCACCGGCTGCAGCACGGTGCCGCCGCCGATGACCAGGTGGTCGGCGGCGGGACGGGGTGCACGGCCGGTCTTGTGGTCCGTTACCCGCAGGCGGCCGTCGGCGTTCGCTTCGACCAGATCGATCGAGCCCCTGAGCCGGGCGCCGTCCTGGACCTTGGCCGGCGCCCGGACGCTGTTCGGGTCACGATCGCCCGACCGTGAGAGGCCAAAGCCGAGCTCGGCGTGAATCGGCGTCCAGCCGCCGTCCCTGTCCGCCACTTGGCGGAGCCAACCGCGAAGGTCGCCGCGGAGACCCTCGAACTCGGCCTTCCAGACCCCTTTGATCGGCGGCGCCAGCCGGTCGCGATAGTCGCGCTCGGCCTTCTCCAGCACGCTGTCGAGGACTCCGAACGCGTCCTCGAGCCGGGCAGGCGTCACCGGCAGCAGATCCTCTTCCCCGAGGGCGCCGAACAGCCGGAACTGGATCTCGTGGAAGATGCCGCCGCGGGTCATCGGGTCCAGCTGCTCGAGCTGCACGAGTTCGTCGCGCGGCCGCAGGTACAGAACTGCCTGCAGGAAGAAACGGTAGGGGCAGGCGGCGAAGTTCTGGAGCGCCGTCGGCGAGTAGGAGCGGGCGCCGATGCGATGCCGGGAGAGGTACTCCTGCGCCTCGCCGCCGACGTCGACTAGGCCGTCGACAGGGAACCACGCCCGGCGCCAGCGTCTGGCTCGCGCCCGCAGCGCCCGCGCGAGATGTTCGTTCGAGGACAGCAGGAATCGCGCCCGGCCTCGGCGTTGCGCACCCGCCACGGCGCCGCCGATCAGAGGCCGCAGCAGGGCCAGATCGAACTCCGCCTCGTCGATCGCGACATCGGGGTCCAGGGGCGCCGGCCAACCAACTACCGCGGCGCCGGCGGCCGCCGCACGCCGGCCGAGGGTGTCGAGGTCCGGCAGCCGCCCCTCCGCGGCCCTCAGCAGATCCAGGGCGTAAAGCGAAGGCACCCGAGCCCGTCCCTGCACCAGATCGACCCGTGGCCAGGAGGCATCGAGCTTACGGGCTGCCGCACCGACAGCGAGCCGCAGAAGGAGCTGTTCCCGACGCGTGCGGTCGACATCCACCAGGAGGCGGTAGCCGCGGGCTGCCAGGGCACGGCGCCGCTCATCGAGCAGCAGGGCGTCCTCCCCGGAACGCCGCGGGAAGACACCCTCGGCGAGCCCCGGCACGAACACGAGGTCGAACGACCGCCCGGCCGCCTCCTCGACGGTGCCCACGAAGACCCGGCCGTAGCGCCGCTTCGGCGGTTCACGACGGCTGAACCGCAGGCGTTCGGCAAGCACCCGTTCGACCTCGGCAAGGCCCACCTCGTCGACTTCCGAGAGCGGCCGGAGCTCGGCCAGCACGCCGAGCACGGACTCCGGGCGACGGAGCGCCATCGTCGCCAGCCGGCCGAGGCGGTCGAGCCACACGCCCCAGTCCGCGCGCTCCGGCAGAGCGTCCAGGAACTCGATCAGGGGCAACGCGAAGCTGCGGAGCGTGCCGAGCCGCGCGATCTGGCGCTCGAGATAGCCGCGCCGGCGCTCGTTGTCGTCGTCTGCCTCCCGCAGCTGCAGGCGGAACTCGGCGTCGAGACCTTCGAGCCGCCTCTTCCATCGGTCGGCGCCCCCGACCACGGCGGCGTCGACCAGCAGGCGTTCCCACTGCGCGGGCACGCGGAGCGCTCCGGCAGGCGCCGCCCGTTCCCGGGAGTCGCCTGCGTCCTCCGAGCCGATGCCCGGCAGTTCCAGTTGCGGGCTCGGCTCGAGTTGAGGGCTCGACGCTCCCGGCGCCGGCGCCGCTGCCAGCGACTTCAGCACGAGCTGCTCGCCGGCCGGTGCCACCCAGGGCGTTTCCTCGAGGTCGGGCGGCGCGCCATCAGCAGCCGGCTCCGGCGTCTGGCCGAGCGACAGGTACTCGGCGAAGCGGCTGGCAGACAGCCGCTCGGCAGCGCAGGCGAGCAGAGCCAGAAAGGCGCGGCCCGCCGGGTTGGGGCGGAGCGAACCTCGCGTCACGTACGCCGGGATGGCGGCGCGCCCGAGCGCATCCTCGACCAGGGGCAGATAGGCGGTCGGCTGCCGCACCAGAATCGCGATGCGGTCGAAGGCCGCTCCGGCGGCGGCAGCGCTGCGGATGCGGCGGGCGATTTCGACGCACTCCTGGCCCTCGCCGGCGGCCGAGAAGATATCGACGCTCGGGGGTATCTCGGCAACCGCAGACGCCCGGACCGCGTCCGAGCCGGTCTCGAAGAGAAACCGCTGCACGCGACCGAGCGCGCCGCTCGCCTCTCCGTCCGCCGCAAGGTCGAGGTCGATCGCGGCGCCGGCGCCGAGTATCGAGCGCAACCGCTCCATCGATTCCACGTCGCCAGCGGCGACGGTCGCCGCGACCTCGAGGCTGCGGCCGGCAAGGGACCGCAGAACCTCGGCCTCGGCGCCGCTGCGCAGGGGAAGATCGAGCCAGATCGACCGCGGCGGCACGGCTGCCCGACCCTCCGCGACTGCTGCTGCGGCAAGGCGGAAGACGGCGGGCCGGTCGGCCAGTCCGAAGCGCTGCAGCTCGGCGGTGAAACGTGCGAGGAGACGGCCCAGATCCCTCGTTCCGTCATCGTCCATGAGCGCCGAGGCCGGAACGCCCGCAGCCCGCAGCTCGCCGATCGTCGCGGCCAGCGAACGGGTCAATCCCGGCATGCCGGCGACCGGTGACAGGCGCTCGAGTGCTCCCTTGGCCTCCGCCAGGCGTGCCGCGCGGGCGGCGACGGCTTCCGTTCCGAGCGGCGTGATCGGCCGCAGGCCGGCGGCGGCCAGATCGAGCGCGGCGGCCTGGAGCGCCCACTGCCAGAAGGACATCGCGTGAACTCCCAGCAAGCCGCCGCCCACAGCCGACAGCCGCAGCAGCAGGTCATCTGCGGCGCCGCGGGACGGCGCCAGCAGCAAGGCCTCGTCGCTGGTCACGAGGAACTCACGCAGGCGGTCGCCGGCGGCCGCCAACCGCGCCCTGGCGGAAGTCGAGACCAGGATCGACGCGGCAGCCGGGACCGTCACGGGGCTGGCGGCGGGATGAGTTCCAGGGCCGCCAGGCGACCCCGGCCACGCACGTACAGAACCCCGTGAGCGAGCACCGGCGCCGCCCACGCCGGATGGCGCAGCAGATCGACGTTTCGACCGTCGACTTCGGCCCGGAGACGCAGGTGCGCGACCTGCCGGTAGCTGTCCGGCGTCGCGCGAACAAGAAACAGGTCGCCGACCTCGTTCAGCACCACCAGGTGGCCGTCGACGTGGAGCAACTGGACGCGGGCAAGGCGCGGCTGACTCCAGTGCACTTCGCCGGTCGACAGATCCACGGCTCGCAGTTCCGCGTTAGGCGACTTCTCGCCGCTCGAGACGTAGATCACGCCCTCGTGATGGACCGGCGTGTTCCAGTGCGCCGCGATCGCCTGGTTGCGCGGGCCGTCCTGCCACAGCGGCCGGAGGCCGGGCGCGTCACCTTCCGGGTCGTCGTCATACGCGAGCAGCACCGCCCCCTTCTCGTAGGACTCGGTGAGCAGCACGCGCGAGCCGACGACGACCGGGTTCGCGGCGTTCACGCTGCTCAGCCGGCGCGCCCGCCAGCTGAAACCGGCGAGCTCCCGACCCTCCTTCGGGTCGAAGACGATCAGTCCCGAGCGCGCGAAGTGGAAGCCGCGCCGCTTGCCTTCCACGTCTCGGACCACCGGGCTCGCGTAGCTGGCGAGATCGTCGCCGAGACGGTAGCGCTCCTCCCCGGTGCGCTTGTCGAAGGCGACCAGCGCGGTTCCGTTCGGTTTCACCCGCCCGCTGTGAATGCCGGGCGAGCCCGGCGGACTGCCGCCGACCGCCGCGATCAGCAGGTCGTCCTCGATCCAGGGCGAGCTGGCGACGCCGAAGAAGTTCTGCTGCACTCCGTACTCGGCGTGCAGATCACGCTCCCAGAGCACCTGGCCGTCGAGCGTCAGGTGACAGCGCAGGATGCCGTCGGCGCCGACCGCATGAACTCGCGGGCCATCGACCAGCGGCGCCGCGCGCGGGCCGCCGTCGTAGCCGTAGTAGTCCTCGTAGTCCGTGCGGTACTCCGAGCGCCAGAGTTCCCTGCCGGTGTCGGCGCGAACGGCAACCAGCCGCGCGCGGCTGCCAACGCGCGTGAAATGGAAGAGCCGCCCCCGGGCAACCGATGGCGCCGCGTAGCCTTCCCCGAGTTCAAGGTGCCACAGAAGCGGCGGCGGGTCGGTCTTCCAGTCGGTCCGCACCCCGGTCTCGGGCGACTTCGAGTCGCGATTCGGTCCCAGGAAGCCCGGCCAGTCGATGCCGTCCGCACGGGTGCGCAGGTCAGGCGGCAGCGTGTCTTCATCAGCTGCGGCGGCGGCGGCAGCGAGCGCCAGAAGAAAGACGAGGCCGGCGCGGGCGGTCACGTTCGCTCGAGCTGCCAGAGCAGGCAACCCGTGGCGAAAGTCGCGCTGCATTCGAGCGTCGTTGCTCCTCGGTCGGACATGGCCTGACATGCTCCCTCGTCGCGCCTTGCCGGACTGGCGCCTGGCCGCTCTCGGTGCGACGCGGACTTTCGCCACGGACTGCTAGACGAGGTCGATCCGGTCCGGCCGGTTCGGCACCAGGCAGAGGAACTCGAACGGCGCCTCGATCACTTCGTAGGAGTGCGGCAGGCCGGCGGGAATCAGCAGCACGTCGTCGGCGGCCACCTCGACCGTCTCCTCGCCCAGCACGATCCGCGCCCGGCCCCGCAGCACATACTGTTCGTGCTCCACCTGATTCGTGTGCAGCGGCATGCCGCCGCCGTCCTCCATCCGGAACCGACGCATCGCGAAGTGGGGCGCCGCGTCGTCGGCGCCGAGCAGCACCTGCGTCGTCGTTGCGGTACCGAGCTCGACCCGGTTCGCCGGCACGTCGTCGGCGCGCCGGACGACGACGGCGCAAGCCGCTGAAGGCGAGGCACGAGTCACGGACCCGACTCTACAGCGCGCGAACGGCGAAGACGCTGTCGCCAAGACCTCGAGGATTTCAGGCCGCGGCCCGCAAGACTCCGAGCGCCGCAAAACCGGCATGATGCCGATCCCCCCAGAGTTCTCGTGAACGACTCTCGTGATCGAGGCGCCGAACGACCGAGGCCTGCTGCCCGTCCCGCTTCCGCAGGTACGGCACGACTGCTCCCCGCAGTCGTCTCGGCAGTCGCCAGGTAGATGGGGCGTCCACGCCTTCAGGGCAAGCCGACCAGCTCCCGCAGTCGCCGGATTGCGGTACCCAGGTCCCCGCCGTGTCCTTGCATCCAAGGGTGAACGTCGGCCGGCGAAACGCTGAGCCAGGCTGTGTCGCGGCCCTCCGCGCCACCGTGTTGATGAGACAGCCCTGCGACCACACCGGTGTTCGAGATCACGAACTCCTTCGCGAAGACCCAGGCGTGAGCGGTGAACGGAGAAACGCCCAGGCAGACCAGCAGCTGGTAGTCCTGATCCCGGATCTGCTGGAACCTGTAGTGCTGGTTGTCCCAGAGGGTGGAGAACTTGATCTCGGTTCGGAACCCCTCCAGGACACGATCTGCCTCGGCGTCGGGAGATCGCAGGACGTTGATGTCCCGAGCCGCGCACCATCCGGCGACCAGCCTCTCGCCGATCGCTCCCTTGCGCCTCGATGGCTGCCACCTGATCCACCCGAACGGGCTCTGCGCCCAATTCGTATCCTCGTCGGTCTGATACTCGCTCTTCAAGCCCTCCGCCAAGGCAGCCAGAAGCTGCACTTCAGGATCGCTGATCATCTGCCGCGCTTCGTCCGTGTCGTGAAGCAAACAGGCTCTGTTGATCCCCTCGCGCGCTCTCCCGGTCAAACCCGATGGTATCCACGTCGTGGTCGACCAGGCGCCGAGCCATGACATGCGCCGCCTCGGGATTCGAGTCGACCAGGATGCAGTGCCTGCCACAGCGCGCCGCGGCTTCGCCCGTTGTTCCGCTCCCGGCGAAAAAGTCCATTACGACATCGCCGGGGTTGGAATGGACCTTGATGATGCGTTCCAGAACCCCCAAGGGCTTCTGAGTGGGGTAACCCGTCTTTTCGCGTCCTGTCGGGCTCACGATGGTGTGCCACCACACGTCGGTGGGCGTCTTGCCGCGGGCGGCCTTCTCCCTGGAGACGAGCCCCGGAGCCATGTAGGGGATCCGGTCCATCACGTCGAAGTTGAACGTGTAGGCGGCGGGGTCCTTGGCGTACCAGAAGATCGTGTCGTGCTTGGCCGACCACTTCCGCTTCGAGCGAGCACCGTAGTCATACGCCCAGATGATCTCATTCATGAACGACGCTCGGCCGAAGATCTCGTCGAGGAGGATCTTGCAGTAGTGGGCCTCGCGGTAGTCGATGTGAAGGAAGAAGGAACCTGCCGGTTCAAGAATCCGGTAGGCCTCGCGGAGGCGCGGTGCAAGGAACCCCATGTAGTCCCCATGACGGTCGTCGAAGCCGCTCCGGCCCACGACCTCCGTTCTGTAGCGGGTTCCGTTGAAGCCTGTACGGTCGCCTTCGCAATCCCGAGCGACCCGGATGCGGGTGCGGCTCTGGAGCCTGCCGGTGTTGAACGGAGGATCGACGTAGATCAGATCCACGCTGTCGGCGCGCATTGCCTGAAGCACCGGAAGGTTGTCCGACAGGATGATGCGGCAGGACATCGGGAACGGACTCACCTCGCCGCTGGCGCCAGCGGTCTGGAGACTCATCTCGGCATTCATCAACTCCGGCGGAACCCGAAGAGGCTCGTGGCCATGGCTCCCGTCCGGTAGAAGTCCAGGTCGCACCAAGGGAGGTCAGCCGCCCGTCCGGCAGGGCGGGACGAACAAGTATAGCGGGCCATTTCAGGGCCATGGCGGACCCGAGGAGCAACGCTGCCGGGCGGGGATGAACGACCCCCGAATGCAACGCGACTTCAGCCACAGGCTGCCAGGCCGTCGTTCCGCCAGCGTGACAAGCCGAAAGCCGGACAACCGGCTTGGGACACCACCTCGAGGGTCTGGCGACCCTCTCCTGCGACGCGCCTCCCCAGCCAGCCGCATCGTTCGAACCGCAGCCGGGAGCCAGACGCAGAACCGCCGGCGGCCTGGCGGCGCGCCGGCGGTTCGTACCGAACGGACTGTCCGTGAACTGACCGACGGCTACTCTCCGCTGGCTGCTCCGGCAGCGGCCTGGGCCGTCTGCTCGGCGGCCCCCTGCTCCGCGGCCCTCTGCTCGGCCATCTGCGCGAGGAAGGCGTTGGCGGCCTTCGCCTCCTCCATGTCGACGGCGCCGTCCTTGTTCTGATCCATCATCTCGAAGTACTGCCTGACCATGCCCGGAGCCTCTTCGAGCTGCATCTTGCCGTCGCGGCTCTCGTCGGAGAACGCCACGATCGCGGTGACGTCGATGCCGCCCTCGTCGCTCGTGAAGGCGACGTGACCCTCGTTCTCGTCGTTGATGTAGGACACGAAGCCGTAGCTCATCTCGTCCGTCGTCGGCTCGCCCCAGCGGACCGTCGCGGTCGGGTCCGGGTTGGCCGGGTTGTTCTCGGAGTTGTCGAACACCGTGGTCAGGACCAGCCGGGTGCCGGCAGGCACCTTCTTGCGTTCCTTGTACTTGTAGGTGGTCTGCCAGTTGAAGTCGTAGTTCGGCACGTCGAGCAGGACCTCATGGCTGCCGTCCGGGTAGAACGCCTCGTACTTTGCCGCCTTGCCGCGCAGGTGCATGTGCGGCAGGTAGCCGACGATCTCCGAATCTGTCGGGAAGGTCCAGTCGGTCCGGATCGTGTAGTCCGCGGCGCCCGGCGGCACGGCGAAGTCGTACTTGCCCATGTCCGCGTTGAAGACCTCGTACTTCACTTCCTCGTCGCTGTCGTAGAACTTGAGCGCCACCTGCGACTGATCCCACACGCCGGTGCCTTCGCCGGGCTCCTTGTGGTAGTGCATCTGCCACTGCAGGTCACGGCCAGCCTTGAGCACGTCCGCCATGCCGTCGGCGTGGATCACCGGGTCGTTGCCGGGAGCGATGCCGCCCAGACCGGGCACGATGATGTGGTGGACCGCCGAACTGCCGGGCCGGAACTCGATCGCCTTGACGAAGCGGTCCTCGGGGATCATCTCCTCGGTCACCGTCGTCTTGAAGTAGATGTAGAGGTCATCGACGTCGTCGTCGACGAAGTAGGGCTCGTCGAACTGCAGGACGAGGTCGGGCTCGCCGATCAGCCAGCCGTCGCTGCTCGGCCACTCGATCGGTTCCGGGGCGTCCGCCGGATCGCCGGCCGGGGCGCCGGACTCGGCCCAGCGGACCAGGAGATCGATCTGCTCCTGGTTCAACGTGCGCTCGTTCGCAAACACGCCGTCGTGTTCGGGGGAGGCATCCCACGGAGGCATCTCTCGAGACGCGACCTGGCGTGCGATCGAACGCGCCCAGGGGCGCGTCTCTTCATAGGTCGTGAGCGCCATCGGCGCCACCATGCCGCCGAGATTGGCGCCGTTCGGGCGGTGGCACACCTGGCATTCCTGCTGCAACACGGGCGCCACGTCGCGGTGGAAGGTGACCGGCTCGGGGTCGACCGCGGCTGCGGCGGCAACGCCGGAAACTGCCAGCGCGCCAACGACGCTCGAGGCGAGAACGCGAATCGCGGTCTGGCGCTGGGCGCCAATCACTCGGATCATTCGGAACCTCCGTCTGAGGATCTCCAGGACGAAACTGTCCAGAGAAGTTGTCGGTTGAAGGGCTGTGGGGGACAGCCGCATACTATACCGACTTCTACGCGCCCCTGCGCTGCGGGTTTCGGCTGCGGGTTTCGCCCGCGTCGCGGATCGTCTCCGGCCGCTCGGGCGGGTTCGAACCGCAACCAGGGCTGCCCGCGTCCGTATAGATTCTCGGGGAGGAGGCAACTTGAGCACGACAGTGGCCGCGCGCGGCCTGCGCCACGTCTACAAGGGCGGCACGGTCGCCCTGGACGGCGTGGATCTCGAGATCGGCGCCGGCCTGTTCGGCCTGCTGGGTCCCAACGGCGCCGGCAAGAGCACGCTGATGCGGATCGTCTGCACCCTGCTGCAGCCGAGCGAAGGAACCGTGACCGTGTTCGGCCGCGACGCGGTCAGGGAGCGCCGCGCCGTCCGCGCCCAGCTGGGCTACCTGCCGCAGGAGTTCGGCGCCTGGCGCCTGCACCGCGTGGAAGAGGTGCTCGACAGTCTTGCCGAACTGTCCGGCCTTGACGACCGCACGGCGCGGCGCGAGCGCGTCGACACCGTCCTCGACGACGTCGGCCTGGGCGACGTGGCCCACCGCAAGGTGAAGAAGCTCTCCGGCGGCATGACCCGCCGACTGGGCATCGCCCAGGCGCTGATCCATCAGCCGCGTCTGCTCGTGGTCGACGAACCGACCGTCGGTCTGGACCCCGAGGAGCGCATCCGGTTCCGCCAGCTGATGGCGACCCTGGGGCGCGAACGAACCATCGTTCTTTCCACCCACATCGTGGCCGATCTGGGCACGGGCTGCAACGACCTGGCGCTTCTCGACGCCGGCAAGGTCGTGTTCCGGGGTTCGCCGACCCGATTGCTCGAACGAGCCGCGGGTCAGGTCTTCGAACTCGCCCTGCCGCTGTCGGCGCCGCAGCCCGAGGGAGACTTCGAGATCGTCTCGCGCAAGGACGGCGCCGGCGAGGCCACGTACCGCGCCGTCGCCGCGCCGGGCGGCGTTCCGGAAGGCGCCCGGATCGCCGACGCGCCGACGCTGGAGGAGGGCTACCTCGCCTTCATGGTCGCGCGAGGACGCGCCGAGGCCGTGGTGGGCGACGAGCACTTCGGCCACGGCGAAACCGACCTCGGCACGCCGCAAGCCGCGGCGGACGCTGCCGGAGAGGAGGCACGACCCTGATCTCGCTTGCCAACGTCTCGTCGCTTGCCCGCGCGGAGATGCGCACCATCCGCCGGCTGTTCCGCTTCTGGCTGTTCTCGGTCGTGGCGCTGTTCTTCTGCCTCATCCAGTACGCCTACTTCTGGGTCATCCACGGCCTGGCCTCCGGTTTCTCGGCCTCCGCCGGCTCCTTCAGCCCCAGGTTCCTGCTCAGCCAGACTGCGTTGTGGCAGACGCTGGTGCTCGGAGTCGGCGTCGTCTTCCTCGCCTTCGACCTGCGGGCCCGCGACCGGCGCGACCGCATGATCGAAGTGCTCGACAGCCGGCCCTACTCGAACGCCGAACTCGTGCTCGGACGCTTCTTCGGGGCTCTGTTCATGGTCTGGGGCGTGGCGATCGTCGCCATGATCATCATCCAGAGCTTCGGCCACGCGGGTGTCGCCTTCGGCTGGTGGTTCGGCGAACCGGCAGTCTGGAGTTCCGTGTGGGCCTACCTCCTGATCGAGGCGCTGCCCGCACTCGCCGTCTACGTCGCCTTCGTGCAGGCCGTTTCCCTGGTCGTCAACAACCGCCTGATCGCCGCCCTGGCGGGCGTGGGCCTGGCCGTGGGAAGCACGTTCCTGAGTTTCCGGGTACCGGTCCACATGCTGCCTTCGCTGGCGCTCGGCGGCGGGTTCGTCAGCAGCATCTCTGACGTGGCGCCCCAGATCTGGACCGGCATCAACCTGTTGAACCGGGGCAGCTTCGCGCTGCTGGGCGCCGGTCTGCTGGCCGTCGCCGTCGCCGTCCATCCCCGACTCGACGACACCAGACGGAAGACGTGGGGGATCGCGGGCGGCGCCGGGCTGCTGGCCGGCGCCGCGGTCATCTTCGCGACGATCACGTGGAGCACGAACCGGCTCGCCGAGCGTGACGCGTGGCGCGACGCCCACGAGCAGCGCCGCGCCGACCCCGTCGTCGATCTGCAGGCGATCCGCGGCTCGGTCGACCTCGAACGCGGCGGGCGTCTGACCCTCGACCTCGAAGTCCACTTCGTACCGGCGGTTGGCGCCGCCCCCATGTTCAGCCTGAATCCGGGTCTCGACGTGGACGGCGTCTGGGCCGCGAGCGGCGAGGCGCTCCACTTCAGCCACGACAACGGCCTGCTCGACATCGACATCGGCTCGACGCCGGCCTCGGGCCAGGCCGCAGGCGTCCGGATACGCGCCCACGGGCGTCCCGACCTCCGTTTCGCCTACCTCGACGCGGCAATCGACTTCAGCAGGATCGAGTGGCAGGACGCCCAGATCGTCATTCTCGGCAACCTGAACGGCTTCGTCGAACGCAACTTCGTCGCACTCCCCGCCTCTCTGGCGTGGCTTCCGCGCCCTGGAGCGTCGGTAGGCGTGGACGATCCCCGGCAGCGGCCCCGCGACTTCTTCGAACTCGACCTCGAGGTCCGAACCCCCTCCGGCTGGACGGTCGCGGGGCCGGGCAGAGCGCAGCCGACCGGTGACGGCCAACGCTTCGCGCCCGCAGGTTCGGTGCCCGAGGCCATGCTGGTCGCCGGCCGATTCGAGCGTCGAACGACGGCGATCGAGGGCATCGAGGTCGAAGTCCTCTTCCACCCCGGCCACCTGCGGAACCTGGACTTCTTCGCCGACGCCAGGGAGGAGATCGAGACCCTGGCCGCCGAGCGTTTCGTCACCGCCCGCGAACTCGGGATGCCCTACCCCTACCGTCAGCTGACGCTGGTCGAAGTGCCCTGGACCCTGCGCGCCTATGGCGGCGGCTGGCGCATGGACTCGGAGCGCGCGCCGCCCGGCATGCTCCTGCTGAGCGAAAGCGGCCTGCCGACCTCCCGCTTCGAGTTCCGGTTCCGCAATCCGGAGCGTTACGAGGACCAGGAAGGAGGGTTCCCGCGGGCCAAGGCGAACGGGCTGCAGCAGTTCTTCCGCACCGACTTCGTCGGCGGCAACGTCGAGGTCGGCGGCGTGCGCAACCTGTTCCTCCATCAGACCGGCGCCCGCGGCCCCGAGGCGCTGGCGCTCGAGGCGTTGTGCCAGAACCTCGTGAACCGGCTGGTGAACGGCGGCGAGTCGTACTTCTCGGCTCACCTGTTCGATCGGGAGTTCGGCTGGACGATCGCCAGCGCGATGCAGGGAGGATTTACCGGTCAGTTCACGGCCGGCGGCGGCACGGCAGCCGCCGGCATCGTCAGGAGCATCACCGACCGGCCCGGAACCTGGGACGCCGTGCTCGGCAGTTCCCTCGCCGAGCTGGAAACGGAGGAGGATCCGAAGCGCGCCGTGAACGCGCTCTATCTCAAGACCTCCGCCCTGGCCTCCGCGATTCTCGACGGCGCCGGGCGCGAGCGCGCCGCCGCCATGATGGCCAACCTGCTCCGCGACCACCGGGGTTCGACCTTCACCGCGGACGATCTCTACCGCGCCGCCGACGAGGCAGGCGTCGACCTGGCAGGCATGGTCGGCGATTTCCTGCATCAGACCGAACTGCCGGGTTTCCTGGTTTCGCCTGCCGAAATCGAACGGCTGCCGGACGACGACCAGGGCGTGCCCCGCTATCAGACGCGCCTGTTCGTTCGCAACGGCGAAGAGACGCCCGGCCTGTTCCGGCTCCGCTACACGGTGCGCAGCCCGAGCGGCCCCCGCCGGGATTCGAGCGAACCGGTCCTGATCGCCGGCAACACGACGGTCGAGCTGGGTCTCGTCACCTCCCGGCCGCCGGTAACGATGCTCGCCTCGCCGTATCTTTCCCTGAATCGGCGCGAGTTCCCGGTCGAGCTGCCGCGAGTCGACAACGAGACGATCACCGACAGCGAACCGCTGCGCGGTGCCCGGCCGGCCGCCTGGATGCCGTCGTTCCTGGACTCCGGCACGCACACGATCGTCGTCGACGATCTGGACCCCGGTTTCTCCGTGGCGACGGACGAGGAGAAAGCCGACGGCATCAGACTCCGAGGCGGCCTGGCAGGCTTCTTCGCACCCACGGTCGAAACCGATCAGGGGCTGCCGGTCTTCCAGATCTTCTCCGGAGCGCCGTCCACGTGGTCGCGCTACGAACAGCCGTCGAGCTGGGGCCGCTACCGCCGGACCACAGCGCTCGTCTCGAAGGGAGACGGCAGCCGGCGCGCCGCCTACCGGGCCGAACTTCCCGCGGCCGGGCGCTGGCGTGTCGAGATGCACGTGCCCTCCCTGTCGCCCGTCCCCGGAGGAAGCGAGATCAGACGCGAGGTGCGGATCGGCGGCGGGGATGGCGGTCCGCCCGGCGACACCGGCGGCGCCCAGGTCGCCGTGTCCTTCGGTCTGAACCTGGGCGCCTACGACCTCGAGCTGCGCAACGGCGGCAGTTCGCATCCGATCGACTTCGACGCCCAGGGGGCAGGCATCGGCTGGGCGGTTCTGGGCGACTTCGATCTCGCCGCGGGGACGGTGGAACTCGAACTGAGCGACGACACGACCGGCAACGTCGTGGCCGCCGACGCGGTGCGGTTCGTGCGCCTCGACAACGGCGCCGGCACCGAGACGACCGCCGGAGGCGGTGCGCCGTGAGGGCCCGCCGAGCCTCTTCTTCGGCCGCGCTTCGGCTGCCGCCGCGACTGCTCGCCACGGCTGCCGCCTGCGCCTCGATCGTCGGCTGCCAGGCCCCGAACACGACGGACACGGTCGATTTCCTGGTTCCGGTGAGTGCCGCCGAAGTGACGACCGGCAACGTCGAAGACCTGATCGTCGCCACCGGCACGCTGCGGGCCGCAGAGACCATCGTGCTGCAGGTCGAGACGCCCGGCCGACTGCAGATCGGACGCAACCGGGACGGCAGCCGCCTGGCCGAAGGCGACGCCGTCGTGCCCGACCAGCTGATCGCCGAAGTCACGGGCGAGGACGCGCGGCTCGCCGCGCGGGTCGAAGCCACCCACCAGGCGTATCGGGGCGCACTCGCGGAGCGCGACGCCCGCGCGAAGCTGTTCGAGCAGGAACTGATCGCCGCCGAAGAGCTGCGCCGGGCGGAGACGGCGCTCGAGGACGCCAAGGCGACCTGGGAGCAGAGCCTGCTCACCGAGGACCGCGCCAGGATGCTGACCCCGATCGGCGGCGTGCTGATGGAGATCGCCCGCGACGCCGGCGGCATGCCGATTGCCGACGGACAGCTCGTGTCGCAGGGATTCCAGGTGGCGCGGATCGCCCCCGTCGACTCGCTGGTCGCCGACATCGACCTCGTGGGTCCGGAACTGGCGCGGGTACGCCCCGGCCAGAGGGGCCGGCTCCGCCACTTCGCCTGGGAAGACCTCGCCTTCGAGGGCGCCGTCGTCCGCCTCTCCCCCGAGGTCGACCCGACGACCCACACGTTCCGCGCCGAGGTCGCGGTCAACAACCCTGGAGGCCTGCTCCGGCCCGGCATGTTCGTCGAGGTCACCCTGGTCGTCGAACAGCGCGCCGCCGTGCCGGTGGTTCCCCGCGAGGCCGTCACCGAGCGCGGCGGCCGCCGGGTCGTGTTCGTGCTCGACGGCCAGCGCGCCGTACGGCGCGAAGTCGTCCTCGGTCTCGGCGACGACGAGATCGCCGAGGTCCGCCAGGGGCTCGAGCCCGGCGAGCGGATCGTCGTCCGCGGACTCGAGACCCTGACCGACGGCACCCGCGTCCGCGTCTCCGGCTGACGCGCCCACTACGAGGTCGGGCAACCATGACTGCCATCGGTGGAGGCTCCGGCCCGGCCCGACTTGCCGCCCGGCGTCCCGTGGCGGTCACCGTCACGGCCCTGGCGTTCGCCCTCGTGGGCTGGATGTCGTGGCGCGAACTGCCGATCGACCTCCTCCCCGACCTGCGGTCGCCGACGATCGTCGTCGCGGTGCGCTCCGGCGACCGGCCGCCGACGGAAATGGAGCGGATCTACGGCGAGCAGGTCGAGCAGCGTCTGTTCACCGTGCGCGGCATCCGCGAGGTCCAGCAGGTCGCCCGCACCGGCCGCCTGATCGCGACCGTCCGCTTCGACTGGGAGGCCGACATGGACCTGGCCCTGATCGAGGTCCAGAAGTCGATCAACCCGGTCGCGGCCGACCCGGAGGTCGACGAGGTCCTCGTGCGTCAGCTCGACCCCAGGCAGTCCCCGGTGATGACTCTGGGGCTCGCCGCCGAGCCGGACGGCCCCGATCTCGCCGAGCTCCGGCGGCTGGCCCGGCGGCAGGTCGCGCCCGCCATGGAGCAACTTGCCGATGTCGCCGAAGTGCGGGTGCTGGGCGGGCGCGAGCTGGAAGTGCGCGTGCGGGTCGACCGCTATCGCATGCAGGCGTTCGGCGTGACCCTGAGCCAGATCGAGCAGCGCCTGGTAGCCGAGAACGTCGACATCGACGCCGGGACCCTGGAGGACCGTGGACAGGTCTTCCTGGTCCGCGGCATCTCGCGTTTCCGCAACCCGCGCGACGTCGAGCGAGTCGTGATCCGGTATCGAACGCAGGCGGGCGCCGCCGGCCGGGAGACCCGTCAGCCGATCCGGATTTCCGATGTCGCGGAGGTCGAAGTCGCCGACGCCGAGATCGACCACCTGGTGCGCGTGAACGGCCGCGAGGGCGTAGGCCTGCAGGTGTTCAAGGAGGCCGGTGCGAACACGGTCGAGGTCTCGCGCACCGTCAGATCGGCGCTGGAAGACCTGGAACTCGACCTGCCACGGGTCCAGGTATCCATGGTGAGCGACGACGCCGCCCTGGTCGAGGACGCGATGGCCGATCTGCAGAACGCCGCGCTGGTCGGCATCGCGCTCGCCGTCGTCGTGCTGGCCCTGTTCCTGCGCGCCTTCGGTCCGACCGTGGTGGTCGCCTCCGCGGTGCCCGTTTCCCTTTTCGTCGCCCTGTTCGCGATGCGCCTGTGGGACCACTCGCTCAACATCATCACGCTGGCCGGCCTGGCGCTCGGCGCCGGCATGCTGGTGGACAACGCGATCGTCGTCGTCGAGAGCATCCATCGGCGCCACCGGCCCGGCGTGTCGGCGGCCGAGAGCGCCGCCCGCGGCACCGGCGACGTCGCGGGCGCAATCGCCGCCTCGACGCTGACCACCTGCGTCGTCTTCCTGCCGGTCCTCTTCGTGCAGGGGCTGGCCGCGCGGTTGATCGAGGGCATCGCCTTCACGGTCACCGCGTCGCTGGCCGCTTCGCTCGCCGTCGCGATGATGTTGATCCCGGCCCTGTCGCGCTGGTTCCTGCCGCGCTCGCTGCCCGCGGCCGACGCCGACGCGGCGGCAGCCGAAGCCGCCGACGGATCGCCAACCGAACCGGAAGGCGGCGAAGCGCGCCCCCTCGGCTGGGCCTTCGGAGCGCTGGAGCGGCTGGTGCTTTTCCTCCTGCGTCTGCGTTGGGTCGTCGTCGGAGCGGCCGTACTGGCCGCCGCGGCCGCGGTGAACGTCCTGCTCGGCCTGGGCGGCGAACTGCTGCCCCCGGCCGACCCTCGGCAGTTCTCGGTCCGCATGGTCGGACCGCCGGGCCAGCGCGTGGAGGCGACGGCGGCCGCCGTATCCACGCTCGAAGAGGCCGTGCGGCAGGCCGCCGGCGAGCACCTGGAGGCGATCCAGGCAGAAGTCGGCCGGTTGCCGGAGGACGACCGGCTGGTGACCACCGAACTGACCGAGGAGAACACGGCGCGACTCCTGGTGCGGATGTCGGCCGAGGGTCCCGCCGGCAGCCAGATCGTCGGCGCCCTGTCGCCGAACTTCACCGACCTGCCGGGCACGGAGATCGAATGGGAGGTCGGCGCCTCCGCTCTGGCAGAGGCGCTGGGTTCGTCCGGGCCGCCGATCGCGGTCGAGTTCGCCGGTCAGTCGCTGCCCGATCTGCGCGCCGCCGCGACCAGCCTGCGCGGTGCCCTGGCCGCCCGCGAGGAACTCTGGAACGTCCGTTCGTCCTTCGAGGGCGGGCCGCCGGAACTGCGGATCGAACTCGACCGGGCGATGGCCGACGGTCTGGGCGTCGATCTGGAAACGATCGCCCGCGTGCTCCAGTCGGCGCTGGACGGCCGCAAGGTCACCCTGCTTTCGGTGGGCGACGAGGAGCGCCACGTCGTCCTCTCGCTGCCCCAGCCCCGGCCCGAGGAACTTGCCGGGCTGCGCTTCACGAGCAGCGCCGGAGCCGACCTGGTTCTCGGTCAGGTCGCCCGTTTCGTGCCCACCGAAGGGGCGCGCGAGGTATTCCGCCGAGACCAGCGCCGCGTGGCCCAGGTGACAGCCCGGATCGCCGAGGGCAGCGACTACCCCAGCGCCGTCGCCGCCGCAAACGCCGCGATCGCCGCCACCGAGCTGCCCCCCGGGTTGATCGTCCGGCTGGCCGGGGAGGAAGAAGAGCGGAAGCGGGCCACGTCGGAACTGCGTCTTGCCGGCGTGCTGGCGCTGGTCCTCGTGCTGATGGTCCTGGCGGGGACGTTCGAGTCCCTGCTGCAGCCGCTCACCGTGCTGTTCTCCATCCCGCTGGCCCTGGTCGGCGTGGCCTGCACGCTGGGACCGCTCGGAAAGCCTGTCGGAGTGATGGCCCTGCTCGGCCTGATCGTGCTCGCCGGCGTCGCGGTCAACGACGCTGTCCTGCTGATCGCCGCCGCGCGGCGGCTGATGGCCGCCGGCGTCGAGCGGCGGAAGGCCCTGGCCCGCGCCGCCGCGATCCGGCTGCGGCCGATCCTCATGACGACACTCACCACGGTGCTGGTTCTGGCACCGCTCGCCGCCGGCGCCGGCGAGGCGGCTGAACTGCGGAGCCCGATGGCCTACACGATCATCGGCGGCATCGTGACCTCCACCGTCGGTTCGCTGCTCGTGCTGCCCTGCCTGTACCTGATCCTGGCCGGCCGCGGCGGCGGCCCGCGACGCCCGAAACCCGACGCCTGACCGGGAACACGCCTTGAAAGCAGGTCCGTGAAAGCAGGTCTCGACACGCTTGCCATCCGCCGCCCGGTAGCGGTGACGATGTTCTTTGTCGGGCTCGTCATGCTGGGGGGCTTTGCCTGGCAGCGGCTGCCGGTGGAGCTCTTCCCCGCGCTGACGGGAGATTCACTCCACGTCAGCTTCTTCCGCCCCGGCAGCGAGCCAGAGACGATCGAACGCGAGATCCTGATGCCGCTCGAAGCCAGGGTGCGGACCCTGCCCCGGGTGGCGGAGACCTGGGGCGAGGTCACCGGTTCCGGCGGCAGCTTCACCGTCCGCTTCGAACGGGGCGTCGACCTCAAGGTGCGCGAACTCGAGATGCGCCGCATCGCCGCGGATCTGGCCCGTACCCAGCCGCGTGACGCCTTCCTCGACGTGCAGGCCGACGACACCGGCGTCTTCTCCAGCTTCGCCATGATCCTTCAGGCGACCGGTTCGGACGACGAGGACGCGCTGTACGACCTGGTCGAGGAGATGATCACGCCGCAGCTCGCCGCGGTGCCCGGAGTCAGCCAGGCAATGGTGGCCGGCGGCGCCTCGCGTCAGTTGACCGTGTGGGTCGACCCGAACCGCTGCGCGGCGCTGGGAGTGACCACGGAGCAGGTCACCGCGGCGGTGCGCGGCGCCGCCGGCCGGCTTCGCTACCTGGGCAGCCTGGAGGACGAGGCCGGGCGGACGGCGGTGATGCTCGACGGCCGTCCTGTCGGCACGGTGTCGATGGGCGAGGTCCGCGTGGTCCCCGATCGTCCGGTGCTGGTGCGGCACGTCGCCGAGGTCGAGATCGGTTCCGGGCGACGCCAGATGCTGTACCGCGTCAACGGCGAGCCGTCCGTAGGCGTCGTCGTGTTCCAGGAGGAAGGGGCGAACCTGGTGCGGCTCGGCCGCGATCTGCGCCGCCGCATCGAGGAGATCAACCAGGAGTTCGAACCGCTCGGCATCCGCCTGCTCATCAGCTTCGATGCCGCCGACCTGGTCGAAACGCAGATCGACCGCCTGAGGAACCTCGGCCTTTCGGGTTTCGCGATCGCTCTCCTGGTCCTGTTCCTGTTCCTTCGCCAGTGGCGCGCCGTGGCGGTAGTGGCGGTCGCCGTGCCGGTCAGTCTGGCCGTCGCCCTTGCCTTCCTTCACGTGGCCGGCCTGTCGCTCAACCTGTTCACTCTCTTCGGTCTCGCCGTCGGCGTCGGGCTCATCGTGGACAACAGCGTCGTCGTCTTCGAGTCCGTCCAGCGGCGCCTGGAGCGGGGCAGGCATCCCGACGACGCCGCCGCGGGGGCCATTCGCCGCACCGGCCGCGCCATCGTCGCCGCTTCCGTGACGACCGCGATCGTCTTCCTGCCCGCCGTCATCGTCGACCTGGAGTCGTCGCTGGTCCAGAACCTGATCGCGCTCCTGGCACTGGCCATCCTGCTGCCCCTGTTCGGATCACTGCTGGTGGCGATCGGCCTGGTGCCCCTGCTGGCGCGGCATCTAGCCGCACCGGCGGCGATCCGCCGGTTGACCAGGCTGCGCCAACGCCGCCAGCGCTTCAACGGCCGGGCGCCGCCGGACCCCACCCGGATCCTGTTCGCCGGTGTGCTCGCATCGGCGTTGCGCCGGCCGGCGAGCTGGATCACCGGAGTTGTCGCCGCCGTCGTCCTGAGTGTCATCGCCGCTCTGTCCCTGGTCGCCTCGAGCGGTCCGGGCCAGGCGCCGATCGCCGACCAGGTCCAGTTCTCCGTCCGCCTGCCGGAGGGCCGCGGCAGCCTCGAATCGGCGGTCCGGATCTTCGAGCGCCTCGAGACGATCCAGGAGGTCGATGGCGTCGACCGCGTCGAAAGCGTGATCCGGGAAGAAGGCGGATCGCTCACCGTGCACCTGGTGGACGAGGACGAGCGGCCCGAGGAACTGACGGCAGCCCGAGTGCGACAGCTCCTGCGGCCGCCGGCCCGGCGCGCCGGCGCCGAACTCCTGAATCCCGGCGAGGGGGCAGGCCCTGGAGGTCGGGGAGGCGGCAGCGGAGGCGGAGGCGGCGGAGACGCCAAGGAACTGCTCGGCGGCGGCCCCTCCCGGGTCGTCCTCTCCGGCAACGACAACGAGCAGCTGACGGACCTCGCGGCCCAGGTCACCGAGCGGCTGCGGGAGATCGAGGGCATTGCGTCCGCCTATCAGGCAGTGCGCCCGGGACCCGACGAACTCCACGTGAGTCCGAACCGCAGCGCCTTCGACACCTTCGGCGTCCTGCTCGACGAAGTGCTGCCCATGCTGAATCTGGCCGGCCGGGAAGGTGCCCGGATCGCCGCCGGCTTCCCGCTGGCCAGCGGACGGGAGTTGCCGATCGTCGTGCAACGGCTGGAAGACCGGCGCGACGGAGCGCAGCTGATGGACGGCAGCAGCGTCGACCGCGACGTGTCCCTCAGCGGCCTCCAGCGGCTTCGCGTCTCGACCGGCGTCGGCGTGCTGCCGGTCGCGGCCCTGGCGCAGGTGCGGCAGGCGCCTCCTTCGCCGGTCATCACGCACCACAACGGCGTCCGCGAACGGGAAGTGCTGTACACCCTGTCGCCGGACGTGCCGCGGCGGGGTCCGGCACGCGACGCGTTCGACCGCAGCCTGGACCAGGCGATCGCCAGAATCCACCGGCCTGCGGGGACGACGATCGCGCTCGACCGCTCCGAGGAGAGCACGAACTGGTTCCGGCGCATCGCGGTGCCGGTCGTTCTGCTCGTCTTCCTCGTGCTGGCGGTGACGTTCGAGTCGATGACATTGCCGATCCTCGTCCTCGTTGCTCTTCCGCTCGCCCTGCTCGGTTCGGTGTGGGCGCTGGTGCTGACCGGCATCGGGTTCGAGGCGATGGCCCTGCTCGGCGCACTCGTCCTGCTTGGACTGGCAATCAACCCGGCGGTGCTTCTCGTCGACCGGATGCAGCAGCACACCCTGGGCGCCGGCTGGAGCCCGGGCGCCGCCGCCCTCGCCGCGGTCCGCGAGCGGGCCCGTCCGGTGCTGATGACGTCCGCGACGACGATCGCCGCCCTGGCGCCCCTCTCCGTTTCCACCGGGCGCGAGAACGAACTCTGGCCGCCCTTCGCGACGCTCGTGATCGGCGGCCTCCTGACCGCGACCGTGCTGACGCTGCTCGTCATCCCGGTCGGCTTCGTCTTCCTCCGCCGGCTCGATGAACTGTTCAGCCGCGTAGGCCCCTGGGTCGTGCTCGCCTGGCTCGGCGCCGTCATCGCGATCACCGCGCCGCTGTTCGGGTTCGGCGTGATCGAGTCGCTGTTCTGGCAGGTCGCCACGACGGTGCTCATCTCGGGCGCGCTGTTGGGCCTCACCGTCTGGCTGCTGCCGAAACCGCCGACACCGGAACCGGAAGCGGTTGCCGGTCCGCCCAGACTTGTCGTACGCCACCTGCGCAAGACATACGGCCTTCCGGGACCCGTGCGCCGTGCGCTCCGGGCTTCCACCGAGTTCGCCAGGCGCGTCGCCTCGAGCGGCGGCCAGGCCTTCCATCCGGCCGACGCGCGCGACCGCCTCCTGCCCCTGCTGCTGCTGCTGGCCGGCGCGATCGCCCTGGCGGTACGGATGCAGGCCAGCCTGGTGATCCTCGGCATCTGGATCGCGATCCTGGTCCTGGGTTCCAGCCTGCTGCGCGAGATCCGCCGCGCCCGCGGCCGCGCCGACGCTCTCGGCCGCGTCGAGCCCGGCGGCGTCGAAGGCGCGGCAGCGGCCCTGCTGCCATGGGGTCTCCTGGCGTGGCTGGCCGCCCCGGAGATGATCGCCGACCCGGAGGTCGGAGGGTTCGTCGCGCTGGCCATCATCTCCACGATCATCCTGCTGATCCAGCTCGGACGCCGCACGGCGCGCGTGGAGACAATGCGCCGGGAACAGGGGACGTCCAGGCGACGGCGCGCTCGAGGCTTGCGCGGCCGGATTCTCCGCTTCTGGCGCACCGCCGCCACCAGGCTTTTCGGCCTCGACCTGCCGCTCGACACCGTGAAGGCCCTGGCCGCGGTCAGCTTCGACGTCGACCGCGGCATGGTCGGCGTGCTCGGCCCGAACGGCGCCGGCAAGACCACCCTGCTGCGGCAGCTGACCGGCATTCTGGACTCGACCCGGGGCCGCATCACGCTGGGCGGTGTACCGCTGCTCAGCATCCGCAAGCGGCTCGCGCGCTATGTCGGCTACCTGCCGCAGGACGCCGGCCTGCCCCCTCGGCTGACGGCCCGCCAGTACCTCGAGTACTACGCCGCGCTCTACCAGATCGACGCTTCCGAGCGGGCTGGCCGCGTCTCGACCCTGCTGCGAGAGGTCGGGCTCGACGAGCGCGCCGACGAGCAGATCGGCAGTTACTCGGGCGGCATGCGGCAGCGGGTCGCGGTGGCGCGCACCCTGCTCCGGCTGCCGCCGATCATCGTCGTCGACGAGCCCACGGTCGGCCTGGATCCCCGGGAGCGGGTCCGGTTCCGCAACCTGCTCTCGCGCCTGGCCAAGGACCGGATCGTGCTGTTCTCCACCCACGTGGTCGAAGACGTCGCCGTGGCATGCGAGCGGGTCCTGGTGTTGACGCGCGGCCGGATGGTCTTCGACGGCCATCCGGCGGCGTTGTCGCGGGAAGCGGAGGGTCGGGTGTGGTCATGGCGGACGGCGGACGGCACCAAGGCGCCGGAACTGCCGGAAGGCGCGGTGCTGGCCGACCAGAAGCCGGAACCCGACGGCGCCAGCAGCTTGCGCGTGCTCGCCGCAGACCGCCCGCACGAACAGGCCGAACCGGTCGAGCCGACCCTCGAGGACGGCTACCTGTGGCTCGCCCGGTCGGTGCGCGGGGAGGCGCCGGCGTGATCACCGTGCTGCGCACGTCCGCGGTCCTGCTTGCCGGGCGCAGGTACTGGCTGCTGCCTTTCCTGCCCCTGCTGTGGCTGGGGATACAGGCGATCATGCTGGTGGCCGGAATGCGGGCCAGCATGGACCCGGCGGCGGCGCAGAACGGTCTGATCGGCGTGCCGGCAGCGGTTCTCGCCGTCTTTCTGGGCGGGCGGACCATCACCGGCGAACTTGACCAGCACAGCCTGGAGATCGCCTACACCGTGCCCGGAGGCGCCCATCGCGTCTGGCTCGGCAAGCTCGCCGCCGCGATCCTGATGCTGCTCTCGAGCCTGGTTCTCCTGGCCGCCGTCACCTACGCCTTCTTCACCGACTTCCCGATCCTGCCGACTCTCTACGGCGCCGCTCAGGGGGTCGTCTTCTACCTCGCCGCGGCGATGGGCTTCGGAACGCTGTTCCGCAGCGAGGTGGCAGGGTCCCTGGCCACGGTCGGCCTCCTCGGCCTCAACAGGCTGCTTGGCTCGTTCCGCATCTCGCCTTTCTGGAATCCGCTCGCGGTGGAAGACGCCGACGCAGCGCAGATGCTCGCGCTGAACGTTCAGAACCGCATCGGCGTCGCTCTCGCGATCGTCGCCATCGTCGCACTCACGTTCAGCCGCGCCGAGCGCAGGGAGAAGATGCTCGGCGGCTGAACGCAGCCTTCGCACGCGGTAAGGACAGGCAGCCGCTGCCGCGGAGTGCCTCGAACGCGGGCTGGAGCGCGACCTGCCGCAATCACGACCGGTCGCACCACGCTCGCGGTGAGCCGCAAGCGCCGGGGCCGCGGCACACCGATCAGCTCGTCGATCAGGTCCACCCGCCACAGGCCATTCCACCAAGAGCACGCTCCGTTTTCCGTCCAGGTCTGCAGAGGTCCTTCAACTTCGGAGGATCCACCTGACGACCAACGTCGCCGGCCTGCTCGAACAGGGTCGACGGCAATCGGAGACTTGCAAGGAAAGGAACGAATCATGATGACGAAGATCCTGCCGCTCGCAGTTGCAGCGCTGGTGCTGAGTGCCGGCGGTGCATTCGCAGAACCGCCGAACTCGGTGGTCCCGAACGACCATCCCGGCACCGGGAATCACGAACCTGGCCAACTCGCGGACACCGACTTGGCAGTCTTCAAGGGGAAGGGACTGCGATCCGCCGCCTGCACGCGGGTAGTCCAGGGCGCAGGCCTCGGACTCTTCGGAATGGCGAGCATACTGCGTGACCCGATCGGGCGAGGCCTGGGCCTCGGCCTCTTCATCAGCGCGCGCGCCATCTGCGCCTAGTCGACAGCACCGCTGACGTTGCCCAAGGCAACCATGGCGGACTCTCCAGGCGACAGGTGGAGCGGCCTCGGCGCGCTCATCGTCCTCCGGCACTCCGCCGTGCTGATCGGAGGGCGGCGCTACTGGCTGCTCCTCCTGTCGCCGCTGCTGTGGCTTGCGGGTCAGGCCGCCCTGCTGATCGGCGGCCAACTGCCGACCTTCGAACCCGTCTCGGCGCAGAACACGCTGATCGGCGTACCGGTGGCGATTCTCGGGGCCTTCCTGGGCGGCCGGATCATCGCCGGCGAACTGGACCAGGGCACGCTGGAGATCGCGTATACCGTACCCGGCGGCGCTCATCGCGTCTGGCTCGGAAAACTCGCCGCCGCGTTCCTGATGCTGCTTGCCAGTCTGATCCTGATGACCTTGTTCACGTTCACGTTCTTCACCGGCTTTCCCGTCTTCGTGACCTTCCACGGCGCAGCGCAGGCAGCCGCTTTCTACATGGTTGCTGCAATGGGGCTCGGCAACCTCTTCCGCAGCGAGACGGCCGGCGCTCTGGCCACGACGGCGCTGCTCGGCCTGGAGGCATTCATCGTCAGCAGGCTCGGGGCATCGCCCCGCGTCTCGGCGTTCTGGAACCCGCTCGCCGTCGAAGAAGCTGACGCCGATCAGCTGCTCGCGATGGCCGTCCAGAACCGGGTCGGCATCACGCTCGCCATCGCGGCCATCGTCGCACTTGCCTTCGCGCGCGCGGAACGCCGCGAGAAGATGCTCGGCGGCTGAACGAGGCTGCGACTGCTGCTGCCGGCCAGGCTCTCCTGGCTCCCCCCTCTCCGCCATCGTCTGTACGCGGCCAACCCGAGCATGACCATCTGCGTGCAGTCCGGCCGACCGACACGCCGACAGGACGACGTCCGGCGAAGCGACTGCGTGATCCAGCCTGTCGGCCCCTCCAACCCCACTGCTGACATCACCGCCACGACACTGGCAGTCTGGTGAAAGAGAAAGTGTCCGGTCACGACAACACCATCTGCCACGGAGAAGACGCATGGTACCCTGCTCTCGCCATGCCAATCTCACGAGACCGGACATCGACGGTCGTCGACGCAGCGGGGCGGCTCGTCGTCCCGGCCCCCTTCCGGGCAGCGCTCGGGTTCCGCCCGCGCCAGGAAGTCGTCCTCACGCTTGACGGCTCCTCGATCAGGATGATGACCGTCGAGGCCTCGCTGGAAGCAGCCGTGGCCAAGGTTCAGTCCCTGGCCAGGAAGTACGGAGGAGGCGGCGGGGGCGGCGAAGTGGACGCCTTCATCGCCGAGCGGCGAGCCGAGGCCCGGAAGGAGTGACGTGGCGCGTTCGCTCCTGGACGCCTCCGCGCTTCTGGCGCTGATCCAGAGCGAACAAGGGGCGGAAGCCGTGTCGAACGCTCTGTCCCTCGGAGCTGCCATGTCCGCCGTCAATGTCGAAGAGGTAGCCGCACGACTCCACCATCAAGGATGGTCGGAGCGGGACGTTGCGTTCTCCCTCGGAGTCCTCGGGATCGAGTTCCTTCCCTTCAACGCGGAGACGGCCCTTGCCAGTGGAGCGCTTCGACCAGCCACGGCTTCTGCCGGTCTGGGCCTGGGCGACCGCGCCTGTCTGGCCACGGCGGCGGCACAGGGTCTGCCTGTGCTCACGGCAGACCGCGCCTGGCTCGAACTGGAGCAGCTGGGAGTCGAAGTCCGCACCATCCGTTGAACAGACGTCGAACTGCACTGGCGGGGCGAAGGCGGGTTGAACTGCGTTGGCCGCCCGCTCAGAAATCGCAGGTCAGGCCGGGATAGCGGAACACCGCTCCCGGATCGAGCTGCTTCGGCTTGTTCGCAGCCTCCTCGGCGCGGGCGCCGGCAAGCATGCCTTCCATCGCGTAGTTGCCCTCGTGGCAGGCATACTCGAAGATCGCGTCCTCGGTGCGCTTCAGGGGCATCGAGGCCGTCCAGGACCTCGTCCACGTCCCCGGGTCGTCGACCGTGATCGCCCATTCGATGGTGTCCGGGTCGGTGAGAGTGAAGCGCTCGGTGATCGTGAGCTGCTCCGACGAGCCCATGAAGTCGTTCTTCTTCGAGTAGTTCCTGGTCTCGACGACCAGGGTGTCTCCCTCCCAGCGGCCACGGGAATCACCGTGCCAGAGCCGCACCTCGTCGGCCACATGGGGCTTGCCGTCGAGCGGGATGACCCGCGCGTCGTGGATCATCTCCTGGTGGATGACCACGTGATCCTCGGTCTGGAAGATCTGGTGGTAGCTGTTGTAGCCGGGGAAGATGAACGGGGCGCCGTAGCTGATGCAACGCTCTGGAATCGGGCGGTCGAGCCAGGAATCGGCCGGATGTTCCATCAGGTGCTTCACCCTCCGGCAGAGACGCTTGCTGGCCGCCTCCGTGAACGGCGGGATGAGCCCGTCCGGCGGGTCGACGACGAGCGAAGTACGTCTGGTGAAGTACCGGTCCGCGATCCAGAACTGGTTGTAGTTGCCGGTCGTCGGATCGTAGGACGTGGCCTTCGTGCGTTCGATGGCCGCCAGAACGAGCTGGTCGCCGAACAGCGCATCCGCGCCCGGGTCCGTCGCCTCGGCGACGGCCGCCATCAGCTCCCGGAACTCCTCGTCCGACAGGCGCTCCTTGCCCGCCCAGGCGGCGGGCCGCTGAAGCGGAGAGCCGTTGTTGTTGGCCCACACTCCCTGGAGATCGGGATGGCCGTACGCGGTGCGGGGGACCGTCCAGTCGGCGTCGTTGGCGGCGCCGGCGGGGTTGTTGCCTGCAGCGAACACGGCGCCGGCGCCGACGAGGGCCGGGAGCGCGGCAACGACAGCCACGGTCCATGTGACGTTCGAGCGTTCATGCTTCCTCACGAGCCTGCCCTCCAATCTCCATCGGCGTGTTCATTCGCGTACCGTGATCTGTCATGGCCACCGCACTGTCAGCGAACGCCCGGCTACCAGCCCCAGGATTTCGCCTCCTCGTCCCAGAACGCCCAGCACTCGGGCGCCAGACCGGCGTCGAGCACCCAGATCGGCATGTCGGTGACCAGGCCCTCCAGTCCGACCTCGACCGTCACAGGGCGTCCGGCGACGCTCCAGCTCGACATGACGCGACCCGCCAGCTCGGCCTCGTCACCGGCCCAGGGCTCCACCGACAGCGAGTCGATGCGAACCCGCCAGTCGACATGCTCGCCCGAGCCGTCGCGGCGGGCGAAGTGGATCTCGTCGCCGTAGACCCTCAGGTCCTGCACGTGCCTGTCCGCTTCGATCTGCGCAACGAAGGAAGCCTTCAGACTGTCCCTGTTGGGTTCGTCCAGCGGTTCGGCGCACGCCAAACCCCCGAGCAGGACCAGCGCACCCAGGCCGACCAGGCACAATCCGGCCGCGACGCGGGACCGGAACCCGGCCCGGTCCGACCGTGTCGTCTCGGACTCGGCGTGCATGATGCAACTCTAACGTGCAACTCTGCGTAACTCCACGCCTCGGGGCAACGCAGGAACCGAGGCGGCGCGAGGCGGCACCAATCCGCGGACCGTCCCGCGCGACCGTCAGCGAACGCGGATGGTGTCTCCCGGCGCTCCGAAGGACCGACCGTGCACCGCCGTTTGCGATCCGGAGGCGCGCCAGGAACGACAGGCCCAGCAAACATGAGCGGCGTCAACGCGGCGCCTGCTTCCTCTCCTCGACCCAGGACTCCGAGCGATGACGACTTCCGCTTCCCAGGCGCCGCCAGGCCGCAAGGCCGGCGTGTCCTTCATCTTCGCCGTGATCCTGCTCGACATGCTCGGAGTCGGCATCATCATCCCGATTCTTCCCGAACTGATCGAGCAGTTCATGGCGGGCGACACGTCGTCCGCCGCCCGCATGCTGGGCTTCATCGCATCCTGCTACGCGGTTGCCCAGTTCGTGTTCGCTCCCATTCTCGGTGCCCTCTCCGACCGCTTCGGACGGCGCCGGGTGCTGCTGCTGTCGATGTTCGGCCTGGGCGTCGACTACCTCGTCATGGGTTTCGCCCCATCGGTGGCCTGGCTGTTCGCGGGCCGGCTCGTTGCCGGCATCATGGGCGCCAGCATCACGACGGCCAACGCCTACATCGCCGACATCTCGACTCCCGAGACCCGGGCCCGCAACTACGGCCTGATCAACGTCGCCTTCGGAATCGGCTTCATGCTCGGCCCAAGCCTGGGCGGCCTGCTGGGAAGCATCGATCTGCGGCTGCCCTTCTTCGTCGCCGCCGCTCTCTGCCTGATCAACTCGGCCTACGGGCTCTTCGTTCTGCCCGAGTCGCTGGCCCCGGAGAACCGCAGCGCTTTCTCGCTTCGCAGCGCGAACCCGGTCTCGAGCCTCGTCAAGCTCCGCACCTATCCCCTGGTTGCCAGTCTGGCGGCCGCCTTCGTGCTCCTCGTCCTGGCGCAGCGGGGCCTGGAAACCTGCTGGGTGCTCTATACCGGCTATCGCTACGGCTGGAACGAGTTCCAGAACGGTCTGGCGTTGACCGCGGTCGGCGTTTCGGCGGCGCTGGTCCAGGGACTTCTGGTGCGCCATGCCGTGGCCTGGCTGGGCGAACGCAAGGCAGTGCTGATCGGTTTCGGCATCGGGACACTGGCCTTCGCCGGCTACGGCCTGGCTTCTCGCGGCTGGATTCTGATTGCGGTGATCGTGATCGGCTCGCTCGGCGGCATTGCGGGACCCGCCGTCCAGGGCATCATCGCCGGCACGGTGGCGCCCCACGACCAGGGCAAGGTCCAGGGCGCCCTGACCTCCCTGATGAGCCTGGCGGCAATCGTCGCGCCGCTGGTGTTCACCGCCGGCCTGTTCAGCTTCTTCACCTCGGAAGCTGCTCCGTTCGAGCTGCCCGGCGCACCGCTGCTCGCCGGATCGTTGCTGATGGCCGTGGCCATGCTCCTGCTGATCAGGACGTTCCGCCGCCACTAGAAGCAGGGAACCGGAACCGCCGGGGAGCAGCGATGCCGCTGCTATGCTTCGGCATCTTCCCTGCTCCTGTGATCCTGTGCCTGTCATGCGAGCCATGACACTCACGCAATCATGCGACCGTTCAGGACGTCGGGAAGGACGGTGGCGGCCAGACTGCCGGACAGCCCTTGCGGCCAAAGCCCGGAACGGCCCGACCGCCGCCCCCATCGGCGTCCCTGCGGGACGACGACGGGTCGGACCGACCGCCGCCCCGAGAACCGAACCCAGACCGACTGCCAGAGCCAGAATCGTCGTCCTCAAAGGAGGCCTGACCGTTGCCCTTCAACAGCAATTCCCTTCCCATGCGGCTCTTCACCGCGTCCCACGAACGAACCTGGAACCCCGCCGACATCGACTTCTCCCAGGAACGCTCCGACTGGTTGTCCTTCACCGACGACGAGCGGAACTTCCTGATCCGGCTGATTTCCGGCTTCCGGGTCGGCGAGCGCGGCGTGACCCACGAGCTCGCTCCGCTTCAGTTCCGGTTCCGCCAGCAGGGGCGGCTCGAAGAGGAGATGTACGTCACCGCTCAGCTGTACGAGGAAGCACGCCACGTCCAGTTCTTCGAGACCTGGCTGATCGAGGCGCTGCCTGGCCGCTTCGGCGTCGACATCCCCTACCCCGACCTCCACGGCGACATGTTCTCCACCCGCCTGCCGCAAGCAATGCGGGCCCTGTTCACCGACGACAGTCCCGAAGCGCTGCTGCGCGCGATCCTGCTGTACCACTTCTACGTCGAGGGTGTCGGCGCCGAGGCCAGCTACCCGATGTACTACGCGATCTTCGAGCGCACCGGCCGCCTGCCGGCGTTGGGCAACGGCATCCGCCTGATTCAACGGGACGAGGCGCGCCACATCGCCTTCGGCGTCTACGTCCTGCAGCGGCTTCTCGCCGAGCACCCTCATCTCGTCGACCTGTTCGAACAGCAGGTCGAGGCGATGCGTCCCTTCGCCGAACACGGTCCCGACCAGACCTTCGCCGGCTTCGAGCCGGGCAATGCACCGTTCGGGCTCGATCACGACGAGTGCAGGCAGCTCTACCTCGACAAGCTCGACGGGATGCGGCAGAGCATTCACGACGGCCGACTCGCAGCAGCCGTCTAGCTTCGGCGCCGGCTCGCTCCGGCAGCGCCGCAGAACGGAGCACGGCGAGCGCCAGTCCGAGCGCCCGAGAACGGGCTTTCGGACCGGTTCACGGGTGGCGCGGGTCGCGCCGCCGGCGGGCGACAGGGCAGAGGCTCCCGGCGAGGTTCGGGCCCGGCAGTCCGCGGCCGCGCCCCGCGTTCATCGTTCATGCGACCGGGTCGGCACGAGCGCGGCGACGACTTGTCACCGAGCGTGCCGAGCCGAGCGGAGACCGAACGAACGCCAGACGACGTAGAGCGCCGGGAAGACGAACGTCACACCGAGAAACAACGTCACCAGACCGCCGACCATGGGTGCCGCGATCCGCTTCATCACGTCGGCGCCGGCGCCGGTCGCCCACAGGATCGGCGCCAGAGCGATGAACGTGGTCAGCACCGTCATCGTGATCGGGCGGATCCGCTGCACCGCGGCCAGCGTCACCGCGTCGCGGAGATCGTCCACGGTCTCCATCCTCCCCGCGCCCGACCGTTCGTTGCAGACGAGGTCGAGGTAGAGCAGCATCACGGCGCCCGTCTCGGCTGCGAGTCCTGCGAGCGCGATCATCCCCACCCACACGGCGACCGACCAGTTGTAGTCGAGCCGGTCGAGCAGCAGCACCGATCCGACGAGCGAGAACGGCACCGCCGAAACGATGAACGCGGTCCTGATGACCGAGCGCGTGCTCAGGTACAGCAGCGCGAAGGTGAGCAGGAACGTGAGCGGCACGATGATCAGGAAGCGGTCGCGCGCACGCTCCATGTACTCGTACTGCCCCGACCAGAGGAGCGTGTAGCCCGGCGGCAGCTCGACGTTCTCGGCCACCTCCTCGCGCGCGCGCCGTATCCAGCCGCCGATGTCGCGGCTCTCCAGGTCCACGTATACCCAGGCGTTCGGCCTGGCGCCTTCCGACTTGATGCTGGGCGGTCCGTCGCGGAACTCGACCGCCGCGACTTGACCCAGCGGCACCTGGGCGCCGCCGGGCGCGGTGACCAGGATCTGCTCCAGCGCTTCGGGATCGTCCCGCAGCTCCCGCGGATAGCGCAGGTTGATCGGGTAGCGCTCCAGTCCCTCGACGGTCCAGGAGACGTTCATGCCGCCCACCGCGGACTGGATCGTGTCCTGGATGTCGGCGATCCGCAGTCCGAAGCGCGCCGCGGCCTCCCGGTCGATGTGGAAGTCGAGGTAGGCGCCGCCCATGACCCGCTCGGCGTAGGCCGAAAGCGTGCCCGGAAGCGGCCTGACAACCGCCTCGACCTGCTCCGCGAGCTGCTCCAGCGTCTCCAGGTCCGGGCCGCCGAGCTTGATCCCGACCGGGGTCCTGATGCCGGTGGACAGCATGTCGATCCGGGTCTTGATCGGCATCGTCCAGGAGTTCGTGACGCCGGGGAACTGAAGCGCGCGGTCGAGCTCGGCGATCAGGTCGTCCGGCGTCAGCCCGGGACGCCACTCGTCCTGGTCCTTCAGCACGATCGTCGTCTCGAGCATCGAAAGCGGCGCCGGATCGGTGGCCGTCTCCGCCCGACCGACCTTGCCGAACACGGACTCGACCTCCGGGAAACTGCGGATGATCCGGTCCGTCTGCTGCACGATCTCCCGCGCCTTGCCGATCGACACGCCCGGCAGCGTCGTCGGCATGTAGAGCAGATCGCCCTCCCACAGCGGCGGCATGAACTCGGAGCCGATCCGCTTGAGCGGCGCGAGGCTCGAAGCCAGCGCCCCCAGCATCAGCGCGATGACCAGCCAGCGCCGCCGCACCGCTCCGGCCACGAGCGGCCGATAGACGAAGCGCAGGAACCGGGACAACGGGTTGCGGTCCTCCGGGAGGATCCGCCCGCGCACCAGCCAGAACATCAGCACCGGCACGACGGTCACGGCAACCACGGACGCCATCGCCATGGAGTACGTCTTGGTCAGGGCCAGCGGCTTGAACAGCCGACCCTCCTGGGCCTCCAGGGTGAAGACCGGCAGGAAGGACACCGTGATGACGAGCAGACTGAAGAACAGCGTCGGACCGACTTCCTGGGCAGCGCGGAGGACGATCTCGAAGCGGGTCCGTTTCTCCCCGTCCTCCGCGAGACGCCGGTGAACGTTCTCGACCATGACGATCGAAGCGTCGACGAGCACGCCGATCGAGATGGCGATGCCGCCCAGCGACATGATGTCGGCGCCGAGCCCCTGGATCCGCATCACGACGAAGGCGAGCAGGACCGACACCGGTATCGCCAGGATCGGCACCAGCGCGGACCGGAAGTGGAAGAGGAAGACCAGACACACCGCCGCGACGACGATCGACTCCTCGACCAGGGTGTCCGTCAGCGTCGCGATCGAGCGTTCGATCAGCCCGCTGCGGTCGTAGGCGACCGAGATCTCGACATCCTCGGGCAGGCCGCCGGCCAGTTCGGCCAAGCGCTCCTTGACCCGCTCGATCGTCGCCCGGGTGTCGGCGCCGGAGCGGACGACGACGATTCCCCCCACCGTCTCGCCCTCGCCGTTCCAGTCGGCGAGGCCCCGGCGAATCTCGGGTCCCGTCGTCACGTTCGCCACGTCCCGGAGCAGCACCGGCACGCCCCCCGCCCCGGACACAAGGACGATCGTCTCCAGGTCCTGCAGATCCTGCACGTAGCCGCGGCCGCGCACCATGTACTCGCGCTCGGCCACCTCGATCAGGCGTCCGCCGACATCCGCGTTCGACTCCTGGATCGCCCGCCGCAGCACCGGCAGGGAGAGACCGTAGGCGCGCAGCCGGACCGGGTCCACCTCCACCTGGTACTGACGCACGAAGCCGCCGATCGAAGCGACTTCCGAGACTCCTTCGACCGCGAGCAGGCCGTACTTCAGGTACCAGTCCTGGAGCGAGCGCAGTTCGGCCAGGGACCGCGACTCGGAGTTCAGCACGTACATGAAGGCCCAACCGACGCCGGTGGCGTCGGGACCGAGCTGGGGCGACACCCCCTGCGGCAGCCGGCTCTGGAGCCCCGCCACCGACTCGAGCACCCGGGAACGCGCCCAGTAGAGGTCCGTGCCGTCCTCGAAGATGACGTACACGAAGGAGAAGCCGAAGAACGAGTAGCCGCGGACCACCTTGGCGTACGGCGCCGACAGCATCGTCGAGGTGATGGGGTAGGTCACCTGGTCCTCCACGACCTGGGGCGACTGGCCCGGGAACTCCGTGTAGAGAATGACCTGCACGTCGGACAGGTCGGGGATGGCATCGACGCGCGTCGTTCGCACCGACCACACGCCGGCCGCGACCGCCACCAGCAGGCCCGCCGCAACCAGCAGCTGGTTGCGCAGCGACCACTCGATGAGCCGGTTCAGCACCGGATCACCTGCCGTGGTCCTCGTGCACGTGGCGAGGGCGGCGGGGCTCGGCCGCGTCGTCGGCTTCCGCCGCGGAGTGACCCTGAAGACCCGTGCCGTGGTCCATCCCGCCCATGCCGCCAAGGTCGCGGCCTTCGCGAGCGGCCGCCGGCGCCGCCGAACCGCTCAGCATCCTCTGCACGGCCGCTCGCAGCCTGGACTCCGAGTCCAGCAGGAACTGCGACGAGGTAACGATCCGCTCGCCCGCGGCGAGGCCCGATCGCACTTCCACAAGACCTCCGTGCGCGTGGCCCAGATCGACTTCCCGGGATTCGAACCGGCCGCCGCCCAGCGCCGTGATGACGACGCTGCGCCGCCCGGTCCGAAGAACCGACTCGGTCGGCGCCGTGACCACCCCCCGCACGACCACCGGATCGAACACCACGGTGGCGAACATCCCCTTGCGCAATCGGCCGTCCGGATTCGGCACCGCGATCTTGACCGTCAGGGTCCGGGTCTGTTCCGACAACTCGGGTTCGATGAACTCGACGACGCCTCGAATCGTCTCGCCCGGGAAGTAGGTGAAGGTCACCTCCGCCTCGGCGCCGGGCCGGATCCAGATCACCTGGTCCTCGAAGACCTCGACCGACAGCCACAGGGAGGTGATGTCGGCTATGTGGTACGCCTCCATGCCCGGTGTCACCGCCATCCCCTCGAGGCCCGGCATCCGCTTCATGACCAATCCGCCGGCTGGCGCGGTCACGGTCAGCGTGCGGAAGATCTCGCCCGTTTCCTCGAGCCGGGCGATCTGATCCGCCGAGATGTCCCAGAACGCAAGCCGCGTGCGCGCTGCCTCGACCAGCCCTTCGGCATGGCGCCGGGCGTCGCCCGCCGCATCGCCCAGGCGGGCGGCGTAGCGGATCGCCGAAAGCAGCTCGTGTTCGGTCTGAACGAGTTCCGGCGAATAGACCTCGAACAGCCCCTCGCCCTCGGCCACCGGCTCGCCGACGTGGTTGACGTGGACCTTCTCGACCCAGCCGTCGTACTTGGTGGTCACGGTGACCATCCGCTCCTGGTCGTACTCGAGGTAGCCGACGGTCCGGATCTCGCGCCTGAGGTCGCGCCTCTCGACCAGCTGCGTCCGGACGTTCATGTTCTGCACCACGACCGGGTCGATCGCGACGGTCGCGCCGGCACCGAGCGCCTGCTGCGCCTGGTCGGCATGCACCGGCACGTAGTCCATGCCCATCTCGTCCGTGGCCGGCACCGGCGAAGTGATCGTCGGATCCATCGGATTCCGGTAGAAGACGACCTCGCGTTCACCGCCGGAGGCCGAGGCAGCCTGGCCGCTCCCGGACGCCGTCGGACCGGTCTGGTAGCCGACCGTCCGCTGCAGCCAGGAATCGACCGGGTGCAGGCCCAGGGGATCGAAGAACAGAAGGAAGAAAGCGGCGAAGCTCCCCGCAACCCAGGCCGCCCCAGGCAACCAGGTCGAAAGCGGCAACCAGGTCCGGAGCGGCCTGCCGGGTTCGTTCGCGTTGGCCGTCATCTCCTTGCGCCTCCCCGTTCTGCGGCGCCTCCCCGTTCTGTGCGAACCGCCAGCGGTCTGCCGACAGCCCCCTCCAGTTCCGCAAGACCGATCAGGTAGTCCGCCCTGGCCCGGTCGGTCGCCGTCTGCGCCTCGAACAGGACGTGCTCGGCGTCGAACAGGTCGAGCGTGTGGAGGGCGCCGGCGATGTACGCCGCCTCCGCCGACTCCAGCGCCTCCTCCGCCTGCACGACCAGCAGGTCCTCCAGCAGCCGCAGCCGCCTCCAGGCCAGCGGCAGCCGCTCTGTCAGGTCGCCCACCTCCGTCTCGACGGCAAGTTCCGCGGCGCGCCGCTGATCGACCGCGTGGGAGCGCAGTTCGAGTGCCTCCTGCACCGCCGCCGCCCGGCTGCGTCGACGCAACGGCAGCGTGACGCCGCCGCGAACGCCGAACACGTCGTTGCCGTTGCCGGCCGGGGCCAGCAGGCGGGCGGCCTCGTCGTCGCGCGGAGTCACCAGCGTGTAGGTGACGCCCACGCTGAAGTCGGGCCTGTAGGCCATCCGGGCCAGGGCCTCCACCGTTTCGGCCCGGGCAAGTCCGGCCGCGGCCGCGCGCAGCTCGGGCCGCAACGATCGCGCCGCAGCCGCGAGGTTCCCTGCCTCCAGCGCGGCTTCCTCGATGGCCGCCGGAAGGGAACTTCTCGGGACCGGCGTGGCAACCGGCCGGTCCCGCAGCGAATTGAGCCGCGCGCGCAGGGCGGCTTCACGGAGATTCAGGTCGACGAGCGCCTGCTCGGCGCGCGTGATCTCCGCCTGCAGCTTGAGCACCGCCCGAGTCGATCCCACGCCGGTCGCGTAGCGGGCCCGGGCGACTTCCTCGTGCTGGACGAGATGCTCGAGAAAGGTCTCGGCCGTTCTTCTCGAACGATCGAGGAACGCCAGCTCGTGGTAGAGCCGCCTGACTTCCGTGACCAGCCGCAGGCGCTCCGCCTGCACGCCCTGCTCCAGGGCGTGCGCAGCGTGAACTGCCGCGTCCTCCCGCAGACCGAGCCTGGGCCGCCACGGCAGCGGCTGGATGTAACCGAGCACGAGCCGCTGCGGCCCGACCCGCGTTTCCGGCGGCGCCAGGAAGGCGGTCGCCTCCGCCGTCGGATCCGGCAGGGAGGCGGCCTGCGGCGCGTTGTGCGCGGCGGCCCGAGCCCGGGCAAGGCCGGCCCGAAGACCCGGATTCCGCTCCAGCGCCTCCTCGACGAGCTCGCGCAGCAGCTCGTCCGCGATTCCCTGGGCGACGCGGTCCGCCGGTGCCGGATCCGGGGCCGGCCGGTCTGTCCCGGCGATCGATGTTCCCGCCCAGCCGACCGTCAGCAGAACGGCGGCGAGCAGGCAAGGCACAGGTCGAACCATCCGATTCCTCCGCAGAAACGTGTTTCCAGCAGCCGCCCGCCTTCACGGGGCGACCGCTGCGACTCGCTTCGGCGGAGGATCAGAGCAACAGCGCGGAGAACAGCCTGTAGCGCGGAACAGCGGACGGCGGATCCCCATCGCAGGCGATCACGACGGCCTGGAGACCGTCGCCGGCAAGCGCGTCCGGCCCGCTCCCGGCCAGGGCGGGCGGGTCGATGTCGCCGGCGGGACCGGGCAGGATCGCCTGCGCGGCGGGATCGACGGTCTCGACGTTGCAGCAGCCCGTCATCACCATCTCGGCGTGCCCGCAGGACACCGCCTCGTGCGACTCCTGCATGGCGCACGGATCCCCGGGCGAAGAGAGCGCAGCGCACATTCCCGCTACCGGGGCTGCCAGTACGGCGAGCGCCAGGAACGAACCCGCAAGCCGGAACACGTTGCGCATCGCGGCTATCGTACACACTTCGCTCTGTTCGTCGTTCCGGTTCGGCCTGAGATACTCCGGCCAACCCGCAGAGCGCACGCCAGCCCGTCCCCGACTTCGGAGGTCCCGATGATTCCCCCTCGCGCCTTGACCCGCCGCAGCTTCCTGCAGACGACCGGCGCCCTGGCCGGTGCGCTCGCGATGCCCGGCCTGGCACGAGGCGCCGAGGTCCGGCCGGCCCCCGGGATGCCGGCGCCGCGCTTCGTCGAGACGAACGGCATCCGCATGGCGGTCTACGAACAGGGTGCCGGCATCCCCGTCGTGCTCTGCCACGGCTTCCCCGAACTCGCGTTCTCCTGGCGGTTCCAGCTCCCGGCGCTCGCCGACGCCGGCTTCCGCGCCATCGCGCCCGATCAGCGGGGATACGGCCTGACGGACCGGCCAGACGACGTGGCGGAGTACGGCCTGAGGCGCCTCTGCGACGACATGGCCGGGATGCTCGACGCACTCGAGCTCGACCGGGCCGTCTTCGTCGGCCACGACTGGGGCGGCGGCGTGGTGTGGATGATGGCGCGGCTGCACCCGGACCGCTGCCTCGGCATCGTCGGCGTGAACACGCCAGGCGGACGGCCACCGGGCATGGCCCCGGCGGAGCGGACCGAAGCGCCGCTGATCGTCCGCTCCGAGAACTACTACACGGTGCAGTTCCAGGAGCCCGGCCGGGCGGAGAAGGCACTGTCCGCCGACGTGCGCAAGTCCTTCGAGATGCTGCTCCGCCGCGGCTACATCTGGGACGTCGAGGCGTTCCGGGCGATGCCCGAGGACTCGCCCGAACGGCAGCTGGACCTGCTGCGGATGCTGGAGCGCGAGGACTACCCCGGCGAGGTGTTCCTGTCCGAGGAAGCCCTGGACTACTTCACGGAGACCTTCGAGATCACGGGCTTCACAGGCGGCCTGAACTGGTACCGCATGGCGGGACGCCCCATTCCCGGCATCGAGAACGCGAAGTGGGAAATCGAGGTTCCGTGCCTCTACATCGGCGCCGAGAACGACGTGATACTCCGCCCCTCCTCCGCCGACGGCATGGAGGACTTCATTGACGACCTCGAGAAGTACACGGTTGCCGACTGCGGCCACTGGACGCAGCAGGAGAAGCCCGAAGAGACGAACCGCGTACTGATCGACTGGCTGCGGCGGAAGTTCGCCAGGGCCGCGTAGCGACGCCTGCCGCTCGCCCGCGCGGTTCCCCGTCAGAGCCGACGCCTGGCTCCGGTCAACTACAAGGTCGCCGCGCTGCTGAACAGGCAGCACGTCGAAGAGTTCACGAAGTCCCGCCCGAGGCGCTGCAACGACGACGCCCTGGTCGAGAGCAGGAACGCCCCGGTGGTGCGGCACTACCTCGGCCACGACCAAATTCCTCGCCATCACGCAGCTTTCGTCGATCGCTTCCTGCGTGACGTGCTCGCCCCCTTCTCTCAATTACCACCGGTGCTGCCACTTTCCCGTCGAGACGCGGGACGCCAAGGGGCGCGCGCGCAAGACCTGTCCCTTCGAGAAGGTCACCACGCCCTGTTTTCAAGCTGAAGTCCCTCCACGGCGCCGCGCGGTACCTGCGACCCGGCGTCACCTTCGAGCAGCTCGACCGTCAGGCCCTGGCCATCGACGACCTCGCCGCCGCCAAAGCCGTCAACGAGGCTCTCGCCGCGCTCCTCGCCAAGGATCCGACGCCGCGACGCCGTCGCATGAGTGAACACCCCCGCCGGCATCCCGCGAAACGGAACCTGCCAATGGCCCACACGACACTCGTCTCCGCGCACTTCAACCGCCGCCTCGCGGTCCCCGCGCTACCGCTGGTCTCTGGTGCTGATCTCTGCTTCACTCCGATCAGCAGTCCTGAAAACTGCCCCGACGCTCTCGCCCTGACTCGACTCCCGAACAACCGCCGTTCGGGCTCATCTTGAATGGGACCAGGCTGCAAGAGGTCGCGGTGAGTCTGGGTGATGAGCGTGCCTGATGTCGAGCAGGTGGTAGCGCAGTCCATCGTGCACTGCCGCCACGGAAGCGGTTTGCGTGTGCGACAGGCCATCAGAGCGCGACCTCAAGAGTTCACGTCAGCGGCCACGTCACCGGCGGTGACCGTGAACGCGTCCGTGCCCGAACGGAAATGCTTCGGCAACGTCGTGAAGTCCACGCGCCCGTCAGCGCCGGTCTCGGGGGCCGCGATGACCGGGACGGCGACCCCGTTGACAGCCGTGATAGCGGCGCTGGCATATCAGCTGCAACCGAACGCTTTCACGTCGGTGATGGCGGTCACGGCAGTGAACCCCGGAGAATCAAGGGCAACGCCCCTGTCTGTAGTCCACATGGAACCCTGTCCACTCGGCGGCCAGACCGACACGCGGTACGCGAGATCGGTTGCCGGTGCGGAGTACACCCACCGGTGCTGATTGATTCGGCATCCGTTCAGCACCTTGACCAGCACCTCGGCGTTGTTCCGGTCGAAGAAGTAGGCCACGGCGCTATCCCGGCTCACGTTGCAGTGCTCGAGAGAATCCCTCCACTGACCCGAGTTCGGGTCCTGGTACTCAACCTGCACCGTGAAGCCGTTCTCCAGCCGGGTACGATTCCCTGTGCACGACGGTTCGGGGTCGGGATCGGGGTCGGGATCAGGGTCGGGATCGGGGTCGGGATCAGGGTCGGGATCGGGGTCGGGATCAGGGTCGGGGTCGGGGTCAGGGTCGGGGTCGGGATCAGGGTCCTGGCTCTGGGTGATGACGCCAAGACGCAGCCCGAAGACTCCCGAGATGTTCGACGCAGTCCAGGCACTGTACGGTTCCCCGTCCCTGCGCGCCTTCCAAGCGCGCCTGCCGCGCTGGTTGCTTGTGTCGACCATGAGGCTCACTGCCTCGTCATGGAAGCCATACAGCCACTCGACGGTCACCCACACGTCATCACGGGGTACGCGGCCGGTGAAACCTGTGACTCTGTAGCAGTCGAAGTTTGAGAGTCGATCACCCGACAGCGTCTTGTAACCGCTAGCGGCGGACCCTACCTCTTCACCGGGCGCCCCGTTGGAATCCAGCCTGACACGCACAGTGAAACGAAAGCGCCGTTGAAAACGCTGCTGGTTGTGGAAGCACGCTTCCACATACTCGATCTCACCCGCTGACCGCATGGTGTACTGCTGGGCTAATTCCATCTCCCATACGCCGCCTTGAAGGAAGAAGGCCTGCTCGAACACGTCATCGTCATACTGATAATGGGCGACTCCGTCAGTCCCGTTCACCAAGACAACAGGCTCATGCACACCTGCATGAACTACGTCCGAGAACGCCCCAAACAAAGGGGCGGAGAGCTCCACCCCGGACGGTCCCCCTTCGGGCGGCCAGAGCAGAACTTCCTTTTCCTGCGCACCAACTGCGGCGCCCATCAGCGCCATGACGACCAATGTCATCAACTTCCTCACTTGTCTGGCTCCTTTCAAACACTGCGGCCACCCCTCATGGGCGACCTGCGGTCACTCTAACCCGAAGTTCTGCTGGCAAAGGCAGGGAAGTCCTTGTGCGACGGGGCTTTGTCTGGAATCAGGTTTGCACGCTACTGGGTACTGGGTACTTCCGGGCGGTCAGGGGCGCACTCGCAGCAGTCTGAAGGCCTCGCTCTGCAATGGCGTGGGTCTGGCGAGCAGATCGACGGTGGAGCCGCCGGCGCCGTGCAGGCGCACCTGGTTGCGTGTGAGTGTGGCGAGGTCTGCGAGCAGGGTCTGGAAGCTGTGGACGGGGAATCCGTCGGCGGTGCGACGGGAGTTGGCCTTGGCGATTGCCGCTCGGGACCTGCGCGCCGGTTCGACCGGCAAGCTGCGGTCCTCGGGGGGTTCGTGGTCGTCGAAGAGCAGCGGCGCGAGAGCGCGTCGCATGTGCCACCCGACGTGGCAGGCGAGCATGCACAGGAAGACGTGCGCCCGCACCCTGGATTCGAGGTAGTGGCAGAGGAGATGCTCCGGCCATTTCGAGAGGTTTGCGAGGATGCGCTTCCTGACCTTTCCGTCCTGTCAGTAGGACTCTCTCAGCAGGATGGCGGGTAGGGAGTCCGGTTGGGGACGCTTTCGATGTACATGGCTTCGCATGATACATCACTTCACATCGAGTTTTCGAACTTTGATCTCAATGATACATGGCTAAGATCTGCCGCTGCGACCGGGACCCCGAAAGCCAGAAAACCCAGGCAGGACACGTCCGCTTCAAGTCGCGACTCCATTCGCAACAGCGGGGCGGATCGTCTCTTCACGGCAGTCGCACAAGCATCGGCGTCAGACGTCCGGGAACTGCCAGTTCGGCGGCGGCTCGAACCCTTCCGCGCCCACGCCGAAAGGCGCCACGGGGTTCGGCGGCTGCAGGGCGCGGAACTCCCGGGCCTTGTCGAGGATACGGGCTGCCACGTCCGGACGATCCGCAGCCAGATCCCGTTCTTCGAAGGGATCCTCCTCGATACGGAAGAGCAGTTTCCGGGACGCCGCCGCCGATCCGGGCCGGTCGAGGGGCGGGCCGATGACCACGAGCTTCCAGGCGCCCGAAATCACCGACACCTGTTCTCGCCCCGGGGTTTTCTGACCGACGAAGGAGTACAGGTCGCGTGCCGGTCCGTCCGGGTCCACGCCTGCGAGCACCTCGAGGACGTTCCGGCCGTCAAGCGGCTTGCCGCCGTGGTCGTCCACGCCCGCGACGCTCATCAAGGTCGGCAGAACGTCGATGTAGGCGACCGGCGCCTTCACCCGACCGCCGCCCGAGACGCTTCCCGCCGGCCAGCGCGCCGCGGCTGCGACCCGAGTGCCTCCCTCGAAGACGGTGCTCTTCGCACCCCGATAGGGCCCGTTGTCGCCGATGCCGACGCCGCCGCCGTTGTCGCTGAAGAAGAGCACGAGCGTGTCCTCGGCGATGCCGTTGTCGTCGATGGCACGGAGGATGCGGCCAACTCCTTCGTCCAGCGCGTGGACCATCGCGGCGTGAATGCGGCGGCTCTCGCGGCGCCGTTCTTCCGGCGCCAGAGGCCGGCCGCCGGTCACTTCTTCCCAGCCGCGCGGCGGTTCGAGCGCGTCCAGGTCCGCGTAGAGCGGCAGGTCCTCCTCCTTCGCCTGCAGCGGCGAGTGCGCCGCGTTGAAGGGGACGTAGAGGAAGAACGGCGCCTTGCCGCCGGCGTGCCGATGGATGAACCGGACCGCATGCTCGGCCACCAGGTCCGTGACGTAACCCTCCTCCGCGACCGGCTCGTAGCCGTGAAACCAGTCCCGTTGTCCGAACCGCTCCTTGGTGAAGTAGTCGATCGACGTGTTGTGACCGACGGACTCCGTGAAGCCTCGCCGCAGCGGATGGTACTTCCGGCCGATGTGACCCAAGTGCCACTTGCCGAAGACGGCGCGATGCTCGTAGCCCGCCGCGGCGAGCACTTCGGCCAGAGTGACTTCCTCCGTGTCCAGACCGAATGTCCGCCAGGGGGCAATGACGTCCCGCATCAGCCCGAAGCGAATCGGATAGCGGCCCGTCATCAGCCCGGCACGGGTCGGCGAACAGATCGGCGCCGTGTAGAAGCGTTCGATCAGCACCCCCTCGGCGGCAATCCTGTCGATGTTCGGGGTCGCGATGCCGCCGCCGTGGAAGCTCACGTCGTGGCGGCCCAGGTCGTCCGGGACGATGAGGACGACGTTGGGAAGGGGGCCCGGCGGCGCGGCGGGCACCGGCGCAAGGTCTGCGGCGCAGGCGCCGAGGAGCAGAGCCGGGCCAGAGGGCGCAAGGGCCCGGAACAGACGACGACGGACCGGCGCGGACGCCATCCGGCTACGTTGCACGCCGCTCGGCCAGCGGTCGATCCTACGCTTCGCGGAGGAGGTCGGTGATCTTCTGCCGCGAGGCGCCGAAGGCGGGGAGCAGGCCGCCGAGGACGCCGGTGATGGTCGCCAGGCAAATGCCGGAGAACAGGGCGAACGGCGTGGTGCGAAGCTGGAAGGTGATCTCGCTGAATGTGACCTGGTTCATCGTGCCGGTCTGAATCGCGTTCAGAGGCAGGGCGAGGAGCGCGCCGAAGGCGCCCGCGACGACACCGAGCAGCACCGCTTCCAGGAAGAAGCTGCCCATGATCGAGCGGCGCCGGAAGCCCAGTGCACGCAGAGTGCCGATCTCGCGGGCGCGGGCGGCGACCTGGGCGTACATCGTGTTCGCGGCAGCGAAGCAGGCGCCCACCGCCATGAGCACGGCGAGGACGTTGCCGAGGACGATGAACTGGCCGGACGAGGTCGCGGACTGCTCCTCGTAGTACTCGGGTTCCGTCACGGCCCGCACCTGAAGCCGCTGGTCCGCCTTGACGGTCTCGATCAGGTCGCGGGCCGCAGCGGGCGACGCAGCCATGAGCCGGGTCGAAGAGTAGTACCCGCTGCGGCGGAACGAGTCGCCGAGGTCGCGGGCATCGCCCCAGATCTCCGAGCCGTGGGCACCGGCGCCCGAGAACAGGCCGACGACGCGGAACGTGCTCCGGCCCATCTTCCGCTCGTCGCCGACCCGCAGCCCGAGCCTCCCGGCCAGGCTGCGACCGACGATGATCTCGCCGCGGCCGGGCTCGAATCGGCGGCCCTCGGTGATCTCCAGGCGCGGCCGGATCGCGAATGCCGAAGGCTCCACTCCTCGGACCATCACGTTCGTCTCGGTGCCGTCGGCCCGCTCGAAGATCTGCACGAGGACCACTTCTCCCGAGGCCAGCACCGTGCCGTCGTCGGCCCGCTCGACTCCCGGCATGGCGGCCAGCAGCCGGTGATCTTCCTGGGCGTAGGAACTCTCCATCTCGGCGCGGGTGCCGTCCCGCATCACGATGACGACGGACGGGTTGCCGGTAGCGGCAAACGCCGCCTGCAGGCCACCGGCCAGAGCGAGCACGCCGATGTACACGAGGACAACGAAGCCGATCGAGGCCAAGGTCATGAAGGCCACGCCCCGACGTTCGAACAGGTTGCGGCAGGTGTACTTGATCGGAATCATGCCGTCTCCTTGCGCGCCCGGCCAGCCACCATCAGATTCGCCTCAGGCCGTCGACGATCTTCATTCGCGCGGCAGCGACCGCCGGAAGGACGCCGCTCAGCAGCCCCACCGCGATGCCGATGGCGACCGCGGTCAACAGGACCTGCGGTTCGAGCTCGAATCCCCCGAACGCAAAGCCCATCTGGTCCAGAAACGGAGTGGCTCCCCGAATCGCGACGGCGGTGACGCCGATCCCCAGCGCGGAGCCGAGCAGGCCGACCACGAGCGACTCCCCGATCACCATGCCGAGCACCTGGTTCCGCCTGAAACCCAGGGTGCGGAGCACGGAGACTTCGGTGGTCCGCTCACGCGCGGCCAGCGCCATCGTGACCGCCGTGATCGAAAGGATCGAAACGACGATCGCGAGCCCGATCGCCGCCAAGAAGAGCTGAAAGTTGCCGAACATCTCCACGAACGAGGCGGCAAACGCTTCGGCGGTCTCGGCTCGCACCTGGTTCTCCGAGTTCTCGAACATCGCCTCGGCTGCCGCGATGACCGCGGGCGCCGCATCAGGATCGTCGAGCAGCAGCCAGTACGTTCCGTTCATGCCGGGGTTGTTCATCGCCTCCTCGACGTAGCGCCGGTGAAAGAAGATCTGCCGCTCCTGCGCCTCGTCGTCGTCGTAGTCGAAGAGCGCGCGCAACTGAAGCTCCACGTCGATCGGAAAGATGTCGCCCTCGATCGTGATCACGTCGCCGATCGACCATTCCTGATCCGCTGCCAGGGAACGGCCGGCGGCAAAGGCGGTGCGCTGCGATGCGAACGCCTCCCACTCCTCCTCGTCCCACTCGTACTCATGGAAGACGCTCCGGAACGTCTCCGGATCGACCGTGAAGCGAGGGAAGAAATTCTCGGGCCGCTGGTCCTTGTAGACACCCTGGAACCAGTTCTGGGGCGTCACGGCGGCCACGTTGTCGATCGTTCGAAGCCTCGCCTCGTACGCCTCGGGCAGCGGGAACGTGAGCGAGATCGCGTTGCGCACCACCAACCGATCGGGCTGCGACGCCTCGTCGGCGAAGTCCATCGCATCGTTGACCACGCCGAGAAGCGACAGGATGCACAGCGCCATCGCCAGGCCCGCCATGGTCAGGAACGTGCGGCGCTTGTTGCGGAGAAGGTTGCGGCAAATCAGCTTGATCATGCTCCTGCTCCTCCTCCCGCTGCCGACGAAACCAGCCTGCCCTTGTCCAGTCGCAACAGTCGTCTGGCGCGCGCCGCAGCATTCGGGTCGTGGGTCACCATCAGGATCGTCTTGTCGAACTGCTCGTTCAACTGACCGAGCAGGTCCAGCACTTCGCGGCCGGAATCCGCATCGAGATCGCCGGTCGGCTCGTCGGCGAGCAGCAGCGTCGGGTCGGTGACGATGGCGCGGGCAATCGCCACCCGCTGTTCCTGGCCGCCCGAGAGCTGGCGGGGGTAGTGCTTCATCCGGTTCTGCAGACCCACGACAGAGAGTGCGGTCTCGACTCGCTTCCTGCGCGCCGCTCTCGACGATCGCCGCAGGGTGAGCGGCAGCTCCACGTTCTCGTACGCCGTGAGCACGGGGATCAGGTTGTAGAACTGGAAGATGAAGCCGATGTGGCGCTGGCGCCAGACCGCGAGCCTGCTTTCGCTCAGTCTGCTGATCCGCTGCCCGGCGACGACCAGCTCGCCGCTGCTCGGCCTGTCGATGCCCGCGAGCAGATTGAGCAAGGTGCTCTTGCCCGAGCCCGAAGGGCCCATCAGCGCCACGAAGTCGCCCTGTTCGACATCGAGGGTGATTCCCTGCAGCACCTTCAGCTCGAAGGCGTCGCGGCGGTAGTTCTTCGTCACGTCCCGCAGTTGGACGACGGTCTCAGCCATCGATCAGATCCTCCTCCATGGCGCCTGCTGCAGTGGACGCTTTCCGTGCATCTTCACCCATCTTCTCTCTGTTCTTTCTCTCTATTCTCTCGTCTTCTCGACGGATCTCGCCCGTGGGTCTCCAGCTGCCGCGCGCGTCTCCAGATGCTGCATGGGTCTCCAGGGTGCCGTGGGTCGCCGGATACCTCAGGTCAGGAGACCTCGCGCACCCGCATCCCGTCGACGAGATCCGCGGACGGTTGCCTCACGACCGTTTCGCCGCCGTGCAGACCCGACAGCACCTCGAAGTCGTTGTCCAGCTCCGGGCCCAGCTCGATCGACGAACGGACCAGGGCGCCCTCCCGAACCACCCAGGCATGGCTCCGGCCGCCTTCGGTGACGACTGCGACGGCTGGAATGAGGATCTTGGGCGCCGCCTCGAGCGCGGCCTGGTCCGTGCCTTCCTGCAGGAAGGTCACTGTGCAACTCATGTCCGGCACCAGGCGGTCGTCGCGGTCGTCGATCGTGACCTTGACCTGGACCACGGCGCGCTGGCGATCGGCGGTCGGCACGATCTGACGCAGACTGCCGCTGTACTCGTGGTCGGGCACGGCATCGACCCGGATCGACGCCGGCTGCCCGAGTTCGATGCGAGCGATGTAGCTCTCGTTGATGTCCGCCTCGACCTCGAGCGAGGTCGGATCGGCGATCCGCACCAGGGCGCCTGTCGACTGCTGACTCGTGAACCCGCCCGGCGCCACCATCTCCCCCACCTCGACGGTACGTTCGATCACGACGCCGTCGACCGGCGAGCGGATCACCGTGTACGCCAGCTGCGCCCGAACCGAATCGAGGCTGGCGCGCGCAGTGCCCACCTGCGCTCTGGCTACCTGGAGCGTCGTGATGGCCGCGTCGAGGTCTGCGGCGGGGCCCACTCCGGCCTCGACGATCCGCCGCTGCCGGTTCTCCTCCCGGACGGCATCGGCCAGCCGCGCCCTGGACTCGAGCAGGCCCGCCTCGGCACGGCGCACCGCGGCCTCCAGATCGGCGCTGTCGAGCACCGCGATCAGGTCGCCTGCCGCAACCAGGTCCCCCTCGTCGACATGCAGCGCGGTGATCCGGCCGGTGATCTTCGCGCCTACTGCTGCCCTCACCCGCGCATAGGTGTAGCCGGTCGCGTTGAGCACGGCCGACGCCTGCTCCGCGGTCAGCCGCTGCACGGTCGCCGTCTCGACTTCCGGCATGAGCCACGGCACGTACTGCTCGAACGGGACCGTGCGCCAGGCGTAGACCGCTGCGATCGCCAGCACGAGCAGGATGCCCCACTTGACGTAGCGGCCCCGGCGCGGCCGGTACTCGACCTCGTCATCGGCGCGGAGGATCGAAAGATCCGGGCGCGGCGGTGCGCCATCGGGACCGTCGCCTCGACTTGCCGGAGCGCTCACCGGCGCACCTCCGGCGAACGGACGCCGCCTGCTCGTTCCATGCCGCGCATTCTATGGTCTCAAGTTACGCGAAGCGGGCGGGAGGGTTTCTGCCCGGCCTGCCTGCCGTTCCTGACAGGCAAGGTCAACGCGGCGTGGAATCCCGCCGAATCCCGCAAGCCGGACGACAGCGGCATCGAGCCCTGGCAGGACGAACAGCTCGTCCTGCCGGTGCCATGCGAGGGCCAGCGGCTCCGCACGAGTCCTGTCGCGCAGCGGCGCGCACTTGCCTCACGGCGCCTTGTCGCGCAGACTCTCCAGGCGCGCCATGCCCGACTTCCACCACCAGCGCACGTTCGAGCACCGCGGCGACGAGCCGGAGTACCGCCTGCTGACGTCCGGCCACGTCCGCGTCGAGTCCGCCGGCGGCCGCGAGATCCTCCACGTCGAGCCCGAGGCGCTGCGGCTGATCGCCCGCGAGGCGATGGACGACATCGCGCACCTGCTGCGGGCCAGCCACCTCGAGCAGCTGCGCCGCGTCCTCGACGATCCGGAAGCTTCGGCAAACGACCGCTTCGTGGCGCTCGAGCTGCTGAAGAACGCGAACATCGCCGCCGGCCGGGTGCTCCCCGGCTGCCAGGACACCGGCACCGCGATCGTTCTCGGCTACAAGGGCCAGAACGTCTGCACCGACTGCGACGACGAGGAGGCGCTCTGCCGCGGCATCCACGACGCCTACCAGGAGCGCAACCTGCGCTACTCCCAGATGGCGCCGCTGTCGATGTACGAGGAGAAGAACACCGGCACGAACCTGCCGGCCCAGGTCGACCTCTACGCCGCCCGCGGCGACGAGTACCGGTTCCTGTTCATCGCCAAGGGCGGCGGCTCGGCCAACAAGTGCTTCCTGTACCAGGAGACGAAGGCGATCCTGAACCCGATCTCGCTGATGAACTTCGTCGACGAGAAGCTCCGCACGCTCGGAACCTCGGCCTGTCCGCCATACCACATCGCCCTGGTCGTCGGCGGCACCTCTGCCGAGGCGACGATGAAGACACTCAAGCTCGCCACCTGTCACGCCCTGGACGACCTGCCGACCAGCGGCAACGAACTCGGCCGCGCCTTCCGCGACCTCGACATGGAGAAGCGGATCTTCGACCTCTGCACGCGCATCGGCATCGGCGCCCAGTTCGGCGGCAAGTACTTTGCCCACGACGTGCGCGTCATCCGGCTGCCGCGCCATGGTGCTTCGCTGCCGGTCGGTCTCGGCGTGTCGTGCTCCGCCGACCGGCAGATTCTGGGCCGGATCAACCGCCGCGGCGTGTTTCTCGAGCAGCTCGAAGAGAACCCGGCGAAGTACCTGCCGGAAGTCGAACAGGACGAGCTCAGCGGTCAGGTCGTCGCCATCGACCTGAACCGGCCGATGGACGAGATCCGCGCCGAACTCTCGAAGTATCCGGTCGCCACCCGGCTTTCCCTGAGCGGCCCGCTGATCGTCGCCCGGGACATCGCCCACGCCCGGCTCAGGGAACGGCTCGACTCCGGCCAGGATCTGCCTCGGTACTTCAAGGATCAGCCGGTGTACTACGCCGGCCCCGCGAAGCGGCCCGAAGGCAAGGCGTCGGGATCGTTCGGCCCCACCACCGCCGGGCGCATGGACCCTTACGTCGACCTGTTCCAGAGCCGCGGCGGCAGCATGGTGATGCTCGCCAAGGGCAACCGCTCCGCCCAGGTCCGCCGCGCCTGCCAGAAGCACGGCGGCTTCTATCTCGGCTCGATCGGCGGCCCGGCAGCCGCACTCGCCGAGCACAGCATCCGCAAGGTCGAAGTCCGCGAATTCGAGGACCTCGGGATGGAGGCGATCTGGCAGATCGAGGTCGAGGACTTCCCCGCCTTCATCGTGATCGACGACAAGGGCAACGACTTCTTCGCTCCGTTCGCGCAGGCAGGCGCCGTGGCCCTGGGCGGCGGAACAACGCCGTAGCCCGGAAGCCAGGCGCCAGCGCCACTTCCCGGGGCATGCCGGCATGAGCATTCTCGCCAGCCAAGTGACAAAATCTCATCTGGCAGATGAGATTTTCGACGATTCGGCAAGCGGCCGGCCAAGACGCCGCGCGTGTACCTCCGCGACAGCGGCCCGCTCTGCTTCCTGCCGTCGTGTCCGGCGGACAGCTGACCTGACCCGACGAAGGAGCGACCCGAGCATGACGGACCATTCCAGGCCTCGGAACCGTCTGGCAGGCCGCGGGAGGCCGAGTGTGGTTCACCGCTCCGCGCGGTCCTGCCTCGCGGTTCTGTTCCTGGCCGCTGCAGCAGCGAACGCTCAGCGCGCCGCCTACCCGCCCGAAGAGTTCGCGGAGCGCCGAGCGCAGCTCTGCGAACGCCTCGAAGCCGGCGCAGCACTCGTGTTCTCCGAGACGATGCCGCGCTACGGAGCGCGTTTCCGACAGGACCACGACTTCTTCTACCTGACCGGCCACGAGGGCCGGAACGCGGTGCTGCTGCTGGAAGTCGACCGTTGCGAGGCGCGTCTCTACCTGCCCCATCAGGGCGACCGCGAGAAGTTCATCGACGGCCCGAACTGGCTCCACGCGCCCGAGCTGGCAGAAGGCAGCGGCCTCCTGGTGGACCATCTCGCCTACCTTCCCGAGCATCTGGCACGCCGCCGCGGCCGGATGCCCGGTGAAAGCGGAAAGCTGCTCTGGATGCGCCTGGGGGAACGCGACGAACTCGACCTCGCCCGCAGCGAGAAGGGCCTGTATCTGGGCCGGCGCGAACAGAACCCGTGGGGCGGCCAGCCGACCGAGCAGGCCCATCAGATCGCGACCATCCGCAGCCGCTACCCCTACGCCGACCTGCGCGACCTGACGCCGCACCTCGACCGCTTGCGGATGATCAAGACGCCGCGGGAAATCGAGATCCTGCGCCGCGCCGGCAAGGTCAGCGCCGACGGCATCGCCGCCGCGATTCGCACCACCACCGCCGGCGCCTGGGAGTACGAGCTGGAAGCTGCGGCCAAGCACGTCTTCCTCCGGCACGGCGCCGAGATGGAGGCCTACCCGGCAATCGTCGGATCGGGCCCGAACGGCCTGATCTGGCACTGGACCAGGAACAACCGGCAACTCGAGGACGGCGAACTCGTCGTCATGGACTACGGCGCTTCGTTCGCATACATGACGATGGACATCACCCGCACCTGGCCGGTGAACGGAACGTTCGACGAGGTCCAGGAACGTGCCTACCGCACGGTGCTGGAGGCGCAGAAGGCGATCATCGCCGCGATGCGGCCAGGCGTCACCCGGCGTGAGACCACCGCGATCTGCCGCGAGGTCTACGACCGCTGGGGCTTCGACGACAAGCCGGCCCACGGCGCCGGGCACTTCGTCGGTCTCTCCGTCCACGACGTCGGCGACAGTTCCCTCCCGTTCGAGCCCGGCATGGTCATCGCCGTCGAACCGATCATCGAGATCCCGGAGCGGAACATCCACATCCGCATCGAGGACACGGTGCTGATTACCGAAGGCGAGCCCGAAGTCCTGAGCGCCGGCGTGCCGAAGGAAGTCGACGCGCTGCTCGCGCTGGTCGGGCAGGCGAAGTAGCTCAGTGCAACGCCAAGGTGCTCGAACACGGTGCAACGCCAGCTGCTCAAACATCTGTGCGCTCGAACATCCGTGCGCGGGTGCGGCAAACGTGCTCGAGCGCGGGTACGTTCAGGCCGGCGGCGCCGACGACCCTGACGCCCGATGACTGAACGAGAGCAGCCCGACGTCGTTCGCTCGACGCTCCGCCGTCACCGGGACGAGAGCGCCGAGCAGACGATTCGGGCCGAGAGCAACCGGTTCGGAACTGTGAGCGTACCGGGCGGGCGTAACAGGGATCGAAGAACCCGGGTGTATCTCGGACCGACCCCCGCCTTCCCGCCAACGGCGAGGCTCTACTCGGCGCCGCCGGTGCTGGCGCCGGCGAGCGCCTCCGATTCGAGGAGACGAGCGCCGCGGAGCGTGCCGCCCATCGAGTAGTTACCTTCGTGGCAGGCGTACTCGTAGACCAGGCCGTCAGCAGCCTTCCACAGGTACTCGCCGGTCCAGGGCGCGGTCCACACGGTGTCGTCCTCGACCGTGAAGCGATAGACCACGTTACCGTCGGGCTGGAGGGTGAACCGCTCGACCACGTGGGTGTTCTCCGAGCCGCCGCGGAATCCGCGGCCGCCTACCCGGAAGTTCGTCGTGTCGACGACGAGCGTGTTGCCTTCCCACCAGCCGATCGAGTCGCCCAGCCACTTCGTGACCTCGGGGCCCGGATGCTCGGAGTCGAGGCGCACGACGCGGGCGTCGTGAATCATCTCGATGAGGATGACCACGTGCGTGTCGGTCTGCACGATCCTCTTGTAGTTGTTGTACAGGCTGGGGAAGGTGGGCGCAGCGCCCGTAAAGCCCGCAAGGCACCGCTCGCTCGTGGGGAGCGACTCGGGGCCATCGTAGGGGCCCGGTCCGTCGAGCTCGACCCACCAGGCGGTCCCGTCGTTGGGCCGCGCGAAGCTGATGAGAGCCTGCCTCATCCGCTCCTGCGCCGCCGCCGTCATCGTCGGCATGCGGCCGTTCGGCGGATCGATGATGATCGAGGTCGGGATCTTGCCCTTGACGCGGTACGTGTCCGTTCCACGGTCGATCCAGAACAGGTTGTAACCGCCCACATTGCCGGCGCCGAACTCGTTGCCGCCGCCCGCGGTGTGCTCCAGGCCCACGACCTTCGCGCCCCCTTCCGGCGGCGCTTCGCGGTCGGCGTCCGACCGCGCAACCGCACCTTCCTGGATCGCGCGCTCCTCCTCGGCGATCTCGGCAGCTTCTTCGGGCGTCAGATACGCCCGCTCACCCAGGTGCACCGGCCGCTCGAGCGGCGTCAGGGTGGCGGCATCAAAGGTCCCGTTCAGATCGGGACGCCCGCTGGCAGTCCTTGGAATCCCGTCGTCCTGGGCTGCCAGAGCCGGGACAAGGACGAGGACAGCTGCCGACAGCCACGTTGCGGTGCGCTTCATCATCTGCGGATCTCCAATCGAAACAGGATTCGTGACCGCAGTCTAGCAGCCTGTTGCGGAAGCCATGCAAGCGGGTGCGCGAACTGTCAGGGCAGCAGCTTGAGAACCGCCACGACCAGGCCGGCCAACGCCACCATGCCGCCGAACAGCCGCCACAGAAGCGCCGCCAACCGCCGCTCCATCTCGGCGAGGCGGTCGCCCAGAACACGTTCGGTCTCCGAAATGCGGTCCACCAGAATGCGTTCCATCTTAGCGAGGCGGTCCACCAGCTCGGTCTTCTGGGCGGCCAGCGGCCGCCTCCAGTTCGGGCCGGGTAACGGCCTCGCCGGTGCTGACCGCCGCGTGGATCTGCGCGGCACAGGCGCGGGCGGTGCGCCGGTCCATTCCGGCGGCTTCCAGCGCATCGCTGGCGGCGAGCGTGTCGAACAGCGCGGCCATGCGCCGGATCGTACCCCGTCTTTCCCGCGCGCCGGTCGACGAAACCCGTGCGGGGCCTTCGATCCCCAGCACAGCATGCGACGTAGCATTCAGCCCACCCGGCGGAACCGGACTCGAGGGAAGAAGACCATGAGCAGGCCGAACTTCACGAACAACCTCGAATGCGCCGACTCCCGAGCCGAGACGATAGGATGCGCGCCTGTTCCCACAACAGTCTCGGGAGCGAAGGCTCGGGAGGAAAGGAGAGGAAACGGATGAGAGTTCCGGCCGCGCCGGCATGGCTGCCGATGGTTCCACTGGTCCTCGCGGGGCTCGGCACAGGCTGCACGCAGGGCACGGGCGCCGAAGGTGCCGAAGCCCGGGAGGCCGCGGGCGTCGTGCCGCTGCGAGCCGTCCAGGACGAGGAGACCGGCTCGATCTCCATCTACCGGGAGGGTGAGGACGTCCCCGTCGTCACCCAGAACGCGGGCGCCGACCACCGGCCATTCCTGCATCCGATCGCCGCTCCGGACGGCAAGGGGCTGGCGACGGAGTACAGCCCGGGTCATCACCCCCACCAGACCGGGCTCTACTGGGGCTTCACGCGGGTCAACGGCGAGCCGGTGGACGAGGACACGCTGAGGCAGTGGTTCTACCGCCGCGACAAGCCGGAGGACATCGCCAGGGCGATCGGCCGCGACTACTTCCACAACCCGGGCGGCGACTACTGGCGCCGCGAGTCTGCCGCCGTGGTCACCGGGTCCGGAACCGAGGTGCAGTGGCAGACGGTCTACGGCATGCTGGACGCCGACGGCAACGCCTTCATGACCGAGACCCAGAACTGGACCATGCGGGCCGAGGAAGACCGCTTCATCCTCGACCTGGAATGGGCCGGCAAGGCGCACACCGACGTCTCGATCAACGAGATGCCGTACGGCGGCATGTTCCTGCGCATGCCGTGGAAACAGGGCATCCCGGGCGAAGCGGTCAACGCGGCCCGCCAGCGCAACGCCAGGGCCGAGGGGCAGCGGGCGATGTGGGTCGACGTCGGCATGCAGGTCGAGGGGCGCGACGACTTCCTGCACGTCGCCATCTTCGACCACCCCATGAACGCCGGCTTCCCGCAGACCTGGCGCGTCGACGGCCAGCTCGGCGTGGGTCCCACGCGGGCCCGCATGGGCGACTGGCACATCCCGGAAGGCACGACGGAAGTCATCCGCCACCGGCTCATCGTCTACACGGGCGAACTCGACGATCTCGAACTCACGGAGGACTGGCAGCGGTACACGGGGGCGGCCGAGGACACCTACTCCACGGCGGCGCTCTGGGGGATCGCCCAGCAGGAGGCGTTGCAGGAGAAGTTCCTGACCCCGGAAGAGGCGGTCGAAGCGATGACCGTGCGCGACGGCTTCCGGGTCAACGCCTGGGCGTCGGAGCCCATGATCACCCAGCCCATGGCCTTCGCGTGGGACGACCGCGGCCGCATGTGGATCGCCGAGAACCGCGACTACGAGACCCGTGGCAGCGGCTTTTCCGGCTCCGGCGACAGCCGCATCCTGATCCTGGAGGACACGGACCGCGACGGTGCGGCCGACAGCAGGAAGGTCTTCGCGGAGGGCATCCCGTTCCCGGCGGCGCTGGCAGTCGGCTTCGACGGCGTCTTCGTCGGCGCGCCGCCGCACCTGCTCTACCTCCCCGACCGGGACGACGACGACGCGGCCGACATGGACGACGTCGAGATCCTGCTCACGGGCTGGGGCATCCGCGACCGTCACGAGACGATCAACAGCTTCCATTGGGGGCCCGACGGCTGGCTCTACGGCCTGGAAGGGTTCGCGACGCCTTCCAGGATTCGCAAGCCGGGACCCGACGAGACGCTCTACGGCCACAACGATCCGTTCCCGGACGTTCTCTTCGAAGCGGACGGAATCGACATCAACGGCGGGGTATGGCGCTACCACCCCACGAAGAGACGCTTCGAGGTCGTGGCCCACGGCTTCAGCAACCCCTGGGGCATCGACTACGACGCCAAGGGGCAGATCTTCATCACCGCCTGCGTCATCCCCCACCTGTTCCATGTCGTTCCCGGCGGCATCTACCACCGCCAGGGCGGCTCTCACTTCAACCCGTACGTCTACGGCGACATCCGCACCATCGTCGACCACCGGCACCGCTCCGCGCACGGCGGCGCCCGCGTCTATCTGTCGGACGCCTTCCCCGAGGAACACCGCGGCCGGCTGTTCATGGCGAACATCCACGAGCACGCCGTGCTCTCGGACGAACTCGAGCCCAGGGGGTCGAGTTTCGTGGCCCGCCACGGCGAGGACTTCCTGCTCGCCAACAACAAGCAGTGGGTCGGCTTCAGCATGGAAATCGGGCCGGGCGGCGACATCTACGTCCTCGACTGGCACGACGCGGACATCTGCGGCAACGACGTGAAGCACAAGGAGACCGGGCGCATCTTCCGCATCACGCCCGAGCAGTCGCTGGCCGTCGACTGGGAGGGCCGCTACGACGACATCGGGACGATGTCGAACCAGCAGCTCGTCGATCTGCAACTCTCCCCGAGCGCCTGGCACGCGCGCCGGGCGCGGGTCGTGCTGCAGGGCCGGGCGGCCAGGGGAGACGTCGACGCCTCGGTTCACGCGGCCCTGCGCGAGATGTTCGCGTCCAACTCGGACGGCGACCTCCGCCTGCGGGCGATGTGGGCGCTGCACGTCACCGGCGGCTTCAGCGCCGATGAACTGGTGACGGCTCTCGACGACGAAGACCAGCACGTCCGCGCCTGGGCGATCCAGCTCCTGACCGAGGACCGCGATGCGCCGCCGGCCGCCGCCGAGAAGTTCATCGAGATGGCGGACAGGGACGCCTCGCCGGTCGTCCGCCTCTACCTCGCGGCGGCCCTGCAGCGCGTCGAGCACGACGTGCGCTGGCCGATCGCCGAGCACCTCGTGATGAAGGGCGACGACGCGGACGACCACAACATCCCGAAGATGATCTGGTTCGGCATCGAGCCCCTGGTCCCGGAGGACCCGAAGCGCGCGCTGCGGCTGGCCAGGATTTCCAGGATCCCCATGCTCACCGAGAACATCGCGCGCCGCGCGGTGGACGCGGACGAGCTCGAGCTCCTGGTCACCTCGCTCGACGACTGGGCGGACGCCCGGCCGGCACTCCTGCGGGGAATGCGCGCCGGACTCGAGGGCCAGGTCTACGCCGAGCCGCCCGACAACTGGGAACGCGTTCACGCCAGGCTCAGGCGCGACCGCCGGGCAGCGGACCTCGCGGAGGAAGTGGAACAGCTGTTCGGCGGCGTCGAGGTCGCGCGGCAGTTCCTGGCGACCCTCGACGACCGGAGCGCGCCGGGCGAAGAGCGGCGGCGGGCCGTCCGGGGCCTCGCCCGCCAGCAGCACGAGGCCCTCCTGGAGCGGCTGCCGGCCCTGCTCGCCGAGCCGGAACTGCGAATCGCGGCCATCCGCGCCTACGCCGCATTCGACGGCAGCTGGGAAGCGGCGTACCTGCTGCTGGGGCGCTACGACTCCTTCGACGCGGACGAGAAGCTCGCCGCCGTCCAGACACTGTCATCCCGCCCCACCTACGGAAGGGTGCTCACCGGCGCCATCAAGGAGGGGAAGATCCCGCGGCGCGATGTGCCCGCCTACGTCGCCCGCCAGCTCCACCGCGTCGTCGGCAGCGGCTTTCTCGAGGTCTGGGGTCCGATCACGCGGGTCTCCAGCGAAAAGACCGCGGCCATCGCGAAGTACAGGACGATCCTGAACGACCAGGCGGTCGCGGCGGCCGACACGGCTCTCGGCGAGCAGATGTTCGGCGAGCTCTGCGGCGTCTGCCACCAGATGTTCGGCGAGGGCGGCCTGATCGGTCCCGACCTCACCGGTTCCAATCGCACCGAGCTCGACTACCTGCTGACCAACATCGTCGACCCGAGCGGCGACATCCAGGACGCCTACCAGACCCTGATGGTGACCACCCGGGACGGCCGCACGTACTCCGGCACGGTCGCCGGGAAGAACAACCGCGCCCTGACCCTGCGCGTCGTCGGCCAGGACGAGGTCGTCATCGCCCATTCCGACATCCAGTCGCACGATCTGTTCCCGCTTTCGATGATGCCGGAGGGACTGCTCGATCCGTACGGGGACGAGGAGGTGGCGAACCTCGTCGCGTATCTGATGACCGCCGACGAGCCGGGGTCTCGGGGTCCCTGAGCCACAGGCCATGATCGACCGAGAAGCAACGATGCCGGACGGGCTGCATGGACGCGCGGATGGAGCGCGGCGTCTGCCGCGGGCTGCCAGGACGCGGACATGACCAGCGTCGCCATGATCGGACTGGGCTTCGGCGCCGAGTTCATTCCCATCTACCAGGCGTATCCCGGCGCCAGGGTCCACGCGATCTGCCGCCGCGACGAAGCGGAGCTGCACAAGGTCGGCGACCGGTTCGGGATCGAGCGGCGCTACACGAACTACGACGACGTGCTCGCCGACCCGGACGTCGACCACGTCCACATCAACACGCCGATCCCCGACCACGCCTGGATGTCGCTGGCCGCGCTCGACGCCGGCAAGCACGTCATGTGCACCGTGCCGATGGCAACCACCGTCGACGACTGCCGCAGGATCGTCGAGAAGGTCGCGGAGACGGGCCTCAGGTACATGATGGCCGAGACCGTGGTCTACAGCCGCGAGTTCCTGTTCATCAAGGAGCTGCTCGAGAAGGGCGAACTCGGCGACATCCAGCACCTGGCCGCCTCGCACCCGCAGGACATGGACGGCTGGCCCTCCTACTGGGAGCGCATGATCCCGATGCACTACGCGACCCACGCGGTCAGCCCGTGCCTCGGACTGGTCGACGGGCTGGCCGAGTACGTCAGCTGCTTCGGTTCCGGCTCGGTGCGCGACGACATCGCCGAGAAATCCGGCAACCGCTTCGCCGTCGAGACCTGCCACATCAAGGTCAAGGACCGCGGCCTGGCAGCCCACATCTGGCGCTTCCTGTACGACGTCGCCCGCCAGTACCGCGAGAGCTTCGACGTGTACGGCACGAAGAAGAGCTTCGAGTGGACGCTGATCGAGGACGAACCGCACGTCCTGCACACGGCGAAGAAACCCGAGCGCGAGATCCCGGAGAAGGTCGAGGCGCCCGACTACGCCCACCTGCTCCCCGAAGAGATCCGACGCTTCACCCTGCCGCAGGAGATCCACGACGCCGAGCACCTCTCCTTCATCCAGGGCGGCGGCCACGGCGGTTCCCACCCCCACCTCGTCCACGAGTTCCTGAGCGCGCTCGTGGATGACCGCGATCCCTGGCCGAACGCGGTCACCAGCGCCAACTGGACCTGCGTCGGCATCTGCGCCCACGAATCCGCACTGAAGGGCGGCGAGATCGTCCGCCTGCCCGCCTTCACGCTCAAGGCGTGAGCATCTCCGATCCGACCCCGGACCGGCTGCAAAGTCTCACTCGATCCACACGGCTCAGGAGGGCCAATGAACAACACCAGGCTACTGATCGCGAGCTTTCTCACCATCCTGGTTGCCGGACTCGGCTTCGCCGTGCGCGGCGGGCTCCTGCTCGAATGGGGCAAGGAATTCGGCTTCACCCAGACGGAGCTCGGGCAGATCACGGGCGGCGGCTTCGTGGGATTCGGCATCGTGATCCTCATCGCGAGCCTCTTCCTCGACCGCTTCGGCTACAAGCCCTTCCTGATGCTGGCGGGCGCGCTGCACGTCCTCTCGGTGATCGTGACCGTGGCGGCGACCTTCGTCTACAACGGGTCCATCGCGACGGACCCCGACTTCGCCCGCGCCGGCGCCTACTTCTGCCTGTTCTGGGGCATCTTCATCTTCGCCATCGCCAACGGCATCTGCGAAGCCGTGGTCAATCCGCTGATCGCCACGCTCTACCGCAAGGAGAAGACTCACTACCTGAACATCCTGCACGCCGGGTGGCCGGGAGGCATGATCGCCGGCGCTCTTCTGGGCGTCGCGATGATCGGCCGGGTGCGCTGGGAAATCGTCCTGGCGCTCTACCTCGTTCCCACCGTGATCTACGTCCTGATGATGGTCAAGGAGAAGTTCCCCGAGTCCGAGGCAGCAGCAGCCGGCGTCACGTTCGTCCAGATGCTCAAGGAGTTCGCGGCGCCGATGCTGCTCTTCCTCCTCCTGCTGCACGTCTGCGTGGGCTACGTCGAGCTTGGAACGGACAGCTGGATCGTCAACATCATGGACACCGTGCTCGGGGGCAAGGGGCTGTTCATCCTCCTCTACACCTCCGTTCTGATGTTCGTGCTGCGCTTCTTCGCCGGACCGATCGTTCACCGGATCAATCCGCTCGGGCTGCTCTTCGTCAGTGCCGCGGTAGCCGCCATCGGGCTCTACGCGCTCGGCTCCCTCGCTGGCGCCTTGACCGTGATGATCGCCGCCACGATCTACGGCGCCGGCAAGACCTTCTTCTGGCCGACCATGCTGGCCGTCGTCTCCGAGCGCTTCCCGAAGGGCGGCGCTCTCACGCTGGGCGCCGTGGGCGGCGTCGGCATGCTCTCGGCGGGCCTCCTCGGCGGCCCCGGCCTGGGCTACCTGCAGGACCGTCACGCGGCGCAGAACCTGCAGGCAAACGCTCCCGCCGTCTACGAGGAGTACAAGGCCGAAGGCACCAACCGCTTCCTCTTCTTCGCCCCCGTCCAGGGCCTGGACGGCGCCAAGGCCGGGCCGGTCATGGAGAAGGCGAAGGACTTCGGCATCACGCTGCCGCCAGATGAACAGGCGGTGCGCGACGCGTCGTTCCACGGCGGCCAGACCGCCCTGCGAATCACCGCGTTCGTACCGGTGTTCATGGCGGCCGGGTTCCTCTACCTGATCCTCCACTTCAGGCGCAAGGGCGGCTACAGGCAGATCGAACTGCCGTCGCTGCGGCAGACCTGATCGGCCGCAGTCAGCCCACGCCCCAGAATGCCGGGATGCAGGATGCCCGATTCGCCCCTCAGCGATCTGCGCGGCAGGCTCAGGATCAGGGTTCGCCTGGACGCCGGCCCGGCGGCGGCGCCAGGGCCAGCACCAGGACCGGAGCTGGGCGCTGATGCCGAGGTCGTGCTCGGCGCCGACCCGCAGGGCGCCGAGCTGCAGGTCCTGATCGCGGAACGGTTGGGCACCGGCGTGCCGCCGATCGCGGAACTCCGCAAGCTGCACCGTTGGCGGCTGGGCAGGAAGTCCTTTCCGCTGGTGACGGTGATCCGGCCTTCGTCGTCAGGCGGCGGGTCCGGCCCGGTGCCGTCGGGGACGCCCGCGCAGCCGGGGACGATCAGGGAACCCGCGGCCGCAACCGTCCCGGAAGGTGTCCAGCCGTGGCAGCCAGGCCTGCTGACCGACCACGGCGACGAATCTCCGCTTCACCGGCGCTGGCTGGGCGATCGGACTCGCGGGGGCGGGCAGGTCGGCGGTTCGTCTGCGTCCGGCATGCCGCACCGCGACAAGAGCGCGAGCGGCGATTCGGCCCGGGTTCTCGTGCTGGGTCCGGACCTGGAGGTACCCCCCGTCAGCCTTCCGGAGGAGCAGGCGGCACGACTGCTCCAGGCCGGCCTCGACGAACCGTCCGCGATTTCCGCGCGGCGGCGGATCGTCGGTCTGCTGAAGCAGTCGGCAAGGACCCCGGACGGCGACGGCGCTCGCCCCGGCCTGGGCAATGCCGGTCTCTTCTCGCTTCACTATCTGGTCCGGTCCCTGCCGGTCGAGGAACGCTGGACGGCGGCGCAAGGCCGCGCCCGGCCGCTGCTCCGCCGCCGCGGCAAGGACCTGATCCGCGGCCTCGGCTTCCGGATCGGCGAGCGGATCGACCAGGCCCTCGTGCTCCTGGACGAGAGCAGCGAGCAACGCGCCGTCGCCGTTCTGCTTGAACGAACGGAGACATTCGAAGCCGGAAGCCGTCGTCTCGGCATGTCGCCTGCGGCCTACGGCCTGGACAAGGCCTCGAAGCGGGGCGCGCAGTGGCTCATCCTGCTCCGCGGCGATCAGATCCGCCTCTACGCCACGAAGCCGGGAACCGGGGTCGGCAGCCGGAGCCCGGTCGAGACCTGGTTCTCGCTCGACCTCGCCGCGCTCGCGCCGGAGGACGCCGGCTACCTGGACCTCGTCTTCTCGGCTGCCGCGCTGGCGCCGGAGGGCACCGCCGCCGACCTGCTCGCGAAGTCGGAGCAGTTCGCCGCCGACCTCGGCGGCCGCCTGCGGCAACGCGTGTACGAACGCGTCGTCCCCGGCCTCGCCGTCGGCATGGCGGAAGCGCTCGACCGGCACGGGAACGCGAAAGCCAGGGCCGAGCGGCGGGGCGACCTGAGCTACGCCTACCGGCTCAGCCTGCGAGTTCTCTTCCGACTCCTCTTTCAGGCATACGCCGAGGACCGCGGACTCCTTCCCTACGGCCGCAACGACCGCTTCGACAGGCACTCGCTCAAGCGCCTGGCCGACACCTTCTCCAGGGAAGAGAAGATGCGCCGCGGGGAGGGCGCCCCCAGGGCCGCCTCGCAACGGGACAACCGGGACGCGGCCGAACGATCCCGCGGCGCCGCCTCGACGTTCGACCCCGGGGCCGCCACCCTGTGGCGCGACCTTCAGACGACCTGGAGGGCCATCGACAGGGGCGACAGCGGCCTGGACATCCCCGCCTACGACGGCGGCCTGTTCGACGCGGACCCCGGCTTCCGCCGCGAGGGAACGGACCTCGCGGGCATCGAGCTCGCCGACGACTGCATCGGGCCGGCCCTTCGCGATCTGCTGGTGGACGAGACCCCGGACGGCGACGTCGGCCCCGTCGACTTCCGGTCACTCTCCGTGCGCGAGTTCGGGACGATCTACGAAGGGCTGCTCGAGTCGGAGCTGAGCCGGGCCGAGACGGACCTGACCGTCGACAGGAAGGGCGTCTACAAGCCGGCAGGCCCGAAGGACGAGGTCGTCGTCAGGGCGGGCGGCGTCTGTTTCCAGAATCGCTCCGGCCAGCGCAAGGCGACCGGCGCCTACTTCACGCCCGAGTTCGCGGTGGAGCACCTGCTGGACCATGCACTGGAACCGGTACTCGCCGAACACTTGGAGCGGGTCGGGAAACTCCACGACCGTGGCGACCAGGCGGGCGCCGCCGAGGCCTTCTGGGACTTCCGGGTCGCCGACATCTCGATGGGATCGGGCCACTTCCTGATCGCGGCCGTCGACCGCATCGAGCGCGGGATGCGGAACTTCCTGGCCGACCGCCCGCTGCCGAGCGTGAGCGACGAGCTCGCTCGGCTGGAGCGAAAGGCGCGGGAGGCGCTCGGGCCGCCCGGGTCGTCCGCGTTGCCCGGATCGGCGACCGCCGGAGACAGCCCCGAACTCGAGCCGTCGACGCTGCTGCGCCGCCAGATCGCCCGACGCTGCATCCACGGCGTGGACGTGAACGACACCGCCGTCGAGCTCGCGCGCGTCGCCGTGTGGATTCACACCTTCGTTCCCGGCCTGCCCATGTCGACGCTTGACCACAACCTCGTCTGCGGCGATTCGCTGACCGGCATCGGCACGGTGGACGAGGCGCTCGACGTGCTGGACCCGGGCCGGGGCGAGAAGCAGTCGTCCTTGTACTCGCAGCCGATCGAGAACGCCATGGCCGACGCGGCCGACGCGCTCGGAGAGGTTGCCGCAGCCCAGGAAGCGGACACGGCCGAGATCCTGCGCAACCGCAAGGTGCTGGTGGAAGCCAGGGCCCGAGCCGAGCCGGCGCGCCGGCTGTTCGACGCCGCGGTCGCGGTGCGGCTGGGCGTCGCCGAGACGAAGGTCCGCGGCAACGTCGAGGCAATCGCCGGGATCGCCGATGAGCCACGAGTCGCAGCCGACATCGAGCGCCTGCGGCCGGTCCACATGCCGCTCTGTTTCCCGCAGGTGTTCAGGAGAGCGCGGCCAGGGTTCGACGTGCTGATCGGGAATCCGCCGTGGGAGAAGGCCAAGGTCGAGGAGCACGGATGGTGGGCCGTCCACTCGCCCGGACTGCGCAGCCTGCCGGCCGGCGAACGAGCACGCCGGATCAAGGAACTTCACGAGTCGCGACCTGACCTCCTTGCCCGGTACGAAACCGCCGTGACGGTGAACGACCGGCTTCGCCGGACGCTGCTGGCCGGGCCGTTTCCCGGCATTGGCACCGGCGACCCGGATCTCTACCACGCGTTCTGCTGGCGCTTCTGGCACCTCGTGCGCGACGGCGGAGCTCTCGGAGTCGTCCTGCCGAGGTCGGCGCTCTCGGCAAGGGGACCGATGCTCTGGCGTCGGCACGTGCTGGCAGGCGGCGCCTTCGCCGACGTCACGCTGATGCGGAACAAGGGAAGATGGGTGTTCGACATCGCTCCGCAGTACACGCTCGGTCTTGTCTCCATCCGCCGAGGGGCCGAACACCATGGCGCCATCCGCCTGCGCGGTCCGTGCGACAGCAGGGAAGCCTACGAACGCAGCCTGGCGACGGGCCCAACCGCGATCCCGACCGACGAGTTCGACACCTGGACCAGTACGGCGGCGATCCCGTCCATTCCGGGAGACCATGCGCTCAGGGTCTTCCGCCGACTCCGCAGTCATCCGCGCCTGGACTTCGCCGAACGGTCCTTCATCGAAGCTTCATCGAAGTTGGCTAACGCTGCTGCAAACCGTAAGCGGACGGCGGACGGCGGACGGCGGACGGCGGACGGCGGACGGCGGACGGCGGACGGCGGACGGCGGACGGCGGACGGCGGACGGCACGACACGCGGCGTAGGCAACGCCTGGCGGGCGCGGCCGACAACCGAACTCCACGCGACGAACGACAGGCGTCGTTTCCACCTCGACCTCCCACCTTCTGGCGAGCTCGACCGCACCGGGAACTCGACGCGACGAACGACAAGGGCCGCTTCGCGCCAGAGAGAGAGAGAGAGAGAGAGAGAGAGAGAGAGAGAGAGAGAGAGAGAGAGAGAACAGACCGGCCTGTGGCCGGTCTGCAAGGGCCTGTCCTTCAACCTCTGGCGGCCTGACACCGGCAGCTATCTGGGCTGGGCCGAATCCGCACCGATCACGGCTCTACTTCAGGAGCGTCGGCGGCGCGGACATGGGAACCGCCGCTCCGCCTTCAACGAGTTCGCCAGCGACTGGATAGACGATCCGGCGAGCCTGCCCTGTCGAAGTCCGCGAGTCGCATTCCGGGACGTCACGAGGGCAACGGACAGCCGCACGGTCATCGCCGCCCTGATTCCCGGCGAGCGGGTGGTCGTCCACCTGGCTCCAACCGTGCTCTGGCCCCACGGCGCCCGAACCGACGAGGCGTACCTGCTTGGCGTCCTCTCGTCGATGGTCCTCGACTGGTTCGCGCGCCGCGTGGTCGAACTGCACCTGACCTACGACCACTTCAACGCCCTACCCATCCCCCGCCCCGAACTCGACGACCCGGACCCCTGCTCCCCCGGCCTCCAGCTCCGCGACCGCGTCATCCACATCGCCGGCCGGCTTGCCACCGCCGAGCCGGATCACCCCGGTTTCCGCGAGTGGGCGGCAGCGGTCGGAGTCGAGGCGGGCTCCATCCGGTCGGAGAACGAGAAGAACGAACTGATCGAGGAGCTCGACGCCGTGGTCGCGCTGCTCTACGGTCTCGACGACGCGGACCTGCGCGTGATCCACGACACGTTCCACGCCAGCGCGGACTACACGGAGCGCTGCCGCCGGGTGATCCGTCACTGCCGGGAGTGGCGGCAACGCCTGGCCCTCGCCCCACCCGTCGGGCGGAGCCCGGGAACCGAACGATGACGCAACCCCCGAACACGTCCCGCACGTCCCGCCCCGTCTTCCCGCCCGTCTTCGCCACCAACCGGCCGGAGCGGGGCGAGACGGTGGCGGGTGAGGTCAACCGGCTGCTCCGGGGCAAGCGGAAATCCCTCAGCAGCCCGCCGGACGTGGCCATCGCCACGGCCTACGTCAACCCGGCCGGCGTCGCCCTGCTTCTCGACGAGCTGGAGAGGATGCCGCGGGTGCGGCTGCTGCTGGGCGCGGAACCGGACCGGGCCGCAGCGCGGCCGGCCGCTGCCGGGCTGAGCCGCGCCGAGCTCGCCTCGGCGCTGTGGCGGCACGAGGCCTGGCTCGCCGCCGAACGGGACCTCACCGGCTTCACCCGCGAGGCGGACGCCGCGGCGCAGAGGCTGGTCGAGTGGCTGCGTGCAGACCACGCCGACGGCGGCCCTCGAGTCGAGGTCCGCCGCTACCAGGACGGCTTTCTCCACGGCAAGGCGTTCCTCGTCGAGCACGAGTACGGACCGGCGGTGCTCGCCGGCTCCTCGAACCTGACCCACGCCGGGCTGATGACGAACGCCGAGCTCAACCTGGGCTATCCGTCGGGCCAGCACACCCACCTCGTGCAGGACTGGTTCGGGCACTTCTGGGAACGTTCGGCGCCGTTTCCGCTCGCCGACCTCTACGCCTCGCGCTGGGATCCTCACTCCCCGTGGATCGTCTTCCTTCGCATGCTGTGGGAGCTCTACGGCGGCGACCTCGAAGCGGACGACCGCATGGCGCAGACCGAAGAGCTTCGCCTGACCGCCTTCCAGCGCGACGGCGTGTTTCGGGCGCTCCGCCTGCTCGAGGCGAACGGCGGCGTCCTGGTTGCGGACGAGGTCGGGCTCGGCAAGACCTTCATCGCCGCCGAGATGATCCGCAGGGCGACCGAAGAGAACCGGCAGCGGGTGCTGGTGCTGGCACCGGCCGCGCTCAGGGAGAGCATGTGGGAGCGCTTCCTCGACCAGCGCGGCTTCTCCCGCCGCGTCCGGTGCATGTCCTACGACGAACTCCGGCTCGCCTGGCAGCGTGACGAGACGCGCACGCGGCGGCAGCTCGACGACTACGCCCTGGTCATCGTCGACGAGGCGCACAACCTGCGAAACCCGCAGGCGCAGCGCACCGAGACGGTCGCGGCGCTGGTCGGCGGCGAGCATCCGAAGCAGGTCGTCCTGCTCACGGCCACCCCGGTCAACAACGGCCTGGGCGACCTCCACGCCCTGCTGTCGCTCTTCATCCGCAACGACGCTTTCTTCGCCCACGCCGGCATCCCGTCGATTCGAGACCACATCGCGAAGGCCGAGCGCCTCGACCCGGAGTCGCTGTCGCCCGAGCGACTGTTCGACCTGCTCGACCGCACCACCGTGCGCAGAACGCGGAGCTTCGTCAAGGAGCACTACCGGGACGACCGCTTCCGCGGCCCGGACGGCACGGAGCAGACGATCGCGTTCCCCACGCCCGTGCTCCACCGGCTCGACTACGAGCTCGACCGGACGGGCGAAGCGCTGCTCGATGCAGTCACCCGCGCGCTGGATCCGCCGGACCTGACGGACGGGACGGCAGAAGGGCCGCCGGGCGAAACGGCAACGGCCGCCGCCGATCCGGAGCGCCTGATCCTCGCCCGCTACACGCCGGACGCCTACAGGCGCCGCGGCGACCGCGAGTACCGGACGCAGCTGTCGAACGCCGGCCTGCTCCGCTCTGCCCTGCTCAAATGCCTCGAGTCCTCGGCGGCCGCTCTCCGGTCGACCCTGGAGACGCTGATCCGCTCGCACCAGGCGTTCCTCGACGCCCTGGGCGGCGGCTGGGTGCTGACCGGCGACGCGCTCCGGGACTGGATTGCGTCCGATGCGGAGGAGCTGGAAGACCACCTCTCCTGGCTGGACGACCGCTCGAGGTCCGGCGCCGCGATGGCTTCGGAGTATCGGGCCCACGACCTTGACGCCGACGTGCGGGCCGATCTGGACCTCCTGGAGCGGCTCCTGAGCCTGGCCGACGCGGCAATCGAGCAGACACACGACCCCAAGGCCGAACGGCTCGTGGCCCGGCTGCGCCAGGTCGCCGCCGAAGCGCGGACGGTCAGCCGCGACGGCCTCGCCTCCTCCGACCGCCGCAAGACGATCGTCTTCACGAGCTTCGTCGCCACGGTGCGGGATCTCAAGCGCCGGGTGGAACGGGCCATCGACGCCGCACAGCCTGACGACCCGCTCTCCGATTACCGGGACCGACTGCCCGCTCGACCGATCCACGGCAGCAAGACCGGTGCAGACCAGCACCAGCGGGCGCGGGTCCTGGGCGGCTTCGCGCCAAGGACCGCCGGCTCGGAGCACGACGAGGATCGCTACGACCTGCTGTTTGCGACCGACGTTCTTTCCGAGGGCGTGAACCTCCAGCAGGCCGGACGGATCGTGAACTACGACCTGCCGTGGAATCCGATGCGGGTCGTGCAACGCCACGGGCGCATCGACCGCATCGGCTCCTCGCACCGGCGCATCGTTCTCGACTGCTTCTTTCCTGCCAGCAGGCTCGACGAACTGCTCGACCTCGAACAGCGCCTGCAGCGCAAGCTGGCCCTGGCCGACGCCGCGGTCGGCACGGGAGACGTGTTGCCCGGAGTCGCCTCGGGCGCCGGCCAGGTGTTCAGCGACACGCGGCGGCAGATCATGGAACTGCACGACGAGGACGTGTCGCTCCTCGAACGCGGCGGGCAGCACCGGGCGCTCTCCGGCGAGGAGTATCGGCATCGCCTCCGACAGTCGATGAAGCCGGACGCGGAACGAGGCGATGTCCTGGGCCTGCCCTGGGCCTCGGGCTCCGGCTTCTGCAATCCGGAATCGACGCAGTCCGGATTCGTCTTCTGCATTCGCGTCGGCTGTTGCCGGTCCGCCGCCGCGTCAGGCTCCACGAGCGAGTCCGACAACCCGGGCCGGCGCCTCGCCTGCGGCAGGACGGACTGCGAGGTCTGCCGCCGCAAGCCGTTCTTCCGCTTCGTGCCCACCGGGCCGCACTGGCGGCCGCTCCTGGACCGCGCCGGAGCGCCGATCACACGGAGCGACACGCTTCAGGCGCTGATCGCCGCCGACCCGGTGCGGGAGGACACTGCCCGCGAACTCCCCCGCCTGGCCTACGACCGCGCGTTCGACGCCTGGGACATCGCCCGCCGCGACGTCTGGGAGGAGTGGATGCGGCTCGTCGACCCGGCGAACCTGCAGCCGGACCTGCCGAAGGCGTTCCGCGACGCGGCGGAACTGCTGCACCGGCATGGCGCGAAGGTGCTCGGCACGGACGAACTCGAAGGCCTCATCCCCCGCTTCCGGACGGTGCCCACAAGACGCGTCGAGCGCCATGTGCGCGCCATACTGAATGCCGGCACACCGGATGCAGCCACGGTTCGCAGACTTCAGGATCTGGCACGGCAGACCGGCCTGAAGCGGCCGACGCCAGTCGAACCGCTGCCCGAAGTGGCCCTCGAGGAAGTCCACCTCGTCGCCTGGATGGCGGTCAGTGCGGGCACCGGTGAACCGCGTCCGTAGCGCCCCGGACTTCGTCGAGAAACTTCATCAGCTCGTCGAAGCTCATGATCGGCGGCGATTTCGGCGGCGGACCCGATTCCGGTCCGATGGCGGCCGGCGCCAGGATTCCCTCCCTGACCATCTCGGCGAACTGCGCGTCGGCCAGTCTCGGGCTCCGATCAGGAGGCGGCGGGCCGAGTTCGGCCACGACCCGGCCGCGGTTCGTGACCAGCACGGTCTCTCCCGCGGCGGCGATGCGGACTTATTCGCCGAGCCTGCTGTCGAGTGTCCTGAGGCCTGCGGATCTCATGGACCGAATGCAGCTGCCTGCAGCTGCATCAGTCGAGCCCCCGCTGCGTACCTGCCAACGGATTCGCGGCGATGAACTCGTTGATGATGCGCGCAAGCTCTTCGCCGTGCGTCTCCTGGATGAAGTGGCCCGCGCCCTCGACGATCACATGGGGCTGACCCTGCGCGCCGGGAACCCGCCGCTGGAACGGCTGCTCGCCGCCCCGCGTGACCGGGTCGCTGTCGCCGTAGGCGGTCAGGAAGGGCTTCTCCCAACGTTCGAACACGTCCCAGGCCTTGCGGTTCGCCTCGTTGGCAGGATCGTCGGCGAAGACCGGCACCCGCTGCGGCATGATCAGCGCCCCCGCCTTGTAGCTGGGCTCGGGGAAGGGGGCGTCGTAGGCGGCCGCGACCGTCGGATCGCCGGTGGACGTCGCGAGCATGCGACCGGTGGGAATGTCGCCACGATCGATCATCTCCTGATTCAGGCGCCTCCACCGAATGAAGCCGCTGTCTTCGGGGAAATCCTCCGGGCCAGCCGCGGTACCCACCGGCAAGCCGGCGTTGGAGATGACGACTCTCGCGAAGCGCTCCTCGTTTTCGGCCACCACCCGCAGGCCGATCAGACTTCCCCAGTCCTGGCCGAAGAAGGTCGCCTGCTCGAGGTCCAGCGCCTCGACCAGCTCCGTCATGATTGCGACGTGGAACCCGTAGGTGTGGGTATCCATGCTCGCCGGCTTGTCCGAGCGCCCGAAGCCGACGAGGTCGGGCACGATGCAGCGATGGCCGGCGTCGACCAGGACCGGAATCATCTTCCGATACAGGTACGACCAGGTCGGCTCGCCGTGCAGCAGCAGAACCGGTTCGCCGTCCGCAGGCCCCTCGTCGAGGTAGTGCACGCGGTAGCCCCGGATCTCCTTGTAGTTCGGGGCGAAGTCGAAGTCCGGCAGATTCTCGAACCTGGCGTCGGGCGTGCGGTACACGCCCGGACGAATCTCCTCGGCAAGGGCCGGTGCGGCGATCGCCGCGAATGCCGAGAGGGTCAGGAATGCCGGAAGAACGGCGCCCGGGCTCGCCATGGCGGCGAGGTCTCTCCGTGATCTCCTCATGTTGCGTCCTCCGTTGGGTCGTGCGCAGGCAGTGAGCAGGTTGCGTCCATCTCCAGGTGACGTATCCTCTCGCCCACGACTCTGCGCCCCAATGATACGAAGGCGGTCCCCATGACCAGAAACGGAACGGCGGTGCGTCTGTCAGGCGTGCGCAAGACGTTCGGCGCCCACACGGCGGTGGACGACCTGGACCTTGCGATCGAGCCGGGCGCGATCCACGGCCTGCTCGGCCCCAACGGCTCCGGGAAGACGACCACGATCCGCATGATGATGGGCATCCTCCTGCCCGACAGCGGCACGGTGGAGCTCTTCGGCGGCGCCCCCGACTTCAGGCGGCGCAGCCGCGTCGGCTACCTGCCCGAGGAGCGCGGCCTCTACGAGAAGATGAAGGTGCTCGACCAGCTCGTCTTCTTCGGCGAGATCCGCGGTGTCGCGCGCGCCCTGGCCCGCAGCCGCGCCCAGAAGTGGCTGGAGCGTCTGGGCCTCGGCGAGTGGGCATACAAGAAGGTCCAGACCCTGTCCAAGGGCATGCAGCAGAAGGTCCAGTTCATCTCGACGGTGCTCCACGATCCGGACCTCCTGATCCTCGACGAGCCCTTCAGCGGCCTCGACCCGATCAACCAGGACGTGCTCGAGGAGATCGTGCGCGAGGAGAACGAGCGCGGGAAGACGATCCTCTTCTCGACCCACCTGATGGAGCAGGCGGAGCGGCTGTGCGAGCGGGTCTGCCTCATCTCGCGAGCTCGCAAGGTACTCGACGACGACCTGAAGGAGCTGAAGCGGCGCGAGCGCACGGGCGTCGTGGCGGTGGAGTTCGAGAACGATGCCCCCGACCTCGATTGGCCGGGCGTGTCGGAGGTCGAGCAGGCAGGCGATGCTCTCCACCTCCACCTGCGGGACGGCGTGCGGCCGGACGGGATCCTGGCCCCGATCGTCGCTTCGGGCGCCAGCCTGCGGAGGTTCGAGCTGGTCGAGCCGCGGCTGCACGAGATCTTCGTGCGCCACGCCGGCGATCCCGGCGACGAGACAGCCCCCGAGACGGGAGGCGCATCATGAGGCAGGTGTGGTCCGTCATCCGACGGGAATACGTCGAACGCGTGAAGACGAAGACCTTCATCCTCTCGACCCTGGGCTTTCCCCTCCTGATGATCGGCGTGATGGCGCTGGTGGGCTTCGTGGGGTACATGTCCCAGCAGTCCGGGGAGCAGATCGCCCTGGTCGACCGGACCGGACAGCTGGGCGAACGGATCGAGCAGGCCCTGGTGCGGGCGGGCTACGACGTGGAACTCGCCGCGCCGGGAGTCGCTGGCGGGGACCTGGACCAGCGAGTGCTCGACGACGAACTCGAGGCCTACATCGTGCTCGACGAGACGACGGCCAGCGAAGCCGTCTTCGCCTATCGGGCGAAGGAACCGCCTGGAGACGTGCGCTCGCGGTTGATGCGGTCGGCGATCCTCGAGGAGGTTGTCGAACTGCGCCTCGGTCGGATGCAGGACGGAGAATCGGTCCGCAGGCTGTTCGAGGGCGGCGCACTGAAGTTCCAGCTCGTGGGCAGCGACGAGGCCGAAGCGGAGAAGGCCGAAGCCGAACGCATCACCGGGATGATCACGGGTATCGCCGGCGGCATCATCCTCTACATCATGATGCTCGCCTACGGGGCCCAGACGCTGCAGTCCGTGCTCGAGGAGAAGCAGAGCCGGGTCATCGAACTGGTCGTGTCGTCGCTTCGACCGTGGCAGCTCATGCTGGGCAAGATCATCGGAGTCGGCGCCGTCGGGCTCACCCAGGTGGCGATCTGGATCGGCTTCGTGGCCCTGCTGGCCAGTCTGGCACTGCCCGGCCTGATCGCCGCGGCGCCGGATCTCGAGAATCTCGAAGAGCTGGGCCAGATCCGGCAGTACCTGCCGGGACCGGGCGCCGTGGCGCTGCTCGTCGTCTTCTTCCTGCTGGGTTACTTCCTCTACTCGAGCCTGTTCGCCGCAGTCGGCGCCATGTGCAGGAGCCTGCAGGAGGCCGGGCAGGCGCAGACGCCTCTCGTCGTCGTGATCGTCGTGCCGTTCATGATGCAGATGATGACGATCGACGGCAACAACATGCCGTGGATGAACTGGGTGGCCCTCTTCCCGTTCTTCAGCCCGATCATGATGTACCCGCGAGCCGTGATGGGCGAGGTACCGGCCTGGATGGTTCTGGTCTCGATCGTCCTGATGGCACTGACCGTATGGGGATCTTCCTGGGTGGCGGGCAGGATCTACAAGGTGGGCATCCTCAGTCAGGGCAATCGACCCAACCTGCGCGAACTGATGCGCTGGATCCGGGAGGCATGAGCCGACTTCGACGGCTTCCGGATCAGTCCGAAGACCGCGGAGAAGGCGCCGTCGGACGCGCGTCGCGACCCGTTCCCCACTCGCCGCGCAACTTTCGCGCGGTCGATCAGAGTGCGCCGAACGGCAGCGCGGTGGCGCCCCGGCCCAACGGCAGGCAGACGTCGCCCGAATGCACGACGTACCCGGGGACAGCGGCCCCCGGAAGGTCCCGTTGCAAGGTTCTGATCGTGTTCGCCATCGCCGGTCGCGGCGTGGCGGAGGCCTTGACCTCGATCGGCACCAGACGAGCTCCGGCCTCGACCACGAAGTCCACTTCGCTGCCGGACGTCGTCCTCCAGAAATGGACCCGCGGCTGCTCACCCCGGTGCGTCAGGGTCTTGACGATCTCGGCGAGGACGGCGGTCTCCATGATCGCCCCGCTCATCGGCCCGGCGGCGGCATGCGCGGGATCGCCGAGTCCAGCCAGGTGACAGAGCACGCCGACGTCGGTGAAGTACACCTTCGGTGTCTTGACGAGCCGCTTCCCCACGTTCGCGAAGTACGGCCGCAGCACCACGACCTGGTACGTCGCTTCGAGCGTGGACAGCCACGCCTTCGCCGTGTTGACGGCGATTCCCAGATCCCGCGCCACGTCGGTCAGATTCAGCAACTGGGCGCTCCGCGCCGCCAGCATTCGGAGGAAGTTCTGGTACTGGTTCAGATCGCCCACCTGCCTGACCGTGCGGACGTCCCGTTCGAGATACGTCTGCACGTAGCTTCCGTACCAGAGAGGCAGATCCCGGACAGCACTCGCAGCCAGCTCCGGATAGCCCCCGCGGAGGTGCGCCTTCCACAGGTCGGCGAAGGCGGTCGGGGAGCGCGACGGCTCCTCGCGCCCGTCTTCCCAGGGCAGGACGAGTCGGGGTTGGCCCTCGGCTTCGCGCCTCGAAAGGGGAAACAGGCGGAGAATCGCCGCGCGGCCCGCCAGCGACTCCGTGACTCTCTCGGCGAGCAGCAGGTTCTGCGATCCCGTCAGGACGTACTGTCCGCTCACGCCGCGGTCCGCGTCGATCCGCTCCCTGATGTACGGCAACAGTTCCGGCGCGTATTGAATCTCGTCGAAGATCGCCGGCGGCGAGTACGACTCCAGGAAGCCGCGCGGATCGGCCAGGGCCGCGGCCCGAACGTCCGGAATGTCGAGAGACGCGTACCGACGGGCGCCCCCGAAGAGATGCTGAAGCAAGGTCGTCTTGCCCGCCTGCCGCGGACCGGTGAGGACAACGGCCGGGAACTCGGCAACGGCCCGCTCGAGGACGGGCTCGAGTGATCGCTCGATGTAGTCGGGCATGGTCGGTGCGCTCCCTGCAGCGGACATTATGCATTTCGAATGCACGATTTCCACCTCGCACGGCGGCTCGAGCAACCGCCGGCCCTCAGCTACGCGGGGCATCGTGCTCGACGACGACGATCCGAGTGGACCGCTGCCGAATGGCGGCGGCGCCAGGCCGGGCCTTCTCCGTCGGGAGCGCAGCCATCCCGCATCCGACGGGGCGCCTGCACGGCGACGCGGCGCGGCGCGGCAGTGACGACCGGAGTCCGAACGGGTAGGATGGCCGGCAGATGAGCAACACCACGACCACGAAACCGAGACGCTGGATCGGCTTTCTCAAGTGGACAGGCATCACCCTGGCCGGGCTTGCCGGCCTGGCGCTGGTGCTCAACCTGACCACGGGAATGCACCTTCAGATCACGGGCGGCCTGAGACCCCAGGTGGACTTCCACCACGAGGAGCGCCACTACCGCACCATCGAGGCCCACCGCGACCGGAATGCGGATCCCGCGGATCCGGCTCGGGTCGGAAGCCCGCAGCCGCTCGGGAACGCGGCGGGCGAGGCGGCAAGCGAGACCGGGCCGACCGTGAGCGGCGCGGCGCCGGAAGGCGCGCTGTCCGAAGCGCCTGATGCCGAGGCGGGAGCGGACAGGCCCGAGACTCGCGAGCCTCCGGCCGCTGTCGAGGTACCGACCGATGGCGGAGTACAGGCCATCGTCGACACGTCTTCCGAGGTGGAACCTGCATCTTCCGAGGCGGAACCCTCCGCCGCGCCGTCGCCGGACTCCTGGCCCTACTACCGGGGGCTCCACATGGACGGCCGCTACCCGGAGCCGATCAACACGGCCTGGCCGAGCGAAGGGCCGCCGGAGCTCTGGCGCGTCCCGGTCGGCGGCGGCTATGCGTCCTTCGTGGTCGGTTATGGCCTCGCCTACACCATCGAACAACGGCGCGAACAGGAAGTGGTTGCTGCCTACGACCTGCTGACCGGAGTCGAACGCTGGACCGCGCGCTGGGACGCCCGTTTCGAGGAGAGCATGGGCGGCGACGGCCCGCGCGCAACACCTGCCCTTCACGGGAACACGCTGGTGGCTCTTGGCGCAACGGGCGAACTGCGCGCTCTCGACGCGGAGACGGGCGGCGAGATCTGGCGCGCGAACATCCTCGACGACGCGGGCGCCGCGAACCTGATCTGGGGCATGGCCGCCTCGCCGTCCATCCTGGACGATCTCGTGCTCACCGCGCCCGGCGGCCCGGACGGCGCGGTGATCGCCTACGAGCTGGACACCGGCGCGATTCGCTGGCGGGCGCTCGACGCCCAGGGGGCCTACACCGCACCCGCCGTCTACACCCTGGACGGCCTTCCCCAGATCGTCATGATCGGCGCGGATCAGGTCATCTCGCTCGCAACCGACGGCAGCCGGACGTTCTGGCGCCACCCCTGGGCGACGATGAACGGAATCAACGCCGCGCAGCCGCTCCAGGTCGCCGAGAACCGCCTCTTCGTGTCATCCGGCTACGGACAGGGCGCCGCCGTGCTCGAGGTCGAGGCCAACGCCGAGGCGGGCGCCGCCGCCGTCACGGAACTCTGGTCCAACAACCGCATGAAGAACACTTTCTCCACCTCGGTGTTCCACGACGGCCATGTCTACGGCCTGGACGAGGGCATCCTCGCCTGCGTCGATCCGGCTACGGGCGACCGCATGTGGAAGGGCGGCCGCTATGGCCACGGCCAGCTCCTGCTGGCCTCCGGCCATCTGCTGATCACCACCGAACGGGGTCAGCTCGTCCTGGTGCGCGCGACGCCGGAAAGCCACCAGGAGATCGCCGCGCTGCCGGCAGTCTCGGGGCGCACCTGGAACAACCCGGCAATCGCTCAGGGCATCCTGCTGGTCCGCAACGACCGCGAAGCCGTCGCCTACGATCTGCGGCCGCAGACGTAGCGCCTGCACGGCCTGCGCCCGTCGCACAGCCTGCGCCCGTCGACGACGGGCAGCCGCCGGACGCTGTCCGTTCCACCCGCTGGACACTGTCCATTTCACCCGCTGGATGCTGTCCACATGACCCGCTACACTTTGTCCGTTCCACCCGCTGGACATTGTCCGTTCCACCCGCTGGATCTGTTCGATGCACTACCTTCGACGAATCGTCGAGACGGAACTCGACGAGTGCCTGGCCGCTGCCGGTGCGGTCGTCCTGGAAGGCCCCAAGGCCTGCGGCAAGACCGCCACCGCAAGACAGAGGGCTGCAAGCGAGGTTCTACTCGATACCGACCACAACGCACGGCAGCTCACAAGAGCGGATCCCGCAACCGCACTTGCCGGCGCGACGCCGCGGCTGATCGACGAATGGCAACTGGAACCGCCGATCTGGAACCACGTTCGTCGCGCGGTCGACGATCGGGCCGATGGTCAGTTCATCCTTGCCGGCTCCGCCGTGCCTGCCGACGATGTGACGCGGCACTCGGGAGCCGGACGTTTCAGCCGCATCCGGATGCGGCCTCTGTCGCTCTTCGAGTCCGAGCGTTCCAGCGGTGAGATTTCACTCGCTGAACTGCTGAACCGCTCGCGCCAGGGCGCCGGGGCCTCGTCGCTCGGCATTCCGCAGCTTGCCGAACTCGTGGCCGCCGGAGGTTGGCCGGCCAACCACGGCCAGCCGCTGCGCAACACCCTGCGATCGAACCGGGACTACCTGAACGAGATACGCCGCACCGACGTCTCCAGAGTCTCCGAACGCCAGACAGACCCGATACGGGTCGGCCGGCTTCTGCGTTCGCTCGCCCGGAACACGGCGACGGAAGTGACGCTCTCGAGGCTGGCCGCCGACGTGGGCGGCAGCCGGATCACCATGAAGCCCGAAACCGCAGCCGGCTACCTGGACGCACTGGAACAGCTCATGATCGTCGACGATCAGCCGGCCTGGTCACCCCACCTGCGCTCGCGGGCAATCCTGCGTGCAGCCCCGAAGCGTCACTTCGTTGATCCGTCCCTGGCCGTGGCGGCGCTTCGGGCAACGCCGGAGCGCCTGCTGGGCGACCTGCGCTTCCTGGGCCTTCTGTTCGAGTCTCTCGTCGTCCGCGACCTGAGGATCTACGCTCAAGCCAATGACGCGGAGGTGTTCCATTACCGGGAGAAGGGCGGCCTCGAAGTCGACGCGGTCGTCGAGGCCGCCGACGGCCGCTGGGCCGCGTTCGAGATCAAGCTCGGCCAACGCTGGGTCGAGGAAGGCGCCAGGAACCTGCGCCGACTGGCGCAGCGGGCGCCGCGGGCCATGAGGGATACGCCGTGCGAACCTTCGGCCCTCGCGGTCATCGTGCCCAGCGGGTACGGCCATGCCGGAACGAACGACGTGGGAGTCATTCCGATCGGCGCGTTGGGACCGTAGTAGGACATGGCGTCGATCCCGCCGCGCCGGACGCCGGGAACCCGGGAGGGAGGGGACCGCGCGGCCCCTCCCCATGAGTCCTCCCGTACTCTCATGGATCCCGTGTTTCGTGTGATCCCCCAAGCTGCCAGCGCCGGTCGACCGGGAGAAGATACTCAGGGACGAGTTCGACGCCCTGAGACGTGCGTCGGACGCAATAGGCGGACACCCCTGTCCGGCGTGTTGTCGGCTGTGGTGAACAGGCCCCTGTCCCTCAGGAGGGAATCACTGTCCTCCACGCTTCTCCGTGGGCCGTGAGGAGCACTGCGGTGGGCGACGCCCAGTGGGTGCCGACGATGGTGATGCCGGTGTCGCTGAAACGCTCGCAGAAGCTGCGGCGCGAGGCGGTTGCCGCTTCGCGGTCGATGTCGGCGATCGAGTGCCACTCGGGGTGCGCGCACTGACACGGGTGGTGCAGCACGTCGCCCGAGATCACGCCTTCCGCGGCGCCCGAAGAAACGGCGATGCTGCAGTGGCCGGGCGTATGCCCCGGAGTGGGGAAGAACCGGAGCTCGGGGTTGATCTGGTGGTCGCAGTCGACCAGGTCGACCAGGCCGGCGTCGAACACGGGCGCCACCGAGTCGCCGAAGACGTCGCCCCAGCTGGTCTGTTCTGCGTCTCGCCAGTACTCGAACTCAGGACGCGCCATGAGGTAGCGGGCGTTGGGGAAGGTGGGCGTCCACTCGCCGTCGACCTTCATCGTGTTCCAGCCCACGTGATCGATGTGCAGGTGCGTGCAGACCACCAGGTCGACCTGTTCGCGGGGGAAACCGGCGTCGCGGATCTCCTCGAGGAACGGTCCGTCGAGCTCGTTCCAGGCCTGCAGGGAGCGCTTCTTGTCGTTGCCGACACAGGTATCGACGACGATCTTCATGCCCCGCGATTCCACCAGAAAGGCCTGGATGATCATCCTGAGCCGCTCGCCGTTCGGGGTGACGAAGTGCGGTTCCAGCCAGTCGAGGTCCGGTGCCAGGTTCTCGGGCGTGGCGTCCGGCAGCAGGAAGGACGCCGGAACCGGGTAGTCGATCTCGATGATCGGAGTGATCGCCGCGTCGCCGATCCTGATGCCCATGGCCAAAGGGGTCTCCTGTCGTCTCGTGAAGTCGCCGTTGCGCTGCTTCTGTCGAGGCGCCTCGTTGCTCACGTCTCGTGCCGGCGCCTCGCGGCCGAATCCCGGAGGCGCCGATCAGCGGGTGAGCCAGGCGAACTTCTGCGGCTTGCGCTGCGCCTGGGGGTCGATCAGCACGTTGACCAGCGCCGGCCTGTCGGAAGCGAGCGCCTGGTCCAGGGCAGGTCCGAGGTCCGCCGCCTTCTCGACCAGATGGCCCTTGCCGCCGAAGGCCTCGATCACGCGTTCGTAGCGGGCGCCCAGGGTATAGGTGAACGGCGGCAGCGGCTTGCCGGGGGTGTATTCGCTGACGCCGCCGCCGATGCCGTTGTTGTTGATCACCACGAAGGTGATGGGCATGTCGTAGCGGCAGGCGACCTCGACTTCCATGCCGGAGAAGCCGAATGCGGAGTCGCCCTGGACGCAGATCGTGCGCCGGTCCGGATGGACCGCGGCCGCCGCGATCGCCATTCCCGTGCCGACGCCCATGGTGCCGAACGTACCGGCGTCGAGCCGCTTGCGCGGCTCCATGTTCGGGAGCACGGTGCGCGAGATGTCCATCGTGTTGGCACCCTCGGCAATCAGCATGTCCCTGGGCTCGAGGCGGTCGGCGATCTCCCGCAAGGCCCGGTAGTAGCCCATCGGCTCGCTGTCGTCCTCGAGCATCGCCTGCACTGCGGCCTGGTTCCGGGCGGCGCTCTCGCGCAGTCTGGCGAGCCATTCGCTGTCGGCCGACAGCGTGAAGGGATCGGCGTCGAGCGCCTCGTTCAGCTGCGCGGTCACCGCCCGCGCGTCGCCGACCATGCCGACCTCGGCGGGCACGTTGGCGCCGATCTCCTCCGCCTCGAGGTCGATCTGGAGAACTCGCACGCCCTTCCTGAAGCGCGGCGGCAGGCCGAAGTGGAGAATCCAGTTCAAGCGGGCGCCGATCAGCAGGATCACGTCGGCGTTCTGGAGCGCGAAGGAGCGCGCCGGGGCGACCAAGTGGGGGTCGTCGTCGGAGACGACGCCCTTGCCCATCGGCGTCGGCAGCACGGGGAGGTTGGTGCGCTGGACCAGGCGGCGCACTTCGCTCTCGGCACGGGCGTAGGCGGCGCCCTTGCCGACGATGAGCAGCGGGTTCTTCGCTTCGCGCAGCACCGCCGCGGCACGCTCGACGTCCCGCGGGTCGGCGAGCGAAACCGGCGGCGGCGGACAGCGGGGCGGGAACTCGACATCCTCCTCGTCGACCCGGGCGGTCAGCACGTCGTTCGGCAGGTTCAGGTAGGAGGCGCCCGGACGACCGTAGATCGACGTGCGGACCGCCTGCTCCACGTGGAACGGCGCCCGTTGCGCGGCGTCAATCTCGGCAGCGTACTTCGAGAACGGGCGCGCCGCCTCGACCTGGGGGCACTCCTGGAAGGCGCCCTGGCCGTTCTGATAGCGGTCGTTGGCGCCGCCCAGCAGCAGCATCGGCCAGCAGTTCTTCTCGGCGTTGGCGAGACCGGCGATGCCGTGCACCATGCCCGGGCCCGACACGGCAAGGCAGGCCCCGGGCCGCCCCGTCAGGTAGCCCACTGCGCCGGCCGCGTAGCTGGCCGCCTGCTCGTTGCGGAAGCCGTAGTACCGGATTCCCGCCTGCTGCGCCGCGTGGGCGACGCCGTAGACGGGGAAGCCGACGATGCCGAACATGTAGTCGACACCCTGCTGCTTCAGGCTGCGGGCGATCAGGCTGTCGCCGGTGGCGGTCGTCATGTCGTGGTCTCCTGGCCGGCCTGGGCGGGATCGGGCGCCGCGCCCAGCACGCCGTTCGCGCGCAGCCGGTCGATTTCAGGTTGGGAGAGGTCGAGCTCGTCGGCCAGGACGCTGTCCGTGTGACGGCCCAGCAGCGGCGCCGCTTCGATCTCGACCTGGCTGTCGCTGAGGTTCATCGGCGAGCCCAGCACTCGGACCGGACCCAGGGCCTCGTGGTCGACGGTGTGCACGAAGCCGCGCTCGTTGAGGTGGGGATCCGCGAACAGGTCGAGCGTGTCGAGCACGGCGCTGGCCGGGACGCCGGCGGCGCCGAGAATGGCCATCGCCTCGTGCTTCGTGCGGCGACGGGTCCAGTCGGAGATGACTTCCACCAGATCGCCGCCGTTCTCGAAACGCCTTCGGGGCGTACTGTAGCGGGGATCTGCGGCCAGGTCCTCGCGGCCCATGGCGCCGCAGAGCGCCTTCCACATCCGGTTCGTGACCACGAGCAGATAGACGTAGTCGTTGGGTCCGAACGGCTTGCAGGGATAGAGGTTCATCATCGCCCCGCGGCCGGCGCCGCTGCGCGGCGCCGGCCTGGCACCGAAGTCGCCGCCCATGGCGACCGCCGTGCGCATGAACCAGGTCACGCCTTCCTGCATCGAGATCTCGACCAGCTGACCCTTGCCGGTGCGGAGCCTGCTGGCGTGCGCCGCGCAGAGCGCCAGGGCCATCAGCACGCCGGTTCCGCAGTCCCCGATGGTCGTTCCGGGGCGCAGCGGCGGGCCGCCGTCCTCGCCGGTGATCGACATCGCGCCGCCGGCGGCCTGGGCCACCGGGTCGAAGCACTTGTAGCGGCTGTAAGGACCAGTGGCGCCGAAGCCCTTGATCCGGCCGTAGATGACCTCGGGGTGGACATCGCGGATCGAGTCGTAGTCCAGGCGCAGCTTCTCGACCACGCCGGGTCCGAAGTTCTCGACCAGGATGTCGAATCGCGGCGCCAGCCTCAGCAGCAGATCGCGGCCCTCTTCGGAGGCGAGGTCGATCGCCATGCTGCGCTTGTTGCTGTTCCAGTTGATGAAGTACTCGGAATCGGCCGCGGACCGCCCGCTCGCGAGGCCGCGCCCGGGGTCGCCGGTCCCCGGACGCTCGACCTTGACGACGTCGGCGCCCAGCCATGCGAGCGCCTGGGTACACGAAGTCCCGGCTTCGTACTGCGTCAGATCGAGAATGCGCAGACCGTCGAGAGCTGGCATGGGCGGTCTCCTGCTGTGCGTGACGGGCGCATACGATAACCCGTTTCCAAAAACCTGTTCCGAATGGACGGCGCGGAGCCGGCGACGGGCGATTCCGCTACACTCCGCCACCGTCATGACCGTCGTCAGGAGCGCGGGGAGGCTTCCCGTCCTGCTTGCCGTCGCCGCGGCGACCGTGTCGCTCGCATCCTGCGCCAGCGAGGAAACCGGGCCGCGCTTCCGCGAGATCGCGGGCGTGAGGTTGCTGATGGCCTCCATGATCGAGCCGGCAGCCGATCACATCTGGGCATCGGCCGGCACGATCATCACCGCCGAGGAGACGATCGAGATCCGGCCCGAGACGGACGAGGACTGGTTTCGGGTGCGCAACTCGGCGGTCACCGTCGCGGAAGCCGGCAATCTGCTGATGATGGACCGGCGCAGGATGGACGACGGCGACTGGGTCGCCTGGTGCCGGCAGATGATCGACGCCGGCGACGCCGCGATGCAGGCCGCCGACGCCCGAGACGTCCAGGGGATCTTCGATACCGGCGAGCAGATCTACTTCTCCTGCGCCGGCTGTCACGCGCAGTACTGGGCCAACGATCCGAATCGGTTCCGCCAGCAGGCCGTATCGCGGCCGTAGCGCTCCAGTGTCCCTGAAGGCAGTGTCCCTGAAGGAGTCATGCAGCCTGACACACCGTGTTGACGCCCCAACGCCGCCACGCCGTTCTCCTCCGTGACGCGATCGTGCGAGCGCTCTTCGACAGCCTGAACGAACCGGGCCCTCCTTGCGGCACAGGCTGATCCTCCTCCACCGCTGGCTGGGCATCGCCGGCAATCTGCTGTTCGTCGTCTGGTTCGCTTCGGCGCTGGTCATGATGTACGCGCGGATGCCGGCGCTCGACCCCGGCGATCGGCTGAACCGGCTGTCGGCGCTCGACCTGGAGGCGGTCCGCATCGGTCCGGCGCAGGCGGCGGCAGCAGCCGGCCTGGCTGCCGGCGGCCAGGAAGCGCTTCAAGTCCGCCTCGGCATGGCCGGCGACCGGCCCATCTACCGGTTCCGCACCGCCGGCGGATGGACCGCGGTCCACGCGGATACCGGCAGCCCCATGCTGCAACTGTCCGCAAGCCAGTCGACCGCGATCGCCGACCAGTTCGTTCGACCACGGCTCAACGAGGCCGCGCGGCAGCCAACCAGGTACGACCGGCTTCTCTCCCGCCCCGACCAGTGGACACTGCAACTCCGTTCACTGTTTCCCCTCCACCGGATCCGCGCCGGCAGCGATGTGCTCTATGTCTCTGACCGCACGGCTGAAGTGGTCATGGAAACAGGCGCGGCGTCCCGGTTCTGGGGCGCCGCCGGCGCGGTCTTCCATTGGCTCTACTTCACGCCGCTCCGTTCACACTCCACGCTCTGGTACCAGCTGGTCGTCTGGGCGGCCGCCGCCGGCTGCGTGCTGACCCTGTCGGGCCTTGCCGTCGGCGTACTCCGCCATGCGCGCAGAAGGCGCTCGCCGTACTCCGGCATCATGCGCTGGCACCACTACTCCGGCCTGGTCTTCGGCGCCGCGGCGTTCACCTGGGTGCTGAGCGGGGCCCTGTCGATGGACCCCTTCGGCTGGCACGCGGGGAGAACGACCAGCGCAGAGCAGCATGCCGCGGTCGCCGGATCGGAGGAGGCGTGGCTCGACGACTTCGATCCGGCTTCGATCCGCACCGGCCTGCGGTCGATCTCCGAGTCCTTCCCGCTGCGCGAGGTCGAGCTCCTCTCGTTCGACGGCAAGCCCCTGATCCTGGCCTACCGTCCGCCCGGTGCATCGGTCGGCGCATCCGGCCGCAACGACGCCGGGCCGAATGCAGGCAGGGATGCCCGCGTTCCCGGAGCAGCCACGGCGGAAAGCGACCGCCGCCGAGCTCCGTACCTCGGCAGTCCCTCCGGGTTCCTGGCTACCGTGCAGCCGTTCGAGCACCGGCTCGTCACGCCCGGCAGCGGCGGAGAGACACGCCGCTTCGACCGCCAGGAACTCCTGGCCGCGGCCGCCAGGGCCATGCCCGGCGCCGAGGTGCTAGGCGTGGATCGACTGACCGAACACGACGCCTACTACGGCGATCGCAGGCGCGGCCAGGCCGCGCTGCCGGTACTCCGGGTCCGCTTCAACGATGCAGACCGGACCTGGCTCTACCTCGATCCCGCCCTGGGCCGCATCGTCCACCGCGAACAGCGCTGGAGCCGCATCGACCGCTGGCTGTACCGAGGCCTGCACCGGCTCGACTTCCCGGGCTTCTACCACCGGCGCCCGCTCCGGGACATCGTCGTGATCGTTCTGCTGGCAGGCGGCCTGTTCTCCTCGGCCTCTTCCCTCGTCCCGGCGGCAAGACGCCTCAGGCGCCACGGAGTACGCCTGAGGCGTCGGATGAGCTGAAGCCGGCTGCGAGCCCCTGGAGCCGCGAGCCCGGATGCGGCAGCGTGGCGGGCGAATCCGCGCTGCGGCTGCGGAAACGGCCCGGCACGCGCCTGGCAGTACGCACTCCCGGAAACCGGCACCCGGCGACGATCCCGACCAGAGCTGCCTGCCCGGCAGAGCTGCCCGCACGGAAAGCCCGGAGGCCGGCCGGCCAGAAGGACGGCGCACCCGGTAGTCGACTACCGGAGAGTCGACTACCGGGGCCGGCCGGGTCCGAAGGCGGGAACGCTACCGGGGCGGTTCGGTCGGGTCGCGGCCGTCGCGCGGCGCGCCGGTACCCGAGGAACCCATGAAGATCTTGCTGCCGTCCTCGAAGGTCACGTCACGACCGTTCGCACGGCGCGAGCGGTCCTTGCTCTGGTAGCCGTCCACGATGATGACCGTGCCGGGCATCAGATCGTCGCGGGAGAGGCCGCGCCGCAGAAGGGTGTTGGGCGTGCCGCCCTCGACCATCCAGACGTGCTTTGCGCCGTCCTCCTCGGTGTGCTCCATGTGAATCCAGGTGTGCGGATTGACCCACTCGACCTTGACGACCGGGCCCTTCAGAAGCAGGGGACGATTGGGATCGAACTCGGCGCCGAACGCGTGGTGAGCTACCAGCGGCACCGCCACCGCGATTGCGGCGACGACGATGCCGATCCCCGTGATGATCATGGCTCGCTTGTTCATGGACATCTCACTCCTCGGTTTGTGTCTTGGGGGGTTTCCTGTGTCTGGAGGGTCTGTGGGCGGCTTTCCCGGCGTTGTCCCGATCAGTTGGAGCGCGCTCTGCATTCCTGGAACTCGGCGATCCGCAGGCGGACTCTAGCAGCCCGCCCGTGGAGAAAAATCGCGCTGCATCCGAGCGGCACGGACTTCCGGCACCGGCTGTGCTATTCGACCAGCTTCATCCGCGGCAGCGGGTGGCGGCGGTACTCGCCGTACATCAGCTCTTCGACGAACTCGACGCAACGGAAGTCCATCAGCCGGGCGTTCGGCTCCATCCGCCTGTAAAGCGGCATCTCGATCGTCCACGGCTCGGTGTACGTCATCGGGTCCGTGAGCGTCGCCTCGTAGTGGAGGTGGTTCGGCCCAGTGAGCGTGTAGCGTTCCTCCACCCTCAACTGGTTGCTGTAGTGGTTGCCGGAACGGTCGAGCCAGCCGCCGCAGCCGGGCATGTCGCCCTCGCGCTCCGCGCAGTCCTTCGCCAGCAGGCCGCTGACGTCCACGACCAGCGTGTCGCCCTCCCAGCGGCCGTAGGACGTACCCATCCAGCTGTCGACCTGGGAGGGCTTCGGCTCCTCCATGTAGATGTCGCGCACCGCGCCAGCGTACTGGTAGGCGATGAAGACCGCCCTCTCGCTGTGGAAGATCTGGAACGGCTGAGGCATGTAGGTCGCCCTCGGCACGCCCGGCAGGTAGCAGAAGATCTCCTGGTCGCGGGTGGACCAGCTGGCCCTGTTCTCGTCTCTCCTGGCCAGGGCCTCGTCCGTGTACGGGATCCTGCCGCCGCCCTTGATCACGCCCATGCCGGGAGGCACCGAGCCGACCGCGCCGAAGTTGAGGACCTCGGCCGCTGGCAGCGGACCGTGGGGCCCTTCCCGCAACTGCATGGCGGCGCGCGCCATGTGCAGTTCCACGTCGTAGTTGGCCTCGTTCAACGCCTGCCAGATGCCGTTCAGATCCGGCCGCCCGTCCGACAGCCGTTTCGGCTCGAAGTCCTGGGCCGCAAGCGGCGCCGCCGCCAGGGCAAGAACCGCGACCGCAGCCGCGGCAGTTCGAGAAGACATCCTAGTTCCCGGTTTCATCACGTTCAGTTCCCCGTTTCATGAGGTTCGCCATACTCCTCTCGGCACTCCTCTTCGACAGAGTGCGAGATGTTCGAGCCGAATGCGCGAACCCTGTCACCTTTGGGCGATCGGGGTCAACCCCGCAAACCATCCCTTCCAACAGTCCCTGGGCAGAAGTCCGCGTCGCACCGAAAGCGGTCAGGCGTCCGTCCGGCAAGGCGCGCCGAAGGAGGACGAGGGAGCATGTCGGGCCGTGTGCGAACGAGGAGCACGATGTCGGACCGAGATGCATGGACGTTTCCGATGCAGCGCGACTTGGCCGCGGCTCGAAGGCGGACGCGACACTTCGCGATGCGACGCCGGTGCAACGCACCGCGTTCCGTGTTCGCCGCGGACTGCCGGGCCGCCGCCTCCGGAGCTGCCTGCCGCGGACCTACCTGAAACCGAACCAGGGCGGGAACGCCAGGACGACGAACGCGGCCCACGCGGCGTACACGGGCAGATAGACGGTCTGCCAGCGCACGAGGGCCGAGAACCGTCCGCGGCCGGTGAGGAAGCGGCCGTACAGCCAGGCGGACCACGACAGGTTGACGAGCAGAACGAGGTTCTCGCCCAGCGCCGCCATCTTGTTCGGACTGACTCCGAACTCGGAGATTCGGCCGGCAATGGCGGCCAGCGCCAGGGCGTCGACGATCAGGGCGCAGACGACAAGCAGGAACTGCAGCGCGTCGAACAGGCCCGGAGGGGCCTCCGGATCGCGCGCCGAGACCGCATAGAGCAGGAGTCCGAGAACGGTCGCCAGGAGCAGGTCGAAGGCGATGAGCACCTCCCTGTCCGCGCCGATGCTGCTCCCCGTCCACGCCATGGCGCCGAGGAACACGAGCAGCACGGCGGCGAACAGGGGCGTGAACAGGCGCGTCAGCACGGGCGCCATGTTCTCGACCACGCTCTGCTTGGCTTCCACGAGCCAGGCGCCGACGATCACGGCCCCCATGGCGCCGCAGGGGAACAGCCACTGGAGAACGAACCGCTCCGCGTCCAGGCCGATGGCGGCGAACGTGAGGCCGGTGATCCCCATGAGGACGCCGCCGCCCAGTGCCATGAGCACGTAGTAGATGAACAGCTCGCCGGAGAAGCGCACGAAGTCCATCCGTCCGCTGCCGGCGCGCCAGCGCCCCCGGGTGTAGGCGAACCCCACGGCAAGCCACAGGGCAATCGGCAGATGAAGCGCCGCGAGCGTCAGCGTGTCACCGGGGGGCGCGGAGGGGTAGGCGTTGATGGCGATCGCGCCGACGAGGAACGCCGCCGCCAGCCGGACGCACCCCGCCCGGCTCAACCGGCGCTTCCAGGCGAAGTAGCCGGCGAGAAACGGAAGCACGAAGAAGCTCATGTTGCGGAAGTGCGGGGCCGCCTCGTTGTCGAAGAGACCTTCTCCCGCTCCGATCTGCGGATAGCCGAACAGCTCGGGCAGCTTGATCGCCGCCGCCGCGGCAAGCGCCAGCGCGATCATCACGACGGTCTCGCGCAGCGTGCGCCGCTTCGACGCCCCGTCCGCGGCCGTTCCCACCACGAGTTGCTTCCACAGCCGCTCGGACTGCTCGCGGGCGAACTCGCGCGACACCGCGTCCAGGCCGCCCATCCGCTTGACCGCAACCAGGAACGCCTCGTCGCCGGCGAGGCCGCCGGCACGGAGTTCCGCGACCACGTCGCGCAGGTGGGCTTCGAGCTCCTCCACGTCCGCATCGCGGATCGCGGGCCGCCGCCGCAGCCAGTTCCGCCACTGCGTCATCTGCGTCTCTATCCGCGTCTCTATCCGCGTCTCGAGCGGATCAGGCGGATCGCCGCGTGTCACCATGCCGGTCGAATCCCCCATCGTTTCCCCCATCGCCGCGGCGCCTGTCCTGCATCCGGTGCCCGGAAGAACACCATCCAGACCTCCCGGAGCGTGGCGTCCACCGCCTGCCATTGCCTTCTCTGCGTCTCCAGGTGCGCCCGCCCCGCCTCGGTGATGCGGTAGTACCGGCGGCAACGGCCGCTCTTCGCTGTCGCCCAGCGCGCCTCGACATGGCCCAGCCGCTCGAGACGGTGCAGCACCGGATAGAGCATGCCGTCCGTCCACCGCAGGCGGCCGCCCGACAACTCGCTCACCCGCTTGATGATCGCGTAGCCGTAGTTGTCGCCCTCGACCAGGATCGCCAGCACGAGCGGCGCAGCCGAGGCGGCTACCAGGTCCTTGCCGATGTTCATCTTCGTCCCCCGCAGTTTCTTCATCTCCCCTCTTCATCCTCCGCAATCGACCGGAACGTCCACCGGCCTCATACCTAGCACAACAATGCATACGTGTGCAAGGCACAAGGCGAGCCGCCGCGCTGCCCGAGGAGGACCTCGACCGGCGCCAAGGGTCCGGCTCGGCGAGAAAGGGCCGCCGGACAGGACGCTCGGCATGGAAGTCGGGGTATGTCGGCCCGGTTGTGCTGGGCCAGGTTGTGCGCTCGGCCAGACGCGCCAGAGCCTCGCGCCTGAGCGTCCGAGGGCAGGTCCCACGGCGCCTCGTTCTGATCCCCGCCGGTAGAGCCTGATCCTGCAGGCAGGGCGGCGCTCACCCGGTGAAGCGAGCATGCAGACGAAAGCTGCACGGCTCGCATCCTTGTCGAACTGTCAGCCCCTTGTCTGTCGGACTGTCGGCGGCGGAAGCGCGCGAATCCGATGCGCGGTCAGCCGGGCGGGCGGTACGGCATCCCGGTCTTCATCGAGTCCGGGCTGCGGGCGGATCGACGCCATCGCGGCGAGCCGCCGAGCCAGCTGGCATCCAGGATGGGGGCGTGCCTTCCCGATCCGGGACCAGAGCGCAGCCTGAAAAACCCGCTTCTCACGGGAACAGCCACCCTGACAGGCGGAACAGTGCGAGCAGCGCACCGAGGCCGCCGAGCAGCCGCCAGGTCAGCTGGTCGCGGGTCGTCGCCAGTTCGGCACGCAGCTGATCGCGGGTCACCGCCAGCTCGGCACGCAGCTGATCGCGGGTCACCAGGTCGCCGACCGCGTCGGCAACCGCCGCGTCCACAGCGCGGGCATGGGCCGCAGCTTGCCGTTCAGGGACTCCGGCCTGGCCAGCGTCTCGGCCGTGCGCAGCGTGTCTGTCGCCGCGCCTGTCATGCAACCTCGCGCTGGCGGCAGCTCGGGCGGCAGGCGCACATGCAGTTGTTCGGGAATCGGTACTCGGACAAGGTCACTCTCCTGATGCTCCGGAACACCCACGCGCTCCCTTGCTCGCCGGCCTTGGCCGCAGGCTGCTGACCGGAGCCTCTTTGCGGGCACCGTGCGACCGCTGCCCGCTGCGCCATCAAGACTATCCCGTTCAGGGCGACGGTCCGAGGCGGCGCCATCCTCATCCTCCGCCATGTCCGTCATCTTCGCGATCTTCGCGCGTGTTGGCCGAAGAAGGCTCCGGTCACACGCCCGGCGCTTGCCGCAGCCGACCCATTCGCATCCTGGCAGCAGGCCGAGGTTGACACCGTCGCCGGTTCCGGGTTAGCGTGCACGACACTGGAAACAGGCAGGTGCGCCCCATCAGGGGGATTCTTCTCCTGGGCGTCGTCCTGCAGACTTTTTCTCCTGGAGGTGATGGAGCGACCGTTGAGCTTGCCCCCGAGTTGACGTTCTCGGGGTCGCAGAACAACTCCGGTACTCGCGTCGAGCGCCGGGTCCGAAACGAGCGCGGTCAGGAGGAACCCTCCGCCGCCAGGAGAGAGAAGGAGAAGAGAAACTGTGAAAGCGGTAGCGATTGCAATCATGCTGGCCCTGGTGCCGGCATTCATGTTTGCGCAGGGCGGCGTGTCCGAGCCGGCAAAGACGAGCGTTTCCTGCCCCGACGCCGAGTGCCATGTGGTGCCCTTCTTCAAGGGCAGCGGCGGCTTCGTCGGCGAGCTCGACACCAGCATCATGGTGGACGGCGAGGAGATCACCGAGGCCACGCTCGTCGTCACCTGCGGCAACATCACCACCTCAGCGTCGGCCGCTCCGAACGCCGACGGGAAGGTCGTGCAGCTGTTCACCGAGGCCAACGGCCTCGCCTGCGATCAGGACAGCGGCGAGATCAGCATCCACGGGCTGACGGACGGCGGCTGGTACTGGATCCACGACGAGACGAACTCCGCCGTCTCGAACCTGCTGCCGAAGGACGTGCTGGAAAACACGCAGACGGCGCCCGTCGACGTGTCGGGCGGCGACATCACGATGACGAGCCGTGATTACGCGACCCTGGTCAAGGACACGACCAGCGGACGGGTCGGCATCCTTCCGCACATTCTCCCCGAGCCGCCGCCCGCCGCGACGACCCCGACCCCGAAGTGCGAAGGCGGCAGGCGCAAGGGTTGCCTGCTGACGGGCGATTACGAAGTCGATATCGAGATATCAGCTCCGTCGATAATAGCCGGAACCAAGATCGCTGGCTTCACTTTCACCCGATCAACACTTGCCAGCCTTACGATCACGGCGTCGGTCACAGGCACTGGAATCATCAAAGTCGACAGCACTGGAGAAATAACGGCGGACTTCGTTGTCACCGACCTCGACGGCAACTCCAACGTGCCTAACGTATACGGGGGGGGGGTGACCGGGACTGATGTGGCGTCCATCGATTTGCCGATGCCAATATTCAACTCTCTTGCCCAGCGAAGCACGACTGATCCGTGTGGCGAAAGCAACCAGCGTCGCGACGTAGCGATCGTGGTGGCCATCACGGCCACCAATTCCGGTAACACGGTTCCGGGATTCACAGATGATGGGCCATCGGCCGCTTACGCGGTTCGCTGTCCGCCTCTCCCGGGTAGCGCCGTGGGGGGCGTGGAACTCATCCCGGACAATCTGTTCCCGGTCGACTAAGGGATCTCACGAAGCCACCCAGAACGCATGTGGGTAAAGAGCGGGGCGTCGCGGCCCCTTCAGGGCGACGGGCAAAGGCCATGGTCTTCGCCCGTCGCCTTTCTTTTTCTGTCCTCTTTTCCGGTCCATGCGCGTCGAACCCCCTGAGGCCGGGTCCCCGCCACTGGCGGTGTTGGACGCGAGCGCACGGGGCGCGCTGAAAACGGTGCCGATGCGGGAGTTGCCTGGCAGTCAAGACTGTGCTATCCGGGTCGACTGGGGCCTGTTCACGCATCGACGATGAGCACGTCGAGTTTCTCGAATCGCGAGAAGATCAGGGGGCCGGCGTCGGCTTTTTCCTCAGGTCCCCAGAGAGGTTCCCGGCGCCCACGCCCAGGGTTCCAAGGCGACGGGTTGCGAAGCTCAGGTCGTCGAGACCAAGTCTTCAAGGTCTTCGAACCGTCGCCTTCTTCTGTGTTTTCCGGGACGCCGTGCTTTCCTCATTCTCCGCGTCGCGCCTTTGCCGGACGGCGCGCCGAGGCGATGGTCGGGGGAGGCAATCGACCCGACACGCCCAGAGACCCGCGCCGATCATCGACACGGGGGTAGCCCCAGCCTCTCGGACAGGGCCTGCTCGCAGTCCTCGGGGACCATCGGCTGTTTCCGGTGTCCGCGCGGGCGACCCGAGGTTGACACCGTCGCCGGTTCCGGGTTAGTGTGCCGGACACTGGAAACAGGCAGGCGCGCCCCATCAGGGGATTCTTCTTCCTGGGCGTCGTCCTGCAGACTTTTTCTCCTGGAGGTGATGGAGCGACCGTCGAGCTTGCCCCCGAGTTGACGTTCTCGGGGTCGCAGAACAAATCCGGTACTCGCGTCGAGCGCCGGGTCCCGAAACGAGCGCGGTCAGGAGGAACCCTCCGCCGCCAGGAGAGAGAAGGAGAAGAGAAACTGTGAAAGCGGTAGCGATTGCAATCATGCTGGCCCTGGTGCCGGCATTCGCGTTTGCCCAAGTGGGGGTGACAGCCGACTGCCCCGACGCCGAGTGCCATGTGGTGCCGTTCTTCAAGGGCAGCGGCGGCTTCGTCGGCGAGCTCGACACCAGCATCATGGTGGACGGCGAGGAGATCACCGAGGCCACGCTCGTCGTCACCTGCGGCAACATCACCACCACAGCGTCGGCCGCTCCGAACGCCGACGGGAAGGTCGTGCATCTGTTCACCGAGGACAACGGCCTCGCCTGCGATCAGGACAGCGGCGACATCAACATCCACGGGCTGACGGACGGCGGCTGGTACTGGATCCACGACGAGACGAACTCCGCCGTCTCGAACCTGCTGCCGAAGGACGTGCTGGAAAACACGCAGACGGCGCCCGTCGACGTGTCGGGCGGCGACATCACGACGACCAGCCGTGATTACGCGACCCTGGTCAAGGACACGACCAGCGGACGGGTCGGCATCCTTCCGCACATTCTCCCCGAGCCGCCGCCCGCCGCGACGACCCCGACCCCGAAGTGCGACGACGACACGCGCACGGGCTGCGTGCTGACGGGCGAGTACACCGTCGAGATCAAGAATGCCGAGGATGAGTCGTTCAACGGCAAGACGATCGCGCGAGGCGACGACGACATTGAGCTCACGGTGTCGATCGGGGGTGAGGGAATCATCCGAGCCGAGCCGGCGACGGAACCGACTGCGAACTTCGTTGTCAGCGGCCCTGACGGAACCGCGGTGCCTGACCTCTACACCACAACGACGGGGCTGACGGCCACGTCGAGCATCACATTGACGGTGCCGAAGCTTGATGCCACAGCGCTGGCCGAAGCTGATGATCCGTGTTACACCAACAACCAGCATCGCGACAAGCCGTACCGTGTGGTTGTCACGCTCGACACGTCCATGCACACGATTCCGGGTTTCATGATGGATGATGGGCCATCGGCCTTCTACGAGGTTTCGTGTCCAGCTCTCGATGAGGGCTCCGAGGGCGTGGAACTCGTCCCGGAGAATCCGTTCCCGGTCGACTAAGGGAATCCACACGAAGCCAATCGGAACGCATGTGGGTAGGGGCGTCACGGCCCCTTGTCCCATCACCGGTTCCGGCGTTCAGGGCGACGGGTCGAAGGCCATGGTCTTCGCCCGTCGCCCTTCTCTTTTCTGTTCTCGTCCATGCGTGTCCGGGTTCCCGCCGGCGGGAGTTCTGACGCGGGCCGCACGGGGGCGCGCCGAAACCGAAAGACGATGCTGGTGCGGGAGTTGCCTGGCAGGTCAAGACTGCTACCCGGGTCGACGAGCAGAAGGCAGGGAGTCCCACCGACGGAAGTACTGACGCCGACAGGCTGACCTGAAAGTCCCGAAGGTTGACGCGGGGCACGTGGACTCGTTCCGGAGAACCTGTTCCTCGTTCGACCAGGGATTCACCGAAGCACGGGACCACCCCCCCCTTGAGGAGATCAGGGGCCGGCGTCGGCTTTTCCTCAGGTCCCCAGAGGCTTCCAGGGCGGCGGGTCGAAACCAGATCATCGAGACCATGTCTTCGAACCGTCGCCATTCTTCTGTTTTCCGGGACGCCAACCCCAGAAGGGGCAGGAATAACCATGTGACTCGGTGTTGTCCCGGCGACCACGAAAGGCCTTGCGAGGGGGGCTGCGAAGAACGGAGTCCGACACCGGGGCCATCGCCCGACCTCGTTCGGCGGCTGCATCCCGACGGTGAGCGGCCGTACCCGGCCTGTCGTACCCGACGGCGAGGCCTAGGACTGGTTGCTGTTCCGGGAACAGAGACCCGCGCCGATCATCGACACGGGGGTAGCCCCAGCCTCTCGGACAGGGCCGGCTCGCAGTCCTCGGGGACCATCGGCTGTTTCCGGTGTCCGCGCGGGCGACCCGAGGTTGACACCGTCGCCGGTTCCGGGTTAGTGTGCCGGACACTGGAAACAGGCAGGCGCGCCCCATCAGGGGGATTCTTCTCCTGGGCGTCGTCCTGCAGACTTTTTCTCCTGGAGGTGATGGAGCGACCGTCGAGCTTGCCCCCCGAGTTGACGTTCTCGGGGTCGCAGAACAACTCCGGTACTCGCGTCGAGCGCCGGGTCCCGAAACGAGCGCGGTCAGGAGGAACCCTCCGCCGCCAGGAGAGAGAAGGAGAAGAGAAACTGTGAAAGCGGTAGCGATTGCAATCATGCTGGCCCTGGTGCCGGCATTCGCGTTTGCCCAGGCGGGGGTGACAGCCGAGTGCCCCGAGGGCGAGTGCCATGTGGTGCCCTTCTTCAAGGGCAGTGGCGGCTTCGTCGGCGAGCTCGACACCGACATCATGGTGGACGGCGAGGAGATCGCCAGCGTCGGACTCATCGTCACCTGCGGCAACATCAACATCACCGCGTCGGTCGATCCGGACGACGACGGCAACGTCGCGCATCTGTTCACCGAGGACAACGGCCTCGCCTGCCACCAGGACGACGGCGAGATCCAGATCCACGGACTGAAGGACGGCGGCTGGTACTGGATCCACGACGAGACGAACTCCGCCGTCTCGAACCTGCTGCCGGATCGCGTGCTGACCAACGTGCAGACGGCGCCCTTCGACGTGTCGGGCGGCGACATCACGATGACCAGCCGTGATTACGCGACCCTGGTCAAGGACACGACCAGCGGACGGGTCGGCATTCTTCCGCACATTCTCCCCGCGGCGGAGCCCGAGAAGTGCGGCCCCATGCGCAGCGATTGTCTGCTGACGGGCGAATACACCCTCGAGATCGACAATGCAGACGGGGACTCGGTCAAGGGCACGACGATCACGCGAGGCGATGACGACATGTCGGTCACGGCGTCGATCGGGGGCGAGGGAAACGTCGCCGTTGAACCCGCTAATCCCGTGATGACGGAATTCCGCACCGGCGGCCCGGGCGGCACCGTGGTGCCTTCTATCTACACCGACCGTGGCACATACTCTCCCGGGAGTCAGGCCGAGAGCCTGACCGTGAAGGTCCCGAAGTTTAACGCTGCCTCCCTGACCAACGCGAATGATCCGTGTCGCCGCAACAACCAGCTTCGCGACACGCCGATCAGCGTGGTGATCAGCGCCGTCAGCTCCACGAACACGATTCCGGGGTTCACTACCGACGGACCAACGGCCATGTACCACATCGCGTGTCCGCCTGTGCCGGACGCATCTCGGGGTGTGGAACTCGTTCCGGAGAACCCGTTCCCGGTCGACTAAGGGAGTTCACACGAAGCACAGGACCCTTGGGAGGAGGCCGCGGTTACCTCCTGACGGATTCCGGTGCATCCCAGGGCGGCGGGTCGAAAGCCGGGTCATCGAGACCAGGTCTTTGGCCCGTCGCCTTTCTTCTGTTTACGACAGTTCCTCGGCAACGCCAATGCCGTCGGTGTCGGCTTCATCCCCACCGCGGAACGCCGAGGCGACGGTCGGGGGTAATCAACAACCGGACAAGCCCCCAAGACGGGAGGCAGGAACGACCGTGTGTACTCGGTGTTGTCCCGGCGACCACGAAGGCCTTGCGAAGGCCCGGTGGAACCGATCGTCGCCCAACGGATCCGACACCGGGGCCATCCGCCCGACCTTTGTTCGGCGACTGCATCCCGACGGTGAGCGGCCGTATCCGGCCCGTCGTACCCGACGGCGAGGACTGGGACAGAGGACTGGTTGCTGTTCCGGGAACAGACCGCGCCGGTTGATCATCGGCACGGGGTAGCCCCAGCCACTCGGACAGGGCCTGCTCGCAGTCCTCGGGGACCATCGGCTGTTCCGGTTTATCCGCTCTTATCCGCGCGGCCGAACCGAGGTTGACACCGTCGCCGGTTCCGGGTTAGCGTACACGACACTGGAAACAGGCAGGCGCGCCCCATCAGGGGGGATTCTTCTCCTGGGCGTCGTCCTGCAGACTTTTTCTCCTGGAGGTGATGGAGCGACCGTCGAGCTTGCCCCCCGAGTTGACGTTCTCGGGGTCGCAGAACAACTCCGGTACTCGCGTCGAGCGCCGGGTCCCGAAACGAGCGCGGTCAGGAGGAACCCTCCGCCGCCAGGAGAGAGAAGGAGAAGAGAAACTGTGAAAGCGGTAGCGATTGCAATCATGCTGGCCCTGGTGCCGGCATTCGCGTTTGCCCAGGCGGAGGTGACAGCCGAGTGCCCCGAGGGCGAGTGCCATGTGGTGCCCTTCTTCAAGGGCAGCGGCGGCTTCGTCGGCGAGTTCAACGATGAGGCGATGGCGGAAGGCGAGAAGCTCACCAGCGTCGGACTCATCGTCACCTGCGGCAACATCAACATCACCGCGTCGGTCGATCCGGACGACGACGGCAACGTCGCGCATCTGTTCACCGAGGACAACGGCCTCGCCTGCCACCAGGACGACGGCGAGATCCAGATCCACGGGCTGAAGGACGGCGGCTGGTACTGGATCCACGACGAGACGAACTCCGCCGTCTCGAACCTGCTGCCGGATCGCGTGCTGACCAACATGCAGACGGCGCCCTTCGACGTGTCGGGCGGCGACATCACGATGACCAGCCGTGATTACGCGACCCTGGTCAAGGACACGACCAGCGGACGGGTCGGCATTCTTCCGCACATTCTCCCCGCGGCGGAGCCCGAGAAGTGCGGCCCCATGCGCAGCGATTGTCTGCTGTCGGGCGAATACACCCTCGAGATCGACAATGCAGACGGGGACTCGGTCAAGGGCACGACGATCACGCGAGGCGATGATGCCATGGCGCTCACCGTGTCGATCGGGAACGAGGGAAGCGTCGCCATCAATCCCAATGGGGACGTGACGGCGGCATTCAACTACACCGGCCCGGACGGTACCTCGCTGCCTGCCATCTACAAGGACGATGGCAGCTACATGGAAGGGGACCAGACCGCCAGCCTGACCTTGACGATCCCGGCGCTTGACCTGGACACAGCGGGACCGGCTGATCCGTGTCGTCGCACCAACCAGCATCGCGGCACGCCCACCGCAATGGTGATCAGCGCCACCAGCTCCAGGAACACGATTCCGGGGTTCACTACTGACGGGCCAACGGCCATGTTCAGCATTGAGTGTCCGCCTGTGCCGGAGGCATCTCGGGGCGTGGAACTTGATCCGGAGAGCCCGTTTCCGGCGGTCAACTAAGGGATTCACACGAAGCACGGGGACCCCCTTTGGGGACACCAAGGGACCGGCGTTGACGCGGGTCCCTCAGATCCCCAGAGGGGTTTCCGGCGTCCAGGGTTCCAAGGGCGGCGGGTTGAAGCCAGGTCATCGAGACCAGGTCTTTGACCCGTCGCCTTCTGCTGTTCCGGGACGCCATGCTTCCTCTCTTCTCCTCGCCTCTTCCTCGTCGCGCCTTTGCCGGACGGCCGCCTGACCGCTTTCGGCACGACGCAGGCCTCCGTGTCGCAGGCTGCCAGTGACCGGTTCGCGCCGGCGGTGCCACAGTCGACCACCGTTCCTGCGACAGTTTCTCTGCAACGCCCCCTGCCGTCGGTGTCGGTCTTCATCCCGGCCCGCAACGCCGAGGCGACGATCGGGGAGGCGATCGACTCGGTGTTGTCCCAGGACTACGAAGGCCCGGTGGAACTGATCGTCGCTGACGGTTCCGACACCGGGGCCACGTCCGATCTCGTTCGGCGGCTGTACCCGACAGTGAGACTGGTTCCCAATCCGGAACAGACCACCGGGTTCGGAATCCGCGCGGCGTGCCGGGCGGCAACCGGAGAGATCATCGTGCGGTGCGACGCTCATGCGGTGTTCCCACCCGGCTACCTGCGCCGCGCGGTGAATACGTTGCAGCGAACCGGAGCGGCCAATGTCGGAGGCCGGCAACAGCCGACAGGAGCCACGTTCTTCGGCCGCGCGGTGGCGTTGGCGATGACCACTCCCCTGGGGGCAGGCAACGCCCGCTATCGACTGGGCGGCTCGGAGGGGCCCGTCGACACCGTGTTCCTGGGAGTCTTTCGGCGCGATGCGCTGGAGGCGGTGGGCGGCATCGACCCCACCCTCGTTCGAAACCAGGACTACGAACTCAACTGGCGGCTGCGGGCGCACGGCGAAACGGTGTGGTTCGATCCTGCGCTCGTGGTCGTCCACCGGCCCCGCGACACCTTGCGGGACCTCGCCCGGCAGTACTTCGACTACGGGCGGTGGAAGCGGGTCGTGGCGCGACGACATCCAGCCTCCCTGCTGCCTCGGCAGCTCGCCAGCCCGCTGTTGCTGCTGGGACTGGCCGGCTCGCCGCTGCTGGCCGCGGCAGGCGCCCCCCCCTGGGCGGCAGCGGCGCTGCCGCTAACGTACATTCTCACCCTGACGTTCGGCTCGCTGATGGTCGGCATCCGCCGCCGGTCCTGCGCAGCGATCCTGCTCCCCCTGGTCCTCGCAACCATGCACCTGAGCTGGGGAATCGGGTTTCTGCTCCGGTCCCCGTCGGTTCGACCGGGTCCGACGCCCTCCCCGGCCGGCAACGAGCCGGCTGAACGGCAGGCCAGGCGCCGCAACCGCCCATGACCCTTGTGCTGCTGGCCCATCCGGTTCGTGGCATCGAGCGGGCGCGGTTCCTGCCGACACCGCCGGCAGGAACCGCGTGATCCGCAGGCTGTTCGGACGCTCCGCTCTCTCGCGCCTGCTGTGCCTGGGGGACGTCACGGCCGCCGCGTGCGGAATGGCGGGCGCGCTCCTGCTGTGGAGCATCGCGGCGGACGGTCCATTCACCTGGACATACGTCACGGAGCACGCGGCGTGGTTCCTGCTGGTCGTTCCGTGGACGCTCCTGCTGCGGCCGGCGCGACGGCCGGCCCTGATGTGGATCCCGTGGGACAGCGCAGTGGTCGCGGCGCACACCGCAGTCGTCGTCAGCCTGCTCTATGCCCTCGTCTTCTTCGCCGCGCCGCGGGGACTGCTGCCGCGGCTCGTCGTCGTGTACTTCGCGGCGCTCGCGTTCTCGATGACGATGGCGTGGCGATTCGTCTTCATTCGGGTGGCCGTGAAGGCATGGCCCCCGCATCGCGTCGTGATCGTGGGCGCCGGAGCGACGGCGCGCGTCATCGCGGACGTTCTGCGGACCAGGACGCCGCATGGTCGGGTGCTGGCCTTCATCAGCGATCGACGCCCGGAGGGGGACGCGAACGGGTTGCCCATCATGGGCATGGACGGCCTGGAACGGCTCATCGCGGAGCGGCGCGTGTCCGAGCTGATCCTGGCCCACGACGGGCCGCTGACGCCGGCGCTGATTCAGGCCATCGGGAACGCCCGCAAGCGCCGCATCGACGTTCTGGAGGCGCAGACGGTCTATGAGCAGCTCTTGCAGCGCATTCCGATTCGGCACCTGGGATCCGCCGCCGAACTCGGGTTCGCCGGCAGCGGGGCCGGCGATCTGTCCTCGCTGGCAAAGCGGACGCTGGACATCGTTGCCGGCGTCGTCGGCTGCTCTGCAGTCCTGCTGCTGCTGCCCGTGCTCGCTCCCGCCATCTGGCTGGACGTGGGGCGGCCGATCCTCTTCTTTCAGCGGCGTGTAGGGCTCGCGGGGCGGCCGTTCCAGCTCGTGAAGTTCAGGACGATGGGAAACGACGCAGAACGTCACGGGCCGCAATGGGCGATGAAACGCGATCACCGGGTGAGCAGCTTCGGCCGATTCCTGCGCCGATTCCGCCTCGACGAACTGCCGCAGTTCTGGAACGTGCTGAAGGGGGAGATGAGCCTGGTCGGCCCGCGCCCGGAGCGGCCGGAGTTCGCCGACGAACTCGAACGCGACATCCCCCACTACGCGAAGCGGTGCGCGGTGCGCCCCGGACTGACCGGATGGGCCCAGACCCGGTACTCGTACGGGCGCTCGACGGAGGACGCGATCACCAAGCTGGAGTACGACCTCTACTACATCAAGCACGCCAGCCTGGCATTCGATCTGCTGATCGGCTTGCATACTGCCTGGGCGATTCTCACGATGAGCAGGCGGTAGCCCCTCTGTTCAGTCGGGCGAAACCGGGGCCAGGCGGCCGCCCGCCTCGAGAGTTTCCTGGGCGTTGACCAGGCGGGTGACCAGCTGAAGTCGGGGCGCCAGCTCGGCAGCCCGGTCGACATGTCGTCTGGCAACCTCCACGTACTCCCTGTCTCGCGTGGTGGCCAACTGGTAGAAGATCACCGCCCTGGCCTGCAGCAGCCAGTTCTGCGGTTCCCTGGCGGAACCGCGCTCGAGCTCCAGCGCGACAAGCTCGACCGTGCGCTGGAATTCCTCTTCAGACATGTCGCCGAGACTCAAGGCGGCTGCTTCGAGAAGAAACTCGCGAGCGTTGTTCCCGAGGGCGGGAAACCCGCCGATGGACCGAGTGAAGTCATCCAGCCGCTCCGACCACGGCCGGGACGGCGTGATGGCCCGCGACGCGGCGGCGGCGGCGGCGGCGGTGCGCACGTTCAGGTGCACGAGCAAGAATATCGCCAGCACAGCGACGAGGGCAGACCCGACTCTCGCAGGCCTGGCAGCGGCCCGTGGCAGCAGCCCTGCAAACCGAACTAGCGAGGTGCGCAGCGCTGCCGGCAAACCCGAGGCCAGCAGCCTCGAGGAGTCGGTCATGCCCGAGGGGTCGGCGCCGCGGACGCGTCTGCGGGACCGCCGCGACGCTTCGACCGACGCCGCAAGTGCGGCGAGGAGCGAGAACTGCATCATCGACACCGGATTCTCGATCTGGAAGAGGTTGACGACGAAGCCGGCAACGAGCGCGGCGCCGATGAGGCACAGGTACCAGCCGCGGCACCAGCCGCGGCCTGACAGGCCTCGAAGCGAGAGGAACACCGCGGACATCATGGCCGCCCAGAGCGCAAGATACGACAGCAATCCCACGATGCCCTTGGTGGCCAGCTCTTCAACCGGCTTGTTGTGAACCTGGTCGCTGACGACGGCAGAGGCGTTGTTGTGCCGTCCCCATGCCATGAGGAAGTTCTCGGGGCCCCACCCGAACAGCGGTCGGTCCAGAAACGCCCGCATTCCCGCCGCGGCGAAATCGATGCGCCCTCGGGCGCTGACGTTCTGGCCGATGTTCGACATCCTCTGCAGCATGACGCTCGACTCGACGACCTCCTCGAGGATCGTCGTCGTCGTCGCGACACCCACAAGAACGACGGCGGACACGATCAGGACGACGACGAAGACCACGATCCGCCGCGCCTCGACCCGTCGGGCGTGCCTCACGCCGCTCCGCACGGCGAAGACGGCAAGTACCAGGGACGCGGCGCCCAAGCCGGCTATCGCAGTCCTCGTGCCCGACAACCACATCGTCCAGAGGTTGACCAGCACGATGAGCGCGTACAGGCCGGCGGCGGCGGCGCGTCCGATGCTGCGAACGACCGGGCCGGCAGGCCGTGCAAGAGCCTGAACGAAGAGTGCGGCGCCGAGCAGCGCGTTGAGCGTCACGTACGGGCCCAGGTACAGGGGATTGCCGAGCGTGGAACGCAGTCTGGGTTCCGGGCCGCCCCCCAGAAACGCCGCGTCGATCAGGCCGTGATGATCGACCAGACTCAGGGCGCATACCGCGGCGCCCGACACGAGGTTGACGCCCAGGAGCAGCCGCCAGTCGCCGGCGTTCCTCAGCACGGACCGGGCCATGAGCGTGAACGCGAACCAGTGGAAGAGGTCGAATACGCCCTGCATGCGCTCGTAGGTGGACCACATGCTTCTCCCGGGGCTGACTCCGAACACGGCCGCGAGGCACGAGACGAGCAGCCAGACGGCGAACGCGGCGAGCACCCAGGACCGGGACGGACGGTACCGGCGATGAAGGAGAACGAGCGCAGCCCAGAACGCGAAGGCGATCTCGATGATCGAGCGGGCGAACAGGGACTTGCCAACGACCCACGGAAAGACCAGGTCCAGCCTGACGACAAGAGGCGTCAGCAGGACGAGGGCGATACCGATTCTGACTGCCCACAGCAGGACGAGACCGTTTCGCGGCAACGGGTCCGCGGGTTGGTCCGTCGGCGAGGCGCCCTCGACTCCACGATGCGCTGCCCCACGATGCGCTCGACACCCGTCGACCAACGGCTCGCCGCTCGAGATGTGCGGGTCCATCCGACAGATCAGGCGATCTTGCCGTCGGTTGCCTCGACCGCGCCTTCCGGGACTCGGCCGATGGTCTTCTGCGCGGTTTCCCTCGGCGTCAACCGTCGCGCGGCTCGCTGCTGGAGGCGTGTCGGCAGGCTGCGCGCGGGCGCCGCTCGAGTGCCCGGATATCCCCGGCGACGCCGGCTCAGTTGAACCGCTCCCGCAGCAGCCGCTTCAGGAGCTTCCCGGACGGGTTGCGCGGCAACGAGTCGATGAAGTGGACCGCTACCGGCTGCTTGAAGCGCGCCAGCTTGTCCTGGCAGAACTCGAGGATCTCCTCGCCCTGGAGGCTCTCGTCGGAGCGGACGACGACGGCCACCGGGGACTCGCCCCACTTCTCGCTCTCGCGGCCGATGACGCCGACCTCGAGCACCTTGGGATGACGGACGATGACCTCTTCGAGCTCCGCGGGATAGACGTTCTCGCCGCCGGAGATGATCATGTCCTTGAGCCGGTCCTGGATGTACACGAAGCCGTCCTCGTCCATCACCGCGCCGTCGCCGGTGCGGAGCCAGCCGTCCACGATCGTCTCGGCGGTGGCCTCCGGGCGGTTCCAGTACTCCTTCATCAGGTGGCGGCCGGCGACCAGCACCTCGCCCGCTTCACCCGGGGCGCAGTCGGCACCGTCGTTGTCGACGACGCGCACGGAAGTGTGGAAGAAGGCCTTGCCCGTGGAGCCGGCCTTGCGGATCGCGTCTTCGGGCGAGATCAGGCAGGCGGGGCCGCAGGTCTCTGTCAGGCCGTAGACCTGGTGGATCTCGATGCCCAGCCTGTCGTAGGCCTCGATCAGGCTGACGGGCACGGGCGCGGCGCCGCTCATGCACCAGCGGAGCCGGTCGTGCCGGCAACGCTTCGGGTCGTAGGCCTGGAGCATGAAGTTGAGCATCGCCGGCACCTTCAGCATGACGTCGATGTTCTCTTCGTCGATCAGCTGCCAGGCGCGGACCGGGTCGAACGCCCGCATGACGATGCTGGTGCTGCCCCGGTGGACGTTGCCCGCGGCGGGAGTCAGAGCGCCGACGTGGAACAGCGGCAGGGAGATGAGGAAACGGTCGTTGTAGCGGATGTCCGCGGTCGCCATGATCGTCAGCCCCGCCCACAGCGCGGACTCGTGCGTGTGGACTGCGCCCTTGGGCAGCCCGGTCGTCCCCGAGGTGTACATGATGTAGAGCAGGTCGCTGTCACGGGCCGCAACCTCGGGTTCCGCGTCGCTCGCGGCCGTGGTCGCGTCGAGGTAGGACAGGCAACCGTCCGGCCGCTGTTCGTCCGGGCCGACGTGCACCCACCGCGTCACGCTGGTGCCGTTCTCGCCGCCGCCGCGTGCGATCAGGTCCAGCGCCTGGACCCGGAACTCGTCGCCGAAGACCAGCGTCCCGGCGCCCGCGTCGCGGATGATGAAGGAGAGTTCCTCGGGCGTCAGCCGCCAGTTGAGCGGCACGCAGACGGCGCCGATCCTGGCGATCGCGAAGAAGGTCTCCATGTACTCGACGCTGTTCATCAGCAGCAGCGCAACGCGGTCGCCCTTGCCGACGCCCAGTTCGCGGAGCGCATTGGCCGTCCGGTTCGAGCGCAGGTTCCACTCGGCGAAGGTGAAGCGACGCTCCGTTTCCACGTCGACGAAGCCCTCCATGTCCGGCGACAGGGAGGCGCGCTTGGCCAGGATCAGTCCGACGTTGTCTTGCATGGGCTCCTTCTCCTCGACTCCTGAATTCTCTCAACCCGCGGAGGGTTCACCGACGCCGTAGCTCTCGAGCGTGGAATGGAAGGCCACCACGTCAAGTCCCATGACGAGGAGATCGTGCTTCTGGCCGGCGAGGTCGCGCACGTGGTTGCGCATCAGCCCCTCAGGGCGAAAGCCCAGCCCTTCGAAGGCGGCGACCGCACCCTTCTGGTCCGGCGTCATCCGGGCCACGAGCTTCTCGATCCCCGACGCGACCGCCGCCTGAAATGCCTGCTCCACCAGCAGCCGGCCCAGGCCCTTGCCACGAGCATCCTCGGAGATGACGACCCGGATCTCGGCCACGTGGGAGGACCACTGCAGTTGACTGCGGTCGATCGAGGCGTAGCCAAGCAGTTCGTCGTCGGCCAGGGCCAGCAGGGTCTCCATCCGGCCCGACTCGACGTCGGCGATCCACTCGTCCACGACCTCGGCGTCCCGGATGTCGCGGCGCAGGAACAGCAGGTCGTGGTCCGGCAGGCCGTCGGCAAACGCCAGCAACGCGGTGCGGTCGTCTGCGCGCATGGGCCGCACGGTGAGGTCGATCGCGCCGAGCCTGATCGCCACGCGGCCGGTGGCAGAGCCGGATTCCGTCATCGTTGCGAGCCCCTTACACCGACCGCTCGGCCAGCCATCGCTCGAGCCGCGGCCAGAGGCGGCGCACCGCGTTCTTCCCCGCCACCAGGCTGACGTGGCCGCCCTTCAGCATGATCTCCTCCTTGTCCTCGGCGCCGACCATCCCCACCAAGTCCCGCGCCGCCTCGTACGGCACGATGTGATCGTGCTCCGCCACGACGTGGACGAAGGGAACGCGGATGTTCGACAGGTCGACCAGGCGGCCGCCGAGCCGGAACTCGCCCTTCATCAGGAGGTTCTGCTGCTGCAGTTCCTTCGTCGTCTGGCGGAAGCACTCGCCCGGGAAGGGAATCTGATCCGCGGCCCAGCGCTGGAGCCGGCGGTAGGAGACGACGAACTCGTCATTCCACATGTTGTCCCAGAGGCGCACCCGGCCAGCGATCCGGGACGCCGGCCGCAAGAGGTTGAACGACGCGTAGAGCATCTGCGGCGGCACGTTGCCCAGTCGATCGACGATCCGGTCCACATCGAAGTGGTCCGGGTCGGTCCAGGTCCTGAACAGGCCCATGCCGTCGTAGTTCACCGGCGTGGTGAAGCAGGCCAGGTTGCGGAGCCGGCCGCCGGAGGCCGCGTCGGGATGAAGCGCCGCGTACAGCGCCGCCAGGAGGCCGCCCATGCAGTAGCCGGCGATGGACACGTCGGGCTCGCCGCTGCGCTCATGGACGGCTTCGACGCACTCCGGAATGAAGTCGAGCACGTAGTCCTCGAGCCGGAGCCGCTTGTCCTCCGGCCGGGGTGTGCCCCAGTCGATCATGTAGACGTCGAAGCCGCGGTCAAGCAGAAACTCGATCAGGCTCTGGCCGGGCGCCAGATCGAGGATGTACGGCTTGCTGATCAGCGACATGACCAGCAGCACCGGTGTCCGGTAGACCTCGTCCACCCGGGCCCGGTAGTGGTACAGGCGCAGGGTGCCGCGGCCGTGAACGACGTCCCTGGGCGTCAGGCCGACGCCGGGATCGCCCGTGCGGATGTACTCCAGACCCTTGACGCCGCGCCGGAACGCGCGCTCCACCTCGCGCCGAACGCTGTCGGCGACCGCGGCCATGTCGAGGGTCCCGGCCACGTCCAGGGGCAACGGGCTCCCCGACGACAACGGGTTTCCCGACCGGAGCGGCTGGCCTCCGGGCGTCGCCGCGGCGGCGGCAGTGCCGGTCGCGGTCGTCATTCGCTCTCGGCCCGGGTCCTGCCGGACGTCTGAATTCCGGACGTCCTGCGGGACGCGGCAACCGCTTCGGGCGCTGCGGCGTCGGCCAGCTCGGCGGCGGTCCCGGGTTCGGACTGCCGTTCGGGCTGCTCCGCCGCCCGGCGTTCGGAAGGCGGACGGCGGGTCCGGGCCGGGCGGGCAAGCTGGTCCTGCACGCCCGGCACGTTCCTGCGGCCCACGGCGGCCGCGAGCAGCGCCTCGATCCGCTGCAGCCGCTCCTCCACCGCCACAAGGCGCTCGGCGAGCTCGCCGACGTCCGTCCGTGTCGGCACGCCCGCCATCTGGAAGTAGCGCCGGGCGTTCTCGTTCACGGTCTGCTGGAACATCGTCATCGCTTCGACCCAGCTTCCGGACGCCCGGGCGAACTCTTCGGTCCCCATCATGTCGTTGAACATCCTGTTCAGCTGGTGCTCCGACTGCGTCACCCACTCGCGCCACATGGCGAATGGATCAGGCGGCGGCGACGGAGACCCCGGAGGTCTGGCGGCATGACGGTCGTCGGTCATGGCGTGTCGATTCTACGACTCCTCCGTCGGCCGCGGAGCGAGCGAGTCGAGGTAGCTGTTGGCCAGGCCGAAGCTCGCATCCACCGCGGCGCGGTAGGAACCGCGGCCGTCCTGGAACAGCCGGGTCCACTCGCGCACCAGGCTGCCGGCCTCGGCGGGAAGCCGTTCGGACTTCTCGACCCAGTTGACGATCGCCTCTTCGCGGCGCTCCTGCACGCGCGCCACCATGTCGAACGTGGTGTCGAACGCCCGCTTCTGGAAGTCGAGCATGCGGCGGTTGGCGTCGAGCATCGGGCCGCGCCAGGCTTGGGTGAGGCCCTTCGCAGTGCTCCTGGCGGTGCTGGTCGTGGTGCTGGCTGTCGTGCTGGTCGTCATTCCGAGTCTCCCGAGTGGTACGATCCGCAGTTCGGATTGTCGATGTGGTTTCGGCCGGTCGGCCTGGCGGTTCGGCGGCTGCATTCGACGGTTGCTTCGACGACGGCGAAGTCCGGTGACAGCGCCCGTCTTGTGCAGTGCAGCATGAATCCTGCATATCATGCTGCACCGTGTCAATCCCCCCGCAGTTTCCCGCACGATCTCCCGCATGATGACCGACCCCATCGTCATCAGGAAGTACGAGAATCGGCGGCTCTACGACACCCGCAACAGTTGCTACGTGAATCTCGACGGCGTCGCCGAGATGGTGCGAAGCGGCCACGACATCCAGGTGGTCGATTCGAAGACCGGCGAGGATGTGACCCGCCACGTGCTGACCCAGATCATCGTCGACGGCGCCAGGGACCCCGACCGCGGGCCGCCGCTCGAGTTCTTGCGCGACCTGGTGCGGGCCCGCGACCAGGCCGGCCGCGAGTTCTTCCAGTGGTACCTCAGGAGCGCCGGCGAGATCTACGAGCGCGTGCGCGAGACGGTGAGAAGCAACCCGTTCGCGCCCGATCCGTCCTGGATGCGGCTCTGGGAACCGCGCGCGATCGTCGAACAGATGCACGCGCAGATGACGCGCCAGGTCGAGGGCGTCTTCGGCGAACAGGGCGACGGCGCCGGCAGGCGGCAGGAGTCGTCCGCTGCAACGGATGCCAGGCAGACTGCCGCATCGCAGCAAGACGACCGCGGCGACAGTGCCCGGGCCGAACTCGACGAACTGAAGAACCGCCTCCAGGACCTGGAACGGCGCCTAGGCGACGCCGGCGGCTGACCCGACTGCCCGGCTGATTCCAGCATACGGAAACACCCGATGCCGATCTCCACCGCTGCCGCCGGCAGCGAACTGCCATCCGCGACGCGCCGGATCACCGTGCGCGACGCGCTCGCCTACGCTGCCGGCATCGGCGACACCGGCGCGCCCGTGTTCGACGACGCCCGCGCCGAGGGCATCGCCGCGCCGCCCACGTACTGCGTATCCCTGGAGTGGCCGGTGGTCAGCAACGGCCGGGGCGGCGAACTCCTGGGCGCCGGCGCGGACGAACTGGCGCGGGGCGTCCATGCCAGCCAGGACTCCCGTTTCCACCGGCCGATCCGGCCCGGCGACGCGCTCACCACCCGCGGCCGCTACGCGGGCGTCCGGGCCACCCGCGCCGGCGCCCTGCTCACCACCTGCCTGGAAACGGTGGACGGCGACGGGCGGCCCGTCGTCACCTCCTGGTCGCGCTCGATCTTCCGCGGCGTCGACACCGAAGGTACGAACACCGAGTTCGAACGGGCGCCCGAGGCGCCGCGCCTCCGGCTGAACGGAACCGACTCGAGTCGGAGCGAGATCTTCGTGCCCCGCGAGATGCCCCACGTCTACACGGAGTGCGCCCGGATCTGGAACCCCATCCACACCGAGCGCGAGGCGGCGCTCCGTGCCGGCCTGCCGGACATCATCCTCCACGGCACGGCCACCTGGGCTCTTGCCGCACGCGAGGTCCTGGGAGCCCACGGCGGCGGCGACCCTGCCCGCCTGAAGCGCCTGCACGGCCGATTCAGGGCCATGGTCATCCCCGGCAGGTCCATCACCGTGGAGCACGCGCCCGCCGGCGATGTCGACGACGCCCGTCAGATCGCCTTCCGGGTGTTGAACGCGGAAGGCCGGGAAGCGGTGAGTCAGGGCGTCGCCGTGGTCGCGTAGGATACCGGCCCCGCCGTTGCAGGACGAACGGCGCAGGACGAACCGGCGCGGGACCGACTGGCACAGGAACAATCCGACACAGGATCAACCGACAAAGAGAGCAGGACATGGGAATCCTCGACGGCAGAACGGCAATCGTCACCGGCGCCGGCCGCGGCATCGGCAAGGGCATCGCGATCAGGTTCGCCGCTGAAGGCGCGAACGTCGTGGTCAACGATCTCGGCGGCGCCACCGACGGAACCGGCGGTTCGCGCATCGCCGACGAAGTCGTGGATGAGATCCGCGGCAACGGCGGTTCGGCGGTACCGAACCACGACTCGGTCGCCACCGTCCAGGGCGGGCAGAACATCTTCCAGACCGCGATCGACGAGTTCGGCGCCCTCGACATCCTGGTGAACAACGCGGGCATTCTCCGCGACCGGACGATCTTCAACCTGGTCGAAGAGGACTGGGACGCGGTGCTCGACGTCCACCTGAAGGGCCACTACTGCTGCAGCCGGCCCTTCGCGCGGTACATCCGCGAGACGAACCGCACCGGCTGCCGGATCATCAACTTCTCGTCCGTATCCGGTCTCTACGGCAACTTCGGCCAGTCGAACTATGCCGCCGCCAAGGCGGGCATCGCCGGCCTGTCGCGGGTGCTCGCCCTGGAGCTCGCCAAGTACGGGTGCACCGTGAACACGATCTCTCCCGGCGCCACGACGCGAATGACGGCCGAACTGCGCGCCTCACGCGGCATGCAGGTCGACGAGAACGCTCCCGAGCAGAGCCCCGACCAGATCGCCCCCGTGTGCGCCTGGCTGGCCTCCGAGGCGGGTCAGGACATGACCGCCCAGATCATCGACGTGATGCGCGGCTGGATCGGCATCATGCAGCAGCCCAAGGTGATCCGGAAGTTCAGCAAGGAAGGCATGTGGAACAACCGCGACATCGACCTCATCATGCCGCAACTGCTGAAGGCGAAGCAGGAGCACGACGCGGCCGTGGACGCCAGGGCCGAGCCGACGCCGGTCTGAAGTCAGGTTCTCCATCAGGCCGGCCAGCGCATCAGGCCAGCCGGCGCATCAGGTCAGCCAGCGCACGTACCAGGGCGTTCCGTCCGCCTTCTGCTGCTCCTTGAAGCGCCGGCGTTCGAGCTTGCGCAGGAACGCTTCGCCCTCGGTGAAGTGGCAGTCCTTGTACTTCCTGCCGCTGCCGCACGGACACCGCTCGTTCCGCTGCACCTTCGAGAAACTGCGGGGCGCAGTGACCACCGACTTCCGGGTCGCGATCGCGTTGCTCAGCCGTCTTCCACGCTTCATCGAGTCACCCTGAGTTTCCTGGTTGCTTCCGCCGGTCCCTTCCGCCCTGTTTCTTCGGCCCTGTTCTTCGGCCCCGATCCTCTGCGCACCGCGAGCGGGGACCCGCAGGGTTGCCCCGAAGTCGTCCCGAAGAGTTGTCCCGAAGAGGCGTTGTCGCGAAGAGGCGGGCCCGACCCGCCTTCGACCCACTGTTATATAACAGCGCAGGTGAGGATCTGCGTCGTCGGTTCCGGCTACGTCGGCCTGGTCACGGGCGCCTGCCTGGCCGACTTCGGCATGGATGTCGTCTGCGTCGACCAGGACGAAGCGAAGATCGCCCAGTTGCACGCGGGCAGGATTCCGATCTACGAGCCGGGGCTGGCCACCCTGGTCGCCAAGAACAAGGGGGCCGGACGGCTGCGCTTCACGACCGAACCGGGGTCGGCGCTCGAAAGTGCCGCAGCGGTGTTCATCGCCGTCGGCACTCCGCCCCGCGAGGACGGCTCCTCGGATCTGCGCTACGTGCGCGAAGTCGCCCAGGCCATCGGCGGCAGGCTCAACAGCTACAAGGCGATCGTCACCAAGAGCACGGTGCCCGTCGGCACCGGCCGCATGATCGAGCAGATCATCGGCGACGGCCGCAGCTTTTCCGTGGTCAGCAACCCGGAGTTCCTGCGCGAGGGCTCCGCCATCGAGGACTTCATGCGCCCGGACCGCCTGGTCATCGGCAGCCGCGACCAGCGCGCCACCGACCTCATGCTCGAGATCTACTCGCCGCTGCGCGCCCGCGGCGTACCGATCGTGGTCACCGACGTGGAGACGGCGGAGATGATCAAGTACGCCTCGAACAGCTTCCTCGCCACCCGCATCTCCTTCATCAACGAGGTCGCGGAACTGTGCGAACGCACCGGCGCCGACGTGCAGGTGGTGGCGCGCGGCATGGGCCTGGACCGGCGGATCGGGCCCCTGTTCCTGCGCCCCGGACCGGGCTTCGGCGGTTCCTGCTTTCCCAAGGACACGCGAGCCATGGTCTCGATGGCCCGAGACGCCGGCGCCCGCGTCGAGATCGTCGAGGCCACCCTGCGGGTCAACCGCCGGATCCAGGAACGGATGCTCGCCAGGATCGAGTCCGCGCTCGGCAATCCGAAGGGCCGGACGGTGGCGCTGCTCGGGTTGTCCTTCAAGCCCGACACCGACGACATCCGCGAGTCGCCGGCGATGTTCGTGCTCGAGACCCTGCTGTCGCGCGGCGCCTCGGTCCGTGTTCACGATCCGGCGGCAATGGACAACGCCCGCTCGATCCGTCCCGAGGCGGTCTACTGCAGCGATCCGTACGAAGTCGCCGACGGCGCCGACCTGCTGGTCATCCTCACCGAGTGGAACCAGTTCCGCGCCCTCGAGTTCGATCGGCTGCGGAAGTTGCTGCGCCAGCCGCGGATCGTCGATCTGCGGAATCTGTACGAGCCCGAGCGGGTAGCCGCCGCCGGCCTCGTCTACTCCTCGCTCGGACGCGCCGACGCGGTTCCGAAGGGCGAGCCGCGCGCGGCCCCGGACGCCGTTCCGGACATCGGTCCGACCGCCGCGGTTCCCGGAATCAGGGTTCCCGGAGTGAAGGCCTCATGAGCGAACCGCTCTCCGTCGTCACCGGCGGTGCCGGGTTCATCGGCTCGCACCTGTGCTCGCGGCTGCTGGCCGAGGGCCATCAGGTCTACTGCGTCGACAACTTCATCACCGGCAGCCCCGCCAACATCGAGCACCTGCTCGGCAACGAACGCTTCACCCTGATCGAGCACGACGTCAGCATGCCGGTCTACGTCGGCCCCCACGTCGACAACGTCCTCCACTTCGCCTCGCCGGCGAGCCCGGTCGACTACCTGGAACTGCCCATCCAGACGCTGAAGGTCGGTTCGCTCGGCACCCACAACTCGCTGGGCCTGGCCAAGCATCACGGGGCCCGCTATCTCCTCGCCTCGACATCGGAGGTCTACGGCGACCCGCTGGTCCATCCACAGCCGGAGTCGTACTGGGGCAACGTGAACCCCATCGGTCCGCGCGGGGTCTACGACGAGGCCAAGCGTTTCGCCGAGGCGATGGTCATGGCCTACCATCGAATCCACGGCCTCGACACCCGGATCGTCCGCATCTTCAACACCTACGGTCCGCGCATGCGGCTGCGCGACGGGCGCGTGGTCCCGAACTTCATCCGCCAGGCTCTCTCGGGCAAGGCCCTGACCGTGTACGGAGACGGTCGGCAGACCCGCTCCTTCTGCTACATCGACGATCTCGCCGAGGGCATCTGGCGCCTGCTCAACTCGTCCGAGACCGAGCCGGTCAACCTCGGCAACCCGAACGAGATGACCGTGCTGCAGTTCGCCCAGGTCATCCTGCGCCTGACCGGGAGCGCCAGCGAGCTCAAGTTCCAGCCGCTGCCGGTCGACGACCCCAAGACCCGCCAACCCGACATTGGCCGCGCCGAGCGCCTGCTCGACTGGAAGCCGCGGATCGACCTCGAGGCGGGGCTGGAGAAGACGATCGGCTATTTCGCGAAACTGCTCGAAACGCAGCCCGGAAGGAGCCGCAAGGCCAGCAGCTAGAATGGCGGGGCTCGGGGCGGGGCTCGGCCGGGGTCCCATCGTCAAGCCGACAAAGGACAACGTCATGAACGACAGCATCACGAACAGCGGCGACCACAGGGGGGCGCCCATGCACCGGACCGGGCCAGCGATTGCCGTCCTTGCCGCCTTCCTCGGCGGCGCCCTGGTCATGGCGGCGCCGGCCGCCGCCCAGGACGAGCGGATCGCCGGCATCTGGCAGAAGGACCACACGCGCAGCGACGCCGACTGGCCGCACCGCCACGACCGGCGACCGGCGAACCCGCCCGACGTCGAGATCGGGATCAGCCTGGAAGGCGAGGACGTCGTGCTGATCCAGACCAGTCGCCGCAGCGACTGGCCCGCACCGCACACGCTCAGGGTCAACTACGTCACGAACAACAGACCCAATCCCGCGCCGAACCTCCGCAGCGGCAACCTGCAGGAGGTCCGGGCCAGGTGGCGAAAGAAGAAACTGACCGTTTCCTACACGATCACGTTCCCCTTCGAGGTGGACGTGGAGGAAACCTGGCAGATCTCGAAGGACGGCAAGGACCTGGTCCAGACCATCGTCGGTCGCGCCGCCTCGAGCGAGCGGCCCGACGTCCGCAGGAACTACTACGTCCGCGCGACGGCCGTTCAGTAGACCCTTCCCGCACCTGATTCCGCCACCCGACCCCGCACCTCTTTCCACACTGGCCCGAAGGAGACCGGCACGATGCGGACCGCGATCGGCATAGGGAGCGCCTACGCTTCCGGAACGGACTGGCAGGCGCTTGCGGAGTACGTCGTCGAAGCGGACCGTCTGGGCGTGGACGACGTCTGGTCGGCCGAGGCCTGGGGCACCGATGCGGTGACCCCGCTCGCCTACCTCGCCGCACGCACGGAGCGAGTTCGCCTCGGCACCGGCATCATGCAGATCTCGGCGAGGGCGCCGTCGATGACCGCGATGACCGCCATGTCCCTGGCCTCGATGTCGAAGGACCGGTTCGTCCTCGGTCTCGGCGTCAGCGGCCCTCAGGTGGTCGAGGGGTTGCACGGCACGGCCTTCGCGAAGCCCCTCGGCCGACTCCGGGAGTACGTCGACATCCTGAAGATCGCTCTCTCCGGCGAGAAGATCGTCTACGACGGCGAGCACTACACGCTGCCGCGCCCGGGCGGCGAGGGCAAGGCGATTCGCATGTCGCAGCCTCCGCGGCCTGAACTGCCGATCTACCTCGCCACGCTCGGGCCGAAGTCGCTCGAGTTCACCGGCGAGGCGGCCGACGGCTGGCTGGGCACGTCCTTCATCCCGGAACACGGGGAGGCCTTCTTTCCCGCGCTGCGCGCCGGCGCCGAGCGCGCCGGCCGCAGTCTTGCCGACCTGGACATCCAGGTCGGCGGCGACGTCGAGTTCGGCGACGACCTGGAGCGGATGGCCGCCCGGCGCAAGCCGTCCATGGCCTTCACCCTGGGCGCGATGGGTTCAGCAAAGACCAACTTCTACAACGACGCGTATCGGCGCGCCGGGTTCAGCGAGGCGGCCCGGGAAGTGCAGGCGCTGTGGATCGCGCGCAAGCGAGAGGAGGCCGCGGCGCGGGTGCCCGACGAGATGGTGCTCGGCAACCACCTGATCGGCGACGAGGCCCGGATTCGCAACCGCATCCGCGCCTATCGGGACGCCGGCGTGACCACGCTGCGCCTGAACCCTGCCGGGAGCACGGCGGCGAAACGGCTGGACGTCCTGGGCCGGATCGTCGAACTGATCCGCGAGGAGGCGCCGTGACCGTCCGGGAGTCCGCGGCCGCGTCTCCCGGGTGAGCTTTCCGGCGCGGCACGGCCCGGACCTCCAGGCTCGGGCGGCGCGGAACCTCGAGCGCTTCGAGCCGCGCGAGCTCGATCCGGAGGCCGCGGCGGCAAGGGCCGCGGAGGCGTCCGGACGTACCGGCGCCGCTCCGGCCAACGCCCACGCGGCGGTGGCGGTGACGCTGCTGCCGGACAAGGGCGGGCGCGGGTGCTTCCTGCTTACCCGGCGTTCGCTCCGGCTGCGTCGTCATCGAGGCCAGTGGGCGCTCCCCGGCGGTCGGATCGACGAGGCGGAGACCCCCGAGCAGGCGGCCTTGCGCGAACTCCACGAAGAGGTCGGACTGGACCTCCTGCCGGGCGCCGTGCTGGGCCGGCTCGACGACTTCGGCACCCGCTCCGGCTTCGTCATCACGCCGGTCGTGTTCTGGTGCGACGACTACCGCGAGCTGCGGCCGAACCCGGACGAGGTCTATCGCGCCTACCGCATTCCCCTGATCGACCTCGACCGGCCCGACGTGCCGGTGCTGCGGGAGATTCCCGAAAGCGAGCACCCCGTGCTCTCGATGCCGATCCGGGGCGGCCTGGTCCATGCGCCGACGGCGGCGATCGTCTACCAGATGCTCGAGGTGGTTCTCCGCGGCAACGACGTCCGCGTCGCCCACTACGAGCAGCCGGTGTTCGCCTGGCGATGAGGATCCACCGCGTCCTCGACCCGCAGCCCCCGCAGCGGAGCCGGGCGGCCGACTTCACGTCTGACGTCAGATGCGCGATGACCACTCTGCCTGACGTCAGGACGCCAGCGAAGGTCACGTCCTCGTACTCGAGCCGGCATCCCGGGACCGGCTGCTCGAGGCAGAAGGCCCAGTCCGCGAACCGGCGGGCGCCGCGGTCCGGAATGCGGCAGCGCGGAATGTAGAGTGCGCCGGTCGTGCGCTGGCTGCATCACTACCTTCGGCTGCTGGCCGCGGCGTCCCTGCTGCTGATCGCGGCGGGCGGTCTGGTCACCAGCACGGACTCGGGGCTGGCGGTCCCCGACTGGCCGAACACGTACGGCCATTTCATGTTCTCCTTCCCGTTCTCGAAGATGGTGGGCGGCATCCTCTACGAGCACGGGCACCGGCTGATCGCCAGCGTGGTCGGCCTGCTCACGATCGGTCTGGCGGTCTGGGCGGCCCGCGTCGAGAGCCGCGCCTGGGTGCGCCGCCTCGCCTGGGGCGCGCTGGCCGCTGTCGTCGCACAGGGTCTGCTCGGCGGCATCACGGTGATCTACCTGCTGCCCAGACCGATCTCGATCAGCCATGCCGGGCTGGCGCAGGTCTTCTTCGCCCTGGTCGTCAGCCTGGGCGTGTTCACGTCGCCGGGCTGGCGAACCCGCTACGGGCGGACCGAGCCGCTGGACGATCAGGTTCTGGGGCGTCTCGCCTTGATCGTTCCGGCCTGCGTCTACGGGCAGATCCTGCTCGGCGCCACCATGCGCCACAACGACGCGGGACTCGCGATTCCGGACTTCCCGCTCGCCTTCGGACGACTCCTGCCGCCCGAGTGGAGTCTCGGCATCGGTCTCCACCTGGCGCATCGACTGGGCGCGGCAGCCGTTGTTGCGGTCGCTGCCGCACTGATCGTCCGGGTGTTCCGCCTTCACCGGGACCGGCCCGAGCTCGCCCGCCCCGCGGTGCTTCTGGGCGCCGTCCTGTCGATTCAGATCGGCCTCGGCGCATGGACCGTCTGGAGCGGTCTGCAGCCCCACGTCAACACGGCGCACGTGGCCGTCGGCGCTCTCGTGTGGGTCGTCTCCGTCGCCCTGGCCCTTCGTGTCCACCGCGCCCGGTTCGGCGGCGAGCAGTCGATCCGGGCCGCCGACTCCGCGGCCAGCGCCGGCGGCGCGCCCCGGCGGGCAGGAGCATGACACTTCCGGCTGCCGCGGCTGCGCGTCCAGGACGCGGTTCCATCCTGCTGGCGCTGGTCAAGCCCAGGCTCAATGCGCTGGCCGTGGCCACAGTCGGCATCGGCTACTACCTCGGGGCGCCGGAGTTCGACCTCGTCGCGCTGCTCCTTGTGCTTGCGGGCGCCGCGCTCGTCGCGGGGGGCGGGGCCGCATTCAACCAGGTGGCGGAACGCGATCTGGACGCCCTGATGGCGCGTACCCGGTCCCGTCCGCTGCCGCGCGGCGGCATCACACCGGCGGCAGGCCTGCTCTTCGCCGCCATCCTGAGCGCGGCGGGTCTGGCCCTGCTTGCGTTCGGAGTCAACCTGGCCGCGATGGGAGTCGCGCTTCTGACCCTGGTGATCTACGCCTGGATCTACACCCCGATGAAGCGCCGCACCGCCTGGGCAGTCCTGGTGGGCGCCGTACCGGGCGCACTGCCGCCGGTGATCGGGTGGGCCGCGGCCCGCGGCGCCCTGACCGTCGAGGCCTGGGTGCTGTTCGCCATCGTCTTCGCCTGGCAGATGCCCCACTTCCACTCCCTGGCCTGGCTCTACCGGGACGACTATGCCCGCGCCGGCTTCAAGGTCCTGGCGGTCGTCGACCCGGACGGCCGCCGCACCGCGGCAGAGTCCCTCCTCTGGACCCTCGTCCTCATCGGCGCGAGCCTGCTTGCCGCCGCCGTCGGTCTGGCCCCGCCGGCCTTCGCAGTCGCAGCCGCCGGCGTCAGCGCCGCCTTCGCCGTACTCGCCGTCCGCTTTGCCGGCCAGCGCACTGACGCTCGAGCCCGAACACTCTTCGTCGGTTCCCTGATCGTTCTGCCATTGATCTGGGCCGCACTGGTAGCCGGCCACGCAAGTCTCTGAGAGTCGCTGAAAGCGACCTCCTCCGCCCCCCGTTGCCGCGGCCGGGCGGGCAGGTCGGCCATCACGGGCGGGAGTCATCGTCGGCAAGGCGTCCGTTCATGCCGTTCATCTTGTTCAGTCTTGACAGAACAAATCGGATGTTCCATCATCTCTGACCAATGACCGCATCCGAACCGATCTCCATTCCGGATCGAGCCGCCCGGCCCGCCGGCGCGGCCGAGTTCGCCCTTCACGCCGCCGAGGTGCGCTTCATCGAGGGCATGGGGCTGGCACTCGAAGAGGACCGCCTGCCACGCATCGCGGGCCGGCTGGTCGGCCTGCTCATCCTGTCGCCGCAGCCCCTTCGCTTCGACCATCTGGCCGAGCGCTTGGGCGTCAGCCGCGGCAGCATCAGCACGAACACCCGCCTGCTCGAGAACATGGGCGTCATCGAACGGGTGACCCGCCCGGGCGACCGCCGCGACTACTTCCGGATCAACGAGCATCCCGGCCTCCTGCAGCGGATCGCGGATCGCTTTCGCGACCGGCAGGCCATGGCCCAGGAAATGAAGCAGACGCTCCTTTCCTGCGCCGACGGCGGCAACGTCGTCGTTGACCGTCTGGACAGGTTCATCCGCTTCTACTCCGCCCTCGCCGACAGCCTCGGCTCCGTGCTCGCCGCGCTGGGCGAAGGCGGCGGCAACTTCCGGCCCGGCGCCCCGTAGACGATCCGAGCGGCAGCACGAAGCATGCGGCGCAGCACGAAACAGGCGGCACGGAACAACCCGGGAGAACCCCAACCATGGCGATAGTCCAGTCCGGAGGGGCCGGCGCCGGTCCCGTACCGCCCCGCTCCCGAGCAACCGCTGCCCCGACGGCCGGCGCGCCCGGTCGGCCGAAGCACGCTCGCGGCGCCGAGCGCCGAGCGCCTGCCGGTTCCCGACCCGCCGGCAGACCGCCGCGACGGATCAACGGCCGATGGATCGCCGTCGGAGCGGTCGGAGTGGTGCTGCTGGCCGCCGCGGCCGTCATCGCCTCCGGCCGTTCGACGCAGTCCGAAGCCGCCGCCTCGGGCGCCGACGCCCTGCTGGCCCAATCCGTCCCGGTACGCGCCGAGGCAGCCCGCCGGGGACACCTCTCCGTTCGCACGGCCTACTCCGGCGAACTGGTCGGCGAGGTCGCCGACATCGCGCCCCAGGTCTCGGGACTGCTGGTCGACGTGCCGGCACGGATCGGACAGCGGGTGGCGGCCGGCGCCGTTCTCGCCGTGATCGAGGACATCGACATCAGGAACCAGCTCCAGGAGGCCCGCGGCCAGCTCGGCGTCGCCGAAGCAAACCGCGACAAGGCGGCGGCCGAACTGATCGGTGTCGAGGCGGACTACCGACGGTCGATGGAGCTCTACGGCCAGAGCCTGCTGTCGGAGCAGGAGCAGCAGCAGGTCACGTCCCGGTACGCCACGGCCAGGGCGGCCCTGGCTGCCTCCGAAGCCCAGGTGCGGCAGTCCGCGGCCCGCGAGGCCCAACTCGCGGAGGCGCTCGCGAACACCCGGGTCCGGGCCCCGTTCGATGCCGTCGTCGCCGACCGCTATCTCGACCGAGGCGCCCTGGTGCAACCCGGCACGCCCGTGCTGCGGCTGGTCGAGGAAGCTCCACTGATGGTTCAGTTCCGCGTGCCCGAGCGCGATCTGGCTGCCGTCCGGGCCGGCGCCGCGTTTGACGTCTCGACCGAGGCCACGGGCGAGCAGATCTTCTCCGGCACGGTGCGCCGGGTCGCCGGCGAGGTGCGGCGCAACGATCGCACCGTGCTCGTCGAAGGCGAGCTGACCGGAACCGACGACCTGCTCCTGCCCGGCATGTACGCCGACGTCTCCGTCAGCTTGCGCGACCTCGACGACGCGCTGATCGTGCCCGGCGCCGCCCTGCTGGAGCGGGTGGCGATGGACGGCGCCCGCTCGGTGGGGGTTCTGGTGCCCGCCGGAGGCCGGGCCGAGTGGCGGCCGGTCACTGTCGCCGGCCGTTCGGGCGAGTTCAGCGCCGTCGACGGCAACCTGGCGGCCGGCGAGCTCGTGCTGACCATGGGCCACAGGCAGCTGGGCAACGGCGCTCCGGTCCGAGTGGTGAACGCGGCCGACGCACCGGGCGGAACGCCTCCGTCCCGGGCAGCCGGACCTTGACAGTGAACCTCTCCCGTCTCGCCGCCAACCGCCCGGTCGGCGTGACCATGCTCTACGTGTGCGTCGTCGTGCTGGGCCTGGTCGCGGTGCGCCAGCTCGCCGTCGACCTGATGCCCGAAGTCGACATGCCCATGGTCTCGATCACGACGACCTACGAAGGCGTCGCGCCGGAAGAGATGGAGAGCCTGATCACGCGACCGGTCGAGCAGGCCCTCGCCACCGTCACCGGTCTCGACCGGCTGAACTCCATGTCCGCGGAGGGCATGAGCAGCATCCAGGCCCAGTTCGACTGGGGCGCCGACCTGAACGAAGTGGTGAACGACATCCGCGAGCAACTCGACTTCGTGCGCGGCATGCTGCCGGAAGACGCCTCGGAGCCGACCCTGTTCAAGTTCAACCTGTCGGACATGCCGGTCGTCTTCCTGGGTCTTTCCGGGCAGGGCGACGCGCGCCAGGTCCGCCACCTGGCCGAGCAGACGATCAGCCGGCGACTGGAACGTCTGCCCGGCGTCGCCTCGGTAGACGTCCAGGGCGGTCGCGTTCGGGAGATCCAGGTTCAGCTCGCCGCCGATCGGATGGCTGCCCTCGGCATCACCCCGGGCGAGGTCACCCTGGCCCTGTCGCGGGAGAACCGCAACGTCTCCGCCGGCGACATGCTCGAGACCGGCCGGGAGGTCCTGATCCGCGCGATCGGCGAGTTCGAGCGCAAGGTGGACGTCGAGAACACGATCGTCGCGGTCCGCGACGGCCGGCCGATCCTGGTGCGGGACGTCGCTCGGGTCGACGACGGCATCCGCGAGCTGACGAACGAGCTCTGGATCAACGGCGCCGAAGGCATGCGGATGTACGTGATGAAGCAGTCCGGCTCGAACACCGTCGAGGTCGTGGAACGGCTGAAGCGCGAGATCGACGCGATCAACCGCGACTACGCTGGCCGCGCCGAGATCTCGATCCTCATGGACGGCGCCGCCTTCATCCGCCAGGCCGTGAACAACGTCCAGATGGGGGCGCTGTTCGGCGCCGTGCTGGCGGTGCTGGTACTGATGTTCTTCCTCCGCGACCTGCGAGCGACCCTGATCGTGGGCGCCGCCATCCCGATCTCGGTGCTGGCGACGGTCTCCCTGATGTACTTCAACGGCTTCACCCTGAACGTGATCTCCCTGGCCGGCATCGCGCTCGGAGTCGGCATGCTCGTCGATGGCTCGATCGTGGTGCTCGAGAGCATCTACCGCCGGCTTCACGAGGGCGAGCGTCCGACCGCCGCGGCCGTGGCCGGCAGCAACGAGGTGGCGATGGCGATCGCCGCCGGCACGCTGACCACCGTGGCCGTCTTCCTGCCGGTGGTCTTCATCTCGGGTTTCGCGGGCATCTTCTTCAACCAGTTGGCGATCACCGTGAGCTTCGCCCTGCTGTGCGCGCTGTTCGTCGCCCTCACGCTGATTCCCGCGGCTTCTGCGCGCTGGTTGCGGCAGGTCCCGAAGAGCCGCCAGGTCACGGGCGAACGCACCGCCGCCCTCGGTCCGGTCGACATGGCCTACGGACGGATGATCGAGTGGGCCCTCGGCAGGCCAGGCCTGGTGATGGCGACTGCCGCGGCACTCCTGCTCGGGTCCCTTGCCCTGGTGCCCGTGATCGGTCTCGAGCTGATGCCGGAGAGCGACGAAGGCCGGCTCGACATGCAGGTCGAGATGCCGGTCGGCGCTCCCCTCGAGACGACCACCAGCACGATGGCCGAGATCGAAGCCCGGGTCCGCAGCGCCGTCCGCGCCGACGAACTCGACAACCTGATCACCACCGCCGGTCCCGAGAGCTGGTGGCGGCCCGCCCAATCGAACCAGGGCACGGTGGAGATCCTGCTCACTCCGGTGACCGAGCGCAGCCGCGGCCAGGAAGAGATCGTCGCCTCGATCCGCCAGGCGATCGCCGACGTGCCGGCAGCCCAGGTCCAGCTCTACGCCTCGTCCAGCAACATGATGATGCGCATGATGCGCGGCGGGCAGGACGCCCGTCTGGTGGTCGAGATCCGCGGCCACGATCTGGATCAGGGCAACGAACTCAGCCGGCGCGTGATCGACGCGATGGCCGCGATCCCGGGCGTCGTCCACCCCCGGCTCGACCGTGAGTCCGGCCAGCTCGAACGGACCCTGCGGGTCGATCGCGCCCGGCTGGCGGAACTGGGGCTTTCCGGCAGCCAGGTCTCCGACGCCGTCGAGCACTACGTTCTCGGGCGCGTGGCGACCAGATTCCGCGACCAGGGCGACGAGTTCGACATCCGGGTCCAGCTCCGGCCAGAGGACCGGCTGCGCCTGGAACAACTGCCGCAACTGCCGATCGTCACTCCGCAGGGCGACGTCGTGCCCCTGGGCTCGATCGCGGCCATCCATCCCGGCGAGGGGCCGCTGTCCATCAACCGCGAGAACCAGGAGCGCATCCTGCGGGTGTTCGCCGGCATCGACGGCCGCCGCTTCAGCGACGCGGCGAGCGACGTCGAAGCGGTTCTGGCGCAGATCGAGACGCCCTACGGCTTCACGATCGACATGGGCGGCGAGCTGGAGGAGCAGCGCCAGGTCTTCGTGGAGCTTCTGATCGGCGTGCTGCTCGCGGTCTTCCTGGTCTACACCGTGATGGCGGTGCAGTTCGAGTCCCTGCTCCAGCCGCTGGTCATCATGACCGCGGTGCCGTTCTCGCTGCTCGGCGTGCTGCTGACCCTGGCGGTGACCGGCACGACCCTGAACATGAACTCCTTCCTCGGCCTCGTGGTCCTGGTAGGCATCGTGGTCAACAACGCGATCGTCCTGGTGGACAACGTGAACCGGATGCGCCGGGAGGTCGGCTGCACTCTGCGCGAGGCCCTGATCCGCGGTTCGAGGCGGCGCCTGCGGCCGATCCTGATGACGACGCTGACCACCGCGCTGGGCCTGCTGCCGCTGACGCTGGGGATCGGCGAGGGCGCCGAGCTGCAAGCGCCTCTCGCCCGGGTCGTCGTCGGCGGACTGCTCGCCTCGACGCTCATCACGCTGATCTTCGTGCCCTCCCTCTACCTGCTCGTCGAACGCGGCCGCGAACGGCGGCGGGCGATTCGCGGCCGCCGGAAGGCAGCCCGGCGGGCCGGCATGAACATCCCGCACGCCGCCCCGGCGATGCGCGGATAGCGAGTGCGCCAGCCGGCACCTACGCGCCGCCGCCTCCCCAGCGGTACTGCAGCCGGGCGTAGTAGAAGCCGCCGTTGGTGTCGAACGGCGCGCGGGTGCTGTAGACGTTGCCGATCGCCGTCGGGTTCGGATTGCGCTCGGCGGCCCGGTCCAGCGCGTTGCGGCCGCCGATCATCAACCGGGTGCGGTCGTCGATCCGCACCGCCGCCTCGAGGTCGACCAGGCAGGCGCCTCCGTACGCCCAGGCGTCCCTCGGATCCCACCAGCCGTCGAAGTAGCCGAGACGTGCCAGCAGTTCCACGCGGCCGATCTCGCGGCGCACGGCGGCGTTCCAGCGCAGGCCGGGAAGCGCGTCGCGGAGTTCCCGGATCCGCCGGGCGTCCAGGGTCGCCGGATTGTGCTCGACGACCTCCGTGCGGGTCAGGTTGAGCGCGAAATCGATGGCCGCAGTCCCGCCCCAGGCCTCGGGCTGCCAGGACGCGATCAGATCGACGCCCTCGGTGCGGGTCTCGAAGTCGTTGGCGAAGAAGCGGAAGTTCGCCAGGTTGGCGGCGCTGGTGATGCCCTCGGCCAGAAGCTGATCCACTTCGTCCGCCGCCAGGGCGAAGAGCTGGGTCACGCCCAGCCGGTCGCGCAGGTCGATCCGGAACACGTCGGCCGTGAGCAGGAACGGCCCCCGTTCCAGGACCAGGCCGGCCGCCAGGTTGAGGGACTTCTCGGCATCCAGGGCCTTGCCGCCGCGCAGCGCCGCCACCCGCGACGTGGACGGGATCGTGCCGTTGTTGACGAGCTCCATCAACTCGGGATCCCACTGCGTCGAGACGTTGAACGCGTTCTGCTGCCCGGGTGTGGGCGCCCGGAAGCCGGTGCTGACGCTGCCTCGGAACGCCAGGCCGGGGACGACCTCCCGGCGGCCGGCCAGCTTGCCGTTCACGGTCGAGCCGAAGTCCTCGTAGTTCTCGAAACGGAGCGCCGCCCCCACGGTCCAGGAATGGTCCGGCGGCCCGTACTCCAGGTCGCCGTACACGGCGGTGTTCGAGCGGTTCCAATCGCCGGCCGCGATCGGACTGAAGCCCGGGAAGCCGTTCGCACCCGAACTGAAGCCCTGCCGCGCGTAGGGGCCGATACGCCAGGAATCACGATCGCCGAGGCCGATCTCGAACCCTTCGTTGCGCCACTCCAGACCGGCTGCGAGATGGAGCCGTTCGCTCGGATTGCGGGCGACATCGAAGTTCGCGTTCAGCTCCTCCTGAGCGTAGGAGCCAGGGTCGAAAGCGGTCGGAGTGTCGGGCCCGAGCGACGCGTTCACGCTGTCGCGGAGGAAGAAACGGGTCTCGTTCGCGCCGCTGCCGACGCTCGCATCCCAGGTCCACCCGGAGGCCGTGTATCCGCGCACGCCGGCAACCAGCGAAGCGTCGGCGCGGTCGCCGCCGAACACCGGCTGAAAACCGCCCGGGAACAGCTCCTGAAAGCTGAAGCAGTCCGGATCGGCGAACACGCGCGCAAGCGCACCCTGGTCCGGCAGGCCGTTCGTCACCGAAACGACGGGACAGCCGGCCGACCCGTCGACGACCCCGTCGGCGGCGTCGAGCGCATCGCCGATCAGCAGCGTGGCGCCGCCGTCGTTGCTGAACACCGCCTCCCGCGTGTTCGGATTGCGAAAGAAGAAGTTGCGGCTCCCCACCCGCCGGCTGGCGTAGTTCGCATGGCCGTAGAACTGCGAACCGCCGCCTCTCAGCGGGCGGCCGAAGTTCGCCCACAGCTTGAGGTCGTCCTCCACTTCCGGTGCGCCGAAGAGCTGCGCCGGGTCGGCTACATGCGTGTTGCCGGCCGCGATCAGCAGCGCAGCGTCGGCGCGCTGGATGTTGCGGTTCGTCGGCTCGGCGCCGCCATACTCCAGGCTCAGGTTGACGAAGCCGGTTTCGCCCCATGGCAGGCCGACGTTGCCGGCAAACGTGAGGGAATCCCCGTCTCCCCGGCCATAGGCGCCGGTGAGCAGCTCGAAGGAACCGCCGGAGCGGGCATCCTTGAGCAGGAAGTTCATCACGCCGGCAATCGCGTCCGAACCGTACTGCGCCGAGGCGCCGTCGCGCAGCACCTCGACCTGGCGCAGCGCGATCGCCGGAATGGTCGACAGGTCGGGGCCCTGGGCGCCGTGCGAAACGCCGATCCTGGACCACAGGATGACCGCGCCGCGATGGCGCCGCCGGCCGTTGACGAGGACCAGCGTGTGGTCGGGCGCCAGACCGCGCAGGTTCGTCGGCCTCACGACGACCGCCGCGTCACCGGAAGTCGCGCTGATGTTCAGCGACGGAACGACGTTACGCAGCAGGGCGTCGAGGTTCGTCTCGCCCTGCTGCGCCACCTGCTCGGCGGAGATCACGTCGACCGGCGCCATGGACTCGGTGATCGACCGCTGCCGCGCGCGGCTGCCGGTGACCACGATCTCCTCGTGAACGCGCGCCGCCGGATCGTCGGTGCTGGCGTCGTCGTGCGCGGCATCCGCGCCAACGGCCTCGGCTTCCTGCTGGCCGGACAACGGACCGGCCAGGAACGGGGCAAGCAACAGCGCGCACGCCGCGAGACGCCAACGAACTCCCATCTCCGAAACCTCCGTCCGGTTCGCGCCGACCGGTCCCGCACACTCTACTCCCCAGGTCGAACACGAGGGCGACGTCCAGGGCGACGATCCGCTGCTCCCGGCCCCTGCTCCGGGTCGCGGCAGGAGATCTGGCCCGGACCGACGCATGGTGCTAGCGTTGTCAGGTTGACTCGTCGGGCGCGCCGTTGGAAACGCCCCGTCAACATGTCCGTTCGCACATGACCGTACTCCGCAGTGCCCAGACTGCCTATGTCCTGCGGCCGGGAACCGATCCCGGCGCCGACGGTTTGAGCCGGCGCAGCGGGAGCAGAAGGAGCAACAGGAGCAGCGACCTCGATGACCGGGTCCGGTGCGGCGGCCGCCGCTACGACCTCCGGCGTCTGCGCCCTCGGGACCGCGACGACATCGTGGGCCTTGCCCGCGCCCTGCCCGAGATCGACCTGCAGTTCCTGCGCTCGGACCTCACCGATCCTGACGTGGTCGAGGGCTGGATTCGCGATGCAAGGTCCGGCAGCCGCTTCACGACGCTCGCCTACCACGAGGGCAAGCTGGTCGGCTACGGGAGCCTGAATCTGCGGGATCTGCAGTGGATGAGCCACCTGGGCGAGATCCGGGTGATCATCGCGGAGGGCCACCGCCGTTCCGGTCTTGGCCGCGTCCTCACCCAGCGCGTCTTCGATCTCGCGCACGACCTCGGCCTGCTGAAGATCGTGGCCCAGATGACGCGCGAACAGATCGGCGCCCGACGGCTCTTCGAGCGGCTCGGGTTCTCGCCCGAGGCGCTGCTCACGGACTGGGTGATCGATCGCTCCGGGCGCACGCGCGACATGATGATCATGTCGTACGACGTCGAACCGCCGGACCGGAGCGGCCTCTGAGTCCTCGCCGCCGGCGCCGCATCCGCGTCGTCTCCTGGAACGTGAACGGCCTCCGCGCCTGCGGACGCAAGGGGTTCCTGGACTGGCTGGGAAGCAGCCGGGCGCAGATCGTGGGCGTCCAGGAAACGAAGGCCCGCGCCGAACAGCTGCTGCCGGAACTTCGAAAGCCGAGCCGCTGGCACACGAGCTTCTTCAGCGCCGAGCGCCCCGGCTACTCGGGCGTCGGCCTCTACTCGCGCATGCGGCCGACCTGGGTGCGCACGTCCCTGGGCGAGCACCGCTTCGATGCCGAGGGCCGTCTTCAACTGGCGCTCTTCGGACAGTTGCTGGTCGCCAACGTCTACTTCCCGAAGGGCAGCGGCAGCAAGCGCGACAACAGCCGCGTGCCGTACAAGCTGGACTTCTACCGCGCGCTGTTCGACCAGCTCGATCAGGCCAGGCAGGCCGGTTACCGGGTGCTCGTCATGGGCGACTTCAATACCGCGCCGCAGCCGATCGACCTGGCGCGGCCGAAGCAGAACACGAGGAACTCGGGCTTCCTGCCCGAGGAGTGCAAGGAACTGCAGCGCTGGTTCGACGCCGGCTGGATCGACACCTTCCGCAGCCTGCACCCGGAGACGGTGCGCTACAGCTGGTGGCGGCAGGCCTTCGATGCGCGCGCGAGGAACGTCGGTTGGAGGATCGACCTGGTGCTGGCCTCCGAAGCCGCGATGCGCTTCGTCACGCGCGCCTTCATCGCCACAGGTGTCATCGGATCCGACCATTGCCCGGTGGGGGTCGACCTTGCGGCCGAGGTGCTGGAATGACGGACCGCCGCCTCGTTCCGAGCCGGGCGACCACGGTTGCAGGCATCCGCCGCCGCATGAACGGCTTCGCCACCCGCGAAGGGATCCAGGCCGGACGGAACTTCCGGCTGCAGCCCACCGACGTGCTGATCGCCACCTACCCGAAGGCGGGCACGACCCTGATGCAGCAGATCGTCCACGGCCTGCGCACGGGCGGCGACATGGACTTCGACGAGATCACGGAGGTCGTGCCGTGGCTCGAACTCGCCCACGATCTCGGCCTCGACCTGAACGCCTCCCCGCGCGCCGAACCTCGGGCCTTCAAGACCCACTTCGACTGGCACTCGACACCCAGGGGAGGCCGCTACATCTTCGTCGTCCGCGACCCCGGCGACTCGCTGGTCTCCTTCTTCCACTTCCTGAGCGGCTGGGTCTTCGAGGCCGGCAGCGTCTCGATCGAGGAATTCGCCCTCGAGTACGTCCTCCAGGGTTCCCGCAGCGGCCGCTACTGGGACCACCTGGCTTCCTGGTGGCCTCGCCGCCTCGAGACCGACACGCTGTGGCTCTGCTTCGAGGACATCGTCGCCGACCTGCCCGACGCCGCCGCCCGCGTCGCCGCCTTCCTGGGCCTCCGCCCGGACCACCCGAACATCGAGATCGCCACCCGTCAGGCATCGATCGACTTCATGCGAAGACACGGCTCGAAGTTCGACGACAACCTGGTCCGCCGCGCCCGCAACGCCGCGTGCGGGCTGCCTGCCGACGCGGGCAGCACCAAGGTCCGCAAGGGCCGGGTCGGCGACGGCAAGGCCGAACTGACAGCCGAGATCGACGAAGCGTGGAAGCGGGAATGGCGGAACGTCGTGGCGCCCGCGACCGGGCACGACTCCTACGCCGAACTGCGCCGCGCAGCGGCGAAGCTGTCCAGCGGCTGATCGACTTCGCCGGTCGGTCCCCGATCCCGCCGCTTCGCCATGGCGCGCACTCTCCTCCCGCTCGCAAGAAGACCGCGCCGGACTCGAACAGCGCGAGCAGGAACTGGCCGCCGAAGTCCGCCGCGATACGCTCCCTGTTGCCCAGGTCCCGATTCGGCGGACGCAACCGGAGGTATCCCCGTGCACCACAGGACGACAACGCTCGCCGCGGCCATCGGCATTCTCGCACTCGCCGGACTGGCTGCCTCAGCCGCGGCTTCGGAACCGGTCGACGCCGAAGCGCAGCTTGCAGCCGCGGTCCAGGCCGCGCCAGCCGACCGGCGGGACGGAGCGCGCGTCCTCGGCTGGACCGCCGAAGGCAAGGTCGTCGAACTGCGCGCCGGCAGCAACGATCTGGTCTGTCTGGCCGCACGGCCGGGCAGTGCGCAATGGAGCGTCGCCTGCTATCACGAGTCGCTCGAACCGTTCATGGGGCGCGGCCGCGAACTGCTGGCCCAGGGAATCGCAGGCCAGGAGCGGATCGACATCCGCGAGCGGGAGATCGCCGAGGGCAAGCTGCCGATGCCGCGGGAACCGCGCACCCTCCACGTCCTCCACGGCCGCGGCTTCGACGCCGAAACCCGCCAGGTGATCGACCCCTACCAGCGCTGGGTGATCTACATGCCGTACGCCACCCCGGAATCGACCGGCCTCGGCACCCGACCGGTCCCCGGCGCGCCCTGGCTGATGGCGCCAGGCACCGCCGGAGCTCACGTGATGATCAATCCGCCGCGCCCCGACGAAGGCAGCCAATGACGGATCTCCGGGTCACGAAGTCACGAAGGGCAGCCCCCGGGGGCCGCGTCATGATCGCCGCAACCTCCGGCCACGGTTCGGGCGCCAACCCGTGAGCACTGCCTTCAGGGACAGTCCGTTCCGGGACATCGTAGGCCCGTCGTCGCAGTTCTACATCTCCCAGCGCCTCCGCCTCCACTACCTGAACTGGGGGAACGAGGACAAGCCGCCCCTGGTGCTCATCCACGGCGGGCGCGATCACGCGCACAACTGGGACTGGGTCGCGAACGCGCTGCGCGGCGACTACCACATCGTGGCGCCCGACCTGCGCGGCCACGGCGACAGCCAGTGGGCGATCGGAGGCATGTACGCGATCACCGACTTCGTGCTCGACATCGCGCAGTTGCTCGAAGCCCTCGACCGCTTCCCGGTGCGCATCATCGCTCACTCCCTGGGCGCGAACATCGCCCTTCACTACACCGGCTTCTACCCCGAGAACGTTCACAAGCTGGTGGCGATCGAGGGCATGGGGCCGCCTCCCCGAATCCTCAGCGACCGGGTCAACGCGCCGGTCGACGAGCGCATGCGCCGCTGGGTCGGCAGCATGCAGAAGCTCGCGAGCCGGCAGCCGCGGCGCTACCCGTCACTCGACGCGGCGGCCGAGCGGATGCAGGAGGTGAACAGCTTCCTGAGCCCCGAACAGGCTCGGCACCTGACGGTCAACGGCATGGCGCGCAACGAGGACGGCACCTACACATGGAAGTTCGACAACTACGTCCGCTCGTTCCCGCCCTACCGCTACGACGAGGAGGAGCTGCGCAGCATCTGGGGCCGGATCACCTGCCCCACCCTGCTGGTGCGCGGCACAGAGAGCTGGGCCAGCGACCCGGTCGAGGACGGCCGCATCGACGTGTTCCAGAATGCGGAGCCGCGCAACTTCGAGGGCGCCGGGCACTGGGTCCATCACGACCAGCTCGACGAGTTCGTCGCCGTGGCCCGGGCCTTTCTGGCCGACCGACCGCCTGGCGGACCAGTAGCCGTCCGACCGACCGCATGATCGACCAGCAGCCTGCAGCCGCATGACCGTCATGGCGCCAGCCACCGCCGCACCGAAGGCGGCCCCCGTCAGGGCCGGCGAACGGATCGCGGCCATCGACGTCCTGCGCGGCTTTGCCGTGCTCGGCATCCTGGCGATGAACGTGCAGAGCTATTCGATGATCTCGGCCGCGTATCTGAACCCTGCCGCGAACGACAAGCTGGAGGGCGTCGGCTTCCCGGTCTGGGTCCTGACCCACGTGTTCTTCGACACCAAGTTCATGTCGATCTTCTCCATGCTGTTCGGCGCCGGCATGGCCCTGATGGCCGAGCGGGCTGCTTCCCGCGGCGCATCGGCCGCCGGTGTCCACTACCGGCGGCAGTTCTGGCTGCTGGTCCTGGGTCTCGCTCACGCCCACCTGATCTGGTACGGCGACATCCTGGTGCCGTACGCGCTGTGCGGCTTCATCCTCTACAGCCTGCGCAACGTGCGGCCGCGGCGGCTGATCATCGCCGGATTCGCCATGACCTCCGTCACCGTCGTTCTCTTCCTGCTCACCGGCCTCTCGATTCCCGAAATGCCCGCCGAGACAAGGGATGTCATGGCGCGGGACTGGGCGCCGCCGATCGCCGAAGTCGAGGCCGAGACCGCAGCCTACAGGAGCGGCTGGCTGGAGCAGATGCCGCACCGCACCACGGACGCTCTGCAACTCGAGACATTCGTCTTCCTGCTCATCTTCTTCTGGCGCTCGGGCGGCCTGATGCTGGTGGGCATGGGCCTCTACAGGCTCGGCGTGCTCTCGGCCCGGAGTTCGTCCGCGTTCTACCGGCGTCTGGCGGCGGCCGGATTCGGGCTCGGCTTTCCGGTCGTTGCCGCCGGAGTGATCTTCAACCACCGGCACGACTTCGCGTTCGAGCACTCCATGTTCCAGGGCACGATGTTCAACTACGTCGGTTCGCTGGGTGTCTTCCTCGGCTACGTCGCCCTGGTCATGCTGGCGGTCCGGAACGGCTGGCTTCCCGGCCTGCAGCGCCGGCTCCAGGCCGCCGGACGGATGGCGTTCACGAACTACATCAGCCAGAGCGTCATCTGCACCCTGATCTTCTACGGCCACGGCCTCGGCCTGTTCGAGCGGGTCGACCGCCTCACCCAGATCGCGATCGTCGCCGCGATCTGGGCCCTCCAGCTGCTCTGGTCGCCCTGGTGGCTCGCGCGCTTCCGCTTCGGCCCGCTGGAGTGGCTGTGGCGCTCGCTCACCTACATGAAACTCCAGCCCATGGCGGTCCGCTCGGCCGCGTGACGCCCCACCGGCTGACATCCCCCAAGAAGGGAGCCAATCGATGATCCGACCCCTTTCCCCTGCCGGGCTACTGCCTTCCGCCAAGGTACTGCCTCCCGCCACGTTCCTCCTGTTTGCCCTCACCGCACTGACCGCCGGAGGCGCCATGGCCCAGATCGCACCCGAACCCGAACAGATCGAGAAACTCCTCCAGGGGCCGGCCGAGGGTCCGGTCGTCATGGTCAACCTGCTCCGGTTCAAGGACAAGGCCGACGCTCCCGATGAAGGCCTCTCCGGCGAGGAGGCCTACGGGAAGTACGGCGCCCGGATGGTCGAGTGGGTCACTTCCCAGGGCGCCCGGCTGATCTGGTCCGGGCGCGTCGATTCGCTCGTGATCGGCGACACGGAAGAGCATTTCGACGTGGTCGCCCTGATGGAGTACCCCTCGCGCTCCGAGTTTCTGCGCATCGCGGGCGATCCGCGAGTCGCCGAGTTCGCCGTCCACCGCACCGCGGGTCTCGAGATGCAGTGGCTCATCGCCACGACCACGACATTCGAACTCGTCCAGCCCCCCGCAGACGAGGGATCGGACGACTAGCAGCCCGCCACAGGAGTCCGCGTCGGACCGCTCCACCAACCGGAAGGCGACCGGCGCGCTGCCGGCGATGAAGCGCTGCCGGCCATGAAGTCGCGGACCTCGTCCAGGGTCCGCAGCCGTTCGGTGTCGAGTTCAGGATCATCCTCCAAAGACCATCCAGACCGGCCTGCTGCTGTGGCAGGCGCGGCTCGCCGGACGCGTCAACGATCCCCGACACCCGCTCAGGCTCATCTCTCGTGGGATTGACACCGCTGCCTCAGGCTCATCTCTCTCGTGGGAGAAGACCATGCAGCGCGGCGTTCAACTCGCCGAGCCGCGGCTCGGTCGCCCGGTTCTTCTCGTCCCTGGCCGCCAGCCGGAGCCGGAAGCCTAGTCCCATTCAAAGATGAGCCTGAACGGCGGTTGTTCGGGAGTCGAGTCAAGGCGAGAGCGTCGGGGCAGTTTTCAGGACTGCTGATCGGAGCGAAGCAGAGATCAGCACCAGAGACCAGCGGTAGCGCGGGGACCGCGAGGCGGCGGTCGAGGTGCGCGGAGTGAGTGTCGTGTCGGCCATTGGCAGGTTCCGTTTCGCGGATGCCGGGGGCTGTTCGCTCATGCGACAGCGTCGCGTCGCCGGATCTCGGCGAAGAGCGCGGCGAGAGCCTCGTTGACTGCCTTGGCGGCGGCGAGGTCGTCGATGGCCAGGGCCTGACGGTCGAGCTGCTCGAAGGTGACGCCGGGCCGCAGGTACCGCGCGGCGCCGTCGAGGGACTTCAGCTTGAAGTAGGGCGTGGTGACCTTCTCGAAGGGGTAGGTCTTGCGCACGCGTCCCTTGGCGTCCCGCGCCTCGACGGGGAAGTGGCAGCACCGGTGGTAGTTGAGGAAGGGGGCGAGCACGTCGCGCAGGAAGCGGTCGACGAGGGCCGCGTGATGGCGAGGAATGTGGTCGTGGCCGAGGTAGCGCCGCACCACCGAGGCGTTCTTGCTCTCGACCAGGGCGTTGTCGTTGCAGCGTCTCGGGCGGGACTTCGTGAACTCTTCGACGTGCAGCCTGTTCAGCAGCGCGGCGACCTTGTGGTTGACGAATTCGGAGCCGTTGTCGACGTGGAAACCCTTGACGTTGAAGGGGAAAGCCTCGATCGCGCCTTGCAGAGCCGGGATCAGGAACCGCTCCGATATGCCCTCCGTGGCGGCCACGAACTCGTACTGCGTGACCTCGTCCACGAGATTGATCTCGTACAGGCCCTTCCTGCCATCGAGATCGCCCTGATGCACCGTGTCCACGCGCAGATAACCCGGCTGACCGGCCGGATGAGGCTTGCGGCGCTCCCCGATGCGCACCCGGGTCGGCCGCGTCTTCACCACCGTCAGACGGCGGCGGCGGTACGTCACGGACTGGCGAAGACGGTACAGATGGCTGTGGGAGAGCCCCGCCAGACGCTTGAACCGCGCATCGCCGTGCACCTCGTACTGACGCTGCATCGTGCGCCGCGTGACAGCGCCGCACGGACCACCCGGACCGCAAGGACCGGACAGGGACTCGTCGACCTCGGCCAGCAGACGGATGTCCTCCTTCGTGTAGCGACGGCGGAACGGACGCTTCGGACCCCGCCGCCGATCCTCGATGCGCCCGGTCTCCCGGTACTGGGTGATCAGACGCGCCGTCTGAGCCCGGCTGAATCCCGTCACCTTGATCAGGAACCGCCGCACCAGACCCTTGTCCGACCGCGGCAGCCGCAGGTACCGGGAACGCACCAGGAAACGCCGCACGAAGGCGTAAGCATCGGCCCGCTCCACGAACCGGAAGTCGACCGGCGTGCTGCCGGCCATGAAATCGCGGACCTCGTCCAGGGTCCGCAGCCGTTCGATGTCGAGTTGCAGGATCATCCTCCGATGATCCCCGACACCTGCTCAGGCTCATCTCTCGTGGGATTGACACCGCCGCTTCAGGCTCATCTCTCATGGGACAAGACTCCGGATCCGGGCGTCTGCTGCAGGCTGTTACACTCGCGCGGCGCAGACCCACCGCAGACAACACCCACGAGCAGCCCTCTGAAGTGAAGGAGATTCCGGATATGCGTTGGAAGAACCTGGCAGCGATTTCGGCGGCCTTCGTTGTCCTCGCTGCCTGCACGACGATCGCTGCGACGCCCGTCACCGCCTCCGAGCACGAGGAGCCGGTCGGCAACCTGGCCGAACTGATGCGCGCCATCCTGTTCCCGAACTCGAACTTCCTCTTCGACGTCCAGACCACGGACCCGGGTGCGCCGCCCGAAGCCGTGAGCGAGGACGACCGCTCCGCGTCGTCCCTGTTCTCCGGCATCTACACCGGCTGGAAGGTGCCGCAGCAGGCGGCTCTGGCGCTGGCCGAGGTCGAGCCGCTGATCATGAACGCCGACCGCAAGTGCGAGAACGGCAAGGACGCGCCGGTGGCCAACGAGGACTACCGGAAGTACGCCAGGCAGTTGACCGAGGTCGCCAGGGAGATCTACGCCGCGGCGCACGAGGAGGACCGGGAGACGGTCAGCGACCTGACCAACCAGTTGGCCGGCGCCTGCGAGGACTGCCACGCGATCTACCGGAAGTACAACGATCGCTGCCGCAAGTAGGCCGGTGCCCGTTCCGACCAGACCGGAGCCGACCGGACTGAGTCGACCGACCTTGCCCTCCGACCATCCGTAGCTGATCATGCGTGGCGCCTTCGAGTGGGTCGACGCGCTTCCCAGCAGCATCGCGCTGCGGGAATCGCTGAACGCGTACCCGACTCTGCTGACGGCCCACGTCGTCAGCATGTGCCTGTTCGCCGGCCTGATCGCCTTCTGGGACATGCGGCTGGTCGGGCTGACGCTGAGGAAGGTGCCGGTGTCCAGCATCCCCACGCGGATCTTTCCTTGGGCGCTGACCGGCTACGGCATCAACCTGATCACCGGGGGACTGCTCCTCTACAGCCAGCCGATGCGCTACTACGGCAACTTCTACTTCTGGGCCAAGATGGTGCTGATGCTGATCGCCGGCATCAACATGTTCTGGTTCCACTACGCGACGTACAAGTCGGTGCAGGCATGGGACCAGGGACGCGAGATCCCGATGAACGCCCGGTTGGCCGGCGTCGTGTCCCTGATGCTCTGGGCGGCCGTGGTGGTCACCGGCCGCATGATGGCCTACAGCGGCCTGATGCCGGGCTGGTGGAACAACCTGAACATCGGCGCCTGAAGCGGTCGCCGAGAAGGGAGCGGAGGACGAACCGGTGACGCAGTCCTTTTTCGAGTGGATGCAGGGTCTCTCCTTCAGTGCCTGGATGCTGGAGGAAACCTGGGCGTCGCCGATCATCCAGTGCGCACACCTGGTCGCCCTGGTGGCATTTGCCGGCGCCGTTCTGGTGGTCGACATCCGTCTGCTCGGTCGCGGCCTGACCAGGACGCCGACCGCCCGGCTCGCCCGGGAGCTGGACCGCTGGATGATCTGGAGTTTCGTCGCCCTGTTCGTCACCGGCGCGCCGCAGGTGCTCTCCACGGCGCTCAAGCAGTACTACAGCCCGTTCTTCTGGTGGAAGATGCAGATCATCGTCATCGGGCTGCTGTTCACTTTCACGATCCGCCGGCGCGTCGCGCTCGCCGAAGAAGGAACGCTGGGACACTGGCCCAAGGTGGTCGGAGCGCTGTCGATCGGCATCTGGACCAGTGTCTCGATATGGGCGCGCCTGATCGGCCTGCTGTCCTGACCAGGCACGCCATTCCACGGTTCGCTGCGGCCGCCCTCACGCTCGCCGCGGCGTGCACCGGTCAGCCCGTCCTCGCCCGGACGGGCGCCTCCGGCGATTGGCCGGCCTTCGGCGGCGATCCCGGCAACAGCAAGTACTCGACGCTCGACCAGATCGACCGCGACAACTTCCAGGACGTCGAGATCGTCTGGCGCTGGCGCTCGATCGCCGCGGACACCGAAGTCCCGAGTACCGTGCGGCGCGGCGAGTTCAAGGCGATCCCACTCGAGGTCGGCGGCCGGATCTACGTGTCCACCTCCCTCAGCCAGGTCGCCGCGATCGACGCCGGGAACGGCGAGACGCTCTGGACCTACGACCCGACGAGCTGGCGCGCCGGCCGGCCCGCGAATCTCGGCTTCCAGCACCGCGGCGTCGCCTACTGGACGGACGGCGAGCGGGAGCGAGTGCTCATTCCCACCCACGACCGCCGGCTCGTCTCGCTGGACGCCGGAACAGGCAAGCCGGACCCGGCATTCGGCGACGGCGGCGCGGTCGAGATGACGCCCCATCTCGGCCGCATGGTGATGGAGAGCCGCACCACCCACAGCTCGCCGCCGGCGATCTGCGGCAACACGGTGATCGTCGGCTCGATCGTCTCCGACGGCGTCACCCACAAGGAGGCGCCGCCCGGCTTCGTGCGCGCCTACGACATTCCGACCGGCGAACTCGCCTGGGTCTTCCACACCATCCCCCAGGAGGACGAGCCGGGCGTCGAGACCTGGGAGGACGAGTCCTGGCGCTACAGCGGCAACACGAACGTCTGGTCGATGATCGCGGTCGACGAGGAAGCCGGAACCGCCTACCTGCCGATCGGCACGCCGACGAACGACCTCTACGGCGGCCACCGGCTCGGAGACAACCTGTACGCCGAGAGCATCGTCGCGGTCGACTGCGAGACCGGCAAGCGCCGGTGGCACTACCAGTTCGTGCATCACGGCCTCTGGGACTACGACCCGCCGACCGCCCCCAATCTGTTCGAGGCGACCATCGACGGCCGGCGGATGAAGGGCGTGGTCCAGGTCACCAAGCAGGCCTTCGCCTTCGTCTTCGACCGCACGACCGGCAAGCCGGTGTGGGAGATCGAGGAGCGCGAAGTGCCGCCCAGCAACGTGCCGGGCGAGCGCGCATCGCCGACCCAGCCCTTCCCCACCCGGCCGGCGCCGTTCGACCGCCAGGGCATCACCGAGGACGACCTGATCGACTGGACCCCCGAACTCCGCGCCGAGGCGCTGGAGATCGCCGCCGACTACGACCTCGTGCCCTTGTACACGCCGCCGCGGATCGAGGGAAGCGGCAAGCCGACCGTCCAGATGCCGGCCGACGGCGGCGGGGCGAACTGGACCGGCGCCGCGGTCGATCCCGAGACCGACGTGCTCTACGTGGTCTCCCATACCCGGGCGGCAAGCGTTTCCCTGATCGAGCCCGATCCGAACCGATCCAACCTGAACTTCGTGCCGGACCGGTGGTACGCGACTGTCGAAGGCCCCCGGGGGCTTCCGTTGGTGAAACCGCCCTACTGCCGGATCACGGCGATCGACCTGAACACGGGCGAGCACCTCTGGATGGCCCCGCACGGCGTCGGGCCGGTGCACCATCCGGCCATCGCCCACCTCGAACTCGGCCGGCTCGGCCGGGCCAACCACACCGCCGCACCGCTGGTCACGCCCACCCTGCTCCTCGTCACTGCGGCTCGCGAACACACCGACGATCCCGGGGCTGCCGAACCCGACGTACCGCCGGAGATCAGCGTCTACGACAAGGCGACCGGCGAGTACCTGGGCGGCATCGAACTGCCGCAGACACCGAACTCGAACGTGATCAGCTACGAACACGGCGGCAGGCAGTACCTGGCTGTCGCCACCGGAGGCGGCAGGTTCGGCATCGGCGGCGGTGGTACCCCGCCCGAACTCGTCGTTCTCGCCCTGCCCGCGACAGCGGCGGAGGCTGAGCCCGGCGCGTAGCGCCGCCGGCCGAGCGTTCCCGGAAGATCTCGACATCATGACGCCAACGACATGAAGCCAACGAGGATGCGATCGCGCACCCTTCTCGTCCGTGCCGCCCTTGCAGTGGCAGCGGTCCTGATTGCGACCGCCGCCTTCTCGCAGCCGCGCCGTGCGGAGGCCGCCTACGCGGTCGACGACGCGGCACTGGTCGGCGCCGCCGGCCGCACCGGCGACTGGCTGACCTACGGCGGCACCTACAAGGAGCAGCGCTACAGTCCGCTCGACCAGATCCACGACGGCAACGTGGGCGAGCTCGGCATCGCCTGGGTCAAGGAGACCAACACGAAGCGGGGCCTCGAGGCCACGCCGCTCGTCGTCGACGGCGTCATGTACGCGACCGGCGCCTGGAACGTGATCTACGCCCTGGACGTGGTGACCGGGGAACCGCTGTGGACCCACGATCCCCTGGTGCCGCGTTCCGTCGCGATGAAGACCTGCTGCGACGCAGTGAACCGAGGTGCCGCGCTCTACCGCGGCAAGGTGATCTCGGCCACGCTCGACGGCCGGCTGATCGCCCTGGACGCCGAGACGGGCCACATCGCCTGGTCGACGATGACCGTGCCCGAGGACTCGATGTACACGATCACCGGTGCTCCCCGGATCGCCAGGGGCAAGGTGATCATCGGCAACAGCGGTGCCGAGTACGGCGTGCGCGGTTACGTCGACGCCTACGACGCCGAGACCGGTAAACGGGTCTGGCGCTTCCATACCGTGCCGGGCAACCCCGCCGACGGCTTCGAGAACGAGGCGATGCGCATGGCCGCCGAGACCTGGAACGGCGAGTGGTGGACGGGCGGCGGCGGCGGCACGGTGTGGGACTCGATCGTCTACGACCCGGAGCTCGATCTGCTCTACATCGGCGTCGGCAACGGGGCGCCGTGGGACCGGAACCTCCGCAGTCCCGGCGGCGGCGACAACCTGTTCCTGTCGTCGATCGTGGCGCTGCGGCCCGACACCGGCGAGTACGTCTGGCACTACCAGACAACTCCCGGCGACACCTGGGACTACACCGCCACGCAGCCGATCATGCTTGCCGAACTGCCGATCGGTGGCCGGGTGCGTCAGGTACTGATGCAGGCGCCCAAGAACGGCTTCTTCTACGTCCTCGATCGCCGAACCGGCGAACTGATCTCGGCCGAGGAGTTCGTCACCGTGACCTGGGCCAGCCACGTCGACCTCGCGTCCGGCCGTCCGGTCGAACTGGCCGGCGCCCGCTACACCGACCAGATCGCCGCCGTCTCGCCAGGACCGCTCGGCGGGCACAACTGGCATCCGATGGCGTTCAGTCCCGACACCGGACTCGTGTACATCCCGGCGATGGAGATGTCGAACTTCTACGTCCCGGATCCCGACTTCGAGTACACGCCGGGCCAGTGGAACCTGGGAGTGCGTGCGGCCGCGCCCGAGGACATCCCCCAGGCGATCGTCGACGCCACGGGCCTGTCGGGCCAGATGCTCGCCGAGGATGCGCCGCCGGCCCTGCTCTCGGGCCACCTGCTGGCCTGGGATCCGGTCGGCCAGCGCGAAGTCTGGCGCGCCCGGTACACGATGCCGTGGTCCGGCGGCGTGCTCGCCACGGCCGGCAACCTCGTCTTCCAGGGCACTCCGTTCGGTCTGTTGACCGCGTACCGCGCCGACGACGGCGAGAAACTCTGGGAGAGCTATACCGGCAGCGGCGTGATCGCGCCGCCGATCACGTTCGCGAGCGGCGGCACGCAGTACATCGCCGTGATGTCCGGCTGGGGCGGGGCCTTCGGCATCGTCGGCAGCCGCTCCGCCCGGCAGGCCGTCGAGTCCGAGGGCCGCATCGTGGTCTACGCGACAGGTGCCGCCGGCCGGCCGATCGAGCGGCAGGAACGCCGCGAGGTCCGCGTCACCCGCGTGGATCACGGCGCATCGACCGCGGACATCGACGCCGGGCGCCGGCTGTTCAACCGGTACTGCCTGGTCTGCCATGGCTACGGCGCCGTCTCCGGCGGCGTCACCCCCGACCTCCGCGAGTCCTCCCGGCGGGTGTACGACTCCTACGACGACGCTCTTCTCGAGGGCGCCCTCGTCGACCTCGGCATGCCCGACTTCTCCCCCGTCCTCGACCGCGGCGACGTCGCCCTGATCAAGGCCTACGTCCTCCACCGCCGCAACATGCTTGCCGACGAGCAGGCAGCGGCAACGGCCGGCGGCGCGCCCTGAGCGGACGGTCGCTCACCGATCCGCGCGGCACAAGCCCCGGGGGTCATGCGCCCTGCATTCCGTCAGGGACGCAGCAGCTGGATGGCGGATCTGGCGGCACGTCGTGACGCGCGCCGTCCTGGACGAAGAGGACTCGGGTGACGAAGGGGCGACCGGGAACACCGTGATGAACGACACGCGGATGAACGACACGTGGCGACGCTACCTGCTGTACATCCTGCTCTTCGGGGCAGCGGGTCTGCTGGCGGAGCTGTATCTGCTGAGTCACCACGAGGATCGGAAGCAGTGGATTCCGCTCGTGCTCCTGGGTTCCGGCACGGTTTCCGGTCTGCGGCTGCTGGTGCGGCCGTCCCCGGGGGCGGTACGCAGCTTCCGGGTTCTGTTCGCCGCCTGTGTGCCGGCGGGTCTGCTCGGCATCTGGTTCCACTATCAGTCGAACATCGAGTTCGAGCGCGAGCTCCACCCCAACTCGAGCGGCCTCGAGCTCCTCACGGAGAGCCTGGGCGGCGCCATGCCGACACTGGCACCGGGCGCGATGATCCTCCTCGGCATGCTGGGTATACTGATCGCCCTCCAGCACCCGGCTGCCGGCGGCGGCTCCGCCGAGGACGACCAGCGACTGGCAACTCCGCGGACGCCGCCGGCCCGCACCTGACCGCCCGCACCTGACCATTGGACGAAGGATCTCGCAATGAATCGACGCAGCCAAATCTGGACCGCATCAGTCCTGTTCTCTCTCGCCTTGCCGGCCACGGCACAGGTTGGCGCGAACGACGGCCTCCTGAACCCGAACCTCGCCAGCGAGGAAGAACTTTCCGCGGTCGACGGTCTCGACAGTGAAGCGGTCGAGGCGCTGCTCGACGGCCGCCCCTTCCTGCGCGCCGCCGACCTCCACGCCGTGATCTCCGCCCAGGTCCCCGAGGACCTGTACGACGCCGTCTACGGTGCGCTCTGGGTGCCGATCGACCTGAACGATGCGACCTCCGAGGAGATCGCGCTCATCCCCGGTGTCGGCCCGCGCATGACCCATGAGTTCGAGGAGTACCGCCCCTACACCGCGCTGGCCCGGTTCCACCGCGAAATCGGCAAGTACGTCGACGACGACGAAGTCGAACGCCTCGCCCAGTACGTCTACGTCCGCATCGATCTGAATACCGCATCGGGCGAGGACATACTCAGCATCCCCGGCGTCGGCAACCGCATGCGCCACGAGTTCGAGGAGTACCGCCCCTACACCGCGCTGGCCCGGTTCCGCCGCGAAATCGGCAAGTACGTCGACGACGACGAAGTCGAACGCCTCGCCCGCTACGTCGAGATCAGGTAGCCCGCCTGCGCGAGTGTCTCCACGAAGGTGTCCCTACCGACAGTCTCCTCCGGCTTCCCCGAGCAGCGAGGTCACGTCGCGCCACAGCTTGTCGAACGATGGCGCCGTCCGTGCGGCGTCCAGATCCAGGTTGGCCGTGAAGCGGGCTTGATGCCGGGTGGGGCGGTAGCTGTCGCCGGGCAGCAGGTTGCGGCCCAACCACCCCTTGGCGTCCCTGATCGACTCCGGATCCGGCGGCGGCGCCGCCTCGATCTGCCGCCGCCCGGCAATCGACGCGGCAGACGCAAGGAACCAGGTTTCGTACTCCGACTTGGCCAGTACCACACGGATGGGGCGGTCCGCTCGAGCAGCCCTGGCGTGCTGCAGAATCGTCGTGCCGAGTTCCGCCGGACAGTCATCATCCGCGTCCAGAAGAACCAGAATGGCGCCGCCGGGACCGGCTTGCCTGGCAGCCAATTCGACGTACTTCGTCAGATCCCCCTCCTGCACCATTCTCTGACGCTTCACGCGAATCGGCCGAAGTGCGCTCATCGACGTGTGGGGTGAGACCCTCGCCGCGATTCTCCTGAGCAGAATCGGCAGGGCAATGACTTCCCCGTGACCCTCGACGATGGACGCGATGCGGAGCAAGGATTCAGGGTCCGGGACCGAAGAGCCGGATCTGTCGCGGCTTCGACTTCGACAACACCGGATCCGGATCGATCTGGTCGAGTCTCAGCAACTCCCCGGCTGTGAAGAGTCGATCCCTGAGCACCGAGCGTCCCGCCTCGTCCAGCGGGCCTGCGCGGCTCTCGCCGTGTTCGGCGCGGAAGGCGAGGATCGACTCGGCCGGAACTTCGTCGTCGTCGAGGAGATCGGTGCTGTGGCTGGTCACGAGAATCTGGACGTGTGCGGAAGCATCGCGAAGACTGTCGATGAGAACTCCGGCGGCCGCTGGATGAAGCGCCAGTTCGGGTTCCTCGATTCCTACCAGTTTCGGCATGGTGCTGCCGTTGCCAGCTCCCTGGAAGACCGCCACCAGAACGCCGAAGGCCCGGAGCGTGCCATCGGACATGCTGTTTGCCTCGAACCTCCACGGGTAGCGGGCGCCACGGACTTGTTGCCGGAACTCGAGGGTCTCCCTGGATCCCAGCACCTTTCGTCGAACACCGGTGATTCCGGGCACGACGGCCTCGAGGTACTCCTCGATCCGCCGCTTGCAGTCGGGTGAACGGGCCGAGAGAGTGGAGAGAACACTCGCGATGTTGCTGCCGTGGCGGTTCAGGAGTTCGCCGGGATCGGGCAACTGAAGTTCGCGGATGTGCTGAGGGCTCAGGCTGTAGAAGCCGGTCGTGGAGAGGGCGTCGTAGACCGCGCGAAAGGAGTCATCGCCAGAAACGTTGACCAGGTACAGCCTGTCCGACGCGGCGGCCGGGCTGACCACGCCCAGCGTGCTCTTCTTCACCTCTCCGCGCTCCACCTTGTAGTACTTCGAATCCTCGCAGCGACGGCCTGAACCTGCGCGGCGCTCGACGCTGGCGTTGTCCGCAACGACCAGGCACTCTTCTGCCTGAACCTCGAAGCCTGCGTTCTTCTTCGCCCCAACCACGAATGCGTAGTGGCAGCGCGATTCGTCCAGGGCGAGTTCCAGCCGAATCCCGAAGTTGGTGGGATGGCCGCCGGACCGGCGCCGCACGTCCCCGATTCCACCTCGGTTGCGCAAGGCGTGGTCGAGAGAGTGTCGAAGCGAGTCTCGGACGAAGCGGAGTGCATCGAGAAAGTTGCTCTTCCCCGACCCGTTCGGGCCGACCAGGAAGCAGAGCTGCGCTGGCGACACGTCACACGCGGCGATGCTCTTGTAGTTGCGGAGTGCGACGCGGGTGAGTAGCCGAGGATCACCGGTCACGGCGTTCCCCCGTGCGGATCGGACCGGCCGAACCGGATCGCCCAGGCACGTCGCGGGGCGCACAGGGCCGACCAGGCCGGGTTCGGCAATCCCCACCCGAACACCTGACGGAACACCGGATCACTCAAGCGAGTCTGATTCCAGTTGTTCCTCGGGCCCGGAAGTCGTCCCTCGAGAGACGGGAGTCCTTGGTCGCTGCTCAACCCGTTGTGGCAGCTGCTGCTGTTCACGTACGTGTTCTCGCGCGTGATGACCAGGTCCGCGTTGTCCGTGATCGCCGATGCGGACCGGCTCAGCCCCTCGTGGAGCGCGAACCAGGGCTGCAGGCCGCAGAACTCGTCGTCAAGGTGCTCGACTGCGATGGCCGCATGACCCGCGGGTTGGAGGAACATCGGCGCTTCAGGCCCACGGGGGTGCACAGCAGCTCGCCGGACATGCCGCCTGCCACCGCTGGCCGGCGAGGAGACGGCTCAACTCGGCCAGACCGATGACCTCGATCCCGCGGGCTACCGGGTAACGCTCGGCGCCGCCGCCAACGATCCACGTGCGGCCTGGCTTCACGTCCTCCCGTGCGTGGTACAGGCCCCGACTCGGCCGCGGAGCCAGGGCGCGCTTGATCTCGACGGCCCACGGCCGGTCCTCGCCGGGCAATTCGAGGACGAGATCGATCTCGGCGCCGGAGCGGGCGCGGTAGAACCCCGCTCGGGTGCCTTGCGGCGCCGCCGCGAGCAGATTCTCCAGTACGAAGCCCTCCCAGCTCGCACCGCAAACGGGATGGCCGGCCAGCGCGTTGTGGTCGGCAATCCCCAGCAAGGCATGCACCAAGCCGCTGTCCCTGACGTAGACCCTCGGCGACTTGACGAGCCGCTTGGCGACATTCGCCCGAACCGGCGGCAGCCGACGTACAAGCATCAGATCGACCAGGAGATCCACGTAGGTCGACACGGTCGGCGCGCTGACGGCCAGGCTCGCCGCCAACTTCGACGCATTCAGCACCGTACCCTGGCCGTGCGCGAGCATCGTCCACAGGCGTTCCAGCGTCTCGGCAGGCAGGCGCCGGTCCGTCAGATCGAACACGTCCCGATGCAGGTACGTGCGGACGAAGCTCTGCCGCAGCGCCAGGCTGTCCGCGTCACTGTCGGCGAGAAGGCTGTCCGGGAATCCTCCGCGCAGCCACAGCGAGTTCAACGGCAAGGCCTCGCCCGCGATCTCCAGAACGTCCACCGGTCCGAGCTCGACGTACTCGATCCTCCCGGCAAGACTCTCGCCGGACTGCCGGAGCAGATCGATGCCTGCCGATCCCAGAATCAGAAAACGGCCGTGACGTCTGCCCCGCCGCCTTCCCCGGTCGATCAGCCCACGAAGGTCACGGAAAAGCCCGGGCGCCCGGTGAATCTCGTCCAGCACCACGAGCCGGTCCTCGTACTCGCCGAGAAACAGGTTCGGGTCGCCAAGCTTGATCCTGTCGGCGCTGGACTCCAGGTCGAGATAGAGAGCGTCCCGGCTCTCGGCGATCTGCCAGGCCAGGGTCGTCTTGCCAACCTGACGAGGCCCGATCAGGCCCACGGCAGCCTGCCGGTCGAGCGCCTCGTGCACAGATCGCTCCACGCGACGCGGAAGGACTCTCCTCGCCGTCATCCTGTCGGATTCTAACTCCGACTTTGGAAAAACCATGTTGCCCGAGGGCAGCGGCGCCACCCTCCGGCAGCCGAACTCGGGACGCAACGACGCGTCGCGGGCCTGGCGCGCCACCTTGATATCCGGCCACTCGCAGACCCTCGCGCGTCGCGGCACCCTGTCGATGCTGAAGACCCGGCCCTCTCCGTGGCGGTGAAGGATGCTCCGCCAGAAACCGGGGCAGATGTCAAACGCGTAGTACAGGTTCTTCGCCGTGATGAACACGTCCGAATCCACGAGGTAGGTCGGAGGAGCCATCAGGGGAAATCGACGCCCAGCCGCCGCCGGACGTACTCCTGGAAGGTGCCTCCCCGCAGCCCCGTCAGGTCGTAGGCTTCCTTGAATCCGATGCGGCCCTCCATCGCGGCGCGCAGCACCTGGGTCGCGAAGAGATCGCCGACGCGGGTGTTCTGGTTGTTGTAGAAGTCTCCTCCAGTGGATGTCGTGCCAACGTCACCTTCGCGACGCACCTGGCGCTTGTAGAACTTGAAGAAGGCGCCACGGTCCACGAGGTTCAGGTCGAGAACTCGACGGGAAGCGACGATCGGGCTGACCTTGAATGCCCTGGCAAGAATCTCGAACCGCTCCGTCTCCCGCTTGACTTCCCTCCACCTCGCCCTGAGCTCCTGCGCCGGCACAAGGAGCTCCGCCGCCGCCCGGTTGCACCAGTCCTCCACATCCGTGCCGCCAGGCAGCAGAGATGCGAAGCCGGAGAGCCCTCCAGAGCCGAGCCAGATGTGGGCCAGTTCGTGAGCGAGCGTGAACATCTGCGCCGACCTCGCATCGGAGCCGTTCACGAAGATCAGCGGCGCGTACGGATCGGCGAGCGCGAAGCCCCGAAATTCCTCCACGCTGAGCTTGCGATGCGTGTTGTTGCCCACGACGCCGTTGATCACCGCCATCACGCGAAGCTCCTCGATCGCCCGGCGCAAATCGGTCACGGCGTCCTGCCAGGTGCTGACGCCCTGAGCCCAACCATCAGCGAGCCCGAGCACTCGCCTCATCTCACGACCGACGGCCTCCGGCTCATCGGCGAGACGGGCGCTGCCAACGAAGGGCTCTACCGGAACGCGGGTCATGTCCCGATCCTCGCTCCATCTCGACCTGCCCCCGGGAACGGAGGTCCCGCGAGCGGCCGGGGCCTCCAGGAGAGGTGCATCGAGAACCTACGTGGGGGCGAACACCGGCAGCGCCGGGAAGTCGCCCTTGAGGATGGCCGATGCGTCGTCCATGCCCATCCAGCCCTCGATCATCGATGCGTAGACGCGCCGGAAGTCGGTCGTCATCCTGAGGTTGCCGTCGTCGAGGTCGGTGAGGCTCGGTGTATCGCCGTAGAACCCGCCGGAGACGCCCTTCCCGACAACGAACATCGGGCCGGCGGTGCCGTGATCGGTGCCGAGGCTGCCGTTCTCCTCCACCCGACGCCCGAACTCGGTGAACATGAGCACCGCCACGTCGTCGGCGCGGCCGATGCGCTCGAGATCGCGAAGGAAGCCAGCCACGGCGTCGGACATGTACATGAGCAGCCGGGCGTGAGTATCGGCCTGGTGGACATGCGTATCGAACGAGTTGCCGCGGAAGCTGACGTAGTAGATGCGGGTCGGCAACTCGGCCTGGATCAGCGCCGCGACCTTGCGCAGGTCGGCGCCGAGACCGCCGATGCCGTAGTCGACCGGCGTCCGGTAGCCGGACCAGGCGCCGCGCACGAGAGCCGCGCTCGAGGCGGCGTTGGCGGCCGTGCCGCGCAGGAAGTCGAGGGCGTCGTTGCCGCTCGCCGCGTCCGTGCCGAGCTGCTCGATCACCCGCTTCTGCCGCGGCGTCCCCCGACGCCGAAGACCGCTCGGATCGTCGAACACGAGAGGCGAGTGACGAGCCGCGCGCACCGCGAGCGACTGCGACCGCGCCACGTTGACGATGTAGTTCGGCGTGCCGTCGGGACCGTGATCGTCGGCGAGACGGCCGAGCCAGCCCAGGGCCTCGCCGCCATTCGGCACCCCCGTGTGCCAGAAGCCCATCGACGAGAAGTGGGACAGGCTCGGGTTCGGATAGCCGCAGCCCTCGACCACTGCCAGGTTGCCGTCCTTGTACAGGCGCTCCATGCCGACGAGCGAAGGATGGAACCCTGCCTCGTCCGTGAGCCCGATCACCCGGCGCGGGCGGATGCCGAGGTTCGGCCTGACGCGGTAGTACTCGTCGTTGCGGAACGGGACGACCGTGTTGAGGCCGTCGTTGCCGCCGGACAGTTCCACCACGACGAGGATGCGCCGCGACGCGTCTCCGGGGCCTTCCGGACCTCCGCGGCCGCCTTGCAGTTCCTCGAGCGCGAGCGCCGCGGACGTTCGGCCGAGCACCGCCGGAAGAGCGGCAGTCACGCCAATGCCGTACAGACCGCGACGCAGGAAGTCGCGCCGCGAGCAGCCGCAGGGTAGTCGTTCCGACATGTCGGCTCCTTCTTGCAGTCTCGGCCTTCCGGAGATTCCAGGCCTCAGCCCAGCTGGTACTCCGGCGAACTGAAGATCAGGTAGAGCGTCGAGCGAAGCGCCCTTCCTGCCTCCGCCGGCGCTCCTTCGGCTTCTTCGTCCAGTGCGATCGAATCGAGCTCCGCCGCGAGATGGTCCACGAGCGCGCCGCGGCCGGCCTCGGTCAGCGGCGCGCGCAGGAATCGGCGCAGCAGGTGGTCGACCGCACTCTCCGCATCGGTCGCTCCGGCCTCCAGCACCATCGCCCGCAGGTCGACCTCCAGGACGTGCCGCGGAATCAGCCTGACCCGCTCGTACGCCATGGCGTAACCGCGGTAGCCGCCGTAGCGTGTGTTGTACTCCTCATCCGCGTCAGCGAGCGTGTTCGAGGCCGCATCACCCTGCTTCGTGGCCGCAGTGATCGTCATGCCCCGGGCCAGACGCTCACCGACCTGCCGGTATATCCCCGGCATCCGCCGGTCCGGGTGGCCGAACTCCTCGAGCGTGGGCGGGAAGAGCACGGAGCGCATCGCATTGCCCCGTTCAAGCAGCGTCGCCGGCGTGATCCAGGTCCGCCCGCCCGCCCAGCCGGCCACGTTCGGAGGGTAGAGGAGTTGCTGTCCCAGACGCCCGGTCAGGCTGTTCATGTCCGGAACCGTGGGCGCCTTGCCGACGCCGAGCTTGCGGTAGGTCGAGACGACGAGCTGGACCGGACTCTTGATCTGCGTCGCGACCGACGGTGGACTGTAGAAGTCGCGCGACGAGAGGATCGTCCGCAGCAGAGCCTTGAGCTCGTACCCGGAGTCGCGCAGCCGCCGACCCAACTCCGCCTGAAGCGCGGGCGCCGGATCCTCGCGAACGAGGTAGCGGTACACCTTGCCGGCGATGAACTCCGCCGTCGCGGGCTGCTCGAGAATGATGTCCAGCACGTCCTCGCCGCCCAGATTGCCTTCGTGTCCCAGGAACGTCTTCGGGCCGGCGTCGTGGACTTCGGCGTCGAACCGGAAGTCCAGCACCTCGTTGGTCCAGCCGGTGAACGCCCGTGATGCCTCGCGGATGTCCTGCTCGCTGTAGTTGCCCACGCCCATGGTGAACAACTCGAGCAGCTCCCGGCCGAAGTTCTCGTTCGGGCGGCCTCTGACGTTCTCGCGGTTGTCAAGGTAGACCAGCATCGCCGGATCGCGCATCACCGCCAGCAGCAGGCTGCGGAAGTCGCCGGTCGCGTGCGCACGCAGTGTCCGGTTCTGCAGGTGCATCTTCCGGACGTCGCGGACCTTGGCCTCCGAGGTGGCGAAGTGGTCGTGCCAGAAGAGGGTCATCTTCTCTTCCAGCGGCCGCGGCGTCGCCACCATCCGATCGGCCCACCACAGCGCCAGCCGCCGCGTCTCCAGCGCGTTGCTGCGCAGGCCGTAGAAGAATCTGTCGACCACGGGCTGGATCGGCCGCGACGAACCCTCGGGAAGGACTTCGACGCCGAGCGCATGTCCGTGCCGACGCGCCAGCCGCACTGCCGCCGCCCGACTGGGCGGGAACGGGTCCATTCCCGGATCCCAGATCCCGGAGTCGTCGAACGGCGCAAGCTCGGAGTCCTCGATCGCCTCGTAGTTCACGAGCCGGGCGACAGCGCCTTCCAGCCCGAGCGCAAGGAGTCCCTCGATCTCTGCCGGCGTGCCGCCGAAACCGGCCCGCTCCAGGAGGTGCGCCGCCTGCTTGTAGCCGAAGTCGCCGTCAGCCAGGGGTTCCAGATCGCCGATCCAGGCATGGCCGGTCGAATCGACCGAGGCGCCAGGGGCTGTCGTCACGAACGCAAGCACGCAAGCGATCGTCACTGCGCCGCGAACTCCTGCGCAGGCGCGGATGCCTGGGTAGGCGCGATGCTTCAACCGGGTCTCTCCCGTCCTTCCATGAGTGGACCGCTGCCGATGATAGCGCCTGCGGAAGACATGCCACGGAACGAAGCGCCTGAAATCCCGCGGAGGGCCCACCCAAGCCCCAACGGCTTCCCGCGGTCACAGGCCGCCAGGGTTCCATTCGCCGGCCCGTCGGGAGTCCGGTCCGCCGCCCCGTGCGCGACTCGAGACCCTCCGCGTCGGCCGGGCCGGCTTTCAGGAATGTCCGCGCCTTCAGGAGCAGGCGAACGAGAGCAGGTTCTCTACGTGCTGGCGGGGCCTCCTCGAGAGCAGGGCTCTTCAAGATACGCGGCGTCTTCCGGGTCGAGTTCGATCGCCGTCGCTTCGACAAGCTGCCCCCAGCTTGTGACGCGCCGGCTTCTTGGCTGGATCCGATCATGAGTAGCGTCGTGTCCGGGTCCACGAGGAACGTCTCGATCTCATCGCGGTGGCCACGGAGATACCGCTCGATCTCCTCGGTCGAACAATTGCCGAGCGCCAGCCAGATGACCTTCGGCGGTGCGCCGTACAGGGCGGAACGCTCGCTGAAGTCCCCGTCCTTCGACACGACAGCAAAGCCGCGCTCCCTCGCGTACGCCCACACGGCCGAATCATCCGCCGACGCCAGACCGACCTCCCGAACGTGAACAACGTCGGTCCAGATGTCCCGAAGGTGGTCGCAGAGCCGCGGTGAGAGATTCTGATCGAGGAGCAGCTTCACTGCCCGCCGACCGCAACCGGTCGCCGCTCGCGATCAGCTGCGAACGCGAGACAAGCGCGGATGTCGTCGCGCGCAAGGTCCGGGAAGTCCCGTAGCACATCCTCCTCGGACATTCCGGACGCCAGGTAATCGAGCACATCCGCGACCGTCATGCGCAGGCCACGGATACAGGGCTTCCCGCTGCGTTTTCCGGGCTCGATCGTGATCCGGTCCATGTCCGGCATCAACTCAGCGTACGCAACGTCTTTCATCGGTCAAGCGACAGTCTTGTCCCACGAGAGATGAGCCTGAGCGGAGGTCGGGGATCATCGGAGGATGATCCTGCAACTCGACATCGAACTTCTGTTTCTTCGCCCCGAAGAATGTCGAAGTCCTGGCAGCCCGTGGCGAAAGTAGCGCTGCATTCGAGCATCCATGCATCCCGCCCGGCCAAGCACGACGAGCGAACATGTCGAGCCATGTTCGACCGAGGAGCGACGATGTCGAACGGGTCGTCCTCGGAGCGCCGAAGGCTGTCACGTCGGGACTCCTGGCTGCTGTCGGAGGAAGGCCGGGCGACGTGTTACCGTGGCCGGGCGTCGGACGATTGCTGCTCCGGCGCCGCGCTCGAGGCCGGACGATGAAGCGCCAAGCCGAACTGACCGCAATCGACTACCCCAGCAGCGACGGCAAGCCATTGGCGGAATCGGAACGCCACGCCATCGCCACCGTGGACGCGTGGCAGGCCCTGAAGCGCTTCTTCGCCGCCCGGCCCGACGTCTACGTGGGGATGGACATGCTCCTCTACCACGTGCAGGGCGACCCCAGGCGCTCCGTGGTCCCGGATGTCTTCGTCGTCCTCGGGGCGGCGAAGCTCCCGCACCGGGACACGTGGCTGCTGTGGGAGGAAGGCCGGGCCCCGGACTTCGTCCTGGAGGTCACCTCGCGCACCACCCGGCGCGAGGACGAGGGGCGCAAGCGGAGGCTCTACCGGGACCTGGGAGTCGCCGAGTACTGGCAGTTCGACCCGACGGGCGACTACCTCAGCCCGCTGCTCAAGGGCGCACGGCTCGAGGGCAGCGAGTACGAGCCGATTCCGTCGGTGGCCACCGTGGACGGCGGCCTGCGGATGCGCAGCGTCCTGGGCCTGGAACTGCGCCTGGAGCGCGGCCTCCTCCGCCTGTACGACCCGGCGGCGGGGACGTATCTGCCGACCGCGGACGAGGAGACGGCGCGTGCCGATGCTGCCGAAGCGACCGCGGACGAAGAAGCTGCACGCGCCGACAGCGAAGCCGCGCGAGCCGACACCGCCGAAGCGACCGCGGACGAAGCCAGACGCCGCGTCGCCGAGGAAGCCGCGCGAGCCGACACCGCCGAAGCGACCGCGGACGAAGCCAGACGCCGCGTCGCCGAGGAAGCCGCGCGTGCCGACGCCGCCGAAGCAGCCGCCGCCGAAGCCAGGCGCCGCGTCGCCGAACTCGAAGCCGTTCTGCAAGCGGCGCGCGGCTGAACAGCGCCCGTCCTGCGGCGGAGCACTCCCGCCGTCGGGCAGCGTCGACGCCCGGCAGGAAACCGCCCCGACCGGGCCGCGCCGCTCGTATCGAACCTCTTCTGCTGCCATGTCCTGTCCTCGGCCGTGATGTGGAGCGAGACCGGCGAAGCGTGGCGTACCGATCGGCACGGTCGGCACGGATCACGAACCGGCGGCGGCCCGCACCTGGCAGAACCGGCGGCGGATCAACGCGGATCGAGCCAGCCGATCACTTCTGCTAGCCTCTGCCGAATGTTCCGCCGACCACGCTCGCCGGTTGCCGTTGTCAACGCCTTCGCGCTGGCAGCCGCCACCCTGTTCGCGGGCGCCTGGGACTCGGGCGGACACGGGCACGGTGCGGTCGCGGAAGGCAACGCCTACTGTGTCATCGACCATCAGGTCGAAGTCACCGCGACAAGCAGCCGCGCCACGGTCGGCAATGCCGCCGCGCCGCACGAGCACTCCTGCGTCGCTTGCCAGCTCGGTAGCTCGAATGGGGTGGCCGAACCGGGGAAGGCGGTCACCGGACGAGTCGACAGGGCCTCCACGCCGCTTGCGTCCCGGAGCAGCGAGAGTCGGAGAAACGGCGAGTCCTGGCAGTACACCGTTCGCGGCCCCCCTCGGGGCTGAGTCCGGACTCACCGCGGTCGTCCTGTCCCTGGTCGCGCGCTGCGACCGGACGGACGATCCCGCCGACGCCGTAGACCGGCCCCGGTCTGCTCCCGCCCGTTCCGGCGAGTTCTCAGCGGCCTGCGCTGCCGCGCCAGGGACGCACGAGGAACCGTGTCGTTCCGTGCCGGGAGCGTTGAAGCAGATCGGCCATTCGACGACGGCGCAGGCGACGCATCGAACGCACCGGAATCGATGGCGGGGCGCCCTTGGCCGGGGCGCCTGCAGCCAGTCCCGTCGTTCGACGAAACGAGGCCCGGCGATTCCAGCCGGCAGCCGCTCCGAACGCATGATCGTCCTTCTTCACCGATTCGCACCCAGCAGAACAGGAACGCCACACCATGGTCCCGACACAGCCCTCAGAACCTTCAACACGACGCACACCTCCCGAGCCCCATCCATCGACAAGCCGCCCAGCCCCGAGGCTGTCCCTCCTGCCGTACCTGCTTGCCCAGGTTCTCGCCTTCCTGGTCCTGCTCCCGGGCGCCATGGCCCAGGACACCGGCTCCATTGCCGGCAGGTTGCTCGGGCATGACCGCGAAGGAGTCGCACTCGCCACCGCGAGCCTCCCGAAACTCGCACTGAGTGTCGCGCTGGCCGGAGACGGGACGTTCGTCTTCGATGCCGTACCGCCCGGCACCTACATTCTGGTCGTCGACGTCCCCTCCGCCGGGCGAACGAGCGAGTCGGTCATCGTCACGGCCGGCGAGGAAACCGCGGTTGAATTGGAGCTGGATCACGCCATCCACTTCGACGAGGTCGTGGTGACCGCGACCGGCGATCTCCGCGAACAGTCCGAGTTGTCGAACGCGGTGTCCGTGCTGGGCGGCGCGGATCTGCAGTTGCGGATGGGCGCGACGCTGGGGGAAACCCTCGCTTCCGAACCGGGGGTGTCGTCAACGGCGTTCGTGCCCGGGGCCGCTCGGCCGGTCATCCGCGGCCTGACCGGCCACCGTGTGCGGGTGCTGGCCAACGGCGTGGACATCGGCGACCTCTCCGCCACCAGCGCCGACCACGCCGTGACGTCCGATCCGATCGATGCGGACCGGATCGAAGTGCTCCGCGGTCCGGCCACCCTGCGCTACGGCTCCGAAGCGATCGGCGGCGTCGTGAACGTCATCGACGGGCGTGTACCGACCAGCCGAGCCGCCACGAGCCTGAGCGGCACGATCGACCTGATCGGCGGCTCGGTGGCCGACGAGCGAATGGGCGCTCTCGAACTGAGCGGCGGCGGCGGCGAATGGGCCTGGACCATCGGCGCGGTCAACCGGGAAACGGACCCGTACGAGATCCCCGGTTTCTCCCGGCTCGAGGACGATCACGAGGAGGACCACCACGACGAAGAGGACCATGGCGACGAGGACCATGACGACCACGACCACGACGAGGAGGACCACCACGACGACCACGAGGACCACCACGAGGAGGAGAACCCGTTCGGCTTGGTTCCGAACACGGACTTGCGGACCGAGAGCGCACGCTTCGGCGTGACCCGCTTTCTGGGCGACCGCGGCTTCATCGGCGCGGCCGTGAGCGGCTTCAACACGGATTACGGCATCCCGCCAGGCGCCCACGTGCACGAAGGGCATGAGCATGGCGACGAGGACCACCACGACGACGACCATGACGACCACGACGACGAGGACCACGAAGACGACCACGACGACCATGACGACGAGGACCACGAAGACGACCACGACGACCATGACGACCACCACGGAGCCGAGGAAGAGCCCATCCGCATCGACATGAAGCAGCAGCGTGTCGACCTGCGCAGTGACGTCCTCCTGCATTCCGGCGCCTTCGAGAAGCTCGAGGTACGGATGGCTGGAACGGACTACGAACACGTCGAGCTGGAGGGCGACGAAGTCGGCACCCTGTACACGAACGACCACTTCGAGACCCGTGTCGAGATGTTCCAGCGCGGCCGCGGCGCCACCCGGGGCAGCGTCGGGTTCCAGTACTCGGACCGCGATCTCGTGGTGGCCGGGGCCGAGGCCTTCGTGCCGCCGACCGTGTCGAACACCTGGGCGTTGTTCACGTCCCAGGAGATCGAGAAGGGTGCCGTGCGCTGGCACCTCGGCGCCCGCTTCGAACAGACCGAGCACGACCCCGACGGGAGCCCGACCTGGTCCGGCGACGGAGTGTCCGCCTCCGCCGGACTGTTCTGGATCGCGAACGACAGATGGACCGTCGGCCTCTCCGCCGCCCGTTCAGTCCGCCAGCCGGGCTCGGAGGAACTGTTCTCCGACGGATTCCATGTCGCCACGCTGACCTACGACGTGGGGGATCCGAACCTGGACGCCGAAGTCGGTACCGGTCTGGATCTGTCCCTGCGCAAGAGAGAAGGCCGCCTCCAGGGCGAGCTGACCCTCTTCCGCCAGGACTTCCAGGACTTCATCTTCGCTGCGTTCACCGGCGCTCAGATCGATGATGTCGCCGTCATCCGGTACCACCAGGAGGACGCGGCGATGACCGGCGCCGAACTCCGGGCCCGGATCGAGATCGCGGAATGGAACGAGAATCACTTCCACGTGGAGCTGCTCGGCGACACGGTCGACGCCGACCTCGACGCCGGCGGCAACGTGCCACGGATTCCTCCGATGAGCTTCGGCGCCGGGTTGCACTACCACGGCCACAACTGGCGGGGAGCCGCCGAGTGGCGCTGGGTCGACGACCAGCACGACGTCGCGGAACAGGAGACGCCGACCGACGGCTACACGATGCTGAACGCCCACATCGGGCGCAGGTTCGTGCTGAAGAACCAGGCCCTCGACGTGCTGCTGCGCGGCCGCAATCTGACCGACGAGGAAGCCCGGATGCACACGTCCTACCTGAAGTCGTTCGCGCCGCTCCCCGGGAGGGACATCACGCTGTCAGTCCGGTTCTGGTTCTGAGCCGTGACCTTCCCGTGGCGCTCACTGCGAACCGCTGATACCGCTATACTGCGTGGCTCGACAGCGGTCCGCACCGAAGCCACCGCCCGAATCCGCGTCCCCATCGTCTAGCCAGGTCAGGACTCCAGCCTTTCAAGCTGGCAACACGGGTTCGAATCCCGTTGGGGACGCCATTCGCGCCTTTCGGCGCGAATGCGGCCCCAGCGGGATATCGGCGGGCGCGGGTGCGCCGCCTGCTTGCAGCCGAAGTCGCCGTCAGCCAGGGGTTCCAGATCGCCGATCCAGGCATGGCCGGTCGAATCGACCGGGGCCCCAGGGGCTGTCGTCACGAACAGAAGCACGCACGCGATGGTCCGCCGCGCCGCCGGTCATGTCACGATCCTGCGCTGCAGGCGAACGCGACGGTGTCGAACACGGAGGCGAAGGGAGAGCCGTCCAGGCTCGGGTAGGTCCTCGCCTCGCCCGATTCGATGTCCGTCACCACGAGATCGACGCCGACATCCGTCAGGCCGCCGATCAGCACCCAGCGGTGCCCGTTCAGGCGGCAGCCGTCCAGCACCTTGACGACCAGCTCGACGTTGTCCGGGCTGAAGAACCAGAACATGCCGGTGTCCGCGGTCCGGGGAATGGCCCTCCCGGCGCCGCTCCGTTCGCCGGTCTGCCAGTTGCTCCGCACCTCGAAGCGCGAGCGCTGCAGACACAGCGAGGTGTCGCTCGCCGCGCAGACGCTGCTGGCTGCAGCAACCCGATCGGCGTCCGTCAGGCTCGACTCGTGAAGCGCGGCGGCCCGGCCCGCCGGGGCGGCGCTGAGCCTCACCCGGCCCGCGGCACCCGCATCGAACGCCGCGCCGCAGGTCGCGAACGCCTGCGTTTCCCTGATCGGTTCGAACCGCATGCCCTGGGGGTTCGTCCAGCTCCTCTCGATGCCGCTTCCGAGGTCGCGAACCGTCGTCGTCACCTCCACATCCGTCAGACCGGTGGCAAACACCCAGTAGTGACCGTTGATGCTGCAGCCGTCGAGCACCTTGATCACCAGTTCGATGTTCCCCGGATCGAAGAACCAGAAGTCGCCGCTCCGCGCCGTCAGCTTCCCGGCGACGCCGCGCCCCGTTGCGCCGGCCGGCGTTGCCCATTCCACTTCCACCTCGAAGTTCCGGAGGCAGAGCACGTCGTCCTCGTTGCAACGGGTCGCGCCCGAGAACCAGGTGGTTGCGGTCGCCCTCGGCGTCCGTTCGGAACGGAGCCGGCCGTTCCGCGCCTCGACCGCGAAGCCGTACGTGACATCGGGCACCAGATCGTCGACGACCATCGACGTCGTGTCGGCCGGAACCGAACCGAGCAGCCACAGCCTCGGGTCGCCGGGACCCTGAAAGTAGATCGCGAACTCCGTTTCGACACGCGAGTTGTCACGCCAGCGAAGCTCGATCTCCGTCGAACCGATCGCGGTCGCGGTGAGACCGGACGGCGCATTCGGCGTACGGGTCGCGTCCGAGAGCCAGGTGGTTGCGGTCGCCTTCGGCGTCCGCCCGGAACGGAGCGGACCGTTCCGCGCCTCGACCGCGAAGCCGTACGTGACATCGGGCACCAGATCGTCGACGACCATCGACGTCGTGTCGGCCGGAACCGAACCGAACAGCCGCAGCCTCGGATCGCCGGGACCCTGGAAGTAGATCGCGAACTCCGTTTCGACACGCGAGTTGTCACGCCAGCGAAGCTCGATCTCCATCGAACCGATCGCGGTCGCGGTGAGACCGGACGGCGCATTCGGCGTCCCCAGCGGCTGGCGAACGACGCGTTCGTTGTCGGCGGGCCGTGGATCCGGCGTCTCGCTGGCCGCCGTTCCGGTGTACCTCAGGAACGCCTCGGCTGCCCCGCCGATGTCGACGTCGATCGTGAACGAGGCCGACCCGCCAGCCGCGATCGAACCGAGAAAACAGTCCGGAACCCCGCCCGGATCCTCCCGGCAGCCGGAGGTCGTCACCTCCACCAGGCGAGTCCCTCCCGCGAAGAGGCTCCCGACCACGACATCGCGGGCGGCGTCCGGACCTCCGTTCTCGACGCTGACGCCGAAGCGGACCACGCTCTCCGAAACGACCTCGCTCTCGATGTCGATCGACAGGTCGGCCATCGGCTGCCCGGGCGGCACCGTCTGATCCGCCTGACAGGGCGAAGGGTTGACCGGCGGCCTGGCGGCGGACGAAAGATAGACCACGAAGCCGTCGTGGTCCGAGGCAAGGAGCGTGTTCGTCGCGTCGTCCTCGTTGTTCTCCGCGGCGTCCGCGTTGCCGCGCGCATACCGGATCTCCACCACATGGCGCTCGAGGTTCTGGTTCACCGCCGCGTGGTCGAGCATCTGCGCGTTGCCCTGGTAGACGAACGAGTACCTGTCCGACGCCGGCACCCGGTCGCTCAGCACACAGAGGTCCCTCGTCACCAGGTCGGGGCCGGAAAGCAGGTTCATGCCCGGTTCGACCTTGCCGCTGATCTGGCCCACGACATCGACATAGCCGTCCGTGAACTCGAAGGCGTTGTAGTCGCCCACCACGATCACCCTGGAGTCCTGGAGAGACTCCACCAGCCGTGCCACCGACTGCGCCTGCTCCAGGCGTTTCGTGCGCACCCAACCGCCCCGCGCCGCATCGTCGATGTCGCTCAGCGACCGGTTGTGGATGACCACGACCGAGAAGTCCAGGCCGCCGACCGTCACGTCCAGCACCAGCGGCGGCCGATCGTTCAGCGGATCGACCGAGTTGTCTCGCGGATCGATGAAGGTCTCGCTCCTGCCGTGCTCGGTCAAGGAGTTGACCGTCACGCCGGAACGGACCAGGAAACCGACCGACTGATCGGAACTGCCCGGCGCCTCGACGTGGGCCGTGTACGTGACGCCGGAGTCATCCGCGGTGATCCGCGAAGCCAGGTTGACGAGGGCCGTCTTGCCGTAAACCTCCTGCACCGCGACGATGTCGGGCGAACCGAGCACCTCGCGGATGAAGCGCGAGAGCTTCCCCAGCTTCGTTGCATCCGCGCCCTGCCGCAGGTTCAGCAGGTTCTGCGAGGCCACCGTGATCTCGCCCGACTGCTTCGCCCGCACCGCCCGCGGCAACGAGGGACCCGCCGTCCCGAGCGTCAGCTCGGTCGGCCAGAGCTCGTAGCCGAACCACTCGTACGCGAGCACGCCGACAGCCGTGAAGCTCGTGCCCGGGTCCCAGGACACGTTCGTGAGGCCGAGCCTGTCCGGATCGAGTTCGAACACCTCGGGGTTCCCGTCCCACCCCGGAAGACCCGGCTCGCCCGGATACTCGATGCCCGGCTCGCGGAACGGCCGCGACGAGGTCGCCGTGACGTACATCTCGGCGACCGGGTCCGTGCTGAAGTGCTGGCTCCCCGAGGCCACCGTGCCGCTGGCGATACGGACCCGCATGCCCTCGTGGCACTCGTACTCCCACGTGCAGCTTCGCGAAGCGGGATCCGGCGACGGCCGCGAGGCGTCGAACTCGACCGGCGCAGGCAGGGGCTGGTTGCTGGCGTCCACGGTGACCGAACCGTTCGTCACCGTGGCGTCGATCCGGGTGAAGTACCAGGTCGAACGTTCCGTCGATTCTCCTTCGCCGTCCAGCACCTTGCCGACGACATCCACCTGATCGCCGACGGCAACCGTCGGCGAGCCGGAGTGGACGACGAAGATGCCGTCCGACGTGTCCACGTCGTTGTCGCTGCGGCTGGTCGGCGTCTGCATGAAGAAACCGTCGGCGCCGACGGCCGTGACGATGTTGTCGTTCGTGGTTGCCATCGCGTTGACGTGGGGGCTGTCCCGGTCGGGCCCCTGGATGGCGAAGATCTCGCCAGTGAAGGTCGGCGGCGGAGGATCCGGGGCGGAACAGCTGTTGACAGCGCCGGGCGTGCCTCTGTCCTTGGGATCTCCTGCGCCGAACTCGGTCGTTGACAGGCACCAGTTGGCGGCGACGTTGTTGTCGACCGTGTCCAGGTCCGCCTCGGCCCCTGCGAGGGCGATGGATGCGCCGACGGCGACGGGAAACGGCGTTTCGTCGTACTCGACCGTGTCCACCACGGTCACGCCGTTTTTCAGCACGATGGAGTCCGCACTGTTGGACAGGGCCCAATTTCCGTACTCGTAGACCGCGGTCACGCCGCCGTTCACCGAGGCGTCGTCGTTTCGCGCCAGCACCACGTAGGAGTTTGCGGGTACGTTCAACGGGCCGCCGTTGTTGATGGTGTGGCTCGGGCTGCCGTCGGCCTCCTCGATCGTCCAGCCGTTGATGTCCACGGCCGCGCCGGTCGTGTTGTAGATCTCGAACCACTCGCCGACGGAGTCGTTGACGGCTCTGGGGTCGTACATGATCTCCGTGATCACGATCTGCCCGAAACCTCCCGTCGTTCCACCGAGCACCAGCGCGCATCCCGCCGCCGCACGCAACGCCGCACGACCACACGTCCAGATCATCCCGTTCTCCCACACCCGTTTCCTCATCCGGTCCGCTCTCTCCGCCATGCCATCAACCAGCCCGCCAGGCCATCAACCGGCCGATTCGGACAGCCGGACGCGAACACGCGTTCCATGCCGCCCGGGACGCGCCGGTTCCCCCGTCCTTGTATGCCTTGCATGAGTGGGCCGGCGCCGATGATAGCGCCTGTGGAAGGCATGCCACGGAACGAAATGCCATGAAGATCGCACGGAGGGACCCGGACCCCAACGGCTTCCCGCGGCCACAGGCCGCCAGGGTCCGCCGCCACCGACGTGCGACTCGAATCGTCCGCGTCGGCGGGCCCGGCCTTCAGAAGTGGCCGGCCTTCAGGAGTGGCCGAGCGAGAGCAGATTCTCCACTGGCTGGTAGGGCTCCTCGAGATACGAGGCGTCTTCCGCGTCGAGTTCGATCGTCGCCGCCTCGACAAGCTGCTCGAGCTGACCCAGCTTCGACACGCCCACGACCGGAGCGCACACTTCCGGCTTGTTCAGCAACCACGCGAGGGATATCTGAGCCGGGGTGCGGCCGTACTTCTTCGCCACCTCGACCACGCGGTCCGCGATGTCGAAGGTTGCGGCGCCGCGGTAGAGCATCTCGGTGCGCGCCCGGTCGCCGCCCTTCGAGCGGTCGGTGCCGCCTTCGTCGAAGCTGCCCCTGTAGGAACCGGTGAGGATGCCGCGCGCCAGCGGCGACCACGGAGTCAGCGCCACGCCGGTCCGAGCGCAGTACGGGTTCATCTCCCGCTCTTCCTCCCGGTACACGAGGTTGTAGTGGTTCTGCATCGACACGAACTCGGTCCAGTGGTTCTGCCGCGCCGTCATCTGGAGCTCGACGAACTGCCACGCGAACATGGACGAAGCGCCAAGGTAGAGGGCCTTGCCGGCCTTGACGACGTCGTGGAGGGCCTCCAGCGTCTCCTCGATCGGCGCCTCGACCTGACCGGGAATGCCGTGCGGATGGCGGTGGATGATCAACTGGTCGATGTAGTCGAGCCCCAGACGCTTCAGGCAGCCGTCGACGCCTTCCATGACGTGCTTGCGCGACAGACCGCCCTGGTTCGGCGAGCGCCCCATCGGCATGGAGACCTTGGTCGCGATCACGTACTCGTCGCGCGGCAGAAGTTCGCGCAGGAGCGCGCCGACGACGCGCTCGCAGGCGCCGATCCCGTAGATGTCGGCGCAGTCGAAGTAGAAGAGGCCGCGCTCGACCGCGGCCCGGAAGATCGGCCGCGAGGCGTCCAGATCGAGCGTCCAGTCGCCCTGGTGGCCCCGGCCCGGCTCGCCGAAGTTCATCGTCCCCAGGCACAACTCGGACACCCGCAGCCCGCACTTCCGCCCCAGCTGAACCGCCTTCAGCACGTCCCGTCCCCTGCCCGTTCCGGCCGCCTCCGCGTTCCAGGCGGCGTGAGTCCGCCGCCGACAGGCCGACCGTGGCCCGCCGAGGTGCCGGTCATTTCACGAGCGCCTCCCCGCTGCAGGCGAACGCGGCGGTGTCGAACACGGAGGCGAAGGGAGAGCCGCTAGGGCTCCGGTAGGTCTTCTCCTCGCCCGATTCGGTGTCCGTCACCACGAGATCGACGCCGACATCCGTCAGGCCGCCGATCAGCACCCAGAGGTGTCCGTTCAGGCGGCAGCCGTCGAGCACCTTGACGACCAGCTCGACGTTGTCAGGGCTGAAGAACCAGAACATGCCGGTATCCGCGGTCCGGGGAATGGCCGTCCCGGGGCCGCCCGTCACGGCGTCGTGATCGTCCCGTGCGATCAGCCAGTGGCTCCGCACCTCGAAGCGCGAACGCTGCAGACAGAGCGAGACATCGCTTGCCTCGCAGGCGCTGCTGGCTGCAGCAACCCGATCGGCGTCCGTCAGGCTCGACTCGTGAAGCGCGGCGGCCCGGCCCGCCGGGGCGGCGCTGAGCCTCACCCGGCCCGCGGCGCCTGCAGCGGACGCCGCGCCGCAGGTCGCGAACGCCTGCGTCTCCCTGATCGGTTCGAACCGTGTGCCCTGGGGGTTCGTCCAGCTCCTCTTGAAGTTCAAGCCGCTTCCGAGGTCGCGAACCGTCGTCTTCACCTCGACATCCGTGAGACCGGCAGCAAACACCCAGTAGTGACCGTTGATGCTGCAGCCGTCGAGCACCTTGACCACCAGTTCGATGTTCGCCGGATCGAAGAACCAGAAGTCTCCGCTCTCGGCCGTCAGCTTCTCGGCGACGCCGCGCCCCGTTGCGCCGGCCGGCGTCGTCCACTCCACTTCCACCTCGAAGTTCCCGAGGCAGAGCACGTCGTCCTCGTTGCAACGGGTCGCGCCCGAGGACCAGGTGGTTGCGGTCGCCTTCGGCGTCCGCTCGGAACGGAGCCGGCCGTTCCGCGCCTCGACCGCGAAGTCGTACGTGACATCGGGCACCAGATCGTCAACGACCGTCGACGTCGTGTCGGCCGGAACCGAACCGAGCAGCCACAGCCTCGGGTCGCCGGGACCCTGGAAGTAGATCGCGAACTCCGTCTCGACACGCGAGTTGTCACGCCAGCGAAGCTCGATCTCCGTCGAACCGATCGCGGTTGCGGTGAGACCGGACGGCGCATTCGGCGTGCGGGTCGCGTCCGAGAGCCAGGTGGTTGCGGTCGCCTTCGGCGTCCGCCCGGAACGGAGCGGACCGTTCCGGGCCTCGACCGCGAAGCCGTACGTGACATCGGGCACCAGATCGTCGACGACCGTCGACGTCGTGTCGGCCGGAACCGAACCGAACAGCCGCAGTCTCGGATCGCCGGGACCCTGGAAGTAGATCGCGAACTCCGTTTCGACACGCGAGTTGTCACTCCAGCGAAGCTCGATCTCCATCGAACCGATCGCGGCCGCGGTGAGACCGGACGGCGCATTCGGCGTCCCCAGCGGCTGGCGAACGACGCGTTCGTTGTCGGCGGGCCGTGGATCCGGCGTCTCGCTGGCCGCCGTTCCGGTGTACCTCAGGAACGCCTCGGCTGCCCCGCCGGTGTCGACGTCGATCGTGAACGAGGCCGACTCGCCAGCCGCGATCGAACCGAGAAAACAGTCCGGAACCCCGCCCGGATCCTCCCGGCAGCCGGAGGTCGTCACCTCCACCAGACGGACCCCTCCCGCGAAGAGGCTCCCGACCACGACATCGCGGGCGGCGTCCGGACCTCTGTTCTCGACGCTGACGCCGAAGCGGACCACACTCTCCGAAACGACCTCGCTCTCGATGTCGATCGAGAGATCGGCCATCGACGGCTCGGGCAGCGCCTGATCCGCCTGACAGGGCGAAGGGTTGACCGGCGGCTTGGCGGCGGACGAAAGATAGACCACGAAGCCGTCGTGGTCCGAGGCAAGGAGCGCGTTCGTCGCGTCGTCCTCGTTGTTCTCCGCCGCGTCCGCGTTGCCGCGCGCATACTGGATCTCCACCACATGCCGCTCGAGGTTCTGGTTCACCAACGCGTGGTCGAGCATCTGCGCGTTGCCCTGGTAGACGAACGAGTACCTGTCCGACGCCGGCACCAGGTCGCTCAGCACACAGAGGTCCCTCGTCACCAGGTCGGGGCCGGAAAGCAGGTTCTTCCCCGGATCGACCTTGCCCCTGATCTGGCCCACGACATCGACGTAGCCGTCCGTGAACTCGAAGGCGTTGTAGTCGCCCACCACGATCACCCTGGAGTCCTGGAGAGACTCCACCAGCCGTGCCACCGACTGCGCCTGCTCCAGGCGTTTCGTGCGCACCCAACCGCCCCGCGCCGCATCGTCGATGTCGCTCAGCGACCGGTTGTGGATGACCACGACCGAGAAGTCCAGGCCGCCGACCGTCACGTCCAGCACCAGCGGCGGCCGATCGTTCAGCGGATCGACCGAGTTGTCTCGCGGATCGATGAAGGTCTCGCTCCTGCCGTGCTCGGTCAAGGAGTTGACCGTCACGCCGGAACGGACCAGGAAACCGACCGACTGATCGGAACTGCCCGGCGCCTCGACGTGGGCCGTGTACGTGACGCCGGAGTCATCCGCGGTGATCCGCGAAGCCAGGTTGACGAGGGCCGTCTTGCCGTAAACCTCCTGCACCGCGACGATGTCGGGCGAACCGAGCACCTCGCGGATGAAGCGCGAGAGCTTCCCCAGCTTCGTTGCATCCGCGCCCTGCCGCAGGTTCAGCAGGTTCTGCGAGGCCACCGTGATCTCGCCCGACTGCTTCGCCCGCACCGCCCGCGGCAACGAGGGACCCGCCGTCCCGAGCGTCAGCTCGGTCGGCCAGAGCTCGTAGCCGAACCACTCGTACGCGAGCACGCCGACAGCCGTGAAGCTCGTGCCCGGGTCCCAGGACACGTTCGTGAGGCCGAGCCTGTCCGGATCGAGTTCGAACACCTCGGGGTTCCCGTCCCACCCCGGAAGACCCGGCTCGCCCGGATACTCGATGCCCGGCTCGCGGAACGGCCGCGACGAGGTCGCCGTGACGTACATCTCGGCGACCGGATCCGTGCTGAAGTGCTGGCTCCCCGAGGCCACCGTGCCGCTGGCGATACGGACCCGCATGCCCTCGTGGCACTCGTACTCCCACGTGCAGCTTCGCGAAGCGGGATTCGGCGACGGCCGCGAGGCGTCGAACTCGACCGGCGCAGGCAGGGGCTGGTTGCTGGCGTCCACGGTGACCGAACCGTTCGTCACCGTGGCGTCGATCCGGGTGAAGTACCAGGTCGAACGTTCCGTCGATTCTCCCTCGCCGTCCAGCACCTTGCCGACGACATCCACCTGGTCGCCGACCGAGACAGTCGGCGAGCCGGAGTGAACGACGAAGATGCCGTCCGACGTGTCCACGTCGTTGTCGCTGCGGCTGGTCGGCGTCTGCATGAAGAAACCGTCGGCGCCGACGGCCGTGACGATGTTGTCGTTCGTGGTTGCCATCGCGTTGACGTGGGGGCTGTCCCGATCGGGCCCCTGGATGGCGAAGATCTCGCCCGTGAAGGGCGGCGGAGGAGGATCCGGGGCGGGGCAGTCGTTGGCAGCACCGGGCGTGCCTCTGTCCTTGGGATCTCCTGCGCCGAACTCGGTCGTTGACAGGCACCAGTTGGCGGCGACGTTGTTGTCGACCGTGTCCAGGTCCGCCTCGGCCCCTGCGAGGGCGATGGATGCGCCGACGGCGACGGGAAACGGCGTTTCGTCGTACTCGACCGTGTCCACCACGGTCACGCCGTTTTTCAGCACGATGGAGTCCGCACTGTTGGACAGGGCCCAATTTCCGTACTCGTAGACCGCGGTCACGCCGCCGTTCACCGAGGCGTCGTCGTTTCGCGCCAGCACCACGTAGGAGTTTGCGGGTACGTTCAACGGGCCGCCGTTGTTGATGGTGTGGCTCGGGCTGCCGTCGGCCTCCTCGATCGTCCAGCCGTTGATGTCCACGGCCGCGCCGGTCGTGTTGTAGATCTCGAACCACTCGCCGACGGAGTCGTTGACGGCTCTGGGGTCGTACATGATCTCCGTGATCACGATCTGCCCGAAACCTCCCGTCGTTCCACCGAGCACCAGCGCGCACCCCGCCGCCACACGCAACGCCGCACGACCACACATCCGGATCATCCGTTTCCCCTCACTTGTTCATCACCCGGTCCCGCTCTTTCCTTTCCGCCTGGCCGTCCACCGGCCCGCCTGGCCATCCACCAGCCGATTCGGACAGCAGACGCGGACACACGATCCATGCCGCCTCAGGACGCTCCGGAACGTCCCGTCCGCACCCCGGATCCTGCCCCGGGAACCGAGAAGACCTGATGAAACCCCGAAGGCCGCCGGCCATGACGTTCCTCCGATGCCCGTTCGACTCCAGGTCGCTCCCGCCAGGCATTCCGTCAGGAATCCGCCCGATCGGGAACCGGCCCGACCCGAGGTATCGAGACCCGAAGTCTCGAATCAGGGCGACTCCGCCGCGCCAATGACAAGGCAGCGCCAGAGTCGTCCCCTACAGGGCTCAACGAAATCCCGGAAGATCTCGCTGCGGCCCATCGGAGAATGGTAGCCGGGATTCCCCGTTTCCGCCCAGACTGTGGAAAATCTCCAGGGCGCGCGGGTGATCCGGAGCGATCTCCAGCGCTCGCTCCAACTGCTGCAGACCCTGCTCGGCGCGGCCGGTCTTCAGGTAGGCGATCGTCAGAAGCGCGTAGGCATCGGGCCGGTCGGGATCGATCGCGACGGCCCGTTCGAGGAACTCGGCCGCTTCCAGATTGCGGTCGGCGAGACCGTGGAGCACACCGAGGTTGAGGTGAGCGTCGTAGGAATCCGGATCGAGACGCAGGACCTCGACGTAGAGCCGTTCCGCCGTGAGGTAGTCCCTGTCCGCCAGGAGCCGGTTCGCGGTTCGGATCATCGTCCGGGTGTCCCGGAACAGGGCGAACACCGCCTGCATCATCGGGTCGTCGAGACTCGACGCCTCGGCTTTCTCGATGGCGCGAAGCAGTTCCTCTGCGCGCGCGGCGTTCCCGAGCTGCCGCTCCGTCATGGCGAGCAGGTAGCGAGTCTCCCGATGCCGGGGGTCCGCCGCCAGGGACGAACGCAGGTGCTCGGCGGCTGCCTCGAAGCGTCCCCGGCGGCGGGCGGCCTTGCCCAGACCGAGTTCGCCCCAGGGAGTGCCGGGCGCTGCCGACCGCGCGGCCCGGAACGCCTGTTCGGCGGCATCAAGGTCACCGGCAGCCAGGAGTGCGTTGCCGAGCCGAACCCGCGCCGCCCAGTACGAGGGACGCAGCTCGAGTACGCGCTCGAAGTACCGCGCCGCCTCGTCCTGCGCGCCCCTGCCGGAAGCGAGAAAACCCAGGTAGTACGGCCATTCCGCGGCGTCCGGATCGAGCTCCGCGGCGCGCTCGTAGCAACGGCGGGCCTGGTCCACATGACGATGCGCCTGGTAGATGCGTCCGAGGGCGCCGACGGCGGCGGCGCTCGACGGGTCGCGTTCGACGGCCGCCACGGCATCGCGCACCGCGGTGGCGAAGCCGGGGTCGAGTTCGGAGAAGTTCGGGATGCGGGGGACGAGTTCCGGCGGCGGCGACGTCGACGACGACGTCGATGACGGTGCGTCCGGATCGTCGGACGCCGGGTCGGCGCAGCCGGGAAGGAGGGCGAGCAGGGCAACCGTGACGACGGATGCGGGCCAGCAGGCCCGTGCGCTCGAGGACAGGCCGTCAAGAGAAGCGCACTTCGCCAACGCAATCGTCCAGGCCTCCCCGCGAGCACGAGGGTCAGGCCGCGCCACGGCAGACTCCCTCTTCCGTCGGCGCGGCGCCGCCCGGCGCGAGCAGGCGCAGAACACCGTTCACGGCCACTCCCAGCCGCTCGGTGACGGCGCCGTGCGGCCAGCGCACCTCGACACGGTCGACCTGGCCGACGTCGCCCAGCCCGTAATGAACCCGCGCATCGCTGGCGACCGCGAAGCTGCCCGCCGGCTGCACGTCCCGGGTCCGGACATGCCCATCCGTCTCGACAGTGATGCGCGAGCCGATGGCGGAACGGTCGAGGACGCCGCCGCCGCAGAGGTCGACGATCAGCCATGACCGCCGGTTGCCGACCTCGTTCCGGAGCAGCCTCGCAGGCCCCCCGTTGTTCACCACGACGATGTCCACATCGCCGTCGTTGTCCAGATCGCCGAAGGCGGCGCCACGGCTCACCTCCAGTAGCTCCAGGGCCGCTCCGGCCCGGTACGAGACGTCTTCGTAACGGCCGGACGGCAGGCCGCGCAGCAACTGGTTCGGCTCGCGATAGTCGAAGGCGGCCGTGTCGCCCGGCGTCACCTTGCCGTTGGCGACGAACAGGTCGAGCACGCTGTCCCCGTCGTAGTCGAACCAGGAGGTGCCGAAGCCCGTGTAGGGCTGGCTGACACTGCCCAGCCGCACTTCGTCGGTCGCGTCCAGGAAGAACCCGGCGCCATCGTTGCGGTAGAACGTGTTCGTCTCCCCGCTCAGGTGCGTCAGGAACAGGTCGAGATCGCCGTCGAGGTCCGGATCGGCCACCGCAACGCCCATGCCGGCTTCCGGTTGACCGAGTTCGTTGAGCGCCGCGCCGCGCAGAAGGGCGTCCTCCTGGAAGGTGCCGTCCCCCCGGTTCAGCCACAGGTGGTTTGCCGCCTGGTCGTTCGCCACGTAGAGATCGACGAGGCCGTCGTCGTCGAAGTCACCGGCGACGACGCCCAGGCCCGGCCCGGCCGCCGAACGGATGCCCGCGGCCCGGCTCACGTCGACGAAGCGGCCGTTCCCCTCGTTGCGGTAGAGCGTGTCCGGCGCCGGCGGATACTCGGCCGGATTGCAGTAGTTGCGCAGGCCGTTCGGCCCCAAGCAGGGACGTTCCCGGTCGGCGCTCCAGACGACGTAGTTGACGACGAACAGGTCCAAGTCCAGGTCGCCGTCGTAGTCGAAGAAGATGCCGCTGGACGACCAGGAAGCGTCGCCGACGCCGGCGCTCTCCGTCACGTCCTCGAAAGCGAAGGCGCCCAGATTGCGGTAGAGCCGATTGGCGCCGACGTTCATCACGTAGAGGTCCACCCGGCCGTCCCGATCGTAGTCGGCGGCGGCAGCGGCGGCGCCGTACCCGGTATCGCCGACGCCGGCGCTCTGCGTCACGTCCTCGAAGGCGAAGGCGCCCAGATTGCGGTAGAGGCGGTTGCCCGGCCGGTCGGCGGTCGGGACGTCCGAGCCCAATGAACTCCCGTCCCCGTCGACGCCGGGAACCGGACCGCTCTGGACCAGATAGACGTCGAGCAGGCCGTCGTCGTCGACGTCGAGCAGCGCCCCGCCTCCCACCAGAAGCTCGGGGTAGTTGTAGTCGCCGATCGCACCGTTGCGGTGGACGAAGTCGAGGCCCGCATGAGAAGCCCGCTCGACGAAGGCCGGCACCGGCGAGGACGTCGTCGTCGATGGGTTCACGCCGTCGTCGACTTCGCCGCACGCCGCGAAAGCCACGGCCAGACCGGCTGACAGGCCGGTCGAGAAGAAGACGCTACAACGCCGCATGGCCACCGCAGACACTATCCGCCGCCATCCGTCCGCCACGATCCGGAGTCCCTGATGAGACTGCTCCGGTCTGCCGCGATCACCGCGCAACCTCCCCCAGGTGGGCGAGCAACGCCGACGTCGTGCCGGTCGAGATCGGCGGCACCGTCGGCGAGGACCTGCTGCCGCACAACCGAGCGCACTCGACCGCAACTGCATGGCGGCCGGTTATCGGCCGGTCAGCTCCCTTGACGGAGATTCGCCAGGAGTGATAGCGACTTCCGCATGAAGGCCGCCGTGAACTTCGACGACCGCCTGATCCGGGCCGCGAGGACGCGGGCAGCAGAGGAACGCGAGACGCTGCCATACGCGAGGCAGACGCGATCAGCAACCTCGTTGTCGACGCCCGGATCGTCGCGCTCTGCCGAGAGCACGGAGTCTCCAGGTTCCTGACGGAGGACCGCGATATCGACCGCCTCAGGGGACTGCCGATCGAAAGGCAGATCAAGAGGCTCGATGTCTGAACGTCCCGTCAGCCGGAGGAAGCGCCGCCGACTGCATGGACTCGCCTCAGGGAGGACCCGTTTCATGGTCACGAAGCAACGTGTGACTCACCTTCTCGACCATCGCGCGCGTGAAGGCGGCGATGCGCTCTTCAGTCGCCGCGCCCTCCGCGCCCTTACCGCCCGGTTCGGCAGCGCGACGGCTCTGATCGCCCTTGTCTTCGGCGCCGTCCTGGCCGCGACTCCGGCGGCCGCGATGGACAAGGATCCCGTCTTCGCCACCCGCGGCAACCTCGCCATTCGGGGCTACGACCCCGTCGCCTATTTCACCGAAGGGCAGGCGGTCAAGGGCCGAAAGGAGTTCACCGCCGCCTGGCAAGGGGCCGACTGGCGCTTCGCGAGCGAAGAGCACCGCAGCCTCTTCACCGACGATCCGGAGAAGTACGCGCCGCAGTACGGCGGCTACTGCGCCTGGGCGGTGAGCCGGAACTACACGGCGTCCACCGACCCGGACGCCTTCACCGTGGTCGGCGACAAGCTGTACCTGAACTACAACAGCAAGATCATGGAGCAGTGGCTCGAGGACCGCGACGCGAACATCGAAAGCGCCGACAGGAACTGGCCGGCAGTGCTGAAGGAATAGCAGGCCATCACCTGCCCCGCCGGCGGGCGTTCGCAACCGCGACGGTCCTTTCTATAATCGCCGCGCCATGCTCGCCCCCGCACCGCTCCTGCGTGCTCTGCCGTGCCGTCTCCTCCGCCCGCCCGTGCCCTCGCCCTCTGCCCGGCCCTTCTCCGTTGCCTCCTCGGAGTGCGCCGTGCGCCGCGCCGACAGCAGGATCTGATCGTTGCGCCGCCTGCTGATCGCGAACCGCGGCGAGATCGCCGTGCGGATCGCCCGCGCGGCAATGGACCTGGAAATCGAGGCGGTCGCCGTCTACTCCGAAGACGACGCGAATGGACTGCATCTGCGGATAGCCGACGAGGCCATTCCGCTGGGCGGCCGCGGCGTGCCGGCGTACCTCGACATCGAGGATGTCGTGGGCCGCGCGGTCGAGGCGAACTGCGACGCGGTCCATCCGGGCTACGGCTTCCTGGCCGAGAATGCCGACTTCGCCGCCGCCTGCGCCGGCGCCGGCATCACCTTCGTCGGCCCGCGACCCGAAGTGCTGGAACTGTTCGGCGACAAGGGCCGTGCCCGCGCCGCGGCTGCTGCCGTCGACGTCGCGGTCCTGCGCGGCACGGATCGGGCGACGACGCTCGAGGAGGCGCAGCAGTTCTTCGCCGCTCAGGGCCGCGGCAAGGCCATGATCATCAAGGCTCTCGCCGGAGGCGGCGGTCGCGGAACCCGCATCGTCACCGCGGCCGACGACATCGAACAGGCCTTCGCACGCTGCCGGTCAGAGGCCGAGCGCGCCTTCGGCAACGGCGGCCTCTACGTGGAGGAGCTGATCCCCAGGGCGCGCCACATCGAAGTCCAGCTCCTGGGTGACGAAGACGGCCGGCTGGTCGACTTCGGCGAACGCGAGTGCAGCGCCCAGCGCCGGCGCCAGAAAGTGGTCGAGACCGCGCCGGCCCCCAATCTCTCCCCCAAGCTGCGCGCCGCGATCATCGACGCGGCTCTGCGCCTGGGCCGATCCACCAGGTACAACAGCCTGGGCACCTTCGAGTTCCTGGTCGATGCGGACGAGTCCCCGGCCGGCGCCGAAACGGCGCATGGAAGCGGCGACGGCAGCAACGGCGGCAACGGCGGCAGCCCGGACGGCGAGGCCGACGGCCGCTTCGCGTTCATCGAGGCGAACGCTCGCCTCCAGGTCGAGCACACGGTCACCGAAGCGGTCACGGGAATCGACCTGGTCCAGGCTCAACTTCGGCTGGCGAGCGGCGAGACGCTCGCGGACCTGGGCTTCGAGGCGCCGGAGGCAACCCGCCCCCGGGGCTTCGCGATCCAGGCGCGAGTCAACCTGGAGACACTGGACACCGACGGCAACCTCAGGCCGTCCTCCGGCGTACTCGACGCCTACGAGCCGCCGAGCGGTCCGGGCGTACGGATCGACGGCTGCGGCTATGCGGGCTACGAGGCGAACCCGGCCTTCGACTCCCTGCTCGCCAAGGTGATCGCCCACTCGCCCTCCAGCGACTTCACGAGCGCGGTGAAGCGCGCCTCCCGGGCGCTCGACGAGTTCCGGATCGGCGGCCCGGACACGAACATCCCCTGGCTGCAGAGCGTCCTGGGCCACCCCGACTTCGCCGCCGGAAACCTGCACACGCGCTGGCTTGATGAGCATGCCGGCGAACTGGCCGCCGCCGCGGGCAACGGCCGCAGGCAGCGCTTCGTCCCGACCACGGGAACTGCCGGCACGACGTCAGGCGCCGGCGACACGCCGAGCGACGCCGCACGCGAGAGCGGCTTTGCCGGCGCACGCGTCGACACCGCCGATCCGCTCGCCCTCTTCGCGTACGACCGGGCCACCAGGGCGGCCGAGGCGGCACGGCCGGACGCCGACCCCGCAGGCGCCGAGGCCCCCGGGGCGCAGGCCGGGCCCGACGGCGCCGCAGGAGTCCTCGCCCCGATCCAGGGCACGATCGTCAGCATCGACGTGGCCGAAGGCGAAGACGTCCTGCGCGGTCAGCAGGTCGCCGTGGTCGAGGCGATGAAGATGGAACACGTGCTCCGCTCCGACACGAGCGGCACGGTGCGCCGCGTCACGATGGCCGTCGGCGACACGATCCGGGAGGGCTATCCCCTGGTCTTCGTCGAGGCGGCCGAAGGCGGCGAGGAAGCCGACGCCGCCGAGGAGATCGACCCCGACTACATCCGTCCCGATCTGGAAGAGAACATCCGCCGCCACGCCTACACGCTGGACGAGAACCGTCCGGAAGCCGTCGCCCGCCGCCGCCGGCTCGGCTTCCGGACGCCCCGGGAGAACATCGAGCAGCTCGTCGACCCCGGATCGTTCAAGGAGTACTGGCCGCTGATCGTGGCGCGCCAGCACCAGAAGTACAGCGACGAGAAGCTGCGGCAGTACACGCCGGCCGACGGCGTGGTGGCGGGCACCGCGTCGATCAACGGCGGCCTCTTCGACGACGAGCACTCGCGGGCGATGGTCCTCTCGTACGACTACACCGTGCTCGCCGGCACCCAGGGCGGCCGCAACCACTACAAGCAGGACCGCCTCTTCGATCTGGCGAACCGCTTCCGGCTGCCGCTCGTGTTCTTCACCGAGGGCGGCGGCGGCCGGCCTGGCGACGACTACACGGGACCCCGGGTGGCGTTCGACACCTACACGTTCACGCAGTTCTCCAGGCTCTCGGGGCTCATTCCCCTGGTCGGCGTGAATCACGGCCGCTGTTTCGCGGGCAACACCGCCCTGCTCGCCTGCTGCGACGTGATCATCGCCACCGAGGCATCCACCATCGCGATGGGCGGCCCGGCGATGATCGAGGGTGGCGGTCTGGGGGTCTACACGCCGGAGGAAGTCGGTCCGATGTCCTTCCAGGTGCCGAACGGCGTCGTCGACATCCTGGTCGAGGACGAGGAAGAAGCGGTCGACGTGGCGAAGAAGTACCTCTCCTACTTCCAGGGGCCGGTGCCCGACTGGAAGGCCCATGACCAGCGGCCCCTCCGCCACGTGGTCCCCGAGAATCGGCTGCGCCTCTACGACATGCAGGAGATCGTCCACACCCTGGCCGACGTCGGCTCCGTGCTCGAGATCCGGCCGAAGTTCGGGATCGGCGTGATCACCGCCTTCATCCGCATCGAGGGCAGACCGCTCGGCGTGATCGCGAACAATCCGCACCACCTGGCCGGCGCGATCGACTCCGACGGGGCGGACAAGGGCGCCCGGTTCCTGCAGCTCTGCGACGCCTTCGACATACCCGTGCTCAGCCTGATGGACTGTCCGGGGATCATGGTCGGCCCCGACCACGAGAAGACCGCCCTGGTCCGACACTGCGCCCGCATGTTCAACACCGGCGCCAACCTCTCCGTGCCCCTCTTCGGCGTCGTCGTGCGCAAGGCCTACGGCCTGGGGGTGCAGGCGATGTGCGGCGCCAGCTCCCTGGTGGGTTTCTTCACCGTGGGATGGCCGACGGCCGAGTTCGCCGGCATGAACATCGAGGGAGCGGTCAAGCTCGGCTACCGCAAGGAACTCGCCGCGATCGAGGACCCGGAAGAACGGCGGCTCGAGTTCGAGCGGCGGGTCGAGGCCTCCTACGAGCGCGCGAAGGCCGTCAACGCGGCAGCCGGCGGCGGTCTCGACGACGTGATCGATCCGGCCGACACCCGCTCCTGGATCACGGAGAGCATGAAGCGGCTGCCGCCGCCGTCGCCCCGCACCGGCAAGAAGCGGCCGTACATCGACACCTGGTAGCCGGAGACCATCCGGCCACAGGCCCACCCCACACCGTTCGACTTCGACCAACCCGAGGGATCGACTGCATGCCTTATGAACCACCCAGGGTCTGGAAGTGGGACGCCGAGAGCGGCGGCCGCTTCGCCAACATCAACCGGCCGATCGCCGGCCCCACTCACGAGAAGGTGCTGCCGGTCGGCGACCACCCCTTCCAGCTCTACTCGCTGGGCACACCCAACGGGGTCAAGGTCACGGTGATGTTCGAGGAGCTGCTGGCCCGCGGACACCGCGGCGCCGAGTACGACGCATACCTCATCAACATCGGCAAGGGCGATCAGTTCTCGAGCGGGTTCGTCGGCGTGAACCCGAACTCGAAGATCCCGGCGCTCGTCGACCGCGGCACGGATCCGCCGACGCGCGTCTTCGAGTCCGGCTCGATCCTGCTCTACCTGGCGGAGAAGTTCGGCGAGTTCCTGCCCAGGGAGCACGCCGCGCGCACCGAGTGCCTGTGCTGGCTGTTCTGGCAGATGGGCAGCGCGCCCTACCTGGGCGGCGGGTTCGGCCACTTCTACGCCTACGCCCCCGAGAAGCTCGAGTACCCGATCAACCGCTTCACCATGGAAGTGAAGCGGCAACTCGACGTGCTGGACCGCCGCCTTGCCGACTCCCGGTACATGGCGGGCAGCGAGTACACGATCGCCGACATGGCGATCTGGCCCTGGTACGGCGCCCTGGCCGCCGGCAAGCTGTACGGCGCCGGCGAGTTCATCGAGGCCCACGCCTACGAGCACGTGAACCGGTGGTCGCGAGAGATTGCCGGACGTCCGGCGGTCAAGCGCGGACAGATGGTGAACCGGGCCTTCGGCCCGCCGGAGAAGCAGCTCCGCGAGCGTCACGCGGCCAGTGACTTCGAGACCAGAACCCAGGACAAGCTCGAGGCGGCCGAAGCGGACCAGGAGCAGTGATCGGCCGGGCGAGTGTCTGCGCGGAACGTGCCGGTTCGATGTCGGTCAGCGAGAAGTCGCTGCCCTTCGGCAGAAGCGGAAGGGCCGCCGAATCCGGCTCGAACCGGCCGCCTTGACGTCGAAACGCTCGGCATCGGCGCGGGCAGCGTCCCGGAACGCTCTGCGGACGAGCAGGTCCATCCGCCGCAGATCGGAACTCACCAGGTAGAAGACGACCGCCACCAGGACCGCGAGCAGCGACGCCACGCCCACCGCCAGCGGCGCGCCCCACACTTCGGCGAGGGCGCTGATCGGCGCCACGCCGAGCATGGGCAGCGAGAACGACATCGTCAGGAAACCGGACACGCGGCCGCGCACCGAGTCGGGGATCAGCACGTGAATCGCCGTGTTGTTGAGGGTCGTGTAGATCGCCTGAAATGCCGCGCCCGCCAGCACCAGCGGCAGTCCGAGCCAGAACCAGGGACTGAGCGCAAAGCCCATCATGAGCAGGCCGAACGCGAACACGCTGGTCATCATGAGCCGCAACCGCCGGCTCGAGCCGGAACGCCAGGCCACGAAGGCCGCGCCGACCACGCCGCCGACGCCGGCGGCGCCGCTCAGGAGACCCAGGCCGCTCGCCCCGACTTCCCAGATGTCCTCGGCGAACACGACGAGCAGCGTCTGGAAGGGCATGACCAGGAACATCGGCACGAGGCCGAAGAACAGCAGCACGAGGACGAGCCTGTTCTCCGCAACGTAGCGGAAGCCCTGCTGCATGTTCTGGAGCATCGACTTCTTCGACGGATCGGCCACCGGCGCCCGCTCGACCCCCATCATGCCTGCCAGCGCGAGCACGTAGAGACCGGCGTTGATCGCGTAGGCCGTGTTGACGCCCGCGGCCGCGATCAGAAAACCGCCGACGGCCGGTCCGACCACCCTGGTGACGTTGACGGCGGTCATGCTCAGCGCCAACGCGTTCGTCAGCCGCTGCCGCCCGACCACGTCCGCGACGATCGCGTTGCGCGCCGGCATCACGAAGGGAAACACCGCTCCCACCACGGTCACCTGGACCAGAACGTGCCAGTAGTCGAGCCGTCCGGTCAGCAGCAGGCAAAGCACGATCGCCTCCGCCGCGACCACGGTTGCCTGCCCCGCAGCGACCAGGCCCCGCCGCTCGAACCGGTCGGCCGCCGCGCCGCCCACCGGCCCCAGACCGAGCATCGACAGCGCCACCATCAGGCTGACGAGGCCCAGCGCGAACTCGCTCCCCGTGAGCGAGTAGACGAGCCACGAACGCACGACGATCTGGCCCTGCATGGCCAGGAAGAACGTCGTGTTCGAGATGTAGAGCCAGCGGAACTGGGGTATCCGGAGCGACTCCCACATGCCGCCGCGGCCCGGCGGCGGCCCTGAGGTCGGACCGGGGAGTCGTTGCACGGTCATCAGTGGGCGCCAGCCTCGCGGCAGGCTATCCCGGAGCACGGCTGCGGCGTCAGGACCGCTGCTACACTCCGACGTCCCCGCGCCGACACCGGCGAGCATCGCCGGTCGTGCCGACGTAGCTCAGTGGCAGAGCAGCTGATTCGTAATCAGCAGGTCAGCGGTTCAAATCCGCTCGTCGGCTCCACGTCCGAGGCTCCCGACGAGGAGGGGGCGGCGGCCTGCAAGCGGCCCAGCTTCGCGACTGGTCCAGTTGTTCTCGACTGGCCAACTGCAGGTGCAGCGACGGTCTCCCCTCGAAGCTGCGCCGCCGGGGAATGCCGGGGAGTATCTCGAGTGAAGCGGTTCTGGTTCTACGGACAGCTCCGAGGCTTCGCCAAGGTGCGGACCAAGGCTTACACCAGGGCATGCCGGGACGCGCCCGCAGGTTGATCGAAGCCGCCGGCGCCAAGTATGCAGCCAGCGGATCGCCGTCCACCTTCACCGCCTGGGGTGCAGACCGCGGATTGATCCAGGCCGCCGTCGCCATGGCTGTGGAAACTGCGGAATCTGCGGAATGCCGAACCGCGGCAAGCTCACGCGCCCAGAAGGGCACCGGATAGAGTCGCCTGGATGATCGAGACCGGCAACCCTGCGCCGGCAACCGCCGACGCGCCGCCCCTGCTCCGGATCAGCGAACTCCGCACCTATTTCCGCGGCAAGCGCGAGACCGTGCGTGCGGTCGACGACATCGACCTGCTGATCGAGGAGGGCGAGACGCTCGGGCTGGTCGGCGAGTCCGGTTCCGGCAAGTCGGTGACCTCGTTGTCGGTGATGCGCCTGCTCGAGAGCACGGCGAACATCGAGAGCGGCGAGATCTCCTACTTCGGCCGCGACCTGGTGCACCTGCCCAGCCGGGAGATGCGCGACCTGCGCGGCAAGGAAATCGGCATGATCTTCCAGGAGCCCGGCACCTCGCTGAACCCCGTGTTCCGGGTCGGCAACCAGGTGGGCGAGACGCTTCGGGTCCATCTCGGGATGAGCCGCGGCCAGGCTCGCCAGCGAACCATCGAGTTGTTCGAGGAGGTCGGCATCCCGGAGCCCGAGCGCCGGGTGGACAGCTATCCGCACGAGATGTCGGGCGGCCAGAAGCAGCGCGTGATGATCGCCATGGCGCTCTCGTGCAATCCGAAACTGCTGATCGCCGACGAACCCACGACCGCCCTCGACGTCACCATCCAGGCTCAGATCCTGGACCTGATCAGACGCCTGCGCGACGAGCGGGGCATGTCCATCCTCTTCATCAGCCACGACCTGGGCGTGATCGCGGAGATTGCCGACCGAATCGCGGTCATGTTCCGGGGCCGGATCGTCGAGCGCGGCGCCGTCACCGACGTGTTCAACAATCCTCAGCACCCCTACACGAAGGGGTTGCTTGCCTGCCGCCCCCACCTCGACCGGGACTTCCGCCGCCTGCCCACGGTCGCCGACTTCATGGACATCGAGGAAAACGGCGGCGGCAACGACATGCAGATCACCGAGCGCGACCTGACGCCGGAAGCGCTCGCCGAACTCGTCGGACGCGGGCGCGGACGTCTGCTCCACCCGCGGCCCGCCCTGGAAAGCCTCGGCCACGCGGAGGATCCCGGGCCGGGGGAACTGATCGACAGCGCCGCGGAGCCTCTGCTCACGGTGCGCGATCTCAAGGTCCATTACCCGATACGGAGCGGCTTCCTGCGCCGCCAGGTCGGCGAAGTCAAGGCAGTCGACGGCATCTCCTTCGACGTCTATTCGGGCCAGACCCTGGGGCTCGTCGGCGAGTCCGGATGCGGCAAGACGACGACCGGGCTGGCGCTGCTGCGACTGATCGACGTCACCGCCGGTTCCGTCCGTTTCGACAACCAGGATGTCACCGTGATCCCCGCCAGCCGCCTGCGCGCCCTGCGCGGGCAGATGCAGATCATCCTTCAGGACCCCTACTCGTCGCTGAATCCGCGCATGACGGTCGAGGCGATGCTCGGCGAGGCGATGTCGATCCACAGGATCGGCGCCAGCCGCAGCGACCGACGCGACCGCGCCGCCCGTCTGCTCGAAGAGGTCGGCATGGAAGCCGACCACCTCCGCCGCTATCCGCACGAGTTCTCGGGCGGCCAGCGCCAGCGCGTGTCGGTGGCGCGCGCGCTGGCGGTCCGGCCGAAGCTGATCATCTGCGACGAGTCCGTGTCCGCGCTCGACGTCTCGGTGCAGGCGCAGGTGCTCAACCTGCTCAAGGATCTGCAGGAGGAGCACGGCCTGACCTACATCTTCATCAGCCACGACCTGTCGGTGGTCAAGTTCATGTCCGACATGATGGCGGTGATGCTCGACGGCCGGATCGTCGAGCAGGGGCCGTCCGAGGCCATCTACAGGACCCCCCGCGAGGAGTACACCCGCCGCCTGATCGAAGCCGTGCCGGACGACACGATCGCCAACATCGAGCGACGCCAGCACGAGCGACGGCAAGCCCGCAGCCGCCGCCGCGCGAACTGACGACCACCGGGGCGGCCACGGTAATGACAACCAGCAGGACAAGCCGTTTTCCGGAGGCCCTGGTGCTGATCTTCGCCATGATCGTGGCGGCGCAGATCCTCACCTACGTCCTGCCTGCCGGCGAGTACGAGCGCGCGGGCCGGCAGGTGCTGGCCGGCACGTACCACGCCGTCGAGGCGGCGCCGCTGCCCTGGCATGCCGCCCTGACCAAGGTGCCCGGGGGCCTCGAAGCAGCCGCCGAGATCATCTTCTTCGTCTTCCTGGTGGGAGGCGCGATCGGGGTGATCCGCGCCACCGGCGCCATCGACGCCGCGATCGGGCGGGCGATCAGCTCGCTCGGCGGCCGCCCGATCCTGCTGGTCGGCGGCATGACGACCCTGTTCGCCGTCGGTTCGTCGACGATCGGCATGGCCGAGGAGTACATGCCCTTCGTGCCCATCCTGGTCGCGATGTGCATCGCACTGAAGATGGACGCGGTGGTGGCCCTGGGCATGGTCTACCTGGGGGCCGGCATCGGCTACGGGGCGGCGGCAATCAACCCGTTCACGGTGATGATCGCGAAGGACATCGCCGGCCAGGATCCGGGTACCGGTCTCGGACTTCGGTGGGCGCTGCTGGCGGTTCTCCTGCTCGTCGCCGTCCACCACCTGCTCGTCTATGCCCGCCGTGTCGCCGCCGATCCGGAGCGGAGCCTGGTCCGGGACATCGACTACGGCGGCGGCGGCCACGAGCTGCGCACCGCCGAGCTGACGCCGGCGCGCCTCGGCATCCTCGCCGCCTTCGCCGCGATGATCGGCCTCTTCATCTGGGGCGTTTCCGCTCACGACTGGTACCTCGTGGAACTCGCGGCCCTGTTCCTGGGCATGACGATCATTGCGGCCGCCCTCGGGCGCGTGTCGCCGAACCGCACCGCGCGGGCGTTCACGACCGGCGCCGCCGAGTTGACCGGCACCGCACTCCTGATCGGCTTCGCGCGCACGATCGAGGTCGTGCTGTCGGACGCGCGGGTCATCGACACCGTGATCCACGGCATCGCCTCCCTGCTCGCGAAGGCCGAGGCTCTGGGTTCGGGGGCCGCGGTCGTCTCGGCCTGGGGAATGCTCCTGGTGCAGAGCGTGTGCAACTTCCTGATCCCCTCGGGCAGCGGGCAGGCATACGTGACGATGCCGATCATGGCGCCGCTCGCAGACCTCACCGGCGTCGGCCGCGAGACCTCGGTGCTCGCCTACCAGCTCGGTGACGGGCTGATGAACCTGATCGTGCCCACGAACGCCCTGCTCATGGGCATGCTGCTCCTGGCCCGCATCCCCTACCAGCGCTGGCTGCGCTTCATCCTCCCCGCCATCGTCAAGCTCTACCTTGTCGCGATGGCGGTGCTGGCAGTCGCCGCCCTGATGCGCTTCGAGTAGCTGCAGAGCCCGCCCACCCGCTGCGCTCGCCGCCACGCGCCCCTCACGACGACCTCGCCGACAGCGACTCTCCGAACACGACCCGACACCAGCCAACTGCATCCGGCTCCACGGCGGTTCGCACGACGAGCGAACCGCCGATCACGTCGGTGGCGGCGGTGCTGAAGACGTCAGCCGCGCCGGCCCAGCCGCCGCGGCGTGGAGTCGTCCGTTTCGCACCGAAGCCAGACAAGAGCTCGGCGCCGTCGCCCGGCGTTACCATCCGACGGGAGGCCGTAGCCCCCCCGCGTGTTCCCCGGTGCGGCGGACGCCTGATGTCCTTGCAGTGCCAGCTGACCATTTCGCCCTGAACGACCGATGACAACGCTGAACGAACAGGTGATGGCGGAGGTCCGAGCCGACCTTGCTTCGTTCGCGGACACGCACTCCCATCTCGACGTGGAAACCGAAGGCGCTGTGTGGATCCGACACGGCGCCTACCACGAAGCGACATTCCTGCAGTCGGCAGGCACTGGACACCCGGACGTCAAGCTCGACGGCGCCACAAGATCCTGGCCGATCTTTCTGGCTTCCGAGCAGATGGCGAACCTCACCGCCCTGGCGGAATCGATCCGTTTCTCTTGTTCCGACGACGACAGGTACATCGAACCAAGAGCCAGAACCGAGGATGCTGACGAACGTGGCGAGGCGAGCAGCGTCATCACGAATCTTCTTTCGGACCTGCCACACGGCGCGACGCGAGTGGTGTTCCTGCGCGGCGCCGCTGGCGCAGGCAAGACAGTCACTCTACGGCATCTGGCTCATCAGCAGGCCGACGCGTACCTGAACCGCAGGGCGGACTTCCTCTACATCTACATCGATGCACAGGCGCGTTACCTTGCGCGGCTCGACGACGCCGTGGCGCTCGTTCTCCAGGATCTGAACGCCCGCTTCACTTATCGGGCACTCGCAACGCTCACCAAGCACCGGCTCGTCGTACCCATCATCGACGGTTTCGACGAGCTTCTCGGCACAGGAGGTGGAGGCGAAGCAGTCGACGCCCTGACCCAGTTCCTTGCGCGCCTGGACGGTCGCGGCGCGGCGATCGCCTCCGCGCGGACCACCTACTTCGACTTCGGCCAGATCCGAACAAGCGCGGACCGCTTCAGGGGCAGCGAAGTCAGCTTCGACATCGTTCCCGTCAAGCTCCGATCGTGGTCAAGGCGCGAGAGGCGCGCCTATCTGAAGAAAGGCAACCAGTTCCAGAAGCTGGGGGCGGCTTCACCTTCCGACGCACTGGAAGGACTGGAGCGCACCTTCTCCGGCAACGGTACTGCCGGTCTCCTTTCTACACCGTTCTTCCTCGCCGCAGCCGTGGAACTGGCCGGCGAACCTGCCGGACCGGATGAGGCGGCCCGGCCCATTCGCCGGATCATCGACAGCTTCGTCCGGCGCGAGGTGGACAAGATTCGGAACGCCAGGGATCAGCCCATCCTCGACGAGGAAAACCACCGGCGGTTCCTGCGCATGTTGGCCGAAGAGATGTGGTGGCAGGAACGCAGGGAACTCGACAAGGCGTCCGTGGAGACGATCGCCGAGCTCCTGGCCGACGAGGTTGGCATGGCCGGCGCCGAACTTCGCGCCTTCATCTCCCGCGCTTCGTCCCACGCCTTTCTGGCAACGTCGAACGGGTCCTCCCGCACGAACGACCCGCGCATGCTCGCCTTTTCCCACGAGTACTACTACGCCTTCTTCGTTGCCCGATTCCTGGCCCAAGGGCTCGTCAACGGCCGTGACATCGCCAGCCTTCTGGGACGCACCCAGGTGAGTCCCACGGTCGCCGCCGAGTTCGCTGAACACGTCAATGAAGAGGGTCCTGCCTGCGTGGCCTCGGTGCTGAAGGCTCTCGCCGGTCGCCGCGTACCGGTTCCGTCCCGCGAGACGAACCGCGGCAACGCCGGGGCATTGTGCGCCGGTCTTGTGCGCAGGTGCAAGCGCATCCCTGATCTTCGCCTGTTCGAATCCTCCTTCACGGGATCGGACTTTTGCGGAACGGTCCAGCGCAACGTGCACGTGGAGAACTGCGACTTCGTGGACACGGACTTCCGGGGCGCCGACTGGTCTTTCAAGGCCTCGAGGAAGACCACGTTCGCCAGGCTCAGGGTCGACGACTCCACCACGAAACTGAAGGGGCTTCGCCTCGAGATCGGAACCGACCTTCATGGACTCAGACATCGCACCGGCCGCACGGAGTACGACCCGGCGAGGATGGCCGCCATCTGCGAGAAGATCGGAATGTCGGTACCGCCCGCAGACCGGCCGGCGCCGTCGCAGTACAGCGAGCGGGCAGAGGACACCATCAGGCTGCTGCACAAGCTGCTTCATGTCTCCGAGAGGATGTACTACCTCTCGGACGGAATCCTCAGACAGCGCGGCATCTCGCAAGACCCCAGCTGGCAGGAGCTGGAGCATCTCCTTCGCACGCACGGACTGCTGGAAGACAAGAAAACGCAGAAGAAGAGGGGACCCGAGGGCCAACTTCGCAGACTCACCTACCCGCCCAGGATCATCGCCGAGGGTGAAGGCAGGACGATGAACTCGAGCCTGCGCGAGTTCTGGAAGGCGGTCCGCGGACTCTGAAGGCTCGACATGGCCTGTCAGGTCGCTCATCAGTCACTCACGACAGCAGGGAGAAAGAAGACTCCACCCACGGCCCTCCGCCGTCTCTCACTCGGCGCTGTACAAGGATCCCGGCTACGGATATCGGCTATCGCCGGCCGCGATGTCGTGCTGGCAGTTGACGCCCCCCAAAGGGCCGGCGCCTCGCCGCATGCGCGGGGTAGGCCTCCGGAGTCCCAAGCCGACTGCGGAGCTTCCGGCAGCCCCCAGTCTGCCTGCTCCGGTCACCGGGTCTTCGACCACCAGTTCGGCCTCGACGACGGTGAGGCCGGTCGCGTCGTAACTCTGTCGTCGAAGCCGAGGCTGTGCCCGCGGAGCAGTCCGGTAGAGATGGCGGGAGCCCCGGCTGCCGCACGCTGACTCGCGCTATCCTCCGCAACTGAAAGAACACCGCCCCGTGCAACGTCTCCCCGGCGAGCCAGCCGAAGCCAACTTGCCCCACATGGTCATCTCCGCCCTGGAAGGGCGACCCCGCCCGGGTCTGAACGCTTCGTGCCTGGACCTGTCACCCTTCAACTTCAAGATGATCTACGACGAAGCCATCTGACTCCCGAACACGAGCTGTCCACCACGAAAACGGGGCAACTCCAGTTCAATGCCGGGACTTGTCCAGCGCCTGGCGGATCATCGGTGTCACCGCAGCGACACCGGCGTCGTCCCGGACTTCCACCAGCAGGTCGCTGTCGGTGTGGACCCGATTCGGGACGAACTTCCACGCAGATGCATCACGAACTTTCAGCTCGGCAGGGCTGTCTACCTCGCTGAACTCCAGAGGGAGTATCACCCTCACGTGACGGCTCATGGGCAACAGCTCCGCAAAGAAATTCGGCCCATGGCAACACACGGACCTGTTCTCTATCACCTCGATGACGTCGACCAGATCGCGGATCGCCGATCGAACCCCGTCGAGCAGTCGGCGAACCGCATCGTCCATGCTCAGTTCGCTGGCGGTTCGTTTCGATGCTCGCTCTCTGAGCTCTCGGATGTCCACCGCCTGAATGCTCTCTTCATCAGCCTCGTGGTGTGGCCAGATCTCAAGCGCTCGAGTGGCCAACCGGAACCTGTCAACGATTCTGACACAGCGGTGTTCCGATATCAGTGAGCCGTGTCCGATGTCTGGCCGTCCGGCGGGTTGATCCAGACGGCTGCCGGCAGAGACCCTGGCGTCGGCGGCCCGCCGACGAATCGTTCGGGGTGGCGGTTCCAGGCTTCGTCAAGGGCGATCCGGCGCCGCTGGAGCACGGTCCGTGCTCTGCCGTGGTAGACGGTCTCGGGGGTCAGCATGGCGATGCCTGCATGTCGGTGTTGCGTGTTGTACCAGGGGAAGAAGGACCTGCAGAAGGCCATCGCCGCGTCCTGATCCGGGAAGCGTCCGGGGAAGCCGGGGTGGTACTTCAGGGTCTTGAACTGAGCCTCGGAGTAGGGGTTGTCGTCGCTGACCTGCGGCCGGCCCAGGGATCGGGTCACGCCGAGCCGGGCGAGCAGTTGCGCGGTGCCCTGGCTGGTCATCGGCGAGCCTCGATCGGAGTGCAGGGTGAGCGTTTCGGGTTCCACGCCCTGCTTGAGGCATGTCTCCTCGATCAGCCTGCCCGCAAGCGCGGAGTTCTCCCGGTCGGCGACCATCCAGCCGACCGCGTAGCGGCTGAAGAGGTCGAGCAGGACGTACAGGTAGTAGCAGGTCCAGGTTCGCGGGCCGAGCAGTCTGGTGATGTCCCACGACCAGACCTGGTCGGGCGCCGTGGCGACAAGCTGCGGTCTGGCGTACGGCGGATGGACACGCTGGTTGCGACGCTCCTTCACCTGGTGGTTCGCCTCGAGGATGCGGTACATCGTGCGTTCCGAGCACAGGTACCGGCCCTCGTCGAGCAGGGTGGCCACCACTTCTCCTGGCGAGCGATCGACGAACCGAGGAGACGCAAGCGTGGCCTCGACCCGTTCCCGCTCGACCCTGCTCAGTGCCCGGGCGGGCGTCGGCCGGGGCTGCTGCCGCCCGGGAGAGGGCCTCATGCGACGGTAGAAGGTCGAACGCGACACGCCCAGCGCCCGGCATGCCGGCGCCACGCCGACCTGCCCCGCCAGTGTGCGTGCGGCCTTCAACAGTCCTTCCCGTCTTCGAGGCTGAATCCCAGCAGCCCTGCAACTTTTCCCTGCACCTCGAGGATCGTGTGCGCGGCAGCCAGTTCCTTCTCCAACCGCTTCACCTTCGCTTCCAGCGCCCGCACCTTCGGCGCCAGGGGGTTGGTCCCGGCCGGCTTGCGGCCCCTCTTCTTCGGCTTCAGGCCAGCCAGCGCTCCCTGCCGCCTTGCCTTGCGCCAGTTGGCCAGATGCGAGCTGTACAGACCCTCTCGCCGAAGAAGCCGACCGATCTCGCCACGGTCGGTGCAACGGTCCGCCTCCTCGAGAATCCGCAGGCGGTACTCTGCCGTGAACTGCCTCCTGGTCGGCTTCGCCAGAACCTCGGGGTCGGGAACCACCCCGCCTGACCGTGCGCCGGCCCCGGGGGCCTCGTCGCTACGCTCCTCGCCCCCCGGGGCCGGGAGCTCCGAACTGCTGCCTCGCCTCTGCACTCGCCTTGCCATCACTCCTCCTCCTCGACGTCTGCCCTCCTCTATTGAACAGGATGGCCGCTGTGTCACCTACGTTGGCAGAGAGGGACCGGCGTCCGCGAGCCTCGATTTTCTCATTAGTCCATCGATCCTGATCACTGACGTCAAGGTTGAGCCGCACGGCGCTCTGACGGAACCCGCCCTCCATGCCTTTCTTCTCTTCGAACGGTCGGTTCGAATAGGAGGCGTTGTATGCCGTCAAGGTCAGATTGCCCAATCGATGCAACCAGGTCGAGTGACTTTCGGCCCAATCCTCACCGAGCATCTCCCGCCACTCCCGCGCACCGGCAATCTCCTGCGGCATGATGTGCTCGATTGAGTAGTTGTGGACCGGGTTCGGTTCCTGCTGCCCCGCGTTCTCCAGCCTGTCCAGGATGTGCTTGCAGACGCGCAAGCCGTAGAGATCGTGTTCCAGCAGCCCTCGCCTGAACTCATCGTCGGTCGGGAATCGATAAGCGTCACTCAGCCGAGCCAGCCCGACCTGCAATGATCCGAAAGCTGGATCGTGACGCAGGTCGTGCGCGATTGTTGCAAAAACGGACCAATAGGCATGAGTCTGCAAACCAAGAACAGCACGCCGCAGAAGGTAGCTCTCGATCAGCTCCACGGCACGGACGAACTCTCCTCGAGAGAGCCGGTCCTCGTGATGGCAGTCGTACAACCGCATGATGAGCACACCCTGGGTCGTGCCCAATGACCGCATGTGACCCATCGCATCGGCAAGCCACGGGCGCTGCATCGGCGCGGTCCCGCGAAATGACGCGTACGTGCGGCCGACACGGGCCATGTCGGCCAGCAACTCCTCCAACGGCTTCGCACCGTCGCGATCCCGGAAGGACTTGAAGAAGGACTTGAACTCGTCGTAGACGCGGTCCGTACGAACCTGTTTCGTCTGGCGCCGTTTCAGTGCCATGTAGTCGCGCAGAAACCAGTCCAGTGCCTTGTCGGACGTGCGGAAGGCCGCCTCGATCCGGCGCCAGTAATCGTCGTAGAGCCGTGTCTGCTCACCATCATCGAGACCCATCAGGAGGTAGTTTCGAACCAGGTCGCTTTGACGCAAGTCGACTCCGGTGGAATTCATGCTCTCGAACACGAGTTGCGGGTTGTCGACGCTCCGATCCAGCGTGACGTCAACGATGTTCAAGCGGGCGATACCCCGATAGACTACCTCGGGGTCACAGCCCGGGTCCCGCAAGGCGGTTCGGAAGAACTCGTGAGCTTCGAGGAGCAGCTCAGAGTGCTGTTCGCCCGGTTCTGACGGATTCTTCCCGTCGATGAGCGCTTCCAGCGTGGCGTTGTCCCCGCGCCGCAGCACGAGCTTGTACTGGCGCTGCGGCTCGTGCCTGTTCTTCAGGTAGTAGTCATCAATTTTAGCGGCCGTTGGACCGTCATCGCTTCCAGACCAGTTCGATTCTCGAATGTGGTCGCGCAATGCGATCAGGAGCACCGTCAACGTCGTCAGTCGCTGCTGACCGTCGATCAGCAACCAGCTCTGGAAGGCGCTTGACAGGTCTGCCCCGATGTAGACGATCGAGCCAATGAAATGACCGCTGTCATCGTCCCCGGCGCCGGCGCGTTCCACGTCCCGCCACAACCGCTGACACTGCTCGCGGGTCCAACTGAAATCCCGCTGGAAGACCGGGATCAGGAACTGCCTGTTCCCATCGAGTATCTCCGTGAGTCGGCGGTTGATCGCTTTCACTGGTCCTCCGGGTTCGCGGCAAGCGTCGCATCGGAAGCGACGCGGCAGGCAAGGTCGGCGTCCAGCGACCAGTCAGCCGGGTAGTTCACGTTCCACGGCCTGTCTTCAGCTCGTCCTCGATCACCTCGTGATCCACGTCGGCCTCGGCCGCTCGCTTCCGGCCACCTTGGCGGCCCGCGACACGGCGGCCACGGCCTCCCGGACCTCGACAAGCAGCAGCCAAGTCTGGACGCCCTCGGAGGGGATCGAATCGCGCATGGCAGGTCTCCCTTTTCTCGTGGGAGTCTAGCAGGGCCCCATGCCGGCTTGTCCGGTCGGAGACTGGCCGGGTTCGGCGTGGTTCCGGTGAGCAGGATCTGCTCCCGTTCCAATCGCCGGGCGACGGCGCGAAACCCGGGAATCCGCGATGCCCGCTCACGGCTTTGCACTTTCCGGAAACTCGTCGTACGTCCTGCCGCGCAGCAGCCGGCCATTCAGGTGCTTCCGCACTCCTCCCCACTGCTTTGAAGAAGAAGGGCACGTCGTCACGCCGACACTGATGCAGGACGCCGAGCACCCAGGCCTCTTCCATCGGGCGAGCGCGCGGTCCGCTTTCTCCGCCGACGATGACCCAGTCGATGCCGGTCAGGTCGACGTCGCCCAGGTCCTCGAGCAGCGGCTCGACGGAAACGAAACGGAGGGCCGCCGGCGTCCGCCGCAGCGCCTCGAGCCGAGGCAGGCCCTGCCGGCGATTCTCGACACTGACGCCGAACCAGACGTTCGGCAATTCGGCCATCCAGGAGAGGGAACCGGTGAGGATTTCCTGCATTCGCTCGTGCCGCTTGGTCAGGACCTGGTAGGTGTGCCTGCGGACCTCGCTCATCACGCGGCCGACGTCAGCGATGTACGACTCGGGCACTCCCGGGTGGAACAGATCGCTCATCGAGTTGACGAACACCCGACGAGGCCGGCGCCATCTGTGCGGCTGTTGGAGTCTCGCCGGTACCAGCCGGAGGTCGAACCCCTGCTCGAACGGGTGTCGAGGAACACCGCGAAAGCGCTCCGAGAAGCGCTCGGCGTAGCACAGCGCACAGCCCGAGCTGACCTTGGTGCAGCCCAGCACGGGATTCCACGTCGCGTCGGTCCACTCGATGGAGCTCCTGTCAGACATGGCACTGCTGTCCAGATAGACCGAGTCTCGGGTTGCGACGTCGACCAAGACTCGGCATCTTGGGCGAAAACCGGGCGGAAGACCGGACGGCGTCCGGCTGCTTTCGCCCCACCGCGATCTCGCGTTCGACCGCCGTCGCATCTTTCCGCTTCTTCGATTTTGCCAGATTGGCGAAGGCCGTCTGGTCGTCGAGTCTGCCGATACGCTCGGGCGTCGCCTCGAAGTTCATGCGCAAGGGGCGTTCGACCGTCACCTTGAGAAAACCGAACTCCCGGTTCTCGAAAACGCGTGAGATGACGCGACTCTGGGTCTCGCCGTCGATCTGAACCTCGGCTGCCTCACCATCCTGACAGTTTCCGTACACCCGAGTCAGGTGACGGATCTGCTCTTCGGTGATCTCGTTGCGTTTGTTGTTGAGGCTCTTCGTCATCTTCCGGAAGAAGCGCGTACCGTCGATGAGCTGCACCTTGCCGCGCCGCGCCGGCGGCTTGCGGTTCGTCACCAGCCAGACGTAGGCGAAGATGCCGGTGTTGTAGAAGAGCTGGTCGGGCAGCGCCACGATGGCATCGAGCCAGTCGTTCTCGATGATCCAGCGGCGGATGTTGGACGGCCCCGAGCCGGCGGCGCCGGAAAAGAGCGGCGAGCCGTTGAAGACGATGGCGATCTTCGATCCGGGCTGGTCCTCGTCTCCTTCCTCGTAAGGGTGCATCTTGGAGATCATGTGCTGGAGAAAGAGGAGAGAGCCGTCCCCGATGGCCGGAAGCCCGGCACCGAACCGGCCCGAAAAACCCAAGGTCCTGTGTTCAAGTGTGACCGTGCGCTTCTGGTCCTTCCACTCGACGCCGAAGGGCGGGTTGGCCATCAGGTAGTCGAAGCGCTCGCCCTCGAAGCCGTCCCCGGTCTTGCCGTCGCCCAGGGTGTCGGCGAGGACGATGTTGGCTGTGTCCTCATCCTTGACGAGCATGTCCGCGCAGCAGATCGCCCAGGACTCGTCGTTGTACTCCTGGCCGAAGAGCGCGAGCTGCGCCCGGTCGTTCTGGGAGAGGATCAGCTTCTGGGATTCGGAGAGCATGCCGCCCGTTCCGCACGCCGGATCGTAGATCGTGCGGTAGATGCCGGGCCTGTAGACATCCGGTTCGTCGGTGTAGATGAGGTTCGCCATGAGGCGAATGACCTCGCGCGGCGTGAAGTGATCCCCCGCTTCCTCGTTCGCCTGTTCGTTGAAGCGCATCACCAGGTGCTCGAACAGGTAGCCCATCTGCAGGTTGTCGATCCGGTCGGGGTGAAGATCGACCTCGGCCAGCGCCTTGACGACGGTGAAAAGACGATTGCTGGCGTCGAGCTTCTCGATCTGGTCGGCGAACTTGAAGCGCTCGAAGATGGAACGAGCGGTCGGTGAGAAGCCGTTGATGCAGGACACGAGGTTCGGCGCGATGTTCTCGGCGTCGCCGAGCAGGCGCGCGAAGGTGTAGGGGCTCGTGTTGTAGAGGGGATGCTTGCGCTCTGGATCGGCGGCCTTGCCGAGCAGGCGGTCCATTGCCGCTTCGGGCACCTGCTGCGCTTCAAGCTCTTCGCGCCGCTTCAGGACGGCATCCCTGGTTGGCTCCAGGACGCAATCGAGCCGACGCAGCACGACCATCGGCAGCATCACCAGGCGATACTGGGGAGGCCGGTACGGTCCGCGAAGCCGGTTGGCGATCTCCCAGATCCTGGCTTTCAGCTCTTCGTGCATCTGAACGTTCATCGACAGCCCCCTACCGGCCACCGCCCACCCGCGGTTGCGTGGCAGGCAGGCGGTTCTCATCTACGGGCAACGCCCTCTCTTCGCGATTCAGCGAAGTAGAGCATTGTCGCTCTTCGACGAGCGGGACATGGCCGAGATCAGCGCCCCCGAGCTTCAATACGGCGACCGACAACCTCCTGTACGCAGGATGCAGACGCTCGTCCAATCGAACTGGCTGCGCGGTGGTGGCGCGAGGGTCTCCGTCGTGCCGATCATCCCGTCGCCCAAGGATCAACGATCTCGACTCCCGATCCCAGGAAGTCGCGCACGTTTCGCGTCACGAGGACGGCGCCACGTTGGCGGGTTATACCAGCGATCTGGCAGTCGGCCTCACCAATGGGCCGGCCCGCCCGGCGGCGGGCCGCCGCAATCTCTGCATACGCGCGAGCCGCAGCGCTGTCGAAGGGAAGAATCCGTTCGCCGATTCCCACTTCGAGCCACTTCGCCATGGCAACTTCCAGCGCGTCCCTCCGCCGACCAGCCTGGACGATGGCAACGCCGTAGCGCAGTTCGGCTTCGCTGACCGCCGTCAGGAACATGTCCTCTGCGTCCCGTTCCGCAATCCATGCCGCCACCGAGGGCTCCGGCGTCGGGCGCATGAGTTCCGACGCGACATTGGTGTCGATGACGAACACCGTACGTCTCAGGAAAATCCTGGAGGCTCGCGCATCGGACCGCGCAGGGGGAGTTCCAGTTCGACGCCGCCAACGGGCGCAAAACACTCGCGGGTGAACTCCGCCAGGTTCCGGGGCGCGGACTGCCTGACGCTCACGGCCTTGCGCGAGATGATGCGCGCCTGTTCCTCCATCGAGCGGTTGTGCTCGGCAGCGCGGACGCGCAAGTGCGTCCTCACGTCGTCGTCGATCTTGCGGACAGTGATGATCCCCATGTGTCTATCCTCCGCAGCGTCCAGTCTGCAAGCTACCGCATGCTTGCAGTGCAAGCAAGAACGCACCGTCCGGCCACGTTCGGCCAAGATCACGGACGGCCTGATGCAGGCACGGCGCAGCCTCACATGCACCCCAGGGGGTCCCCGCACTCCAGGCCTTGTCGCGAAGAAGGCCTCGCCTGCTGCCCTTCGGGGTCGCGGGGTAGCCTCCGCCGATGCAGGAGCGACCCGGTGCCGATCGGCTCGACCGTTTCGTCGCCAACCCGCGGCGTGCGCTCTGGCTGCTGGCGATGCCGATTCTGATCGGCATGTCGATCCAGACGCTCTACATGATCGTCGACATGTTCTTCGTCGGCCGGGTGAGCCCGGAGGCGTTGACGGCTCTCGCGTTCAACATGCCGCTCGTGTTCCTGGCGATGGGGCTGACCTTCGGTCTCGGCACCGGGATCACCGCGGTCATCGCGCAGGCGATCGGCGCACGGGATCGCGCACGCGCCGACGGCGCGGCCGAACATGCCGTGCTCATCGGCGCCGCGGTCGCCGCGCTGACGACGGGATCCGCTCTCGTCTTCGGTGTGCAGCTGCTCCACGCCCTCGGCGTACCCGCCGAGCTCCTGCCCCAGGCCTGGAGCTACTTCCGGGTGCTCGCCTGCGGCTACCCCTTCATGGTGCTGGCCGTCTTCTTCCGCTCGATCCTCTCCGGCGAGGGCAACGTGAAGACGCCGGTCATGATCCAGGGCGCGGCGACGCTGCTCAACATCGCCCTCGATCCCCTGTTCATCTTCACCTTCGGGCTGGGGGTTGCCGGCGCCGCTCTGGCAACGATCGTCAGTCAGGCGATCGCTGCGGCGGCCTTCATCTATCTGCTGTTCGTCGCCAGACTCTCCTACGTGCGGTTCGACCTCCGCAACTTCCGCTACGACTCCGCCATCGCGCGCAGCATCTGCGTCATCGGCCTGCCGGCGTCGCTCTCGTTCCTGGTCATGTCGCTGGGCGGCGGCGTCCTGAACCGCATCCTGGTGGAGCACACGCCCGACGCGGTCGCGGCGCTCCAGATCGGCAGCCGCCTCGACCACGTCGTGATCCTTCCCCAGGTCGCCGTGGCCTCCGGCCTGGTCACCCTGGTCGGCATGTTCTTCGGCGCTCGACGGGGCGATCTGCTGCGAGGAATCGTCCGCTACGCGATGGCGTGGACGATCCTGCTCAGCGTCGCGATCGCCGCAGCCTTCCACGTGCTGGCGCCCGTGCTCGTGTCCTTCTTCACGGACAGCCCGGGCATCCGCGGTCTGGGCGTCGACTATCTGCGGGTGGTCGTGTTCGCGTATCCCTTCATCGGCGTTTCGATCCTCACCGGACGCACGCTGCAGGGTCTGGGCCGTGGTTCCCCGGAACTCTGGCTGTCCTTGCTGCGGGTCATCCTGATCAGCGCACCGCTTGCCTGGGCGGTGACCTTCTGGCTGCGCTGGCCCGTCGAGTGGGTGTGGTATTCGTCCCTGGCCGGCACCGTGATCTCCGCTTTCGTCGCGCTTCTGTGGCTGACCGTGGGCGTGCGCAACGCCATCCGCACCATCAAGGAAGGTGCACCGCTTCCCGGCGAGCAGGCGGCCGGCGGAGCGCTGGCGGCCAAGGGCGTGAACGAGGCTGCGGAGCCGGCATGAGCCGCGGACTGCCACGGCACTGTTCGAAAGGCCCTGTCCGAACCGGGAGCAGCGATGTGGAGCATCGCTCACTCCATGCCGCGCCCTGAACAACACCGCCTCGAAACACACCTCTGCCGAGTACCTTCAACCCGCCTGCAGCACGCCTGCCTGCCTCGACTGACAGCATGGATGCTGCCGGAAGCTACAGCTCGCGTTCCATGACCTCGAAATGGCAGGGGCGCAGCAGTCGCCGCGTCGGGGGCGGCCGTACGGCCTCGAACGGTTCGGTACGGACTGTCTGATAGCCGAGCCGCCGATACCACGCCGTCAGTTCGGGCCGCACGCTGAGCACCCACAGTTCGCAGACGCCGCAGCCCGCGTCTCGCAGCCAGGCCTCGGCCGCCGTCATCAGGCTTCGGCCCAGACCGAGGCTCTGGTGCGACGGAGCAACCGACACGAGGCCGAGATAGCCGGTCTCGGGGCGCACCTCGACGTACACGCAGCCGGCCAGGCCGCCAGCTTCGGCGTCGCAGACCAGGAACGAGCCGCGCTCGAGCCGTTCCTTCACCTCCGGAAGCTTGATCCGATCGCCCGAGAGCGTGTCCGCCTCGACGAGAAACGCGTCGTTGACCACGACCACGATGGCGGCGGCATCGGCGGCCGTGGCGGTACGGCAGGTGAAGGCCATGGATCCGGTATTCGTCTGTTCGTTCGTACGGGCCCGGAGCCCGCCGGGAGAAGCCGGGGATTCTAGCCGCGCGCCCGAGTCCGATCGCCGGCGCGAAGCTCGGCGTTCACCGCTTCGAAGCGGCGCGGCGCATGCCCTGTATCCTCCCGTTCTTCCCGACAACCTGTGGCAGAGGTTCCGTGCCGCGAGCGCGGCCTCTGCCGCGCACTGCCAACCCGGGGGTCAGTCATGCCGCAACTCGAACGGGTCCTGATCAGCAACCGCGGCGAGATCGCCATACGCATCGCCAAGGCCGCCTCGGCGCTCGGCATGGAGTCGGTCAGCGTCTATCCGCCCGCCGACGCACTCTCGCTTCACACCCGGCTCGCGACGTCGGCCGTGGAGATCGGAAACGGTGTTCCCGACGATCCCGTGGCCGCCTACCTCGACGCGGAGGCGCTGGTGGCGGCCGCGCAACGGAGCGGCTGCGACTGCGTTCACCCCGGCTACGGATTCCTGGCGGAGAACGCCGACTTCGCACAGCAGTGCGCCGACGCCGGACTCGCATTCGTCGGCCCTCCGCCAGCCGCACTCTCGCTGTTCGGCGACAAGGTGCAGTCGCGCCAGTTCGCGGCCTCCCTCGACATCCCGGTGGTTCCCGGCAGCGACGACCCGATCCCGTCCGCCTCCGACGCGGCGGACCTTGCTGCGCAGCTGGGCTACCCCGTCATGCTCAAGGCGGCCGCCGGCGGAGGCGGTCGCGGCATGCGCAGAGTCGCTGCGGCCGACGCGATGGCCGAGGCGTTCGCCCGCTGCCGCAGCGAGGCGGAGGCGGCGTTCGGCAGCGGCGCCGTCTTCCTCGAGAAACTGATCGAACGGCCGCGCCACATCGAAGTCCAGGTGCTCGCGGACAACGACGGCAACGTCGTCCACCTGCACGAGCGGGACTGCTCGGTCCAGCTGCGCAACCAGAAGGTCATCGAGACGGCCCCGGCACCGGCGCTCGACGGCGGCCTGCGGGGCCGCATCCTTGCCGATGCGGTCAGGCTGGCGGCAGCGGCGGGCTACGTGAACGCGGGCACCGTGGAGTTCCTCGTCGTGCCCGAGACAGGCGAACACTTCTTCATCGAGTGCAACGCGCGCATTCAGGTCGAACACACCGTGACCGAGCAGATCACGGGCATCGACCTCGTCGAGGCGCAGTTCCGGATCGCCGCCGGGGCCGCACTTGCCACGCTCGGCCTCGACGACCAGGACGCGGTCGGCGCACCGCGCGGCGCCGCCGTCCAGGCCCGGCTGGTCGCACGCGGCGCCGGAACGCTCCGCGCCTACAAGGAACCCACCGGCCCCGGGGTGCGTGTCGACGGCTGCGGGTACGTCGGCTACATGCCGCCGCCCCAGTTCGACCCGCTGCTCGCCAAGGTCATCGCGGCGAGTTCCTCGTCGTTCGGTTCCGGTCACGCCTCCCACGTCGCCGCGGTCGACCGCCTTCTGCGCGCATTGAGCGAGTTCCACGTCGGCGGCCTGGCCACCAACCTGAATCAACTGAAGGCGATCCTCGGCCACCCTGCCGTCCGCTCGGGCGACGCTCGGACGACGCTCCTCGCCGAACAGCCGAACCTGCTCGCGCCCGTCGTCGATGCCGGCGGCAACGGCGCCCTCGCCCTGCTGCGGCAGCAGGCGACGGCCATGGGCGTCTCAGCAGCGGGCGGAGCCGGCACGAGGCACGGGACGACGTCGACGCGATCGACAGCCGCCGAGCTGGATGTCGCCCCCGGCCAGCGGGCCGTCGCCTGTCCCATGGCCGGCTCGATCCTGGAGGTCCGTGTCGCGGAAGGCGACCGCGTCGCCGCCGGCGAAGCGCTGCTCATCGTCAGCGCGATGAAGATGGAGTCCCGGGTTGTCGCGCCCTCGAACGGCACGGTAGCGGCGCTCCAACCGCTTGCCGCCGGCGACACGGTGGAGGCGGGCCAGGTCGTCGCGGTCATCGCACCGGCCAAGGGAGCGCGCGACGCTCCACTCCCCGAACAGCGAGAGGACACCTGGGCCCCGCTGCTCGAAGATGTCGCCACCATGCAGGCGCTCGCGCGCAAGCGGCTGGCGCCCGGTTCAGATGATCCCGGCGTCGTCCGCCAGCGCCGCCGCGGCAAGCTGACCTGCCGCGAGCGCATCGACCTGCTGCTCGACGAGGGCAGCTTCCACGAGATCGGCAGCATCGCCGGTTTCGCCTCCTGCGACGAGAACGGCGCCATCGTCGACTTCACGCCCGCCAACCACGTCGGCGGCTGGGGGAGGATCGAGGGCCGCACCGCCGTCGTGTGCGCTGACGACTTCACGTCGCGGGGCGGCCACGCGGACGGCGCGATCGGGGAGAAGAGCCGCTACCTCGACCGACTGGCCGTCCGGATGCGGGCGCCCTCGGTCCGCCTGCTCGACGGCTCGTCCGGCGGCGGCAGCGTCGCGGCGATGGTGCCTCGGCAGAAGAAGGAAGGCGAGAGCAAGGCCAGGGAAAGCCGCGGCGCGATCAAGGCCGGGCGGCCGCGGGTCGCCGGAGGCGGCGGTTCCTTCCTTCCCGGCCACCTCGGCAGCACGATGTACACGGAGCAGCTGGGCATGGCGCCCGTCGTCAATCTGCTCCTGGGCAGCGTCGTCGGCATCGGCGCCGCAAAGGCCGTGCTGGGCCATTTCTCGGTCATGGTGCGCGACATCGCGCAGTTGTTCGTTGCCGGACCGCCAGTCGTCCGCCCCGCGATGGGCTACGACATCACCAAGGAGGATCTCGGCGGCTGGCACATCCACTGCCGCAACGGCTCGGTGGACAACCTGGCCGAAACGGAAGACGATGCGGTGGCGCTCGCCCGGCGCTTCCTGTCCTACCTGCCCGCTTCCGTCTTCGAGGCACCCCCCACGGTGCCGCCGGACCCGAGCGACCTGGCCGACCGCCGCGACGAGGAACTGCTTCACCTCATCCCCCGCAAGCGCACGGCGACCTTCGATGTGCGCAGGGCGATCCGGCTGATGGCGGACAGGGACTCCTTCTTCGAGATCGGGCCGCTCTGGGGCACCGATCAGGTCACCGGCTTCGTGCGCATGAACGGCTACCCGATGGGCGTCATCGCCTCCGACAGCCAGCACACCAACGGCGGCGCCCTCACCGCCGACGGCTGCCGGAAACTCACCCGACACCTCGACCTCTGCGACCTCTTCCACCTGCCGGTCCTCAACCTGGTCGACAACCCCGGCTTCGCCGTCGGCCTCGAGCACGAGATCACCGGCACGATCCGCTGGGGCGGGCAGTGGATGATCGCCTTCGCCCAGGCCACCACGCCGATCTTCACCGTCCTCATGCGCCGCAGCTTCGGCGTCGCCGGCAACAACTACGCCACGCCCCGCGCCGAACCGTCCATGCGCGTCGCCTGGCCCGCCGCCGACGCCGGCGGCATCCCGCCCGAAGGCGGGATCGAAGCCGCCTACAAGCGTCAGCTCGCCCAGGCCGAGGACCCGCAGGCCCTGCGCGACGAACTGATGGCGAGGATCGAGAGCGTCCGCGGCCCGATCGGCCCCCTCTCCCGCTTCCAGATCGAGGAGATGATCGACCCCCGGGACACCAGGCGCCTGGTGTGCGACTGGCTTGACACGGCCTGGAAGATCGTCTCGCACCCGGAGCGGCTCAGGCCGAGGCCGATTCAGTTCCGCCCCTGAACCTCACAGGCGGAGCGGCGGCGGTCCCACCCGCCTGTCCAGGGCCCTGAAGGCAACCTCCAGCGCCCGTTCGCTCTCCGATCGGATGATGAGAAGGGGATGGCGCTCCAGTACGCTAAGGCCGACGAGCGGTTCAACCTGCCCGAGAATCTCCACATCATCGGCACGATGAACACGGCCGACCGTTCGATCGCCGTGGCCGATCTCGCGCTCCGCTGACGATTCCTCTTCATGGAGTTCCTCCACCCCGACAAGCCGCCGGTCAAGGGGCTTCTCGGGCGCTGGCTCCAGCGCAGAAAGAACGGGATGGGGTGACTGCCGGAGGTCGTGAGACGGGCGAATGACCGGCTGAACGACCGGCAAGCGGCCATCGGCCCGAGCTGCTCCATGAAGAAGGACTTCGACGAGGACAAGGTCCGGCTGATCTGGAAGCACGACGTGCCGGCGTACGTCGAGGATCATCTCCACGGCAAGAGCGATCGGCCGGCCGAGTTCGACCTGGACAGGCTCCGGCGAGGGCAGGCGGCCGTAAGCGCCGAGCCGGAGACGGACGGCGAAGGCCGCGAACCGGACGACGATGGAACGACTCGACCTTCACGAGCGGATGAAGACACGCCATGAAGACACGGACAATCGAGGAGCACGCCCCGATGACATCCGAAGCCCACGAGTACCTGGCGCGAATAGCGAAAGAGAGCCGCGAGGCCAAGAAGAGCGGCATGGCGCCAACCCCAGGCAAGCTCTCGGTTCGCAGCCTGGTGGAACAGTTCGGATACGCCAGGAGAGGAAGTCAGGTAGTAGCCGAGATCCGCAACGCCCTCGAGCGCCATGGCCTGCGAACGTCGCCGGACTTCGCGAACGCCTGGATCGACAGCGAGATTTCCATCGAGCTCGACCGCGAAAGCGTGAGCGGCTCGGCAGCGGCTGCGGCCCTTGACGACCCAACTGTCCGTATCGATGCGCTCGATGCCGCACATCGGTGCCCGGAGGTCGTCGATCCCGACAAGCCCCTGCAGGACGCAACCACCGTCATGCTCCTCAACGACTACTCCCAGCTTCCGGTCACGAAGAACCGGCGCAAGATCCGGGGCATGATCACCTGGAAGTCGATCGGCTCACGGATGTCATCCGGCGTCGAGTGCGACCTCGTGAAGCACTGCATGGACCGGCACGTTCAGGAGGTCCGCTCGGAGACCCCGCTTCTGGACGCTGTTTCCGCCATCGCCAGACACGGCTACACACTGGTCCGGGACTCCACTGACAAGATCGTCGGCATCGTGACGGCCAGCGACCTGAGCAGGGGGTTCCACGAACTGGCCAGCCCGTTCCTCCTGATCGGCGAGATCGAGAAGTACCTGCACACGCTCGTGCATGGCCGTTTCACGAAGGAGGAGCTCCAGGAAGCGCTCCCTGAGGGATCCCCCGCCACAGGCACCGCCGACCTGACACTCGGCGGCTATTGCCGGCTCCTCGAGAAGCCGGCGAACTGGACGAAGCTGGGCCTCGAGTACACGCGCAAACTGTTCGTCGAAAGGCTGGAAGCTGTACGGCAGATACGAAACGACGTCATGCACTTCCGCCTCGACGGCCTGGATCCCGAGGAGCAGCAGACGCTTCAAGGTCTCGTGGAGTTCTTCCGCTACCGTGCCGGAATGGGCGTCGTCGACACTTCGGAGAACTCGAGCTGACCCGCGCGCCGGACGCAGGGAGGAGCTTCGGGAGATGCAGGAGCGGAGCTTTCGGGCCAGCGCGACTCTGAGGAGCAGCATCCAGGCGCCGGCTCATCGAGCCGGCGTTCCATCTGGAGAGTCACCGCCATCAGACCGCGCCATCAGACCGTACAAGCCGCTGACCGAACTGCGGGATGGTCGAGCTTCCGGGAGCATTCCGGGAAGATCCCGAAGGCGGCTACCCCGAGACGAGTTGTTTCTTCGCTGCTGCGGGCGTCGCCTCGATCACGTCAGTCGGCGAAACCGCATTCGGACCGGTGTGGATCAGCCACACGACAGTGTCGTCGTGCGGCGCCCCAACAGGGCCTGATCCGGCCCGGCAGCAGGCAAGCACCGAGAGAACCCATGCCACGACTCACTTCCTTTCGCGTCCTGACTTTCGACTGCTACGGCACCCTGATCGACTGGGAGACCGGGATCTGGGATGCGTTGCAGCCCCTGATCATGCGGAACCCGGGTGCGGACGTGACCCGCGACGACGCGCTGCTCGCGTTCGGGCAGTGCGAGAGCCGTCAGGAGCAGCTCGCGCCCGGTCTTCTCTATCCGAGGCTGTTGAGCCGAGTGCATCGGAGCATTGCCGAGCGCTTCGGCATGCGATCGGACCCGGTACTCGACGAGGCATTCGGCGCTTCGGTGCCCGTCTGGCCGGCGTTCCCGGACACGGCGGACGCTCTGCGGGTCCTGAAGCGGCACTTCCGGCTCGTCATCCTGTCGAACGTCCACCGTGCCGGCATCGCCGGTTCGAACCGCAGGCTCGGCGTGGAGTTCGACGCGATCCACACGGCCGAGGACATCGGCGCCTACAAGCCGGCGGACGCGAACTTCGAGTATCTGCTCGCCCACCTCGAGTCCGACTTCGGCCTCGACCGGTCCGACGTGCTGCACACCGCGCAGAGCCTGTACCACGACCACGTGCCGGCGAATCGCTTCGGAATCGCGAACGCCTGGATCGACCGCCAGCGGCTCTCCCAAGGCGGGAACTGGGGAGCTACCGAGCGCGTCGAAACGAGGCCGACGACCGACTTCGTGTTCTTCTCGATGGGCGAGATGGCCAGGGCCGTGGAGGAGTGTGCGAACCCCGACGCGCGTAGCACCCAGGCGGTGCCTTCCTGACGCCAGCAACGCCCGGCAGGTCCCGCAGCGCGACGTTCTCGGCTGCCGCGGGAATCCGGCCTGGTCGATGTCCAGGCCGATCTCGTGCCGTTGGGAGCGCATGAGCCACGGAAGCTCCCCGGTGAGTTGCCAGGGCTCCACGCGGCCAGCCGCACGAACTCCTTCTGTCGGTCGACGAACACGAGTTGACCGCCGCGGAGCTCGGCCACTACGAAATGGAGACTGTCCGAGCCGAGATCCGCCGCCGCGACGACTTCCGGGGCGAGCCCCGAACGACCATGCTGGACGCGGCGAGACTCATCGGCGCGCGAGTATGATCGCTCGCCATGCCTGTGGATCTCCGCTCCGACACGCTGACCCGGCCGTCACCGGCCATGCGCAAGGCGATGGCCGAAGCCGAAGTCGGCGACGACGTCTTCCGGGAGGACCCGACGGTCAACCGGCTCCAGGAGCGGGTCGCGGATCTGCTCGGTCGGGAAGCCGCCCTGTTCGTCCCTTCCGGCACCCAGGGCAACCTGTCGTGCCTGCTCGCGCACGAACTGCCCCGAGGCAGCGAGGTGCTGCTCGAGGCGAACGCGCACATCATCAACCACGAGATGAACGGGATCACCGGAGTCGCCGGACTCCTGCCGCGTGCGGTGAAGGCCGAGAAGAACGGCATCCTGACGCCGGCGGAAGTCGAGGCCGCCATTCAGCCCGACGACCCGACCCTGGCCCCGAGCCGGCTGCTCTGCCTGGAGAACAGCTGTAATCAGGCCGGCGGCACGGTCTACGAACCGAAGCGCACGCGAGAGCTCTGCGGCATGGCCCACCGCCGCGGCCTGCGCGTCCACCTCGACGGCGCCCGCCTGTTCAACGCCGCGACGGCGCTCGGCTGCACCCCGGCCGATGCCGCAGGACCCGTCGATTCGCTTTCCTTCTGCTTCTCCAAGGGTCTCGGAGCGCCCGTCGGGTCCATCGTTGCCGGGTCCCGCGACTTCATCCGCAACGTCCGCCGCTACCGCCAGATGTGCGGCGGCCAGATGCGCCAGGTCGGCGTGCTTGCGGCGGCAGCCGAGGTCGCCCTCGACGAAAGTCCTCCGCTGCTCGTCCAGGATCACGCGCACGCCAGGTTGCTGGCCAGCACCCTGAACGACCTTCCGGGCGTCGCCCTGATCGCCGAGCAGCGCACGAACATCCTCATCTTCTCCGTTGCGGGCACGGGGCACGGCGCGGCGGAGTGGGTCGCAGCCCTCGAGCGCGAGAACGTGCTGTGCCTGGCGATCAGCCCGACCCGCATCCGCCTCGTCACGCATCGCGACGTGAATCTGGAGCAGACCGAGAAAGCGGCCGAAGCTCTGATCCAGGTGTTCGGCGGCTAGCAGCTTGCGCCGCAGAACCGAGCGACGGGCGTGCCGATCCGAGTGCCCGGGAACGGGCGTTCGGATCGGTTCACTGGCGACGCAGGCGGCGCCGTCCCGGCGGCGCAGCGCCAGGGCCCGGTGACGTGGGGATCGGGGCCGGACATGGCACCCGGGACGAGTCTGCCGACGCTGCCGGGCGGGGCCTGGTCCCGGCCAGACCGTTCGGCGAGTTGCGGGTCGGCGAGACCTTCCCGCTGCCCAGCCGCACGGTGACCGAGGCCCACTTCGCCGCCTTCCAGGCGATCTCCGGCGACAACCATCCGATACACTACGACATCGAGTACTGCAGGTCGCTCGGCCACGACGGCATGCTCGCCCACGGACTCCAGGTGCTCTGCTACAGCGCGGCAGGCGCCGGCACGTTCGCCGACGTGATCGGGCGTGCCATGGTCGGCTTCATCGGGCAATCCTGCCGGTTCCTGAAGCCTGTGTATCCGGGCGACACGCTGTATCCGACGCTCTGCATCTCGGAACTCAGGCGCCAGCGGACGACCGGCGTGGTCGTGCTGGAAAGCGTGATCGAGAACCAGCGCGGCGAGCGGGTGCTGACGGGCCGCCAGAGCTACCTCGTGCGGCTGTAGCGCCGACGCGCCTGTGCCGGCCGCGAGGAGGGGCGGGTCAGCGCAACGGTTCGAAGTCGAACACCGCCGACGCAGCGCCGGGCAGGGCCACTGCCTCGACCCGGAACACCCGCCGCACGAGTTCCGGCACGAGGACTCGGGACGGAGGGCCCTCTGCCACCAGTCTGCCGCCGTCGAGCACGGCGACGCGATCGGCGAAGCGCGCCGCGGCGTTCAGGTCGTGCAGCACGAGGACGACCGACCGGCCTTCGCGGACGAGCCGGCGGGCGAGACCCAGAAGTTCCAGACCATGAGCCAGGTCGAGGTTCGAGGTCGGTTCGTCGAGCAGCAGGACCTCCGCTTCGGTGGCGAGGCAGCGAGCCATCAGGACGCGCTGAAACTCGCCGCCGGAGAGCGTCGTCACCCGGCGGTCGGCGAGCGCCAGCACGTCCGTATCGGCCAGGCAGCGCTCGATCCAGCCGCGGTCGGCCGAACGAGTGCCGAAGAGGCGGCTCTCGTGCGGGTACCGGCCGAGAGTGACGAACTCGCTGACCGTGAACTCGAACGATGGCCGCACCGACTGCGGCACGTAGGCCACCCGCCGCGCTGCCTGCCGCCGCGGCAGCGCCGCGAGATCGAATCCACCCAGCCGCACCTGACCCTCGGTCAGTCTCCAGGCGCCGCTCAGCAGCCGCAGCAGGGTCGACTTGCCTGCCCCGTTCGGGCCGACGACCGAGGTCAGCATCGACGGTTCGATGTCGAGGTCGACGTCTCGCAGCAGCCACCGGCCCCGGCGCTCGACACCGCCGCCGACGAGTTCCAGGCGGGGCGCCCTGAGCGCCGCCGCCGGCGATGAGGATGCCGGCGGCGATGCCGAGGACGCCTTCACCGCGACACCGCCACTTCCTTCTCGTGGCGCAACAGCAGGTAGAGGAAGAAGGGAGCGCCCACGAAGGCCGTGACCACGCCCAGGTGGACCTCCCTGGGCGCCGCCAGCGTACGCGCCAGAAGATCCGCGCCGACGACGAACCACGCTCCAGTCAGGAACGCGGCCGGCAGGAGCCGCCGATGAACCGGCCCCAGCAGCAGGCGCACCAGGTGCGGCACCACCAACCCGACGAAACCGACCACGCCGCTGACCGCGACGGCGCTGCCGGTCAGGATGGCCGCGCTCCACAGCACCGCCCGTTTCGCGCCCTCGACATCGACCCCCAGCGACGCGGCCACTTCCTCGCCCTCGAGCAGCAGATCCAGATCGCGCGCAAACCAGGCCGCCGCGACGCAGCCCACGACCATTCCCGGCAGCAGGATGCCGACGTGGCGCCAGTCCCGATCGGCGACGCCGCCCATCATCCAGAAGGCGATCTGACGCGCCGCCTCGTACTGCTCCCAGGAGCGGGCAATGAGCCACGAGTTGACCGCGCCGAGCAGGGCGTTGAGCGCCACCCCGGCGAGCAACAGGGTGGTCACCGGCGTATGGCCGCCGCGTGTCGCGATCCGGGTCACGATCAGCAGCGACAACAGCGCGCCGCCGACCGCGAACAGCGGTACGGCGAGCAGAAAGCCGCCGGCCAGACCGGATGTCAGGGCGAGGACGGCGCCGACGGCGGCGCCGGTGCTCGTGCCGACGATCCCGGGCGAAGCGAGGGGATTGCGGAACAACCCCTGCATCTGGGCGCCGGCCAGGGCCAGGCAACCACCGACCATCGCCGCCAGGACCACGCGCGGCGCGCGCAGCGACCACACGATCGTGTCCACCCGCGGGTCGACGGGGCCGTACTCGCCGGGCAGCAGGTGATGGGCCAGCACCAGCATGACCTCCCGTGAATCGAGCGAGACCGAGCCTCGGTACAGACCGACCGCAGCGAAGGCCGCAAGCAACGACGCGCCAGCGGCCACGTACCACCAGAACCCGACCCGCCGCACGCCGGGAGCGGTTCTCATTCGGCAGCGCATTCGACGCTGCATTCGGTGTCGACCGCCGAGGCGTCCCGACCTTCCGCGGCTTCGATCCGTTCCGCGGCGCGAACGAGGGCATCGGCGAGCTCGTCGACCAGACCGACGACGTGGTGCGAGATGGCGGCCATGTCCCGGCCGTCGAGGCGCACGACATTCCCCAGGCCGGCCGCTCGCGTGCCGTCCGGGACGCCTGCCGCCGGGTCCCCTCCCGTGCCCGCTCCCGTTCCGGAGTCGGTGAAGATGACGTCGGGGTTCCAGAGCACGACCTGTTCCGTGCTTATCCGCAGCCAGCCGACGAGACCGTCCCGGGCCGCGACGTTCACGGCGCCCAGATGACGAATCGCATCGTCGAACACGGTCCGCTGGCCCAGAACCACGCCGCCGCTGTAGTGGACCACGCGCAGGCCTGCTGCCCGCGCCTCTGCCCGTTCCCGGGCCTTCTCCAGCCGCAACCGCATCTTCTCCACGAGCCGCTGCGCCTGGCGCTCACGGCCGATCGCGAAGCCCACGGCACGGATGTTGCTCTCGATCGCCGCCAGACTCTCGTGGTTGTCCAGGACGAGTACGGGCACGGCCGCCGCCTCGAGCTGGGCGAGCGATTCCCGACTGTTGAAGCCGGCGAGGAAGGCGAGGTCGGGGGACGCCGCCAGGACTTCCTCCGTGCTGAACCCCCCGACCCGCCCGAGACGCCGCGCCGCGTCCGCGCTTCGGGTGTAGGCCGGATCGCCGGCGAAGGGCGACAGCAGGACTATCCGCTCCGGCTCGGAGATTTCCAGCAGGATCTCGTCCGTTGCCAGGGTCCGCGACGCGATCCTCTCGGGCTGCGCCTCCAGCCGCAACACCCGCCCTCCGGACCGGATCTCGCGCCAGGCGCCATCGCCGCCCGGTTCGACGAGTTCGGGTTCGGCACCCGCCACGCCGGCCAGGTACTCGGCATGGCGAGGGTTCGGCGCCTCGACAACCGCGACTCCTGCCGCACCGCCCTCGGAACCGCCGCTGCACGCGACGACCAGCAAGGCAACGGCCAGCAGCGGCCTGACCGGCAGACCACGGGCAAGCGGCAACACGCGGGCGAACGGCTGCGCATTCCCGAACGACGCGGGGCCGAACGACCCAGGACCGCAGGACGCAGGACCGCAGGACGCAACGAACGCACGCAGTCTGGGCATCCGAACCTCGCTCATCCCTCGTCCCTCCAGGCCGCCGCACAGGTGGCGATCGAAGTTATACTGCCGCCCCGGCTGGACCGGGAGCCGGATCCAGGAACGTGACCAGAAACGCCCGCGGGAGCAAAGTCGATGAGCATCAAGACGGGGGACGCGGTTCCCGAAGCCAGCTTCAAGCGAATGACATCGGACGGCATCGTCGACATCTCGACACGGGAGCTGTTCGAAGGCAGGAAGGTCATTCTCTTTGCCGTACCCGGCGCCTTGACGCCCACCTGTTCCGAGGTCCACATGCCCGGGTTCGTCGAGCACCTGGAGGCGCTCAAGGCGAAGGACGTCGACACGGTGGCCTGTGTCGCGGTCAACGACGTCTTCGTGATCAACGAGTGGCGCAAGCTCCGGGACATCCCCGACGACATCGTGCTCCTGTCCGACGGGAACGGCGAATTCACGGCCAGGGTCGGGCTGGAACTCGACGCCTCCCGCTTCGGCATGGGGACCAGGTCCCGACGCTACGCGGCGATTGTCGACGACGGCGTGGTGACGTACCTGGGCGTGGAGCCGGCGGGTCAGGTCGGCGTGAGCGGCGCCGAAGCGGTACTGGAGGAACTCGGCTGATCCAACGCGGCTCTTCGTAGCCCGGGGATCTCTTGACCAACCGCAAGGTCGACTCTCTCACCGACTCGATCTACGTCACCTTCGACGAGGAGGCGTGGGGGCGGCTGCGCGCCGACACGCCCAATCCGCTCTCGGAAAGCGAACTGGAGCGTCTGCGCGGCATCAACGAGAACGTGTCGCTGCACGAGGTCGCGCAGATCTACCTGCCGATGTCGCGGCTGCTCAACCTCTACGTCGGCGCCACCCAGGATCTCTACCGCGCCAGCACGACCTTCCTCGGCGGTCTCGCGCCCAAGGTGACGTACATCATCGGCATCGGCGGCAGCGTCGCCGTGGGCAAGAGCACCACCGGCCGCATCCTGCGCGAGCTGCTCGCGCGCTGGCCCAACCATCCCCAGGTGGATCTCGTGACCACCGACGGGTTCCTCCACCCCAACGCCGTGCTGGAGGAGCGGGGCCTCATGCAGCGCAAGGGCTTCCCGGAGAGCTTCGACATACGGACCCTGGTCAACTTCGTCCTCCAGGTGAAGTCGGGCGAGCGGCGCGTGGCGCACCCGGTCTACTCGCACCACTCCTACGACATCCTGCCGGGAACGACCGCGGTCGTCGATCAGCCGGACATCCTCATCCTGGAGGGCCTCAACGTGCTTCAGGCCCGCTCGCAGGCGCCCAGGAGCAGCCGGCTGATGCTCTCGGACCTGTTCGACTTCTCGATCTACGTGGACGCCGAGACGGAAGTGGTCGAGCGCTGGTACGTGGAGCGGTTTCTCACCTTCAGGACCACCGCCTTCCGCGATCCGGACGCCTACTTTCACCGCTACGCCAGCCTGAGCAGGGAGGACGCGATCGACACCGCGCGCGGCATCTGGAAGTCGATCAACGAACCGAACCTGATCCAGAACATCCTTCCGACCCGCGAGCGGGCCGACCTGATTCTCGAGAAGGCGACCGACCACGCGGTGCATCGGGTGCGCCTGCGGAAGCTGTGACCGGCACTGGCGCCGCGCCTGCCCGGTTCGGTGTCGTCCGTGCAGCCGATGACCGGCGCCTGGACGGGTTCACGGCCGGGGCGGAACGCGCCAGCCGGGTTCCCGCAGAGCGCCGGCCTCGTCGAGCAGTTCGTCGAGCCGCCCCGACAGGCGGTCGAACAGCGCCTTGAGTTCCAGCACTTCGCCGGCCTTCTCGCCGCCCTGGCTGCGCGCATCCCTGGCGGCGACCGCGAGCCGCGTCTCGACGTTTCCGGCGCCGTGACGGGTGATGAAGTCGCCCAGGAGGTTGCGGCGTTCGTCCGGGTCCGCCTCGAGGTCATAGAGCTCGTAGCGGTCCCACACGCCGTGGAACCGCATCAGCTTGTAGCGATCGGTGCGCACCCCCAGCACGGTCGGCGTCTGCGGGAAGGCCCGTTCCCAGAAGTACTCGTAGAGGAAGGCGTCGCGCCACGGCTGCCCGTCCGCCCGGTCGGCGTCGATCAGCCCCAGGAAGGAGCGCCCCTGGACGGTGGACGGGACCTCGATCCCCGCAGCTTCCAGGAAGGTCGGCGCGAAGTCGAGGTTGACGATGAGTTCCGGCCGGCGCAGGCCCCCGGATCCGCCCTTGAAGCCCGGCGCCAGGACGATCAGGGGCACGCGGATCGACGTCTCGTACATCGTCCGCTTGTCGATCAGTCCGTGCTCGCCGAACTGGAAGCCGTTGTCCGACGTGTACACGAGCAGCGTCCGCTCCAGAAGCCCCTGCTCCTCCAGGGCGCCCACGATGCGTCCCACGCTGTCGTCGACCGCCCGCATCGTCTCCGCGTAATCCAGCGCGAACTGCCAGAAGTCGACCCGGTTGTCGTACAGGCCGTCCACTCCGTGCCAGCTGCGCCGCTGCGCTTCGACCCAGTTCGGCTTGCCCTCGTAGTTGTCGTGCCGATTCGCCATCGAGTCCGGAGCCGGATAGCGCCGGTCCCCGTAGCTGCCGAGGTGGCGCTCGGCGGGCCGGAACGGAGAGTGGACGGCCTTGTGCGACACGTAGAGCAGGAAGGGCTCTTCGGGCTCCACGGCCCCATCGCGTGCCTCCAGGAACTCCAGGGCGTAGTCGGTGATCAGGTCCGTCGTGTAACCCTGGCGCGGCACCCGTTCGCCGTCGACGTTGAAGGTCTGGTTGTAGTAGAGACCCTGGCCCGGAAACGACACCCAGCGGTCGAACCCGGGCCGGGGCGCGTCGGACGTGCCGCCCATGTGCCACTTGCCGATGAAGGCGGTCCGGTAGCCGGCGCGCTGGAGCTCCTGCGGGAAGGTCGGCGTCCGGGGGTCGAGGCGGGTTCGGTTGTCCAGCACCCCGTGCAGGTGGGCGTACTGCCCGGTGAGGATCGAGGCCCGGCTCGGCGAGCAGAGCGACGTGGTCACGAAGGCGTTCTCGAACAGCACGCCGCGCTCGATCAGCCGGTCGAGGTGCGGCGTCTCCAGGAACGGGTGGCCGAGCGCCGAAGCCGCGTCGAAGCGCTGGTCGTCGATCAGGATGAAGACGATGTTCGGCCGCTCGTCGGCGAGCCCCGGGACGGCGGCTGCCGCCGTCAGCAGCAGCAGGCCCGCCGCCCACGCGCGCGGCCCGCCGATCTGCGCCGCACACGTGCGGGGGCCGCCGTGCGGTGTGCCGCATCTTCCGTTCTCGGTCTTCCTGTTCTCGGTCTTCATCATCCAAGGGGCCTCCGTCACTTCAGTGCTTGCGGGCGGGTTCGCCCAGGCCGACCGCGGCCAGTTCCTCGGGCTCGTAGTTCCAGCGCCGGTAATTCCACATCCATTGCTCGGGCTGCGCCCGCACTCTCCGCTCGATCGCCTCGGCGATCCGCTGCGACAGTTCGACCGCCTCCCGCGTACCGCCGGGAGAGCGGAGGATCTCACTCTCCAGCCGGTACGAGAAGGGGCCCTCACGGACGCAGAACGCCGCCACGAGGGGACAGTCCCGCCTGGCCGCCAGCGCTGCCGGGCCGCCAACGAACACCGTGCGTCGGCCCAGGAAGTCGACCTCGGGCCCGCGCCGCTGATCGGGCCGCTGATCGACCACCATGATCAGGGTCTCCTTACGCTTGAGGCAGCTCAGCATGTCACGAAGGAGTGAGGCGCGGCCGCTCCAGATCACTCGCACGCCGGCCCGCGCCCGCATCCGCTCGACGAACAGGGAGGCCGCCGCGGAACGCGCCGGCTTGGCGACCGCGCACACCGGAGAGGCGGCGGCGCGCACCGTGCTCTGCGCCAGCAGTTCCCAGGCGCCGAGGTGGGCCGTGACCAGTACCTGGCCGCGCCCGTGATCCTCGACCTCCGCCATCAACCGCCGCAGATCGTCGAAGCCTTCTGTCGCTCCCACGTCGAGCCGCTTCCGGTCGAAGCTGATTCGCACGGTCTCCAGCGCCGTCACGATCTGGTGCCGGACGCAGCGCCACTCCAGATCGCGCGCCTCCGGAGATCCCGGAGGCAATCCCAGCACCACCGCCAGGTTGCGGCGCATCAGCCGCACGTCGCGCCGACCGATCCGACGGCAACGGGCCAGCAACCCGGCCAGCGGGCCGAAGGCCGACGCCGGCAACAGACGCAGCAACCACGACACGGCGTGGAGGAAGGCTCCCATGGCGCGGTCGGACATCGGACGGCGGGAAGTGTACGGGCGACGGTGTACCATGCAGGCCCTTGGCCACTCGATCCGACCCGTCCGCCTACTGGCGAGCCAACCTGCGGCTGATGGCGATCCTCCTCGCCGTCTGGTTCGTCTGTTCCTACGTGTTCGGGATCTTCCTCGTCGAGCCGCTGAACGGCGCCCGGATGGGCGGCTTCCCGCTCGGATTCTGGTTTGCGCACCAGGGATCGATCTACGTCTTCGTCGTGCTGATCCTGGTCTACGCGGCGGTCATGGACCGCCTGGACCGCCGCTTCGGAGTCGACTGAGTCGACCGAGTCACCGGGCGCCTCTTGCCGAACCGACCACCTGACCGCAAGCGGATGACGACGCACGGGCGCCGGCGATGAACGTCCAGGCCTGGACCTACCTGATCGTCACCGCGACGTTCGCGCTCTACGTCGGCATCGCCTGGTGGAGCCGCGTCGCGTCGACCTCCGGCTTCTACGTCGCCGGCCGCGGCGTGCCGGCGGTCGCCAACGGCATGGCAACCGGCGCCGACTGGATGAGCGCCGCTTCCTTCATCTCGATGGCGGGCCTGATCTCCTTCATGGGCTACACGGGCGCCATCTACCTGATGGGATGGACCGGCGGCTACGTCCTGCTGGCGCTCCTGCTCGCGCCGTATCTCCGCAAGTACGGCAAGTTCACGACGTCCGAGTTCGTCGGCGACCGCTACTACTCGGACGCCGCCCGGCTGGTGGCTGCGGGCTGCACCATCTTCGTGTCGTTCACGTACATCGCCGGGCAGATGCGCGGCGTAGGCGTCGTGTTTTCGCGCTTCCTGGAGGTCGAGATCCACTGGGGCGTCATCATCGGCGTCGTGATCGTCTTCTTCTACGCCGTCCTCGGCGGGATGAAGGGAATCACCTACACCCAGGTGGCGCAGTACTGCGTGCTGATCGTCGCCTACCTGATTCCGGCGGCCGCGATCTCGTGGAAGATCACCGGCAATCCGATTCCGCAGTTCGGGTTCGGCGGTTCGGTCCAGGAAGGGCAGGCTGCCGGCGTCTTCCTGCTCGAGACCCTGGACGCTCTGCACCGGGAACTGCGGCTGCCCGAATACACGGCCGCCTTCGTGCCGGGCAAGAAGAGCATGATCGACGTGACCGCGATCACGCTCGCGCTGATGGTGGGAACGGCCGGATTGCCGCACGTGCTGGTTCGCTTCTACACCGTGCGCAGTGCCAGAGCAGCGCGCTGGAGCGCCCTGTGGGCACTGGTCTTCATCGGCCTCCTCTACACCACGGCGCCCGCGGTCGCCGCCTTCGCCCGCGTCAACCTGATCTCCACGCTCCACGGCACGAGCTACAGCGAAGTCCCGGAGTGGTTCAGGAGCTGGGAAACGACGGGTCTGATCGACTTCGACGACAGGAACGGCGACGGCATGATCGACATGTCCGACGGCGCCAGCGAACTGACTGTCGACCGCGACATCATGGTGCTCGCCAACCCGGAGATCGCGGAGCTCCCGGCCTGGGTCGTCGCCCTGGTTGCCGCCGGCGGTCTCGCGGCGGCGCTCTCGACAGCCGCCGGTCTGCTGCTGGTGATCGCCTCGGCGATCTCGCACGACGTCGCCAAGTCGGTGCTGTGGAAGGACATGAGATCGCGCAGGGAACTCCTGCTGGCGCGGGGCACCGCTGCCGGGGCCGTGATCGTGGCCGCCTACTTCGGCATCTCGCCGCCCGGGTTCGTGGCCCAGGTCGTCGCCTTCGCCTTCGGTCTGGCGGCGGCCAGCTTCTTCCCGATCCTCGTGCTCGGCATCTTCACCCGCACCACGACGAAGGAGGGGGCCATCGCCGGCATGAGCACCGGCATCCTCTTCACCGGCGCCTACATCGTCCATTTCCGCCTGATCCGCCCCGAAGCCACGGCGGAGGACTGGCTGTTCGGCATCAGCCCGGAAGGCATCGGCGCCGTCGGCATGCTGATCAACTTCGCCCTGGCGCTGACGGTCAGCCGCTTCACCAGGCCGCCGCCCGAGGAGGTGCAGCGCCTGGTCAGCGAGATCCGGTTGCCGCGCGAACGGGCCGCCGACGGCTTGTAGGCCCCGGCCCCTGCGATCGGGCTGCCGACTGGACGTACACAACGGACGCGCCCAGCGCGGACGCCGTCTCGCCGCCGATCACGGCGGTGTTCCTGCTCGGGCTCCCCAGAGGAGAGTGCGGGTCCGTCTCGCGTCGGCGCACCTGTTTCTTTCTTCTCGCGCCAGCGCGCCTGGCAGTGGCTGCTAGCCTCCCTGCCGATGTCAGGCAGCGAGACGTCAGAGTCCCATGAGCGTTCCGGGCCGACGGCGCCCCCGGAAGGTTCTTCGGAACGAGTTCCACACCGCGAGATGCCTCCGGCACAGGAACCGGCACGACGCCGGTTCTCGACGGAGGCCGCGTTCCAGGGGCCCAGCTCGTGAACCGGATCTCTCCCGGCGCCTCCGCCGATGAGGAGATCGAGGGCCTTGACCAGGGCGCTCGCTGGGGCGACTATCCGATCGACTCCATCCTGATCCGGCAGGAGTCGCGCACCGTCTACGACGTGGTCCGTCGGATCAGGCGCGGAAGCTACATTCTGGATCCGGACTTCCAGCGCGCCTTTCTCTGGGACGAGGACAGGCAAAGCAGGTTGATCGAGTCCATCCTGATGCGGATTCCCCTTCCGGTTCTCTACCTGGCGGAGAACGACGACGGGAAGATCGTCGTGGTGGACGGTCTGCAGCGCCTCTCCACGTTCCTGCGCTTCCTGACGAACAAGTTGAAGCTGCACCTCCCCGACCGGGCGGACCTGCACGGGAGACGGTTCCGCGATCTCCCGGAGAAGCTCCAGAACCGGGTAGAAGACTGCAGCCTGACTCTCTATTCCATCGACTCGAAGGTGCCGGAACGCGCCCGACTCGACATCTTCGAGCGCGTGAACAGCGGCGTTCCGCTGACGCGGCAGCAGATGCGGAACTGCATCTACATGGGGGCGGCCACCCGATTCCTGGCGGAAGAAGCCGGCACGGACCTGTTCAGGAAGGCCACAGGCGGCAGTCTCAGGACGGAGACGATGCGGGACCGGGAGTTCGTGAACCGCTTCTGCGCCTTCCATCTCCTGGACATCCGGAAGTACCACGGAGACATGGACCGTTTTCTGGCCAGCACGCTCAGCTGCATGAATCGAAAAAGCCGTGAGTCGCTCCCGGAGGTTCGCGCGGCCTTCCACCGAGCGTTGGAGAACAACTTCACGCTGTTCCGGAGGCAGGCCTTCCGGAAACACGAACCGGACCAGGACCGGAGAGGCGTGATCAACGCATCGCTGTGGGACGTGATGTCGACCGGTCTGGCCGGCTACGAAACGACGCTCGTGCGGCGGCGGGCCGAGCCCCTGAGGGCCGCCTTCTTCGCACTGCTCCGGAGCGAGAAGTTCAACGAGGCGATCACCTACGGCCCGAATGGCGCGAGGAAGGTCCGCCGCCGGTTCAGGATGACCCGCCGGATGTTCCGGAGGACGCTGGGTGCTGACGCAGATTGAACTCCGGCACTTCAAGTGCTTCGAGCTGCTCAGACTGCCGCTGGCGCCCCTGACGCTGCTCGCAGGCGCCAACGCATCAGGCAAGAGCACGGTTCTTCAGTCGCTCGGGCTCCTTCATCAATCGCTGAAGGTCTCGTTCAGGTCGAACCGTCTGCTGCTCAACGGGCCCGTGCTGCGGCTGGGACGGACGGTTGATGTCATTGATCAGGTTCACGGAAGACGGTCCTGCTCGATCACCATTCTGGACTCCGCCGCCGAATCCGGGGAAGGACCGGACTCCCGGGACACCCCGGGAGAAGCGAAAGAGGTTCTCTACGCCTGGGACTTCCAGGGCGAGCCGGCCGACCGGTCGTTGAAGCTCACCTCAGTCCGCCTCGAAGATGAAACCGCGAGGCAGACGCTGAGCGGCGCGGAGCTGATCCCGGCCGAGATGACGAACGGCTCCCTCCCCTTTCGGCTGGAGGACCTGAACTACCTGACGGCCGAGCGTCTGGGACCCCGCGACTCCTATCAGCTCAGGGACTCCGAGGAGGACTCGGCCATCGGCCCCGCCGGTGAGAACGCCGCTGCGCTCCTGGAAGCAGGTGGAGACAAGGAGGTCCTCCCCGGTCTGGTCCTGGCCGACGCGCCGCCCACTCGCCTGCTGCAGGCCCAGGCGCGCATGGCTTCGTTCTTTCCCGGCTGCGTCCTGGACCTCCAACAGGTTCCCGCGGCAAGCGTTGTCATGCTGGGCATCAGGACGTCGGACGACACCGCCTTCCACCGTCCCGTTCACACCGGCTTCGGGTTGACCCAGGTACTGCCCATCGTCGTGGCCGCCATCTGCGCGGATCACGATGCTCTGCTGCTGATCGAGAATCCGGAGGTTCACCTCCACCCGGCCGGCCAGGCCATGATGGGCGTCTTTCTGGCCGAGGTCGCGGCGGCCGGCGTGCAGGTGCTTGTAGAGAGCCACAGCGACCATGTGCTGAACGGCATCCGGCGCGCCGTGAAGACCGGAATCCTGGAACCGGACGCCGCAGCCTTTCATTTCTTCTCGCCCCGCTCCGCCCAAGCGCCCCAAGTGCAGACTCCTTCTCTGGATGCGGAGGGTGGGGTCGACTTCTGGCCGGATGGCTTCTTCGACCAGTTCGACAAGGATCTGAGCGTCCTGGCAGGCTGGGACTGAACGGGTTGGATCTCCTGGCCAACGAGCTGTCGGTTCACGGACAGTTTCGCGACAACCGGTCCTTTGGGGACGCGATCGGCCGGCTGATGAAGATGTGGAAGGTCGCGCAGCGCCACGGCCACGAGATCCACTGCGCGCGCCGTTTTCGCGATGTCGAACCGCGGCCCGGCGTTCGTCTCGAACCCGCACTGCAGCGGTCAGTCGGGCCGGATGAACGACGCCTCTTCCTCCACTGGTTGACCCGTGGGGGGCCCTTCTGGGACGACTCCCGTCGCCACGGTCCGGACGCCTGGCTGGAGTGCCGCCTGGAGTGCCGCGAAGAAGTGGTGACGGACACATCCGTGGGCGAGGCCGCCTTCCGCGTACTGAGCGGCATGAACTGCGGGTTGGTCAGCCTGACGCCGTCGGACTGGGACTTCACGCCGGTTCACGTCTGCCACCGGCACACCGAAGCAACAACAACGGCGAAACACGCCGACCTGCCGAACTGGAGATGCGCGGCCGCCCTCGAGGAGGGTCTTCGGGGGGTGCGGCCCGACGTCCGAGCATGGAACGATCTGCGACGCGAGATGTCCAGGTATCCGAACCTGCGTTTCGCTCCGGACTGCCTGGACCCTCTCGACGGTCTTCCGTTCAGCGACGGCGCCTCCCGCGAGATACTGAGGCGACTCGAGGTTCTGAACCGCTTCGCCGGTCTCGTTGGCGACACCGGCGCCCCCGCTCACGAGAGGCTGAGGCTTCACCAGAAGCACTTCCGCGGCAGGAAGGCATGGTTCTCCGACTCGTCGGACGAAGAGAAGACCAGGTTCCGGGCGAAGATGAACTTCCGTCATCCGGACAGGCCCGGCGAACGCCTTTTCTGCCCCTGGCACGGCAAGGTCAAGATCCAGCAGATCCGCATTCACTTCTCCTGGCCTGAACCGCCGATACACGTCGTGTACGTCGGCCAGAAGATCACGCGGCGTTGAGTCGCCGGTAGTCGGGCCGCCGGAGTCCATCGAGATCGAGAACCAGCGGTCCGTCGCCGGCGTCCGGGCGGTCGATCCGAGCGACAGCTTCACGACACGGACATCCCGCGCCCACAACGACGCGAGCAACCGTGCTGGAGCCGGTCCCGGCGCTGACGGCGCTGGCGCTGCCGTTCGATGGCGCCGCGGCGTCCGGCGGGCGCAGGAAGTAGACTCCAGTGGGCTCGCCCGCTGGCCACATCGCCTGAGAATCCGTACACGCCCATCCCCGGGACTGGGAACGCCCGCCCCGGACCGACCCGCCGTGCAACGCAACGTCCTTGCCAAAGCCCTCCTGATCGGCGCCGCTTCGGCCTTCCTGGCCGCCGGCGCCGCAGCGGCTGCCAGGAAGCTCCCCCCTTGCCAGGACGGCCGGCAGCCCGATCCGACCGCCCTGCCGGCCCATCACTGGCAGTGGGTCGAGGAAGTCGCCCTGTTGCTGTCCGACGACGAACTGCAGTCCTTCCTCTGCCTGTCCCGGGACTACCAGCGGGACGCCTTCATCGAGGAGTTCTGGAAGGCGCGCGACCCCTACCCCGAAACCGCCCGCAACGAGTTCCGGGAGCACTGGTCCGAGCGGCTCTCGATGGTCCGGCAGTTGTTCGACAGCCCTGACTTCGACAGCCCTGACGACGAACGAGCCCGCTACTACCTGCTGAACGGACCGCCCGACATCCATGTCGACATCTGTCCCCAGCGTTCCGCTACCAGCATCGAAGCCTGGTTCTACGGCTTCCAGGACATGAGCCAGGTGATCGGCGCTCTCTACAGCCGCCGGCTGCGGCCGGATCAGTACGCGGTGATCTTCTACCGGCGCCTGGGTGTCGGCGCCTGGCGCGCCTGGGTACCGAGCGAGGATCTGGCGTTAGGCCCGCTGCAAACGGGCGGACGGACCGGCCTGCCCGGCGCTGGAATCGGCGGCTTCGGCCCGGAGGACCTGGGCGCCGGCTGCAAGGACGAGGAACTTGGCTACGCGCTCGGGATCATCAGGATCCTGAACGACTGGGGCGGCGCACTGGGCTTCTTCTACGAACGCATGATCGGCGAGAAGCTCGAACCGATCGAGGCGCCGTCGAACGAATGGCTGCGCACCTTCGAGTCCTATTCGACCGACCTTCCCTCCGGCGCGCCGCAGCTCGAGGCCTCGCTCGACGTGACTTTCCCGGGCCGCAAGGAGAGCCGCACTGTCGTCCAGACACTCGTCCAGGTGGATCCGCAAACCGCGACGCTCGCCGATCTTGCCGGCGCCCGCTCGTACGGCTTCGAACTGATCGGCGAGATTCTGAGGGCGGACGCGGACACCGGCGCCGACCGGCTGTTCGAGAGCTTCCGCTACCGCTTCGAGTTCCCGGTCCAGGAGGCCTACGGCGATGGCCAGCCGGCGATGCCCCTGGTGGCCCAGCGCTACCTCAGACCCGGCGAGTTCAAGCTCATTCTGCGCGTGGACGATCTGAACGGCGACGCAGTCTGGCGCCACGCGAAACCGCTCGAAGTACCCCGGATCGAGGAAGCCGCCGGCTGGACGCATGCCGACCTCGAACCGATCTTCGCCGAGGCGAACCGGGCACTCGCCGGCGGCGAACCGTCGATCCGCATCATCCCGCCCGGAGGCGACCTCGTCTCCGGCTATCTGCGCTTCGACACCGCCGTCACCGGACCCGTCGACAGGGTGCGCTTCACCCTGGCTGACAAGGACCTCTTCACCACCAGGCGGGCGCCGTTCAGCGCCGACGTGCGCCTGGGCGAACTGCCCCGCAGCCAGATGCTGCGCGCCATCGCACACGACGCGGACGGCAACCAGATCGCCAGCGATTCCTACCTGATCAACGGTTCCCCCCACCGTTTCGACGTGCGGATCATCGAGCCGATCCCCGGCGCCCGGCACGACGACAGCGTCCGCATGCGGGCGCAGGTGACGGTGCCTGAGGGACGGAGCCTCGAGGAGCTCCAGGTGTTCCGCAACGACGACCGGGTGGCGACGCTCTTCGAGGCGCCCTTCACCGTCCCGATCGAGCTTCCCGACGGACCGGCACTGACCATCGTCCGCATCGTCGGCAAGCTCACGGGCGTCCAAGGGCCGGCTGCCTGGGTCGAGGACACCGCGATCATCAACGGACCGGCGACGCTGGAGGAAGTCCAGGTCGATTTCGTCGAGCTCTACACGACCGTCGACGACCGCGAACGCCGGCCCCTGCTCGACCTCGAGGCAGGGTCCTTCCAGGTCTTCGAGGACGGCGTGGCGCAGGAGATCGTGCGCTTCGAACGGGTAAACGACACCCCGCTCGTCGGCGCCATCCTGCTCGACGTGTCGGCGTCGATGGAGGAACGCCTGCAGCAGTCCGTGCAGGCCGCGGCCGACTTCTTCCAGCAGGTCATCACCGAACGCGACGAGCTCTCGATCGTCACCTTCAACGACCGGCCGCACCTGGCGGCGCCCTTCACCCGCGACCGGATCGAGTTCGCCAAGGGCCTGATGGGCCTTCGCGCCGAGCGCGGCACGGCGCTCTACGACAGCCTGATCTTCACCCTCTACCACCTGAACGGACTGCCCGGACAGCGCGCGGTGCTGCTGCTCTCCGACGGCGTCGACGAACACAGCCGCTACGACCTGGACGACGCCCTGGAGTACGCCCGCCGCTCCGAAGCCGCGATCTACGCGATCGGCCTGGCGCTGCCGAAGAAGGCGAAGCAGAGTCCGAAGAAGGTGCTCGAGCAGCTGGCCGCCGAAACCGGCGGCCGCGCGTTCTTCGTCGACGACCCGAGCCAGCTCGGCGCCGTCTACGACCGGATCGCGTCAGAACTCCGGTCGAAGTACTTTCTCGCCTATCAGTCCTCGAGCACCCAGCCCGGCAACGCCTTCCGCCGGGTCGAGGTCGAGGTCGACATCAAGGGCGCCAGGGCGCGGACGATCCGCGGCTACTACCCCTGAGGCGGCGGCAGGGTTGGACAGCGGGATGGCGGCAGGCCCGCTCTGGCCCGCCGACCTGAGCCGAGGAAAGCAAGCGACACCGGCACCGAGCCGCGGTCGGGAAGGGCCTGAGTGCGGTCCCGGAACGGTTCACGTAGACTCCAGTCACTCCAGCCATACCGGGAGATGGTCAATGAAGGAACGTCTCGCTGCCGCGGTGCTTCTGGTCACACTGCCGGCCTTGTCGTTTTCTCAGCACACGCCGCCCGATACACCAGACGGGTCGCCTCTCTGGTGGCCGGTGTTCGACGGCATCACGGCACAGGAACTGCGTCTGGAGAGCCAACGAGAAGCAGTGGTCGGCACTACCGAACTGCGGTCGCGGCGGGCAGCGCTCCCGACTGCGGTCCGGACTACGTTCCGAGTCGCTTCCATGACGACAAGAGGAACCCCCATCTGGTGCCGCTGTGGCACGTCTTGCACAGGTCGGTCGTGCTCAGGTGGACGGTAGATCAGCCTGACGCAGAGCTCATTCGTGCATCCGCAGATCCGTCTCTGGCCGCTGCCGGCCTGTCGCCCGGTGGAATCGACGCGCTTCAACTGTGGAGCCGACAGACCGCGCAGGCCATAAGGGAACGGGAGCGGACCGTGAACGCGAAGCTGGAGCTCGCGATGTCTTCGATGTCCGAGTTTGCCGACCGGCACCTTCGTTCATCCACTTCTCTGCAGACAATCTTCTCGAGAGCCGCGGCCGGCTCAGGCTCGGAACTGTCAGGCGAGGAGCCTGACTATCTCCTGCTGAAGAGGTTGAGGCTGCTCAAGGACATCGAAACGAACCAGGCTGATCCGCTGGCACTCTCCGAGTTCTTGCCTGGCTCTCACGCCGATTGGTCGGAGTGGGTCGCTGCGTTTCAAGTCAGGCCGATCGACGAAGCCATGCACTCGAGGCTGCCGATGCTCAGGAGGAATCTGTCGACGACCGACTGGGTTTCCTTGCGCCGTTACCTGTCTCTTCAGATAAAGGAAACGCAAGGTGGTGTCTACTCCGGCGTCGATTGCCCGCATGCACCGCTGTTCATGCCACTGACGGAGGAACTCGAGCGATGAAGCGGCAGCACAACGCGAGCATCTGCGAGATCTGTCCGTAGACGCCCTCGCGCCTCCGTCACACCGGACGTAACCACCTGGTCTGACGGTCGTCGGGATCGATTCGCCGGCCGTATCCCGCCTCGCCTGGAGGCCTCGTTCGGCCCGCCGGGATGATGGACGATCACGTGCCTTCGCGCTTCCGGTGAAACGAACTCAGGGAACTGGCGGAGGACGCGCCCTGACAGGGATGCGGGCGTGCCGCAGAATCAAGCCGACAAGCCGATCCCCGGCTTCCGCCCGGCAAGTCCCGAGGAAGAACTCCGCGTGGCGCCGAGAGCGGTCGGGTACACGCGCCGGCAAGGCCAGACGACAGAGTGCGTCGGGCCAAATTCGACCGAGGAACAACGATACCGACCGGACTGAACCGCCGCTCGAACGCGGCCTGATCTCTTCCGCGGATGGCCAGGCCTGGACTATGATCAGGCCTCGCAACGGAGGATTCCCCATGACTGTCGAGTTGCCCACGCCGCGCTGGTTGTGGGAACGTACTGATCCGAGCCGGGCCGGGGCCGCCGGCGACCTGGCGAAGCTGTTCCGGAACGACCCTGTGAAGGAGCCGGGCCTGCTGGCTGAAGGCGCTCCTCCGCGGGGTGCGACAGTGCTGGCCCGCGAGGTGGTCCAGAACGCCTGGGACTCGGCAATCGAGCGCCGGGAAGAGCACGAACGCCTTGCTCCCCAAGGGCTCACAGCGGCTACTCTACCCCCCCCCCCCCCCCCCCCCCCCGAATTTGAGATTCGATTCCGCTACCGCAGTGCGACAGGGAAGAAGAAACGAGAGCTCTTCCGACTCCTCGGCCTGAGCGAACTCGAGCGGCGCGCTCGTGAAGTGGGCGACCGTTCGCTCCTCGGCCTGAGGGGGCCGCATCACTGCTTCGACGACACGAGCAGCGCCAGCCCGCTGACGCAGCTGCTGATCGAGGAGACGGGCACGACCGGCATGTACGGCCCGTGGCGCGGCGCCCGGTCGAAGCTCTATCTCGCACTCCTGGCGGTCGGCTACACCCCGAAGGCGACCGGTCAGGGCGGCTCCTACGGATACGGCAAGGCGGGCCTCATCGCCGGCTCGAAGATACGCACCGTCATTGCATACACCTGCTTCAACGAACGCATCGACGACCCAGGCGTGACGCGGCGCCTTCTGGGCATGACCTACTGGGGTCAGCACAGCCTGGGCAAGGAGGACTTCACCGGGTTCGCCCGTTTCGGGCGAACAGAAGGAGCAGACGGAGCGACGGCCCGACCGTTCGAGAACGAGGAAGCCGATGAGGTCGCCGAGATGTTCGGCATCGAGCGGCGCGACCCGACCGATCCCAACGCCTGGGGCACCTCGCTGCTCTTGGTGGAGCCCGCGGTCAACCACCACGACCTCGAGAAGGCCATCTGCCGCTCATGGTGGCCGGCGCTCGACGATCTCAACCACGACGGCAGATTCGCCGTGGAGATCGAGCCCGCCCACAGCGGGACTCGGATTCCCCCCCGGCCCAAGAACGATCCGGTGCTCGCCTCGTTTCACGACGCCTACGAGATCGCCATGCAGCCTCAGGCCGCGCCGGAGACGCGGCGCAAGCGATACGAACTCCGGAGCACACACGGCCGACCGAGGCCCGGCAGGCCTCTCGACGGCATCCTGGGCCTCGTCTCCGACGCCGACGGCTGGACGTTCGCCCACAACAGCCCGGGGCGGAAAGGAGCGAGCCACCGTAGCCTCATCGCCCTGATGCGCAAGCCGCGCATGGTGGTGGAGTACCTGGACGTGGGCCGGGCGGCGCCCTTCGTCCGGGGAGTCTTCGTCGCCGACGACAGCGTGAACGAGGCACTTCGCGAGACCGAGCCGAAGGGACACGACGCCTGGCAGACCCGATCCGACGGAGACGGCCCGCCAGACGCCTTCCACCTAGCGAATTCGATCACCAGGCGGATAAGGCGGAAGGTCAACGACTTCCGCCGCGAGCTCAAGCCCCCGCCGAAGCCGGCAGAGAAGTACCAGTTCAAGCTGTTCAACCGCGAAATGAGGAAACTGCTCGGCGGCGCCCAAGCCTCCGGTCCGCTTCAGCCGAGGCGTCCCGTGACGATCCGGTTCACCGACGGTCCAACGCTGAGAGCCGAAGGCTCCAGCCGCTACTCCGTCGCGGGTACGGTGGAAGTCGGCCTCAGCGAAGAGTCCGAGGACGAGTCGCTCGCAGTCGAGGTCCAGGTGCGCTTCCCGCTGCTCGAAGACGGTCGGGTGCGCGGCAAGTCGGTCGGCCTCGCTCTGAAGGCGCCCGAGCACTTCAGGTCCGCAGATGGCGAGTCGTCCACGAGGTATCGCGGGAAGCTCCACCGGGGCGAGCCGGTCCCGTTCGGCTTCGAGACCGAGACGGTTCTCGCTGACTGGTCCGGCCGTCTGGAAGTACGGGCCGATCCGATCAGGAACCGGCAACAGAGCTCGATAGCGTCCGCGGAGGTCGGAAATGAGTCGTGAACTTCGCGTCATTCCACCCTTCCACGTGCCGCCCGGGTTGCAGTCCCTCTTCGCCGAAGCAGTGCTTCACTTCGGCGACCGGCACTGCGCGGTCGACGAACGGATCGTCCTCGACCGTGACGAGTTCGCCGGCCGCGATGCGCGCATCGTCTGGGCGCGAGATCATGACCTTTTCCGCCGCAGTCTCGTGAAGGGTCTCGACGAGATCGACCTGGCGCCGGCGGACACGGTTCTGCTGGTTCTGGTGCAGACCAGCTACCTCGGACTCGTCTCCGAGGCCCTGCGAGTATCCCCCGACGACATTCGAAACCTTGATCCGGAGGCATCCCTGAAAACCGCGGCGCTGAGATCGGCCCGGAACCGCGGTGCGCGTGTTCGAGCGTTCCTCCTCCTCAAGCACAAGACGGCACGGCGACCGCTGCGGCCATGGCGCAAGGGAACGTGCCTTGCCCGGGCCGTGTTCGTGGTGGCCACCGACTGGCTCGGCCAGCTCTTCAGTCTGAAGGCGCTCGATGCGGAGACACGCCGCGAACTGGACCTGCCCGACTCCGCGATGCGCTACGTGCGCCTGGGCGACCACGATCCGCTCGTTCCGGTCCGGGACACCGAGGAGCCGGATTTCTATGTCGACGAGGATCTTCTCAGCCGCATCCATCACTGGAGTGGTTCGCCCATGGCCCACGCCGTGCAGCTGCAGCTGGTGCAGGACTTCGTCACGGCGATCGTCCTGCGCGCTTCCGCGAAACTGCAACCTGGAGACCCGTTGCCAGCCTGGGAGGACGCCAGGGACTCCCTCCTCGGCCGAATGCTCACGGTGGCCGCCGGGAAGCGCGGGAATCCCGAGGCACTCCTGGAGGAAACCCGAGACGATCCGAACAAGGTGCTGGCCCGGTTCGAGCATCGGATCGCCCTCGGGAAAGAGTACGTTGCCTCCGTGACGGAGGGCAGCAAGTGAGGTACAAGAGCGTCAGCGAGTCGACCTGCAGAGAACACGTCAAGAAGCGCCTCGCCGGCCGCCACACCTCGCTTCAGGGCGTTGCTCAGGGAACCGGCGAACGCTGCGTCGACTACCCGAAGATCCGCTCCGCAGCCGAGTGGATGAAGCGGCAGATCGACGAAGCCGACCCGAAGGACCGCGACCGCACCGAAGGCCGACTCGCCGTCAGGCTCTTCCAGGCCCTGGCCGACGTGGATCCGGCCGTGCTCGACGACGACGGCTTCTGGCGCTACCTGGCGTTGCGTCACTTCTGGGACGTGGTTGCGTGGCGCCAGCCAGACGCGTTTGCGGGACCCGAATCCAGCGAGACGGCGATCACGTACGTGGACGCGAAGAAACCGACCGAGTCCGTACTCACGCGCATGTACCTTCAAGCGGTCGCCGCAGGAATGAACGGTGACGCCCAGGACGGCGAGAGTGAAAGCAAGGCCGTGCACGCGTTGGAGGCGGAGGCGTTGGAGAAGGCAAGGGACTTCTGGCGCAGTCACGTCATCCGGGTTCGCACCGGCACGGCGCCCAGCCTCGTGCGAGCCTTCGTGCGCCGCCAACAGCGCGAGCGCATGAACACCGCTCCGCTGCGGGAATTCGCCAAGGCGGTGAACCGCACCTGGACGAACGTGCTGCTTTCCGAGTACGACGAAGAGGAGGCTGCCGCGCTTCTGGACGAGCTGGCACACGACCTCCAGGGCAGCAGCTCCGAGGCCGACGAGGAAAGCCCTGAGCGAGAGCAGCCGTGAGCGTCGCCACGGTGGCTCAACTGCCGCTCTTCGGCCGCAACGAAGGGTCGAGAGCCACCGTCGGAACAACTGAAGCGGCCCGTCCCGAGGCGCCGGCATCGGGACCCGAGCCCGAGGTTCCGGCGCGCCCCGGCACCGCCCTCGCCGAAGCCGGAGCGGGATCGCGTGAGTTCCGTCGCGAAGGAGGCAGCCTGGTCCGCCGGCTGGTTCTTCCGGACGGCTCCACGGCAGAGTCTCGCGTCGAACTTCCCGCCGGGACGGGCCTAGAGCCGACTGCGGGAAACTCCAGCCTCGCCAGCCTCTGGCTCCGCGCCTACCTGTTCGGCGCCCGCCCGCGGACCTTCGCCAATCCCGGGCGCCCGCCTCTTCGCACCGTCGACCTCTTCTGCGGCGCCGGCGGCTTCGCCCTGGGCGTTCGCCAACTGGCAGCCGAAGCCGGGCGCTCCGTCGTCACCGAACTCGCCGTCGACGTCGACGAGGCGGCGCTTGCGGTGTTCGCGGCCAACGTCGAAACAGGTCTCGCATACCCCCGGTCCGTCGCCTCCCTGGTTGATTTCCGCGTTCGCGGCAGCAGCGGGGATGCGCGCTTCGCCTACCCGCCCGAAATCCTCGACAAGCGGGTGGCTGCCGCCGTGGCCGGAGTCGACCTGGTCACTGCGGGCCCGCCGTGCCAGGGGCATTCCAATCTGAACAACCGGAGCCGCCGGGACGACCGGCGCAACCGGCTCTTTCTCACGGTCCCCGCGTTCGCCGTGGCAGCTGGCGCGAAGGCCGTGGCGATCGAGAACGTGCCCGCCGTGGTCCACGACCGCAGCTCCGTCGTGGAAGCGGCGAAGCGTCTGTTCGAAGAAGCCGGTTACCGCGTCGACGCGGCCGTTCTCACGGCCGACCAGCTGGGCTGGCCCCAGACCCGACAGCGCTACTTCATGGTCGCGAGGCGGCGCTCTCGACCGGTTCCGTTGAAGGAACTCGCCCGCGGGTTCCGTTCGGAGCAGCGCTCGGTATGGTGGGCCATCGGCGATCTCGAGGACAGCACGGCGGAAACCGACCCGATGACCACGCCCAGTCGGATCAGCGAAGAGAATGCGGCCCGCATCGAGTTCCTGTTCGAGAACGACGAGTTCGACCTGCCCCCTTCCGAGCGCCCCGTCTGTCACCGGGAAGGCACGACCTACCAGGCCGTCTACGGCCGAATGAACCGGGAACTCCCGGCGCCAACGATCACCACCGGCTTCATGTCGCCGGGACGCGGCCGCTTCGTCCACCCCACGCGCCCGAGAACGCTGACCCCCCGTGAAGCGGCGCGTCTGCAGGGGTTCCCGGACACGCACCGCTTCACTCTCGATTCGGACAACCCGCCCACCCGCCACCAGCTCGCCAAGTGGATCGGCGACGCCGTCCCGATGCCGCTCGGCTACGTGGCCACCCTGTCGGCCATCGGACCCGACCTGCCCCAGCCGCGGGAGGTTCCCCGGCCCTGAGCAGAGCCGTCCCGGGCGGTGTCAACCCCCCCCCCGACCGGGCACGAGACGGAGCGGCGAGGAGCACCGGCGGTCCGTGCGGCAGGCGCCGCCATCGACTGGCAGCAGCGGCCGGGCGGCAACCACTCCGCTTCGCCGGTCCTTGCCGGAGGCCGGCTCCACTTCCAGAACGACGAGGGCTTCACCCTCGGTTTGCAGCCGCGTTCAGCGAACTCGACCGAGGTTCCTTACGTGTGTCACGACGTCGACGCGGCTGAACATGTGAGCGGCTTCTCTGGACATTCTTCGGGCCGACGCCTCGAAGTACGCCGGCTCCACTTCGACGCCGATGCTGTTCCTGCCCCACTTCGCTGCCGCGGACGCAGTGGTCGCGGTGCCCATGAAGGGGTCGAATACCGTATCGCCAGCGAAACTGAACATGCGGATCAGTCGTTCCGCGATCTCCAGCGGATAAGGAGCCGGGTGGCGCCGCGTGGATGCCCCTCCGACACCCTCCCAGACCTGACGAAACCACTTGCGGTGACGTTCCGCCGGGATCAGGCTCAGGAGCTTCGCGGCCGCTGTCGGACGGCGGTACCCGCCCGGCTTCCGCTGCATCAGAACGAACTCGATGTCGTTCTTGATGACCGCGTTCGGTTCGTAGGGCTTGCCCAGGAAGGCGCCCCCGCCCCCTGATTCGTAGGCGGCATTGGCGATCTTGTGCCAGATGATCGGCGCCAGATTGTCGAAGCCGATACGCCGGCAGCGCTCCTGGATCGACGCATGAAGCGGCACGACCGAATGCCGGCCGTGCCGGCGCCGAGAGAGGCAGACATCCCCCACCACGCAGACCAGGCGACCACCCGGCACAAGAGCGTCGAAGCACCGGAGCCATACCTTGTCGAGCTGGTCCAGAAAGTCCTCGTAGTCCTCGACCCAGCCCAGTTGTCCCTCGGACTCCGGGTACTCCTTGAGCGTCCAGTACGGGGGAGAGGTGACGACCAGATGAATGGACTCGGGCGCCAGCGTCGGCTCGTTGCGCGAGTCGCCCAGGAACAACTCGTGGCGGGTCGGCACCTGGGCCAACCGAGCCTCGATGCGCGCCGTGGCGTTCGGATCCCTGGCGAGGTTCGGCAGGTCCCGGCGCGGATTCTCGATCCTCCTCCAGCGCTCGGGCACGAGGGCGGCCAGAGGGTCCTCCCGAGTCGGAAAGGACGTCGCGAGAGGCGCCGGGCTCACGGTGCGACCGTACCACCGTCGGCACTTCGTCGGGGAAGATCCGCGCCATGTCAGTGGTCGGGAGCGTAAGCTCCCCGCAATGCGGACAGGCCCAGGGTCCCTGGAGACCCGACCACCGAGACGAACGCAGGCGAGCTGCACGGCCAACACCGCGGCCGCCGTGCTGACCGCCCTTGCGGCACTGACGACCGCAGCCGTCCAGGCTTCCGACTGGCCCCAGTTTCGGGGGCCGACCGGGCAGGGACACGCACCGGACGAAGCGGTTCCGCTGATCTGGAGCGAGACCGAGAACGTCGCCTGGAAGACCGCGGTTCCGGGACGCGGCTGGTCGTCGCCCGTGATCGGCGGCGGTCTGCTCTGGCTGACGACCGCAGTGACCGACCGCGACGCCGGGACCTCGCTCCGACTGCTCGCCTACGACGTGACCAGCGGCGATTCCGCGCTGGACGTGGAGGTGTTCGCCATCTCCGACACCACGCTCCTGAACCAGAAGAACAGCTTCGCCTCGCCGACGCCCGTGATCGATCCGGACGGCGGGCGGATCCACGTCCACTTCGGCGCCCTGGGGACGGCGGCGGTTGCCGCCGCCGGCGTCACGGATGGCGCCGCCTCGGCCGGCGAGGTGCTCTGGCGAACCCGCTTCCCCTACACGTCGCAGCACGGGAACGGCGGCTCGCCCATTCTCCACGACGGGCTGCTGATCGTCGGCATCGACGGCTACGACACCGCCTTCCTGGTCGCCGTGGACGCCCGGAGCGGCGAAGAGCGCTGGCGGTCCGTGCGGCCGGCGCCGATCTCGCAGGCCTATTCCACTCCGCTCGCCGTTCGCGTCGACGACACCGAGCAGATCGTGGGCGTCAGCGCGTTCCGGGCAACGGCGCACGATCCGGCGACCGGCCGCGAGATCTGGCGGGTCGAGTACCCGGGAGGCTTCTCCAACGTCGCCCGCCCCGTTCACGGCCACGGGCTCGTCTACCTTTCGACCGGCTTCAACGAGCCGGTCCTGCTCGCCGTCCGCCCAACCGGCAAGGGCGACGTCACGGACTCGGAAGTCGCGTGGCGGCTTCGCCGCGGGGCGCCGCTCACGGTGTCTCCGATCCTGGTCGGCGACGAGCTGTACACGATGACCGATGCGGGCATCGCCACCTGCATCGATGCCCCGACGGGCGCCATCCACTGGCAGCAGCGGCTGGGCGGCAACCACTCCGCCTCGCCCGTGTTCGCGGGCGGGCGCATCCACTTCCAGAACGAAGAGGGCGTCACCACCGTCATCGCGCCCGGCACCGAGTTCGAGCAGCTGGCCCGCAACGAACTCGACGGGGCAACCCTCGCCTCCATCGCGGTCGCGGACGGCGCCCTGTTCATTCGCACCGGTACGCACCTCTACCGGATCGAGGACAGTCCGTGAGGCGTGCCGGTGACATGGAAAGCAGTGGAGAGCCGTCCCGTGTCTTCCCGCCAGCGCCCCTGGCAGGGCCTCGACGTGGTCTCTTTCCAATCCGAACAAGGAACCCTCATGCACCCTGCCTCTGAAGGACGAGCTCGTCTTCTGCGCGCCGCAGCGGTAGCTGCTTTCTTCGCGCTCTGGATCGCGACGCCCCGGTCGGACGCCCAGGCCCACGACGCCGCCGGCCGTTGGGAGGGCAGCATCGAGGTCCCCGGTCAGCCCCTGATCGTCCAGGTCGACCTGGAGCGCACTGACGGGGCCTGGTCCGGGACGATCGACATCCCCGCCCAGGGCGCCGATGACCTGCCGCTTTCGGAAGTGACCGTGGACGGCGACACGGTTCACTTCGTGATCCGCGGCGTACCCGGCGAGCCGACCTTCGAAGGCAGGATCGTCGACGGCGAGATCTCGGGCGAGTTCATGCAGGGTCCTTCCCGGCTGCCGTTCAGGCTCGGCCGAGAAGCGGTCGACGTCGAGACGCCCGCGCGGCCACAGGAGCCCGAACCGCCCTTCCCTTACCACCAGGAGGAAGTCGAGTATCGAAACGGCGAAGTGACGATCGCCGGCACCCTCACCCTGCCGCCGGGCGAGGGGAAGGCGCCGGCCGCACTCCTGATCTCGGGCAGCGGCGCGCTGAACCGCGATCTCGAACTCGCCGGGCACAAGCCCTTCCTCGTGCTCGCCGACCATCTGACGCGGCTCGGCATCGCCGTGCTCCGGGTCGACGACCGCGGCGTTGGCGGCTCGACCGGCAGCACGTCAAAGTCGACATCCAGGCACAAGGCCGACGACGTGCTGGCCGGCGTCCGCTTCCTGCGCGCGCACGATCGGATCGACCCGAACCGGGTCGGTCTGATCGGCATTTCGGAGGGAGGCTTGGTCGCGCCGCTTGCGCTCAACCGGGTCGAACTCGGCACGATTGCCTTCGCCGTTCTTCTCGCCGGCCCGGGCGTGCCGGGCGGCGACGTGCTCCGCCGGCAGCTCCGGCGCATCGCCGCCGCGAACGGTGTTCCGGCGGCGAGGATCGAGGAACTCGCCGCACTGCAGGACCGGGCGATCGAGATCATCGGGTCGGACATGCCGCCCGCGGAAGCGGAATCCGCCCTTCGCGAGGTGGTCGCCAGGCAGATGGCCGCGTCGCCCGAGACGGCCCGGTTGAGCGGCGGGGCTCTGGAATCGGCCGTCTCGGCGGCGGTCGAATCGAACCTCAGCCCCTGGTTCCGGTTCTTCGTCCGCTACGACCCCCGACCCGCACTTGGCGGCCTCGCCGTACCGACGCTGGCCCTGTTCGGCGGCAAGGACACCCAGGTGGATGCGGACCAGAACCAGTCCGCCATGGAGGCCGCGTTCGCGGTCTCCGGCAACAGGGACATCACCGTGAGGCGCTTTGCAGAGATGAACCACCTGTTCCAGACCGCTGCCACGGGATCGCCGCTCGAGTACGCAGCGATCGAGCAGACGATGGCGCCCGAGGTACTCGACACGATCAGCGGCTGGATCCTGGAGCGCTTCGGCGACTGACCGGCGACCGAGCGGCGATCGATCCAGCGGCCGTTCCATTAGACTCCCCCTTCGGCTGTCATCGACCCGGACCCCGGACCGCCCGTTGCACGGCCCCGGAACCACCACGAAACAACGACCAGGGAACGCAGCACCATGCCCAGGATCACCTACATCGCCCAGGACGGCAGTTCCCGCGTGGTCGAGGCGCCGGTGGGAGACACCGTGATGGAAAGCGCGGTGGACAACGACGTGGACGGCATCGTCGCCGCCTGCGGCGGCTGCTGTTCCTGCAGCACCTGCCACGTCTACATCGACGAAGCCTGGATCGAGGCCGCCGGACCGCGCCACGACGATGAGGACTTCGTCCTGGAACAGGCCATCGACGTCAGGCCCAACAGCCGTCTGAGCTGCCAGATCGACGTGACCGAAGCCTTGGACGGCCTCGTCGTCCACGTGCCCGCCGAGCAGGCCTAGCGAGCCCAGCAACCCGATCCGAAGGAGACACACGCCATGGCCCTGGATCTCACCTTTCTCGGTCACTCCGGTTTCCTGATGAGCGACGGCGATCGGACACTGGCGATCGACCCGTTCCTGACCGGCAACCCGGTGGCGACGATCGGCGCCGGGGACGTCGAGTGCGGGACCATCGCCCTCACGCACGGCCACTCGGATCATTTCGGCGACACGCTGGCCATCGCGCAGGCCAACAACGCGAACGTGATCGCCGCGTTCGAGATGTGCAACTTCCTGCAGGAGCAGGGCCACGACAACGTGAATCCCGGCAACCCGGGCGGCAGGATCGACACCGACTTCGGCTGGGTGGCGTTCACGCACGCCTTCCATTCGTCCTCCTACGAGGGCAGGTACATGGGCATGCCGTGCGGGCTGGTCGTCCACATGGGCGGGAAGACCGTCTACCACTGCGGCGACACCGGCCTGTTCGGCGACATGAAGCTGATCGGCGAGATCTACCGCCCCGACGCCGCCTGCGTGCCGATCGGCGACCGCTTCACGATGGGGCCGGAACTTGCCGCTCGGGCCGCCGAGATGATCGGCGCGCCGGTCGCGATCCCGATCCACTACGACACCTGGCCGCCGATCGCGCAGGATCCGTCGGACTTCGCGCCCGCAGGCGTCAAGGTCGAGGTCATGGCGCCGGGCGATACGCTCACCGTGTGACGCTGTCCGAGACTCTCCGAGCTGTCCGGGAGCGTCCGAGACCTCCCGGGGCAGATCGCGACGGCCTGACTGCATGGCGGCCCCGCGCCTTGCGCCCAACCTGACTCCGGCGCAACAAGCGCCCCAGAGGTTCCGTAACAGAACCACAGCAGCCACCCATGCTTCTGTTCGACCATGTCAGCAAGTTCTTCGGCGATCTGCGCGCGGTCGACGACCTGTCGTTCGAGCTCGAGCCGGGCGAGGTGTTCGGGCTGCTGGGACCGAACGGCGCCGGCAAGACCACCGCGATCAACATGGCTGTCGGACTGCTGGAACCGGACGAAGGCGTGGTCCGCTTCGTCGGCGAGACGTTTGACCGGGATCCGCGCGAGGCGGTGAATCGCCGTGTTCTGGGTCTGGCTCCGCAGTCCATCGCGCTCTACGAGGAAGTCGGCGGCGCCGACAATCTTCGCTTCTTCGGTCGATTGCACGGGCTCCGAGGTTCCGTCCTGGAGGAACGAGTCGCCGCCTGTCTCGACTTTGCCGATCTGACCGAGGTCAGCAAGAAGACGGTGGCGAAGTACTCGGGGGGCATGAAGCGCCGCCTGAACCTGGCGGTCGCCATCGTCCATGACCCTGATCTCGTGCTTCTCGACGAACCGACAGTCGGCGTCGACCCCCAGTCGCGCAACGCGATCTTCAACCGGGTCGAGCAGCTTCGGGACGAGGGCAAGCAGGTTGTCTACACGACCCACTACATGGAAGAAGCGCAGCGGCTCTGCGACCGGGTGGCGATCATGGACCGGGGCAGACTGATGGCGCTCGACACGGTGCGGGCGCTGATCGAGGCCCATGGGGGCCCCGGAATCCTGGTCGTCGAGACCGGCGGCGGAGAGAGCAGCTTCGAGACCACCGATCCACTGCGAACGCTCGCGCAACTCCAGGAGCGGGAACCCGTGGAGCACTTCCAGTATCGGCCGCCGGATCTCGAGAACGTGTTCCTGAACCTCACCGGCCGCGCACTGCGGGATTGACTGCCTGCCTGGAGAGCAAACGTGCGCACGATTGTCGCCATGGCCGCGAAGGACATCCGGATTCTCCTCCGGGACAAGCTGGGCTTCTTCTTCACGGCGTTCTTCCCGCTGATGATGGCGATCTTCTTCGGCGCCATGTTCGCCAACCTGAGCCGGGGGCCGGCGAGCATTCCGGTCGCCCTGGTCGACGAGGACCGGACCTCCGGTTCCGAGCGCTTCGTCGCCAGGCTCGAAACCGCCGAAGCGATCGATCTGGACCGGATCCCGCGCGAACAGGCCGTCGACCGGGTTCGCCGCGGGCAGACAGCCGTGATGGTCACTCTGGGTCCCGGATTCGGCGCTGCCCTGGACAACCCCTTCCGGATCACTCCCGAGGTCGAACTCGGCGTCGATCCCACTCAGTTCGCCGCTTCGGGAATGGTCCGGGGCATCCTGCTCGAAGCCGCCGCGGCCGAACTGCAGGCCTTCATGGGCGATCCCGCGCGGATCCAGGCGACGAACGAACAGAACAGCCGCCTCATCGAGCAGTTCGCACCGCCGTCCCCCGCCCGCGACGACCTGCTCGCCTTCATCGACCTGTCCTCGCGCGTGCCGGCGCTCGTCGGACAGCTCGGTCCGGACGGCGCCGCGACCGGCGCACTGGGCGGCGCCTTCGGCCCTCCACTCGAGATCGAACAGACGGAAGTCCGGGCGGAACGGCGCGGACCGACGAACTCCTACGCGACTTCCTTCGCCCAGGCCTTGCTCTGGGTCCTTATCGGCGGATCCGTTTCCTTCAGCATGTCGATCGCCATCGAACGCGGCCGCGGCACGCTGATGCGACTCCTCGTGTCGCCGATCACGACCCGTCATCTGCTGGCCGCCAAGGGTCTGGCCTGTCTGGCCACCACCCTCTTCACGAGCTCGGCCCTGATCACGCTCGGGATCACCGTCTTCGGAGTGAAGCCCACCTCCTACCCGTTGCTGGCGTTGGCCCTGGTCTGCGGTTCGATCTGCTTCTGCGGCATCATGATGGCCCTGAGCGTGGTCGGGCGCACGGAGCAGGCGGCGGCGGGAGTCGGTTGGGGAATCGCGCTCCCCTTCTCCATGCTCGGCGGCGGCATGGTGCCCCTGTTCCTGATGCCGGAGTGGATGCAGCGCCTCGCCAACATCAGCCCGATGAAGTGGGCGCTGGTCGCGTACGAGGGCGCGATCTGGCGCGGCTTCTCGCTCAACGAGATGCTGCTGCCCTGCGCCGTGCTGGTCACCATCGGAGTTGTGGCCTTCACGATCGGCGCAAACCGCCTGCGCTGGGAGACGGGCTGATTGCCGGATCGCCGCGCCGCTTCCCTCCTCGTCGTCGGGTCGGTGAATCACGACCTGATCTTCCGGCACCCGCGGTTGCCACGGAAGGGGGAAACGATCGCCGGCGCCGATCTGCTCGAGTCCTGCGGGGGCAAGGGCGCCAACCAGGCGGTCGCGGCTGTTCGCTGCCGGGGCGGACTCGGAGGACCCGGAGGACTCGACGTCGAGCGTGTCGTCGTCCGTTTCGCCGGCGCGGTCGGCAACGACGCCAACGGCGCCGCCCAGCGCGCGGTGTTCGCGGAGGACGGCCTGGACACCGAGCACCTGCAGGTCCTGGACGACATCCACACCGGTCTGTCCGCGGTCTGGGTCGAGGCCGCCAGCGGGGACAATCGGATCATGAACTCTCCCGGCGCGAACGCCCGCCTGACCGCGGAGGCGCTGGCTTCGGCGCCGGTGGAAGAAGCCGGGCTGCTCCTGCTCCAGAACGAGACACCGCCTGACGGAGTGCGCAGCGCCGTCGACCGGGCCGGCGACGCCGGCGTGCCGGTGATCTGGAACCCGGCGCCGATCGACGAGCAGAACGATCCCGGTCTCGACCCGGAGCGGATCGCCTGGGTGACTCCCAACGAAGTCGAGTGTGCGGTCCTGCTGGGAAGGGCGGGCGAGCGGATCGATGCCCGCGGCGCCCCGGACGCGGCGATGGAACTGCTCGCCATGGGCTACGGCGGCGCCGCCCTGACCCTCGGCCCGGCCGGCGTCATGCTGGCGGAACCGGGATCGACGCCGACCCTGGTTCCCGCACCCGAAGTGGACGCGGTCGACACGACCGGCGCCGGCGACGCCTTCAACGGCGCCTTCGCTGCCGCCCTGCTCGCGTCGGCCGACAGCCGCGAGGCGATCGAGTTCGGCGTCCGGTACGCCAGCGACTCCGTTACCCGGCACGGGACCCAGACCTCCTTCGCGCGCTGGTAGCGTCACCGGGGTGGTCAGCCGCTCAGCCGCAGAACTCGCCCTGCTGGGCGGCACTCCAGTCCGCAGCACGGCGTGGCCGCAATGGCCGGCGCGGGGAGAGGAGGAAGAACGCGCCATCCTCGCCGCAATCCGCGACGGGGACTGGGGCGGCTTTCCGCTGCCCAACGAACGCGCCGACGCCTTCGCCCGGGCCTTCGCCGAACGCCACGACTGCGCGCATGCCCTGTGCGTGGCGAACGGCACGGTCTCGCTCGAGGCGGCGCTCCAGGCGATGGGCGTCGAACCGGGCGCCGAGGTCATCGTCCCGGCCTACACCTTCGAGGCGACCGCATCCGCCGCCCTGTTCGCCGGCTGCGCGCCCGTGTTCGCCGACATCGATCCTGAGACGTACTGCATCGACGTCGGCGCGGCGGAAGCCCTGGTCACGGAGCGCACCCAGGCGATCGTGCCGGTCCACCTGGCGATGACGATCGCCGACCTGGACGCGATCGGCGCGCTCGCCGAGAAGCGCGGACTGGCCGTGCTCGAGGACTGCGCCCATGCGCACGGTGCCCGCTGGCGCGGCCGCGGCGTCGGCTCCTGGGGCGACGCCGGGTCGTTCAGCTTCCAGACCTCGAAGCTGATGACCGCGGGCGAGGGCGGCATCGTGACCACCTCGGAGGCGCGCATCCTCGACCGGCTGCACACCTTGGTCAACTGCGGACGCCGGCAGCCGGAGGCCGCGGCAACGGACCCCGTCATCGGCCACAACTACCGGATGACCGACCTGCAGGCCGCGCTCCTCGCGGTCCAGCTCGGCCGGCTCGACCGCCAGCACGAGATCCGCGCGGCCAACGCCCGGCGCCTGCGTGCCGCAATCGAGGACGTCGAGGGACTCTCCAATCTGCGCATCGACCTTCGGGTGACTACCCAGGCGATCTACCAGTTCGTGTTCCGCTTCGACGGCAGGGCCTTTGCCGGCCTCGACCGGGACGTCTTCGTCGCCGCACTCGAGGCCGAAGGCGTACCCGCCGACGGCCGCTTCTACGAGTCGTTGCCGGTGAGCGAGTTGCTCCTCCCCGACCCGACCCGCTACCCGGCCTGGAGCACCGCGCTCGCACGCCGCCCGGCCACGGATTGTCCGAACGCCGAGCACGCCGCCTACCGGGAGTCCGTCTGGCTGCCTCACCAGCTCCTGCTCGGCACGGCAGACGATGTCGACGACATCGTGGAAGCCGTGCTCAAGGTGCAGCGGGGCGCCGCCGACCTTGCCCGCATCGAGACCGGGAAGGTCGAACGACTGCGGCTTGCGCGAGCGGCGCGGTAGCAGTCCACGGCGAAGTCCCGGCGCACCGAGAGCGGTCAGGTGCTTGTCCGGCAAGGCTCAACGAGGGAGCATGCCGGGCCATGTGCGACCGAGGAGCAACGATGCCGGACCGAGATGCATGGACGTTTCGAACGCAGCCCGACGTTCGCCACGGACTGATGGCACCGCCAGGCCGCTCGCAGGCCTCAGCCCCGGCGCCGGCCTGCCAGGCGCCGCCGCGGCGCTCGAGCTGAAGCTGGAGCTAGAGGCGTCCCCCCCACTTGCTCAGACCGGCTTCGATCACACGATCGAGCCACTCCCGGAATCGCTTCTCGCGCTTCTCACGGACCGCGCGGTCATGCTGGATGAATCCGCCCACACCGGCAAACCCGAAATTGAACGGCTTCTCCGAGACCGTGCTGGTCCACCAGCCCGAAGGCGCGTCGCCGTCCCCGGCCCTGCCGGTCAGAAACGCCGTCGCCGCATGGAGATTCGCGGCGCGGCCGACCGCGTGGAAGGAGATGACGAGCCTCGCGTCGCCTGCGCTCTGCCCTGAGAGCCCAAGTTGCAGCGACACCCATCGCCTCGGCTGGTCGAGCTGCGCGAAGTATCCGTGCTTCTGCGCCGTCTTGACGATCTGCGTGTACCACCACGTCTCCTTGCCTGCATCGTCAAACACCCTGGTCTCGGCCTCCACGCCTTCCTCCTCGAAGGCGTGCCGTACCTCGCCCGCAGCTTCAGTCAACCGCGTTGCCGCGACATCCACCAATGCGTCCATGACCTGTGTCGAATGCTCCGAGCGTTCCCTTTCGCGCTGCTTCGCCAACTGCGCGAGCGATCTTGCAACGCTGACGATCGGCTCGCCCCGAAGTTCCCGAAGCGAACGGATGGCGTCGTTCAGGTCAGCCTTCTGCACATCGGCAAACAGGTCGACAAGCGGTCCGAGATCGCCCGCGTCGCCGCTCTCCAGAGCATCGAAGTACCGCTCCCGGTGCTCCTGGTCCCGGATCACCAGAACCAGATAGTCGGCCTTCAGGAAGACCGCGGCCGTCAGCGCCCTCGCCACGCGGCCGTTGCCGTCCTGGAACGGGTGGATCTGCGTGAAGCGATGGTGCAGCCAAGCCGCCAGAACCTCCGGTGCGTCACGCAGGCGTTCCTCGTGAACGCGGTGCCAGTCGAAGAGCCGCTCGAGCTCCTCCTGGACGAACTCCGGCGGGCAGTACTCGTGAACCGAGCCGTCCGGGCGCTTCGGGTTGTTGGGCTGGACCTTCCACCGACCCTTGAGCAGTTCGACCTGTACCGCGTTGCCGAACGGATCGAGCGCCTCGCAGGTTGGCTGGCTCAGCACGAGGCGCTGGTGCAGCTCCTTCAGCCAGGAGGTCGTCAGATCCCGCCGGCCGCCGACAACGTCCATCACCATCTCCAGTGCCTCGCGCTGGTCGGTGATCAATGACCTCGCGTTCCGCGAGATCCTGCCCCTGGCGTGAAACTGGCCCAGAGCTTCCAGTCCGGCCTTCGCGATCTGGACCGTGATGCCGCGATCAGCAGTGTAGAGACGCTCGATCAGGCCCGTTTCGATTGCCCAGTGGAGAGCCAGTTCCTCCTGGAACTTCCGTATCTTCTGCTCATCGCGGATCAACCGGCGATCGCTGACCCACTGTTCGTGCACCGCGTGAAGGTCCTCTCGGCAGAGTTCCTCCCACTCCTCCGGCAGGTCCTCGATGGGCGTCCAGCGATGGGAGACCGTGGCTTCACGCATCGGATTTTCCTGCATCGCGGTTCCTGCTCCATGTCATGTCTGTCCGCGGTTGCCTGCATCAGCCCGTGGACACGGCAACGACACGCGCTACCGTGCCTGACCTACATACCTGCCTGCGAGACAGCGTCCAACCGGTCGAGCAGGGCCGGGAAGTCCGTGAACGGCAGCGCCTCGCCGGCACTTCGGGACTGTCCTTGCCGGCCGCCGTACACGACGGCTCGAACGGACACGTCAGGAACCAGCTCGGCCACCCGATTCAGAGCCGAAAAGAAATCCGGGTTGATCGTTGCGCCCGACTTGATCTCGATCGCCGCCGTACCGCTTCCCGTCCTGTACAGCAGGTCGCACTCCAGCCCCCTGCTGTCCCTGAAGAAGAAGACATTGGGCGTCCGGCCCCGGTTGAAACGATGCTTGAGGGCTTCGACGATGACCATGTTCTCGAACAGCGCTCCGCGCAGCGGGTGAGTGGCCAGTTGCCCGGAGTGCTCAATGCTCAGAAGATGACACGCCAGACCGACATCGTGGAAGTACAGCTTGGGCGACCTGACGAGCCGTTTCCGGATGTTCGCGTGGTAGGGCGGCAGCAGGAAGACGATGTAGCTCGCCTCCAGGAGGGTGAGCCACTGCCGCACGGTGACGTGCGAGACGCCGGTGTCGGCGCCCAGTGAGGAGAGGTTGACCAGTTGACCCGCCCGGCCGGCGCAGAGGCGGACGAAACGCTGGAAGCTCGACAGGTTCCGAATCTCCGCGACCTGACGCAGGTCGCGCTCGACATAGGTCTCGAAATAGTCCGCGTAGGCCTGTCGCGGCTCGAGACCACGGTCGAAGACCCGAGGGTAGAAACCACCGTAGAGGAGTTCGTCCACCGATCCGCCCGGATCTGCGAGAAGCCGTTCCGACAGTGAGAACGGCAGGAGCCGAAGCAGGGCCGTGCGCCCCGCCAGCGACTGGCTGATCGCGCTGGAAAGTCCGAAGTGCTGGCTCCCGGTGAGGACGAAGAGACCGTCCTCTCCTCGGTCGTCGACGAGCACCTGCAGGTACGAGAGCAGAGTCGGCACGCGCTGGATCTCGTCCAGGATGGCGCCGGTGCCCACCTGCGCCAGAAAGCCCCGCGGGTCACTCTCGGCGAACTCCCGCAGATCGTGAGCTTCGAGGTTGACGTAGGCCAGATCCGGGAACGCCCCCCTGCAAAGCGTTGTCTTGCCGGACTGGCGCGGCCCGGTAACCGTGACCACCGGATACTGTCCGAAGAGCCTCTTCAGAACAGGCGTGATCTCCCGCCGAATCATGGCGGCAGGCTACCAGCGAACCGCACAATCTGAAAGTTCTACTTTCAGATTGTGCAGAACACCGGAAGAGCACCGCAGATCGGAACGTCAACGCATCGGCTCCGCCTGCCTGGATCGCCCCAGGCGAGCGACGAGGGCGCCCCGGTTCGCCGACACTGCCTCCTTGACGAAGGAGGTACTCACGATGTCGACAAGGAGGAGTGCTCGCCCTCCGGAGTACCGGCAGCAGATGGTCGGTCCGGTACGGGCGGAGCCCCGGCGGCCGAGAGCCGGAGGCGAGCGCATGCCTTGCAGCCGCTCTGGCGCGCAAAGCAGCGCGTCGAGTCCGCTACGCCCAGGTCAGCGTGCCGGTGCTCTGGCCGAAGACGTCGGTCTCCACGCCCATGCCCTGCAGCAGCGTCACGAAGAGGTTGCACAGCGGCGCGTTGTGCTCGCCTTCGTGGACGATGTGCCGGCCGTGGCTGTAACCGCCGCCGGCGACGAGAATCGGCAGGTCCCTGGGCTCATGCGAGTTCGCGTTGCCAAGATTGCTGCCGAAGAGCACCGTCGTGCTGTCGAGCAGCGAACCGCTGCCGTCGCTGCGCCCGCCGAGCTCGGTCAGAAGGTCGTCGAAACTCTCGACGATCTCGGTCTCGATCTTCTTGAGCTGGACGATCTTCGACGGATCCTGCCCGTGGTGCGACAGGCTGTGCTGGTCGAAGTTGACACCCGGCAGGTCGATGACCACGCCGTGATCCTGGATCATCAGGCTGATGACCCGGGACGAGTCGGTCTCGAGAACGAGCGGGATCATCCGGAACATGAGCTTGACGCGGCCGATCAGATCGGCACGGGAGGGGATGTCGACGGGCGCCTCCGCATCCACCACCGGCTTCGGCTTCTGCCGCCATGCCTTCACTTCAGCCAGATCGAGTTCGGCGGTCCGCACCGCGTTGTAGTACTCGTCGAGCTTCGTCCGGTCGGCCAGACTCACGCGCCGCCGCAGCGCCGAAGTCTCCGACTTGAGCCGGTCCAGGATGCTGCCGCCGTCGTTCAGACTCTGCTTCTCGCGTTCGACTTCCTCGGGCGTACCCTGCAGGAACAGCTGGCGGAACAGATTCTCCGGGCTCGTCTCGGCCGGCACCATGGCGCCGCTCCTGGTGTAGGACTGACTCTGCGGCGACGCCGTGCCGAGCACGACCGAAGGGAACCGGGTCGTGTAGCCGAGATGGTCAGCGGCCACCTGGTCCATCGAGATCGTGTTGCGGAAGCCGTCGAGGCCGGGGCGCCGGGCCGCGGTCAGGAAGGTGATCTCCGAGTTGTGCGGCTGTCGGCCGGTCTGCTCCTCGTGCGAGAAGCCCGAGAACAGGGTGAAGTTCCGACGGTGCTTCTCGAGCAGCGAAACGTACTCCGTGCTCTCGTAGCCTGCGCCGGCAGTCTCGGGGAACCAGGCCTCCTTGTAGAGACCGAGCGTGTTGCAGATGTTGACCATCCGCCGGGGGGCGGCGGCCGCGGCCCGGGCCAGCGGCGGGCTCATCGATTCGAGCATGGGAAGCGCCAGGGCGACACCCGAGGCGCGCAGGAAGGTACGGCGGTCCAGAGGCCGGGTCAGGTTCATCGTTACCTCATTCTGAAGAGATCACTCCTGGTGACCTCGTGGATCATCGCTCGGAACGGGTACCCGCCGTCGCGGAGCCTCGCCACGACATCCTCGACGCCGTCCCGGTCCGCGAACCCGATCTCGGCGCCTGTCGAGAAGACGAGCAGCCGAGAGACGAGATGACGGGCCACCTGCTCCACGTCCCTGCCGAGCAGCCGCTTGTACTCCATGATCCCGGCAAAGGCCTCGCCGTCAGCCGTGACGCCGGAGGCATCGACCGGCAGTCCCTGCTTGTACGGCAGTGGATACGTGAACCCGTCCGGGGTCGTCCCTTCGCCGCCGGCCGCCCGGTAGTGCGTGCGGAAGCCGCCTATCGGGTCGAAGGACTCGAGCGCGAACCCCGGAGGATCGATCACCCGGTGGCAGCTGTTGCAGACCGGCTCGTTGCGGTGCTTCGCCAGCTGTTCCCGGATCGTCGTTGCTCCCCGGGTATCCGGCTCGAGCGCGGTGACGCTCTCCGGCGGCGGCGGCGCCGGCTGACCCAGCAGATTGGCCAGCACGAAGTTGCCGCGCGGAATCGGTGACGTGATCGTGCCGTTGGCGGTGATCTTGTGGATGCTGGCCTGGGTGACGAGACCGCCCCGGGGGCTGTCCGGCGGCAGCGCCACCTTGCGCATGGTCTGCCCCTCGATCCCCGGTACGCCGTAGTGATCGGCCAGGCGGCGGTTGAGGAACGTGAAGTCCGCGTCGATCAGGCTCCCTACACCGAGGTCGTCGGCGATCAGTTCCGCCAGGAACAGTTCCGTCTCCTGCGCCATCGCCTGCCCCAGACGATCGTCGTATTCGGGATAGAGGCCGGAGTCGGGGTTCGTCGCCTTCATCTCGTAGAGCCGGAACGCTTGGCCCGCGAAATCGCGGACGAACCTCACCGACCTGGGATCGTCGAGCAGGCGGTCGACCTGAGCGGCAAGGACTTGCCGGTCGGACAGGCTGCCGTTGCCGGCGTGAGCAAGCAGCTCATCGTCCGGCATGCTTCGCCAGAGGAAATAGGAGAGTCTGGACGCGAGCGCATGTTCGTCGAGGCGACCCGAGTCGCCTGACTGAAACAGGAAGGGCGGTGCGCTCAGGACGGCCCGCAGAGGCAGGCGCACCGCCTCGATGAACGGCCGGCCATCCTCCAGCAACGGCAGGGCGAGACTTGCGTAGGCCTCGAGTTCTCCCTCGACGAGCGGGCGCCTGAACGCGCGCGGCGCGAACCGGGCAACGATCTCGACCACGTGATCGTAGGGCGCCCTGGACAGCACGACGTCGCCGGCCTCGTCGAAGTCGACCCCGGCCAGCAGCTTCCGGGTACTCGGCGGCGGCCAGTCCTCGAACAGCGGCCCCTCGATCGTCAGGGACCGGAGCGCGATCCCTTCCCCCTTGTAGTTCTCGACGTTCCTCTCCGGGCCGTAGTAGTCGAAGTACTCGCCGGGCGGAGGGTCGGCTTCGGCAAGCGACGGAGCGAGAAGGTCACCCGGTCGGAGAAACGTCTCGAACTGCACGGTCCGGGGCTCCTCGCCGACGAGATCCCAGTAGGCGAGCAGTTCCTCGAGCGAAGCTGCCGCCGCCTGCTTCGACCCCCGATACACGGTCAGGGTCACCGGCCCCCTGGGCTGATACGCCCAGCCTTCGATCGTGGCGCGATAGCGGCCGGCGTAGGGCACGTTGTACCCCTCGGTCTCGCTGTGCATGAGGTACGTCGAGCCGCCGTCAACGAACATGACCGCGGCATCGTCCAGCATCTTGGTGATCCCGCCGCCCAGGATCTCCGCCTTGCTCATGTAGGTCAGGTACTGCGAATCGCCGTAGGCGATCGCACGCCGGCCGGTGGCCGGCCGCGGTCCGATCCTGATCGCCTCATCGAGCGCCCCGTCCGCGGCTTCGAGCCAGGCCCGCACGTGCAGCGCCGACATGCTCTGGTTCGCCGCCACGGTGTCGAAGCCGCCCGAATCGGCCTCGGCCGGAAGGGACTGGCTCAGTTCCGTCGCCACCGCCTCGTCGATGCCGAGCAGATCCTGGATCGTGTAGGCGTACTCGAGCCGGGTCAGGCGCCGAAGCGGCACGCGCAGGCCGCCGCGGCTCTCGATGTTCGCATCCACCAGGGCCGTCTTGAGCGACGCCAGTGCAGCCTCGATCAGCTCCGCCTCGGGTTCCGGGGCCTCGGGCGGCGGCATCTCGCCGTTCGCGATCCGATCGTGGATCCGTTGCCAGGCGCGGAACGTCTCCGGATCCGAGAGATCCCGCCCGAGACGGGGAATGCTGAGCGGCGTCGCGGTGCGGTTCCCGTGACACCGGATGCAGGACCGATCGACGAGAGGCGCCACGCCTTCGAAGAACGCCGCGGTCCCTCCCGTTTCCCGGGTCGGCTCCTGGGCCGGCGCGACCGGAACGAAAAGCAGAAGCGGCACGACGGCGGCCGCGAGACTCCCGAGACTCCTGGGGACCATCACTTCACACTCCAGACACTCCAGCATCAGCCGCCGCCCCCCGGATCAGCAGATCCAAGCGGCGGATCCGCACGGCGGACTCGCGATCCAACGCATCCTGAGCTGTTTCCTGCGTTTCCTGAACTCAAGCGTAGCAGCCAGCGGAAGAAGTCGCGCTGCATTCGAAACGGCCGTGCACCCCCGCCCGGCTTCGTTGCACCTCCTGCTCTTCGTCTTGCTCCTCGTCGCCGCGCCGCAGCGGCATCTCACTCAAGCGGCAGCACGGCGCCGACGTGGTCACGGATCCACCTGGCGTCGAACCACTCCAGGGGATCGACCGGCAGACCGCCGAGCAGGACGGCGAAGTGAAGATGGTCGCCGCCGGCCATGCCGGTCTGGCCGCTCAGACCCAGCAGTTCGTTCGCGGCGACTTCCTGCCCCACTTCGACGTCGATCCGCGACAGGTGCGAGTAGAGGGTCTGCAAACCGTAGCCGTGGTCGACGACCACGCTGTTGCCGTAGATTCCGAGGTACTCCGCAAGAACGACGACGCCAGCGTTCGAGGCCGGCACTTCGTCCTGAAGCCGCGATGCCAGATCGAGGCCCAGGTGGTCCTGCGTGTCCACCACGCGGCCCTCGTACAGGTACTGCCTGCGGGCGGCGAACCGGTCCATGACCTGAGTGTTCCGCATCTGCCGGAACGGTCCGTTCCAGAGCTGCCGCGCCGCCGAACCGGACGCCAGCTCGATCAGCTGCGCGGCGTTCGCCTGCCTCAGTTCGCCGTTCAGCATGAGGAAGTTGTCCAGCAGACCGCCGCGGTCCGTCAGGGCCGGCGTCCGCGCCATGATCTTCGGCACGACACGGGCCATGAACGAGTCACCGAGACGAATCGTCGAGGATTCGAGCGGCGACGGCTCGATGACGCTCAGGAAGGGCACCCTGGCCTCGTTGCCGAGCTCGTCACGCGCCACCAGTCGGAAGGACGACGGATCGGCGCTGTCGTACGGCACGCCGAAGAGAACGAACCGATCCTGGACCTCGCCTCCGGGCTCGCGGTAGCCCGGGAACCAGTAGTCGCCGACTTCGACGCCGCTCTCCACGGCGCTGGCGTCGACGGTGTAGCGCAGCACGCCGCTGCCCGACTGAGTGGGCGTCGCCGTCACCTGAAGCGAGCCGAGCGTCGGCGGACGCAGGCGGACGGGCAATGAAAGCTCCGCCACATGGGGCGGCGGCCGGCGCAGCAAGGTGCCCGGCCGCTCCACAGTAACCCGCACGATCGCCTCGCCCTCCACCAGGTTCGGGGCCCTCTCGCGACCGACCTCGATCTCCAGGGTCGCCTCCCGGACCGGTTCGCCGCCGAAGGACCAGGGGCTCGGGGGCGTGTGCGCCTTCTCTTCGAGCAGCAGCGACTCCTCACCCTGAATCACTTCGACCCGGATGCCGCCCAGGCCGCGGCCGCCGGCCCTGGCCGAAGCCGTCACCATCGTGCGCGGACCGATGCCCGGCAGATCGGGCGTCAACGTGACCTCAGGTTCCGGAGCGACCCGGAACCACAGAATGGCGGCCGCAGCGACGAGCCCTGCCGCGAGAATCGTGGTCGTCGCCAACCGCCGACGACGACCACGCCGATCACCCGACCGAATGACTCCTCTCTCCCTGGGCAGCAAGGGTCGGACAGCCGGTCAGCCAGCCTGCAAGGGCGCCGCGACGCCCGAGTCGGCCGGGTCGTTGGTCAGTTGTGCGCCTACCACAGCCTCCTCCGTCACTGGCGGTGGATGTTATCCGCAAGGAGGCCCGATCGGTGAGCGAAGACCGAGCTCCTTGCGCTGCTCCTTGCGCGACGGTGCAGCGCCGGCCGCGGTGGACGCGGTCAGAAGCGGCGCGATTCCTCCCTCTTCTGGCGCGCCAGAATGCCGCGAAGCAGCAGGAACAGGCCAACCGCCATCACGGCCACCGGCCAGTAATCGAGGATGGCATCCGCCCAATCCCACTCCGGAAAGCCTGCAACCACCAGGACCCCGCCGGGGATCAGCGGCCACCACCGGTTCACCCTTTCGTAGAGCAGGGAGACGACGTAGATCAGGAGGAAGCCGACGCCGAGACCGAAGGCAGCGCTTTCGTTGCCCGCGAACGAGTCCGAGTACGAGTCGTCGTACGCCAGGCCGGCGCCGAGTCCGATCAGGATGCCGCCCGGGATCAGCAGCCCGAACGCCCTCTTGTAGAAATAGCCCGCCGTGAAGACCCCGCCGACCAGGATCAGGAACAGGTGCTGGGCGGACCCGTCGAGCCGCTCGAGCGCCAGCAGCGCAGCGCCCAGGACCATCAGGGTCAGACCCGCCGCAACCTGACCTGCCAGCGTGGGCCCGCGGTCCTCCTTCCCGGGTTCCTGCACGGGCTCCGGCGGCGGTGGTGGTCCGCCCACAGATGCCGATGCCGTGGATTCGGCGTCGGAACCCGCGGAGTCAGCGGCGGCGGCGTTCGTTTCCTCGTGTTCCATCGCGTCCCCCTCTCAGCCCGAACCTGCCAAGCCTGCCAGGACCCGCCAGGACCCAAGGCCTCTTGCCAGAACCATGGTGCTCCAATCAACTCTACGCGGCAAGGCGCCGTCAGGTTCCACGGAACTCAACCGCCACGAGGCCAGGAGTCGGGGCAACGCGTCCAGGGCGCGGCGGGCCGTGACTGGTACGCTTGATCCGTGCCTGTGTTCGAACGAGGCGAGATCCGCATTCACTGGTGGGAGGCCGGCGCCGGCTACCCGGTGCTGCTGTTTGCCCCCGGCGGCATGCGCTCGGCCGCGGCTCTCTGGGGAGACAGTCCGTTCGATCCGCGCCGCGAACTGGCGCAGTCCTTCCGGGTCATCTCGATGGACCAGCGCAACGCCGGGAAGTCGACCGCGCCGGTGACGGCCGACGACGGCTGGCATACCTACGCCGACGATCATCTGGCCCTGCTCGACCACCTGGCCATCGAGACATGCCACGTGATGGGCGGCTGCATCGGCTCCTCGTACTGCCTGGGCGTGCTTGCGGCCGATGCCTCGCGGGTCAGCGCCGCGGTGCTCCAGAACCCGATCGGCCGCCACGAGAACCGGGCTCTGTTCCACGCCATGTTCGATTCCTGGGCAGAGGCGCTCATGGAAGAGCGCAACGACGTGCACGCCGACGCTCTGCCGCCGTTTCGCGAGCGCATGTACGGCGGCGGCTTCACCTTCAACGTGGATCGCGACTTCGTCGCCGGCCTCGAGACGCCGCTCCTGATCCTGGCGGGAGACGATGCCTACCACCCTCGTCCCGTGGCGGAGGAGATCGCTTCGCTGGCGCCCAGGAGCGAGCTGATCCTCGAGTGGAAGAGCGAAGACACGGCGCCCGCGGCCGCGGCGAAGGTCAGGGCGTTCCTCGAACGCCACACGCCTTCCGGCAAGCTGGAGCCAGCATGATCGGCGCCACTCTCTTCGGCCTGCTTCTGATCTCGGGCGCCCCGCCCCAGCCCGCCCCGGCTTCCGCGGCCGTGCAGGACACACCGGTCGGCCGCGGCGTCGGCGATCTGAGCGACGTGGTCGAGATCGCCGTCGTCAACGTGGACGTCATCGCCGTCGACCGCAACGGGCGGCCGGCGCGCGACCTGACACCGCAGAATTTCCGCGTCTTCGACAACAACAGGCCGGTCGACATCGAGTACTTCAACAGCGCCGGCGGCAACGACCCTGCCGTGGGCGCGCTGAGCGAAGCGCTCTCGATCGTCTTCTTCTTCGACAACACCCACCTCTCCGCCGTCAGCCGCGCCGCGGTTCTCGACCAGATCAAGGACTTCGCCCGCGATCAACTCGAAGCGGGAGACGAGGCCGCGCCGGTCCATGCCATGGTCGTTGCCTTCGATGGCCAGCTGCGGATGCTCCAGGACCTGACCGCCGATCACCTGGCCGTGGCCCAGGGTCTGAACAGGGTCGAAGCCGCCCAGCAGATCTACACGGAAGCCAGGAACCTCAAGCGGCGGTCCCAGGAGAGCTTCCTGCAGTTGATGGACCAGCTGAACTCCGACCCGCGCCGTTCGGCCGGCAGCATCGGCGCACTGCGGGCAACGCTCGCCGAAATGCTCGCCTACGCCAGGGTCCTCCACGAGGACAGCGAACGCACCGCCGGCGCGATCGAGGCGATAGTTGAAGCCCTGGCTCTGGTCCCCGGCCGCAAGGCCTTTTTCCTGATCAGCGACGGGTTTCCCGCGCGCCCCTTCGACCGCCTCCTGCAACACGTCCAGAAACGGGTGGCCGGCCGGCGCGAGGAAACAGGCGTCGAGCTGATGCAGAACCGCGCTGTCGACACCCCCGAGGGGTTCGACGCGCCGAACAACCTGTACACCCGGAACTCGAACATCCAGGGCACCGCGGCTCTGACCACGACTTCGTTCCAGCACCGGCTGTCCCGGTTCGACCTCAGCTCCCGCTTCGCCGAGATCGCGGCCCGGGCCAACTCGTACCGCGTCTCCTTCTACGCGTTCAAGCCTCCCGAAACGGAGGCCGAGGCGGCGGCGTTTTCGGAAGGGGTGGCCGACCAGCAGAAGCTGACCTACCTGTCCGATATCCGGGGCGTCCTCCATCAGCTCACCGGCGACACCGGCGGCCGCGCCTGGGTTTCCGGACGCAACGTGAACGGGTTCTTCGATCAGGCGGCCGAGGACATGCGCTCCTACTACTCTCTCGGCTACGTGCTCGACGAGTTCGTCGAGGGCTCGGTCCACGAGATCCGTGTCAAGCCGAGGCCGAAGCGTCTGCGCCTGAGGCATCGCTCCAGCTACGTCGCCCGCTCGTTGCGCGAACGGATCGCGGAGCGGACCATCGGCGCCCTCCTGCTGGGCTGGACCGAGAACCCGCACGCGCTGCAGGTCGACAGCATCGAGTGGGACACTGCCGGCGGCGGCTTCCACGACGTCGAGTTCACGGCGTCGGTACCCCTGGGCAAGCTCGCGATGATCGAACAAGCCGGCAATCGGACCGATCAGGTGCGCTTTGTCGCCGTTGTGCTGACCGAGGACGGAAAACGGCTGAACCCCAGCCACATCGTCCTGCCGCTGACCATCCCCGCCCGGGACTGGGCGCAGGCGAAGGATCAGTTCTTCGCTGTCAACTTCGAATACGCCATCCCCCGCGGCCGTCACCGGGTTGCCATCGGGCTCTGGGACGAGAACGGCGGCAACGGCTCCTACATCCGCCGCGAGTTCGACGTCCGCTAGCGGTCTGTCGGACTTCGGGGGTCGGGTTCAGTGGCATCGCAGCCAGTCAGCGCAGGCAGTCTCGGTGTCGGGGGAGTTTCAAGGATGCCGAAGTTCATTGCAGCCAACCGTGACCAGCCGCTCCTGCTTCCTCCGGACCTTCGTGACAGGGTGCCGGAGGGCGATCTGGCGCCCGGGCCTGGCGCCCGCTGCGGAGAGTTCTGCGGCGCAGGCTCCCGGCAGTCCGTGGCGGAGGCGGCAGAGAGGAGAACGCCGTGAGAGTCCCGAGCAGTTCGGCCGGCGGTCCGACCGCCGACGCCGCAGATCACCGCACCGCACTCGAGCTGGAGGCCGGCTTCGGTCACGTTCTCGACTCGCCCGGTGACGGCGGCGCCGTCGAGATGATCGTCCGGCGCCCCGGAGTGGACCGCCGCGAGGTGATCGAGGAAGGTCGGCTCACCTTCGAGGCCGGCCTCGAAGGCGACACTTGGGATCGTCGCAAGGGCTACGTCACCGAAGACGGCTCTCCGGATCCGGATGCACAGCTGACGCTGACGAACTCCCGCTTCGCCGCCCTCATCGCCGGCAGCCGCGACCGTTGGCCCCTGGCCGGCGACCAGATCTATCTCGACCTCGACCTCAGCGCGGAGAATCTGCCGCCGGGCGCCAGACTGCGCCTCGGCGAAGCAGTGGTCGAGATCACCTCCCTGCCCCACACGGGCTGCAGGAAGTACGCCCAGCGCTTCGGGGCCGACGCACTGAGGTTCACCGCCCGACCGGCAGGCCGGCGGCACAATCTCCGCGGAGTCTACGCGCGGGTCGTCGAGCCGGGAACCGTACGGGTCGGAGACACCGCCCGCAGGATCGGGTGACCCGGATGACGATCACGAAGGGCATCCGCCAGCTCGTCGCCCAGGCCGAGGCCGAGGTCGAGACCGTGACGGTCGCCGAGGCCCGGCAGCGCCAGACCCGGGGAGCTGTCATCGTCGACCTGCGCGACATCCGCGAACGGGCGCGCGAGGGCTTCATCCCCGGTTCCTTCCACGCTCCGCGGGGCATGATCGAGTTCTGGGTCGATCCCGACAGCCCCTACTTCAAGCGCATCTTCGGCAGCGGCCGGGAGTTCATCTTCCACTGCGCCAGCGGCTGGCGCTCGGCCCTGGCAACCAGGACCGTCCAGGACATGGGTCTGGCGCCCGTATGCCACATCGGCGGCGGCTTCACGGCGTGGCGGAAGGCGGACGCACCGGTGACGAAGACCGAGGACGGGCGCGAACCGCGCTCAAGTCCGTGAGCGCCCCTGCAGCGCCTGCCTGGCGGGGCTGGCGCCGGCCAACAGGCAGTCCGGCACCTGGCAGGGGAAGAGCTCCATCCGCGCGGTTGACAACCAGCAAGACCGCCTGCAGACTGTCCCGGTCGACAAAGACCAGGTTTCGCTGAGCCGTTGAGCCAGAGGGGGCGCCCCGGTTGTTCCGACTCTCCACTGCAGCCAAGGCATGCTCGGCCATGCTCGTTCTGACGTCGCCCCTGACGGCGACCGATCCCGGTGCCGAGCCGACACTGACTGAACGCGCGGCACTCGAACTGCCGCCTGAAGTCGCTTCGGCGAGCGATGTGCGCTGGTTGTCGCACAATGAGCTGCTGTTCGCGCAGACCCGTCAAGGGGTCTATTCATGGCGAGTCGGCGAAGAGCGAGCGCAACTCCGAGCGACGCTGGCAGGAACGACGTTTTCTCGAACGGGCCCGCCGGACTACAGTCGCATCGCCGGCACCGACCCGCACGACTTCGTGTTCGCCGACTTCGTGTCCGGTCTGTATCGACGCACACAAGCACGGGTCGAGCGGCTCATGCCGCTTGAAGTCGTGGGCGATCTGGACCAGCACGGGGCAACGACGGTCGCGGTCGGCCTCTTGAGACGTCCAGGCGGAAAGTGGGCAGAGTACAGCGCCTGGCTGATCGAGGACGGAGGCCAACCGAGCGGGCTGTTGCCGACCAGGGACGGCGGCAGGGGAATGTCGCAGTGCCTGGAAGCCGAACTGCCGACGGCCCGGTTCATCTCGCCGAACCGCATCCTGGTCGTTCCCGGCGCGGAGCCGGGAGTCTTCGTCTACACCCCCGAAGGCGTCCTGAAGAGGAGCCTCGACGCATCCCTGTTCTCCGCCGACGACGGTTGCGAGCTCGAACCGGAGCAACGTCACCTTCTCGCCGACGACGGCTACCGCACGGCCTGGTTGAGCCGCCGCCGCGTGATCGATGAAGTCGTCGCAGACGACGACGGCAACGTGTTCCTCTTCGTGCGGCACGTCCCCAGGCCGCTTGCCGAGCCCATGGCCCCCGATTCGAGGGCTGGCGCTGCCGGCATTGTCCTCGCTGACGCTGTCGGCGAAGCCAGTGTCCTGCAGGGCGACGCGGCGCAAGAGCTGCTTCAGTCCGCCGGACTGGACGAGATAGCGGCGCTTCTGGATGCGGCCTCCGGCGATGCGCCCCCCGACGGGTCCGGCAACCCGACTTCGGCCGAACCCGTCACCCTCGACCCCAGGCAGGCGGAGGCGTTGCTGGCGGCGCTTTCGGACGTCCAGCCCCCACCCGACGCGTCCGGCAGCGTCCCGAAGAAGCGCCGCGCAGCACGGGTCTGCTGGGATCTGATCCACGCCCGCGTCGATGCTCTCGAACAGGTTTCAACGAATCCATGCGCCATCGAGACCGACAGAAGCGACATGCGACTCCGCGCCGATCTTGACGGCGAGAGGCTGATCGTTCTTCTTCGCGCCGATCTGATGAGAATGCTGGCGGGCTCGAACGTCGAGCCGTCACAGGCTTTCGAGGCTCGTCTCCGGGCTCCAGGAGAGACCCCTTGACGCTGCCTGGACGGACAGGAGAACTCGTGCGTGTTTCGCGCGGCTTGCTGTTCTGCAAGATCCTCCTGATAGCCGGCATCGCACAGGCCCAGCCGGCCGCCGACCTGCCGGGCGCGCCGACACGGTTCGTGTGTCTCGACAACGATCGTCACGCATTCGCCAGCGAGTCGCCCTCTTCTTCCGGCGTGTCCGAGACGTGGGCAACTCTCACCGATCAGGCGGGAGACCAGGGGCTCGCTCACTGCTGGTCCTGGAGCGAAGACTGTGCACCTCGACGTCTCGTGCCCGGCGAGAATCACGCCTGCACCGAGCGGCCTGGACAGCACGACCGACTTCGGGTGCGGGTCGCCCTCGCGCCCGATGACAACAGCGAGACGCCCGGTCGCATCGACTTGATCGAAGTGGTCGCGGCGCCGGTGCGGATGTGGCAGGAAGTGCCGTTCAGCCTTCTTCCGAGAACTCCGGCGGACGGCCCTCCGCTCTCGCTGCCGCGAAGCCAGGAGCCCTGGCGGGTTCAGGCACGGGGCACGGCCAAGGCGTCTGCACCGCTTGACGTGCCGGCCGAACAGACTTCGATGGACGTCCCGTTGCTTCCCGCCGCAGATGTCTCCGTCAAGGTCACCGCCCAGGGCCGCGCGTTGATGGACGCGCGCGTCTCGCTCGTCAGTCCGCAGGAAGGAGTGCCGCATACGGGCGAGAGCCTCGGCTTCGAGATCCCGGACGACCAGGGAACGGTCCGGTTCACGGTACCTGAAAGCGATCGCTCCGCCGTCATCGTCTCCAGCACCACGCGGACGGCCACTGCGTTCGCGCGGTGGACGGACCTGCCGGCGACCGTCGAGTTGGGGCCCGGTCTGGCCGTAAGCGGCCAAGTGGTGAACGCCGAGGGCGAACCGGTTCCGGCGGTCAGACTCCTGGGCCGCTCATGGGTTCCGGATGGATTCGGGTTGCAGCAACGCCATGCGGGCCTGTCGGGCGCCGATGGCCGGTTCGAACTCACGGGTTTCGCAGCCGGCCCCGCGACGCTGACCACGGAAGGCACACAGGCAGGAGAACGACAGTTCGCCCGCGCGCTCGAGCTCGACAGATCGGTTGACCTGGGACCGATCGTCCTTGCCCGGCCGGAGCGCGCGTGGGTCCGCACCGTGAGCACCCGGAGCGGTTCGCCCGTGCCGGACGCCCGAATCCGGAACGAGAGCGGCGAATCGACGACGTCCGACCGGGAAGGTCTGGCCCATGTGCGATTGGTCTTCGACCGGCGCATCGTCGTTTCGGCGGAAGGGTACCTGCCGAAAGAGCTCCGCCTGCCCGCTGGCGCGGGCGTCGCCGCAAACGAGGCGCTGGAGATAAGCCTTCAGCCGTCATTCTCCATCCGAGGCGCGTTCGTTGCGGCCGATGGGCAGACGCCAGCCGCCGGCGGACACTTGAGCGCCTACAGTGAAGCCGGCAATTCGTACCGGTACGAGGCGTTGGCCCTTGACGGCTCCTTCGTTCTCGATCTGGCCCCAGGCGACTACACGTTGAAACTCTGGGCCGCAAACGCCGGACTTCGACGTCTGGAGATCAGCGGACGAAGCGGCGAAACCGTGGATCTCGGCACGGTGGCGGCCCCGGTCTCCGCCTGGGTTTCCGGCTACGTGGTGGCCCCGGACTACGCACCGATAGCCGAAGCTGCCGTTTCCTGGATCCGACCGTCAGAGGTCGGCCCACTGGTGGCCTGGGCGCTTGGCGAGGCGGTTCTGGCGACCACCAGCGCGGAAGGGTACTTCGAGATCCACGGTCTGCAGGCGGGACCGTTCGCCCTTCGCGTGGAGGCCAACGGGTTCGTTCCACTGGACTTCCAGGCCGAAGCCGTCGGAACGGAGTGGGTCGACGCGGGCTACATCGAACTCTCGAAGGGGCGGCGAGTCAAGGTGCGTTCCGATATCGAGAACGGCACGGTTGAGATCGAACCCGGTGAGGAGCGCCATCCCCGTGACCGTCTTGCGGCCCGACTCATCGACGGCGAAGCGACCGTCGCAGGCGTGCCCGACGACCCATTCCGGGTACGGGTACTCGAACGCGGCGTGGTGGTCTGCGAGAAGGAAACCGAAGCCAGGGGTGACGCGGCTGTCACGTGCAACCGCAATTCGGTGAGCGTCACCGGAAGCGTGACGATCGCCGGACGGCCCGGCGACGGCCTGCTCCTCTGGCGCCAGCACCGAGGCAACGAGAGTCGCGTCCCCGAAGCCATCATCCGCATCGGCACGGGCCCCATGCAGCGTTCCGAGGTGGTCTCCGAGTCGGCTCAGGAATTCCAGGCGGACATCGACGACGAAGGACGCTATCGTCTGGACGCAGTGCTTCCCGGGGACTGGGAGGTCATGTGGGCGACGCTTCAAGGTGCATCTCGAGAGCCAAGACTCGTCAACGTACCCGACGGAGCCCGCCGGACGATCATCGACTTCCAGTACCGAGGCGTGTCGCTCGACGGCGTCGTGCTGGACCCCGAAGGCCAGTCCGTCCCCAACGCGACAGTCCGCGTCTCGCCGGGGTCGGCTTTGGCGATGAGCGGCCACGATGGGCGTTTCCAGGTGCTGGGACTCGATCCCGGCGCCTACGAGTTGCAGGCCCAGGAAGGGCGCAGGCGCTCACGCCTCGTGACAGTCAGCCTTCGCGACCATGACGATCACGAGACCGTGGAACTCCGTCTCGAGGACGACCCGCCGAGCGGCGAGCTCACGATCAGGGTCCGGAACGGCAGCGCCGGGTTCTGCTTCGTCGAAACCCCGGACTCGTCCAGGCTGGTCACCGAGATCAGGGCCGGTGTCGCGACGGTCGATCTGCCGTCGCCGCCCTCGGAGCGGCTACGCGTCGCCTGCATGTCCGACGGACGCTGGGCTCTCGGCGACTGGCGCGATCTTGACCGGGCGCTGGAACGCGGAATCGAGTTCGAGCTCGACCAGGCGAACGCATCGATAGCACTCGTCGGCGACGCGACGACTTCCGCGATTCGAATCGCCGGTCCCGGCGGATGGGATCTCGGTTCCCTCCGGCTCTGGTTCGGCGCCGCCGCCACGTTCTCGACCGGCGAGACGGTCGAGAATCTCCCCGTCGGGGACTACCAGCTGACGTGGGGCAATCAGGTCCGCACGGTGTCGACACAGCGGCGCCGGACGACCGAAATCGAGGTCGACTAGCGCCGTTCACTCGGCAAGAACGGCTGGCGACGCTCGAGTTTCGCGGCTGGCGGCCTCCGGTCGTGAAGCGCCAGTCGACCCTTGGCCTGGATCCGGTCTCTGCCTGCCAGGCGCCGACTTTGGCGCCCGGGCCGGAAGCTTGATTTTCCGTCTACTTCGGCGGCGGCACGCCGTCCTGCGTCGCGGTGTCGATGGACTCGATGCGGCGGCCGAGGCACTGGCGGATCGGTGCGCCATTGACAGCGATGCACCTGCTTCCTTAGTCTCTCGGCTCTTCGCCATCCGCGCTCTGGAGGGCGCCCGGCAAGCACGCGACTGCAGTCCAGTCCCGTGAACCGACTTCACGCACTCATGCTCATCCATTCCACCCCTCGTTCCGCCTCGACCGGATCCCGCCGCAAGACGGCGGGCGCGAAGCGTCCGATGGACACTCCCGGGTGACTTGGCAGATCGAGAACGAGACATTGCTCCGAGCGGCCGGCCATCCAGGAGGATGAGCCGGCCTTTTTTCGTCTTGCCTGCCCTTGCCTGCCTTGCCGGACCCGCCACGATTCTCACCAGACCCCTTTTGCACCAACCGAGGAACCCAACATGGAACTGCAGACCGCAAGCGCCCAGTCAGAGTGCCCCGAGTGCTTCGACGATCTCCGGCTCGAGGCCGTGATGCAGAACGAGATCGTCCAGTGCGGAGGCTGCGGCGTCGACCTGGAGGTGATCGAGCTCGACCCCATGACGCTGGAGCTGGCCCCGGAAGAAGAAGAGGACTGGGGCGAGTAGCCCGCCAGCGATGCGCATCGGAGTCCTGTACAGTCGGGTCCGGCCCGAAGAGAAGCTCCTGTTCCGGGAGCTTGAAGACCGGCGTGCGGACGTCGAACTGATCGACGACCGCAAGGTCGTCCTCTCGTTCGGCGGTGCGAGCGCACTCGAACCGGCCTTCGACTTCGATGTCGTCTTCGACCGCTCGCTCAGCCACAGCCGCGCCCTGGTCCACCTGCGGGTGCTGGCCGATCGCGGCGTGCCGACGGTGAACCGGATCGCGGTGGTCGAGAACTGCGGCGACAAGGTGCGTACCTCCAGCCTGCTGCGGGCCGCGGGCGTGCCGACGCCGGCCACCCGGGTCGCCTCGACGCCGGGAGCGGCTCTGCAGGCGATCGAGGAACTCGGCTATCCGGTGGTGCTCAAGCCGGCCGTCGGCTCGTGGGGCCGGTTGATCGCCCGCATCAACGACCGCGACGCGGCGGAGGCGCTGCTCGAGCACAAGAGCACCCTGGGCTCCTACCAGCACTCGATCTTCTACCTGCAGCGGTACGTGGACAAGCCGGAACGCGACATTCGGGCCTTCGTCGTCGGAGGCGAAACGATCTGCGCCATCTACCGCAGGGCGCCGCACTGGATCACCAACACCGCCCGCGGCGCCTCGACCGCCAACTGTCCGCTGACTCCTGAACTGGCCGCCTTGTGCCGACGGGCCTCGGATGCCGTCGGCGGCGGGCTGGTTGCGGTCGACATGGTGGAGGACAGACACCGCGGACTGCTGGTGCTGGAGGTCAACCACACGATGGAGTTCCGCAACTCGGTAGAACCGACCGGCGTCGACATCCCCGCCCGCATGATCGACTTCGTCGAGCAGGTAGCCAACAGGGAGCGGGCGGGCGGTGAAGGCCGGGCCGCCGCGCGGCACAGGGAACAGGGGGAGACGGCGTGACCGTACGCGCCAGCATCGTCGGCGCTTCCGGCTACGCCGGCGGCGAGCTGCTCCGGCTGCTGCTCGGCCATCCGGAGTTCGAGCCGGCGCAGGTCACATCCCGGCGTCTGGCGGGTTCCTTCGTCCACTTCACGCACCCGAACCTCCGCGGCCAAACCGATCTCCTCTACTCGACGCTCGACGAAGTCGAGCCCTGCGATCTGCTCTTCCTCTGTGTCCCGCACGGCGGCGCGGCCCGGGACATCGACGTCTACTCCCGGCTCGCCCCGCGGATCGTCGATCTCTCGGCCGACTTCCGGCTGCGCTCGCCAGCGGCTTGCGCGGACTGGTACGGCGCTCCGCACGCCGCACCTGAGTGGCTCGACCGCTTCGTCTACGGCCTGCCGGAGCTCGACGGCGAGGCAGTCGCCGGCGCCTCCCACGTCAGCGGCGTCGGGTGCAACGCCGCCGCCACCCTGCTCGGCCTGCTGCCGCTGCTGGAACCCGAGCCCCTGGAACGGGATCTCGTCGACTGGCGCCGCGGCGTCGTCACGGAGCTCAAGGTCGGCAGCAGCGAGGGCGGCGCGTCGTCGTCGGACGCGTCCCACCACCCCGAACGGTCCGGCGTCGTGCGCAGCTTCCGTCCCACCGGCCACCGGCACACCGCGGAGGTGGAGCAGGCGCTGGCCGCGCGCGGCATCGAGGCCGTCGGCCGCGTCCACCTCTCCGTGACCTCGGTCGAGATGGTCCGCGGCGTCCTCGCCACGAGCCACCTGTTCCTGAACCGATCCGCTGCCGGCAGGCCGACGGAGCGGGAGCTCTTCCGCGCCTGTCGGTCCTTCTGCCGCCGGCAGCCGTTCGTTCGGCTGGTCAGGAACCGGCGCGGCATTCACCGCTACCCCGAGCCGAAGATCCTTGCCGGCAGCAACCACGCCGAGATCGGCTTCGACCTCGATCCCCGTACGGGACGCCTGGTCGTTCTCTGCGCCATCGACAACCTGATGAAGGGCGCAGCCGGCAACGCGGTGCAGTGCGCGAACCTGATGTGCGGATTCCCGCAAACCCAGGGCCTGTCCTTCCCCGGCCTGCACCCGGTGTAGCTTGAAATGAAACCACCCGGCTTCCTGCGCGACAGCGCAGCGCCCAACCGCTCCGGAGACTCGCATGGAGCAGCACGGCAGAGGTCTTCCCGGCAGCGAGTCGGGTTCGGAGCCTCTGGCGGTCTCGGCGTACTCGGCAGCGACCGCCTGCACGGTCAAGGGCAGTAGGGATCCACTCCACGTGCCTCCGAACCAGCGACGCCCCAACGGCAGCAGATGAACCGACGACCAAGCGGAGCGAGTGAAGCAGAGTGAGCGCCAACCCCCCGAATTCCCTCTCGAGAGAGCGCGTCACCCGGGAACGGACCCCTCCTGCCCCAGGACGGGCGGATGCGTCCGACGCCCCTGAGACGCCGCTGGTGGTCAAGGCCGGCGGCGGCAAGTCGCTGGACCTCGACGCGATCACCGCCGACATTGCCGAGCTGTCGAACTCGGGCCGCACCGTGGTGCTCGTGCACGGCGGCGCCGAGACGACCAACGAAGTCGCCGAGCAGCTGGGGCATCCGCCGCAGTTCGTGACCAGCGAAAGCGGCTACACCAGCCGCCGCACCGACCGGCGCACGCTCGAGATCTTCGAGATGGTCTACTGCGGGCTGCTGAACAAGCGATGGATCGAGCTGCTGCAGCGCCGGGGCGTCCCCGCGGTCGGACTGAGCGGCCTCGACGGCCGGCTGTTCGAGGGCCGACGCAAGGACAGGCTGCGCATCCGGCAAGGTGCACGCCGGCTCGTGCTACGCGACGACTGGACGGGCACGGTCGATCGGGTGAACGTGGACCTGCTGCGCCTGCTCCTGGGCGGCGGCTATCTGCCGGTGCTGACACCGCCGGGAGCGTCCCGCAATGGGGAGGCGGTCAACGTCGACGGCGACCGCGCCGCCGCCGCCATCGGCGCTGCCCTCGGCGCCTCGACGCTGGTCTATCTGACCGGCGCCCGGGGCCTGCTCGCCGACTTTCCCGACGAGGCCTCGCTGATCTCCCGACTCGACGTCGCACGTGTCGACCTGGCCGGCCCCGCGCCGCATGCCGGGCTCGAACCGCTGATGGCGGCGGCCCGGGACCGCATGAAGAAGAAGGTGCTGGGCGCCGCGGAGGCGCTGCGCGGGGGCCTCGAGCGGGTGATCTTCGCCGACGGGCGCATCGAGCGTCCGGTTCAGGCCGCTCTCGACGGCGCCGGCACCCACGTCGTCGTCCACTGCCCGGCTACAGCTTCCGCACTGTCGGAGGCCCCGCCATGAGCACCGCTGCCATGAACGCCGCTGTCGCCGCCGGCTTCGCGGACGCCGAGGATCGACGCCTGGGCACCTGGATGCCGCGCAAGCGGACCGCGCCGATCGTCCGCGGCGAGGGCTGCGAGCTCATCGCGGCGAACGGCGACCGCTACCTCGACCTGACCGCCGGCTACGGCGTCTGCTGCCTCGGCTACAACCATCCGGCGCTGGTTGAGGCGCTGACGGCGCAGGCGGAACGGCTCACCTGCTGTCCGATGAACATGCCCAGCCAGGACCGGGCCAGGTACGTCGAGGCGCTGGGACGCGTGCTGCCCGGCTCTCTCGACCGGGTCTTCCTGTGCAACAGCGGCACGGAGGCGGTCGAGGGCGCGCTCAAGTTCGCCGCGCTGGTTACCGGGCGCAGCCGTACCGTCGCGCTTCGAAACAGCTTCCACGGCCGCACCCTGGGGGCGCAGGCAACGATGTGGAACCCCGCCGCCCGCAGGCCCTACGCCGGCATGCTCCACGACAACGTCTTCGTCCGGCCCGAAGTCGGGGCGATCGACGAGGCGGTCGACGGGAAGACGGCGGCGCTGATCCTCGAACCGGTCCAGGGCGAGGGCGGCGTCAACGTGCTGAGCGACGAAGTGCTGCTCGCGGCGCGTCGTGCCTGCGACCTGCACGGGGCGCTGCTCGTCCTGGACGAGGTGCAGACGGGCTTCGGGCGCTGCGGCGCCTGGTTCGCCCACCGGAGGACGCCGGGACTGGAACCGGACCTGATGCCGCTTGCCAAGGGAATCGGCGGCGGCTTCCCGCTCGGGGCGATCGCCTACGGCGAGCGCGTCGCGGCCGCGCTCCGACCCGGCTGCCACGGCTCGACCTACGGCGGCAATCCGCTGGCCTGCGCCGCCGGTCTGGCCGTGATCGAAACGCTGGAGGCACTGGACCTGCCGGCAAGAGCAGCGGCGGTCGGCGCCCGTTTCCTCGACTCGCTGCGCGATCGGCTTGCCGCCAATCCGCTGGTGCGGGAGGTGCGCGGGCTTGGCCTCATGCTGGGCATCGTCCTGCGCCAGCGCGCCGGCCGCCATCTTGCCCGTCTGACGTCGGAGCACCGGATCCTGGCGCTGCCCGCCGGGCCGAACGTGATCCGGATGCTGCCGCCGCTGATCGTCGGCGAGCCGGAGCTGGAGCGCGCCGCCGACGCCCTGGACGCCGTCCTGCGGGCGGACTGACGATGGACATGGGCATCGTCGGACGGCGCCGCGCCTTGCTCTCCCGCCGCCGCGACCCGGTCCGCGACCGCACCGAGATCGAACTCGTGCGCGGCCTGGTCGCGGTGCCGTCGCTCTCCCGCCACGAGGCGGCAGCCAGCGGCTGGCTGGCCTCCGAGATGGACACTCGCGGCCTCGAGCGCTGTCAGGTCGACGGCGCGCTCAACGCCGTCGGCGAGCTCGGCCAGCCGGACGCCTCCCGCCTGGTCGTCCTGCTCGGGCACATCGACACCGTGCCGGGGCACATCCAGGTCCGGATCGAGGACGACGGATCGACCCACGGAGTCCTCCACGGCCGTGGTTCGGTCGACGCGAAGGGGCCTCTGGCGGCCTTCGTCGCGGCCGCCGCCAGGCTCGGCGGCGACTGGGCGCGCGCGAACGACCTGCGGCTGATCGTCGCCGGGGCGACGGAGGAAGAGGCGGCCAGCTCCCGCGGCGCGCACCATCTGCTCGAACGGCTGAACGGTCGCGACGAACCGATTCCCGACTTCTGCATCATCGGCGAGCCCAGTCACTGGCACCGGCTCACGCTCGGCTACAAGGGTCGTCTCCTGATCGACCTGCTGGCCAGGAGGCCGAGCAGCCACACGGCCGGACCGGAGGCCGGCGTCGGCATCACCGCGTTCGACCTCTGGCAACGCCTGGAGGCAGCGGCCGAACGAAGCGGCGGCAAGACGTCCTTCGAGCGCGTGCTGCCCAGCCTGCGTTCGATCCGCACCACGACCGACGGCCTCTACGACACGGTCCGTGCGAACTGCGGGCTGCGGCTGCCGGTCGACTTCGACACCGGCGCCCTGATCGGCGACCTCGAGGACTGGTTCCAGGGTGCCGCCGCGGACATCCACGGGCCACTGTTCTCGGACCTCGATCCGGTCCGTGCCGCCGGCACGATTCGCTGCGAGCAGGGCCACGCCAGCCTGGAACTGAATCTGCGCGGCTACGAGACAGGCGTCCGCGCCGACCGTCGCTCGCCCCTGGTGCGGGCCTTTCTCGGCGCCATCCGCACCGTCGGTCCGGAAACGACGCCCAGGTTCGTCGTCAAGACCGGAACCTGCGATATGAACATCGTCTGGCCCGTCTGGCGATGCCCGATCGCGGCCTACGGCCCGGGAGACAGTACACTTGACCACACTCCCGACGAGCATCTGGAACTGGACGAATACCTGCTGGCAGTCGACACCGTGGAACTGGCACTGAGGAACCTGGCCGCCGGCCTGCCGGCCGGCCGCTGACAGCGTGGCGCCACACCCGCCGCGCGTCGACCGCATCGCGTTCGGCGTCAGTGCCGGGCTGATCGTCCTGGTCTGCGTGCCGCTTGCACTCTCGCCCCGGACGGGCGGCGCCCTGGTCGTCAGTGCCTACGAATCGCTGACCGAGCGCTTCGGACTGCTCTACCAGTGGGCGACGCTTCTGGTCACGGCATTCCTGCTCTGGCTGGCCTTCAGCCGTCACGGGGCAAAGCGGCTGGGCCGCCGGGGCAGTCGACCGGACTTCGGCGTCTTCAGCTGGATGGCGATGCTGTTCTGTGCCGGCATCGGCTCGGGACTCCTCTACTGGTCGACGATCGAATGGGTCACCTATCTCGACGCCCCGCCCTTCGGTCTGGCGCCCAACTCCACGGAGGCTGTCGAATGGGCGGCCACCTACGGCATCTTCCACTGGGGAATCTCGGCCTGGGCGTTGTACTGCTTCCCGGCGGTGGCGATCGCCATCCCCTACTACCGTCAGCACGCGCCGGCCCTGCGCCTGAGCACGGGTCTGCACGCCCTGATCGGTCGGGAGGGTTACGACCGCCCGCCCGCCCGCATCGTCGACGTGCTCTTCATTCTGGCGCTCGTCGGCGGCACCGGCACCTCGCTCGGCCTCGGCACACCCATGGTCGCCGCCTGCGTCAGCGAGGTCTTCGGCATCGAGAAGACGTTCGGACTCCAGGTGGCGATCCTCGTCATCTGCGTGACCCTGTTCGCGGTCAGCGTCTATCTGGGACTCGAACGCGGCATCAGGCCCCTCTCGGACGGCTCCGTCCTCGCGGCGATCCTCCTGCTGGCCTTCGTGCTGGTCGTGGGCCCGACCAACTTCCTGCTGCGCACGGGCACCAACTCGATGGGCCTGATGATCGAGAACTTCATCCGCCTCAACACCTGGACAGACCCGATAGCGAGGACCGGGTTCATCGAGGACATGACCGTCTTCTACTGGGCTTGGTGGATCGCCTACGGACCCTTCATGGGCCTGTTCGTGACCCGCATCTCGCGCGGCCGCACGGTGCGGCAGCTGATCTTCGGGATGCTGGTCCTGGGCACCCTGGGCTGCGCCGTCTTCTACGGCATTCTCGGCAACTACAGCATGCACCTGGACCTGTCAGGGGAGCTGCCGGTGCGCGAGATCGCCAGAACGGCCGGAAACGAGAACGCGATCGCCCAGACGATCGGCTTCCTGCCGCTCGGCGCCGCGGTGCTTGCGATCTTCGCGCTCGTGGCCATCGTCTTCATCGCCACGACGTACGACTCGGCTTCCTACTGTCTGGCCGCCTCGGCGACCCGCAACCTGACCGAGGGCAGCCATCCGGCTCGCTGGCACCGCCTGTTCTGGGCCGTCGCCGTCGGCGTACTGCCGATCACGCTGATGTTCATCGGCCAGGAAGGCGGCAACGATCCACTGCGCGTGATCCAGTCCGCCACCCTGGTGGTCTCGCTGCCGCTCCTGGTCGTGGGCGTCCTGATGGCAGTCTCCCTGATGAAGTCGCTCCGGTTGGCAGAGCAACCCGGGGACGACCGGCGCGCCGACGACCTGCGATGAGACGCGGCACGCCGACGCCGGATCAGCGGCCGCCGCTGGCCGCGAGGGCTCTCTCGAGCTCCGCGAGCAGCTCCCCGAGCTCGCCCAGGGCCGCCTCCCAATCATCCCAGTGGAAAGCATGGCCGGCCTCGATCGCCTCCTCCCGGACCCGGTTCACGTGGAACAGGGAGTCGGCGGCCTCATGCTGGTCCGACGGATCCCGCAGCCGCAGGATGTCGCGCACCGCCCTGGCGCGCGCGCCTCGAAGATCCCGCATGCGCGCCAGCAGCTGGCCGCCCCTTGCCAGGGCCTCCTGCCCGGACGTTCCAGCCTCCGGGTGGTCGGCTTCGGGGCCGTGGCAGCGGTTGCAGCGCGCCTCCAGACCGCCTTCGCCGAGCGACTGACCGGCCACGCTGCCGTGGCAGGTGCGGCAGGTGGGCGCGGCGCCGACCCTGCTCTCGAAGAGTGCGAAGTGTGCACTCTCCTGCAAGGCCAGGTACTCCGTCTCGTGGCAGCGGCCGCAGGTCCCCTGCAGGTTCCACCGATGCGCCGGGCTCTTCGGGTGGCCGCTGTTCAGCACTCCCTTGTGCGCTCGGAGCTGGACGAACGTCGAGCTGTTGCCGCCGTGGCAGTCCGCACAGGAGACGCCGGCCGCGGCGTGCGCCGAGTTTCGCCACTGCCGGAGATGGACTTCCTCCGCTTCATCGAGTTCCTGCGCCGCGTGGCAGTCGGCGCAGGGATCCTGGCCCCAGGCGCCCGGCGCGAACGCGGCCATGGCCAGCAGGAAAAGCAGCGAACGAAGCGGAGCCATGCAGGCCAGACTACCAACGCCCGTGAGAAGTGGCGCGTCGCACCGAGTGCGGTGGGGCACAAGAAGGAACCTCTTCACCTGCGCCGCCTCCCGGACCGTCCCCGACCAACCCGGGCGCCCGGCGGTGCGGATCGGGTCCAGGCGGCTCTCGATTCCCCGACGGTACCCGGACCGGGCGGTACGCCGAGTCCGGGCGGCCTTCGGTCCCGACGGCCATCAGTCCCAACGAAAGGCCGGCGTGAGGAACACGTCGCGGTAGCCGCCTTGCGGAACGCCGCCAGCCGGAAACTCGGACAGGACCAGCCGGTAGTAGTTCAGCGGAATGCCGCCGTACCAGTAGCTGTGGCGTGCGATCCGGCGAGGACGCTCCACCACGAAGGTCACCGACTCTCCGACGTCCGCGTCGACCGGCACCAGTTCCACCGTCAGGCTCCTCAGCCGAACCGGCGACCCGATCAGCAGCTCGCCGTCCGCTCCGGGCCGGTAACGGATGCCGCCGTCGCCGTGAGGCCGGACGCCGCTGCCGATCAGCCGCACCCGGAGGTCTCCGTGCTGGAGGTCACCGGGCGCGGAGCTCAGGTGAATCTGGGACGTCTCGACCGGCAGCAGCCGCTTCGCTGCCGACGAGACGTAGCGTAGCCGACGGGCGCCGGACTCCGGATCGATCTCGAGCGGGAACGAGGCGGCGGAAAACCAGAGCGGACCCACGAAGAGAGCGGCGGCGACGGCCGAGGCCGCGAGCCAACGCCGAGTCGGCGGGCGCTCGATCAGGAACCAGAACACGGGATAGAGCGGCAGGAACCAGCGGTTGGCGATCGCGCCCGCACCGCCGTAGAAGTTGTGCGGACTCTTGATCAGGAAGGCCAGCAGACCCAGGGCGACGGCAACGAGCAGCCACCTTCGCCGCGAACCCGGCCGCAGACAGGCGCATGCGACAACCAGAGGCAGGAAGTAGGGCACGATGCCGATGCTCCGCCCGAGCAAGGCATGGACGACGTTGTGCCCGAGCAGCGCGGCGTCGAAGGAGGGCAACAGGAAGCCCTCTCGAAGCCAGGAGGCGTCGCCACGCGCCGCCAGCAGTTCAGGCCACTCCCGCCGGTTGAAGTCGACGTCGGGATAGCCGGTCGCACTGCTGAACCCCTGCCGCTCGCCCACGTAAGGACTCCAGGCGCCGCCGCTTCCGGCGTGAAACCAGGCCGAACCGGCCAGGAGAGCCGCCGCGCCGAGGACGACGAACGCCGCGGCTCGTCGCCCCCAGGACTCCCGCAACGTTGGCATTGCTGCCAGGAGCACGGCACCCGGAATCGCCAGATAGAACGGGCGGCCGGCCCCTGCGATCGCCAGCAGGGCGCCGCCGCCAGCCAGGCGGGCAAGCGAGAGCCTCTCACCTTCGAACCATGGATCGAGGCAACAGAGCCCCAACGCCGTGACCACGAGGTAGAACAGGTCGGCATGGACCCAGAACACGTGGCCGAACGTGACCGAGAAGAAAAGCAGGAACGCGGCAACCAGCGGTCCATCGGCGCCGATGCGCCGCAGCAGAAGACACTCCAGCAGGAGGCCGGCGAGCACGAGCAGCAGCAGATTCGCCGCGATCGGACCGCGCGCCGGCGCGAGACGTACGAAGGGCGCCAGGTAGAGCGAGTAGAACGCAGGCTTGGCGTAGACGAGGACGCCTCCGCCGTCGACGCTCTGCAGGATCAGCGGGTCCGGGACCTTGCCGGTGGTCTCCAGGTAGCGCCCGTGGTCCGCCGCCTCGTACCGGCGGTCGAAGTCGAAGGCCAGGCTTTGCGCCTGCATCGAGTACACCCCTTCGTCGCCCACCGTGTACGGCCAGTCCCCGGGATCGAAGGCGGCCACGGCCGCCGTCAGAGCCAGAACCAGGGCCCACAGCACCACCCGTTGCCAGGTCAGCCGGCCCCGGATCGGCCATCGCCGCCCGCGGCTGGAGGGAGCGTCCATGAGCGCCGGCGACGGTAGCACCCCCCGACGACCCGGCAGCAGGCCCGACAACCCGTGCCCGCGCGCCTTCCCGGACCCGGTCCGCGACCGCTGCTCCCCGCGCGGGAGGCCGGAAAACGCTGATCGGCGCGTGGGATCGAACGTGGAATCGGACAACGTGCGTCGGCCTGGTGCCGCCAGACGCCGGTCTGATGCACCGCGGTGCGGTCCTGTCGACTCCGACGCGTCCCACGACGGCCCTTCTTGCTGTAGTCTTCAAGTGGTGGTCGCCGCACATCGACGCAATCAGAAACCCATAGGAGTATCTCGTGACCAAACGCCCCCGCCTTTCCATCCTGTTGTCCCTGATGGCGTTCTTGCCAGCGCTTTGCCTGGGAGCGCCGCTTCTGGCGCAGGACGCAGAGGCTCAGGACGATGGGGAACAGGCTGAAGAAACACCCGCGTTCGGCGAGACGATCGTCGTCGTCGGCACGCGCACCGAAGGCCGCACCGTGACCCGGTCTCCGGTCGCGGTCGACGTGATCCCTTCGACCGAATTGATGAGCCAGGGCGACAACGACCTGATCAACCGCCTCCGGACCGTCGTTCCTTCGTACAACGTCGGCACCCAGCCGATCAGCGACGCGGCGACGCTCATCAGGCCGGTCAACCTCCGCGGTCTGGCCCCCGACCATACCCTGGTCCTGGTCAACGGCAAGCGCCGCCACCGCGCCGCGGTCATCACCTGGCTCGGCAACGGCATTTCCGACGGCTCCCAGGGGGCCGACATCTCGGTCATTCCCTCGATCGCCCTGCGCCAGGTCGAGGTGCTGCGCGACGGCGCCTCGGCCCAGTACGGCTCCGACGCGATCGCCGGCGTGATCAACTTCCAGCTCAAGGACGCGAGTTCCGGCGGCAGCATCGAAGTGCGATCGGGACAGTTCCAGGACGCGAACCCCGGTTCCTCCTCGGGCTTCGGCGGCCAGTACACGTTCGCAGGCGAGAGGGGCACGTCGTACGCCGTCGCCGCGAACATGGGCATGCCGATGGGCGAGAACGGCTTCTTCAACCTGAGCATGGAGTACGGAGGCGCCGATCCGACCAGCCGGAGCGTGCAGCGCAACGACGCCATCGCGATCATCAACACCGGCAACACGCTGATCCGCAACCCGGCCCAGGTCTGGGGCTCGCCGCTGGTCGAAGACGACGTCAAGCTGTTCGCCAACTTCGGCAGCCTGTTCTCGAACGGCGCCCAGTTCTACGGCCACGCCAACTACGCCACGCGTACGACGACTGGCGGTTTCTACTTCCGCAACCCGCACACGCGGACCGGTGTGTTCACCTATTCGGACTCGAGGCGGGGCAGGTTCCTTCTCGTCGGCGACCGTGAATGGGCCGATACCGGCGTCGAGGGCGCAGGCGGCTGCCCCGTGATCCCGGTCGTCGACAGCGTGCCCGACGCCGCCGCCCTGGCGGCGGTCGAAGCGGATCCGGACTGCTTCACGCTCTACTCGCGTTTCCCCGGCGGATTCACGCCGCAGTTCGGCGGCGACCTGACCGACTCCTCGATCGTCGCCGGCCTGCGCGGCCTTCTCGACAGCGGCATGACGTGGGACTTCAGCGTCAATGTCGGCAGCAGCGAGATCGACCAGTTCATCTACAACACGGTGAACGCCTCGCTCGGCTATGACACTCCGACGTCCTTCAACCCCGGCGTCTACGAGCAGACCGACACCAACGTCAACTTCGACATCGCCTACCCCGTGCGCGACAACGTGAGCCTTGCCGCCGGCGTGGAGTGGCGGAACGAGCAGTTCCGGATCGGCGCCGGCGACCTGGCTTCGTGGGACATCGGCCCCTACGCCGCGCAGGGCTTCAGTTCCGGCTCCAACGGCTTCAACGGCTACCGCGCCGACGTCACGGCCGGTACCTGGGACCGTGCCAACGTGGCGGTCTACGGCGATGTCGAGTTCGAGGATCCGGAAGAGATGTGGACGATGACCACGGCGCTCCGCGTCGAGGACTTCGACGGTTTCGGCAACACGGTCAACGCGAAGGTCTCGGGACGCCGTGTCGTGTCCGACACGGTCTCGCTGCGCGCCGCCGTCAGCACCGGTTTCCGCGCACCGACGCCGGGTCAGCAGAACGCGTTCAACGTGACGACGGCCTTCGATCCCGAGACAGGCGGACTGTCGAACAGCGGCACCGTTCCCTCGATCTCGCCGCCGGCCGCGCTCCGAGGCGGCGAACCGCTGCAGCCCGAAGAGGCGTTGAACGTCGCCGCCGGCCTGGTGGTCGACAGGGGCGCGTTCACCTTCACCGCCGATGTCTTCCACATCGACGTCGACGACCGGCTCGCGATCTCGGAGACCTTCCGCCAGTGCAGCCTCGTGGAGGAACCGGACTGCGTGACCGAAGCCGAAATCGAGAGCCTGCTCGCGAGCGGCTTCGTCGAAGCGAGGAACCTGAAGAACTTCCGGTTCTTCGTCAACGACTTCGCCACCCGAACCCAGGGTCTCGACCTGGTCGGCACGTGGGCGCCGCCGGCCCTGGACGGCGACACGACGTTCAGCCTCGTGTTCAACTACACGGACACCGAGGTCACGGACTCCAACCCCGACACCGTCGGCCCGTTCCGCATCGCCGCGATCGAGCGCGGACTGCCCGAGACGCGTTGGAACATCGCGATGAACCACAGCGCTGATCGCTGGAACCTGCTCACGCGCCTGAACTGGTACGACGGCTGGTGGGACACCGAGGATGCGCAGAACAACCTCGGCACGACCAACGCGCCGATGTATGCGGACTACAGCGGCGAGTTCCTGCTCGACGTCGAACTCGGCATTCCGCTGCCGAACGACACGTCGATCGCCATTGGCGTCCAGAACCTGTTGAACACCTACCCGGACGAGAATCCCGGCGGCGCCGACTCGGTCGGCAACCTCTACGGCCAGTACTCGCCGTTCGGATTCAACGGGGCGTACTACTACGTCCGCTTCAACTACGCCTGGGGCCAGAGCTTCTGAGAAAGCTCGCGCCCAGGAGCTCGCTGCGGCTGCGTTCTGCGGCGAGCTCCTGGCGAAGCGGGACTCGAGAGAGGCCCGGACACGGATTCCGCGACAGGTCTGGCGGCTTCAGCTATCCCCCAGGCAGCCCCGTGGCAGAGTCGCGCTGCACTCGAACGGCGCGGAACTTCGCTCCGACCCTGCTTGTCCGGTGCCAGTCTCCCTGCCGGGTGACGGACCGTGCTGCCGACCGCCGGCAGTACGGTCCACCAGGTCGAGGGCAGCGGATGCAGCCGGGCAGGCCCAGAGACAGACGACGAGACGGGAGCGGCGCAGTCGGCTGCTCTTCGGCGCTCCCAGGCGGGGTTCCTAATCCTCGGCGACCAGGGTGATGAGGAGGTCGGGCCTCTCCGGTTCCGCAACCACGGAGTCGAAGACCTCCTCCGTCATGGCCAGCGTGACCACAACGGCAACCGAGCCGTACTGAACCTGTTCCGGAATGCTCCGCCCAACCCGGCTGGAGGCGCTTCCCGACGCCACGACGGCCTCGGCCGAGGGCTGCCCGGCACGGTGCAGTTCAACGGAGACATCCACCGCCCTGCTGATCTGACGACCATGAACTGCAAGCGCCGCCTCGAGTTCGACCTGGCCGCGCCGCCGTCGCTGCGCCACTTCCAGGCGCTCGATCGTCACTCCCTCGCACAGGTAGGGCGCCGTGTCCCGCGTGATCCAGGCGTAACCCCCGGGAAGCGCCTCGATCGGCCCCAGCGGCAACCTGAGCACCATGGGCGATGCCATGGCGATCCGCTCGACACTCCCCGCATTCGCGGCACGCGCCGAAGCTGGCGTCACGTCGCCCGCGGCCGGCGCCGGCGATTCTGATTCGGCGGCTGCGAAGACCGGATCGGGGGCGACCCTCTCCTCGGCAGTGCGTGCCTTGGGTGCTTCGGGCTCGGAGGCGACAGGTTCGGGGGCGGCCGGCGCCACCACGGGTTCAGGCGACAACCGAGGTGGAGCAGGCCCGTCGGGCACGGAAGGCGATTCGACTGCCGCCGCCTCCGCGGGCGGCGCCACCGCGGACGAAGCGGTGACAGGGCGTCCAACGGGCTCGTAGTAGTCATCGAACAGAGCGTCTTCACCAGGAGCACTCGTGCCTTCCGCCACCGAACCGCCTGCCGACCGACGGATCCGGCCGCCGGCTTCCGGAACCCACCGCTCTCGCCAGTTCGACGCCTCGCCGTCGGCAGAGACACGCTCGCCGCGCAGCAGCAGCGCGCCGCCATCCACCACGCCGGACGACCTGACCACGAGGCCGCGGTTCGAGACGCCGAACCGTCGCCACACGCCGGCCGCCCGGTCGAAGGAACTGTAGGTTCGGCCGCCGCGGCCGTCGAGGAAAGACCAGGTCTCGGCGATCAGGCAACCGTCTTCGAGCTTCTCGACCCGACTCCGGCCAACCACCTCGCCGCCCGACACGAGCTGCCACTCGCCGAGCATGAAGTCGAGAGCGCGGTAGTTCTCGTCCCCCTCGCACGCTCCGCCTCCTTGTGCCGCCGACGCCAACGCGACCAGGAATCCCAGGACTCCCGGGAACAGTACGGAAGCCGGACGGCTCCATTTCGCTGGTCGTCCCATCGTTCCTCTCTCAGGCGCCGAAAAAGACGATCTCCCTCCTCGCCGTCGTTCGGCGCCGATCAAGACGGGAATGGCGGTTCAGCATCGTGACGTGCCCAAGGGCGTTTCCGGGATGGGTCAACAGGACGGCAAGTTATCAGGGGACGAACATGCCGCCCACCCTTTCCCCGCAGCCGCTCCAAGTCTTCCGGCCTGCATCCGTACCCGATTCCGCACCCGGATTCCGTCAGGATCCAGTAGAGGCCGGCCGCGGACCGCATGTCGAAGCAACACGAAACGGAGTCAGATCAAATGCAGAGTACGGTAGTAGAGTCCCACATGGCATCGACGAGACGAAGCCTGAAGGAGTCCGGGTTCGATGACAGACAGGCTCAGGCGTTGGTCGAAATGATCGGCACTGCCGCCGAGCGGCGCGTGCTCCTGGCCGATGTGGCCGAGCTGAAGCACGATGTGGCCGAGTTGAAGCACGATGTGGCGTTGCTCAACGAGCGGTTCGACGGTCTGCGCGGCGAGATCGTCGCACGCATCGAAGCCTCCGAGGAGCGCGTCAAGAACGAGATCGCGTCCGTCCGCTCGGAAGCCGCCGCCTTCCGCGCCGAAGTCCAGGGCGACATGGTCGAACTGCGAACCGAGACGCAGGGCAGCATCGCCGAACTGCGCGCCGAGACGCAGGGCAGCATCGCCGAACTGCGTACCGAGATGCAGGGCAGCATCGCCGAACTCCGCACAGAGATGCAGGGCAGCATCGCCGAACTCCGCACAGAGATGCGGAGCAGCATCGCCGAACTCCGCACAGAGATGCGGAGCAGCATCGCCGAACTCCGCACAGAGACGCAGCGCGACATCGCCATGCTTGCCGGTCGGATCGATGGTCTGGACGGCCGGTTGAAACTCGTGCTCTGGTTCATGGGCATCGGTCTGACGCTCTACACGGGCACGACCATTTCTCTGATGATCCTCCTGTTCCGCAACGCTCTGGCCTGAGACTCTGGCCTGAGCCGACATTTCGGCCATCGGGCGCACTGCCTGATCCGGCGGCCGCTTCTCGCGCAGCCGCAGTCCGACGTTCAGCAAACCCGACAACGACGTTGCCGATTGCAGGCGAACGTCCGATGTATCCGACCGTGTTCCCGTCGCGGCCCGTGCGGGTTCCGGCACGTCCACCGACTGTCGCGGGTCAAGGCGCAGCGGCCCTCGACCCATCCGCGACCGGTCTGACGACGAACAGGAGATCGCCCTGGTTCACCACCTGGCCGTTCGCCGCGTTGACTCTCATCACCTCGTACCGGGCGTCGCAGGCAAACAGATCGCCGGCACCGTCGATCGACGACAGGGAGACGGGACGAAACAGCTTCATCGCCTCGATCAGGCACAGGGTCTTCTCCGTGCCCAGGACGTCTCCGACGCGGACGAACGGGGGGTCGTTGGGCGAGGACGCGGCATAGAAGAGCCCGCCGGACGGCGCGCTGACCCTCAGCTCGTCACTGCCCTCGATCTCGATCTCGGCGCGGTCCATCGTCGCGGACACGCCGGCCGAACGCTCGATTTCGCGAACCAGATCCTCGGCTCGCGTACGAGACAGGAAGTCCGGCAGGTAGCCCGTGTCGTAGTCGCCGGCGCGGAACTGCTCATCGTCGAGCACGCGGCAGAGCAGAGGGAGATTCGTGCAGACGCCCTCGATCGTGACCTGATCGAGGTAGGAACGCATGCCAGCGATCGTGTCGGCGCGGTCCTTGCCGTGACAGACGACCTGCGCCACCAGACTGTCGTAGTAGGGCGAGACCACGGTTCCCGTATCGATCGCTGCCAGGACGTCGATGTCGGCGCGCTGCGGAAACTCGCAGCGGCTCACCGTCCCCGGCGACGGCAGCAGGTCGATCCCGTCCGCCGTGACGACGACACGTTCGGCATTGATCCGCACCTCCATCGCATGGCCGTTCTCGGCAACCGGCGAGTCAGAGATTCTCGACCCGCCGGCGATCTCGAACTGGGCCTTGACGATGTCGGCGCCGCTTGTCGCCTCGGTCACGGGATGCTCCACCTGAAGGCGGGTGTTCATCTCCATGAAACAGAGCTTCTGCGCTTCCAGGTCGAAGATGAACTCCACGGTGCCCGCACCCACGTAGCCGATCTCGCGGACAATCGCGGCGGCATGGCGGAAGCTCTCTTCGCGAAGGACCTCCGGCAGCGCGGTGGAACCCGACTCCTCGATCAACTTCTGGTTGTTGCGCTGCACGCTGCAGTCGCGCAGGCCCAGGACGCTGACCGTTCCGTGCCGGTCGCAGAGCACCTGCACCTCGATGTGGCGGAGGGACACGACGCACTTCTCGAGATAGCAGTCCGCATTGCCGAAGGCGCTTTCCGCCTCGATCCGGATCTGGGCGAAGGCCTCCCGGAAGTCCTCTGCCCGGTCGACGCGGCGGATGCCCTTGCCGCCGCCGCCGTGAACGGCCTTGAGCATCACCGGAAAACCGATCGACTCCGCCACCTCGAGCGCCGTGTCCGCATCCGTGAGGATGCCCTCGCTGCCCGGAACGACCGGAACGCCGACCTGCACCGCGGTTTGAATCGCGTTCGACTTGTTGCCCATCCGCCGCATCGCCTCGCCGGACGGGCCGATGAAGTTCAGGCCGTGGCCCCGGCAGAGGTCGGCGAACGAGGCGCTCTCGGACAGGAAGCCGATCCCCGGGTGGAGCGCGTCGACCCCTTCCCGCTCGGCAACCCGTATCACGGAGTGGGCATTCAGATAGCTCTCGTCGGGCGTGCTGCCGCCTATGCAGACCAGACGGTCCCGCTCTCGCAGCATCGCCGCCGACGGCGATTCGAAGTCCGGATCCGACTGGACGAGAACCACCTCGACGCCGGACCGCTGGGCAACGCGGACCAGCTTGACCGCAGTGCAACCCCGGGCATGGATCAGGGCCCTCTGCACCGGACGCGGCGCCATGGCCGAGACCGGCCTGACGTTCTCCGGCTCGCGACGGCGCCGGCGGGCCGACAGGAACTCGACCCGCCTCTCCTCCTCCAGCAGGCGCTGGAGAACGTCCTCGACCGTCTCTTCCGGCACCGGGATCTGCGAGTCCACCTGGCGCAACCGATCGTCGAGTTCCTCGCCGAAGGGATGCTGCACCAGGCCCTGCATCGAGCCTTCCACCTCGAACAGGTAGTTCGCCAGCGTCGAGGCCATGGGCAGATGGGAGGGCACCACGATCTGGCCGGCGAAGGGCATGTTCGTGCCCGAGAAATAGTAGGTCTGTACCAGCGGATGGGTGACCAGGCTCGCCTGGGCGCCGCCCGTGCAGTCTCCGTAGCCGAAGCAGATCACCGGCAGGTCGTTGTCGCGCACGAATCGGGTAATGCGGTCGTTCACGATCGGCATCGAGAACAGCGCACCGGCGCCCTCCTTCGTCAGCATGCCGCCGGACGAGACGAAACACACGACCGGCAGCCGCTCCTCGGCGCAGCGCAGCAGGAGCTTGCAGAGCTTCTCGGCGCTCGCCATGTCGAACGAGCCGGCCTGGAACGCCAGGTTGGAAAGCAGGACGCCGACCCTGCTGCCGCCCGATCCGCTCTCCGCCTCACTGCCCGCGCCAATCCGGATCCGGGCCAGGGCCGCCACCGTTCCGCACGGCGTCACCCCCTGCGCGAGGGCCCGTTCGATCGAGAACCGGAGCCCCGGGAAGCCCACCGGATCCGCCGTCATCCGGTCCGGTTCGATTTCCTGCACGTCGACGAAGAAACGGTCCAGGATGGCCTGCGGACGCCGCGGCGTCTTCCGCTTCTGCTCCGCGAGCACGTCCTCGAGCAGAAGGTCGCGGTACGCCGCATCAAGCCGGTTCCAGAAGTCCTTGATGCCGATGTTGCGCGGTGAAATGCGGCCGTCGTAGGTGCGGATCCCCTGCTCGTCCTCGTAGTAGTTCGGCAACAGGCGCTCGAACAGGAACGTGACCAGCCCGAACAGAGGCTCCGAGATGCGGGGCATCTGCAGCCGCTTCCATTCCGCCACGGACTTGAGCAGCCGGCCGCGGCGGGGGTGCCGCGAAAAGTGGCGCAGCCAGGATCGGAACTGCCGCCGCAGCCGCGCCTCCGCCTCGGCGGCGGCCTCCGCCTCGAGTCCGGCCGTCAGTTCACCCAGTGCCCCGTTCAACGCATGGCGAAGCAACAGATGAGCGGATTCGCGGGCTATCACGTTCTGCTCGCGGGCCTCGGCCGCAATCTCTCGCAGGTGCAGGAAGATGTGATCGTAGAGGCGGTCGAAGCAGACGAAGTTCTCGCACTCGCGCCGGAACAGCCGCAGGACCTGCGGCTGGAGGATCACGTCGAGAACCGTGAGATCCGCTGGACTCGGACCGGCGCTCGGCCGAACTCCCGGATCCGCATTCGCGACGCCCTCCGCCTCGACCGCCCGCATGACGTCAAGCAGTCGGCCAAAGTTGTCCTCGGCCGCGTCCTTCCACTGGTTGTACAAGTGGAAGCCGAACTCCAGCAGCAGTTCGGCGCGGGCGCGGTTGAAGTGGTACTCGCGGCTGCCGAGCAGGAAGGAGGCGATGCGCCCCCGCCCCTCGTGCAGCGAGTCGCGGGCAGCGGCGTACCGCTTGAAGGTCCGGCTGAGCACATCGTCGTACCGCACTGCGAGCGGGCTCTCGAACCAACGCTCGAACGACAGCCGACGCTGTTCTTCCCGGCGCTCACGGGCCGCCCCGGCCGGAACCTCTGCCGCCGCGAGACGGCCGTAGCTGGACACCGTGGTCGAGGTCAGCCGCCGGCGCAGACCGAGATAGCGCAGATACCGGAAGGCAACGCCGAAGACGTTGACCTGTTCCGCCGGACTGCGCAGCCGCGACAGCGGAGCGACCCGCTCGAGAGCCCGCAGACTGCGGGAGGGAGCGACGTAGCGCCGCGTGTTGAGGCGGTAGTGCTCGAACACGGCCGGCTCGTCGCGCACGAAGATCTTCGCCCGCTGCTCGACTACCGCGATCGACGAAACCACGGCGGCCTCGAAACAGGCCAGTCTGTCGCCCCCTTCACCTGGAACGAAATCGATCACGCCGTCAAGGTAGCCCTGTGCGTGGAGCTCGTAGGCCGAGACGCCGACCGCCTTGGCGCACTCTTCCCATGACAGGTCGTAACGGCGCACGATGTTCGCGAGGCCTCGGGGCTGGATCGTGTTGAAGACACCGTCCCGCACCGACAACAGCACGTTCGTCGTGGCCAGCGGGATGGCGCCGCCCGAGTAGCCGTTTCCGAGCACGATGCCGACGGTTGGCGCGTGAAGCTGCGCCATCTCGGCGATCAACCGCGAAATCGCGTGGGCCTGGTTGCCGCGGTTCGCCATCTCGCCTGCGTCCGCTCCCGGCGTGTCCATCAGGGCGACGATGGGCAGGTTGCGCGCCGCGAAGGAGCGGATCACCTCCACCGCCAGACCGTGGTGCTCCGGCATCCAGACGCCGTTCTGCACGGAACGCTCCTGGGCGAGAACGCCGAACCGGCGCCTCCAGCCATTGATCTCCGTCTCGAAGACGGCCGCGTGGAGCGGGCCGTGTAGACGCTCCTCCACCAGCTCCCAACTCGTGGCGGCCAGGACCCTTGCTGCGCCGACCCGACCGGGGTCTTCGGCCGGAGCGACCGTGCGGCGGATGTACTCGTCGACCTCGAGGGCGGCGAGACTCCTGAGTGTCCGATCGATCCGCCGCCGGGAGATCAGGCCGGCGATGCGCTCCGCGCCGCCGGCCACGCGCGGATCGCGGGGCCCCGGAAACAGCGAGAACGCCTGCGCCCGCTGCTCCGCGTCGCGGAACAGGGGATCAACCGCCGTGCGCGAGGGCGCCTCCTGACTCTGCGGCAGGATGGTCATGAACAGTTCACTCTACTCGCCTTCCGCCCGTTGTCCGGTCCGCTTCGGGCCGATCTCGGCCAGCGTCGCCATGCTCGGGGCCGTCATCACACGCGCCGCGGTCTCCTGATAGGCCGCGTACATGAGCGGCAGCTTCTGCCGCAGGTCCTCCTGGTCCCGGATCACCCACTCGTCCTCCCACACGGGACCGTAGGGCGCCTGGAGATTCCAGGCCGTCGAGATGAACCAATAGGCGAACTCCTGCATCTGGACGCGAAAGCGCACCTCCTCGTCCTCGATGTCGAGGTACTTGCCCGCCTGGTAGTGACCCTCCTCTTCGGCCTTCTTCATCGCCTGCGCAAGCGCCGAGTCCCGGGAGATGCCCCAGACCTCGGGAAACGTGTAATGCAGCCCGAGGTCGCTCACGTAGTGGAGGATGTGCTCGACGACCTCCATCACCTGGCCCTCCGCTCCCTCCGGGCCGTCCTGCATGATGACGTCGCACACCGAGTTGTGGCGCTCGATCTTGCGCCACTGCTCCTCGTTCTCCTCCATGAAGCCGTAGTCGTCCCCGAGCGGCACCGGGATCAGCGCGTTGTACCGGTAGTGGTTCGCCAGGACTTCACGCTGCAGATCGCTGTCGAGGCCGGCGTCTCGAGGAAACACCTCGGCAATCGTCTTCGCGACCAGCCGCATGAAGTCGTCGGAGATGTCATCACGGGCCGCCAGCTTCAACCCGTACACCTGCAGCTCCTTGGTGAACGGCGGCAGAGCATCGGTGGCCACGACATCCCCATGCCGATACACGTCGTCGGGAACTTCGCCGATCGGCGCCAGCAGGATGCAACCGCCCAGATGCGTCGGGGCGCTGTCTGCCGCCTCTTCGGCGGCCATGGCGGCCGAAGCCGCCGAATCGGCCTCCTGCCGGCTCCCGCAGGCGACTGCCGCCAGGATCAGAAGCACCAATGCGAAGCGTCTTTCCATACTCGGCCTCCCCTCCGTCGATCTGTTCCGCGACTCCCCGGCTGAGCGGCAGAAGTCCTCGTCGCACGGGGAACGGTCGGGCACCCTGTCCGGCAGGGGCGCGGCCAAGGAGCATATCCGGCCATTCCGGGGTCACTCTCGGACCATGGCTTCTCGGAACACGGCCGACCGCGGCGCAGTGGTCGGGGCGGATGGCTCCGGCCGACGTGACACGACAGGGCTCGCAATGAGACAAGATGAGATAACGAGACTTCAAGCTGCGGCCGTTCGTCACGCGGCATCCTGACGCCCGGGTCGCCGCCAACCCCGAGGATCCTGAAGATGAGCAAACCGACCGGAACGTCACGACGGGCAGCTTGCGCCCCCCTTTTCATCGTCCTGTTGACAGCCGCCTGCGGAGGCAGCAGCGACCACGCCCGCACGGCCGCGATGGCCGGCAACGTGGACGACGAGCGGATCGTGCGCGCCGCCGAGGCCGAGCCCGGCAGTTGGCTCACCTACGGCCAGACCTACAAGGAGCAGCGCTTCTCGACCCTGGACGAGATCACGCGGGACAACGTCGCCGGCCTGAAGCTCGCCTGGTCCAGGCCGATCGGCGGCCCCAGCGAGCGGATGCAGGGTACGCCCCTGGTCGTCGACGGGGTCATGTACGCGACGAACGGCTGGGGTGTGATCCACGCGCTGGACCCCGCCACCGGCGAGGAGTTCTGGACGCACGACCCGCAGACGGACCGCACCTACGTCAAGTACTCGTGCTGCGGCGGCGTGGCGAACCGCGGCGTTGCGGTCTACAGGGGCAAGGTCTACGTAGCGCTGTTCGACGGCCGCCTGGTCGCGGTCGATGCGGCGACCGGAGAGGGTGTCTGGGACGTGGACACCTGGCACCCGTCCGCTCTCGGCCGCTTCAACATCACCGGCGCCCCGCGCGCCGCCGCGGGCAAGGTGTTCATCGGCCAGGGCAGCTCCGAGAGCGGCAAGCGCCGCGGCTACGTCTCCGCCTACGACGCGGAAACCGGCGAACTCGCCTGGCGCTTCTACCTCGTGCCGGGCGATCCGTCGAAGCCGTTCGAGCACCCCGAGATGGAGATGGCGGCGAAGACCTGGGGCGGCGAATGGTGGAAGATGGGCGGCGGCGGTACCGCCTGGAACTCGCTCGTCCACGACCATGAGCTGAACCTGCTCTATATCGGCGTCGGCAACGGCGCACCCTGGTCGCGGCAGATCCGCTCACCGGGCGGCGGCGACGACCTCTTCCTGACCGCGATCGTGGCGGTCGACGCGGACACCGCCGAGATGAAGTGGTACTACCAGACGGTCCCTGGCGACAACTGGGACTACAGCTCGGCGATGGACATCGCCCTGGGCGAACTGACCATCGACGGCGTGGAGCGCAAGGTCCTGCTGCAGGCGCCGAAGAACGGCTTCTTCTACGTCATCGACCGCGAGACCGGTGAACTCCTCCGCACCCACCCCTATACCGACCGGATCGACTGGGCGACCCACGTGGACATGGAGTCGGGTCGGCCCGTCGAGAATCCCGACGTGGTCTTCGAGGAGAAGCCGCAGTGGATCACGCCCGCGAACGCGGGCGCGCACAACTGGGAGCCCATGTCCTGGGACGAGGACAGGGGCATCATGTACTTCTACTACCACGACTACGCGAACTTCTACGCCCTGCCCGAGGAGTTCGTGGAGACGGGCGCCTACACGATCCGGGAGTGGGGCCTGAGCCTCGGCGTGGCCACCGGCGCCTACCGCCAGAAACTCCAGGAGCAGACGGGACCGCGACCGGAGGACAGGGGGTTCCTGGTCGCCTTCGACCCCCTGTCGGGCGACAAGGCATGGGAGATCCGGCTGCCCTCCGCCTTCAACGGCGGCGTGCTGGCGACGGCTTCCGGCCTGCTCTTCCACGGCGGCGGCGGCGGCGACTTCAACGCCTACGACAAGGACACGGGCGAGAAGCTATGGGAGTTCGACGCCTACGGCTCTTTCTCTTCGTCGATCATCAGCTACATGGAGGGAGACGTCCAGTACGTGGCCACCATGGTCGGCGGCAGCACCCGGTACGACCGGCCCGGCGAACTGCTCGTCTTCTCGCTCGACGGCGAAGCCGCCCTTGCCGAACCGCCCGCGCGCGACCACTCCATACCGGACCAGCCGCCTCTTGTCGCCGACGCCGCGACGATCGAGCGCGGCAACACGCTCTACCATGAGCACTGCGCGCTTTGCCACCGCGGCCTCGGCCAGAGTTCGATCGTCGCCACCGCCTCGCCGGACCTGCGCAGGATGTCCCCCGATGTCCACGACGGCTTCACGGCCATCGTCCAGGACGGCCTGCTGCCGCTCGGAATGCCCGGCTACGCCGAGGTCTTCGACGAAGAGGCGACGACCGCGATCCACCAGTTCATCATCTCGAAGGCGCTGGAATCGAAGGCGCTCGAAGCCAGGGGCGAGCAGTAGAACAGTCCACGCGGCCGGGGACTGCCATGCCGTGAGTCCACGGTCGACCTTCGGCAACCCGAAAGGGAGCGCGGCTATCTCGTCGATCACCGGATGGCGGCGTTCGGTCCAGGAACCAGCACGGAGCCCGCCTCCACCAGGCCCCCCGGGCCGGCGCTTGGGAGCGTTCTCTTCGGGGAGCACAGGACCTGATGGAACCGGTCATCTGGACCAGGACATTCTCGGCGTCCATCGCCATCCCGGCGCAAGTCTCAGGTTCCGAGACTGCGGGTCGCTATTCTGTCTCTCTGGTCAAGAAACGACTGCCTGATCCGCTTCGCCGGGTCCGAACCTGGCAGCAGCTCCTGGAACGCGGCGTCGCCGACTCGCGGATCCACGACTCGTGGCGGCAGGTCTCACCACTCTCACCAAACCACGCCAACCCGTGCAATCCAGACAGATCGGCTTCCTCGAGCTTCTCGACGGAACGGTCCAGTACGTTGTTCCTCCCTGGCACCGTCGCCATTGCTGGGGAAGGACCGAAATCGAGAGGCTCATCGACGATCTCCTGAACGCTGGCGGAGCCGGCGGCGGAGCGGCGCATGTCGGCATGATTCTGACTCTCACCGGACCTGAACCGCCAGGAGTGGTGAGGACGACCCGAGTTGTCGACGGCCAGCAGCGGCTCACCACCGTGAGCATCCTCCTGGCGTGCATCGCAGAGAAGCTCGGGCCCGAAGGCGCCCATGGCGAGTGGACGGCGCGCGCCATCCGCGACGGCCTGCTGACGAACCCCGGAGAACCGCCGGCGAAGCACCGGAAGCTGCGGCTCCAGGAAGGCGACGAAGACGAGTATCGCCGCGGCCTCGAAGGCCGGCGAGGAGGAAGCGGCGCGGTGACCGATGCATGGAAGATCGTGCGCGGGTTCGTCAACGGGAACGATGTCGGTCAACTGCTCGAGGGCCTCCGGCGGCTCCGAGTGGTGGACATCCGCCTGGACGAACACGAGGATCCGCAGCAGATCTTCGAGAGCCTGAACGTCGCTGGCCAGCCGCTCACCGGGAGCGAGAAGGTGAAGAACTGGCTGCTGATGGGCCTTCCCGAGAGTGAACAGCAGGACCTCCACGACGACTGCTGGCTGGTCATGGAGCGTGCTCTCGGAACCGAGCCCGGCAGCAACACGACCGAGAAGTTCCTCCGGGATCATCTTCGGTGCCGGACCGGCGAGACGGAGGCTGGGATCGATGACGTCCACGAGCATCTTCGCCGCTGGCTCGTCCAGCACGGAAGGAACGCCGGCGACGTCGAGGATCGCACCGCTCTGTGCCGCGAACTCACGCACCAGGCCAGGCTCCACGGGATCCTGACCGGAAGAGCCGAGCACACGGACTCCGACGTCGAACGAGAGCTCCTCCACCTGCGCGCGATGGGCATCCGACGCCACTTCCGTGGTCATTTCCTGCTGTGCTTGCGCCTGCTCCACGACGCTTCAAGCGACGACAGCGCGATGACGAACGACCAGCTCGCGAAGATCCTGGCCGGCATCGCCGCCTGGGTCACGCGACTGTGGCTGGCGGGGCCTCCGACAAACCGAAAGGAACAGGCTCTGGCCGAACTGGCCGAACTGGCCCACGACCAGGGACCGAGCAGCGACGAAGACTGCGCCGAGTACTGGCTCGGATGCATTCGCCGCCTACGCAACACGCGGATCGGCGTACCTTCGGATGAGAAAGTGGAGCAGGGAATCCGCACTCGGAACGCCTACGACGGTAGCGGTGCAAAGCAGTCGTGCCACGCGGTCCTTTGCGCACTCATGGAAGCCGAGCAGCGGGAGGAGTCCCCCGCTCGCGAAGGGCTGGAGGTCGAGCACGTGATGCCGCGGACGCTGACCGACGAGTGGAAACGTGCGCTGGGTGAGGAAGCGGACGACGTCCACGAGCAGCATTGCCACTGCCTCGCGAACCTGACCCTGATTTCCGAGGCCGCGAACCGGAAGCTGGGAAACGCCGCGTTCGAGAAGAAGTGCGAGGAGTACAGGAAGAGCCCGGTAGGCCTGACCCGCCGCATCGCCGAAGAGACGAAATGGAACCCGCAGGCCCTGTCGCGACGCGCCGAGGAACTGGCCCGACGCGCCCTGAAACGATGGCCGTGGTCCGAACAGGCTGTCGTGCGAACGGAAGGCCACGAAGTGGAGCGGCCCCTCGCTAATCGAACCACGGGCAAGCGCCTCGCGCGCCGTCTCAGCCGCGTCGCACCACACCAACGTGGCTGGCGTCTATTCGCAGATAGCCAAGGCAAGCGCCTCGCACACCGTTTCAACCGCGTCGCACCCCCCAAGCACGGTCGCCCCCCGGCTGATGAAGGCACGGCCAATCGATCCACGGGCCGTCGATCCACGGGCAACGCGGGACTCAGGTGGCGGATCGAGAACGGCCCCTGGCATGCCGAGGACACCGCAAGTCAGATGGTGCGCAACGTGGCCGGAGCCCTCCTGAGTCTGGACCGGCGCAACGCCGAGCGTCTGGCCGGCAAGGCAATCCGCCCGAACATCCACCCGGCCAGCCGCTATCCGGCTGGTTCCAAGGTCGGAGGCTCCACCATGCAGGCTGTGCCCGGACACGAGGACTACGTTCTCGATCCCCATGCACGCCACTATCCGGCAAGCGCGAACAGGTGCCGGGAGATGGGTGAACGCTGCGGCGTGCGTGTCGACGTGGAGGGGGTAGAGGAGGTCAATCGGCGACAGCTCTTCTTCAGGTTCCTCCAGACCCGCGGAGCTGCCTTCCCGGGTCAAACGGACGACTGGCGAGGACCGTACCAGTGGACAAGTCCGATGAACTCACACGGGGACCGAATCCGTATCTTCTTTGGCGAGGAGGTCCTCAGGCTGTACGTGCGCTCCGGACTCGGGAAGGCGTCCGAGGAAGACGCCAGTCGAATGCGGCACTACTCCCGGAAGCTCAAGAGCGGCATGGCTGACCAGCAAATCGTCGGAAACCCGTTGGAAGAAAGCCACGAGGGCAGGTCCGTGTCAGTCCAGAGGCGATGGACTCGCGAGGACGAGGACGAATGGCCCGAAGCGGCGGACTGGCTCCGGGAACAGACTCGACGACTGCAGATCATCCTGGCCGATCCAGACCGAGCTGGAAGGCGGGAACGCCCGTCACCCGGTTGAGCGACCCGCGAGCCATCCGCACCGGCGACCGGCCCGAGCCGGACCGTCGCCCGGCAACACCGAGCGCCGAGGACCTCCGCCGCATGGTCTTCCCGCCGCGAACAGCAGATCGGCGGCAGCCCGGCAACGACTCTCGCATGACCCCAGAACCTCCTGGAAGGAACCACGCGACACCATGAAGCCCGCTCAGATCAGCTTCCTCGACCTCCTGCGCGAAAAAAGCAAGTACGTGGTTCCTCGCTGGCAACGGCGCTATCGCTGGAGAAGGACCGACATCGAGAGGCTCATCGACGATCTTCTGACCGTCGCCGTCGCCGGGGACAGGGCGGCACACTACGGCGGCACGATGCTGACCTTCCCCGAACCTGGACCGCCGGGTGTGGTGAGGACGATCCGAGTCGTCGACGGCCAGCAGCGGCTCACCACGGTGAGCATCCTCCTGGCGTGCATCGCAGAGAAGCTCGGCCCCGAAGGCGCTCATGGCGAGTGGACGGCGCAGGACATCCGCGACGACCTGCTGACGAACCCCGGACCGACGAACCCCGGAGAACCGACGGAGAAGCACCCGAAGCTCCGACTCCAGGAAGGCGACGAAGAGGAGTATCGACGCGGCCTGGAAGGCGAGCCGGAAGGAAGCGGTGCAGTGACCCAGGCGTGGAAGATCATCCATCGAATCGTCGACAGGAGCGATGCCGGTCAACTGCTCGAGGGCCTGCAGCGGCTTGGAGTGGTGAGCATCAGCCTGGACGAACACGAGGATCCGCAGCAGATCTTCGAGAGCCTGAACGCCACCGGCAGACCGCTCACCGAGAGCGAGAAAGTGAAGAACTGGCTGCTGCTGGGCCTTCCCGACAGCAGACAAGAGCACCTCCACCGCGACTGCTGGTTGGTCATGGAGCGTGCTCTCGGCGCCGAGCACCGCAGCGAGCCTGTGGACACCTTCCTTCGGGATCTTCTCAGGTGGCGAACCGGCGAGGTGATCGGGATCGATCACGTCTACGAGAACCTCCGCCGCTGGCTCGTCAAGCACGGAGAGAACGCCGGCGACGTCGAGGATCGGGTCGCTCTGTGCCGCGAATTGACGCGGCAAGCCAGGCTCTACGGGATCCTGACCGGAAGCGCCGGAAGCCACCCACACGGCCACGTGGAACGAGAGATCCGCCACCTCCGCGCGATGGGCATCCACGTCCACCGCCCGCTGAGCTTGCGTCTGCTCCACGACGCGTCCAGGAACGTGAGCGGGATGACGGACCACGAGCTCGCGAGGATCCTGGCGGGGATCGCTGCCTGGGTCACGCGACTGTGGCTGGCGGAGCGATCGACAAACGGAATGAACCGGGCCGCGACCGAGTTGGCCCACGGCGCCGGACCGCGCGGAGACGAAGACTGCGTGGAGTACTGGCTCGGACGCATTCGCCGCCTCCGCAACAGGCGGGTCGGCGTACCCACGGACAAGGAAGCGGAGCATGGAATCCGCACGCGGCGAGCTTACGGAGGACACGCTACAAGGGCCTCCAAAGCGGTCCTTTGCGCACTCATGGAAGCCGAGCATCGGGAGGAGTCCCCGGCTCGCGGACGGCTGACCGTCGAGCACGTGATGCCGCAGAAGCTGACCGACGAGTGGAAACAGGCGCTGGGGCCAGAAGCCGAAGAGATCCACGAGCAGAATCGCCACCGTCTGGCGAACCTGACCTTGAGCGGCGATGTCACGAACTCGCTGCTGGGAACTGCCACGTTCGACAAGAAGTGCGACGTGTACCGACAGAGCACGATCGGTCTGACCCGCCGCCTGGCAGAAGAGACGGAATGGAACCGGGAGGCCCTGTCGCGCCGCGCCGGCGAGCTGGTCCGACTCGCCCTGAAACGATGGCCGTGGACCGATCGGGCCGTGGACCCACCGGAAGGCCGCGAGGCGGATCGATCCACGGGCAATGGGGGGCTCAGGTGGCGGATCGAGGACGGCCCCTGGCATGCCGAGGACACCGCAAGTCGGATGGTGCGCAACGTGGCCGGAGCCCTCCTGAGTCTGGACCGGCGCAACGCCGAGCGCCTGGCCGGCAAGGCAATCCGCCCGAACATCCACCCGGCCAGCCTCTACCCGGCAGGTTCCAAGGCCGCAGGCTCCACCATGCAGGCTGTGCCCGGACACGAGGACCACGTTCTCGATCCCCATGCACGCGACTATCGGGCAAGCGCGAAGAGGTGCCGGGAGATGGGTGAACGCTGCGACGTCCGTGTCGACGTGGAGGGCGTGGAAGAGGTCAGCCGGCCACAGGCCTTCTTCAGGTACCTCGAGCAGCAAGGAGCCGGCCTGCCTGGTCAGAAGAACGAATGGCGAGGCGCCAAGCAGCGGACAAGCCCCTTGAATTCACACGGTGACCGCATCGGCATCTTCATTGGCGAGGAGGTACTCAGGCTGTACATCCGCACCGCACACGGGGTGTCCGAAGGACGCACCAGCCGAATTCAGCAATACTCCTGGAAGATCGACAGCGCCATGGCTGACCAGAAAATCGTGGAAAGCCCGAGCCACCGGGACCGGTCAGCCTCCGTCGAGAGGAAATGGACCCGCGAGGACGAGGACGAGTGGCCCGACGCGGCGGACTGGCTTCGGGAACAGGCTCGACGACTGCAGATCATCATGGCCGATCCAGGCTGATCTGGAAGGCAGGAACGCCCGTCACCCGGTCCGAGCGAGCCGCGAGCCATCCGCATCGGCGAACGGCCCGGACCGGCGCCCCGCAGGCCCGGACCGGCGCCCCGCAGTACCGAGCGCCGGGGACCTGTGTCGCCTGGTCTTCCCGCCGCGAGCAACGCGGCCAACGGCGACCGATCGACAACCCGCGGAGCCATGGTCGGGCAGGTCGTGGACGCGGACCCAGTGCATCGGCCGGCGTCCGAAGGGGATCATGCAGAACGATGCCCAAGCCCTGTCACGCATTCATGGATGGCGCAACACACCGATTCTTCAGATCATTTCTGCCACGGGCTGCTGCTCAGCGGCCAACGGGAACACGTGAACAGATCTTGCGCACTCGGACCAGGACACCCTCTCTCACAACTACTTCAACAACGCGACAGCCGTCTTCGTGGAGTTTCCACCAGTTTTCGGCGAACTCTCGGCGCTCCGGCGAACCAACCTCCTGGCTGACCAGGTGCGCCGTGAAATCAAACAGGTTCCCGAGTACAGCCTCATCCACTCGCCGTTGCAGGCCAGCGAGAGTCCGAGGGCCCGTGTTGTTCACCGCAAACTTCCAGGTCAGGGCCCCTTCCTCGCCGACCAGAGCCAATGCTCCTGTATGATGCCACTTGCCCATCCGCACCACGCCATCAGCAGTCCACGATCCGACAACTACAACCCGATCGCCGATCTGCGGCGGTTCGTTCTGCTCCCAGAAGTGCACGATGACATTCACTCTGCAGAAGACACGTCCCGATATGACGAGACGGTCGAACGGCACCAGAACGTACTGAGGTATCGGCGAATGGGCGTGCAGCGGTACCGTGTCGGATAGCGAGAACAGGACCACTGGGTTACCCATACCGTCGAAACCGGGAATTCCGTCCTCAAGAGTCGCGCTCACCGCAACCTCGGACAACAGCAGGACCGTGCTGAACCGTCCATCCGATTCTCCAGGAGGGGGTGTAATAACACTACTGATCGGTGAGCAATAGTCGCCGGTCGATGGAACCTGGCCGTCTTCCAGTCCGTGATCAACCGCGCTCCGCTGGAGCTGCCACTCCAGATCATCCCGTAACCGATCGGACATGCGAATCGGTTTCACCGATCCGTCTGTAGCCAACACTCTCGAAGCGGCCACCCATTCATGGCCACCGTCGACGTCACGTGGCCCGACAGTCCTGGGGTGATCGCCAGCGACAGCCGACAAGGGCAGCATCAGAAACAGATAGACGATGATCGCAAGATCCTTCATGCTTTTCGTCTCCTCTCAGTTGAGATATTCACACTCCCCAGTCGTGTATCGTGACCCGAGACTGCCAGGGCGAGGCGACGACCCGATCAGTCGTTGCACAGACAGTCCCAACGATTGCAAAGCCGATTGTACGGAAGGGTTGACTGGGCTTGATATCATGTACGCACGTCAACGAACGACAGGAGATGGCGATGGCTCACAAGGCACCGGGGAGGTCTCACAGGAACGGACATGTGATGAGCTTGAGGCTGACGGGCTGACATGAACCGTGATGTGTCCAGAGCGTTGGCGATTGCGACTGTAGTCGTGCTATCCACTATTGGTGGCACAGTGATTCTGGTGGCGGTCGTGGTGTCTCCTGAGTTGCGGGTAGGCGCTGTCTCCGGAATCCTCTTGGGATGCGGGATTGTGGCTTGGGCGTACCGCAAAGGTCGTCGCAAGCAACAGACGCGCAAACGGATTCACCGATGACGGTCGACCTTCATGGCTCCGCCAAAGAGAGTTGATGTAACCGTCGCCAAGGGGATATGAACGATTCGGGGCGAGTTGGGCTTTCGCTTGGCTCGTAGTTCATTCATTGGAAGAGTGGCTTTGGCAAGGGGACTATACCTTGGGGTTGACAGCCGGACTACGGGGCGAGCTAGCCGAAGCCAAACGGTCGCAGCGTCCCGTCAGATCGTCAGGCCGCGGTACACCTTCGGCAACTGGACAGGGAGCGCCGCGATCTCGTCGATCACCAGGTAGCGGCGCTCGGGGCACATCTCGCGCAGGTAGTCGTGGCCGGCCGGGTCGACGGTGATGCAGAACGTGGAGATGCCCTGACGCTCCGTCTCGCGGAGCGCGACCATCGTGTCGCGGATGCCGTAGACGCGCGAGGCTCGGTCGGTGCCGTAGTCGAAGTCCTGGGGGTAGCCGTCGGAGAGGATGAGGAGCACCTTGACCTTCGCCTCGCGCTCGGCGAGCCTGACCGCCGCGTGCCGGATTGCCGGTCCCATGCGGGTACTGCGTTTCGGCTCCATCGCCGCGATCCGGTCCTCGGCGTCGCGGTCGAGCTGGTCCTCGAACTCCTTGGCGACGAAGAACTCGACTTCCTTGCGGCCGAAACCGGAGAACCCGTAGATCGCGTATTCGTCGCCCAGGGTCTCGAGCGCGTCGGCCATCAGGACGAGCGACTCCTTCTCGATGTCGATCACTCGGCGTCCAGGCGGCCGCGGCTGCGGATTGTCGGACCAGTCGAAGTCGTCGAAAACGCCCACGTACTCGGGCTCCGGTGTCTTTCCCGACCCCGGCGCCGGCTCGTCCACGGGCGCCTCGGCATCTGTCGACGCGCTCATGTCGAGCAGGAACGCCGCCGCGACGTCGCGGTGCCGGCGGCGCCGGCTCATGTAGACGGCGCCGTCCGGGGCGACGCCGGCGCGGCGGTCCACGTGCGTCTCCACGACGCGGTCCAGGTCGAGCTCCTCCCCTTCGATCAGGCGCCGCACACGACGGAACTCCTCCGGCTTGAGCAACTCGAACTGCCGTCGAACCCGGTGCAGCAGATCGGCATGGCGGCGGCGCGTCTCGGCGACGAAGCGGCCCGCCGGCGCCCCGGCGCCATGCACGCCCGGCTCGGGCGGCTCAAGCGGTCGTTCCCGCAAGTGGCACCAGCGCCGGCGGTAGCCGCCCAGTTCGTGGTCCCACTCGTCGTAGTAGTGAACCTGCTCACGGTCACGCTCCAGGCCCGCCGCCGCGAGCTCACGCTCGAGACGTTCCGAAAGCTCCTCGAGCCGGGCGGCGAGCTCTTCGGGATCCAGTTCGATCGGTGTCCGGTCCTCGCCACCCTCGTGCCCCCCTTCCGCCTCGATCGCACCGGTCATGTCGAGGTCGGTCAGCGGAAGACCGGCCGTGCCCGAGAGGTCGCCGTCCTGCAAGCTGAGCGCACCGAGCTCGTCCACCTGAAGCTGTTCCATCAGACCGGCGGCGATCGGGCCCGGCTCCACGTCGTCGCGCAGTTTCACCTCGGAGGCGAGTTCCTGCCATTCTCTTCGGAGTTCGACGCGTTCCGGCGCCAGGTCGCCGTGATGGGCCGGAACACGCATCCCGAGGGGCTCCGGACCGCGCTCCGCGGCAGGTTCCGGCCTGTCCTCCTCAGCGGCGGTTCCAACCGGCAGGCCGGAGTCGACGAGCTGACCGCTCGGGCGCAGGGCGGCGAATGCCGGATAGAGAGAGCGCACCGCGCGGCGGGTACTCTCCACGGCGGCGCCGGGTCGAAGCAGGGACACGACTTCGTCGGGCAGGTCGGATTCGTGGGGCAGGTCGGACGCACGCTCAGGAGCCGCGGAAAGCCGGCCTGAAAGCGGCCGCCACGACGTGCGGCCCGGATGGACTGAATGGACCGGATCCGGGAGACCTTCCGTCAGCAGCACGCGCTGGACCATCAGCAGCGCGCCGGAGAGATCGAGCAGAGCCGCTTCGCGGGACCGGCTTCCACGCCGCGGGACGGCAGCCCGAGGCCAGGCCCCCAGGGCGTCGTCGATCAGCCGCAACAGGTCCCGGCGAACGCCCCGGAACGTGCGCGCCAGGGCGGCGTCGATACGCGCGCCTTCCAGGCGCCCGAACAGCGCCCGCGCCAGGCCGGGCTCCTCGAAGCCGGCGAAGAACTCCGCGAAACGGACCGGGCCGCGGTGATACGTGCCGAACAGCACGCCGCCCAACTGATGCAGCACCGCCATCCGGTAGACCATGAAGTTCTCGCGGCGGTCGGGCAACCGCTCGATCCGCTCCGGCAGGTAGAAGGCCGCGCCGTCCGTCGTCGGACGCCCAGCGGCAGCGGCGCCTTGCAGGTCCACATGGCCCGCGCGCGACCGATCGCCGGAGGCCAGGTCGGCGAGCGGACGGACGGCGGCTGGCCGCCCCAGCATCGCCTCGACGTAGATCTCGAGGACGCGGGCGACCTCGTCAAGTTGAACTCCGGTCAACAGCCCGCGGCAGAAGTCCGTGTTGCACCGAGAGCGGTCTGGCGCCCGTCCGGCAAGGCGCGACGAGGAAGCACCTCGGTCCACATGCAACCGAGGAGCAACGATGCCGGACCGGATGAACCGAGACGCATGGACGCTTCGAATGCAGCGCGACTTCCGCGACGGGCGGTCAAGGCAGGAGAGTCGATGCCACCTCGGTCACCGCCCGCTGAACCTCGTCGTCGTCGGTGATCGCCCGGCAGATCGCGGCGACGCAGGCCTCGCGTACACCGATACCGCCGGCGATCAACTGCGCCGTGTAGATCAGCAGCCTCGTGCTGACGCCCTCGTCGAAGCCGCGGTGGTGCAGGTTGCGGATGCGCTTGCCGAGTTCGGCCAGGTCGCGGGCCAGGGTCACGTCGACGTCCGCCTCGTGAGCGATGATCTCGGCCTCGATCGCCGGCGCCGGATAGTCGAACTCGAGCGCCACGAACCGTTGGCGCGTGCTGGGCTTCAGGTCCTTGGCCACACTCTGATAGCCCGGGTTGTACGACAGCACGAGCAGGAAATCGGGGTGCGCGGGGAGGATCTCGCCGCGTTTCTCGATCGGCAGGATGCGGCGGTGGTCGGTCAGTGCGTGGATCAGCACGGTCGTGTCCTTGCGTGCCTCGACGATCTCGTCCAGGTAGCAGATCGACCCGTCGCGCACCGCACGCGTCAACGGACCGTCCATCCATACCGTGTCGTCGCCCTCGAGCAGGTAGCGACCCACCAGATCCGTGGCGGTCAGATCCTCGTGGCAGGCCACCGTGACCAGCGGCTGGTCGATGCCGGCCCGCGCGCCTGCCTCGGAGCCGCGGTACAGACGGTGCGTCATGTGCTCCAGGAACCGGGTCTTCCCGCAGCCGGTCGGGCCCTTGAGCAGCACCGGCAGCCGTGCCCGGTGAGCGGCCAGGAACAGATCGACCTCGTTGCCGACCGGCAGGTAGAAAGGCGCCGCGGGTGCTTCGGATGCCGGCCGCGGCTCTACCGCTTGCAGGCGCCGGGTCATCGGTCCCGGTTGGCAGCAGCCCGTGGACAAAGCCGCGCTGCATCGAAACGTCCATGCATCCCGTCCGGCATCGTTGCCCCTCGGTCGCACATGGCCCGACGTGCTCCCTCGTCGCACCTTGCCGGACGGAAGTCCGACCGCTCGCGGTACGACACGGACCTTGGCCGCAGGCTGTCAGAGAGGATCAACGTTGATCGATCGCCCGGGCGAGCGAGAAGTCCTTCTCCGTCACGCCGCCCGCGGAATGCGTGCTCAAGGTCAATCGGACCCTGTTGTAGCGGATGTCGATGTCCGGATGATGGTCCGCCGCCTCGGCCAGTTCGGCAACGAAGTCGACAAAGCGCACTGCCGCCGGAAACGACGGAAACCGATACTCCCGCGAGATCGAAGGCGCCTCGGGATCCGCATTCCAGCCACGCAGTCCCGCGCACGCCGCCTCGATCTGATCTGCCGTCATCGCCATCGTCATCACCTCCGCCGCATGACCCTAGCAGCATCCATGTCGTCAGGTTGAGTCTGGCAGACGAGTTCCAGGCGGGTTGACGACGGATCGAAGACACTCGCCAGTGCTGTGTTCGGGGCGTCGCTCGGCTACGAGCAGCGGCACGAGCAGCACTGCACGCCGATCGCATTCGGCGTGGGACGGCTTCGGCCGCGCGCCTGCGCCGGCCGCGTTCTGCGGCGAGCGGCGGACCAGAAGCACGACGAGCAACTCGATCACGAGCATGAGGAAAGGCGGAGACCGGGCGGTGCTACTGTCTGTATTCATGAAATTCGGCATCTTCTACGAGCACCAGTTGCCCAAGCCCTGGGGGCCGGACTCGGAACACCGGTTGATCCAGGACTCTCTGGAGCAGATCGCACTTGCGGACCGCCTCGGGTACGACTACGCCTGGGAGGTGGAGCACCACTTCCTGGAGGAGTACTCCCACAGTTCCGCGCCCGAGGTCTTCCTGGCCGCCGCGTCGCAGCGGACGGAGAACATCCGTCTGGGCCACGGCATCGTCCAGTTGACGACGAATCACCCGGCGCGGGTGGCGGAACGGGTCTCGACCCTCGATCTGGTCTCGAACGGCCGGGTCGAACTCGGACTCGGCGAAGGCTCCAGCGTCACCGAACTGCATCCCTTCGGCCGCAGTTTCCGTGACAAGAGGATCGTATGGGAAGAGGCGGTCCAGGCCTGCCTGCCGATGTTCTGGAACGAGGGCTGGGAGTACCACGGCCACTACTTCGACTTCCCGCTGCGCAACGTGATCCCCAAACCGCTGCAGCGTCCTCACCCGCCGCTCTGGGTCGCCTGCTCGCAGCTCGAGACGATCCGCTACGCCGCCCACCGCGGCATGGGCGCTCTCTGCTTCAAGTTCGTCGACCTGGACTCCGCCCGCGCCTGGGTCAACGCGTACTACAACACGTTCATCCACGACCAGCGCAAGCTCTGCGACTACCGGACGAATCCGAATCTGGCCACGGTCAGCGGCTTCATGTGCGCACCCACCGACGAGGAGGCGCAACGGAAGGCTGACGGCTGGACGTTCTTCCAGTTCGCTCTCCAGCTCTACAACAGGGAGGGGCCGTTCGAGCCCCGCACGAACAACTTCTGGGAGCGCTACCAGGAATGGAAGCGGACGCCCGAGGGCCGCAGGCGCTCCAACAGCGAGCTGATCGGCTCACCGGAGACGATTCGCGGACGCCTGCGGGAACTCGAGCGGGCGCACGTGGACCAGGTCATCCTGCTCAACCAGGCCGGCAAGAACACCCACGAGGACATCATGAGCAGCCTGGAGCTGTTCGCGCGCGAAGTGATGCCCGAGTTCCAGGAACGCGAGGAACAGCAGCAGGCATGGAAGAACGCCGTCCTCTCCGGCGAGCTGAGCCTCGACGAGATCGACACCGAGCCCTTCAATGTCACCGCGCGCCTCAAGCCCACCCTGCCGCCGTCGGAAGAGGCCCTGGCCGCGGCCAGAAGATGGTCCGGTCAGGACCATTCGCAACGGTAGGCGCTGCTGCCAAGGTCGCTCTCTGCCAAGGACACTCTGCGGATTCGGGATATGTTCCGACCAACACGGACGCGAGCCCGCGTACCCAGCGGGCAAACCGGGACGACCTCCCGGTCGCCGCGGCGTGTGGTCGAGCCACGGGTCGAGCGTGCAACCGCGTGTCCGTTGCTGCGTAGTCACGTACGACACCAACACACATTCCCCAGGAGACCATGCATGTCCCACAAGACCCTGAATCGCCAGGCGCTCCTCGCTCTCGCCTGTTGCAGTCTGATGCTGGGCGCCTGCGCTGCCCATGACGCAGGCGTTGCACCAGCCCCGGCCGAACCTCCACCCCCTCCGGTACTGACGGAGGAGCAGAAGATCATCGCCCGCTACGTCGATGCCATCGGCGGCGAAGACGCGCTGCGCGCGTACAGCTCGGCGACTACCAGGGGCGCCTTCGAGATGCCGGCGATGGGCATGTCCGGCGACATGACCGTCTATCAGATGGTGCCGGACAAGAACCTGGTGACCATCTCCTTCCCCGGAATGGGCGAGGCCGTGCAGGGCTACAACGGCCAGATCGCATGGGCGGAAGACGCGATGCAAGGCGCCCGCCTGGTCGAAGGCGAGATGCTCGCCCAGGCAAGGCGGGAAGCTCGCTTCCACGGTGAACTGGAGTATGAGGAGCTCTACCCCGAGCAGACGGCGATCGGGAAAACGGAGTGGAACGGCCAGACGGTCTACCAGCTCGACCTCGTCGATGCCGACGGCAACGAGTCGTCCCAGTACTTCGCCACGGACACCGGCCTGCTGGTCGGGGCGGAGGCGACGATGACCAACGAGATGGGAACGGCTGACGTGACGCTCACGTTCGACGAGTACAAGGAGTTCGACGGCGTCACGCTGGCTACCTCGACCTCGACGAGCTTGATGGGCATGGAGTACATCATCACCATCGAATCCGTCTCCTGGGACGACGTGGACCCCAGCGTCTTCGAGCCCTCAGACGCGATCAAGGCGCTGTTGCCGGAGTAGACGTCGATTCGCTCGGATCAGCGGAAGAACCGGCGCCGTTGTCTCCACGCGGCCACGCCGCTGCTGTGTGCCGCGGCAACGCTGGCCGCGATTTCTGCGAAACTGGCCGAGGCCCAGGCCAGCCGGCGCCCCCAGGCGCGCCTGACCGACTTCCACGACCGCTGGTTCGCCGACGTCGAGCCTCTCTTCTCCGACCACGAGCGCCGGGCCTTCAAGCGACTCGAAGGCCCCGGCGCTCGCGAACGCTTCCTGCGCGCCTTCTGGGCAGCGCGGCCGCCGCGGCTGCTCGAGCGCTGGCGCCAGAATCTCGAAGCTCGCGAGCAGCTGCGCGAACGCTCGCCCGAGATGGAGCGGGCCGTGCTGCTGGCCGGAAAGCCGGCCGACCGGCAGCTCGTCGAACCGTGCGAGTCGACCCTGCGGCCGATCGAGATCTGGACCTACGACCGCTGGGAGCTCGAGCATCAGCTCGGCCGGCCGCCGCCGCCAGCCAGGAGCCAGGTCGTGCTCGCGTTCGTGCAGCAGGTCAACTTCGACCCCCGATCGTTCAGCCTGTGGTCGCCCTTGTCCGACGTGGACCTCGCCTTCGCCCCCAGGACGTCGGACAACGCGACAGACGCAGCCGCGCAGCCGCCGGCCGATGCACTGAGGATCCTGGACCAGGCGGAACGAAGGCGCTGCCTGGCAGCGAACGAGCGACGCCGCCTGGAGCGCAGGCTCGAAGATGCCGTCGGCTGGAGCGAACTCATCGAGCGGCTGGGCTGGACCGGCAGTCCGGCCGGCGTCCAGGCGGATACTCCGATCTGGCTCAGAGACTTTCTGCGCGTGGAGGCCGTCCTCGATCCCGCCGCGATGGCGTTGCCGGGGGTCTCGCTGGAGTTCGAGGCCCTGGGCAGCGAGAACCGCCGCACCGCGATTCGCGGCCGGCTGCGGCTGCCCCGACAACATCTCGCCGAACTCGGCGCCGGCCAGATCCTCGACCGGGTGACGATCACGGGTGATGTCTTTCTCGGCAGCCGGCTCGCAGACGCCTTTGTCGTCACGCATCACATCAGCGGCGGCATTCCGGTCGATTCGGTGGACGTCGGCGGCAGCGCACCGCGCATCGCGGTCGACTTCTACCGTCGTCTGCCTGCCGGCGCCTACCGCATCGAGCTCCGCGCCGAGGACCGCCTGGGGCGCGGGTTGCTGCGCAGCAGCCGCATGCTCGAAGTGCCGGAGCTTGCCGTGGCGCCGAAAGTGCCCGATCTCCACCTGCTGAGCCGCCGCGAGACGATCGTGCTGAACCAGCTGCCGAGCGTCGAGCTGCTGGCGCCGGACGGCCGTGTGCCCGGATCCTCGTTCACCGCGCGCGCCGCCGCCAGCCCCGGCGTCGCCGAGGTCGTCTTTCTGCGTGACGGCCAGACCGTCGCCAGGGTCGGCAGGCCGCCCTTCGTTCAGGCCGTCGACCTGCCCCGACAGCGTCATCGCGTCGAAGTACGCGGACACGACCGCAGAGGGAAGCTCCTCGCACGGCACGGCCTCGACATCGAACGGGAAGAGCGCCCGTTCGCGATCGGCCTGGAACGTCCCGAGTCGGACCGTCTGGAGGAGACGCTCGACCTGGCAGTCCGCGTCGACGTGCCGTCAGGCCGCGAACTCCGGCACGTCGACTGCTTCCTGGGCGCGGAACCGCTGGAACGGATGATCTCGCCGCCCTTCCGTTGCCACGTTCCGGCCGGATCGCGAAGGCCGCTGAGCTTCGTTCGCGCCGCGGCCAGGCTCCGTTCCGGGGAACAGGTCGAGGATCTCGCCTTTCTGGGCACCGGCACGCCCGAGAAGATCGATGTCCGCCTGGTCGAGATGCTCGTCACGGTCGGCGGCCGACAGGCCGGCCCGACCACCGACCTCGGACCGGCGGACTTCCGAGTTCTTCACCAGGGCATCGAGGCTCCGGTCCGGGACATCCGCAGCCTTGCCGACCGGCCGTTGAACGTCGCTCTTCTGATGGACGTCTCCAGTTCTCTCGGGCGCAGCGTCCGGGTCGCAGCCACGAGTGCGCAGCGTTTCTTCGAGGACGTGCTGACCGAGCGCGACGCCGCCAGCCTGCTCGTCTTCAACCACGACATCCAGCGGCTGACGCCCTTCACCGGCGACACCCGCCTGCTGCGCTACGCTGCCGACGGCCTGCGCGCCTGGGGCTCGACCCGCCTCCACGACGGCATCGCCTACGCGGTCTCCTCCTTCGCCGGACGGCCGGACAGGCGGGCTCTCGTCGTCCTGAGCGACGGCGCCGACACCGACAGCAACCTGGATCTCGAGCGGGTGCTCGCCCAGGTCGAGCTCGCTGGCGTGGCGACCTACCCGATCGCGCTGCGCGTGGCCGACCGGGCGACGATCGACGCGCTGCGGACGTTGGCCGACCGCAGCGGCGGCCAGTATCACGCCGCAGACTCGGTCGACGATCTGGACCGCATCCATCGTCAGATCGCACGCGCCCTTCGCTCCCAGTACCTGATCGCCTTCGAGCCGGTGGCGGGCGCGGCCGCTGCGCCGAACGGGCTCAGGGACATACGCGTCCAGGTGCTGCGTCCAGGGTTGACGGTGACCGGAGTGCGAAGCCGAACACGCATAGACTGACCGTCATGCAGCGGACGCAGGGGCCGATGGAGGCGATCGACCTCGCCGTGCTCCGGCCCTGCCGCGAAGCGAAGGGAAGCGTCGGCTTCTGGCTCTTCCTGGGTCAGCTCGTGACCACTTTCGGGATCGCCCTCTCGAATTGCCTGCTGTTCTTCACCCTGGTCTGGGCGGCCGTCCGGCGGCGACGCCTCTTCTTCGCGGCCGATGACGAGGAACGGCGGCGGCGGCGGCAGCTCCTCCGCCCGCTGGCCGCCTACGCCTTCTGCTTCGTCCTCTCCGCGGCCTTCTCGTACGACCCTGCAACCAGCCTCGTCGAGCTGTCCCAGCTCTACTCCGCGTTGACGCTCCCCCTGGCGCTGTTGCTGGTGCGGGGAGAACGGCAGGCGCGGCTCGTCATCGACGCGCTCGTCGCCATCTCCGTCGTCCTCGCGGTTCACGGTCTGGCGCAGTTCGCGTTCACGGACCACGGCCCGTTGCATCAACGGATCCCGGGACCGTTCTCGCACTACATGACGTTCTCCGGCGTGCTCCTCCTTGGCCTGGCGCTGCTCGCGGGCCGAGTCCCCAGCGGCAGCGGCTGGCGCAGGCAGGTGAACTGGATCGCTCTGACCGTGGTCGGCGCGGCGCTCGTCCTGACCCTCACCCGCAGCGCCTGGCTCGGCGCCTTCGCGGTCGCCACCGCCGCCTTTGCGCTGCAGCGCCGCCGCGTTCTGGCTGGCTATGGCGCTGCCCTGGTCCTGGCGGGCGTTTCGCTGGCCGCAGTGGCGCCAACGCTGTGGCCCGCATACTGGCAGCGTGCAACCTCGATGATCGACGTCCACAACCCATCGAACTACGACCGGCTCTGCATGCTCTGGGCCGGCGGCCAGATGATCGCCGACCGGCCCCTCGTGGGCATCGGCCCGGCCATGGTCCGCGAGTGGTATCCGATCTACCGTCACCCGACCTCGGTGCGGGCCCGGGTGAAGCATCTGCACAACACGTTCGTCCACATGGCCGCAGGCCGCGGGATCCCGTCGCTTCTCTGCTACCTGTGGCTGATGAGCGCGGCGGCCGCCCAGGCCATCAAGCGCTATCGCGGCGAGGGCGGTCGGGCAGGACCCAGGGCGGATCTCCATCTGGGTGTCCTGTTCGCTCTGCTGGCCCTCAACGTCGCGGGACTGTTCGAGGCGAACTGGCGCGATACGGAGATCCAGCGGTGGGCGCTGTTCCTGCTCGCGCTGCCCGCCTGTCTCGGACCCGGGAAGGGCAGGAAGGAAACAACAGCGCCATGACGACGAGGATGCGCGCCGGCGTCTACCTGGGACCGGGAAGGGTGGCGGTCGCCGAACGGCCACTGCCGGAACCCGGCCCCGGCGAGGTGCGCGTCCGGATCACGGCCTGCGGGCTCTGCGGCACGGATCTGCATCTCGTTCACAGCCCGCAGCCGATCATTGCCCCGGGTTCGACCATGGGGCATGAGATGGCGGGCGTCGTCGACGCCCTGGGCCCAGATGTGAGCGGCCTCGACGGCGGCGAGCCGGTCGTTGTCGAGCCGCTCGCATCCTGCGGCAACTGCGGTCCGTGCCGCGAAGGACGGGACTCCATCTGTCGGGACCTGGGGATCCACGGTCTTCACCGCCCCGGCGGCTTCGCCGACGCCGTCGTCGTTCCGGCGCACCGCCTGTACCGGGTTCCGACAACTCTCGCGCCCGCACTTGCCGCACTCGCCGAACCGTTCGCGGTGGCCGTCCACGGTCTGCGCCTGGCCGGCTTCGACGACCGCAGACCGCCGGGCCGGCTGTTGATCCTCGGCGCCGGCTCGATCGGTCTCGCCGTGGCCGCGGTGGCGCGGGCCTGGGGCTTCGACCGGATCGGGATCTCCGCGCGCCACGAACACCAGGCTCGCCTGGCGAAGCGGCTCGGCGTCCACGAGGCGCTTGACGCCGAGTCGCCTGACGAGCTGGCCGGAGTCGACGCCGATCTGGTCGTCGAGACGGTCGGCGGCGCCGCGGACACGATGAGCGTCGCCGCAGCGGCATTGGCGCCCGGCGGCACGATCAGCGTCCTCGGCGTCTTCCTGGGCCCCCTGACCCTCGACCCCCAACCTCTCCTCGGCAAGGAGGCGCGCCTGCAGTGGTCGAACTGCTACGCACGCCGGGCGGGCGAAGCGGACTTCGAGGAGGCGGTCCGCCTCCTGACGGCATCCGCAGGCGACTACTCCGGCCTGCTGACCCACGAGGAGCCGCTGGACGACATCAAGCGCGCCTTCGAGATCGCCGGCGACAAGCGCTCCGGCGCCATCAAGGTCACGGTGACACCATAGATCCGCCCCGGAAGACCGAATCTGAACAGACAAGCCCGCAGCGGAAGTTCGCCATCGGCAGCGCCACCCTCCAGCCGCCATCCGCTGCCCGCAGCGGGCGCACACTGGGCGGCAGACTCGGCCAGGCGCTAGAATGCCCGCATGTCCGAAGCGATCGCATTCGATACTCACCGGTTCGTGAAGAACCTCACCGGCCACGGTTTCACCGAGGAGCAGGCGGAGGTGCTCGCGACGGAACACGTCGCCCTGCTGAACAGCAACCTGGCGACCAAGGCGGACATCGAGAACCTCCGGGCGGCGACCAAGGCGGACATCGCAGGTGCCAAGGCCGAGTTGCTGAAGTGGATGTTCGGCGCCATGGCCGCTCAGACCGGCATTATCGTCGCCGTCATCAGGCTGCTCTGAGGGCGCACCCGCCGCGCTGCTCTCCGACGGCTTCCCACGCCGTGGCGAGTTCTCACGCCGTGGTGACCGGGGCCACGAACACCCACCGGCGTCCGACAGATCCTCTGACCAGCTCACCCGCACCGTGTCACGACCCGTCCAGCGGACGCCGATCCGGCGCGGAACCTGCTCGGCCTTCCAAGGCGCCGCACCGCCTGCCGCGGCCACCGAAACGGTCTCGTGGAAGACCCGTTCGACCTCGCTCGTACCGGCGACGCCGATCGTCCAGCCGTTCGGTTCGTGCCGGACGAACGAGTGGAACGGTTCCGTGACAGCCCAGGCCCTGGGGTCGTCATCTCTGCCTGCGTCCACGCCGTAGCTCATGATCGTATTCGCGCAGTACAGCGCGTCACCCCGCCCCTCGCGCTCGCTGCAGGAGGTCATGTCCGTGTGGCCGAACATCCAGGGCCATCCCCCACTCTCCTGCGCTTGACTGATACGCCTCGAAATCGGCGAACGTCGCCGGCTCGTGGTGACCGCCCAAGTTGTGGCCGATCTCATGGGCGAACACACTGGGAGAGGGCACCGCCAGCCCGTCAAGCTGCTGCACTCCGACGGCCGCACCACCGATCTCCCGCCAGTGGCACCTGCCGACAACACGATGGTCCGGCCGCGCTCGCCCACCCGACGTCGCCTTGCCGACACTCCCTGTCCGCCGGCGCGAGCCGCCCGGCGACTCGGCCAGCGTTCTCAGACCTTCGGCCAGTTCGGGTGCCAGGGGCGAGCCCGCTCGAACACGCGCGCCGCTCGGAGAACGAGGTCGTCCCGGTGGCGGGGTCCCACGATCTGCAGGCCCACCGGCAGGCCGGCGTCGGAGAAGCCGGCCCGTACCGTGGCGGCCGGATGACCCGACATGTTGAACGGGATCGTGAACGCGGCAACGCCGGCCGGCAGCTGTTCACGCCCCCCGGTGCGAGTCGGGAAGGGACCGCGCGCCGGCGGCGGGTCGTACGGCACGGTCGGGGTCAGGAGCAGGTCGAACCGGTCGAACACCTCGCCGCACCACTGGTTGAGGCGTCCGCGCTCACGCGCGGCCTCCCCGAAGGCCTCGGGGGTCATCTCCCACGAACGCTCCAGCGCGTCGGCAAAGGAGTGCGTCATGTCCTGGCGCCGGTTCCGGAGCGGCTCGTGAAGTTGACCGGCGAGAAAGAAGTTGCCGAGCACGCCCCAGGCCGCCGTCAGCATCGGCGGACCGGCGGCCACGTGCTCTTCCAGGGGTTCGACCGTCAGATCCGCCTCCTCGAACACGGTCGCCGCCTCTGCCGCGACGCGGCCGACGTCCGACTGGACCCGGGCATGGCCGAGATGCGGCGACCAGGCCATCCGGGTCGAAGCCGGCAGACCGGAGTCGAACACTTCGCGGTAGCAGAGGCCCGGCGCCGGCAACGAGCCAGGATCGCACGGCGAGGGGCCCGCGACGATGTCCAGGAACAGGGCGGCGTCGGCGACGGTCCGGGTCAGCGGACCGTAGACGGCAGTGCTCCCGTAGTCCCACGACCGCATCGGGCCCCGCGGCACCCTGCCCTGACTCGGCTTGAGGCCGAAGGCGCCCGTGAAGCTGGCCGGGATGCGAATCGAGCCGCCGCCGTCCGAAGACGTGACCAGGGGCAGGACCCCGCCCGCAAGCACCGCCGCGGCGCCGCCGCTCGAACCGCCGGGCGTTCGCTCCGGATCCCACGGCGAGCGGCTGACGCCGAACAGCGGATTCTTCGTGATCGCCGTGAACCCGAACTCCGGCGTGTTCGTCTTGCCGACAACGATCGCGCCCGCGGCCCGCAACCTCGCCACCTGAGTGGAATCGCTCTCGGCCACGTTGTCCCGGAAGACCCGCGAGCCCATGCTGGTGACCATCCCGGCCACGTCTTCGAGGTCCTTGACGCCCAAGGGCATCCCTTCGAGCGGACGCGCCTCGCCGGCGGCCCGCTGCTGGTCGGCGGCCTCGGCGTCGACGAGAAGCGCTTCCCGCGGCCTCGTGCTGACCACGGCGTTCAGGCGTGAGTGCGTCGCTTCGACCCGGTCGAGCACCCTGCCCATCAGCTCTACGCAGGAGCACTCTCCGGCGTCGAGCAGGGCGAGGAGTTCGGTCAGGCCGAGTCGTTCAAGTGGCATCCGGGGCGTTCCTTCCGCGACAGTGACGCGACAGCGAAGAGCCTGACTCCGCAACCTGTCGGCGCGCCTGCCGGCCGGGCCGCTACTGCGGAAGGCCCGGCAGGCCGGGCGACGTCGAACAGTCGACCGCTTCCCCGTTCACGGTGCAGGCGCAGTCGCCGCCGGTGCAGTCGACGTTCACCTCGCACTCGTTGTGGTCGCCGCAGGCCGAGGCCGCAAACTCGAAGGAGTTCGCGTCGTGGACATCGACCGTGCAGTCCTCGCCGTCCTCGCAGGCGACCTTGACCTCGATCACGCGGGCTTCGTGTTCCCCGGCACCGTCCCCCCTGGCGCCGGCGCGGGACATCCGAACGCGCCGACTCCGCTCTTCCCCTCGCTCTTCCAGAGTGGCGCCGAGCTTCTGCATCCGGCCGTCGCGCCAGACCTCGAGCATCACGGTATCGCCGTCCTCGCGGCCACGGACGGCCCGCGCCAGCGCCGGCGCGGATGCCACCGGTTCACCGTCGACCGCAGTGACGATGTCGCCGACCTCCAGGCCGGCGCGGAGTGCCGGGCTGTCATCCACGAGCTTGCCGACCATGACGCCCGCGTCTTCCGGAACGCCGAAGTGGGCGCGCAATTCCGGGGTCAGATCGGAGAGCTGCACGCCCAGAAACGCGCCGCCGCGGTGCCGCACGCGGTGCCGCAGGTGCAGGCGCGAACCGCGCTCGCCAAGCTGCTTCATCACCCGGTGCACGCGCCGCCGTACCGACTCGCCGGCTTCGCCGTCCCCGTGCTCATCCCTGATCAGGACGATGTCGTGCCCATCAGCCTCGAAGAGGCCGACGTCGTCCTCGGCAACCCACTCGCCATCGTCGCCGTGGAGAACACGGACATCGCCGTCGTCGCCGACGAAGACCACCCGGCTCGCACGCTCGCCGCAGTTCTCGCCGTCCTCGCACTCCACGACCTTCTCGATCTGAATCCGGCGAACCTTCTTCTCCTCGCCGTCCACTGCCACGGCCGGCACGGCCACTGCCAATGCCAGACCGACCCCCAGAACCTGCACCAGTCCCCTTGCCAATCCGAGCTTCATTCGCGACATCGTTCGACCCTACCTCCTGGCTTCTGCATTCGCCTCTGTGTTCGAAGTTCCTGTGTTCGACGTTCCCGTGTTCGGCCTTCCGTGTCGGCCGGCATTCCTGTCGGCGCGCCACCGACACGCCTCTGCAGTGAGAACGCTTGCCGAGACGATTCGTTCCAGACCTTGTTTCCCCGGGACTCGCCCGGCAGGAGACGGAAGCCTGCCGAGACGATGACCTCCTTGCAGCCGTCCCGCGGCAGCCCCCGCGGGGCCCCGCTCAGGCGGCTCAGGCCTCGTCCCCGCGGTCCATGGACGCACGGACGGTGCGAAGGTCCTGGAGCGCCGCCTTGGCCATCGAACCGCCGTCGCGCGCCACCTCGACGAAGCGGAACCCCTGCCGGATCCGCTTCGGCGCCTCCTTGACGGTGCCGGCGACCCCGGCAAACAGCCCGTGGCGCCTGCATCCGTCGAGAATCCTGTCGATCGCGGCCGTGAACTGCTCGTCCTCCTGGTCGGCAGCCGGCCGGAGGCCCAGCGACACGCTGAGGTCGCTCGGACCGACGTAGACGCCGTCGAGGCCGGGCACGGACAGGATGTCGTCCAGGTTGTCGAGCGCCTGCCGGGTCTCGATCATCGGGATGCAGTAGATCTGCTCGTTCGCCTCCTCGAGGTAGTTTCCGCCGTGGAGCAGGCCGGCCCGGAAGGGGCCGAAGCTGCGTTTTCCGCGCGGCGGGTAGCGGCAAGCGGATGCCGCCGCTTCCGCCTCGGCGCGGCTGTTCACCATCGGAACGATGATGCCGTGAGCGCCCGCGTCGAGCATCTTGCCGATGATCCCGGGCTCGTTCCAGGGCACTCGCACGATCGGCGTCGTGTCGGAAGCGGTCATCGCCTGCAGCATCTCCGTCGCACGCTGATAGTCGACCAGGCCGTGCTGCATGTCGATCGTCGCCCAGTCGAAACCGAGACGAGACATCAGTTCGGCGCTGTACGTGTCCGGAATGGCCAGCCAGGCGCCGAGCACCGCCTCTCCGTCGTCGATCCTGTCGCGCAGACGGTTCTTCATCGGCATTGCCTTGCCTCCTCGATCGCTCGGGCCGGGACGGTGAATGCGACGGCAGAGGTTAGCAGTCCGCGGCAGCAGCCCCGGACGGTTCAGGGGAGATCCAGGGGAGGAGATTCAGGGGATCAGAGACTCGTCGGGGGTCAGCGACGCCGCGAAACCGGCCAGCAGATCGGCGGAGTGATCGATGTCGTCCAGCGAGATCGTCTCGACCGCGCTGTGCATGTAGCGGTTCGGAACGCTGATCAGTCCGGTGGCCACGCCGGCGCGGGTGATCTGGATCGAGTTCGCATCGTTCGGCGCCGCACGCCCGAGAGCCGCCAGCTGAAAGGGAATCTCCTGTTCTTCCGCGATCGCCTCGAGCCGATCGCTGACTCTCGGGTTCATGTTCGGACCGCGCACGATGACCGGGCCGCCGCCCAGGCGCAGGTCACCCTCCTGGCGCTTGCTGATTGTCGGACAGTCCGTCGCATGGGTCACGTCCACCGCGATGCCGACATCGGGATCGACGCCATGCGTGCTGGTGCGGGCGCCGCGCAGGCCGATTTCCTCGCACACGGTCGACACCGCGTAGACGGCAACGGCCGGCTTGCGCCGGACGACCCGGCGAAGCGCCTCGATGACCACCCAGAGACCGGTCGTGTTGTCCATCTTGGGAGCGTTGGCCAGGCCGTTGCGCATCTCGCGGAAGCCCAGATCAAGCGTTACCGGATCGCCGACCCGCACTACCGTCTTCGCGTCGTCGCCGTCCGTCGCGCCGATGTCGAGCCAGAGGTTCTCCATCTTGACCGCGCGACGGCGCTCTTCGGTGTCGAGCAGGTGGATCGGCTTGCGCGCGATGACCGCGGGCACGGGGCCGTCCTTCGCCCACACCGTCATCCGCTGGCCGATGAGCTGTTGCGGATCCCAGCCGCCGATCGGCTGCACCCACAGGAAGCCCTTGTCGTCGATGTAGCTCACCAGCAGACCGATCTGGTCGCAGTGACCGGCGAACAGCACCCTGCGGCCGTCCGGCTTCTGTCCCGCTTCGGCGTTTACCGCCGCGATCACGTTGCCGTGAATATCGGTGGTCACGCTGTCGGCAAACCTGCCCGCGTAGGCGCGAACGACTTCCTGTACCGGCTCCTCGTGACCCGAGGGACTCGGCGCGGCCAACAGATCGACCAGGAACTTCCGGGCTGTCTTGTTCACTTGCTGCTCCCGGCCGCGGCCTTGCCCGTTCGCGCTCGGCAATCGGGCGGCCGCCGCGGCAGTCCTGTCTGGTGTTCTCGGGCTTCAACGTCCTCTGCGGCGCTGGCGGCTGCTGTACGACCGCAAGGCACGCAGAAGGTCGATCTTACGCAGAGCGGGCCAGTGGGTGTCGCAGAAGTAGTACTCGGAATAGGTGCTCTGCCAGAGCAGGAAGCCGCTCAGGCGGACCTCGCCGCTGGTGCGAAGGATCAGGTCGGGCTCGGGTTGGCCGGAGGTGTAGAGGTAGCGCTCGATCGACGAGGCGCTGAACTCGTCGACGACCTCGTCGAGGGACCTGCCGACCGCCAGGTTGTCCAGCAGGTAGTTGCGGAAGGCGCTCGCGATCTCCTCGCGGCCGCCGTAGGCCATCGCGATGTTCAGCCGATAGCAGTCGTAGCCGCTGGTCGCCGCCTCCGCCGCCCGGATGGCGGTCTGAAGGCTCTCGGGCAGAAGCTCGATCTGCCCCAGGAAACGCACCCGGATGCCTTTCTCGTGGACATCGTCGTGATCCGCAAGCTCCCGGGTCTTCTCCTCGAACAGGTCGAACAGGGCCTGCACTTCCTTCGCGGAGCGATTGAAGTTGTCGAGCGACATGCTCCACACCGTGACGGTCGACACCTGCGCCTCATAGCACCAGTTGAGCACTTCCCACAGCTTCTCGGCGCCCCTGAAGTGCCCGGCGCTGACGTTGCCCAGCCCCTGCTGGCGCGCATAGCGCCGGTTTCCGTCCATGATCAGCCCGATGTGCCGGGGCAACCGCCAGCTCGGCGCCTTGGACTCCAGCCGCCGCTGGTAGACGACGTAGAACGGCCACTTGATCAGCGCCTTGATGCGCCGCCCGAGTTCGCTCGCAGGACGTGTTCCGCGTGCCGGAACGGCGCCTGACTCGACCGAGTCGAAAACGCTCACCGGGAATCTCCCCGGCGTGCGGCGGGTTGTTCACACGGGAGCCTGTTCAAGCCTGCCAAGTCTCTGCTCTTCGCTGTGTTACTTTCCGCCCGCACTCATCCACCGCTGTTCGCCCAACCAGTGAAACCGCCGCCAGGCAGCACACCGCATGTCACCGCGAAACGCACGAGAGTCGAACCGGCATCATAGCGACGTTGGAAGACCCCGGGACGAGGCGCTGGAGAAGCCGGCCCGGGATCGACAACGCCGGTCACGGCGTCTGTTCTTCCCCGCCCTGGCCCTGTTCGTGCTCGCCGGCCTGCCCGGACCGGCGTCGGCGATCGACACCACCGAGGGCACCGAGGCCCTGCACCTGTTCCTGGACTGCGACTGGGGCTGCGACTTCACCTTCCTGCGCAGCCAGGTCACCTACGTCCACTGGGTGCGCGATCGCCAGGACGCAGACGTCCACGTCCTCGTGACCATCCAGTCCGGCGGCAACTCCCGCGAGTACACCTTCAACTTCATCGGCCTGGAGCGCTTCGAGAGCATCGACCAGAGGCTGATCTACACGTCGTCGTTCACCGACACGGACGACGAGCGCCGCCGCGGCGTGCAGCGGCTTCTGGAGCTGGGGCTGGTCCGCTACGTTCTGGAGACGCCCCAGGCAGAAGGGCTCGTGGTGGACTTCGAGAACGGGGAAGAGCAAGGCGAGCCGCACCGAGGTCGCTTCCATCCGCAACCGAACACGCTGGTGGACGACCCCTGGAATCACTGGGTCTACCGTCTTCGCATGGAGACCGATTTCCGTACCGAGGACCGAAGGAACTCCCAGTCGTACCAGGCGAGCGCGTCTGCCGGCCGCACCACGGACATGTGGCGAATGGGCATGGGCACCTACTACTCCTACCGCGAAGGCAACTTCGAGTTCGAGGACGGCAGCACCTACAAGAACGTGTCGCGCAGCACGAACTACTTCGGCCAGGTGATTCGCACGCTCGCTCCCCATTGGGGCCTGGGTGTCGGCGCCAGCAGCCGCCGCTCGACCTACCTGAACCTCGACAGCTCCTATCGGGCGGCAGCGGCGGTGGAGTACAACATCTTCCCCTACAGCGAGTCCTCCGAACGCGAGTTCACATTCGCCTACTTCATCGGCGGCACGCAGCTCGACTACGAAGAGGTCACCGTCTTCGACAAGTTGAACGAGACGTTCGCGGATCAGGGCGCCTTCATCGCCTTCGGCATGGAGAGACCCTGGGGCGAGGCGCACATCGACATCCAGTACAGCCACTTCATCGACGACTTCGACCGCAGCCGCATCGAGTTCAGCACCGACATCGAGTACCGCATCCTGCGGGGTCTGAGCTTCGATATCTACGCCGGTGTCTCGCGGATCAGGGATCAGATCTATCTGCCCAAGGGCGGGGCCTCCGACGAAGAGGTCCTGGTCGCGAGACGCCAGCTGGAGACCGACCTCACGATTCGCGGCGGCATCGAGTTCCGCTACACGTTCGGTTCGATCTACAACAACGTCGTGAACTCCCGGCTGAGCAGCGAAAGCGGGGGCTTCTCCCGGATCTTCTGAGGTCCGGGAGCCGCCAGGAAGCCCCGCCGGCGCGGCTTCGGTATCGTCGAACCGTGACGGTAGTCATCGCCGGCGGCGGAGACATCGCGTACCTGCTCGCGTCCTCGCTGGCGCGCAACGAGGACGTCGTCGTGATCCTGCCCACCGAGACGGCCCGCGGACGGTTCGAGAACCTGGACCTGCAGATCACGGTCGGCCCGGCGGCCAGCCGCACGACGCTGAACCAGGCCGGCCTCGCCGACCGGGACACCTTCATCGCCTGTGCCGACTCGGACGAGCGCAACATCATCGCCTGCCTGGCAGCCCGCGGCCGGACGAAGGCAACGACCTACTGCTTCATCTCCCAGGACGAGCACCACGAGAGCTTCAACGACCCCGAGCAGACGACGCTCGAAGAGGTCATCGACCACCTGATCTGGCCCCAGTGGTCGCTGGCCAGGGAGATCGCCCGGATCGTGCTCGAACCCCGGGCCCTCGATGTGGAGAACTTCCACCGCGGCCGCGTCTGGCTGATCGAGTACCGGCTGTCGGCGGACTCCCCGCTGTGCGGACCGACGCTGGCCGAAGCGCCCCTGCCCGGCAACTCGCTGGTCGTCAGCCGGGTCAGAAACGGGGAGCTGGTCGTTCCGGGCGGCAAGGATCGCCTGAACGCCGGGGACAAGGTCCTGTTCATGGGTCGGCGAACGGCGCTGCGGCAGGTCGCGAAGCGGTTCTTCGCTGCTCCGGAAACCGTGGTGCGCAGCGTGACGATCATCGGCGGCGGCCGCACCGGAAGGCTCCTGGCACAGGAACTGACACGGGGCCTCTGGCCCGAAGTACGGGTCATCGAAGTCTCCAGACGCCGCTGCGAGGACATCGCCGAAATGGTGGGAAGGGCGATCGTCTTCTGCGGCGACGGCACGGATCTGAAGGTGCTGGAGGAAGTCGGCGTCGCCCGCAGCGATGCACTGGTCGCCATGGCCGGGGACGATCAGACCAACCTGCTCTGCTCCCTGATCGCCAAGCAGCTCGGGATTCCGAAGGTGGTGACCGGCGTCAGCCACGACACGAGCAGCGCCCTGTTCGAACGGGTCGGCGTCGACGTGACGCTGAACGCCCGCGCCGCCGCGATCGCCGAGGTCCTGCACCAGATCCAGGCGCCGCGCCTGGAGTATCGCGCCACACTCGAGGACGGCCGGGCGGAAGTGGTCGAAGTCGCCGTGCCGCCGGACTTCGAGGCCAGGAGCCTGCGCGAGATGGACATGCCGACCGGCGTCATCGTCGGTGCCGTGCTGCGGCAGTACAACACGATCGTGCCCGGTGGAGACGACGAAGTGCACCCAGGCGACCGCCTGCTGGTCGTCGCCACGGCCGAGGCCGCCCACGCCGTAGGCCCTGCCTTCGGACTCGGGACAGGAGCCGACTGAAGCCGCCGGTCTGCTCGCCGACTCGCCGTCTGCCCTCCTGACCCTTGTTGACCCCGCCTCACATCAGACCCATGCGCCGCAAACCTCGCGTCATGCCGTTCCGCAACGCAGCGCGATAGAAGCCGCCGATGCGCGTCTCGCTCGTTCTCCGCACGACACTGGCGCTGATCGGCTGTTTCGGCGCGGTCCTGCTGGCGCCGGCGGCGGTCGAGGCCGCCTACGGACACGGGCGCAGCACTCTGGCCTTCCTCGCCGCCGCCGGCCTTGCCGTCCTGCTGGGTCTGGCTTCCAGACTCCTGCCCGGCCGGGGTCTCGAGATGCAGCGGATGGAAGGCCTAGCGACCGTGGCCGCGTCCTGGCTCCTGCTGGTACTGATCGGCGCCATCCCCTACTCCGCAAACGGCTTCGCGCCCGCCGACGCGCTCTTCGAGTCGATGTCGGGCCTGACCGGGACGGGCGCCACGATCCTCACCGACTTCGACGCGGTGAGCGAGGGCATCTTCCTGTGGCGCAGCCTGAGCGAGTGGGTCGGAAGCATGGGCATCATCGCGCTCTTCATCGCCGTGCTGCCCGCCCTGCGTATCGCCGGCCGCCAGATGTTCTTCGCCGAAGCACCCGGACCCACGGAGGAACGGCTTTCCCCTCGCATCCGCAACACGGCCGTCTACCTGTACACCCTCTACGTCGGCCTGACCGTACTCGAGGCCGGCCTGCTGATCCGGTTCGGCATGCCGCCCTTCGACGCCGTCTGCAACTCCCTGAGCACGGTCTCGGCCGGGGGCTTCTCGCCCCATCCGAGCAGCATCGGCGGCTACAGCAGCAGCCTGATCGAATGGACCGTGATGGCGTTCATGCTTCTGGCCGGAGCGAACTACGCCTTCCAGTTCCAGGCGGTCCGCGGCCGCCCGCTGACCCTGCTGCGAAGCGAGGAGTTCCGGCTCTACCTGGTGATCGTCGTCGCCGCGACACTGCTTCTGGCCTGCACGCTCAAGAGCGGCGATGTACCGCTGTGGGAGTGGATCACGACCGACGCACTGTCCGAGGACACGCTGCGGCGGGCCGGATTCCAGGCGCTCGCGATCATCACGACAACCGGATTCGCGACCGAGGACTTCGCTCTCTGGGCCCAGGCGAGCCAGACGATCCTGCTGCTGCTCATGTTCTGCGGCGGCTGCGGCGGTTCCGCGGCCGGCGGCCCCAAGCTGGTGCGGGTATGGCTGATCGCGAAGTCGACCCTGGTCGAACTGTTCCTGACCGTCTTCCCGAGGGCGGTGCGGCCGCTGCGCCTGGATGGCCGGAGAGTGCCCGACGAGGTGATCCGCGCCGTGGTGTCCTTCCTGCTCCTGTATCTCGTGCTGTTCGCCCTGAGTGTCGGCGTCGTGGGTCTGGCCGGCACGGACGTGACGAACGCCGTGACCGCGAGCATCGCCACGCTGGGCAACATCGGCCCCGGTCTGGGCGACGTCGGCCCATTCGGCAGCTACGCCCACTTCCCCGACGCCATCAAGGTCTACCTGTCGCTCAACATGTGGATCGGCCGGCTGGAAATCATCACGGTTCTCATCTTCTTCCACCCCGCTTCCTGGCTCGGCCTGCGCTGGCGCTAGCGTGCAAGCCTGTTCCCATTCAAGGATGGGACAGGAAGCGGTCCACCTCGGTGACAGCGAACAGCGGCGCCGCAGGGGATGGAGATCAACCGCAGCCCACGACTCCGCCGTCGACGGTGAAGGTCTGGCCCGTGGTCCACGAACCGGCGCGCGACGCCAGGTAGACCGCGATGCCCGCACAGTCTTCCGGCTCGCCCAGGCGCCGCAGCGGAGTCCTGGCGGCGACTGCCTGCTCCCGCTTCGGGTCTTCCCACAGTGCGCGGGCGAAGTCCGTCTTGACCAGGCCAGGGCAGACGGCGTTGACGCGGATGTTGTCGGGACCGAACTCGGCCGCCAGGTTCCGTGCGAGCTGCATGTCCGCAGCCTTGGAGATCGCGTAGGCGCCGAGTACCGCGCTGCCGCGGAAGCCGCCGACCGAAGACACGATGACGATCGACCCGTCCTTCTGCTCCTGCATGCCGGGAATCACCATCTGGCACAGCCAGTGGGCGCTCCTGATGTTGACCTCCATCACCTTGTCGAACGCGGAGTCCGGAATGCCCAGGCTCGACCCGTAGTACGGATTGACCGCCGCGTTGACGACCAGGTTGTCGATCCTTCCCCAACGCGCCCTCGTTGCCGCAACCAGCCGTTTCAGCTGGTCCTTGTGGCCCACGTGGCAAGGATGCGCCGTCGCCTCGCCGCCGCTCTCGTTGATCGAGGCTGCAACCGCCTCGCAGGCATCCGCCTTGCGGCTCGAGATGACGACCTTCGAGCCAAAGGCCGCCAGGCCTTCGGCCATCGCCTTGCCGATGCCCTTTGTCGATCCGGTGATGACGCTCACCCTGCCGGTGAGGTCGAAGAGGTCCTTCATCGTTCGTTCTCCTTGCATGTGAAAGCAGCGGCCAGTTCACCCGCAGGTGACCGCGCAGGCCGAGTCTGACGAGTTCCAGGAAAGCGCGTGAGATTACCAGCCCGCCCAGCCCCGTCGGGCCTGCGCTGTCGGGCTGCGAGGTGTCGGCCCCGGGACGAGGGCGCGCATCCCGGGTCGCCGAGCTGCGCCCGGAGCTGCGCCCGCCGCGCGCTGCTACAGTGCCTGTCGCCATGACCGACGCGCAGGACGCAGCCTGCCCGCCTGCGAACCCGATTCCGATGCGGGTCGGCATGACCGCGCCCGAGGCCTTTCCGGCGGCCGAGATGGCCGAGGCGGCCGGTCGCGCCATCCTCGACGTCGGGAAGGACTTCGCCTTCTACCCGGGCGACCTGGGCCACCCGGGATTGCGGCAGGTGCTGGCCGAACGCGAAGCCGAACGCGAGGGCTCGAGCGTCGACCCCGACGAAGTGGCCCTCACCAACGGTTCGATGCAGGCGGTGACACTGGCGGGACGAGTCCTGATGGAGCGGCTCGGCGATGTCGTGATCACCGAGGAGACGACCTACTCGGGCACTCTCGGCGCCTACCGGGGGCTCGGCTACCACCTGATCGGCGTGCCGGTCGACGAGGAGGGCATGGACATCGGCGAGCTGCGCCGGACACTGCGGAGCCTCGCGGAGGCCGGCAGAAAGCCGCGTTTCATCTACACCCTGCCGACGTACCACAATCCGACCGGCGCCGTCATGCCGCTTGCGCGCCGGCTCGAGATGATCGAGACCGCCCGCGACTTCGACGTGCTTCTGGTCGAGGACAACTGCTACGCCGATGTCCACGACGACGACGCGCCACGGCCGCCGCAGTCGCTCTACAGCCTGGCCGGCGGCCAGGGGGTCGTCTACATCGGGTCGCTGTCCAAGATTCTCGGCGCCGGCGTGCGCATCGGCTACTTCCTGGCCAGACAGCCGCTGCAGCAGCGGCTCCTCGACCAGCGCTTCGACGCCGGCCAGAGCACACTGTCCTCGAGCATCGTGGCGGAACTGCTGCGCGGCCGCCTGCAGGACCAGGTCAAGCGCAACAACGCCGCCCTGAAACCGAAGCGCGAGGCCCTGCTGACAGCGCTCGCCGAGCACTTCGGGGACGGCGAACTCGACGCTCCCGGCAACGGAGGCAGTCGGCCCGCATCCGGCGCCGTCTGCACCTGGCGCCGGCCCGCCGGCGCGATGTTCCTGTGGCTGGGTCTGCCGCCCGAGATCGACCGGGCGGCGCTTCACACCCTCGCCCAGCGGCGCGGCCTCGACTACGGCCACGGCGCCTCCTACCACGCCGGGGGCGAGGACGTGCCGTTCCTTCGTCTGGCCTACGCCTGCCCCTCCGTGCCCCGGATCCGCGACGGGATCGCCCGGTTGGCCGGCTGTCTGCGCGAGCTGGCGCCGGGGCGCTTTCCCTCGAAACAGGCCTGACGGCCCTCGGAGCAGGCCTGACGGCAGCGCGCGGCCTGGCGGCGGCAACTCCCGGCTTCGCGCGTCAACGTCCGGCGTCGCCGTAACGCCGGTCCATCTCGGCGCGAATGCGGGCCGCCTCGCCTTCGGCGCCCTCGCTGTACCAGAGATGCTCCGGGCGAGACAGGATGCTCTCCAGCACCTGTTCCGCCCCTTCGGCCGCCTGCCGGCGCCCGGCATCCGCGGCGTGTTCGACGATCTCTCGGGCCTGCGGGACCAGCTCCATGTAGAACCGCTCGGCCACCTCGAACATGCCGTGCCAATGGGCATAGTCGGGCGCCATCATCGAGGCGCCGTGCCGCGCGCGCCTGCCCTCGTGGTGCCACAGGTAGAACCAGGTCCACTCGATCTCCTCGTCGAACTGCGTCGGTGTCCGCAGTCCCTGTTCGAGGAGCGCCGCCATGATCATCTGGCCCGGCTTGGCGAACTTCTCGTTGTAGAGGATGACCAGATCGTCGTACTGCCGGTAGAAGGCGTCCGTGTAGTCCGGCGTGTGGCAGTGCGAGCACACCGCCTTCATGCGGTCCCGCTTGGCTTCGGCGCTGTCGTGGATCCGAGACCGCCGCTCTTCCTCGTCTGCCGCCCGGACCAGGACGTGATCGACGTCGGTGTCCATCGGGACGCTGACCGGCGGCCGGTTCGTCCACGAGATCCGTTCGCGCGGGTCGTGGGTGACGCGCCCTTCGTTGCGCGAGTGGCCGGACATGTGACACGTCGCGCAGGTCGGGGCCGCGGCGTAGTCGACTCCCAGCACCCAGTCCTCGGCGTCGAGGTTCATGTCGTCCCGCAGGTCGCGGTAGGCGACGCCGTGCTTCGATTCCTCGTAGATCTCCTTCTGCGGGTGATCCGGCCCCAGGTGGCACTTGCCGCAGTTCTCCGGCTGCCGCGCCCGGCGGGGCGAGAAATCGTGCCGGCTGTGGCAGGCGCTGCACGAACCCCGCGAGCCGTCGAGGTTCAGGCGGCCGATGCCGGTGTTCGGCCACGTTCCGGGATGGTAGGACGGACGGCCGCCGTCTCCGCGGGCAATCCGGGCGACCGCCTCGGCGTCGGTCGGCTGGCCGTCGGCGTCCGGCCGCAGATCGTCCACCGTGACCGCGCCGCCGTCCGTCGCCTGGAGACCGACCTTGGAGCCGTGGCACTGCTGACAGCCGGTGAACGCGCTGGCGAGCCCATTGACCGGCGCCGCGGGGCGGCCGGGCGTCGGCGAGTGCGGATCGAACGGCACTCGGGAACCCTCGACGGTCTCGGCCAGGAAGTTGTCGAGCGAGGAGAGGATGTTGCCGCCCGCCGCGTGGTGGCTGGCGGCGAACTCCGCCGCCTCCGCCGGGTGGCAGCGCGAGCAGTCGCGCGGCGTCACCACGGTCGCGATCAGCGCGCCGTAGTGCGTGAAGCCGTCGGGCTCGGCGGCCGCGGCCTGGTGGCACTCCACGCAGCCGACGCCGGTGCTCGCGTGGCTGCTTCCCCGCCACTGGTCCACGATGCCGGGGTTGGTCTGGTCGTGGCAGTCCACGCAGCCGCGGGAACTCGCAGGCGGCGTCACGCTCGGTCCGCGCAGCCCCGCTTCCTCCGCTCGACGCACCGTCTCGGTCCACTGCACGAGCACGAGCGAGAGCAGAAACAGCATGCCGAGTCCGCCGATGATGATCCGTTTCGTGTCGAGAGTCATGTTCGTCCTTCGTTTCGGGTTCGTTTCGTGTCCCGGTCAGTGCTCGGCCAGCGCCTCCCACACGGTCATGCCGACGAGGATGAACACGGTCGCGATGCCGATCCACACGCTGGCGTTCGCCAGACGGGTTCGGCGCCGAATCCACGCATCGACGAACGGCCAGGCGAACACGACGGAGACGATGAAACCGAGGCTCAGCACGGCCGTCGTGCCGGTGAACAGCTTCAGCCAGCGGAAGGCGACGTAGAAGAACCACTCCGGCTTGATCGCCTCGGGCGTGGTGAGCGGATCGGCCGCCGGACCGAGCGTCGCCGGCAGGATCGTCGCCAACGTGCTGAGCAGGATCATCAACACCAGGCCGATGATCAGCTCCGTGTAGAAGTGGTCCGGGAAGAACCTGAACGATGCCGGCTGGTCGGCGCGCTCGTCCTCGAAGCGCAGCTTCGTCACCCCCTGCAGCCGCACGATGAGGATGTGCACGGCGAGCAGGAAGACGAGCGCCGCCGGCAGCACCGCGGCATGGATGACGAAGAACCGGGGCAGCGTGCGGTCGCTGTAGGTTTCCCCGGCCAGCAGCATGTTCTTCAGGAAACCGCCGACGAACGGCACGGTGTCGGCGATGTTCGCCCCGACCGTCGCTCCCCAGTAGCTCAACTGCTCGAACACGAGGCTGTAGCCGGTGAACCCGAGCAGCAGCGTGCAGAGCAACAGGAACATGCCGACGATCCAGTTGATCTCGCGCGGCTTCCGGTAGGCCCCGGTGAAGAAGACGCGCATCTGGTGGAGGATCACGGCGGCGATCATGAGCGTTGCCGCCCACTTGTGCAGGCTGCGGAGATACCAGCCGTAGGCGGCTTCCTCGGTGATGTACCGCACCGAGTCGTAGGCCGCCGCCGTCGAGGGTTCGTAGTAGACCGCCAGCAGGATGCCGGTGACGACCTGCACGGCGAACAGGTAGGCCGGCGTGCCGCCGAGCGCGAACCACCAGCGCTTCAGATGATGCGGGACCGGCTCGTTGGTCAGTGCGCGCAGGGTGTCGGGCGAGACGGGAAGCCGCTCGCCGAACCAGCGCGCGAGCATCATCGGTTCCGTCGCGCCAGCGTCAGCGGCGCGGTCGGGACCTCGATGAAGACCAGGCCGTCGCGAACCTCGATCGGATACCGCGGCAGCGACTGCCCGGCATCGCCCGGCGGCCCGGAAACGCCAACGCCGGAGACGTCGAAGACCCCGTTGTGACATGGGCAGAAGTAGCGGTTGTTCTGCGGCTCCCAGTGCACGCGGCAGCCAAGGTGCGGACACGTGCTCGACAGGGCCACGAAGTCGCCTGCTTCGGCGCCCGGCCCGCGGCGCGTCACGTTGACCGACTCGCCGCCCGGCACCCGGTGCAGGATCGACTCGCCGACCGGCAGGCGATCCACCGTGGTGACGAACTGCCGCGACGTGGCCGCCGGCCGCGCCGGATACAGGTAGCGCCCGGCGATCAGCCCGAGCCCGCCGTAGCCGCCCACGAGTCCCGCAGCCATCGCGGCCCGCGACACCTGCCTCAGGAACCGCCGCCGCTGCTCGTCGGCCACCCGGTCCTTGCGGCCGCCGCCATCCTCGCTCATCGACGACATTCTACGAACTTGCGCCTGCCGCCGAAACCGGATCCTCGAAAATCGGGACAACCAGGAAACCTCTGCACGAAGAAACCTCTGCAGAACAGGCGCTTTCGGACTGCGAAGACCAACCGAAGCGCCAGAGCATCGCTCCGGTTGCGATCACGGCCTGGGGGCGCCGGCGCCGCGATGAAGCATCAATCGAGGTAGCCGAGCGCCCTCAGCCGGCGCTTCAGTTCCTCGTTCGTCCCGTCGCTGTCGATCTCCACGCCCGGTTCGACCTCGCCCAGAAGGTTCCGCGCCGCCAGAACCTCGATCAGCCGCTCCACGACCGCCGGACGGCTGGCGGCGAGATTCTCTCGTTCGCCCGGATCCGCCTGGAGGTCGAAGAGCAGCGGCTCGCTCCCCTGGGAGGGCAGCAGCGGCAGCACGAGCTTGTAGCGGCCGCGAATCACCGCGGCGGCTCGGCGCCCGTCCACGTCCAGGTGCGCGTAGACGTCGCTCCCGGCGTCACCGCGTCGTTCCGCCAGCAGGTCCCTGCCGTCGGTCGCGGGTCCGCGGATGCCGAGATAGCCGAGCAGGGTCGGCAGCAGATCGATGTGCTGCGCCGGCGTCTCGAACCTCCTCGCCGACACTCCTGGCAGGCGCATGACGAAGGGGACCCGCAGCACTTCCTCATAGAGAGACAGCCCATGCTCCCAGCGGCCGTGCTCCTGGAACTCCTCGCCGTGATCCGAGACATGGATCACCGCGGTGTCCGCGGACAGGCCGCGCGCCTCGAGTTCGTCGAGAAGGTCGCCGAAGGCGCGGTCGCTCTGGGCAATCTCGGCGTCGTAGAGTCGAGACAGCGCCTCGGCGGCGCCCTCGTCGGGCTTGGCGTCGCCCCGGTTCAACTCCAGCAGGTAGCGGACCGTCCGGTAGTGCGCGGGGGCATCGCCGGCGTCGAACATGCGCTCGAACTCGGGCGCCGGGTCGTAGGGGCCGTGGGGGTCGATCGCGTGCAGGTAGAGGAAGAAAGGCGCTCCGGGATCCCGCCGTTCATCCAGCCACAGCCGCACCCGCTCCAGCATCGTCTCGTCCCGGTCGCGGTCCTCGCTGCGAAAGCGGGAGAACCCCTGGGCAAAGCCGAAATCCCGGTGGACGTTCGGGTTCCGCACGAGACCCATCGCCTCGTAGCCGGCCGCGGACAGGATCTCGGCCAGCGTCACTGCATCCTCGGCAAGCACGGAACGGCGGCCTACGGCGCGATGCGCCGGCGGCAGCAGGCCGGTGAACAGGGAGGCCACCGCCGGCCGCGTCCACGAAGACTGGGCGTAGGCGTTCTCGAACACGAGGGCATCTGCCGCGAAGGCGTCGAGCCGCGGCGAGGTCGGCTTGTCGTAGCCGTAGAGCCCCAGCCGGTCGGCGCGAACGGTATCGACCACGTATAGAACGATGTTCGGCCGCCGCGCCTCTCGGCCGCCTTCTCCGCCTGCGCCGCAGGCGGTCACCGCAGCGGCCAGGATCAGCCACCGGCAGATGCGCCCGATCAGCGGCCAGCCGCAGGAACCTGCAGCGTCGACGGGGGGAGCTTCGGGCACGGTGATGAAGACGGCGGGGCTTCCGGCGGGGCTTCGAGCACAGGGCCGCCGCGAGCGCTCGAACCGTAACAAGTCCGGGCCTGTTACCCTCCCGCCGCCATGAACTCGTTCACCGCTCTCGCTTCCCCGCTCGCAGCAGGCCTTGCCCTCGCAACCGGACTGGTCGGCATTCTCGGCGCCAGGTTCGGCCTGATCGAGCCGCTCCTGGGCTTCGCCCTGTTCGGTCTTGTCATGCCCGTGATCCTGCTGGCCGCCTTGCTGCTGGGCCTGATCGGCCTGCTGCGGACGCGGCAGCGCCGCCGTCGCGGCGGAGCCTCCCAAGCCTGGGGCGGCGTACTTCTCTCCCTTGCAGTCCTCGGATCCGTCGGCGTGCTCGGCTACGACAGCGGTCAGGCGCCGCTCATCCACGACATCACGACCAGCATCGACGATCCCCCGATCTTCGAGGCGGCCGCTGACCAGGACAGTCGGGGCGGAGCGTTCGCCTATCCGAGCGGCGGCGACCGGGTTCCCTACCTTCAACGGCTGGCGTACCCCGACCTCCACACGCTGCACCTGGATGTCAGTGCGGCGGAAGCGGAATGGCGGATACGGCACGCAGCCGGGGAACTGGGCTGGGAACCGCTTCACGCCGAAGCCGGAAGCGGACGCTTCGAGTTCTCCGACGCGACGCCCTGGTTTCGCTTTGTCGACTTCGTCGCCGTCCGGGTCCGCCCGGACGGCAACGGCGCCGCGATCGACGTCCGCTCCGTATCGCGGTCCGGCGTCGGCGACCTGGGCAAGAACGCTGCCCGTATCCGCCGTTTTTTCGAGCACATCGACGGGAGCGACCAGGACGGGACCGAGTAACCGCCGCCAGGCCGCCCCTTCCGCCAGGCGTTGCCTGAACACGACACATGCCGGGCGCATCTGCCCGCAAGGAGAATCAGAAATCATGGCTCCACTCACCGACATGGTCGACTACGAAGTCCGCGGCGAAGTCGCCCTGCTCGTGATCGACAATCCCCCCGTCAACGCCCTCAGCCACGGCGTCCGCGCAGGCCTGGTCGAGGGCCTGGCCAGGGCAGCGGCCGATGACGACGCCGCGGCCATCCTCCTGGTCTGCAAGGGCCGCACGTTCATCGCCGGGGCCGACATCACCGAGTTCGGCAAGCCGATGAAGGAGCCCGGTCTCAACGAGGCGATCGAGGCGATGGAGCACGCGGCCAAGCCCGTGGTGGCCGCGATCCACGGCACCGCTCTCGGCGGCGGCCTGGAGACGGCGATGGCATGCCACTACCGGGTGGGGGTCTCTTCGGCGCGATTCGGCCAGCCCGAGGTCAAGCTCGGCCTGCTGCCGGGCGCCGGCGGCACCCAGAGGCTGCCCCGTCTGGTCGGCTACGAGAAGGCGCTCGAGATGTGCGCGGTGGGCAACCCGATCGGCGCTCGGGAGGCCCTGGAGAGCGGCCTGATCGACGAGATCGTGGACGACGTGTTCGAGGGCGGGGTCGCATTCGCCGAGAGGCTCATCGCGGAAGACCGGCCGCTCAGGAAGATCCGCGACCTCGAGGAGAAGGTGAACGAGGCGCGGAGCAACCGGCAGCAGATCTTCGACGGCTTCCGGCGCAGGATCGCCCGCCGCACTCGCGGCTTCGAAGCGCCCGAAGCGAACGTGCGGGCGATCGAGGCCGGCCTCGACATGTCGTTCGACGAAGCGCTCGACCACGAACGGCAGCTGTTCGCGGAACTGATGGCCGGCACGCAGTCGATCGCGCAGCGCTACTACTTCTTCGCCGAGCGCGAGGCCGCCAAGGTGCCCGACGTCCCTCGCACGACCCCGACCCGGACGATCGAGAAAGTGGGCATCCTCGGCTGCGGCACGATGGGCGGCGGCATCTCGATGAACTTCGCGAACCGCGGCATCGGAGTCACCATCGTCGAGGCCGAACAGAGCCGGCTCGACCACGGCTTCGGCGTCATCCGCAAGAACTACGAGCGCACCGCCAGCCGCGGCCGCATGACAATGGAACAGGTCGACCAGTGCATGGGGCTGCTCCACGGCGTCACCGACCGCGAGGCGCTCGCCGACTGCGACCTGGTGATCGAAGCGGTGTTCGAGAACATGGATCTCAAGAAGGAGATCTTCGGGAGCCTCGACCGGATCGTGAAGCCTGGCGCCATCCTGGCCACCAACACGTCGGCCCTCGACGTGAACGAGATTGCAGCCGCCACCAGCCGGCCCGAGGACGTGATCGGCATGCACTTCTTCTCGCCCGCGAACATCATGCGCCTGCTCGAGGTCGTGCGGGGCGAGAAGACGGCGAAGGACGTGATCCACACTTCGATGACGCTGTCGAAGAAGATCGGCAAGGTGCCGGTACTCGTGGGCGTCTGCCGCGGTTTCGTCGGCAACCGGATCCTGTTCCAGCGTCAGGCGCAGGCGCAGCGGATCATCCTCGAAGGCGCGAAGTACCACGACGTGGACCGCGTTCTGTACGACTTCGGATTCCCGATGGGCCCGTTCGCCATGAGCGACCTCGCCGGCCTCGACATCGGCTGGAACGAGAAGGAATCGGCATCTCGCGACATCCGCGAGATTCTCTGCGAATCCGGCCGGCGCGGCCAGAAGAACGGCCGCGGCTACTACGTCCACGACCCGGAAACCCGCGCCTCGGCGCCCGATCCGGAAGTCCTGCAGATCATCAGCGACTTCGGCGCCGCTCAAGGCATCGAACAGCGCGAAGTCGGCAAGGAGGAGATCCTGGAGCGCTGCCTGTACCCGATGGTCAACGAGGGCGCGAAGATCCTCGAGGAAGGGATCGCGATCCGGCCGTCCGACATCGACGTGATCTGGGTCAACGGCTACGGCTGGCCGGTCTACCGTGGCGGACCGATGCACTGGGGCGACAGCGTCGGTCTGGGCAGGATCGTCGGCCGCATGCGCGAATTCGCCGACGAGAGCGGCGAGGACTTCTGGCGGCCGTCCGCACTGCTGGCGGAGCTGGCCGAAGGCGGCAGGAGCTTCAGCGACTGGAGCGCCGGCTGACGGAGACGCGCGTCGAGATCGGACTGACGCCCTGGGTCCATGACCTGGGCGAAGAGGCGGCACGTGTGGCCGGGCAGGCGGAGTTCGCTGACCGGCTCGGCTTTCATTCACTGTTCCTGCCGGAGAGCCACTTCACCGGCGCCGCGGCCTGCCCGTCGCCCCTGGTCGTTCTCGCCGCAGCGGCGGCGAAGACCACGCGCCTGCGGCTCGGCACGACGTCCTACCTGCTGCCGGTCCGCAACGCCTTGCAGGCAGCGGAGGAAGTCGCGGTCCTCGACCGGCTCTCCAACGGCAGGGTGATCCTGGGCCTGGGCCGCGGCTTCCGACCGGCGCTCTTCGCAGCGTTCGGAGTCGATCCGCGCACCAAGCGCCAGCGATTCTCCGCGTCGCTCGATCTGATGAAGCGCGCCTGGGCCGGCGAGGCGATCGAGGTGGGCGAAGGGGAAGCGAGCACGCGAGTCCGCCTGTCCCCACGGCCGGTGCAGCAGCCGCATCCCGAGCTCTGGGTCGCCGCCTTCGGCCCGCTGGCCCTCAGGCAGGCCGGTCAGCTCGGCCTGCCCTACCTGTCGTCGCCGCTCGAGACGATGAAGCGCCTGGAAGCGAACCACGAGGTCCACCGTGCTGCCCTGCCCGTCGGCGCCGCACGACCCATCGTGCCCCTCATGCGCACCGTCTTCGTGTCGAACGACCGGCAGGCACGAGAACGCGTGCGCTCCGCACTGATCGCCCAGGCAGTACGCATGGCGCGCTCAGGCAGCCGCCTGGCCAGCGAGGACGAACTCCTGGACATCGAGAACTGGGCGCTGGTGGGCGATCTTCCGCAGGTCCGGGACGGCATCGACCGCTACGCCGCGCAGGTTGGCATGACACACCTGATCGCCCGCTGCGGCGTCCCCGACACGGAACCGAACGAAGTGCGGCAGAGTCTGCGTCTCCTGGCAACCCTCCACCACCAGGGCCCGCAAGTCTGAGGCGCCAAGGCAGGGGGTCCACGCGCGTCTCCGCGCAGATGCCCCCGGCGAACTCCCAGGCTTCGCGGCTCCTGGAACACCCGGCAAGGGTCGTTGCATCCCTGAGGTCGGTTGTAGGATGCGACATCCGACACCGGACCACCCACGATCGACACTGGCAGCCCTCGACTCCCGAGGCCGGCTCCAGGCATCCCGACGGAGACTCCATGACCATGCGACAGATCACCATTCGCCGCTTCCCCGTCGTTTCGCTCCTCGCCGCGGCCGCCATCGTCGCCGCAGCCGCGGTTCCGGCTTCGAGCGCCAACCCCGCCGCCAACGGCGCCGCCGTCGTGGAGATCGACACCGGTTCGCTTCGCGGCGAGATCCTCGACGAGGCGAGCGGCCTGAGGGTCTACCGCGGGATTCCCTATGCCGCAGCTCCCGAGGGCGACCTGCGCTGGAAGGCGCCTCGTCCGGCGGCGAAGTGGAGCGGCGTGCGCGACGCGACGCAGTTCGGCGCCATCTGTCCGCAAGGTCCGATTCTGGCGATGATGACCGGGACCTCGCTGCCGGAAACGTCCGAGGACTGCCTGTTCCTCAACGTCTGGACGACGGCCGGTCGCGACGACGATCTCCGGCCGGTCATGGTCTGGATCCACGGCGGGGGATTGAGCCTCGGTTGGAGCAGCGAGGCGACGTACGACGGCGCCGCCCTTGCCGGCAAGGGTGTGGTCCTGGTCTCCATCAACTACCGTCTGGGTCCGCTCGGCTACCTTGCCCACCCGGCGCTGTCGAAGGAGTCCGGAGGCGAATCGGGGAACTATGGCTTCCTCGACCAGATCGCGGCGCTCGAGTGGGTTCGCCGGAACATCGACCGGTTCGGCGGCGACCCGAACAACGTGACGATCTTCGGCGAGTCCGCGGGCGGCACCAGCGTGCACGCTCTGATGGCGAGCCCCCTGTCGACCGGTCTCATCCACCGGGCGATCGCGCAGAGCCCCTGGATCACCGACACGAACATCCGCCCGCTGAGCGGCGCCGCAGGGCGACCTGCCAACGCCGAGAACGTGGGCGTCGCCTGGGCGACGGCGATGCTCCCGGACGGCGCAAGTCAGACCGCGAAGGCGCTACGGGCCCTGGACGCCGGGACGATCATCTCCAGGACGGGCCAGGCCGGAACGCCCGGCGGCTTCGAACCCCACGTCACCTACGGCACGGCGTTCATGCCCGAGTCGAGCGAAGAGCGCTACACCCACGGCAAGCAGAACGACGTGCCCCTGATCGCCGGCACGAACCGCAACGAGGGCACGATGTTCATGTCCTTCCAGCCGCTCACCGAACGGGCCCAGTTCCTGGAGCTGCTCGCGGGGGTGTACGGCGACGCAGCCCACGAGGTCGCCAGGCTCTACCCGTCGTCGAACGTCGACGAACTCAGGGTGCAGCACGACCGCTTCCTGACCGACACCTGGTTCCTGCGCGGCACCCGCAGGATGCTGCTCGGCATGGACAGGGTCTCCTCGCCGGCCTTCCAGTACTTCTTTACGCGGGTCAATCCCGAGAATCCGGCGTGGGGCGCGCATCACGCAGCGGAGCTGGGGTATGTCTTCAACACCCTCCAGGGCGAGACCTACGACGGCACGGACGCAGGACTCGCGGCCCTGATGATCGACTACTGGATCCAGTTCGCCCGTACCGGAGACCCCAACGGCGGCGACCGTCCGGCCTGGCCGGCATTCGATGGAGAAGACCAGGCCTACCTCGAACTCGGAGACCGGGTGGCGCCGGGCACCGAGCTGGAACGCGAGATCAACGACCGGCTCGAAGCGATCCGCGGGCAGTAGCCGGACGGCAGCGACCACACTGGACGACACCGGGACGCGGGCGGGCATGACGAACAGCCCGCCCCGCCGCTTCCTCGGATGGCGAATGGTCGGGCTGGGCTCGATCTGCTACGGCTTCGGCATTTCGCCGATGTACTACAGCTGGGGCCTCTTCCTGCCCGAGATGCAGCGAGACCTCGGCATGAACGACACCCAGTCCGGGATGGTGTTCAGCCTCTTCAGTTACCTGTACCACCTGCTCGGCCCGCTCGTCGGAATCGTGATGGGACGTCTGGGCATCCGATCGGTCATGGTGTCGGGTTCCCTGGTTGCCGTGCTGGCCTTCTGGCTCATGAGCCGCGCCGACTCCTTCGCCGACGCCATGTTCGCCTACGGAGTCCTGGGCGGCACCGCCATCGGATTCGCCACCATCCTGCCCTCTCAGACACTGGCCTCGAACTGGTTCATCCGCCATCGCTCCCGAGCGATAGCTCTGGTGCTGGGCGGCGGCGCCGTGGTCGGCTTCGCGGTCAGCAAGTACTTCGCTCCGGAGGTCCTCCGTGTCGCCGACTGGCGCACCGGCTGGCTGATCATCGCCGGCATCTCGGCCGCTGTCGCCCTGGTTGCCGGCCTCTTCGTCCGCGGCGCGCCGGAGAAGGTCGGCCAAGCACCGGACGGCGGGACAGCCGCCGGCGCTTCGAACACTCCGAACACGGAGACTGCGCATGGCCCGACCGGTCTGGGCGAGTGGACCGCTCCGCTCGCCCTGCGCACCCCCCAGTTCTACCTCCTCGTCGCGCTCTCGATCGCCTATGGAGTCCCGTGGGGAATCATCAGCGTCTACGGCCGCCTCCATCTCGAGTCCCTGGGCATGACCACCGCACTGGCGGGATCCATCCTCGGCGCCCGCATCCTGGTCAGTCTGTTCGGCAGGTTCAGCGCCTTCGTCGGCGACTTCATGCCACCCCAGCGATTGCTCGCCATCGTGCTCCTCATCGAGGGAGCAGGATGCGCCGGCCTGGTGTCGGCCAGTACACCGCCCTTGGCCTACGCGTCCGTGATCCTGGTCGGTCTCGGTTTCGGTGCCGCCTACGTCTGCATCCCGGTCACCTACTCCGCTTTCTACGGCAGACGAGCCTTCGGAACGACCGTCGGCACCCGCTTCGCGATCACCGGCATCATCTCGCCCGCCGCGCCGACCCTGGCAGGAATGCTCTCCGACTGGTCGGGATCGCACGTCCTGACCTTCTGGATCATGGCTGCGTGCTGCCTGGCCGGCGCCTTCGTCGCCTTCGGGCTGCGAGCGCCCGTTCTCGGGGCGCAGCCTCTGGCGCCTGTATCCGGGAGTCCCTGAGCGGCTGACCCGCGGTCGCCGCGGTCGAGCCTTGCGCGGCACTGCCGCGCCGAAGGGAACGCCTGCCTTGCGGCGGCCGTTCCGCTACCCGGCCGCATGCGGCAGCGGCCGGCAGCGTCCTGAGCGGACGCCGGCGCATCCAGTACGCGATCGGTATCCCCCCGCGGACTACTGGTCGGCTGCTGGTCCGGCAGCGGTCAGGCTCGTCTGCCAGCGGTGCTCTCCCCAGGAAAACCTGAGAGCCCCGGCAGCCTCCCCTTGAGGCGGATCGATCTCGATCGTCAGGCTCGACGTTGCACCCTCCTCGAGGAAGTGATCGAGCGGCGTCTCGCCAAGATCCCTGGACGGATCGTGCATCGTGCCCCAGATGTCCGGCTCGTTGTTGACGACCAGCGTCCACTGGCCGTCGTCGTCCAGGCGCAGCCACAGACTGTAGAGACCCGGGAAACCAGGGGCAACGTTGCCGGCGGGAACCTCGAGGCCGCCGACCATGATGTCGGCTTCGGTGCGCAGCTTGATCGCCGCAAAGGTCTGGAACTCCAGCAGCCCTTCTTCGTGCTCGAGAAACGAGCTCCAGTCCAGGCCCATGCGCGGGATGCTGCCGGCGTTCACCACGACCGCGCCGCCGCCGATCTCGGCCGTATCGATCGAGCGGGTCAGGTTGACCAGCGCCGCGAAGGCGTTGGTCAGGCCGGAGGCGTCGAGCTTCCGACCCTCGCCCTCCTTCGACGGCTTTTCGATGACCTCGTCGACCTCGTCCGTCTCGGTGAACTGAGCCGCCGCCGGACCGGCGGTCGCGAGCAGCAGCAGAATGGCGGCGATTCGAGGAAGCCGCCGCCCGCAGGCGACGGCCAGGGCCGCCTTCCTATTCTCCACCGGCGCTCTGGGCGCTCCGGATCGAGGCGACCCCGAGCCGGAGAGCGATCGGGTCGACCGGCACGGAAGGTGCCCAGGCCACGAAGCCGAGCATCATCTCGTCGGTGGTGGCCGTGCCGTTGACCACGTTGTCCGCCGGATCGAATCCCCGCTCGTCGCCGCGCTCGGGCGTGTTCTCGAACCACATGCTCACCTCGACCCGGGTACCGGCAGGAATCGTCTTCGGCTCCTTGTACTGGTAGGTCGTCTGCCACTCCTGGTCGTAGTTCGGGACGTCGAGCAGGACTTCGGTCGTGCCGTCGGGGTAGTACGCGTCGTAGCGCACCGCCACCGCCCGCAGGTGTGCATGCGGCCACAGGGCCAGCAGGTCCGTCTCGACCGGGAACACCCGCGCCGCGCCGACCTTCCAGCGGCCGTGGCCAGGAGGAATCTCGAAGGTCAGGTTGCCGATCGAGTCGAACTTGACCTCGCGCAGCTCGCTCTCCGGAGCATCCGCGAACACGAAGCCGATCTCCGAGCGGTCGTGGAAGCCGCTGCCCTCGCCAGCCTCCTTGTTGTAGTGCATCGAGAACTCGATCGCCGAGCCGGGCTCGAGCTTCATCGCGTAGCCGGGCGCCATCAGGTGGCTCTCGGCGCCGAGGGCGATGCAGCCCAGGGAGCTGTCGCTGAACTTGCCGAGCGCTCGGGACTCGCCCTCACGCCTGATGCTGGCGCACATGTGGTGAACGTCGCTGCCGCCGACCTTGAACTCGACGCCGCGCACCCAGACCGGCGCCGGCAGCATCTCTTCGGTGAGCTCGGTCTCGAAAGAGATGTTGATGTCGGCGATGTCGTCGGCCACCCAGTATTCCTCGGGCATCTGCACCACCAGGTCCGGACGGCCCAAGGACCAGCCGCCGGAGCCTTCCTCCACGAACTTCTTCGGCGGCGGCGCGTCGGCCTCTTCGCCGGCGGGTGAGCCGCCGCGGACCCAGGCCAGGACCGTCTCGATGTCGCTGTCCGACATCACGCGTTCGTGGTGGAACTGCCCGCGGGTCGCCTCGGACGCAAACCAGGGCGGCATCGAGCGGTTCTCCACCGCACGCGCGATGGAGCGCGCCCAGGGCCTGGTCTGCTGGTAGGTCATCAGCGGCATCGGCGCGATCATGCCGCCGATGTTCTCGCCTTCGCCCTCGGGGCGGTGGCAGGTCTGGCAGTTCTCCTGCAGAACCGGCAGCACGTCGGCGTGGAACGTCGGCGTGTCGGCGTCCGCGGCCAGGGCGAAGCCCGGTATGGCAACGGAGGCAGCCAACAGGAGAAGGCCGGGGAAAGAGGTCGCTGTCTTCATGTCATCACTCTCCGGTCGCATGGCCCGCGAGCACGCTCCGGCGTCGGCTGCGCCGGCTCGCATCTTCTGATCGATCACGGCAGTTTACCGCAAGCGGGCTGGCGGCCTTCTTCGAGCATCGCTGTCCGGCACTGCTCGGCGCTGACCGGTACTGCGCCAGAGGGACCTCGCCGATCATCGCTGAACCGTCTTCCAGACGGGGCGAACCGGGGCTGCACCGTACGGCCTGCATGTCGTGCTGCCTATATGTCGTGCTGCCTGTATACTGAGCCCGTTTCTCGCGACTCGACTTCAGCTTCCTCTCCTACTGGTACCCACCCGATCATGCGCTGCTGTCTGATTCCACTCGCGCTTGGCGCTGCCATCGGCGTTTCGCCCGGTCTCGCGCAGGGCGGCGAAGAGACCGTTTCCCAGGAGCCGGCAACGCTCGGACAGGCGATCCGCGACGCGGACGTCTCCGTCGGCCTTCGCTACCGGGTCGAGCAGTCGGACGACGACGCGTTCGACGCCACCGCACTGGCTTCAACCCTGCGCACGACCCTCAAGCTGCAGACGAAGGCCTTCCATGGCTTCTCCTTCCTGCTCGAGGCGGAGGACGTGACCCCGGTCGGCAACGACCGCACCTATCGCAACCTCGGCTACGGCGGCCTCGACAACGGCGTCCGCGACCGTCCGGTCATCGCCGACCCGGCAATCACGGCGATCAATCAGGCCGCGGCCCGGCTCGAACGCGGGCCCGCGGCGTTCACGCTCGGTCGCACCGAACTTCTCATCGGCGACCAGCGCTTCGTCGGCGCGGTCGGCTGGCGGCAGCACCACCAGGCCCTGGACGCCGCCGCGCTCGATGTCTCTCTGGCCTCGGACTGGACTCTTCGCTACGCCTTCCTCGACCGCGTCCACCGGATCACCGGCGCCGAGGAGCCGATGGGGTCCCACGTGCTCCACGTCTCGGGCCCGGCAGGCCCGGGCGATCTGGCGCTGTTCGGCTATCTGCTGGACTACGAACGGCCGGGCGCGGCGGCGAATTCAACGTCCAGCTGGGGCGCCAGCTACAACGGCTCGCACGACGCCGGCGCAGCCTCCGTTCTGTGGGAACTCCAGTACGCGGTCCAGCAGGACTGGGCGGACCACCCCGGCAGCTTCGAAGTCGACTATCAGAAGACGGGGATCGGCTTCTCGCGCGGCGACGTCACTGTGCGGGCCGTGCGCGAGGCCCTGGACGGTGACGGCACCCACGCGTTCCGCACACCGCTGGCCACCCTCCACGGCTTCAACGGCTGGACGGACAAGTTCCTGGGCACGCCCGCGAACGGCCTGGTCGACCTCTACCTGCGCCTCGACCACAACCTGGACGGCTGGAACTGGACCGTCCGTTGGCACCGGTTCCGCTCCGCGGTCGGCAGCATGGACTACGGCTCCGAGATCGATGCGATGGCGGTGTGGAACACCCCCTGGAAGCAGGACTTCGGCATCAAGCTGGCACAGTACGACGCGGATTCGTGGAGCACGGACACCTTCAAGGTCTGGGTCTGGACGTCCTGGAGCGTCAGTCTGCGATCCGCAGGCAGCCGCTGAGGTCTACCGAAGCCTCGGCCCCTTCCCGCAACGCGCTCCAGTCCGCCGGCTCCAGGAGAATCACCGGCGGCGACTTCTCGTACAGTTCCCGCGCCACCGCCGCTCCGAGCGCCAGGATGCCGTCGAGTTCCCGCAGCACGACAGCGGCCGGCGCGGTGCCCAGGCGCACGCCCTCGAGCAGCACCGAACTCGAGCTGCTCGATCCCCGCCCGTAGGGCATGACGAGGACCCGGCCCGAGACACTCTCGCCGCGCCGCGGATGCCGCTGGTCGATGATCCGCCCGGTTGCCGGATCGACGCCGCCCCAGAAGGAGAGCGGCTCCTCCAGACGCAGCACCGGCCCGGCGCCGGCGCCGGCCACCAGGACTCGGCCTCGCAGCTCGCCGCCGTTCACGGCCAGAACACCGGGTCGCGCCGCAGACGGCCGGCGTGAGCGGAGTCGACGCACTCGGACAGGCTGCCGAAGACGACATCGAAGCCGACGTTGCCGGGCGCGTAATGCGCGAACTTGCCCGAATTCGTCATCAGGACGCCGCCCGCCGGCGTGCGCAGGATCGGCGCCACGACCACGCAGGTATCGACCACCACACGCACGCCACGTCCCCGCAGCCGCTCGAGGTCGCCGTTCCGCCCGAGGTGGTCGAGCGAAACGCGGTTCGTGCAGACGACGAACTCGACACGTTCGGCCGGCGGGCGGCGCTCGATCATCGGCAGCAGTTCGGCGAACTCGCGCGGCGAGAAGTGGGGACTTCCCAGCGCCACGACATCGATCGGGAGGTCATCGGTCCGGAGGCCGCCCGCACCGCCATCCGGCGCCGCCGCGCTCGGGACGGTCGACAGCTTGCGGAGTCCGGCCCGCAGGTCGCCGACCGTGACTTCGATCCACGCTTCCGCGTCCTGGCCGCCGAGGGCCGCCTCCAGCGTCGGCGCCTCAGGCGTGATCCCCACGGCGTGAAAGAGCGCCACCGCGCCCGAGGATGCCGCGGCCGCGCCCAGTGCCTTCAGACCGTCCTCGTCTGCCTTGCCGAGACCGAGCAGCACGGGTACCCGGTTGGCGCAACGCTCGCCCACAAGGTAGCCGATCGCCGGCAGCAGCCAGGACGACGACCTGAGAGGTCGCGGCAGGGAACGCAAGTCGAACACGACCTGTCCGCGCCGGTTCGCCGCCAGATGGAGTCCGACCGCCGGAGCGCGCGCGGTGATCGCGGCGCAGATGTCGATGAAGTCGCCGTACCGGTGAGTGCGCGCGCCCAGCACGGAGTTCGCGAACACGATCGCGTTGCTCTCGGCCCAGGCGACCTGCTGCCCGAACGCCGGACGAGGCGTCGTCTGGTAGGGAGCGCAGGTCCAGATCGTCCGGCAGCCCATCTTCTCGTAGCACTCCATCAGCCGCAGCGCCTTCGCCCGCCGCTCCGCAGTGCCCGCGAACTCCTCCGGATGCAGGAGGTCCAGGCCGCCCACGTTCAGCGTCGTCGGCACCCGCACCCGCGCTCCGCCCTCCACCAGGAGCTCGGCGAACTCGACGCCCGAATCGCCGTGGTAGAGGCAGCCGTCGATGTGCGCGCCCTCGATGTCCAGCAGCCGTTCGGCCCCGTAGACCTCCGCCATCGCGACCAGGATGCGCATCGCGACCGCCGTGGCTTCGCCGCAATCCCCGGCCAGCATCGCGCCGTCGCGGGCGGTCAGTTCGACGGACCCGGGCGTGCTCGCGGCGGCCATGGGCGGTCAGTGTAGTGGAGTTCGGTGCAGACAAGCTGGCGTCGGGTGCGCCGGACTTCGGGCCGACAACGACGGCGGGCGGGCTTCGGCGTGCGGGTCCGAATCGGCGACGTGCTCGACCGGGATGCGGCGTCGCTCAATCGGAACGGTCGCTCGATCGGAGCGGTCCCTCGATCGGAGCGCGACTTCTGCTTCGGGTCTGCTCTGGTGCTCTAGACTCGCCCACTCGCGAAACGAGGCAGGCAACGACACGAACGGCGCCGGCTGGCGGCTGGCGCCGGCGGAGAGAACCGCATGGCGATCGACCCCCAACTGCAGGAACGACTCATGGCGGCAGCGCCCTACGGCATGGGCGTCGCGGTCCACGCGGAGGAGGCGCCCGAGCGGATGGCCGTCACGTCGAAGTTCGGCGGCTGCACGCTGGGCGAGCTGAACGCCAACGCGAACCGGCTGGCCCGCGTGCTGCGGGCACACGGAGTGGGTCCTGACGCAGGCGTCGCCCTGCTGTGCCGCAATCGCCCCGAGTTCGTCGAGACGGTCGTCGCCTGCCAGCGCTGCGGTGGACGCATGACGCCGATCAACTGGCACCTCACGCCCGAGGAGGCGGCCTACATCGTGGACAACAGCGAGGCCCTGGTACTCATTGCGGACGAGGCCTTCGCTCCGGCCGTCGCCGCGGCCCGGACCGCCTCCAGCCACTTGCATCTGACCCTGGCAGTCGGCGGCGAGATCGAGGGCGCCGAGTCCTGGGACGAGGCGCTCGCGGCGGAAGACGGCTCGAACATCGAGAACCCGATCCTCGGCGCCCCGATGCTCTACACCTCCGGCACGACCGGCCACCCCAAGGGGGTCTACCGCAAGGCGGACGCGACACCGACGCCGTTCCTGCTGGCAGTCCGCGAGTCGGCCGACTTCGAACCGGACACGGACTGCTCCCTGGTCACCGGACCGCTCTACCACGCCGCGCCGCTCGGTCTGAACCTGGCGATGTCCATGGGCGCCGGCGTCGGTTCGGTGCTGATGGACAAGTGGGATGCCGAGGAAACGCTCGCCATGATCGACAGGCATCGGGTGACCCACACCCACATGGTGGCGACGATGTTCCACCGCATGCTGGGGCTGCCGCAGGAGATCCGCGACCGCCACGACGTCTCCTCGATGCGCTGGCTCGTCCACGGCGCGGCGCCCACGCCCGTCCACATCAAGCACAGGATCATCGAGTGGTTCGGTCCCGTGGTCTGGGAGTACTACGCGGCCACCGAGGGCGGCACGTTCTACATCGACTCGGAGCACTGGCTCAGGAAGCCCGGCAGCGTCGGCCGCACGGTCGAGGGCACGGAGTACAAGGTCCTCGACGACGAAGGCGAACCCGTGCCGACCGGCGCCACCGGCACGGTCTACTTCGCGGCCCCGGAGAACCGCTTCGTGTACTTCAAGGCGCCCGACAAGACCGCCTCGGCCTACCGAGGCGACTTCTTCACCATGGGCGACATGGGCCACGTCGACGAGGACGGCTACCTGTTCCTTACCGGCCGGTCGGCGGAGACGATCATCGCGGGAGGCGTGAACATCTATCCCCAGGAGATCGACGACGTGCTGCAACAGCACCCCGCGGTCTACGAAGTCTGCACGGTCGGCGTGCCCCACGAGGAATGGGGCGAGAGCGTCAAGGCCGTGGTCGAAGTGGGCGCCGGCCACGAAGCCGACGAGGAACTGGCGGAAGAGCTTCTGGCCTGGTGCCGCGACAACCTGCCCGACTTCAAGCGCCCACGCTCCATCGACTTCGCCACCGATCTGCCCCGCATGCCCACCGGCAAGATCCAGCGCGGTCTGGTGCGCGCACCGTACTGGAGGGGCCGCGAGCGTCAGATCTGAGCAGATCCGAGTCGGCGCCGGCGCCGGCGCCGCTCGCACTCCGCCCGGCCCTCACGTTTCTCGTCTATGCTCCCGCCGTCCGTCGGCCATTCCGAGCCCCCGACAACAGCATCCCGAGGCGAGCATGAAGGCAGTCGTATGCAGTGAGTTCGGTCCCCCGGAGAACCTGACGATCGAGGAACTTCCCGATCCGGTCCCCGGGCCGGGTCAGGTCGTCGTCGACATCCGCGCAGCGGCGATCACCTTTCCCGACACGCTGATCATCGAGAACCGCTACCAGTTCCGGGGGGAACCCCCCTTCGTCGTCGGCGGCGAGGTCGGAGGAACGATCGCCGCGGTCGGCTCGGACGTCGACAACCTCGCGGTCGGTGACGACGTGGTTGGCGGCGGCGGCACCGGCGGCTTTGCCGAGCAGGTGCTGCTCGAGGCGTCCAGCGTGCGGAGGCTGCCGCAAGGGCTCGGATACGCCGAGGCCACCGGGTACGGCTACGCCTACGGCACGGGCCACTACGGCCTGAGGTACCGGGGCAACCTTCAGCCGGGTGAGACGCTGCTGGTCCTGGGCGCGGCCGGCGGCGTGGGCCTGGCGGCCCTCGAGCTGGGCAAGGTCATGGGCGCCCGGGTGATCGCGGCCGCCTCGACCGAGGAGAAACTCGATCTGTGCCGGCGGCGCGGCGCCGACGAGACGATCAACTATGCCGAAGAGGACCTGAAGGTCCGCGCCAAGGAGCTCACGAAGGGCAAGGGCGTGGACGTCGTGTACGACGCGGTCGGCGGCGAGTACGCCGAGGCCGCCCTGCGGGCCACGAGCTGGCGCGGCCGGTTCCTCGTCATCGGCTTCACCGCCGGCATTCCCCGGATGCCGCTCAACCTCGCTCTGCTCAAGGGTTGCGACATCGTCGGCGTGTTCTGGGGCGCGTCCAGGCTGCGCGAGCCCGAACTCTTCGAGGCAACGCGGATCGAGACGGAAGCGCTCGCCGCCGAAGGCAGGATCAGGCCCTGGATCTCGCGGCGCTACCCCCTGGAAGACGTACCTCAGGCGCTGCGCGACATGATGGACCGCAAGGTCATCGGCAAGATGGTCATGGAGCACCGGAACTGACAGCAGCACTCGGACTGGCGCTGCGGAGTCGCGCAGGGAACTGTGTTCTTCCACTGCAAGTCCGCAGCAAGGGACTGAAGGGGAAGAGATGAAGTTCGGCGCGCAGGTCACCGTCTACCGCAACACCTGGGACACCATCCGCGAAGTGGCCGAGCTGCTCGACGCCGGGCCGTGGGACAGCATCTGGTACGCCGACCACTATCTGCCGCCGCCGGGGCTCAAGGAGGAAGAGCACCTCACGGCCCACGAGGCGTTCACGGTCGCGGCGGCGACCGCGAGCATCACGACGAACCTCACGATCGGCCACCTGGTGCTGGGCAACACGTACCGCAATCCTGCCCTGGCAGCGAAGATGGCCGGAACCCTGGACCACATCTCCCACGGTCGCTTCGTGCTCGGGATCGGCGCCGCCTGGTTCCAGCGCGAGCACGAAGCCTACGGCTGGACGTTCCCGTCGATGAAGGAGCGGCAGGACCGCTTCGAGGAAGCGGTCGAGCTGATCCGGGCCCTGTTCCGCTCGAAACAGCCGGTCGACTTCAAGGGCGAGTACTACCGTCTCGACTCCGCGCCGCTCTCCCCCGGCTGCTACGGGGACCCGATCCCGATCCTGATCGGCGGCACCGGCGAGAAGCGGACGCTGCGGACCCTGGCGCGCCACGGCGACGTGATGAATCTCGACGGTTGGGCCCGCGGACCGATGACCCGGGAGTACTTCCGGCACAAGGTGTCCGTCGTCAACCGGCACTGCGAAGAGGCCAGCCGCGACCCGGGCGAGATCCGCCACACGGTGCTGATGCCGACCTTCGTGACCGACGACAAGGCGGCCGCCGAGCGATTCGTCGCCGCCCGCAGCCTGGGCGCAGGCACGGCTGCCGGACCGAAGAGCTACGTGATCGACCGGATCGGCGAGATGATCGAGGCCGGCGCCCACGAGATCATGATCGGCGGCATCCCGACCCACCGCCTGGATCACTACCAGCTGGTCGCGGAGGAGATCATCCCCGCCTTCGATCGAGCTTGATGATCCGCGGCATCAGGCCGGCCATGGCCGCGGCGTTCGCCGCCGCCGGGTTCGTTCCGCCGCCCGCGGCGCCGGCCCAGGACCGCGACACCGACTGGCCGACCATCACCGGCGGCAATCACGCCCGCCGCCACGCCGCGCTCGACCAGATCGACGCCGGCAACTTCGCCGATCTCGAACCCGCCTGGCGGTGGCAGCTGCCGGACAACGAGTTGATGGCGACCGATCCGCGCTTCGAGGACCCGTCGATGAAGCAGCGGACCCACGTGACCACGCCGATCAAGGTCGGCGACCGTCTGTACGTCGTCACCGGCTACGGCATTGCCGCCGCGGTCGACCCGGCCGACGGCTCGACGATCTGGCAGCACGACCCGCGGAGCTACGGCCACGGACGGCCGACGAACCACGGCTTCACCCACAAGGGCCCGAGCTTCTGGCGCGATCCGGAACGCCCCGGGTCGCCCGGCCGCGTGATCTACGCCAGCACGGACGCGATCCTGCGTGCCCTGCACGCCGACGAAGGCACGCCGGTTCGCTCCTTCGGCAATCATGGGGGCGTGGACCTCGTTGCCGGCCTGCGCCGGCCGGTCGAGCGCCGCAAGTACACCGTCAGCTCGCCCGCGACCATCTGCCGGAACGTGGCAATCGTCGGATCGTCCATCTCCGACGGCCCGGCGGCGCCCGACGACGGACCGCCCGGCGACGTGCGCGGCTTCGATGTGCGCACGGGCCGGCAACTCTGGACCTTCCACACCGTGCCCCGGGACGGCGACGCCGAAACCGCCACCTGGGAGGACGAATCCTGGCGGATCACCGGCGGCGCCAACGTCTGGGGCCTGATGAGCGCCGACGAGGAGCTCGGCCTCGCCTACCTGCCCACGAGCACTCCGACAAACGACTGGTACGGCGGCCACCGCCGCGGCGACAACCTGTTCGCCGAGAGCCTGGTCGCCGTCGACTGCGAGACCGGCGAGCGCCGCTGGCACTTCCAGATCGTGCACCACGGGCTCTGGGACTACGACCTTGCCGCCCCCGCCGTGCTTGGCGACATCGACGTCGACGGCCGTCAGGTCAAGGCGGCGATGCTGCCAAGCAAGCAGGCGTTCCTCTACGTCTTCGACCGCGCGACCGGAAAGCCGGTGTGGCAGATCGAGGAGCGACAGGTCCCCCAGACCGGCGTCCCCGGCGAGCAGACCTCGGACACCCAGCCGTTTCCCACCAGGCCGCCGCCCTTCGACCGGCAGGGCATGCAGCTCGGCGACGTGATCGACTTCACGCCCGAGATCCGCGCCGAAGCGGAGCGCATCCTGGCCTCTCGCCAGTACGGCCCGCTCTTCACTCCGCCCAGCGAGCGCGGCACCGTCGCCATGCCGGGCTTCGAAGGCGGCGCCAGCTGGCCGGGCGGCGCATTCGATCCGGCCACCGGCAAGCTCTATGTGCCTTCATTCACGGCGCCGATCCTGATCACGCTGAGGCGTCCCGACCCGAGCCGCTCCTCCTTCGACTTCGTGGCCAGAGTCTCGGGATTCCACGGCCCCTTCGACCTGCCGATCTCCAAGCCGCCCTGGTCCCGAGTCACCGCCTACGACATGAGCCTGGGCGACATCGCCTGGGCCGTCCCGCTCGGCGAGGGTCCGCGCCGCCACCCGAAGCTCGCCGGTCTCGACCTGCCTCTTCTCGGCTCCGGCGTTCGCGGCCACGCCCTGGTCACGAAAACGCTCCTCATCGTGAGTTCCGGTCACTCACGCGCGTTCAGCCACCACGAAGCGAAGGCGGAACGCGAGTGGCAGGAGAAGCCCGCCGAGATCACCGGCGGCCTCGCCTGGACCGATCCGAGATCAGCAGCGCGCCAGGACTGGCGCTACACCGTTCCGGCGCTCCGCGCCTTCGACAAGGCCACCGGCAAACTGGTCTCGGAGATCGAGTTGCCCGCTCACTCGGACGGCAGCCCGATCACCTACCTGCACCGCGGCACGCAATACCTGGTCGTCGCCATCGGCGGCCGCGGCGAACCGTTCGAGCTGATCGCGTACCGGCTCCCGGGTCAGGCACCGCCGCATCATCGTGGTTTCGCCCCACCCAGCGCTTGACGTTGCGGGTGTCGCGCGCCACCGAGCTGTTGGAGCGGGGATCGAGAATGCGCGCCGCGATCATGGCGGCGACAAGCGCACGCTCGGGTCGTCGCCGGCGGTCGAGCAGCTGCACGATGCCGAGGCCCTTCATGGCGCCGAAGGTGGCTGCGACGTGGCCGTGCGGTCCTGGCCGCACGACTTCGAAGACGGCGTCGAGCGACGGCAGTGCGACGCCTCCCTTGACACCACAGGAGGCCGACCGCGGGACGTCCGGCTCGCTCGGACGCTAGACTGGAAGCCACCACACGACAGATCAGGGAGGTAAACGCGATGCTCGACTCGTTCAAGAACTGCCAGCCCCAGACCTACGCCGCGATGCGGATCGTCTCCGGCTTCCTGTTCTTCTGGCACGGCACACAGAAGCTGCTCGGCTTTCCCCTGCCGACGCCGGACGCACCGGGCTGGATGCTCTACATCGCCGGGCCGATCGAACTGATCGGCGGCGCCTTCATCATGCTCGGCCTGTTCACCCGTCCGGTCGCCTTCCTGGCCAGCGGGCTGATGGCCTTCGCCTACTTCATCGGCCACGTCTTCCGGCCGGTCGAGAATCCCGACATCTGGCACTACCTGTTTCCCCTGGTGAACCGCGGAGAAGGCGCCGTCCTGTTCTGCTTCGTCTTTCTCTACATCGCCGCCAGGGGCAACGGCATGTGCAGTCTCGGCGGCGACGACAGCTGACGCCGGCGGAGGCCGACGCCCGGTCGTTCTTCAGCTCACCGCGAAGATGCCGCCGTCGACCGGAATGGCGGCGCCGGTGACGTAGGCTGCCGCGCGCGACGCCAGGTAGATCGAGACGCCGGCCATGTCCTCCGGCGTGCCGATCCGCTTGCGCGGGTTGCGGGCGCGGATCTGGTCGCCGAACTTCTTCAGGTTGTACTCCATCATCTTGCTCTCGAACGGCCCCGGGCAGACGGCGTTGACCGTGATGTCCTCGGGCGCCAGCCGCCGGGCCAAAGCGCGGGTGAGATGGATCATCCCGGCCTTGCTGGCGCTGTACGGGTAGTGCTCCTGCGGGTTCACGTGCAGGCCGTCGATCGAGGCTATGTTGATCACCCGCGCCGGATCATCCTCCGTGGCCGCGGCGCGCAGCTCCGGCAGCAGCTTCACCGTCAGGTAGAAGGGGCCCTTCAGGTTGATGTTCATCACCTTGTCCCAGCCCGACTCCGGGAAATCCTCCAGCGGCGCGCCCCAGGCGGCACCGGCGTTGTTCACGAGAATGTGAAGCGCGTCTTCCCGTTCCCGGAACTCCGCGCAGAAGCGCTCGACGCCCTCGATCGACGCCAGATCGTTCGGCAGGGAGATGCACTCTCCCCAAGCGGAAAGCTCCTCCGCCATCGCGTCGCAGACGGCCGCCTTGCGCGAGCTGATGTAGGTGCGCACGCCGTTTTCCACATAGCCGCGGGCGATCATCGCGCCAATCCCGCGGGAGCCGCCGGTGACCACCGCCACCTTGCCGGACACGTCGAACAGGTTCTTCATTCTCGGATTTCCTTTCCAGGTCGAGCAGCCTGCGGCTGCCATCGGGCTGCCTGCCTACTGCGGCGTGCCCACGGTCAATGCGTCGGTCAGCACGGAACCGGCCCGCGCCGTCTGGTCCCATAGTCCGAGCGCGATCCGCTGCCGGCCAGTGGGCAGACGAATCCTCAAGCCGGCGCGGTAGTAGCTTTCCAGGGCGTCGGCCAGCGCGTCGGCGGGCACCTCCAGCGGCACCTCGAGATGCTGGGCTGCCGTCAGTTCCTCGTCGTCGTCCATCGCCACGACGACCAGCCGCGTGGCCGAGGTGTGCACACCCTCGAGTTCGACCAGTTCGACGCTCCTGATCGGGAACTCGATCCACATCTGCACGTCGAACAGGTCCTCGCCCTCGACGGGGATCATCGCGTCGACGTTGACCTCCATCCGGTGCGGGTTGTCGCTTTCGCCAATGACCGCGGCCGCCAGCGCCCGCTCCGCAATGCGCGAGCGCAGACCTTTCTTGATGTAGCTCTGCCGGTAGTTCGCGTTCATTCCCCGGCCCTTGACCCGGACCTCGATCGCGGTGAACTCGCCCTCGGCCTTGTCGGCCGCCGACAGCCCGAGCGAGTAGTACGACTGCATCCCGGCGACGGCCCGAGGCAGCAGGCCGGTCAGACTCCCGCCGCCGGTGCGGGCGAACCCGCCCGTGCCTTCGGCCAGGCCGTGCAGCGCCTCCCGGTAGTCCGAGATCTCGAGCAGCGCGCCCCGCCCCTTGGAGCGTCGGGCGCTGGTCGCCGCGTCACCCGGCGGCGGTTTGGCCGCGAACAGGGTCACGCCGTAGGTGTTCGCCTCCGCAACGGTCGCGCGGATGATCCCCGTCGCCCGCAACTGCTCGACTTCCTGCTGGAGACGGCCTGCCTCCAGGCTCGTGTCGCGGTCGAAGACGCCGCCGGTACCCGGAGTGCCTCCGGCCAGCCCGCCCGTCCGGCTCTCCACGAGAGCGCCGGCGGACGTGGCGCCGCCCGACAGCAGATCCTGCAGATGCTCCATCAGGGCGCCCAGCGGCCGCTCGACGACACCGTCCGACACGTGGATCAGCGCCTTGCGGCCCTCGAGCCAGGACAGGGTGCGAACGAAGTTGCCCAGGGCGTCGAAGCTGCTCGTGGCGTCGGCGTGGATCTCCCGTGCGTAGGTCCGCATCTCGCCCAGAAGCGCATCGACGGCCAGAGCGGCGTTCTGACGGTCCAGGCGGTCGCTGCCGCGCATGCGCTGAAACGCATCGGTCACCGAGAGCTGCGCGCTCTTGCGCAGACCGTCCCGCGCATCGCCGACGGTCTCCTGCCCCTTCAGGCTGGCCAGCGCGCGCCCGATCGCCTCCCGGTTTCGGGTGAAACCCTGGAGCACACGCGGGGCCTGGTCGTGGGCGGCAACCATCACCCGCACGCGGCGATCTTCCAGCACCTCCGGCAGGTCCGTCTCCAGCTCGGCGAGCGCCCGGTCGCGGTTCGCGGACAGCATGTTGTGCTGATCGAAGTACAGGACCAGCCAGATCGGCGTCGACGCCTCCGGATCGTTCCTCACGACCTCGTGGAAGTTCACCGGATCGACCCGCTGGCCGTCCTCGAAGACCTCGAAGTCCGACGCGGTCAGGCCCGTGACCGCAGCCGCCTGCCGGTCGGTGACCTGCACGTCGATGTTCACGATCTCGACGTCGACGGACTCCTGGATGACGCCGGCCGCGCGCGCCGGCTCCTGGGCGCTCAGAGACGCTGCCCCGAAAAGCAGGAGCACCGAAAGAAGAACGAGGCCGGTTCCAGGTCTCACGACAGGTCGAACCCCTCATAGTCGTTGGCCGCTACCGCGTTGCACTTCTCCACATAGGGAGGAAAGCCGAGATAGGGCATGAACACGCGCGGCTTGCCGGGCACGTTGGCCCCCAGATACCACGAGTTGCAGGTCGGGTAGAGCGTGGCGTCGGCGACCTCGCCGACATGGGCGACCCACTCGTCCTCGGCCTTCGGCGTGGCCTCGATCGCCAGGTGACCGCGCTCTCGCAGGTAGGACATGCAGTCGGCAATCCAGTCGACGTGCTGCTCGATCGACGGCAGCATGTTCGAGAGCACGGAGGGACTGCCCGGGCCGGTGATGGTGAACAGGTTGGGGAAACCCGCAATGCCCAGCCCGAGGTAGGCGCGCGGACCGTCCTCCCATTTCGCGCGCAGGTTCAGGCCGCCACGTCCGCGGATGTCGATCCGCGTGAGGGCGCCGGTCATCGCGTCGAAGCCGGTGGCGAAGACGATGGCGTCCAGCTCGTGGTCGCGGCCGCCGGCGCGGAGGCCCGACCGGGTGATCTTCTCGATCGGCGACGAGCTGACGTCGACCAGCGACACGTCGGCTCGGTTGTAGGTCTCGAAGTAGTCGCTGTCGAGACAGATCCGCTTGCAACCGATCACGTTGTGAGGACTCAGGAGGTCCGCGGTCTCCGGGTCGCGAACGATGCTCCGGATCTTCTCGCGCACGAACTCGGCAGCGGCGTCGTTCGCTTCCTGACTCTGCAGCAGGTCGGCAAAGGAGGCCATGAAGGAGAAGCCGCCGTACTCCCAGCGTTCTTCGAAGCGCCGGCGCCGTTCCTGGAGAGACACCTCCTGGAACGCGTCGTGCATCGGGTTCATGTCGGCGCCAAGCCCTGCCGGCATCTGGCTGTTGCGGGCCCGGAAGGCCGGGTACTCCGCCTTGACCTCGGCCTCCCGCTCCCGGTCCATCGCCGCATTGCGGGCCGGAATCGAGAAGTTCGGCGTGCGCTGAAAGACGGTCAGGTGACCTGCCTGCTCCGCGATCAACGGAATCGCCTGAATCGCCGAGGACCCGGTGCCGATGACGCCTACCCGAAGGCCCGTGAAGTCGACAGGCTCGTGCGGCCAGGCCCCGGTGTGGTAGGCAGCGCCCTCGAAGTCGTCGAGACCAGGGAACGCCGGAAGGTTCGCCGCCGACAGGCAGCCCGTGGCCATGATGACGAAGCGGGCGCGGATGGTCTCGCCAGGTCCGCCCTCGGCGCGTCCATCGCCGTCGCCGCTGCCGTCGCCCCGGAACTTCGCGCCTGCCGGGCCGGTCGAGTCGGCCGGCGCCGCCTCGACCTGCCACTCGGAGGTTTCCGCCCTGAAGCGCGCCGAAACGACGCGGCTGTTGAACTCGATGTGCCGCCGCAGGTCGAAACGGTCGGCAACGTGGTTCGCGTAGCGGAGAATCTCCGGCTGGCCGGCGTAGCGTTCGCTCCAGGACCACTCCTGCTGCAGCTCGTCGGAGAACTGGTACGAGTACTCCAGGCTCTCGACATCGCAGCGGGCGCCCGGATAGCGATTCCAGTACCAGGTGCCGCCGACGCCGTCTCCGGCCTCGAACGCCCGCACGGCAAACCCCAGCGACCGGAGGCGGTGAACCATGTAGAGGCCGGCGAACCCCGCGCCGACCACCACCGCATCGAACTTGCGCATCGTGTGGAAGCGTATGCTACGCGCCGATTCCGCGTCCGGCGAACCAAGGCCGGGCGTCCACTCCGGTACGCAAGCCGACCATGCCAGCCCTCGACGGTCTCCGCATCCTGGATCTGACGCGCATCCTCGCCGGGCCCACCTGCACGCAGCTGCTCGGCGACCTGGGCGCGGACGTGGTCAAGATCGAACGGCCCGGCCGCGGCGACGATACCCGCGCCTGGGGGCCGCCCTTCGTGCGTGGAGAGGACGGCGAAGACACGACCGAGAGCGCCTACTACCTTTGCGCCAACCGGAACAAGCGCTCCGTTGCAGTCGATCTCGCCACCGCCGAGGGCGCGGACCTGGTGCGCCGCCTCGCCGCCCGCACGGACGTGCTGATCGAGAACTTCAGGGTCGGCGCCCTCGGGCGCTACGGTCTCGGCTACGATGACCTGAAGGAAGATCTGCCGGGGCTCGTGTACTGTTCGATCACCGGCTTCGGACAGACCGGACCGAATGCGCATCGAGCCGGCTACGACCTGCTGGCCCAGGGCTACGGCGGCATCATGAGCCTCACCGGCGAACCGGACGGCAAGCCGATGAAGGTCGGCGTCGGCATCGCCGACATCGTCTGCGGCATGTACGCCGCCACCGCGATCCTGGCGGCGCTCCGGCACCGGGACCGCACCGGCAAGGGCCAGCACATCGACCTCGCCCTGGTCGACACCCAGATGGCCTGGCTGGTCAACGAGGCCACGAACCACCTGACCTCCGGCGAGACGCCCCGCCGGCGCGGAAACGAGCACCCGAACATCGTCCCCTACGGCGTGTTCGAGACCGCGGACGGCCACGTGATCGTCGCGGTCGGCAACGACGCGCAGTACGAGCGGTTCTGCGAGCTGCTCGACGCGCCCGAGCTCGCGTCGGACGACCGCTACCACACCAACGCCGGCCGGCTTGGGCGCCGCGACGAGCTGGTGGCCGAGCTGTCCCGCCGCGTCCGCAAGCTGAGCAGCGCCGAAGTGCTTGACGGCCTGGAGGCCCGCGGCGTGCCCGGCGGCCCGATCCACGACCTGGAACAGGCGCTGGCCTCCGACCAGGCCCGAGCCCGCGGCATGACGATCGAGGCACCGCATCCCCTGGCGGAAGGCGGCAGCGTCACGCTGCTCGCCAACCCGATCAGGATGTCGGAGACGCCGGTGACCTGCCGCCGATCGCCGCCCCTCTGCGGCGCCCACACCGAGGAGGTCATCGCGGACTGGCTCGGCGACCCCCGGAAGCGCCGCGGTTGAGCCGCCGCCGCTCCTTGCGTTTCGAACGCTGCCAGACCCTCCTCGATCCGCTCGAACTCGTCGCGGGCCGGGCTCGAACAGCCTAGTCCCATTCAAAGATGAGCCTGAACGGCGGTTGTTCGGGAGTCGAGTCGGGGCGAGAGCGTCGGGGCAGTTTTCAGGACTGCTGATCGGAGCAAGGCGGAGATCAGCACCAGAGACCAGCGGTAGCGCGGGGACCGCGAGGCGGCGGTCGAAGTGCGCGGAGTGAGTGTCGTGTTCGGCCGTTGGCGGGTTCCGTTTCGCGGGATGCCGGGGGTGTTCGCTCATGCGACGGCGTCGCGGCGTCGGATCTCGGCGAAGAGCGCGGCGAGAGCCTCGTTGACTGCCTTGGCGGCGGCGAGGTCGTCGATGGCCAGGGCCTGACGGTCGAGCTGCTCGAAGGTGACGCCGGGCCGCAGGTACCGCGCGGCGCCGTCGAGGGACTTCAGCTTGAAGTAGGGCGTGGTGACCTTCTCGAAGGGGTAGGTCTTGCGCACGCGCCCCCTGGCGTCCCGCGTCTCGACGGGGAAGTGGCAGCACCGGTGGTAGTTGAGGAAGGGGGCGAGCACGTCGCGCAGGAAGCGGTCGACGAGGGCTGCGTGATGGCGGGGAATGTGGTCGTGGCCGAGGTAGCGCCGCACCACCGATGCGTTCTTGCTCTCGACCAGGGCGTTGTCGTTGCAGCGCCTCGGGCGGGACTTCGTGAACTCTTCGACGTGCAGCCTGTTCAGCAGCGCGGCGACCTTGTGGTTGACGAACTCGGAGCCGTTGTCGACATGGAAACCCTTGACGTTGAAGGGGAAAGCCTCGATCGCGCCTTGCAGAGCCGGGATCAGGAACCGCTCCGATATGCCCTCCGTGGCGGCCACGAACTCGTACTGCGTGACCTCGTCCACGAGATTGATCTCGTACAGGCCCTTTCTGCCATCCAGGTCGCCCTGATGCACCGTGTCCACGCGCAGATAGCCCGGCCGACCGGCGGGATGAGGCTTGCGGCGCTCCCCGATGCGCACCCGGGTCGGCCGCGTCTTCACCACCGTCAGACGACGGCGGCGGTACGTCACGGACTGGCGAAGACGGTACAGATGGCTGTGGGAGAGTCCCGCCAGACGCCTGAACCGCGCATCGCCGTGCACCTCGTACTGACGCTGCATCGTGCGCCGCGTGACAGCGCCGGACGGACCGCACGGACCGCACGGACCGGACAGGGACTCGTCGACCTCGGCCAGCAGACGGATGTCCTCCTTCGTGTAGCGACGGCGGAACGGACGCTTCGGACCCCGCCGCCGGTCCTCGATGCGCCCGGTCTCCCGGTACTGGGTGATCAGACGCGCCGTCTGAGCCCGGCTGAATCCCGTCACCTTGATCAGGAACCGCCGCACCAGACCCTTGTCCGACCGCGGCAGCCGCAGGTACCGGGAACGCACCAGGAACCGCCGCACGAAAGCGTAGGCATCGGCCCGCTCCACGAACCGGAAGTCGACCGGCGTGCTGCCGGCCATGAAATCGCGGACCTCGTCCAGGGTCCGCAGCCGTTCGATGTCGAGTTGCAGGATCATCCTCCGATGATCCCCGACACCTGCTCAGGCTCATCTCTCGTGGGATTGACACCGCTGCTTCAGGCTCATCTCTCATGGGACAAGACTCGAACGGGCCACTCTCGGGTGAAAGTGGTACGGTGAGCCTGCTCCCTGTCACCTCCGGCCACGAGAGGAACGCCCCTTGACCGACACGACCGTGGGCATCAGCGGCTTCGGCGGCTACGTGCCGGAACGGGTGATGACCAACCAGGACTGGACCGAGCACGTGGACACTTCCGACGAGTGGATCGTCGCACGGACCGGCATACACCGGCGGCGCTTCGCCGCCGAAGACGAATCGACCGCGAACATGGCCGCCGCGGCGGCGAACTCGGCTCTCGAGAGCCGGGGCGTGAGCGCGAAAGAGATCGACGAGATCATCGTCGCCACCGACACTCCCGAGGTCTACACCCCGGACACCGCCTCCTTCGTGCAACGCATGATCGGCGCGCGCGAGATTCCCACCTACGACCTCGGCGGCAGCGGCTGCGCGGGGTGGGTACAGGCCGTCGACGTTGCCCGTTCGCGGGTGCTCACCGGCACGCGGCGAGTCCTGGTGATCGGCGTCGAACTCATTTCCCGCCTGGTCAGTTGGAAGATCCGCGAGTCCTGCGTCCTGTTCGGCGACGCCGCCGCCGGCGTCATCGTCGAGGAAGGGCGGCAGATGGCCGAGATCCTCGGCTCCAGCACCGGTACCGACGGCAGCCAGTGGCGCATCCTGACCCTCGAGGTGGGCGGCAGCCGCAAGCCGTTCTCCCTCGAGCGGGCACAGCAGGAGGAGCACCTGAAGCTTGACATGGACGGCCCGGCCCTCTTCCGGCACGCCGTCCACCGCATGTCCGAGGTCAGCCGCGAAGTGCTCGACAAGGTGGGCGTCCAGCTCGACGACATCGCCATGGTCGTGCCCCACCAGGCAAACCTGAGAATCATCCAGGCGGTCGCCAGAAACCTCCAGGCGCCGATGGAGAAGGTCTACACGAACCTCCAGGAATACGGCAACACGGGCTCTGCCTCGGTGCCCCTGGCCCTGTGGGAAGCCCACCGCAACGGCCGCATCTCCCCGGGCGATCTGGTCCTCCTGACCTCATTCGGCGCCGGCTTCCACTGGGGCGCCATGCTGCTTCGTTTCAACGGCTGAGAGTTTCCGCACCCCACGAGGCGTCATGCGGTCCGCCGTGAATCAACACCGCCGGAGTGCGGGGTTGAAGAGGGCGGCGTGCCCCGGCGACATCGGTCTGCCGGCAATCGATAGCAGCAGAGGACACACGCCGTGACAGACAGTCTGGTCCACGGCAGCCCCTTTTCGGTCGGCAGTTCCGGCGCGGCGGCGGGCGCCGCGGTTGCTGCTGGCGTCCACGCTGCCTGACGGCGGCGGCGCCCCCCTCCGCCGCGGAACCGACGCTCTCCAGCCGCGCGCCGTTGAGCAGCGGGCTGAGGTAGTCGCCCGTCGGGTCGAACTGCCAGTACTCGACGACTACCAGGTGCTGCGGTACGTGCTGGAGTGCCTGTGGAAGCCGCCGTCCCATCTGCAGGCCCTGGTGGACCGGGAGAGATGCCGCAGGGCCCGAACGAAGCCGGAATCCCGAGCAGCCTGACAGCATCCTCATGCGAAGGGTTGTCAGGAGCAAGGGTTGTCAGGAGCAAGGGTTGTCAGGAGATCAGGTTCCAGATCGTGAACAGCGTGAAGGACACGTAGACGGCGGAGGCGATCGTCATCATCACGATGTTGAGCGCCTTCGGACGGGCGGACTTGGGCAGCTTCGTCAGGTTCACGTAGAGCGTGAGCGGCACGTAGATCGCCATGGCGAAGCCGCCCAGGAGGGCGGAGTTGAAGATGAAGCCGAGCGCCGACACGCCGCTGACTTCGAAGAACGCGGTGGAGGCGGTGCCGGCCACCATGAACGTGATGGCGAAGATCAGGTACCACTGGCTCTGGGTGCGCTTGCGGCCCAGCCTGAACATGGAGCCCAGCAGATAGGACCACGTGCGGGCGCCGCCGTCGACGGCGCCGAGCTGGGAGCTGAACAGGGCGGCCATGCCGATCAGCAGGAAGACGTAGCGGCCGAAGGCGCCGAGGCTCGTTTCCAGAATGATCGCCATGTCCCAGACGATCTGGCCCTCCGCCGGAACGATCCCGGCCGGGCGCAGGACGGTCAGCGCTCCGAACATGAACAGGAACATGGTGAAGGTGTTCCCCAGCCAGAAGAAGATGACCTGGTCCTGGATCACGTAGCGCATCCATCGCCTGAACCGGCGCGCGTTCTCCGGCGTCTCGCGGTAGCGGTAGCCCGTCTGTACCTCGGCCGTCTCGTGCACGCGGAGCGGGTTCGCCAGCACCGGGATGCGCCCTCCCATGCCGACGTTCTTGTCCCGCAGGTAGAAGGCGTACCAGAGGTTGCCGGCGCCGCCGATGCCGGCGAAGACGACAGCGCCGAAGAAGCGGGCGAAGGTGAATTCGTCGTCGAGCTCGATGTGGCCGAAGTTGACCAGACCTCGCCCCATCTCCTGGACCGCTTCCCAGGTGCCGACCGAGAAGGCCACGTAGATCAGACCGATCGTGATGACCAGCACCATGATCCCGATCGCCCGCTCGACCGCCCTGTACATCTGCCTGGGCCCGAACAGGATGAGCGCGATGAAGCCGAACGTCACCGCGGTCCAGAACCACTCCGGGCCCGGACCGTCGGGCCCGAAGAGCAGCGCCTTGAGCGCCGCGCCCGACATCCTGGCCCATCCGGGCAGGAACAGACCGACGAACCCGATGGTCAGAAAGGCGTAGATGACCGTCATGGACATGCGGGCGTAGGACGTGTACGGGTGCTCGCCCGTGACCACGGCCCAGCGGCCGATCTCGATGTTGATCCAGAGCTGCAGGAAGACGCCCAGGGCCGCCGCCCACAACATGACCGTGCCGAACTTCGCCGTCACCCAGGGCCAGACCGCGAGTTCGCCGGCACCGATCGCCAAGCCGATCATGATCGCGCCCGGACCGGCGAGCTGCCAGAAGGACAGCTTGCGTTCCGGGAGGTTCTCCGCGCGCAGCGGTGGGATGGCTACCGGCATGTGGCATTTCTCCAGCCGGCACGGCCCGAGCCACCACCAGCTCTTGCGGTTCTACGGAACGCTCCTGATTCCTTGGGGACGTTGGAGTCGAGGGCACTGTAGCAGCGCCCGCCAGGACCTGTCCGAGCCACTGCTGCGCCCGGTTCCGAACGACCGGAGCACCCGGCCAGCGCCAGGACGCCGACCACCGGAAACTGCTGGGGCAGGCTCTCGACTGTCCCCGCCGGGCAGCCGCGAGGACGCCGTGTGCAGGACGCCGGCGCTGGCCCGATCCGCAAGGCGCTACGATCGCACGCTCGACGCTTGCCCAACGGCTGCCACCCCGACCGTCCTCGAAAGGAGAGACCGATGAGACGACGTCCTCGTGCCAGTTCCCGCCTGTTCGCGGTTCCGCTGCTCACCACCCCCCTTGTTGTCGCGGTTGTTGTCGCGGCCATGGCGGCCGCCCCGGCGCTGGCGGCGACCCCGGCACTGGCCGCCGCCGACGCGACACTCACGGTCACCAGGCCCGAACAGGTCGGTCTCTCGTCCGAGCGGCTCGCACGCATCGACGCGGCGATGAACGCCTACATCGAGGCGGGGAAAATCGCCGGCGCCACGGGTCTCGTCGCCCGCCGAGGAGAGATCGCGTACTTCAACACCTACGGCTACCGGGACCTCGAATCGAAGGAGCCGATGCCCGAGGACGCGCTCTTTCGCATCTACTCCATGAGCAAGGCGGTCACCGGGGTCGCCGTGATGATCCTGCACGAGAAGTACGGATTCCCGCTGCGCACTCCCGCGTCGCGGTGGATTCCTGCCCTGGGCGATCACGAAGTCGCCGTCTGGAGCGTCGATCCGGCGACCGGCGACCCGAGCCTGGAGCTGGTGCCCTCGAACCGCGACATGACGGTCCAGGACCTGCTCACGCACACTGCCGGAATCAGCTACGGCGGGCCGCGCAACGCACGGGGCGGCTCCTGGTACGCCGAGCTCGGGGTCGGCAGCCGCGACCAGACCCTGGAGGAGTTCACGAACAAGCTCGGTCAGGCGCCGCTTCACAACCACCCGGGCACGGTGTGGCGCTACGGCTACGGCATGGACGTGCTCGGTCGCCTGGTGGAGGTGATCTCGGGCAGGACCTTCGACGTCTTCCTGGAGGAGGAGATCTTCGCGCCCCTGGGCATGAAGGACACGGCGTTCTTCGTCCGCCCTGGCACCGAGGACCGTCTGGCCGTGCTTTACACGCCGGATCGAGAGGCCGACGACGGAACGATCACCCGTTCGAACGCGCCGCCGCAGAACTCCTACCTGACGAAGCCGAAGATCTTCTACGGCGGCGCCGGCCTGGTGTCGACCACGACCGACTACTTCCGGATGATCCAGATGCTGCTCGACGGAGGCCGCCACGAGGGCGGCCAGATGCTCAGTCGGAAGTCGGTCGAACTGCTGTCCTCCGACCACATCGGCGACATGCCGCGAGTCGGTCAGCTCCTGGGACCCGGTGACGGCTTCGGCCTCACTTTCCGGGTGAACCGGAGCCCGGGCATGAACGGCACCAACGGCTCCGTCGGCGAGTACAGTTGGGGAGGCGCCGCGGGCACCCGATTCTGGATCGACCCCGAGGAGGAGATGGTCGGCGTGTTCATGATCCAGATCCTCCCCCACGCCGGCCTGACGTACGGCACGGAGTTCCGCAACCTGGCCTACCAGGCGATCGTCGACTGACTGTTCGGAGGAACGAAAAGATGACCAACCGCAGCCTCGAAGTCCGTCTCGCCTCGCGTCCCGCGGGCGAGCCGGAAGCCGCGAACTTCGAACTCGTCGAAACCGACATGCCGAGTGCCGGCCAGGGCCAGGCCCTGGTGCGCAACGTCTACATGTCGGTCGATCCCTACATGCGGGGCCGCATGCGGGACATCAGGTCCTACACGCCGCCGTTCCAGATCGGCAAGGCGCTCGACGGCGGCGCGGTCGGCGTCGTCGAGGAATCGAACTCGGACACCCTGGCCCCCGGTGACCTGGTGTCGAGCCGCTACGGCTGGCGCAGCCACTTTGCCGCTCCGGCAGCGGAGCTGCAGAAGATCGACAGGCATGGCGCATCGCTCTCCGCGTTCCTCGGCGTGCTCGGCATGCCGGGCATGACCGCCTATGTCGGCCTGCTCGACATCGGCGAACCGAAGGAGGGCGAGACTGTCTTTGTCTCCGCCGCGGCGGGGGCCGTCGGCAGCCTGGTCGGTCAGATCGCGAAGATCAAGGGCTGCCGGGCGGTCGGAAGCGCCGGCTCGGCCGACAAGGTCGCCCACCTCGTCTCCGACCTCGGCTACGACGACGCCTTCGACTACCACGGCGACCTGAACCGCAACCTCGCCGACACCTGCCCCGACGGCATCGACGTCTACTTCGAGAACGTCGGCGGCCCCACGCTCGAGGCCGTGCTCCTGCACATGAACCCGTTCGGCCGCATTCCGGTCTGCGGGATGATCTCCCAGTACAACGACAAGGAACCCCGGCCCGGCCCCAGGACCCTCATCTCGATCATCCCCAAGCGTCTCAGGATGCAGGGCTTCATCGTCTCCGACCACATGGACCGCCGCGCCGACTTCGTCCGCGACGTCTCCTCCTGGATCGCCGAAGGCAAGGTCGCCTACCGCGAGACGATCGTCTCCGGCCTCGAGAACGCCCCCGAGGCCTTCATGGGTCTCTTCAGCGGCGCCAACACCGGCAAGATGGTCGTCCAGATCACCGACGACCCGACTCGGGCATAGAGCGTCGTGCACATGGAGAATCCGGCCGCTCGGTTCGGCGGAAACACGCGGAGGCTCTGCTGAGGCTCCGCTGAGGCACAGGTCAGATACTACCGACGAGTGCCCGGCGATAGCATCCCGGCACAATGCCGCCGAAAGCCGATTCGGCCAGCTCGGGCCGCCTGCTCCTTCGCATGCCGCCTGAGCTGCATGCAGGTCTCGACAGCGCCGCACGCGCGGCCGGGCTCTCGTTCAACGAGTTCTGCGTGCGCCGTCTGGCTGCGACCGACTGGCGCCGGGGCTTCTCGGCCAGTCTCGTGTTGAGCGCCCTGGCCCTTCTCCAGGACGACCTCCGGGCGGTCGTGCTCCACGGCTCGCAGGCCCGTGGCGAGGCCGCGTCCGAGTCGGACATCGACGTGCTCGTGGTCATCCGCGGCAGCGTCCCGCTCGGACGCCGCCTGTACCGCGACTGGGATGCAGGGCACGACGCAGGTTCGGGTGAACCGCGGGTCGACCCGCACTTCGTCCACGTCCCGGAGGGCGACCACATCAGCGGCCTGTGGGCCGAAGCGGCCATCGCCGGTGAAGTCCTGTTCGACCGGGACGGCAGAACGACAGCGCACCTGGTCCGCGCAAGGCAAGCGATCGCCGATGGCGTCCTGCGCCGCCGGGTGGTCCACGGGCAGCCGTACTGGACCGGAGTTTCCTGATGCGCAACCGCGCGCTCGCGGCGGACTACATCCGGCGAGCGGACACCCGGCTCGACGCTGTAGACGCCCTCTACGAACGCGAGAGCTGGGCCGACGTCGTGCGCGAGTCGCAGGAAATCGTCGAACTCGCGCTGAAGGGTCTGCTCCGATCCGTCGGAGTCGATCCTCCGCGCATCCACGACGTTGCCGACGTGCTGGAAGTCGAGCGCGACAGGCTGCCGGAAGCCGTTCTTCGGCGCCTCGACGAGATTGCCGCCGTGTCCCGCAGCCTCCGGCGGGACCGCGAACTCGCCTTCCACGGAGCAGAAGACCTGACGCCATCCGACTTCTACCGACAGGCTGACGCCGCGGAGGCGCGGAACGCGGCGCGAATGGTCGTTCAGACCGTGGTCAGCAGCGTTCCGGACTGATCGCGCACCAGAAGTGGCAGGAAGACCGGCCGGGCCGGCGTCCAACCGTCAGCTGGCGCGACTCGCCGGCGTGCGGCTGGCTCAGGGGTACGGACAGTCGAGGTCGAGGAAGGGCAGCGCGCTGAGAACGCCCGGGGGATCGACGGGCAGTGCGCGGTGGAGGTAGGACCTGTCGAGCTGATCCCAGCTGGTGACGCCCAGGAGGCCGAGGCAGGTGGTGATCTCGTGTTCGAGGATGCGGAGCATGCGGACGACGCCCTGGCGGCCGGCGGCGGCCATGGCGATGCACTCCAGACGGCCGATGCCGACGGCGTCGGCGCCCAGGATCTTCGCCTTGACGATGTCGGTGCCGCGCAGGAAGCCGCCGTCGACAACGACCTGGGTGCGGCCGTCGACTTCCTTGACGACTTCGGGCAGGGTGTCGAGGGTGCCGCGGACGTGGTCGAGCTGCCGGCCGCCGTGATTGGAGACGTAGACCACGTCGACACCGTGTTCGCAGGCGAGACCGGCGTCCTCGGCGGTGGCGATGCCCTTGAGGATGAGCGGAATGTCGAACTCGTCCTTGATCCGCTTGACGAGGTCCCAGGTCATTCGGGCCTGGTAGTTCAGGGGCGCGGCACGACTCGTGGCCTCGCCGACAGAGGGCGGACGCCAGCGCTTGAGGATGTCGCGCTCGCGCCGGCTGTAGACCTGGGTGTCGACGGTAAGGCAGAAGCCGTTGTAGCCGGCGCTCTGCACGCGACGAATCAGTCCCCGCATCCAGTCCTCGTCGTCGGCCAGGTAGAGCTGGTACACCTTGGCCGAATCGGAGGCCTCGGCAGAGCCTTCGAGTCCGGGCAGACAGACCGAGCTGACGAAGTTCATGATCCCGAAGTCTTCGGCCGCCCTGGAGGCCGTGGCGCCGCCGCCTTCCTCGAACAGCTGCAGCGAGCCGATCGGCGCCAGGATCACGGGGATGCGAAGCTCCTGTCCGAGCAGCGAGCCGCCGGGTTCGATCTCCGCCACGTTGGTCAGCACGCGCGGCCTGAACGCCACCGAATCCAGGGCCTGACGGTTGCGTCTCACCGCAGTCTCCGTCTCCGCGCCGCCGACCAGGTAGTCCCAGACGTCCCGGGTCAGCTTCCGGCGCGCTGCCACCACCAGCTCGTGGAAGGTGAGGGCGTTCGCCGCCACGGCCTCGGGGGCGAACGGATCGTCGGTCAGGTAGCGTCGCGGATCGGTCACGAAGTCGGCGGGTTCCTGCTTCGCAGGACCCTAACAGCAGATCGTGCGGTGGACAGGTTCCGATGGAGAATGGAAGGCTACGCCCCGTCGATGATCGAGGTGGAGCTGCCAAGGTTCGAGCGACTGCTGAGCCGGGCCCTGGACACGTTGCCGGAGGCCTTCGCCGCACTGCTGGACAACATCGCAGTCGTGGTCGAGGAGGAGCCGACCGACGACGATCTGCGCCTGGTCGGCCTGGACCCGGAAGAGGACGACCTGCTCGGCCTCTACCACGGCGTACCGCTCGACGAGCGCGGCAGCGGCTACAGCTCCCTGCCCGACCGGGTCGTCATCTACCGCCTGCCGATCCTGTGGATCTGCCACACAGAAGAGGACGTCGTCCGCGAGGTGCGCGACACCCTGGTCCACGAACTCGGCCACCACTTCGGCCTCGGCGACGACGACATGCCGTACTGAGGCGAGCGTACCGAGGCAAGTTGCGCCGCGCAGGCCGCCGGCCGCCAGAACCGCCGTCGATCGCGGACCGAAGCCTGAAGGACACCGGCAAACCCTCCAAAGGTCGCACTCGCCTGCGTCATCACGACATGGATAGTGGATACTGGTAGGTTCGCTGCATGCCAAGAGCCGTTCCCTTCCTGGGCATCGCGGCAGGGATTGCCGGCGGTGCGCTGTTCGCGGCGGCGGGCAGCAGCGACGGCCCGGAGATCGCCGGCTGGCCTGCCCTGGCCGTCCTGGTCGCCGCCGCCTACGCGATCCAGTGGATCGCCTTCATCCCGGCCTGGTTTCTCCAGACCGAGCGCTTCTTCGATCTCACCGGCAGCCTCACCTTCCTCGCCGTGGTCGGCGGTGCGCTCGCACTTCGCGACTCGCACGATCCGCGCTCGCTGCTGATCGGGGCGATGGTCGCCGTCTGGGCCCTCCGGCTCGGCCCCTTTCTCTTCCTTCGCGTCCGGCGTGACGGTCACGACCGCCGCTTCCGACACATCAAGCCCGACTTGCCGCTGTTCCTGATGACCTGGACTCTCCAGGGCCTGTGGGTTTCCGCTACCGCCTCGCCGGCCCTGGCCGCGCTGCTGGCGACGGAAACCAGGGGGCCGGACTGGAGCCTCGCCGTCGGAGCGGCGCTGTGGCTGGCCGGGTTCGCGATCGAAGTCGTTGCCGACGAGCAGAAACGCCGTTTCCGGTCCGTGGCCGAGAACCGGGACCGCTACATCACCTCGGGGCTCTGGGCATGGTCCCGTCACCCGAACTACTTCGGCGAGATCCTGCTCTGGGTCGGCGTTGCCGTGGTTGCCGCGCCGGTGCTTCAGGGTTGGCAGCTGGCGACCCTGGCTTCGCCGCTCTTCGTGTGGCTGCTGCTGACGAAGATCAGCGGCATCCGGATGCTCGAGGCGCGGGCGAACCGCCGCTGGCGCAGCGATCCCGGCTACCAGGACTACGTCCGGCGCACGAACGCCCTGCTGCTCCGGCCCCCACGCCGGACCTGACGGGCCGCGGTGGCATTCCCGCCGCGTTCGAGCGGCCACGCATCCCGCGCTGCATCGTTGCTCCTCGGTCGCGCTGTTCGTCGATCGAACATGGCCCTCGTCATGCTCCGTCGGCGCGCCTTTCCCGACAGGCGCCTGAGCGCTCTTGGTACGACGACACCGACCTTCGCCACGGGCTGTTGACGTTCCCGCGGCATCTGAGGGCGGCGGCCTGTCTGTGCGCCATCGCGCTGAACCTGGTCTCCTGGGGAGTTCTGCTGCTGGTCCTGCTGCCCGCCAAGGCAGCGCCTCGCACGCGACCCTGGTTCCGGCGCGCCTCCAGCCGCATCTACCGGGCCGCGGTGCGCGTCGACAACGCGTTGCTCCGGCGCATCTCCGGTGCCGCCTGGCGCGTCAAGGAACTGACGCTCGACGAAGACCGACCGCACATCGCGGTGGCGAACCACCGGTCGTGGGCCGACATCCTGATCGTTCAGAGCGTGGTCACCACACGCGGTCCGATCGTCAAGTTCCTGTGCAAGCGCGAACTCCTCCACGTGCCGATCTTCGGCCTGATCATCCTCGCCTTCGACTTTCCCGTGCTGCGTCGCCGCAAGCGCCAGGGAACCGACCCGCCAGGCGGCAGCGAGAAGGGCCGCCATGCGAAGTACCACGGCGACAGGGCCCGCCGCGAGAACGACCGGCACCGGGTACGCGAAGCAGCCGCGGTCCTGCTCGACTCCCCCGCCGCCATCCTCTCCTTCGCCGAGGGAACGCGGTTCAGCGAGGCCAGGCGCGAAGGCGGCAACGCACCCTACGACCACCTGCTTCCGCCCCGGGCCGGCGGCCTGGCCGCGATGATCGAGGCGCTGGCTTCCGGCGGTGGCATGATCGTCGACCTGACCCTCGCCTACCCGCGGGCCTGTTCGTTCTGGGAGTTCCTGGGTGGCACCGCGGGGCCGGTGGAGGTTGCCTGGGAGACCGTCCCGATCGCGAGCGTGGAGCCCGAGCATGTCCAGGACTGGCTCAACGACTGCTGGCTGCGCAAGGATGCACGACTCCAGAACGCCTTGCACACACAGAGCCTTACAGATACAGACTCAGATCTCGCCAACCTAAGCGAAATGGAGTAAGATCTATCGCTATCCTGTTGTCGTCGACCAGTACGACAGCCCAGGACGACGACAATCCAGGACACAGAACGGCACGACAGCCCAGCACGACGAACAGGCGAAACGGACATCGAAGGCGACCACGACATGACCGAACACGACAACCCGCACGGGCGCCAGGAGCCCGACCCGAAGGCACTGGCCGCCGAGTCGCTGGCCTCCGAAGCGGCGCTCGCGCCGCGAACGATCGGCGCCAAGCCCGAGCTGCCCGTCGTCGTCCTCCGCGACATGGTGATCTACCCGGGAGTCACGGTGCCGATGTCCGTCGGACGGGCGGACACCCTGAGCGCCCTCCACGCCGCCGCCGAAAGCCCGGGCCGCACGTTCTTCGCCCTCCTGCAGCGGGAGAAGAGCGACGAGATCGATCCGCTCGCCCTGCACACGATCGGCGTCATTGCCCGCGTCGTCCAGCTCCAGCAGGGTCTCGGCGGCACGCAGGCCCTGGTCCAGGGTCTTCATCGCGGCATCGCGCTGCGCATCGACAGCACGGCGGAGAGTTCGGCAGACGGGCATCCCGTTGCGACCGTTTCGCCGGCGGAAGAACTCATGCCGGTGGATCCGGATGACCTCGCCTTCGTCGCCCTCGACGAGGAACTCCGCAACCGGGCCGCCGAGCTCGGCACCCGCGCCGGCATTCCCAGCGAAGTGCTCAACAAGACTCTGCGCAGCGTCACGGATTCCGGCCGTCTCGCCGACCTGGTGGCCGGCCATCTCGAGCTGCCGGCCGGAGACCACCAGTCCCTGCTCGAGACGCTCGCCGTCGAAGAGCGGATGCGGCGGGTGCTGATGCTGGTGCAGCGGCGGATCAAGGTGCTCGACGCCCAGCAGGACATCAACACCCAGGTCGAGGAGGAGATCGGCGATCGTCAGCGCGAGATGTACCTGCGCGAGCAGCTGAAGGCGATCCGCAAGCAGCTCGGCGACGACGAGGGGGCCGACGACCTCGAGGAACTGAAGGAACGGGTCGCCGGCCTGGAACTGCCGCCCGCGGCAAGGAAGGAAGTCGACCGTGAACTCGGGCGGCTCGAGCGGATGGGCCGCGAGTCGATGGAGTCCCAGGTCATCCGCACCTATATCGAGACGGTCTGCGAGCTGCCCTGGAGCGAGCGGAGCGGCGAGCGGATGGACCTGGCCGACGCGGCGCGGATTCTGGACGAGGACCACTACGGACTCGAGGACACGAAGGACCGGATCCTGGAGTTCCTCGCGGTGCGGGTGATGCACGACCGCCAGGCGCGCAGGCAGCGGCAGCACGCGGACGGCGCCCCCGGTGGGGAGGAGGAAACGGAACGCAGCCCCATCCTCCTCTTCTCGGGACCTCCGGGCGTCGGCAAGACATCGATCGCGAAGTCGATCGCCCGCGCCATGGGCCGCGAGTACGTGCGCGTCTCCCTGGGCGGCGCCCGGGACGAGGCGGACATCCGCGGGCACCGGCGCACCTACGTCGGCGCGATGCCGGGCCGCATCCTCCACGGCATGAAGCAGGCCGGCGTGAAGAACCCCGTGTTCCTGCTCGACGAGGTCGACAAGCTGGGCGCCTCGCTCCAGGGCGATCCGTCAGCCGCCCTGCTCGAGGTGCTGGACCCCGCACAGAACGGGGCCTTCATCGACCACTACCTGGGGGTCCCCTTCGACCTCAGCCAGGTGCTTTTCATCGCCACCGCCAACTTCATCCAGAACATCCCGGCACCGCTCCGCGACCGCATGGAGATGGTCGAGTTCTCCGGCTACACCGAGCACGAGAAGGAGAACATCGCCCGCTGCTTCCTGCTGCCCCGGGCCGTCCGCTCCGGCGGCCTGCTGCCGGAGCACATCGAGGTCGAGGATGAAGCGCTCCGCGAGGTGATCTCCCGCTACACCCACGAAGCCGGCGTCCGGCAACTCGAACGGGAGCTCGGGCGCATGGTGCGCAAGGTGGCCCGGCGGCTCGCCGCGAAGCCCGAGAACGCGGAGGCTGAAGACGAGGGCGCGACGACACGCGTCGGCGCCGGAGAGGTCCGGGAGTTTCTGGGGCGCCCGCGGGTCCGGCCCGAACGCGCACTCGAAAGCGACGCCGTCGGCGTGGCCACCGGCATGTACTACACACCGATAGGCGGCGACATCATGTTCGTCGAGGTCGAGACCATGAGGGGCAAGGGCCGGCTCGAACTCACGGGCCAGCTCGGCGACGTGATGAAGGAATCGGCCCGCGCAGCCCGCACCTACGCCAGATCGAACGCCGAGGCGCTCCAGATCCCGCCCGCCGCCTTCGAAACGGATGTCCACATCCACGTTCCGGCCGGCGCCATCCCCAAGGACGGCCCTTCGGCCGGCGTGACGATGGCCGCGGCGCTGGTCTCGGCACTCGCCGGCCGGCCGGCGAAGGCTGACCTCGCGATGACCGGCGAGATCACGCTGTCCGGCCGCGTTCTTCCGATCGGCGGAGTCAAGGAGAAAGTGCTCGGCGCCGTACGTGCCGGCATCCGCGAGATCGTGCTGCCGAAACAGAACGAAGCCGATCTCGAAGACCTGCCCGACGACGTGCGCGAGACGCTGATCGTCCACGCTGTCGAGGAGTTGGGCCAAGTCCTGGCGGTGGCGCTGCCCGACGCCCGCTTCGTCGACGGCCGTCTGCTGTTCGAGGGCGACGATCCCGAACAGGTCCGCCGGCTGTCCTGCAACTGAAGGCAGCGGACCGAGGGCAGATCAGCGGACAGATCCGAACGGATCAGCAAGCGGATCAGCCGGATCAGCCCAAGGCCTGGCTCAGGGCCTCCTCGTGGTAGCCGACGATCAACGTCGTGCCGACCCGGACCACCGGCGCCCTCAGGTTGCCGGTCGGCCCGAGCATCAGGTCCGCCGCGCCCTGCTCGGACGCCAGTAGCTCGGTCCGCTTGCGCCCCTTGGCGACGTACAGCATCTCCGCATCGGCCAGCAGCGCTTCAGCGTCTGCCCGCCCCAGCTTGCGGCTCGCCGGGGTCCTCTCCACGATCTCCGCACCGCGTGCGTCCAACAACCTGGACGCTCTCTTGCAGCTCGTTCAGCCGCTGCGGTGGTAGTACCAGTCGACTCTGCCCATCGCTGCCCTCCTCATGGCTGTTCTCCACCTGGGTGTTCTTCACCGGGGTGCATCTGGCGCTGCTCGCGCCGCTGTGCATCCTGCCCGTCGACCATCCTACCAGCCGGCGGCTAGCCGACGAACGGTGCACTCCGCGGATCGCGCTTGTACCTCTCGAGCAGGGCCATCAGGTGCTCGACCACTTCGGGATGCTCCGCCTGGACGTTCCTGCGTTCTCCGATGTCCGTCGACAGATCGTAGAGCTGGATCTCCGGCAGGCCGGCTTCGCGGGCTTCCTCGCGCGACACCCGGTAGTAGCCGCCGGAGCTCGGCGTGTCCTCCAGCTTCCAACGCCCCTGACGGATCGCGTACGAGCCGTCGCCCGCCTGGTACACGGTCGCCTCGCGGATCGGTGCGGAGAGGGGTTCGCCGAGAAGTGCCGGGAGAATGTCGTAGCTGTCCTCGCCGGCGTCTTCCGGGAGCCTCGCCCCGGTGATGGCGGCGCAGGTCGCCAGCAGGTCCGTCAGGCAGACGATCTCGTCGGAACGGGTTCCCGGCGGGATCCGCCGCGGCCAGCGGGCGGCGAACGGGATGCGATGGCCGCCCTCGTAGATGTCCGACTTGTACCCCCTGTAGACGTAGCTGGGGTAGTGGCCCTGCTCGTTCATCTCCTCGACGCCGATGTAGGGCGCACAACCGTTGTCGGCGGTGAAGATGACCAGGGTGTCGTCGGCAAGGCCCCTGCGGTCGAGTGCGTCGAGCACCTGTCCCACCGTGTCGTCGACCTCGAGACAGAAGTCGCCGTACGGCCCGATCTCGCTCAGTCCACGGAACCTCTGCGACGGGACGATCGGGATGTGGGGAGCGGTGAGACCCAGAAACACGAAGAAGGGCTCGTCCGGTCTCTGGGCCTCGATCGTCTCCACGGTGCGCCGAGTCAGCTTCGGCATCACCTCGTCGGCACGGAAGTCGGCGTGTGCAGGGCCGAGGTTGTCACCGTAACGCGCTTCACGGGTGTCCTCGGTCACGAAGAGCAGGTCGTTCTCCACCGTGCACTCCCCGAGGAAGCGATCGTCTTCGATGTAGATGTAGGGGTGCATGTCGAGCGAGGCCGAGATGCCGTAGAACGTGTCGAAGCCGTTGGCGACCGGCCCGTTCTCGATCCGGCCCGCCCAGTCGACGTCGCCGGTGTACGAGCGCTGGTCGACGACTTCGTCGCCGTCGGGGAACCCGCCGCCGCCCCGCGCCGGCATGTCCATGCCCAGGTGCCACTTGCCGATGCAGTGGGTCCGGTAGCCGCTGCTCTTCAGGAGCGACGCCACCGTGGTGCGGTCGGGCTCGATCAGGTGGCGGCTGTATCCCCAAAGGACACTGCGCTTCACCCGCGTGCGGAAGCAGTAGCGGCCGGTGAGCACGCCGTAGCGGGTCGGCGTGCACAGTGCCGAAGGCGAATGGGCGTCGGTGAAATACCGGCCTTCGCGGATCAGGCGATCGATGTTCGCGGTCGGGATCCGCGAGTCGCGATTCAGCCCGGTGATATCGCCGTAGCCCATGTCGTCGGCCAGGATGAAGACGACATTGGGCGTGCGAACCAGGTCCCGCTCGGAACGCAGACTGCACGCCACGGCCACGCCCGCTGTCGCCGCCCCCACGGTCTTGAGGAACTCGCGTCGATGGGTTCGCTTCATCGCAGTGATCTCCTGGCCCGCGCCTCTCCCGACATCGAGAGCCCGTTGTGAGTATCCTAGGCGCTCATGTCCCCTGACAGCCCCGAAGGCGTTCTCCACGAGACCGCCAAACCCGCACAGCGCTACCTCGTGCCCGAGGGCGCGAAGCGCTTCAACCCGCGCGAGTGGAGCACGGCGCCGCCGGCTGACGCTCCGCGTCACAACGAACTTCGCAAGTTGCGGCGCCGCGCCGTTCGCGAGATCAGCCGTCAACAGAGGCTGCTCTACGCCGAGAACCGGTATGCGCTGCTGCTCATCTTCCAGGCCATGGACGCCGCCGGCAAGGACAGCACGATCAACGCCCTGCTGACCGGCGTCAATCCGGCAGGCTGCCAGGTGCGCAACTTCAAGCAGCCCTCGAGCGAGGAACTCGATCACGACTTCCTGTGGCGCACCGCCCGCCGTCTGCCCCGACGCGGCCGCATCGGCGTCTTCAACCGCAGCTACTACGAAGAGATCCTCGTCGTGCGGGTCCATCCCGAGTTGCTGGAGAAGCAGAACCTGCCTCATGTGGATTCCAACAGCCTGTGGAGCCAACGCATGGAGTCGATCGTCGAGCACGAGCGGCACCTGGCGCGCAACGGCACCGTGATTCTCAAGTTCTTCCTCAACATCTCCCGCGACGAGCAGAGGGCGCGCTTCCTGCGCCGGCTCAACCGACCCGACAAGCACTGGAAGTTCGCCATCAGCGACGTGCGCGAACGCAGATTCTGGAACGAGTACATGAGCGCCTACGGCGAGGCGATCCGGTCCACCACGAGGAGGCACGCACCGTGGTACGCGATCCCCGCCGACAGCAAGCCCTACATGCGCTGGGCGGTGGCCGACATCGTGCGCGACGCACTTGCGGGCCTGGATCTGCGAAACCCCGAGCCGTCGCTGGCCGACCTGGCCGTCTTCAGCGACATGCGGCGCCAGCTCGAAGACGACTGAGAACCCGAGCTCCCTCTCGACTATCATTCGGCACCTGCACGATCTTGACTCCGGGGCAAGGCTGACGCTCCGAACGACACGGGTCCCGACGAGGACCGGAAAGGCCATTCATGAACCCCACAACCGGGAAACTCCGCAACTGCCTCCTGCTCGCACTCGCCGCCGCCCTGCTCGCCCTGGGCTGCAGCGCCTACGGGGCGCCGGCCCTGCCCGCTGCCGTCGGCTCCTGGAACATGTCGATCGAAACGCCGCTCGGCACCCAGACACCGACGATCAACGTCACCGGCGACGCCAGCGGCCTGATGGTGGCGATGAGCTCGCCCGACGGCACGGTGGAGGCCACCGACGTCACCTTCGGCGAAGACGGCGCCCTCGGGTTCACGGTCTCCGTCGATGCCGGCGGCCAGCAGCTCACGCTGGTCTTCAGCGGCATGGTGGAAGGCGACTCGCTGAACGGCACCTTCGCGACCGACTTCGGCGACATGACGGCAACCGCGACGCGCGCAGTCGAGTAGCCGAGTAGCCGAGTAGCCGAAACGAGTGGCTCAATAGAGCCGAGCCGCCATCGCACGGCGGCTGATTCAGGCCGGGTCGGCAGGCTCGGGTCGGGGTCGGAGACGATCCCGGCCCGTACTGCATCTTGTCGGCGGCCTGAGGCTGTCGCGTCGAATCGTGGCAGGCCCGAGCACATCAGCGGGACGGCGCGACGGACCACGCCGGTGAAGGCCTGGTCCCGGGCCAACGTCCCCGCACTGCACGCCACAAGCCCAGAAGGACCCCAGAAGAACACTCTCGAGGCGTGGTGCCGATTGCGGGCGTGGAGGCGGCGCCAGCAGAAGCTGGTCACGGCCGGCGACGAGCGAAACCCCGCCGTCAGGTCACGGCGCCGACACCAGAGGTGTCAGCGACCAGGGCAGGCCGGCGACAGCAGGGGGCGGATCGGCGCTTCGAGCTTCTCCCGCTCCTCCGCGGCAGCCCCGGTCTCGGCAAGGGCGAGCGTCAAGGACTCGGACAGGCTGAGCCCGGCCTGAGGCGCCGAGCCCCTGGCCGGCCCCACGGCAAGGGCAACTGCTGCGAACCAGTCATCGAGAGCCGCGGGGGCAGCGGAACCGCCCGCCCTGCCAATGGCGCGAGCCAGTTCGTCGCGGCCCACGACGCCGTTGCCGTCGTCGTCGGCGCGGCCCAGGTGGAACACGATCATGTGGGCCCAGTGGCGGGCGATGTAGCCGCCGCCGAAGTTCCGGATGATCTCGTCGCGGCTCACGAGCCGATCCTTGTTGGCATCGAGGTCCGAGAAGTACCGGTCCTGAAGCTCGCTGACCTGCTCTTCGTTGGTTTCGGCACCGGGATCCGGCACGAACAGAGCGTACTCGCGTGGACTCAGAAGAGCGTCGCCGTCGACATCACCGACCATGCGGCGCTCGACCTGGAACTCCAGGTTCTTCCAGAGCCCGAGGCCGACTTCCTCGGGTTCCACGAACCCGTCCTCGTCCCCGTCGAGCGCCATAACCCAGTTCATCTGCCTCGGACGGTCGACGCCCGGCGCCATGATCTCCACCAGGCGCGCGGCTGGAACCCGCCCGCTGCATTCGATGTCCAGTGCGCGCTGAAACCAGTCGCCGAACTCGACGAGTTGCTCGCGCACGCCGGTCGACGCGGCGTGGTCTTCTTCGCCGCCGTCCTCGTCGCGGGCGGCCTCGTCGCCGGCCACAGCCACCAGCGTCGCCGGGTCGATCGACTGCTTGCCGCTCACAGCGACAGGCACGCGGAGATCCTCGACCATCGCGCACAGCCGGTCCGTGCAGGCCTGGGCCTGGATCGAAACCCACGCGCCGGGCTCGGCGTGTTCGACGGGTGCCGCGAAGTACGAACGCGCCTCGAAACCCCACGTGTACCAGAGGATCTCGGGATCGGAGAGGTCGACAGGATCGGTCTGGCGCCACGGCCCCCGCAGCTCGATCTCCGCCGACGGCGTGATCCGGGTCGGCAGCTCGGTCTCGGGTGCGGACTCGGTTGCGGGCTGGCGCGTCGCAGCAGCGGCGCGTTCCAGGTTGTCCATCGCGTAGGTATGCCACCCCGGCTCGTGCCGCGCTTCCACCACCAGCCAGTCGCGCTCGACCCGTGCCAGGTAGGTCACCGCCAGCTCGTCGCCCAGCCAGACCTGCTGACCGGCCGGTTCTCCGGCTGCCTGCGCACCGACTGGCAGGACGCAACCAGCCAAGGCGACCAGACCGGCGAGCCCGTTCGCTGCGGCAACGGACGTTCGGAGCGGAGCCTCCATGGCGGCGATCCTCATGGTCGGTCCTTCATGGTCTGTTCCTCAATGGTCAAGGAGGCGTTGGCGCCAGCTTGCGGAACAGCTGGCGCTGCGTCCTGACGGTCATGTCCATCCGCTTGCCGTCGCGGATGACGCCGAGCGTCGTCTCGTCGCCGGACGTCACGTTGAGCCTCAGATAGAGGAGGCAGTCCTCAATCGGCGGGTCCGCTTCGACGCCGTCCACCGCATGGATCACGTCGCCGGCCTCGATCTCGTGGAGCTCCAGAACGGTTGCCCGTGGGCTGACATCTGTCACTTCGCAGGCGAAGCCGTCCCGACGCAGATCAAGCTCCTGCTTGCGCTCTGCACCGAGAGGAGCGGCACTCAGGTAGGTCACCGGATCGATCGACCAGTACCGATAGCCCAGGTCGGTGACCCACCACAGCACGGGCAGGTCGATGGCCAGATCCACACGGCTGCCGCCGCGTTCGACCGCCAGATCGAGTTTCGTGCTCGAACGGTCGAGCTGGTCGACGGCATGGAACAGGTCCCCGTAGGCCAGCACGTCGTTCCCTGCAGCCGCCGCGATGCGGTCGCCCGCCCGCAGTCCGGCTACCTCCGCCGGGCCTTCGGAACGCCCCACGACCAGTCCCTTCGGTATGTCCAGGTGAATGCCCAGGGCGCGGATGTCCGGTGTCCGGAACATGTCCCTCCGCTTGTCCAGAGTCCCCGCGAGTTCCCTGTCGACCGCAGCGTAGTCGCCGACCATGTGGCATTCGATGCAGCGGCCCCGGTCCATCTCGATCGTGCGCAAGCGCTCCATCTCGCGTGGAAAACGGGGCGTCGGGCGCGGACGCGGCGGCAAGTCGCCTGCCTGCCACCGGGCGTGCTGTTCCAGGCCGGCCTCGAGCGCCAGCACGAAGCTGTCGAGGTCGAGGTACGTGTCGGCCGACGCCGCATCCCGTCCGCCGTAGCGCAGATGGATGTCCTCGTCCGGACTGACGATGAAGAAGTAGATCGCGTTGTGCCGGTCGAAGTCGTACAGGGCGACGTCGATCCCGACCAGGTTCACGATGCGCGCGCGTACGAAACGCTGCAGCAGACGACCCCTCCTGGAGTCTTTCGGTGACAGCACAACCTGTGCGTCAAATCGCCTGCCGCTGATTCAAGGCGCGCAGCGGAACTCCACCAGGAGCGGTTGCCCTGTCTCGCGAGCCCTGGCCAGCGCCTCCTGGTAGTCGTCGAGCCAGTCGAGCGCATCGCCCGGCGCCGCTTGCGCGACGGCCGCGGCGGCGGCGCCGAGGATCAGCCAGACGACCAGCCCGACCGCTGCCAGCCCGAACGTCCGAGCTGCGGGAACCGCCCCCGCATGGACCGGGCGCGCCGCATGGCCTGTCGATGAAACTCGTTGCATGTCCTCTCTCCCTGGAATCACCCTGAAGCGGTCCGTTCCGCGTCCGGCACGACAGCCGGCGGCACGGCGCCGTCAAGGGCGGCCATAGTGGATCAATCTGGTCCTGTTTGTCAAGCAGGCCGGAAACGCTGCCCGATCGCACCCTCGGAAGCCGCCGCGCAGCCTCCTGGAAGTCCGCGGATTCCCTGGAGCGGAACCTAGAAGTCGTAGCGCAGACTGACGCTCAGGACCCGGATGCCGGTGTCCTCGGTCTCCATCCAGTAGGACACGGGCTCGCTGCCGTCGAGCCGCAACTGGGACGGATGGCTGCGGAGCCGGCGCCAGCCGTCCTCGTCGCGCGAGTGGAAACCGTCGAAGTCGGTCCAGCGCGCCTCGAAATCGAGGCTGACGCGATCGCCGAGCGCCAGGTTCAGGCCCGCGATGACCTGGTATCCGGCGAGGTCGTCGTCGAGGGTCGTCGTTTCGCTGGTCACAGTGCCCGCCAGGTTGCGGCGCACTTCCTCCTCGTTCGGCAGGCCGGCCGCGGTCGTGATCGAGTCGGGATCGGGGTTCCGCGCCCACAACGTGCCGTAGTCGATCTCGGTGACGCCAAGGCCGACGCCGAGGCCGACGTAGGGAGTCCAGCGCCCGCCGCCGCCGAAGTCGACGTAGAGATTCGCAAAGACGCTCTCGGAAGTGACGCTGTTGATCCGTTCCTCCGCGACCTGAATCTCGCCGCCCAGCTTGGCGAACGTGGCGCCGGTGGCGCTGGCAACCGGCGCCGATTCGTCGTACTTCGAGTCGCGGTGGAAGTACTCCGCTTCCAGGCGCAGCCGGCCGCCGAAGTCGTAGCCCACCGCCGCGCCGGCGAACAGGCCGCGGGCGCTGTCGAAGGATGTCCGCCAACCGGCACCGGCGCCCCGATCGGGTGTCGTGCACCCCTCCACCTCCGCGTAGCGCGGATTGATGAACTCGTCGCACCGACTCGCTCGATCATCGCTGTTGCCGACGAGGAACACCCCTGGAGCAGCGTGGAACCCCATGCCGCTGCTCAGGTAGAAGCCCCTCCGCTCCTCCGCCGCGACGCCTGCCGCCGCGAAGACCCAGGCGACCGCAGGTACCGCGAACCGCACCCATCCACATTCCCGCGCCCGGTTCATCATCGCGTCTCGCCTTCCCCCTCGCTCGCCGACGCCTGTTCGCCGTGGCCGCCGCCAGGCGGCTCGGGGTGCGGCGTGTTCGTCGTGATCAGGACAACCGAGATCAGCATGCCGGCGATGCCGACCCAGAGCAGGGGACTCACCTCGAGCTGGCCCCGGCCGCGGTACAGCGTGTATAGCGCCGTGACCGTGACCGCGCCGCCGAACACGACCGGCATGACGGCGTAGGGAATCCGCGCACCGCCGCTGAACATGGCGAGCGTCAGCGAGAGCGCGCCCAGCGCGCCCAGCGTGCCCGCGTAGAGCCCCCAGACGCCGGACGGACCCGTGGGTTCGAAGCTGTCGCCCATGACCCGCATGCCGATCAGACCGCCGACGATCGCGATCGCCAGGTAGGCGATGCCGATGCCGACGTAGGGCTTGAAGGGCGACATCGCGTCGTCCACCAGGCGCGCCCTGCCGAGCACCGGGCCGTAGAGCCCCCAGCACAACGCCGTGCCGAGAGCGAACACGAAGGGGAGGAAGTTCTTCATCGATGGTCTCCAGGGTGCGTGTCTCCGGATGCGCTCCTGCTCACTGGCCCGTGCCGCCGCCGGAGGTTATCCCCTGAGCAGGGAGATGGCAGCGATTCGACCAGGCAGGCCGGTGATGCCGCCGCCCGGATGGCAACCGGCGCCTCCCAACCAAAGCCCCCGGAAGGGCAGGGGCTCGCCAGCCCACCCGCACGCCGCCGGCCGCAGCCACAGGCTCTGACCGGGATTCATCTCGCCGTGATGGAGCCCGCCTTCGGTGGCGCCGTACTCCGACTCGTAGTCCACGGGAAGCAGCAGCGCGTGTTCCCGGATCCGACCGCCAACGCCCGGCGCCCAGCGTTCGAGCGCGGCCAGCATCCGGTCCAGAAGTTCCGGCGCCGCCGAAGCCCAGCCGCCCGCGACATGGAACGGAAGATGATGCGCCGTCGCCAGCATCAGGTGCCGACCGGCGGGCGCCAACGACGGATCGAGAGCCGTCGGCAAGGCCGCCTCCATCCACGGACGCTCCGGCAGCAGACCGTACTTCGCCGCGTCGGCCGCACGCTCGATGTCGTCCGGATCCCGGGCCAGCACGATCCGGCCGGTGAGGGCCCGCCGTTCAAGGCCCGGAAACCGAGGCAGATCGTCCAGGGACAGCGCCAGCCGGGCAGCCGCGCCGCGGTACTTCACGTTCTGCAGCCGGCGGACGAAACGAGGTTCGAGGTACGGCGCTCCGATCAGGTCGAGGAACGTGGCAGCGGGCGTCGCGGTCGAGATCACCGACCCGGATTCGATCCACTCACCGTCGGCCAGTTGCACACCCCGGACACGCCGCCCCTCCACGACGATGCGCGAAACGGCAGCGCCGGTGCGGATCACGGCGCCTGAGGCCCCGGCCGAAGCCGCGAGCGCTGCGGCCAGTCCGCCCGCGCCGCCGCGGGCCCGGACCACGGGCGCCAGACGGTCGGATCCACCGAGCGCGCAGTGGTAGAGCAGCGGCCAGCCGGTGCCGTTCGCGCGTGGACCCAAGCCGGTGGCCGGGAGCGCCAGACCGCACAGTCCCGCGGCCAGCGCCCGGGTCTCGAACCACTCCCCAAGCAGTTCCTGCAGGGGCGCGGAGAGGAAGCGCAGCTGTTCCGGCGCGATCAGCAGACGTCCCATGTCGGCGAGCTCCGGCGGCCGGCACAGCAGCGGTTCGAGCGCCGCTGCCCGCTCCGCGAGGTCGGCGACGAACCGCGGCCAGGCGGCGGCGTCCCGGGAAGCGAGCGCGGCAAGTCCCTGGGCGGTCCGACCGGCTTCCGGCCAGAGCACGACGGCGCCCGAGTCTCCGCTCTCCGGGACCGCCGCCACGGCCGGCGCCTCGATGAGTTCCAGACCGTGGCGAAGCAGTTCGAGTTCGTCGATCAGGGAACGACGGAACATCCCCAGGTCGTTGTGTCCCAGGTCCACCCGGTGGCCGGGAATCAGCTCCCGGGTCGAGGCCAGTCCGCCGAGTTCACTCCGCGCCTCGAGAACCACGACTTCCTGCCCGGAACGAGCGACCAGAGCGGCGGCGACCAGGCCGTTGTGGCCGCCGCCGACGATCGCAACACGGTCGCTCACGGCGCCTCCGCCCCGCGGCGCTTCAGGTCGTCCAGGACCCTGAGCGCCGCCAGGCGCCCCGGTCCGCCCGAGATGCCGCCGCCGAACTGCGTCGACGATCCGCAGAGGTAGTAGCCCGGCAACGGCGTCCGGAAGGCCGCGGCAGCCGGATCCGGACGCAGCAGGAAGAGCTGCGACAGCCGCAGCTCGCCGTGGAAGATGTTGCCGCCCGGAATGCCGGCGATCGACTCGATGTCCGGCGGCACCCGCACTTGCCGGTGCAGCACCTGGTCCTCGATCCCGGGGGCGTACTCGGCCAGCGTCCCCACGACGGCGTCCCCGAACGCGTCGCGCTGCTCGTCCCAGGTGGTTCCCGCGAGCTCGCAGGGCGCGTACTGCACGAAACAGGAGAGCACGCACTTCCCCGGCGGGGCCATGTCCGGGTCGAGCACCGAAGGGACGATCATGTCGATGAAGGGGCGCTCCGAGAAGCTCCCGTACTTCGCGTCGTCAAAGGCCCGGTCCACGTAGTCGAGACTCGGAGCGATCGTGATCCCGCCCGCGAGATAGGGTCCGGGTTCCGGCATGCACTCGAAACGAGGCAGCCCGTCGAGCGCCAGGTTCACCTTGCCGGCGCAACCGCTGCTCTGCCAGCGGGCCGCGCGACGAAGCAGCGCTTCCCCAGTGCCGTCAGACGCGTCGCCGCCGGGAATGTCGCCGGCGTCGAGCAGGCTGCCGAGACTGATCTGGGGCGCAGCCGACGAGACAACGACGTCGGCAGTCAGTTCGTCGCCGTTGGCAAGGACGACGCCGCGGGCGCGGCCGTCGCGCGCCAGCACCCGGGCCACCGGGCAATCGGTGCGGATCTCGGCGCCATGGCCGCGCGCGGCCGAGGCGATGACGGCCGCGATGCCGCCGGTGCCGCCCTTCTGGAAGCCCCATTCCCGGTACACGCCGTCCACTTCGCCCATGTAGTGGTGCAGCAGCACGTAGGCCGAGCCCGGCGTCCGCGGCGACAGGAACGACCCGATGATGCTGGACGAGGAGAGCGCGGCCTTGAGCGCGTCGCACTCGAACCAACGGTCGAGGAAGTCCGCCGAACTCATCGTCAGCATCTGCAGAAACAGGCGCATCCGCTCCTTCGGCAGGTCGAGGAAGTAGCGGGCGATCTCGGCCACTTCCGCCGACACCTCGGCGCGAGTCTGCTCCGGCGCCTCCTCGACGCGGGCCGAGATTGCCGCCGCCAGTTCGTCGGGCGCCGCGCGCTGCAGCCTGAACATCAGGTGGCCCAGCCGCCGCATCTCGAGCTTGTACTCCGAAAGCGCCTCCGCGTCGCGCCGCGAATGGCGCGCGATGTGGTGATAGGTCCGCTGAGGGTCCGCCTCGCGGAACAGGCAGTCGCCGCCCGGCAGCGGGTTGAGCGTGCTGGCAGTCGGGACCAGGAACAGACCGTGCCGCACGAGGCCCAGTTCGTGGATGACCTCCGGGCGCAGCAGCGACACCAGGTACGAGAACACGCTGTACCGGAACCCCGGGAACGCCTCCTCGCTCAGCGTGGCGCCGCCGATGAAGGGCGCACGCTCCAGTACCACGACGTCCAGACCGGCGCGGGCCAGGTAGGCAGCCGAGACGAGACCGTTGTGCCCGGCGCCGACGACGATCGCATCGAAGCGGCCGCCGCGCCGTTCGGGGGCCCCGCTTGCGGTCCCGGCGGCGGCCGCCGCGCCTTCAGTCACCGGCCTCCGCCTGCAGCCGAACCAGCAGAGTTCACGGCGGTCTTGCGTGCCGGATCGAAGAACGGCCGCTTCGCGACCCGCGCCCGGGCCCGCCGCCGTCCGTAGCCGACCGCGACCTCGAACTCCAGCGCCGAACCGAGCGCCGCCGCATCGGCCTGGACCGTCGCCAGGCCGATGTACTTCTTGAGCAGCGGCGAGAAGAACCGTGTCGTGCACTGCCCCACTTGCGAACCTCCCGGCACGAACACGGGCGTCGGTTCCCGCGAAGCCGGTTCGCCGACCACCTGCGGGCGCAGGTCGATCTCCGCCCACAGCCGCTCCAGTTCGAACCAGTCGACCTCGAGCCCCACCATCGCCCAGGCCGGTCCCCGCTCGCGCTCGCGCTCGAGCGCCCGCCGACCGACGAAGTCGGCCTGCTTGTCGAGTTTCACCGTGAAGCCCAGACCGGCCTCGGCCGGGGTGACCTTGAGCGCTTCGATCTCGGCGCGGGAAGCCGGCACGTAGTCGACGTCGATCAGCACCAGGCCGGCCTCGACGCGCACCATGTCCAGGGCCAGAAGACCGGCCGGCTGCAGGCCATGATCGGCCCCGGCGGCAGCGAGTGCATCCCACAGGGCTTCCGCCCGCTCCGCCGCGATCCAGAACTCGTAGCCGAGGTCGCCGGTATAGCCGGTGCGGGTCACCGTCACCGGAACGCCCCTGGCGGCGCCCGCCGGATCGCCGAGTTCTCCCTCGGCCAGATCGAAGTAGCGCAACCGGGCAAAGTCGATGCCGCGGAGCGCCGCCTCGGCGATCGCCCGCGCCCGCGGTCCCTGCAGCGCGAGCACGCCGATCTCCGTGGTGACGTCCCGCACACGGACGTCCATGCCGAGGCCGCAGTCCTCGAACCAGCGCAGGCACGGCTCTGCGGCGCTGACCAGGAACCGCTCCCGCTCCAGGCGCTGCACGTTGCCGTCCTGCAGCAGATGACCGTCCTCGTTGCACCACGACGTGTACACGACCCGGCCGACGCGGCACTTCGCGAAGTCGCGCGTCATCACCCGGTTGAGCAGGCGCTCCGAGTCCGGCCCGACGACCTCGTACTTGAACAACGGCGACACGTCGAAGACGGCGGCAGCGTTGCGCACCGCCCAGTACTCGCGGTCCGGCAGCGGCTCGTAGCTCAGGGCGCAGGTGTAGCCGGACCAGTCCCGCCAGGCGTCGCTCTCGCAGAGGGCCTCGGTGCGGCGATGAAACGGTGTCCGGAGCGGCGCCAGCAACCGCATGCCGTTGCGGCGCAACGGACGTTCGCCGCCGGCGAGGCCGCTCTCGGGCAGCCAGACGTAGCTCTGCGTGTCCGGATTGCGGCCAACCAGCCCCTCCGCCTCCAGCACGCCGAGCAACCGGTGCGCCGTCGAGGGATGAAGTCCGTGCACCGCGGCCAGGTCCGTCAGCCGGTGCTCCGGTTGCTCCGCGCTGAACGACCGATAAAGCGACAGCACCCGCTGGATGGCCTGCGTTCCCGGTGGAGGCTCGCGCACCATGGCAAGGATGTTCTCACATCGTGGGACGACGGACTGCTGCAGTGCAGGAGGGGCAGGGGTGGCACGGCCGGATGACGGCACAGCCGTGGCCGATCATCGCCTCTCATCCCGCCGACCGCACCATGAACGGCACCCGAAGACCCGGACAGCCTGCATCGCTGTACCAGGCCGTGCCCTCCTGTACCAGGTCGAGGACGAGAACGCATGCTCCCGGACGTTCGGGAGGACGAATGCGCATGGCCACCGTCACCTCTTCCCCAGGGCCAACGACCCGGGGCAACCGACTTCGCAGTCCTTCCGCAACGAGTTCGGCGCCGCGCCGATCCAGCCAGTGGTAGCTCACGTGATCGGGCGCTTCGTCGCCCTCGCTCGACAGCCGGCGCCAACTCCTGTTCCTGAAGGTCACATCCGCTCGAAACTCGACACCCGCCTCCGCCTCGGAGGCGCCATGGAACCCGACCCACTCCACGTCGTGCGCGCCGCGAACCTCGTCGAACCGGTCGAGACCCCAAGCGAGACCCGGAGGTCGTCCCGGAAGTGCACGCGGCTGACCGACAGCGCCCCGCTCCGCGTAGATCACCAGGTGCTTCGCGAACAGATCGAGATCCCGCTCCCGCAGATCCTCGTCCACCTTGACGAAGAGCTCGTAGGCAAGCCGCCCGACGCGGCGCCTGGTCTCCGTGTCGACATCGGGCGCTGCCGGATAGACCTCCAGTCCGGCAACGGTACCGCGGGTCGTGAGGCCGTAGCCGGCGAAGAAGGCCTCGAAGTCACGCATGGCGTAGCGGTGTTCGATCGGTTCTTCCGCCAGCGCAGCTACCGGCGCCGGTTCACAAGGAGGCGACGGCTCGCCGGTCAGCGAGGCGATGCGGGCGCGGATGCTCTCCAGATCTCGCGCGAGCCAGTCGAAGTCGAGTTCTCTGCTCCAGCTTCCCTTCCAGTCCCCCCGAGGCTCGATCAGGAGGAACCTCTTCGACCACGCGCCGAGGCGATCCACGACGGTCTGCGGATCGGACAGGTGATGAAAGGCATCGAACATCGTGATGAGATCGACAGGCTGAACCGGCGTGTAGCGCTCGACATCCGCCACCTCGAACGTGGCATTCGAGAGACCCAGCGCCTCCGCATGCTCTCTCGCCCTGGCAACGCCTGCGTCGCTGTGATCCACTCCCAGGAACGTCACGCTTGGAAGTCTCCGCGCCAACTCGCACGTGATCTCTCCGGGACCGCAGCCCAGATCCAGGACCGACCGTGACGCCGCAGCGTATGGCTCGCACAGGTCCGCGAAGCGCCGGATCGTCAAGTAGCCGGGATAGGCGTAACGGAACGGATCGAACCGCTGGGCCCCGAAGAGGGCATCGTGAAAGGCCCGGTCCCGGTCCGGCGACCAGCGCAGCCAGAAGGTCCGCGCGTGACGCAGGATTCGGCGCAGGTGTCGTGTGAACATCGTTGGGAGCGCGACCAGACCAGCAGCAGCCCGTTCCTGCTCGACACGGACTTCTCTGTAGGATGATTCCATGATCCTGCGCAAGGCTCCCCGCCCGCTCGAGGGTCGGCTGTACACCGACCCGGCGATCTTCGACGAGGAGATGGAGCGCATCTTCGCGCGCATGTGGGTGTGCGCAGGACGGCTCGAGGAACTGGACGAACCGGGTCGCTACGTGACCCGCGAGATCGGCGGCGAGTCGGTGATCGCGGTGCGGACCGCGGCGGCCGAGGACGACGCCGTATCGGACGGCAGTGCCGCAACGGACGCCGCAGCAAGCCGTGCGGCCAACGGACTGGCCGCCTTCTTCAACGTCTGCCGCCACCGGGGGTCGCGGGTCGTCGACGAATGCTCCGGACGGGCCAGGGTATTCCAGTGTCCCTATCACGCCTGGACCTACGGCCTCGACGGCCGGCTGGTCGGCGCGCCGCACATGGGCCGCGACTTCGACGCGCAGAACGCCGGCCTGACGCCGGTGCGGATCGGTGCGCTGGACGGTTTCTTCTACCTGTCGCTCGCCGCCGACGGGCCGGCGCTTGCCGAGGTCGCGGCGGACCTCCCCGACCTGTCCCGGTTCACCCTGGGCCGGCTGGTCCGAGGCGACCGGCACGAGTACGAGGCGCAGGCGAACTGGAAGATCCTGTGCGAGAACTACAACGAGTGCTACCACTGCGCGGTCGTCCACCCGGAACTGAACCGGGTCTCCGACTACCGCAACGGCGGCAACCTGGAGACCGGCCGCTTCTTCGTCGGCGGCCCGATGACCCTCAACGACGGCTGCGACACGATGACGGCGACCGGCCGCAGCAACCGGCCCGACCTGCCCGCCATCCACGTCGCCGACCGGACCTCGGTGCAGTACTACCACGTGTACCCGAACCTGCTGATCAGCCTGCACCGGGACTATGTCGTGACCCACACCCTCTGGCCGATCGCCGCCGACCGTACGCGAATCGTCTGCGAGTGGCTGTTCGATCCCGCTGCCGCCGCCGCTCCAGGCTTCGACCCCGGCGACGCCGTGGCCTTCTGGCACCTCGTCAACAGCCAGGACTGGGATGTCTGTGCGCGCACCCAGCTGGGCGTCTCGTCGCGCGGGTACCGCCCCACCGCCTACGAAGAGAGCGAAGCCTGCATCCAGGTCTTCGACGGCTGGTACCTGGACCAGATGGGTCTGTGAACCGGCCACGGTCCCGGTGCGAGGGTCCTGGCGAGGATCGATGGTGAACGTCGCCCATGTGGCTCCGTGACCACGCGCTGATCCTCGTCCTGTTCGCCCTCTACACGGGCGTACTGGTTCACCATGCACTGGTCGGCCAGCGCCGGACCCGCGATCTCGCCGACTTCCTGGTCGGCGGCCGCTCGCTCGGCGGCATCATCCTCGGCGTCTCCTTCTTCGCCACCTACGCCAGCACGAACAGCTTCATCGGTTTCGCAGGCAAGGCCCATGCCTCGGGCATCGCCTGGCTGCTCATCATCCCGACGGCGGTCATCCTGTCCTTCGTCGCCTGGGCGTGGCTGGCGCCGCGCCTGCGCGGCGTGACGGAGACGCTCGGCTCGGTGACGATCCCGGACTACATCGGCTTTCGCTTCGACAGCCGCCCGGCCCGCTGCGCCGCTGCCCTCATCGTCATCTTCTCGAGTTTCCTGTACATGACCGCCGTGTTCAAGGGGATCGGCTCGCTTCTCGTGGAGCTCCTCGATCTGAGCTACGGGCTGTCGCTCTTCGTCGTCGTGCTGATCGTTGTCCTCTACACGATGATCGGCGGCTTCCACTCCGTGGCGCGGACCGACTTCGTCCAGGGAATGCTGATGACGATGGCGGCGGTGCTCATGTTCTTCGCCATCACCCGTGCGGCCGGCGGCATCGGCCGCCTCGTCGACCTGGGGCAGATCGGCGACGGCTCGCTCGTCCGCTGGGACACGGCGCAACCTCTCGGGGTGCTGTTCGGCGTCGTCTTCGCGTCGACCGTCAAGCTGGTCGTCGAGCCCCGCCAGCTCTCCCGCTTCTACGCCCTGGAAACCGAGACCGCAGCCAGGAGCGGCCTGGTCGTGTCGACCCTGAGCTTCCTCGTCGTGTTCAGTCTGCTCGCTCCGCTCGGGCTCTACGCTCACTTCGTTGTCGGTCAGGACGTCGCGGACACCGACCAGATCATTCCCATGATGCTGGGCGACCCGAGCATCTTCCCGCCGGTGGTCCAGGCTCTCCTGTTCCTGGCGCTGGTCTCGGCGGCCATGTCCTCCCTCGACAGCGTCTTGCTGGTCATGGCCTCGACAGCGCAGCGCGACCTGCTCGGCCTGATCGTCCCTGCCGACGACCGGCATGCCGTTCGCAACACCCGCGTCTGCGTCGTGCTGTTCGCCGCCATCACCGCGATTCTCGCCATCGAACCGCCTGGCGGCATCGTCGAACTGACGTCGTTCTCCGGCGCCCTGTACGCCGCCTGCTTCCTGCCCTCCCTGGCCCTGGGCCTGACCTGGCGCCGCGGCAACGGCGCCGCAGCTCTCTGCTCCTTCGCCGCCGGAGGCATGACCCTGGGCCTCTGGATGCTGCTCGACATCCAGGGCATGCACGCCGTGTTCCCGGCCATGGCCGTTTCGTTCGCCGCCTACTGCATCGCCGCCCTGGCGGCGCCGGAGGCCAGGGCGGCGAAGGGGCTGTTCGGGTGAGGTGACTTCAGGCAAGCGGCACTTCAGGCAAGCGGCACTGCTTCGGCGCGCGCCGCACCGTTCGTTCGCCGGCGGCTCCATGTTCTGGCCGCCGGGACCGGCGGCAGAGGTACCGAGATGCATGAACGTCGGATGCGGCGCGACTTCTGCCGCACGCTGCCAGAGCTACACCTTGCGAATCGGCCCGGGATACCGGGTCACGGTCTCGTCCGCTGTCAGCAGCGTCACGCCCTCCGCCTGGGCCTGAGCGACAAGCAGGCGGTCGAACGGATCGCGGTGGATCGGTGGCAGGACATCGACTGCCGCCGCGTGAAGGCCGGTCACCGGCAGTTCCGTGTAGCCCACCTCGAGCAGCCCTCGCCGAAGCACGCGAGGGTCCAACGAGAAGTCCCGACGCCTCAGCCCGTGCTTGATCGCGACCTCCCAGATCGACGCCGCACTGAAGGCGAGCTCCGACTTCGGTTCCTGGAGCAACCGCCGGACGGCAAGCGGCAGCATGGGCGAGTCAACAGCCGACCACACCAGGAGGTGCGTGTCGAGCAGAAACGTCACTCGTCACCGAAGAACAGCGCTTCGATCTCCTCGGCGGCCAACCGATCGAGATCATCCGGGATCGTCATCTCACCCTTGATGAAGCCGATCCGGCTCTTGCACGAGCCGGTCGAGTCGACCGCCGTTACCTTCGCTACCGGTTTGCCGGCGCGTGCGATGATGAAGGGTTCCCCTTCCGCGACTTCACGCACGAGCCGGGACAGATGCGTCTTCGCCTGATGAATGTTGACGACTCGCATGGCAGCCCTCCACCAAGTGGACCAATCGAGATTAGTCCACTCGCGGGAGCCTGTCCAGGGAGGAGTGAGCGCCGACGTACAGCCGTGCCGACATGCAGGCGCGGCGTGGATCCGGCAGGAGGCACCTGTCGGCGACGCGAGGCCATGGCCAGGTTTCAGGCAAAGGCCGGACATGGTGTCCGCGAGCGCTCCGGCGGCTGTGGCTTCCGGCGGCTCTAGCTCTGGCGGCGGCGGTTCCTCCTGGCCTGCTGGACCAGCTTGTAGTACGCGCCCAAGCGCCGATCCTCGGCACGCCGGGACACTTCGTTCCGCCGCAGTTCGAGGCGCCGCTGCTCTTCTCGCAAGTCGTGGTAGTTGCGAAGGCGCGCCGGGTCCAGACCGCCGGACTCGGCCGCGGCCCGCACCGCGCAGCCGGGCTCCCTGCCGTGGCCGCAGTCCCGGAAGCGGCACTCCAGGGCGATCTTCTCGATGTCGTCGAAGGTCTCCTCCAGGCTGCTCTCGTCGTCGGCCCAGAGCTGAAGCTCGCGGATGCCCGGATTGTCGATCAGGAGGCCGCCGCCAGGCAGCCGGACGAGGCGGCGGCGGGTTGTCGTGTGGCGTCCACGATCGTCGCCTGCACGGACCGGTGCAGTGCGCATGACTTCCTCGCCGCAAAGGGCATTGAGCAAGGTCGATTTGCCGGCGCCGGAGGAACCGACCATGGCCACCGTGCGGCCGGGCGTCAGGTGAACGGCCAGCGGCTTCAGGTTCTCGCGAGCCAGCGCGTTGACCGCCACGACAGTCGTTCCTGGCGACGCCTCCACGGCCTGCCTGCGCCTGGCTTCCGGATCGGCTACGAGGTCCGCCTTGGTCAGCACGACGACCGGTTCGGCGCCGCTCTCCGTGACCATGGCGACGAAGCGCTCGAGGCGCCGCAGGTTGAAGTCGCCGTCGAGGCCCATGACCAGGAACACGGCGTCCAGGTTCGCGGCGACGACCTGCTCCTCGGTACGCGCTCCCGCGGCCTTGCGCGAGAGCCGGCTGCGCCGGTCGAGCACGTGGACGATTCGCGGGTCGACGCCCGCAACGGACGACGTCTCGACCACGACCCAGTCGCCGACCGCCGGACTGCCCGCCGACCCACGGTGAACCCGTTTCAGGACCCGTGCGCCGATCTCGCCCTCCGCGGCCGCCACATGGAACACGCCGCGCGAAATCGACACCACGCGCGCCGCGAACAGCCGCTCGCGCGCGGCCGCCGACGCCAGAAAGCGGTTGCAAGACCCGGCGAAGTCGTCCGCCCAGCCCCAGGCTTCCAGATCGGCTTCATTCACGCCGGCCACTGCGTGATCCGCCGTTTTCGGCATGGAGGGAACCTACCGCAAGAAGGTAAGGAAGGGACGCCCGCGCAGCCTAGTCCCATTCAAAGATGAGCCTGAACGGCGGTTGTTCGGGAGTCGAGTCGGGGCGAGAGCGTCGGGGCAGTTTTCAGGACTGCTGATCGGAGCAAGGCGGAGATCAGCACCAGAGACCAGCGGTAGCGCGGGGACCGCGAGGCGGCGGTCGAAGTGCGCGGAGTGAGTGTCGTGTTCGGCCGTTGGCGGGTTCCGTTTCGCGGGATGCCGGGGGTGTTCGCTCATGCGACGGCGTCGCGGCGTCGGATCTCGGCGAAGAGCGCGGCGAGAGCCTCGTTGACTGCCTTGGCGGCGGCGAGGTCGTCGATGGCCAGGGCCTGACGGTCGAGCTGCTCGAAGGTGACGCCGGGCCGCAGGTACCGCGCGGCGCCGTCGAGGGACTTCAGCTTGAAGTAGGGCGTGGTGACCTTCTCGAAGGGGTAGGTCTTGCGCACGCGCCCCCTGGCGTCCCGCGTCTCGACGGGGAAGTGGCAGCACCGGTGGTAGTTGAGGAAGGGGGCGAGCACGTCGCGCAGGAAGCGGTCGACGAGGGCTGCGTGATGGCGGGGAATGTGGTCGTGGCCGAGGTAGCGCCGCACCACCGATGCGTTCTTGCTCTCGACCAGGGCGTTGTCGTTGCAGCGCCTCGGGCGGGACTTCGTGAACTCTTCGACGTGCAGCCTGTTCAGCAGCGCGGCGACCTTGTGGTTGACGAACTCGGAGCCGTTGTCGACATGGAAACCCTTGACGTTGAAGGGGAAAGCCTCGATCGCGCCTTGCAGAGCCGGGATCAGGAACCGCTCCGATATGCCCTCCGTGGCGGCCACGAACTCGTACTGCGTGACCTCGTCCACGAGATTGATCTCGTACAGGCCCTTTCTGCCATCCAGGTCGCCCTGATGCACCGTGTCCACGCGCAGATAGCCCGGCCGACCGGCGGGATGAGGCTTGCGGCGCTCCCCGATGCGCACCCGGGTCGGCCGCGTCTTCACCACCGTCAGACGACGGCGGCGGTACGTCACGGACTGGCGAAGACGGTACAGATGGCTGTGGGAGAGTCCCGCCAGACGCCTGAACCGCGCATCGCCGTGCACCTCGTACTGACGCTGCATCGTGCGCCGCGTGACAGCGCCGGACGGACCGCACGGACCGCACGGACCGGACAGGGACTCGTCGACCTCGGCCAGCAGACGGATGTCCTCCTTCGTGTAGCGACGGCGGAACGGACGCTTCGGACCCCGCCGCCGGTCCTCGATGCGCCCGGTCTCCCGGTACTGGGTGATCAGACGCGCCGTCTGAGCCCGGCTGAATCCCGTCACCTTGATCAGGAACCGCCGCACCAGACCCTTGTCCGACCGCGGCAGCCGCAGGTACCGGGAACGCACCAGGAACCGCCGCACGAAAGCGTAGGCATCGGCCCGCTCCACGAACCGGAAGTCGACCGGCGTGCTGCCGGCCATGAAATCGCGGACCTCGTCCAGGGTCCGCAGCCGTTCGATGTCGAGTTGCAGGATCATCCTCCGATGATCCCCGACACCTGCTCAGGCTCATCTCTCGTGGGATTGACACCGCTGCTTCAGGCTCATCTCTCATGGGACAAGACTCGCGCTGGACAAGTTGTCGGGAGAAGGAGACAATGAACCACGCAACCCCTTCGGTTCATTCGACTTCGGCCTCGGCGGCAGCCGTCGGGCGGCCTGCCGCCGCGTTTCTTCGACGTGCGCTCCCATCGCCGCTCCCGCATCCCTGCACGCTGGCGGATTCCGCTTGTGCTCGCCGTGCTGCTGGCCGCGCCTGCGACCGCGCAGCTTGTCGAGCGGGTCGTCGACGGCGACACGATCATCGTGCAGGGAATCGGCAGAGTCCGCCTCATCGGCGTCGACACCCCCGAGACCGTCCATCCGAACCGGCCGGTCGAGTTCTTCGGCAAGGAAGCGAGCGCCTTCACCAGGCGGATGCTGGAAGGCAAGCGCGTCCGCCTCGAGTACGACCAGGAGCGGCAGGACCGCTACGGACGCACTCTGGCCTACGTCTACCTGGCCGACGGCACCTTCGCGAACGCGGAGATCATCCGCCGCGGCTACGGCCACGCCTACACCCGGTTTCCCTTCCGCCACATGGAGAGTTTCCGCCAGTTCGAACGTGAAGCGAGATCGAACCGGCGCGGCCTGTGGGGAGCCGCCGTTGGCGGCAGCGCCGACAGTTCCGGCAGCAGCTCCTCGGCCGGCAGCGCCCGGGACGCACCGACCGAAGTTCCAGCTACCGTCTACGTCACGAAGACAGGCACGAAGTACCATCTCGACGGCTGCCGCTTCCTGCGCAGGAGCCGGATCCCGATGCCGCGCAGCGAGGCGGTGAAGCGCTACGAACTGTGCGGCGTCTGCGCCGCGCGACTACGGCCGCAGGAATAGCAGGTACATTCGTCGGACAGCTTTCGGGAACCAGGGCTCGTGGTACGTTCCGGGCGGCGCAGCTTCCGGACGCCCCTTGCGGGCAGCCCTTCGTGACTGCCCGGGGAAGGTGCGCCACTGCCCAGGCAGCGAAGTCGGACGGAGCACGCTCGCAGGCTCCGATCCCGACTCTCGCGCCGAGCAGACCCTGGCGTTCCTGGACGCCGGGTTGTCGACGGACCCTGTCGACGAAACCTGTCGCGAGCGGCCCGCTCCAGGCCCTCGGCCGTCATCGCTCCAGCGCCTGCTTCAGACCGGGAGGCAACCCTGCGTCCTCCATCAGCAACTTGTAGAAGTGCTGTTCCACTACCTGCAGCAGGTCCTTGTAGAGCTGCTTCTGGCGTGCCGCCGTGCGGTCGAAGACGCGGACAAAGAAACGACATTCGGGGTCGCTGTCCCTGCTCCGGTCGTGAACCGCTCTCGTCTGGCGCAGAAACTCGGTCGGGCTCACCAACTCCCGCCGTGGAACGCCGCCCACGGGCACGGCAGCGCGCGCTTCCTCGACCGTCAGCAGCCGCTCGCCGGACGCGATGAGCACATGCCCTGACGACGTTGCGGCGTAGTCGACCACGAGCCCGCGACGGGTCAGGGCGACGTCGAAGAGATAGGCGGTCGTGATGCCGTCAGCCTGGTACCAGCAGCTCGGGTGATCCGTGCCGCTGCCCAGAGCACGGATCCGGCTCTGGAGGCGCTCGGCCTTCTCGCGCTCCCGGTCGCGTTCATCGAGCACCTGTTCGAGCCGCTCCTGCAGCGATTCGCCGCCCATCTGCCGCCACCGCCTTGCATCACGGATGGCTTCCCTGACCGCGTCGTCGGTCGCTTCGGCTCCCTCGCGGCCCAGCACCTCCGCAAGTTCCCGATGCGCTTCAACGGCGTCCGCCACCTGCTCCGGCGACAGACCCTGCTCCGTGGCAGCCCTGACCGCGTCCACCAGGTTACTCAGTTCCTCGGGCTCGGGCAGGCGACCCGTGTCGTCAACCGCCTCGTTCCAGACGACGTGGTTCTCCACGGCGTCCTGGATCTCGGCGGGTGTCATTCCGCGCGCGTCCGCGGCACGCATCGCGGCCGCCATGTCCCGAATCTCTCCCGCCGAAGGCGAGACCCCGGCCTCCTGAAGCGCCTGCTCGAGTTCGGCGTGGGCATCCGCCCGCTTGACGGCGCGGCGCGCCGCCAGCAGCTCCTCTGCCTCGGCCGGGGACATCATGCCGATCTCCGACCGCTGGATCCGCTCGACGAGCTGTTGCGCGGAAGGCCCGGAGTCCGTTCGTTCCAGTTCCCGGACCAGCACGCGCCAGTTGTCGGCCGCCTGATGACGTTCGGCGCGCTCGACCAGGACCGCCCGCAGGACCGCCGGATCCTGCGGCAGCTCCTCGTCCTCGAAGATCTCCCGCACGTCCTCGTACCGCTCCAGCTCCGACTCGGCACGCTCGCGCCTGTCCGACTCGCGCGCCAGCATGGCCGCCAGCACGAGCAGCAGCACGAAGATGATCAGGATGGCGATCTCGGCCATGGTCAAGCCGAGGACGAGGCCGCGCGGGAACGTCCGCCCGCGGTTCGTCACCAGGCGCCCCAGCCCTGCGCCCGCCGTCGTTCTCGCTGATCCTCCTCGACAACGGCGTCCAGCCTGGCCGCCATCCGAAGCAAGGAACGATTCATCGCTTCCATCCGCGCCGGCGCATCGTGCAGCTGGCGCCTCGCTGCCACGAGTTCGTTCGCGATCTGACGGGTTTCGTCGCTGGTGCGATCGATGCGGGCGCGCAGCGACACGAGCGCGTCCGTAGCGTTCCTGAAGCCGTTTGTCGCACGTGCGTTCGCCTGCGAGAAGCGACGGTTCTCCTGGAGGATCTCCGCCAGCCGCGCGACGGCGACCCGGTTCTGCTCCACGACCCGCAAATGGGCCGTCTCCAGCCGCCGCAGCCCCTCCGCCACGGCAAGGAACTCCCTCGCCAGGCCCTGAAACTGCCGCGACGTCGGCTCGATGAGTCCCTCGATGAACTCACGCCGGAAGTCGACGCTGCGGAAGTGCTCCAGCAACTGCCGAAGGGAGTCGCTCACGCCCTGTGCCTCGGAAACGAACCGTTCCCGCTGGGCTTGAATGTCCCCGACCGCGGCGGCGGCGGACGCATCGACCTGGTCGATGCGATCCCGAAGCACACCAAACCTCGCGGCGCTTCCCTCCAGCTGTTCGATCCGTGCTTCGAGCGCCCTGCCGGCAGCGCTCACACCCTGGTCGAGGTGCTGGAACACCCGGCCGGCCTCGGCTCGGAACTGCTGGAACTCGGCGATCGAGTACTCCATCTCTGCCCGCAGCCGGCGATTCGCGCGCGCCAGGTTCTCACGGGCCCGTCTCTCGGCGTCGGTCGTTGCTTCCTCCGGCGACTGACTCAGGAGAATGCGTCCTGCGAGCCCGAGAATCGTGCTGGTGAGGGCGAGACCGAAGCTCGTGATGATTCCGCTCGACGCGCCCTCGGTGTTGAACTGGTAGAGCGAAATGGCCAGCGAGATCAGGGTGTACAGAAAGCCGAGGTAGTAGAAGTTGTCGCCCGCCGACTCGTACCGCGGACGCATGTCGGGCCACATGAGCGTCAGCGCGTAGCTCCCCATCAGCAGGACCGGCAGGATCACCGCCAGGCCCGGACTGTCGGCGTATGACTTCATCAGCACGATGGCGATTCCGCCGCCGATGAAGAAGCCGAGGAACAGACCGCGGCCGGCGGGCAACTCGGTTCCCGCGGGCAGGCGGCGAGACCCCGACGCCATCAGTTCATTCCGTCGATGCGGACCACCCGATTCAGAGTGCCGCCCTGGTCTTCGATCCAGCGCTGCCAGAAGTCGATCAGGCCTCGCGTGTCCTCCAGCCGGCGGTGAGCTGCCCGCTGCACGAACAGGATCTCGACCGCGGTCCCCCGCAGGTCGGTGCTCAGTGCGTCCGCGCCGACCGTCGCCGCAAAGCCGTCGTAATCGACCGACTGGCGGAAGAACGACAGGTTGGTCGTGTTCTGCATCAGGTCCGACACGAGAATCAGACGCTTCGGAAGGTCCGCGTAGTCCTGCCGGCCGAGAACCGAAACCGCGACCCTCTGCACGCTCTCGAGAAGCGGCGACGTGGGCGCCTGGTCACGGCCGAAGAGGTGCGCAAACAGATCCTCGAGAGGCCGCCTGAACCGTTCCTCCAGGCGCCGCCGGATCAACCGCGGGTTCTCGGTCCACTCGCTCGCCGTCTCGGGATCGCCCGGATGGCAGACCGAAAGCAGCGGCTTGCCGATCTCGCTGCCCACCGGTTTCGCCTCGTAGGCCAGGACCATCTCGTCCTCCCGGCTGCTCGAGACGTACTCGTCGAGATGCGCGAGCACGTCGGCGCGGCTGATCGCACCGATCCGATCCGTCACGTCGACGAGGATCGCGGTCAGCGCCGCGGGCCCGTCCTCCGGACAACCCGTCTCGGGGTCACGCTCCGGAGATCCCGGCGCGAAGATCGTGAAGCACGCGCCGACACCCAGCAGGACGAGCACGACGACCGCCGCCGCTCCTCCCAGCAGCAGGTCCTGCGCCGAGAGATCTCCTCGCCGAGAGCGGCGCCGTCGACGTCTACGAACCGCCATCGACTGCGGGAACCCGACCGGGCAGGCGCGGGGAAGAGATCAGACCCTCCAGGTCCAGCCTCGATCGTGTCTGCTCCCACTCCTCGTGCACGCGGTGGAGCGCGGCCTTGTACTGCTCGTTCAAGGGGTCGAGATCCAGTTCCTGTTCCCCACCCGCGTCGCGGCGTTTCCGATGAGGCGACGGCGGCGCCATGGTCCAGGGCGCGGTGTGGGCCGCAGGATGGCCGCGATCGAAACGCGACGCGCGGTTCGCTTCCCGGTACTCCTCGATCAGCATCGTTCCGAAACGCCGCAACTGTTCGACATGGGCGTCGAACGCTGCCAGAAGCTTCGCCTCCCTCTCCAGAGCCCGCCGCCGCTCGACGGGCTGGCTCTTCGCCTCGTGGGCCGTTCGCCGAATGGCGTCGAGACCCTCTTCGCGGATCGTCCGCAATTCGTCGACAACGTCCTGCCAGAGGTCGTCGTAGTCGGCGCGGGCGTCCTCCATCCTGCTGTGCTTTCCGGAGTAACCGGGATAGGCGTCGCCGAAGAGCTTGCGGCCATCGAAGAAGGCGGCTCCCGAGAAGAAGAAGCCGAGCACGAACAGAAGCCACGACTCGGCATCGTGCAGCCCCAGCGGCGCGGCCCGAAAACGGCTGAGCGCCTCGGCGCCGATGTTCTCGCTCAGATCGGCCGAGGCATCCCGGAAGTGCGCGAGTCCCAGGTTGAGCACCAGGGCGGTCCCCAGCCATCCCAGGATGGCGAGCACACCCACGCCCTTGAGGACCGGCTGGACGTGGCTCACGAGGCGACTGACAGGACCGAAGAACAGAGTCGGCAGCACGAGGTTCACGACACTGAAGCCGAGTGCCAGACCCCATCCGCCGACCAGCCCGCCCTCGCTGCCGACGGCAAGGAAGGCGCCGTTCAGTCCACTCTCGACCACGAACAGAAGGACCACGACTGCAATCAGGATCGCCCGCATCCGCGGACTCACGTAGTCCGGCTCCCGGTCCAGCCGGTTGCGATGCTTGAAGTCGAAGAAGTCCCGCCGTCTGCGTTCGAACTCGTGCAGACGGGCCTTGAGCGCTTGCAGTTCCCTCTGTTCGACCTCTCGAAACCCGGTCGCAGCCTTGCGCGCCGACGATTCCAGGTCGCCGACCAGCACGGTGCGGTCGACCTGTTCCAGGTGGCGGTCGACCTCCTCGAGATGGGCGTCGCGCACCTTCACGGCTTCGTTCTTCTTCGCCTCGAGGTACTCCTCGATCTCCGTCTGGGCCGGATCCTCCGACCCCTCCAGAGGCGGCATGCCACGCTCGCCGGCCTCACGACCCAACCGCTCCGGCTCGAGCTCCGCGCGCAGATCCTCGATCAGCAGTTCCGGGAAGACCTTCATTCGCCGACTTGGGAAGATCCCTGATCCGTCGGCAACGCAAACGTGAACAGGGCCCGGCCGGCGGCAATCGTCACATGCTGCTGCCCGCCGGCCTCATGGCTGATCGGCGCCGCGTACACGTTGCCGCCCAGGCGCCGATGCCAGAGTTCCGCGCCGGTCTCGGCGTCCAAGGCGTAGAAGATGCCCGCCACGCTGCCTCCGAACACCAGGCCGCCCCTGGTGGCGAGCAGGCCGGAGGTGGAGCGGGGCTGCACCTGGTACTGCCACTTGCGATCGCCGGTGAGCGGGTCGATCGCTCGCACCGCGCTGACGTACTGGTCGGCAGGACCGGCCGCCTTGCCGTAGCCGCCGACGAAGAGCTCGCCCTCTTCGTATTCGGCCTCGGCCATGTAATACAGCATCTCGGCGTCGTAGGCCTGGATGTAGAAGAGGCCGGTGTCGGGGCTGTAGGTGGGCGAGAACCAGTTCGCGGCGCCGCCGATCGTCGGAGCGACCAGGGTTCCCTCTTCGCTCGGGAACATGTTCGGCACCCGGATCGGCCGGCCGGTGTCCTGATCGATCCCCTCGGCCCAGGTCTGCCGCGCGAACTCGCGCGCGAACAGGAACTCGCCGGTCTCACGGTCCAGCAGGTAGAAGAACGCGTTCCGGTTGGCGAACGCCATCAGCTTGCGCTGCCGGCCCTGGTATTCCGCATCGAACAGCACCGGCACCTGACAGGCGTCCCAGTCGTGGACGTCGTGGGGCGTGAACTGGAAGGCCCAGACGATCTCGCCGCTGTCCGGACGAATCGCCAGCACGGAGTCCGAGTGGAGATTGTCGCCTTCGCGCACCTCGCCATTCCAGTCCGGGCCGGGATTGCCGGTTCCCCAGTACAGGAGGTCGAGTTCGGGATCGTAGGAACCGGTCATCCAGGTCGGTGCGCCGCCTGTCTTCCACGAGTCGCCCTCCCAGGTGTCGTGGCCGGGCTCGCCCGGTCCCGGAATCGTCCAGGTGCGCCAGCGAAGTTCGCCGGTGTCCGCGTCGTAGGCGTCGAGGAAGCCCCGGATGCCGTACTCGCCGCCGCCAATCCCGGTGATGACCAGATCGCGGATGACCATCGGCGCCGCGGTGATCGAGTGCCCCGAGCGCGGACTGCCCACCTCCGTGTTCCAGATGACGGCGCCCGTCTTCGCGTCCAGCGCGATGAGGTGCGCGTCGATCGTGCCCATGTAGAGCCGGTCGCCGCGAATGGCAACCCCGCGGTTCTGCTTGCGGCAGCACAGTGCCAGCTGATCCGGCAGCTCGTGAACCCAGGACCAGTACTGCCGACCGGTGCGGGCGTCGAGCGCGATGACGACGTTGTCCGCCGTGGTCGCGTACATCACCTCGTCGATCACGAGCGGCGTCGTCTCCAGCCGGCCCAGCGTCGGCATCTGATGGACCCAGCGGAGCTGGAGCTTCGCCGCGTTCGAACGGTCGATCTCGTCCAGGCGGCTGAACCGCTGGCTGTCGTACTGGCCCGAGTACATGAGCCAGTTGCCCGGTTCGTCTGCCGCCGCCCTGAGCCGTTCCCAGGACACGTCGCTCTGAGCGGAGACTCCCGTTGCACCGAACAGGAGCAGCAACGTGAAGCCGACCGCGGCCTTCGTCGCCGACGAGATCGTCTCGATCATCACGATCACTCCGGACGCAGCGAGTAGAGGTAGGCCACCAGATCGTCCAGGTCCCGGCCGCGGAAGAAGCTGCCGAGCGGCGGCATCATCGACTCCTGCGGTTTCTCGATGGCTGCCAGATCCGCCTTCTGGAACGACCGGAGATTCTCGAACTCGTCGAAGAGCTGGATCGAATAGCGGTCCTCGTTGCGCAGCACGCCGCGCACTACGGCGCCGGCAGACGTCCTGACCTCGACCGTCCTGTATCTCCCGTCGATCGACTCCGAAGGCTCCGCGATCGAAGCGCGGATGTGGTCGGGCGCGCGCCGCCAGCCCAGATCGCTGAGGTCTGGGCCCAGCCGCCCGCCCGAACCGCTCAGACGATGGCAATCGGAGCACGATCCGCGGCTCATGTACAGGCGACGGCCCCGCGCCGGATCGCCGGGCGGCGCTTCGCCGCCGCCGCCCCGGCCGAGCGACCGGACGTAGGACACGACCTGCCAGATCTTCTTGTCGGGCTGGTAGATGCCGCCCATGCCGGTGTTCGGGATGCCGGTCAGTATGTTCCGGAACAGCGCGGCGTCGCTGCTGCCGTGACGGAACACGCCGCGCGTGAGGTCGGGCCCGTCGCCGCCGGCGCCGTCCACGCCGTGGCAGAGCGAGCAACTGCGCTCGAACACCCTGGCGCCGGCCGCAACGTCTTCCTCGCTCGTGTGGGGATTCACCTGAACGCGGTCCTGAAGCGCCTTCGAGAGCACGTTCCGAGCCGCCGCCGGCTGCCAGCACAAGACCGCCGCGCACAAGGTCACCAGGGCAATGAACGGCGGCCTCGGACGGCGACCGCAAGAACGATGTGCTGCCATCGTGTGTCTCCTCGAGATGCATCCCGGAGGTCTTGCTCCGGCGCTCCTTCCACGTGTCGGTCCGACCCGGAACATGGCCGGTGAGCCTACCAGCCGTGCCAGAAGCCCGGCTGCATCGACCGGTACTGCAGTCCACGTCCACGAACACTCCTGAGAAGGAGACGCATCCCGCACCCGCAGGGTTGCAGACCCGACGTTCAGGAACACGACATCCAGGTCTCGAGGACACGACGTGAACCGCATCCCCCGCCGCCTTCTCGCGCCAGCGACTGCCGCCCACGATCTGCTCTCCTCCTGCCGGCGGCCAGACGTTTCCACGAGTTCGAGGAGCCGGTCGAGCTGCGCGCCGGCGCCAGGATCGAAGTCACCGCGCTCGACTGCTCGCGGTCGAACGCGGCCCCGAGGCGGCGAGTCGGGGGAGGTGTGCCGCCAGACGAAACCGGGTGACTCACTGGCGGAACGAGGAGATGGCGGTGCGGTGGGCGGCGGTGACGTTCCGGGAGACGGAGAAGCACTATCGCCGTATCGCCTGGTATCGAGCATCTCTGGATGCTGAACGCGCACCTCGATGCCGAGGACGGGGCTTGCGCCGAGTTGCAGAAGGTGGATAAGGTTCCTGTTCGCCACCGACTTTCAACGACCGCCGTCACGGGATACTGTCAAGGTGGCTCTGTCCAGACAAGGCGAATGTAGTTGCCCCCCCCCCCCGGAAATTCTGCAACTCCCCTGCGTTCCGTCCCGATGACGGCGGCGTTCCACTCTGGACCCCGATTTCGGTCTTCGGCGCCGGTTTCCTCTGTCTCAATCTTGCGCTGCTGGGTTTGGTGCTTGTCCATGATGCCGACCTGTTCTATCGCCTGACGTGGGAAGACTCCTGGGTCGAAAACAGTACCGCGCTTCTGTTCGGTCTGACCGCCGCGCTGCTGGCCGCGGCTGCTGCTGCCGGGGAAAGCGCTCCCGGCCGATGGCTCTGTATCGGCGGCGCCCTGCTCTTCGCATTCGTCGCCGGAGAGGAGATCAGCTGGGGACAGCGCCTGTTCGGGTTCGAAACTCCCGATGCGCTCCGCGCCATCAATACGCAGAACGAGTTCAACATTCACAACATCGGTTTCTCCGTCAGGTTCCCGACAGGGGTCATTCCGATGATGACTCTCTGCATCGCAGCCAGTGCGGCATTCTTCGCCAGAACCCCAGCGCGCGCGATGGGCGTCCCGTTGCCGTCGCTGCTGCTCGTGTTCTGTTTCCTCGTCGCGTACGCCTGGCGGCGCCATGATTATCTTGGTTTCTTTCCACTGTCGATCTTCCCACAGTTCATCTTGCTGTTGCTGCTCTTCAGCGCCTATGCACTGTGGCTTCGAGAACGCCGGCTGTTTCTGCTTTCCGCGATGTTCGTCGCAATCATTGTCTTCGAACAATCCGTTCTTGACGCCTTCATGGAGCGACCGACCCCGTGGCGCTTCTGGGAAACGAGAGAGTACGCCATCAGCATGGTCTGTGCCTCCTATGCCGGTGAGATCTGTTGGCGCGTGCGGAAGTCCCTCAAGGCCCGGCCGCGTCGCGAAGCTGCTTGAATCGCAAATAATCGAGCAGTTGACTACCGCCCACCGGGACAGCTCGGCGGACAACCCCACAACCCGGACCCGACCGCGGACGTCACCTGGGGGAACGAATCGACCGACGCGATGCTGATCGGCCTCGTCGATTGCGTCGCCGCCGAAGGTCTCGGTCCGAAACCCGCCGGCGCCGTGATCGCCAGTCTCGCCGAACTGGCCAGGACCCATCCGGGACAGGCCCGGCGATTCGACGTCATGCGGCAGCCGGGAGCGGGGCCCGAGCCACGGCCATGCTGCCTGCCGCGCGCTGCTGCCGCGCGACGGCAGCGCGGGCGGCTGGGTACGTCCAGTTCGGCTTTCGGCGCAAGTCGGCTCAGGGGCCGAAGGGCGCAACCGGGCCGAAACCCATGGAGGCGACGCGCCGTATAGTCGGATACCCTGCAGTCGGATACCCTGCAAGCTGCATCGGACACGCCGACAGTCCATGAACACTCCTGCGAGGAGACGCATCCCGCACCTGCAGGGTTGCAGGCCTGACGTTCAGGAACACGACATCCACGTCTCGAGGAACACGACATGAACCGCATCCCCCGCCGCCTTCTCGCGCCAGCAACTGCCGCCTTCGGTCTGCTCCTGCTGCCGGCGACCGGCCTCGCGCTGAACCTGGACCAGCCCACCTTCGTGAGCGACATCGCGCCGATCCTCCACGAGAACTGCGCTTCCTGCCATCAGCCGGACGAGATCGCGCCGATGTCGCTGCGCACGTACCGCGAAGTACGGCCCTGGGCACGGTCGATCGCCCGCGCCGTCGAGAACCGCGACATGCCTCCCTGGGATGCGGACCCGGGGTACGGACCGTGGGCGAACGACATCAGCCTGAGCGACAACGAGATCGCGGCGATCACGCGGTGGGCCGCTTCGGGCGCCCCGCGGGGGGACGGCGACGAACCGGTCTTCGAACGGCCCGCCGAAACGGCCGAGTGGGCGTTCGGGGAACCGGACTGGATCCACGAGTTCGACCCCGTCGACGTCGACGCAGACGGCCCGGATCTGTTCGCCATGATCCCGATCGCGCCCGGCTTCGAGGAGGATCGCTGGATTCGCGCCGTCGAAGTCCAGCCCGGCGACCGCGAGGTGCTCCACCACTTCATCCTGTGGCGGGCATCCGAAGCCAGCAACGAAGTCCAGGACGCCTGGGTCGACGCCTGGGCTGCCGGCGTCGGAGCGACCGAGCTCCCGGCCGGCACCGCGCGCTTCCTGCCCAGGGGCCGCGGACTGCTCGGCGACTTCCACTACCACCCGAACGGCAAGGCCTCCACCGACAGGACCCGGATCGGCATCTGGTTCGCCGAACCCGAAGAGGTCGAGAAGGAGCTCATCAACCTCTGGGTGATGAACGCCGAATTCAGGATCCCGGCCGGCGACCCCAACTACGAGGCGCGCGCCAGCCACGTCTTTTCTGAGGATGTCGTCGTGCGCTCCCTGGCCCCGCACATGCACTACCGCGGCAAGGACATGAAGTACACCGCCTACCTCCCCGACGGCGAGGAGCGGGAACTGCTCAGCGTCAGCCGCTACGACTTCAACTGGCAGACGTTCTACGAGTTCGAGGAGCCGGTCGAGCTGCCCGCCGGCACCAGGATCGAAGTCACCGCCCACTGGGACAACTCGGCGGACAACCCCCACAACCCGGACCCGACCGTGGACGTCACCTGGGGGAACGAATCGACCGACGAGATGCTGATCGGCTTCGTCGACTACGTGGCCGCCGACGGCCTCAGTCCGAAACCCGCGAGCGTCGTGATCGCCAAGCTCGCCGAACTGGCCAGGACCCATCCGGGACAGGCGTGGCGATTCGACATCACGCGGCAGCCGGGAGCGGGGCCCGAGCCCACCGCCATGCTGCTGCCGCGCGACGGCAGCGCGGGCGGCTGGTATGTCCAGTTCGGCACCCTTGCCCTGCCGGCCCCGGTCGTCGACATCGTCTGGGACGGCAACCGCGTGACCGCCACCGCGCAAACACCCGGCAACACGATGGAGCTCGAGGGCTCCGTGCAGGAAGACGGCACGCTGCGGCTCCACATGGGTCCGGGAGAAGTGGTCGGCACACCGGCAGAGAACGAGACCCCGACAACGCTGCCGACCGGCTAGCGGTACAGCCGGATAAACGCACGGCACAGCCGGATACTGGTACAGCCGGATACCAGAGCGCGCCGCCGCCGCACGGAGTTCCGGGTTCGTCCTCGCGGCGAGCCCCGCTTCGTTGAGGCGGCGGCGGTCCTCCGGCTCCAGGCGCCGGCGCCAACGGGACTCGCCGGGCGAAACTGCGCCGGCCCATGGCGAAGTCGCGCTGCATCGAACATCGCCATCGTCGGGCCGCCGCCTCCGCCCGACGGCCTGACGATTCACCCGGCAGACGATCTTCGTGGCCAACATCGACGGCTCGAACCAGCGCCGCCTGACCGCGAACGACGGCCACCCGTGATTCCTGAACGGCGACCGCTTCGCCGTGTTCGAGTCGGACCAGGGGCGCTACGCGCTACTCTCTCGACTCGACGGGGACACGAAGACCGCACATGGACGAACGCGACCTCCTGCATCGCATCGAGACGATCCGGGCCGCCCGAAGCGACGGGAGGCAGAAGCCGCACAAGTACTTTCTTCTGCTGCTGGCGCTGGCCTGGATCCAGCAAGGACGGGGGCGGCTGGTCCACTACGAACGCGACGTGCGTGATCCCCTGGGGCGGCTGCTGAGGGACTTCGGCCCGCCGACAGACAGGGTGAATCCGCACTTTCCGTTCTGGCATCTCCGGAGCGACGGCCTCTGGGAGATTCCGGACAACGACCTGGCCCGCATCCAGGGCGGACTGGCAGGACACGGATGGAGCGCCAGCCCCACCGACAGCGCTCTGACCGACCAGCATGTACAGGGCGGATTCCCGGAATCGGCGCATCGACTGCTCGCCAACCGGCCCGATCTCGTACGGCGCACCGCTCAGACGATCCTGAATGCACACTTTCCCGCCACCTTGCACACCGCCATCTGCGACGCCGCAGGCCTGTCCCTGTTCGGCGCCCCCGGAGCGCAGCCTTCGCCGACGACGGACGCCACCTTCCGCCATTCCGTACTGACTGCCTACGAGAGCCGCTGCGCCGTCTGCGGTCTCGACCTCTGCATCGACGGTGCTCCGCTGGGACTCGATGCAGCCCACATCCGCTGGCACACCGCCAGCGGCCCCGACACCGTGTCGAACGGTCTCGCCCTCTGCTCGCTTCATCACCACACGTTCGACCGCGGCGCCATCGGTCTGGCGCCCTCAGGGCGCGCTCGTTTCCGTATCGTCGTGTCTACAACGGTTCGGGCACGGCAGAAGAACAGCCGCAGCTTCAGCCGACTGCAGCGGCATCACGGTCAGGCGCTCCGCCGCCCGTCCCGAAGCGACCTGGCGCCGCACCCGGATTTCGTCCGTTGGCATCGGCGTCAGGTGTTTCGGAACGGCGCCGCCAACGCTTGGTGAGGCGCCGCATCCCGAGCTTCGAGCGCCGACGCCTTGCGCGCTCCTGTAGTATCCCGCCTGCGATGCACCGTGCGATGAACGGCAGGGTGGCGCCGCGGACGGAAACCGCGGTCGACGACGGCCTGTTCTTCTACCCCCCCCCCCCCCCCCCCCCCCGAATCTGAGCGGCACGCACTCAGCCTGACGTCGGTGTCGGCGGGAGCCGCGTCCGCTGCGCCGCAATCCCGGGCCTTCGCCGGCGGAGGCGCCGCGTGAGGGTGGATTACCGCGACCCGCGGCACGAGCAGCTTCCGCACATCGTGCGGTTCTCGGGAGGCCGCTCGTCGGCCGCGATGACGTTCCTGCTGGCGGATGCGGGAATCCTCCGGCCCGAGCGCGGCGACCTCGTCCTGTTCGCCAACACGTCTGCCGAGCACCCGGGCACATACGCATTCGCATCTGCCTGCAAGCGCCGGTTCGAGCGGAAGTACGGGATTCCGTTCCTCTGGTACGAGTTCTGCACCGTCGAGGACGCCTGGCGGGGCAGCTATCGACGGAAGCTCTCCTACCGGCTGGTCGACGCGGTCCCGGTCGAGCAGGACGCCGAGCGCGGCTATCGCTCGAAGGGCGAGGTCTTCGAGGAGCTGCTGTCGTTCCAGGGGATGCTGCCGACGCCGATGTCGCGCTCCTGCACGTCGAAGCTGAAGCTCTACCCCCAGCACCTGCTGCTGGCCGAGTGGCTGGGCAGCAGCGACGGCCCGGCGCATGACGGCCACCACGCGGATCGGGCGTTCCTGACCGCCGAGGCCGCGGTGCGCCTTTACCGGAAGAACCGCGGAAGCGCGAGCGAGGAGAGCTACCGAGAGCGCGTCGCCTGCATGATCGGCAGACCGCCGGCGCGGCCCGCCCAGCGCTGGAGCGACTTCACGTCGCCTTCGGCCTGCACATCGACGGCCAGGGAATGGGCGCAGGACCGCCCTCGTCTGGTCGGACTCTGGGGCCGCAACGCGGCGCAGTTCGTGACTCTGCTGGGCCTCCGCGCGGACGAGCCAGGCCGCGTGCGGCGGGTCATGTCGCGCTCCTTCTACGCCGAGGACGCGCGGAGGCCCGGTTGCTCGGTACGTACGCAGCCGCCTGGCGAGCGCCCGTACTTCCCGCTCTTCGACGCGGATTTCGGCGCCGAGGAGGTGCGTGAGTACTGGAACCGCCAGGACTTCGACCTGAGCTGCCCGTCCCATGCCGGCAACTGCGTCTTCTGCTTCATGAAGGGCACGGTGCAGTTGGCGCAAGCGTCCCAAGCCGCGGATCCGCTGCGCGAACAGGGACAGCCGTCGGACATCCGGTGGTGGGCGGCGATGGAGCGGAAGTACCGCCGCGAGGCGCCGAAGCGGGGCGGTGAAGGTGTGACCCGGTTCGGTTTCCTGGGCGTCTCCGGCCCGACCTACGAACAACTGGCGACGGGCGACCCGGGGCGGCGAAGCCGTTTCTCCGGCGGCGAACCCGCCTGCGACTGCACGGACTGAGACGGACCGAGGTGGCGGATCTCCACTTTCCACGCACCTGGAAGTCGGAAGGGCTTTCGGTGCAGTCGATGGCCCAGCACGACGGCTCCGCCGATCCCGTGGTCCGCGAACTGCTCCAGAACAGCCTGGACGCGGCACGCAAGGCAGGCCGGGCGACCCGCGAGAGACCCCTGAAGGTTGCGATCACGATCAGGGAGTGGCCGGTCGAGGAATTGCCGGGCATTGCCGCGTACCGGCGCGCATTCGAGGCGGTACAGAGAAGCGAACCCCCTGACCGCGCGAACCCGGGCGCCGCGGAGACCATCCGGCGCATTCGCGAGGCGCTGGCCCGGGAACGGACGAGGGTGTTGTTCTGCACTGACAACGGCCACGGACTGAATCAGGACCGGATGCGCGCGATCCTCTCGGAAGCGCGCGGCGACAAGGGCGGCAACCAGCTCGCCGGCTCCTTCGGCCTCGGCCACCTGACCGCCTTTGCCGCCTCCGATCTTCGCTACGTCCTCTACGGCGGCCGGTCGAAGGAAGGCGTCTCCGTGTGCGGACACGCGTTCCTGGCTTCCCACTTCGATCGGAAGGCTCGCACACACCGCGCCGGTGAGGGGTTCTGGACCGACCACCCCGAACCCGACCTGCACGGTTGCGACTTCCCGAGATCGGTTCCGGCACTGCTCGAAGAGGAAATGGACTGCGTCGCGGGCGAGAACCAGGATGGCACGGGAACGGTCGTCTGCATCGTCGGCTTCAACGGCTTCCGGGAAGACGGCGAAGAGAACGTGGTGCACGAGATTCTGCGGGTTGCCGCAACGAACTTCGTCGCCGCCATCGCCCGAGGCGAGATGGAGTTGGAGGTTCTCACCGAATCGAGCGACCCGGAGGCAAGCGACCTGGAGGAGCGCCTCGACCGGAGGACGTTGAAGAACCGGCTCGAACGCCATGCGGACCAGCAACGCAGCCGCCGCGGCTCGGGGGGCGGCTGGCTTCCCGGCGCGCAGGCCTTCGCGGCGTGGGAGACGCTCAAGCACGGAAGGACGCTCGCGAACACGGGAGCGGGAGTCGAAGTGCATCTGCGACCGCTGGGGTCGGGACCGGGCGACCGGTCTGGCGGCCGTTCGCGCGTCAACGTGTTCCGCAACGGCATGTGGATCACCAACAACGCACGGGATCTGCAGCCGGGCAGCTTTGCCGGCACCAGGCCGTTTGACGCGGTCGTCCTGCTCGAGAAGGGCCGCCTGTTCGATCTGGTTCGGGCCTCGGAAGGGCCGGAACACCGACGGATCGACCTGAAGCGACTCGGCAAGCGTGACCGAGGCGCGCTCCGTGACGATCTGAAGCGACTCGCGCAGCGCCTCCGGGAAGAAGCCGGGGAAGCAGACGCCGGCGACCGGTTCCGGCCTCCGGGCTTTGCCGAGTTCGACGGCACCGAACTGCGCAAGGCCGAACAGCTGCCGCCCCTGCGTACCCGGGCGACCGATGGACACGAGGAGGCACACGTGGCCAAGCCGGATACCGAACAAGGCACGAAGCCAGGGCCAGGCGAGCCGAATCCCAGGCGCCCCAAGCCCGGTCGCTCCCTGTCGATGCGGTCCGCTTGCCGAGCGCTGCCCAACGGCGACGGACTGGTGGACCGGATCGCGGTCGATCTCGACGTGGACGATCGCCGCTTCACCGAGTCCTCCGAGATCGGGTTTCGTCTGCGGCAGGACTCCGGCTCCGACGCCTCCTGCGATCAGCCCTTCCCGCCGGGCTGGCTGGACCTCCGATCGATCGAGATCGTGAAGGCCTCGCCAACGGCCGGAGGCAAGGCGACCCCGCTCGGGGCGTCGAACGGAAACGTCAAGGAGATGTCCCTCCCGGTGGGAGTCTCCCGGATCATCGTCCATCTCGGAGCGCCGCTCGGCGACACGCGCGGGCTCCAGGTCGACCTCGTCCACCGGAAGGCGTCGCCCAAGGCCGACTCCCGGGAGGAACCATGATCCCGGTGCTGCACCAGGACGGCTCGCGCCTGGACTGGAAGTCCGCCGAGTACCGCGTGGACGTGGAGGCGAGCGCGGTCGGCGCGGTCGTCTCGCACGAACTGCACCAGGCGCCGGAGTTGCTCGCGTCGATCGAGAACGGCGACGCCGCCTACGCCGTGGAGATCCGTTGCCCACGAACGCTCCTTGCCCGAACCCACGAGAGCCAAGAGTCCCGGCAGGAGGTGGCCTGGCTCGAAGGCGACATGGACGGGCAGATCTTCCTGTTCCCCGGCGTACTGGCTCGGAAAGAAATCTCGCTGCCGACCACCGGCCTGATCGATCTATGGGAGGAAGGCCACGTCCGCGTGCCAGCGGGTTCCTGGCTTGCCCGCGGCACCGCATGCGCCGCGAAGAACCTGGCCGCGTCGTTGCTCGAGTTCCGCAAGGACGAGGAGCTCGGCAAGGGCCGCATGAAGGTGGAGGAGGACACGAGCGGCGAGGATCCACGCTTTCTCGTCCGGCTCGCGCCGGATGTGTACGAACGGGCATCACGAGGCGACCGGGACATCCAGGTCGCCGGGCTGATCGCCGCATTCGCGATGCTGCCGAGTTCTTCGAGCTTCTCCGAGGACTCGGAGAGTCCGGTCGCTCGGCTGTTGCGAGATCGGCTGGAGCAGGAGGATGTCTCCACCTGGGATGACGGGGATTCCTGGGACCCGGCATTGGCCGCGACCGCGATCGAGCGCTTCCATCCGGCGCCCTTCGAGGAGCCGGCTCGGTGACGGTGAGCGCCGCGACGGCGAAGGGAAACGGCGCCCCGGTCGGCCAGGCAACGCCGGCCTCCCGTCTCGCCGACGAGGAGCTTCGAGATCGTTACGGAAAGTGGCTGAAGAACCTGATCTGGATTGCGAGGAAGGAGGAGCGCAAGAACAAGGCGGAGCGGGAACGTCGGCGCAGTGAGGTCATGGGCCGCCAACGTGAACTGCGCCGAGCGACCGGGAGCGGCCCGAAGGCAACGGCGGCCTGGCTCCGGACCCAACTCCGTCTGCAGGATTCGGAAACGCTCCCGATCGAGGCTCCGGGGCTGCCTCGGCCGCTGACCGCCGACGAGTTCATCCAGCCCCCATTCGAACTCGAGCGCGAGATCGGCCTGGCGCTCGCGGGCAACGTGACGAGGCGGGACGCCGCCCGGCCCTGGTTCTGGCTGCTCTGCCACATCGCGTGGCTCGAACGGGGCGACATCCGAGGCAACGTCCGACGAGCCTTCTGCTGGAGCGCCCACGCCGCCGGCAACGTGGACGAGCGTGGGCAACTGGAAGCAGAAACCCGCAACTTCCTGCGGCGTACCGGCGGGATCGAGAGGGTCCGCGGCAAGGTATCCGTACTCAGCGACTGCCCTCTGGCCCGAGCCTGGTGGCGCTACCGTCTGGCCCTCAACGCCGCTTGCATGGCTGGTGACGGACGGGTTCTGACCCCGGCGGATGCGCACCGCGGCCTCGCTCACAGCGGCGCGATCTGGGAGGCACTGGTGGGCCTGGGCGTGAAGCGCCTGACCGTGATCAACCACGACCGCGCCCGCGCCGCCATCGTCTCGGCGCTCGCCCGGGTCGTCTCCCGGGCGGCGCCCGACGGCACGATCGACTGGGGGAAGCAGGACGTTGAACGAGCGGCCCGCGAGCTCGGCCGCGAAGCCCTCGCTCGATCGCTGGCCAATGTCGAATGGTCCGAACTGTGCCGCATAGTGGAGAAGGCGACCCGAAGCCCGGAAACGCCGTCTCCTGAACTGCCATCCCGACCGCCGGCGTGATCCTGCCTTCCTCACGGTCAACCGCAGGCAAGCCCCGGGGCGTTGTCCGGACGCCGCTCGTGCCGGCGTCTTGTCGCCGGCACGACGGCGACAGGATCGCATCTCTGCGGAGACCGTGCGGTGCCGCCGCCAGGCGCGATCTGACGCTCCAGGACCTGCACGCCGGCTTCCGGGACGCGGCGCCCTGGACCGTGGCGCCGCCGAAAGCCTGGGCCAGGCGCCAGGTGCTGTAGCCGAGGGGGCAAGGGCCTTTCCGTGCTGGTCAACGAAGCGACCCTGGAGCCGCGTCTCTACCGCCTGCCCGACGACCCGGTGGCGGATCGGGTGCTGATTCCCGGTTTTCGCTCGGCGACGTCGGTGCGCGGCGCGTTCGGCTGGTTCGGGGCCGGCTGGATTCGGCAGCTTGCACCGGGGCTTGCGCACTACCTGAACCGTGAAGACGTCCGACCGATCGAGTTCACGGTTTCGCCGCTGCACTACGAGCCGGAGCTCGATTCCATGAGAACGGCTCAACAGATGACACCGGAACAGGCAAGGGAGCGCGTGGCACACCTGTTCGTGAACGACCGCATCGACCGATCCGCCCTCGCCCGTCATGCGCTCGACTGCCTGTCCTGGATGCTTGCCTGCGACCGCCTTCGCCTGCGAGTCGCCGTGCCGGCGCCGGACTCGAACTTCCACCCCAAGATGTGGCTCTTCGCCGACGGATCCGGCCGGGTCCTGGCCAGGGGCTCCGGCAACGCAACGGGGAGGGGCGTTTCCTCGGGCATCGAACAGATGGACGTGGACGTGTCCTGGGTCGAGGACAGCCGCCAGCGCGTCCTGCAGGGAGAACGCATCCTCAGCGACTGGAGCAACGCGCGGGGCGCCGGCATCACGGAAGTGGTCGGTCTTCCGGAGGCGCTCAAGCGGAAGATCATCCAGGCGGCGCCGTCGAAGCCTCCACGGCCACGCGACTATCTGACGGCGGCCGGCGAAGATGGCAGCCCCCGCTGGGCGGTGGATGCCTGGCAGCAGCTGGGCAACCGACTCCGCGGGATTCGGGGCAGGGGGCCGGCGCCACGGCTCGGGATTCCGTCCTGGCTGGAGTGGGAGACGGGCCGCTACGAGCACCAGAAGGAAGCGGTCGATGCCTGGGAGGGAGAGCCCGAACCCGAGCGGGGCACGCTCGCCATGGCCACGGGTGCGGGAAAGACGCTGACCGCCCTGATCTGCGCCGCCCGCGCGCAGGACCGGTTGCCCGACGACTCCGCATTCGCAGTGGTCGTCGCGGCGCCAACCAGGCCTCTCCTGCTGCAGTGGAAGGACGAGATCGCGAAGTTCGACGTCACGGCGGCAACGCCGACGCTCTCCCGCAACACGGACTCCGCCCTGACGAACTTCTTCCGAGGGCTGGACGCGGGCGGCACCCGGGTGGCGGTCATCACGAACAACCTGCTCTGCAGGCCCGAGTTCCAGTACACGCTGAAGACGGCCCTGCGCGGGCGGCCGTCACTGCTCATCGGCGACGAGGCGCACCGACTGGGCGCCCACGGGTTCATCCGGAACACACCGGATTTCTTCGAGCGGCGTCTCGCCCTCTCCGCCACGCCGGTGCGGCAGCACGACCCGGATGGAACCGAACGGATCTTCGAGTTCTTCGGTCCGCCCGTCTACGAGTTCGGCCTGGACCGGGCCATCGGCTTCTGCCTGGTTCCGTACGACTACCACGTCCACGCCGCGACCCTGGACGACGACGAGATGGACGAGTTCATGGAACTGACGCGCAGGATCGGCGCGGCGATGGCGGGGGCCGAGGATCGCAAGGCAACCGAGCGGGAACAGGAGGCCCTGAACGGGCTGCTGCTGAGGAGGCGGAGGATCGTGGAGACGGCGGAAGCGAAGATCCCGCTGCTCCGGGCCGTGCTGAAGCGGCGCGGACCACGGCGGATCCGGCAGACGCTCGTCTACGCGTCGGCCAAGAATCCGGAGCAGTTCGACCGCATCGCCGCAGTGCTGACAGAACTCGGGATTCGCTGGGCGCCGGTGACCCAGGACACGACGGCGCGCCCGACCAGGCTCGAGCGGACGCTGGAGGCGTTCAGGGCGGGAGGCCTCCAGGTGCTGCTGGCGAAGAAGGTGCTCGACGAAGGGGTCGACATCCCGTCGATCCGCGAGGCGTACATCGTCGCCTCCGCCACCGTGGAGCGGGAGTGGGTGCAGCGCCGCGGTCGGGTGCTTCGCCGACATACGGGCAAGGAGTCTGCGGTCGTGCACGACTTTCTCGCCCTGCCGCCGGCAGCCACCGTGCGCATGGGCGACCAACCGCTGAAGCGGCTGGTGCGGAGAGAACTGGAACGAGCGCTCGCGTTCGCCGGACACGCTCGAAACGCCGCCGGTTCCCAAGGCGTCATGGCCTGGATCGAGCGAATGCGCGAAGCGTACTGGCCGAGCCGGAATCGGCGGCGCCACCCGTTGGCGGAAGGGACCGGATACCTGGGGATTGCGCCGACGCTCGACCAGGTATCAGGAAACCAGGTATCAGGAACAGGAGACGCTGGATGAACAACATCGATCGGGTGGCGGCCGAGATCCGCCGGCGCGTGGCGCAGGAGTCGCTCGAAACCGTGAGCACGGACGAACTCGCCGCCTTCCTCCTCGAAGTCGTGAACGTCGAGGACCTCCACAGTCGCAAACCCCGCCGTGTGCAGAAGGAAGTCGACGGCATGGTGCAGCAGCTGGCGCGCCGAATCGCGGCAGGGAACCCGACCACGGCCGGAAACCGGAACTGACCGGGAACAGACCAGGAATGCTGAAGTTCAAGCGCATCGAGATCCGCAACTTCGCCGTCTTCGAGCATCTGGAAGTCGAGCCGTCCACGGACCCGGAGCGCCCGCTCACGGTGATCCGCGCGGAGAACGGCTCCGGCAAGACGACCTTCCTGCGCGCCGTCCTCTGGGGCGTGTACGGCGAGAAGGGTCTTCCCGGCGCGAAACCCGAGCGCTACTCCGTGCATCCGGCCTGGTGGCGGCCCGACGACGGACAGATCGAAACCACGGTAGAGATCGAGTTCGAGACGGATGGCTCCGACCGGCACGATCCCACCGCAGGATTCAGGATGGATACCTACCTGGTCCGCCGGTCCGTGACGACGGTGAAGCGCGCCGCCGCGCGCGACGACGAGCCGGACTTCGAGCGGCGCGACGAGGCGCCATACCTCACGAAGCGAACGGAGTCCGGCGCTTGGGAACCGCCCTCGGTAAACGTGGACGCGGCCGTTGAGCAACTGCTCCCTTGGGACCTCCGCGACTTCTTCGTCATGGATGCCGACCAGGCGGCGGACTTCGTGGGCGGCACGGAGAACCGTGAGATCAGCGTCCATGAAGTCGAGGAGCTGACCACGCGCGCCGTTCGAGCTCTGCTCGGCATCGACATCTTCGAAGCGGCGGCGAACCGCTTGCGCAAGGCATCGAGGAACTTCGGCAAGGAGGCGACGAAGGCGGTCAGGGATCACGCCCTCGACGAACTTCAAGCCGAGCAGAATCGCCTGGAAGATCGGGTGGAGAAGATCGGCGGAGCACTGGACGAAGCGCTGGAGAACGGCCACGACCTGAAGGGCAGGCTGGACGAGTGCCGTCAACGACTGAAGGAGGAACTGCTCCACCAGGGCAATCACGACTCCCTGGTCAGGCTGCAGGATGAGGCCAGGAAAAGGCAGGAGATGTCCCGCGACCGCCGCCGCGAAGCCGCCACCGGCCTTGCCGCCGCACTGGTGGACGCCTCGCTGTTCGCTCCGCTGGCGGCGCCGGCACTGCGTCAGGTCGAGGACGCGCTCCAACCTCTCTACGAGGCGGGCAGCATTCCGCTGAAGCACGTCGGCTATGTGCGGCAGCTCCTGGAGCGCGGCGAGTGCGTCTGCGGCCAGAATCTGAGCGTCAACCTGGAGCGGCGCCGCCAGGTGGAAGGCGAACTTGCCCGTTCCGCCGAGCGGGAGGCAGAAGCGGAGTACCTGGGGCAGCTCTACGAAGCAGCCTCCCAGCATCGGACGGCAGGAACGGCCGGGGACTGGAGGGAACGCAGAAGACGGCTTTCGGCGGACATCGTCCGCGCCCACGATTCCGCCGCCGAAGCCGAACGCGATCTTCAGGATGTGAAACGGAAACTCGATGGGATCGACCAGGAGAAGGTCCGGCAGCTTCGCAACGAAGAAGCCAGCTTCGAGCAACAGTTGGCAAGGAACCAGCAACGGGTCGGCAGCCTCGGACACCAGGACGAGATGTTGAGGAAGTCGCTCGAAGGCGTACGGAAACGCGTCGTTGCCGCCCAGCGCACGCATTCCGCGGCGGCCGACAGCAGCGACGCCCGAGACCTCGCGAACCTGTGCGCAACGATCCTGGACGACTCGGTCGCCGAACTCCGGAAACGCCAGGTGAAGGACCTCTCGGAGCGCATGAACCGGCTGTTCGGCAGGATGGCGGCGAACGTGACGGACGCCGACTTCGGGGACCGTGAGGAAGGCCGCGAGTCCGTCCGCATGATCGCCCGTGTCGGAATCCGGCCCGTGGAAGAGCGCCCGCATCTCTTCGAGATCTTCGCCAGGAACCACCGCGGCCGGGTCATGCCGCCGACCGAGATCAACGGCGCCTCCCGCCGCGTGCTCGCCCTGTCCTTCGTTCTGGCCCTCTGTCAGGAATCCCGAACGCACGCTCCCCTGGTCGCGGATTCGCTGCTGAACTCCATGTCGGGCGCCGTGCGGCGCAACACGCTGAACGCCGTGGTGGAGAGCTCCGAGCAGCCGATCCTGCTGCTGACCGGGTCGGACCTGGAGGGAGCGTCGGAGGCCGAGACAGTGCGCCGCCGCGGGGGCGCCGTCTACACGCTCACCGGCCAGTGGGACGCGGTCGCGGCCGGGAGGAGCGGCGACGTCGTCCGACAGACTGCAGGCAGGTCCAACGTGGCCGTGCTGTGCCGGTGCGGACCGCGTCAGTTCTGCGACGTCTGCGAAAGGCTGGGCCAGCGCGACGCTGCAGGCTGGTCCAGGCGCACCGCGACCGAGCCGACCTGGAGCCGGGCGACCGGGAGACGTCCATGAGCTACTTCGAACGCAGACTGCGGGCGCAGGCCCATGCGCTGATGCTGCCTCGGCACCTGCGCGAACACGTGGATCTCTACGTGCAGAGACATCGAACGGGCGCGGATCCGGAAGAGGTGCCATTTCCTCGGCGTCTCGATCTCTGGGCCTACAGCGTCTTCGCGGCCGTGGCACTCGGGCTCGAACCCGAAAGCGAGGTGAGGGCGAGGAGAGCCGGCTACAAGTTCAAGGATACGAGGACCGTGAACATGTCGCCCGAACTGTGCGAGTTGCTTGCCGTGGTGGCAGCCGCCGGCCTGGGACCCGAGAACGAACAGACACCCGAGCCTGCCGGAATCGTCAGGTACGCCAACCGTCTGGCAGCGGCCGGCTGCCCGGTCGTGATCGCCGAGCTGGAAAAGATCAGCCTGCGGCTGACCGAGCTGGAGAAGATGGCCCACCACGCGGAGTCGCTGCTCGAGAAGGTGCAAGGCAAGGAGCACCAGCCGGCGGCGCCTGCAGGTTGGCGCTCGGAGCACTGATGCTACCGTGACTCCGTGCGAACCACGGTGGTCACGGACGATGACGTGCTGGAGGTAGCCAGGGCCGAGAAGGCGACCCGAGGCCGAGCAGCCCATGGTGAAAGTCGCGCTGCGTCGAAACGTCCATGCAGCTCGGTCCGGAGCGTTGCTCCTCGGTCGCACACGGCCCGACATGCTCCCTCGTCGCGCCTTGCCGGACGGGCGCCTGACCGCTCTCGGTGCGACACGGACTTTCGCCACGGACTGCAACGGGCACCGTCTCGTGAACTGCCGCCCCGACCGCCGGTGTGACCCTGCCTTCCTCGTCGGCAACCGTCGGCAAGCCCTGGGGCACTGCCCCGACGCCGCTCGCGCCGGCGTTCCATCGCCGGTACCACGGCGACGAGCTCGCATCTCCCAAACTGTGCAGTGCCGTCGGCAACCTGGATCTGACGCTCCGCGAGCTGCACGCCGGCTTCTGGGACCAGACGCCCTGCACCGCCGTGCCGCAGAAGGCGTTCAACAGCCTGCGCTGGCAGTTGGCGCAGCTTCCGGTGCCCATAAGTACCGAAGTGCTGGTCTCCGGCACGCCAGTCGATCGGTTGCTGGCACTGCCCCTGACATCCCGTGCCAGCCAGTTCATGCAAGCGGCGGTGAGGAGAGAAACACGAGGAGGCCGACTGCAGAGAACGCTGGCGGCAGCCGACGTGATCGCCTACTTCGACAGAACAGCAGAGAACGTCTCCATCCCCGACCGCAACGAGGGCGTCTTGGTGCTGCTCGAACTGCTCGCGCTCGTGGAAGGGAGTCGGGAACTGCCGCAACCTGCCGCGACAGCCGCCGTGGGCCAGCCATCCACCGAGCCGGGCACCGCCATCCCGTCGTCCGATGTGATTCAGCCTTCCACGGCACCAACCGCAGGCGCCCCCTGGGGCACTGCGAGCACGCCGCTCGCGCCGGCGTTCCATCGCCGGTACCACGGCGACGAGCTCGCAGCTCGCAAACTGCGCCGTGCCGTCGGCAACCTGGATCTGACGCTCCGTGAGCTGCACGCCGGCTTCTGGGACCAGGCGCCCTGGTTCGCCGTGCCGCGGAAGGCGTTCAAGAGCCTGCGCCGGAAGTTGGCGCAGCTTCCGGTGCCCGGAAGTACCGAAGTGCTGGTCTCCGGCACGCCAGTCGATCGGTTGCTGGACCTGCCCCTGACGTCCCGTGCCCGCAAGTTCGTGCACACGGCGGTGAGGAGAGAAGCACACGAAGGCCGACTGCGGCGAACGTTGGCGGCAGCCGACGTGCTCGCCTACCTCGACAGAACAGCAGAGAACGTCTCCATCCCCGACCGCAACGAGGGTGTCCTGGTGCTGCTCGAACTGCTCGCGCTCGTGGAAGGGAGTCGGGAACTGCTGCAACCTGCCGCGGCAGCCGACGCGGGTCAACCAGCCGCCGAGCCTGACGCCGCCATCCCGTCGTCCGGCGTGATCCGACCTTCCTCGGCACCAACCGCAGACAACTCCTGGGGCACTGCGACCACGCCGCTCGTACCGGAACTCTACCGGCAGAGCTACGGCAACGTGATGGCAGCGCCCAAGCTGCGCCGTGCCGTCGGCAAGTGGGATCTCACGCTCGGTGAGCTGAACTCCGGCTTCTGGGACCAGGCGCCCTGGACCGCCGTGCCGCCGGAAGCGTTCAAGGGCCTGCGCCTGCAGTTGGCGCAGTTCCCGGTGCCCAGGAACGTCGAAGTGCTGGTCTCCGGCACCCGGGCCGAGCAGTTGCTGGCTCTGCCGCTCGGTACCCGCGCCCACAACTTCGTCTGCAAGGCCGTGAAGGAAGAAGCACACGAAGGACGACTGCGGAGGACACTGTCAGCAGGCGACGTGCTCGCCTACCGCAGTGTGGGCGTCATGGTGCTGCTCGAACTGCTCGCAGTCGTGGAAGGGAGTCGGGAACTGCCGCAACCTGCCGCGACAGCCGACACTGGACGGCGCCAACAGGATGACCAACGAGATGAGCAGTCGCGCGACGGCGCAGTTTCCATGCCAGAACCGCTTGCGGAACTGCTTGCGGCCGTTCGCGAGTTCCGCGGCGCCGCGAACCTGAAGGAAGCGCTTGAAGTCGATCTCGGTTCTCTTGCAGCGAGCACGGGCCTGGCGTCGGAACTGAACGCGCTGAGCCTTGGCGCCCTGCACATCGGCGAAGGAGAGAGCCACGCAGCCGGTCTGCTCACGGCGATCGAGGCCATGCAATCCGAACTGATTCCGCATGAGAAGTCGATCCTCGACCGCCGACTGTTCCACCGACGGCCGGACACGCTTGCTTCGCTTGGCGAAACACTCGGCGTCTCGAGGGAGCGGGTCCGCCAGATCGAGGCCAGGCTGAAGCGGCGGCTGGAGATTCGTCTCGGGCGAAAGATCCGGATCGTGGCCGGGGCCGTCTCGGACCGGATCGCCCCGATCGCTCGACCTCAGGACGTCGACCGCCAACTGGAGAGCCTCTTCGAGGACAGGCATGGACGTCGGCCCGACGACCGGGACAACCTGCGTGAACACCGACCCGAGAACCCGGATCGGGACCAGGGCGAACACCAGGGTCTGCACCGGCGCGAAGACGGGGGCCGCGCCGCAGTTCTGCTCGCCCGCAGGATGCTCCGCGACCGCCTCCGCTACCGTGCCAGGGGCGAGCTGGAACTTGATGACCGTGGCGCCGAAGCAGTCGACATGCTTCGCGAGCTTGCCAGTGAGCAGCAGGACGACGCCGGCTTGCTGGACGAGGAGGCGCTTCAGTCCCGGCTGCCTGACCCGTCGTGGACCGAGCACTGGGAACTGCTCGTGGAAGCCTGCGGCTTCCACCGGATCGACGGCCTCCTCGGACTCCGCAACACGCAGAAGGCACGCGTCAAGGCCGCCGTCCTGAACATGGGCCGTGTCGCTTCCAGGGAGGAGATCGCGGCGAGGTGCAGCCTCGCGACCGAGCGAACCGTCGGCTGCCTCTCGGCACTGCCGTCGGTCGCCCGGGCCGACAGGACGCGCTGGGGCCTCGTCGACTGGATCGAAGACGTGTACGAAGGCGTGGCGAACGAGATCCTGCAGCGGATCGACGAGGACGGCGGAGCGACCCGCGTCGAGCGCGTGCTCGAGGAACTGCCGCGGCTCTTCGGCGCCTCCGAGGTGACTGTCCGGGCGTACCTGAAGGCGCCGCAGTTCGAGGTCGCGAACGGTTGGGTACGCCGGGCCAACGCGTCAGCGGTGAAACTGAAGCTCCGCCTGCTCGACGACGCGATCGACGGGCGGGACGAGCAGGGAAGGCCCTGGTGGGGCTTTCAGGTGAAGGCGATCCATTTCCAGGGCTACAGCGTTCCCAACCTGCCGCCGGAGATCGCCCACGAACTGGGCTGCCCTCCGAACGGGCGGATCGAGGTGCCGCTTGCCGATCCACCGGACTGCCGCCCGCTGAGCCTCATCTGGAGACTCACCTCGCTGACGGGGCCCAATCTCGGCTTCCTGTCCAGGCCTCTGGAACGACTGGGCGCTCGACCCGGCGACCGCGTACGGCTCATCCTGCGGAGCGACAGTTCCGTCGAACTCCGGCGGGAACACCCGCCGCAGCCCTCCGACGGTCCCGCCGCCGAGTCGAAGGCAGCCGACGACATCCTTCAGCGCCTCAAGCAGAGGCGCCAAGTGCTGTAGTCGAAGGCCAGGTACTGTAGTCGAAGAAGGAGTTCGGCAGGGCGATCGACGCCAGCAGGCCCGCGCTCACGACAGCAGAGGCGGCGGTGCCCACACGTTCCTGCATCTCCAGGGCGGTGTCCCCAGAGGGACCGCGTCCCCGGCCCTGGTTCAGGAACTGCGTGAGCGCCGAGCCGGGTCGCCGGCCGAGGCGCCGCGGTCGCCCCGGCATTCATCGTCGAAGATCAGAGGCGCGAGATTCCGCCGCATGCGCCTTCGACCTTATGGCAGCAAGGCGTGCAGAGCGAGACGACCACGATCAGCTTTCTCCGACGAGTCTCAGCTCGTACGCATTCGCCACCGAGAGGCGCCCGAGCCTGGCGAGCATCTCGAAAGCGTCATTCCTGTCGATCTTCTCCGCCTCCATCAATTCCTGTACGTCCTTCCGACTGACAGGTGGAATCCGTATTTCGAAGAAGGGCCAGAGAACCTCGGCTCGGTAGCGCCTTGTCGTTTCCGGAAAGGCCGAAATGGGCGCCCCCGAATAGCCGGGCACATAACGGAAAACGTACTCGCCCTCGTCCAACGAGAGTTCGCCCACCAATTCCGGAGGATCCGCGCGCCTTCGCCGATAGACCTGAACCCGCTTCCCCGTAGCCGCACGCTCGGCGGAACGGGGGCGCCCGATTCCCCAAGCGCTCGACTTCAACAGAGACGAGAGAACCCCCTTCATCGCCTGACCTCCCGAGCCAGACCCTGTCTGCCAACGCATGTGACGCAGCGGCCATGCTGTTCAACAGTGGAGAGCAGACGTTGACAAGGAGGAGGCAAGCGCCGTCGATTCATGTCAGGCACGTCCTGAACACTTCTTCCTACGTCGACCACCTTCCGGACACGCAGAACTCGACCAGCTCCTTCTTCGAGTTGCGCTTCCGAATCGGTCGCACCTCGATCTGCTCGAAGCCAACCCGGCGCATGAGTTCGGCGTAAACCTGCTCGATCGGCACGAGTACACCATAGAAGACGGAGTTGCCAACGATGTAGTGGGCGCGAGCGCCGGGCCTGAGCACGGGGCCCAGGCTGGCCAGATGCCGTGCCACATCCTCGCCGTACTTCTCGACATATGCAGAGAGGACCGAACCGTTCGACCTTCCGCTCTCGGCGATCCGTTCCACGGCCCCACGCAGCTTGTCCGGCAAACGCACATCCGCCGCGCGCTGCCACCTGGCGAGCCTGCTGGTGGCTACGCCCCATGTGCCGCCGATCGCCTGCCAATCAAGCTCCCCGGCCTCTCGACCGTTCTGGAGAAAACCGAGCCAATACATGTACGGGCGCAGTTCCCGGATGTACGACATGCGGTTCGCATACGGTGGTGATGTAACGACCACGTCGAACGGCTCATCGAAGCAGTCGTCGACGCGGCGCGAGTCGCCGAGAACGACGGACACCCCGCCCTTCGGGTTATACGAAGCACCCTCGGTCACGAAGCGGATCTCCTGTCGAAACAGCTCTCCTTCGTCCACGGCCAGGCGCAGCTTGCTCTGAGCCGCATCCCTGAAGGACATGGACTGGTGATTGAACGCCGCGGAGGAGAGGCGAATCACCAGTCGGCAGAACGCCACGTTCAACAGGTCCCGAACGCGGTCGTTCCGTGAAACGACTTCAATGGACGCCTTGAGGTAACGGAGGAAAACGCGATCCGTACTCGGCCACCAACGTTCGATCCGGTGCATGGGCGGCTCCTTGACAGGATCGATCTTTCGCTGGAGAGCCTTCTGAAGCACTGCTTCGGCGGTCGTCTCGACTTCAGCGATCTCTCGCGACCTGTATGTCGCCGTCTTGGCACGGGTAAACCAGACGAGGAAGGGGTTGATGTCCACAGTGCCCGCCTCGTGTCCGCGGTTGGCCGCAGCCAGCGCGGTGGTGCCCGCGCCACAGAACGGATCGAGCACGCGAAGATGCGGGCCGCAGCCGGACATCAACTCCTCGACGATCCTCAGAGAGTACGCCGGCGTCAGCCGCAGCCAGCCGTGGCGGCCTCGCCGCGTGTTGTAGCGATGCGTGTATTCCGCTCGCTGGCGAAGCTTGGGTGTCGCCGTGACGCTCATTCTTCGCTCCCCAGGAGTATGCTCAGGACGTTACCTACTTCGAAGCGAAGCGTATCGGCGCCCTCTCTGCCAACGTAGGTGACACAGCGGCCATCCTGTTCAATAGTGGAGGGCAGACGTCGAGGAGGAGGAGTGATGGCAAGGCGAGTGCAGAGGCGAGGCAGCAGTTCGGAGCTCCCGGCCCCGGGGGGCGAGGAGCGTAGCGACGAGGCCCCCGGGGCCGGCGCACGGTCAGGCGGGGTGGTTCCCGACCCCGAGGTTCTGGCGAAGCCGACCAGGAGGCAGTTCACGGCAGAGTACCGCCTGCGGATTCTCGAGGAGGCGGACCGTTGCACCGACCGTGGCGAGATCGGTCGGCTTCTTCGGCGAGAGGGTCTGGACAGTTCGCATCTGGCCAACTGGCGCAGGCAAGGCGGCAAGGAGCGCTGTCTGGTCTGAAGCCGAAGACAAAGGGCCGCAAGCCGACCAGGACCAACCCCCCGGCGCCAAGGGCACCAGACCCGCCAACGGGGGACTACCCTACTCCACTCAGGGGCCGGAACTACCACTTCATCGTCGGTGCGACGAGGTCGGCCCGTGTCCTCCTGCTCGGACTGGTTCGCGCCCGGCACGGCGACCGGCTCGGGTCGGCGTCCAGCCGGTCCCGCACCGGCGCTCCTACTACAATCGCGGAGGCAGACCTCGACCGAGTCCCCACGCTCCGGAGAGCACGCGTTGAACCGAGAGTCCCGCCTGATCCGCGCCGCGGAGACCGCCCTTCTGCCTGTGCCCGACCGCGCCGCGGGGACGGGTCCCGCCGGTCGGTGAGCGGCTCACCGCTCGCCGTCATCGCGTCTCTGAGTCTCGCGGCGACGGCGCTCGGCTGCGGCGCCAACGAGGCGCCTCCATCCGGTGGGGACGCCGCGGCTCCGCCGCCGGTGGCGGCGCCCGCGTTCCACGCGCCGATCGTCTTCCAGCGGTTCGAAAACACCGGCGCCACTCCCTCCGCCCCCGGCTTCCACGGCGGCGGCGACATCTGGATCATGGAGGGCGACGGCAGCGGGCTGCGTCTGGTACGCAAGGGCGTTCCCCGGCGCCTGGGCCACCCGTCCCTCACCTTCGACCTGCGGAGCGTGGTCTACGCCGAGTTCGTCGACGCCGAAGCTGGCGTCGAGGCCGGCGGCCGCATCTTCCGCGAGGATCTATCGACCGGCGAGCGGGAAATACTGCGCGAGGTCGACGGCTGCTCCGTCCACCACGCCAGCATCTCGCCGATCACCCGCCAGCTCACCTACACCCGCAACTGCCCCGAAAGGGGCGGCTTCAACCGGGGCCGCCTGATCACCGAACTGAGCGATCGCCGCCGGCTGGACGCCTCGAACACGACCACGCTCCGTATCGGCAACGGTATCGGCCTCGGGCGGGCCGTCGTGTTCCACGCCGAAGGCGACGGCGTCGACGGTGAACGCAGGATGGAGATCGGCATCATCCGCTTCGACGGCTACGGCCAGGGCACCTACACCGCCCTCACCGACCGTGAGCACCGTCACCGCCGTCCAGCCGTTTCACCCGACGGGCAGACCATCGCCTGGCAGACGAACCGGACCGGACCGACCGACGACATCTTCCTCGCCGACGTCGACGGCTCGAACCAGCGCCGACTGACCACCTCCGAAGCGGACGACGGCCACCCCTGGTTCTCCCGCGACGGCCGCTGGATCGTCTTCGCGTCGGACCGTTCCGGGAACCGGGAGATCTGGAAGATCGAGATCGAGACCGGGCAGGTCGTGCAACTGACGAACGACGCGGCGTACGTCAGCACGCGGCCGCGCTGGTAGGCGACGACTCCGGCAGCAACTCGCGCGGCGCCCGCTGCCGAACATGAGCGATTCCCATCCGGGAAGCTCAGCACGGGACGACCCTCCTGCTGATCTACGGCGCGCACCGCATGGCCCGGCTCGCGCCGGAACCCAGCCCGGCTCGCGCGGGAGTTACCAGCCCCACAAGCTCGCGGATGACCTTGCCGCCGAAGTCGAAGCGAACCGGCAGGCTGCCCCAAACCCCAGGAGCCCGCGGACGACCCTCCCATCGTGTGCCCGGAGAGGCCCCCCGCTCGACCAGCAGATCCTGCAGGGCAGGGACTGGCCGACGAAAGACCGGACGCACTGCGCACCAGTGTGGAGAGGGCGGCATGGCGAACCTCGGGAGAGAGAATCGCCGTCGAGTGCGTTCTACCTGGACACGAGCGCCCTGTTCGAGCGCCACGTCGAGAAGGCAGAGTCGGAAGCGGTGCTCGACGAATCCTCGACGCTACTCCAGGCGGGCCAGCAGCCACCACTTCATCGTCGATGCGACGAGGTCGGCCGCATCCTCCTGCACGAAGTGGTTCGCGCCCGGCACGGTGACCAGGGTCAGGTCGGCGTCCAGCCAGTCCCAGGTGTTGTTCAGGCCGTCCGAGTGGAGCGCCGTGTCGTCCAGGCCGTGGAACATGAGCACAGGCACGCCGATTCGCGGGATTTCCTGGCCCGGCGCCTGACCGATGCCGCCGCCTTCGCGCGGGTAGTTCCGCTTGTAGTAGGCCAGCATGGCGTCGAAGTCGGAGCGCTCGAACGCCGCCTGGTAGTGCTTCCTGGCGTCCTCGTCCCGTACCCAGCCGGAGAGCGTCTGCGGATTCATCGGCATGCCGAACAGGATGTCGGGGTCACTGGCCTTGCCCTCCTGGAACCTGCGGGCGTAGCCGCTGTTCTGCTGCTGCTCCGGGTTGTTCGCGAGTTCCCGGCCCATGCCCCGCGGGTGCGGCAGGTTCAGGACGATCAGCCGCTCCGTCATCTGCGGAAGGTGGAACGCCACCTGCCATGCCACCGCGCCGCCCCAGTCGTGGCCGACGATCGTCGCCTTGTCGCGGCCCAGATGCCGGATCACCGCCGCGACGTCGGCGACCAGGTACCGCATGTCGTAGTTCTCTTCGCCGTCCGGAGAGTCGCTCCTGTTGTAACCGCGCTGGTCGATCGCCACCACCTGGAAGTCGCTCGAGAGAGCCTCCATCTGGTGTCGCCACGTGTACCAGAAGTCCGGGAAACCGTGGATCATGACCACCAGGGGACCCTCGCCGATCGTGGCGTAGTGGATCTTGACGCCGTCCGAGTCGGCGTAGCCGTGCTCGACGCGCTCCATCAGGTCACTGCCCATCGCCGCTCCCCCGAAACACGCCAGCAGGCACGCGCAGGCGACCGCCGCTGTCAGGTGCTGCCGTGCCGTCCGTTCGCGGATTCGCGTCATCTCGTTCTCCTCTGTTGGCCATTCCTGATCGACATCCGGCATTGTACGCGCGCTGCACGGTCGCCGTACGTGCGGTCTCCGTACGTGCGTTGTTACGTGCGGAACGCTCAGCCGGTTTCTCCCGGCAGCGCGAAGGCGATCAGTTCCGACGGCGTCCCGTTGCCGCCGACGGCAAGGACCACGTACTGGCGGCCCTCATGGAGGTAGGTCATCGGCGAGCCGCCGACGCCGGCTTCGATCTCCACCGACCACACCGTCTCGCCCGTGGTCTTGTCGAGTGCCGAGAACGTCGACGGTTCGAAACGCCAGTCGCGGCTGGCCGCGATCTCGGCGAGCGCCGCGGCCTGTTCTTCACCCGCCACCGCCAGCTCCTCGAGCGCCGAGGACTCCAGGTCAAGCGACTCGGACTCCATCTCCGCGTCCGCATGGACCGTCGCTTCCAGACCCACGAACAGCAGTTCCGGCGTCAGCAGCACGTGGGCGCGCGCGCCCGAGCCCATCGGCCCCACATCGAGGTCCCGAATCGCCGGATGCCCGGTCGGGCCCTCGCCCAGGGGTCGCACCCACTCGATCTCGGCGCGGTTCAGGTCGTAGGCCGTCATGCGGGAGTACGGAGGCTTGACGATCGGCAGCCCGAACGGCCCGGGAGGGCTGGTCTGAATCGACCCGATGTAGTCGAAGGAGGACCGGTTCGGATCCGGCTTCCTGATCGTCAGCACCACCGGCCGCGTGAACGACGGCACGTAGAGCCACCCGGTTTCCGGGTCGAAGGCGCCGCCCGGCCAGCTTGCGCCGCCGCCCCAGCCCGGCAGGTTCCAGGTGCCGTGTACCGACGGAGGCGTGTAGAGCGGCCCGTGGTCGTACTGCTTCATGATCTCCGTCGCGCGGGCCAGGATCTCGGGCGTGAAGTCGATCAGCTGACCCTCGTGCATCCCCTGACGTTCGTACGCCGGCGGTCTGGTCGGGAAGGGCTGGATGCGCGCGGAGCGTTCTCCGGGGACGGTGCTGCGGGGTACCGGCCGGTCCTCGATCGGCCATACGTGAGCGCCGGTCTCCCGGTCGAAGACGTAGACGAAGCCCTGCTTGCTGAGCTGCGCGGCGACTCTCGTTTCCCGGCCGTTGACGGTGATGTTCCCGAGGATCGGCGGAGTCACCAGGTCGTAGTCCCACAGGCCGTGGCGGACCGCCTGGAAGTGCCAGGCCCGCTCGCCCGTCTCGCAGTCGAGCGCCACCAGGCTCTCGGCAAACAGGTTGTCGCCCAGCCGATGGCCGCCGTACCAGTCGTTGGTCGGCGTACCGAAGGGCAGGTACACGAGCCCCAGTTCCTCGTCCGCCGTCATCAGCGTCCACACGTTCGCGTTGCCGGTGTACCGCCAGGAGTCGTTCTCCCAGGTCTCGTGCCCGTGCTCCCCCGGCTGCGGAATCGAGTGGAAGGTCCAGCGCAGGTCGCCGGTGACGGGGTCGAAGCCGCGCACGTCGCCGGGCGGCGCCTCGGGGTGGTTCGGGGCATCCGATATCGATGCGCCCACGATCACGGTGTCGCGGCAGATCATGACCGGCGAACTCACCGCGTAGGCGCGGCGGCGGCCGATCTCGCGCCGCAGTCCCTGCGTCAGATCGACTGCGCCGCCATCGCCGAAGCTGCCCACGGGTTCCCCGGTGAACGGATCGACGGCCAGGAGCCGGGCGTCGCCGGTACCGTGGAACAACCGCGCCGGCACTGCCTCCGCGCCGTCGGCGGCGGGTCTGCCGGGCCAGTAGCTGGCGCCCCGATGCACGAAGCCCAGGTTCGTGGGGCGGCCCGCGGCGTAGGCCTCCGGGTCGTAGGCCCACAGCGTCTCGCCGGTCGCCGGATCGACCGCGGCGATCTGACTCAGGCCGGTGGTCGTGTAGAGACGGTCCCCGATCTTGATCGGCGTGACCTGGTGACCGCCGGGCTGCATCCGGCGGCTCCGCAACCGGGGATCCTCCGCGACCCGGTCGTTGTCGGGCGACGACCAGCGCCAGACGATCTCGAGCTCGCCGACGTTGCCCGCATCGATCCGGTCGAGCGGCGAGTAGCGTTGCCCACCCTTGTCGCCGGTGGTCACCGGCCACTCGCTGTCCTGGGCGGCGATCGAAACGGGCGCGGCAACAAGGCAGAGTGCTGCCGCCAGGACTCCCAGCCCGGTTCCCGGGTTCATTCGACTCCTCCCGCCCGGTCGCTCACGCGTTGACGTCGATGACCACCCTGCCGCGCGTCCGGCCCGCCAGGATGGACGCCGCCAGTTCCTCGATCCTGCTCATCGGCTCGACCGACGTCATCTCGGACAACAGGTCTGCCGGAAGCTCCGCTGCCAGCCGGCGCCAGGCCTCCCGGCGCAGCTCCATCGGCGCCATCACGGAGTCCACGCCCGCGAGAACGACGCCGCGCAGGATGAACGGATAGACGCTCGAAGGCAGATCCGCGCCGCCAGCCAGTCCGCACGCGGCCACGCAGCCGCCGTAGCGGGTCCCGGCGATCAGATTGGCAAGCGTCGCCGAGCCGACGACGTCGACCGCGCCGGCCCAGTTCTCCCGGCCGATCGGCCGCGGCTTCGCGGACAGGGTGTCGCGGGCGATGAAGTCGGCAGCGCCAAGGCTGCTCAGGTAGTCATGCTCTGCCTGGCGCCCCGTGGAGGCGACGACCCGATAGCCGGCCCGAGCCAGCAGCGCCACCGCCACCGAACCCACGCCGCCGGCAGCGCCGGTCACCACGACGTCGCCGCTCTCCGGCACGACGCCGTGATCCTGCAGCGCCATCACGCACAGCATCGCCGTGTAGCCGGCGGTTCCGATCGCCATCGCCTGCTGACTGCTGAAGGCGTCCGGCACCGGAACGAGCCACTCCGGCTTCATCCGCGCCTTCCCGGAGTAGCCGCCCCAGTGGCTCTCGCCGAGCCCGCAGCCGTTGACCAGCACCCGATCGCCCGGGGAGAACGAATCCGACGCGGATTCAGCCACCGTCCCGGCCAGATCGATGCCGCAGACCATCGGCGTCGAGCGGCAGATCGGAGCGACGCCGGTGATCGCCAGCCCGTCCTTGTAGTTCAGGGTGGAGTACTCGACGTCCACCAGCACGTCGTGCTCGGGCAGGTCGCCCGGTGTCAGGTCACGCAGGCCGGCGGTGTGCCGGTCGTCGACCTTGTCGACGACGACCGCTCGAAATGTGTCGCTCATTCCCGATTCGTTCCTCGGTTGCCGCTGCGGGCCGGAGATCCGCTTCGCGGGCAGCGTTCCGTGCCGTGTGCAGGCGCTGGATCTGCTGTTTGTTCCTCGGTTCCAGGTTCAGGCAGGCCCGAGGGTTCTATCATCACGCCATGAACGACACGATCTCTACGGACACGACCATGAACGACACGATCTCTACGGACACGACCATGAACGACACGATCTCTACCGACACCGGGCCGATCCGACTGCTCGCCGCCGCCTGCCTCCTGCTGGGGATCGCCGCGGCTGCTTCCGCTGCCAACGCCGCCGCCAACGCAGCCGCCAGGGAGCGGGCGCGGATGACCCCGGCCGCCGGAGATCCCGCCGAAACCTGGCCGCGCTGGCGCGGGCCGAGCGGCCAGGGCGACGTCACGGGCGCCGGCTACGTCGACCGTTGGGGCCCGGAGGACAACGTTCTCTGGAAGGTTCCGGTTCCGGGCAGCGGCAACTCCTCGCCGATCGTCTGGGGCAGCCGAATCTTCCTGACCACCGCCACGGCGGCCGGCGCCGAACGCTCGGTGCTCGCCTTCAACCGGGAGACCGGCAAGCCGCTGTGGAGCACCGCGGCGCCCGACGCGAACGCCGAACGCGCCTATCCCAAGAACGGCCACGCCTCCTCGACTCCGACAACCGACGGCGAGCGGGTCTACGCGTACTTCGGCAACCACGGCCTGCTGGCGCTCGACGTGGAAGGGAAGATGGTCTGGCACCGGTCGTTCGGCGAGTTGAACGCCTTTCACGGCACCGCTTCGTCGCCCCTGCTGCTCGGCGACAGGCTGATCCTGGTCCAGGAGCAGCAGCGCGCCGCGTCCTTCATCGCCGCCTTCGACCGCCGCACGGGCGAAGAGCTGTGGCGCACGGAACGGGACACCCAGGTCGGCTGGAGTTCGCCTGCCGCCGTCTCGGTGACCACCGTTGACGGCCAAGAGCGCGACGAGATCGTCGTCAACAGCCAGCACCACGTGATCGCCTACGCTCCGGAAGACGGGCGGGAGCTCTGGCGGGCCGCCGGCACCACGTTCGAGGTGATTCCCAGCCCCGTGATCGGCCACGACCTGCTGTTCAGCACCTCCGGCCGCGCCGGCCCGACCCTGGCGATCCGCCCCGGCGGCAACGGCGACGTGACGGACAGCCGGATCGTCTGGAGCGCGGCCAAGGGATCGCCCTTCGTCGTCGCGCCGATGCTGGTCGGCGACTACCTCTACATGGTGAACGACATGGCCAGCGTGATCACCGTCTACGAGGCTCGGACCGGCGAAGTGGTCTGGCAGGAACGCCTGGGCGAACGGATGCGCGAGGGGTTCTCGGCTGCACCGGTCGCCTTTGGCGGCAGGGTCTTCTTCACCAACGACAACGGCGAGACCTTCGTGATCAGGGAGGGGCCGGACTTCGAGCTGCTCCACGTCAACCGGATCGGCGAACGGACGATCGCTTCGCCCGCCCTGGTCGGCGGCGTCTGGTACATCCGCACCGACGGACACCTGTGGGCGCTTGGGCGCCAGGGGGGTTAGCGGCGCAGGGCTTCAGGCGACCTCAGCGCTTCAGCCGCCGGTGAACCCGGGCCACTTCGACCATGTAGCCACGGTTCGGCAGCGAAGCCGAACGCTTGATCGCCGCTGCGGCCTTCTCCGTTTCGCCCACCAGCTCGTAGTACAGCCCCAGATACAGATCGGCGTAGAAGCGGGCGCCGCGGCCTTCCGCATTCGCCGCGGCCTCCACTTCCTCCACCGAACCCTCGCCCCGAAACAGCGCGTCGATCTCCTTCATCGGCCGGCGAGAATCCGGACCCACCGGCAGCATCGCCTTCCGCGCCGCTTCCGGACCGTCCTCGGCAGCGGCGCAGAGCAGGTGCCACACGGCGTTCTCCACGTCGTTCGGGTTGACGAGACGGTGCCGTTCGAACTGCGCCCGGCAGTCGGCGAAGCGCCCGGCGTAGTAGTACGAGATGCCGCGTTGCCACAGGTAGGGATCCTGCGACGGTTCGAGCGCCGCAACCTGGTCGAAATCGTCGATCGAGGCCTCGATCCGACCGGCCTTGAACCGCGCCGAGCCGCGCAACAGGTAGAGCTGCCAGTTGTGCGGTTCGACTTCGATCGCCCGGTCGTAGCCGGCGATTGCCGCTTCGTGGTCGCCCCGGGACTCGTGAAGGCTCGCCTGGCGCACGAGCATCGCGGCACCGGGTTCGGCATGGCGATGCGGTTCCTGTTGCGCCGCGCTCGTGCCAGCGGCAACGTTGAGGCACGCCGCAGCCACTGACACGGACACCCCGTTCTTCAGCGCCGCCAGCGAACTGCGAACCGCACCCGGCGTACCCCGCCTGCTCCGTGTCGCGTCGGTTCGCATCACCCGCTCGGCCTCACGTCCATCTCCAGCGTTCCATCGTCCGTTACTCGCGGATGCCCCCGGCGATCATCCGGCCAAGGCATCTGCGCGGCTTTCACGTCTCCGCCGTCATCGGAACTGCACCGGACACTACATCGGTCCGGGCGAGCAGCGAGGGGACGGTCGGCGAACCCGGCGTGTCGGGCTACACTTCGCGCGCTTCGGCCACGGGGACATCAGGACAGACGACGAACAGAGACGAAGAGAAGGGGAATCCACCATGGGTCTGCTCGACGGCAAGGTTGCACTCGTTACAGGCGCCGGCGGCGGTCTGGGGCGCACGCACGCGCTGCTCCTGGCCCGGGAAGGCGCAGCGGTCGTGGTCAACGATCTCGGCGGCGCCCGGGACGGCACGGGCGCCGGAACCGCGATGGCGGACCAGGTCGTCCAGGAGATTCGGGATGCCGGCGGCCGGGCGGTCGCCGACTACGGTTCCGTTGCCGACGGCGACGCCGCGAAGGCGATGGTGCAGCGGGCGGTCGACGAGTTCGGCAAGCTCGATATCGCGATCAACAACGCCGGCATCCTCCGGGACAAGTCGTTCAAGAACATGACCGACGAGATGTGGGACGTCGTTCTGGACGTCCACCTCCGCGGCACCTACCTGGTCACCAAGGCCGCCTACGACCGGATGATCGAGCAGGAGTCCGGCGGCCGGATCATCATGACGAGTTCGACTTCCGGCCTGCTCGGCAACTTCGGCCAGACGAACTACGGGGCCGCCAAGGCGGGAATGGCCGGCTTCATGCGCTGCCTGGCTCTCGAGGGCGCGAAGTACGGCGTTACCGTGAACCTCCTCGCTCCTGCCGCCTGGTCCCGGTTGACGGAGGACATCATGCCCGAGGCGACCGCCGAGCCGCTGGCGCCCGAGAAGGTGTCGCCCGCCGTCGTCTGGCTGTGCACCGACGACGCCGCGGACATCACCGGCCGCATCTTCGCGGTCGGCGGCAACAAGGTGTCTCTCCTGGCCTGGCAGACGCTCGAGATCGCCAGCCGACCGAACGATCAGGCGCCATGGAGCGTCGCGGCCATCGGCGAGAGAATCCGCGCAGCCTCGGTCGACTTCCCCGAGCCTGTCCATTTCACCGACCTGATGTAGCTTTCCAGAGGAACGCCGCGTCGCCCTCCGGGGAGGACGCCGCCGGAGCGGGCGACGCCGGGAGGGCGACGGTTCGAAGGCGTCCGCTTCGGGCGTTCGCTCCCGGGAGCGTCGCGCGTTGCCTGCGGGCTCGCATCGCGTGGTCGCTGGGCGGTTGCCCGGGATACTGGCGGTCGAGGCCGCGTCGTCGTGCCAGGGAGCGTCGCGCCGGCGGGGTTGCTCGCGGTTGCAACGCATGGTTGCAACGAAAGGCGCTGTTGCACGTAGAATGATGACCAATGTGACCACAATGGTCACGAATACGCCGGCCTCGCCCTCGACGCGCCCTGGAGCGGACGGCCGACCTCCGAAAAGAACAAGCGAGAACCGATCGATGAGCCAGCCAACCGTGGACTCCGCCGCGACCTGGGAGGCCGAACTCGAAGGCCGCATCCAACCTCGCCTCAGGGAAGAGATCGAGATCTTCGAAACCCAGATCGCGCAGAAGCGCCAGGGCCGTATCGACGACAAGGTCTTCGCCGAGACCCGCCTGCGCCGAGGCGTCTACGGCCAGCGCTACGACAACGGGCAGCGCCACGACGGCGTCGCCAGCCGCGAGCTCGCCTACCCGTGCGGCGGCCTGACCAAGGGCCCGAACACGGTCTGGGACGCTCCCGGCATGCTGCGGATCAAGATCCCGTTCGGCGCCATGAACGGGGAGCAGATGGAGGTCCTTGCGGACCTGGCCGAAGAGTATTCGGACGGCATCGCCCACGTCACCACCCGCCAGGACATCCAGCTTCACTTCATCCACATCGACGACACACCGGACATCATGCGGCGTCTTGCCGCCGTCGGCATCACGACCCAGGAGGCGTGCGGCAACTCGGTACGCAACGTGACGGCCTGCCCGATGGCCGGCGTCTGCCGGGACGAACCGTTCGACGTCTCGCCCTACGCCCACGCGCTGACCCATTTCCTGCTCGGACACAAGGACGCCCAGGACTTCGGCCGCAAGTTCAAGATCGCCTTCTCCGGCTGCGCGCAGCATGCCTGCGGTCTCGCCAACATGCACGACCTCGGCGCGGTCGCTCGGGTCCGGTCGACCGGCAACGGAACTCAGGGCGGAACCGAGCGCGGATTCAGGGTCTACGTCGGCGGCGGCCTGGGCGCGGTACCGCACCATGCCAAGGTCCTGCGCGAGTTCGTGCGCGAGGACGAACTCCTGCCGCTGGCACAGGCCGTATGCCGCGTCTTCGGGCGGCTGGGCGAGAAGCGGAACCGGGCGCGGGCCCGCGTCAAGTTCCTGGTCGCGAAGCTCGGCATCGAGGAATTCACGCGCCTGGTCGACGAGGAACTGGCGATCCTCCCCCCTGACGACCGCTGGAGCGCCTACCTTTCCGACCTCTCCATCACCAACGAGGAGCCGACACGGCCGGCGGCGACGCTGGAGCCGGGGCCGCGGCTCGAGGGCTTCGCCCCGTGGCTGGGCTCGAACGTCCAGAGGCAGCGGCAATCCGGCCATGTCGCGGTGGCAGTCAACCTGCCCCTCGGCGACCTGACCTCGACCCAGTTGCGGGCGCTGGCCGACACGGCCCGGCACTACAACGGCGGCCACGTGCGCAACACCGTCGAACAGAACATCCTGCTGCGCAACATCAGCGAAGCGGACCTGCCCGCGCTGTACGCGGAGCTCCGCGCCCAGGGCCTGGGCGAGCCCGGCGCCTCCTCCCTGGTCGACGTCACCGCCTGCCCCGGCACCGACACCTGCAAACTGGGCATCTCTGCGTCGCGGGGACTCGCTGGCGAACTGCGCAAGCGCATCGCCGCTTCCATCAGGACCGCCGGCGTACTCGCCGACGAAGCGGTCAAGGACCTGCGGATCAAGGTCTCGGGCTGCTTCAACTCCTGCGGCCAGCACCACGTCGCGGACATCGGGTTCTACGGCGTCAGCCGCAAGAGCGACGGCCGCACGGTGCCCCACTTCCAGGTCATCCTGGGCGGTCAGTGGAGCGAGAACGGGGGTTCCTACGGTCTCGCCGTGGTCGCGGTACCCGCCAAGCGCATCCCCGAAGCGGTCGAGCGGATCGCCGGCCTGTACGTCACCGAACGAGAGAAGGGCGAGAGCTTCCAGCGCTTCATCGCCCGCATCGGCAAGGCGCGCGTCCGGCAACTGCTCCATGACCTGACCAGGCTGCCCACGTACCTCGAAGATCGCACTCTCTACTCCGACTGGGGCGACCCGCGCGAGTACACGATCGGCGATCTGGGTGTCGGCGAGTGCGCCGGCGAGGTGGTCACCGCGGTCGAGTTCGGCCTCTCGGCCGCCGAACGCGAGGTCTTCCAGGGCCTGCTCGAGCTTGACCGGGGCGACGCGGAAGCGGCCGCCGCCAAGGCCCATGCCGCCATGCTGCAAGCGGCGCGGGCGCTGATCACGACGGAGAACATCGACATCGGCAACGAACCGGACGAGATCGTCGGCGAGTTCCGTCACCGCTTCTGCGACACGGAGCTGTTCTTCGACCCGTACGCCGGGGCCAAGTTCGCCAACTACCTGTTCCGCATCCACGGCGACGCCAGGACGGGCTCCAGCGAAGAGGCACACCGCCGGATCGAGGAAGCGCAGTTGTTCATCGAGGCCGCCCACGCCTGCAACCAGCGGATCTCCCGGATCCAGGCCGCCAGGGTGGCCTGATGGAGAGCGTGGCCTGATGGACATGGAAGGCGGGCCGGGACAGTCGCTCGACCATCTCGTGAAGCTCGACCTGAAGGTCCTCGCCCGGGAGACGACGGCGGCGGATCCGGAGGAGTTCATCCCCGTCTTCCACCGCTGGATCACCGAGCGGGCGCTGCCCGAACTGCTGATCGACGTCGCCGACTACAGCCACGTCCACGAAGGACCGGGAGTCCTGCTCGTGGGCCACGACGCGATCTACGCCTGGGACCTGAGCCGCGGCGAGCCCGGTCTGCTCTACAGCCGCCGGCGCGAGACGTCGGCGGAACTCGATGGAATCGACACGCTGGAGCGCCGGCTCGAGTCACTGCTTGCGTGCGCTTTCCGGGCCTGCGACCTGATCGAAGCCGAGCCGCGGCTCGAAGGCCGGGTTTCCTTCGACCGCCGCCGGCTCGAACTCCGCGTCAACGACCGCCTCGTCCCTCGGGGAGACGACAAGGCCGCAGTGCTCGAACACGCGCTCGCGAGAAGCCTGGCCGCGATCGGAGGCGAGCCGGGCAGCGGAGCCGAAAGGAAGCGTGCTCCGGTCACGGTGGAGCGGATCGGCGAGGCCCGCGAACGGCTGACGCTCAGGACCCGCTGAGCGCGCCCGCCGCTCGCCTCACGAGCTGCCGCAACCGCGGCTTCAGCTCCAGGGCGGCAGCGGCCTCACGGCCGGCGTCCGACATCCTGGGCCAGGTCCTGACCAGCACCTGGGTCGTCTTCTCGGCGCCCAGCCGCTCCGCCAGCCCCTCCAGGTCCCGCTCCAGGAAGACCAGGCAGGCCGCGTCCTCCAGGGTCTGCGCGTCCCGAGGCGAACTCCGGCCCGCCCTCTTCAGCACCAGGTTCTGCACGCGCTCGATCTGCTCCCGCTTGTAGCCGGCGTCGCGCAGCACGGCGCCGGCGAGCCGGGCGTGCTCCAGGGCCGCCGCTCGCCGCCACGCCAGATAGCCCTTCCGCCCGGCCGGGTAGTCGTTCCGCGGCAGCTTGAAACGACCAAGGTGCTGGCAGTGGGCCGCAAGCACGAGGATCTCGCCGGCATCCGGATCGAGACGGGTCACCCAGGCCGCCATCCGCCGGGAGTACGCCCACTCTCGCGGGACCTGTTTGCCGTCCACCGTCTCCGTTGCCGGATCCTCCCGATGAAACAGGTCGAACCCCGCTACCGCGTTCTCGAAACGCGGCATCAGCTCGTAGCTCCTCACGATCTTCTACTCGCCGGCCAGTTCCCGCTCGACGACGAGTTTCTCCTCGGCGTTCTTCTGCAGTTCGGCGAGCCAGGACGCGAAGCCCTCAGGGTCGACGAAGGGGTGGGGATCGCCGTCCGCCCGCGATGCCAACTGCTCGGCCCGCTCGAGAATCCCCCCCATCGAGGCGTGGTTCGAGACGTTCACGTCGATCGGGTTGCCTTCCTCGGCGGCAAGCCTCCGAATCCTGGCCACGCTGTCCAGGTAGAGCATCGTGCGGTGGACGCCCTCGAAGTTGAGACCCACGCCGCCGAACAGGAAGGCGCGGTGCTCGTCACCGTCATCGCGCGCCGGGAACTCCATCGACAGAACCCCTTCCGTGTGCCCGGGCGTCACGTGGAAGCGAAGCTCCGTGTCGCCCAGCTCGAGCGTGTCGCCGTCGGCAATCACCATGTCGCGAACCGGCACGTCGAACTCCCACTCGGGACTTGCCGGCGGCGTTTCGGCCAGCTCCCAGTCCGCAGCAGTCATGCCGACGCGCGCGCCGTACGTCTCCTGCAAGCGGGCGGCGCCGCCGACATGGTCGAAGTGGCCGTGGGTGACCAGCACGTACTTCAGGTCTGCCGGGTCGTACCCCAGGGTGCGGATGCCGTCGACCGCCGTATCGATGTGGTCGCCGTAGAGCGAGTCGATCAGGATCAGCCCGTCCGTGGTCACCAGCAGATAGCACGAAACCCACCGGATCCCGACGTAGTGGAGGTTGTCGAAGATCTGGAACGGTTCGACCCGCTGGGCGACCGGATCGTTCCGGTCGGCCGGATCGGAAGACCCGGCCGGCTCGGAATCCGGCTCGGAATCCGCCGCGGCCGGACCGGCGGCGCTCGGCGGAGTCGGTTCGCCGCCGCAGGCCACGGCGCTGAAGGCGATCAGGAAAACTACAGGAACGGCTGCAGCGAAGCGTGTCATCCCGCAAAACTACCACGTGCTGCAGGCCGACCGCAGGCCGATCGCAGGCCGCCGGGCGCCGCTACCAGCGCTCCCGGTAAGGCCTCATCTCGACGTCGAAGCTCCACGCCGACGGATCCTGGTGAGCGACGTGCCAGACATTCTCCGCAATCGCGTCCGGCTTGATGAAGAAGTCGTCCGGCTGCTCGGGCATGCGCCGCCGGGTCCACTCCGAATCGATGACCGCGTCGATCACGAAGTACGCGACGTGGATGCCCTGCGGCCCCAGCGTCCTGGCCATCGACTCCGCCAGGATGCGCTGCCCCGCCTTGGTCGGCGCGAACCCGGCGAAGCGCGGCATGCCCCGGCGCGCGGCCGTGTTGCCCGTGACCATGACCGCCCCGCGTCCGGCCTCGATCATCGCCGGGACCACGGCGCGGGCCAGGTGGAGCAGGCCCATCACGTTGACTTCGAAGTTGGCGCGCAGGCTATCCGGATCGACCTCCAGGAAGTCGCCGAACGCGCCCCCCACCGCGTTGTGGACGAGCACGGACGGAGCGCCCAGATCTCCGCCGACCCGTACCGCCGTCGTCCGCACCGCCTCCCGGTCGGACACGTCGCAGACGTACGCGCGCGAACCCTCGATCTCGGACTCCAGAGCTTTCAGACGCTCGCCGTTGCGGGCGAGCATCGCCACCCGGTAGCCGCCGGCCGCGAAGCGCCGTGCCAGCGAGGCGCCGGTTCCCGGACCGACGCCGGAGATGAGGCAGACGGAATCGCTCATCGGGTGCGCGGACACTACCGGATCCGGGCCGGATCGGCGGACCGGGTGGATCCGGGACCGAAGGCCGCGCTGCGGTCGTCACGGACATCCGTCACAGACCCATGCTCATTCCTGTATCCTTGCAACGTCGATTCGACCGCCAACCTCCTCAGGAGGCCGCGATGACCGGACCACGCACCTGGACACCCCGTTTCCTGCTTGCGGCAACGCCCATCGGTCTGCTCGCGGCAGCGTTCGCCGCAACTCCGGCGGCGGCCGAGCGCGGCGACATCTACGCCGGCGCCTACTTCAGCCTGGCCGACGTCGAGATCCGCTCGAGCGGAGCATTCGAACAGATCATCGACGGGGACGAGAACGCCCTGAGCTACGAGGTCGGCTACCGGTTCCACCGGAACGTCGGCGTCGAGGCCGCCTACCACGACCTGTCGAAGGTCGACGGCTCGATCCTGCCTTGCGCCGAAGGAGTGACGTGCTCCGAGATTCCGGTCGTGGGCAAGTTCACCGGTCTGACCCTCGCCCTGACGCCGCGCTTCGAGATCGGCGGCCGGTTCGGCGTCTTCGCCAAGGTGGGACTCGTCACCTGGGGCGCCAGCATCGACGACACGGCCGACAACCTGGACGTCGCGGTCGAGAATCTCGAACGAGGCGACGCGCTGTTCGGATTCGGGGTCGATGCGAGGATCATCGGCGGCCTCTCGGGGGTCGCGAAGTGGGAGTCGATGGGCGACATCGAACTCGTCTCGGCAGGCATCCGCCTGACGTTCTAGGTCCAGCGTCCGGCGCTGGCAGTCCGGCATCGCACCGAGAACCGGCGAGGGCGCCGGACGAGCAGCCATGGAGCGCTCGCCTGCAAGCGCGTGGTGCTACCGTCGGTGGATGACCGACATCACGCCGTACCGCATCGAGATCGACGACGAACAACTGACCGATCTGCGCCGCCGGCTGGACGCCACGCGCTGGCCGGAACGGGAAACGGTCGACGACTGGACCCAGGGGATTCCGCTTGATTACACGAAGGAGCTGTGCCGGTACTGGGCGTCGTCCTACGACTGGCGGCGGCTGGAAGGCCGCCTGAACGACCTCGACCAGTTCAGGACCGAGATCGACGGACTGGGCATTCACTTCCTGCACCTGCGTTCCCGCCACAGGGGCGCCGCGCCCCTGGTGCTCACCCACGGCTGGCCGGGGTCGATCGTCGAGTTCCTCGAGGTCACGGAGCCGCTGCTCGACCCGACCGCGCACGGCGGCTCGGCCGAGGACGCCTTCCACCTCGTCGTCCCCACCCTGCCCGGCTTCGGCTTCTCCGACAAGCCGAAATCGCCCGGCTGGAGCGTCGAGAAGATCGCCGACGCCTGGGCGATACTGATGGCCCGCCTCGGCTACGAGTGGTACTTCGCCCAGGGCGGCGACTGGGGCGCCGCGGTCAGCACGGCGATCGCGATCCAGGATCACGAGCACTGTCACGGCATCCACCTGAACATGCCGACGGCAGGCGTCGACCAGAGCACCATGGATGACCTGACGGACAACGAGAAGGACGCCCTGGCAGGACTCAAGCACTACCGCGACTGGGACTCCGGCTACTCGAAGCAGCAGTCCACGAGGCCGCAGACCCTGGGCTACGGACTGGTCGATTCGCCGGCCGGCCAGGCTGCCTGGATCGTGGAGAAGTTCTGGTCCTGGACCGACCACGACGGCCACCCGGAAGACGTGCTCGGCCGAGACCAGCTGCTCGACAACGTGATGATGTACTGGCTGCCGGGCTGCGGTGCCTCGTCCGGTCGCATCTACTGGGAGAGCTTCGGAAAGGGCGGCAACGACCCGGTAGAGATTCCGGTCGGCTGCAGCATCTTCCCCAGGGAGATCTTCCGCTCCTCGCGGCGTTGGGCCGAGAAGCGCTACCGGAACCTCGTGTACTGGAACCGCCTGGAGAAGGGCGGGCACTTCGCCGCCTTCGAAGTGCCGGACATCTTCGTCGACGAGCTTCGGAAGTGCTTCCGCGAGATGAGGGCCTGAGCCGAAAGCGCGCGGTCGGACCCGTCACGAGGGCGCCGCGCGTGCTCGCGGCGGGCGAGATCAAGACGCCCTCTGGCGGCTTCAGGTGGCAGATGCCGCCAGACCTGACGGGCGCTTCAGGCCCCCCAGACGGTCACCGACCGCCCGTCGAGCGACTCCTCGCGTCGGTAGAGCTTCTCCTCCCACAGCCTCGACCGGTCCCGGTCGAACACCACCAGGTGTCCCGACTCTCCGCGGCACCTGTCCATGTACGCCAGGGTCTGCTCCAGCCCTTCGCGAATCGTGGCTTCCAGGCTTCCGCGCAGGATCTTGCACTCCACGACGTGGCGGCGCGCGGGAACGCCCGGTTCGCTCGCACCGCCGAAACGGCCAGGCGGCCACACGATCAGCAGGTCCGTGCGGCGGCTGCCCAGCGCGTACTCCCGCTCTATCCGACCGCCGCCGTTCACGATCCGTTGCAGGAACGCCTGGAGCAGCAGTTGCGGACCTGCCTCCTTGTACTGAAAGCGCTCGATCCAGTGCTCGGAATGCTCGCGGAAGAACCGTTGGAACGCCTCCAGCAGGCCTTCCACGTCGAGGTCGCCATCCGGCTTCACATACCACTCCGTCTTCTGGAGGATCATGTCCTCGCGGGCATACATGAGCTCCCGCGGAATGACCTCCCGGTAGATCGGATTGGCGATCCGGCGCGCGCCGCGCCGCGCCAGCAGGCCCAGGTCGCGGACGTACTCCACATCGTCCGGGCTGGCCCTGTCCGCCCTGCTCGCGCAGCCGCTCAGGACCGGCTCGATCACCCGCCTGACCCGCTCCTCCCGGAGCTTGTCCGCCAGCTGGTGCAGGTGGGTCTGGCGGCCCAGGATCAGCTCCTCCCGGGCCTCCATGACTGCTTCCTCGTCGATCGTCCGCGAGCGGTCCCGGTTGGCCTTGTCCCGGAAGCAGGCCTGGTAGCCCAGTGCGTTCACCAGCCATGGCTGGCCTTCCGTCTGGCGCCATACCGCGGCGAGGGCGCCCTCGGTGAACGGTTGCCCTGTCTCTTCGGTGTGCTGACCGAACAACGCGCGCACGTCGGCCTCGTCGAAGTCGCCCAGCCGCAGCGACTCCGCCTTGATGTTGAAGGCGCTGCCGCCGGCGATGATCTCTCCCCTCGACTCCGAATGGATGCGGTAGTCCCGGACGTCGCGGATGCCGCAGAGGACGACGCTCTGCGGAAACGCGGTCGGACGCATGTCGTACCCCGCGCGCAGCTGGCGCAGCACGGAGACCAGCGTGTCGCCCACCAGCGAGTCGATCTCGTCGATCAGGAGCACGAGCGGTCTGGGGTCGTTCAGAGACCACCGGCCAAGCGCCTGGCGCAAGGCGCTGTGAGGACCGGTGCGGTCCAGCGTCCGCTTCCACGTTTCGTCCAGGAAGCCGTCGCCCAAGGTGACGAGCGCGCGTTCGGAGATCTCCGCCAGGACGGCCTGGATCCCGGCGCCGACGTCGCCCCGCGCCGTCTGCCCGGTTTCCACGTTGGCGTACACGCAGCGGTGCGCACCGACCTGGTTCAGCAGGTCGCGCAGCGCCAGCAGCGCCGACGTCTTCCCCGTCTGGCGCGGCGCGTACAGCACGAAGTAGCGGTCTTCCCGGATCAGGCGCAGGACCTCGTCGAGGTCGAAGCGTTCGAGCGGCGGGATGCTGTAGTGCCTGACCGGAACCACCGGCCCGGTGGTGTTGAAGAAACGCTCGGTCATCGGCATCGCCGCCGCTCGCAGGGCGCCGCCCAGAGTCATCGTAGCGTGTCCGTCCGCGCCAACTGCCGCTGCCGCGTGCGGCAGGCGAACACGAGCAACGGCGGAAGAAGGACCCGGGCGACGCGGTCAGGCGTCGTCGACGCGGGCGCGGAACCGCGGCGGCCGGCGGTGCGGCGCCGCCTGCTCGAATGCCCAGGCGATGCGGATCAACGTCGGCTCGCTCCAGGCCGCGCCGAAGAAGGAGACCCCGACCGGCAGGCCGTGGACGTGGCCGGCCGGCACGGTGACGTTCGGGTAACCCGCTATCGCCGCCGCGCCGGAACTGCCGACCGAGAAGGTGTCGCCGTGGACCAGGTCGGTCACCCAGGCCGGGCCGCCGCTCGGCCCCAGGATGGCGTCGAGACGATGCCGGGAGAGCGCCGCGTCGAGGCCCTCCTCGCGGGCCAGGCGGGTCGCCTCGCGGCGCGCCGTCCGGTAGGCGGCTTCGGTCAGCGGACCCCTGGCATCCGCCTCGATCAGGATCTCCTGACCGAAGTACGGCATCTCCTCGGCGGCGTGCGCCTCGTTGAAGGCGATGACGTCAGCCAGCGTCTTCACCGGAGCGTCATCCCCCAACCCGGCCAGGTACCCGTTCAGACCCGCCTTGAACTCGTACAGCATCGCCTCGTACTCGTGCCGCCCCGCCTCCCGAAGGTGGGCGATCTCGACCGGATCGACGATGTCCGCGCCCAGGTGCCGGAGCGTTTCGATCGACTCCTCCATCACCGCGTCGACGCGGCTGTCGCGATCGAAGAACTGCCGACCGACGCCGATCCGCAGGCGGCTCAGGTCGGAGGCGCCCGGCTCGCCCAGGTGACGGGTCAGGTCGGTCGGCGCCGGCGAGCCCGCGGTCGCCTCGTCCAGCGGATCCCGTCCGGTCATGCCGCCGAGCAACGCAGCCGCGTCGGCGACCGTTCGCGCCATCGGGCCGGCGGTGTCCTGCGCCGCCGAGATCGGCACGATGCCGCTGCGACTCGCAAGACCCACGGTCGGCTTGATCCCGACCAGCCCGTTCGCCGACGAGGGGCAGATGATCGAGCCGTCGGTCTCCGTGCCCACTGCTGCGGCGCAGAGGTTCGCGGACACGGCAGCGCCCGAACCCGAGCTCGAACCGCACGGATTGCGGTTGAGGACGTAGGGATTGCGGCACTGCCCGCCTCGCGCGCTCCAGCCCGAACTCGATCGATTCGACCGGAAGTTCGCCCACTCGCTCAGGTTCGCCTTGCCGAGCAGTACCGCCCCGGCCTGGCGGAGCCGGGCCGCGACGAACGCGTCCCGCTTCGGAATCGAACCCTCGAGGGCCAGGGAGCCGGCCGTGGTCGTCGTGCGGTCCGCCGTGGCGACGTTGTCCTTGAGCAGGATCGGGATGCCGTGCAGCGGGCCGCGCCAGCGGCCCGCTGCACGCTCGCGGTCGAGATCTTCCGCGATCCCGATGGCGTCCGGGTTCGTCTCGATCACCGATCTCAGCGCCGGCCCCTGCCGATCGAGGGCATCGATCCGGTCGAGGTAGAGCCGGGTGATCCCCGCGCTCGTCCGCTCGCCGTCGGCCATCTGGCGCCCCAACTCGGTGAGAGTCACCTCTTCGAGCTCGAAGCCGCCCACTTCCGCGGTCGGTGCGGCGCCCGGCCGTTCGTCCCGGTCGCTGCCGGCGGGAGCGCAGGCCGTGCCCGCCACGGCTGTCGCTCCCAGCGCTCCCGCCGCGGCCAGGACCTGCCTCCGCGTGGCGCCTCTTCTCTCAGGCATGCCGCGACGCTAGCAACATTCCCGGTACGCGGCGGCGGACGCCGCGGAGCGTCACTCTGCGCCGGCGAGTGGTGGGCTCGGTGCTCCGGGCAAACGGTCCTTCCGCCCGTCCGCTCCTTCCGCTCAGACCCAGCCCCCACAGCCAGGCAACGGAAGCGCCCAGAGGCACGTACCACGGCCAAGCCAGGACCTCGCCGCCGGGGCCCTCCGCCCAGCGCCACAAGGCCAGCACGCCGCCGACACCCAGGATCAGGAGGAGGCTAGCCCCGAACCGGCCGCGACCGTCCATCCGCAGCCAGGCCGCGAGCAGCACGCCGCCGCCCAGCAGGCAGATCCAACCCGCCAACGGCTGATGCCAGACCGCTGCAAGGACGGCCAGCACCGAAAGCGGCCCGGACCAGAGAAAGCCCCGCCCGTCGCGACCGAGCGGGGCCAGTGCCAGAGCCACGGCCGCCAGCAGCGCGCCCCCCGTGTAGCCTGCCATCGCCAGGGCGAGGTCGAGCAGCGCGTCGTGGCGCGCCGCCACGGTGTCCATCGAGAGCGAGGTCAGGCCGAGCACCAGTCCCCAGCCGAGCACGAGCAGCCGCGGCAGGCGCACGCCGCTGCCGAAGCGCGCGCGGGAGCGCAAGAGGGCGGCGGTCGTCTGCGCGAGCGCCGCGAGGATCGAGTCGAGACTGGAAACGGCCGCCGCCAGCGCCCCGGCGACGACGAGCGCCTTGAGGCCGGCAGCCACCGCCTCGACCGCGAAGACAGCGAAGATCCGGTCGGGCTGCTCCGCCACGATCTGGGCAGCGGCGCCCTGGAGCGGCGCCTGCTCGTAGTACGCCCACAAACCGATCCCGACCAGAGCGAACAGGAAGGAGACAAGCACGGAGACGCCGCTGGCCGCGACCGCAAGCCGAGCGTCCCGCGCGCTGCGGCAGCAGAACAGGCGTTGCGCCATCAGCTGGTCCGTGCCGAAGGCGGCGACGCCGCCAATGGTGGCGCCGATCAGCGCCGCCCACAACGTGTAGGGCACGGACAGGGACGGGGTCAGGTCGAAGAGCGTGAACTTCCCCGCTGCCCAGGCAGCGGAGAGAGTCGACGAGACGCCGGCTTCGATCTCCCGGACGACCACGCCGAGCGTGACCGCGGCGCCCACCAGGAAGAGCAGGAACAACACGGCGTCGGTCCACACGACGGCCGCGATGCCGCCCAGCCAGGTCCAGACCACGGCAATGACGACCACAGCCGCCACCGCGGCAACGTGGGGCGGCACGCCAGTCGTGCGTTCAAGCCAGCCAAGTTCCCGGTGCAGCAGGACGGCCAGGACGACCGCGGACAGATAGACCCGGGCGGACTGGGCCAGCACGCCGCCCAGCCAGAACAGGCCGGTCGCCGTCTTCCGGACTGCCGCGCCCGAGTCGCCGAGCCGGCGCTCGATCAGGTCGTACGGACTCATCACGTCGTGGCGGTAGTAGGCCGGCAACAGGAAGCGCGCCACGAGCAGTCGGGCGGCGATGTAGCCGAACAGCCCGATCTGCAGGTAGGTCAGATTGCCGCCCGGCCGCTGCACGATCGAGGGCAGGCTGATGTAGGTGACGGCGCTGATCTCGGTCGCCACCAGGGACGCCGCCACCGCAGGCCACGGGAGGTTGCGCGAGCCCGCGAAGTAGTCGCGCTCCGTCTTCTGCCGACGCGACAGCGATCGCGACAGCAGGGTCAGGCCGACCAGCAGGGCGGCGAGGATCAGCCAGTCGAGGGGGCCGAAACCACCGCGAAGCCCCATGCGGGGCTATTCGGACCGGCGCTTTCGCGCCGCATGCGGGCCGCCGCCGGCCAACGCCGTACTACGCTCCACTCGCGTAGACGTCGCCCCGCGTGCTCGTCGCCACACGGTAGAGACCCGTACGGGCGGTCATGTACAGCGTGCTGCCGTCGCCGCCGAAGGCGGTGTTGGCAGGCAGTTCGGCCGGCGCGATCGTGCCCAGGTGGCGGCCGTCGGGCGAAAAGACCAGCACGCCGCCCGGCCCGGTCGCGAACACGTTGCCGTCCACATCCACCGCCAGGCCGTCCGGCGCTCCGGGCGCCTCCATGTCGCTGGCGTCGAAGAACATCTCTCCTTCGCCGAGGGTCAGGTCGTCGTTCACCGCGTACTTCTTCCAGTAGCGGTTGGGCGCCGCGTCGGAATTCGCCACGTAGAGCGTCTTCTCGTCCGGAGAAAGGCCCAGACCGTTGGGTCGGCTCTGACCCGCCTCGAGCAGGGTCACCGTGCCGTCCGGGTCCAGGCGGTAGATGCCGTTGTGCTCCTGCTCCTTGTTCTCCGATGTGTCCTGGCCGGCCAGCCCGTAAGGAGGATCGGTAAAGAAGGCGGCGCCGGTCGAGTGGAAGACGATGTCGTTCGGGCTGTTCAGGCGCTTGCCGTCATGACGATCGGCCAGCGTTGCCCGCTCGCCGTCCAGTGCCATGGCGGACACCACGCGGTTGCCGTGCTCGCACAGGACAAGCCGGCCGTCGGGGTGCAGCGCCAGGCCGTTCGAGCCGCCGGTACCGCCCGTGTCGGCGTCCTCGGCCAGCACGGGGCGCAGGAACACCACCGCGCCCTCGCTTTCGGACCAACGGTAGACCGTGTTGGTCGGGATGTCGCTGAAGTACAGGCGGGCAGGGTACTGTCCGTCGGGGTCGCCGGGAACCCACACCGGGCCCTCGGTGAACGTGAAGCCGTCCGCGACCTTCTCCACCACGGCGTCCGCCGGCACCAGATCGTCCAGCGCCGGATCGTTGCGCAGCACCGCACCGTCAGCATCCGGCGCTGCCGCCGCCTCATCCTCCATCGGTTCCGCTTCCTCCGTTTCACTGCCGTCACCGCAACCTGACGCCGCCACGACCGTCACCAACGCCAGCACGCCCAAAGCCCTGTTCATCGTCCGCCCCCCGTGTCGAATCCCCGTGTCGAATCCCGGCGCCTGACCGCAGGCGCCAAACCGCTTGTGCCGAACCGCTCCGCAAACATCACTCAGGATAGCAACCCGGGCTGCCGCCGGGCCTGGCCGAGGTCGCATGCCGGGTTGCCGCTGGATTCATCGGAGGTTCCCGGGGTCTGCACCGGCGTTCCCGGAACCTCCTGCTCCTCTCCACGCGGCCGAAGGCGGTCAACCTGCGCTGGACCCTGGAACCGCGGCGCGCACTCCGCGACCGCTGCACCGAGGCCGGCGAGCGGCGTGAGCTGCGCGGCCGGCTGCTCGCACAGGCCCGCGAAAGGGCGCCGACCATGATCCTCCCGTCAGTCCTCCCGTCGTCTCCCTGTAGCGTCGTTCCTCCCGGTAGCGCGATTTCCCGCCTGGCAGCCCGTGACGGCCAGACCGCCGCCCGGGCAACCGGCGACCGACGCGAAGACCGAATCCGAGCAGACAAGCCCGTGGCAGAAGTCCGTGCCGCAACCGAGAGCAGCAGGGCATCCAAGGCCGAACAAGGTGCGATGAGGGGACACTCGGGCGTCGACCCGCCGCGATCACGGGCCGCGACGGTCGGCCCCAGGCCTCGAGGCTCGCGATCTGGAGACCGGCCCTGGCGGAGCGGTCGAGCCGGCGGTGGACCTCCCGCTTCACATGCAGGGCCCTGCTCGACCGAAGAGCAACGATGTCGGACGCGCTGCAGCACCGCACGAACGCAGGGCGACATCCGCCACGGCCTGCCAGGGACACCGGGCGAGGGACTCCCTGCTGGCGGGACGGTTCCATTCCGGGCGAGCCTGTTCGCCACGCTCGCCTTCTTCGCCCTGCTTGCCCTGTACGCTCTGGCCGTCCTGCCTGCCTGCCATTCGCCAAGATCCGCGGCGCACTTGTCCCCACCGAAATCGGAAGAGCCGGCGACGACGGCACTGCACGACGCCGCGCCTCGTGCTGCTGCGGCCGCTCCACCTGCCGCGGCAACGGCGGCGCCCGTGCTTCACGACGCCGCGCCGGAAGCGGCCGGTTTCGATCCGGAGCGCCTTCGACAAGCCGCGCAACTGCTGGACGCGGCGGTCGCCGACGGCGTCACCCCTGGCGGCGTCCTGCTGGCGGCGCGACGCGGCGCCGTGGTCCTGGAGCACGCCGCCGGCCGCCTGACCCGTGACGAAGGCTCGCCCGCCGTCACCCCGTCGACGATCTACGACCTGGCTTCCCTGACCAAGGTCATCGCGACCACGACACTGCTGATGCGCCGGGTCGAGGCGGAGGCGCTCGACCTCGACGCGACGGCCGCGTCCTACCTGCCCGAACTCGAGGAATCGCCGGTCGGCGGAGCGACCCTGCGCGACCTGCTCGCCCACTCGAGTGGTCTTCCCTGCTGCACCGAGCTGTTCCGGGAACTCGGCGAGGACCTAGACCGCGACCAGGCACGCGCCCGCTACCTGGAGCACATCGCCGGCACGGAACTCGAGGCCAGGCAGCGTGAACGCGCCATCTACTCGGACCTCGGCGTGCTGCTCCTGGGCGAGATCCTGGAGCGCGGCTCGGACCGCAGCCTGGCTCGGCAGGTCGAGGAAGAGGTTCTGGAGCCGCTGGGCCTGACCGACACCGGCTACCGGCCCCCCGAAGATCTGCGTGAGCGGATCGCACCCACCGAGTTCGATTCGTGGCGCGGGCGACTAGCGCACGGCGAGGTCCACGACGAGAACACGCTGGCGCTGGGAGGCGTTGCTCCGCACGCCGGGCTATTCGGCGCCGCCCGCGATGTCGCCGCGTTCGGCCAGGCGATACTGAACGGAGGCGTCTACGCCGGGCAGCGGCTTGCCGACGCCGCCACGGTCGCCCTCTTCACCCGACGCGCCGACCTGGTTCCCGGCAGCAGCCGCGCGCTCGGCTGGGACACGCCCTCCCATCCGAGCTCCGCCGGCAGGTACTTCTCCGCACGCTCCTTCGGCCACACCGGCTTCACCGGCACATCGCTCTGGATCGACCCCGCTCTTGACCTGATCGTCGTCCTGCTGACGAACCGCGTCCACCCGACGCGCGAGAACATCGCGATCAGGCGACTCCGCCCGGCGATCCACGACGCGGTCGTCCTGGCCATCGACGATCACGAGGTCGAACCGCGCGAGGCCGGCTGATCCCTGCTGCGGAACCCGCTACAGGTGCCGCTGCAGCTCGACCCCCAGTCGGCGCAGGTCCCGCTCCGCCTGCTCTTCCCAACCGCGATTGGCGGCTGGACTCGCAGGGCTCGGGTGGAGCATCCGCCCCGTCCGCACGCCCAGCTGCGCCAGTGCGCGCCGCGACCGGCCCTCGGCGAACACGCCGATCCCGACCACGAGCCGAGAGTCCAGCGCCTCGACCGCCCGCCGCAGCGCCCGATCGCAGGCGGCGAACAGCGGCGCCTTCTCCCGCGCCGGCAACCGGTCCGGCGTCAGATTCGCGCCGCTTTCGGCCAGAAATGCCAGCGGACAGTAGTTCCAGATCACGAAGCGCTCGAAGAACGCTGCCGGAGTGCCGAAGCGGCGCGCGGCCCAACCCCAGACCCGGCGTCCGCTGACTTCGCTCCGCTCGCAGCCGAAGCCCGAAACCGGCCGCCTGGGATGCTGATCGGCAGGCGGCTCGACCCCGCCGGCTATTCCCAACCAGCCGCGGACATGGGCCACTTCGCCGAACGGCACGCCGGTCTGGGTCATGCCCCAGGGCCCCGGATTCATTCCCACCAGCAGCACCCGTCCGGGCGCCGAACCGCCCAGGCGGAGATAGGCGTGGTGGGCGGCCCGGGCGTAGACCAGCGGGTTGTAGACGTGCGCGACCGGCGGTCCGAACTCGAGTCGGTCGACCTCCCGTGCCAGGTCGTCGGCGATCGCCGTCAGCGCCAGGGGCGGCACCGGCCGATCACACGATCCGCGACTTGCGGCGCGTCCAGTAGCGGTCGCGCAGGAGCCGCTTGTAGAGCTTCCCGGTCGGCAGGCGCGGCAACTGCTCCTCGAAGTCGATCGACTTCGGCGCCTTGAAGCGTGCGACGCGTTCTCGCGCGTACGCCAGGAGCTCCTCGGCGACCAACGGGCTCTCCTCGACTCCGGGCATCAGCTGCACGACCGCCTTGACCTCTTCCCCCATGTCCTCGCAGGGAACGCCGATGACCGCCGCGTCGGCGACCTTCGGGTGGACGATCAGCGCGTCCTCGATCTCCTGCGGGTAGATGTTCACGCCGCCCGAGATGATCATGAAGGCCTTGCGGTCGGTGAGAAAGAGATAGCCGCCCTCGTCCAGGTAGCCGACATCGCCCAGCGTGCTCCAGCGCGGATGAACCGGGTGCCGAGACGCCAGCGTCTTCTCCTCGTCGCCGTGGTACTTGAACAGATCCGCCTCCTCGGGAGGCTCGAAGAAGATCGTTCCCGGTTCGCCGGCACGCAGTTCCGCGCCGTCGTCATCGCAGATGTGGATCGTCGCGGTGAGACAACGGCCGACCGTACCGGGACGTTCGAGCCACTCGTCGGTCTCCACCGCGCACATGCCGTTGCCCTCGGAGCCGGCGTAGTACTCCAGGATGATCGGCCCCCACCACTCGATCATCCGGCGCTTGACGTCCACCGGGCAGGGTGCGGCGGCGTGGATCGCCCGCTTGTGGGTCGACAGGTCGTAGCGCGTGCGCGCGTCCTCCGGCAGCTTGAGCATGCGGTTGAACATCGTGGGCACCCACTGGCTGACCGTGACCCCATGGTCCTCGATCGCCTTGAGCGACAGCTCCGGGTCGAACCGCTCCATGACGACGACGGTGCCGCCCAACGTCTGCGTGCCCGCGGTGAAGCCGAGCGGCGCCGCGTGGTACAGGGGCGCCGGCGACAGGTAGATCGAGTCGTTGTCGATGCCGTAGATGCTCGTCAGCACCTCGAAGCGCTGATCCGGCATCTCCTCCACCGACAGTCCGGTGAGCGGCCGCAGGATTCCCTTCGGGCGGCCAGTCGTGCCCGAGCTGTAGAGCATCGTGCTGCCGCGCGGCTGCTCCGCGAGCGGTTCGGCCGGGAACCGGCCAGCCGCCTCGCTGTAGTCCTGCCAGCCCGCCGGGCAGCCCAGACCGTCGTCGTCGACCATGAGCCGGCTCCGACAGGCCGGGATCCGGTCGGCCAGCTCGGCGCAGGCCTCGGCCAGCTTCACCGACGACACGATGCTCTGCGCCCCGCAGTCCTCAACGATGTAGGCCGCCTCGCCGGCGCCCAGGTACCGGTTCACCGTCGTCAGGTAGAGGCCCGAACGGATGGCGGCCCAGTAGACGTCGAAGTAGCGCGGGTGGTTCTCCATGAAGATCGCCACGTGATCGCCGGGCCGCAGGCCCTGCGCGTACCAGAACCGGGCCAACCGGTTCGACCTCCTGTCGAGCTCGAGGTAGCTGACCGACGCGCCGGTGCCGGCCATGATGACCGCCGGCTTGTCGGGAGTCTCGCGCGCGTACCTGCCGGGATACATAGGGACACCCCGACCCGCTACACCGTCGACCTGCTGCAGCCGAACCGCTGCACCTGAACCGCTACGCCCGACCCGCCACGAGCATTGCCAGGCACACCAGGCCCGCGGCTCAGGAGCCTGCCGGCTCCATCTGCCAACTGACCGCGAACTCGCCGCGGCACGGAAAGAACCGGGTGGCGTCGATCTCGATGTCGGCGTCGACGGTCGCGCTGTCCGGGGCGTCGAAACGGCCGACGATCTCGGCCTCGATCAGCCCGTCATTGTCGAAGCGGACGTCGTTCGGCGTGCGGAACCTGAAGCCGCCGCCCCGAACCCGCACGTTCATGTCCAGATTGCCGAACTGGCTGAACGCACCGGTCAGGGCGCCGCACGCCTCCGGATCACCTTGAAGCAGGTCGGCGAGCCCGGGAAGACTGACGATGATCGCGGTGAGAACCGCCTCGTCGTCGTCCCGCTCGAGAAGGAAGCGCAACTCCTCGCCCTGCGGACCGGTGCCCACCCATTCGCCGACCGCGAACACGACGAGTTCGACGCTCAACAGGTCGCCCCGGCTCTCGCAACCCCCAAGCAGCAGAACGAGCAGCGACGCGGCCAGCACGCCCGCAACGCGCCCGGCACCGCGGCGGGAGACGTCGCGCGGAGAATCGTGCGGGCTGGCGGCAGGCGCCGAGGGCGTCAGGTTGCAGGAGGTCATCAGACTTGCGCTGACCGAAGGAGTTCACTCTATCGCACTGCCGCCCGGTCGACGCCGCCGCGAAAGCAGCAACCCGACGCCGAAGATCGCCAGCGTGCCGATGACGGTGGTCATGTAGCCGTGAAGCGGGTTCCGCAGCATCGCCAGCCCGCCCTCGAGCCGCGGCGAGGCCGTCATCCACACGATGACGAGCACGCCGACCGCCACCCCCGACTGGGCGGCGGCCCGGCCGGCCCGCGGCGCCAGCCGGTCGAGCGCGAACAGTCCGAGCAGGCCGCCGGCAAACACGCCCGACCACGTCCACCAGACGTCGAGCAGGCTGCGGGCGCCGATCATCAGCAGGGCGGCGGCGGTTCCCAGCGCGCCCACGGCCACCGTCGCGCGGCGGAGTACCCGGAGGTCCTCCGCCTCGGCGCCGTCCGACCCCGGTTCCGGCCGGAGGTAGGTGCGATAGAGATCGGAGAGGAAGACCGTGGCCGAACTGTTGAGCGAGGTGTCGATGCTGCTCATCGCGGACGCGAACAGCGCCGCGATCAGCAGACCCGCGGCCCCGGCAGGCAGCCGGATCGAAATGTAGTGCGGAAAGACCCGGTCGGCGGCCATTCCGGCGACCTCGGCCTGCCCGTCGAGAGCGACGAACAGCCCGGCGCCGATGAAGAAGAACACCGCCGACACCGGCAGGTAGAGACCCGCCGCCAGCCAGACGGAGCGGGATGCGGCCCGGTCGCTGTCGGCGGCGTGGTAGCGCTGCACGTAGCTCTGGTCGATGCCGAAGTTGTTGAAGTTGATGAACAGACCGTAGATCAGGACCACCCAGAAGGTCGAGGTCGTGAAGTCGAAGGCGAAGCTGCCGAGAGAGAACTTGCCGGCAGCGTTCGCGGTCTCGACCAGCCCGCCGAAGCCGCCCGGCGCGTCGACGATCAGAAGACCGACCACGACCAGGGCGCCGACCGTCAGCACCACGCTCTGGATCACGTCCGTCCAGATGACCGCCTCGATGCCGCCGAGCAGGGTGTAGACGGTCACCACGGCGCCCGTGCCCAGGATGATCCAGGCCAATGGCCAGCCGGTCAGCGCGTTCATCGCCAGCGCCACCCCGAACAGGATCGAGCCGACGCGCGCGAACTGCGTGAGCAGATAGCAGGCCACGGCATAGGTCCGCGCCCAGCGGCCGAAGCGGGCCTCCAGGTGGTGGTAGGCCGACACCGCGCCGCCGCGCCGGTAGAACGGAATCCACCAGCGGGCCGCCAGAAACGCCGCCGCCGGCAGCGACAGCGAGAACGCGAAGGCGTTCCAGTTGCCGCCGAAGGCCAGCCCGGGCACGCCGATGAAGGTGTTGCTGGAAAGGAAGGTGCCGAACATCGACAGGCCCACCGCCCAGCCAGGCAGCGCGCCGGCGGCGATCATGAAGCCGCGCGCCGTCCCGCTCCGCCGGGCGAGCGACAGGCCGAGCGCGATCACCGCCAGAAGGTAGGCGGAGAAGACGAAGAGATCGGCGCCGGCGGTCACTCCAGGGCCGGCTGCCGGACCGGCGTCTCTCCGGTCGCCCTGGCAAGTACCAGTGCCTCCGCCTGCCGCACGACATCGCGCGCCCGTTCCAGGAGCTCCGAATCTGTCGCGCTGCTGATCGGATGCTCCACGACCGCGAAGCGGTAGTCAGGAGCGCCGCAGGCGTGCGCCATCAACCGGGCCCCGTCGACGAAGGCCGACGTCATCACCGCGACCGCGGGCGCCCCCGCCCGTTCGAACTCCACCGCGTCGTGCAGACTGCACGACGAGCAGCTTCCTCAATCGCCCACACCCGTGATCGCCAACCGCCGCCTGGCCAGCCGGCGAACGAGATCCGGCTCCGCCGGGGCGCTGTAGTTCCCCTTCGTCGCCCGTTCGACCGTGGTCGCGCTCCAGCGAGTCCGGAGCAGAGTCTCCACGTGGTCGAAAAGCGGCCGGACGCCGGCCTTGCCGTTCGAGAGCAAGACCACGTCGATGCCTTCGAGGCTCGCCAGCCGCGGCGCCGGCCGAAACGCCGGAGGCGAACCCTCCCAGGACGGGTCGAGCACCTGCATGCCCGGCAGTGTAGCCGCGAAGCCGATCGACCCGCCAAGGCTCAGGCCCGTCGAGCCCTACCGTGTGAAGAGGCTGGAACCCCGGAAGGTCGGAGGTCTGGAAGGGGAGATCCGGATGGCGCCCGACTTCGACCAGCCGGACGAAAAGCTGTGGGAGCTGATGGTCCACTCGAAGCTCTTCCCTGACCAGACCTGACCGATGTTTCCATCACGCGGAACTGGCGGCATGCCTTGCCGCGTCAGCACAAGGACCCGTTCGATCGGCTCCTGATCGCCCAGGCTCAAGCCGAAGGGCCGACCGTCGTCACTCGGGACGCCCACTTCCCTCTGTACAGCGTCCGGACCCTGCGCGCCGGAGAGGCTCAGGAGGGCAAGCAGGCTTGCGCGAATGAACCAGCGCATCCCTGACCGGCCTTCGAACGCCAGGACCCTCGAACACCGAGCCATTCGGCGTCACGCCGTCCGTTCAGGGAATCAGCCTCAGAAGGGCGACCACTGCGCCGACGATTGCGGCGGTCTGGAGCAACAAGGCGCGGTACAGCGTGGCGCGCAAGTAGTCCCGCGTCACCAGGTTGTCCATGGCGTGGCCTACCGCCTGGTCGATCACTCGCGCCTGGGCAGCGGCCTGCCGTTCAGGGACTCCGGCCCGCGCAGTGTTTCGACGGTGCGGAGCGTGTCGGTTGCGGTCATCGTCCTGTCTAGCGCCGGCGCCGACGCCGGTCGGCCTGTTCGGTGGATTCCAGGCACGTGCGGATCAGCTCCTCGGCAGCGCTGCCCAACCCTATCGCAGGCGATAACCAGGTGCGGGCCTTCTGACGGCGACTCGGTCACGAGGACGCCTCTTTCCTTCCGGAACCGGCCTGGCCGAAGCAATGGGCCTGGCAAAGGGGGAAGTAGGCTTGCGCGAGTGAAACAGCGCATCCTGACGCTGCCGTGGCCCTTGCTGCCGGGGCTCCTGTTCCCGCCGATCGCCGCGGCGGCCCAGACCGAACTGCCGGTCCGCATCGAGCCCTTCCTGCAGCAGGTCGCGGAGTACGAGCCGCCCGCCGTCGCCGCCGACGCAGCGCCACCGGCAGCGCGGTCCTCCGCCCGGACCGTCGACGCCCCCGGAGAAGTCCGCGAAGTGGTCACGGACGCCGCAATCCGGATCGCGGCCGCCACCTCCACCGGTCTCTACCTGCGAGCCGGCTCGGACACCGTCTGGCGGCGCCTGCTGCCGCGCGACGGCGACCGGAGCTGGGCGCCGGTCGATGTCCGCGCCGTGGAGTTCGACTACCAGGGAAGGCTGTGGTTCGCCTCGCCCCAGGGCCTGGGCTCTCTCGACGAGATCACCGGCGTCTGGCGGCTCTACGACCGCACCGACGGCCTGCCCTGGAACGACTTCACGGACCTCGCGGCGGCGCCGGACGGTTCGATCTGGGCGGGCACCACGCGCGGCCTCGTGCATCTGATCCCGGGCGGCGTGCCGGACGAGCCGCCGCGCTGGCAGTACCGGCAGGGGCGGCGCTGGCTCCCCCACGACCACGTGCTGGAAGTCGAGGTCGACCGGGACGGAACGGTCCAGGTCGAAACCGCCGGCGGTCCGGGCGCGATCCACCTGCGCCCGATGACCCTGCGGCAGAAGGCCGCCAGCTTCCACGAGGCCATCGACCGCTTCCATCGCCGCACGCCCTACGGCTACGTCCTGGGCGTCGCCCTGGAGCGGCCGGGCGACACGTCGGCGTTCCGCCGGTCAGACAGCGACAACGACGGCCTGTGGACCTCCATGTACGGCGCCGCGGAGTGTTTCCGCTGGGCCGCGACGGGCGAGCCCGAAGCCCGGGAACGGGCGCGCAAGGCATTCCATGCACTGCGTTTCCTGCAACTCGTGACCCAGGGCGGAACGCCGCCGGCCGAACCCGGCTTCGTCGCCCGCACCATCCTGCCCGCCGACGGCCCCGACCCGAACGCTGGCCGGCTCGAAACCGATCGACGGCTAAGGGAAGAACGGGACGGGCTGTGGAAGGTGATCGACCCCCGCTGGCCCAGGAGCGCCGACGGCCAGTGGTACTGGAAAAGCGACACGAGCTCCGACGAACTGGACGGCCACTTCTTCTTCTACGGCCTCTACCACGACCTGGTCGCGGAAGACGACGCCGAGCGCGCCGAGGTCCGCGACACCGTGCTGGCGATCGTCGACCACCTGATCGACCACGACGGCGCCCTGGTCGACCACGACGGCAACCGAACCCGCTGGGCGGTGTTCGGCCCGGAGCAACTGAACCACGATCGGGACTGGTGGGAGGAGCGCGGGCTGAACTCGCTCTCGTACCTGACCTACCTGCGGATCGCCGAGCACATGAGCGAGCCCGACCGCAGGCAGCGCTACGCCGAGGCCGCCCGGACCCTGCTCGACGACCACGCCTACGCCGCGAACCTGCGCCACCCCAAGGTCCAGAGCGGCCCCGGCACTGGCAACCAGTCCGACGACGAGATGGCGTTCATGAACTTCTACCACCTGCTCAGGTACGAACGGGACGAAGCGCTCAGGAGCGTGATCGCCCACTCCCTGCGCCAGTACTGGAAGGTCCTGCAGCCCGAGCGGAACCCCCTGTTCGACTTCATCCACGCCGCCGCCATCGACGGCGCCAGCTACCGCGACGCCTTCGACGACGAAACGTACAGCCGCACGGACTACCCCCTGGGCGACGCCGTGGAGAGCCTCGTCCTCTATCCCCTGGACCGCTTCGACTGGGCGCTCTCGAACAGTCACCGTCTGGATGTCGTCCCGCTGCGCGAGCAGGAGGACGGGCGCGGCCTGCGGGGCCACCTGCTCGACGGCCGCGTACTCCCCATCGACGAGCGCTTCGTGAATCACTGGAACCACGATCCGTGGCGGCTTGACCACGGCGGACAGGGCCGCTATCTGGCCGACGGAGCGAGCTTCCTCCTCCCCTACTATCTGGGCCTTCACCACGGCCTGATCGAGGAGAGCGGCAGCGAAGCTGGCAGCGCCGCGGACCGTGACGCGGGCGCGGCAGCAGGCGGTGCAGCGGGCGAGGAGGCCGGCGAGTGACGCTCCGCGAGGTCGACACGCCTCGCACAGCACTTCAGCTCTACACGCTGCGCCATCTCGCGCAGCAGGACCTGGAAGCCGCCCTCGACCAGGCCGCTGCGGCCGGCTACCGCGAGCTCGAGTGGTTCGGCGGCCTCTGGAACCGCACGACCGACGAACTGAGGCAACTCCTCGTCGACCGCCGCCTCTCCCTCGCCGCGGCCCACGTGCCCCTGGCGGAACTCGAAGCGGACCCGGCCTCGGTGATGGCGGCCTTCCGCGAACTCGGCTGCGAAGTGCTGGTCTGCCCCTGGCTCGACGAAGTCCAGCGGGGCGACGGCAGCCGCGCGCACTACCTGGAACTGGGCCACCGGCTCGATCTGCTGAGCTACCGGTTCCGCGCCGGCGGCTTCCGCTTCGCGTACCACAACCACGAGTTCGAGCTGCTGCCGTTCGACGACGGCGCGCCGGAGCGCCCCCGCGACAGCCTCGGGGAGGACGGCCTGCGCGCCCTCGTCTCCTGCCGCTCACACGACGGCTGGGGGCTGGAACTCGACATCTACTGGGCCGCCTTCGCGGGGCGCGACCCGGCGTCCCTCATCCGGGACCTGGGCGACCGCGTCCACATCCTGCACCTGAAGGACGGGCTGCTGCCGGGCCCGGCTGCCGGACGTGGAGGACGGGTCGAACACGGAGAACGCGACCCGGGGCGGGCGACCGCCGAACGCTGGTTCAGGCCGCTTGGCGCCGGCGACGTCGACGTGCCCGGCTGCGTCGAGGCGGCGCTCGACGCCGGGGTGCGCCTGTTCGTCGTCGAGCAGGACGAGACCGCAAGGGCCGGGGGATCGCCGGCCCTTGACGCGGCAGCCAGCCTGGAGCATCTCCGCACGGCGACCTCCCTCGGCAGCGACCTGACGGCAAGAGACACGACATGACCTGGGGCCTGTCCGGGCTCGACACGGGAATCGTCCTCATCTACCTGGCGGGGGTGCTGATCATCGGCCTCTCCTTCAGCCGCTACGTGAAGACCAGCGGCGATTTCCTGCTCGCCGGCCGCGCGCTGCCGTTCTGGGCCATCGGCATGTCGATCGTGGTCAGCGACATCGGCGCCACCGACTTCATCGCCGTCGCCGGAGGGACCTACCGCTACGGCCTGGCCCAGGCCAACTTCGACTGGCTGGGGTCGATGCCGGCTCTGCTGATCGCCGCCTTCCTGATCGTGCCCTTCTACTGGCGAAGCGGCGTCTACACCGTGCCCGAGTTCCTGGGCCGCCGCTACGGCGCCGGCGTGCGCAGCTTCCTGGCGCTGGCCTGGGGCGTGATCCTGGTGCTCAACCTCGGCATCATGATCCACGCCACGGCGCTGCTCATGCGCACCGTGCTGGGCTGGGATCCGGAACTCTCGATCTGGATCACGACCGCAATCGTCGGCATCTACACGATCAGCGGCGGGCTGGCGGCGGTCGTGATGACGGACGTGCTGCAACTCGTCATCATGTTCGTGGGGGGCGCCGCGCTCGTGGTGCGAGCGCTCCACGAGGTGGGCGGGCTGGCGGCGCTCCGCGACGGCGTCCTCGATCAGGGACCGGCGTACGCCGACCACTTCTCGCTCTACCTGCCCCACGACACGACGACTCCCTTTCCCTGGACGGGCATCGTGCTGGGTCTCGGCATCGTGCTTTCCACCGCCTACTACACCGGCAACCAGACCATGGTGCAGCGGGCGCTCGGCGCGCGCAGCGAGTGGGACGCCAAGGCGGGCGTCCTGCTCGCCGGATTCCTGAAGCTGTTCATCCCGCTGCTCGTCGCGCTGCCGGGACTGGCCGCGATCCTGATCGTCCCCGACCTGCAGAAAGCCGACGAAGCGGTACCCCGTCTGATCGCCGAATTGCTGCCGCCCGGGCTGCGCGGGCTGATGTTCGCCGCCTTCCTGGCCGCGCTCATGTCGAGCGTCGACTCCAACCTGAACTCCGCAGCGACGCTCTGGAGCCGCGACCTGCTCGGCCGGCTGCGGCGGCGCCTTGGCCGGCGCGGCTTCGGAACCGGCGCGGAACTTCGCTTCAGCCGCATTCTCTCGGCTGTCCTGCTGCTGACCGCGGCGTTCATCGCGCCTGAGATCGAACAGCGCTTCAGCAACATCTACAACGCGATCCAGACGGTGTTCTCGCTGATCCAGGGTCCGACCCTGGCGGTTCTCCTGCTCGGAATCCTGTGGCGAGGGGCAAACCGCTACGGCGGCGCTGCCGGCCTGGTCTCCGGTTTCGGCCTGTGCCTGCTGCTCAACTCTCCGGCAATGGACGGGCTGTTCTCCTCCGAGGAGCCGTTCCTGTTCGTCGCCTGGTGGTCCTTCGTGTTCACTCTCGCCGTGACCTGGATCGTCAGCCAGTGGACGCCGCCCGAGCCGCCGGAACGCCTGCGCGGCCTGGTCTGGCGCGAAGTGCAGACCGACGAGGCAGTGCAGGCGGCGTTGCGCAGCCGCGTCCAGAAGCTGCGAGAAAAGCCGCGGGAGAACTCCTTTGCCGACGGCCGCCACCTGGCCGCGCCACGACCCGGCGGACCCGCAGACGGCGCCCGTGCGGATGGCGAGGCAGCAGGAAGACGACGAGGCGCCCTGAGCGCCAGAACACAGCGCCAGGAACACCAATGGGCGCCATGAGCACCGAACGTCGAAGTCGAACGAGGCGGCGGCGCTTCGCCTTCTGTTCCCCACCTTCTGGCGGCCGCACGTCAGGCGACCGTCCGGCAAGGCGCGGCGGGGGACCGTGGGCGCCGTGAACGCTGGCTACCGCAGACCATGGGTGCCATGAACGCGATCCGAACGCTGCTCGAGTTCGTCCTCGAACCGCTCGACGCCGCACTCGGCGCCCTGCCGATCTGGTCTGCCCGCGTGTCCGTCGCGGCACTGCTGATCCTGCCTGTGGCGGCCGTCTGGCGCCTCGGCCGCGACCGGGTGCTGCGCGGCGCGCCCGACCGGGCAAGGTGGCGCGACCTGCGGATCTGGGCACTGCTGTTCGTCGTCCCGTACCTGGCGATCTACCTCCTGCTGGCCTGACGACCCGGAGGGGCCGGCTCGCAACAGCCCGCCCGCCGAGCCACGGCTCGGCGGGCCATGGCGAGGCGTCGCGGCTGCGGAAGAGCACGTGAGCACTCGACTGCCGAGCATGGCGCACCGGTGCTGATCGATCTGGTCCGGGCGGTTCCCGGACCAACTGGCCCGAGTTGACCGGCGAGCCCACGACCCGACGAGAGCACGAGAGCTCTGCAGATACACGGGATCTCTACAGATAGCGGCAGTCGTATCTGCCGGGCTCCTCCTGGTTGAGGTGGCCGATGATCTCGAGGCACACGTCGTAGTCATCGACCCATCCGTGCAGGGTGCCCATGAGCAGCCACTCACCGGTGAACAGGCTGGTCTTGTAGATGCCGACCGCCCCCTGTTCTTCACTGCAACCGACGAAGGCCAGGGCCGACGTCACCACCAGAATCCCCATGCACTTCTTCACTGAACTTCTCTTCACTGGACCACTCCCCGAAGCCATGGTCGAGCTTCGTGTACAGGTTGTCAGCGGGTGGCGTGTCCTTCCGAGATCGGTTGCCGAATCAACAACAGCAGAGGAGGCAAGCCATGAGAGAGAGTACAGTGATCTCGCTGGACAGCTCTGAGCCTGAGCAGCCGACCGCCGTGTTACCGTGGCCGGGCGTCGGGTGATTTGCGCCGTGTCCTCGGCTTGGAACTGTGCCTGGAGCGCGGTTTTCTCCGCCTGTATGACCCGGCGGTGGGGACGTATCTGCCGACCGCGGACGAGGAGACGGCGCGTGCCGACAGCGAGGCCGCACGAGCCGAAGCGATTGCGGACGAAGCCAGGCGTCGCGTCGCCGAACCCGAAGCCGCTCTGCAAGCGGCGCGCGGCTGAAGAGCGCCCGTCCTGCGACGGAGGGCACCCGCCGTCAGGCGTCGTCCCGGGATGGCGTCGAAACGTTGCCGGGAGAGCGCCGCGTCACGGCCCTCCTCGCGGGGACAGGCGCACCGCCTCGTCGCGTGCCGTTCGATGGGCGGCTTCGGTCAGCAACCCCTCGGCCTCCGCCTCGATCAGGATCTCCTGGCCGAAGTACGGCATCTCCTCGGCGGCGTGAGTCTCGTTGAAGGACGATGACGTCCGCAAGCGTCCTCACCGGAGCGTCGTCCCAACCCGGCAAGGTACTCGTTCAGACCTGACCGTCCTGCCGGCCCTGGCTGCGGCCCGGACGACTCCGACTCCCCCGAACACCCCGCGACCGGACGATCTTCAACCTGGTCGAGCAGGACCGGGGCACCCAGCCGGCATGCCTGCCGGAGCCTCCGGTGAGCGCGTCGGACGGCCAGCCGATCCGGGGGCGGGCGGGCTGGTACAGTCCGCGAAGCATGCCAGCTGAAGCGCCCGCTGCCGGACTGTCGCCCGGACACCGGATAGCCGAGTACGAGATCGTCCGCGTGCTCGGAGCCGGCGGCTTCGGCATCACCTACCTCGCCTTCGACCATCAGCTCGACGGGCCAGTAGCGATCAAGGAGTACTTCCCCGCCGACCTCGCGGCCCGTGTCGACGGCGACAGGGTCGCGGTCACGGCGCCCACGAACCGGGAGACCTTCGCCTGGGGTCTCGAACGGTTCCTGGAGGAAGCCCGGGCAATTCACCGTTTCCGACACCCGAACGTCGTGCAGGCGCACCGGTATCTGGAAGCCAGCGGGACGGCGTACATCGTCATGGAGTACGTCGAGGGCGAATCCCTGAAGTCCATCCTGGACCGGCGCGGGCGTCTGCCAGCCGAGGAGTGGCGGCCCTGGCTGGACGCGCTCCTGGACGGGCTGGAGCACGTGCACTCGCACGGCTACCTGCACCGCGACATCAAGCCTGCGAACATCGCGATCCGCACCGCGACCAGCGAGCCCGTGCTTATCGACTTCGGTTCCGCCCGCGCCCGGCAACGGGAGCGCACGCACACTCAGGTGCTCACCGCCGGCTACGCGCCGATCGAGCAGTACGCGGGAGGCGGCAGTCAGGGGCCCCCAAGCGACATCTACGCCCTGGCCGCAGTTTCGTACAGGGTGTTGACCAGAAGTACGGTCGCGAGCGCGCCGGATCGGGTGCTGGACGACTCGTACCTGCCGCTCCCGGAGCAGGTCGCCGGCGCCGATTCCCGATGGTTGGCGGCAATCGACCGCGGCCTGGCGTTGCGGCCCCAGGATCGCCCGAAGACCGTGGAAGCCTGGCGCACCGCGCTTGCGGCCAGGCAGGCCGGAACCACCGAACGCGAGGTCCCGCCTCCGGTCCCATCCGTCCGAACCCGGTCCCGACACTGGTGGTGGGCTGCCCCTGCACTGTTGGCCCTGTCGATAGTCGTCCTGAGGTTGGCAAACGGCCCCCCACGTGAAACGCCGCCTCTCTCGACGCCCTCTGTCGGCATCGACGAGCCCTCGGACAGGGAGCCGCTCCCAGGAGCGGGAAAGGACTCGGACGATGACAGCCCTGATCGAGACGAGTCGAGGCAGACGGCCCGCCAGCCAACGCCGCCTCCTGCCGTCGCTGTTGGCCTCAGAGAATCCCTGGACAGGGAGGAGGCGCCAACGCCCACGAACGGGAAGGACTCGGACAACGACAGCCCGCTTGGCCGGGGAGACGTTCGACGACACGCAGGCCCTCGAAACGACGAGTCGAGGCAGACGGCCCAGCGCAGCGCGCGTGGCCGGCCGGACGCTGCGCCTGTTCCTGCTCAAGACGATGAGTCGAACTACCGACGACGAGCTGCCGAACAGGGCGACGCCGACGCGCAGTACGACCTCGGCCTCATGTACGCCACCGGCCGGGGTGTGCCACAGGACGACGGGGAAGCCGTCCGATGGTTCCGGCGTGCAGCCGAACAGGGCCTCGCCGGAGCGCAGTACAGCCTCGGCCTCATGTACTACTTCGGCGAAGGTGTGCCGCAGGACCACGGGGAAGCCGTCCGATGGTACCGGCGTGCAGCCGAACAGGACCACGCCGACGCGCAGTACGACCTCGGCCTCATGTACGCCAACGGCCGGGGTGTGCCACAGGACGACGGGGAAGCCGCGCGATGGTACCGGCGTGCAGCCGAACAGGACCACGCCGACGCGCAGTACGACCTCGGCCTCATGTACGCCACCGGCCGGGGTGTGCCACAGGACGACGGGGAAGCCGTCCGATGGTACCGGCGTGCAGCCGAACAGGACCACGCCAGAGCACAGTTCAACCTCGGCTACGCATACGACTTCGGCGAGGGTGTGCCGCAGGACCACGGGGAAGCCGTCCGATGGTACCGGCGTGCAGCCGAACAGGGCGATGCCGACGCGCAGTACGTCCTCGGCTACGCATACGCCAACGGCCGGGGCGTGCCGCAGGACGACGGGGAAGCCGTCCGATGGTACCGGCGTGCAGCCGAACAGGACCACGCCAGAGCACAGTACGACCTCGGCTACGCATACACCTTCGGCAAGGGTGTGCCGCAGGACCACGAGGAAGCCGTCCGATGGTACCGGCGTGCAGCCGAACAGGGCGATGCCGACGCGCAGTACGTCCTCGGCCTCATGTACGCCAACGGCCGGGGTGTGCCACAGGACGACGGGGAAGCCGTCCGATGGTACCGGCGTGCAGCCGAACAGGGCGATGCCGACGCGCAGTACGTCCTCGGCCTCATGTACGCCAACGGCCGGAGTGTGCCGCAGGACGACGGGGAAGCCGCGCGCTGGTACCAACGTGCAGCCGAACAGGGCGATGCCAGCGCGCAGTCCAACCTCGGCTTCATGTACGCCAACGGCCGGGGTGTGCCACAGGACGACGGGGAAGCCGCGCGCTGGTATCGACGTGCAGCCGAACAGGGCGACGCCCCAGCACAGATCGAACTCGGCTTCAGGTACTACTTCGGCCGGGGTGTGCCACAGGACGATGTAGCGGCTCACATGTGGATGAGTCTCGCCGAGGCGCAGGACGCCATTTCGGGCAAGACGCGTGAGACTCTTGAAAAGCGCATGAGCGCGGGGCAGATCGCCGCCGCGCAGCGAGCCGCACGCGAGTGGCGGTCGGCTCGGCAGTAGGTTGTTCGGCAACATGAGCCAACCCGTGTTCGGGGACTTGATGGCGGGGGTGGCGTGGCTCTCTCACGGCGCGATGTGAGCGCATGAGCGCACTGCGGGTCGGCTGGCTCGGGCTGTCGGATCAGGGCCGTGCCAAGGGAGGTTCGCCGTGCGGCGACTGGCACTGGTCGTTCCGATCCTGACCGGCCTGCCGGCCCCTGGCTGCGACGCGGCAGATCTGCACCTGATGGCTGCCGGTGAGACCACGGGCGACTCCGACCCCACGAGCACCCCGCGGCCGGACGATCTTCAACCTGGTCGAACGGGACCGAGACGCCGTGCCGGTATGCCTGCCGGTGCCTCAGGTGACTGACAGCGTCGGACCGCGAGCCGATCCGGAGGCGTGCGGGCCGTCACGATCCGTGAACATGCCCGCCGAAGCGCCCGCTGCTGGACTGCCGCCCGGACATCGGATCGCCGAGTACGAGATCGTTCGCGTGTTCGGGGCGGGCAGCCTCGGCATTACTTGCCTCGCCTTCAATCATCAGCTCGACGGGCCGGTCGAAGCGCGGCGACGAGTTGCCGGCGGAGTTGAAGCGTCGCGAGGATCGTCTAGCGGCGATCCGTGCTGCGAAGGCTCGTCTGGAGGCGGCGCAACGGGCGTCGGACGACGCCCGCGGGCGCAAGCCCGGGCAGGATCGCAATCCGAAGGGAGGCCCCCCCTACAAGCGGGGGTACGGCGAGCCGAAGGAATCGGCACAGAGCAACTTCACGGACCCCGAGAGCGGGATCATGAAGACGAGCACGGAGGGCTACCAGCAGTGCTGCAACACGCAGATGGCGGTGGACGACGAGCACCTGTTGATCGTGGCGACGCAGGTGAACGCCAACGCGAGCGATCAGGGTCGGCTGCTGCCCCTGCTGGACGCGGTGAAGGAGCACTTCCAGGAGAGTCCGGCGACGGTCCTTGCCGACACCGGTTTCTGCAACGAGAAAGACCTCGAGGCGCTGGAAGATCGCGGCGTTGACGGCTACGTGTCGCTTGGCCGCGAGGACAAGCAGAGTGCCAACGTCGCCCCGGACAGGTACCCGGCCAAGGCTCGCATGCAGGAGAAGCTGGCGACCGAGGAGGGTCGCGGGCAGTACAGGCAACGCAAGTGGTTGTCGGAGGCGCCCAACGGTTGGATCAAGGAGGTGCTCGGCTTCCGCCGATTCAGTCTGCGCGGCCTGGAAAAGGCCAGGGCGGAGTGGGACCTGGTGTGCCTGGCTCTGAACCTCAAGCGGCTGAACGGCTTCCTGGCGGCCTGATCGGGCATCCTCGACCCCTTCCAGCCCTCCGATCGCCCCTCATCCGCCCGACGTACTCGAATCCGAGCCTCCGCGACACTCCCCAGCCCCACCAGGACCCCGCCAACTGCCAGGAAGCTCCAGAACCAGCAACATGCAGCGAGCTCACACAACTTCCTGCCGCGCAAGCTCCTAGGGCCCCGAACGCGTCCTTGACGAGGTGCGCACGATCCACCGTTTCCGACACTCGAAACGTCGTACAGGCGCACCGGTTTCCTGGAAGCCAACGAGACGGTCTGCATCGCCACGGAGTACGTCAAGGGCGATCCCTGAATCCATCCTCGACCACCGAGGGCGTGTGCCAGCCGAGGAATGGCGGCCCTGGATGGACGCGCTCCTCGATGGGCTGCCCGGCACTGGTGACGGGCAACCCATGCACTGTAGCCCTGTCGATCGTCGCGCTGAAATTGGCAGGCGGTCCCCCATACAACGCCGCCTCACCCAACCACCCTCTGTTGGCATGAAGCCCGTATCCACCGCCCCCTGCGGGGCAACGCGCTACACGACTCAGCCGAGCAAACAACCGCAACCTCCTGAGGAGCCCAGCAGAAGCCGAGGTTCCAGGCGAGCCATGCGGCACCGATCTTCCCTGTTTCGCGTACGGCAGCCCGATCCCGTTCAAGGATGAGAGCCTAGTCCCATTCAAAGATGAGCCTGAACGGCGGTTGTTCGGGAGTCGAGTCAAGGCGAGAGCGTCGGGGCAGTTTTCAGGACTGCTGATCGGAGCGAAGCAGAGATCAGCACCAGAGACCAGCGGTAGCGCGGGGACCGCGAGGCGGCGGTCGAGGTGCGCGGAGTGAGTGTCGTGTCGGCCATTGGCAGGTTCCGTTTCGCGGATGCCGGGGGCTGTTCGCTCATGCGACAGCGTCGCGTCGCCGGATCTCGGCGAAGAGCGCGGCGAGAGCCTCGTTGACTGCCTTGGCGGCGGCGAGGTCGTCGATGGCCAGGGCCTGACGGTCGAGCTGCTCGAAGGTGACGCCGGGCCGCAGGTACCGCGCGGCGCCGTCGAGGGACTTCAGCTTGAAGTAGGGCGTGGTGACCTTCTCGAAGGGGTAGGTCTTGCGCACGCGTCCCTTGGCGTCCCGCGCCTCGACGGGGAAGTGGCAGCACCGGTGGTAGTTGAGGAAGGGGGCGAGCACGTCGCGCAGGAAGCGGTCGACGAGGGCCGCGTGATGGCGAGGAATGTGGTCGTGGCCGAGGTAGCGCCGCACCACCGAGGCGTTCTTGCTCTCGACCAGGGCGTTGTCGTTGCAGCGTCTCGGGCGGGACTTCGTGAACTCTTCGACGTGCAGCCTGTTCAGCAGCGCGGCGACCTTGTGGTTGACGAATTCGGAGCCGTTGTCGACGTGGAAACCCTTGACGTTGAAGGGGAAAGCCTCGATCGCGCCTTGCAGAGCCGGGATCAGGAACCGCTCCGATATGCCCTCCGTGGCGGCCACGAACTCGTACTGCGTGACCTCGTCCACGAGATTGATCTCGTACAGGCCCTTCCTGCCATCGAGATCGCCCTGATGCACCGTGTCCACGCGCAGATAACCCGGCTGACCGGCCGGATGAGGCTTGCGGCGCTCCCCGATGCGCACCCGGGTCGGCCGCGTCTTCACCACCGTCAGACGGCGGCGGCGGTACGTCACGGACTGGCGAAGACGGTACAGATGGCTGTGGGAGAGCCCCGCCAGACGCTTGAACCGCGCATCGCCGTGCACCTCGTACTGACGCTGCATCGTGCGCCGCGTGACAGCGCCGCACGGACCACCCGGACCGCAAGGACCGGACAGGGACTCGTCGACCTCGGCCAGCAGACGGATGTCCTCCTTCGTGTAGCGACGGCGGAACGGACGCTTCGGACCCCGCCGCCGATCCTCGATGCGCCCGGTCTCCCGGTACTGGGTGATCAGACGCGCCGTCTGAGCCCGGCTGAATCCCGTCACCTTGATCAGGAACCGCCGCACCAGACCCTTGTCCGACCGCGGCAGCCGCAGGTACCGGGAACGCACCAGGAAACGCCGCACGAAGGCGTAAGCATCGGCCCGCTCCACGAACCGGAAGTCGACCGGCGTGCTGCCGGCCATGAAATCGCGGACCTCGTCCAGGGTCCGCAGCCGTTCGATGTCGAGTTGCAGGATCATCCTCCGATGATCCCCGACACCTGCTCAGGCTCATCTCTCGTGGGATTGACACCGCCGCTTCAGGCTCATCTCTCATGGGACAAGACTATGAGCCTGAACAGCCGGCGGCGCCGTGTTACCGTGGCCGGGCGTCGGGCGATTGCCGCTCCGGCGCCGCGTTCGAGGCCGGACGATGAAGCGCCAAGCCGAACTGACCGCAATCGACTACCCCAGCAGCGACGGCAAGCCATTGGCGGAATCGGAACGCCACGCCATCGCCACCGTGGATGCATGGCAGGGCCTGAAGCGCTTCTTCGCTTCCCGGCCCGACGTGTACGTGGGGATGGACATGCTCCTCTACCACGTGGAAGGCGACCCGAGGCGCTCCGTGGTCCCGGATGTCTTCGTCGTCCTCGGGGTGCCGAAGCTGCCGCACCGGGACACGTGGCTGCTGTGGGAGGAAGGCCGGGCCCCGGACTTCGTCGTGGAGGTCACCTCGCGCACCACCCGGCGGGAGGACGAGGGGCGCAAGCGAAGGCTCTACCGGGACCTGGGAGTCGCCGAGTACTGGCAGTTCGACCCGACGGGCGACTACCTCAGCCCCCTGCTCAAGGGCGCCCGGCTGGAGGGCGGCGAGTACGAGCCGATTCCGTCGGTGGCCACCGTGGACGGCGGCCTGCGGATGCGAAGCGTCCTGGGTCTGGAACTGCGTCTGGAGCGCGGCCTCCTCCGCCTGTACGACCCGGCGGCGGGGACGTATCTGGCGACCGCGGACGAGGAGACGGCGCGAGCCGATGCCGCCGAAGCGACCGCGGAAGAAGAAGCTGCACGCGCCGATGCCGCCGAAGTGACCGCCGCCGAAGCCAGGCGCCACGTCGCCGTGGAAGCCGCACGCGCCGACAGCGAGGCCGCGCGAGCCGACAGCGAGGCCGCACGCGCCCACGCTGCCGAAGCAGCCGCCGTTGAAGCCAGGCGCCGCGTCGCCGAACTCGAAGCCGCTCTGCATGCGGCGCGCGGCTGAAGAACACAGGTCCCGCGCCGGAGGGCACCCGCCGTCAGGCGTCGTCCCAGGATGGCGTCGAGACGATGCCGGGAGAGCGTCGCGTCGAGGCCCTCTTCGCGGGGACAGGCGCGCCGCCTCGTCGCGCGCCGTTCGGTGGGCGGCTTCGGTCAGCAGCCCATCGGCCTGCCTCGATCAGGATCTTCTGGCCGAAGTACGGCATCTCCTCAGCGGCGTGAGCCTCGTTGAAAGGCGATGACGTCCGCCCAGCGTCTTCATGCGCACTCGCACGGCCACCTGCACCGCGACATCAAGCCCGCGAATCGTGACCCGGGCCGCGACAGGCGAGCCCAGCAGAAGCCGAGGTCCCAGGCGAGCCATGCGGCACCGATCTGCCCAGCTTCGCGCACGGCAGCCCGATCCCGTTCAAGGATGAGCCTGAACAGCCGACGCCGCCGTGTTACCGTGGCCGGGCGTCGGACGATTGCTGCTCCGGCGCCGCGCTCGAGGCCGGACGATGAAGCGCCAAACCGAACTGACCGCAATCGACTACCCCAGCAGCGACGGCAAGCCATTGGCGGAATCGGAGCGGCACACCATCGCCACCGTGGATGCGTGGCAGGGCCTGAAGCGCTTCTTCGCTTCCCGACCCGACGTGTACGTGGGGATGGACATGCTCCTCTACCACGTGCAAGGCGACCCGAGGCGCTCCGTGGTCCCGGACGTCTTCGTCGTCCTCGGGGCGCCGAAGCTGCCGCACCGGGACACATGGCTGCTGTGGGAGGAAGGCCGGGCCCCGGACTTCGTCCTCGAGGTCACCTCGCGCACGACCCGGCGCGAGGACGAGGGGCGCAAGCGGAGGCTCTACCGGGACCTGGGAGTCGCCGAGTACTGGCAGTTCGACCCGACGGGCGACTACCTCAGCCCGCTGCTCAAGGGCGCCCGGCTCGAGGGCGGCGAGTACGAGCCGATTCCGTCGGTGGCTTCCGTGGACGGCGGCCTGCGGATGCGCAGCGTCCTCGGCCTGGAACTGCGTCTGGAGCGCGGTGTTCTCCGCCTGTACGACCCGACGGCGGGGACGTATCTGGCGACCGCGGAGGAGGCGGCGGCGCGAGCCGACGCCGCCGAAGCCAAGCGCCGAGCCGACAGCGAAGCCGCGCGAGCCGACGCCGCCGAAGCGATTGCGGACGAAGCCTGGCGCCGCGTCGCCGAACTCGAAGCCGCTCTGCGAGCGGCGCGCGGCTGAAGAGCACCGGCCCCGCGAGGTGGACGTCCGCCGTCAGGCGCCGTCCCAGGATGGCGTCGAGACGATGCTGGAGAGCGCCGCGTCGCGGCCCCGGCCGACTGCGGTCTTAGGGAATGAGCTTGACGGCAGCTACAATCAGGCCACCAACTGCAAGGGTGGTGCCCATCATCCACACGCGCAGGTTGGCCAGGTCCTCCTTCATGGCGACGTGCTTCATCTGCTCGTCGACGCGGATGCGCCACTCTCGCATTTCGCCAATCTCTCTGTTGAGGTCGGCAGCAATTCGACCGATGTTGTCAAGCGTCACGCCCTCTTCTTCCATGCGGGGCCCTCTTCTCAGACCTGGTACCCACTGTACCGCTCTTGCCGCCCCGACGACAGACGGTTGACAACGGTCTACCGGCAGCCCGCCTGATTCCCCTCCGAAGTACCGCTTCAAGGCTCCGCTGACGGCCTCTTGCAGCGCCCGATCGAGCTCCATGCCGCGGCGCCAAGCCAATCTTGGAGCGCGGTCACTGGCGGCGGTGGTGTGGCTCGCTGACGGCGTGATGTGAACGCACTGCGGCTCGACCGGCTCCGGGCCGTCGGATCAGGGCCCCGCGAAGGGAGGTTCGAGGTGCAGCGACCGGCACTGGCCGTTCCGGTCCCGACCGTCTTGCCGGGTTCCTGGCTGCGGCGCGGACGACTCCGACTCCCCGAGCACCCCGCGACCGGACGATCTTCAACTGGTCGAGGAGGACCGGGACGCCGTGCCGGCATGCCTGCCGGCGCCTCCGGTGACGACGTCGAGCGTCGGACCGCAGCCGATCCGGGATGCATGCGGGAGGCGTGCAGGCCGGTACAATCCATGAAGCATGCACGCCGAAGCGCCCGCTGCCGGACTGCCGCCCGGACATCGGATAGCCGAGTACGAGATCGTTCGCGTGCTCGGGGCCGGCGGCTTCGGCATCACCTACCTCGCCTTCGATCGTCAGCTTGACGGGCCGGTGGCGATCAAGGAGTACTTCCCCGCCGACCTCGCGGCCCGTGCGGCCGGTGACAGGGTCGCGGTCACGGCGCCCACGAACCGGGAGACCTTCGCCTGGAGTCTCGAACGGTTCCTGGAAGAAGCCCGGACGATCCGCCGCTTCCGACACCCGAACGTGGTGCGGGCGCACCGCTACCTGGAGGCCAACGGGACGGCGTACAACGTCATGGAGTACGTCGAGGGCGAATCCCTGAAAGCCATCCTCGACCGGCGCGGGCGCCTGCCGGCCGAGGAATGGCGCCCGTGGATGGAAGCGCTGCTCGAAGGCCTCGCCCATGTGCACTCCCACGACTGCCTGCACCGCGACATCAAGCCCGCGAACATCGTCGTCCGAGCGGAGGACGGCGCACCGGTACTGATCGACTTCGGTTCCGCCCGCTTGCAACACGGCGACCGGACGCACACCCAGGTGCTCACCGCGGGCTACGCGCCGATCGAGCAGTACTCCGGCGATGCGGCCCAGGGGCCTCGGGGCGACATCTACGCCCTGGCTGCGGTTTCGCACCGCGTACTGACCGGCAGCACGGTGGCGAGCGCGCCGGACCGGGTGCTGAACGACTCGTACCGGCCGCTCCCGGAGCAGGTCGCCGGCGCCGGTTCCCGATGGTTGGCGGCGATCGACCGCGGCCTCGCGTTGCGGCCCCAGGACCGCCCGCGGAGCGTCCTGGACTGGCGCCAGGCGCTCGATTCGGCTGACGCTGCGAGCATGAGCGATCCTGACCCCGATGTCGTCGCGGACAAGCAGACCCCTGCTGCGGATACCGATCTCGGTGAAGCTGTCCGCTGGTTTCGACGCGCCGCCGAACAGGACGACGCCGGCGCACAGTTCAACGTCGGCCTCATGTACGACAACGGACAGGGTGTGCCGCAGGACCACGAAGAAGCCGCACGCTGGTACCACCGGGCAGCCGAACAGGACGACGCCAAAGCGCAGTTCAATCTCGGCGACATGTACGACAACGGAGAGGGTGTGCCGCAGGACCACGAAGAAGCCGCACGCTGGTACCACCGGGCAGCCGAACACGGACACGCCAAAGCGCAGTTCAACGTCGGCCTCATGTACGCCAACGGACAGGGTGTGCCGCAGGACCACGAAGAAGCCGCACGTTGGTACCACCGGGCAGCCGAACAGGACGACGCCAAGGCGCAGTTCGGCCTCGGCCTCATGTACGACAACGGACAGGATGTGTCACGGGGGCGCTGGTGGTCCAGGAATCGGTCCGCGAGGCGGAACGACGAAGAAGCCGCACGCTGGTACCGCCGGGCAGCCGAACAGGGCCTCGCCAACGCGCAGTACCACCTCGGCCTCATGTACGACAACGGACAGGGTGTGCCGCAGGACCTCGAAGAAGCCGCACGCTGGTACCGCCGGGCAGCCGAACAGGGCCTCGCCAACGCGCAGTTCAAACTCGGCGACATGTACGACAACGGCCGGGGTATGCCGCAGGACCTCGAAGAAGCCACCCGCTGGTATCGACGAGCAGCCGAACACGGACACTTCGGCTTCCTGCGCAAGCACGGCCGGACTGAGCCGCAGGACGACGACGAAGCCGCCCGCTGGTATCGACGAGCAGCCGAACACGGACATGCCGAAGCGCAGTTCAAACTCGGCGACACGTACGCCAACGGACAGGGTGTGCCGCAGGACCTCGAAGAAGCCGCACGCTGGTACCGCCGAGCAGCCGAACACGGACACGCCGAAGCGCAGTACCGCCTCGGACTCATGCACGCCAACGGACAGGGCGTGCCGCAGGACCTCGAAGAAGCCGCACGCTGGTACCGCCAGGCAGCCGAACAGGGCCTCGCCGAAGCGCAGTACCGCCTCGGACTCATGCACGCCAACGGACAGGGCGTGCCGCAGGACCTCGAAGAAGCCGCCCGTTGGTACCACCGGGCAGCCGAACACGGACACGCCAACGCACAGTCCAGCATCGGCCTCATGTACGCCAACGGACAGGGTATGCCGCGGGACGACGAAGAAGCCGCACGCTGGTACCGCCGAGCAGCCGAACACGGACACGGACACGCGCAGTATCGCCTGGGCCTCATGTACGCCAACGGCCGGGGTGTGCCGCAGGACGACGAGGAAGCCGCACGCTGGTACCGCCGAGCAGCCGAACAGGGCCGCCGAGCAGCCGAACAGGGCGACGCCCGATCACAGCTCAACCTGGGCAACATGTACACCACCGGCCGAGGTGTGCCACAGGACGACGAGGAAGCCGCACGCTGGCATCGACGAGCAGCCGAACAGGGCCTCGCCCAGGCGCAAGTCAACCTCGGCCTCATGTACGCCACTGGCCGAGGTGTGCCGCAGGACCACGAGGAAGCCGCACGCTGGTACCGCCGGGCAGCCGAACACGGACACGCCTACGCGCAGCACCGCCTGGGCGACATGTACGCCACTGGCCGAGGTGTGCCGCAGGACCACGAGGAAGCCGCACGCTGGTATCGCCGAGCGGCCGAACACGGACACGCCTACGCGCAGCACCGCCTGGGCGACATGTACGCCACTGGCCGAGGTGTGCCGCAGGACCACGAGGAAGCCGCACGCTGGTATCGCCGAGCGGCCGAACACGGACACGCCAGCGCGCAGCACCGCCTGGGCGACATGTACGCCACTGGCCGAGGTGTGCCGCAGGACCACGAGGAAGCCGCACGCTGGCATCGACGAGCAGCCGAACACGGACACGCCAGCGCACAGTCCAGCATCGGCCTCATGTACGCCACCGGCCGGGGTATGCCGCGGGACGACGAAGAAGCCGCACGCTGGTACCGCCGAGCAGCCGAACACGGACACGACCACGCGCAGTATCGCCTGGGCCTCATGTACGCCACCGGCCGGGGTGTGCCGCAGGACCACGAAGAAGCCGGACACTGGTATCGCCGAGCAGCCGAACACGGACACGCCCACGCGCAGTACCGCCTGGGCGACATGTACGCCACCGGCCGGGGTGTGCCGCAGGACCACGAAGAAGCCGGACGCTGGTACCGCCGAGCAGCCGAACAGGGCCGCCGAGCAGCCGAACAGGGCGACGCCCGATCACAGCTCAACCTGGGCAACATGTACACCACCGGCCGAGGTGTGCCACAGGACGACGAGGAAGCCGCCCGCTGGTACCGCCGAGCAGCCGAACAGGGCCTCGCCCAGGCGCAGGTCAACCTCGGCCTCATGTACGCCAACGGCCGGGGTGTGCCGCAGGACCACGAGGAAGCCGGACGCTGGTACCACCGGGCAGCCGAACAGGATCACGAAGAAGCAAGGGTCTGGGTGTGCCGCGGCGACCGGTATTCGCTGATCCCGGTCGACCTCGGCCTCAGGTACGCCAACGGAGAGGGTCTGCCCCAGGACGACGAAGAAGCCGCACGCTGGTACCACCGAGCAGCCGAACAGGGCCTCGTTCAGGTGCAGTTCAACCTGGGCCTCATGTACGCCAACGGAGAGGAGATGTACGGCAGCATCGGTGTGCCGCAGGACGACGAAGAAGCAGTCCGTTGGTACCGCCGAGCAGCCGAACAGGATCACGCCAAGGCGCAGGTCAACCTGGGCCTCATGTACGCCGGCGGCCGGGGCGTGCCGCAGGACCGCGAAGAAGCCGGACGCTGGTACCACCGAGCAGCCGAACAGGGCGACGAAGACGCGCAGCTCAAGCTCGGCAAGATGTTCTTCGATGGCGAGGGTGTGTCCCAGGACGATGTAGCGGCTCACATGTGGGCGAATCTCGCCAAGGGGGGCGACGAGAGGATCGAGATGGATGCGGTCGACCTGCTTGAGACTCTTGAAGAGCGCATGAGCGCGGGGCAGATCGCCGCCGCGCGGCGAGCCGCACGCGAGTGGCGGTCGACTCGGCAGTAGGTGTCCGGCCCGTGTGGACGGCGACAGGGTCGCGGGCACGGCGCCCACGAACCGGGAGACCGTTGCCCGGGGCCTCGAACGGTTCCTGGAGGAAGCCCGGGCGATCCGCCGTTTCCGACACTCGAATGTCGTACAGGCGCAACCGGATATCTGGAAGCCAGGCGCCGTATCGCCGAGCTCGAAGCCGTTCTGCAAGCCGCGCGCGGCTGAAGAGCGCCGGTCCCGCTCTGGAGGGCGCCCGCCCTCAGGCGCCGTCGACGCGGGCACGGAACCGCGGCGGCCGGCGGTGTCCTGCACTGCGGAGATCGGCACGACGCCGCTGCGACTCGCAAGACCCACGGTCGGCTTGATCCCGACCAGCCCGTTCGCCAACGAGAGGCAGACAATCGAGCCGTCGGTCTCCGCGCCCACCGCTGTAGCGCAGAGGTTCGCCGACGCGGCGGCGCCCGACCGGAGTTCGAACCGCACGGATTGCGGTTGAGGACGCAGGGATTGCGGCACTGCCTGCCTCACGCGCTCCAACCCGAACCTGATCGATTCGACCGGAAGTTCGCCCATTCGCTCGAGTTCGTCTTCTACCGAGCAGTACCGCCCCGGCTTGGCGGAGCCTCCGGCGACAGCGTCCGACCGCCAGCCGATCCGCAGGCGTGCGGACCGTTACAATCCACGAAGAATGCTCGCAGAAGCGCCCGCTGCCGCACTGCCGCCCGGACACCGGATCGCCGAGTACGAGATCGTCCGCGTGCTCGGGGCCGGCGGCTTCGGCATCACCTACCTCGCCTTCGATCATCAGCTCGACGGGCCAGTAGCTCTCAAGGAGTACTTCCCCGCCGACCTCGCGACGCGGGGTGACGGGTGGAGGGTCTCTGCCACGGCGCCGGCGAACCGGGAGACCTTCGCCTGGGGTCTCGAACGGTTCCTGGAGGAAGCCCGGGCGATCCACCGCTTCCGACACCCGAACGTCGTACGGGCGCACCGGTATCTGGAAGCCAACGGAACGGCATGCATCGTCATGGAGTATGTCGAGGGCGAATCGCTGAAAGCAATCCTGGACCGCGACGGGCGTCTGCCGGCCGAGGAATGGCGCCCCTGGATGGACGCGCTCCTGGACGGGCTGGAGCACGTGCATTCGCACGGCTACCTGCACCGCGACATCAAGCCCGCGAACATCGTGATCCGAGCCGCGACCGGCGAGCCCGTGCTGATCGACTTCGGTTCCGCGCGCGCCCAGCAGCGGGACCGCACGCACACCCAGGTCTTCACCGCCGGCTACGCGCCGATCGAGCAGTACTCGGGCGATGCGGCCCAAGGGCCTCCGGGCGACATCTACGCTCTGGCCGCGGTTTCGTACCGCGTACTGACCGGCAGTACGGTGCCGAGCGCGCCGGATCGTGTGCTGGACGACTCGTACCAGCCGCTCCCGGAGCAGGTCGCCGGCGCCGATTCCCGATGGTTGGCGGCGATCGACCGCGGCCTGGCCTTGCGGCCCCAGGACCGCCCGCAGAGCGTCGCGGACTGGCGCCAGGCGGCGCTCGATTCGGCTGACGCTGCCAGCGCGAACAAGGCGAACGCTGCGCCCCTCGAGGCGGTCAGACGAAGACCGTCAGACGAAACGAAGAACACGTCGCGGAACGAGCCCTTGCCCACCCCCGATGAAGCACTCGACGTCCATGAGAAGACGCCGGCGCATCAATGGGGTCCGGGAGTGCCGCCCCCGGAACCGTCCGATGAAGCACTCGACGCCCCTGAGAAGACGCCGGCAGGGGCCCGATCCAGGCACTTGTGGTGGGCAGTGCCCGCGCTCTTCGCTACGGCGCTCGTGATTCTGAGGCTTGCCGCCGGCCCCATCGGGGACTCGCAAGCCCCGGCCGGCCCGGATTGGGCGGCTGCCCTGGAGCGCCAGCGCAGCCTCGCTGCCAAAGCGTTCCAACGTGCAGCCGAACAGGACCACGCCCAGGCGCAGGTCCGAGGCAGCTGGTTCACCTTGGGCTCGCATCAGAACGACGTGCTACGCGTCCAAGGCACTCCCACCGGGACTCGCCCGAGCCCCAGCGACTCCAACATTGAAGAGTGGTACTACGGTCTCAGCGGTGTGTACATCTCCAAGAGCACGCGCCAAGTACGGGGATGGGACAACTCTGAGGGGAACCTCAGGGTCCAGCTGCTGCCCGGAAACAGCGGCACCGACGCGAGCTCGTTCACATTGGGCTCGCATCAGGACGACGTGATACGCCTCCAAGGCACTCCCACAAAGACCTACTTGCTCCATTATCCTGACGACAAATGGGTTTTCGGTGGCAGCGCCGTCCTGATTCACAAGAGCACGCGCCAAGTACGGGGATGGGACAATTCTGAGGGGAACCTCAAGGTCCAGCTGCTGCCCGGAAACAGCGGCACCGACGCGAGCTCGTTCACAGTGCTCTCCCATCAGGACGACGTGCTGCGCCTCCAAGGCACTCCCACTGAGATCCAACTTGACGGCCCCCTTGAGATGTGGAACTACGGTGGCAGCGAGGTCGCGATTTACAGGAGCACGCGCCAAGTCGACAGCTGGCGGAATCCTGACAGCAACCTCAAGGTCCAACTGCTGCCTGGAAACAGCGGCACCGACGCGAGCTCGTTCTCACTGGGCTCGCATCAGGACGACGTGATACGCCTCCAAGGCACTCCCACTGAGATGTACCATCGGGATCGTCGCGGCGAAGTGATGTGGAACTACGGTCTCAGCGGTGTGTACATCTCCAAGAGCACGCGCCAAGTACGGGGATGGGACAACTCTGAGGGGATCCTCAAGGTCCAGCTCCTGCCTGGAAACCGCGGTACCGGTGCAAGCTCATTCACACTGGGCTCGCATCAGGACGACGTGATACGCCTCCAAGGCACTCCCACAAGCGCATATTTCGTCCCAGCAATAGGCGCCTTCCTATTCCCAACACTCGGCTTGTCGCCGTGGTCCTGGCGCTTGCAAGACTGCGGATTCCGTCGCTTCAGCATGTGGGATGAGATACTTAAGTTGGGTTTCGGTGGCAGTAACGTGTCGATTCTTGACAGCACGCGAGAGGTTTCATACTGGGACGATCGTGACGGAAACCTCAAGGTGAGACCGCCTGGCGACCGCCGAGCAGCCGAACAGGGCCACGCCCTGGCGCAGTACCGCCTCGGCCACATGTACGACGGCGGGTGGTGGTACCTCAATGTAAGCCCGGACGCCGAAGAAGCCGTACGATGGTATCGACGAGCAGCCGAACAGGGCCACGCCTTGGCGCAGTACCACCTCGGCCTCATGTACGGCGACGACAGCGGTGTGCGCCGAGGTGTGCCACAGGACCACGAAGAAGCTGCCCGCTGGTTCCAACGAGCAGCCGAACAGGGCCACGCCCTGGCACAGTACCGCCTCGGCTTCATGTACGTTGACGGCCGAGGTGTGCCACAGGACCACGAAGAAGCTGCCCGCTGGTTCCAACGAGCAGCCGAACAGGGCCACGCCTTGGCGCAGGTCAATCTCGGCGTCATGTATGCCTGCGGTCGGGGTGTGCCACGGGACGATGTAGCGGCTCATACGTGGGCGAATCTCGCCGGGGCACAGGGATCCTCCTCAGGGGTCGAGCTGCGCGAGACTCTCGAAAAGCGCATGAGCGCAAGGCAGATCGCCGCCGCGCAGCGATCCGCACACGAGTGGCGGTCGGCTCGGCAGCAGGTGTCCGGCAAGCAGTAGGTGTCCGGCAACACGTGCCAACCCGGGTTTCTCGATCGTCGCCAATCATCGGGAATCGGCGCCGGCGACCTGCTCCGGGATGCACCACACCGAGCCTGTTCTGGGCGTTGGCGTTACCGCGCTCAGCGGCCAAGCGGTACCAGCGTGCGGCTTCTCCATGGTCCGGCGGCACGCCCACGCCAAAGAAGTACTTTGAACCGAGGATGGACTGGGCGAAGTGGTAGCCCCGTTCAGCCGCCAGGCGCAGCCAGCGTGCGGCTTCCCCGTAGTCCCGCGGCACGCCCTGGCCACGGTCGTACATCGAGCCGAGCTTGGGCCAGCTCCTCGAGGCGCCCAGGCACTGGTTGCGGCGCTCGACCTTGCAGCGCTCGGCGTGATGCTCGGCAAACGCCGTTGATCTCCGGCTCCTCGAGCGACCCCCGAGCAGGCCGAGGCTCGAGTGAATGTCCCGATCCATGGCAGGCTCGGGTTCCGCATACAGCGCCATGACCGCCACGCACCAGGATCACCAGGATCACCGGGATCCCACCGACCGCGACCGCTCGACTGCCCGCATCCTCGGCGTGTTTCTGGCAGTGCTGTCGCTGCCGGTTCTCGTCGGCGGTTTCTCGGCGGTCGATACGATCGACCTCGCACTCGGTACTGCCGCGGGCGCCGCGCTGCTGCTGGCAGCGGCCGTGCTCATGTTCTACGGCTTCCACGGCAGCCGCGGCCGTTCGGAGAAGTGAGGACAGTACGACTTCCGCTTTCCGCGCGCGTTCGTGCCCGAAGACCAGCGATCGAAGCGAAGGTGCGCGAAATCCTGGCCGAGAAACAACCGCTGACCAGCGATCTCGTGTGTCCTGCCTCGTGTGTTCCGGCTTCGCAGGCGCACGGGCTGGCCGCAACGTCAGATCTCCTCGTTGTCGAATGCGAGGGACCGCTTCGCAGGCGCGCGGGCGGCCGCGACCGTTCTGAGGAGGAGGAAGGGAGGTGGACGAGCGCTGAACGAGCCGCTGAAGCCGGACGCGGCGATCAGGCCGAGGATCGCCGAGGACGAGGCCCGGCGTCTCCTGGCAGCCGGGCGCTGGCGCCGCCTGTGGAGCGGGCGGCCCGTGGCCATCGAGCTCCTGTACCTGCCCCACTGGCTCGTCGTCCACGAGACGCTGCACGCGGCGGCGGCTGCACGCTCGACCGGCGACGGCGCGAGCGGCCCGGGTGACAGCCGCCCGACGCTCGAACCGGGCGGTGTGTTCGCCAGCCCCCCGACAGGCGACGGCACGAGCAGTCCGGGTGACGATCTTCCGTTCCGCCGTCTCCGGGGCGGCGGCGCAGCGGGAGAACCTCTCGCTGTTCTCGTCTGCCGGCTCAGCGGGCAGGCCGCGCACATCCGGCCAGACGACCTGAAGCCTGCCGCTTCCGAGATCACGTCCACGTCCACTCCGAACGACGCGAGCGCCGCACGGCGACCGGCGACCCTGCCACCCGCTCTCGAACCCGGCGAAGCGGAGGAGCGGGCGGCCGATTTCGTCAGCCGGGTCCTGCTGATGGCCGCCCGCGGCAAGCGGCACCGTGAACGCGGCAGGGTGCTGCGCTCCGAGCCCTGCGGCTATCCCTACTGGGTCGAGTACTTGAAGCGCGGTCGGCACGTCGACTTCCGCGCCGTCGACGCGGTCTCCGGGAAGCGCGCCGGCACCGCCGTCCGCGGCGCCATCGCATCGGGGATTGCGTCGGGGATCGCGGCAGGGTCGACCCCGGTCTACCTGCGATGCCACTGAACCTGACCCCCAAAGTCCGACACGTCGCTGCGACCAACGCCAGCGGCCAGTACCCGGCGGAACCAGTCCCAGTCACCGATCCATGGAACCGGCGCTCCCGGCAGCGACCCCCAGGCCCGGTCGCGGCGGCTCGGGGTCCCTTGGGGCGGATGCCGCCGATGCCGCCGGGCGCTAGACTTCGCCCTTCCCGACCGAGGAGATCCGAATGGCTGACGCTGTCGAGACGCCGACGACCACCCCGACCACCATCCGTGGACCGCTGCGCTCGCCGAAACAGATGCTCGCCGAGCAGGAGTACGGCGGACACATGTCCATCCACGACGACTCGACCGCCGAGCGGATGGGGTTCCAGGCCGGCGGGCCGATCGAGGGCCCGACCCACTTCAGCCAGTTCGTGCCCCTGCTCCACGACCTATGGGGGCAGGAGTGGTTCGAGACCGGCTGTCTGAGCGCCCACTACCGGAACATGGTGGTCGAGGGCGAGCAGGTGCGCGCCATCATCGAGCGCCCGGCGAACGGCGAGACCCGGGTCCGCATCCGCGCCGAGAAGGCCGACGGCACGGAGGTGCTGCTCGGCACCGCCTCGATCCGCGGCGACGTCGAGTCGTCGGAGATTGCCGCGCGAATGGCCCGTCTGCGGCCGCCCGGACCCCTGGTCATCCTCCGGGATCTCAGGGTCGGCATGAAGGGCAAGGGACTCGAAGAGGTGCGGATGGACTTCGACCAGCACATGGGGAAGCTCTATCCCTTCTCCCTGAATCAGAAGCTCGAGAAGATCACGGAGCCATCGCCCTGGTACACGGCGGACCAGGGCGCCTCATCGCCCTGGGGCCGCGCGATCATCCCGCTGGAGATGGTCAGCGTCCTCGCCGGCTACTCGAACCGTCAGGCCGGTTTCCCCACCCGCGGACCCGCCGTCGGCCTGTTCGCCGGCCAGCAGATACGGATGATCGACGGCCCCCTGTTCGTGGGGCAGGACTACCTGCTGGAACGCGAGATCGTCGCCCTGAGCGAGAGCCGGCGCACCGAGTCGAACTGGGTCAGGACGACGTTCCTGGACGCCGAATCGAAGCAGCCGAAGGCCGAGATGATCCTGAACAACGCGACGCTCAAGCACTCGTTCAAGGGCTACGAGGAAGAACGCGCGGCCCTGACATCAACGCCATGAGCGAGACGAGCGACATGAACGAAATGAACGACGCCAGCGAGACGAGCGCCGCGCCGGTCCACGGTCAGATGACCTACGACGAGTCGGTCGCCTGCCTGACCGCCCCGGGCGCCGACTGGGAGCTGGCGACGGAGACCGTGCGCGGCGTCGAGTACAGGGTGTTCAGGAACCTGCCGGCGACACTGCGCGACGTCTACGACCAGGCGCGCCAGGACCACGGCGACAAGGACTTCCTCGTCTTCCAGGACACCCGCCTGACCTACGACGAAGCGTACGAACGGGCGGCCGCGCTCGCCCACCAGCTGGTCCAACGTTACGGCGTGAAGAAGGGCGACCGCGTGGCGATCGGCATGCGCAACTGTCCCGAGTGGGTGATCGCCTTCATGGCGATCACGTCGTCCGGCGCCATCTCGGTGTCACTGAACGGCTGGTGGTCGGGCGAAGAGCTCGAGTACGGCCTCGCTGACTCCGGGGCCGGGCTCGCCATCTTCGATCAGCAGCGCCACGCGCGTGTGGCGAGCCGCCTGCCCGAACTCGGCGTCAGGAGCATCGGCGTGCGCTGGGAAGATGAACTGCCCGAAGGCGTCGACGACTTCGAGGACGTGTGGCAGGAGGCTGCCGGCCAACCGATGCCCGACGTGGACCTCGATCCCCACGACGACGTGACGATCCTGTTCACGTCCGGCACCACCGGGTTCCCCAAGGGCGCTGTCTCGACTCACCGCGCCGTGCTGAGCGGCATCGGCAGCTGGGGCTTCTACGCCGCCCAGCGAATTGCCATGGGGCTGCTCGAGGAGCCGGAAGAGAATCCCGAGTTCCAGCCCTCGATCCTGATGCCCCTGCCGCTGTTCCACGTCAGCGGCAGCCACGCCGGCCTGCTCGCCTCCTTCGGCGGCGGCCGGAAGATCGTGATGATGTACAAGTGGAACCCGGAACTCGGCCTGGATCTGATCGAGCGCGAGCGGGTCACGTCCTTCAACGGCGTGCCGACGATGACCTGGGAGATGCTCCAGTCGCCGTCCCTCCAGGAACGGGATCTCCGCAGCCTTGTTGCCGTGTCCGGCGGCGGCGCACCGATTCCGGGCGGCATGGTCGACCGCCTGCAGGCCCTGATGCCGGACAAGCACTGGTCCTTCGGCTGGGGCATGACGGAGACCAACGCCGGCGGCACGGGCAACACGGACGAAGGCCTGATCGAGAAGCCGGACAGCTGCGGCAAGCCGTGCCCGATCGTCGAGCTGAAGATCATCGACGACGACGGCAAGGAGCTGCCCTCCGGCGAGCAGGGCGAACTGATCATGAAGTCCTCCATGAACATCCGCGGCTACTGGAACCGGCCGGAGGCGACCGCCGAGACGATCCAGGACGGCTGGCTCCGCACCGGCGACATCGCCGAGATCGACGAGGACGGCTTCCTCTACATCCGCGACCGCAAGAAGGACATGGTGCTTCGCGGCGGCGAGAACATCTACTGCGCGGAGATCGAGCGCGTCGTCTACCAGCATTCCGACGTCTACGAGGCCGCCGCTTTCGGCGTCCCCGACGACCGGCTGGGCGAGGAGCTGGCCGTCGTGGTCGTGCCCAGGAAGGGCGCCGACCTGGACGCTGCCGTGGTGCGGGCCCACGTCGGCGAGCATCTCGCCCGCTTCAAGATACCTCGCTACGTCTGGCTCCAGGACGAGCAGTTGCCGCGCGGCGCCACGGAGAAGATCCACAAGCGCACGCTGCGCGGCCGGATGCTGCGGGAAGCCCCGGAGTTCCGTCCTTGCGCCTGATGACAGACGCAGGGAGCGGCGGCTCGCGGGCGCCGTGCGGTCGCGCCAGACGGGCGCCGGCGACGCCGGTTCGACAGCCGAGCGCCGAGACGAGCAGATGACCGCCGAAGACATCCGTATCGAACCGGGAGACCCCGCAGATCCCGCGTTCGCGCGCCTGCACGAGGCGCTCGACCGCGAACTCGGCGAGCTCTACCCGGCGGACAGCATCTACAGCGTCGCGCCGGACAAGCTGGACGCTCCCGGCTGCTGCCTGCTGCTGGGCCGGACTGCCGACGGAAGAGCCGTGGCCTGCGGCGCGCTCCGGCGCCTGGGTGCCGACCGGGCGGAGATCAAGCGCATGTACGTGGCCCCCGAGTACCGCGGCCAGGCCCTGGGGCGGCGCATCCTGGAGGACCTCGAGGCGCGGGCCGCGGCCTTCGGCTACCGGTCGCTGCGCCTCGAGACGGGCGAACGCCAACCCGCCGCGATCGGCCTCTACCGCTCGTTCGGCTACGTGCGGATCCCCTGCTACAACGAGTACGCCTACGATCCGCACAGCCTCTGCTTCGAGAAGAAGCTCCAGCTCCAGCAGCCCAAGGCAGAAGTCGCGGCAGATGTCGAGGCGGATGTCGCGCTTCACGCGAGCGCCGCCGCATCGCGGCTAACATGAGGCGCGATGACCCGTTCATCGACCGAAGGGCCCGCCCCGACGATCGGCCGCCGCCGCGCCCTCCAGGTGATCGGCGGCACCGCGGCGCTGCCGCTGCTGCCGACCGGGCTGCCAGACGAGCTGTTCGCGAACGTCCACCTCGCGCACGTCCACCTGCACCAGCAGCAAGGCAGCGGCGAGCCCGCCTCGCTCACCGTCCTGACCGAACATCAGGCCAGGACCTTGAACGCGATCGCAGAGCGCATCCTGCCGACCACGGACACGCCCGGGGCCGGCAACGCGGAGATCCCCGGCTTCGTCGACCGTCTGCTGGCGGGCTGGCTGCCGGACGCGGCGCGGGACCATCTGCTGGCCGAACTGGAGCTCTTCGAGGCTCGAGCCCGGGAGCACGGCGGTCCGTTCGCCGATCTCCCGGACACGCAGAAGGACCAGCTCCTGACCGCTGCGCAGGACGCAGCCCTTGCCGAGCGCGACGGCCGCAGCTTCTCGCGCGACCCGAACCGGCTCCACGAGCAGCCGTTCTTCGACCTCGTCAAGTGGCTCACACTGTTCGGCTACTACACATCCGAAGCGGGCATGAAGTCGGAACTGGGCTACCGGATCGTGCCTGGCCGCTGGGACCCCTGCGTCGACATCCAGGACGCCTGAGCGCCCCGCCGGATCGAAGGTCAAGCGCGCCGAAGATCACGAGTCGAAGGTCACGGGTCAAGAGCACGGACCGAAGAGCAGCACGGAACAGGAACAGTGGTTCAGATCATCGAGCGCAAGGTCTGGGACGCGATCGTCATCGGTTCCGGCATCACCGGCGGCTGGGCGGCCAAGGAACTGACCGAGAAGGGCCTCGAGACGCTCGTGCTCGAGGCCGGTCCGCCGGTCGTCCCCGAGCGCGACTACAACGAGCACACGCCGCCTTGGCAGATGCCGTACCGGGGCCTCAGGGACCGCAAGCACCAGGCCCGGCGGCAGCCGATCCAGAGCCGCGCCGGCGCCTGCGACGAATGGTCCGGCAAGTTCTTCGTGGACGACATCGACAACCCCTACTCGATTGGCGAGGACAGCCAGGAGTTCCTGTGGATCCGCAGCCGGCAGGTCGGCGGGCGGTCCCTGCTGTGGGGACGGCAGAGCTACCGCTGGAGCGACCTGGACTTCGAAGCCAACGCCCGCGACGGCCACGGCGTCGACTGGCCGATCCGGTACCGGGACCTGGCGCCCTGGTACGACCACGTGGAGTCCTTCGTCGGCATCGCCGGCCAGGCCGAGGGCATGCCGCAACTCCCGGACGGGAAGTTCCTGCCGCCGATCGCCCAGACCTGCATGGAGGAGAGGGTCCGCGAAGGTCTCGACCGCGCATTCGGCGGCACACGCCGGTTCACCCCCGCCCGGGTTGCGGTGCTCACCCGCCACCACAAAGGCCGCCGCGCCTGCCACTACTGCGGCATCTGCCGCCGCGGCTGCATCAGCAGGTCGTACTTCTCCAGCCTGAATGCCACCCTGCCGGCCGCCGAGGAGACCGGCAGACTCACGCTGCGGCCCAACAGCGTCGTCCGCAACCTCCTCCACGACGAGCAGCAGGATCGCGTGACCGGCGTCCGCCTTCTCGATGCCGAGTCGATGGAATCGGTCGAGGTTCACGGCCGCCTGGTCTTCCTCTGCGCGTCCACGATCGAGTCGGCGCGCATCCTGCTCAACTCGCGGACGCCGCGGTTCCCCGAGGGCCTGGCGAACTCGAGCGGCCAGGTCGGCCGCAACCTGATGGACCACATCTTCCAGGTCGGGGCCAACGGCACTCTCGACGGCCTCGAGGACAAGACGACCTTCGGACGGCGCCCGAACTCCTGCTACCTGCCGCGCTTCGTGAACCTCGACGGCGAGCGCGCCGAAGCCACCCGGGAGAAGGACTTCCTGCGCGGCTTCGGCTACCAGTGCGGCGCCCGGAGGCCGACCACCTGGCAGAGCGGCATCGGCCAGCCCGGCTTCGGCGCCGACTACAAGGCCAGCCTGCGCGGCCTCGGGCCCTGGCGGCTCAACTTCACCGGCTTCGGCGAGAACCTGCCGAACCCGGACAACCGGGTGACCATCGACCCGGAGCTCAAGGACCGCTGGGGCATCCCGGCCGCACGGATCACCATGAGTTACGGCGAGAACGAGGCCGCGATGCGCGAGAGCATCCAGACCCGCGCCGCGGAGATGCTGGAGGCGCTGGGCGCCAGGAACATCCGCACCTTCAACCGGAACTCCCTGCCCGGCTTCGCGATCCACGAGATGGGCACGGCCCGAATGGGCCGCGATCCCGCGACCTCCGTGCTCAACGGCTGGTGCCAGTCCTGGGACGTGCCGAACCTGTTCATCACCGACGGTGCAGCGATGGCCTCGTCCGCGTGCCAGAACCCGAGCCTGACCTACATGGCGCTCACCGCGCGCGCCTGCGACTACGCCGTGCGCCAGATGCGCCGCCTGGAACTGTGATCGGCCGCATGGATAGCGGAGTGCCGCGACGGAGTGGATGAGCATGCCGCGGCGGGCGGCCCGGCAGCCGCGATCCCCTGAGATCATGGCGTATCCGACGATTCCAGCGACACATCCGGAACAGCAACGCGGCACGATTGCCGACGACTGGCCAGACAGGCCGGCCCCGAGTCCGGCCCCGCAGGTGTGGTCCAGGCGCCCGATGACCGGCGCCTGGACCGGTTCACCGGTGACGAGGTCCGCACCACCCGGGGGATCTCGCGCCACCCGGGATCCATGATAGAGACCAAACTGCACGAACAGGAGCCATTCCCATGCGCCCGAACCAGAGACTCGTCCTGACCTGCGTCGGGGCTATCGCCCTGGCTGCCGCCCTGGCAGCCGCCGGAGGCGACGGCACCGATGACGGCGCCGAGCTTCCGCACGGCGTTGTCGTCGAGACCGACACCCACCGCTTCGAGGAGGTGGCTCCCGGCGTCCACTTCATCGTCGGCACCGGAACGATCTTCGTTCAGAGCAACGCGATGCTCGTGCTGAGCGACGAGGACGCCCTGGTCGTCGACTCCCACGTCACGCCGGCCGCGGCGCGCGCGCTTCTCGCCTCGATCGCGGAGGTCACGGACAAGCCGGTGACCCACCTCGTCAACACCCACTACCACTTCGACCACGCGCACGGAAACCAGGTCTTCCCTGAGGACGTCGCGATCATCGGCCACGAGTTCACTCGGGAGATGCTGATGAGCGACGTGCTCGAACAGGGGACGTACCTGAACTTCTCGGGCGCCATTCCCGACCAGATCGCGGCGATGAAGGAGGAGGCCGGGGAGATGGAGGACGGCGAGGCCAAGGAGGCGCTGATGGACCAGATCGCCGTCCAGGAAGCCCACAACGTCGCGCTCGCCGAGACCGAACCGACGCCGCCGAACGTGACCTTGACCGACAGGATGACGATTCACCGCACCTGGCAAGGGCAGGACCGGCCGATCGAACTGATCCACCTCGGCCGCGGCCACACCGGCGGCGACGTGGTCGTCCTGCTGCCCAACGAGAGGATCGTCTTCACCGGCGATCTGGTGCTGCCCGGCGGCAGCGCCTACATCGGCGACGGCTACATCGACGAATGGCTCGACACGCTGGACCGCTTCGAGGAGCTCGAGTTCGACCTCGTCCTTCCCGGGCACGGCGAGACATTCAGCGACGTGTCGACTCAACTGGGCCTCCTGCGGGACATGCTGAGCAGTTTCTGGAATGACGCAGTCAGCGCCCGCGACCAGGGTCTGAGCGCCGAGGAGGCGATCTCGACGATCGAGTGGCAGGGCTTCCTGGCCACTGCGCCCGACCCGATCAGGATCCAGTGCGTGGAGCGCGCCTGGGCCGTGATGGACGAAACCGGCAGCGGTGAAGACACCGAATCCGAGTAGGCGGGGCGCCGCCCGTAGCAGGGCATCCGTGTCTCCAAACTCCTCATTCTGTGGTATTTACACAGAGACACAGTTAGCATCCCGTCATGGAACAGCTGCACGTCGCTTCTCCTTCGACCGGCCTCGACGCGCTCGGGCGCGCGGTGGAGAGGGCGACCGGCTGGCTGCTGGAACGGTACGGCGAAGAGGTCGAGTGGGCGATCGAGGACCAGTTCCTGATCGGCCTCGACGATCAGGAGCGGATCGACCTCGAAGAGCGGCTGCAGGCGCGCGGCGGCCGCGACCAGGCCGTCTTCTTCGCCAACGCGATGAGCTGCCTGCTCGCCCAGGGACGTTTCGAGCCGGACGCCGACCAGGGCGGCCGCCGCTCGTTCAGCTTCGCCGACAAGCTGCTCGGACCCGGCGGGCTGCTGCTGGAGGTGACGGAGCGGCGCTGGCTCGAGGCCCTGGTCGGAAGCCCGTTGGAGCTCTACCGAATCGGTTCCGACAACGGCCGGATCGCGCTGGAAGAAGTGACCAGCCGCATGCAGGTCCTGGTGGAACCGCATCCCGCCATGGCGCCCCTGGCACCCGGCGAGCTCGTCGGCACGCGCGTCATCACTCTGGACGGCGAAGAGACCGGAAGGGTCTGCGGAATCTTCGGCTTCCCGGCCGGCGCCGCCGAACGGGAACTCGTCGATCTGGTGGAAGCCGCCGCGACGCACCCCCGCAGCCACCGCGGCGAGATGTTCGGCATCGCCGAAGTGGTCGCCACCGCCTGGCTGCGCTCCTTCCTGCCCGACGCGTCGACGCGTGGACCCCACGCCGTGGTGGATGGCGGCGCCGGCAGGCGACGGATCCTGCAGTGGCCGGCCTCGGGCGACTGAGCGGCACTCTCCTCGCCGACTGCTTCACCGACCGACCCGCCGACTACCCCAGGGAGGCGGGACCTGGCAGCCCTCGTCGGGCGCGCCTGCCTGCCCTGTTGGCAGTCGCTTTCTGCGGACTCTCGTTCTGCGGACTCCTCGCGGGGGCCGCGTCTGCGGCCGCCCAGCCGCCGCCGGCCGAGGCGGCAACCGGCCCGGTGGCGATTCGCAGCCAGCAGCTGATGACGCCGCGGCAGCTCGCCGGCAGCGGTCTCGATCCGGAAGTGGAGGTCCGGATCGAGATCGATGCAACGGGCGTGGTCATCCAGGTCGACGTCCTGGCAATCGAGCCACCGTCGGAGTTCGATGATCTGCTTCGGGATCTCGTCAGGCGCGGCGTCTCGAACTGGCGTTACGGACCCGCCCGCGACAGCGACGGCAACGCCGTGCCGGCCACGCTCTCATGGCGCATGAAGTTCAAGAGTCCCCGGCCTGGGAACGAGGCCGCTGACCCGTGGGGCTTCGTTGACCCGGCTGCTCGTCTGGACCCCCAGCTCGATGTGCTGGTCTCGGCTGGAGGGCTGCCGCAGCCGGTAAAGCCGCTCTCCCTCCAGCAGCGCGCCCGCCGCCTGACCCGGTTCGTCGAAATCGCCGAGAAGTACGTCGATCGTGACCACCGGAGACGCCGGGAGACGCCGAGGTTCATCGTGGTCAGCGACGCGGAGGAGGAATCGACGGTCGACACGCTGGCCGGCAACATGGAAGGCGTGTTCCAGACCTTCCACGCCATCTTCGACTCGCACCTCGAACCGATGCCGAACAACTCGAAGATCGTCGTCTACCTCTACCGAAGCAAGGACAACCTCACGCAGCTCCAGAAGGAGATGGGAGGGCGGCTTCCTGGAGGCGGTTTCTACCGTTCACCGGGCTTCCTGGCCTTCCACCAGGAGGTCCGGTTCTTCGACCAGCTCCTCCACACCATGATCCACGAGGCGTTCCATGCCTACAGCGACAGCCATCTGACGGCGCCCGGCAGGTCCCTGCCGCGGTGGGCCGAGGAGGGTCTGGCGGAGTACTTCGGCAACTCGGAGGTCGACAAGGGGCAGCTCGTTCCGGGTCGGACGAGCCGCGGCATGTACGCCATCGTGCATGGCAGAAGCGGGCCCCGGAGACTGATGAGCGAGTCGCAATGGAACCTGGGCGAAGCCCGGTCCGCGTTGCGGAAGCGCGAGGCCCCCACGATCTCCGACCTCCTCGAGGCAACGGAGGACACGTTCTACGGCGAGCGCTACAGGCACTACTACGGCTTCTCCTGGCTGCTGACGCACTTCCTGCAACACGGAAGGGAGGCCTGGAGCACGCGGCAGCCGTTCGGCACGCTGTTGCTGTACCTGGCGGAGGGCTACTCCGGCAGGGACGCGCTCGCCGCCGTGTACGAGACGACTCCGGAGGAGTTGCAGCGCGAGTTCGAGCGCTACGTCCGCAGGCTCTGAGCCGCGGTCCCCTCTCCTACCTTTCCCCTTCCTTCAGCCGGGCGTACGCGGCCCGGTGGCGGGCCGCATCTTCCTCGCGGCCCAGCACGCGGTAACACACCCAGAGTTCATGGTGGACGTGACGCCGCTCCGGATCCAGTTCCAGAGTTCGCAGGAACCGCGGCACCGCATCCTCCCAGCGTTCCAGGTTCCTCAGCGCCATGCCGCTGAAGAAGAAGAAATCCGCCTGCTGATCGTCCAGTTCGGCGGCCCGGTCGAACGCCGGCCACGCCTCGTCCCAACGCTCCGCTCGATAGGCCGCGATTCCCAGGTTGTACCAGACGGCTTCCAGGTGCCCCAGCTCTTCTGCGGCCCGTTTCAGCAGCTCGATGGCGCGGTCGTAGTTCCCCGCACTCAGCTGGTTGGCGCCTTCGTTCACCAGCGACAGAGGGTCGGTGACGTCCTGCCACCGCTCCGCGACCGTCTGCTGATGCGCGGCCCTTTCCGCCGCCGTTCCGTAAAGGTGAGCCAGAGCTCCCTTCGCTTCGACGCTGAGCCTGCTCCCCGCCGGGGCGAACTGCGAGACCAGGAGGAAGAACCTCTCCGCGTCCTCCGAACGACCGGCGTCGCGGAGGTTCCAGGCGGCCGCGAGCACTGTCGCGGTGAAGTCCCTGGTTGCCAGGACATCATCGCGGTCGACCTCTTCGGCCAGGATTTCGATCTGCCGGTTCGCTTCGTCGATGCGCCCCGCCCGAGCCAGTGTCCGTGCATGCCGCAAACGAAGCGATGCATCGCCATCCTCGACCATCTCGCCCAGAAGATCGGCAGCTGCGCTCCACTGCCGCCCGGCGTTCAGGATTCGCAGGAGAGCCCAGGCGAGCTCTTCGTTCTCCGGCTCCAGGCGGCGGAGCTCCGTCAGCGTCGCCGTCGCTTCGGCAGGACGATCCAGGCGCTGCTCGAGAAGCGCCTTCAGACGCAGGAACCTGCGGCGGTCGGCGCCCTCCTGGCCTAATCGCCGTTCCACCAGCCCCAGCGCTGCGAGCAGAACAGTCTCGCCCGTAGCCTCGCCGCGAGCGATGTACTCCAGGACTCCGGGAGGCGGCGCAGCGTACGGATCCTCGAAGGCAGCGATCAGCTCGCGCCGATACTCCCGGACTTCGTTCTCGGGAAGAGGTTCGTCCCGGTGGACTCGCAGCAGGGCGATCAGGGCAGCGACCGGCTCGTTGCACTCCGCCCGGGCCCTCTTCAGCCAGACCACCTGGTCCGCAGGCCGCGACCGGAGTTCCAGCACCCGGGCACGGCGCATCACGCGCAGGCACTCGGCGTCGGGCATTGCACTTCCCTGGAATGTGCCGCCCTGCAATGCGCCGCCCTCACCCGTTGCAGGCTGAGCGGAGGCTGGTGCGGGCGCCATCGCCAGCAGAGCCATCGCCATCAGCAGCACCGAGCCCTCGAAGGCGCATTGGAAGGCGCAACGCACGGCCCGCTTCATGGCGCACCGAATGGAGCCGCGGCGAGGCGAGGCCTGACCATCTCCGCAAAGGCCGCACGCACCATGAAGCCCCATGTTCCTCAGGCACTCTCCACCGCAGCCGCCATCCGCTCCACGATCTGCTCGAGGATGGCGCGCGAGGTCCCGAAGTTGAGCCGCGCGCAGTGCTCGAAGCCCAGCGGCGAGTCCGACGGCCCGAACTCGGCCCCATCGTTGAGCGCCACCCGCGCCCGGTCGAGGAAGAAACGAGCCGCCGGCATCGGCAGGGCGAGATCCCGGCAGTCGAGCCAGTACAGATAGGTCGCCTCCTGAGGTCCGTGCACGACTCCGGGCAGGCGACGGTTCAGGAAATCGGTCAGAAACGCCCGGTTCGCGTCGAGATAGGCAACTGCCTCCTGCAGCCACGGACCGCCTTCGCGCCATGCCGTCCTCGACGCCTCGACGCCGAGGATGCCGGGATGCGCCAGGACGAAGTGCGGCAGTTCGTCGAACCGCTTCTTCAGCTTCTCGCTTCCGAACACCAGCAGCGCGAGTTCCAGCCCGGCGAGATTGAACGACTTCGTCGCCGACGTGATCGTGATCGTCCGCTCCCTGACTTCCGGACCCAGGGTCTCGAATACCGTGTGCCGGTGGCCCGGAAACACGAGTTCGTTGTGGATCTCGTCGGCAAGCACGATCAGGTCGTGCTCGACCGCCAGCTCGGCGACCGCCACAAGCTCCTCTCGGGTCCACGAGCGCCCGCTCGGGTTGTGCGGGTTGCAGAGCATGAACAGCCGCGTGTCCCTGTCGATCACGGACCGCAACCGGTCGAGGTCCATCTCGAACCGCCCCGTCCCCGAACTGCACCGGGGGCCTCGGCGCAGCGGCGATTCGACGAGTCTCCGGCCGGTACCCGCCACCGCCTCGAGGAAGGGCGGGTAGATCGGCGTCTGGATCACGACCCCCTCGCCCTTTTCGCTGCTCAGCAGCACCGAGAGATCGAGACCCTGCAGCGCGTTGACCAGGAACCGGATCCGCTCCGGCGCCACTGTCCATCCGAGCTGCTCCTCCATCCGCTGGCCGAAGATCTCGGGCAGATCGCCGATGTCCGGCGGCTCGCAGTAGCCGAGATCGGATCGATCGACCAGGTGCCGCACCACACGCCGGATCGGCTCGGCGATCGGAAAGTCCATGTCCGCCACCCAGGCCGGCAGGATGCCGCTGCCGTTTGCGGTGTAACGGCTCCACTTGAACCCGGTGCGGGCCGCCAGTTCCTCGATCCGAAGGGCATCGAACTGGTCCTTCACCGACACGGCGCACAAGTTATCAAGCGCTGCTGTCAGTCCGTGGCAGACGTCCGCGGCCCGGCACGCCTCGTCCGCTGCGAAGGCGAGCGACCCCGCTTCCATGCATGGCCTGATCCGAGTTGCCGGTCTTCCGGGCTTCGCAGGCGGACTGCTAGGGTGCGGCGCCATGGCTCTCAAGCTCGGACTGCAGCTCGGCTACTGGGGCGCCGCGCCCCGGCCGGACTTCCTGGACATCGCGGTCGAGGCGGAAACGCTCGGCTACGACTGCGTCTTCACCGCCGAGGCCTGGGGTTCGGACGTGTTCACGCCCCTGGCCTGGATCGGCGCTCACACCTCGAAGATCCGCCTTGGCACCGGCATCGCGCAGATCTCCGCGCGCACACCGGCCGCGACCGCGATGCACGCGATGACGCTGGACCACCTCTCCAGGGGCCGCGTCATCCTCGGTCTCGGCGTCTCCGGTCCCCAGGTCGTCGAGGGCTGGTACGGACAGCCCTTCGCCAAGCCCATCTCCCGTACCCGCGCCTGCATCGAGATCATCCAGAAGATCCTCGCCCGCGAAGAGCCCGTGACCCAGCACGGCGAGCACTACCAGCTTCCCTACACCGGCGACGGTTCCTGGGGCCTCGGCAAGCCGCTCCGCTCGATCGTCCACCCGCTGCGCTCCGACCTGCCGATCTTCCTCGGCGCCGAAGGCCCGAAGAACGTGGCGCTCGCCGCCGAACTCTGCAGCGGTTGGCTGCCGCTGTACTACTCGCCCTGGCGCCCCGAAGTCTACGCCGATTCGCTCGCCGGGCGCGGCAACGGCTTCGAGGTCGCCTACGGCGCCCGACTCCGCGTCCACGACGACGTCTCCGAAGCCCTGCTCCCGATCAAGCAGTCGCTCGCCCTCTACGTCGGCGGCATGGGCGCCAGGAAGCGCAACTTCCACCGCGAACTGATGGCCCGCATGGGCTGGGAGGAAGAGTCCTTCCGCATCCAGGAACTCTTCATGACCGGCAAGCGCCAGGAAGCCGTCGCCGCCGTCCCCGACGACTTCGCCGACGAGATCTCGCTGGTCGGCCCGCCCGAACGGATCAGGGACCGCCTCCAGGCCTTCGAGGACAGCGACGTGACGACCCTCCTGGTCGGCGCCGCCAGCAAGCAGGAGCTGCGCCAGGCCGCCGAGCTCGTGCTCGGCTAGCTCGCCGTCCGCGGTCAGCCGGACCGGCCGCGCAGCTCCTCCGCGAGCAATCGAAGACCGATCCCCTCCGCGGTCGCCGACACCGGGAACCGGTCTTCCCCCGCATGGACGACGAAGGCGCGACTGGCGCCTATGTCCGCGCAGGCGGTGTGGAAGCCGCGTCTCGCTCTGGCGCTCAGGCTGCGCTTGATCTCGACCGCCCAGCGCTCGCCGTCGCCGTGTTCGATCACGAGGTCGATCTCGGCCCCCGCGCTGGTCCGGTAGAAGAACGCCGAGGCGCGCCATGGACAGACGGAGAGCAGCGTCTCGATGACGAAGCCCTCCCAACTGCGGCCCACGACCGGATGTCCCGCAAGTGCCGTCAGTGTGGGCACGCCGAGAAGAGCGTGGACCAGCCCGCTGTCCCGTATGTAGACCTTCGGCGACTTGACCAGACGCTTGCCGATGTTGGCGGCGAGCGGCAGCAGGCGCCGCACCAGCAGCAGCTCGACGAGCAGGTCGACGTAGCGGGTCACCGACTGTGCGCTCACTTCCAACGCACGGGCAAGCGCCGACGCGTTCAGGAGGGTTCCCTGGCGATGTGCGAGCATCGTCCAGAGACGTCCGAGGGCGGCAGCCGGAACGCGGACCCCGAAGGTTGCGATGTCGCGCTCCAGGTAGGTGCGGATGAAGTCCTTGCGCCAGGCCAAGCTGGCCTCGTCGTCGGGGGCGAGACAGCTCTCCGGGAATCCGCCCCGCAGCCAGAGCCGCTCGCGTACCGCCCGTCGATCTTCGACTTCGAGGGCAGTGAAGGGCGTCAGCTCGAGCATGGCGACGCGACCGGCCAGCGTCTCTCCGGTCTGACGGAGCAGGTCGACAGAAGCCGAGCCGAGGATCAGGAAACGCCCGATGCCCTTGCCGGCCCGTCGGCCGCGGTCGATGATGCCGCGCAGCGGCTGGAACAGCTCCGGCACGCGGTGGATCTCGTCGAGGACGACAAGGTGATCGTCAAGCGCCTCGAGAAACAGGGCGGGTTCAACCAAGCGCCTGCGGTCGTCCGGGTCTTCAAGGTCCAGATAGACCGACCTGCGCTGCTCCGCGACAGCGAGCGCGAGTGTCGTCTTGCCTGCCTGGCGCGGGCCCAGAAGTGCCACGGCCGGCTGTCGGGACAGGGCCAGCACGAGCTCGGGCATCACCTCTCTGGGCAGCACAACTTTGCAATCTATCCGCAGCGTGGACAGATTGCGAGGTTCCAGGTCACAGTCACCGGACAGCCTGCCTTCGCCAGGCCAGCCGGGTCCAGCCCGGAGCGGGCGTTGCTCGACGCGGCTCGACGCTACCGGCGCGCGGCCTGGCAGCGGGCGAACTCGGCGCCCAGGTCCGGGAGTTCCGCCTCCAGCAGCGGCAGGGTCTCGACGGCGGGGCCGGCGCCGTGATTGCCGGCGGCGAGCAGCGCGGCCAGATTGGTGAAGGTCTCGAGCAGCGTCTTCGCGGTGCGCGGCGTGACGACCCCGGCGCCCAGACCGAAGGGGGGCTGCGGGTCGCTGACGGTCTTCTGGACGACCGTGATCGTGCCTGCTTCGTCGCCCGGGGAGATGAACCAGCGGGATCGGACGCAGAGGACGCGCTTGCCCTCGAACTCCGGGGTCAGGTCGTCGGCGCCGACCACGTCGCCGACCACGACGCCGTCGGCAGTGCGCCACCAGGCGGCGCGGTCCATCGTGATGCGCCGGCTCATGCCCTTGCCGGAGACGCGCTGACGGAGGGTCCGGAAGGGGGCGTCCTGCGGGGTCGCGCGTTCCTCCACGCACATGGACTGCCATTCGGGGCAGGCCTCCGCGTCGCCGAGCAGGGCGACGACGGCCGACATGGAGCCCCGGACGGTCATCTCGGCGCGCACCACGGGGTAGTCGGCGTTCTCGATCGGGCACGACTCGACGCTCACCGGACCTGCGGCCTCGCGAAGTTCGCACTCGGCGGCGGCCGGGGCGGCGACCGGTGCCACGGCAAGCGCCGCCAGGAGAAGCACCGGCGTCCAGGGGCTCATCTCGACCCCCGACCTCCGACCTCCGACCCCGGCAGGGCGAAGGCGATCAGCTCATCCGGTATCCGGCGGTTGCGCGCGCCGCCGCCTGCGATCACGATGTACTGCCGACCTTCATGCATGTAGGTCATCGGCGGGCCGTGCAGCCAGACGTCGGTTTCCACTTCCGCAAGCAGCTCGCCGGTCGCCTTGTCGTAGGCGCGCAGGAGACCGCCGCTGCTGGTGCGGGGGTCGTCCTCGTCGGGCAGGGCCACGAAGCCGATCAGGAGCGTGCGGGTGACGAGCAGGCCGCCGTCCGCCGGCAGGCCGATGTAGGGGGTGCCCATGTCGCCCAGGTTCAGGTGCGCGATCGCCGGGTGATCTTTCGGGCCGGGACCGACAGGGATGCGCCAGAGGTGTTCTCCGCGGTTCAGATCGATCGCGGTGATCGTCCGGTAGGGAGGCTTCACCAGCGGCAGGCCCCGCGGCCCGCTCGAGTCGACGTAGCCGATCACATAGCGCCAGTCCGGACCACGGGCCCGGTCCGGCTCGATCAGGGACATGCCGACCGGCCGGTTCTGCGACTCGACGAAGAGCACGCCGGTCATCGGATCGACGGACGCGCCGGGATGGTTCGCTCCGCCGGCTGCCCCCGGCACGACCAGCACGCCTTCCTTCCCGCCCTCGCCCTGGACGATCAGGGGCGGGAACATCGGCGCCAGCACCAGCTTCTCGGCGATCTCCAGTGCCTCCTGCCGCAGTTCCGGCGTCCAGTCGATCAGGTCGTCCTCGCTGACGCCCTGGCGCTCGAACGGCGGCGGCCTGGTCGGGAACGGCTGGGTCTTCGACAGCTTCTCGCCCGGCACCGTCGACTCGTGGTTCACGGGGCGATCCTCGATCGGCCACACCCGCTCGCCGGTGGCCCGGTCGAAGACGTAGGTGAAGCCGGTCTTCGAGACCTGGGCGACAGCCTTGATCAGCCTGCCGTCGACGACGATGTCGATCAGGTTCGGCGCCGATGCGATGTCGTAGTCCCAGATGCCGTGGCGGACGGTCTGGAAGTGCCAGACACGCTCGCCCGTCTCTGCATTGACGCAGACCAGGCTCTCGGCAAAGAGGTTGTCACCCGGACGATCGGCTCCGTAGTAGTCGTTCGACGGCGTGCTGGTCGGCAGGTAGACGTAGCCCAGCTCGTGGTCCGCGCTCATCGACGTCCACACGTTCGCGTTGCCGGCCGTCCGCCAGGACTCGTTCTCCCAGGTCTCGACACCGAACTCGTCGTCGCGCGGGATCGTGTTGAAGCGCCACTTGAACTCGCCCGTGTGGACGTCGTAGGCGCGCACGTGGCCGGGCGGCGCGTCGCTCCTGATCGAGTAGTCGAAGATCTTCGAGCCGACGATCACGCTGTTGCCCACGACGATCGGCGGCGCGCCGTGCGTGATGTGCCGAATCGAGTACTCGCCCGGGCCCAGGTCGCGGGCCAGGTCGACCATGCCGTCCTCGCCGAAGGCGCGGTCGGCCTCGCCTGCGGCGGCGTCGACCGACACGAGCTGGCGGCCGATCGTGGCAACGAACAGGCGCTCCTTCTCCCCGTCCGTCCAGTACTCGATGCCGCGGGCGCCGACCGGCCGCATGGTGGTGCCGCCGCGCTCCCAGGTCTTCGGGTTGTAGACCCACTTCTGCTCGCCGGTGGCCGGGTCGAGCAGGGCCACCTGGCCGAGGCTGGTCGGTGCGAACAGCCGGCCGCCGATCATCAGCGGCACGGAGCGGTAGAACCCGGTGTCGTAGCCCGGCAGCACGTCCATCGGCACTTCGTGGTCCGCAGTGCGCCAGCGCCAGGCGATCTCGAGCCGGCCGAAGTTCGAGCCGTCGATCTGGCTCAGCGGCGAGTAGCGGCTGGACGCATGGTCGCCGCCATGATGCTGCCACTCCCCGTAAGCGGACTTGCCGTGTTCCCGCGTCTGCGCCGTCTGCCCCCGGACCGCGCCTGCAGCCAGGATGAAGAGACAGGCGCTGCCCAGACAGGCGATCCCGCCAAGGCCCAGGCGCACCGAGCCGAGACCCGGAAAGCCGAGACCCGGAGAGCCCGGGCGCGGCGCCAGGGTTCGGCGCACGCCGCTGATGCGACTCGTCCGCCGGACCTTCCGTCGGCGCTTCACGCAGACCTTCGTCGGGATCCTCGTCTGAACCTTCGCCTTCGGCGTCATGAACTCTGACATTCTGGATCTTCCTTCACCCGGAACGGCGCGGAGCGCCACGGCACCCCTGCGCCCGCATGGCCAACGAATGCGCTAACCTACCGCACGGTCCAACGGACAGCCGCCGCCGCACAACCACCGGGCACTTCAAGCCGATCGGGAAAGGCAGGATGGGATGCCGAAGCAAGACATGACCCGCCGCAGCGTGCTCGGCGCCGCAGCCGCCGGCGCAGGCTGGATGATCGTCCCTCGCCGCGTGCTGGGACGCGGGAAGCCGGCGCCCAGCGACAAGCTGAACATCGCGGCAATCGGCGCCGGAGGCAAGGGCAGGAGCGACATCGAAGGCGTCTCGAGCGAGAACATCGTCGCTCTCTGCGACATCGACTGGAAGCGCGCCGAGCAGGCAATGAATGCCCATCCCGACGCGAAGCGCTACCACGACTACCGCGAGCTGCTCGACAGGCACGCCGACGAGCTCGATGCGGTCATGGTGTCGACCGCCGATCACACCCACGCCGTGATCTCGGTCGCCGCGCTCGAGCACGGTCTCCACGTGTTCACCCAGAAGCCGCTGACGCGCACGATCTGGGAGGCGCGAATGGTCGGCAAGGCTGCGCGCAAGGCCGGCACCGCGACCCAGATGGGCAACCAGGGCCACGCGGGAGAAGGCTCCCGACTGATCCGCGAGTGGATCGAGGCCGGCGTGATCGGCGAGGTGAACCTGGTCGAGTACTGGACGAACCGGCCGATCTGGCCGCAGGCGCTGAAGCGTCCCGAGGAAGTCCACGAAGTGCCGGAGCACGTCGCCTGGGACCTCTGGCTCGGCCCGGCGCCCGACCGGCCGTACCATCCGGACTACTACCATCCGTTCAACTGGCGCGGCTGGTGGGACTTCGGCACCGGCGCGATCGGCGACATCGCCTGCCACGCGATGGACGCCGCGTTCTGGGTCTTCGACCTGCGCGACCCTTCGTCCGTCCACGCCGAGTCGACGCCGCTGTACAAGGAGACGGCCCCCGCCTCGACCCGGATCACCTTCGAGTATCCGGCCCGCGGCAACCGCCCGAAGATGACCGTGGTCTGGCGCGACGGCAACCTGACGCCGCCGAAGCCGAAGGTCTTCGAGGGCAGGTGGCCGCCGGGCAGGAGCGGCCAGTTGTTCGTGGGCACGAAGGGCATCATCACGGCCGACATCTACGCCAACAGGCCCACGATCTACCCGTCGAAGCTGCGCGAGAAGATCGAGAAGAACCCCGTCGCCCCGTCCTACGAGCGGACCGAAGGGCACTACAGGCAGTGGATCGAGGCGATCAAGGCGGGCACCACGAACCCGGACGGGTCGAACTTCCACGATCACGCCGGTCCGATGACCGAAACCGCGCTGCTCGGCAACCTGGCGGTCCGCACGCAGCAGGAGATCGTCTGGAACCCGAAGAAGATGAAGGTGACCAACGGCGTCGACGTGCCGCGGGAGTACATCCAGCCGAGATACCGGCATGGCTGGTCGCTGTAGAACTCGGTCCGCCACACCCCAGGTCGTTCGTCCGCCTTCCCGAATCCGTCTTCCAGAACGGGGGGGGGGGGGGGGCTGGAGACGGTTGACCCTTCTACGGCTCGGGCTGATTGCCATTCTGTGGCCGGCCATCGTGCTGGCGCAGCCGCCAACCGACGCCGAACGGTACACCGCCGCCTGTGCGGCCTGCCACGGCGACGACGGTCGGGGCCGGCCGCAGGAGGACGTCGGATTCGCCACTCCGCTCCCCGACTTCACGGATTGCTCCTTCGCTTCCCGCGAACCCGATCCCGACTGGTTCGCCGTCGTCCACGAAGGCGGACCCGTGCGGGCCTTCGACCGCATGATGCCGGCCTTCGGGAAGGCCCTCGGACAGCCTGAAATCGACGCCGTCCTGCGGCACGTCCGCACGTTCTGCGTCAATGCCTCCTGGCCCAGGGGCGAGTTCAACCTGCCAAGGCCCCTGTTCACGGAGAAGGCCTTTCCAGAGGACGAAATCGTGGTCACCGCCTCTTTCGGCGCCAACCGCGACCACGGGGCGAGGGAGGTCGAGCTCCTGTACGAGAAGCGGATCGGGCCGCAGGGCATGGTAGAGATCGCCCTGCCTCTGACCTACGGCAAGGAGGAACAGACAGTCGATCCTTCGCCCGGAGCGGCCGCTGGCACGGGCCGCAAGATCGGCCTGGGCGACGTCGCACTCGGCTACAAGCATGCGGTCAGCCACGACCTCGAACGCGGTTCGATCTGGAGCGTCGGAGCGGAGGCCATCCTGGCCCGGGGAACCGGAGCGGACAGCTGGTCCAGCAGGCTGGCGATCTTCGAGCCCTTCGCCGCGTACGCGAAGCTGCTGCCAGGAGACGCCTTTCTCCAGTTCCAGGTGCTTGCCGAGGTGGCGACGGAAGCCGAAGCGGAAGATGCGGCAGAACTGCGGGCAGTGTGGGGCAGAACCTGGACCGAGGGCGGCTTCGGACGGGTTTGGACACCGATGATCGAGGTCCTGGCCTCGCGCGACCTGGGATCCGACGCCTTGACCCGCGTTGACATGGTACCCCAGGTCCAGGTCAGCCTGAGCAAGAGGCAACACGTACTGCTCAACCTCGGAGTACGGCTGCCGCTCGACGACGAGGACGACCGGGGAACCCAGACGCTCGTCTATCTCCTCTGGGACTGGTTCGACGGAGGGTTCTTCGATGGATGGTGAACGGGGCGCACTTCCACGTCAGGCCTGCCGGGCGCTGACCGGACTCGTCGTGTCCACGGCAGCCCTGGCGCAGCAAGCCGACCCGCCCTCGACGCCGCCGGTCTTCGAGACGGCCGAACAGTGCATCGCATGCCACAGCAACCTGCGCGACGCCCAAGGCCGGGACGTCTCGATCGGCCACGAGTGGCGAGGCACGATGATGGCGCACGCGGCCAAGGACCCGTACTGGCAAGCGGCCGTGCGGCGGGAGATCATGGATCAGCCGGAACTTCAGGCGGAGATCGAGGACACCTGCTCTACCTGCCACATGCCGATGGCGCGAACGGCTGCACGGGCAGAAGGCAGATCCGGCCGGGTCTTTGCGCACCTCGGCTCATCCGCCGCCCTGCCGACAGAGTCCCTGCTGGCTCTGGACGGAGTGTCGTGCACGGCATGCCACCAGATCCGGCCCGACCACTTCGGCGAGGAGGAGAGCTTCGACGGCGGCTACCGGATCACCGGCTCGGCGTCCGACGCCCCGCCCATCTTCGGCCCTTTCGACGACGTCGACGCGGGCCTGCAGGAGATCATGGAGTCCGCCACGGGCTTCTCGCCTGCGGTCGGGGCTCACGTTCAGGAGTCCGAACTCTGCGCCACATGCCACACCCTCTTCACGACGGCACTCGACGACTCGGGTCACGAAGTCGGCCGGCTTCCGGAACAGGTCCCGTACCTGGAATGGCGCCACAGCAGCTACCGCGGCAACCGGAGCTGCCAGGACTGTCACATGCCGACGGCAGCCGAGGCGCCGATCTCCTCCGTTCTCGGTGAGGCGCGCGAGGGTCTTTCCCGACACGCCTTCCGGGGCGGCAACGTGTTCATGCTCCGACTGCTCGATCTGTACCGGGACGAACTGCTCGTCACCGCGCCGGCAGCCGAGCTGAAGCGGTCCGCCGAGGACACTCTCGCTCACCTGCAGAACAGCACCGCCGCCATCGAGCGGTTCGACATCCGCTTCCACGATGACGCTGTCGTGGTGGATCTGGCGCTACGAAACCTGGCCGGCCACAAGCTGCCGACCGCGTACCCGTCCCGACGTGCATGGATCCACCTGACGGTGAAGGACCAGCACGGCGCGACGCACTTCGAGACCGGCGCGCTCCAGGCCGACGGATCGATCGCGGGCAATGACAACGATGCCGACCCCCTGGCTTTCGAGCCGCACCACGAGCAGATCGACGACCCCGGCGAAGTGCAGATCTACGAGTCGATCATCGTGGACCACCGGGGCAACGTGACGACGGCTCTCCTGCGCGGGGTCCGTTACGTGAAGGACAACCGACTGCTGCCGACCGGCTTCGACAAGTCGACCGCGCCGACCGACGTCACCGTCCAGGGCAGGGCCGCCGACGATCCCGACTTCCTGGCCGCTGGCGACTCGATCCGCTACCGCGTCGCAGTCGAGCCGTCCGTGGACGAGGTGACCGTCACGGTCCGCCTGATGTTCCAGACCATCGGTTACCGTTGGGCGCGCAATCTCGCCGCCTACGATGCACAGGAGACAAACCGATTCGTCCGCTACTACGGTGCGAACGCGGCCCACTCGGCGGTCGTCCTGGCAGAGGCCGAGCAACTGACGCGGCGGCCCTGAAGGTTCCTGGCACTAATGGTCCCTGACGGGTCCATGGCGCCCGCCGGCGGCGCCTCGTTCAGGACGAAGCGCGAAATCGCCGCGTCGGAATGAACGCCCTCGGGAGAGGCCTGCGGGCGCTGCCGGTCCCGCACGCCGGCCAGGAAGGCCGGCACCGTCTGCCGCCGGCTCCGGCGTGTCAGTCGGCCTGCCGGACCGCGGCCACCGCAGCATCGCGGTCCGCCACGATGTTGACGATCCGGCTGAAGCCGCTGACCTCGAACAGCTCCTTCACCTCGTCGTTCAGGCCGCATACGGCGAAGCGTCCGTTCCCGGCCTGCAGGGCCCTGGCGACGACCAGCACCACGCGGAGGCCGGCGCTGCTCATGTAGCGGGTTCCGCTCAGATCCAGGACGACCTCCGAGGCGCCCCCATCGATAGCGGCCATCATGGCGCGCTGCAGATCCGGCGCGCTCACGGCGTCGAGACGCCCCTCGGGCGCCCAGATCGCCACGCTGCCGGAGGCTGCGGTTTCGATCTTCGAACTTCCGATGCTCGTGGTCTCGGTCACGCCAGATGCTCTCCCGGTCCGAATGGGTCGTTCAATAGAAGGGATGATGGGCCGTCGCCGATGCGGCGGCAATGTCCTCGATGGACTTCTGGATCGCCCGGCCCATCGCCTGGCCGATCAGGTCGAAGCCGCGGACCAGCTCGATCCGCGCCGCCGCGTGCCGCAGCTCCTGGGGACTGAGAATGACCTCGAAGGCGTTCGAGGCGTCGGCCAGGCAGATCAGCGCCACATCCCTCGGGGCCGGAATCCGGTCGCTCAGCAGCACGTCCAGGATGCGGAGCTTGACCTCCCGCTCTTCCCGATCGTCAACCATCGGGTAGCGGCGGCTGCCGAACACCCACAGGAATCTCCGATCCTCTACCCGGAGAATCCCACGCTCCACCAGACGCTCGAGCGCCGCTTCCTGGATCTCCTTGCTGCGGGACGAAAGCCTGACCACCCAGGTCCGGGGATCCGCCTCGTCGTCGGCAGCGGCCATCTCGGCCAGCGGACCATCCAGGATCTCCTCGCCCACGGGCGTCGCATCGACGACGACCATGGTCCGGAGATCGCAGTCCAGACGGTCGCGCAGCGCAAGGTCCATCAGGATGGCGCCGGCAATGAGCAACTCCATCACGATCGGCGCGACGCGCTTCATCGCGCCCGTTTCGTCGTCGAGAAGGAGGAGCAGAATCTCCTCGACGAACGTGAGGTGAGGACTGTCTGTCACTTGTTCAAGCCGATCCGGCGGTCGAGTCGTCAGCAGCGCGACCTCTTCTCCTTGCATCCTACAACGCTCCGATTCGATGCTCCAATGCTGTCCGCCTGAGCGGGTTCGGGCACGCGGACCACTGGCAGCCCGGGCTCCATGTCCGGCAGAACAGGACGGCCGCCCGCGTGGAGTCGTGCGACACGTGAGGTCCCTCAGATGCCCGCCGTGTTCACCTGCGCCCCTGCATCCTTGCTGTCGCTGCTCACCGTGACCGTGAGCACGTCCGTGTCGTGGTACTGCTGATGCTGCACCGAGGACGCAGCGTGGCGGAGGAGTCGCAACGAGAGCTCGTGCTCGACCGGAACCGGAGCCTCGGGCGTCATCAGCACCAACCGATCCTCGATGTTGCGCCCGGCGGGCGCCGCGACGAACTCGAGTTCGGCTTTCTGGCGGTCGATTCGAGCGAGGAGCAGCAACCGGCGTGTGGCGCCGCCTTTCCCTTCCTGCTTTCCGTCACTGCCCAGCAGGCTGAGCAGGGCTTCCTCCCCCGCCGACAGCAGGCGCTCGACGGCCTGCGCGCTCCAGCGCGCCCGCGCGGCCTGACCGCCGAGGAAGCGGCCGATCCCGGCCACGGACGCCGGGTCGACCTCGGTCTCCAGCCGACGCCGGCGGACCCCGGTGAACTCGAGGAACGCGGTGAGGCAGATCGCGGTGAGTCCTCCCGCCGTCATGCCGTTGCCGAGGATGGACGCCGCCCAACCGCCGAGCTGATCGCCGAAGATCAGGCCGTTCTCGAAGCCCACGCCGACCCAGAACGAGACGCCGATCACTAGTGCCTTCCGGTAGTCCAGTCCGCCGTGGCCGGCGATCCGGGCGCCCAGGACGAACAGGATGGCGATCAGCACCAGCAGGTACGCCCCGGCGACCGGGCCCGGAATGGCAAGAACCAGCGCCAGCGCCTTGGGCAGAAACGCCAGGGCGATGAAGATGATGCCGATCCACGTCCCCACTCGGCGCGATGCGACGCCCGTCAGTTCCGTCACCGAAACGCTGGTCGAGTACGTCGTGTTCGGCACCGTGCCCGCGAGTCCCGAGAGCAGGTTGCCGAGACCATCCGCGGCGACCGCGCCCTGGACAGCCCGGTAGTCCGGCGCCCGCGGCTGGCGCCAGGAGACCCGCTGGATGCCCACTGCATCGCCGATCGTCTCGACGGCCCCGATCAGCGTCACGATCACGAAGCCCGGCAGCAGCGCCCAGAAGTCGGGGCCGAAGGTCAGATCGAAGCCGGGCCAGCCGCCGGCGGGAGCACCGATCCAGGCAGCCTCCGCCACCCGCTGGAACTCGTAGAGCCCCAGAGGGCCGGCGACGATCGAGCCGGCGACGACACCGGCGACCGGCGCCCAGAGCCGCCACATGCCCGCGGCTCGCAGACCGAATGCGACCATGACCGCCATGGCTACCGCGAACGAGATCGGCCCGGCCGCCGCCGGCGCGTTCTCGGGCGTCAGCGCCAACTGATCGAACACGATCGGCATGACGCTGACCGAGATCAGCATGATCACCGTGCCGGTGACGGTCGTCGTGAACAGCCGTCGCAGCAGCAACAGGCGCGCCGAGAGAAGGAACTGGAACAGCGAAGAGACGATGACCAGCTTCGCGAGAAGCACCGGACCGCCCGCACTGAGGGCCGCGATGCTGACGGCGATGAAGGCGCCCGATGTCCCCATGAGCAGGATGTAGCCGGCCCCTATCCGCCACAGCCGCCGCGCCTGCAGGATGGTCGCGATGCCGCTGACGAAGATCGCCCCGAACACGGCCCATTCCAGGTAGGCGCCGCTGTCGACGCCGGCCGCGCGGACGATGATGGCCGGGGTCAGCACGATCCCGGCGACGGTCAGCGTCGCGTATTGCAGACCCATGGCCGCCGCGAGCAACGTCGGCGTCTGCTCGTCCGCCTCGTAGCGAACGGCCCCGGAAGGCCCGGCCGTACCGGCTTCCGTCATCCTGCTGTCATCGCTGCCGCCACTCCCGACACGGTTTCGTCATTCCCGATACGGTTCGTCATTCCCGATACGGTTCGTCATTCCCGATACGGTTCGTCATTCCCGATACGGTTCATCACTCCCGATACAGGGCGGCGTCAGGCCGCCACGGAGAGCGCTGGCCGGCGTAGACCGGAGGTCCGTTGCGGAAGTGGGAGGCCTCTTCCAGCGTCTCCACGAAGGGCATCTGGCGGGGGTACAGGTCGCCGTCCCGCGGCCTGGGTCCCGCCTTGGAGACATGGCCCCAGAGCGGATGGCCGACGACCTCCTCCGCGATCCAGGCCGCCTCGATCAGCTTGTCCAGCCGGTACCCGGTCTCGATCCCCAGCTCGTGACAGAAGTCGACGAAGTCCTCGGTGGGGACGTGACCCGCGGCGCGGCCGTTGCCGCAGTACGGGCACCCGCCCATGCCGCCGATCGAGGTGTCGAACTCGCGCACGCCGAGCTTCAGCGCCTCGTAGTAGCTGGCGATCGACGCGCCGCGGGTGTTGTGAAGGTGGCAGTGGAAATCCGTGATCTCGGGCCAGCGCTCCCGGATCGCGAGGATCGTCTCGCGCACGGTATGCGGCATGTTCCAGCCCATCGCCTCGATGATCGAGCAGCGGGTGACCGCAAGACCCTTCTCGTGCCAGCGGTCGATCATCAGCGCCAGCAGGTCGAGTCGCTGCTCGAGCGTGAACGGGCCTTCGAAGTTCGAGCCGAAGGGGTTGCCGATCGCCACGGCGCCCGACGTGGCCCCGCCCGCCCGGGCTCGTTCGATCGCGTCCGGAATGCGCTCGATCTGCTGCGCCTGCGTGGCGTTGTAGTTGCGGCGGGCGAAGGTGTCGCACAACTCCACGTGGGTCCCGATCCGGCGCTGCCGGACATCGAGCTTGGGATACCAGCGATCCGCGCGCTCGAACCCGATCCGGTTGAAGATCGCCGCCGTGTAGCGAACGCCAGGCCTGGGCACGAAGCGCTCGGCGATCTCGTCGATGCAGGCCATCTGGGGGGTCCACTTCGGGTGGGCATAGGAGCCGATCGAGATGACCTTGGCACCGGTCTCTCCCAAGGCATCGAGCAACCGCAGTTTCTCCGAAACCGGTATGTCGGCGCTTTCGATCTGCAGCCCTTCCCTCATCGTGTCGTCCGTGATGATCACGGACTTCGGCAGTTGGCCCATCGGCGGCGTACCTCCGGCTGCGCTCGAAGTGATCCTTCAGGTGGAAGAGCGTGGAGACAGGAACACTCCTACCCTATCGCCGGGAAGGGTGGTCGGGAAGGGTCACGGCAGTCGGGAAGGGTCAGCGGGAGGGTCAGCGGGAAGGCCGTTCGCAAGGCCGGGAGGCCTGACAGGCCAAGGATGAACCCGGACCGCCGACCTGGCGTGACAACCCGGCCTGGCCCGGCAACGCGGAGCGGTTCGGTATCCCTCACCTCCCACGGCGACGGACAGCCGCCGCTGTGTCAGGATCGCCTCGTGCGAGGACGCCTGCTGCCGTATCTGGTGCTCGGCGCGGCCGCGCTGGCCGTCCTGCTGCCCGGCATCGGCAGCCGCGACCTCTGGAACCCCGACGAGCCGCGCTACGCGGAAGTCGCGCGGGAGATGCTCGCGCCGCCGATGGCCTTGGAGCACTTCCTCGTGCCGCGCCTGAACGGCGAGACCTACACGCACAAGCCGCCGCTTCACTTCTGGAACATCGCGCTCTTCGGCGCCCTGCGCGGCGGCGTCGACGAGGTGGCGGCGCGGCTGCCGTCCCTCCTGGCCGGGGTCGGTTCCGTTCTCGTCGTCTTCGCCCTTGCCCGCAGGCTCCTGGGCCGGCCGACGGCGTGGCTGGCGGCGCCGGTCTTTCTCACGTCGGCCCTGGTCATGTGGAACGCCCGGGTCGGGCAGATCGACATGACGCTCACGTTCCTGGAGCTGCTGGCGATCCTGTTCTGGGCACGCGGACACTTCGGCGCCGCGGAAGGGGCCGCGGGCCGCCACGCGCGGTGGAGTGCCCGGTGGAGCCTCGGGTTCTTCGCCTGCGCCGGGCTCGCCACGCTGGCCAAGGGGCCGGTGGGGCTGATCGTGCCGCTGCTCGCGGTCACGCTGTTCCTGGCCTGCGAGCGCGACCGTGCAGGCTTCACCGAACTCCGGCTCGGCCGCGGACTGCTGCTGTGGGCCGCCATCGTCCTGGCCTGGTTCGGCCCCGCGGTGTGGCTGGCCGGGCGGTCCTACCTCGACGCTCTGCTGGTCGACCAGACCCTGTCCCGCTACGCCGGCGGCACGTACCATCCCAGACCCTGGCACTACTACTTCCAGACCCTGCCCGGAACGTTCGCTCCCTGGTCGCTGCTGGCCCCGGTCGCGGTCCACGCTGCCTTCCGGCGTTCCCGCGAAGAGCCCGAGAGCCGCCAGGCACGGGCAGTCCGGTTCCTCCTGATCTGGATCGCCAGCACCTTCGTGTTCTTCAGCCTGTCCGGCGGCAAGCGCACCGTCTACCTGCTGGCGCTCGCGGCGCCCCTGGCGATGCTCACCGCCCACGGCGTGCTGCTCGTCCGCGATCGCTGGCCGCGCTACCGGACGGCCTTCCTGGTCTCCGCGGCCGCCTTGCCCGTGCTGTTCGGAGTCGTGGTCGCGGCCGCGCCGGCAGCGGCCCGCGACCTGCCCGAAGGCGCGGTCCCGGCCGGAACGATCCTCGGTCTCCAGGTCCTCGCCGCGCTGCTCCTGCTCGCCGGTCTGGCGGGCCTCTGGCTGGCGGCCCGACGCCGTCCCGATCTGCTGATAGCCTGCCTTGCGACCGGCCTCGGACTCGCCATGTCGGCCGCCGCCGTGCGCTTCCTGCCGCTGGGCGACGCCTTCAAGTCGGCCCGCACCCTTTCGCGCGACCTGGTCCAGTGGGCGGAACCCGAGGAGCCGTACGCGATCTACCCTGTTCCCGATGCCGCGTTCCTGTTCTACACCCGGCGCTTCGCCGTGGACCTCCACGGCGGTACCCAGGTTCACGATCAGGGAGACGAGGAAGCGCTCCGCCGGTTCGCTGCCCGCACCGACGGACCCGTCTGGCTGCTCATCGAACGAGACAACCTGGAAGCTCTGGACCCGCCGATCGGGCTGGTCGAAGTGAGTCGGGATCACGACCCGCGTCAAGGCCATGTGCTGCTGACCACTCCGGAAGCAGCCGCACGCGTCGCGGCCCTGTCGAAGGCGGAACCATGAACGACAGCGACAGTCTGAGCCTGGCGCCCGACCTGGCGACGGACGCCGCGGCGCCGAGACTGCTTCCGGAAGGCACCGGCGAAGCGGCCGCGACCTCCTCTCGGCGGCCCGGGTCGCGGCGCACCTTCGGCCCCCTCGATCGCCGGCTGGCCGACCAGGGCCTGTTCCTGTTCAGGCACCGGGGCCTGTTCGTCGTCTTCCTGCTGCCCGCGGCCGCACTCGCGGTTCTGGAACGCCGGGCCGCCGCCCTGCCCGCGGAACCGGGTCTCGGCTGGTTTGCCGCATGCCTCGCGGTGTCCCTGCTCGGCATGGCCGTGCGGGCGGCCGCGGTGGGTTCGGCCCCGCCCGGCGCATCGACCCGCAGCGTCCGAGGTCCGAGCGCCAGCCGGCTGAACACCACCGGCATGTACTCGCTGAGCCGCCATCCGATCTACCTCGGCAACCTGTTCGTCCTCCTCGGTTTCGCGCTCGCAGTCAGGTCCTGGTGGTTCGTGCTGACGGCGGCGCTCGTCTACTGGCTGCTCTACGAGCGGGTGATCGCCGCCGAGGAGCGTTTTCTCGCCAGGCGCTTCGGCGTCCGTCATCGACGCTGGGCGGAGCGCACACCGACATTCTGGCCTCGCCCCGGCCTCTGGACTGCTCCCGAGACCCGCTTCAGCTGGCGCACCGTGATGTTGCGGGAATACAACTCGCCGCTGCTGATCGCCCTGATCTTCCTGTTCCTGCGCATGGTCGACCAGGTGCTCGTCGGCGGCCTGAGCGCCGGCGCGTGGCTGAGGCAGGACGTTGCCATCGCCGGTTCGGTCCTGGGGCTGGCAGCGGCCGCCTGCGTCCTGCGCCGGGTCCGCAGGCGGGGGCGTTCAGGACACTGACGCCCGGCCAGACCGGAACGCCGATGACCGCCCGCCTGTGGATCGCCGCGACCCTGGCCGCATCGCTGCTGCAACTGGCCGGCCACGGTCCGCTCGCTGCCGACACGGATCCGGACGCCGCGCCGCCGAAGCCGCTCGACATCCGTTTCGTTCGCTGGCTCGAACGGGTCGGGCCGCTGATCAGCGAAGAGGAACGGGAGTTCTTCGTCAACCTTCCCGAGGACTACCGCCGCGAGGCGTTCATCCAGGCCTTCTGGAAGGCCCGGGATCCCGATCCTGCGACGCGGTTGAACGAACTCCAGGTGCTATGGGAGGACCGGGTGGACGCCGCGCTCGCCCAGTGGGGCACGCTCGAAGACGCCCGCGCGGTCTTCTATCTGCTGAACGGCCCACCCGGTCGGTTCACCTTGCCCGACGGGCGGACCGCCTCGCTCTGCCTCTCGCGCGGCAGCGAACTGGAGATCTGGTTCTACGGAGGCAGCGACCGCACGCCGCGGCACTTCGTGGTCATCTTCCTGACGGCCACCAGGAACCGCCCCTACGTGCTCTGGCATGAGAGCACCGCGCGGCGGCCGGCGGCGCGGCGGGGCCTTCCCTCCACGAACATCGCCCTTCTGTGCGCTGACGAGTGGCTGCCGTGGGCCGCCCGCGCACTGCAGAACGACCTTGGCGGCGCCTCCGTCATCGAGCGGGTCTCCAGGCCGCCCGAGCCGCCGGAGGAATGGCTGGCCACCTTCGCCTCCTTCACTACCGAGGTCCCGGACACCGCGCCCCGCTTCGACGTCGAGACGCGGTGGGAGTTCCCGGGCCGGAACCAGACTCGCACCGTGACTCACGGCCTCGTTCTGGTCCCGACCGCTACCGCCGGCCGGAAGAGCTTCCAGGACCGCGAGTACCACAGCTTTCAGATGACGGGCGAGGTGATCCGCGACGACCACCTGTTCGAGACCTTCCGCTACCGGTTCGAACTGCCCGCCGACAGCAACGACGGCGACGGCGAGGCAGCGGACAGCATCCCGCTCGTCTTCACCCGCTACCTGCGACCCGGCGAGGTCCAGATCCGGCTCAAGATCGAGGATGTCTTCGGCGAGCGGTTCGCCATCGTCGAGGAGACGATCCCGGTGCCCAACCTGCAGGACGGGCAGTCGTTGCGCAAGAGCATTCTCGAGACCTTCCCGGCCCTGGCCGAGGCGACCGCGGCCGCTGCCCGCGGCGAGCGGTTGCTGCGCCTGGTTCCGTCGCGGGACGAGCGGGTGCGGGTGGGGATGGTCCGCTTCTCGACTCACGCGATCGGAGACTTCGACGCTGTCGCCTTCTGGCTCGACGGCCGGGAGATCCTGCGCAAGCGCCGCCCCCCCTTCGATGTGGAACTGAATCTCGGCTCCCATCCCACTGAGCACCGCGTGCGCGTCGAAGGACTGAAGGACGGCGAGGTCGTCGCCTCGGACGAGATGTCCGTCAACCGCGGCGGCCAGCGTTTCCGCGCCCGGTTCATCGAACCCCGCTCGGGCGAGCAGTACCTCGAGAGCACGCGGGCCGTGGTCGAGATCGCTACCCCGGACGGCGAGGAGATCGAACGCCTGGAGCTCTTCCTGGGCGAGGAACGGATCGCCACCCTCTACCAGCCGCCCTGGGTGCAACCTGTGGTTCTCGACGGACCGACCCTGACCTACCTGCGCGCCGCTGCGTTCCTCGCCGACGGCAGCAGCACCGAGGACGTCGTGTTCATCAACAGCCCGAGTCCGATCGAACGGATCAACGTCCAGTACGTCGAACTGTTCGCCAGCGTGGTGGACGCCGCGGGACGGCCGATCCCCGGACTTTCGCAGGACAGCTTCGAGGTCACCGAAGACGGCGCCGCGCAGACCATTCGCCGCTTCGAGTGGGTGGACGACACCCCGTTCCACGCCGGTCTCCTGATCGACACGTCAGCCTCTATGGAGGAGTCGATCGAGCAGGTCCAGACCGCGGCGGAGCGGTTCGTGGACAAGGCCCTTCAACCGCAGGATCGGATGGCCGTACTCACCTTCGCCAACCGTCCGCAGGTCGAGAGCCGGTTCACGAAGGACGCGGGCATGCTCGCCCGCGCGCTGGCGGGCCTCGAAGCCACGGGCACGACCGCCCTCTACGACAGTCTCGTCTATTCGCTGAGCTACTTCGACGGCATCAGCGGCCAGAAGGCGCTCCTGCTCCTGTCCGACGGCAAGGACGAGAACAGCTCCTTCTCGTTCGAGAGCGCGCTCGAGACCGTCAAGCGCTCGGGCGTGACGATCTACGCCATCGGCCTCAAGCACGCGGCCAGGGACCGCAACACACGGCGCGTCCTGGAACGCATCGCCGAAGAGACCGGCGGTCAGGCCTTCCTGATCGAAGACGTGGACGAACTCGATGCGGTCTACGACCAGGTCGAGCGCGAGCTGCGGAACCGCTACCTGCTCGCCTACCAGTCGACCAACAACCGGCCCGACAGCGACTTCCGGGTGATCCGGGTCGACGTGGACCGCCGCGGGGCCGAGGTGCGGACGATGTCGGGGTACTACCCGTAGCGGCGGCGGGCGCCTCCACCGCGCCCTGCAAGAGCTGGTTGCTGGAAGCGCCGCGCCTACCGGAGGCGCCAGCCGGCAGCCTGCGCCGCGAGCACGATCCGCGCACAGGCAAGCGCGTCCGAACCGGCGTCATGGTGCTGAAGAGCGATGTCCAGACGACGGCACACATCCGGCAGCCTGGCGCTGCCCAGGCCCCACTGGCGCCGCGCCAGTTCCACCGTGCAGACGAAACGCTTGCGCGGCGGGCGTATCCGATGTCGAGCGCAGCAGGCATTCAGTACCCGTCGATCGAACTCGGCGTTGTGCGCCGCAATGCACTTCGCAGGGCCAAGCCAACCCCGCAGCGTCGGCCAGAGACCGCCAAAGGACGGCGCCTCGCGCACATCCTCCCAGCCCAGGCCGTGGATCCCCGTGAACGTGAAACGTCTGCCGGGAGGTCGGATCAGGTAGCTGTCCGACCGGACCACCCGACCGCCGCTGCACGCCGCGAGGCCGACCGCGCAGGCGCTGTCGCGGCGGGCGTTCGCGATCTCGAAGTCGATCGCCACGAAGGGATCGGCGGCCTCGAATATCATGCCGCGCCTGATGCTAGCGCCAGCACTGGCAGGCACACGGACCGCGTGGAACCGACGCGGCTTGGTGCGGCGGACATCGGGAGGCAAGGCATCGTGCTGACTGCTGACGAGATCGGCGACTGGCCCGGAAAGACGATCGACGACGCCCTTCATCCCGCGCTATGGCACATGTTGGACGTCGGCGCGGTCGCGAAGCGTCTGATGGCCAAGACGTCGCTGACGCACAACGCGTCGCTTGACGAGGCAATCGCCTTCCTGATTTCTCTTCACGATCTCGGCAAGTTCAGCGCGAACTTCCGCGACATGCTGCTCGGCCACCGCCCCTGGGGCTTCCGGCACTGGCAGCACAGCTACCGCCTTTTGCGAGACCACGATCAAGTGATGGCCGAGTCTCTCGAAGGAACAAGAGGCACCCGGAAGATCCTGTATTCCGCCATAGCTGGACATCACGGGGGACCGCCTGAGCATCTTGACCGGCGAAAGTCCAGGGATCAGGAGCAGCAGATCGGGGCGGAGGCCAGCGAGATGGCGCCGAAGATCATGGAGGCCGTGGCGAAGCTCTTTCCGAAGGCCTCGCTGGTTGATCTGAACGAGTCCGAGGCTCGGCGCTTGTCCTGGGCAGTCTGCGGGTTGACCGTCCAGGCCGACTGGATCGGGTCGAACACCGAGTGGTTCGGGCGGCGGAACGCCGAAATTCCTGTGGCCTGCTATTGGACGGACGCGCTGCAACGCGCCGACGAAGCGGTTTCCAGGGCGGGGCTGCACCGTGCGCACACACATCCCCAAGGACCGCAACGTGTGCTCCCGGCCTCTCAGAAGCCCCGTCCGATGCAGGCGGCCGTGGCAGAGGTGGACTTGCCGGATGGAGTCTGTCTGGCCCTGATCGAAGATGCGACAGGCGCCGGGAAGACGGAAGCGGCCCTGATTCTCGCGGCGCGCATGATGGCGGCCGGCAAGGGGAGCGGCTTCTTCTTCGCCCTGCCGACGATGGCGACCTCGAACGCGATGCTGGCACGGCTGGAGAGAATCGCCCCGCGTCTCTTTGAAGGCAAGCCAACCTTGGGGTTGACGCATGGCAGGGCGCGCCTGAATCGGCTCTTTCGCAGCATTCGGGGCAGAGACGGCTCGGATTCCGGAGTCGAAGTGAGCTGCGGATCCTGGCTCGCAGATGACCGTCGCCGGATCCTGTTGGCTGACGTCGGCGTCGGCACGATCGATCAGGCATTGCTGGCGGTCTTGCCCACGCGCTTCAACACTCTCAGGCTCAAGGCTCTGGCCGAGCGGATCCTGATCGTCGACGAAGCCCACGAATTCGGCCCGTACATGGAAACGCAGCTCAAGCGACTGCTGGAGTTCCAGGCCAGGCTGGGGGGCTCGGCGATCGTGATGACGGCGACGCTGCCGCTCGGAATGCGTGACCGGTACGCGAGCGCGTTCCAGAGGGGGCTCGGCGCGAGTCGGCCGGCGAGCGTAACGGGCAGAAGCTACCCGTCCCTGAACCTGATCGGGCGCGACGTTCGAGGTTGCGAACCCGATCCGGTTCAGGCGACGTGCCGCGACGTCGCCGTGTGCCGGCTGCCCGACGACGAAGGGGCACTGAAACTGCTCCGGAAGGGCGCCGAGCAGGGAGCGGCTTGTGTCTGGATACGCAATGCGGTGGACTCGGCGATTGGTACGGCGTCGGCACTGCGGGCTACGGGCATCGCCGCCGACCTCCTCCACGCGCGATACGCCGTCGCCGACCGGCTGAGACACGAACGCTCCCTCCAGGTCCGCTTCGGGCGAAACGGCCAAGGGAGACGAGGCCGAGTCCTGGTTGCGACTCAGGTGGTCGAAGCTTCTCTCGATCTGGATTTCGACTTGATGATCTCCGATCTGGCACCGATGGGATCGTTGATTCAGCGTACTGGTCGGCTCTGGCGTCACATGGATCTGCACCTGGCGGACCAGCGCCCGGTGGCTGGGCCGATTCTCCATGTACTGGCGCCTGATCCGGACCACGTTGCGGACGCGAACTGGTTGAAGCGTGTTCTTGGCCCGGGGGCAGCAGTCTATCCTCTGGATTCCCAATGGCGCACCGCCAGGACCTTGTTCAACTGCGGCGTGATTCGGGCGCCGGGAGGTCTGCGCGAACTGATCGAGTCAGTACATGGGGACGACCTGGAAGCAGTCCCCGATGTACTCGAGCCAGCTGAATTCGAGACCGAGGGCCGGCAGCTGAGCGAAGCGCAGCAGGCATTGACCATGTTGCTGGACGCCAACGACGAATACGACCAACTGCAGATGCAGCGGGTGTTCGACGACGATCGCTTCCCAACCCGGCTCGGAGTCCCGCAGATCACCTTGAGGTTGGCGAAGATCAAGAAAGGGAGAACCGTCCCTTGGGCCGGGCGCGGCGCCTTCGGATGGCAGTCCTCCGAAGTGCGCGTGTCCGCCGACAGATACCGGAGCCTCCCAGGAGTGGATCAGGATCGGCCTGAGATCGCAGCGGTGCGCGAAGACTGGCCAAGGTGGACCAGAGCGTCCGTACATGTCGCTCCGGTCGCGGAGGACGGCTCGATCTGCGACGGGTTGCGCTACGACGCCGACCGCGGCATCGAGTTTGTCGCCCGATGACCGCCTTCCCGATGTAACCTACGCGACTCCACGATGCTGAACCTGATCACCGACGCTTGGATTCCCGTGCGCCGCCGGTCGGGGCGCGACGTGATCAGGCCAGACCAGGTGGTTGAGCCGGACGTTCTGTTTCCGGATTGGCCACGGCCGGACTTGAACCTGGCGTGCCTCGAGCTCCTAGTCGGTCTTGCCTACTTGGCTCATCCTCCGCGATGGAGCCAGGATCGGGAGAATCCGCCGAAGGCGGCTGCCTTCAGGGAAGCGCTGACGCCTCTGGCGCCCGCGTTCGAGTTGTTGGGCGACGGGCCGCGTTTCCTGCAAGACCTGGAGCCGCTCGAAGGACCCGACAAGCCCATCGAGCGGCTGTTAATCGACAGCGCCGGCGACAGCACGGCGAGGAAGAACCAGGATCTGATGATCCGGCGAGGCCGCTACCGGGAGCTGCCACTACCTCTGGCGGCCATGGCACTGTACACGCTGCAGGCGTTCGCGCCTTCCGGCGGCGCTGGGAACAACACATCGCTGCGAGGTGGCGGCCCCATGGTCGCGCTGGTCAAACCCGCCGGACCCGGTCTGTGGCCCCTGATCTGGGCGAACGTGCCAATGGGGCAGCCGATCACGTCAACCGGGCTGCGCGTGCTGCCATGGATGAGGCCAACGAAGCTCTCAAGGCCCGTGGGAGGCCGGCGCCCCGAGTCCTTCCCTGAACGAGACAAGCTGACGAGGTTCGGCCCGGAGAGACCTGATCCGGAGGTGTTCTTCGGACAGCCGCGGCGTCTGAGACTCGTTGCACACAATGGAGCCGTTACACACTTCGTTCAGAAGCCCTACGGTACGAACTATCCAACGTCGAAGTGGCGGCATCCGTTGACCCCCTATTACGCCAAAGGCACCGACCTGCTCCCGAAGCATCCCAAGCCCGGCAGTTTCGGCTACCGCGACTGGCGAGGCGTGATCCTCCAGAGCGACAGGGACAGACGCCCATCCGCCCTGACGCAGTACTTGCGCGACGTTGAGGGTGGGGACTGCAGCCTCATCGTTGCGGGTTGGGCCATGAACAACATGAAGCCACTCGACTTCGTGTGGTCCGAGCAACCGGTTTTTCGGCTGTCTGGAAAGGACGATGCAGACGACGCCGCGAGGGCCGTCGAGGCGGCAGAGCAGGTTGGCTTCGTCCTTGCGCGGCAGGTCAGCAACGGTGTCGGCGAGGGCGACGTCAAGTCAGGCGCTGGTCTGCGAGCCCGAGAGAGGCTGTTCATCGACACACAAGGTGAGTTCGAGGCGATCCTGGGAAGGATGTCTGCAGGAATCCCATTCACACCTGAGCATTGGGCCGAGAAGCTCCGCGGGGCGGCGCTTGCGATCTTCGACGCGGAAGTGACTCCCGGGCTCGCGGACCTCGGAGAAGCACGCCGAATCGCCGCCATTGACGCTCGGGGATGGTTGGTCGCCGCCCTGAACGGAAAAAGCAAGGCAGGCAAGAAAATCTTCGATGCGCTTGGAATCCAGCCGCCATTGGCACGACGCAAGGAAGACGGGAGTTCATGACGGTGAACCAACAATCCGTCGGTGCAATCTGCATGAGCTGGTGGGCAGCTGTCATCGCCGCTGAAACTGGCAGCGCGAGGCGGTCACGCGCCGAGCTCCGCCGCGCCGACAGCACGACGGCGGCGCTTGGCCTTTCGGCCACCCACGAACTGAACCGACGCCTGAGAGACGCGGGACACGACCTGCGAAGGAGAAGAGACGGCCCCGAACGTCTTGCGGTCATCGCCGTAACGCTGGCACATGTGGCCCGTCACACGCCCAACGACAGCGCAGCCAGACGCTTCGGGAGCGGTGATCCGAGGACGCTGAGCGGCATCCGATTCGAAGCGCTGATCCGCTCGGAAACCCCAGGTCAACTCATGCGGCCCCTGGCCCGTTCGCTTCGGCTTGTGGAAGGAGCCGTCAACGTGGCGAAGTTGGCTGCCGACCTCTATTGGTGGAACGACCAGGTGCGCACCGATTGGTGCTTCGACTATCACGGCGCGGCCAGAGCCAAGCCGACTTCCGAGAAAGGGAGCGTATGAGCGGTTTCCTCCAACTTCACTACCTCACCGTGTATCCGATCTCCAATCCGAACCGGGACGATCTCGGCCGTCCCAAGACGGCGACGTTTGGCGGCGCGCCTCGGCTGCGCATCTCGAGCCAGTCGTTGAAGCGTGCCGTCCGCCTCTCGGACGCCATGCAGGACACGCTGGCGGGTCACCTGGGGGATCGAACACAACGAATCGGTGAAGTCGTTCGGGACGTGCTGAGTGACTTGATAGAAGACGATGAGCAGATCAACGAGATCGCGACCAAGGTGGCCGACGTCTTCGGCAAGCTGGATTCCGAGGCTCAGAAGAAAGGCCAGATTCGCACGCGGCAGCTGGCTTTCATCTCTCCGGCCGAGCGGGAAGCGGCCATCGAGCTGGCCGAGAAGGCAGCGGTCGGCGAGAAGCTGCCAAGCAACAAGGAACTGAAGAAACTGGTGCTGAGGACGGCGGACGGGGCAGCTGATGTCGCCATGTTCGGGCGCATGCTGGCCGACGACCCAGACTTCAATCGGGAGGCGGCCGTTCAGGTCAGTCACGCTTTCACTACGCATCGCGCATTGGTCGACGACGACTACTACACTGCCGTTGATGACCTGAAAGCGCCGAGCGAGGATGCGGGCGCCGGTTTCGTCGGCGAGGCCGGATTCGGTTCCGGCGTGTTCTACATCTACGCCTGCGTTGACCTGGGCCTGCTCGTTGAGAATCTCGACGGCGACCGGGAGCTCGCCGCCCGCGCAGTCGGAGCCTTGGCGGAGGCAATCGCGACCGCAACGCCGTCGGGCAAGAGGAACAGCTTTGCGCACCAGACAAGGGCTTCATACATCAGGGCCGAAGTTGGTGTGGCTCAGCCGCGCAGTCTGGCGGGCGCGTTCTTCAAACCAGTGGAAGGCGACGACCTGATGGCAGCTTCTGTCGATGCGTTGGAGAACCTCGCGACGAGCTTCGATGCAGCATATGGTGCCTGCTGCGACGCTACCCGGCACATGAACATCGCGACCGGTCACGGAACCCTGGCAGCGATCCGCGCCTTCGCTGCAGACGCGCTCGCCAGTGACTGAGTTCGTCGTCTTCGCACTCGTTGCACCGATGGGGTCGTTCGGCGACCTCGCCGGCCACGAACGACGAGGTTCCGACCAATGGCCGGCGCGCTCCGCGATCCTCGGTCTGGTTGGCGCGGCCCTCGGCGTCCGACGGCACGATCGACAGGGGCAGGAAGAGGTGTCCCGCTGGAGAGTCGCCGTCTCGACGCTGTCAAGCGGAACGCGTTTCCGCGATTTCCACACCGTTCAGGCAGTTCCGACTGCACGAATCAAGCGGCCCGCTACGCGATCGGATGCGCTTCGAGCTCTCCGTACCGCAGACAACCCGGTCATCACCAGGCGCGACTATCTTGCAGACTGCGCATTCGGAATCGCTCTTTGGGGTTCTGGCAACGTCCAGAATGTGCGGGAATGCCTGATGCACCCTTGCTTCGTTCCATACCTCGGCCGAAAGTCCTGTCCTCTGGCCGCTCCAATGGCACCCAAGGTCATCGACGCAGAAAACCCGGTGGAGGCGTTACGTCACATTCAAGTCCCTCCTTTCCTGGAGTCCCGGATCAACCCCGAACGCCCCCTGCTTGTCGCGTCAGATGAACCCCTGACGGGCGGGCGGGCACAGGTTCGCTGGGACGAGCCACTGGACCGCGAAGCATGGCACTTCGGGGCTCGCACCGTGCATGTTGCCCGACCTGGCGAATCGCCAGCAGACGAATGACACTCTATCTGTCTCGGCTCACCCTGAGGCGTACCGCACCAATGGCGGCGTTGATGCCCCTTCTCGATCCGCCGGCGCCGGGACAAGCAGCCGACGCGCACCATCGACTGATGTGGTCCATCTTCTCGGACGGCCCGAGTCGAGAGAGAGACTTCCTTTGGCGCTACGGTGGGCGGGGTCGGTTCTTCGTCCTCTCCGCCCGCGAACCGAGAGCCAACGACCTCTTCCATCCGCATGAGACGAAGGTCTTCGAACCCAATTTCAGCACCGGTGATCGACTGCAGTTCATGCTCAGAGCAAACGCGACCAAGGATCGGGCGGCCGCGGGCCGTGGGCCGCGTGACCAACGGAAGAACCGTCGCGTGGACATCGTCATGGACCGCTTGCATGGGGTGGCGTCGGCGAAGGCCGCGCGCGCACAGCCAAGGGACCGCGTCGCCGAAACTGCTGCCGTCGAGTGGATGAGGCGCCAAGGCGCCACAAGGGGGTTCAAGCCGCATCTCGTAACTGTCGAGAGCTACTCGACGATCAACCTGGGGCGCAATCGCCGGCAGGGTGCCACTCTTGGCATTCTCGACCTCAACGGTTTGCTGGAGGTCACAAGGCCCGGTGCCTTCTTGTCGGCTCTCGCCAGTGGCTTTGGGCGGGCGAAGGCATGGGGGTGCGGACTCATGCTGGTCCGTCGAGTCCGATGACTCTGCCCGGCTTGCCGCCTCCAAAGCCGATTCCCCTGAAGGACCGCTCCGCCCTGGTGTTCGTGGAGAGGGCACAGGTCGACGTCCTGGACGGGGCCTTCGTGGCGATCAACGCCGACGGCACGCGAACCCATATTCCAGTTGGAGGCTTGGCATGCTTGATGCTGGAGCCGGGCGCTCGCATCAGCCACGCCGCTATCTCCCTGGCAGCAAGGGCAGGAACGCTGGTGACCTGGGTGGGAGAGGCGGGAGTGAGGCTCTACTCCGCCGGGCAACCCGGCGGAGCGCGATCGGATCGGCTTCTATGGCAAGCGCGGTTGGCACTGGATCCGGCGGCACGACTCCGAGTCGTGCGCAAGATGTACTCCTTGCGATTCGGCGTGGAAGCGCCGTCGAGGCGTTCAATCGAGCAACTGCGTGGCATCGAGGGGCAGCGTGTGCGCCAGACGTACAAGCTCCTGGCGCAGCGCTACAGCGTCGCTTGGAAGAGGCGGCGCTACGACCCCGGCGAGTGGAGTAGTGCGGACGCCGCCAACCGGTGCCTGTCGGCCGGCACCGCGTGCCTGCACGGTCTTTGTGAGGCGGCGGTCCTGGCGGCTGGCTACGCCCCTGCCATCGGGTTCCTGCACACCGGAAAGCCCCGGAGCTTCGTTTACGACATCGCAGACCTGTGGAAGCTGGAGACGGTCGTCCCCGAAGCTTTCCGCGTCGCCGGCCGCGTCGCGAGGGGCAAGGTAGACATGCCAGTCGAGCGCGCCGTGCGCCTGGCCTGCCGCGACAGCTTCCGGCGAACGAAGCTCCTGAAGCGGATCATCCCTTCCATTGACGAGGTGCTCAGCGCCGGAGAGTTGCCTCGGCCGGAGCCTCCAGCCGAGGCTCTTGGACCGGCATTCGAAGAGGCTCAGAGCGGCGATGATGGTCATCGCGGTTAACAACGCACCACCGCGCTTGCGCGGCCGGCTGGCGCTATGGCTCCTGGAGATCCGGGCCGGCGTCTATGTTGGCGACTACTCGGCTCGGGTGCGAGACCGCATCTGGGAACAGGTTTGCGGAGACATCGGCGACGGCGACGGTCTGATCTGCTGGACAGCCCCAACCGACCAGGGGTTCGATTTCGACACTGTAGGGATCAACCGACGGATGCCACATGACTTCGATGGGCTGAAGCTGGTGCGGTTCTCGCCACCGCTGGAAGACGGAGTACCGCTGGAAGACGGAGTCGAATGACCCCTGCCAGAACCATCGAACCAGACCGAGTTCGGCCGTGGATTCAAGGTCCGCAGCCAAGCTCTTTGAAATCAACAAGATACAGTTAGTCCGTTCCCCGCACACGCGGGGATGAACCGTAGTTTGCCAGATCTACCCTGTCAGGTTCATTCCGTTCCCCGCACACGCGGGGATGAACCGAAATCCGGGATTGGGGGTTGACGGGGTCTCGGCCGTTCCCCGCACACGCGGGGATGAACCGGAGCATCGCGGCATCACGCTGGCCGCTGAGCGCCGTTCCCCGCACACGCGGGGATGAACCGTTCCGAGAAACCCTTGACACCGCCTACCCAGACCGTTCCCCGCACACGCGGGGATGAACCGCAGCATCTATGAATGCGCGTGCTTGCCTAAGTCCGTTCCCCGCACACGCGGGGATGAACCGGTAGGCTGTTCTGCTCATCGTCGGGGTCCGGGCCGTTCCCCGCACACGCGGGGATGAACCGTGGCATCCTTCGACCGTCCGCTCCCTCGAGCGCCGTTCCCCGCACACGCGGGGATGAACCGGCAAGACGCGCTGCCTGTGGAGCACTGACTAGCCGTTCCCCGCACACGCGGGGATGAACCGTAATTGCCCGCGAGGCTGTACGGTCCCGTGAACCGTTCCCCGCACACGCGGGGATGAACCGCGCGCGGTACAGGCCGGGAACAGGCACAGGCCCCGTTCCCCGCACACGCGGGGATGAACCGGTGGACATGGTTCTTGAAAGACTGGGGGCTTACCGTTCCCCGCACACGCGGGGATGAACCGCGCGTCAACAGGAACAGGCCGTACAGGCCGGGCCGTTCCCCGCACACGCGGGGATGAACCGCGCTTGCCGGAATCGGAAGTGCCTGTTGCCTACCGTTCCCCGCACACGCGGGGATGAACCGGACCACCGCCTCGAGGTCGAGCGCGGCGTCCGCCGTTCCCCGCACACGCGGGGATGAACCGCCGGTAGAGGTCGAATCGGAAGCCGTGGCAGTCCGTTCCCCGCACACGCGGGGATGAACCGCGGCAGCCGGTGCGCTTCGAGCGCGGGGCAAACCGTTCCCCGCACACGCGGGGATGAACCGAAATATTGAACACACTCAGCGGTAAGGAAGACCCGTTCCCCGCACACGCGGGGATGAACCGGACGACATGTCATCCTCAACGCTATTGATGAACCGTTCCCCGCACACGCGGGGATGAACCGTCATCCCTAGCGCCTCCTATCGGGATCATGTACCGTTCCCCGCACACGCGGGGATGAACCGCCGGCCCGCTCCGCCGGAGCCTTCGCGCCGGACCGTTCCCCGCACACGCGGGGATGAACCGTGTCCGTCTCGGACCTCGAGGGACGCTCCAGGCCGTTCCCCGCACACGCGGGGATGAACCGACGAATCTGCTTGATGGAGCGCAGCAGGTGAACCGTTCCCCGCACACGCGGGGATGAACCGCCGTGGACGTATCGAGGTCCAGGTCCAGCAGCCCGTTCCCCGCACACGCGGGGATGAACCGACGGCCCGGCAGGGGACCCGCTCGACACCGTCCCGTTCCCCGCACACGCGGGGATGAACCCGACCAGAGGTTCGGGCACCGCTGCCGTCACCACCGTTCCCCGCACACGCGGGGATGAACCGCGATCACCCAGGCGTACATCGGCCCGGGAGCACCGTTCCCCGCACACGCGGGGATGAACCGCGAGTGCCGGATTCACGGCCATCGTGGACGCGCCGTTCCCCGCACACGCGGGGATGAACCGTAGATGCCGTCCGGGCCGATGGCCAGCTTGTGCCGTTCCCCGCACACGCGGGGATGAACCGCTCGTGCAGAAACTTCGGACTTGGGCGCGGTCCCGTTCCCCGCACACGCGGGGATGAACCGGCACGGAGTGGCAGTGATAGCCAGCTATGAGGCCGTTCCCCGCACACGCGGGGATGAACCGGCGTACCCCTTCGGCGGCCCCCGGCTGACCAACCGTTCCCCGCACACGCGGGGATGAACCGAAGGCACGGCCGTGCTGCTGCCAGCGAACACGCCGTTCCCCGCACACGCGGGGATGAACCGGCTCCGGCGGAGCGGGGCGGCATGGGCCGGGCCCGTTCCCCGCACACGCGGGGATGAACCGGATGGCCAGTCCATCCCTTCCCCACTTGGGGACCGTTCCCCGCACACGCGGGGATGAACCGACGATCACTCTGCATCGGACCCGACAAGACGCCCGTTCCCCGCACACGCGGGGATGAACCAGCAGCGCCAGCGCCCAGCCCTCGGCATCGGCCCCGTTCCCCGCACACGCGGGGATGAACCGTTCTGATTCATCGAGTGTGTTGTAGTTGTTTGCCGTTCCCCGCACACGCGGGGATGAACCGGAGATCGACGCCGCCCGCCGCCGTCAAGCGTCCCGTTCCCCGCACACGCGGGGATGAACCGCTCAGGAGACTCTGATGGACGATCTGCACACCCCGTTCCCCGCACACGCGGGGATGAACCGGCGCGTCCGAGACGCACGACGAGAGTCGAGCTCCGTTCCCCGCACACGCGGGGATGAACCGACGCTCCGGCTGAGCACGCCGTCGCTCGCCAGCCGTTCCCCGCACACGCGGGGATGAACCGCATGGTGGGCCACTCGAACCTCGGTCTCGCCGCCGTTCCCCGCACACGCGGGGATGAACCGACCATCATGGCGACCGAGATCGTGCGCCGCGCCCGTTCCCCGCACACGCGGGGATGAACCGACCGGACCGTGAGTGCCTACTTGCGCGACGTTCCGTTCCCCGCACACGCGGGGATGAACCGGCTAGGCGCTTCTTCTTTTGTGCGCCGCCGTTCCGTTCCCCGCACACGCGGGGATGAACCGCGTGCTTCTTGGCTTCTGAACGTGCGATATCACCGTTCCCCGCACACGCGGGGATGAACCGACGACACTGGCAGGCGGACTCGTAGGAGTCGTCCGTTCCCCGCACACGCGGGGATGAACCGTCGTTGTCCTCCTAGTCGGGTTGTAGGGACTCCCGTTCCCCGCACACGCGGGGATGAACCGTCGAGCGCTGCGGCGTCCGTCTCGGCGGCGGTCCGTTCCCCGCACACGCGGGGATGAATGCCAGCGCTCCGCGGGAATGCAGCGCGACTTCGTCCGTTCCCCGCACACGCGGGGATGAACCTCCATGTCCTCTCGGAGGGCGGCGAGAAGGCGCCCGTTCCCCGCACACGCGGGGATGAACCGCACGTCGCCTGGAATGCGCCGGAAAGACACCACCGTTCCCCGCACACGCGGGGATGAACCGCCTTGGCGCGGGCGGATGACCGGAGTGTGAGCCCGTTCCCCGCACACGCGGGGATGAACCGTGAAGGCGCGACGGGCCGCTGGCTCGGACAACCCGTTCCCCGCACACGCGGGGATGAACCGGCAGCCGAGGCCGAAGCCAGGGCCAAGGCCGACCGTTCCCCGCACACGCGGGGATGAACCGCGACGTGCTGGCACTCCTGGACCGTGTCAAGCACCGTTTCTTCAAACTCCTCGCCGGTGCCCGGATCAAGCCGGGAATCGACTCGGCGGTCCGCAAAGCAGTTGGGTGGATGCAGCAGTATCCATGTTGTCAAGTTGAGGCAGGCAGGCGGGTTGAAGGTGCTCGGCAGTGGTGTGAGTTGGTTCCGGTTCTGTCGAGAGTTTCGAGGTTTGCCAAGGTGCACACGGTGGGTTGATCAAGCCACGGCCGCCGTCGTCGAGGCTGTGGAAAACTGCTGATTCTGCGGAATCCTGTCCGGTCCGCAGCGGGCTTCGACGGGCGTTTCCCGCCCGGGGCCGAATGCGCCACTTGCGACTTGAACGCCGGCGTGAATCTCCGGCGCTTCTTCTTAGTGCTCCCTCGGGACCATCTCGGTGTTTCGAGGCGGTGTTGTTCAGGGTGCGGCATGGAGCCCGCGACGCTCCCAGAGGCGGTTCTGCTGCAGGAGGGCATTGGCGAGGACGACGAGTTTCCGCATGACGCAGGTGAGTGCGACCTTGGAGGGTTTGCCGGCGTCCTTCAGGCTTCGGTACTTGCTTCGCAGATCGGGATTGAAGCGGATCGCGGCGAGAGCAGGCATGTAGAGCATGGATCGGACGCGCCGCCGGCCGCCGCCGATGAAGCTGCGTCCCTTCCAGAGGCCGGATTCTCAGGTCACGGGCGCGAGGCCGGCAAGGCTGGCGGCGGTGGAGCGGTTCAGTTCGCCGAGTTCGGGCATGTGGGCGAGCAGGCCTGCGGCGGTGATGCGGGAGATGCCGGGGATCGAGGTGAGGATCTCGACCCTGCGAGCGAGGGAGTCGTCGCTTTCGAACAGCTTCCCGATCTCGGTGTCGATGCGCCTGATCTGGCGGTCGATGCTCCGGCGCCGGTCCCGGTTCTGGCGCTGGAGCAGCGGCAGGCGCAGGTGCTTGCTGCGGTTCAGCAACGCGGTCCGATCCCCGACCAGGGCCTCGCGTGCGGTCTGCAGTTCGGCCAGGTCCCGCTGCAGCTGCGATCTGACCGGGGTCAGGGGCAAGTGGTGTGCGGTATCGGCCATGCAGGCCAGCACCCTGGCGTCGATGGCGTCGGTCTTGGCGCTGATTCCCAGTGCCCTGGCAAAGCACCTCACCCGGTAGGGGTTCATTCGCTTCAGCGGCAGTCCCGCGTCCTGAAGCGTCTCCTCGAACTCCCGGTGCCATGGTCCGGTCGGTTCATGGGCGATGCAATCGACGTCGGAGCCGATCCAGTCGATCAGCGCCTCGAACCCTCGCGGGTCGTTGGTGAATCTCCTGGTCCTGCCCTCGGGCAGACAGTGGGCATCCAGGTGGTTCCTGGAGATGTCGATGCCGATGCTACGCTTGCTCATCTTCCCTTCTCCTGTGCTTGTCATGCGAGCCTCGATGCTCAGGTATCCATTCAGGACGTCGGGAAGGACGGTGGCGGCCAAACTGCTACACGGCCCTTTCGGCCAAGCCCGCGACGGCCCGACCACCGTCCCCCATCGGCGCCCCCGCGGGGGCGCCGATGGGCCGGGACTACCCACCGCCCCGGAAGACCGAATCTGAACAGACAAGCCCAGCGGCAGCAGCGTGCCCTGGGGCTGTCCGCATTCAGGTTGCCTGGATCGACTTCGCCGGCGAACCGTCAGTCGAGATCCGTGTCGAGCACCCGGAACCGCTGGACCGGTTCGCCGGCGAACGGGTCGAACCGAAGATCGAGGCCAGGGTCAGGAACATCCCGGGACGGCAGCCGCCGGCAGCCGGACCGCGGAAGCCTGGCCGGGTCAGGGAAACGCGCGCGGAACGAAGTCCTCTGCGTTCACGATGCTCGCGCTGTTGCCGGTGGCGCGGATGACGAACAGGCCCTGACGCTCGGCGTAGGTGACCACGGAGGCGCTGCTGCGAAGGTAGGCGACCGCGCCGTGGATCGTGTGGTTCCGGTACTCCGGAGACCAGTCCAGAAAGCGGTCCAGCTTGCCCAGAAAGCGCGTGACGCCTTCCGACCTGAGCGTCGTCTTGACCTCGACGACCACGACCTCGCGCCCGTTGATGGCCAGTATGTCGACCTCGAAACTCTCTCCGTTCCGTTGGCCGGCGCCCTCCCTGAGGGTCCTTTCCACCGGGATGCCCCGCTGCTTGAGGAGCGGCACGAGGTCGCCCTCGACCAGGCTCTCCATCAGTCTGCCCCACTGCGTGGTGAACAGATCCTCGGCCTTCTTCAGCCGCCGATCCGTCTCCTTCATTTGCCGATCGGTCTCCTGCATGCGCCGATCGGTCTCCTGCATCTGCCGATCGGTCTCCTGCATGCGCCGGTCGGTATCGCGCATGGAGGCACGCAGTTGGGCCATCTGCTCACGGTCCTCCGCCATCTGCTCACGGTGCTCCGCCATCTGCTCACGGTGCTCCGCCAGCTGTTCCGCGTTTCGATCGAGCCGTTCCGACGTGCGGTCCAGGGTTGCCCAGATCTTCTCCGGAAGCGAGGCGGGGTTCGTGTTCTCGTTCGCTTGTTCGTTCGTCAAGAGTCTCCTCGTTTCTCCCCTCCGGTCAGTGAGGGGCGACGCTATCAGCGGCCAGTCGGCGGCCGGCAGCGGAGCGTGACGTGTGCGGGCGCCCGTTCCGCCGGCGGGTTCCCCAGGTCTCGCAGGGATGGACTCTGGAGCGGCCTGCGCGACCACCTGACGACGACGGCGGCGTCCGGCGGCCGCTACGAGGGCTCGGCCATGAACGCCGGGAGCGGCTCCCGGCTGGGGACGGCCATGATCCGGTCGTCGATGGCGTACCTCGTGTTGCCGGGGTACACGACGTACAGGGCGTCCAGCCGGAGGTCGTTCATGGCTATGGTCATCGAGCGGGTCCGGCGCGGGGCGTCGATGCGTCTGATCTCCACTCCGACGCGGCGACCTTGCGACAACAGCAGCAGGTCGAGTTCCGCGCCGTTGTGGGTGGCCCAGAAACAGACCTCGTCGGGCGCCGTTTCGGCGACGACCTTCTCCAGGATGAAACCCTCCCAGGACGCGCCGATGCGAGGGTGCATCTGGAGGGCATCCATCGTCGGAACGCCGATCAGCTGGTGGTACAGCCCGGCATCCCGGATGTAGACCTTGGGCCGCTTGACCTGCCGCTTGCGCAGGTTCTCCCTCCACGGCCGCAACTGCCGGATCAGGAACAGGTGCTCCAGCAGATCGACGTAGCGCCGCACGGTCGCCTGAGCGACTGCGAGTGCCGTCGCCAGTTGCGCGACATTGAGAATCTGCCCATGGCAGTGCGCAAGCATGGCCAGGAACCGATGCAGAGCCGGCACTCCGAGCGCAGCGCCGAACTGAGGCAGGTCCCGCTCCACGAACGTGCGCAGGAAGGCCTTCCGCCACGCCAGACTGTCGGCATCCGTCGGGGCCAGAAACGAGCGCGGGAAGCCCCCGCGCACCCACAACTCGGGCATCCGGGCAACGCCGACCTCGTCCACGCCGAAGCCGCCGAGTTCGATGTACTCGATCCGTCCGGCCAACGATTCGGCACTCTGGCGCAGCAGCTCCGGTCCGGCGCTGCCCAGCACCAGGAAGCGCGCCGGATTGTCGTCACGGTCGACCAGGACCCGCAGGACCGGGAAGAGGTCAGGCCGACGCTGCACTTCGTCGATGACGACGAGGCCGCTCAGATCCTGAAGGGCGGTCCGCGGATTCTCGAGTCGCGCCAGGCTGACCGGGTCCTCCAGGTCGAAATAGTTGGGCGAATCGGAGGAGACGAGCTGTCGGGCCAGAGTGGTCTTGCCGCACTGACGCGGTCCGACGATCGTGACGACAGGAAACCGTGCGAGCGCCAGATCGACCAGATTCCGGGCCGTGCGGGGAACCAGGACACTCGCCATGCGATCCAGGATAACACGCACCTGGAGTGCGGTTTTTCATGGATCAGGACGTCTGTACGTCAGTGCCTCGGCCCAGTCGCGACTCCCGGACTCGGAAGCTGTCGGGCTCAGAAGCTGTACTTCATGCCGAAGCTGACGCCCCACATCCTCAGATCGTCGGTCGAGACCACATAGGCCACGTCGTCACCGCCTGGGCCGCGGCTCGAGTGGTGGCTGCGAAGCTGGTCCCAGAGCAGCCTGCCGCTCTCGAAGTCGCCGTACTCGACCAGCCGGGCCTTGACGCCGAGCGTCACCGAATCGCCAACCGCGAAGTCGACGCCCGCGAGCAACTGGTAGGCGGACACGCTGTCCTTCAGCTTGACGTTCGCGACGGTCGTCGTGCCGGCAAGTGTCCGCCGCAGGTTCTCCTCGTCGGGATGCCCCGCGAACGTGGTGATGGCGTCGGGATCGCCGTTCCGCTTCCATCGGTTGAAGTAGTCGATCGAGGCGTTCGCCGCACCGACGCCAAGGCCGACATGCGGGGAAACTCTCGCGCCCGGGGCGAAGTCCCAGTACAGGTTGGCGAAGAACCCCTCGTACATCACCGTTTCGATTCTTGTTTCCGCCGCCTCGAGCTCCTGCTGCGCCTTGTCCACGGTCACGTCGTCGGTGGCCGCCACGTCCGCCGTCGCATCGTAGGGGAGGGAGGAGTGCGCATACTCGAGCTCGGCGCGAAAGCGCCCGAAGCGGTATCCGAGAGCCAGACCGCCCGTCATTCCAGACCCGCTGCCGCCGATGTCCGACGACCACGCGGACGGCGGCGGATCACATCCCGCGTTGGTTCCGTCGATGGGCACGATCCAGCCATCACAGGTCGTCGCCACGTCGTTGTCCGTGCCGTCGACGACCATCGAGGCGCCGTTGCCGAGGCCGATCTCCAGGCCGAGGTAAGGGCCGTTCTCGGCCGCCGCCTGTCCGGCGACGAGCAGGGCGAAAGCGGCGGACAGGAAAGCACACCGGAAACTCGTCATGTCTGGCTTCCTCCGAACCGCCACGGAAACACGGCTTCACGCAGCGAGATTCCTGAACCGCACACCGTCACGCCAAGGCCCCGTCACGCCCGGGCCCCGGACCTGTCTCGGCAGAACCCGTCACCGGACATCCACGTGACGGCGGCTCTGCCCTCGGAAGTACCTGGACGGCCCTCGAAAGTACCTGGACGCGACCACGCTCATGGCGGTGATCGCGGCGCGGATTCTCGATCGTCCTCCGGCACTCAGGCGCCAACTCGCCCAGCGGATCCCGGGCTCTGGCACTTGTCCGAGACAGCACACCAATCATCGCTCCACGTTACCAACTGGCCCGAACCCAACTGACCGGCACCCGGGCCGCCAGGCGCAACGGCTACCGGAAAGACGGCTACCGAAGCCGATGACGATCACCCACGGTCGTTCGTTGCCGGTTGCGCCGCTCGCCTTTCGCCGCCTGGGAGAGCCAGGGGATCACAAGGGGGCAGGCAGATCGAGACCGACTTCGGGACCGCCCTGCGTCGCATCGGACACCCTCGTGGCCGCCTGGCTGCCGGGCTCCGAGGGCGCCGGCGTCAGCGCCACCTTCTTCCCCTCCACCGCCGCGACGTACCCCGCGTACAGCACCCGCACGACCTCCAGGCCCAACTCGCCGTCGGACTCGGCTCGCTCGCCATCCAGGAGCGCTCCGGCGAATGCCTGGCACATGCCCAGCTGGCCGGAGGTCCAGTCTTCGTCCGGCATCGGGGTCGTCCAGCCGGCGCCGGAATCGATCTTCTCCATGATGTAACTGTCGCCGAAGACTCCGCCGTCCGGCGCGTAGGCGCGGAGCATGTCGTTCGGACTCAGGTCGAGCCGCAGGCGGCAGTTGCTCGCGAACAGGTCGAGTGCGCTCTCCATGCCGCCCAGGACGTGGTCGCCGCCCCAGGCCACGGCTCGGGAGCCGTCGTCGAAGCCGATGGTGGCGCAGCCCCAGTTCTCTACTTCGCCCCAGCCGCCGGCGATACGGAGTTCCCGCTCGGACACCCCGGCGACCGCGCTGAGATCGGCGGTCTCGGCGCTGACCCACGCCGGACGCACCGGCTCGCCGCGACGGCGCAGGCCCTCGAGCCGCTTCAGGTGGAGCATGGCGCCGACCGGATGGGCGGCGAGCCGGATCAGAGCGCCGCCGCCGGTATGGCGCCAGACCCGCGAGTAGGGCGAGTGGGAGCCGCTGTGACACTCGCCGCCGCGCATCTCGAGGAGCACGCCGTCGGCCCGTTCCAGCAACGTCCGCGCACGGCGGAAGGCCGGCGCGTGGATCCAGTTCTCGCCGTAGAGGAGCTGCACGCCGGCCTGCTTCGCGGCCTGCACCATCGCTCGCGCGTCGGCCTCGGCCACCCGCAGCATCTCGCTTCGATCCCGGGCGGCGATCTCGTCGTCGCTGGCCGACTCCGGCAGGTCCTGGCCGGTGTAGGCGGTGAGGGGTTTGGTGCAGATGACGTGCTTGCCGGCACCGGCCGCCGCCTCGGTCATCTCGCGGTGCAGGCTGTTCGGCACGCAGAGGTCGACGACGTCGATGTCGGGGCTCTCGAGCATCGCGTCGAGATCGCGGAACACGACCGGCACGTCGAAGCGGCCCGCGTAGTTCTCGGCGCGTTCGCGGCGCCGGGCGACGACGCCGGCAACCTCGGCCGAAGGGACCTGCCGCCAGCAACGGGCCCTGGTTTCGGCCAGGAATCCGGCGCCGACGACCCCCACGCGGAGCTGCGACGACTCTCCCATCGAATCGCCGGGAGCATAGCCGCCCGGGAGGCAGCGCAGGTTCGTTCTCCGGCCTTCCGCCGGCGGCGGATGCGGGCAGGAACTCGGCGGGAGCGATCCCGGAAGACGACGCGGATGCGGCCCGGTTCAGTCCGTGCAGCCGGTCGTCGGGCGCACGGAGGGCGCGCCGGCGCAGGATTTCGGTTCCCGCGGCGCGGATGTCCGTGATCGGCGGCCCGGTCCGCTGCCCGCTCGACCAGGAGTGCCAAGTGTTCCAGGAGCAGGTATTCCAAGGGTGCCAAGTGTTCCAGGAGACCGTAGCGGTACGATTGGCGACCGATCCCGGGTCAGCCCGGGATCCGGGGTCGACATGAAGCTCCTCGCCGCCACGGTGCTCGGCATCGCTTTCGCCGCTGTTCCGGCAACCGCCCAGCAAGGCGCACCCGCAGGCGAGTGGCCGAGCTACGGCGGCGACGTGGGATCGACGAAGTACTCGCCGCTCGACCAGATCGACGCCTCGAACTTCGGCGACCTCACGAACGTCTGGCGCTGGCGCTCGGTCGACCGGTTCCTGAGCAAGAGCGAAGCAGGCGGCGAGTGGTACGCCGACCGCGACCTGATCTTCGACCAGTTGCTCAAGGAGGATCCGCTGCTCTGGCGCGCGGGCCGAGCCCCCTTCATCCGCAACCTGAAGGCCACGCCCCTGATGCAGGAGGGCCTGCTCCTGCTCAACACGCCCATTGCCATCGGCGCTGCCGTGCACCCGGCGACCGGCGAAACGGTCTGGGCCTACAACCCGAAGAGCTACGAGAGCGGCACGACCACGATGACCGTGGTCTGGAACCAGCGCGGGGTCGCCTACTGGACCAACGGCAAGGAGGGCGCCCAAGCGGACAGCCGCGTCTACTGGGGAACCGGCGACGGCTACCTGCTCTCGGTGGACGCCCGCACCGGCCGACCGATCGAGGAATTCGGGGACCGCGGCCGCGTCGACCTGATGGAAGGTCTGCCGCGCGCCAACCGCGGCGAGCGGGACTACCTGAACGCCCTGCTCTACTCGATGCAGTCGCCGCCGGTCGTGGTCCGCGACGTGGTCGTGACCGGCGCGTCGATCGCCGACCGCCGGATCACCAGGGAGTCGATTCCGGGCTGGGTGCGCGGCTGGGACGCGCGCTCCGGCAAGCTGCGCTGGGTGTTCCGCACCGTGCCGCAGGAGGGCGACGAGGGCGTCGAGACCTGGGAAGACGAATCCTGGCGCTATTCGGGCAACGCGAACGTCTGGACGATGCTCTCCGGCGACAACGAGCACGGGATCGTCTACCTGCCCATCGGCACCGCGACGAACGACTTCTACGGCGGGCATCGGCCGGGCGACAACCTGTACTCGGAGAGCCTGGCCGCCGTCGACGTCGAGACGGGCGACAAGTTGTGGCACTTCCAGGCCGTCCGCCACGGCCTCTGGGACTACGACTTCCCGGCCGCACCGACGCTCGTCGACCTTCCCGGCGGCAACGGCGCCGGGTCCCGGAAGATCGTCGCCCAGGTCAGCAAGCAGGGGTTCGTCTATGTCTTCGACCGCCTGACCGGCGAACCGGTGTGGGACATCGTCGACCGTCCGGTGCCCCCCACGACCATACCCGGCGACACCGCCTCGCCCACGCAACCCTTCCCGACCAGGCCGGCGCCGTTCGAATACCAGGGCGTCGCACTGGACGACCTGGCCGACTTCACCCCCGAGATCAGGCAGATGGCCTTGGACGCAATCGCCGACTTCGAGATCGGGCCGCTCTACACGCCGCCGTCGCTGCCGGTGCCGGGCGGCAAGCAGGGGACGATCTTCCGGCCCTCCGCCGGCGGCGGCGCGAACTGGTACGGCGCCGCGGTCGATCCGGAGACCGGCTGGCTCTACGTGCCGTCGCGGAACGCCTTCAGCATGGTCACCTTCTACACGCCGGACCGAAACGAGGGCGGCACGCTCCGCTACACCCACGGCGGCCGCGGACGCCGGCCGGAGATGCCCGAGGGCCTGCCGCTCTTCAAGCCGCCGTACACCCGGATGACCGCGATCGACCTGAACACCGGCGAGCACGTGTGGATGAAGCCCCTGGGCAACAACGACCGCCTGCGCAACCACCCGCGCCTGAAGGACCTCGACCTGCCGCCCCTGGGCGGCGACACCTACACGGGGCCGCTCCTGACCAGGACCCTGCTGATCCACGGCCAGCACGCCCCGGACGACGACGGCGGCAACCGGCTGGTGGCGCGGGACAAGGCCAGCGGCGACGTGATCGCGGAAGTGCCGCTGCCCGCGCGCGGGCTCGGCACGCCGATGACGTATCTGTACGAGGGGCGGCAGTACATCGCCTTGACGGTCGCCGGCAGCAAGGAGACGGACCAGGTGCCGGAGCTGATGGCGTTCGCACTGCCTTGAATGCGCTGCCTTGAATGCGCTGCCTCGATTTCACTGCCTTGACCGCGCTGGCTCGACTTTGCTGTCTCGGCTTCCCTGCTTCACTGCGCTGCCCCGACCGCGCTGGCGTGGCCACGCTGCCTTGACGCTCCTGCGGAACGCGCCGGCCCGCACGAAACCCCCACGTAAGACCGCAGACGGAGATCCGCCATGCGAAAGGCCCTGATTCCAGCCGTACTGGCTACTCTCCTTCTGGCCGCTACCCTCTTCCTGGCCGCTTGCGGCGGCGACAGGCCCGCGGCGTCGGAGATCACGGTGGTCACCGGCGCGGGCGCCTCGTCCATCGAGGGCGAGGTCTGGGCCGACAACTGGTTTGCCTTCTACCTGGGCGACCGCCTGATCATCGAGGATTCGACGCCGATCACCACGGAGCGGTCGTTCAATGCCGAGGCGTTCGTCTTCAACGCCGACTACCCGCTGCAACTGAACTTCGTCGCCAGGGACTTCAAGCAGGACGATACGGGTCTGGAGTACATCGGCCGCAGCAATCAGCAGATGGGCGACGGCGGACTCATCGCACAGTTCACGGATGCCGCCACGGGAGCGGCGGTCGCGGTCACCGACGCCGCCTGGCGCTGCCTGGTGATCCACGAGGCGCCGCTCGACCGCGCCTGCGAAGACGAGTCCGAACCGTCGCCCGGCGTCGGCCCTTGCCAATTCGAAGCGACGCCGGAGCCCGAGAACTGGCGCATGCCTGGATTCGACGACGCCGAATGGCCGTCGGCCGTGGAGCACAGCGCCGCCGCCGTGAGACCGAAGGGCGGCTACGACGACATCTCGTGGCGGGATGAAGCGCGCCTGATCTGGTCCGCCGACCTCGAAACCCACAACACGCTGCTGTGCCGCCTAACCGTCGAGCAACCCTGAGGGCGTCGGTTCGATTCGCGCCGGCATCGGCGTCGCTTCGGCCTGGCGGCGCGCCAGGGATATTCGGGCGCGGCGGGCCACGAACCACACGCAGATCAGGAGAAGAGCGATCGCGTTGATCCGCAGCGGCTGGATCATCGTCGTGTGGACCGTCTCGGGTGACGACTGCATCTGGTGAATGCTCCGCCACCAGTTCACCGAGTAGTACACAAGGGGCGCATTGACCGAGGCGACGATGCTCGCCGCCGCCGTCCACGGGGCGCGTCGATGCTCCTCGGCGAAGCGCCGGAGGGCCAGCACGCCCAGGAAGGTGAGCCACATGACGAAGGTGAAGGTCAGCCGCGGATCCCAGGCCCAGTACACGCCCCAGGTCGGCTTGGCCCAGACGATGCCGGAGAGCAGGCCTGCCGTCTCGAGCACGACCCCGACCTCGACCACCCCTGCGAGCATGCCGTCGACCCAGGCCTTGCGCGTCCACAGCGAAGCCGCGCCCACGAAGCCGGCCCCGAAGAAACAGACCAGGGCGTTCCACTGCAAGGGCACGTGGACGTAGAGGATGCGGTAGACATCACCCATGTTGCGCTCTCTCGGCGCCACGAACAGGCCGACGTAGACGCCCGCGATCAACAACGCGAGCCCGGCCAGGCCGAACCAGTGCTCCCACGCCCAGCCGCGTCCACTGCCTGTCATGGTCATCAGCCGGGGACGTTAGCACCCGCTGGCGTCCGGTCGACACCGAATTCCAGCCAGGTCGGAACGGTCGACAGGTCCGCGAACCCAGACTCCTTCAGGGCTTCCCCCTTCAGGCTTCGGACCCCTCGCGGTCACCCGCGGGGGCCTTCGGGCGCAGGGGCCGAGCATGGCTTCGGGACCTCTTGATACCGTCACCGACGATTCCAGACCATTCCAAGACCGGAGGAACCTCGCGCGATGACGGACTCGGCAGACATCCTCGGCCGGCTCGGCGTCTGGGCCGGGCTGGACGGGCTTTCGGCGCAGCAGGCGGCCGAGTTCGCAGGCGCCATCGAAGCCCAGGGGTACGGCGCCCTGTGGACACCCGAAGCGATCGGCCGCGACCCCTTCGCGCTCGTCGCGTATCTCGGCGCCCGCACCGAACGCCTGACGCTCGCCACCGGCATCGCCAACATCTACGCCCGCGACGCGATGACGACGAAGGCGGTCCACAAGACCCTGTCCGAGATGCTGCCCGGGCGCTTCGTCCTGGGCCTGGGCGTTTCCCATCCGCACCTCGTCACGCACCTGCGAGGCCACGAATACAAGCCGCCGGTACCGAAGATGCGGGAGTACCTGGAAGCCGTCGGCAAGGCGTTCTACCGCGGACCCGAGCCCGAGCAGGAAGCGCCGATCGTGATCGCCGCCCTGCGGCCCCTGATGCTGAAGCTGGCCGCAACCGGCGCCGACGGAGCCCATCCCTACCTGGTCACGCCCGAGCACACGCGGAGGGCGCGCGAGATCATGGGCGCCGGGCCGCTGCTCTGTCCGGAACAGAAGGTGATCCTCACCACCGACGCGACGGCCGCCCGCGAGATCGGCCGGACCAACCTCCACGTCTATCTGCGCGCCCCGAACTACCGGAACAGCCTGCTTGAACTCGGCTTCCAGAAGGACGACTGGAAGGACTTCCAGGCCAGCGACCGCCTGGTCGACGCTCTCGTCGCATGGGGTACGGAAGACGAGATCCACGAGCGCATCCGGGCGCACCGGGATGCGGGGGCCGACCACGTCTGCATCCAGGCCTTCCGGGCCGACGGCAAGCCTGGCGTGGACCTCGCGGCGCTGGCGGCACTGGCGCCCGGCCGTTGACTCGCGCAGCCACGAGAACTCCAGGAGATCCTCCGACGAGAACCTCCAGGAAAAGAACTCGTTCGCCGCTGGGGCCGAACGCGCCGGTCGCGCCCATGGCTCGAGCTCGGACGCTTCGACGTCGTCTGGAAGCAACCGCGACTCTGCGCGCGCCTGCTGCTGCCCGACCCGATCCTGCCGTGACACTGCACATGCCGGTCTCGAACTCTTGCCAGTGTCCGAGAACCACCAACGATGGAGAAGGAGTCCTTGAGATGACAACCCGAAACGCTGCTTTCCGGCTGGCTACCGCCGCTCTGCTCGCTGTCGCCGCCCTCGCCTGCGGCGCTGGTGAACCGACGCCTGAACCGATCGATCTCGAGGCGCCGCTCGCCGACCTCGAGGCCGGCTGGAACAAGGTCGCCGGCGGCGGCGACACGACCTGCTCCGACGGCTCCCCGTTCCACTTCTTCGTGCGTCCCGCCGACCCGACCCGGCTCGTCTTCTACCTCCAGGGCGGAGGCGGCTGCTGGAACGCCCGGACCTGCGATCCTCAGGGCCAGCCGACCTACACGATGACGGCGGTCGAGGACCTGGAGGCTCCGAGCAGCGACGAGTCGGAGGAAGAGCCTGACTACGGAATCGCCGCCTTCGACCACCCCGAGAACCCCTTCGCCGACCACAGCTTCGTCTTCGTGCCCTACTGCACCGGCGACGTGCACGTCGGCGACCGCGACGCGGTCTACGAAGTGGCGGCGACCGACGACGAACCGGCGCGCGACGTGACCATCCATCACCGCGGCTACACGAACGGCAGGGCGGCCCTCGACTGGACCTACGAGCACTTCCTGGGCCCGGATACCGTGTTCGTCACCGGCTCGAGCGCGGGCGCCATCCCGTCGCCCGTGTACGCCCGGCACTTCGCGGAGCACTATCCCGACGCCCGGATCACCGCCCTGGGCGACGGGGCCGGCGGCTACCGGCAGATGAACGACACCCGGCCGCACGAGTCCTGGGGCACGCTGGCGGCCCTCTCCCACTTCGAGAACATGGCGGACGTGAGCACCGAGGACTTCTCGTTCGAGACGCTCTACGTCAAGGCCGCCCAGGCCCATCCCGAGGTCATGTTCGCGCGTTACGACACCGCGGAGGACGACGTCCAGATCCGGTTCCTGCAGATCGCGGGAGTGGATACCGAGGGCGGCCTGCAGCCGCTGCTCGACGCCAACGAGGCGGACATCGACGCCGCTCTCGAGGGCCAGGACAACTACCGGAGCTACATGGCGCCCGGCGAACTGCACACGATCCTGCTGCACCCCGCCTTCTACCGCTACGAGACCGACGGTGTGCGGGTCAGGGACTGGGTGGCGTCGCTGGCGGCCGGCGAGCCGGTCGAGGATGTCCACTGCGGCGACTGCACCGGTTCGCCGGAGCCTGAAACCGAGAAGGAGTCGGTGACCCTGGAGGGCGGCGAAGCGACCGGAGGCTAACCGCGCGCGTCAGCGGGACGGGCGAAGACGGTCCTCGACCGCCGCAGTGCCACCCGGCCGGGAGGCGCTCCGCGCGGCTTGCCGACATCGCGGCCGCGGGCCAGGCGAACGGCGACCCGGCCGCCGCCCCGGGACTTCGAGTAGCGGGCCGCCAAGGCGGCCGCGAAGTCCCGGGTCGCGCGCGGCAGCCGGTCCACGCCGGAGTCGTTGAGCACCAGCACGTGGGCGCCGGCGCCCGACGCCGCGTGCAGCCAGAAGTCGGCCGGGCGGGCGAGCCGCAGGCTCAGTTCGTCGTTGTCGGCGGCGGTCCTGCCGACCAGCACGATGAAGCCGTCCGGCGACTCGAACCGGCGCGCCACCGTCCGGCCGCGGAAGATTCCTTCCTCGCGCCGGGTCGCCTTGCCCCGCGCCGGCCCCGAACTCACTCCGGGAAGAGACTCGGGTCGAGGCCCGGGATGATCTTCAGCGCGTTGCGGAAGTAGATCTTCTCGAGCACTTCGTCGGACAGGTCAAGCCCGTACATCTTCCAGTGGGCATGGCGCTTGCGGTAGTAGTCGAAGTACTCGTCCGCGGTCTCGAGCACCCGGAAGTAGACGTGGTATTCGCTCGGGTAGTACGCGTCCTTCCCCATCAGGACGCGGTCCTGGTACCTGGTCAGGAACGCTGCCGCAGTTCGGGGCTGGCGGCCGATTTCGGCCAGCACCGCGCCGAGCTCGGTGTACACGTTCGGCAGTTCGTCCAGCAGCTTGCCAAGCCGGTCGAGGTCGTTGCCCAGCCAGCCCAGGTGGGCGTTGATGAAGGTCGTGCCCGGATGATTGCGAAACAGGTCGTGCTGTTCGGCCATCGTCTGCTCAAAGGAGGCGAAACGCTCCGGGTCGTCGCGGCGGCGGTTCGGAAACTGCTTGAGTTCCAGCCAGCGCTCGTTGTGCTCGTCCCAGGGGTCCCAGAACGGCGCCGGTTCACCGACATGGATGAGGACGGGGATTCCCAGTTCACCCGCCTTCGCCCAGACAGGATCGATCCGGGAATCGTCGGCCGGCACCCGCTCGCCGCTGCTGTCGGTCACGAACATGCCGAGGTTCTTGTAGATCTTGAGACCCTGTGCGCCGGCCGCAACGTCGGCCTCGAGTTGCGCGGCCGCCTGCTTCCCCCAGCCCGGCCGATCGAGGCCCGAGAAGTCGACGTTCGCGAAGACGACGAACCGGCCCGGGTAGCGGCCCTTCGTGGCCGCGATGTTCGCCTTGAGCCGCTCGCCGCTGCCGCCGCTCAGGTTGACGAACACCACCATGTTCATCTCGTCCATTTCCCTGACCATCTGGTCGATCCGCGCCGGGTCGCTGACGCGCAGGTGGCCGTGGGCGTCGACGAACGGGAACTTCGCCCGGGTCACCGGGCCGCCCGCGACCTTGAGAGACGAGCGCGGCTCGTAGCGCTCGACGGTCATGTCGGTCACGTCCTGCCTCTGCGGCGTGTCCTGGCCGAGGGCCGGCAGCGCCAGGGCCGGAAACAGAGCCGGCAACAGGGCCGCAACCGCGAACCATCTTGCGGGCAATCCCCGCGAGGCGAGTTCACGCAAGGCGAATCCACGAGTCGTCACCGCCGGACAAGGCGTCACTGGCATCTTCTCTCCTCAGGTTTCAGGGCTCGGACTCGAGATCGGGGATCGAGTTCCGAGGCTCAGGGTTGGGAGGTTCGGGCATCACGGTCGGGCTTCACCGGCCCGGGCATCGAGACATTCACGCTCAGGCTTCGAAGTCGCCCGCGAAGGCACTGATCGGATGCGGAGTCTACGGCACGTTCGCCACATCCTGCGCCGGGGACGGCGCCTCGACCGACCGAATGCCAGGTTTCGACCGAGTACCGGGTCCGGACCGGAGGGCTGATCGCGGAACCGACGAGCGCGCGCGTATACTTCGGCGCGATGTCCATCGTGCGCGCCGCCGAGGTCGTCGTCTTGCTGTTCGCCGTGTACATCGCCTGCGGACTGGCCTTCGCTCCGTTTTTCGTCTGGCGCGGAGTGGGCCGTGTCGATCCCGCCGCGAAGACGGCCGGGCTCGGGTTCCGGCTGATCATCCTTCCAGGCGTCGCCGCGCTCTGGCCCCTGCTGCTGCTGCGGTGGCGCAGCGGCCGGCAGCCGCCGGCGGAACGCAACGCGCACAGGGACGCGGAGCGGAAGGCACACCGGGACGAGGAACCGAGCCCGGAACGGGGCCTGCGCCGCGGCGCGGCCGCGGGCTCCACCACACGAGCTTCCGCATGATCCGCCGTCTTCGCCGTCGCCACCGCCTGGTCTGGACAGTGCTGTTTCCGGTCCTGGCGGTTCTCCTGGCCTCGGCGCTGCTCTCGCGGCCCACCCCGCCGCTCGTGGACAGCCTCCCGGAAGCACGCGAGATGGAAGTCCCGTCAACCGGCGGGCCCCCGGCCGCGCTGCACCCCACCAAGGACAGCCTCCCGGCAGTTCCGGAAGCACGCGAGGCCGAAGTCGGCGACGGTGTTTCTCCCGTTGAGGACGAGATTCCGGCGCCAGGGGCCGAGGAACCAGCCGAACGGCCAGCGGAAGGTCCGGGCGAGCCACGAGCCGAGCAGCCGGCCGAACAGCCATGAGCGCCAGGTACCAGGCGGTTCTCTGGAACCGCAGCAAGAAGCTCTACGATCTGGCGATCGCGGCAGGCATCGTGATCTTCCTCGGCCTGTTCGTCGGCATCGGCATCTCGACCAGAGATCAGGCGACTATCGAGACCCTCCTCATCCGCGGCCTCGGCGCCGGCGCCCTGCTGCTGCTCCACGTGGTGCTGGCCATCGGGCCGCTGTGCCGGCTCGACCGGCGCTTTCTGCCCCTGCTCTACAACCGTCGCCACCTGGGCGTCTGCACGTTCCTGCTCGCGGCCGCCCACGGCGGCTTCTCCGTCGTCCAGTTCCACGGCCTGGGAGTGCTCAATCCCCTGGTCAGCGTGCTGGCGAGCAACGGCAACTACGACAGCCTGACGCAGTTCCCGTTTCAGGCGCTCGGCCTGGTCGCGCTCGTCATCCTGTTCCTGTTGGCGGCGACCTCGCACGACTTCTGGCTCGCCAACCTGACGGCCCCGGGCTGGAAGTCGCTCCACATGCTGGTCTACGCGGCCTACGGGCTGATTCTCGTCCACGTCGCTCTCGGAAGTCTGCAGGCCCCCGAGCGACCCACCGTGCTCGCGGTCCTGCTCGGGGCGGGCTTCGTCGGGATCGGCTCGCTTCACCTGATCGCAGGCTGGCGGGAACGCCTTCCGGCACTCGAGGCCAGGACCGGGGAGGAGGCTGTCGACGTATGCGCGGTCCTCGACATACCGCTCCAACGGGGCCGGATCTTCGTCCTCGGCGGGGAACGCGTGGCCGTCTTCCGCTACCGAACCGACAACGGCGAGCGGATCGCGGCTGTCTCGAACGCCTGCCAGCATCAGAACGGACCGCTAGGAGAAGGCAAGGTAGTGGACGGCTGCATCACCTGCCCCTGGCACGGCTACCAGTATCGTCCCGAGGACGGGTGTTCGCCGCCGCCCTTCACCGAGACGATTCCGACCTTCCATGTTCGCGTCGAGAACGGCCGCGTGCTTGTCGATCCCCGGCCGAACCCTCCCGGTACACACTCGGAGCCGGCACGAGTCGGCCCGACCGCCGCTGCCGCCGAAGAGCCCTGATGACCCGCAACACGAATCCCGACACACGAACCGCGACATGACCCGCGACCGGGGCGAGGCCGCAGCTCCTGCAGCGATTCGACCACGCCGTCAACTCATGACCCGCAATACCACCCGCAACCAGAGCGAGGAGTTCTACGTGGGCTACCTCGACGAGACGCCGACCGGCGTGGCGCGGTTCGCCCGCCATGCCGTGCTCGCACTCCTGTTGCTGGCCGCGGCGCTCGGCGCCGGGCTGGCGCTGCTGCTGGAGCGGTTCGACGAAGGCGTGTTCGAGTACGGAGTGGTGCGGGACCACGAAGGCGATCTGCTGGTGGATCCTCTTCCCCGTCTGCTCACCGCGGACGGACCGGCCGCAGGCTACCTGCTGGTCGCCCCAGGCAAGTACGGAATCGACGTGAACGCGGAGTCGAGCGCGCCCTGGTCTCCCTCGCGCACAAGGAGTGCCGCGCTTTCGGGCACGCTGATCCGGAACCCGGAAGCTGCAATGCTCGAAGTGCACTCGATCGAGCTTTCCGAAGCTCCCCGGGTTCCCGGAGGCCTCGGAGGTCCCGAATCTGCCGACGCCAACAGGGCTGACGGAGGACCTGAGGTTCCCGGGGGTCCGGAAGCTGCTGAGACTCATGAAGGACGCGGCGCTGCGGAACGACCGGGCGACACGCTCGCACCGGCTTCAGGAGCGCTCGAACCCACGGGTCCTCGCAGCAACCCGGGAACCGATGGCCCGGCGCCCGGCCGCGTGGCCGAAGACACCGCGGTTGCGGCCCGTGCAGACGATGCGGACGCGAACGTGCAGCATTCGCGTGTACACACCGTCGTCGGCGAGATCGTCGACACGAAGTGCTATCTGGGTGCGATGAAGCCGGGCCGCGGCAAGCCGCATCGGGACTGCGCTTCGCTCTGCATCCGGGGCGGCATTCCGGCCGCGTTGCTGGTCCGAACGGCAGACGGCGAACGGCAGTTGATCCATCTGGTGGACCTCGCCGGACGGCCGCTGGGACGAGAGCTTCTCGATCGGGTCGGCCAGCCGGTCGAAGTCAGCGGTCGGCTGCATCGCAAGGACGACCGCGTGTTCCTGGTCCTGCCCGGCGCCGAGTGGATCCAGGCCGCCGACGGAGCCGGCTCATGACCGATCCGGTTCGCGGCCGGCATCCTCCGGCCGAGCCGGAAGGCACGCCGATTCCGAGCCCTGAACTGCTGCCCGACGGCGAGATCGCGGTTGGCAACTACCGGCTGCGGTTCGCGCGCCGGGCCGCCGACGTCGACCGACTGCTGGCGCTGCGTTTCGAGGTCTTCAACCTGGAGATGGGCGAGGGCCTCGAGGAGTCGTTCGCCACCGGTCGCGACACCGATCGTTTCGACGCCAGCTGCCACCACATGCTGGTCGAGGCGAAGCACGGCGAGCTCGTCGGCACGTACCGCATGCAGACGGCGGCGATGGCCGCCCGCGGCCACGGCTTCTACTCCGCCGGCGAGTACGACCTGGACGCCCTGCCCGAGGGCGTACTGGACCAGGCGGTGGAGATCGGCCGCGCCTGCATCCATCGCGAGCACCGCAAGCGCACCGTGCTGTTTCTGCTCTGGAAGGGCCTGGCCCGCTACGTCGTGTACAACCGATGCCGCTACCTGTTCGGCTGCTGCTCACTGACCAGCCAGGACCAGGCGGCGGGGATCCGGCTCTACCGCCAGCTCGAGGCAGCGGGCAAGGTCGTCGCCGACATCGACGTGCCTCCTCTGCCCGGCACCCGCTGCGAGGCGCCCGACGACCGCGTGGCGGCGTTGCCCGACGTCGAGGTGCCGCCGCTCTTCGCCACCTACCTCCGTTACGGCGCCCGGGTGTGCAGCCGCCCGGCGATCGACCGCGAGTTCAAGACGATCGACTACCTGATGCTGATGGACACGGCCTCCCTGAGCCGGCGCATCCGGCTGATCTTCGGACTGGACGAAGCGCCGGCGGCGGCCCTCGAAGTCCAGGTCCAGGCTCCAGCTCCAGCCGCCGGATCTGCCGCAAGCTCCCGGGATGCAGCCTCGTAGCCGAAGTCCGCTCCGACTCTGGCGGTTGATCTGGCGGCCGCCGACCTTCCTGATCGCCGCGCTGACAGCCTGGATCCCGCTGCTCGTTCTGCGGCCCCTTCTGGCCCGGCCGGCGCCCCGGGCCTGGCGTACCGTCCGGCGCGCCGTGCTGCGCTGTTGGGGACGCGCGAGTCTCGCCATCCTCGGCTGCCGCGTCACGGTACGCGGCAAGGCGCCCGGGAGCCCCTTCCTGCTCATCTCGAACCACCTCTCCTACGTCGACATCTTCCTGCTCTCGGCCTTCGCGCCGGGCCGATTCGTGTCCAAGGCGGAGATCAGGGACTGGCCGGTGGCCGGCGCGATGTGCCGGACGGTGGACATCATCTTCGTCGACCGGCGCCGCCGACGGGACGTGACGCGCGTCGGCGGGCAGATCGCCGCAGCCCTCGCAGCCGGCGATCCGGTGATCCTCTTCCCCGAAGGAACGTCGACCCCCGGCAACCGGATAGCACCCCTGAAGCCCTCTCTTCTCGCGCCCGCGGCCGAGCAGGAACTTCCCGTGCAATGGGCCGTCATCCGCTACCGGACGCCGCCCGACGAGACGCCCGCCTTTCTCAGCGTCGCCTGGTGGGGAGAGATGCCCCTCGTGCCCCACGCCCCCGATCTGTTCAGGCTCCGCCGCATCCACGCCGAGATCGAGTTCGGCGAACAGCCGGTCCGCAGCACCGACCGCAAGGAGCTCGCACGCCTCTTGCGGGAGCGGATGGCAGGCAGCTTCCGACCGATGGTCTCGAGCGAAGAACTGGCAGCCCTGGGCAACGTGCACGGTCCAGTCGGAATCCCCGGACGCCGCGGCTGACGCCAAGCGGATGCTGCGTCCATCGCACCAGGCGCCGCCGGCCGGCGGCATGGCCGGCTGGTGACAACAGCCGATCAGCGGCCGCCGCGATGCGCAAGCCGGCTGAGGATCCCGAGATTCGCCGCCGCGGTCTACGGGGCGCTTCTGCTGGGTTCGACGCTGGCCCGCATCGCCGCCGATCCGAAGCCGCCGCCCCCCGACCGGAAGACGACCGAGATCAGGACGTCGGCCGCCAGCGCCCTGCCAGTCCGTCTGGCGTGGCAGGAGTGGCCAGCACCGGCCGCCGGAGACGCTCCGGACGACGCGGCCTTGCCGCTGGTGCTGCTGCACGGTTCACCCGGCAGCGCCGACGACTTCCGGCGCCTGGCGCCCCGTCTCGCCGAGAAGCGCCGCGTCATCGCTCCCGACCTGCCGGGGTTCGGCGCCTCCGAGCACCGTGTGCCCGACTACTCGATCCGCGCCCATGCCGAAGCGAGCCTTGCCCTGCTCGACGAACTGGGTATCGAGCGGTTCCATGCCCTGGGCTTCAGCATGGGCGGCGGCCCGGCCCTGCACATGGCGGACGACTCCTCGGATCGCGTGGCGTCGATCGTGCTCGTCGCCTCCATCGGCGTCCAGGAACTCGAACTGCTCGGCGACTACACCGTGAACCACGGACTGCACGGACTGCAGCTCGGCCTGTTCTGGACGTTCCAGAACCTGATCCCCCACTTCGGCGCGCTGGACAGCCCGACCGTCCGCTCCTACGCCCGGAACTTCTTCGACACGGATCAGCGGCCGCTGCGCGGCATCCTGGAGTCGCTGGAGGCCCCGCTGTTCATCGTTCACGGCGAGAACGACCCCCTGGTTCCGGCGGCGGCGGCCCTGGAGCACCACCGGATCGTGCCCCAAAGCGAGTTGTGGATGCGCCCGGACAGCCACTTCTTCCTGTTTCGCGGCGAAGAGGACCTCGCGTCCCGTATCGACGAGTTCCTGCATCGCGCGGAGACCGACGAAGCGCCGACGCGCGCCGCTGCCGAAGCGGATCGGCTGCGCCGAGCGGCGGCGCCGTTCGAGGACATGGACCTGCCGCCATTTGTCGGGCCGGCCCTGCTGATCGTCTTTCTGCTGCTCGTGTTCGCCGCCTACGTGAGCGAGGATCTGACCTGCATCACCGCCGGTCTGCTCATCGCCCAGGGCCGGCTCGATTTCCCGGTCGCCACCGCCGCCTGCTACATCGGCATCCTGAGCAGCGACCTGGGCATCGCCTGGCTGGCCCGGATCCTGGGGCGGCCGGCGCTCCGGCTGCCGCCGTTCAAGTGGTGGGTCACGGAGGCCGCAATCGAGGAAGCTTCCGCGTGGCTGCGGCGGCGCGCCCTGATCGTCGTCCTGGTCAGCCGCTTCCTGCCCGGTTCGCGGCTGCCGACCTGCCTCGCCGCCGGCATCCTGCGCACCAGCCTGCTCAGGTTCTGCTTCTTCTTTGCCATTGCCGCGGCGATCTGGACGCCCGCATTCGTCGGCATGAACGCGCTGCTGGGGCGCGAGGCGGTGGAACGCTTCGGCGGCCGCCTGCCCGGCGGCCTGCTCGCGGCGGCGCTGGCGCTGACGTTCCTGATCCTGGGCGTACGCACCTTCGTTCTGCCGCTCTTCACGTGGCGCGGGCGCCGGCGCTGGCGCGGCCGGCTGCTCCGCATCCGGCACTGCGAGTTCTGGCCCATGTGGGCGTTCTACCCGCCGCTCGTGCTGTACATCCTGTGGCTCGGCCTGCGTCGCGGCAAACTGACGGCGTTCACCGCGATCAATCCGGCGATGCCGCTGGGCGGCCTGCTGGGAGAGTCGAAGAGCGACATCCTGGACGGTCTGGCAGACATCGGCGAGGCGCTGCCCGCGTGGAGACGTCTGCCGACGGGCAGCCCGGAAGACCGCGGCGCGGCTCTGCGGCAGTTCCTGGAGGACGAGGACCTGGACTATCCGGTCGTGCTCAAGCCGGATACCGGAGAACGAGGATGCGGCGTCGCCGTGGCGCACTCCGAAGCCGATGCGGAAGCGTTCTTCGCGATGACCCCGGGGCCGGCGCTGGCACAGGAACACGTCGCCGGCGAGGAGTACGGCGTGTTCTGGGCCCGCTGTCCCGGTCGCCGGGACGGCCATGTCTTCTCGATCACCCACAAGGTGCGGCCGACCGTCGTCGGGGACGGTCGGAGCACCCTGGAACGGCTGATCCTCCTCGACCGACGCGGCGTCGCCATCGCCCACATCCACGAACGGGAACATCCTCAGGCGGCCGAGCGCGTACCCGGGGCCGGCGAAGTCGTCGAACTGACCGAGGTCGGCGCGCACTCCCGCGGCACGATCTTCCTGGACGCCAACGATCTTCACACCCCGGAACTCGAAAGGGCGATCAACGCGATCAGCACATCCTGGGACGGCTTCGACTTCGGCCGCTTCGACATTCGCGTCCGGAGCGCCGAAGCCCTTCAGCGCGGCGAAGGCATCCGCGTGCTGGAGGTGAACGGCGTCACCTCCGAGGCAACCCACATGTACGACCCCCGCCACGGCTTCTTCGCCGCCCACGCCATTCTGCGGCGGCAGTGGGCGATGGCCTTCGACCTTGCGGACGAGCGCATCCGCGACGGCGCCCGACCGGCAAGCGTGAACCGGATCCTCCGCACCGTTCTGGCCGAGCGCCAAGCGCGCCGCCAGTCGCTTCGAAAGTAGCGGCGAACCTGCTCCGCCCTGCCGCCCCAAGGGCCGCGGCGGCTTTCCTTGCCTGCGCCGCGGCGGCTACGGTTTCTCTTCCAGCGCCCCGAGGCGCGCTTCGATCGCGCTCAGCCGCTCGATGACTGCCTCGATGTCTGCCTTGCCGGGGACGCCGAGCTTCTCGAGCCGCCGCTCCAGGCGCTCGTCGATCCCGTCACGTGCCTTGGCCCGGGTCTGCTCGAACCCTCTTTCGGCCGCGGCGCGCGCCTGCTGGACCTTCACCTCTGCCTTGTCCCGCCAATCGCTCAAGGACTCTCGCCCCCGGTTCTCGACCTTCTCGCCACGCTGGACCAGCCGGTCGAAGACCCTGGCCCCCGCATCGGCGACTTCGCCCGCAACGCCGACGCCCGCGAGCGCCGCCTTGTGGGCCGTCTCGAAAGCCGAGTCGACCAGGGATCGCAGCTGGGGGTCGTTGGCTTCAGGTTTCTCCGCTGTCGCTGCTGTCATCCGCTTCTCCTCCTTCTGGGGCAGCTCGACGTCCAGGCGCCCTTGCACGCATTGCACGTATTGCACGGTTTGCAAGGCTTGTGCCGATTGCAAGGCTTGTGCCGAGCAGGCTGTCAGGAACCCGCAGGCCGTCAGGAACTCCGGGCCTCGGCGAGGCGGCGCTTCACGGTCTCGATGGGGTTGCGGTAGTCCACCGTGCCCAGACCGCGGTTGGTCAGCTTGTAACCGATCAGCGCCTGCAGCTTCTCGGGCATTTCAACCACCGTCTCCCACGGGACACCGACGAACTGGTTCTCCCGCTGCTTGAGCCACGCCAGGTTGAAGTTGAAGTTGATGGAGCGTCGATAGCCTCCGCGCGTCGAGTTCCCGCCGCCCCGATGCCAGACGGCGCCGTCCCAGAGGAACAGGGCCCCGGCCGGCATCTCCACCGTCGTCGTCGGCACGTCGGGATCCACCGGATCGGCCAGGCGATGGCTGCCGGGCACGATCTCCGTGGCGCCGTTCCGTGCCGTGAACGGATCGAGCGCGATGAGCGTGTTGGCGATCAACGGGAAGTGCGGGCGCGGAAGCGGATAGTGGCCGTCGTCCTGATGCATCCGCTGGGGCCGATCGCCCGGCCCCGGCCGCATGGCCGCCACGCCGGAGATCTGGTAGTCCGGGCCGAGTACCGCCTCCACCAGCCCCAGCAGGCGATCGTCCATGAGGAGATCGTCGACGGCGCGCGTCTTGGCCAGCAGGTTGTGCGTGTGGATGGTCTGCTGGCCGTGGTCGTCCGTCATGCGGCTGCCGATGGCGTCGAAGACGGGGGCGAGGTCCCGGCGCAACCGCTCCAGCGCCTCCTTGTCCAGGAAGTCGGGCACTACCGTGTAGCCCTCTTCGCGAACCTGATGTGCTGCGCTCTCGATATCCATGGATTCCTGCGAGATGGCGATCCAGTCCTGGGCGTCCTGCAACAGCGTAACAAAGCCGCGAAGCCCGGCAGTTCGAACTCCTCCGCGATCTCGCCCGAGCCCGACTGGTAGCCTTCGCCGATCTGGCAGGCAGAGCAGACTTCCTGTCAACCGCGGACGGCGATCTGCGAGGCGTCGGCCTCGCTCCTTGCGAAGGAACTCCATGAGAAGAAACACGACGTGTCGCCGACCGATGTTCCGGGCCGTCCTGACGACGCTGATCGCACTCGTCGCCTTCACCGGCGCGTCTACCTGCGCCTATGCGCAAGGCGAGGTTGCCAGCCAGTCCTTCACGGCGAGCGACGGCGCCGTCATCCACTACCTGGCCGAAGGCCGCGGCGACCCGGTCGTGCTGCTTCACGGCATCACCGGCACGGCCGCCTCGAACTGGGGCGCCGCCGGCATCATCGACCGCCTTGCCGAGGAGTTTCGGGTCATCGCCGTCGACCAGCGCGGCCACGGCAGGAGCGACAAACCGCACGATCCGGGCAGCTACGGCGAGCGCATGGCCCAGGACGTCGTCGACCTGCTCAATCACCTGAGGCTGCAGCAGGCCCACGTCGTCGGCTATTCGATGGGCGGCTTCATCACGATGAAGCTCCTCACGCTGGCGCCCGACCGGCTGCTCTCGGCCGTCGTCGGCGGCGCCGGCTGGCCGAGCGCCGAACTGCGCGATGACGAGCTGTTCGAGGCACTGGCCGTTTCGCTCGAAGAAGGCAAGGGCGGAGGTCCCTTGGTCGAGTTGCTGTGGCCCGGCGACGAACGGCCGACGCCGGAACAGGTGCAGGCGATCGGTCAGGCGATGGTCGCAGCGAACGACCAGCTCGCCCTGGCAGCCGTCGTCCGCGGCCTTCCCGCCCTCGACGTGAGTGCCGAACTCCTGCGCCTCAACGAGGTGCCGACCCTCAACATCATCGGCAGCGAAGATCCGCTGAAACCCAACGCCGACGCCCTGGTCGGCGTCATGAAGGAGCACCGCCTCCACGTCATCGAAGGCGCGAACCACCTCACGACGCTGAACTCCCCCGAGTTCCACGACACCGTCCGCGCCTTCTTCATCGAGCTCTGCAACTGCGCGTAGCCGCGGCCGCGACTCGTCGTCGGCTGCAGCAGCTTCGGTCGCACTCACGTCCGTGGGCTCCCGTGGCGGCGAGTAAGGCGCAGATCCAGGCTCGCCAGTGCACCATCTTCCAGAATCGTCAAACCAGGCAGCTAGACCGAGAGCTGGGTCTCCACGAGAGTGGTCCAGTAGCGCATGCCGACCGGCAGGATGTCGTCGTTGAAGTCGTAACGGGGGGTGTGGAGGCCGGCGCTGTCGCCGTTGCCGAGGAACATGAAAGCGCCGGGGCGTTGCCGGAGCATGAAGGAGAAGTCCTCGGAACCCATGACCGGGGCCATGTCGGTCATCACGCTGCGGCCGACTTCACGTGCGGCGTTGGCGGCCTTGTCCGTCTGTTCGGCGTGGTTCACGGTGGCCGGGTAGTAGGGCCGATACTCCAGTTCGAAGCCGGCGCCGTGCGCGCTGCAGATGCCGCGGCCGATCTCTCGCATGCGCCGTTCGATCAGTTTCTGCACTTCGGGCAGGAAGGTGCGCACACAGCCGCCGTGGACAACGCGGCCGGGGATCACGTTGTCCGCGTGGCCGCCGTGCACGCGGGTCACCGAGACCACCGCGTTCTTCAGCGGATCCACGTTGCGCGCCACGATCGTCTGCAGGGCGAGCACGATCTCGGCAGCCACCGGGATCGGGTCCACCGTGCCGTGGGGGAAGGCAGCGTGGCCGCCGGCGCTGGTGACGGCGAACTCGAAGACGTCGATCGCGGCCATCAGCGGGCCGGCGCAGAGGCCGAAGCTGCCGACCTCCATGCCCGGGTAGTTGTGGACGCCGTAGACCTCCGCCGCCGGGAACTGCTCGAACAGCCCCTCTTCGATCATCACGCGGGCACCGCCGTCCTTCTCCTCCGCGGGCTGGAAGAAGAAGTAGACCGTGCCGTCGAAGGACCGGTTCCGGGCGAGGTACTTCGCGGCGCCCAGCAGCATCGCCGTGTGGCCGTCGTGACCGCAGGCGTGCATCGTGCCGGGGTTCCGCGAGCGGTGCTCGAACTGGTTCTCCTCCTCGATCGGCAGCGCGTCCATGTCCGCGCGCAGCGCAATGCTGCGGTCCGACGAGCCGGACCTGAGCACCCCGACCACACCAGTACCGGCGAGGCCGCGGTGAACCTCGATGCCGCCGAAGGACTCGAGCAGCTCCGCCACCTTGCGGCTGGTCTCCACCTCCTCGAAGGCGAGCTCCGGGCGGCGGTGGAAGTCCCGACGCCAGGACCTCATCTGTTCGTGCAGCGGATCCATGCGGCGGATGCTACCAACCCGCGGCAGAAGGACGCGTGGCAGAAGGCCTGCCTGTCACGCTCCGCAGCCAGCCGCCGACTGGCTGCTGACGCTGATAGCGTCGCCCCCCATTGACCGGAGGGGAGAAACGAGGAGACTCTTGACGAACGAACAAGCGAACGAGAACACGAACGCCGCCTCGCTTCCGGAGAAGATCTGGGCAACCCTGGACCGCACGTCGGAACGGCTCGATCGAAACGCGGAACAGCTGGCGGAGCACCGTGAGCAGATGGCCCAACTGCGCGCTTCCATGGACGAGACCGACCGGCAGATGCAGGAGACCGACCGGCGCATGCAGGAGACCGATCGGCAAATGAAGGAGACCGACCGGCGCATGCAGGAGACCGATCGGCAGATGAAGGAGACGGATCGACGGCTGAAGAAGGCCGAGGATCTGTTCACCACGCAGTGGGGCAGACTGATGGAGAGCCTGGTCGAGGGTGACCTCGTGCCGCTCCTCAAGCAGCGGGGAATCCCGGTGGAAAGGACCCTCAGAGAGGGCGCCGGCCAACGGAACGGAGAGAGTTTCGAGGTCGACATACTGGCCATCAACGGACGCCAGGTCGTGGTCGTCGAGGTCAAGACGACGCTCAGGTCGGAAGGCGTCACGCGCTTTCTGGGCAAGCTGGACCGCTTTCTGGACTGGTCTCCGGAGTACCGGAACCACACGATCCACGGCGCGGTCGCCTACCTTCGCAGCAGCGCCTCCGTTGTCACCTACGCCGAGCGTCAGGGCCTGTTCGTCATCCGCGCCACCGGCAACAGCGCGAGCATCGTGAACGCGGAGGACTTCGTTCCGCGGGCGTTTCCCTGACCCGGCCAGGCTTCCGCGCGCCTTTCACACGCCCAACTGCTTGCGGACCGCCGAATCGATTCCCGGCCTGATCCGGGCACTGGCGAGGAGTTCGAAGAAACGGTCCCGCTCAACCTCCGTGCGCAGCCTGGGCTCGCCCTGGAAATCGATGTGCGCCGATCCCCCTTCGATCCTGAACTCGTACGTGCCCCTGGGAAGGCTCACGGTCGTCCGAATGCAGTCCCACTTCATGCCCTTTGCAAGCCGCACGGCTGCCTGGCCCGTCTTCCTGTCCCAAGCGTCCGAACCGCCGAAGAACTCGCGCAGCGGCCTGACTCGCGGCGGGGCCTCGCCAAGGTCGAATCCGGAACCGTCGAGCCGGTGCGCCTGTGCTGCCATTCGGTGCGTGACGGTCTTCTGGAACTCCCGCGATCCCCGAAGTGCGATCGGCAGTCCGAGCCAACCGTCCCGCACGCCGAAGAGGATCGCCGCTGCCAGACGGTCGCGTTCTTCGAGCTGCGGATAGTCCTCGACGAGTTCCAGCAGATCCCGAGTCTTCTGACGCAGGAGGAACAGGATCGCCGCCCGCGCAAGCGGCGTCTGGTGCTGGTCGAGCATCTCGCTTGGCGTGCTGCCTCCCAGGCCTCCGCCAAGTGCGTCGAGGGTCGAAACGAGGGCGGCACCCCTGGCCTGGCCGCCGGCATCCATCCCCTCGGAGGACTCGCTGAGAAAGGAGATGAGCACATCCTCCGGTCTGCGGCCGCCCGGTTCGCGGCGGTGCTCGACGAGCTGGTTCACGGCGCCCCAGAACAGGTCCCGCGCCGTCCCGGGCGGTCCGCCCGCCTCGGCGCGGCCGGCCTTCTGCATCCACCCGGGAAGCTCCCCGAGGATGGTGTCGTCAGATGGTTCGGAGTTCGGGTCGAAGGCGGAGCGACAGGCCCTAACCGAGAGCTCGCCGGTGTTCGCCATCTCGTGGAGAACCGTCAGCACGCCGCCGGCGGCCTGGGCTCTCTCCAGGGCCACCTCCCGCTCCTCCGGGCCGCCTTCCGGCGGCCAGGCGGGATCGAGCGTTCCTGGAAACCAGGACTTCAACGAACGGCGGGCAAGGCCCGCAAGATCAACATTGCTGTGTTCCCCGGCGCGCGCATCCACGGCCCGCTTCTCCTCGACCGAGCGAAACACGATCCGGCGAATCCGGCTGATCGGCAGCGGCGCCGGCAGAAGCAGCAACCACTCCCTGTCGGAAACGCCCTCCTCCAGACGCCGTTCAACCCACTCGCCCTCGCCATGGACGTGCACCGGCCCCTGCAGACCCGCCAGGTCGACCTCCAGTATCACCGGGCGCAGATGCGCGGCCTCTTCCACGGATCTCTCGAGCGCCGCCCTCGGCGGCCCCGCACGCCTGCGACCGTGGTCGACGAAGAGGGGCAGCCAGCCAGGAAACGCCGCCAACGTGTCGCCGTAGTGTTTGCCACGGAATCCCGAAGGCGGCATGAGAAGGCCGGAAGCCAGCATGTACATCAGATTGAGGTGGTTCGTGACCAGGATGCCGGTCGCTGGCACCGGACCGACCTCCCGTGTCCCGGAATTCTCCACGGCGCTCCCGCCTCCCGTGAAGAGCCGCGGTTGACTGCTCCGACTGTTCGACGTTCCGCTCATCCGCGTTCCTCTCCGTGGACGGCCGCGGCCGTGATGTCCTCGCGACGAAGGATGCCGTCGTCCTTCGGCAGGATGTCCTCGATCTCCTGGCTGCCGCCCGCCTTCATGAACATGACCACTCGCTCGCGCGCCCGCGACACCATGACGTAGAAGAGCTTCCTCACCCGGTCGGGATCGCCGGCGCTGACGAGGTGTTCGTTGATGTCGGCCAGGACGACCGTGTCGAACTCCAGGCCCTTGCACGCCTGCGCGTTGATCACCAGAACGCCGCCCCGGTCGAAGCGCACTTCGGGCCGATGATGCTCGCCGTGGAACGTCTCGATCCTGGCATGGCCGTTGTCGAGAGAAACGACGTCCTTGGCCCAACCGAGGGCCTCGTGGTACTTCTCCCTCACGGCGTTGTTCGGCGCGATGACGCCGATCAGACGCCGCGGATTCTGATCCCAGTGCCTCAGGATGCTCCCGGCAATCGCGGGCATCCTGGTTTCGTCCACGTAGTAGAGACGAGGTGTGTAGACCGTGCGGCTCGGACTCGGGAGTTCGGGAGGCGGACTCGCCGGGTCTCCGGTGTAGAACTCCCGGGCCAGGCGCGCGATCGGATACTCGTTGCGGTGGTTGTACGTGAGTTCAACGACCTCCCCGCCGACAAGCGCCGTCAGCTCCTCACGGCTGGAGTTCTCGTCTTCCTTGATCTGCTGATTCTGGTCGGCGGCCACGAAGATGCTCGCGAACCCGAGCTGGTTCAGGGCATCGTAGAAGCCAGGGGGCATGTCCTGGCCCTCGTCGATCACCAGCAACGGGAGGTTGGGCGGCGCGTTCCCAAGGTCGGGAAGACTCCTGATCATCCGGTCGACCTCCGTCCAGTCTTCCGGCTTCCGGCCGCCGCCGTTCGTAGCGAGGGTCGGCACCTGGCGGCCGGTGAGCCGCCAGAATTGCCCCCAGAACCAGGATTTCCAGGTCGCGGCGTGGAGCTTGCCTTCGCGTTTGCCTTCAAACAACGCCCTGGACGCACGGAGCAACAAGTGGGGCCACACTAGAAACATGTAGTCGTCCCGGTTCCCGGCATGGCGACGCGCCCGCAGCAGGCACACCACCGTCTTTCCTGTCCCGGGTCCGCCCACGACCAGGTGCCGCCCCTCCTTAGGCCGCTCCAGGACCTCATCCTGCTCCTGCGTCAGCTCGTGGATGCCCGGCAGTTCGAACCGGCGTTCGTCACGAGGCATGGACATCCTCCCGGCCCGCGGCCGCGGGCGTGCCGCCGGCCGGGCGCAGACGCCGCGGAGAGAACACCCCGGACTCCCCGCAACCAATCGACAAGGCGTGCACTCTCACGACCTGTCCTCACCACCTGTCGCCACATCCCACAGCGACTGCATCCCCTCGCCGTCGGCCTTGACGAACGCCCGATCCAGCAGCCGGTTGCCGCAGATGCAGCTCGGTTCAGGGACGAGCGCACAGGAATGACAGGCGGCCCGATTCAGAAGGTCCGGCCCGTGCCCTTCCTGCTCCGCGCATACCGGGTCGAACGAGCACCAGGAGGCGTCCTCGACGGCGCCGGTGAGCAACCGCAGGAACCTCTTCGGTTGTGCCAGGTCCATCAGGCCGCCCAGGGAGCCGTGCTCGTCCGCCACCGCGACGTAGATCAGGATTCCGGCCATCGGCGCGTCGGCGCCGTGGCCGCCGCCGAGGCCGCCGTGGTCGCAGTAGATGCGCTCCTTGAGCGAAGCCGCCGGATACCCCGCGTGCGCCTCCAGACGACGGATGACGAGATGGGCGACCGTGTGGCAGAGGAGGAAGCGAGGGGACAGCGCCCTCCGCACGTCTCTGGACAATCGGGCCTGGACCGAGCGCTCGACGAATGCTGCCGCTCGAGCGCGCACGGATTCCTGATTCTCCCACCGTCTCACGACCTCTTCGCGGAACGTGAAGAACAGCCCTTCGCCCCAGAGTTCCAGTGCCGGCAGCCAGTCGCTTTCGCCTTCGATGTGGGGCGGAACCCGTCGGCCCTCGTCGCCGCTGCCCCAACCGCGCCGGAAGCCTTCGAAGACCAGGATCTCCTTCACGCGGTGGACGGCGACCAGCCGATCCACTGCCGCGGCGACCGCCGCAGGCAGTCCCCGGGAATTGCCGCCGAGAGCCCGCCAGGCTTCCGAATGATGCTCGGTAACGAAGTCCTCGTCCGGCCGAAGATCCGGAATCGCCTCGGTCAGCGCGCGGTACTCCAGCGGCGCGAGTTCGCCGCGAGGAAGCTTCCGGGCCTGCAACGGAAAGCGGCCGATCTCTCGGAGCGCTGACTTGATCTCCTCCACGGGGCATCGGTACTTGCGGGCCAGCCTTCTTAGCCGGCCGTTGCGGGCAAGCTCGTTGCGCGCGGTCCGGACGGAATCCTGATCGGCAGGATTGCCGTCGTACAGCCGGTCAACGACGCTGCCGCGCCGGATCCGCGACTCGGGTGGGATGACGAGGGCCGTCCGGCACTCCGGATAGTGGACGCGGACGTCGTTGACGCCGACCAGCCAGCCCGGTTGGTCAGGCGCTTCCGGCGGCAGCTTCCGGACCCACGGCTGTTGCCGTGTCTTGGCGCCAAACGGGAATCGTCCAGGAAGCCGCCCTTCTGCGCGACAACGGCAACACCTCACCCACCACCGGCCTTCCCTGCTCTCGACCTTGAGATACGGCTCGGTCCTGTTCGGCCTGCAGGTGCGCCGTTCGGGATTCCTGGCCGAGTCATGGGCAATCGCGTGCCAGGGCACATCCGCGAGATAGCCGTTCTCGTGTACCAGCACCCAGGGAACCTGCTCCAGGATGCCGCCGCAGCGTCGCTCTCTCGGCGCTTCTTTCGGCACCGTGACCCGATCCGCGGTTCGGTCCGCCGCCTGGGCCGGACCGCAGCAGTGGAGAACTTCCGGCACGGCGCCAGCCTCCCCGTCTCCTTTTCGCTCCTCCTCGCGGCCCGCTGTCGGCTCGACGCTCTGCCCGCGCGTCCGCCAGGGCCTGTTGTGGAGCAGCCCGCAGCGATTGCAGCGAGTCCATTCCGGAAAGCGCCGAGCCGGTACCCAACCCTGGACGTGCTTTCCCTTCCGCTCCTTCACCGGCGGGTGACAGAGCTTCATGTTGCCCAGACCGAGCGTTCGCCGCACCAACTCGACGTACCTGATCTCACGCTCATGGGGCATCGTGCTCGGACCGCACCAATCCCGCGTGTCCTGAACCACCATCAGCGCCTTGCCGTGACGAACGATCGCCCCCACTGAGCAGTCCCGCAACAGGTGAGACAGCCGGATGTCGACGAACGTCCTGTCCGAGCGCTTCACCGCATCACCTCATCCCAAGAACCGCCGGACTCTCGACGTTGCGCATCGAGTGCAGCGTCGCCCACAGTCCCGGCGAACCGGGCCCGTCCTCGTGGCCGTGGAGCAGGCAGGAGTACGCATTGTCGCGGGCCCGGTAGTGCAGGCCGCGGGCACACCCTCGACAGATCTCGACCTCGCGATGCCATTCCTCCACGAGATGATCGATATGACGTTCGACCTCTGCCGCCTTCTCCGGGCAGGCCCGCTGGACGCGCCGCCTGAGTTCGGTCACGACTCTGCTCACTTCGGGACACCGCCGCTTGAAGCTCCCGGCCGCCTGGTTCGACGCGAGACCCTCGCAGGCGTGGCGCAGCGCGATGACCAGGGCAGCGTGCAGCGCGCGCTTGCGCACCTGAAACGTGTACGGCGTGACGCTGCTCGGCTCAACGAAGCGGTAGAACGACTCGTGGTACGGGCGAAACGACTCGTAGTGGGAGAGGCTCCTGGCCTGATGCCGGTAGTAGTTGGCCACCACGACGCCCGGCACTTCATCGCGCCCGACGCGGCTCGTCGCCTGCACGTACTCGCCCGTTGTCAGCGGCTGACCGTTCACGACCATCAATGCCAGACGAGAGACGTCGAGACCCACCGACACCATGTTCGTGGACAGCACCGCGTCGAGGCAGCGCTCGGATCCCCGCGGTTCACCGAGTCTCTCGAAGGTGTCCGCGATCTGCTCGGACGTGTGCCGGCTCCAGAGCTGTTCCACCTGCGTTTCACGGAAACGACGGCGCAGCTCCTTCTCGATCGGGTCCTGCTCGGTCCGGCCTGGTCCCTCCCGGTCGCCGCTGCCGCTGTCGCCGTCCGGCAGCGTGTCGCCACGATTTCGCTCCTCGATGTACTCCGCGATCAACCGCTCCCCGAACTCCCGGACGTCCGATTCGAACACGTTGGCGCTCATGCCGACGCCGCGCAGGCTGCCGTGGTAGAGGACGTTCGTCCACCAGGCCTCGAACAGATCCTCCTTGTCCACGTCCTCGCGGAACACCCGAGCGGCCCCGCAACCAGGGACGCCGCAAGCGGCGCCAGGCAGTGCCGCTGATCCTTGAGCGGCGCCAGGTAGCCGACGTACAACCGACCGGGGCGACTCCGGTCCACCCGCGCGAACCAGGAGTCGTCACAGGACAGGCCCGGCGGCGGGAACACCGCCACGCCGCGACCGTAGAGTGCCCGCACCTGCTCCTTCGCCATCCGGATGGTGGCGGTGGACGCGATGTACTTCGGCTTCACTCCTCGGCAGCGGATGGCCGTCTCGATCCCCGCCTCGTAGAGGCCGGCAACCGAACCGAGGGGGCCCGCGATCAGGTGCAGCTCGTCCTGCAGGATCAGATCCGGCGCCCGTCGGTTGCTGCCTGCACCGAAGAAGGCGCCCGCCCTCTCTTCCCAGGCCAGACGAGCGAACTTGTCGATCGTCCCGATCAGCAACGATGGCGGGTGCGCGTAGAGCGACTCGTCCACCACCCGGCACGGCAGCGGATAGTCGCTTTGGCCGAACTCGCAGGCCGGGTTGATGCAGCGGAAGCGAAAGTCACGGCGAACCGCCTCGTAACCGCGCTCGGCGTCGAAGGGCTCATGGCACCAGGGGCAGCGGTAGAGAAGCAGGCTGTTGCGGTCCCGGTCGTCGCCGGCGCCAGTCCGCATGCCGTTCACGAGACCGCTCACGATCGCTGCGGCGTCCCTGATCGTGTTCGGGCAGACCCCGCTGCCCACCCAGATGCCGACCGTGAAGGGCTCCGCGCCCAATCGTCCTTCAGCCTCCCCTTCGCGGCGCAGGAGCTCCAGGGCACAGATCAGGCCGGCGGCGCGCTCGAACTGCTGCTTCGTGAGCAACCGCAACGTGTAGCGCATGAAGGCAGCGGTGCCGCCGCCCTGCTCGCCGTAGCGCAGACGCCGCCAGACCAGCAGAAACACGATCAGTCCGAGGTAGGCCTCGGTCTTGCCGCCGCCCGTCTGAAACCAGATCAGATCAAGCACGTCGCGGTACTTGTCCCGCTCCGACACGGTCGATTCGATCGTGGCAAGCAAGAAGCCGAGCTGAAACGGGCGCCAGGCCCAAGGCTCGTCGCGCTCACCGTGGAGATTGACCATCTGCCGGAGCATGGACCGGTTGGCGAGCCGAAACGCCAGCGCTGCGTCGTCGTCGCCAGCGAGCATCTCGACACCCCGGAGCATCCGTCCGTGGGCTTCGTCCATGCGCTCACAGATGCGGAGCGCGGCATCCTGATCCGCTTCCTCCAGCAACCCGGATGCCTCGACGAAACGCTCCTCCCACCAGGCGCCGTACTCGCCGACGAAGGCCCCGAGCCGATCCAGGGGAAGATCCTCCGAGGCAAGCCGCTCGAGCTCGAGCACCTCGGCATCGCCGCGGGCCCTGACGCTGACGATCGGCGTCTCCACTCGCGGCAGGAACTCCGACCGGATGCAGTCGGGTCGAGCGCGTTCTTCAGCTGACGCCATCCAGTCGGCCGCCGCACCATGGCCCACCGCGAAGATGCGCCGCTCACGGTACTGCAGCTCCAGCTCGTGCTCTTCGTCGGTCAGCAGGCTCGGATCGACCCGCGGGTAGTCGACGAGCTCACCCTCCTCGACGAAGCACTCGAGTCGAGTTTCGAAGAGAGACCTTTCGACCCGAGCGACCTGTCTCCACCTCGCAAGCTCGTTCCAGTCCACCTTCTGCCGGTTGAACAACGTGACGGTCAGGATCGTGCCCCTGCCGTGCGGACGCGCACGAACGTCGATACCGGCGCGACCGCCCCAGATTCGGTGGCGGCCATCGGCTGCGCAGTGGCCGACGTGTGCTGGCGGCAGGACCTCCCTCGAGTAGGGCCCCACGAACCGCCCCCGTTCGTCGCGAGCCACTGAATCGGACGGCGCCTCCTTCGGCTGGACGTAGGCTGCCGCCGACGCTTCGATCCGCAGCCGGACGTTTCCCCGGACGCAGAAGGAGAAGCCGACCGACGATGGCGGCACATACCGCCGGCGCCGGACGGGCGCGGCCTTCTGTCCCGACTCCTCGGGCTCGCCGGCCCGCGGCGCCTCGTCCTGATCCTCGTCCAGGAAGAGGTCGCCCGGCCCGTCCTCCCCGGCACCGGCTTGCGAAGCCGGATCAACACCCGGTTCCTCCGGCTCCAGCGGATGGAGCACGCCGACCGGATAGCGGTCGAGCGGCGACATGTGTATCTCGCACTCGTCCTCCGTGCTGCGCGCCGGACCGACGAGCTGCCGCTCCAGCCATTCGACCAGCCGTGCCCTCGCCTCCTCGTACACGCCAGGACCTCCGAAGACCGAAGCAGCCGTCAGGCTGCCGTCCCGGCCTCCTCGTTCAGGACGATCGGCAGCGCCCGAGCGCGAGTCGCCGCAACGTGCAGGCGGCGGCCGCGATGGTCCGGCAGATCCCGCCCCGCCGCCAGCAAGCGCCGCTCGGAAGGGTGCTCCCTTCCGCTCGCCCGCTCGACTACACGCGCCACGATCCGCCAGCTGTCGGCGTCGCGCAAGGTCGGACGGCACCGGCCAGGCACGCAGGCGCGTTCGCCCGCCCGGCGGCAGGAAACCGGGACCCGAGGGGCAGCAAACGAGGGGCAGCAAACGAAACGCCCCGGCCAGACGACTTCGTTCATCGGAATGCCGCAGTCTACACTTGGCCGTTCTCTGCCGGCACTGTCGGTACACTCCGCTGCCGGGCCGGCGTTGTCGGCCCTTTCGGCCGCACTCCAGCGGATCGAGCTACCAGGGATGACGACGCAGGTTCCAGAGCCCAGGCCCGTCTCACAGCCCAGACGCCGCAGGCACGTCTACGACGCCGCCGAGATCGAGCCGAAGTGGCAGCGAATCTGGCGCGAGAAGGACGCCTTCCGCACGCCGGACGACCCGGAGGTCCTGAACAGCCGGCCCAAGTACTACGTCCTGGACATGTTCCCCTACCCCTCAGGGGCGGGGCTGCACATCGGCCACCCGGAGGGCTACACGGCGACGGATGTGGTGGCGCGGAAGCGGCGCATGGAGGGCTACAACGTCCTCCACCCGATGGGCTGGGACGCCTTCGGCCTGCCGGCCGAGCGTGCCGCGGTGCGCGAGAACGAGCACCCGCGCGTCATCACCAGGCGCAACATCGCCAACTTCCGGCGGCAGATCGAGCGCCTGGGCTTCTCGTACGACTGGGAGCGCGAGGTCGACACGTCGTCCGCGGACTACTACCGCTGGACGCAGTGGATCTTCCTCGAACTGCACAAGCGCGGCCTGGCCTACCTGGAGGACGTGCCGGTCTGGTGGTGTCCGGCCCTGGGTACCGTGCTCGCCAACGAAGAGGTCAAGGACGGCGCCTACGTCGACACGGGAGATCCCGTCGAGAGGCGGACGATGCGGCAGTGGATGCTTCGGATCACCGCCTACGCGGAGCGCCTGCTGGAGGACCTGGACCAGGTCGACTGGCCCGAGCACGTCAAGGAGATGCAGCGCAACTGGATCGGCAAGTCGCATGGCGCCGAGATCCGCATGCCGATCGAGGGCCGCGACGGCAGTTTCGCCGTCTTCACGACCCGACCGGACACGCTGTTCGGCGCCACCTACTGCGTGCTGGCGCCGGAACATCCCCTGGTGAGCGAGATCTCGACTCCGGAACAGCGGGCAGCAGTGGACGCCTACGTCGAGGAAGCGAGAGGCAAGACCGAGTTGCAGCGGACCGACCTGGCCAAGGACAAGACCGGTGTCTTCACCGGCGCCTGCGCCACCAACCCGGCCACCGGCGAACCGATTCCTGTCTGGGTCGCGGACTACGTCCTGATGAGCTACGGCTCGGGCGCCATCATGGGCGTCCCCGGCCAGGACCAGCGCGACTGGGACTTCGCGGTCGAGTACGACCTGCCGATCGTGCGCACCGTCGAGCCGCCGGACGGCTGGGAGGGCGAGGCCTACCTGGAAGACGGCCCCGCGATCAACAGCGGCTTCCTGGACGGGCTCCCGGTCGAGCAGGCGAAGGAGCGGATGATCCAGTGGCTGGTCGAGCAGGGACACGGCAGCCGGCGGATCGAGTACCGCCTGCGGGACTGGCTGTTCTCCCGCCAGCGCTACTGGGGCGAGCCCTTCCCCGTCCTCCACGTGCTCGACGGGGACGGCGAACCCACCGGCGAGATCCTCCCCGTGCCGCAGGACGAGCTACCGGTCGAACTGCCCGCGGTAGACGAGTTCAGGCCCACCGCCGACGGCCGGCCGCCGCTCGCCCGCGCCGGCGACGACTGGCTGGTGGTGACGCTGTCGGACGGCCGCAAGGCGAGGCGCGAGACGAACACCATGCCGCAGTGGGCCGGCTCCTGCTGGTACTTCCTGCGCTACCTGGACCCGAAGAACACGAAGGCGCCCTGGTCGCGCGAGCTGGAGCGTTATTGGATGCCGGTCGACCTGTACGTCGGCGGCGTCGAGCACGCGGTGCTGCACCTGCTCTACGCCCGCTTCTGGCAGAAGGTGCTCCACGACGCCGGGCTGGTCTCGACCTCGGAACCGTTCGCCCGCCTATTCAACCAGGGCATGATCCTGGCCTACAGCTACCGCGACCGGGCGGGCAGATACCACCATCCGGACACCGTGGACTGGCGCGGCGAGCGGGTGTTCCTTGCCGGCACGGACGAGCCGCTCGAGGCGCGGGTCGAGAAGATGTCCAAGTCGAAGCTGAACGTCGCCAACCCCGACGACGTGATCGGGCGCTGGGGCGCCGACACGTTGCGGCTGCACGAGCTGTTCATGGGACCGCTCGATCAGCAGAAGCCCTGGCAGACGAAGGACGTCGACGGCGTGCACCGCTTCCTTGGGCGGACCTGGCGCCTGGTCGTCGACGAGCGGACCGGCGGCGTTGCGGCAAGGGTCAGCGACGAGACGGCCGAAGCCGGCGCCGAACTGAACCGCCTGCTCCACAAGACGATCCGCAAGGTCGGCGAGGACATCGACACGCTCGACATGAACACCGCCATCTCGCAGATGATGATCTGGGTCAACGCGGCGACGGCTGCCGACCGCGTGCCCCGGTCGGCCCTGATGACGTTCCTGCGCATCCTGTCGCCCTTCGCGCCGCACCTCGCCGAGGAACTGTGGTCACGGCTCGGCTGCGAGGGTCTGATCTGTCACCAGGACTGGCCGACCCACGATCCGGCCCTGGTGGTCGACGAGACGGTCAACGTGGTCGTCCAGGTCATGGGCAGGAAGCGCGACGTGCTCCAGGCCGCGGCGGATGCCGACAGGGCGACCCTGGAGGAACTCGCCCTGGCATCGCCGAAGGCCCGGCGCTTCATGGACGGCAAGGAACCGCGCAAGTTGATCGTCGTGCCCGGCCGGTTGGTCAACATCGTCGTGTGAGGCGAAGAACTCGGATATCATCGGCGGCCCTCTGGGGTACTCGGGGTACTCGGCGCACCCGTCCTCCCAAAGCCCGAACCAAGCGAGAAGCCATGAAGAGCGATATCCACCCGAAGCTCCACCCGGTCGTGTTCGTCGACCCCTCGGCCAACGCCGAGTTCATCTCCCAGTCGACGATGACCAGCGACAGGACGCGCATGATCGACGGCGTCGAGCACTACGAGATCCGGCTCGAGATCTCCTCCGCGTCCCACCCCTTCTACACCGGGCGCCAGCACTTCGTCGACAGCGCCGGCCAGATCGAGAAGTTCCAGCGCAGGTACGGGCGCAGATAAGGCGCGCAGCCGCAGCCGCGGAAGGCCTCGTCAGTGCCCCGGATGATCCCGGCCGAGCTGCCGACGGAGACTCCCGATTCGGAACGACAGGTCTTCCTGGAGGCCAGGATACGTCTGCCGGAGCCCTGGATCGTCATCCATGGCCTCCATCTGAGTACGCGCGACCACAACGGATCGCAGGAGGGCGAGGCCGACTTCCTGGTCCTCGATCCCGGCCGCGGCACGCTCGTGCTCGAGGTCAAGGGCGGTGGAATCCGGCGGACTCGACGCGAGTGGTTCTCCGTGGACCGCAAAGGGAACGAGCATCAGATCAGGAACCCCGAGGACCAGGCCAGGCGCGCAGCGCGCCGGATCCACCGGTTCCTGAGCGAGCACGCCCGGTTCGGCCAAGCGGGCCGGCGAGTCCAAGTCCGTCCGGGGATCGTGCTTCCCCACGTCACCGCAGACCGGCACCTGGGGATCGACGTGAACCGGAGTCTCATCATCGACAGCGACGATCTTCGCGATCTGAAGCGGGCGCTCGATCGGGTCTTCGAGCACCACGGGATGCGGGGACCGCGACTGGCGCCTTCGGACGTCCGCGCCTTCCTCGACGCCCTCGCACCGAACTGCAACCTGGTGCCGAGCATGTCGTCCCGGTTCGCCCATGAAGACAGGGAGCTTGTCGAGCTCACGGAGGAGCAGACTCGGGTGCTCGACATGCTCGACGCCCAGCACCGGGTCGCCATCGAAGGCGCCGCCGGCACGGGCAAGACACTGCTGGCACTCGAGAAGGCGAGACGCCTTGCGCAATGCGGGCAGCGCGTCCTGCTGCTCTGCTACAACAGATTCCTGGCCGAGGATCTGAGGGCGTCCTTGCAGAAGACCAAGGGCCTCGAGAGGACCGAGGTCGTCGCTCGCCACTTCCACGGCTACTGTGCCCAACAGGTTCAACGGGCGGGGCTTGCCTGGAAGCCGGCGAAGAAGGACGGCGACACGTTCTGGGACGAAACCGCAGCCGACCTGCTGCTTGAAGCACTGGAACGACTGCCCGAAGAACGCTACGACGCGGTCATCGTGGACGAAGGGCAGGACTTCAAACCGGCGTGGTGGCTGGCAGTCGAGGAGGCTCTGAGGGAGCCCACGAAGGGCACGATCTATGTCTTCTTCGACCCGAACCAGAACATCTACGGCGGCGGACCTGCTCGGGAGATCGGAGTCTCTCCCTTTCGGCTCATGCGCAACTGCCGGAACACGCGCCACATCGCGGAGTACGCGGCACGTCTGGTCGACGCGGAGTACGAGCTGCCGAGCAGCGCGCGCGACGGCCTCGAGGTGGAACAGGTGAGCTACCGGACGCCGCAGGAGATGGCGGACAAGGTCCGCAGGCAGCTCCACCAACTGACCAGCAAGGAACGGATCTCGCCGAACCGAATCACCCTTCTCTCGACGCACAATCCGAAACGCAGCGCCCTTCGCAAGCACCGCAAACTGGGCAACCTGACCTTGGCGCCGCTCGATTCGACCCGAGGGGCAAACCAGGTGCCGTTTGCCAGCCTGCACGCCTTCAAGGGGCTTGAATCCGATGTCGTGATATTGGTCGACGTCGAACACAAGAGCAGCCCCCGCCATCTCTACGTCGCCGCGACCCGGGCCAGGCACCTTCTCGTCGTCATGAAGAAGGAGCGTTCGAAAGCGGCATCGTTTCGCAGCCTGTGACGGACGTCACGCTGCCGAGCGGCAGCGGAACATCCCGTCCGACATCGCAGGACCGCGCACCTCGATCATCGGGGCAACCGAGCGCAGATCATCCGCACGGCCCGGCATGGCGGTCTCTGCCTAGGCCAGTGCTCGCCAGACCTGGGCGACGGCGAAGCAGAGCACGAAGCCCAGGGCCACGGGAAGCAGGGCCGAGACCGCGGTCCAGCGGACGCTGCGGGTCTCCTTCCAGATCGTGTAGAGCGTCGTCGAACAGGGGTTGTGGACGAGGGAGAAGAGCATCAGGCAGACCGCCGTGAGCAGCGTGAAGCCGCCGGCCTCCAGAACGCCGGCGGTGGCGGCCCGGGAGTCGAGTTCGAACATCACGCCGGCGCCGGCGCCGACGCCCGGCACGCCCGCGACGAGCACGGTCAGCATCAGGATCGTGGGGATCACGATCTCGTTCGCCGGAATCGCGATGATGTAGGCGACGAGGATGATGCCCGTGAGTCCCAATACGTGGCCGAACGGGTCGAGGGCGCCGATCAGGCGCTCGGCCAGCGACGCCTCGCCGGCGCGGACGTTGCTCAGCAGCCAGATGACCGCCCCGGCCGGTGCCGCGAAGATCACTGCGCGCCAGAGCACGATCAGCGTGCGGTCGATGATCGACGTGTAGACCGTCTGCAGGACCCGCGGCGGCCGGTAGGGCGGCAGCTCGAGCGAGAAGGCGGACGCCTCGCCGCGCAGCACGGTGCGCGACAGGAACCAGGAGACGGCGAACGTCAGCAGGACGCCCAGCACGGCGACCGCGACGACCGACAGCGCCGACACGGCTCCCGCGACATGCGCCGGCGCGAGGCCCCCGATGAAGATCGACGCAACGAGGATCTGGGTCGGCCAGCGGCCGTTGCAGAGCGAGAAGTTGTTCGTGATGATCGCGATCAGCCGCTCACGCGGACTGTCGATGATCCGCGTCGAGACGATCGCCGCTGCGTTGCAGCCCCAGCCCATCGCCATCGTCAATGCCTGTTTGCCGTGAGCGCCCACGCGGTGGAACATGCGGTCGAGGTTGAACGCCACCCGCGGCAGATAGCCGAAGTCCTCGAGCAGGGTGAACAGCGGGAAGAAGATCGCCATCGGCGGCAGCATCACCGCAACGACCCAGGCGGTGGCCAGATAGACGCCGTCGATCAGAAGTCCGTCGAGCCACCAGACCATGCCGAAGGCGGCAGCCACCTGCTTCAGCAGCGGGTGCACGGTGTCGATCAGGAAAGACGCGAGCATCGACGACGGCACGTTGGCGCCGGCGATCGTGAGCCAGAACACGACCGTCAGCATGAGCAGCATGAGCGGGAAGCCGAACACCCGGCTGGTCACCAGACGGTCGAGCGCGGCGTCGAAGTCGAAGCGACGGCGCTCGCCGTCGCGCGAGACGGCGCGGTCGGCGATGCGGGCGGCTTCGGCATAGACCGCCTCGGTCAGCGCCTGGTGGAAGTTCCGGCCCACCCGCCACCGAAGCTGGCCCGCGAGTTCGAGCACCGCCCTGCGCGCCGCCGGCTCGGCGACAATGCGGGGCGCCGCCAGCGCGGCGGCGGCGGCCCGGGTCGCGCCCGGTTCGGCGACCCTCGAGGGGGTGGCCTGGCCGTCGTCAGGCGGCGCCGCCTCATCGCCATCCTCGCGTGCCCCCAGGTCCACGAGTTCCGCCAGCGAACCGCTCTCCACCGCCGCGGCCAGGGTGCGGTCGCCGTCGAGCAGACGGAGAGCCACCCACTGCGGATTCGGCAGCGCGGGGAACGCGTCCTGGATCGCTCCGGACAACCGGCGGGTCGCCTCGCTCAACACCGGGGATCGGCCGCCCACACGCCGCGGACGGCAACGCCAGGCACCCGTCGCCACCTCCGCGACGAGCCGGTTCAGTTCCTCGAGCCCCTCGCCCGAACGAGCGGCCGTCGCCACCACCGGCACGCCGAGATCGCGCGCCAGGCGCCGCACGTCGACCGTCAGCCCCTTGCGGCGCGCCTCGTCCATCAGATTGAGGCAGACGACAGCACGGTCGGTGATCTCCAGCACCTGAAGTGCCAGGTTCAGATTCCGTTCCAGGCGGGTCGCATCGACGACGATCACGGTCACGTCCGGGCGCCCGAAAAGAATGAAGTCGCGGGCTGCCTCCTCGTCGAGGCTGGACGAAAGCAGGGAGTAGGTTCCCGGCAGGTCGACCAGCTTGTAGCGGTCGCCGCCGTACTCGAAACCGCCCTCGGCACGGGTCACGGTCTTGCCGGGCCAGTTGCCGGTGTGCTGGCGCAGTCCGGTAAGGGCGTTGAACACCGTGCTCTTGCCCGTGTTCGGGTTGCCGGCCAGGGCGACGACGTAGTCCCAGTTGCTCATGTCGACGCCGAGCCGGACCAGGTTGCCCAGGTGATGCACCGGGCAGCGTGCGCAGTCGTGCGCGAGTGCCGGTTCGGTCATGCCGAGGCCCCCTGCGGAGGCAGCTGTCGAACCCGGATGTGGTCCGCCTGCGACCGGCGGAGCGCGATCACGGCGCCCCGCACGCGGTAGGCCACAGGATCCCCGGAAGGGCTGGCCATCTTCGCTTCCACCACGGTTCCCGGAAGCAGCCCCAGGTCGAGCAGCCGGCGGCGCTCCAGGCCGCGGCAGAAGCGCGAGAAACCGACTACCCGGGCCTGCTCGCCGACGGCCACCCGCGACAGCGAGCCTGTGGCCTCCGCCGCGGCTGCCGAGATTCCGTCGACGGCCTCCTCCGCGGCAGGAACGGCGAAGATGTTCGCCGCGATGACCGGCGCCAGAACGACTTCGTCGAGATCGGTTTCGAACCGGATGCGCTCGGGCGCCACGGACGCGATGCGCAACTTCATGCCGGGATGCACGCCGGCGGCTACCAGCTGCGCGTAGATCGCGGCGGGCTCGTCCTCGACGTGGACCACCTCGACCTCGTTGCCGGCCGCGAAGTCCGTCAGCGGCCGGCCGTCTCGCGGCGGCATGTCGCCTTCCCGGGTCGGAATCGGGTCGCCGTGCGGGTCGAACGGCGGATGACCGAGCCGCACCGAAAGTTCCTCCGCCTGCTCGGGAGACGTGCTGTGCTCGCGGCGCTCGGCCTCCGGATGCCACCGCTCCGGATCCAGCCCGGTCTCGTCCGCCAGGTAGCGCTCCCACAACCGGTGAATGCGAATGACGCGCAACGCCTCGCCGCGCCCTTCGGCGGTGAGCCGAAAGCCCCCCTCCGCCGACACGATCAGGCCCAGTCTTTCCATGCGGGCAAGGAGCTCGGTGCTGCGCCGGCCCCCCAGCCGCAACACGCCCGCCAGGCTCTGGTGGGTGGCCTGGCGCCCCTGGTACTCGCAGTCGAAGAGGTGCTTGAGCGCGTCCTCGGTGCGCATGCGGCGCAGGACGCGCCAGCCGGAACGCCAGCGCCACAGCCAGCCGCGATCCGGCCATGCCATCACGGCGGCCAGGGCAATGATCGCGGCGAGAACAACGACTGGAAGAAGTTGCTTCATGATCTTCGCACCATCGGTCCACGAAGGCGGTTCACTACCGCGAATCGGAGGTTTAGACTACACTAAGTCTGCCCGGCGCACGAGAACGGCCGGCCGGCCAGGCAGGCGCCGCGTCCGTCGCGGCCCGGATCGGCCTGCCTGCGGCGTCGGTCTGGAAGAGTCGGGAATTGGCCCGAACGCTCCCGATCGCGAGGGCGTTCCGCAACGATAGGATGGTCCTGCAATGACGGGCTTCGCACAGGCCTTGTGGAGCGTGCTCGCCGCGCTCGCCCCGTGGCTGCTGCTCGGTGCCTTGATCGGCGCGTTGCTGCACGTTCTGCTCCCCCGCAACCTGATCCGGCGCCAGCTCGGCGGCTACGGCGGCGCGGTCAAGGCGGTTGCCTTCGGGGTGCCGCTGCCGCTCTGCTCCTGCGGCGTGATCCCGGCCGGCATCGGCCTCAAGCGCACCGGCGCCAGCAACGGCGCGGCGTTGGGGTTTCTGATCAGCACGCCGCAGACGGGCGTCGACTCGATCCTGGTCAGCGCGAGCTTTCTCGGCTGGCCCTTCGCTCTCTTCAAGGTCGCGGCCGCGGCAGTGACCGGCGTGGCCGGCGGCTGGTGGGTCGAAGCGATGAAGGACGACGGCGCCCCTGTGGAGGAAGAAGCTCCACCGGCTGATGCCAGCGGCGAGCCGGGGAGCGGGGGTCGAATCGGCGGAACGCTGCTTCCCAGGATGTCCGCAATGGTGCACCACGGCGTGGAACTCCTGCAGAGCATCTGGCGCTGGGTCGCTGTGGGCGTCCTCGTCTCCGCCGCGATCGAAGTCCTGTTGCCGCAGCAGGCGTGGCTGGACCTGGCCGCGCTCGGCGCCGTCGGCGCAGCGGCGGCGGCGCTGGTCATCTCGCTGCCGCTGTACGTCTGTGCAACGGCCTCGGTGCCGATCGCGGCTGCTCTGGTCGCCAACGGACTGCCCCTGGGCGCCGCTCTCGTGTTCCTGATGGCCGGCCCCGCCACCAACGTCGCCACCGTGGGCGCCGTCTACCGCGGCTTCGGGCGCAAGGTCACGGCGGTCTACCTGACGACCGTCATCGTCGGCAGCCTCGGCTTCGCCGTGCTGTTCGAGACCCTGATCGGCGGCGGCGCGCTCCAGGTCATGCACGCGCATGAACACGGCGCGCCGTGGTGGGCCGCGGCCTCGGCGATCCTGCTCGCGCTGATGTTCGGCTGGTTCGGCCTGCAGGAGTTCCAGCGCTGGCGGCGGCAGGCGGCTGCAGCCCGAAGACTCGCCGGCACACCGGGAATCGGGGCAACGGCGGTCTCCGGAGGCGCCGTCGCGGCAGTCGAGTTCGCCGTCGACGGCATGACCTGCGGCCACTGCGCGGAGGCGGTCGAAACCGCCCTGCTTTCTGAACCGGGCGTGGAGATGGCCCGCGTCGACCTGGACCGGGGCAGCGCCACCGTATGGGGCGCCACTCCTCTGAGCGCTCTCAAGGCAGCGGTCCAGAGCGCCGGTTTCCAGGTCTCCTGACACCCGGCAGAGGCCGGAGCTTCACATCCGTTTGCGCACACGGCCCCGCGGACATAACCTTCCCGCGCAAGCATGAAAGTCGGAGTCGTACGCGAAACGCATCCGGGAGAGCGCCGGGTCGCCCTGGTCCCCGAAAGCGTCGCCCGAATTCACGCCAGGGGCGTCGACTTCCTGGTCGAGGCCGGCGCCGGCACCGAGGCAGGCTTTCACGACGATGCGTACCGCGAAGCCGGCGCCGAGATCGCCGCGACGGCCGGCGAGGTCCTGGCCTCGGCGGATCTCGTGGTCCGCGTCCAGGCGCCGGATGCCGCGGAAATCGAGGCGTCGAAGGCTGGCGCATCGCTCGTCGGACTGCTCTTCCCCCTGACCGCCGGAGAGATGGTTCGGCAACTGTGTTCGGCGCGGCTCACTGCCATCGCCCTCGACCGGATTCCCCGCGTCACCCTGGCCCAGTCGATGGACGTCCTGAGTTCGCAGAGCACCGTCGCCGGCTACCGGGCCGCCGTGCTTGCCGCCTACCGCCTGCCCAGGTTCTTTCCGCTGCTGATGACGGCCGCGGGCCGCATCAACCCGGCTCGCGTCCTGGTCCTGGGCGCCGGCGTGGCCGGACTGCAGGCGATCGCCACCGCCCACCGGCTTGGCGCAGTCGTCGAGGCCTACGACGTCCGCGCCGTCGTCAAGGAGCAGGTCGAGAGTCTGGGCGCCAGCTTCGTCGAGGTTCCGGCAGTCGAGGACGCAGAGACCGAGGGCGGCTACGCCCGCGAAGTCTCCGAGGAAAGCCAGCGGCGGGCCAACGAGGTGATCGCCGAACGTCTGCGCTCGACCGACGCCTGCATCACCACGGCGCTGATTCCGGGACGCCCGGCGCCCAGGCTGATCACGGCCGAGATGGTCGAAGGAATGCCCCGCGGCTCACTGGTCGTCGACCTGGCGGCCGAGCAGGGCGGCAACTGCGAGCTGACGAAGCCCGGCGAGGAAGTCACCGTGAACGGCGTCACGGTGCTTGGCCCCCTGAACCTGGCCAGTGACCTCGCGGCCGACGCCAGCAGCATGTTCTCTCGCAACGCCGAGAAGCTCGTGCTCTACCTGCTGAACGACGGCGAGCTGAGCCTTGACTTCGACAACGAGATCGTCAAGGGCTGCGTGGTCACCCACGAGGGCGAGATCGTCGACTCGCAGGTCGCCGCAGCACTGGCCTGACCCGCACGTCAAGACCCGAACCCCGCGCAAGGAGGAGCAACGAAATGCTCGAGATCTTCCTTGGGCTGTACATCTTCATGCTCGCGGCCTTCGTCGGTTACGGCGTGATCAAGGGTGTACCGGCCCTGCTCCACACTCCGCTGATGGCGTTCACGAACGCGATCTCCGGCATCTCCCTGGTCGGCTCCCTGGTCGCGGCCGGCGCTCACTACAACAACGTCAGCACCGTGCTGGGGGCAATTGCCGTGCTATGCGCGACGATCAACGTCGTCGGCGGCTTCTGGATCACGGACCGCATGCTGCGGATGTTCAAGAAGCAGGACCCGAAGAGCGACGCGGCGGGGGACGCCTAGGTGGTCGACCAGGTCGAAACGCTCTACCTGATCGCCTCGTTCCTGTTCATCCTCGGCCTGCGCGGGCTGACTGCGGCCCATACGGCCCGCCGGGGACTGATCCTGGCCGAACTCGGCATGGTCTTCGCGGTCTGGGGCACCCTGATTCACCCAGACATCACCGCCCGCTGGGAGCTGGTCGGCTTCTTCGAAACGTACAAGTGGATCCTGCTGACCGTCTTCATCGGCAGCGCGATCGGGATCGCGATCTCGGCACTGATCCCGATGACCCGGATGCCCGAACGGATCGCGCTTTCCCACGCCTTCGGCGGCCTGGCCGCGGCTCTGGTCGGCGTCTCCGAGTACTACCGCGAGTACGGTCACATCGACCACACGACGATGGGCGCCATCGGCTTCGAGGTGCTGTTCGGCGGCCTGACATTCACGGGGTCGCTGATGGCCTTCGGCAAGCTCTCCGGGCTGATCCCGGGCCGCAACATCACCTGGCCCCTCCAGAACCAGAGCAACATCCTGATGTTCGGAGGCACCTTCGTGCTCCTGGTGCTGGTCACGGTCGACCCCTCGAACCAGGTTCTGTTCTACATCATGGCCGCCATGCCGCTGCTGCTCGGCATCCTCTTCGTGGCGCCCATCGGCGGCGCCGACATGCCGGTCGTGATCACCCTGCTCAACTCCTACGCCGGCCTCGCTGCGTCGGCGACCGGATTCGCCCTCGACAACAACGTCCTGATCATCGCCGGCGCGCTCGACGGCGCCTCCGGGTTCATTCTCTCGGTCGTCATGAGCAAGGCGATGAACCGCTCTTTCCGCAACGTCCTGTTCGGCGCCTTCGGCAAGGTCGACGAGGAGGACGCGGCCACGGCCGCCGCGGGCGGCGAGCGGGTCCAGGAGGCTTCGGTCGGCGACGCCGCGATGCTGCTGTCCGGCGCCGGTTCCGTCATCGTCTGCCCCGGCTACGGCATGGCCGTCGCCCAGGCCCAGCACGTGGTGGGCGAACTGGCCGAGATCCTGGAGGCGAACGGCGCGCAGGTCCGCTACGCCATCCACCCCGTCGCCGGCCGCATGCCCGGCCACATGAACGTCCTGCTCGCCGAAGCCAAGATCCCCTACACCTCGCTCATGGAACTCGAGGAGATCAACGACGACTTCAGGAACACCGACGTCGCCCTGGTCGTCGGCGCCAACGACGTCGTCAATCCGGCCGCGAAGAACAACCCGGCGAGCTCCATCTACGGCATGCCGGTGCTCAACGCCGACCTGGCCCGCTCCTGCATCGTCCTCAAGCGCTCCATGCGGCCCGGCTTCGCCGGCATCGAGAACGAGCTGTTCTTCGCGCCCAACACGGTGCTGACGTTCGGGGATGCGAAGGACACGCTGACGAAGGTGGTGGAGGCGCTGTCGTAGAGCGTCGCTGCGGCGAGACCTGCGACCGGCCCGCCGAACGGAAGTCTCGACCATGAAGGACGCCCAGAAACCCGATCACGTCAGCCTGAGCGAGCTCATCTCGAACATTCGCGAAGGGCAATACGAGATACCCGACTTCCAGCGCGAGTTCGTATGGGATCCGTCCGCGATCCGCGACCTCATGCGCTCGATCTTCCTCGATTACTACATTGGCACGCTTCTCCTGTGGCGAGGCAAGGACGAGAACTTCGAGACACTCTCCTGCGAACCCATCCGCTACTTCAACGGCTCCAGGAACTCGAGGAAGTACATCGTCCTGGACGGCCAACAACGGCTCTCCGCAATGCACTACGCCTTCATGGCGCCAGACAAACCCGCTCCGCGTCGCGTCAACAGGTTCCTGTACTTTCTTCGCGTGGACCGTTTCCTGGACGAAGCACACGACGAAGCGTTCGTCTACCGCTGGACCGCTGCAGACAGGATGTTCTTCGCAGACACGGAAACACAGTACCGAACGCATTTCTTCCCTCTCGCTATCCTGGGTCGGGAAGGATGGGCTCTGGCGGAGTGGGCCTACGGCTACCGCGACTACTGGCGAAGACAGTACCAAGCCCCCGAGGCAGAAGAGGCAGAACGTACTGCTGCAGACGTGACCGCCGCGGAACGCGCCTTACGCAGAGCCGAAGAGTTCAGCGACTATCTGAAGGGCATCTACGAGCAGTATCGGGTCACCTACATCGAACTCGACCGGGAGCTGGAGATCGAGAAGGTCTGCGACATCTTCCAGAAGATCAACAGTACGGGTCAGGCGCTCGACATCTTCGACCTGCTGAACGCCATCCTGCGGCCAAAGGGCATCCGCCTCAAGCGTCTGTGGCGGGAATGCAAGGAGAGGCTCACCTTTGCCGGTGCTCGCCGAATGAACATCTACGTCCTGCAGGTCATGTCCATCCTCGCGCAGGACGGGTCTTGTTCGCCAAAGTACCTGTACTATCTGATCCCCGGAAAGAAGCGGACGATCCGACTCTCCGACGGATCGCACGGCACGAGAGTCCATGTTGCCGACAAGGACCGCTTTGTGTCGCTTTGGGGGGACGCCGTCGCCGCGCTCGAAGACGCCATTCAACGCCTTCGCGCGGAGTACGGGGTGAGCGAAACGAAGTTCCTTCCCTACCCATCGATCCTGCCTGCCTTTGCTTCTCTCCAGGAGACAATCCGGAGGCGTCCGCCTGCCTGCCGAATGGATGCGCAGCGGAAGCTCACGTCCTGGTACTGGGGCAGTGTCTTCACTTCACGCTACTCGAGTGCCGTGGAGTCCACGGCAGCGGCCGACTATCGCGATGTGCGCAAGTGGTTCGAGGACGACGAAAGCGAACCAGGCTTGATCGGCGAGCTACGTGAAGCACACAGGACGATGGATCTGCGGCGCGAGACCAGCAGGAACTCAGCAGTCTATTGCGGCCTGATGAACCTGATCGTCCTTCGGGGCGCCAGAGACTGGGTCGACGGCAGCGGAATTCCGGCTGGCAACCTCGACGACCACCACATCGTGCCGCGGGCCAGATGCCAGGAACTCGGAATAGACGACAAAGACTCCGATTCCGTGCTCAATCGCACGCTGCTTCCAAGCGCGAGCAACCGCAAAATCTTTCGGGACCGGCTTCCCTGCGAGTACTTGCCTGAGTGGATCGACAGTAGCAGTCACGGAGAGCAGGAGGTCCTGAAAGTCCTGGAGACTCACCTGGTCAGTGCAGCAGCTCTTGAGATTCTCCTCCGCAAGCCATTCACTGCCGACGACTTCGAGGAGTTCCTGGTGGAACGGCAGCAGACGATGCGGCGCGAACTCGGTACATTGCTGCCGGAAGCGGATCCACGGTTCACGCCCGGTCTGCTCGAGGAACTTGACCGGAAAGTCGAACATGTGGAGCTTGGGCTCAGGAAACTCATCGACGAGAAGCTCGAAGGCAACGCCGACAGCGTGCCACCCAACGTTCTCGGCAACGTGAGGAAACGGATTCGTGCCGAGATCAGGCGGGCTCCAACGGTCCGGAAGGCGCAGCGTTCGCTGAGCGACGAACTGGCCTACTTCGATCTCCGAGAACTCGAACACACGATCTGTTCCAGGACTTCATGGGCGTTCTTCGAGTCGGTGTTCCGATCGAAGGAGACGCTGGCGGGACGTTTCAACCAACTTGCCGAGCTCCGAAACAGGATCCGGCACAGCCGACCCGCCGACGCGGTCACCATCAAGGATGGTGAAGCGGCAATTCACTGGTTCACGCGGGCGTTGCGTTGAAGCAGTCCGGCCCACCAACACGGCACGGACGTCGCGGGCAGCGATCGGTTCTTCGGCAGTTCTGCCAACAGGTGTCCCGCCGTTGCGGCTCGTGCGTTCCCAGCCCATCGGGAACGAGCAGGCGCCCGCGTGGACGCCAGTCGGTTCGGCGCGTTCCAGGTCTTGAAGCGCCGAGCGCATGGAGCGCTTGATGCGTGGCGAGGACCCTTGATGCGTGGCGAGGTGGAGGTCTTCGTCGCTCGCGGCGGCGGGGAGCCGCTCGGTTGTCCCGAGGGCGGCGGCGCGAGCGGCACGACGCGCGTCTTCGCAGTTGGCGTCTACCCGACCGTGAAGGCGGAGCACCACGACGCCATCCTTCTCCTGCAGGTCCGACCCGAGAAAGCTCCGAGCAACACCCGGCTACCCTCTTCCACATTTTCCACAACCCTCGGCGACGACCGCCGCTCCTGCTTTCCGAGTGGTGGAAACCGACTCCAGGGGAGCCTGCGCCGCGACTTGTCCACGTGCAATCGGAAGACAGGCGTTCCTGAACCTCGGCGCACTGTCGAATCGGGTCGAGGCTGACCTCGTCGCTGCCTCGACTGGCGTCCGCCGCCGCTCTTGCTCGGCCAGAAGCCAGCGACAGCCGCCGGGACCGATCCGGCGAACCGCGTCTGACGCGAGGGCAGACAGACCGAGCGGCCTGTCGGCGGCAGCGGACCGATCCCGACGAAACCTGCCGGCGCCTCGACCGTGACCACGGCGTCGTACCGTCCCTACCGGGAGTCGACCGTCGTGCTCATCACTTCCTCGACGAGGCTCCAGAACTTCCTCTTCCTGCCGTGCTCTTCGCGCAGGGTCGCGAAGTAGGTCTCGTGATCCTCGAATCCGCGGTAGTCGGCAATCCGCGGCGCCAGTACGGCACAGACCTTCAGGTGTCTTGCCGCGTGCCGGTATCGGGTGTACCGCCGCCTTCCCAAGGTGTCGCCGATCACTGCCCTCGACATCAGTGTCGAGGCGAGCGGGTAGTCGTCCATGAGCATGGCGCCGACGAGGTTCATCTGTTCGTGGAAGCCGCCATTCAGTTCTCTTGCCCGGCTGACGATGACTTCCGCCGCTCTTGCCGGCGCCCGCAAGCGGACCAGAGCGCGGATGGCCTGATGGACATCCTGCGCGGACGCTGCAACATCAAGGGCCCTTGCCTTGACCGCTGCCCGCCTGGAGCGCGGCAGGCGCTCGAGATGAGCCTGCAGATACTGCGGATCGAGCCTGCTCTCGAAGGCCGACCAGCGGGCTGCCTGGGCTGCCTCCGTACGTCCGAGCGCCTCCAGCACGTCAACCCGGGCCTCTCGCCACTCCCTGTCCTGGGCGTGCCGACCCTCCGAGACCCGAGACTCCGCACCCTCGAGAATGCGCCACGCTTCCGCCGCCCGACCGGCCGCCAACAGCCGCTGAGCGATCTCCGCCGCGAAGACCGGGATCCTGAGCGTCTGTTCGTCGTGCTGAGCAATGTAGGCGTCCGCGTCGCCCTGAGCGTCGGCGATGTCGGAAAGCGCCTGCCGAATCGCATATCGGGACACCTTGTCGCCTTCGCGCTTTCCGGCGACGACCTCGCTGTCGGGGATGCGCCCATCGGCCCCAGGCCACGGGCCGGCCACCACGTTGCTCCTCGCCTCGTCCGGAGCGTTCGAGGCGTCAACGTCTGCACGATCCTGACTGTCCCGAAACGCAACGACCCGCTTCCGCAGGGTCTCGAGGCCCACCTCGCCCAAGGCTGGCGCCAGCTCGCCGATCAGGCCGTCGTACTGGCCGAAGTCGTTCGTCCACAGCGCGTCGTAGACCTTCCCGGCGAGCTTGACCGGATCCGGTCGGGCCGCGGACGCAGCGATGCCAAGATCCTCGCGGGCCGCCCGGAACACGCCGCCAACGAGGCCATGACTGTCGTCGCAACGGCCGAACACCCTTTCCGCAAGCCCCATGAACCTCCAGAGCAAGCCTGCCGCCAGGCTCGGCTCGTGCGGAGAGACATGAACATCGATGGCCTCCCTCAACTGATCGAGATCGTCGGCGAGAGCGGCAGTGTGCGAGCGAGGCACGAACTTCCCGGCGCGGGCCATCGCCGCCATGCGCTTCCTCAGCTCGCCGGCAGCCGCCCTGGGCCCCTGCGCTGCGGAGATTTCGAGCCGGAGGCGTCGCTTCGCGACGATGTCCCGAGCCGTCACCTCGATCAGCAGTTCGGCCAGTCGTCGAGCGCCCAGTGATTCGAGGTTCTCCGGATTCAGGCTGTTCTTCGCCACCATGGTGAGTTCCTTGTCATCTCCGTCCGGCGCAGTGTACGGAAGCGGCGCGAGCCGGCGTCCCGGTCCTCCGGCTCTACCCTCCTACTCGCCGAGGCAGATGCCGAGGTCGCGGGCGGTGGCGACGACGTCCGCTTCCAGGGGGACGCTCTTCATGCGGCTCACGGCAAGCTCCAGGGGCACTGCCCGCACCGTGGGCGGATCAAGGGCGACCATGACGCCGAACTTCCCCTCTTCGATCTGGCGCACGGCAGCGGCCCCGAACCGCAGGGCGATCAGGCGGTCGTAGGGGATCGGCTGGCCGCCGCGCTGAAGGTGGCCGAGCGTGACGGTGCGAGTTTCCTTGCCGGTGCGTTCGTGAATCTCCGCCGCCACACGTTCAGCGACACCGCCCAGGCGATCGACCGGACCGCCTCCGACGCCCTTCGACCAGGTGAAATCGCCCCCAACCGGGCGGGCGCCCTCCGCCGCCACCACGACCGCGAAATGTCGCCCCCGTCGCTCGCGTGCCATCAGGTGGTCGCAGACTTCGTCCATGTCGTAGGGAATCTCGGGGATCAGGATGGCCTGCGCGGTTGCCGCAACGCCTGCAAAGAGGGCGATCCAACCCGCGTAGCGGCCCATGAGTTCGACGACGAAGATGCGGTCGTGCGCCTCGGCGGTCGAGTGCAGCCGTTCGATGGCCGCGGTCGCCACGTCGACCGCGGTGTGGAAGCCGAAGGTGACGTTGGTGCCGGCCAGGTCGTTGTCGATCGTCTTCGGCACCCCGACGACCGGCACGCCGTGACGGTACAGCTTGAGTGCGAGCCGCATCGAACCGTCGCCGCCGACGGCCACGAGCGCATCCAGGTTCAGACGATGGAATCCGGCGATCGCTTCCTCGGTCAGATCCTCCACGGCGACCGAGCCGTCCTCCTGCCGGACAGGGCGCTCGAGGGGGTTCACGCCGCTTCGCGCGCCCAGGATCGTGCCGCCCAGATGGGTCGTGCCGCGTACGTCGTCGCGGTCGAGAATGCGGATCTGGCCGGGATCGAAGAAGGCGCCGTAGCCGCGCAGAAGACCGACGACCTGCCAGCCCCGGCGGAGGGAAGCCAGGGTCACGGCCCGGATGACCGCGTTGAGGCCGGGAGCGTCGCCGCCGCCGGTGCTGATGCCGATCCGCCTCATGGGACCGTGGAGATTCGCACAGGGCGAGACTGCCGTCCAGCGCCTGCCGCGTCTCCGGGCAGATGCCGGTCGGAAGGCCGGCGCACCAGTTCTCAGTCCAGGTTCTCGAGGCGGTGGTACATCCGCTGAACCTCGACCAGGGAAGGCTTCCGCTCCGGAAACGCCGTATCCGACAGGTCGATCGCGTCCGCGACCTCCTCGGCAGCGACGCCGGCTGCATGCTGCTCGGCCGTTCGTGCCCACAGGACGCGGTAGTAGTCCTGCGATTTCTCGATCGAACCCAGGTCGGCAAGCGGCGGACCGTGCCCGGGAACGACGAGGTCGAAGTCAAGCGCCTTCAGGTTCTCCAGCGTCTCGGGCCACTCGTCGACGTACCCGTCGCCCAGGAACGACGGACCGCCGAACAGAATGTCGCCGGTGAAGACCAGCTTGTCCTGCGGGAAGTGGACGACGACGTCTCCGCCTGTGTGGGCGCGGCCCACGAAGAGGATCCGGATCTCCCGGCTGCCGCGGAACAGGGTCATCTTCTCGTTCATCGTCACGTCGGGCGGCAGCGGGTCGATCTCGTCGAAATCCTCCGCATGGGCGGCGAACATCGAGCGGTAGGTTTCGAGCTCCTCGCGCTCCTCTTCGCTTTCGGCTGCCTCGATCTGCTCCGCCAACCGCTCCAGCGTCCCCGCGTTGCCGCTCAGGCCTTGCACGTAAGTCGGCTCCTCGAGCGGCGCGGTCGCCATCTTCATCCGCGTGTACTCGTGGCCGATGATCGGGACGTCCGCGAACTCCTGGTTGCCGTGGGCGTGGTCCCAGTGGAAGTGGGAGTTGATCAGCGCCGCCACCGGCTTGTCGGTGATCGCCGGGATCGAGTCGATCAGGTCGCGCGCCTTGGCCGGCGTGACGTGGGAATCCACGACGACGACATCCTCGTCGTTGACGATCACCAGCGAGTTGCTGTTGAACACCCGGGCCGTGGTCTGGGCAAGCCAGATGCCGTTCCTGACTTCCATGAAGCGGTGGGTGTCGGTCGTCGTGGTCCAGTCCTGCGCCCGCAGCGAACCCGCCCCAGGCACGGCAAGAACTGCAAGCACCGTGGCCGCCACGAGCGCGGCACGAGTCGTCGGCCGATGAACGTGTCCCATGGATTCTCCCTCGTGTGGTCCTTTCGTGGTCCGCTGACCTTCAAAGACGCTACAATACGTCAACCTCATGGACTTCCTTCTCCGACTGCTGCAGGCCGCAGCCAGACCGGCTCTCGCCCTGATCTTCGTCGTCGCTGCGACTGCGGCGGCCCCGGCGCCCGCGCAGGAAGGCGACGCCGCAGCGGCAGTTGCCCCGACGCCCCCGCACCCCGGCCGCTGGCAGACCAGCCACTCGATCGACGTCGGCGGCGAGACGGTGGAGTACGACGCGGTCGTAACCGGAATCCAGCTCGACAACGACGACGGCGAAGCGGCCGCCCAGCTCTGGTACACGGCGTACTTCCGGACGAACGGCGCGGCGCCGCACGAGCGCCCTCTGGTGTTCTCCTACAACGGAGGCCCCGGTTCCGCGTCCTTCTGGCTGCACATGGGGATCATGGGGCCGCAGCGCGTCGTGACCCCCGATGTCGGACCGCAGGGCGGGCCGCCCTATCCTCTCGAGGACAACGCCTGGACCATCCTCGACATCGCCGACATCGTCATGGTCGACCCGATCGGCACCGGCTTCAGTCACACTCTGGGCGAGGCTCCGGGCAGCGACTACTGGGGCATCGACGAGGACGCGAAGTCGCTCGCCCAGTTCATCCGGCGGTTCCTCAGCGCGCATGACCGCTGGAACTCGCCCCGCTACCTGCTTGGCGAGAGCTACGGCACCACCCGATCGGCAGTGCTTGCCGGCCACCTGCAGCGCGCGAACATCGACGTCAACGGCATCGTCCTGGTCTCGGCCGTCCTGCAGTTCAGCACGATCCAGTTCGCGCCCGGCGACGACCTCCCCTACATCGTCAACCTGCCCTCCTACGCCGTCGCCGCGCGCTACCTGGACGCGCTGCCGGAGGGAACCCCGGAGGACCTCGAGACCCTGATGGCCGAGGTCGAGGAATGGGCGCTCAGCGAGTACGCCAGCGCGCTGCTTCGGGGCAGCACGCTGGCCCCGGACGTTCGCGCCCGGGTGATCGACCGCCTTCACCGCTACACCGGACTCTCGCACGACTTCATCGACAAGTCGGACCTGCGGGTGACTGCGCCGGCCTTCGAGGCCGAGTTGCTGCGCGACGAAGGGAAGATCGTCGGCCGGCTGGACGCACGCTTCACCGGCCCGGCGGGTGACACGCTGGGCACCCGGCCCTCCCACGATCCGCAGTCTACGGCGATCAGCTCCGCCTACACGTCGGCGTTCAACAGCTACCTGCGGAGCGAACTCGGCTACGACGGCGAACGCGAGTACGTCCCGAGCGGCGCCGTCCGCAACTGGAACTGGGGACGGGTGAGCGCAGGCCGCTTCTCGCGCGGCGACGGTACACCGAACGTCGCGCCCGACCTGGCCGCAGCCATGCGCCGGAATCCGGACCTCGAAGTGCTGCTGATCAACGGCCTGTACGACCTGGCGACGCCCTACTTCGCGGCTGTCTGGACGATCGACCACATGGGATTGCCGCCGGAACTCAGGGCCAACGTCCAGCGGGAGGACTTCGCCGCCGGGCACATGATGTACGTGGAGCAGTCCCTGCTGCCGCAGTGGAAGGAAACGCTCGACGCCTTCATCCTGCGCACCTCCGGCGGCGCCTCGCGAGACGCCGGGCAGCACGCATCCCGCCACCCGCACTCCCCTGCCGGCACGGCGTCTCGGCCCTTCCCGCCGCAACCCGGGACGAACAACTGATACAGTGTTCCAAGTTTGTCCTGCACCGGGGTCCCCAGCGTCACGCCATCGGCGGTGAAGCGGGCAGCAGCCCGCGGCGGAAGTCCGCGTCGCGGCGAGGTGGTGCTGCCGCTTCTCTGCGCCGCCGGCCTCGTTCTGCCCATTGCGGGCCAATCGCAGGCCAGCGAATCGCAGGCGCAGGGCGCAGCGGGCGAAACGGCGCCCCTCGCGCTGACGCCGACCGAGTACAACAACACGGTCGCCGACCTGCTCGGCTTCCCCAGGGACGGCGAGCAGTGGCCGAAACGGCCGCCCGTCGCCGACCGGATCAGCCCCCGGCGCACGGCAAGCAAGGGCGTGTTCTCCCCGCCGCCGCCGCCCGACCCGTGGCCGTGGCCGTTTCCGGCCGAGCCCGGCGCCGACGGCTTCGAGGGCATCGTCCAGGGCCAGAGTCCGTCTTCCTACCAGGTCGAGGAACTGCACCTCGCCGGGATGCACTTCGGGTCCTTCGCTCTGCTTTCGCCGACCTTCTTCCGCTGCACAGGGTGGTCCGAACTGCCGCCCGCGGAGCGCGAGGCCTGCGCCGCGACGAGCATCCTCCGCTTCGCCGAGCGAGCGTATCGCCGGCCGCTGCACGAGGGCGAGCGCGATCGGATCGAGGCGTTCTGGCAGGCGCAGCTCGCCGCAGACGCGACGGCCCAGGCGATCGACGAGGCGGTCGCGCTCACCGTCGCCGGCATCCTGCAGGCCCCGGCGTTCCACTTCAAGCTGGAGCCGGACGTCGCGGAAGCCGCGCAACTCGATCCCTGGCAGCTCGCCACGCGGCTGTCGTACTTCCTCTGGGACTCGATGCCGGACGACGAGCTGTTCCGGGCGGCCGCCGCCGGCAAGCTCGGCGCCGCGGAAGGCATCGAAGAGCAGGCGCAGCGCATGCTCGAAGATCCGAAGGCACGGCCGGCGGTCGTCCACTTCCACCATCAATGGCTCGGCACCAGCCAGGTGCTCCTGATCGCTCCCGCCCGGCGCGCTTTCGGACCCCGCTTCGGCATCTCGGCCGAGCTGCACAACGCGCGCGACGACGACACGAAGTGGCCGGCGATCATGGGACCGATCCGGCACTCGATGAAGCTCGAGACCGAGCTGTTCGTCGAGGAGGCGGTCTTCGACCGCACGGGGACGTTCACGGAACTCATGACCGGCAATCACGGCTACAGGTCGCGCAACACCGCGCCGATCTACGGCGCAGGCGCCGTGCGCAGCGAAGGCCGACCCAGCCTGACGCGTCCGATCGAGTACGTCTCCGCATCGGTCGGACGCAAGAAGCCGCTTGCCCTGGAGCCGGTCGAGTTCGACCCCGAGCAGCGGGCCGGCGTGCTGACCCTGCCGTCGGTGCTGGCGATCGGCGCCTACGCGGTGCAACCCGGGCCCATTCCCCGCGGCGTGCGCATCCTGGAGCGCATCGCCTGCATGGAACTGGGCGAGCCGGTCGAAGGCGTCGAGAGCGCCTTGCCGCCCGACACGCTGAGCGTCGAGAGCACGAACCGCGAGCGAACGGCCGCCGCCACCAGTCCCCGCGAGTGCAACTCCTGCCACCGCCGGATCAATCCCGCCGGGTTCGCCTTCGAGCACTATGACGCGATGGGCGCCTGGCGCGTCCTGGACAACGGACAACCGGTCGACGCCAGCGGCTCGCTCCGGCTGCCAGGCGCCGAAGAACTCACCTTCGCCAACGGCGTGGAGTTCGCGCACAAGCTGGCGGCGAGCCGCCGCGTGCGGGACTGCTACGCACTGCACTGGACGCGCTACGCACTGGGAAGCCGTCTGGAGCGAAAAGCTCCCGGGCTCGAACCGATCCAGCAGCGCTTCCGCGAGAACGACTCGATCAGGGAACTTCTCGTATCGATTGCCACCAGCGACCTCTTCCGTTCACACGGAACCGGGTCGGGATCAGGAGCGGACGGATGATCTCGAGACGCCACCTGCTGCAGCTCGGCGGGCTCACTGCACTCGGCGCCGGCTGGCCGGGCAGCGCCCTGCGCGCGCTCGCGCAGAGCCACGATCAAGTCCGCCGCCTGATCCTGATCAGCCACTGCCACGGCTGGCCCTACGCCACCTGGAGGATGCGCCCGGACGGCCTGTCGGAGAGCGAGCCCTGGTCCGTCGACCTGAAGCAGCTCCCGAAGACGGCGTTCAGCACTCCGCTGGCTCCGCTCCACGAGCACCGGCGGCGCATCCTTGCCCTGGACGGCCTCTCGCTGGCCACGGCCGAGCTCGACGCCGGCGGCAACCGGCATGACCGCGGCTGGGTCCACGCCTGGACCGGCAACAACGCCGACTTCGCCTCACGTGACACCCGCTCGACCTCGGCTTCCCTCGACCAGATCGTCGCGGCCCATGTAGCCCGGCCTGACCGCCTGCCGTCGCTCGAAGTCTCGGTCGACGCCGCGCTCGAGGCCGGCCGGCCGATCAGCTACAACGGCAGCGGCGTGCGGCTGCCGGCCGAGAACACGCCGCTGAGGGCCTGGAACCGGGTCTTCGGACCGGCATCCTCCAGTGACGCGGTCGGCGCCTATCGGCGCAGCACGCTGGACTTCGCCTACCGGGAATACCGGGCGGTCGCCGCCCGCTTCGACGCCAACGACCGCGCCCGGCTCGAATCCCACTTCGGCCTCGTCGACCGGCTGGGACATCGCCTCGAGGGTCTGGCGACCCTCTCCTGCGACGCGCCTCCCCAGCCAGCCGCATCGTTCGACCGTTACGACCTGCAGTTCGACGCCTTCGTCGACATCATCGCCGCCGCCTTCAGTTGCGACATCACCCGCGTCGTCTCCTTCTCCCTGGGCGAGATGCCGACCGCGGAGTTCGGCGCCGACCACATCAGCGACAAGGTGCACAAGGGCATCGCGCACTACATCCACGAAGACGCCCGCAAGCATGATGCGATGACGCACTACGTGACGTATCACGGCCAGCAGGTCGCCCGCCTCGTCAGCACCCTGGAGTCGATCCCCGATGCCGGCGGCGGCTCCCTCATGGACAACACCCTGATCGTCTGGGGCTCGGAGCTCGGCGACGGCTGGCACGGCTATCGCAACTACTGCCCCGTCCTCATCGGCGGCTCCTGGGCATTCGACACCGGCCGCTACATGTACTGGCCGCACCAGACACCCGCACAGATGCGGGTTCCGGCGCAACTGGCGCCCGGCGGCCTGACGACGTTCGCCGGCGTTCCTCACCAGCATCTCCTGGTCAGCATCGCCCGCGCCATGGGTCTCGACGTCAACCACGTCGGCCTCCATCACGCCTACGGCCAGCGCGGCGACCTCATCTCCCTCACCGGCCCGCTCGCCGGCCTCACGGCGTAGCGTCTCCGACAGCCGACACCTTCGTCCCCCGGTTCCAACACCTTCAGGCTCTCAAGGCTTGCCTGGATCCGACCGCCGGAACAGACGCTCATCCCACCAGATGGGGATCTCGAGACCGGCCTCCAACCGCTCGAAGTGTGGATGGCGAACGTTTATCACGAGGTTGTGTTCCATGCGCGCCACGACCGACGGCACGATCAGGATCGCGCTTCGTTTCTCTTCGTACCACGCTCGGCCAAAGCGTCGCGCGGCTTCGCAGTCCCGGCGATGCCAATCCGGCAGGATGTCCGGGGTGACAATCTCGTAGCTCGTCCCGGGTGGAACAGAAACCCGAATGAAGTGCTGGTTGCGCGGCACACGTCCATTCCAGTAGACGAGCTTCTCCAGCATGGCTGTCGAGTAGCACCGGGAGGCATGAATCACCTCGGCCCCCGCTTCATGCCATCTTCCCGACACTTGCCTCGCGCCTTCCGCACTCCAGACCGGGTCTCGTCCTTCGCCGTCGCCGATGCGCCAGGCAGTCATCGGCTTGTCCAAGGCTCGCGCCACCGGAGCTGCGACTACAGGGCTACGCCGGCCTCGGCCCGCCGAACCAGGTCGACCACAGCGTCTGCACCCGCGGAACCCGTTCCCGCCAGATCAAGCGGCGTCTCGCCCTCCAGCAGAGGGTGGGGGCAGTTCAGAAAGTGCCTGATCGCCTCGGCATCACCGTGGTATGCGCAGCCAACAGCATCGAAGACACGGCAGATCCCGTAGAGCCTCTCACTCGCCAGCTTCGAAAGCGGCCGGCCAGCCTTGCGAGCTCGGCGGAGCGTTGCTTCGGGGATCACCGGCCCGATGACCTGCTTCCTGCCAAGGACCCCTACCAACGTGCTTTCCGCGCCTGGACGCAAGCCAACCGAGACCTGGCGTGCAAGCTGTACGTGACTCCGGGTCGCGGGATCGTCAAGCGCGAGCAACCTGGCCAACCGCCGGGTCTCACTGGCCGGCAAGCGGGCCGGATCAGTGTAGGACTCCAGGATCTCCTCTGCGAGTGCAGTCGTCATTTGACGACAGTACAGCAGTCACTTGACGGCCGCAAGCCTGCTCCGGGTGGTGGTCCTGGCCCGGCAAGGCGAAGGCGAGCAGCTCGGACTTGCGGGGCGGCTGGCGGGGGGTTGGGCGCGTCGCGCCGGCGACGGCCACGGCTTCGACGGGTACGCCGGGGCCGGGGCGTTCGCCGCCGCCGGCGATGAGGATGTACTGACGGCCTTCGTGCATGTAGGTCATCGGACTGCCGTGGAGGCTGCGGTCGACCTCGAGCTGCGCCAGAAGTTCGCCGGTGGCCTTGTCGAAGGCGACGAGGTAGCTGCCGTTGGCCGAGCGGTCTCCGAGTTCGTCGACGATCGGCTCGATGGACACGACCAGCGTCCCGGTCACCAGGACGCCGCCTTCGGTGACGACGCCGTCCTGGGGCGGCGTGCCGAGCCGCCCCGGGTTCAGATGCCTGATCGCGGGGTGGTCGCGCGGCCCCTCCCCCAGCGGAACCTGCCACAGCATCTCGCCACGGTTCATGTCGAACGCGGTGATTCGCCGGTACGGCGGCTCGAGCAGGGGCAGGCCCTGCACCGTGGGCATGGGGCGTCGGTTGATCGAGTAGCGCCAGTCGGACCGTGCCGGGTCGGGCGCCGACAGCGAGATCGCGCCGGGCCGCGTCAGCGAGGGCACGTACAGGATGTTCGTTTCCGGGTCCCAGGAAGCCCCGGTCCAGTTCGCGCCGCCGCCGGGACCCGGGTTCTGCAGGTAGGCTCGCTTGCCGTCCTCGCCGTGGATGATCGGCGGCGTGAACACGGGGCCGATCACGTAGTCCCGGATGATCTCCAGGGCCTCGGCCCGAAGTTCCGGCGTGAAATCGATGAGGGCGTCGTAGTCGATGCCGAGCGTCTCGAAGGGCGGCGGCCTGGTCGTGAACGGCTGGGTGTGCGACAGCTTCTCGCCCGGAACCCGCGAGTGGTAGTCGACCGGCGCCTCGACGATCGGCCACACGGGCTTTCCTGTGACCCGGTCGAACACGTAGGTCATCGCGACCTTCGAGACCACCGCTACCGCCTCGATGTCCTCGCCGTTCACCGTGATGTCGATCAGGTTGGGGGCGGACGCCAGGTCGTAGTCCCAGACACCGTGGTGAATGGTCTGGAAGTGCCAGACGACCTCGCCGCTCCGGGCATCGAGACAGACGATCGACTCGGCGTAGACGTTGTCGCCGTGCCGGTCGCCTCCGTAGTAGTCGTTGGTCGGCGTCCCGAACGGCAGATAGACGTACCCGAGCTCCTGGTCGGCGCTCATCATCGACCACACGTTCGTGTTGCCCATCTTCCGCCAGGACTCGTTCTCCCACGTCTCGACGTGGGGCTCCCCCTCCCGCGGCACGGCGTGGAACGTCCACCTGAGCCTGCCGGTGCGGACGTCGAAACCGCGCACGTCTCCCGGCGGGTTGTTGTTGCGGAGCGGGAAGTCGAAGATCGCGCCGCCGACCACGATCGTGTCGGCCACGACAGTCACAGGCGCCGTCCAGTTCATGTTCCGGTTGGCGCGATCCGGGAGCAGGCCCTGCATCAGGTCGACGACGCCCTCCTCACCGAACTCGGGGTCCGGCCTGCCGGTCTTCGTGTCGATCGACACCAGCCGTCCGCCGCGGGTCGCGATCAGGACGCGCTCCGCCTTGCCGTCGGTCCAGGACTCGATGCCGCGGATCTGGACCAGCGAACCTCGCTGCTCGATCTCCCAGTCCCTGGGATCGTGCCGCCAGAGCGTCTCGCCGGTCGCCGGATCGAGCGCCGCGACCTGGCCCAGGTTGGTCGCGATGTAGACGACGCCGTCGATCATCAGCGGCATGCCGCGGTACGGCCCGGGCCTCTTGTCGGTCACGTCCCGAAGCAGGACGTCGGCCGACTCCCACCGCCAGGCGACCTCCAACCGATCGAAATTCTCACGGTCGATCTGGTCCAGAGGCGAATACCGGGTCGAGCCGCTGTCACCCCCGAAGTGACGCCACTCGCCGCCTCGGGCGCCGTGTTGCGCCGGCGCCGGCACCGCGACGGCAAGGACGGCCATGGCGGGCAGGAGGACACACGGACCTGGAACAACCGTCGGGTCGTCGGCACTCGACATTCGCAATCCCCTCAGGATTCGGAACCTGCTGAAGCTGAAGGGCGGATCCTACTGCGCCTCGACCGCGCCGTGACCGCTGCGAGTTGCCTCGCGTCGAACAACGCGTCAGCCCGAATCTCCGCGGGTTCGGAGCCGCGCCTGCGTGGGACGACGCGCTTCCCGGCGCGCCAGTGAAGCGCTCGCCGCTGCGGAATCTGCCGCCGCCAGAGAGCTGCGGCGGCCGCCGCGAACGCTGCTAGCGTCACCGGACGCCATGGTTCTGCTCACCTCCACCTCCGTTCTGGCGGCAACGCTGGCCGCTGCGATTCCTGCAGAGACCGCCTCCGAGGGCGACGGCATTCGATTCGTGGACACGGCCGACGCCTGGGGCATCGCCTTCCATCACCGCCATGGCGGCCAGGGCGAGTTCTACATGATCGAGACGATGGGAAGCGGCGTCGTGGCCTTCGACTACGACGGCGACGGGGACGACGACCTGCTGTTCGTCGACAGCGGCGAACCGACGCCTCACGGCGGCGAGCCGGGCCGGACCACGCTGTTGCGCAACGACGGCGGCCGCTTCGTGGACGTGACCGACGCATCCGGCGTCCAGCTCGACAGCTACGGCATGGGCGCCGTCACGGGCGATGTCGACGGAGACGGCGATTCCGATATCTACCTGACCGCCTTCGGGCCGAACCGGCTCTTCCTCAACCAGGGTGACGGCACGTTCACCCCCGCTCGGCAGGAGACCGGCGCAGCCGACTCCTCGTGGAGCACATCCGCCGCCCTGGGAGATGTGGATCTCGACGGCGATCTCGACCTGTACGTGGCGAACTACGTCGACTTCAGCTACGACAACAACGTGGTCTGCGGGCGGCCCGAAAGCGGCCTGCGCTCCTACTGTCATCCCGATGTCTACGACGGCCTGCCGGACCGGCTCTATCGCAACCTGCATCGGGAACGCGGCAAGCTGCTCCTGGTCGACGCGACGGCAGACTTCGGTCTCGGCGCCGCCCGCGGCGCCGGTCTGGGCGTCGTCATCACGGACCTGGATGACGACCGCAGGCCCGACATCTACGTGGCCAACGACATGGACCCCAACCTCCACTTCCTGAACCGACGCACCGCGAGCGGCCCCCGCTTCGAGGACGATGCCCTGCTCGCCGGCACCGCCCTGTCACACCGCGGCGACAGAGAAGCAGGGATGGGCATCGCCGTCGGCGACATCGACGGCAACGGCTTCGAGGACCTGATCGTCACGCACCTGGACAGACAGACGAATGCCCTCTATTCGAACCAGGGCGGCGGTCTGTTCTCCGAGCGCCGGTTCGCCGCAGGCATCGCCGAGCCTTCCATGCCATGGGTCGGCTTCGGCGTCGACCTGGCGGACTTCGACCTCGATGGAGACCTGGATCTGGTAATTGCCAACGGCCACGTGATCCACGACACCGCCGAAGACGAGCCGCGCGACGACGCGCTCCATGCCCTCCATGCCCAACCGAATCAGCTACTCGAGAACCGAGGAGGCCGCTTCACCGAGATCGAGGACAGCGGCATCTCCGCCATCCGTGTGAGCCGGGGGTTGGCGGTCGCCGATTTCGATCTCGACGGCGATCTCGACCTCGTCATGTCGAACTGCAACCAGCACGCCGAGGTCTACCGGAACGAGAGCACCCGCAGGGGCAAGCGGCTTCAGGTCGACCTGCTCGACCGCGAGTCCGGGAATCCGCGAGCGATCGGCGCCGTGCTCAGCGTGCGGTCCGGCGGCGCGGCGCAGCGTCGCGAAGTCCGGGCCGGCTCGTCCTACATGTCCCAGAGTTCGACGACCCAGACCTTCGGCGTCGCGCCTTCGGACAACGAGGCAGACGACTCGGCGACCGCCGAGCTGCGAGTGCTGTGGCCCGGAGCCGGGAAAGGCAGCCTGCGGCTGCCGGGTCTGCCGATCGGTCGACGGTTCCGGGTCGTGCGTTGATTCCGGCTCCTGACATAGGCTCCACCGGCGTGACGCGGGGCTTGCCGACCAGGCGTCCGCGAGCCCGGCATTCCGTCCCCGCCACGCCTTCCTCCGTGAGCGCCTCCGCGACCCTTCCGTGCTCGCTGCCGTGACCGCCAACCCCACCTCGATCTCTTCCGTCACCGGCCGCGAGGTTCTGGACAGCCGCGGCAACCCGACGGTCGAAGTCGAGATGACCCTCGAGGGAGGCGCCAGAGGCCGCGCCATCGTTCCGTCCGGCGCCAGCACCGGTCGGCACGAAGCGGCGGAACTGCGCGACGAGGACAGCTCGCGCTATGGAGGCAAGGGCACGACCAGGGCAGTGGCCCACGTGAACGGCGAGATCGCCGAGGCAATCCGAGGCCTCGACGTCGCCGAACAGGCCGAAGTCGACCGTCTGCTCCAGGCGCTCGACGGCACGCCGAACAAGGGCCGCCTCGGAGCCAACGCGGTCCTCGGTGTCAGCCTGGCCGCCGCTCACGCCGCCGCTTCGGCCCGCGGTGTGCCGCTTTACCGCTCGGTTGGCGGCGGCGGCGCCCGGACCCTGCCCGTCCCCATGCTCAACATCCTCAACGGCGGCCAGCACGCCACCGGCTCGACCGACTTCCAGGAGTTCATGGTCATGCCTGTCGGCGCCAGTTCCTTCGCCGAGGGCTTGCGCTGGGGCGTCGAGGTCTACCAACGGCTGCGTTCGCTCCTCCACGACCGGGGTTTCTCGGTCTCCGTCGGCGACGAGGGCGGCTTCGCGCCGGCGCTGGGCAGCAACGAGCGGGCCGTCGAGGTCATTCTCGAGGCGATCGAGGCCTCCGGCCGACGGCCCGGCGACGACATCGGTATCGCACTCGACCCGGCAACCAGCGAGCTCCACGACGAAGCGACGGGCCGCTACAGGCTGCCGACCGAGGGCCGCGAGCTCGAGAGCGGCGAACTGGTGGACCTCTGGGCGGACTGGTGCGCGAAGTACCCGATCCTCAGCATCGAGGACGGCCTGGCGGAGGACGACTGGGCCGGCTGGCAGGCACTCTGCGACCGGCTCGGCGGCGACGTGCAACTCGTCGGTGACGACCTGCTGGTCACGAACATCGAGCGCATCGAGCGCGCCATCGAAGAGCGGTCCTGCAACGCCCTGCTCTGCAAGGTCAACCAGATCGGTTCACTCACCGAGAGCGCCGCCGCGGTCGAGCGAAGCCGCTCCGCCGGCTGGGGCGTCGTGATGAGCCACCGCTCCGGCGAAACGGAGGATGTGACGATCGCGGACCTGGCGGTGGCCTGGAACACCGGCCAGATCAAGACCGGCGCCCCCGCGCGCAGCGACCGCGTCGCGAAGTACAATCAGCTGCTCCGGATCGAGGAGCAACTGGGCGACCGCGCCGTCTATCCCGGAATCGACGCTCTCGCCGCCGCCGGCCCACGGGCGTACGCTCCGACAGTCCCTCGGTGACGCCTCGAGCGACCGCGTCGTCAGAGACGCGACAGGAACAGGATCGGCGACGCCGGTGCCTGTCGCGCCCGTGCATGGGGCCCTTGGGTAGAATTGACCGTGGGTGACTGGCTTCCGCTCATCGTCTGCTCGAGTCGGGCGCCGCGTCGCGGCTCCTGCCCGTGCTGTACTCGCCGCCGCTGCAACGGCGGGCCTGGGAACGGTGGGCCTGGGCACCATGGGTATTGCGCCTCTCGCTGCCGAGGACGAAAAACCCGTGTTCGTGGACCGCGCAGTCGAACTGGGAGTCGACTTCACGCACTACAACGGCATGACCGGCGAGCTGTACTACGCGGAGCACATGGGCGGCGGAGCCGCCGTCTTCGACTACGACAACGACGGCGACCTCGATCTCTACCTCGGGCAAGGCCGCCTGCTGGCGGCCGACGGCGCCTCGGAGGCTCTGTCCGGGGCGCGGCACGGGCAGGATCCGCCGATGCAGGATCGACTGTTCCGCAACGATCTTGAAGCCGGCGCACTGCACTTCACCGACGTCACCGAAGAGAGCGGCCTCCAGGCGCGCGGCTATGCGCTGGGCGCTACCGTCGGCGACATCGACAACGACGGCGATCCGGATCTCTACATTCTCAACCTCGGGCCGAACGAGCTCTGGCGGAACGATTCGGCGCCGGGAACGGCCCGTTTCACGAACATCACGGAGGGAAGCCACACCGCCGACCCGCGCTGGAGCGCGGCCGCCAGCTTCTTCGAGCTGGACAAGGACGGGCTGCTCGACCTCTTCGTCGGCAACTACGTGGAGTTTCGGATCGCGACTCACAAGCCCTGCTCCTCCCCACAGGGGATCGTCGACTACTGCGGACCGAAGGCGTTTCGCGGCGAGGCGAACCGCGTGCTGCGCAACCAGGGCGGCGGCAGGTTCGCGGACTGGACCGCCCGGCTGGGCATCGCCGACCACGTTGCCGGAACGCTGGGCACGGCGGCCACGGACCTGAACGGCGACGGCTGGACCGACATCTACGTCGCCAACGACCAGAAGCCCAACGCATTGCTGCTGAACGAAGGCGGCCGGGCCCTCATCGACGACGCGGTAATGGCCGGAGCGGCGGTCAACGCCTCCGGAGAGCCCGAGGCGAGCATGGGAATCGTGGTCCAGGACTTCAACGACGACGGTCTCGCCGACCTGTTCATGACCCACGTCCATCGCGAAACGAACACGCTGTACATCAATCTGGGAGACGGCATGTGGGAGGACACCACGCGCGGCAGCGGCCTCGGCGTGTCCAGCTTCCTCTACACCGGATTCGGTGTCGCCGCCATGGACTACGACCTCGACGGTGTGCTCGACCTCTACATCGCGAACGGCGCCGTCACCCGCATCGAGGAGCAGTTCCGGGCCGGCGACCCGTTTCCCCTGCGGCAGCGGAATCAGCTCTTCCGGGGACTCGGCGGCGGCCGGTTCAAGGAAATCACCGACTTCGAGCACCCCGGGACCGCAGAGGTCGGCCGCGGCGTGGCACAAGGAGACCTGGACAACGACGGCGACCCGGATCTCGTCGTGGTGAACAACATGGGGCCGGTCTGGCTGCTGATGAACGAGGGCGAACCCTCCTCGAGCGAGTGGGTCGGCATCGACCTGCGTCTGCCGCGGCAGGGCAACGAGGACGACCGCAGTCGTGACGAAGCGAAGCTGCCGTTCGGGCGGCGGCCGCTGGGCGCCTGGGTGGGTATCGAGCGCGACAGCCAGGCGACCGGCATGACCTGGCGACGCTTCCACACGGACGGTTCCTACGCTGTCGGCAACGATCCCAGGGTCCTGTTCGCCGTCAACAGCGGCGATGGACCGCGGGCGGTCGTCGTTTCCTGGCCGGACGGCGAGCGGGAGTCCTTCCCCCTGCCTTCCTTGGGCCGTTATCACACGCTGGTCCGAGGCCGCGGAGTTGCGGCCGAGACCGTTTTCCCGTCCGCGCCGTGAGATTCACCATGCCGCGTCCCTACGGCGTTTGTGGGGCCGTGGCGGCAGCCGCAGTCGCCGCCGCGCTGCCGTTTGCCAGCCGGGCCGCCGCTCTTCCACAGGACCTGGATCTGGTCGTCCGGCCTCGGATCGACCATTACGAGCAGGTCGTCCAGGACCAGATGAAGGCAGCCCACGACCGGGTGGACCGCCTTCGGAACGACTCGGAGGCGCCCGCCGCCGAGTTGGCCGGCGCGTTCGGCCTGCTCGGGCAGCTCTACCTGCTCTACGACTTTCCCGGCCCGGCGGCGGCCAGCCTGCGGAACGCCGAGTCGCTCGATTCCGAGGATGCCCGCTGGCCGTACTATCTCGCCGACCTCGCCGCCAACCAGGGCGATCACGGGGCGGTCGCCGACGCTCTCGACCGTGTCCTTTCGCTTGACCCCAACAACATCGCAGCTCTCCTCCGCCGTGGCAGCGCCCTCCTCGAAATGGACCGAATCGACGACGCCGAAACCGACTACCGGCGTGTTCTGGAACGCGACCCGAGCCAGGCCGCGGCCCGTTTCGGGCTTGGCCGGATCAGCTACGCCCGCGGCGAGTTCGAGACGGCGATCGCGTTCTTCGAGCAGGCGCTGCTCCACCAGCCGGAAGGGTCGGTCATCCACCACCACATCGCCCTGGCGCTCCGGCGGCTGGGGCGACGCGACGAGGCGACAGCTCACTTCGAGCAGAACGAGCATCGAAACGTCCTGTTCGCCGACCCGCTGCGGGAGCGGCTGGAGCAACTCAACGTCAGTGCGGAGGCTCACTACTTTCGCGGCACTTCCCTGCTCCGCCGAGGTGATGCACGAGGCGCGCTGGATTCCTTCCTGCTTGCGCTCGAGGCAAAGCCGAGCGCCCGCAACCACTTCAGTGCCGGTCTGGCCGAGATCGAACTCGGCAACAAGCAAGCGGCCGAGACGCGGATACGGCGGGCACTCATGCTCGACGAGAACTACCGCGAACCCCACTTCAACCTTGCCTTGATCCTCGCCGAGCGCGGCGACTACGAGGCGGCGGAACGGCACTTCGGACGTGCGGCGGAGATCGACTCCTCCGATTTCGAGTCATCGGCGCGGCGCGCCGACGCCCTGACCCGCCTCGGGCGAACCGAGGAAGCGATCGAGGTCCTGCACCGGGTGCTTCAGGCGGAGCCGAACATGCCGGTGGCTCTGCTCACACTGGGCGCGGCGTACCAGGCCGCCGGCCAGATGGAGCAGGCCTCCGCAAGACTGCAGGAGGTCCTCGCGGCCGCCCCCGGCGCGCCCCGGGAACGAGCGGAGGCGCACTACCGCCTCTCTCTGATCGCCGGCGAGCGCCCCGACCTGGCGGCCAGGGCCACGCCGACCGCGGGATCCGACGACTTGGGCGAAGACGACGACGCCCTGGCCCACCTGCAAGGCGCCGTGGCTCTCGATCCCACCTTCACCGAAGCGAATGCCCTGCTCGGAAGGCTGCTTGCACAGCGCGGTCGCTACGCGGAGGGCGCCAGTCACCTCGCACGCGCGATCGCCCACGACCCGTCCAACGGCAGCTGGCACCGCGACCGGGCCATGGCGCTCATCCTGGGCCGCCGCTACGCCGCGGCGCGCGGCGCCTTGACCAGCGGACTGGGCGCGTTGGAACGCGCGAGCGGCGCATCCGGGGAGGCAGCGATCGATCATCTGCGGATCCTGCTCTCGCGACTCCTCTCCACCTGTCCCGATCCGCAGGTGCGCAACGGTCAGCAGGCCCTGACGATCGCCCGGCAACTCATGGCCGGCGGCCCCTCCCTGGAACACGCGGAGACGGTGGCGATGGCACTCGCCGAGACGGGAAACTTCGAACAGGCCGCGAACGTCCAACGGCAGCTGCTGGCCGAAGTGAAGCGCCGCGGCGGCGAACCCACAGCCGGCCAGAGGCAGAGGCTGAGGCTCTACCTCGACAGTCAGCCCGCACGGGAACCGTGGTTCACCCCCTGACCGCTCTCCTGCTCGGATCGGGACTCGTGCCGGAGCAGGGACTTCCGATTCCCGGAACGGTCCCGGACCGGCTGCCGCCGGTTCGCCGGCACTGGCCGACCGGCAGACGGCAACGCTAGCATCCCGACCGTGATGCACCGTCGCAAGCGAATCGGCACACGCTGCCTGGCCGCAACCGCGGCCGTGCTGCTGGCGCTGATTGCGGCGGAAGCGCCCGATGCCCAAGATCTCCTCCAGCCACTGGCGGACGCGATGGGCCGGGCGCAGAGTGGCGATCTTCCAGGCGCCATCGAGATTCTGGAGGCGTTCTGTGCCGACGGTGACGCGCCTGCCGCCGCCTTCGGGGCACTTGGCGCCCTGCACCTGGAAGCGGGAAACCCGCAGAAGGCAATCGAGGTCCTCCTGCCTCTCTCCCAGCACCCGCAGCCCGATCCGGCCGTCCTCTACCACACCGGCCGCGCGGCGGAAGCACTGGGGCGATTCACGGATGCTGTCGGCTTCTACCGACTCTCCGTCACGTCAGGCGGTTTCTCGCCGGCCGTACGCGCCCTCGGCATGCTGCTCGGACGGCTCGAACGTTCCGAGGACTCCTACGAGCTCCTGAAGACCTGGCTCGAAGCGAATCCCGGCGATCACCCGGCTCGCATCGCAGCAGCAGCAGGCGCCGTGGACCTGGGGCTGGCAGATGAGGCAGAGTCGCTGATCGAGGGTCTGCCAACGGACGCCCCCGCGATCAGGCTGCTCCGCGGCAGGATTCTCCTGCAACGGGACGATCCATGGGGAGCGCTCGGCGAGCTCCAGCCTCTGGAAGAAGCCCCTCCACCGGCCCTCGAACGGGACGTCCGGCGCAGCCTCGCCGACATCTGGCTGCAGGTCGGCGACCCAGAGGCCGCGATCGGGCAGATGGAGGCGATTCCGCCCGGCACTCCCTCGGACACCCTCCGACTGGCAGACGCCTACTTCCAGGCCGGCCGCACCACGGACGCAATCGGAGCTCTGGCGCCGTTGGCTGAACCCCTGATCGGCAGCGAACCACCGGACGACCCCGGCTTGCTGGCGATGCAGGTGCTCATCGACTACGGCCGCTACCTGCAGTCGGCCGGTGACGCCCAGCGGGCTCTGCCGTTCCTGAAACTGGCCACCGAGATCGGTCCGTACTTCCCTGCAGCTTTCGAGGCGCTGGCAGACGGGCTGGATGCCAGCGGTCGGCCAGCCGAGGCAACAGTGGCTCGGGAGCGCTACCGGACGCTGACCGCCGCACGGAGACCGAGTGCCGTTCCGTCAGGCATTGCGGTCGACTCGGACGATCCGGTCGCGCAGGACATCCGCGAAGCACTGGAGATGGCGTTCTCGGGCGACGTGGATGCGGCTCTCGAACGCCTCGACCAGCAGATCGTCCAGGCACCGGACGATCCGCGGCCCGCATATGCCAGGTCGTCGATCCTCTTTCGGGCCGCTCGCCTCGAGGAGGCTCTCACGGCCGCCGACCGGGCCCTCGAGATCGCTCCGGGACGCGCCGACGGCCTGTATCAGCGGGCGGTCGTCCTGATGGCTCTGCAGCGCCTTGCGGAGGCCGAGGACATGTTCCGCAGTGCACTCGACGTTGCTCCGGAACACCCGGCCGTGCTTTCGGACTACGCGATGCTGCTGATCGGCACATCGCGAAGCGACGAAGCCGCCGACCTGCTGACCCGGTTGGTCGAACAGAGACCGGACGATTCACGCGTCCTTGCCATGCTGGGGCGTTCCCTTCTCGACGCGCAGCGGTTCGAGGAGGCCGAAGAGCCGTTGCGACGGGCTGCCGGGCTCGAACCTCGGAACGCCGCGATCCTCATCGACCTCGCTTCGGCCCTGTGGGAAGCCAACCGGCCGGCAGAAGCGGAACAGTGGGCCCGCGAAGTCACGGCGCTCGCGCCCGACTCCTCGGCTGGACATGGACTGCTGGGAGATCTTCTCCTCTTCCGAGGCGAGTTCCTGGACGCCGCCGCCTCTCTCGAGAAGGCCGGCGCAAGGAACCGCGAGGATCCTGCCCTGGCGTTGAGCCTCGCCCGTGCCTGGGAGGGCGCCGCCGACCTGGCCGAGGAAGCAGCGCTGGAGGAGACTCGCCTGAAGCGGGCCGAGACCGCGTACCGCCATGCGGCGGATCTGGCGCCCGACCATGCAGCGGTCGCCTACGGCCTGGCACAGGTTCTGCGCCGACTGGGCCGGGACGTGGAAGCGTCCGCCCAGATGGACCGCTACCGCGAACTCTACGAGCAGGAACAGCGCCAGACCCGCGACCAGGGCCTGAGCGTCTCCGAGCCCGACGGCCACGAGTAGACACGATGCGCTGCCAGACCGCTGCGCCAGGGGACCAGATGACGGAGCCCCAGGGGTGCTGGAGCTGGAGCTAGAGGCCGCCGAGCAGAGACCTCGCGGTCGCAACATCGGCGTCGTATCTTCCACGGAGGCTGGGTGTGGACGCCCCTCGCACGAACCGCTCCAGCACCCGTCTGGCCAGCTCGGATCGACCCGAACGAGCCGCCACGCTGCCCAGGTTGTAGAGCACGTCGAGATCTCGCGGATCAAGTTCCACCGAGCGTTGCCAGGCCTCGATCGCCTCGTCCACCCGGCGCTGATTGAACAACGCGAGCCCCAGGTAGTTCCACGAAAGCGCCAGCTTCGGGTTCAGTGTCAACGCGAGACGCGACTCCTCCTCGCACAGGCGCCAGTCGCGGGCGTGGATCGCCGCCAGGGCCAGGTTCTGACGCGCCAGGGGATTGCGTTCGTCGATCTCGATCGACCGCAGCAGGATCTCTCGCGCGCGCTCCGGCGCTCCCGCTTCGGCAAGGACGAGTCCGAGGACGTTCAAGGTGTCCGGATCCTTCGAGTCGCCATGCTGCTCCATCAGCCGAACTGCATCTCCGGCACGTCCGACCTGGGCAAGGGCAAGCGCCAACTGCCTCTGCAGCGAAACCGGCGCCGCGAGCTCGCGTTGCGCCCGAATCATCACGGCCAGCGCTTCGTCCACTCGTCCCAGCTCCAGCAGGACCTGTGCCAGGTTCGAGTGACCCATGGTCATCCGCGGACGAAGAGACACGACGTCTCGAGCGAGCTGTTCCGCGCGTTCCAGGTCTCCTGCCTGATATGTCTCCGAGAACTTCTGGATCAACGAATCGAGTTCCACCAGCGTCTTCGGATCGTCCTCGCGTCCGTAGTCGCTCGGTCTCGGGGCGCCTCCCGACGCGGCCAGGTATCCCAGACTTCGAAGGGCACGCTGCTCCTCCCCACTCAGGGCTCCCGCCGCAGGCGGCCACTCCGATTCGGCGGGCAGCAGAGCTGCGAGTTTCGCCGTCACACGGTCCTCGCCGTGCAGGTTGTGGACCTCGGCCGGGTCGGCCACCAGGTCGTACCGCTCCGGAATCGGCAGCGCGATGTACTTCAGGAGCGTCGTTGCGCTTCCGTCGGTTGCGGATTCGCGTCCTTCCTCGGGCCCTGCCAGCGGGTAGGACGCGATCACGCCGCGAAGCGGGGCCCAGCCACGCTGAAGATTGGCATGCAGCGCCTCGAAGTAGACGGGACCTGGACCTTGCCAGGCGTTGCCCTCGACAACGCCGGACGGAGCGCGCCACAGACTCTGGCCGGCAAGATCAGACACCCGGTGCAGCTTGACGCCTGCGGCCTCGAGCATCGTCGGCAGAACGTCGACGTGACGAACCGGTGCGGCGATCCGGGATGGAGCGAGACCGTCGGACCAGAGGACCAGGGGCACGGCAAGCGTCGCCTCGTAGGCGAACAGGCCGTGGGTCCTCTCCCCGTGCTCGCCAAGCGCCTCGCCGTGATCCGAAGTGACGACCACCAGGACGTCGGTCGGGGTGTCCTCCGGCGCGACCACCCGGAGCAGACGACCGACGTACTCGTCGGCTGCGGCGACCTCTCCCAGGTACGGCTGCTCGGCGAACCGCGCCGCGAAGGGCGCCGGTGGTTCGTAGGGCGCGTGGGGTTCATACAGATGCACCCAGAGAAAACGCCGTTCGCCTTCATGCTGCCGCCACCAACCGGCCGCACTGTCCACCACCTCCGCGCCGCTTCGTTCGGCAACCGCGAAGCCGCTCGTCGAGCCCTCGGGATACGAATCGTCGTAGATCTCGAAACCCCGGTCCAGTCCGTAGCGCGCGTCCAGGGGAAACGCCGCCACGAAGGCAGCGGTGCGGAACCCGGCCGCAGCGAACGCCGCAGCGGCTGTAGGCGTACCGGGCGGCAGAACGAAGCCGGCATTGTCCCGTACGCCGTGTTCGTAGGGCAGGCGACCGGTCAGGAGGTTGGCGTGCGACGGCAGGGTCATCACGCTGTGGCCGTAGGCACGGCTGAAGACCCAACCGTTCTCGGCCAGCCGGTCCAGATGCGGCGTTTGCGCCTCCGCATTGCCGGAGAACCCCAAGGCATCGGCGCGCAGCGTGTCGATCGTGATCAGCACGACATCCCGCGCGAAGCCTGGTTCCGGCGCCTCGGGCCAGGCAAGCGACACCGTCTCGGCTGCCGAGCCTCCGCCTGCTGCCGCGTCGTGGCCCACTGCGCCGACATCCGCTTTCGGACGGCAGGCGGTGACGGCCAGCGCCAACACCAGCAAGGCGACTTGCGCCACCCTTGCAGCCGTGTGGTGCACGCGAACGCACGACTCGCGTGCGCCGAACCGCACGGAGAGGGCCATTCCGCTACTCAGAGCGATTCCAGGTACTCGACGAACTGCTTCGCTTCCTCGGCCCTCTCACCTTCCGGATCGAGCTCCAGCAGCCGGCGGAAGTCCGCCGCTGCCGCAGCGTTGTCGCCCGCGGCCATCTGCGCCAGACCGCGAAAGTAGTACGCGTCGGCCCACTCGGGCTCGGCTTCGATGACCACATCGAACTTGCTGCGCGCACCCTCGAAGTCGTTCAGGTTGTACAGCTCGACGCCTTCACGAAGCAGAACCTCCGGATCCGCCCGCAGCTCCTCGGGCAGACGCTCCAGATAGACCTTCGCCTCCTCGGAGCGTCCCATGGCGGTCAACCGCCGACTGATCGCCTGCAAGACGTCCACGTTCGTGGGGGCGTGGTCGAGCGCCCTCTCGAGGCTTGCCAACGCCTCTTCGTTCCGCTCCAGCTGCACCTGCGCCTGAGCGATCGCAACCAGAACCGCCGCCCTGCCGCCGTCATCGAGCGCCGGAAGCGCCTCGTTGAACAGCGCGATGGCGCCCTCGAAGTCCCCTTCTCGCAGAAGATCGTTGCCGCGCACCAGCGATTCCCGCGCGGCCTGTCCCGACTCCCCCTCGTCCACGGCCGCAGCCGACCCGGCAGCCGCCGTCTGGCCTCCGGGCTCCAGCGCCGTCTGGACGAACGGCCTTTCGGCGGCTGTCGCGTACTCGTTGAGGCGGACCGTGTGCTGGCTCGGGATGTACCCCGGCTTGCTCACGAAGACCTCCCAACTTCCACCGGCCAGACCGGCGCGCGCCCAACGCCCTCTCCTGTTGGTCAGGATCTCCTCTTCGGGCCCCGTACCGTCGAGAGTCAATCTCACACTCGCGCCCTCGACCGGATTGCCCTCCAGATCCTCCACACCGCCATTGAGGCGGCCCCGCCCCACCCAGGCCTGGGCCGTAACTGCCGAGGCCAGCAGGATACCGGCCAGCACCGCAACCGCAACACGCGTTCGATAGGTCATGAGTTCTCCTCGTTCTCTGAAACACCGGTCTCCATGCACATGCTACTACCGCCGCCCGAATGACCGGCCTCCGTGACCGGCTCCAGTGGTTGGCCAGAACGAGAAAAGGGCCGGGGAATCCTCCCCGGCCCTTTGGTTCCGTCGGGTCAAGTGGCCAGTCACCCGGTCACCGCCCGTTGGCGTCTGGACCTACCTCCAGCTGAGACGAACGCCAAGACGATACACACGCGGTGCGATGTGATCGTCAAGGTTGCCGGCGTTGGCCGCTCCCAACTGGTCGACCCAGGAAAGGGCTGTACCACGGTTCGTCACGTTGAAGATGTCGATGCCGAAGGTCAGGTTCATCGGACCCGACACCGCGAACTCCTTCTCGATCCGCACGTCCATCGTGTGCACGTCCGGCAGCCGGACCGCGCCGAGATCGTCGACCAGGTTGACGCTTGCGGCGTCCGCGTTCTGCAGGCTCTCGGTGGAGTAGAACGCGGCTGGCGAACCTTCCTTGCCGGTCAGGTTGGCCGACACGTTGAAACCCCAACCCCGGTCGGGAGCCACTTGGTACATGCCGTTCAGGTTGTAGGACCAGGTCGACTGCAGGTAGCGCTGCCCCTTGCCGGAACCGCTGGATCGCTGCATGTAGAGCTGCCCATCCACATCGCCGCCGCCACGAGCGGGATTGCGGTTGAAGTAGTTGTAGTACTCGTTGGGCACGTTCCACTCGGCATCGCCGTACTGGTAGAAGCCGCGCGCCATCCAGCGATTCGACAGTCGCTTCACGAGGGTCACGTTGTAACCCAGGAAGTCGCGTGAGCGGACACCGTTCATCATGTGACTGCCACCAACAGAGTCGATCCCGTCCACGAGGTCCCACAGTTGGACGCTGTAGCTTCCGCCGTCGCGCGGCAGGGTGCCGGTAGCGACGTGGGCGCGCTGGTAATCGGAGCCCCGCTGCATGCGCCGGTTGCCGTTCTCGTCTTCGACGTACCCCACGAAGTCGATGATGTCGTCCACGTTCCGCATCGTGATGCCGAAGCCGGCCACGAGTTCCGGCAGCAGCTCGTGCTCCACGCCGAGAATGGTCTCGGTGACGAGCGGGGGATCCAGACCGGGTTCCAGCGTGTCGAGAACGTTGAACGGATCGTTGACGTCCACGTTCGCCCAGAAGATGTTGCCCGGCGCGTAGCAGACCTGATCGGCGACGCTGAGGTCGTCGCAGGTCACGATGACCCGGTGGTAGCCAATGGGCGAGTTCCGCGTCACGCGGTTGGTCGGCAACTGGTTCGCGAACTGCGACAGGCTGGCCCGGAGCAGCGTCGTGCGGCCCTCTCCCAGTGCGTAGGTCGCGCCGAGACGCGGGACGATCGACGTGTAGGCGAAGCCCGCCCCGGATCCCTCGAAGGTCACCGCGGGCAGGAGGTCGGGACGCGTCGGATGCGCCGGCAGATCGTACACGCCATTCTCGCCGCCCTGGTCGTCCCAGCGGAGGCCCACGTTCAGGGTCAGGCGACCGAAGGTGATCGTGTCCTGCGCGTAGAGAGCGTTGTAGTCGGCCGACAGGGCGCCGTAGTCCTCACGGGTGTAGTTGGTCCACGAAAACCGGGCATCGTGCCAAGTGTCTCGAGGCCCGGCGTAGAACGCGGAGCTGTTCTCGTAGGTGCGGAACCTGCCGCCCAGCTTCAGCTCGTGGTTGACGGTGCCGCCGCTGGTGAAGAAGTAGCTCGCGTCGGCCTGGAACAGGTCGTTGGGAGACGCTGCCGAGCCCGAGAAGTAGTTCCCGTTCCAGATGCCGTTGGCGAAGGTGGGATCGAGCGAATCGGGATCCAGACCGTTCTGGTTCGCCAGGTGACCGCGAGCGAGCAGCGCGAAACCGAAGTCGCCGTGCGAGTAGACGCCGACGAGGAAGAAGTTGGGCGAGAACACATGCTGGTCCTCGAGCCGGTACTGGGCCGAGGGACCACGCTGGTTCCACGTCGTCTGGCGCGGCCGCGTCGACCCGCCGCCGCGACCGAACTTCAGCTTGTCCCCGTTGTTGTACGAGGCAACCATCGAGTTGTCGTTCGACATCTGCGCGTTCACCTTGATCACGGTGTTCTCGAGCAGCGTGTCGTCCTCTTGACCTGTCGCGTTGTTCTGGCCGATGTCCTGCTGACCCCAGCTTCCCCACAGCCACAGGCGATCCTGGATCGCCGCGCCTCCGGCCTCGAAACCGAAGTCCTCGATCTTCCGCACTCGGGCGCCGGGGAGATCCATCTGGCCGTTGCTCTGGTAGAGCTGGTTGTCGATGTTCGGCTCGGAGGCCTCCAGCAGGCCGCCGAAGTAGCCGGTCGCCTGGGTGTTGTAGAAGCGGGCCGAACCACGGAACTCGTTGCTTCCCCGCTTGGTGACCAGGTTGACGGAGACGCCGGACGTCGCCTTGGTGACGTCCGAACCGCCGGTGGTCATCGACATCTCGGCGAACTGATCGAAGTCGTAGTACGTCGGCGACGCGCCGGTGGCGCGCATGTCCGTGATCTCCGTGCCGTCGAGCTGGAACGTGTTCTGGCTGCTCGACACACCCTGGGCCCGGAAGACCGACTGCTGGCCGGACTCGCTGCCGGCGACGTTGACGCGGTCAACGAGAACGCCCGGGGTCTGGCTCAGGACGGCCCATGGATCACGAGCGGTCGGGATCTTCTCGAGCTCGACCTGCGTGACGTTGGTGCCGGCCCTGATCTGGCGCTCGTCGAGCAGCGGGCTCTCGGAGGTGACCGTGATCGTCTCATCGAGTGCTGCCGTCAAAGTCAACGGCAGGTCCGTGTTCCGGCCCAGCCGGATGCTGACATCCGGGTACTCCAGGCCGCCGAAGCCGGCGAGCTCGGCCGCCACGTCGTACAGACCCGGATCAAGCGCGAGGAACCGGAAGCTCCCGGCCTCGTCGGTGAACTGCTCGCGCGTGGCGCCGATGCCGCTCACTGTGACCTTGACGCCCGGCAAGGCAGCGCCGGAATCGTCGACCACCGTGCCGTACAGATTGCCCGTCGTCGACTGACCCCATGCGAGGCCGCCAACGAGGAACAGAAGAATGACGCCGAACGTCAAAACGGTGCGTCTGCTCATGCGTTCAATACTCCCTCCGAAGTGTTGTGCGGGAAGTCACACTGGTCTCCGCGCTGGCTGCGCGATGCAACCACACGCTGCGATGGAACTCCCGCGGTTGACGAGAGCCGTTCGGCCCTCTGCGAATCTCGAGACAACGCAAGGCTCGTGCCAAAGCGGCCGTGACCCGGCCAGTTCGGCTCGTCCGGCGAAACGCAGTCCCTGCGGAGGGTTTCGCGTGGACACGGGCCGAACCACGCCAGGCTGGCGCCGTCCACGGCCTCCAGCCCATTCAAGAGAACGTGCGTTGTCCATTTTTCTGAATGCTGTTCTTCATCTGACTTCGAGTGCTCGAATCCTCCTGGAGGCGGCCGATCCCGACGTGCGACTTCGGCCTGGTCGAACGCTGCCCGCGATCCGACTTGCCCGTCGTCACCTGCTCGCCCTGGAATCAGACCGTGTGCAGGCACGGTTGACACCAGAATCAGACTGAACAGGAGGCCTGCACGGCGCTCCTGTCAGGCCGGAGACTCCCGTCGGGCCAGAGGAACCTGGCGGGAGTCCGGCGGATCAACCTGTCGAGTGCAGACATCGTACAGTAGACGGCAGTGCTTGTCCACCGAAATCGAGGCAGGTCCTCTCGACACCCGATCCCGAGGCCCGGTCCGGACACGCCTTGCCCACCCGACGCAGCCGCGCTCCGACAGCTCCGACAGCAAGGCGCACTCCGGCCGGGCGGGCTCGTTCTGGCGCTGACCCTGGGCCTGGGCGCCGCATGTACCGGCTACGCGCCGCCCGGCGAGGTACAGCTCCTGGCGAGCGAGTTCGAGCGCCGCCTCGGCAGCGGCTGGCGGAACGAGGTGGTCGTCCCGTTTGCCATCACCGAAGACTTGCGGATCGCCGTCGATGAGCGGATCAGTCCCGCAGGCAGCGAGACCCGCCGCCGCGACGCCGTTCTCGACTTCATCTTCGGCTGGATCGGCCTCGAGTACGCCCTTGCACCCACCCGAACGGCCGACGAGACGTTCGCCGAGGGGCAGGGCAACTGCCTGTCGTTCGTCAACCTGTTCGTGGCGGTAGGGCGCGAACGGCGGCTGAACCCCTTCTTCGTCGAGGTCGAGGACTACCAGCGCTGGAACTACAAGGACGGCGTGGTGATCAGCCGCGGCCACATCGTCGCCGGCATGTACGTCGACGGCGAGATGGCCACCTACGACTTTCTTCCCTACCGCCCGAAGTCCTACCGCGACTTCGAGCCCATCAGCGATCTGGCCGCCACCGGCCACTACTACAACAACCTGGGCGCAGAGGCCCTGATGGCGAACGACCTCGAGGCCGCCGAGACGTGGCTCGACATTGCCGTCCGTCTGGCGCCCGACTTCGACAAGGCGATCAACAACCGGGGCATCCTCCTGCTGCGGCGCGATCGGGTCGACGAGGCAGCGAGGGTCTACGAGGAGGGCCTGGAGCTTCATCCACAGAGCGTTCCCTTGCTGACAAACCTGGTCAGGACCTACCAGATCCAGGGCCGGCACGAACGCGCAGCCGAGCTGCTCGACACCCTCGAAGAGCTGAACCTGGCCAGTCCGTTCTTCTACATCTACCGGGGCGACGCCGCCCTGGCGGCCGGCGACACGGCTCTGGCGCTGGACTACATGCGAAGGGCATTCCGCGCCGACTCCGAACTTCCGGAGGTCCATGTGGGCCTGGTCAGGGTCTTTCTCGTGACCGGCAGGATGCGCGAGGCGAGACACCACGTGGAGCGTGCCCTGCGCCTGGACGCGACCCACGAGGAAGCGCGCAAGTACGCGGCTCTCCTTGATCGGGAGGCGCCTTGAGACCGAGACCGGACCGACCGAGGAAAGCCGGCTCGACCGCTGGCTGCTAGCCTTGCGGACGCGATGTCCCGCCACGGGCATCCAGCGACGAACATGAAGCCCGCATCCTCGCCTGCGTCCCGCAACCAGCCCGGCACGAGGCCCGGCCTCGCCCACGGCTTGAGGCTCGCTCTTCTGGCGGGGCTTCTCGGCACGACGCTCGTGGCGGCCCAGGCGCCCGAGGAACTGCCCGAGTTCGACGAGCGCGCCCTCGTCTTCGAAGTTCAGGTGCCGGTGAACGTCGTCGCCAGGAACGGCGAGTCGGTCCGCGGCCTGACCCGCGAGGACTTTCAGCTTCTCGACCAGGGCAAGGTGCAGGAGACGGCCGGATTCCAGGTCGTGGACCTCGAGCTTCTCGCGCCGGACGATCGGCGCGTGATCGACACGAGCCACGGTCTACCGTCGGCCGTCAGGCGGCACTTCCTGCTGCTGTTCGACCTCACGTTCTCCGCCCCGACAGCGATCGCCCGAGCCCGCGTGGCAGCCCAGGACTTCGTCCTGAACGAGATGCACGCCACCGATCTGGCCGCGGTGGCCGTGCATACCGCAGAATCCGGATCCCAGCTTCTGGTCACGTTCACGCCGGACCGGGCCCAACTGGCGCGAGCGATCGCCACGCTCGGCAATCCCCGCCTGCTGAAGCTTGTCACCAGGGACCCGCTCGGCTTCCTGATCGACGTACCGAATCCGGCGATCTCGGCCGCCCTGGACGCCGGCGGCGTGAACCAGAGCATCACCGAGATGGAGCGCAGCGTCGAGAGCTACCTCCGGGTCATCGGCAACCAGATGGCCAGGTACGAGCGCAGCTTCGCCCGCGGCCGGGTTTCCAGTTGGGCCGACACGCTGCAGGACATGGGGCGGATTCTGGGCAGCGTCGAGGGCCGCAAGCACGTCATCCTCTTTTCGGAGGGGTTCGACGGCCGCCTGCTGTTCGGGCGGCAGCCCGACTTCTTCGACGAGGACATGCAGCGCGAAATCCGGGCCATCGAGGAAGGCCGGTACGCGGAAGTCGACACGGATGACCGGTACGGCAATACCCAGCTCCAGGTCCTGGTCGATCAGATGCTGCGGGAGTTCGGCCGCGCAAACGCGGTCATCCACGCAGTCGACATCTCGGGTCTCCGCGCCGACCTGCCCGAAGAGCGGCGGGCGCGCATCGTGGGGCGGGACGCCCTCTTCTACATCGCCAACGAGACGGGAGGCGGGTTCCACGAAGACGCGAACGACTTCGGGGCGGAACTCCGCGAAGTGCTGACGTCGTCCAACGTCACCTACCTGCTGTCCTTCGTGCCTTCCGACCCGGGCGAGCCGGGCGAAGACCGCCGGATCACTGTACGCGCACGAGCTCCCAGGGGTTCCAAGGTGTCCCATCGGATGGGCTACGTCACACCCCGTCCCTACGGCGACCTGCACCCCATGGAGAAACGCCTTCTGGCCTCGGACCTCATCGCCACCGCGACGGAAACGGACGATCTCCGGATCGACGTGCTGGCGGCGCCCTTCCGAGCCGCCGCAAACGAGGCGTACGTACCCGTGCTCGTCGAGATCGGAGGCGCCGGACTGCTCGACGCGCACGAAGCGCCCCATCTTCCGGTCGAGATCTACGCCTATGTGACCGACGACCGGTCCCGGATGCGCGACTTCTTCAGCCGGGTGGTGACCCTCGACCTGACCGGGCGCGAGGATGCCTTTGCCAACACCGGTCTCAAGTACTACGGCCACCTGAACCTGGGTCCCGGCGTGTACCTGGTCCGGGTTCTCGCCCGCAACGCGGTCACCGGCAGCACCGGCGTCGCGACCGTCGAGCTCGACGTTCCGGCTTTCGACGACGGGCGTCCGGCACTGCTGCCTCCGTTCTTCCTGGAAGAGCCCGGCAGCTGGTTCCTCGTCCGCGAGCAACCCGGCGACCAGTACGCCAGGACCACGGTCTATCCGTTCACGGTGAACGGCGAGCCCTACGTCCCGTCGGCCGTGCCCCTGTTGCCGCTGAGCGCCGATTCGAATGGCGAGAACGGCGCCGAGCTCTGCCTGGTGGGCTACAACCTCGCACCCGGCGAACTGACCCTGCAGGCAGCGCTCATCGACGCGGAAGGCGAGACGGTGGCCGGGGGCGCACTCAGTCTCCGCGAGCGCACCGTGACCGGAATACCGGGTCTCGACAAACTCGTGGCGGCCTTTCAGCCCACCGGTCTCGAACCGGGCGACTACACTCTTCGTGTCGCCGTGACGGACCAGGCGAATCGAGCCACGTCAAACACCATCCCTCTCAAGGTGCTGAACTGAGCACCTGACCGGAGCACCGGACACCTCGGCCGGGGCGTCGCCCGAAGAACAACCATCCGGACCGAGGATCCCAAGGAGGACCTTTGGAATGAACCGCCTCAGTTTCTCAAGCCTCTCAAGCCGCTCGCTCTCCACGTCGAGCCTCGGAGCGGGAGCCCTGCTCTGCGCCGCCGCATTGCTGCTCTCGGCGGCCTCGGCGGACGCCCAACGCGGCCGCCGAGCCAGACAGGCGCCAGCCGAATTCAGCGACAGGACCACTGTCACCATGGTCGAAGTGCCGGTGCAGGTCAGCCGGGCCGGTGCACCGCTCCGCGACCTCACGGCCGCCGACTTCGAACTCCAGGACAACCGCAAGACGGTAGAGATCGCCGGCTTCGACGTCGTCGACCTCTCGACAATCGAGGGCGCGGCCACGGAAGAACCGGTGCCGGTGGCCGGCAGGCGGCACTTCCTGCTGCTGTTCGACCTGTTCTTCACTCCGCCCGATTCCGTCGGCCGCGCCCAGCAGGCCGCTGCCGATCTCGTTCTGCGGGAACTGCACCCCACGGACCTGACCGCACTCGCCGTCTTCGACACGCGGCCCCGGCTGGTCCTGGGCTTCACCTCGGACCGCAGCCAGATTCGTCAGGCGATCCGCAGTCTCGGACTGGCCCGGAACGAACCGGGCGTGGTCCGCGACCCCCTGGGGCTCGTGGTCGGCGGCCTGGACGGTGAGCTGCCGGCGAGTTCCGACCTGGGCGACCTCGGCGGTCAGGCCCAGGTGGAATCCCAGGCCGAGCTGCTCCAGACACAGCAGGAGCTGCGGGCACTTCGGGACGCCGCGGATCGCGGGCGCTCCGCCAGCCAGGTGGACGCGCTGACGAGCGGCATGAGCGAGCTGGCCACCTGGATGCACTCCATTCAGGGCCGCAAGCACGTCGTGTTCCTGTCGGAGGGCTTCGACGACAAGATCCTGGTCGGCCAGCAGGGCGTGACGGTCGAGCAGCAGCAGGAGATCCTGGACCGGCAGGAGAGGGCGTTGGTCGGGAACTTCGAGCAGGTGGACAACGAGGATCTCTTCGGCAGTACAGCCGCCCAGAGGTCGGTGAACACCATGCTCGATCGCTTTCGGGAGGCCAACTGCACGATTCAGGCCGTGGATGTGAGCGGCAAGATCCAGAGTCAGGGTCAGAGCAACAGGGCCTCGCTTTCCCTGATGGCGAACGACACGGGAGGCCAGCTGTTCGCCAACTTCAGCAACCTGGGTGAGGCGATGTCCGAGATGCTGGAGCGGACCAGCGTCACGTACCTGCTCTCCTTCTACCCCAGGGACCTGAAGAATGACGGCCGTTTCCGCAAGCTGCGAGTGCGGCTCAAGAACGCACCACGGGGGACCCAGGTTGTTCACCGACCCGGTTACTACGCCCCGAAGCCCTACGAGCAGACGAACCCCTTCGAACGGGCTCTGGATTCCGCGCAGCAGGTCATGGGCGGCGTCGAGACCGGGGAAATCGACGCTTCCGTGCTCGCCGCCGCCTTCCCCGCCCCGAGCGGCAAGGCCTACGCACCCGTGCTCATCGAGGCGCGAGGCGAGGACCTTCTGGCCGGGGTCCAGGGTGGAACAGTCCCCGTGCAGATCTACGCGTACGCTCTGGACCATCACGGCATCGTGCGCGACTTCTTTGTCCGCGCCATGGGCCTGGACGTTGCTCAGGCCGGCCCGGTACTGCGGCAGACCGGCCTCAAGTACTGGGGCCACTTCGACCTGGACCCCGGCGACTACTCCATTCGAGTACTGATCCGCAACGACGCCACTGGACACCGGGCACTCTCCACATCGTTGCTCACGGTGCCGGGTGAGATGCCGACGCTGCAACCCCTGTTGTTCCCGGAGCAGCCGGCCAAGTGGATCCTGGTCCGCGAGGAGGAGTCGGAGCAGCGGTCCGATGTCGCCTTCCCGTTCCTGCGCAGCGGCGAGGCCTTCATTCCCGCGGCCAAGCCGGAGATCACCGCCGGCGGCGAGACGCCGATCAGCATCGTGGGCATGAACCTGGGCGCCGGACCCGTTTCGGTACGGACCCAGGTCTTCACGCCCGCCGGCGAAACGGTGGCCGACGGCGGCGAAGTGGTCCTGGCGTCAGGAGCCCGGGCTTCCTCCGGCCTTTCGCAACTCTCCGGGTCCTTCGTGGCCGGCGCCAGTCTGGACAGCGGCGACTACACGCTGGTTGTCACCGTGACGGATGGGAACAACGGCCAGCACTCGTCCTCCACGCCCATCCGCGTGCTGTAACCGCGGGCCTGCTCCAGGCCCGCGACGGGCGAGGGAGGGACAACCGGGTTCCCCCTCGCCGCCTGCCGCCCCCCCCGCAGCACGTTGACCTCGTGAGGTCTCGCACCACGGGCTGCAGGGGGGAACGACTCGACACGGTGCTCGATGACCACGGTGCTCGACGACCTGGGGGCTGCGCGCCGCACGTTCGGACAGGTCGCCGAACGGCTCGAAGCCCACGGACCGGCAATGCGACCCGGCAACGCGACGCGATGGCCGACCTGCTCGGCACTACGGGCCGAGCAGGTCGCTCGGCTCGCCTCGCATGGCCGCCGGCACGATCAGCCGCAGGGGAACGCCTGAAGGTCGCTCTTCGCCGCAGCGGTCTCGTCGAGACGGTTCTCGTGTGTCCAGGGTTCGCCGCCTCCGGGAGGCTCGATCGACAGATTGAACGCCAGCGTGGTCACCGGCGCCACGAACACCCAGCGGTGGTCGTTGATCCGACAGGCGTCCAGCACCTTGATCAGCACTTCGGCGTTGCCCCGATCGAAGAAGTACAGAATGGCGGACTGCTCGGAATCCAGGCCGTAGTCCTTCACCTCTTCCACCACCGTCTCGCCGTCTTTCGTGTACTCGACGCACATGTTCACCGTGTAGCCGCCGCGGAGAGCAACCACGGGTTGCGGCTCGCAGTCGGCCGTTTCCCCGCCTCTGATCGGCAGAGAGACCTTGACCGGCCCGGGCGATTCGGGTTCGACACGGGCGAACGGCGATGAAACCGGTGCTGCAGGGAATGAAACCGGTGCTGCAGGGAGTACTGCGTCGACGAGCTCTGCTCCAACAACGCCTGCACTGCTGTCCGCCACCGTCGTGGAAGCGGCAGAGGATTCGCCGCAGGGGAAGGCCGCAAGATCGCTCTTCGTCGTTGCCGTGGCGCCTCCCCGCGGGTTCCGGTGCTGCCAGCGCTTGCCGGTCGCCGTCTCGTCGACGTACAGGTTGAACGCCAGCGTCGTCACCGGCGCCACGAAGACCCAACGGTGGTCATTCACCCGGCAGGCGTCGAGCACCTTGATCAGCACCTCGGAATTGTCGCGATCGAAGAAGTACAGCAACGCCGATTCGCGCGAACCGAGTTCGAAATCGACGGCGTCGGCCTGCACGGTCTCCCCTTCTTCCGCGTACTCGATGCACATGCTCACCGTGTACCCGTGTGCGAAGACGATCTGCGGCGACGACGGCACGCAGTCCGTGTATTCGACCGCCGCAAGCGAGATCGTCACGACGCCGCTGTTCGACCCGCCGGCGCCGTTGTACGCCCGCACGCGGAAGTCGTAGCGGCCGCCGGCGCTCAGACCGGTCACGTCCGCGGCCGTCGCATCCGCCGGCAGCCTGACCGCCGTCCGCCAACGCTCGCCGCTCGGGCGATAGTGCACTTCAAACCCGTCTTCGTTGTCCGATTCGTCCGACCATGTCAGGCGCACGCTCGTGGCGCCGGTCGGCGTGGCCGTCAGACCGGCAGGCGCCTTGGGCACCTCCTCGGGAGGAGGCGGATCCGGATCCGGATCCGGATCCTCCGTACTGCCGAGGAAGTCGCTGTACCGAACGGCAAGGTTGACCGTCTGCTGCATCGCCCGCTCGTTCTCGCGCTCGCCCGCGATTCCCAGCGTCCAACCCCGGGGCCTGATCCTGACCGTCGAGAAGTAGGGCTCTGCCCGGCCCGAGCCGTAGCTCATGATCGTGTCTATGTTCGGAACCGTCCCGAAATAGGTGTGGCCATAGCCGTAGGGATACACGGCAACCTCGTTTCGATGCCGTTGCAGGTCGTCCGTGTTGACGTTCTGCGGATCGTGGTTGGCGCCCATGTTGTGGCCGACTTCGTGAGCGAACGTCGAGTCGTACTCGGAGCGGGGCAGGGTCAGGCCATAGGCCGCTCCCGCGAACGACTCGGCCGTCACGCCCTTGGTCAGGAGGTACGCGATACCGCCGCATCCTTGCAGGCCCCAGACGAACAGGTGGACCACGTCCGCCTGATGCTCGGCCCGAAGCCTCACCAGATCCGGATCGCCAGGCATGTGTCCAAGAACGTGACCGCAGGAATACTCGGCTTCTTCGCCCTCCTGCGGTTCGTGGTCCGAGTACAGGGCCGGCGCCTCCTCGAAATGCACGAGGTTGGGCGTCACCCCCAACTGGCCGTTCCGAAACACCTGGGCCAGGTAGTCCACGGACTGCTGGATCGCCACCCCGGGCGTCAGATTGCGGCGCCTCCAGCGCTCCTCGGACTCGGCGGTGTAGAGGACCAGGACGTCGAGTACATCGTGGTTCGACTCGGACGCCACGCCGCGAGGACGTCCGGCCTGCTGGGCGGCAGGCACCGAAACAGGATCGTCCGTCGGCGGCACACCGCCGGGGCAGACGTGCTCATCCGCAGTCGGACGCACGACGGACGTATCTACCATCTGACCGCGGCCGTCGGAGCCGACGGTGATCAGGTACTTGGCGCCCCCCGGCTCGCCGAACCGCCCGGCGAGATGGCCGTCGCGCACCGTGAGCACGACGCTCTCGTAGCCGGCGCCCGGAACAGTGCCTGCCCACATCGCGTCACCGTTGCCACGGTCTTCGAAGATCGTCATTTCCGCGGCGACGACCCGTCCGTCCGGGGTCGGGAGTTCCACGCGCTGCGGAGCGGAGCGCACGAAGTCGATATCCACATCGACCGCGAACGTCTCGAGGCCTTCACGAGCGTTCTCGGCGTGCTCGATGGAGGGGCCGACATCAAGCAGCCGCTGTCCGTTCACGGCATCGGCTGCGAACAGGGCGAAACACAAGGCTGGCAGAATTGGCCAAAGCCGGCTGCCAGGGGGTGAGGAGGCGCAATTGACCCGTGTCCGTTGCATGGAATGGTTCATGATCGTTCAGTATAGCACCGCATGTCATGGCACCGTATTGTCGCGGCATGGTCGCCGTCCCGTCCGACCGGCCGGCCGGGGATCGGAGGCGCCTGGACACGCCGGAAGGGCCTTGGCCAGGTCCGCAGCGCGCTCAAGCTCGCATGCGCGCGGGTCTGACGTCCTCCTTGGTTGTGCCCGCGCGCGGGGGCGGCTTCAAGCTCGCATGCGCGCGGGTCTGACGGCGAGGACGGTACATGGCGGGCGCGGGTGCGCTTCAAGCTCGCATGCGCGCGGGTCTGACTGCCGCAACAGGACTTCCGATTCCGGCAAGCGCCTCAAGCTCGCATGCGCGCGGGTCTGACACTGCCGTCACCTGCGGCCAGAGCGGATTGCCTGCCGGTCGGACGACCCGGTGTGCAAGGGCGGCTCAGCGCACGTTCACGCCGTAGCGCAGGAACGACTGTCGGCCGCCGACGTCATCCCGCAGACCGACACCGATGTCGTGGTAGCCGGCCTCCATCGTCAGCTTCAGGCCGTAGCGCCATCTGCGCCCCTCGATCTCGGCCAGACGATCCTGCGGCACCGCGATGTTCAACTCGCTGAGCCGGGGCTCGGTCGCCCGGTCCTGTTCGTCCTTGGCAGCCAACCAGAGCCGGATCCGGCCGTGGTGAACGCCTTCTCGCGGCACCAGCACCAGCTCGTCCCAGGCCACGTCGACCACCAGCGGCACGTCGTAGTGCCCATCCGCACGCCGTTCGGGCCGCAGACTCTGTACCCTGACGCCGAGCGGGTTCTCGTACACGTTCAGATTGAGAGCCGAGAGCGTACCCTCCGCCATGCGCGACTCGATCGTCTTCGTCCGGTAGCCGCGCCGGTAGTTCAGGTCCGTCCCGCGCGGCCTGTACTTCAGACGGACCTCGATCGAGTGGTAGCGGCCGCTGCCGCTCGCTGCAGGCATGTAGCCCAGGGAGTAGTAGTTGCGGAAGTCGCGGGCGAGCTTCAGCAGGTCCGGCATCACCCGGTTGGCATTGAAGATCGAACGGCCGCCCGTCTGCCGCGCCATCAGGCGGAGCGGGCTCTGCAGGTTCGTCACCCTGATCTGATCGATCAGTATTCCCTGCCCCGGCAAGCCGGCAGCCTGTTGCTCCACCGTGCCTTGGGAGTACACCGTCAAGCCGCGGGCATCGATCGTGTAGAAGCTCGTCCGGTTCGAGTTCGCCGTCGCCGCGAGCTGCTGAAAGCGTCGGGACATGTCGTACGCCGTCATCTCGACCAGCGACACCGCGTCCTCGTAGGAATCGCGAATGAAATGGAACATGTCTTCGGCCGCGATCATCGGCAGGCCGTCCGCCACGTAGACGATGGCCTTGCGGCCGGGCGCCGCGGACAGGTTCTCGACCACGCTGGCAAGGGCGTCGATGGACAGGTGCGTGTCGTTGCGCACGGACCCGGCATAAGCCATCAACTGATTCCGGGCCACGCTGATCGGGCCGCCGATCACCAGGCCGTCCCGCATGGCGTTCTGGACCTGTTCGCTCTCTCGGCGACCTGCAGTCTCCAGGTTGACGTCGTTGATGAGCGCAACGATGTCGCGGCGTTCATTGTTGCGGTGGACCCGGTTGCCGGTCGTTTCCTCGATTTCCAGAAGAGCGCGGTTCAGCCTCTCCCGATCGCTCGTGAACGGCATCAGCAGATCGAGCGCACGGTCGTAGCTCACCAGCATGACGCGGTCGTCCGGACCGAGCTGCTCCCGGATGAAGCTCCTGAGTTCCCGCAGCACCCGGTTCCGGTTGAACGGGGTCAGGTTCAGGTTGTCGACGTAGACCACGACGTGGAGCGCCAGTTCCGGAGGGACCGACGGGCGCGGTTGCTCGAAGGAACGTGGAACCGGCAAACGGTCCGCCTCGCCCGTCGCCACGGGTTCGGCGGCAGCCCCGCCGCGACGCAACCAGATCTCGTCTCCACGCTCTTCGACCGCGTAGAAGTTGCTGATCGCGACAGCTCGACCATCGACCAGCAACTCGAAGTCGTTCGTCGTCAGACCGTGAACCGGAAGACCGTCCGCGTCCGTCACGTAGACGTCGATGTTGACGACTTCGACCTGGACGCTCTCGAAGAACACCGGGCCTGCCGACTGGTCACCAGCCGTTGCCGACCGCTGCGCCGACAGCGAAGCAGCCAACCCGAAACCCAGCACCGCGACAGCGGCGGACAGACGACCCGCGGCAGCCAGCCGGCGTGCGCCTGCTGGCCGACACGCCAGTGTTTCCGGTGGTTGCCTCGCCACGCCCATCACGACCATCACGCCCACACGGAAGCCTACCCCGGCCCGCGGATCCGACGGAGCTCGGGGCTGTCCGGCCAGCGGCGCAGCGCCTGAGCCAGCAGCTGGTCCGCGGACTGCTCGTCGCCCATCGCCCGCAACGTCCGTACCGCCTCGACGTAGGCGGCGGGTACGGGGTTCGCCGTCACCATTTCCTGGAGCGCAAGCCCCGCCTCGGCGGCCCGGGCCTGCAGCGCGAAGAAAAAGGCCAACGACGACCAGGCCCCCAGCAGCTCGCCGTCCAACGCGATCGCCTCCCGGTAGGAACGCTCCGCCGCGTCCATCCGCTCGAGGGCCGCCAGCGCCGTGCCGCGATAGAGGAAGAGGCGGGCGAGCACCGTCCGGTCGCCACGGCTGCCGAACTCGGAGAGAACCTCGTCGGTCTGAACGAGGGCTTCCTCGAATCGACCCTGCGCGTTCAGCCAACCCGCCCTGACGATCAAGGGAGTCAACCGCGGCCCCCGCTCGGCGACCGCCTTCTCCAGATGCCCGCCCGCTCGCTCCAGGTCGCCCTCGATCCACGCCGCCTCCGCCAGGACCTGGTGCGCCAGCGGGGACCGGCCGACGACGGCAAGCGCGTGCTCCCGCGCTTCCTCGACCCGCCCCGTTCGCAGCAGCAGTTCCGCCGCCTTGATGCCGGCGGCCGCCGCATCGCCCCCGGAGGCTTCGAAAGCGCTCCGGTAAGCCTCGAGTGCCGGCTCGAGGCGACCGCGCCCGTCCAGCACGTCGCCCAACCGCTGCCAGGCAAGAACGAGTTGCGGCTCGGACTCGAGGATCCTCCGGAGCACGGTCTCGGCCCCTGCCAGGTCACCGCGGGCCATCAGTTCCGCAGCACCATCCAGGTCGTCGACGAGGCCGATCCGGCTCTTCGGATCCGGGAGCGGACCGGCCCCGGCACGAGCGCCGCCGGACAGGTAGCCGAGCGACCGAAGCCGCTCGAGAGTTTCGGAATCCTCTTCGGCCGGCGACGTCAGGGTGCGGTCGATGGCCTGGAGCGCCATGCGCAGCCGACGTGCGGCCGCACGCTCCTCCCGAATCACGTTGTTCCGCTCTCCCGGATCCTCCGACAGCCGAAACAGTTCCGGCTCCGGCGACTCGATGAAATGGAGGTCGCCCTCGACGATCGACGCCAGATCGCTCCAGCCGAAGTGAATCCGGGGATAGACGCTCTCGGAGACGATCTGCCGCAGTCCCGCGGGCCGCGGATCGAACAGCCCGATTCCTGCCTGGCGCGCCGGCGGCTCGATGCCCAGCAACGAGTACACCGTCGGCGCCACGTCGGTGAGCTGGACATTGGCGCCGACTCGCTCGCCGCGACGTTCCAGGCCCGGAAGCTTGACGATCAACGGCACCTGAAGCACCTCGCGGTAGATGAAGATCAGGTGGTCCATCTCGCCGTGATCCATCAGGCCCTCGCCGTGATCCGAGAGCAGGACGACCAGCGCCTCCTCGTAGAGCCCCAGTTCGTCCAGGCGCGCGAGCAACAGGCCGACCACGTGATCGGCGGCCGCCACTTCGCCGTCGTATGGGTCGTCGTGGCGTTCGGCGAACGGAGGCGGCGGCGAGTAGGGAGCATGAGGCTCGTAGAGGTGCAGGAACAGAAAGAAGGGACCGTCCGCAACGTCGTCGAGCCAGTTCGAAGCGGCATCCAGGGTTTCCGTTCCCGGCCGCTGCAACTCCCCCAGCTGGCGCCCGGTCTCGAACCGGACGCCGTCGTCGTAGACGTCGAAACCGCGGTCGATTCCGGTCCAGGCCCGCAGCACCCAGGAAGACACGAAACCGCCGGTCGCGTACCCCTGTCGGCCGAGTTCCGCCGCCAGGGTCGGAATCTCCTCGCTCAGCCGGTAGCCGGCGTTGTCGCGAACGCCATGGTCCGGGGGCAGCAGGCCCGTGAACAGGCTGACGTGAGAAGGCAGGGTCACGTTGACGTGCGTGTACGCGCGCTCGAACAGCACGCCATCGGCCGCAAGGCGGTCCACGGCAGGCGTCTCGACCGCCTTGTAGCCATAGGCGGGCAACCTGTCCGAACGCAGAGTGTCGATGGAGATCAGGACGATCGGCGGGCGCGGCGATGCACCGCCCGTCCGCACGGTCCCGTCGGGCACCCGCGCGCAAGCAGACAGGACCGCGCAGGCCGACACCGCCGCACCCCCAAGCACGGCGACCAGGGTGCGAGCCACGGTCACTCCAGCTTCAGGGTCTTGCGGACGACCTGCGGCAGGCCGGAGACATCGCCGGCCGGCGCCCAGACCTCGACCATCTCACCGTCCTCTTCAACCTCGGACACGTCAACCCAGCGCGCTTCGCGAAGCCGGACCAACACCTCGAGAGTACCGTCTGCCGGCGCCGGGCGTCCGGTCTCCGAGACCCAGAAGTTGTACAGCGCGACCACGCCCGAGCTGCCGGCTTCGATCACCTGCAGGAAGAGCTGCTTCTCGTAGACGGGCAACGTCCGACCGTCCAGCTCGACATCGAAACCGAAACTGTAGACGGCCCGGTCGCCGTCGTTCCGGACCGTGGCGGTCAGCCGGCACAGAGTTTCCGGACCTGGGGTTTCCGGGCCTGGCGTTTCCGGGCCCGGAGCCGCCGGCGCGATCTCGATCCCCTCGAGGACGACTTCCGGCTCCTGTGCCTGCGCTCCGACGGCGAGGAGACAGAACAGGGACCATGCGCTGACTGCAGCACGACCGGCTGACCCCAACCGTGAGCAGATTCTGACGCCGGAAGTCGCGGCGCCGGGTCCTGCGTCTGGCACAGTATGAATAATACAGAGTGGAACTCATGAAGATCACCTTGGCTGCGCTCCTCGGCTTCACTGTCACCGGGCTCTGGTCGATCCTGGTCGGCCCCGCCGCGGCTGCGTCGCAGACCCGCACGATGGACGAGGCCCGGGCGGTGGAGGATCCGCAGGCCGTCCGACCGCCGGACCCTTCGCCGGGCCACAACGCCCGCGACGCAGCGACCCCAGGCGGCGTCTACAACCGACTCCGGGGGCTGATGTCGGACAAGCAGAAAGCCCGGCGCAGGGCCGCACGAGCCCTCGAGAAGACCGATCCCTCGACCCTCGTTCCCCTCGTCGACGCCTACTTTTTTTCGTCAGGTGCGGCCCGCCCCGACATCGTGAAGGTCCTCGAGGAGCTCTCGGGAGAACAACTCGGCAACCGCTACAGGGACTGGTTCCTGTACGTCGGCGGCCGCTCGGACCTCGAGCCGCCGCCCGGCTACGTCGCCTGGAAGGGAGAGTTGTTCTCCCGCATCGATCCCGTCTACCGGCGCATGCTCAACGCCGATGCAACTGTCCGGCTGCGGCTGCGGGAGGTTCAGTGGGGCGGCGTTCCCTTGGACGGGATTCCGGCGGTCGATGACCCTGTCTCTGTTCCCGCGGATGTGGCCCGCTTCATGCGGGACACCGACACCGTGTTCGGAGTCGAATCAGGCGGGGAGCGGCGCGCCTATCCGGTCAAGGTGCTCAGTTGGCACGAGCTTCTGAACGACACCGTGGGCGGCGAACCCATCACCCTCTCGTTCTGCACTCTGTGCGGCTCCGGCATCCTCTACTCGGCGGTCGACGAAGGTGGCGAGCGCCTGCGATTCGGAACCTCGGGCCTGCTCTACCGCTCGAACAAGTTGATGTTCGACCGAGCCACGCTCAACCTGTGGAGCAACCTGACCGGCGAGGCGGTCGTTGGAGAACGCGCCGCCAGAGGCGCCAGGCTGACGATGCTGCCGATGACGCTGACGCGATGGGACGCGTGGCTGAGCCGTCACCCTGACACGACCGTGATGCGCCCCGAACCCGAAACGGCACGGCGCACCGGCTACCGCTACGTCGAGGGGGCGGCCGACCAGGCGCGCGCCGGCGTCGAGTTCCCGGTCCGGCGGCAGAGCGACGCTCTGGAACGGAAGGCACGCATCTACGCCATGCGAATACACGGCGAGGCCAAGGCGTACCCGCTCGAAAAACTGCGTGCCGAACGCCTCGTCCACGACACGTTGGGGGGCGTGCCCATCGTGCTCGTGCTTGACGATGCGAGCGGCGCCGTGCGGGCCTACGAGCGCGGCGCCCGGACCTTCGAAATCCCGGCGCCCGGAACGCTTCGCCACATTCAGGCCACGGACGGAACGACCTGGTGGCTCGCCGAGCAAGGCCTCGTGCCGGAAGCCGGCGGCGATCCCCTGCCCCGCGTCCCCGGCCACGTCGCGTTCTGGTTCGGCTGGTACGCCTTCTACCCGGATACCGCTGTCTACTGAGGAGCGCATGATGCACGGACGCGAAAGTGGACGCGACGTGAGCTCTGCGGTGCCGGTCGAGAACACACGCTTTTCGCGAATGCACCGCCGAAGCCGCCGCACCCCCGTACGCCAGAAGGTCATCGGCGTGCGCTGGCCTCACCGCCGCTCCTCGACGACCAGGTAGACGCCCGTCGGCGGATCGACGATCCGGGTGCGGGCGCCGGAGGGCCAGCGCACGTCGAGGCGGCGTGGGTCTCCTGCGCCAGCCGCGGCGCCTCCGGTAGCAGGCTTCGTCGGCGCAAGGGCCCAGCGCAGGCGGTGGCCGCCGGACGACTGGTAGCTGTCGCCGCGCAGCACCCAGCGGCGCGACGGCCGCCTCCCGAGCTCGCCTGACAAGGTCGCCACCGAGCCGATCGCCTGCGTGTTCGGCGCCCGCCCGCGCAGTTCGATACCCAGCCAGCCGGCGACCTCCGGTCCGACCGCGTCGTTGCGCCAAAGCCGCGCCGGGCCGTCATTGGCGGTCAACGCCAGGTCGGCGTCGCCGTCGTGGTCGAAATCCGCCGCCGCAACGCCGCGGCTGACCAGCGGATCCCGGCCGGTCCAGGCACACGACTCCTCCGTGAAGCGCCTCCGGGCATCCGCAGCGTTGCCGCGCAGCAGCAGATTCCGCTGGCGGTGGCTCGTGTTGTCGCGGCGCGGCGCAGCGAAGACATGCCCGTTCGCGACGTACACGTCGAGCACGCCGTCCCGGTCGACGTCCTCGGCCACGATCCCGAAGCCGAGCAGATTGAAGGACGGCTGACCGAAACCGGAGGCTGCGGAGACATCCTCGAACAGCAGACCGGACCCGGAGCTGGCGTTGCGGTACAGAGTGTTCGTCTCGACGTCGAAGTTGGTCACCATGAGGTCGGGGTCGCCGTCGGAATCGAAGTCGACCACCGCCAGTCCCATGCCCGCCTCCGGGCTTCCGTTCCGGTTGACGGCGGCTCCCGAGAGGAGAGACTGATCCTCGAAGGTTCCATCGCCCAGATTGCGGAAGAGGAGGTTCAGGGTCAGATCGTTGGCCACGTAGAGATCGGGCCAACCATCCGCGTCGAGGTCGGTGAACACGACCCCGAGACCCTTGCCGTCGGCGCCGCCAAGGCCGACGGCCGACGCCCGGTCCTCGAAGACGGCGCCGCCGCGGTTCACGTAGTAGCGGTCGTGCTGGCCCAGGAAGAGCGAGGGATCACAGGCCTGGCGGTCGGAGCCCGGGCCGCCCCGGCGGCAGACCAGGCCGTGGTCCGGGTCGTAGTCGAGATAGCGAGCGACGTAGAGGTCCAGATCACCGTCGCCGTCCGCATCCGCCAGCGCCATCGAGGAGCCCCAGGGGAACTCGTCGGGCTCTCCATCCGGCGCCGCCGCCGGCAGGGGCTCCACCGCGGCGAACGTACCGTCTCCCCGGTTGCGCAGGAGCACGGTGGGACCGTAGTGCGAAACGAGAAGATCGACGTCGCGGTCGCCGTCGACGTCCGCCGCAACGACTCCCTGGCCGTAGCCTCGCGGCAGAGTCCCGACAGCGGCCGGTTCGAACCTGATCCTCCCGGCGGCGTCAGGGCCCAGGTTTCGGAACAGCCGGTCCGCCGACGACTCGCCGGCTCGGGGCGGGAACGGCCCCGACTGCACCAGGTAGAGATCGAGCCAGCCGTCGCCGTCGAAGTCGATCCAGGCCGCACCCGCGCCCATCGTCTCCGGCAGATGCTGGCCGCCGGCCGCGCCCGATGCGTGGACGAAGCGCACGCCGGCCTCGGCCGCCACCTCCGTGAACGGAAATCCGCAATCCTCGCTCCCTGCGGCAGCAGCGCCAAGGAAGAGCGCCAGGACGCAGCCCAGCCGCGCCTGTCGAGCCGGCCGCGAGCAGGAACCGTCGACCGCGGTCATCCGGGGCCGGCCCGACGGCCACGGCACCTCGACTTCCAGGACACGCCAAAGACCGGCTAGGAAGAAGCCACGCCAAAGACCTGCTTCGCTTCCGTGATTCCCTGCAGTTTGCCCAACTCCCGGTTCAACTCCAGCATCTGGCCCGAAAGGTGTTCCGCAACCCTGTCAATCCGCTTCTCCAGCCCGTCCATCCGCACCTCGACCCGGTCGAACCGCTCGTCGAACCGAGACTCCGTACGATTCGAACGCTCGCCGAACCAGGATTCCGTACGGTCGAACCGCTGGTCGAACCGGGACTCCATGCGGTTGAAACGCTCATCGATGTGGGACTCCATGCGGTCCAGACGCCCGCCGAGCTGAGACTCGATACGCGCCCTCTCCTGTCGAGCTTCCTCAAAGCCCTGTTCCATCCGCACTTCGAGGCGACGACGTTCATTCCGGGCCTCCTCGAAGCGCCGGTCCATCCGGCGCAGGCCCCAGGCAAACAGTCCTCCAACGGCCGTCACTGTCGGAACAGCCACGCCAGCCATCTGCAGCAGTATCTCCATTCCATCCTCCACCGACTTGTCCGCGACCTGACTCCAGGACGAAAACGTCGAGGCGACGGCAATGACGGTGGCGCCGCTTCGACTCTATCCAAGGACAGAGACGGATCTGGCGCCGTTCTTCTGCCGTTCCTCCTGGATCGAGCCGCGCCTGGCCGTCCTGGGCCCAAGGACTGCGGCACTGGAACTCGTCTGCGGATCGCATGCCCTGACGCTCGCGGAGACGTCCCTGGTCATGGGTGGAGGCGATCGGGCGGCGAGCGCTTCCCGAGGAACCGGCGGCCGCATGAAGACCGGCAACTCCGTTGGGCAGGCGTTCGCCAGCGTTGCCGCCGGGACGGCGTGCAGCCCTCGACGAACAGGCGGCTATCGGCTGAACCGATCGCCCGCCAGGAACACGACCACATCTGCGACGTTCGTGCCGGTCGCGCCGGTGCGCAGCAGCGCGCCCGCGGCGTCCAGGGCCCGATACGAGTCGTTGTCGTCGAGCGCGCCCCGCGGGTCGAGGCCGGCGCGGCGGATCCGACTCAGCGTCGATGCGTCGACAATGCCGCCGGCGGCGTCGGTAGGGCCGTCTCGGCCGTCCGTGCCGGCTGCCAGGAACACCCAGTCCTTCCGTCTGGCAAGCGGCCGCCCGGCATACTCGAGCGCGAAGGCAAGCGCCAGTTCCTGATTGCGGCCGCCCAGACCCTTGCCGCGCACCGACACCGTCGTCTCGCCGCCGGCGACGAAAGCGGCAGGAGGCGAAGCGCCCAGGCGCCTGGCCAACGCCGCGGCGACCGTGCGCGCCTCTCCTTCCAGGGGCTCGGGTTCCATCTCGACGCCAGCCCCGTACGCTGCAGCCATCGCCCGGACGCTGGTCCGGTTGCCGCCGACAATCCGGTAGACGGCACCGTCGAATACCGGGTCTCCGGGTTTGGGCGTCTCCTGGAGATCGCCGCGAACTCCGGCCTCGAACCGTCGTCGAACGGACGCCGGGCACGATCGCAATGCGCCGCGGCGCTCCAGCGCGTCGAGCGCGTCCGCGAACGTCGACGGGTCGGGCGCCGTGGGTCCGCTGCCGATCACCGACGGATCGTCGTCGATCACGTCCGAAAGGGCGAGCGTGATCACCCGAGCGGGGCGCAGCTGGCGCAGCAGACCGCCGCCCTTGGTCGTCGACAGGTGCTTGCGTACCGCGTTCAGCTCGTGGATGGAGGCGCCGCCGCGAAGGAGCTGACGGGTCACTTCCAGCTTGTCATCCAGGCCGACGTGCCGCACCGGCGCCGGCAGCAGCGCCGACGCACCGCCCGAGATCAGCACCAGAGCCAGGTCGCCTGCAACGAGCCCGGCGGCGCGGCGCTCGATCTCGCGAGCGGCGGCCAGACCCCGCCCGTCCGGCAGCGGATGACCCGAGCGGCGCACGTCGAACCGCCCCCGGCATACCGCCTCGTCATGAGTCACGACCAGCACGTCGGACGCCCGAACCCGGTCGTCGAGCCAATGCAAGGCCGCCTCCGCCATTCCGAAGGCCGCCTTGCCAATCGCCAGCAACTCGACCCGGCGGCCTGCTTCAACGCCTGAACCGAGTCCCCTGAGCGCCGAGCCGGTCGCGGCCACCGGGTCGGCCGCCGCCACGCCCGCGCGGAAGATCGCCTCGGCCCGCCGTCTCGATCCCACCGTCACCAGCCGGTAGAATAGACCGCTCCAAGCGAGGGGACACGATGAATTCCAGTCGATCCACGTCTTCCCTGCCCTGCAGGATCGGCTGGCTGTCCCCGGCGCCCGTCCCCGATGGCCACCGCTTCAACCACTTCCTCGAAGTCTGCGGCGGACGCCTCCTGGCGCACGGACTCGACCTTGCGGCGTTCTTCGAGCCCGGACGGTCGCCCGCCCGCGGCCTTCCCGGGGAGGCGATGTCCAGCCCGCTCGAGATCGCCTTCCTGCCGAGCATCCGCGCTCAGGCAGAGGCGATGGAACGCTGCTTCCGGCGGGCTACCGACGACCTCGGCTACCCCTCGCCCTTCATCTTCGCCTTCGCCTCGAAGGCGAACACGGCCGAAGAGATCGTCCGCTCGACGCTTGCCGCCGGCGCCCACCACGAAATGTCCTCCGACGTCGATGTCGAGATCGCGCGCCGCATGATCCGGGCCGGTCTGCTGCCGCCGGACCGGATCGTCCTGGCGAACGGCTTCAAGGGGCCAGGCAGCGCCTACACACGAAACCTGATGGCGTTACGGGCCGAACACCCCAGCCTGATTCCCGTGCTCGAGGACGCCGCCGAGCTCGAAGCCTTCGCCGGCAGTGGCATGGATTTCGAGTTGGGCATCCGTCTGAGGCGGCCGAGCAGAAAGAACGGCGGCGGCGACAGAGACTCGCGCTTCGGCGTCGACGGCGCCGAGGCGCAGCGCCTTGCCGCGCGGATCGACGGGACTCCCGGCGCCCGCTTCGTCCTGCTGCACGCGATGTTCGGATCCGCGAGCAGCGACGAGGAGGCCTTCGTGGACGCTCTCGAGCCGGGTCTCGACTTCTACGCCCGCCTGGGCCGCAACCACCCGCACCTCCGCTTCTTCGACTTCGGGGGCGGTGTGCCCGGCAGAACCACGCTGGACCACGACTTCGACTACGACCGCTTCGCCCGCCTCCTGCTGCAGAGAGCGCTCGCACGCTGCACCGCCTGCGGCACGAAGCCGCCGGCCCTGATCGGCGAGTTCGGGCGCTACACGGTGTCCGAGCACGCGGCGCACCTGTTCCGGGTCATCACGGTCAAGGAGAACGGCTCGGAACTCCCCTGGTACCTGGTCAACGGCTCGATCATGACCTCCTTCCCCGATACCTGGGCACTGGGCGAGCACTTCACCTGCCTGCCGCTCAACCACCTCGACCGTCCCTTCCGACGCGTGCGCCTGGGCGGCATCACCTGCGACCGGGACGACGTGTATCCGCCCCGAGGCAGCTCTCTTCCACTCTTCCTGCCTGACGCGGACGCCGCAGACCTGCGCGAAGCGCCGCTCTACCTGGGGTTCTTCTCGGTCGGCGCCTACCAGGAGATGCTTGGCGGCGTGCGCGGCAGCAAGCACTGCGTTCTGCCCGAAGCCGCCGAGATCCTGATCGACGAGGACGGAGAACGAGGGTTCCGTTGCGACGTCCTTCCCGGGCATACCACCGAGGACGTGCTCGGCAACCTGGGCTACGGGCGGACCGCGCGGCTCGCCGCGGCGCCCGCGCCGATAGGCTGAGACCGGACATCTCGCGACGGCGACATCGACCTCCTGGCCAGAGGGACCTCCGCCAGTGGACCACCTTCGCCCGTTCGAGCCGAGCGCCGCGCCAGGCCCACCAATGGCAACACGCCTGGACCGGCCGCCGGTACAATCGCAGCCGTGCTGGACATCCTCCCCGACGTGGATCGCTGGCGGGCCGACGGCCGCAGGGTAGCCGTCGCCACGGTGATCCGTACCGTGGGCTCCTCGCCCCGGCCACTGGGTTCGAAGATGGCAGTCTCGGACACGGGCGGAATCAGCGGCTCGGTCAGCGGCGGCTGCATCGAAGGCGCGGTGATCCACGAGGCCCGGTCGGTGCTCGAGGACGGCCGCCCGAAGCGGCTCCGCTACGGCATCTCCGATGAGCAGGCATGGTCCGTGGGGCTCACCTGCGGCGGCGAGGTCGATGTCCTGATCGAGCGCCTCGACGCCTGAGGCCGCCAGGCCGACGCCGATGAATTTCCGGTTCGAGTCCCTGCGCCGGTCCCTGCTGGCCGGCGAGCGGTTGGTCGCCTTCACCCGAATCGACGACCACGCACTCGGTTCGCGCCTCCTCGTGTGGCACGACGGACGAAGTGAAGGAACGCTCTGCTCGCCCGACCTCGACCGGGCGGCCGCGGCTCTGGCCACGGCCGACGATCTCCCGGCCACGGGCATTCGCGAGATCGAGAGCACGGAAGTGTTCGTGGAGAACTTCGAGCCGCTGCCTCAGCTGTTCATCGTCGGAGCGGTCCACGTCGCGATCCACCTGGTCCACTTCGCGCGCCGGCTCGGGTTCCGCACCGTGGTCGTCGACGCGCGCTCCGCGTTCGCCACCAGCGAGCGCTTCCCCCACGCCGATGAACTCGTCGTGGAGTGGCCGGCCGCCTACCTGGCGCGGACCACGCTGCACGACAACACGTTCTGCGTTTTCCTCACTCACGACGAGAAGCTGGACAACCCGGCGCTCGAGGTCGCGCTCGAAGCGGGAGTCCGCTACGTCGGCGCCCTGGGGTCCTCGCGCACCCACGCGAAGCGGGTCGCCGCACTCCGCGAAACCGGCATGAACCCCGAGCTGATCGACCGCATCCACGCACCGATCGGCCTCGACCTCGGCGGCCGCAAGCCCGAGGAGATCGCTCTCGCGATCGCCGCCGAGCTGGTCGCGGTACACAACGGCCGGTCGCCAGCCCGAGTGCGATGACCGGCGCCGTTTCCGGTGTGGTCCTCGCGGCCGGCCTCTCGACCCGGTTCGAGGCCGGCGCCGGAATGCCGAAACAACTCCATCGGATCGGCGGCGAGACCCTGGTCCGGCGCATCTGCCGGACATCGCTCGCGTCCAGCCTCGCGGAGGTCATCCTGGTCACCGGCCACGCGGAGCGGAAGGTACAGGAGGAAGTAGCCGACCTCGACCTCCGTCGGGCCCACAACCCCGCCTACAAGGCGGGCCAGAGCGGATCGGTCCGTTGCGGCCTCGCCCTTGTAGCGGCATCCGCGGATGGAGCGATGTTCCTGCCAGTCGACCAGCCCGGACTTGACGCCGCGGTCATCGACCGGCTGCTCGGCGCGTTCGACGGGCCGACCTCGATCGTCGTGCCCACTCACCGCGGCCGGCGCGGCGCCCCGGTCATCTTCGGCAGCTCCTGGTTCGACGACCTGAACCGCCTCCGAGGCGACCAGGGCGCCCGCCCCCTGCTCCAGGATCTCGCCGCGCACGTCATCGAAGTGGAACTCGACGCGGAACTGCCCCTGGCAGACATCGACACCGAGGACGAAGCGCTGTCGTGGGCCGAGGCGACGGGGCAGACGGGGCAGTGAAGAGGCCTCTCGACCGCCCCCTGCGGCTGATCCCGCAGGTCCGCCACTACGACTGGGGAACGCACGACTTCATTCCGCTGCTGTGCGGACGCGAACCCGGCGACCGGCCGGAAGCCGAACTGTGGTTCGGCGCCCACGTCGACGCGCCGGCCGGGGTCGTGCTCGAAGCGGATTCTGCCGGCGGGACGGACAGCGCCTGCCGCGTCGCGCCCCTCGACCGGCTCATTGCCGACCGCCCGAGCGAGATCCTGGGCCCCGGCGCAACCGGCAACGCCCTGCCCTTTCTGACCAAGATTCTCTCCGCCTCGCGCCCCCTCTCGATCCAGGCCCATCCCGACCGCGGGCAGGCGCTCCGCGGCTTTGCCGTGGAGACCGGGCGCGCCGGAGCCATCGCGGCGGGTGACCACACGTACCGCGACCCGAACCACAAGCCGGAACTGCTCTACGCCCTCACGCCCTTCTCCGCGCTGTCCGGCTTCCGGCCCGCCGCCCAGGCGGCGCAGCTTCTGGGCGCCCTTGGGCTCGAGCAACTCCGCTCGAGCGTCCGCCGCCTCGAATCCGAGGGCGACGCCGCCTACCGCCCGCTGCTCGAAACGCTGAGACCGCACGCCGGCGCCGTTCTTGCCCTTGCCGCCAGGCGTGCAGCCCGCCGAGCTTCAACCGAGGCCAGCGCTGCCTGCCAGGAGACGACGCACTGCCGGGAGGCGATGCGCTGGGTCGTCCGCATCGCCCGGGGCCACCCGGACGACCCCATGATTCTCGCACCGTTGTTCCTCCGCCTGGTGCACCTCGAACCCGGCGAGGCCCTGTTCACCGGACCAGGCGTTCTTCACAGCTACCTGGAAGGCTCCGCGCTCGAGGTCATGGCGAACTCCGACAACGTGCTCCGCCTCGGTCTGACCTCCAAGCCGGTCGCCGCCGAAGAACTGCTCGACATTCTCGTCCACGAAGCCGGCGGCGGCGCGCCGCTGGCGCCTCGAGGCGACGAGCAGCCCTGGGGCACACGGATCCGCTTCCGGCCGCCGGTCGACGACTTCAGACTGGATGTCCTCCATGTCGGCGAAGACGGCGAGGCGCCGCTGGACCCTGACGGCCGCGCACGGATCGCACTCGCGCTCGAGGGACAGATCGAAGTGGCCAACGCTTCGGGATCGGAGCTGCTGCGCCCGGGGCAGGCCGCGGTTCTCGCCGCCGCAGCCAGGGCCGTCACCGCAACGGGTCCGGGAACTCTCGCTCTGACGACGTCGAACCGCCAGGTCGGGTGAGCTCTTCGGGAGCTGAGCGCGGGGTCTGGACCGGCGCGCTCGAGGTCCGGCAAGGCGGCGGCGGCCGCAAGCTCGCCGTCCGGGCCGGCTCGACGAAGGAAACCGCGATCAGGCCTAGCTGGCGCGGAAGCCGGCTGCACGGTCAGTCGCAGGTCGGGAACGCCTTCGTGTCGATCACCGGCACGAACAGGTTGCCGGCTTCGTTCCCGTAGGTCTTCGACACGCCCGACTCCACGTCCTCGACTTCGAGTTCGACCCGGACATCGGTCAAGCCGCCGATGAAGACCCAGTAGGCGCCGTCGCCGATTCCGCAACCGTTCAGCACCTTGATGACGACCTCGACGTTGTGCTCGCTGAAGAACCAGAAGTAGCCGGTGTCGTCGGTGATCTCCACGGCCCTTCCGGCGCCGGACCGGTCTTCGGTCTCCCACTCGACGGCGACACGGAATCGATCCTCGTTCAGGCAGAGGGAAGCGGCATCGGCCATGCAGGGTTCCGCGGCCGCATCGCTTCCGGCCGCGGTCGCAGCCGCGGGAAGCGCGAACAGGCAGATGCAAGGCAGCAGTGCGCGCATCAAGGCGCCAGCCGCAGCTCCAGCCCGTGGCAGAAGTCGCGCATTCGAGCGTCCTCGCATCGCGGCCGCTCAGCTCGCCGACTTCTTCTTCGCGTCGCGTTCGTCCCCGCGACCACGCCGCATCTGGAAGGCGACGCCGATCACGATCAGCACGGCGATGCCGGCGTGGGCCGGCAGTCCCTCCAGGCCCACGGCCGCCACGATCAGCAGAGCCCCGATGAACGACGAGACCACGACGAGAGCCGTCTCGAAGACCCGGCGCAGCGCCCACGCGCCCAGCACGGCCGCCGCGGCCGTCACCACCCACCAAAGGACTTCGGCTTGCAGGCCGAAGAAGGCCGCCGCCCAGAGCGCGGCGGCGGCGCCCAGCAGCGCGCCCGCAACCGCCACGGCAGCCTTGCGCACGATGAATGCCAGCAACACGCTGCCGACTCCGACGCCCACGGCCACCGCCAGGCGCAGATCGCCCGGCAGCGTCGCCACATCGGAGAGCATGCCGTAGCTGACGAAGAAGCCGAGCAAACCCAGGAGGGCGGTGTAGAGCTGCCGGCCAAGCAACAGCAACAGCAACCCCGCCACGACCCACAGCCAGGGCGGTCCGAGAGCCCCTTCGGCGCCGAGGAGGCCGAAGCCGACTCCCTCGTTCCAGAGACCGAAGTTCATTCCAGCTCCGACGCGATCCAGGCCAGGGCCGCCTCCCGCGGTTCGTCCCTGCCGGCGAGCAGACCCTCCCGCGTCAGCGGAACCAGCGAATCGGGGACGACCGCCCGGCCCTCGACCCGCGCGCCGCTCGGGCGAACGAAGTCCGCGACCGCGTGCATCAGCAGGTCGCCGTTCGGCATGGGCTCGATCACCGCCGGCAACGCTGCCGCCATGGTGGGCTCGCCGAACACGCGGGCACGGCCGTGGTCCTGAAGTCCGGCCGCGAAGATCTCGCTCGTGCTGGCGCTGCGGCGATCGACGATCAGGGCGATCGGCCCCTCGAACACCTCGAGTTGCTCCTCGTCGCGCGATAGCCGCCTGGGGTGCACCAGGAGCCGCAGGTTCGATCCCCGGTGCAGCATCCTGCCAAGTTCGACCTGCTCGTCCAGCAGATATCCCGCGACGCCGACGGCGGTGCCGGCGATGCCGCCGGGATTGCCGCGCAGATCGATCACCAGACCATCGAACGCCGACCCGCCGGCTGCGGGGTCTCCATGGAGAGCAGTCTCGAACGCCTCGACCACGGGGAGCATCCAGACGTTGAAGCGGACCGCAAGAACTCGTCCGCCCGTCGCCGTCCTCACCTCCTCGGTCTCGAACAGGTACTGCATCGGCGGCAGGTTGCCGAAGCCGACTTCGACCGCGCCCGGCCGATGGGCCCGCTCCAGCTCGAGCACGAACCGCTCGCCCAGCTCGCCTGCGGCATCCGCGAACTCCACCTCCACGAGATCGCCAGGCGGGCCGAAGAGCAGGCCGTCGACGGCGCGCGTACGCACCAGGTCGGCTACTCCCGGATCGAGGGAGTCCAGCTCGAAGCAGTCGGAAATGGCCGCGAGACGCTGGTCGCCGATCGACACGACCCGAGCGCCGGTCGTCAGGCCGTTGCGGCCGGCCGCGGAATCCGCTTCGACCCGGCTGACTACCGCTGCCTGGTCCATGAAGCGGATCTCGAACCCGGGTCCCGCATCCGATGCGGACGAACCGCCGCCGACGGTCCGCATCAGCGCCGGAGAGCAGGCGCCGCCGTCGACGCCGGCATCGCTCGCAGCCGGCTCGCTGCCGCCGTCCATCGATCCGGCGCCAGGCAGGACGCCAAAGTGGGACTGTCCCAACCGCGCCAGCATCTCCTGGATCACGCTGCGCAGTTCCCGGGCGTTCGCGGCATCCCGGGCGCGCGGCCTCAGTTCGTCGCCCACGGCCCGCCAGTCGACGCCGCCCATCTTCTCGTCCCAGAAGGTGTCGGCAACTCTCTGCCAGGCGAAGTCGAAGCTCTCCAGGTTGAGCGCGGCCCTCTCGGACAGAGGTGAAGCGCCTTGTCCCGAGGCGGCAGCGGCCAGAACCGCACCGCAGACGGCGACTGCGGCCGCCCGGAGCATCGCGTTCGTCCTCATCACGACAAGGAGGATGTCACAGGGTCGTCCTCGTCCTCTCCCGCCGCTAGCTGATCGAGGAGGTTCGGCCTGGAGGGCCTCATTCGCGTGCGATCACAGGCAAGGCGCTGCCTTGTGCTCCTGCTACCGTCATGCTTCGACCGTGCGGACTCTGTACGTTCTTCGCCACGCCAAATCGGACTGGAGCGCAAGCTACGGTGCGGACCATGATCGTCCGCTGAATCCGCGCGGCATCGCGGCCGCGAAGACGATGGGGCAACTTCTCGCTGAACGACGGGAACTGCCCGACCGGATCCTCTGCTCGTCTGCCCTGCGCACACGGCAGACGATCGAACTGGCGGCCGCCGCCGGCCACTGGAACCGCACGACGATCCTGGAGCCGGCGTTGTATCTGGCCTCGCCCGGATCCGTCATCGATCTTCTGAGCGAGCAGCCCGACGACGCGAACTCCCTCCTTCTCGTCGGCCACCAGCCCACATGCGCCGAGCTTGTCCGGCGGCTGACCGGCGACGATCCGCCCCGCTTCGTCACCGCCGCCCTGGCGTGCCTCCGGCTCGACATCGACTCATGGAACGAGGTCGAACCGTACTGCGGCAGGCTGGCGTGGTTCGAGACGCCGAAGCGGGCCGCCAGATAGTCGGTCGCGGCTTCAGGCGCCAACTCCGGCGCCGGACGACCGTGTTGTCCGGGCTGCCGCCAGGCAAGGGGCCGGCTGCCCGGCAAGCCGCGCCAGCACCGGCGCATGGTCCGAGGCGATCAGACCTTCCTTCTTCTTGCGATAGTCCCGGTCGGTCTCGACATGCTCCACCCGATCCCGGACTGATTCGGTCGCCAGCAGGAAGTCGATCCGCAGGCCGAGGTTCCGATGGAAGGCGCCGAAACGGTAGTCCCACCATGAGAACCTGACGGTGTCCGGATGAAGGTCCCGGAACAGGTCGACGAACCCGAGATCCAGAAGCGCGCCGAACCGCTCGCGCTCAGCCTCCGTGTGGTGGATGCCGCCCGCCAGGCGGTCCTCGGCGTGCGTGTCGAGGCGGCTCGGCACGACGTTGAAGTCGCCGCAGAGCACCGCCGGAGCCTCCTCGCCGAGCGAGCTTTCGAGATAGTCGCGAAGCGTGTCGAACCACGCCAGCTTGCGTGGATAGTCCAGGTGATCGACGTCCTTGCCGTTCGGGCAGTAGACGGTCGTGAAGTCGAGCCCCGCGGTACGCACCCGCATCAGACGGGCGCCGGCCTCCTCCTCGCCCGGGAGCCCCGACTGCACTTCCTCGATCGGATGGCGCGAGAGGACGGCGACGCCGTTCCACGCCTTCTGGCCGCATACCGCCGCCTGATAGCCGAGTTCCTCGAGCGCCCGCCTCGGGAAGCGCTCCTCGGTCAGCTTCAGTTCCTGAAGGCCGACCACGTCCGGCTGCCGCGCCTCGAGCCAGTGGACCAGGAAGTCGAACCGCGCTCCCAGGCCGTTGACGTTCCAGGTGGCGATCAGCATCGGCGTGTCCTCCTGTTGCGCTGACGCGCCGGAGTGTGCGGCGCCTGGCGGATCTTCCCGGCCCGCAGCGAGGGCAGGCAACCGGTTGTCAGACAATGCGGGCGCAGGAGCGGGCGCACGGGCTCACCCGGTTTCTGCCGACCGGGCTCCCGGCAGATTCCGCAGCGGCCGGTGCTGCGAACACGGTCAGCTCCAGCCGCAGGTCCGGCCTTCGTTCTGCTCCTCGAGCCATTCCGCCAGCGGCGCGAAGTACTCGAGGATAGCCGTCGCGTCCATCTCGCGGCTGCCGGTGGCCGCCTCCAGAGCATCCGGCCAGGGACGGCTCAGACCCATCGCCATCATCTCGCTCAAGCGCCTCCCGGCCTCCTCGTTGCCGTGGATCGAACAACGATGGAGCGGCCCTTCGTGGCCGATCGCCACGCACAGGTCGCGGTGGAACTGGAACTGGAGGATGTGGGCCAGGAAGTAACGGGTGTAGGGGGTGTTGCCCGGAACGTGGTACTTGGCGCCGGGATCGAAGTGCTCCTCGGTCCGTTCGCTCGGGGCGCCGACGCCCTGGTACTGCTCGCGCAGACTCCACCAGGCGGCGTTGTACTCCTCCGGCGGCGTCTCGCCCGAGAACACGGCCCAGCGCCAGCGGTCGATCAGCAGACCGAAGGGCAGGAAGGCCACCTTGTCGAGCGCCATGCGCATCAGGAGGCCGAGGTCGGCGTCCGCGGGGGGCTCTTCATGGAGCAACCCGATATCCACCAGGTAGCCCGGGGTCACCGACAGGGCGATCGTGTCGCCCAGGGCCTCGTGGAAGCCGTCGTTGGCGCTGTCACGGAACAGAGGGTCCCGGTCCCGGTAGCCGAGCTGGTAGTAGGTGTGGCCCAGCTCGTGGTGGATGGTCGAGAAGTCCTCGGCGTTGATGTCGATGCACATCTTGATCCGCACGTCCTCGTCCAGATCGAGCTGCCAGGCGCTGGCGTGGCAGACGACCTCGCGGTCGCGCGGCTTGACGAACTGCGAACGCTCCCAGAACGTGTCCGGTAGCGGTTCCATGCCCAGCGAGGTGAAGAAGCCCTCGGCCATCTCGACCATCTCGATCTCGGACGTGGGGAGGCTGCCCAGGATCTCGGTCAGGTCGTAGCCGGGGTCTGTCGCCGGCGGCGCCACCAGGTCGTACACGTTGGACCACGACTGCGCCCACATGTTGCCCAGGACGTGGGCCGGAATCGGGCCCGCGGGATCCACCACGTCCGCGCCGTAGTGATCCGAGAGCTCGGCCCGGACATGGCACTGGAGATCGTCGTAGAGCGGCCTGACCTGATTCCAGAGCCGGTCCACCTCGACCGCGAAGTCGTCGGGCGGCATGTCGTACTTCGACCGCCACATGGCGCCGGTATCGGCGAACCCCAGAGCCCGCGCACCCTCGTTCGAGAGCTCCACGAAGCGCTCGTAGTCGGCGCGCATCGGCGGCGAGATCGTCCGCCACCCCTCCCAGGCGTCGAGCAGGGCATCGGCGTCGCGGCTGTTGTCGATCACGTCCTCCAGGTCGCCCAGGGACCGGCACGTCTCGGCGCCCGGGCCGTCCGGGCAGTACTTGCCCGAGCCATAGGCGGCCTCCATCCCGGTCGCGATCTCGGTCAACTCGGTGAGCTTCGCCTCGTCGGCCGGCGCGGCCAGCGTCAAGCCGCTGCGAAGCAGCCCGAGCTTGCGCGCCACGGTCTCCGTTTCCCCGTCCGGATCGTAGGTCGCCGCCTCCTTTGCGAACTCGACCATGCGGCCCAGGAACTCGGCGTTGGCGCGTGCGGCCAAGGCGTTCGTGTCGTCGTTGATGTACGTCGCCTGGACCCACGAAGCCCGGCTCAGGTTGTAGCTGGCGCTCAGCACGGTCTCCTCTGCGGCGGCCGTGAACTCGGCCGCCGAGGGCCGCGACTCGCCGTCGCACCCGGCCACAAGAAGGAGGACCGCGGCGGCGGCCGGCAACGAGAACGGCGCCGCGGCGACCATCCCCCGCCGCTGGAACGCGAACGACCGGATGGCCGCGGCGATCCTGGCGCCAGGCGAGAAGCACGAAGCGAACGAGCGGAACGAGGACGACAGCATCGCGAGAACCTCCACACGGTTCGGCCCGCCGCACGGTACGGGCAACGCCGACAACTCTAATGGACGGTCCCAGTGGACGGGCGGGCGACGTATCCTCTGCCCGATGGTCCCGCTCGTGATCGGCACCCGGTCGACACCGCTGGCGCGGATCCAGGCAGCCCTGGTCGCGAAGCGCCTCGAACAGTACGGCGTCGAGACGCTGGTCCAGGCAATGTCCACGCGGGGCGACCGCAGTCTGGGCGGCAGCTTCGCCCAGTCCAGGGGCGTCTTCACCGGCGAGCTGAGCGCAGCGCTTCGCGACGGCACGGTCGATCTGGTCGTTCACTCGCTCAAGGATCTGCCGGTCGACGACGAACCGGATCTGGTGCTCGCCGCCGTGCCGGAACGGGAGCGGCCGTTCGACCTGCTGCTGCTTGCACCTGGCGTGCGCGCGCGCGGAACTTCCTCGCTGGCTGACCTGCTCGGGGACGACGGCGAAGGCGTCGCCCGCCGTGCCGTACCGGCGAGCGAGGCGCTCGCCGGTCTGCCGGCCGGCGCACGGCTGGGCACGTCGTCCCCCAGGCGGCAGGCCGGAGCTCTCGCCCTGCAGCCCCACCTCGTCTGTTGCGCCGTTCGCGGCTCGGTGGGCCGACGGCTGGAATGGCTCCACAGCGGCGCGATCGACGCCCTGCTCGCCGCCGAGGCAGGAATCGTCCGGCTCGCCCGAAACGGCGCACTGGACGCCTCGGACCCCGCAACGACGACCACGCGGGGGTTCCGACTCGACCTGGCGAGTTGGCCCTGCGCTCCCGGTCAGGGGGCTCTGGCAGTGCAGGTTCTGCGCGGCGGCCGCCTGGACGGCCACCCCTCGATGGCCCGCCTCGACCATGGCCCGACCCGCACCGCGGTTCTCGCCGAGCGTTCCCTGCTGGGCCGGCTCGGCGGCGGCTGCCTGCGCCCGTTCGGCGCCTGGGCAGAGGTCGGCGGCGGTCCGTCCGGGCAGCCCTCGATCCGTGCCGTCCATGCGGCCATCGCGCCCGACGACTGGCGCGAAGCGGCCGGAGCCGGGGACGCACCGTTCGCCGTACGAGCCGCGGCAAGGGCGGCGGATGATGCAGGCGGCGTCGGTCTCGACGCGCTGGCGGCACGGATCGAGCGGGGACTCGCCGAACAGGACGACGGCCTCGCGACGGACGTGCATTCGAGGTCGTCTCCCCCCGCAGCCGGCAGGGGTACCGGCATGGCCGCCGGCGAACCGGGGGCCAGACGCCCGGGCGCCTGCTCGCCGCCTTCGACCGTCACGGGCGCCGGCGAACCCGGGGTGCAGCCGCTGCGCAGCCAGGGTGAGACGGCTGCCGACACTCCGGACCTCATCGTCACCTCGATCCCGACCAGCGTCCGGCGCCTGACCCGCCGACTCGTCCCCGGCATCCGGGCCGCGGCTCTGCCGGCGACTGCCCTCGACGTCTTCGACGTCCCGTGGCCCGCCGACCGCATCGACTTCGACCGTCCACGCCGGCAGTGGCCCTGGCTGCTCGTGTCGTCCCCGACCGCCGCCCGCGTCGTGGCGGCCCGGGCCGCGCGCGAGCCGATCTGGGGACGCCTGCCATGGTGCGCTCTGGGCGAGGGCACCGCCCGCGCCCTGCTGGCGGCCGGCGTGCCTCCGAACCTGACGGCGCTAGCCGCGGATGGCAAGGGCCTGGCGGACTACACGGCCCGCGTCCTCGATCCCAGGTGCCGCCTCTTCGTGCCGCATTCGGCTCGCGGCGGCCGTTCGCTGGTCGAGGCGCTCGAAGCCGTCGGTCGTGATGTCGCCTCCTGGCAGGCCTACACCGTCCGTCCGGCGACGGACCTCGTCTGGCCTGGGGGTTGGCAGGCCGCGAGGGCGCGCGTACTCTTCACGGCGCCATCGGCCGTCGCCGCCTGGACGGCCTCGGAACTGGACTGGCCGGGAAGCTGCTGGGCGATCGGGGCGACCACGGCCGCAGCCCTCCTGGACGCGGGAGCCGGCAACGTGAAATGTGCACACGAACCGACCGCCGCCGGCATCGAACGCCTCTGGAACGACGAAGCCGGGATCGAAAAAGCCGGAGTGAAGAAGTGAGCCGCGATCCGATCCCCGGGAAATCCCGATGAGCGCCGGAAGAACCAGCGAGGAACTCTGGACCGAGGCGCAGCGGCACCTGGTCGGCGGCGTGAACAGTCCGGTGCGCGCCTTCCGGGCCGTCGGCGGCACGCCGCCCTTCATCGCCGACGCCGAGGGCGCGGTGATGCGCTCGGTCGACGGCCGCAGCTACGTCGACTTCATCGGCTCGTTCGGCCCCCTGGTACTCGGCCACAGCCATCCCGCGGTCGTCGACGCGGTGCGAGACGCCGCCGCGCGCGGCACCTCCTTCGCCGCGCCCCACGAAGGCGAGGTCGAGCTCGCGCGGACGGTCAAGGAACTCGTCCCCGGCATCGAGAAGATCCGTTTCGTCAACTCCGGCACCGAGGCAACCCAGTCCGCGATCCGGCTCGCCCGCGGCTGCACCGGCCGCGACCTGATCCTCAAGTTCGAGGGCTGCTACCACGGCCACGTCGATGCACTCCTCGTCGAGGCGGGAAGCGGACTCGCCACCTTCGGCATCGCGTCGAGCGCCGGCATTCCCGCAGCCGCCGCGCGCGACACGATCGTCCTGCCGCTCGACGACGAGGAGGCCCTGGACCAGGCGTTCCGCCTCCACGGCGCCAGGCTGGCAGCCGCCATCATCGAACCGTTGCCCGCGAACAACGGCCTGCTGGTGCAGCGTCCCGAGTACCTCGAGCGACTTCGGCGCCTTTGCAGCGAACACGGCGCCCTGCTGATCCTCGACGAGGTGCTGAGCGGCTTCCGGGTGCCCGGCGTCACTGTCAGCGCGGAGCTCGGGCTCGAACCCGACCTCTGGACCCTGGGCAAGGTGATCGGCGGCGGTCTGCCGGTCGGCGCATACGGCGGACCCGCACGTTGGATGGATCAGCTTTCGCCCCTGGGCCCGGTCTACCAGGCCGGCACGCTGTCCGGAAACCCGCTCGCGGTCGCCGCGGGGCTTGCCACCCTGCGCGAACTCGCGGCCTGCGACGGCTGGACCCGGCTGGACGCCCTGGGTGCGTTCCTCGACCGGAAGCTCGGCCCCGTTCTCGAAGGGAGCGGGCGCCCGTACCGGCTGATCCGCCGCGGTTCGATCTTCTGGCTTGCCTATGGCGACGGCGAACCGCCGCGCCGGGTCGACCGCTTCCACCCGAACACGGCGGAGGTCTTCGGACTGCTGCACCAGGGGCTGCTCGAACGCGGCTACATGCTCGCTCCTTCCGCCTACGAGGTCGGCTTCCTGTCGCTGGCGCACGATGAAGACACCCTCACCGGCCTTGCAACCGCAGTCGGCGAAGTGCTGGCGGAGATCCCCTGAGCCGTGGCTGCCGGGGCCGGGAAGGAGACCGAAGTCGCGGCTGGCGCGGCGCCGGGCAGCGGCGCCGGCAGCAGTTCCCGCGCCCACAGCGGTTCCCGCACCCACGGCAACTCTCGACCCGACCCGCAACATGTCGCCGCCTACTTCCAGGAACTTCAGGAGCGGATCTGCGACGCCCTGGTCGAGATCGACGGCGGCGCCTTCGACGCCCGGGAACTCCGGAACGAGCGAGGCGGCGTCGCCAGGCCGCGGGTGCTCACCGACGGCAACGTGATCGAGAAGGCGGCGGTCAACTTCAGCCGATCCCGCGGAGACTCCCTGCCCCTTCCCGCGACCGAGCGGCGCCCGGAGCTCGCAGGGCGCAGCTTCGAGGCCGCGTCCGTCTCCCTGATCGTTCATCCCCGCAATCCGTACGCCCCGACCAGCCACGCGAACATCCGCTTCTTCATCGCCCATCCGCATGAAGGCCCCGAGAACCCGGGCGCCGAGGGCGCAGGCGAGGCGGGCTGGTGGTTCGGGGGCGGCTTCGACCTGACGCCCTGCTACGGCTTCGAGAAGGACGCGGTGCACTGGCACCGCACCGCGGCCGAGGCCTGCGCGCCGTTCGGCGAGGAGCTCTACGACCGCTGCAAGGCCGCCTGCGACAACTACTTCTACCTTCCCCACCGGCAGGAGATGCGGGGCGTCGGCGGCCTCTTCTTCGACGACCTGAACCGGCTCGAGCGGCCAGCCGAGGTCGACCCGTTCAGCCGGTGTTTCGCCTTCGCGCGCAGCATCGGCGATCACTTCCTGCCCGCGTACCTTCCGATCCTCGAGCGCCGCAAGGATCTGCAGTACGGCGAGCGCGAACGCAGCTTTCAGCTCTACCGCCGGGGGCGGTACGTGGAGTTCAACCTGGTGTACGACCGCGGCACGCGCTACGGACTGCATGCGCGGGCGCGCACCGAGTCGATTCTCGCGTCCCTGCCGCCGCTGGCCGCCTGGCGGTACGATTACCGACCCGAACCGGGGTCCCCGGAAGCGCGGCTGACCTCGGACTTCCTGGTCCGCCGCGACTGGCTCCGACCGTCGCCCCCATGACCAGCGGCGCCTCGCTCTACGAACCGGAACCGCGGCTCGCCCCGGAAGCGGACCGCCGCGCGATCGGTGTCCTGCTGGCCAACGTCGGCACGCCGTCGGCCCCGACGACCAGGGCCCTGCGCCGCTACCTCAGGCAGTTCCTGAGCGACACCCGGATCGCCGAGGTGCCCCGCTGGAAGTGGTTGCCGATTCTCTACCTGTTCGTGCTCACGACGCGCCCGCAGCGGGTCGCGAAGCTCTACCGGAAGATCTGGACCGACCAGGGATCGCCGCTGCTGGCTATCGGCAAGCGTCAGGCCGAAGGCATCGCCCTGAGGTTGCGGCAGCACCAGCGCGAAGCCGGCGCCCCGTTCTTCGTTGCACTCGGCATGCGGTACGGCGAACCGTCGATCAGGAGCGCGCTCGCCGAACTGCGCGGGCGAGGCTGCACGCGCCTCCTCTTCCTTCCCCTGTTCCCCCAGTACTCGGCCGCCACCACCGCGTCGACGATCGACGTGCTCGCCCGGGAGGTCAGGCGCTGGCGCTGGGTGCCCGAACTCCGCACGATCAACCACTACCACGACGACCCGGGCTTCCTTCGCGCCCTCGCTGCGAGCATCCGGGAGACCTGGACAGACGGCGAGCCCGATCGTCTCGTCCTCTCATACCACGGCGTGCCGAAGCGCTACATCGACAACGGCGACCCCTACCAGTGTCAGTGCCTGGAAACGACGCGTCTGCTGGTCCGGGAACTGGGCGTCGACGAGGAGCGGGTCGTCAGCACGTTCCAGTCCCAGTTCGGCCGCGAAACGTGGATCGGGCCAAAGACCGATGCCCTGATGCGGGAACTGCCCGCAAGCGGCCTCGGGAACGTGGACGTCGCCTGCCCCGGCTTCTCGGCCGACTGCATCGAGACCCTCGAAGAGATCGAGGTCGAGAACCGGGGCTACTTCGAGGAATCCGGCGGCCGGCGGTTGCGCTACATCCCCTGTCTCAACGACCGCTCCGACCACCTGGATGCCCTGACCGACCTGATCCTGAAGAACACCCGCGAGTGGCGGTAGCTCTGGCACCCGGAACGAGGATCCGCTTCGGGTCGTTGGGGCCGCGACGGTCAGGTCTGCCCCGTGCGGTGTTTCTGTTGGCAGCCGGCGGCAGCTTGAGACACGAGCCGCTCGTGACCAAGGCTGCTCGTGACCCGCGCCGCGCGGGAGCACGAGCTGCTCGGGACACGAGCGACACGACAGTCACACGCCACCCGGCCAGATGAGTCAGAATCCACCGATGGCCAACTGTTGTGTCGTCGCGGTGACCTGGCGCTACGCGAACGCGGCGGAGATCGCCCGCTACACCGTGCCGGACGAACGGCGGGCCGCGGAGATGCGGCGGCTGAAGCAGCGGATCGGCGCCCAGGGGCTGATCTACCTCGCCACCTGCAATCGGGTCGCGTTCATCTTCTCGGCCGAACCCGGCGCCACGCTCGCCTCCTGCCGGCGGCAGCTCCTGCGCCTGGTCGCCGGCGTCGGCGCGGCACGCCGCGTGTTCCGGAGCTGGGAGGGAGAAGGTGCCGTCGAGCACCTGTACCTCGTGGCAGCCGGCCTCGATTCGGCCCAGCCCGGCGAACGGGAGATACGCGGACAGCTCCGGGACGCTCTCGAGAAGGCAGCGACGGCCGGCACCGTCGACAGCGACCTGCGGCGTGTGGTCGAGTCGGCGCTTCGGGCCGGCAAGCGGGTCCACCGCGAAACCGGCGTCGGCGCCGGACGCACTTCCCTTTCCGAGATCGCGGCCGACCTGCTGACCGGCCGCGCCGCGGAAGTCGCGGGTCCTGTCGCACTGGTCGGCGTGGCGGCGATGACCGCAACCTGCTCGGAGCGCCTGCACGGCCGGGGCATCCCCCTGATCCTCGTCAACCGCACTCGGCAGAAAGCGGAGGAACTTGCCGCGCGGACCGCCGAGAAGCCGCGGAATCGGGGCACGGCGCCGGCCGTCGAGACGATGGGCCTGGACGCGTTCCGGGCCCGACCGCCTGCAGTGTCCGCCGTCCTGTTCTCCACCGGCGCGCCCGGGCCCGTCGTCGACCGACGCTGCCTGAATGCCATGGCCGCGGCCGGGCGAGACGAACTGGGCGCCGCGCCTCTGGTGATCGACATGGCGATTCCCGCGAACGCTCTGGCCGCCGACACCGACGCGGCCGGCCTCAGGCGAATCGGCATGGATCGCATCAACGAACTGGCCCAGCAGACCCTGCGCAACCGGCGCGAGCTCACCGCCGAAGCTCGTGTCCTGATCGACGAGGAACTCGACGCCTACCGGGAGGCGCTGGCGACTCGCTCGGTGGCCGGGGCGATCCGGGCGATCGGCGCGAAGTACCAGGATTCTCTGGGCGCCAATCTCGACCGCCTGCTGCGGGGCGAGTTGAAGAGTCTCTCCGAAGCCGAGCGGGAAGCGCTCAGGCGGTGGACCGAAGTCATGGCCGAACGCCTGAGCCACCTGCCGGTCGTCGGTCTGCGCCGGGTGGCGATCGAGATCGGACAGAAGGGCGTCGACGCCTTCCTCGCCGCCGCGGCGCCGGAGCTGCTGGAGCGCCGCCGCACGGCGAACCTCCGGGAATGAACGCCCTCGCCCACTCGACGGCGCCACTCCCGGGCGCTGCTCCACGCCCGCCTGCCGAGCCGGATGCCGGCCTGCTGCTGCGCACACTGCGTCTCCAGGACACGCCGCGGCGACCGTTGTGGATCATGCGGCAGGCGGGGCGCATCCTGCCCGAGTATCGGGCTCTCAAGGAGCGCCACGGCTTCGTCGGCCTCTCCCGCGACCCGGAACTGGCGGCTCGCGTCACCATGATGCCGCTTCGCCGATTCCCCTTCGACGCCGCCATCACGTTCGCCGACATCATGTCGCCGTTGCCCGCCCTGGGTGTCGACTTCCGATTCGATCCCGGTCCGGTGATCGCCCGACCGCTCCGCGACGCCGCGGCCGTGGCGGCCCTTCCCGATCCGGACCGCCTCGACGAAGGCGAGATCGCACCCGAGGTGGCGGCCACGCAGCGGATCGTCCGCCGCGAACTCGACCCGGGCAAGGCGCTGCTCGGGTTTGCCGGCGCGCCCCTGACGCTGGCCGCCTACCTGGTCCAAGGCCGCGGCGCGCGGGACTTTCCCCGCCTCCGCGCCTTCGCCCACGAGGCGCCCGCGGCGTTCGACGCCCTGCTCGACCGGCTGGGCCGCCTCTGTGCCCGCTACCTGATCGCTCAGCACCGGGCCGGCGCCGACGCCGTCCAGGTCTTCGATTCGTGGGCGGGGCTGTTTCCGCGCGCGGAGTGGCGACGCCGGGTGCGGCCGCACCTCGAACGCCTGCTCCTGCGCCTGGGCAGCGCCGGAGTGCCGCGCATCCTGTTCCTCCACGCCGCACCGCAGTTGGTCGACGACTACGCCGAACTGCCCTGCGAAGCGCTCGGCGTCGACTGGCGAACCGACCTCGGGGCCCTGCGCAAGCGACGACCGAAGCTGTGCCTGCAAGGCAACCTGGACCCGACCGTACTGCTCGCCGGCAACGAGGCGATCCGGCGTGAGACGAGCCGCCTGCTCGGCAGCCTGCCCGGACGCGGCCACATCGTGAACCTGGGCCACGGCATACGGCCCGAAACGCCGCTCGACGCGGTGCAGACCCTGGTCGACGCCGTCCACGCCGAGCCAGCCCACACCGAGGCCGTCGACACCGAGGACATTCACCTCGAGCCGGGGATCGAGGGGCGGGACGCTTGAGCGACGAACGGCCGCGCCGCGTGGTCATCGTCGGCGGCGGCCCTTCCGGACTCGCCGCGGCCTGGAAGGCATCCGCCGAAGCCGAGCGCGCCGGCGCCCCGCTCGACGTGGTCGTGCTGGAGGCGGATTCCGAGGTGGGCGGCAAGGCCCGGACCGGGTTCGCGGACGGCTTCCTGATCGAGACCGGCCCGCAGGGCTTCCTCGACGATCAGCCGGTGCTGCGGGAGATGATCGACGCCTGCGGTCTCGCCGAGAACGTGATCGCGCCCGAGCCGGCGTCGAACCGGCGCTACATCTACCGTGGCGGCAAGCTGCGGGAGCTGCAACGGAACCCCTTGGCCTTCGCCAGGAGCGGCCTGCTGGGACCGTTCGGCCTCGCGCGGCTGGCGATGGAACCCCTGGCGCGCAGCCGGCAGGGCAGCGGCAGCGCCGACGAAGCCGAAGAGGAAGAGGACGAGTCCCTGTTCGACTTCGCCGCCCGTCGCATGGGCCGGCAGGCCGCCACGCGGCTGATCTCGCCGGTGGCGCTCGGGATCTTCGCGGGTGACGCCAGAAAGCTGTCGGCGGCCGCCGCCTTCCCGCGCCTCGCGGCGATGGAACGGGCCCACGGCTCCCTGTTCAAGGCGATGCGCGCCGGCCGCAAACGGAGTGTGCCGCCGCCAGGACACCGTACGTTCCAGGAAGGCATCCAGAGCCTGCCGCGAGCGGCCGCCGCACTGCCCGGACTCGACGTGCGTTGCAACTGCCCGGCCGCCTCCATCGCGCGGCAGGCAGGCCGTGGAGGCGACCGCTTCATGGTCGCGTCGCCCGGCGGCGCGCTGGCCGCCGACGCCGTCATCATCGCCGCCGATCTGCCCGCTGCCGCCGAACTCGTGGCCGGCGTCTCGGCCGCGGCCGCCGCGGAACTCCGGCAGATCGAGTCCCCTCCAATGGCCGTCGTCCACACCGCATTTGCCGCCTCGGCCGCCGCCCACATCGAGCCCGCCTACGGCTTCCTGGCCGCCCGAGGCGAGGGCATCCGCATGCTCGGCTGCCAGTACGAGACGGCGACCTTTCGCGGCCGCGGCCCGGAAAGCGCGTTCCTGACCCGCTCCATGTTCGGCGGCCAGGTCGACCCCGAGGCCGCCGACCTGGGCGATGCCGAACTCGTCGACCTGACTCTCCGCGAACTGCGCCGCACGGTCGGAATCGACGCCGCGCCGACCTGTACCCACGTGGCCCGCTGGCCGCACGCCATCCCCCAGTACACCCCCGGCCACCCGCAACGGGTCACCAGGATCGAAGCGGCCCTGGACTCGGTCGACGACTTCTACCTGGCCGGCAACGCGCTCCACGGCGTCGGCCTGAGCCGCGCCGTCGCCGTCGGCGCCAGTTGCGGAGAACAGGCAGCGCAGGCGCTACTGGGCCGGAACCGCAACTCCAGGAACCGAGCGAAGTAGCGCGATGCCCCGCGCGAATCGGGAAGCCACGACAGCTTCCGCTGGCGCCGCAACCAAGCGGCCATCGCCGAAGAAGCCGCACTCGACGGCATCTGCATCATTCGCACCAAACGTCCCGGAAGACGACCTGCCGGCTGAAGAAACCGTGCGCTCCTGCAAGAGCCTGAGCCGCGTCGGACGCGCCTTCCGCAGCTGCAGGAGCGTCGACCTCCTGGTCCGGCCTGTCTACCACCGCCTTGATCCAGGGTGCGGGCGCACGTCTTCCTGTGCATGCTCGCCTGCCACGTCGAGTGGCACATGCGACGCTCTCTCGCGACGCTGCTCTTCGACGATCACGACCCCCGAGGACCGCAGCTCGCCGGTCGAACCGGCGCGCAGGTCCCGAGCGGCAATCGCCAAGGCCAACTCCCGCCGCACCGCCGACGGATTCCCCGTCCACAGCTTCCAGACCCTGCTCGCAGACCTCGCCGCACTCACACGCAACCAGAGGTACGCCTGCACGGCTCCGGCGGCTCCACCGTCGATCTCCTCGCCAGACCCACGCCATTGCAGGGCCAAGCCTTCAGACTGCTGCGAGTGCGTCCCTGACCGCCGAAAAGTACCCAGTAGCGTGCAACCCTGATTCTGGACAAACCCCCGTCGCACAAGGACTTTCCCTGCCTCTGCCAGCAGAACTTCGATCAGAGCAGCGGGTACGCCCTCAGAGCAGCCTGATGACGGCGACGATAATGCCGGTCTGAGCGGCCATGGCGCCGAACATCCACTTCAGCAACTCGGCCTTGGTGCCTGCGATGTCCGCCTTGGTTTCCTGTCGGAGCGTCTCGATGCCATGTCGGAGGTTCTCGATGTCCGCCTTGGTCGCCGCCCGGAGGTTCTCGATGTCCGCCTTGGTTTCCTGTCGGAGCGTCTCGATGCCATGTCGGAGGTTCTCGATGTCCGCCTTGGTCGCCGCCCGGAGGTTCTCGATGTCCGCCTTGGTCGCCGCCCGGAGGTTCTCGATGTCCGCCTTGGTCGCCGCCCGGAGGTTCTCGATGTCCGCCTTGGTCGCCAGGTTGCTGTTCAGCAGGGCGACGTGTTCCGTCGCGAGCACCTCCGCCTGCTCCTCGGTGAAACCGTGGCCGGTGAGGTTCTTCACGAACCGGTGAGTGTCGAATGCGATCGCTTCGGACATGCGGGCATTCTAGCCCGAAGTTCTGGAGCAGTCTTGTCCCATGAGAGAGGCCACGTCGACCCCGAGGCCGCCGACCTCGGCGATGCCGAACTCGTCGACCTGCGCCCACATGGCCCGCTAGCCGCACGCGATCCCCCAGTACGCCCCCGGACACCCGCAGCGGGTGGCCAGGATCAAGCGGCCCTGGACTGGGTCGACGGCTTCTACCTGGCCGGCAACGCGCTCCACGGCGTCGGCCTGAGCCGCGCCGTCGCCGTCGGCGCCAGTTGCGGAGAACAGGCAGCGCAGGCGCTGCTGGGCCGGACCGCGACTCCAGGAACCGCGCGGAGTAGTGCGATGCCGCCGTTGCGAACGGGGGAGACCGCAAGGCGCGGGAGACCGCAAGGCGCGGGAGACCGGCGGCGCGCGTTCCCCGTCTCGGCCCGCCGGGCAATGGTCCTTCCAGGCTCTTCGGAGACTGACGAGTCGACTCGCTGCACCTGCGTCGGGCTACACTGCCGGGCGCCACGGACAACAAGACCGAGCAGCGACGACCGGAGCAGGGACATTCGCCGCTTGCGCCGTCCATCCCTTGACTGTCCCTTGACTGGCGCGTCGACCGCGTCGGATCCGCTTGACAGGAGGCATTGCACGGCATGGCGTTCCAGACCCCGATCACCATCGTCAAGGCGCTCGGCGCCATCGAACGCAAGAGTACGCACTGCCCGCCATCCAGCGCGGCCTGGTCTGGAAACACACGCAGATCGCGAGACTCTTCGACAGCCTCATGCGAGGCTATCCGATCGGTTCCTTTCTGTTCTGGCGGGTCAGAAGCAGCGAAATCAAGGCCTACCGGTTCTACGGCTTCATGCTTCGGTACCACGAGCGGGACAACCACCGGTTGCAGGCGCTTGGTGCAGTCACTCGCGAAGAGATCACCGCCGTGCTCGACGGACAGCAGCGACTGACCGCGCTCAACATCGGCCTCCGCGGCAGCTACTCCTGCAAGCTGCCGCGACTGTGGTGGAACAACCCCAACGCCTTTCCGAAGCGTCATCTGTACCTGAACCTTCTGGCCGAGGCGGAAGAGAACGAGGCTGGCATGAAGTACGACTTTCGCTTCCTGACCGCCGAAAAGGCCGCTTCGCGCGACGACACACACTACTGGTATCCCGTTCGTGACGTTCTCAAGGCCAAGCCCGCGGATCTCCAGTACTATCTCCTCGACCGACAGCTCGATAATCGAGGCGGTCCTTTCGAGTCGCTTTTGAGACTTCACGACGTGGTCCACAAGGATGCAGTCATCGCGTACTACGAAGAGGCCGATCAGGATCTCGACAGGGTGCTGGACATCTTCATTCGCACGAACAGCGGCGGCACGACGTTGAGCTATTCCGACATGCTCATGAGCATGGCCGTGGCGCACTGGGAGACCCGCGACGCCCGAGAAGTGATTCACGGCACCGTGGATGAGATCAACCGGATCGGGGACGGCTTCGACTTTTCGCAGGACTTCCTGATCAAGGCCGGCCTGTTGCTTGCCGACGCGGGCAGCGTGCAGTTCAGGATCACGAATATCAACAGCGACAACATGAAACGCCTCGAGGCTCGCTGGGATGACATCAGGCGAGCGGTCCTCGCCGCCGTGATGCTGGTGGAGAAGTTCGGCTTCAGCCAACGCAGTCTCAAGGCCCACAACGCGGTCCTGCCCATCGCGCACTATCTGTATCGTCGCGATTCGCCGTCCAGATTCCTGTCCCAGCCGGTCTACCGCGAAGATCGCGAGGCGGTCCGCATGTGGCTGATCCGGTCATTGCTCAAGCGGGGAACCTGGGGCGGCGGTGTGGATTCGCTGCTGACGGCGCTCAGAAGGGTCATCGACACCGACGGCGGCGACGCGTTTCCGTCGGCGGCCCTGGAAACGGAGATGCGAAGGCGCGGCAAGAGCCTGACATTCGAAGAGGAGGAGCTTCAGGATCTCGTGGAATCGAAGGACCGCACATTCACGCTGCTGTCCCTGCTGTACCCCTTTGTCGATCTGAAGAGCAACAGGTTCCACATCGACCACGTGTTCCCGAAGATCCGATTCTCCCGCAGCCGACTACGCCAGTCTGGTGTCGCCGATGACGACGTTCCAGCGCTCCGGGATCGCGCCGACCGGCTGCCCAACCTGCAGTTGCTCGTCGGCGAAGCGAACGAGAGCAAACGCGACAAGCTCCCGCAGCAATGGATGGCCGAGACCTTCGATACCCAGAAGGCGAAGGAGTACGCCGAGCGTCACGACCTTGGCGACGTTCCCGCCGACATGACCGGGTTCGACGCGTTCTACGAAGCCCGCCGCGACCGCCTCCTCGACCGGCTGCGCGAGCGTCTCGGGCCAGATCGTGACGAAGTCGGAGCGCAGTGAACTCGATGCAACCGCGAGAGAGCGCATCTTGCTGCGCCGCGCCGCTCTTCGACGGATGCAGCGCTCGGCGGGCGCGGGCGGGAGTCGCGGCGCATGTGACGGACTGCATCCGGACCGGCGCACGATCTACGCCCAGGGCGACTCCGCATTCGGTCCAGCGGGTGATACGGACAACTTCCGGCTGGCGCTCGAGGCCTGGCCGCTGGCCCTGACGGCCTAAACGGACTACGGGGTCCAGGGCGCCAGGTGCATCGAACCGCCATGGCAGGCGCCGGAGCCTGATGGCGTAGAGTCGCGGTTTCCGCCAACCAGACCGCCAGGAGAAGAGTCCCCATGCAGGAGAAGAGTCCCCATGAAGGAAGCGCTGCAGTTCTACATCAACGGTGAGTGGGTCGACCCGGTGACGCCCAAGACGATGGACGTGATCGATCCGTCGACGGAGGAGGCGATCGGCCGGATCAGCCTCGGCAGCGCAGCCGACGTCGACCGGGCCGTGGCCGCGGCACAGGCTGCCTTCGAGTCGTTCTCCCGGACCAGCCGCGAGGAACGCGTCGAGCTTCTCGGCCGGATCGTCGCCGGCTACAAGGCCCGCATCGGCGAGATGGCGGAGACGATCTCGACGGAGATGGGCGCGCCGGCATGGCTCGCCAGGGCGGCGCAGGCGCCGTCCGGCCTGGGGCACTTCGCGGGCGCTCTCGGCGTGCTGAAGGACTACGAGTTCGTCGAGACCCGCGGCACGACGAACATCGTCAAGGAACCCGTCGGCGTCTGCGGCCTGATCACGCCCTGGAACTGGCCGATCAACCAGATCGCCTGCAAGGTCGCCCCGGCGCTCGCCGCAGGCTGCACGATGGTCCTCAAACCGAGCGAGGTTGCGCCGCTCAACGCGATCCTGCTCGCCGAAATCCTGCATGATGCCGGCGTACCGCCGGGCGTCTTCAACCTGATCAACGGGGAAGGTCCCGAGGTCGGCGCCGCGTTGTCGGCCCACCCCGGGATCGACATGATGTCGTTCACCGGCTCGACCCGCGCCGGCCGCGCCGTGGCCAAGGCAGCCGCCGACTCGATCAAGCGCGTCGCTCAGGAGCTCGGCGGCAAGTCGCCGAACGTGGTCCTCGAGGACGCCGATCTGGACAAGGCGGTCAAGGCCGGCACACGGCAGTGCTTCCTGAACAGCGGCCAGTCCTGCAACGCGCCGACGCGCATGCTGGTGCCCGCCGCATCGCACGCCCGCGCGCTTGAAGTCGCCAGGGCCGCGGCGGAGGCGACCGTTGTCGGCCCGCCGAACCAGGAAGGCGTCGCCATCGGCCCCGTCGTCAGCAAGGTCCAGTACGACAAGATCCAGACCCTGATTGCCAGGGGAATCGAAGAAGGCGCCGAACTCGTCACCGGCGGCACGGACCGCCCGGAGGGCTTGGACAGCGGCTACTACGTGCGCCCCACCGTCTTCGGCGGCGTGAGCAACGACATGACGATCGCCCAGGAAGAGATCTTCGGTCCGGTGCTCTCGATCCTCCCCTACGAAACGGAGGAGGAGGCAATCCGGATCGCCAACGACACGCCCTACGGCCTCTCGAGCTACGTGCAGTCCGGCGACCTGGACCACGCCCGCAGCGTGGCCGCGCGCATCCGTGCCGGCAACGTCCACATCAACGGCGCCCCGGCCGACTTCGGCGCGCCCTTCGGCGGCTACAAGCAGTCAGGCAACGGCCGCGAGTGGGGTGACTACGGCTTCGAGGAGTTCCTCGAAGTCAAGGCCGTGATGGGAGCACTCCCGAAGGCCAGCTGACTCCCGGTCGACTGCATCTCATCTGCAGCGCGTCTGCAGCGCGAACGCACCTGAGGAGTCAACGCCTCACGGCCCAGGGACGGGCGTGCGCCTCCGATGCCGACTTGCCGCCGTCGAGGTCGGCGAAGGGAAGTCGAAGCCAGCGGCCGGGAACTGCAGCACCGCAGATCCGGAAGCTCGAGACCTGCGGGCCAGCGCCAGTTACCTCAGTCGGATGAACCGGCCGGCCGGGTCGAGCGCCTGCTCGATACGGCGCAGCATCTCGCCGCCGGTGCGGCAGCCGAGGATCGGTTCGGCGACTGCTTCGCTTGGAGTGCGGTTCGAAGTGCGCAGGACCAAGGCAGTCAGCTTCGATTCGGCGAGGGCGCGGTCAAGGGCCGACAGGTCGGCGCTGCGTTCGGCGGGCCAGGCCAGGAGGGTCTGCTGGATGCCGGCGCTGCAGACCCTGGCCGCGTGGCCGGCGCCCAGGTCCGTGAGGACCTGCTCCAGGACGCCGGCGGTGGCCGGAGTCAGAGGAATCCTGAGCACGGCGGCGTCGGGCGGTGCCCAGTGCAGTTCGCGGCGGGCTCGCCAGTGCCGCGTGTCGGCGTCGCCTGCGAGGGTCGAGACGTCGCTGTCGAGCAGGTCTGCGGCGCGGTCCAGGCGCGCCTCGAGCGCGCAGCGGCGACCGCCGACGCGAATCTCCAGGTCCCATCCCGCCGGGCCGTGGACCAGGTCGAGGCACTCGAGCTCGACGGCGCCGGCGCCGACGCGGCCGGCGGCGGCAAGCGCCTCGCCGAACGCCAGGCCGACAACGCGCGCGGTGGCATGACTCTCCGGACGAGGGAACACCTTGAACGTGCACTCGGTGAGGACGCCCAGGCGTCCCAGGCTGCCGACCATGAGCTTCGGCAGATCGAATCCGGCGGCGTTCTTCACCACCCTGGCGCCGCCGCGCACGATCTTCCCACGGCCGTCGACGAAGGTCACCGCGAGCAGGAAGTCGCGCAGGCCGCCGTAACGCAGCCGGCCGGGGCCGTTGGCGCCCGCGGCCACGGCGCCGCCCACCGTGCTTCCGGCATCGACGAGCAGCGGGTCGAAGGGAAGGTACTGGCCCTCCTCCGCGAGCCGCGTCTCGAGATCGGCCAGCGGCGTCCCGGCCAGGGCGGTCACCGTGTACTCGCCTGGCAGATACTCGGTGATGCCGCAAAGCGCCGACACGTCGAGCGGTTCGGCCCCTTCCGCCGCCCAGAGAGCCGGCTTCGTGCCGCCGCCGCGCGGCACGCTCCGTTCCGCACCGCGCACGGCCTCGGCTACCTCGGCCGCCGAACCTGGCCGACTGCGAGCGCCCGTCATTCGCGCGAGATGACTCCCGCCGCCTCCAGCGGATGCGGACCGTGGCCCAGCAGCGCCGGCGCCTCGGCGTCCGGGAACATCTTGCCGCGGTTCGCCAACTCGCCCGGGTCGATGGCGCTGCGGATGCGCCGCATCGCGTCCAGGTCGACGTCGTCGAACATCTCGCCCAGGTACTGGCGCTTCTCCATGCCGACCCCGTGTTCGCCGGTGATCGAACCGCCCAGGTCGATGCACAAGCGGAGGATCTCTCCGGCCAGTTCCTCGGCGCGCTCCAGCTCGCCCTCGACCCGGCCGTCGAACAGGATGAGCGGGTGCAGGTTGCCGTCGCCGGCATGGAAGACGTTTGCCACCCGAATCCCGTGCCGCTCCCCGAGCCGCTGGATCTCGGTCAGGGCCTCACCCAGCCGGGACCGCGGCACCACGCCGTCCTGGACGATGTAGTCCGGGCTCAGTCTCCCGACCGCCGAGAACGCGCTCTTGCGGCCCTTCCAGATCCGCATGCGGTCGGCCGAATCGCTGGCGACGTGTTCGAGGTAGGGCTTCGACCGCCTGACGACTTCGAGCAGCAGTTCGCTCTCGGCAGCCACCTGGTGCCGCTCGCCTTCGAGTTCGACGATCAGAAGACCTTCCGCGTCGAGCGGGTAGCCGGCGCCGACCGCCGCTTCGGCGGCCTCGATGGCGAGGTTGTCCATGATCTCCATCGCCCCTGGCAGGAGACCGGAGGCCACGACCGCGGCCACCGCCTCGCCCGCCGCGGCCAGCGAGTCGTAGGCGGCCAGCAGGGTGAAGAACGTCTCGGGCTTCGGCAGCAGGCGGAGCGTGATCTTCGTCGCGATGCCGAAGAGCCCTTCCGAGCCCACGAACAGGCCCACCAGATCGGGGCCGACGCTCTCCAGACTGTCGCCGCCGAGTTCGACCACCTCGCCGTCCGGGAGCACGACTTCGAGACCGAGCACGTGGTTGCTCGTCATGCCGTACTTCAGGCAGTGCGCGCCGCCCGAGTTGAAGGCCAGGTTGCCGCCGATCGTGCACACGGACTGGCTTGAAGGATCCGGCGAGTAGTAGAGACCGTGGGGCGCCGCCGCCTCGGATACGGCGAGGTTCACGACTCCCGGCTCCACCACCGCGATCCGCCGCAACGGATCCACTTCGAGGATGCGGTCGAGCCGGTTCATCGCGATGACGACGCCGTCCTGGACCGGCAGCGAGCCACCCGAGAGGCTGGTACCGCTGCCGCGGGCGAGGAAAGGCACTTCCGCCGCGGCGCACAGACGGACGACATCGACGACCTCCGCCGACGACTCGACCAGGACCACCGCCCGCGGACGGGCGCGGAAGGCGGTCAGCGCGTCCGACTCGTAGGCAGCCATCGGGGCCGGACCGGTGAGGACGCGATCGGAGCCCAGGCGCTGCGTCAACGAATCGAGGAAGCTCGCCGGGTCCATCTTCGTCATCGATCGACGTTCAGCCTACACCCCCCCCGGCGGCGACGCCGGCGCGCCAGGCGCCAGTGGAAGGAAGCGGGAGCGGCGAAGGCGAGAAGCGACCCTCAGTCGCCGAGCGGCATGACGATCCACAGGAGGATGTAGACGATGATGCCGGGAAAGGCTGCCGAGAGGATGGACACCAGCACGTAGAGCAGGCGCACTCCGGTCGGATTCCAGCCGAGCCAGGCGGCGATGCCGCCGCAGACGCCGCCGATCCGACGGTCGGACGCGGAGCGATGAAGGGAGCGGGCTGTCGCGGTCACGGTCGGTTCCTACTCTTTCTCTGGAGAGACACTTCTCTGGAGAGACACTGCTTCTCTGGAAAGACAGAGCTCACCTCCAACTACGGATTCTGCACGACCTGGGTTCCAGGCCGCCGGCTCTGTCCGATGCATGGACGACCGATCTGCAATCCGCCTGCGAGCCCGCATCAGCAGGCCGCCCTGCACATGGCGGAGTGCACATAGGATGAGGCCCGCCGTTGCGCGGCGCCCGGCCGCCGGGAGCACAGAGCCGGGAGCACGGAAGGGCGGTCGGAGCGCGGCGATCCGTGCACTCGATCCTGTACTCGCTCGTGTACTCGGAGGTGTCTGTTGGGGAACGGGAAGCAGGCTCCAGAACGGCGGCTCGGGACGCTGCAGAGCCTTGCCCACGCTGTCCGCTCCTGGCGGACGCTGTCCGTCGTCCTGCTCTCGTTCTCCTCCGGGATGCCGTTGGGACTGGTCTGGATCGCGATTCCGGACTGGATGCGCGACGCCGGCATCGACATCCGGCTCGTCGGCCTGTTCACGCTGGCGCATGCGCCGTGGTCGTTCAACGTGGTCTGGGCGCCCCTCATGGACCGCTTTCCGCCGCCCTTCCTGGGCCGCCGACGGGGATGGGCCGCGATTGCCCAAGTGTGCCTGCTGCTCGGCACCCTCTTTCTGGCCGGCGTCGGGCACCATCCGGACACGCCCTGGCTGGCCCTTGCCCTGGCCCTGGCGATCGCCATGGCGGCCGCCTCCCAGGACATCGCCGTGGACGCCTACGCCGTGGACGTGCTCCGCAAGGAGGAACAGGGAGCGGCGGTCGGCGCCCGCATCGGCCTCTACCGTCTCGCCATGCTCGTTGCCGGCGGGACCGCGATCACGGTTGCCGGCAGAACCTCATGGCCACTCGTCTGCGCCGGCCTGGCGGCTCTCTACCTGCCGATGCTCGCGGTCACCATCCTGGCGCCAGAGCCGAAGGACCTTCCGCCTGGACCGAAGACGCTCCGAGAGGCCGTCTGGCAGCCCTTCCTGGGTTTTCTCTCCCGCCACCGGGCGGTCGAGATCCTCGCCTTCGTCGTTCTCTTCAAGCTCGGCGACAACATGGCGCAGGGCCTGCTCCGTCCGTTCCTGATCGACATGGGCTACTCCGCGGACCATCGCGGTCTGCCTCTGGCGACCATCGGCACGACGGCAACCATCGTGGGCGCGATCGCCGGCGGCCTGGGAACCAACGTGATCGGCCTCGGCAGAGCGCTCTGGATCTTCGGATTCCTGCAGATCTTCTCCAACGCCGGATACATCCTGCTCGCCAACCTGCCGATGCAGCCGGGCCTCCTCTACGGCGCGATGGGCTTCGAATCCTTATGCCAGGGACTGGGCACGGGCGCCTTCTCCGTCCTGCTGCTGCGCATGACGCAGAAGCGTTTCTCGGCCACTCAGTACGCCCTGTTCTCCACCCTGTTCGGTATCGGACGGATCGTCTCCGGACCGGTCGCCGGTTTCATGGTCCATTCCGTGGGATGGTCCAACTTCTTCCTGCTCACGATCCCGCTCGGCCTGCCCGGCCTCTACATGCTCAGTCGCTTCGTCAGGCCGAGCGAGAGGGAGCCGAAGTTCGAGGTCCGCACCCAGAAGCCGTCGTCGGCGCCGCCGCGGTCGCCTGCACGACTCGCCGCTCACGGCGCGACGTGGGCCGGTCTCTGTCTGGTCGGCGGCGGACTGCTGCTCACCGGCCTGAGCGCGCTGGAAGCTGTCCGCGCAGGCGAGTTCGGCGAATTCCGTTTCGGCGCCGAACTGCTGTCCGTCGCTGCGCCGTCGGAGATGTTCGGCTGGCTGCAACTGGCAGGTCTGGCCGCCTTCAGCCTTGCCATCGGCCTGTTCGCCGCGGCTGTCCGGGCGGCGCGGCAAGGCACCGGCGGGTCGCTGGCGACGGACGCTGCCGACGAGCCGCAAGTCTCGACAGCACACCGACGCCGCTGAGCACCACGACGGACGGCCAGGCACGGGACCTGCGCCCCACACGACCAGCCGCGTCTCAGGCGGCGGCCCTCTCATGCAGCGGCCCTCCGTCTCCCCGGCTGCCAATGTCTCCCCGCTGCCAGCAGGCTGCGCCTTCAGCTCTCCGCGCAAACCGCCCTGCGCGACAAGGCCCTGAACCGCGGCCGCACAGCCCGCCCGGATCGCCCGAGCCCCTTAGGCTCGCGCGGTCTTCGTACACGGGCCGGCCGCTACCGGGCGATCTGACCCCTCCGCAGCGGCCGCTGCATCGTGGTCGGCTCGTCGGGATAGAGCCTGGCGACGTACTCGCCGTAACCGTTGAAGATCGGCGTGTCGAACGGCTGGTTGTCGTGCAGCCAGTGCGATGTTGCCTGGCTCCAGCGCGGATGCGGGATGTTCGGGTTGACGTTCGACAGGTAGCCGTACTCGTTTGGCTGGGACTGCCAGAAGATCTTCGGCTCGTCTGCGACGAACTCGATCCTGACGATCGACTTGGGGCTCTTGTAGCCGTACTTCCACGGCGCCACGATCCGCAGCGGCGCACCGTGCTGCTTGAGCAGGGGCTCGCCGTAAATGCCCGTCGCGACGAAGGCCAGTTCGTTCATCGCCTCGTCGAGCCTCAGGGCCTCGAAGTAGGGCCAGTCGTAGCCGAAATCGCGCGCTTCCGACTCCCTCACCCCAGGCATCTGATCCCGCTTCAGGGCGGTGAAGAAGCGGACGTGTCTGGCCGATGCCTTCGGCTCGGCCCTCTCGATCAGCTTGCCGAGCGGAAAGCCGCTCCAGGGAACGTTCATCGCCCAGCGCTCGACGCAACGGAAATGGTAGAGGCGCTCCTCGTGCTCGAAGCCGAAGATGTCGTCCAGGTCAAGCGTCATCGGGTTGTCGCACAACCCGGTGACCTCGACCTTCCACGGCTCGACCGTGAACTTGCCGGCGAACTTCCACACCGGCCCGCCCCGGCCGGCCAGGAACTCGTAGAAGTTGTTGTGGCTGCCGGCCACCTCGCGCGGCGTCAGCTCGCCGCCCACGCTGGCCGGCGGTCCGGCGAACTTCGTGTTGCGCTTCGGCCTCGCGCTGGCCTCGGCGCCGTAGACGTCGGGCCGCTCGAGAGCCGGCTTCAGCTTCTCTTCGAGCGGCGGGGCGGGCGGCGGCGCCGGCACTTGCTGACGACGGCGGAACTGTGCGGCCAGGGGCGACGCACCGGCAATGCCGATCGTGGCTGCGGCGACGAACTTGCGCCGGTCCATGTAGACCTCACGCGGCGTGGGCTCGCGGCCCGGCAGGGTGACGCCGGCGTCTTCAGGAAGGTAACGGGCGGGGTCGTGCTTCTTGATCCACATCGTGCCCATCATGGTAGCAGCCGCATCTTGCAGGCGTGTTGCGGACGTCTTGCAGCCGCGTGGCGGCGACGGCCCTATCGGAGCGCTTCGATGAACTGCGCCGCCCACTCGTGAACGGAGTGACGGCGGACCACTTCGCGCATCGCCTTCATCCGGCGCGTTCCGTCCTCCGGGTCGAGCGTGATCGCCCGTTCGATCGCCGCCGCCATGGCGTTCACATCGTGCGGGTTCACGAGCAGGGCATCCGGCATCTCCGCGGCCGCGCCAGCGAACTCGCTCAGCACGAGGACGCCGTCGTCATGGAGCCGGGTGGCGACGTACTCCTTGGCGACCAGGTTCATGCCGTCGCAGAGCGGCGTCACGAGCATCACGTCGGCTACCAGGTAGAACGCGATCAGTTCCTCGAAGGGGAGGTTGCGCCGCAGGTACTGCACCGGCACGACGCCGAGTTCGCCGTATTCGCCGTTGATCTGGCCGACGAGCTCCTCCACTTCGCGCCGCAGGATCCGGTACTCCGAGATGCGCTCGCGGCTCGGCACGGCGACCTGGACCATCACCGCGTCGCGAATCGACCGGTTCCTGCGGCCCAACCACTCCAGGAACGCCTTGAGCCGCAGGTCGATGCCCTTCGTGTAGTCGAGTCGGTCCACGGAGAGGATGATCTTCCGCCCGCGGCGGAGTTGCTGGAGCTGTTCGGCCCGCTCCCGGATCTCGGGCGCCAACGCCGCGTTCGCGTAGCGGTCCGTGTCGATCGAGATCGGGAAGGCGCCGACCCGGATGTCACGTTCCTGGTAGCGGATCGTCTCGCCCTGGGGCTCCGCCTCGATCAGCCGGTCGGCGAGGCGCGTGAAGTTGTACGCGCCGGCCGGGGTCTGGAAGCCGATCACGTCGGCGCCGAGCAGGCCCTCGAGCACCCGCCGCCGCCAGGGCAGGCGCAGGAACAGCTCGATCGGCGGAAACGGGATGTGCAGGAAGAAGCCGGAGCCGATGTCCGGCCGCAGCTCGCGCAGCATCTGCGGCACGAGCTGCAGATGGTAGTCCTGGATCCACACCCGGCCCCCGAACGCGGTACGGCGCGCAGCCGCCTCGGCGAAACGCCGGTTGACCGCCACGTACGGGTTCCACCAGTGCCGGTGATACTCGGGCGGCCGCACCGCGTCGTGGTAGAGCGGCCACAGGGTCGAGTTGCACATCCCCTGGTAGAAACCGGCCACCTCGGCCTCCGACACCGGCACCGCCACGTTCAGGATGCCGTCGTGACGGAACGGCTCCGGCGCATCGTCCGCGCCGCCCGACCAGCCCACCCAGCATCCGCCGGCCTCGCGGACGATCGGCGACAGGGCGCTCACCAGACCGCCGGGACTCCGCGTCCAGCGCCGTTCGCCGTCCACTTCCTCGCGGCGCACGGGAAGTGTGTTCGCGACGATCACCAGCTCCGACTGCTGATCAGCCGGCACATCTCGGGAACTCATCGGTTTCTGTATCGTAAGGGATCTCGGAGGGTGAGCCTGTGAACCGGAAAGCGCATCCTCCGCACCCGGCCTGGATGCTGCTGGAAGCGGGTTCCTACTTCCCGCCGCCTCGCTCCTGGGCACTGTTCCTGGATGTCGACGGCACCCTGGTCGAGATCGCGGACGCTCCAGACGCGGTCCACGTGGACGACCGGATCGGCGGCCTGCTAGAAACGCTCCGCAGCCGACTGGGCGGCGCGCTGGCGCTCGCCAGTGGACGCTCGCTCGACGTCCTGGACGGCTTCTTCTCGCCTCTCGAGCTGCCGGCCGCCGGGCTGCACGGACTGGAGCGCAGGTCCGCAGACGGCGCCGTCCACCGGACGGAAGGCGCGGGTGCGTTGGACCCGGCCCGCCAGGAACTGGCGCGCTTCGCCGCGGCGCATCCGGGCACCCTGCTGGAAGACAAGTCGGCCACCCTGGCGCTCCACTACCGACGCGCCGCCGGCGCCGAGGCTGCGGCGCGCGAAGTGATGGAGAGAATCCGGAACTCGCTGGGCGCCGCCTACCGGGTCCAGGAAGGCAAGATGGTGCTCGAGCTCAAACCCCATCGTCCGAACAAGCGCACCGTCGTTGAGGACTTCATGGAAGAAGCGCCGTTCCGCGGTCGCGTCCCCGTCTTCGTCGGCGACGACATCACGGACGAGGAGGGCTTCGACGCTGCGCAGAGCGCCGGGGGCACCGCCATCGTGGTCGGCCTGGAGAGCGAGTCCGGCCGCACCAGCAGCGCGCGGTACGGCCTGAGCGGGGTGAGGGAACTGCATCGCTGGCTGAAGGCCGTGCACGACGGTGCGACGGAGCGGCGGTCGAGCATCCATGACGCGTGACGAAGTCCGGCCGCTTGACGGCGGCGTGATCGGCAACTGCAGCTTCGGCGCCCTGATCGACCCGCTCGGGCGCATCTGCTGGGCCTGCCTGCCCCACTTCGACGGCGACCCCGTCTTCCACTCCCTGCTGGACGACGTGGACGACGCCGACCCCGAGGCGGGCGGCTTCTTCGACGTCGTGCTCGAAGGGCTTCAGGACAGCGAACAGCACTACCTCGAGAACACGGCCATCCTGGTGACGACCCTTCGGGGCGGCGACGGCGCAGCGGTCCGCATGACCGACTTCGCGCCCCGTTTCGAGCAGTTCGGCCGCTCCTTCCGGCCCACGATGCTCGTGCGCACCATCGAGCGGCTGAACGGAGAACCCCGCGTCCGCATCCGCCTGCGACCGCGATTCGACTACGGCGCGCGACGCCCGGAACTGACCCGGGGCAGCAACCACGTCCGCTACTTGGGACCGGAGCTCGCACTGCGCCTGACGACCGACGCGCCCGTTTCCTTCGTCACGGACGAGATCGCGTTCGTCCTCGAACAGCCCCTCACCCTGCTGCTCGGGCCGGACGAGAGCCTGACCGAGCCGGTGGATTCCGTGGCGCGCGAGTTCCGGAGCCGGACGGAGAGCTACTGGCGCGAGTTCGTGCGCCACCTGGCCGTGCCGTTCGAGTGGCAGGAGGCGGTGATCCGGGCCGCGATCACGCTCCAGCTGTGCAGCTTCGAGGAGACCGGGGCGGTGCTGGCCGCGATGACCACGTCGATCCCCGAGGCGCCGGACAGCGGCCGCAACTGGGACTACCGCTTCTGCTGGCTCCGCGACTCCCACTTCGTCGTCCAGGCGCTGAACCGCTTGGGCGCAACCCGCACGATGGAGGGCTACCTCGGCTACATCACGAACCTGGCCGCCGCTGCCGAGGGCGGAGTTCTGCAACCCGTATACGGGATCAAGTTCGAGCGCAGACTGACCGAACGCACCGTCGACCATCTCCCTGGCTATCGCGGCATGGGGCCGGTCCGTACGGGCAACGACGCCTGGCGGCAGATCCAGAACGACAACTACGGCAGCGCGATCCTCTCCGTCACCCAGAGCTTCTTCGACCGCCGGCTCGTCAAGCCGGGGAACGCGCGAGTGTTCCGCTGGCTAGAGCAATTGGGCAACCAGGCCGCGGCCCTGTTCGACCAGCCGGACGCCGGGCTCTGGGAGTTCAGGGAACGAAGCGCCGTCCACACCTTCTCGAGCGTCATGTGCTGGGCCGCCTGCGACCGACTGGCCCGCATCGCTCGGGCACTGGGTCTTGCCGAACGCCAGGAGCACTGGACAGGCCGAGCCGAAGCGATCCGCGCGCACATCCTGCGGAACGCGACAACCCCGGGAGGCGGTCTGGCCGCCGCACTCGACGGCACCGGGATCGACGCCAGCCTGCTCCTGCTCCACGATCTGGGCTTCCTCGACGCCGACGACCCCCGCTTCGCCGCCACCGTCGAATCCCAGGAACCCCTCCGGCAGGGCAGCAACTTCTTCCGCTACCAGGACGACGACTTCGGTTCCCCGGTCACCTCCTTCGCCGTCTGCAGCTTCTGGTACATCGACGCGATCAACGCCCTCGGCCGCCGTGACGAAGCCCGCGACCTCTTCGAGCAGATGCTCGAACGCCGCAACCCGGTCGGCCTCCTCTCCGAGGACCTCGACCCCCGGACCGGCGAACTCTGGGGCAACTTCCCCCAGACCTACTCCATGGTCGGCCTGATCAACTCCGCGCTGCGGTTGAGCCGCCCCTGGAGCGAGGCGTTCTGAACCGACCGGAACCCAGGCCCTTGCCGAACAGCACACGGCGCATGAGGATCCGGCACTGCTACGATCCACCGAACGTGCGTTCGGACATCGAGTCGCCGTCGGGCGATGGGGCCTGGACGGTCGTTCGCATTGCAAGGAACGCTCATGGGCGGCCAACTCCTTCTCCACGAAGAACTCACTCTCCTCGCTCTTCACGACGAGAAGGGCACGATCATGTCGGGCTTCGCGAGCTTCGGAATCGCCGGCGCCATCGCCGCCGAACTCCTGCTCCGGGAACGGATCCGCATCGACGCATCGCGCCGGCGCAAGCCGGTCGAAGTTCGCAGCATCCGCCCGCTCGGCGACCCGGTCGTCGACGACTGCCTGAAGAAGATCCGGCAGGCGAAGCGCCGGGCGTCGCTGCAGACCTGGATCACCCGCTTTTCCCACATCTCCAGGCTGCCGCACCGGGTCGCGGAACGGCTCTGCGAGCGCGGCATCCTGAAGGCGGACGAACGGCAACTGCTGGTCGTCTTCAGGCGGCGCATCTACCCCGAGATCGACCCCGGCCCCGAGCGGGAGATCATCGAACGTCTGCGCGCGGCGATCTTCGGCAACGACCGCGAAGTGGAGCCGCGAACCGTCGTCCTGGCCTCGCTGGCCCAGGCCGTCAGCCTGCTGAAGCCGATCTTCGGCCGCCGGGAACTGAGACCCCGCAAGCAACGCCTCAAGAGTCTCGCAAGGGGCGACGTGATCGGCCGCGCCACGGCGGATGCCGTCGAGGCGGCGCAGGCCGCCGTCGCTGCGGCAGCGGTCATGCCCGCGATCATCGCCGCTTCGACGTCCTCGCACTCCAGCTGAGACGCTGCCGGTCCGGGGCACGCCGGCCTGGGAAACGTCAGCCGGGTAACACGGGCATCCCTGCCCGCACCAGGCGGCGCCGCGAACCGGCGAGCCCACGTGCTTCGAGTTCGTATACTGCCCTGCGATGCTCAGGCTCTACAGCGACATCGCCCCCTGGTGGCCGCTCATTTCGCCGCCCTCGGAGTATGAAGAAGAGGCCGGCATCTACCTTCGGCACCTGCTGCAGGCCTCTGACGGAACCCCCCGCACGGCCCTCGAACTCGGCTGCGGCGGCGGCCACAACGCGTCCCACCTCAAGGCGCACTTCGAGATGACCCTGGTGGACCTCTCGCCCCGGATGCTCGCGATGAGCCGGCTGATCAATCCCGAGTGCCGCCACCTCGAGGGCGACATGCGGACCATCCGGCTCGACCGCACGTTCGACTGCGTGTTCGTCCACGACGCCATCGACTACATGACCACGCTCGATGATCTGCGCGCCGCGATCGAGACCGCCTACGTCCACTGCCGGCCCGGCGGCGCCGCGCTGTTCGCGCCCGACCACCTGCGCGAGAACTTCCAGCCCAGGACCGACTGCGGCGGCTGCGACGGAGAGGACCGGAGCGCTCACTACCTCGAGAACACGTGGGACCCGGACTCCACCGACACCACGATCACGACCGACTACGCCTTCGTGCTGCGCTCCAGGGACGGCGGCGTCGAAGTCGTGCACGATCGCCACGTCACGGGCCTCTTCCGCCGCGCCGACTGGCTCGGCCTGCTGACCGACGTCGGGTTCGAGGCCGAAGCGGCGCCCTGCGAACACTCGGAGATCGAATCGGGCGAGTACGAGATCTTCGTCTGCCGCCGTCCGCTCGGCCTGCAAGCTCCACGGACAGGTCCTTGACGGCGCCCGCCCGAAGGCGTCCCTTTCCGACCGGCCGGACGATGTGTCGGACGGAAACGGGTCTCGGACGGCCATGAAGGCCTCTGCCCGCAGCACGCTCCAACCACCGCACTCCCGAACCGCTGGAGGATGACCTTGACCACCTGCCGCCCCCGAACCGCACCAGGATTCCTCGCCGCCGCGATCCACCTCTGCCTCCTCGGCATCGTCGTCCAGGCGGCCGGCATGGAAGGCCGCGACGGCGGCTTCTACATCGGGTTCGAGACCGGGATGACAGACGCCTCGGCCCTCGAGACGGCCCTCTCGGGAATCAACCACCCGACGAAGTGCGACGTGCTGCTCTACGACGAGCCGAGCCTGGCGCCAGGCAGCGATCCGGAGTGCATGGACAACACCCCGCGAGGTCTGACCGTCAACAGCTTCGACCTGGGCTCGCGTTTCGCCGGCGGCCTGAGCTTCGGCTACGACCTGGGCCGCCTTCGCCTCGAGTTGGAGCACCTTGCCAGGCATCAGGGCGGCGACACGCTTCCGGTGCGCACACCAGCCGGCAACGTCGCGCTGGCCGGAAAAGCGAACGAATGGAACCCCATCGATCCGCCCACGGAGACCGTCTCCGACTTCAGCTCCCGCGAGCTCTTCCTCAACGTCATCCGGGACTTCGAGAACGACACGTCCTGGACGCCCTTTGTCGGCGTCGGCGCCGGCTGGGCTCGCACCGAACTGCGTTTCCGCGCCAGGTTCGTCCGCAAGACCCTGGCTCAGGGCTACCAGGACATCGACCCGCCGCTCACCCTGGCCGACCGCCCTGCCGCCGCGGCCGGCACGCTGAGCGTCCTGGACAGCGAGTTCAGCGACACTCTCTTCGGCTACCAGGTCGTCGCCGGCTTCGACCACGCTCTCGGCGACAACGCCTCGTTCACGATCAAGGCCCGCTGGTCCCGGTTCGACGAACTCGGTGGAACCGAGACGTGGACGCTGATCCGCAGCCACGAACCGGTGCAGGCGGACGGATCGACACCGTTCAACAGCCGGCTGGACGTTGATGGGATCGAGTACGTGGGCGTGACGACGGGTCTCCGCTACCGGTTCTGATACCGAGGACAAGACGCGCGCGGCGCGCCGGTCTCCGGGTCGGTGCCTTCCGCCGCAGAAGGCGCACCGCATTCCAGCGGCGGCGCATCGCCTCCGGGAACAACTGGCGATTCCGGCACACGGCTCGACCATTCATGGCGCCTTGCCGGACCGGCGTTCTCGACAACGCGGCCGGCGGCGCCCAGCTCGTCTGCGGCGACGCCTACGCCTTCCAGGGCGACCGGCGCCTCACCGCTCTCGGCGCGACACGGACTTTCGCCACGGTGAGCCAACGAGGAACTCCAGGCCCTTCTCGCGCAGGATCGATTTCAGCGCAGCGTTCGGGTCCAGCCGGCCGACCGCGTCCTCGAACAGCTCTCGCTTGGACTCCAGAATCTCCTGCAGGCGCTCCTCGAGCGTGCCGCGGCAGCAGAACCGATGGACGTGCACGGTTCGCTTCTGTCCGATGCGCACCACGCGGTCGCGGGCCTGGTCGTTCGCCGACGGATTCCACCACTGGTCGATGAGGAACACATGGTTCGCTTCCACCAGAGTCAGACCCTCGCCGCCGACCCGGCTCGAGGCGAGAAGAGCCAGCACGTCCGGGTCGGTGCGAAACCCACGGACGGCTCGCTCCCGTTCCGCCTGCCCCATCGAACCGACGAGCCGGCGAACGGCCCCGGCGCCCCACTGCGAGGCGATCCGCCGCTCGAGCTCCTCGAGAGGCGCCAGCAGGTAGGCGAAAACGACGGCCTTGCGACCCTCACGCCGGATGCCTGCAAGCTGTTCCATCACCCGATCGAGCTTGCTGCTCGAGCCGCTCGGCTGGTGGAGGTCGCAGAGAGACCGAAGTCGAGTCAGCAGGGCAAGCTCCGCGCCGGGTCTCCTGTCCCGGCGGAAGTGCGTGACGGCGGCCGCGTAGTGTTCCGCCTGATCGGGATGCAGGGCGATCTCCTCGGTCGTGTCGACCACGGGCGGCAGGTCGCCCAGAACCTCCTCCTTGAGTCGACGCAGAATGAAGGGCTGCGCCGCACTCCGCAGCGAAGACGGATGCAGGCGAGAGTCGCTCGGCGCGAAGCGGTCGGGCGCCACCAGAGAGAGCAACGTGGCCAGGTCCTCCAGGTCGCGTTCGACCGGCGTGCCGGTCAGCGCCCAGAAGCAACGGCGCGGCAGGCGATCGATGCCGGACGTCGCCTGCGAGCCGAAGTTCCGCAGCCGATGCGCCTCGTCGGCGACCACGACATCGACCGGATTCTCCAGCAGGGCCGGCGGCGGTTCGCGCAGCTGCTCGTAGTTCGTCAGCACGACATGCCGACGCCCGACCAGAGCCGCCCACGCCTGGTCGCGGATTCTCGCCGGCGGGTTCAGGACGGCCACGCCGAGTTCGGGCGACCAGCGCGCAAGCTCGTTCTCCCAGACGTCCAGGAGACTCTTGGGACACGCCACGAGCACGCTGCGGATCTCGGCGCGGTTGAACAGCAGGCGGAGGGCGAAGGCCACCTGCACCGTCTTTCCCAGGCCCATGTCGTCGGCCAGGATCGCGCCGCGCTCGATCCGGCGCACCAACCACTCGACGCCGACGCGCTGGAACGGATACAGATCGTCGAGGACCGGCCGATCGAGAAGCCAGGGCCGCAGCAGATGACCCGTGCCCAGCCTCAGCCCGCGGTAGGCGGCAGGAGTCTGGTCGAAGACCCGAGTGACGCCTGCACGAGGCCGTGCCGGCACCTTGACCGCGACTTCCTTTCCCTTGCGCACGATCGCCCCAAGCTGCGCGTCCACGTCGAGTGCCCAGCGAGCCGCACGTTCGAGTCTCGGGTCCGGGATTTCCGGCCGAACACCCCGCGATGGAGCCTCGGCCGGAGGCTGCCCTTGCGGGCCCGCCTTCGCCTTCTCTCGAGGGGCCGCTTTCGCCGCTCGAATCCAGAGCCGCCGCACGCCTGCGGATCCGACCTGTTCGATGCCCGCGCGAAGATGCTGCCGCTCGGCTGTCACATGCGGCTCGGCTGTCAGTTCGCCGCGGCGAGCTCGGAGCGTTCGGCTGTCACCAGCGCCGCGGCAAGTTCGACGTCGAGTTCAGAATGCTTCGGAGGCAAGGACGCGTTCCCGCGCCGCCTCCACAGCCGACCACAGGTCGTCCGGCCCGGGCAGGCCCTCGCCCCGCTCCGGGTTCACGATCAGCGCATCGCGCCAATCGAAGCGCAGCCTGTCGATGTCGGCCTCCGCCAACGCATCGAGACCGACAACCCACCGCAGCAGGCGCTCTGCGATCTCCAACGCGAGCTTGCGATCCTCGTTGCGCATTCGCCAGGACCCTTCGTCGGCGGTCCTGGCGACGAGAAGCAAGTAACGCCAAGGCCCCCCGTGAAGGTCCCAGGGCACTGCCTCCAACGGCCGCAGCGTGTCCACGAGCTCCGCCGCGGGCGCGGTGTTGACGAGACCGGCCGAGTCGAGCAGCGATCGCACCAGGTTCGCGAACAACTGCTGGCCGATCGGCCAGAACAACAGATGGTCGCGCAGCCCGTCCGGATTCGGGTCGGGCAGGGAGTGACGGCGCATCTTCGTCGGCTCTTCCCGCAGATCCGGCGCGGCGTCGAGCACTGCGTCCCAGAGATGACGCAGCTCTTCGTACCAGCGATCGATCAGCGTCTCGTCGGGCCGGAACTGCAGGAAGGTCCTCAGATCCCGCGGCCGGCCCCATCGTTGCCGACGCTCCGGGGTCATCAGCAGCGTCCGGTTCGCGTCGTAGAAGCTCTGCAGGCTGATGAAGTGGGGCGCCCCCTCCTTGAGGTTCTTCCCCTTCGTCTGCACTCGAAGCGAACTCTTCTCCGGCCCCGGCGCCCGGAAGAAGGAGTGGTCCGTGATCAGCCGCCGCGTGACGATGGCAAAGACGTCGTCCTCGTCCATGATGATGTTCGTGTCCCGATCGGTCGCCTTCGCGTAGCGGTTGAGGCTCGAGAAGAGCCGCCGGTAGCGCTGCAGCCAGAGATCGTCCGTGACATCCTGCTCTTCCCGCACGACGACCAGCACCGAGATCTGCTCCCGCTCGAAGCCCGGCGGGGCGCCGGCCGGATCCGCCAGGAGCTCCTGAATCGCCGTCAACCGGTGCTGCCCGTCCAGCGCGAAGTAACGGGGGTCCTCGTCGAAGCTCAGGGTGCCGAACGTGTGCCGAAACGCACGCGAGTGCGGGGACTTCCGCAGATCCTCCGGAGTCCAGGCCGGATTGCCGCCGATCGCAGCGACGACCAGCGACGCAAAGAACCGATCGTCCCGTCGCGCAAGGTAGTTCACGATCTGCTGTTTGACTCGGGACTCGTTGAGAACGCGCTGAATCGCGTGACTCAACGTCCGGTCCTCCCAGAGCTCGCTCGCGAGCTGGACCTCGCGCGCCACCTCCCGCATCGTCATGCGGACCATGTAGTAGTTCCAGTCGCCCATCCGGGCGCGCATCGCGGGGTAGATCTGCATCGTGCGGGGCTCCGGCTCTTTCCTTGTCGATGTCCTTGTCTGTTCCCTGTCTGACGCTCGGCGCTCGAACCGCCGGCCTCCTATGCGTCTTGCGCGACCTTGCGGAGCGCCTGCTCGAAACGGCGCATCTGACGCCCCGCCCGCTTCTCGGCAGCCGACTTCACTGCGGCCGTGAGCGCCCTGCCCATCTGCGGATAGGTCGGCAGCAACTCGGGTCTCACTTCTTTCCTGTAGCCGCGGACGACGGCCTTCTCGAGCACACCGAGCAGCTGCGGACGGCTCGATTTCCAGTCCCAGCCTTCGCCAGGGAACTCCGAGGGATCCAGGAATGAACCAACCAGCAAGGCAACGTACGGACCGAACGCGCCCTTCGCGTGCTCGAGTCGGTAGTTGGTCACGTTCTCGTTGTGATCGACGATCACGTGCCGCAGGTATTCGTGACCACAAGCGCCGTACGCTGGATCCAGCCAGCCGCCCTCATGCGCGAGATTCAGTCCGAGCGTGAACCACTCCGCGTAGGCCATCCAGTCGTCGCAGCCGGACCGCCAGGCAAGCTCACCGAACGCCCACACCACGCCGCGCATTCCGATGTCCTGGTCGAACGGCTCGGCCGGCCGGACACACTCCTTCCTCACCCGCTCGATCTCGACGAGAAGGCTTCTCTCGACCTCATCCACCTGGAACTTGTTCGCGCTCTCCTCGCCGCTCGAGCCGAATCGCAGCCGGTCGAAGGCGTGGTGCTGCAGATCGTTCCCGCTGTAGTACTGGTCCTCGAGGTTTCGCAAACGTTCGATGTAGCGCCGATAGGGCTCGAAGTTCTCCAGCAGGTAGAGCAGCGCCGGCACGACCGCGGCATCGCCGACCTTCTCGCGCACCAGGCGCGACGTCCTGTAGTCGAGCCGCTGCCGGGACCAGGCCTCGTCGAATCGCGGGTCGCGGACGATCCCGAGATGATGGGCCTGGTACTCGCTGAAGTCCTCGCCCAGGAGATAGTGCTCGAACCAGTCCCTGATCTCGACGACAGACTTCAGGGCAGCAGGCGCCGGTTCGGGCGCGCCGTCCTTCTCCACGCCGCGCCAATCGAACATCAGGAGAGGCGCGGTCTCCCGCCGGCGCTCGTGCCGAGCCTCGAGGTCATTCGAATGCGCCCGTTCGAGGACCTCCTGGGCCGCAACGGCGTTCGCCGACGCGTCGTCGAGCAACACCTTCCTCGCCTCGCCCACGATCTGCGCCTTCGTGTTGACGTCGACGAAGATGCTCCGCACGACCTCCAGGATCTCGGGCGGCGACCTGCGAACGCCGGCTGCACGAAACGACACGATGACGCATGGAACACGCCAGCTCGAGAACGATCCGGCTGTTCCAGGACCGCCGTTCCCGCCTGCGATCCCGGATTCGGCCGGAGCCGACCCGGGAATCCCCCTGCTCGCCTGCGCCTGCAGCCGCTTGAGCGCCGACAACCGGTGCTGCCCGTCGATGGCGACGATCCGGCTCGTAACGCTGTCCCATTCGATCTCGGCGTACTCCGGATGCTCGCGCATGAACCGCACCCGGAAGTACCCTTCTCGTTCCAGCGACACCCATGGTTCGCCGCGATCCTCCTCGACCCGCTCCACGACCCTGGGCATCCGGACCAGCACGCTGCTGCCGTTCTCGTCCATCGGCAGAACGGTCAGGATCAACGAGTTGAAGAACTTGATCCGCTCCAGATCGCTCAAGTAGGGCACCAGTCCCCTGGTAACCCGCAAATCGTCGACCTCGCGTTGAAACAGATCCCGAACCCGCCACCTCTCCGAACCCGGAATGTCCTTCACCAGCGACACCTTGCCGAGCTGCCCGGGCGTCAGCGCCGTCAGCACATAGAACGCCTGCAGACCGCTGCCCGAACCGAACTCGCCGTACACGCCGGCAAGACATTCGTTGTACGCGGGTCGCCTTCCGACCGGCGGCGCTACTACCATTCCGCAATCTCCTCCATGACGACCGATCCGTCACGCCGCAGCTCGCAACTCTCACGCCGGATCGCCTCGTTGCCGGCCAGCAGAACGGTCGGGTCCAGGTTGCCCTGCAGGCACAGCTCCATCTGACGCCGGACTCTTCGTCCGAGCCGGACGTCGCACGCCGCCCCCCGCATCGTCATCCCGTCGCGACGCCATTTCGGATGGCGCGATTCCGGATTCGGTTCAACTTCCACCGCCGACGGCTTCATCCCGGGCGGCGAACCGTTCCATGGCCCGCTCGAAGCGGCGCATCTGACGTCCTGCGAGCTTCTCGGCCTCTTCCTTCTTGGCTGCGTTCAGTTCGGCGCCTCCGTTCGGATACAACTCCTTCAATACTGGGTGAATTTCTTTCTTGTAACCCCGAACAACCGTGCTCTCGAGCCGGTCCAGCAGGCCGGCCCGCACTGTCGGCCACTCGGGACACCAGCCGTCCGGCGGGGCCGCCTTGGCCCCGATCAGGAGCGACACATAGGCGCCGAGCGCACTCTTGGCGTGCTGGCGCCGATAGTTGACGACCCCGTCGTTCTGATCCCAGATCACGTGACGCAGGTACTTGCCCCCCTTCTTCCGAGGACCGGGTTCGAACCAGCCGTCGGCATACACGAGGTTGAGAACATCCGTGAACCACTCCGCGTACTCCATCCACTCGGGCTCATAGCAGAACTCCCAGATCAGTCCTCCGAAAGCCTGCATCACACCTCGCATTCCCACATCCAGATCCAGCGGGGACCGCAGACAGTCCCTCTTGAGATCCTCGATCTCGGCATGAAGAGCTCCCTCGATTTCGTCCACTTGCTGCTTGTTGGCGCCGAGCTCCTGAGTGCTGCCAAACCGCAAGAGGTCAAAGGCGTGCTGCTGCAGGTCGATGCCGCAGTCGTACATCTCCTCAAGGCCACGAAGACGTGCGATGTACTCCCGATAGGGATGAAAGTTCTCCAGCACATGAGAGACCGCTGGAAGAACGGAGTCCTGCAACCGGTGCCGCACGAGTTCCGATGCCGCGTAATCCAGATTCTGCGCGACGAAGGCCTCCTTCAGCCGCTCACCCGGATTCACTCCCAGAGCCATCTCCTGACTGGGGGAAAAGTCCTCACCGAGAACATACTCCTCGAACCACAAGCGGATCTCTTTTACCGGCTTCACGGCAGCCGGCGCCTGCACCGCCTCACGGTCTCGTTCCAGACCCCTCCAGTCGAAGAACAGCAATGGCAGGCGGTCTTCTCGGCGTTTCTCGGGCGGCTCGAGATCGTTGCTGTGAGAGCGCTCGAGCAGTTCCTGAACGGCCAACGCATTCACGCTTTCGTCGTTCAGGAGAATCTGTCGGGCTTCACTGACCTGGTGCGCTTCGGTGTTGATGTAGACGAAGATGTTCCGTACGACTTCAAGCACGCTCGGCGGCTCGTGCCGTCCCGTGGTTGCCCGGAATGTCACGATGACCACCGGAATCTTCCAGTCAAGAAACGAATTGCGGATCGCGGGTCTTTCATCCAAGGCTTCCTTCAGGCCGCCGCTTGGTACGCCGTGAACTTTCTGCCGGCGCCTCTGCATCCGCTTCAGCGCCGCCAACCGGTGCTGGCCGTCGATGGCCACGATGCGGCACCGCTCGTTGCTCCAATCGAGCCGGGCGTACTCGTGCCGACGCTCAATCCAACGCAGGCGGTAGTACCTGTCGCGCTCGCGAACGGTCCACCTGTGTCCATCTTCTTCGATCACCTCGTCGGCGACTTCAGGCATCTGACTCAGCACTGCCCCGCTGCGTTCATCGATCGGCAGTACGGTAAGGGTCAAAGGGTTGAAGAACTTGATCTTGTCCCGCGATTCGAGATATGGCAGCAGCGAGTTCGTGACCCGCTCGGTGTCCACCTCACGCTGAAACAGGTCGCGCACCCGCCAGCGCTCCGATCCCGGAATGTCGGAGATTAGCTTGATCTTGTCGAGATACTGGGGAGTTATGGCCGTCTGCAGGTAGATCGCCTGCAAGTTGTTCCCGGAACCGAACTCACCGTATACACCAAACAGACTTTCGTTGTAAGTCGGTTTCGGAACAATCGTCGGAATGGTGGTCGACATCGCTTTCGTCCTCATCTCAAGCTGAAAGGCGGTCTGCACGCCTGCATCAGAATCTGTTCAATCAACTCGTCGATCTCGTTCTGACTGGACTTGAAGGCCCTCTCGTCAGTTGCGGTCCTGATGCACACGAAGAGCAGGTCGCTGACGGTGATGGCCAGGCCGGCCGCCCGAACGCACTCGTTGAAGCGTCGATGGAAGTCGTTCAGCTTTCCGGCGCCCTCGACGTGCTGCAGATAGCGCCGCTGCAGGTTGGCCGTCTTGCCGACGTAGAGCGGTGGCATCAACAGGCTCGCTTCGAGCAGCGTCCGTTGAAGCGCCGCGCGAGTCTTCGGGTTGGCCAGCAGGCTCTTCCACATGCGAACCTTGGCAGCGCTGGTCCCGCAGTGTGCGTGCCGACGCAACCTGAGTCGGACGCTTTCCCAGTTGAAGACCGCGTCGACCTGGCGTTCGGGGTCCGGGTCGTAGCGAAAGAGCCGATCGAGTACGTCCATCTGCTGCTCCAGGTCTTCCCGGTAGATCCACAATGGAAGAAACCACGCGTAGCAGCCATCGACCGGGGGGATCCGGTCCCTCGTGTACTTCGTGTAGAAGCCGAGTTGACCGCCGGCCCTGGTCCAGTCCCTGAACACGTTGAGCGTTCTCATGATCCCGGCGTCTCGATTCGAGTTCGTTGCCGGAGCGCCCTGACGGCTTCCACGATTCCGCTCGGAAGCCGCCCATCGCCATCTCCACTCCCCCGGCCGAAGCCCACCCGCAACGTCCCGTACGCCTCCTCGTTGGACAGACCGATTGCGCGCAGCACGTGCGACGGTTCCGGCGTGCCGGCATGGCAGGCCGACGCGGTCGACAGGTCGAACTCGGGCAGGTTGGCGACCAGCGCGTCGGCGTCCAGCGGTCGGCCGTCGAGGTCGAAGAAGGTGAGCGACGTGGCGTGGGGAAGGCGGTGGCCGAGGGCGCCGTTGATGCGGACGCGGTCGCCGAGCCGTTCGGCAAGCTCTCGCTCCAGCCGATCCCTGAGGGCAGAGGCATGGGCAGCATCGGCATCGAGACGCGCCATGGCGAGCTCGACGGCAAGTCCGAACGCCGCAAGCGCCGGAGCGTTCAGCGTGCCGGGACGCAGGCCCATCTCGTGGCCGCCGCCGAAGGTGAGCGGCCGGATGGGGGCTCGAAGCGGACCGCCGCGGACCCAGAGCGCGCCCACGCCCTTCGGGCCATGGCACTTGTGGGCGCTGAGCGACGCGAAGTCGAGGTCGAGATCCTCCACGGAGAACGGCGCCTTGCCGAGGATCTGCACTGCGTCGCTGTGCACCAGAACTCCGCGTTCCGCTGCCATCCGCGAGACCTCCCGCAGCGGCTGAACGGTGCCGATCTCGTTGTTCGCGGCCTGAACGGAGAGCAGCAGCGCGTCGTCCAGAGCCTCATCGAGTGCCTCGAGCACGATTCGTCCGTCCCGGCGAACCGGCACGAACTCCACCAGCCAACCCTGCCGCGCGAGTTCCGCCATCGGTTCCAGCACCGACGGATGCTCGATTCGGAGGGTCAGCAGCTTGCGCCGCGGATCGTCTCTCTGGCGGGCGGCTGCAGCGACACCGAGAATCGCCAGGTTGTTGCTCTCCGTGGCACCGCTCGTGAAGACGATCTCCTCGGGCAAGGCGTCGATCGCCTCCGCCACCTGTCGCCGCGCGCGCTCGACCCGGCGCGCCGCTCGCCGGCCCGCCGCATGCGAGCTCGAGGGGTTCGCGAACTCCTCGACCGCCAGCCGACGCATCAGCGCCGCCGCGTCCGGATCGCAGGGCGTCGAGGCCAGGTGGTCCAGATAGACGGTCGACCTGCGCGGCGGGCCGGATCGCTCGTCAGGATGACGCGCTGCACCGACCGGCCGCAGGCGAGACGAATCGCGCCCGACCGGTGTCGCCGCCACGCTCGCCGCGACCGACAAGGCAGATGCCCCCGCAGCGCTCACAGGTGACAGATCAGGCACCCAGCGCCGTCCTCCTCGTCCGGATCCTCGAACCCGTACGCCTGCGCCAGCGTGCGAGGTCTTCGACGCGCGGCGAGGCGCTGCTTTCTCACCCGCTCGCGTTCCAGGATCTCTTCGCGCCGCTCGGGCCGCTCCAACTCCGAGAGGCTCTCCTCCTCCGCCCAGGTGTAGCCCTGGTCCTCCTTCTCGTAGCCCTTGGCGAGCTGGTACAGATCCGGGTGGCGCTCGCGCAGGCGCACCCACTCGCCCTTCTGCTGGAAGAAACAGAAGTAGCAGCCGGAGCGCGACCGCCACTCGTAGTATCCGGGCTGGCCCACGCCGCTCTCGTCGAGAATGCGCATCACCCCGGCCCGGTCGATGCCGTCGTCCTTGAACGGAAAGACTGCCTCGATGTTCTCCTTGGTCGAGATGTAGCCGCTGCGCCGTTCATCGGCGCGCAGCCCCACGTAGAGACGCGCCGGGTCGTCGCCGACGTACTTCTCGAACGGCTCGATCTTGAGCAGCCGAGTGCACCAGCGCGCCTGAGGCGAGGGCAGGAAGCCGCCGTAGATCTTGAGGAAATGGTCGAAACCGCGCTCGCCGTGCCCGGAAGCGAGCCGAACGACCGTCCGGCCGAGCCGCGCTTCGATCCGGGCAAGGTACTCGTATGTCTCCGGCAGCTCCTTGTGGGTGTCGCAGAACAGATACTCGAAGTCCGTTTGCGGCTGCTTCTTCCGCAGATACAGGGCGAGTGCGGTGCTGTCCTTGCCCCCGGAGAGCATCACGACGTGGCGGATCGGCTGCGACTTCACCGCACCGTCCTCGGACGCCCTCATGGCCCGTGCCGACGTCACCGGCGCTTCGACGCTCATGAAGCCCGGGGCTCCTGCTCGGGTCCGGCCGCCTCGTCGGCGCGCAGGCCGAGTTCGCTGGCCAGCAGGGCCAGCGCCTGCATCTGAACCTGCGGCGGGGCCTCACCCGCCCGTGCCGCATCACGCCACCGTTCGAGCAGCGACTCGACGCGCGCACGCTCGCCCTCCCGGCAGGGGAAGGCCAGGCGACATTCGCGCGCACCCGGCATGCGAACGCGAAGGCTGCCAACGGAGACGGCCGGATCGCTTCCGTTGACCTTGACGACATCCGCGAGTTCGTCGAGTTCGAGCCGCAGCGCCCGCAGACGGGGGCCAAGGCTGTCCGCGAGTTCGTCGTTCCAGTGCTCCGGCGGCAGCCCCTCGCCGATGGCGAGTGCGATCGTTGAACGCCACTCGCTCAGGTTGCGGCCATCGGCGCGCGCCGCCGCGCTCAGGAACAACTGCAGCTTCTGGAGCCGGGCGTGCGCCACCAGGGGCTGCACCTGCGCCTGGAGCGCTGCCCGCAGCTTCGCGCCCCGTTCCTCGAAGCCGAACGTGTCGCGAACCCGGCGCTCCACTTCCTCGAGCAGATCCGGCAGCGCCTGCGTCAGCTCGCGAACCGCCCCGCCGAGCAGCCGGGCGAACTCGCTTGGGCCGTCCTCGCCGTCGAGACCCACGCCAAGCGCTTCCGGCAGATCCTCGAGCAACAACTGCCGCGGATCGCGGGCGTCGAGCAGCCGCTGCCGAACGGCCCTGGCGTTGCCGGAGAGACGCCGCGTGCGCCGCGCGTACGGCGGCAACCGCGCAGCGATCCGCACCAGGTTGCGAACGATCGGCAGCAGTTCCGTCGTGCGGTCCGTGCGGAAACCCGTGCGGGAGTCCGTGGCGGCCTTCCGGGCGGCAAGCGCCTGGATGACCTGGCGTTCGTTGCCGTTCAGTTCGTACGTGCGGATGGAGAACGTCTCGGGCCGCCGCACCAGCCGTTCCAGTGTCTCGATCTCCACCCGCGGCACGAACAGGCCGTCCTCGTAGAGCGCCAGGCGGGCGCCGCGGATGCGGAGCAGGATCGCGATCAGCACCGGGATCGGACCGCGCCGCAGGCCGAAGGGCGGCGCCTCGAGCTTCGAGATGAGGTCGTCGAGCGACCGCCGACCGCCGCGCGAGTCCCGAACGAACGCCTCGATCCCCCTCCACGCCGGCGCCCAGCCCCCGGTCGGACGGCAGATCCGCCAGGACTTGCCGTGGGGCTGCCGGTGGAAGCCGCCGGCGACCAGGAGGGACTGGTACATGCCGTACTCGGGCGGAAAGCCCTCGATCCCGAGCCGCTCCCTGTCGCCGTCGAGCATCACATACTCGATCAACTTGCGCCGCGCTCGTGCGGCGGCCGGGGACAGGTTGTGGCGGTTCAGGAGCTCGTTGCGGAGCGGCGGCGACTTGCCGTACGTCTCGCGGCAGATGCGTGACAGCCGTTTCTGCAGGTCGCGCGGGCGGCGCAGCACGACCTCTTCGCCGCCGAAGAACCAGCGGCAGGCGCTCGGGTCCAGAACGTGACGGGGCAACCCCAGGATGCGGCCCGCGGCCTGTTCGAACCGCTCCCGGGCGGCAGTCTCGCGGGCGCCGACCTCGCCGCGGGCCACCGAATCGCCGGCCAGCTCGTTGACGTTCTCCCGCACCCATCGCCAGGCTTCCAGCTCGTCCAGCGTTTCGCCGAGATCGAGGGCCCGCTTCGGGATGGCCGCGAGCACCGGCTTGCCGTGCGCGAGTCCGGAAGATCCGGACGTCGAGAGCAACCGGCTCACCTCCCGGGCGAGTGACGTTTCCGCCTGGCGGCTGCCGTCGACGTCGCTGGAGCGCTCGTCACCGACCACGAACAGAAGCAGACCGTCCGCCTGCGTCGGGCGGCTCGCCGTCTCCGTGCAGGAACGGGCCGACGGCGCAGCGATTCGCGGCTCGAAGAAGCGCAGCGTTCCGGTGCCGATGTAGTGCGCCCGGGCGACGAGCGGGCGCGGCTCCACGGCCCGCGCCAGGCGGCGGTGCAACGGCTCTCGGCTCCGCTGCGCGAGCCCCTGCTCGAACGCTGCCTCGAGATCGACGTCGGACCCCTCCCACAGGCCGTAGCAGCGTCGATGCCGGCGGAACAGCACGATGGACTCCCGCTCGAGAAGTTCAAGCGACGCGACGACCTCCGCTTCGTCCTCGTCGTCGAGAGCCGCGAGGAGCAACTCGCGATCGGGCCGCAGGCCTGCCGCCTGGCCGTAGAGCGAGAGAAGGGCCACGCACTTCACCAGCCGGGCGGCAACCGGTGGAGCGCTCGCCGGCACACGGTCGAGCGCATGCTCGATCAGACCCCAGAACCTGGCGTCCTGACCGGTGAACGCGGCCATGCCGAGGGCGCTTGTCGTGTAGTCGTACAGGCGAGGCAGCCGATAGAGCGCCGGCGCCTCGACCGACGCCTCTTCCGTCTGCAGGAACTCCTGAAATCCGTACGGCTCGTGGCTGCTCAGAAAAGCGAACAACGAGCGCTCGTTCTGCGCCGCCTTGCTGCGAAACAGCGGCCACATGAGCAGCGCAGTGACCGGGTGAAGCGGCAGGCAACGCAGCAAGGACGTCTTCGCACCCTTCCATTTCAGCGCCTCGCTCAAACCCCGCTTCCCTGCCAGGGCGTGCAACCGGCGCCGGTAGGCCCGCTCGTGAGGTCGCGGCAACCGCCGGTCGATCGCGTGGCCAACGAGTTGCAGCAACTGCGTTGCCGGCAGGGAAAAGGAAACGTCCCGGAAGCGGCCCTGCACCTTCTGCCATTCCGCCCGGCGCGCAGGGTCGCCCGCCGCCACGTAGTCGCCGAAGCCGGAATGGAGGACCGACACGAACAGCAGCGGCTTCTCGCTGCGCGCCGCCGCCTCCGCCAGCTGCTGCAGCAGGAACACGTCCTCCTGCGGCCCACGCTGTCTCGAGGCGGCGTACTCGAGGTACTTCCCCAGCTCGTCCACGATCAGGGCGACGCCGCCCTCGCTGCGCGCTGCCGCCTCGAGGAGAAGATCGACGCATTCGGAAGGCCGCGACGCGAGAAGTTCGCGAAACTCGCGCGAGCGTTCGTCGAAGCGCAATCCAGGACGCAATGCACCCGCTGCCGGCGCGTCCGCGATTGCCGCCAGAATCGCCGGAGCGAGAGGAGCGCGTTCTGCCTGAATCAACAGCGGCAGCAGCGGCGGCGGCGCGTCCGCGAGGCAACGGCGGCGGACCGCACGCGCCGCCTCGTTCGCTGGCTGCGACGTTGCGAGCAGATGAGCCAGAAACAGCGCAAACGCCGACTTGCCGGCGCCGTACGGACCGGTCACCGTCCACGCCCGCGTCCCGCGCGACCGGCCGAGCTCGCCCACGATCTGCTCTGCAATCTCGACCAGAGCAGGCGTGGCAAGGAACTCGCTTTCGAAACCGCTGTCCCAGTCACGTGAAAGATGCACCGAACGGTGGAAACGCCCGCGCACCTCGACCATCTCGGCGAGTCGCCGGGTTCCGTTGTCGATCGCAGCGCCAAGGGCGCCTCGACCGCCGGGACCGGGAGTGGTCGTCCGCCCGGGATCGAGCAGGGAAGCCGGAAGCGCGCTCACGCCGCGGAAGCTCCGAAGTAGTAGTCGCGCAGAACATCGAAAGGGTCGCTCTCGCGCTCCCGCAGCAGCAGCCGCATGCCGGCGGTCTCGTCGTAGCGCACACCCCAGCGGCCGGGCAGACGCTCGACCATGTCGACGAGATCCCGGTCGCCGAGCCGGAATGCGGCGCCCGGGCTGCCCGGGTCGAAGAGAAGCCGCTCGATCGGGAGCGTGCGCTGGTCCGGACTCTCGCGCTGCCAGAACTCGATGGCCGCAAAGAGGAGGACATGGACCGGCAGGCTCGGACGCGCTCCCCGCCGCAACTCGAAGCGGCCCGCGCCGACGTTTCGCAGCAGGCCGAGCTCGGCCAGCGGACAGTCGAACGTGTCCTCCAGCGGCCGGCGCGCATGGGTCCGCGCCGGCAAGTAGGTTCGGATGAAGACGTCGAGGTCGCGGCGAATCGAGGCGGGAGAAGGCCGGCGGTTGCCGCTGTCATGGGCGCAGCGAAGAAGCCACGCCGCCAGCTCGTCGCGCGTGAACGCGCTTTCGGCGTAGCGGGTGAAGACGAGATGCCAGGTCGACGCCGGACCCGGCCTGGACGTCAGCTGCCAGTGCAGCAGCCAGAGCGTGCCCGGATCCTCGAGACAGGGATCCGCCGCCGTGCTGCTGCCGCCGCCGTTTTCGAAACGATCAGACGTCAGTGGAATCGGAAGCTGCGAGCGCAGCTTTCGATTCGTTTCACTTTCGATCGATCGTGTTTTCTTTAGATTTCGGGGGGGGGGGGGGGGGGGGGTAGCAGTCAAGGAACCCGTCGACGCCCCGACCGCGTCGCTCGCGCCGCCGAAGAGGAAGGTACCGAGCGGCAACAGCGTCGACTGGCCTCGTCGCGTCTCGAAGAGCCTCAGGGCTTCGCCCCAATGGCGGATCGAGGCAACCATGTTGCGGCCTACACCCAGCCGCACCAGCGCGTCCTGGCTGCCGAAGACACCGCTGTCCTCACCTACCGCCTGCACTCCCTTGGGCAACCAGGCGTAACGGAAAGGGAACGTCTGGTGACCGGAGAAGCTGTAGCGCGGCGTCGGCCGACGTGCCGCCGTGCCTGGATGCCTGACGCTTGCGGCGTGAACCGCAGCGTGGGGCGCAACATCCGTCACGTTGCGATGATGCCATCAAGGCGACCCCTCGATCAACCTGCATCCGCGGCCACCTGTGGCTCACTGGCCGGTCACAGCCGGTAGGCTCGGACTCATCGGATGGCCGAGCAGGGCCAACCTGCTGACAACGTGACCCGGAATCGAAGGCCGCCGCCGTCGTCGGCCCTTGTTCCGCCGGGGAGCGCCGCCGACACCCTCATGACCCGAGAGGACTTCCTTCGCCGCCTGGACGAGATCTCCATCTGGAGGCGAAACGACGAGCGGGCCCCGCACAAGCCGCTGCTGTTGCTGCTCGCGCTGGGGCGCGTTCAGCGCGGAATGCAGCGACTCGCCCCGTACGGCACCGAGTACGTGGAAGATCTCAAGAGCCTGTTGCGCCGGTTCGGCAGGCCCCGCACCGTCCTCCACCCCGAAGCGCCCTTCGCGAGGCTGAGGGGAGACCGCCTGTGGGATGTCGTCGCCGACAAGGACCTGGACCTGATCAGGGGCAGGGGCGGGATCACTCACCGGCAGCTGGTCGACCACCAGGCGGCCGGCGGCTTCCCGGCCGCGGACCAGCGGCTGCTGCTCGGCGACCCCGCACTTGTCGAGGAGGCGGCGCAGCGGCTCCTCGACAGCCATTTCCCGCCGTCTCTGCATGACGACATCCGCGATGCAGTCGGCCTGACCCGACCCGCTGAACAGCGGACCTCGGCAGTTGCGTCCTCGAGGCGCGACCCACGGTTCCGCCATGCCGTCCTGCGGGCATACGAGCGACGCTGCGCCGTGTGCGATTTCGACGTCCGGCTCGACGACGATCTCGTGGGCCTGGACGCGGCGCACATCAGGTGGCATTCCGCGGGAGGGCCCGACCAGGTCCGCAACGGACTCGCCCTCTGCATCCTCCACCACCGGACCTTCGACCGCGGCGCAATCGGCCTGGAGCGGGCCGCGAGGGGCTACCGGCTCGTCGTCTCGGATGAAGTGAATGGCCAGAGCACCGCCTACCGGCAGCTCCTCGACTGCCACGGCAAGCCGATTCGCGCCCCGCAGCGCGCACGGCAACGCCCCAATCCGGACTTCGTCGACTGGCACCGAAACCAAGTGTTCAGGGGAACGCCTCGGGAACGATGAGGCGCGTAGCCGCAGATGCCTGGCCTGCCGCTCTGCAGCGCGAAGCGACCAGGGACGATTCGATGGACCCAGGCGAGATTCTGGACCTGTTCAGGCAGATCCGTGTCGCGGAGCGGTACGGTCGTCGAGCGCCTCACAAGCCGCTCCTGCTCCTGTGGGCGCTGGCGCGCGTCCAACGCCGTGTGCCTCGACTGGCGCACTACAGCCAGGTCGTGGAGCCCGCTCTCGTGGGGCTGCTCGACCGATTCGGCGAGGGTTGGCGACGGCGGCCAAATTACCCATTCTGGCGGTTGCGGGGCGACGGCCTCTGGGAGGTCCCCGGCGGTTCCGCCTTTCGGTTGACCAGCGCGGGCCACGTGTTCGTCAGGGACCTGAGGAAGTTCGATGCCCGCGGAGGGTTCACCGAGCCCGTGTACCGGGCGCTCCGGTCGAACCCCGGTCTGGTTCACGAAGCGGCGGCCATCCTCCTGAACGAGCACTTCCCCTCCGCCAGGCATGTACCCATCCTCACCGCCGTCCACCTGGTTCCCTACCCCGAACCGCAGCCACGGGAAACGCTTGACCCCGGGTTCCATCACCTGGTGCTCGACGCCTACGACCAGCGGTGCGCAGTGTGCGACTTCAGCCTGGAACTTGGCGGCGAAGCACTCGCCCTGGACGCTGCTCACATCATGTGGCCCGGCGCCGGCGGACCCGACACGGTAACGAACGGCCTCGCGTTGTGCAGCACCCACCGCGTCACCTGGCACCGTGGCGTGATCTCGCTGGAATACGGCCCGACCGGCTGTCGGATACTCGTGTCCGATCAGGTCACCGGGCGCGGCGATGCTTTCGCTCAGCTCCACCATCTGCGCGGCGCCCTGCTTCGACCGCCCGCCGACCTGGCTCTGGCGCCGTCCCCGAACTACACGGAGTGGCACCGCAGACTCGTGTTCCAGACCTAGCCGGCAGGCCACTCCCTGACCTTGACGGCCGCCATCGGGTAGTCCCGCACGTTGGCCGTCGCCAACGCGGCGCCAACGCCGACGGCAGCCGCGGCGATCAGGCAATCTGCCTGGTGAAGCGTCACCCCTCGCCTGGCGAACTCCCGGCGCCAACGACCGGCCATCATCCCTTGGGCCTTGCCCAAGGGAGCGAGCCGAAGGCCGTTGAAGAACCTCCTGGCCGCCAACTCTTCGCCGGGGCGGAGGCCGCGCCACACTTCGTCCACCGAAATGACGCACACCCAAGGCTCGGTACCTGCGCGTCGCAGCATCGCCACCTGACCAGCCGCCCGCCGGCCGCGCAGGGCGTCGATGAGCACGGTCGAGTCAAGCAGCAGACGACTCAGGATCAGCCCGAACGCCGCCGGTCGCTCCGCCGCTGGCGTCGCACCCACTCCGCCGGGTCGTCGTCCCAGTCGTGGCCGGTGTCAGAGATGCCGCCGAGCGCCGCTTCGATGTCATCCCACCGCCGCTCGTCGTCGAGCCCCCGCTGGATCAACCGGGCAATGAAGGCGCTCCGCTGCCTGGGACCGGCACGCCGGTCGAGCTCCGCCACGAGGTCGTCGTCCAAGGCTATGTGCAATCGCATGGGCCAAACCTGGCGCACAGGCGTGCGGCACTCACGGCACGGCACTGTCGCCCAGGAAGTCCTTGCCTGCAAGCTAGAATGCGGACGTTCGCCGCCAACTACCGGAGCAACACGGCAACATGACGACCTCGGATTCGACAGTGGCAGCAGGAGCCGGCTCCACCTCTCAGTCGGTGTTTCGGTGGCCCGTCCTGGCCGTCAGCCTGTTTCTGGCCGCAGAGAGTGCGCACACGACGATGACGGAGCACTTCGTCACGCCGTTCGCCCGGGCGGCGCTTCTGGTCGGCGTTGCGGTTGCAGCCATCGGTTGGGCACTCCTCCTCCACAAGGAGCGGTCCTGCGTGCGCTCTGCTCGTGCAGCACTGCCATACCCGCAGTTCCGTCAACACCCGCCGCCGATCGCAGGGAATCTCTTCCGAAGCCTGCTGTTCCGGTGGTCCTTGCTGATCGTCGTCTCCGTGGTCACGGTCGAGCATGTCCTGGAGATCGTCGAAGCAGGTCCATCCGTCGGTTCCGTGGCCGCCTGCGCTGCCCTGGCAGCGGCCGGGACCGTGGTGGCGATCCACCGGGGCGTGCTCTCCGCTCGCGGCGAATCCCACGAAACGCCGGAACTCGCGATCGAACCCAACTTCGCACTGGCGCATGCCGTCCGGAACTGCGGCAGCCTCCTGTTGGCTAAGGGTATCTGGTTCTTCGCGTTGCTCATCCTTGCTGCCGCGCTCCTGGCGTGAGACGCGATAGCCGAAGCGTGGACTGCCCAGGAAGACGCGACTCGATCAGCGGATGAGGCGCTGACCGGAGAAACGGTGTCCTCCCCCGCCAGGAAGCACGGCGACTCGCGGCTGTCGGCCCGCCTGGCCCTGTTCATGGGTCTCTTCTGGACCGGCCTGGCGGAAGGACTTCTGTCCCCGGACAGCCTGCGGACCTCGTCGCTCGCCCTGTCCTACGCGTTCGGCCTGGGCGCGATGGGGCTGAGCATCTTCACGTTCATGCTGCGCGAAGGGTGGAGCTACCTGAGGCCAGAGGCGCCCGAACCGGCGGCGGCACTCCAGACCGGCCCGGTCTGGCACCGGGCGAGGTTCTTCACCGATCCTGCGTACCAGATTCCCGCGATCTACTGCGTGCTCGTTCTGATCGTCCGACTCACCTTGGACCTGCGAGCCGGACCACCGCTGTCCGAGCGGGCCTGGTGGTTCCTGGTCTTCATGGCCTTCGCGGCGGTCGCCGTGCCGGTCATCTTCAAACAGGCGCGGACGCGCATCCGAGCCAGGGCACGCGGCATCCCTGACGGACGGATACAGGCGGACAAGATGCAGGACACAGTCGTCGCCGACGGGTCGGGCCGCGGCGAAGAGGGCGCGGCTGTCCTGGAAAGCACCGACCGCAAGGACGGTTCGACCGACCGACACGAATCCGGGAAGACCTTCGCTCCGGGCTTTCGCGATCCCTGGTTCGCCGTGCCGGCCTTGGCCTTGGGCGCCGTCCATGCCGTCAGGAACGGAATGGAGTCGATCCAGGAAGATCCCTCTTCATTCGAAGCGACAGCGTGGTTCTTCGCGCCCCTGCTCGCCGTGGCCCTCGCTGCTGCCATCTCTTCGATCGCTCGTCTCCGACGCAGGAGGAAGGAAGCGTTGAACGCTGCGGGAAACCAGCCCATGGCGGTCACGGACGCAGCCCACTGAGTCGGGTCGGCAAAGCCGGATCGGGGCGGGCTGCCTGCGGCCTCGGCACCTCGACCGGAATCTGCCCGGATCCTCGACTGCCCCTCGACTGTCGCCGGCTCGTCAAGTGCGGTAGTTTGTCGGCTGCCATGCGCCATTCGCCTCGACCGCAGCCGCTGCTCACGAACCTGCTGCTGCTTGCGGTCCTGCTGCCGCTCGCGGGCTGCAACACGACGCCCCACGTCGGTGCCGACCTGGTCTACCGCCACAGCCAGGACTTTCCACCGTCACGGCTGCGTCCGGGCTGGAACCGGGTGTGGGTAGGCCGCGAGCTGGAACGGGTGGACCGTCTCATCCACCGGATCCAGGTGATCCCCGAGTTCGCCGGCGATCTGATGAACATGACCGGCCGCCAGCGAGAGCGGATGACCGCCGAGATCGCCTGCCCCCAGCTCGACCATCCGGTGTGGGATGAACTGACGCGCGGCCAGGACATCGAGATCGACCTGGAAACGGCGGAACGCGGTCGCTTCGCGACTGTTTCCTGTCGCAAGGCGTTGAATTAGGACCAGGACCAGACGCCGGCAGACGTACTCGAATCCGAGACCCACGCGACACTCCCCAGCCCCTACCAGGAACCGCCGACTGCCAGGAAGTTCCTGAACCAACAGGATGCAGCGAGCGCACACAACTTCCTGGCGCGCAATGCCCGGCAGAACCGGTCCCGGGCACCGATCCATGGAACCGGCGCTCCCGGCAGCGACCACCAGGCCCGGTCGCGGCGGCTCGGGTCCCTCGGGGCGAATGCCGCCGATGCCGCCGGGCGCAAGCTCCTAGCAGTCTGTCGGACTTGGGGTGGCCAGGTGAGGCAGGCAAGGGTCATGGGGATGCGGTTGTCGCGTCGTTGCGTGAGCGCGATTCTGGCGTCAGGCGGGCCGTTCGAGTGCGTTTCGGTGGCGGGAGGGGCGTCAGCAGGCCTCGACGGGCGTTTCGAGGCGGCTGGTGAGCGGCGGAGAGGCCCGCGAGCGACTCAGGCGGCCATCAGGCGGTGCAGACGCTTGCAGTTGTACGCCAGCATGACGAGTTTCCACTCCGTTTCCACCTTCGGCTTCCCGCGCAGGTGAAACTGCCGGAATCCCAGGACGTGTTTCACGATGCCGAATACCGGCTCCACCGTCTGCTTGCGCAGGCTGTACCTCCGGCGATTGTCGTCCCGGGCCAGCTTTTCCTGCATCTTCCGCACCCATTCGGACTTCGGCTCCTTGCGAGGCTTCTTCCGCGTCTCGGGCCGGAAGTCGTGCCGGCGACGATGGTCCCCGCCGCCGGTCGACACCAGCACGTCGATGCCCCGGTCCTCGAGCGCCTTCACCTCGCTGCCGGCCGCGAAACCGTTGTCCGCCAGTACCCGCTCGACGTTCCCCACGACCTCCGGCACCGAGTCCACATCCGCCACCAGTTCCTGCCTGTCGTTCGCGCAAACGCTCACCCGGGCGCCGAGCACCAGCTGACTCCCGTCAGCGTCCACCACCGCCTGAGCGTTGTACGCCTGACGGTACTCGCCGCGCGGACTCTTCTTCATCAGGCCGCTGTCCTGGTCCACCAGGTTGATCTGCTGCTTCGCCTCCGGCTCCTCGCTCGGAGGCTTCGGCTTGCGACCTCGACGATTCGGCGGCAGCTTCTCCCGCTCCGCCAACCTGCGCTCGTGGTCCACACGCTCCCGCTCCGCCCGGCGGCGCGCACGACGCTCCAGCGTCGCGCAGGCCGCGTCCAGCTTCTCCTTCAACTGCTTCCGCTGCTGCAGCTCGGGGGGCAGGCTCTGCTCGTCGGCCCCTTCCTCGCCGTCCGCCCGCTCTGCTTCCTCCACGAAACCCGCAATCTCCCGCTGCAACTGCTCGCGCAGCTCCTTCGCGCGGTCGTAGCGCAAACCCTTGCGCTTGCTCGCGTTCGCGTCCACCTTCGTGCCGTCAACGCTCACCGTCCCCACCCGCAACAGCTTCAACTCACGAGCCATCAACAGCACCTGCTCGAACGCCGATGCGATCGCGGACACGTTGTTGCGACGAAACGAACAGATCGTGTCGTGGTCCGGATGCAGATTCGCAGCCACGTAACGCACCCCGACATCCCTGTAAGTCGCCCGCTCGATCCGCCGCGAACTGAATGTCCCGTTCGCGTAGCAGTACACCAGCAGCGCCAGCATCAGGCGAGGCGGATACTGAGCCGAACCCGTACCCCGCTCGTTCACCACGAACGACTCCATCGGCACACGATCCACCGCCTCCACCACGAAGTGAGCCAGATCGCCCTCCGGCACCCAGTCACGAACGTCCGGCGGAAGAAGGAACGGCTGGTCACGGTTGGCTGCAATGAACTTCGGCATCCCTGAACTCCCTCCACACCGAGACTACCTGCGATGCCACTGAACCTGACCCCCACGTTCGCGAGGCCGAGCCTGTCCGGATCGAGTTCGAACACCTCGGGGTTCCCGTCCCACACCGGAAGACCCAAAGTCCGACAGACTGCTAGCGCCATTCGACCGGGGCACGGCCTTTCTTCGTCCTGCTGCGGCGCCGCTTGTCCTCGAGTCTCCTCTCTCTGGCGCGGGCGGAAGGCCGGGTAGGCCGGCGCGGACGGGGCTCGGCACGGGCCTCCTCGATCATCGCTGCAAGCCGCGAGAGCGCTTCGGCCCGGTTGCGCGCCTGCGTGCGGTGGGTGTCCGCGGACACGACGATCTCGCCGGCGACGGTGAGCCGCTTGCCGGCAACGGTCTCCAGGCGACGACGCAGCGGGCCTTCGAAGCCGGCTGCGTCCAGGTCGAGGCGGCCCTGGGCGGCCGTCGCGACCTTGTTCACGTTCTGCCCGCCCGGGCCGGAGGCTCGGACGAACCTGAAGGTCAGCGCGGCTTCGGGAATCTCCAGGCCGCCGATGTCGATCGTGGCCATTGGGCGTATGGTGACAGATCAGTCCTCGGTGTACCGGATCTCCATGCGCCGGACGATCAGGGCCGTTGCCGCGAGCATGACCGCCGCGAAAGCCAGCAGACCGAGGACGGAGACGGCCGCCGGCGGCGGTTCGACGACCACTGCGAACGGACCGTCGGAGAGGGGCACCGGCAGCAGGCCCTTCAGGTAGTGGATCACGCTGAGCTTCTTGAGCGCCGGCGGCAGCAGGAAGTGCAGCATCTCCCAGAGGTACAGGACGCCAGCCGGGATGATCGGGTTCCTGAACAGCGCTCCGATCAGCATGAACAGGGCGCCGTAGCCGATGCACGCGAGCAGGGTAACGCCCAGGTAGGCGACGAGGTGAGCACCGCCGATACCGGCCGTGAGATCCTCGATCGCCCCGGCGAAGCCCACCGGCAGGTAGATCAGGACGTAGCTGAACACGGCGCTGAGCATGAACAACAACGCCAACGCCGCCAACGCCGCCGCGAACTTGGCCGCCACGATCAGTTCCCGGCGAAGCGGCGTCAGCAGCAGGTAGTGCAGGCTGCGCTCGAGAATCTCGCCTCGGAACAGGTTGAAGAACACGTACAGGCAGCCGAAGAACAGGATCGCGCCCAGGAAGACCGACTCGAAGATGGTCTCGTAGACCACCCGATTCCCGAACCGTTCCAGCACGGTCTGCCCACCGATCGGTATCGAACCCACGAGCAGCACGATCACCACCGGAATCGACGCCGCCAATCCGAGGATCACCGCCCGGCGCGTCAGCAGCAGCCGGCGCAACTCGAGCCGCACCAATCCGCCGACCTGCCGGCCGAGCAGCGCCCACTGGATGCCCCGGGAAGGAGCGGCCCGTTGAACCACGGTCACGACGGCTCCTCTTCCTCGACCATGAGGTAGCGGTAGACGGCCTGCAGGTCGCTGTCGGCAGGCCCCACGGCTTCGACGGCCACGTCGCCCCCCGCTACCAGTTCGCCGACCAGGCGCAGGAAGCGGTCCGCGTCGCGGGTGCGCAGGTGCAGGCCGCCGCCGTCGTCGTGAAGCTGGACCTCGGTGACGTGGTCGAGTTCGAAGGCGCGGCCGGCGAGCCACTGCGGACGGTCGCAGCGCACGAAGACCTGCATCGGCTGTTCGCGAACCTCCGCGACTTCCTCTCGCATGCCCGGAACCTCGCCTTCCGCCACGATGTACCCGTTCGAGATCAGGATGACGCGGTCCGAGAGCAGATCGACCTCGTGCAGGATGTGACTCGAGATCAGCACATGCTGGCCCTCCCGGGCCAGTTGACGGAACAGATCGATCGTCTCGGCACGCACCATCGGGTCGAGACCGTTGAGCGGCTCGTCGAGCACCATGACCTGCGGCCGGTGGGCGATCGCCTGAGCCAGCTTGATCCGCTGACGCATGCCCTTGCTGTAGCCCGCGACCCGCCGATGCGCCGCGTCGATCAGGCCGACCCGTTCCAGGGCCTGCGCGGTGAGCCGCTCCGCTTCGCTCCGGTCCAGGCCGTGCAGCAACAGGTAGGAGAAGACGAACTGCCACCCGGTCACCCCCCGCGGGAAGGAGTCGTACTGGGTGCAGTAGCCGAAGATCCGGAACAGGTCCTGCGGCCGGTCGACCGAGTGGCCGAGAACGCCGATCTCGCCGCGGGTTGGCCGCAGCAGGCCCGCCAGCAGGTTCATCAGGGTGCTCTTTCCCGACCCGTTCGGCCCTACGAGGCTGGTGATCCCGGGCTCGATCACGAGGTCCACGCGGTTCACGCCCAGCACGTCGCCGTAGAACTTCGAGACATCGCGGAGCACGATGTTCCGGTCGGCGTTCCGCTCGGCGCCTGCCGGATCACCGGTCGCCGACGGGCCGCTCACCTGACCACCTCGAAGGCGCGCACCCGTCGATACAGCAACGCCGCCGACAGCGCCGACAACCCACCCGCCGCCAGCCAGGCGGCCGCAGCCGGCATCTGCACGCTTCCTTCCGTTCCTTCCGTGCCGAAGACCGAGGCGGAGAGCGCAGCCGTCACGTCGAAGGCCACCACCATGCTGCCCAGCCAGGAGTCGTGGAACTGCTTGTGGAACTCGCCGAAGGCAGTGCCGCTCAGGATGGCGCCCAGGAACACGATCCGTGCCCAGGGCTTCCATTTCACCAGGGCCGCGATCGCCAGCATCGGCAACGACATGCAGAGCATCCACACCATCGACACGACGATCAGGGACGGAGCGACACGCCAGTGCTCCGCCAGCCATTCGCGGCCGCCGAGCACGGTCTGGATCACGAACAGGAGCAACCCCGGCGCCCAGGTGATTGCCGAAATCGGAACACCGAGCACCACGAGCTTGCCCAGCACGTAGTCGGTGCGCGTCAGCGGGCGCGAAAGGTAGAGCGGCATCGCCCGGTTGCGGAGGTCCGCCGACACCAGCGACGGCCCAACCACCAGAACGATGACGAAGGCCAGGTACAACTGGGCGCGCAGGAACAGATTCTGGAAGAACCAGGTGTTGACCTGCACGAACTCCAGCAGGTCGGAGGCGCTGACGTCGAAGACGGCCAGCGCCTCCGCGTTGTAGCGCAGGTACATGGCGACGAGCAGCACGAGCGGCCAGGCGAAACAGAAGGCGAAGAAGGCGAGGAACAACCGCGACGCGAAGATCTCGCGCAAGCCGTACCGGCTGATGACGAGGAAGCGGCTCCGCGCCGGCATCAGCGGCCCACCGTAGCCCCTGTAGCCGTGGTCATGGACGGCCATCGTCGCCCTCCATCGCCTTGAGGAAGATGTCCTCGAGCGACGTGCGCTTGTAGTCCAGGCGCCGTATCGTCACGTCCTGCTCGATCGCCGAGGCGTAGATGTGGCGCACCCCGATGTCCGGCGGCATGACGGCCTTGATCCGCCGGCGATTGACCACCGCAACCTGGCAGCCGAGCCCCTCGATCGCGCTGCGGAACGCACTGCCGGCCCCTTCGCGTTCTGCGCCCAGGTCCAGCTCCAGAAACCGGCGGTTGGCGCGCCGTTCCTCCGCCAGGTTGCAATAGGTGGCTATCCGGCCGCGGTTCAGAACCAGCACCTCCTCGCAGCATTCCTCCACGTCGCGCAGCAGATGCGACGAAACGACGATCCGCGCCTTGCCAGAATCCCGGATCTCGCGGATCAGCCGGAGCATTCGGAGGCGCGCCGGCGGATCGAGACCGTTGGTCGGTTCATCCAGGAACAGGAGGCTCGGCCCGTGGGCGATCGCCTGCGCCAGCTTGAGCAACTGCTTCATGCCCAGCGAATAGGTCTCGACGTTGCGATAACGCGCCTCGCCCAGACCGACGTGGAAGAACACCTCGTGCGCCCGCTCGAGAGCCGCTTCGGGCGGCAGACCGGACAGCTCCGCCATCAACCGCACGAAACGGACACCGGAGATGCCTGCGATGAAGGCGTCCCGCTCGGGCATGTAGCCGATCCGTCGCCGGAGTTCCCGACCCTGGGCCGAGATGTCCATGCCGAACAGGCGGGCGGTTCCGGCGGTGGGCCTGTAGAAGCCGAGCAGGGTGTTCAGGAGGGTCGTCTTGCCGGCGCCGTTGGGCCCCAGGAGACCGATCGCCCGGCCCGAGAAGGCGCCGCGCAGGTCGCGCAGGACCCGGTGCCGGCCGAAACGGACGCCGAGACCGTCAAGGTCGATGACGGGCGGCTGCGCCTCGGGCGACCGTTTCTGTCCCTCGACGCCAGTTGGTGCAGTGCTCGTCACGAAGAGGCCATCGTTCGGGCGCTCGTCAAGCGGCCGGCCTCAGGACGCTGTTCGTCGGCACCGGTCGACTGGGGCGCAGCTTCCTGGGCGCGATCGACAGGGACCGGATCGAGTTCGCGCCGAAGGACGAATCGGCGACTTGATCGCCCACCTCGGCCGCAGGGGCCGCCGCCGGCTCGGGTGCGGCCTCAGGTTCGGACTCGTCCGCGTCGCCGCCCGACTCCAGGCCCTGCAGGAGATCGGGGAGTCCGAGCAGCGGACCCAACCCGGTGAAGGCCAGCAGGCTCGGTCCGCTGGAGGTCACGACGATCTCGCTGCGGCCCGCGTACAGCGTGTAGAGAGCCGGCCCCTGGCTGCTGATCGATTCCTCGATTGCCTGCACGACGGCCTGCTGGTCGGCGCCAACGACATCGGTCGGCAGCAGGTCGAACAGTTCGCTCGCCGTCTCTGCAAGCCGGTTGTAGACCACCCCGGAGAAGTCGGCGTAGCCGTTCTGGGGCAGCAGATCGAGGAACTCCCGGCTCGCGGTCAGCGACGCTCCGCTGCCGCGATAGCGGATCGCGGTGTCGATCGTCGCCACGTTGGAGGCGCTCACCATGTACCCGTCAAGGTACGTGTAGAAGATCTCGGGGGTTTCGAGCAGGCGCAGCAACGGAGCACCGGCAGCGGCGCTCTCGTTCCGGCCATCGCTGTCTTCGCCGTCCTGATCGCCGCCGCCTGCTTCGCCGACTTCCTCGTCGCCGGCGTCCGTCTCCAGAGCGAGTCGGTAGACGGTGCGGCCGCCCGACTCCTGTTCGTCGAGAACGAGTTGCACATCCCTGTCGCGGTCCAGGCCCCCCAGGGCCTCCGCCGCCCTCTCCACCAGCATCTCGATCGAACTCTGCAGCGCCTCCGCATCGTAGACCGACACCACGGCCTTCCAGGCCGGGGACGGCAGCACCGGACCGTCGATGCCGACCGCGTACTCGCCGCCCACGTGCTCGAGCAGGTCGTCGCGCGGCGACAACCCGAGTTCCGCCTCGACTTCGGCCATCGGCTCGTCGACATCGATGCCGTGTTCTCGAAGGAAGCCGGTCAACTGGTTCCAGATCGTGAGCGGATCCTCGATCACGGCGGCGGAAACGAACGACGCATCGGGCGAGAAGAACTCGAGAGCCCCGTTGGCGCCCGGTTCCGCCAACCACGACGCCATTCCGGCACGCTCGCCGTCGAAGCTCAGTGAAGCCGTGACGTTGGCACGGTCGTCGTCCTGGATGCGGGAGACGACCAGGTCCTGGACCTTGTCGAGCCCCGTGAAGGCGAAGACCGAGGCGTCCTCCGCATTGTCGGCGTCCCGGGCGTTCTCGGCGACCTCGCCATCCTCGTCGCCCTGTTCGCCTTGCTGGTCCTGCTCGCCCTCTGCGCCGCGGATTCCGGAGATGACCCCAGCCAGGTCGACCGCGGCGAGCAGCTCCGCTCCTTCGGCGTAGTGCCTTGCCAACCGGCCGTGCAGGCGCGAGCCGACAAACGGGTTTGCAGCGCCGTTCCGGTTTGCGGCCACCGTGCGCAAGGCGGCAAGCGAGGTCGAAGCTGCCGCGACATCGTCGGCGATCCACAGCAACAGCGCCTCGTCGGGCTCCGTGGCCGCCTCGAGGTCATCGACGAGAGTCACCGGCACTCCGTCGGTCGCGGGCGCGAGTTCCGCAAGTTCCGCCAGATGGCCCTCGATTGCCTCGCGCAGGGCCGCCGGTTCCGTCACTTCGGTGACCGCCAGCGGTGCCATGTCTTCCTCGACAGGATCACCGACCACGGCGACGACCGTCTCGTCGCCCATCGCCTCCGCGAGGCCGCGCAGAGCATCGACCACGTCTTCGATCGCGCCCGCCTCATCGGAGCCCTCGAACTCCCCCCACCACTCGGCGAGCAGTTCGCTCGACTCGATTCGCGAGCGCACCAGCTCGAACAGGTCCCCCAGCGTCGCCGGGGCGTTGGGCATCGCCAGGTAGACGGCCGTATCGCTCGGCATCAGGTCGAGCAACCGGGTCGAGTGCCGCACCGGCGCCTCTTCCATCAACTGGTTCAGCTCGCTGCGCAGCGACTTGAACTCCTCCAGCAGCGCCAGATAGCGGTCCGCGTCCTGGCTCCAGCCGACCTCCTCCTGCAGCGTCATCGCCACCAGTGTCGGCCGGCTCCGGAGCTGGTCGCCGGCCAGCAGGTCATGCCGCTCGCGGCCCTTCTCGACCTCGACCTCGCCCTCGATCACCGAGACCCGCGACCCCTTGACGCCGTGGGTGACCGCGAAGATCGTGCCCTTGACCGAAACCAGCATCTCCTCGGTCGACACGACCAGCGACCGGTTCTCCTGCTCCTCCGCCTGGACGATCACACTCCCCCCGTCGACCCGAATGCGGTCCCCGCGGCGGCGGGCATCGACGCGGAAGGTGGTCAGACCGGCGGCCTCGATGCGCGATCCGTCCGCGAGTTCGAACACGCCGCGGCTGCCAGCGGCCGTGCGAATCCGGTCGCCGCCGTCGATCGCGTCGCCGGGCACGAGCGGAACGAGATCCGAGCCGGTGCCCGAACCGGCGGCGAAGATCCGGCCATCGACGCTCTGGACCTGGACGAGCCCGTCCTGGGGCGGCTTCAGCACGCGCTGGGACGTCCAGACGCCTGCAGCAGCGACCGCCGCGACCGCTGCTGCAGCAGCGTAGTAGCGGCCCACCCGCGCCGGGGCCGCCGGACCGGACCAGTGCGCGACGCTGCGACCCGCACGCACCGCCTGCAGGTGCTTGCGGCAGGGGATGCACTCGCGACCGTGATCCTCGACCAGGAGGCGCTGAGCCTCGGGCAGCGTGCCCGCGACCAGGGCCGGCATCCGCGCCTGGTAGTCGACGCAGGACGCGAGAGTCTGCGAGGCGGCGCCGGAGTCGCTCGGGTCGGCGGCGGACCCGGCATCCCTGGCATCGACCGTGGTGGCGGCGTCGATGGCGCTGCGCACCCGTTCGGCGGCAGCAGCGACAGCGTCGGCCGGGGGATGCTCGGCGGCGATCGCCTCGGCGGTCTCGATCAGGATCCGGTTCACCCGGTTGCGGTTGCTCATCTCTCGCGCCTCCCCTCTTCCCTACCGGCCGTTCCGTGCCTTCCCCTGTCCGACGGTCCAGCTCCCACCGCCGTGTTCTCCGTGCTGCTCGACTCGTCCGCCAGCGCCAGCCGCAGGCGCTTGCGCAGGCGGTGCAGCGTCACCGCCACCGTCATGCGCGAAGTAGCCATCATCGGGCCGATCTCGGAGTTCCGGTAGCCCTCGAAGTAGCGGAGGACGAACATCTGCGCGGCCCGCGGATTCGCCTTCGCCAACTCACGCCGCAGCCGTTCGCGCAGTTCCAGGCCCGCATAGCGCCGACCGGGATCGCTCGCGCCATCGACGGCCGGCTTCATGTCCTCTATCAACTGCTGGTCGAGCGCCACCAGCCGGGAGCGCTTTCGGGACCGGATCAGGTCGAGCGAGGCGTTGATGGCCGCCCGCCGCAGGTAGCCGGCGGCGTTTCCCGTCTCGAGCGCAGCCGGAGGCCGCTTCAGGAGCCGCAGAAAGATGGTCTGCAGCACGTCTTCGGCGTCGTTCGCGTTGCCGGTGACGCGGTAGGCCGTGCCGAAGATGAGCCGGTGATGTTCTTCGAACAGGTCCTGCAGCCGCGCCCCGGTCAAGTCCTGCCCCCTGGAAGACGCGCCGAATGGCACTCCGGGAACTTCTGCGGATGGCTCCCTGCTCAACGAAACGGTCGCCGTCGTCAAAACTGCGTCTCCTTCTTGTATCTCCTTGTTCGAGCGCGCCGGCTCGCTACCGATGCGGCAGCGGGCTCAGTGGTGAAGACGCCGCAAAGACGGATTGTTTAGCACTCTGCGGCCAGAGTCTCGCCGCATTCGAGTCGCGCTACCTGTCCGCTGACCGCACCACCGCCGCCAGCAGCACCGTCGCCAGCGCCACGACTCCGCCGCCCGACCAGGTCAGAAGGTGCGGCTGCTCACCGTGGAACCACAGCGCCCAGAACGGGCTGAGCGCCGGCTCCAGGAGCAGCAGGAGGGCAAGCACGGGGGCTTGCAGGACGCGGGCGGCGCGGGTCACCAGAACGTAGGCGAAGGCGACCTGAAACAGCCCGAGAGAGCCCACGATCGCCAGGTCACCGGGATCGACGGACCGCAACGGCGTCATCACCGGAAGACAGACGAGACAGACGATCACGTTGCCGCAGGCGGCGGCCGCGATGCCAGGCGCGCGGATCGTGCGACTCGTGCGACTCGCGTCGCCGTCCACCGCATGAGCCCCGTCCCGTCCGGAGGACCCTTCCGCTCCAACCGACTCTTCGCCGGACGCGGCGGCGGCTCGGGCCGTCGTGCGCGTGCGGTCCGCGGCGCGCAAGCCGATCAGAGTGAGGCCGTAGGCCAGGCCGCACAAGGCGGCAAGCACGTTCCCGGTCCGGGGATCGGGCGCGGTCGTGACCGCATCGGCGCCGCCGAAGAAGGCCATCGCCAGGCCGGCGCCGAACAGCGGAACAAGAAGCAGCTGCCGGACTCCGGTGCGCTCGCGCAAGAGGAGGGGAGACAGGAGCAACGCGAACAGCGGGGCCGTCGACTGCAGGAAGATCGTCTCGGCGGCCGTCGTCCGCTTGTTCGCGTGCACGAACAGAACCAGAGTCATGCAGTAGCAGAAGCCGGTACCCAGAGTCAGGAGCAGCGCCCGGCGCCGGGCCGCACCGCGCCGCGAACCGGAAGCCGCGGAAGCTCCCGTCCGCCACGGACCTCCGGCCCATCGCCGCGCCGCCGGGATCGCGGCCAGGAGGACGGCGGCCGCAACGAGGGACCGCATCCCTGCCACCTGCCAGGCATCGAGTTCCGTCGCCTTGACCGCGGCGCCCCCGGTCGAGAACAGGACGCCGGCGACCACTGCCTGCAGCGCGGCCGTGGAACGGGATGTCATCTTCGCCCCCAAGGCAACAGGCTGCCACGGCATCGATGCCGCATCGTAGCGGCTTGACTTGTCCATGAAGGACCCCGTAATGTGTCCATCATGGACACGACTTCCTGGCGCATCGGCGCCGCAAAGCAGCAGTTCTCCGAGGTCGTTCGCAGGTCCCGAGGCAAGCCTCAGAAGATCTACAACCGAGACCGACTGGTAGCCGCCGTCGTGAATCCCGAACTTCTAGACACCGTGGAGAAGGAGCAACGGCGGCCCGCAAGGACCCTGGCCGACCTCTTCGTCGAGTTTCGCGCCATCTGCGCCGAAGAGAACTGCGAGCTTTCGGTCGGAAAGCGCCGGAACCGGGAAGGCTGGCCCGACGACCAGGGCGAAGACGAAGACGGCGAATTCGACCGCTCGCGGGCAGGCCTGGGGTGATCCTGCTCGACACGAACATCGTGGCCGAACTCGGTCGGAAACGCCCGAGTCCCATCGTCGAGCGCTGGGCGGCCACGGTGAAGCCGCCCTTCGGTTTCAGCGTGATCAGTGTCGAAGAAGTGCGCTACGGGCTGTCGTGGCGGCCGGCGCAGCGACAGGAGATCTGGCTCAGCGAGTTCATGGAGGTCTACTGCGAGACGCTGCCCGTGACCGAAGCCGTAGCCCGCCGAGCCGGAGACCTCCGCGGCCGATTCCAGGCCACTGGCGAAACGCGAGCCCAGGCCGACATGCTGATCGCCGCGACCGCTCTCGAGCATGAACTCCCCTTGGCCACCCGGAACACCCGCGACTTCCAGGGCTGCGGAGTGGCGCTGGTCGACCCCTTCACGGCAACGGTCATCTGAGCGGACGCCTCGAATGCCGTGAAGAACGCTCTGGGGATCCCGCTGCTGAGTGCGTTCCTGGGAACGTTTCTGGCAACGGAGCTCGCGGCCCAACCGACCGGGACCTTTGTCGACACCGTCGAAGTGAACGTGGTCGAAGTCGACGTCGTCGTCACGGACAGGAAGGGCCGCCCGGTTGGCGGCCTGAAACGCGACGACTTCGAACTCTACGTGGACGGCGAACAGGTCGAGATCTCGAACTTCTTCGAGAAGAACGTCTTCGGCGAACGACCGCGCGCCCGGAAGGGCCGGCGGCAGGGCCAGGCGCCCCGGCAGGCGGAGCCGCCCGCCAGCACCGACGACGGTCAGCTGACCGTCGTCTTCTATCTCGACGACGCGAACACCTCCCCATCCCACCGGACCCGGCTGCTGAGGCGCCTCGAGGCCGCCACCGAACCGTGGCGGTCCCGGGAGGTGAGCTTCATGCTGGCGCGATTCGTCAACCGGCTCGAGGTGCTCGTACCGCCGACCCCCGACCTGGACGCGATTCTGGCCGGGGCCGCGTCCGTGCCGAAGGGGTCGCCGCGCGCCATCCAGAACGGCGACGGCGCTCGACGGTTCGCGATCAGGAGCATCATCGACAGCTACGAGACTTGCCAGACCCTTCCGTTCTGCCGTCCCTGCCAGGACAACTGGGGCGAGATGCTGTCGCTGGCGAGGCAGTACGCGTACACGATGGCGACGAACACGGCCATCGCGGGCGACGGCCTGGCCGATCTCGTGACGACGCTCGCCGGCGTACACGGCAAGAAGGCCGTCGTCCACATCACGGACGGTCTGCCCCGACGGCCGGGCATCTCGGTTCTCGACTACCTCGGCAACGAGCTCTGCAGGGACCTCCGGCACAGCGCGCCCTCCGAAACGCTGTCGGAGATGACCCGGTACGACGAGAGCCGCCGTTTCAACGGGCTGGCGGCTCACGCCAACGCGAACCGCGTCACGTTCTACGGCGTGGATGCGGCCGGCGTGCGCAGCGGCGCCCCGGACATCTCGGGCCACAACCCGCAGCTGGGGCCCAGCTTCCAAAACGTCAGCCTGCACGCGACGAACGCGCAGACCGGATTGCACATGATGGCCAGAGAGACCGGCGGCAAGGCTCTGATCAACGCGAACGACCTGTCGATTCTCCTAGACGACATGACCGGACAGCTCGCCGCCTCCTACTCCCTCGGCTTCGTCGCCGGAGAACGCAGACCGGGCCGTGTCCGGCAAGTCTCCGTTCAGCTCGCACCCGGCGCCGCGAAGGGACGGAGGATCGCGTACCGGCGCGCCTACCGCGACAAGTCGCTCGACGAGCGGCTGGCAGAGCGGCTGCTCTCCGTCGCCTACCTCGGCAAGGTGGAGAACCCGCTCGCAGCCAGCCTTCACTTCGGCGGCACGACACCGCAGCAAGAGAAACCGCAGCAACAGAAGGTCCACGAGCTGACGGTCGCCGTCAAGGTGCCGGCGGAGTCCGTCGTCACGCTTCCCGGCAGGGCCGGCGAAGTGCGCAACGCGACCGGACGGCTCCGCCTCTGGCTGGTCGCCGTCGAAGACGAGAAGGGCGCCCGCACCGCGGTTCGGCAGAAGACGATCGCCGTCGGCGGTGAAACCGGCGTCGCGGCCGTGGACGGCAGCTACCGCTTCGAAGTCGCGGTGAACCTGCCCGACGGCGGCTACCAGGTCGCCGCGGGAGTCCGGGACGAGACGACGGGCGTCATGTCCCTGCTGCGCGAGCCGGTGGCGGTGCCGACCCCGGATGCAGCCCCCGCGGCGAACTGAAGCCGAACCGGAGGTCGACCGACGGGCTGCCGGCCATGAAGCGCTGCCGGCCATGTAGTCGCGGGACCTCGTCCAGGGGCCGCAGATACTCGACGTCGAGTTGCTGGATCATCCTCCGATGACCCCGACACCTGCTCAGGCTCACCTCTCATGGGACAAGACCATGTCTCATGGGACAAGACTCGGCAGAGTACACTGTCTCGTGTACACGACACTGTCGCGCACACTGCGTCGGCGAGGAAGCACCGTGAGGAACATCACACTCAGCGCTGCCGAGAGGCTGATCGAGGCGGCTCGCGAGGAAGCTCGCAGGAGAGAAACCACCCTGGACGCGGAGTTCCGGGGCTGGCTCTCGAAGTACGCCCGGAGACAGCTCGGCGGCCAGAGAGCCAGGGACCATTGCCGGCTCATGGATGCGATGGCGGAGGTGTCGAGCGGTCGCCGGTTCTCCCGGGACGAGATGAATGCCCGCTGAGTGAATGCGCGCCAGGTTCTGACCGTCGTCAACCCCTTCCGACCCGAAGGCCAGACGCCCGAAGGGTCCTGTGCAGCGGCCGCCCCGCGGCCTTGAGGGCTCAGCGGACGATCGGTGCAGTCAGCTCGGCAACCCTTCGCTCGAGCCGCGCCGCGAGATCCGGCGCCTTCGCGTTCTCCTCCACGAGGCGGACGAGGGAGCTGCCGACGACGACGCCGTGGGCCACCCGGGCCACTTCCTCGACCTGCTCGGGAGTCGAGATGCCGAAGCCGACGGCAACCGGCAGGCGCACCCGCCGCCGCACCCGCTTCACTTCCCGCGCCAGCGTCGGGATCAGGTCGTCGCGCTCGCCAGTGACGTCCGAGCGAGCCGTGTAGTACACGAAGCCGTTCGATGCCGCCGCCGCGCGGTCGATGCGCTCCCCGGTGCTGGTGGCGGCGATCAGGTAGATCGAATCGACGCCGCGATCCGCGAGCGCGGGCTGGAGTTCGCGCAGGCCCTCCTCGGGCGGCAGGTCGACGCACAGCACGCCGTCGACGCCGCTGTCGGCGGCCTGGGCGGCGAAGGTCGAGGCACCGCGGACGTGGACCGGGTTGTAGTACGTGAACAGGACGATCGGGACGCCGAGCTCCTCCCGGTGACGTTCGACGATCCCGAGCACCGCTCCGAGGGAGGAACCGCCGGCGAGCGCGCGATGCGAGGCGCGCTGGATCGTCGGGCCGTCGGCGATCGGATCGCTGAAGGCGACGCCGAGCTCGATCACGTCGGCGCCGCCGGCGACCAGGGCGCGCAGCAGGTCGGGCGTGGCTGCGAGGCCGGGATCGCCGGCGACCAGGAAGGGGATGAAGGCGGCTCGCTTCTGCCTGGAGCAGGCGACGAATGCGGCAGCGATGGCGCCGTCGCGGGAGGCTTGCCTGCGGTGGGGGGCTTGCCTGCGGTGGGGGGTCACCTGCCTGTTCCCTTTGCGGAGGCGGATCCGGAATGCCGGCCAGAACCCGGGCGGGGCCGCTCGCGCCGCACGTGAACCGGTCCGCGCGCCCCGTCGTCGCCCGAACGGGCGGAACCCCGGTGCACCGCCGCTCGGCCACTCGAGGCTTCGTCGTACTCGAGTACCGATTCCACGTCCTTGTCGCCCCGGCCCGAGAGGTTCACCAGCACGACCTGCTCGGCGTCCATGCCGGGCGCCCGACGGGCGGCCTCGGCGATCGCGTGCGCCGATTCGAGCGCCGGCAGGATGCCTTCCGTGGCTGCCAGCAGGCGGAACGCGTCGATCGCCTCCTGGTCGGTAGCCGACGTGAACTCGATCTGCCCGTGCTCGTGCAGGAACACGTGCTCGGGTCCCACGGCCGGGTAGTCGAGCCCGGCCGAAACGGAGTGGGTGCCGACCACCTGGCCCTCCTCGTCCTGGAGCACGAGCGTGCGCGCGCCGTGGAGCACGCCCAGCGTGCCGCCGGAAAAACGCGCCGCGTGGTCACCCAGGTCCGGCCCGAGGCCGCCCGCCTCGACGCCCACCAGCAGCACGTCCGGCCGGTCGAGAAAGGCGGAGAACAGGCCCATCGCGTTGCTGCCGCCGCCGACGCATGCGATCGCGACATCCGGATCCGCGGCGCCGGTCTGCCGCTTCAACTGGCGCCGGGCCTCGGTGCCGATCACGCTGTGGAACTGCCGCACCATGCGCGGATACGGCGACGGCCCGGTCACCGTGCCGAGCACGTAGTGGGTGTCGGCGAAGCTCGCGACCCAGTCGCGGAACGCCTCGTTGATCGCGTCCTTGAGCGTCCGGCTGCCGGCATCGACGGGCGCCACCTCGGCCCCCAGAAGCTGCATCCGGTAGACGTTCAGACGCTGCCGGCGCATGTCCTCTTCGCCCATGTAGACGACGCAGTCGAGCCCCAGGAGCGCGGCGGCGGTGGCGGTGGCGACCCCGTGCTGACCGGCGCCGGTCTCGGCGATGATCCGCGTCTTTCCCATCTCCTTCGCTAGCAGCGCCTGGCCCAGGGCGTTGTTGATCTTGTGCGCGCCCGTGTGCAGCAGATCCTCGCGCTTGAGGTAGACGCGCGCACCGCCGAGACGATCGGTCAGCCGCTCGGCGAAGTAGAGGGGCGTCGGGCGGCCCGCGTAGTGCTCCAGCAGGTCCCTCAGCCGGATCCGGAAGTCGCGCTCGCGCCGCAGCCGGTCGTAGGCGCTGCTCAGCTCCTCGAGCGGCGCCATCAGGGTCTCGGGTGCGTAGCGGCCGCCGTAGCTGCCGTAGCGGCCGCCCTCGTCCGGCGCCATCGCCGCGGGGGGGAGGGGTGTTCTTGCGTTCATCGGGCTGGTCTCCCGGCGAGATTGGCGAACAGTCGTTCCAGCCTGGCGCGGTCCTTGCGGCCGGGCGAGGACTCGACACCCGAACAGGTATCGACGGCGTAGGCGCCGGGCACCGCCGCCGCGGCCTCGGCGACGTTGGCGGGATCGATGCCGCCGGCGATGAAGACGCGGCGCCGCCCGCCGGCGTTGCCCCGCATCCGGGCGAAGTCGGCCGCCGCCGCGTAGTTCCAGCTCTCGCCCGAACCGCCGTAGAGGCGGTCATGGGCGCGATCGATCAGGATCGCCCAGCAGCCTTCGTCGGGGATCGGCGCCGGGGCCGCGCCGCCGCCCACGCGGTGGACGCGAATCGCTCGCTCGCAGAAACGCGCAACGAGTTCCTGGCTCTCGTCGCCGCTGAACTGGAGGTAGTCGAGACCGACCTTCCGGTCGATCGCCTCGACCTGCTCACGCGCGTGGTTGACGAAGATGCCGACGGCCTGCGCCCGGTCGCCGACGGCACGGCGGATGCGGGCAGCGGCGGCGGCAGCGACCCAGCGCGGACTGGGGCGGTAGAAGTTGAGGCCGATGAAGTCGGCGCCAAGGTCCACGGCGAGTCGAGCGTCGGCGGGCGTGGTGACGCCGCAGATCTTGACCTTCACGTCAGACCCTCGGCGGCTTCAGCCAGCGCTCCACCCTCGCGGCGCACCGCACTCGCGCCTGACCCCGGGGATGATGCCGGCGCACCCAGCAACTCGGCCAGAGCGGCGGCCGGATCGCCGGAGAGCACCAGCCGTTCGCCGATGAGGAACGCGTCGAAGCCGGCGTCTCGCAGCCTCGCGACATCGGCGCCGGTACGAATCCCGGATTCGGCGACCTTGAGAGCCGACGCCGGGAGGCGGCCCACGCAGTCGGCGCTCCGTTCCAGGTCGACCTCGAAGGTCCGGAGGTCGCGGTTGTTGATTCCGACGAGTTGCCACTCGGGGTCGCCGACGTCTTCCCCGCGGTCTTCCCCGGGAACAGCCGGGCGCAGCTTCGCGAAGTCATCGTCGTCGTGGGTCTCGACCAGCGGCACGAGACCCAGGCCCCGCGCGAGCGCCGCCAGCCTCCGCAACTCCGCCGCGTCGTGCAGCGCGGCGATCAGCAGCACCGAGGAAGCGCCCGCGGCGCGCGCCCATTCGAGCTGCACGTCCGACACGACGAAGTCCTTGGCCACCGCCGGCAGGCCGGAAGCGGCGGCGCACTCCGCGAGCAGTTCGTAGCTGCCATGGAAGCTGTCCGGCTCGACCACGACCGAGAGGCAGGCGGCTCCGGCCGCGGCGTAGGTCCTTGCCCGTGCAACCGGATCGAAGCGTCCCCGCAGATCGCCGAGCCTGGGCGAGCCCATCTTGATCTCGGCGATCACCGCCCGGCCGCGACGAGCCTCGATCGCCTCGAGGAAGCTGCTGCCGGGCGAGCCGGCGGGAAGACCCGTCGGCAGGTCATCGGCAAGACCGGAGGGCGGCAACCGGCACCGACCCGGCTGCGGTCGCAAGCGCTGTGCTCCGATGTCTGCGCGGTTCCCTGAAGCGCGGACAGAGCCCGTTGCGGTGAGGATGCCCGCGTCATCCGGTTCAGGAGTTGCCAGTCCGGGGCGGAATTCGCGCTGCATCGAAACGTCCATGCATTCCGTCCGGCATCGTTGCTCCTCGGTCGCACCTGGCTCGACATGCTCCGTCGCCGCGCCTTGCCGGACGAGTGCCTGACCACTCTCGATGCGGCGCGAACTTTCGCCGCGGGCTGTCACGCGACGGCGCCGCTGCTCGCAGATGCGCCTCAGGATGTCGGGAACCTCACCCATGCTCTTCGGCTCCCTCCTCGGCTCCCGCCGTTCCCGCCGTTCCCCTGGTCCCGGAGTCCCGGCCCGCCCAGCCGGCGAGTTCTTCGAGCTTCGCCGCGGCCGCCCCGGTTCGTTGCACTTCGAACGCGGCCGAGACACCGGCGGCCAGCCCGTCGGCCCGGCCGGCCACGTGCAGCGCGGCACCGGCGTTGAGACACGTGATGTCGACCAGCGGTCCTCCGCCCCCGGCGAGCACGTCGCGCATCAGCTTCACGTTCTGCTCGGGACCGCCGCCCAGGAGGTCCTCAGGCGCCGCCTCGACAATCCCGAAGTCGCGCGGATGGACCTCGAACGTACACACCTTGCCGCCCCGAACCTCGGCGATCGCGGTCGTGCCGGCGGTCGTGATCTCGTCCAGACCGTCGCCATGGACAACCATGGCGTGTTCGCTGCCGAGCTCGAGCAGCACCTGCGCGATCGGTTCGACGAGTTCCGCCGCGAAGACGCCGATCAACTGCCGCTTCGCGCCCGCCGGATTGGTCAGCGGCCCGAGCACGTTGAACAGCGTGCGCACGCCGAGCTCGCGCCGCACCGGCATGACCTGGGCCATCGCCGGGTGGAGCATCGGCGCGAACAGGAAGGCGATGCCGACCTCGTCGAGGCAGCGGCCAAGCGCGTCCGTGTCGCCCGAGAGCGATACGCCCAGCGCCTCGAGGACGTCGGCCGAACCGGAACGGCTCGAGACGGCCCGGTTGCCGTGCTTGGCCACCCGCGCTCCGGCGGCTGCCGCCACCAGCGCGGCCGCGGTCGAGATGTTGAACGTGCCCCGGCCGTCGCCGCCGGTGCCGCAGGTGTCGATCACGCCGCGACTCGCATGCGGCACCCGCGCCGCGCGCGCCCGCATCGCTCGGGCAGCGCCGGCGATCTCGCCCACCGACTCGCCCTTGGCGGCCAGCGCGACCAGGAAGGCGCTCTTCCACACCTCGGAGAGTCCGCCGTCCATCAGCAGGCCGAACAGCTCCTCTACCGTCGCGGCGGGCAGGTCGTCACCGGCGATCACGGTCCGCAGCAACAGCGAAAGGTCGAGATCAGTCATTCGTCGCCTCGCAGTAGTCGAGAAAGTTCTGGAGGAGTTGCGGCCCGGTGTCCGTGAGCACCGACTCCGGATGGAACTGGACGCCCCAGTACGGCAGCTCGAGGTGCCGCATCGCCATGAGCGTCCCGTCCTCGCTCCAGGCCAGCGGTTCCAGCGATGCCGGCAGGCTGTCCTCCTCGACCGCCAGCGAGTGGTAGCGCGTGGCAACGAAGGGCGACGGCAGCCCGGCGAGCAGACCCACACCCTGGTGCTCGATCTCGGAAGTCTTGCCGTGCATGAGCGCCCTGGCCCGGCCGACGGTGCCGCCGAACGCCGATCCGAGCGCCTGGTGCCCCAGGCAGACGCCCAGCAGCGGCGCCGGCGGCGCCGCCCGCAGCAGGTCGATGCAGACTCCCGCGTCCTCGGGCCGGCCCGGTCCTGGCGACAGGACGATGCCGTCCGGGTTGCGCGCCAGCAGGTCCGGCACGCCTTCCACGTCGTTGCGCACGACCTCGAGCTCGGCCCCGAGTCCGCCCAGCATCTGCGCCAGGTTGTAGGTGAACGAGTCGTAGTTGTCGATGACGAGGATCATCGCAGGCTCTCCGCCCGCTCTTCCGATCCCCTCGACTTTTCGGGACCTTCCAGCCCTCCGGATCCGTCCAGGCCGCGCGCCAGTGCCACGGCACGGAGCAGGGCGGCAGCCTTGTCCCGGGTTTCCTGCGCCTCGCGTGCCGGGTCGGAATCGGCGACGATGCCTCCTCCCGCGGTAATCGAGGCTTCGCCGTTCACGACCGCCAGCGTCCGGATCGTGATGCAGGCGTCCATGTCGCCGCCGAACGAGAAGTAGCCCACCGAGCCGCCGTACATCCCGCGCGCCTCGGGCTCGAGTTCGTCGATGATCTCCACCGCACGGATCTTCGGCGCCCCGGACAGCGTGCCGGCCGGGAAGCAGGCCAGCAGGGCGTCGAGCGCCGAGCCGGCGCCCTGTCCGGCCGCCGACGACTGCTCCGCCTCCACCGAACTCACGATGTGCATCACGTCGCTGTAGTGCTCGATGACCATGAAGTCGGCGACCGAAACGCCGCCTGGCGACGCCACCCGCCCGAGGTCGTTGCGCCCGAGGTCCACGAGCATCACGTGCTCCGCGCGCTCCTTCGGATCGGCCAGAAGTTCCTCGGCGAGCACGCGATCCTCCGCCGCGGTCCTGCCCCGCGGCCGGGTGCCGGCGATCGGCCGCACTTCGAGGCGACGCCCGGTCCTGCGCACCAGCATCTCCGGCGAGGCGCCGATCAGCGACACTTCCGGCGCCTCGAACAGCACCATGTACGGCGACGGGTTGACGAGCCGCAACGCGCGGTAGACGGTCGCCGGCGGAACGTCGAGGTCGATCTTCCAGCGCCTGGCGAGCACCACCTGGAAGATGTCGCCGGCGGCGATGTAGTCCTTCGCCGCGTGGACCGCGCGGGCGTGCTCCTCGTCGTTCAGCGTCGGGTCCGCGGTCCCCGCCTTGACGCCCAGGTCCTCGACCCGGGCCGCCATCGCCACCCCGCGGCTCTCCAGGACCGCCTGCAGCGCATCGAGCCGGACCTCGGCATCCGCCGCCGTCGACTCGCCTTCGATCTCGTTCGCCACCGCGACGATCCGCTGTCGGGCGTGGTCGAACACCAGCACGTCGTCGAAGCGGGCAAGGATGGCGACGGGCAGACCGAACGGGTCGGGAGGGCGGCCGGCCGGATGATCGACGAGGCGCGGTTCGACGAGCCGGATCGCGTCGAAGCCGAAGGCAAAGGTCCAGCCGCCGGCGAACGGCAGCGGCGGCGGCGGATCCGCAGCCACCCCGTCGAGCAGGCGCCGCAGCTTCGGCAGCGGGTCGCCGGCCTCGATCTGCGCATTGCCGCCACGACGGAGGTCTTCTGTCTCCAGCCGGTCCAGGTACACGCGGCACACCTGCGACGGATTCGCACCCAGAAAGCTGTACCGCGAGACGTGTTCGCCGCCGGTGATGCTCTCGAACAGGAAGCGCCGGGCCTTGCCGTCTTCATCCGCGTACGCGGCGAGCTTGCTGTAGACGCCGAGCGGCGTCGAGGTGTCGGCCAGGAACTCCCGCGTGTGTGCGATCGCCGCGGCCCGACAACTCATGACGACGGCCCCGCCTCTTGATGGCGACGGCCCAGCTCGGCGGCCACGTCCGCGACCCCGACGCCGGTCGCCCGCAACAGAACCAGCAGGTGGTAGGCGAGATCGGCGGCTTCGGCCGCGACATCGCCGCGGCGCCGGGCCGATTCGGGCGCCGCGTCGGCGCGGACACCGGCAATCACCGTCTCCCCCGCTTCCTCGGCCACCTTGCGCGCGATCCGGTCGACTCCCTGGTCGAGCAGGCGCGCAGTGTAGCTCTCCTCTGGCGGCACCGACGCCCGTTCGGCGAGCACGCGGTCGAGCCAGCCGAGCTCGAGCGCGGCCGCGTTCGGCTCGAAGCAGCTCCTGGTGTTGTTGTGGCACGCCGGACCGGCAGGCAGGGCCCGCACCAGGAGAGCGTCCCGATCGCAGTCCTGGAGCACTTCGACGACCGCCATCGTGTTGCCCGAAGTCGCCCCCTTGCGCCACAGCTCCTGCCTCGACCGACTGAAGAAATGAGCCTCGCCGGTGGCGAGCGTGAGCTCCACGGCCTCGCGGTTGGCGTAGGCAAGCATCAGCACCGCGCCCGAGAGCACATCCTGGACCACGACCGGCAGCAGGCCCCGGTCGTCGTACGTGAGCGTCGCAGGGTCGACAGCCGCGGGCGTCATCGCCGTCCTTCGTCGTGCGGGGTCTTCATGTGTTCATCCTTCTGCGTCCCGTTTCAGCCGATCCGGATATTCGATGCGCGCTTGATCCGCTTCTTCAGCTGCCGTTCAGCCTTCTCCAACCGCTGTTCAGCCATCTTCTTCAGCCGCCATTCAGCGGCAACCCGGCGCGCACGCTCGCGCTTGCATTCCTGTCCTTCTTCGTGGTTCGTCATCGTCGTCATGGTTCGGCGGCCGAGCGCGAGGCGTCCCCGGTCCGGACTCCGGCGGCGACGCCGGCGCATCCGCGAGCTTTCTCGAGTCGTCGGCCCATGCGGATCGGATAGCGGCGGTCCAGATACTCCTTGACCGCTCCCACGGAGTATGTCGACTGGTGGAAGATCGATGCGGCAAGCACCGCCGCGGCGTCCGTGGCCAGGGCCTCGGCGAGATGTTCCAGGGTGCCGGCGCCGCCGGAGGCGATGACCGGCACCGGCGACAGCGCCGCCGCCCGCCGCAGCAGCTCCAGGTCGTAGCCGCTCTGCATGCCGTCGCTGTCGATGCTGGTGAGCAGGATCTCGCCGGCGCCTCGCTCGACTCCGGCTTCGATCCACTCGAGCGCATCGAGATCGGTGGGCGTGCGGCCGCCGTGGGTGACGACCTCCCAGCGCGGGCCGTCGGCTCCGTCTCCCCGCCGACGCTTCGCGTCGACCGAGAGCACGACGCACTGGCTCCCGAACCGCTCGGCGAGGCGCGTCAGCAACTCGGGTTCGGCGACCGCGGCGGTGTTCACGCCCAGCTTGTCGGCCCCGGCCAGGAGCAGACGGCGGCCGTCCTCCACGCTGCGTACGCCGCCGCCGACGCTGAGCGGAATGAAGACCTGCTCGGCCGTCCGGCGCACCCAGTCGAGATCCGTGTCGCGGCGCTCGGGCGCGGCGGTGATGTCGAGGAAGACGATCTCGTCGGCGCCCTCGGCGGCGTAACGGGCGGCGGCTTCGGTCGGGTCGCCGTGGTCGGTCAGGTTCCTGAACTGGACGCCCTTGACCACCCGTCCCGCAGCGACGTCCAGGCAGGGGATGATGCGGCGGGTGAGGCCGGTCGGCTCGATGGTGGCTCTCACGATCTGCTCCCTGCACTCCCTGCCGGCGTGCTCCCCGGAATGGCGCCGGCGGGCGCCGCGGTTCCGTTGCAGGCCGCAATCGCCTCCTCGAGCGCCAGCGAACCGTCGCAGAGCGCGCGGCCGACGATCGCGGCGTCGAGTTCCGGCCGCCGGGACGCGGCTTCCAGATCGGCCGCCGAACGCACGCCGCCCGAGACGATCGCCGGCGCGCCCGCCATCACGCCGATCTCGCAGGCCAGATCGATGTTCGGGCCCTGCATCATCCCGTCGCGCGAGATGTCGGTGACCAGCACCGCCGCGATCGGAAGATCGACGAGCTGGGCGCACAGCGCCGCGGGCGCGCGGTCGGCCGATTCCGTCCATCCCGCGAGTCGGACCTCGCCGCCGTCCATGTCGAGCGCCGCCACCATGCGCCCCGGATAGTCGAGGCAGAGACCCGCGAACACGTCGAAGTCGCGGACGAGCAGGGACGTCACCACCGCCCGTCCGCAGCCCGCCCCGAAAGCCCACTCCACGGACTCGCGGTCGCGCAGGCCGCCGCCGAGCTGGATGCAGCCGGGCGCCGCCTCGTGCACCAGCGCCTCGACCAGGTCGCGCTGCGCGGCGCCGCCGAACGCGGCGTCCAGGTCGACGACGTGGATGCGGGACACTCCCGCCTCGCGGTAGCGGCGGATCGCAGCCGCCGGATCCCGGTCGTAGACCGTCCGCCGACCGTCGTCGCCGCGTTCGAGACGCACGACCCGACCGTCGCGCAGGTCAATCGCCGGCAGCAGCTGCACCGCCTTCTCCTTCAACGCCGTGAGCCGCGTCGTTCGCCCAGGCCAGGTAGTTGCGCAGCAGCCGCAGGCCGGCGGCGCCGCTCTTCTCGGGATGGAACTGGGTGCCGGCGACCCGCCCGCGCCCCGTGATCGCCGGGAAGCTGCGCCCGTGGCGGCAGCGGGCCAGCACGCTCGCCTCCGGCACCGCCTCCGGAGCGAAGGAGTGGACGAAGTAGTAGTGCTCGTCCTCGGCCGCGCCGGCCAGCAGGGGATGGTCCGCGACCGCGAAGACGCGGTTCCAGCCGATGTGCGGCAGCGGCACGCCGCCCGGCAGCTCGGTGACCCGGCCCTCGAGGAGGCCGAGACCGTCCGTGGTCCCGAACTCCTCGCTGCTGTCGAACAGGAGCTGGTAGCCGATGCAGATGCCGAGCAGGCTGGCGCCGTTCCCGATCGCCGTCCGGATCGCCTCCTCGGGAGCGCCCCGCAGCGTCTCGCGGGGCGGACGGAAGGCGCCGACGCCCGGCAGCACCAGGCAGCGAGCGCCTCGAATCGCCGCCGGATCGCAGGTGACTTCGACTGCCGCACCCAGGTGCCGGAGCGCCCGCACCAGGTTGCCGATGTTGCCGACGCCGGCGTCGATCACCGTCGCCTCGCAGGCCGTGCCTGTCGTCGTCCCGCTCATGCGGTCAGGCTCCCCTTGGTGCTCGGCACCTCCGCGCCGTCCCCCGCCCGCAGGGACACGGCCTCCCGCAACGCGATGGCCACCGCCTTGAACGACGCCTCCGCAACGTGGTGGGGGTTGCGGCCGCACAGAACGTCGAGGTGCAGCGTCAGCCGACCGCGGTCGGCGAAGGCGCCGAAGAAGTCACCCATCAGGGTGAGCGGAAACTCGGTCGTGACCCATGCCTGTTCCAGCCTCTCGGGCAATCGGAAGTGGAAGCCGCCGCGGCCCGAAAGATCGATCACGGCGCGGGCCAGCGCCTCGTCGAGCGGTGCGAAGGCGTGCGCGAAGCGCCGCACTCCGGCGCGATCACCGAGGGCATCCCGGAGCGCGTCGCCGAGCACCAGCCCCACGTCCTCCACCGTGTGATGGAGGTCGATGTCCGTGTCGCCGCGGGCTTCGAGGTCGAGCCCGAGACCGCCGTGGCGCGCCAGGGCATCGAGCATGTGCGAGAAGAACCCGTTCGGCACCTCGAGCCGGCAGGCGCCGCCGTCGAGCGACAGATCGGCGCGGATCTCGGTCTCGGACGTCCTTCGTTCGATCGCTGCTCGTCTCATCGCTTGCCTCCCATGCCGGCCACGGTACCCATCCCGGCCAGGGCGCGGCGGGCGGCGCGCAGCGCCGGGCCGCCGCCGACTCCGATCCTCATGCAGTTGGCCAGACCCGGATAGCGGCTCACGTCCCGCACCAGGACGCCGCCGGCAGCGAGGCCCTCGCGGATCGCAGAGCAGCCCGGGTGGCGGGCGAGCAGGAAGTTGGCCTCCGAGTCGAATACCTCGAAGCCGAACTCCCGCAGCATGGCCGCCCACTGCTCCCTGCGCGCCCGAACCACGGCAATCCGAGGCAGGAGCCGGTCGGCGTGCTCGAGCGCCACTTCGCCGATGACCTGCGAGGCGTGGCCGATGTTGTAGGGCAGCTTCACCTTGATCAGCTCCGCCGCGAGCTCGGGGTCTGCAAGCAGGTAACCGAGACGGATGCCGCCCAGCGACCAGGCCTTGGACAGGGTCCGAAACACGAGCAGGTTCGAGTGGCGGCGCAGCAACGGCCGGTAGTCGTGGCGGCAGAACTCCCCGTACGCATTGTCGAGCAGCAACGGCGCCTCGAGCGCGGTCAGCAAGGCGTCGACCGTAGCCGGCTCGGCCGCCGTACCCGTCGGATTGTTCGGCGTGCAGAGAATTACCGGCCGGGTCGGGTCACGCTCGATCTCGGTCCGGAGTTCTCCGATCTGCAACTCCAGGTCCGGCGCCGGTTCGAGGAACCGGGGCACTCCCGCGGCCCGACGGACGAAGCTCTCGTAGAGACCGAAGCACGGCTCGCAGGCGAGGACCTCCTGGCCGGGTCGGACGACGCCCTCGAGGACCGTCGCCAGCAGCTCGCCGGAACCGTTCCCGACCAGCACGCCCTCCGGCGGCCAGCCGTTCCGTTCACCGAGCAGCCGGCGCAGGCCCTCGGCATGAAAGTCGGGATAGTGGGCCCAGTTGCGCTCGGCCAAGCGCGCCAGAGCCTCACGCTTGAGCGCCCGAGGGAGGTCCCACGGCGCCTCGTTCTGATCCAGCCGGTAGCGGCACCTGACCCGGTGAAGCGAGTATGCCGACAGGGCGCGGAACTCGGGTCTGACGAAGGCCCCCGCGCCCCCGGCGGAAGCACTGGCAGTGGAGCTGCTCATGTCCCGGGAACCGGGCGGCGACGCTCTCGCCGTGCTGCGGCTGGACCAGGTTCCGGACGAGGCCTGCCTGGGGGCGCTGCTGGCCGTGGACGACTCTCCCCTTGCACCGCGGCGCAGGCCGGCCGCCGCGGCATGCGCTGCCAGACCCTCGGCCGTGGCCAGAGTCTCGGCGGCACCGGCCCAGGCCCTCGAGGCCGCACGCGAGAAGCGAACCGTGTGACTGCGCCGCACGAAATCCTCGATCCCGAGACCGGATGCGAAGCGCGCGCTGCCGCCGGTGGGCAGCACGTGGCTCGGTCCGGCAACGTAATCGCCGAACACCACCGGCGACGGCGCGCCGACGAACACGGCGCCTGCATTGCGAACCTCGGGCGCGCGGCCTTCTGCCGCCGCGCCGATCAGCTGCAGATGTTCCGGGGCCAGACGTTCGGCAAGCGCGAGCGCGGCGTCCAGGTTGACGGTCACGAAGGCTGCGCCATGCGCTTCGAGCGCCGCGGCGGCGGTGTCCCGCGTCGGCAGCAGCGACAGCTGGCGGTCCACCTCCGAGGCCGTCCGCTCGGCAAGCGCCCTGGAGTCCGTGACCAGGACCGCGACCGCCAGCGGATCGTGTTCCGCCTGAGCGAGCAGGTCGGCGGCGACCCATGAGGCGGGAGCGCCGTCGGCGGCCACGATGACGACTTCCGACGGGCCCGCGTCCCGGTCGACCCCAACGTCGCCCGCAACATGCTGCTTGGCCGCCGCCACCCAGGCGTTGCCGGGCCCGGCGATCAGATCGACCGCACGGATCGACTCGGTGCCGTACGCCAGCGCCGCAACCGCGTGGGCGCCGCCCATGCCCCAGACCTCGTCCGCACCGACCAGATCCAGCACGTGCCTCAGAACCGGACTCTCGACGTAGGCCCGGGGCGGCGTGGCGACGACGAGTTCCTCCACTCCGGCCAGCCGTGCGGGCAGCGCGGTCATCAGCACCGTCGACGGATAGGGAAACCGCCCGCCCGGCACGTAGATCCCGACCCGCCGGATCGGCAGCCGGCGCTCCTCGATCGACACGCCCTCCCGTTCCAGGCGCGTGACGCCAGGACCGAGCGGCCGGGAGCGGTGGTAGGCCTCGATCGCCGCGCGGGAGCGTTCGATGGCCTCGGCGACCTTGAGATCGATGACCTGGAGCTTGATGACCGCGGTCTCCGAAGTGGACCCGGCTCGGCTGCCGCCGAACAGCAGTTCGCCCACGGAGCGGGCCTCGAAGCCGTCGAAACGCCGCACGGCGTCGAGCAGAGGCCCGTCGCCGTCGGCGCGAACCCGTTCGACGATCCTCGCGGCGGCATGCCGAATCTCCGCCGCGATGCCGCCCCGACCGCGACGGTCGAGCCGTTCCAGGCGCTTCCGCCCGGCACGGCTGTCCACCGTCAGGACCCGCAGCGTTCCCCCGTTCCCGATCTCAGTCACCGGCGGCGCCCGCTTCCTCGAGTCCGCGCAGCAGCCGACTCAGCCGGCGCCGGTGGGCGTGGAACGACGCCCGATTGACGACGAACGTCGGCGCCACCTGCGCCAGCGCCTCGATCTCGTGCAGGTCGTGGGTCCTGAGCGTGGCGCCGGTCTGCACGATGTCCACCGCCACGTCGGTCAGATCGAGCAACGGACCCAGTTCGATCGAGCTGGTCAGGTGGAGCAGCTCGACGTGCAGGTTGCGGGCCGCAAGCAGTCTCGCCGCCCAGGCGGGATAGCGCGTCGCTGCCCGGAGCTGACCGCGTCGCCGCGGCAGTTGCGGCGTCTCGGCGATCAGCGACAGCCGGCTGCGTCCGTCCCGGAGCCGCAATGGCTGGAAGACGTCCGGCTGCGTCTCCTCCAGCACGTCGCTGCCCACGATCGCACAGTCGACGATCCCGTGCTCCACATAGAGCGGCAAGTCCCAGTCCTTGAGCAGCAGCACCTCGACGTCCACCCCCAGCACACCATCGTCGGCGCAACGTTGGCGAAGCCGCGAGGGGTCCAGGCCGCTCAGGCCCAGCCCTGCGGCAGCCAGCGCGTCGCGGGCCGGTCCGAGATTGCGCCCCTTCGGCAGACCGAACGTGATCATGGCGCGGCGCCTGCCAGTTCCGTCAGCAGATCGAGTCCGAACGAGAAGCCGACCGCCGAGCAGTCGCCGCTGAGCGAACGAAACACCTTGTCGTAGCGGCCGCCGACACCCAGCGCCAGCGCCGTTCCCGGTGCGTAGGCCGCGAACATGAGGCCGTCGTAGTAACCGCGCGGGCCCGCCGAGACGCGAACCCTCGGGTCGAGGGCGGCGGCGGCGAACTCCGCGAGATCGACCTCGACCTCGATGCCCCGGCCCCGGTACGCCGCGGCCAGCCGGTCGCGGAGCGCCAGCAGGCCGGCCACCGCCTCGGCCGAACCGCCGAGCACGGAGAGGTCCGATGGACAGCCCCGTTCGACGACTTCGGAGAGCTGCGCCCGGCGAGCGGCCGAGCGGTCGCGGCTCGCGATTCGCAGCGCCAGTTCGCCGGCGGCGCCCTCTCCGGCCGCCGAAAGCAAGGCTTCGTCGAGCGCGCCGGCCACGCCGAGCACGACCCGCAACGCCGTGTCCTCGTCGTCATCGGCTGCGGGCAGGATGTCGTCGACTCCAGGAGTGTTCGCGCCGCCGGCCGGCGCGCTGACGTCCATTGAAGCTGGCACTTCCATGCGAGTATCTCCAGGAGCATCGCCGGGATGCCCGCCGCGCGCTCGGAGCAGCAGGTCGAGAAACAGGGTCAGCATTCGCTCGTCCGCGAAGGCCCGGTCGCCGCCCAGCAGCTCGGCGCCCAGCTGCGAGTACTCGCGCATCCGGCCGGGCCGCAGCGGCTGATGCCGCACCACGTCTCCCCGATAGTAGAGACAGAGCGGCAGTTCCAGGTCGTCCAGGTGCGGGGCCAGAAGCCGCGCCAGCATCGGCGTGAAATCGCCTCGCAGCACGAGCAGTTGGCCGTCCCGGTCAACGAAACGGTAGAGCTGCTTCAGCAGCCGTTCCTGCAGCAGGGGCCGATACGGCTCGAAGTAGTCGAGGATCGGCAGCAGGACCTCGGCGAAGCCTCTTTCCTCGAGCAGCGCGGTCAGGCGCGCCTCCAGCCGGCGGCGGCACCTGACGCTGTCGAACAGTGCTGCCGACACTCCGGTCGGCAGGCCGGCGGAGATCCTCATCGCGCCGTCTCCGATTGCGTCGTCTCCAGTCCCGCCTCCACTCCCAGGGCCGCGGCGCCCACCTCGGGCGGAAGCGGCCTTCCCGTCATCGCCTCGAACTGCGCCAGCCCCTGATGCAGCAGCACTTCCCGGCCGTCTGCGACCTGAATGCCGCGCGCCGCGAGCGCCCGGCTCCAGGGTGTCACCCCGCCGCCGTAGACCATCTCCACCGCTGCGGCCGAACAGCGCAGCGCGTCCGGGTCGCAGGGAAGCTGGTCCGCGGGATCACGGCCGAGCGACGTGGCGTTCACGACCACGTCGAACACCCCGGCATCCAGTTCGTCGAGCGGCACGAAGGCGGCGCCGAGCGACTCCGCGGCAGCCCGGCCGGTCGAGACCGTTCGGTTGGCGATCGTGACTTCCGCACCGGCGTCAGCCAGTCCCGCGGCCGCGGCCCGGCTGGCGCCGCCGGCGCCGATGACGACCGCAACCCGGCCACGGAGCTCGATTCCACGCCGACGCAGCGGGCCGACGACACCCTCCGGGTCCGTGCTTTCCGCACGCCACTGCCTCTCCGCGGCGGCGGCGGAGCCTGGAAGAAGCGTGTTCGCGCCGCCGGTTCGAGTTGCCAGGTCGCCGGCCTCACCGGCCGCGGCCAGAGCCGCGGTCTTGTGCGGCGCAGTGACGCTCAAGCCGCCGAGCGGCATCCCCGCCCGCTCGAGGAAGTCGTTCCGCACGATCTCGTTCCAGAACGTCTCGAACGACGGCGCCTCGAAAGCGACGTAGAGGGCGGCCTCGCCAAAGTGCCGGTAGCCGGCGTTGTGAAGCCGCGGCGACAGGCTGTGGGCCGCCGGGCACCCGACGACGCCGAACAGCCGCGACACCCTGGGCAGGTCCGGCAGGCCGTAGTCGGCCCGCAGGCGCTCGATGGACGGTTGGCCGGGGGCGGCAGCCAGCGAACCGGCGGCGCCGTAGACCCAGGGCGCCCCGAGCCGAGGGGCCACAAGCCGCGTCCAGGCGCCCAGGTCGCCCACCGCGAACGCGGCAACGTCGGTACGGCCCGTCTCGAGCTGCAGTTCGAGCGGCGCCAGCTCCTCGCCGGACCTCCTCGGAGCGGTGACGAGCTTGCAGAGGCGCGCCTTCACGCCCGACACCTGTCGCAGCCGGCCGCGCAACTCCTCGAGGCTGACGCCGCGGCCGTGCCAGGACACCAGCCGCCGCCGCGGTTCGATGGCAGCCAGCAACCGCCGGCCGAGATCGCGATCCGCCTCGAGATCGACCAGGTCGTAGCCGCGGGCCGCAACCAGCCGCTCCGCCCGTCGATCTGCATCTAGCGGTCCGCGGCCGCCCTCCGCCGCACTGCGCAAGGTGTACAGCAGCTGGCCGGCAAAACGTTCCCGCAACCACTCCGCGCCGATCTCACCGACCAGATCAGCCCGCACCTCGAGCCAGTCGGCCCGCGCCGACAGTGCGCGCAACTCGTCGCCGGACGCACTGGGCGCCTCGGTCAACGACGCAACCAGCGTCGCTTGCGGCGTCTCGCGAGTTGTCGAGTTCAGCGGGAAGACCTCCTTCGATCCGCAAGGAGGTCTTCTGGCTCACCCCCGTCCCGGACCTTGCGTACCGGGACCTGGCCCGGAGTCAGCCCTTGCCGTGACCGTGAGCCCACCAGGCCTGCGCCGGCAGTCTCTCGCAGGACCCCGCGTCGCAACGGGAGCGGTCAGGCGCCCGTCCGGCAAGGCGCGGCACGGGAGCATGGCGGGCCCGATGCTCGATGGGGAGACGGCTCAACCGAGGGGCGCCGATACCGGGCGGAACGTACGGACACCCGAGTCCGGCGCGTGCAGCGCGACTACTGCCGCGGGCTGCGAAGGCACCGTTCACAGGACCGGCGGAGACGGTCGAGATCGCGAAGCGGCGGGCCGGCGTGTTCATCTTGTGGTTCGGGGAACTTGTGGCACGGATCCTGGCGGGAACAGAGTGTCCGGCTATCCAGGGTGTCCAGACTATCCAGGACGCCGGATTACACACCGGAAAGCCGAGGCGTGTCAAGGGAGGTCAGCACTCTGGGAATCGCCCTGGCGGGCACCGCCGCGCCCGCATGCCGACCACTGGAGCTCAACCGCTCCGGCAAACGGCCACTCCGCTGCATCATGCAGTGCACGCGCGGTGACGAACCGCCCGTTGCAACGTGGAACAACCTGTTCGCGACGCTGGCCCGATCGTGCGTGCCTGCCGGCGGCTCGCCGCTCGCACACGCCTCCCGCCGGCCGCTCGCGTTCGCCAGGTCCCGATCCCGAGTCAGATTCTCCCTTCGCAAAGCTCCGTCGTGCCGCCGATGGATCGCCTGGGGAACAGATCGGCCCGGAACTCCTCCCTCTGCTCCGAGGACACCGCCGAAACGTCCGGCTCCAGCCAGTCGTTCTCCTCGAGAATCAGCCGCGCCTCCGGGATTCGCTCCTTCGACCAGAACTCGAACACGCCATCGAGAACAGAGCGAGGAACCGAGTCCAGCAGCCCCACCAAGGCAAGGACGGAATGCAACTGCCAGCCAATCGACTCGATCCGAGATCGCGTCTCCTGCCCCGGATCGGAATGGCCTCCCGCAGCCGGCGAGACTTCCGCCTCCAACTCCGCCAGAACGCCGCACTTGCGCTCGATCTCCTCCACCAGACCGACGAGCGATCCCATCACGAGCCCGCCGACGTCCGCCTCCATCGATTGCAGGGACGGATCGTCAGGCCCGGAGTACAGCAGGTTCAGCTTCACGAAACAGAGACCGTCGAGCGACCCATCAAGCGACCCGCAGTAGAGGCCGAGGATGCGCCTGCCCGTCTCCTCGGCCAAGGGCCGCTCATTCGCCAGGAGCCTCACCGCATCCTCCACCAGGAGAGCCTCCTCCAGGCTGTAGGCCTCTCCCTTCGCAAGGCGATCAACCAACGCTGGATCCTCGGTCAGCGCCAGGGCCACTCGCCGAACCCCGGGCGAGAGTGCCCGGCCCTCCAGAGGAAAATCGGACTCGCCGAGTTCAAGACCCATGATCCTCGCGGTGAGCAGGTTCCAGGGCGCCTCTACTCCGACCACTTTCGCCGGAAGACCCCGAGCCTCACGCTCCTTCACCAACGTCCTCCAAACGGCCTCGCGCGTCTCTTCCGTACCCAAGAGCTGCAAGCGAGCGACGAGCCCAAGAAGTCCGCCAAGCACGCCATCGGAGCCGATCGTTCCCGAACGCTGCCTTCTGTCGTATTCGTCCTCGACAAGCCGGGGGAGAGCCGCCTGGACCCGCTTCACCTGGTTGGCGAACACCAGCGCCAGGCGCCTGGCCTCCTCGTCCTCCACGTTGTCCGACAACTCGGCCAACAGGCCGTAGTCTTCCCGCAAGTGCTCCATCGTTGGAATTCCGTCCACGATGTCGGCGGGCCAATCCTTGAACATCTCCTTCGCGGACCCGTGGTTCCTGGGCCTGAACTCGATCGAATCGGGGATCGGGAGCCGTATCAAGGAGTCGAGAACCACGTCGCTGACGACCTCCCGCGCTGTCTTCCCGTGGAAATTCCGCAGCTGCAACGCTTCAGGCCGGGGCCTCTCCAGGACCTTGCCAAACCACGATGCAATATCCACGTCCTCTCGAAAGAACGCACCGACCGAGGCAACCGTCCACGGGCGGTCCATCGGGCCGTAGAGTGCGGCCCACAGTTCTCTCAACGCCTTCTCCACGGTCTCCGCGTCCTCGGACAGGACGTCCTCGAGCACCCGCTCGCTCGCAGCGCCTGGAGAAGGCGTCATCAACGTCAGCAGCACGGCAGTCGCGATTCCACGCATCCACGCGCGGGCGATCGCCCTCGGACGAGTCCAGGACATCCGCCTTCGCAAGCTCTCTGTTGTTCGCGACATGTGAACCCTCCTTGGGCACGCTCGGTACATCTGAAGCGTCCTCCGTTCGTTCGCCAAGGCAATCCCGAGTCAGATTCTCCCTTCGCAAAGCTCCGTCGTGCCGATGGATCGCCTGGGGGACAAACCGGGCCGCACTCCATCCCTCTGCTCCGAGGACGCCGCTGCAACATCCGGCTCCAGCCAGTCGTTCTCCTCGAGAATCCGCCGCGCTTCCGGGAATCGCTCCGTCGACCAGAACTCGAACACGCCTTCGAGAACGGGGCGAGGAACCGAGTCCAGCCGCCCCACGAGGGCAAGAACGTCCTGCAACTCCCGGCCAACCGACTCGATCCGATATCCAACCGACTCGATCCGATATCGCGACCACCTCTCTTGCCTCGGATCCAACTGGCCTCCCGCAGCCAGCGAAACCTCCGCCTCCAACGCCGCCAGAACGCCGCACTGACGCTCGGCCTCCTCCACCAGGCCGACGAGCGACTCGATCACGAGCCCGCTCACATCCGCCTCCATCGACTGCAGGGACGGATCGTCCGGCCCGGCGTACAGCCGGTTCAGCTTCTCGAAGCAACCGCCATCCAGCGACCCGCAGTAGAGGTCGAGGATGCGCCTGCCCGTCTCCTCGGCCAGGGGCCGCTCATTCACCAGGAGCGCCACTGCAGCCTCCAGACCGTCGGCCTCTCCCTCCGCGAGGCGATCGGCCAGCGCTGGTTCCGCGGTCAGCGCCAAGGCCACTCGCCGAACCCCGGGCGAGAGTGCCCGACCCTCCAGAGGAAAACCGGACTCGCCGAGTTTAGAACTCGCAATACCCATGCCGAACAGGTTCCAGGGCGCCTCGACTCCGACCACTTTCGCAGGAAGACCCCGAGCCTCGCGCTCCTTCATCCATGCCGTCCAGGCGGCCTCGCGCGTCTCTTCCGTACCGACGTGCTCCTGCAAGACAGCGAGGCACAAAAGAAGTACGCCAAGCGCGCCAAGCGCGTCATCGGAGCCGATCGTTCCCGAACGCTGCCTTCGATCGTACTCGTCCTCGACAAGCTCGGGGAGAGCCTCCTGGACCCGCCGCATCTGGCTGGCGAAGGCAAGCGCCAGACGCCTAGCCTCATCGTCCTCCACATTGTCCGACAACCGCCCCAACAGGGCGTTGTGTTTCCGCAAGTGTTCCATCGTTGTTGGAACCAAGCCCACGATGTCGGCGGGCCGATCCTCGGACATCTCCTTCGCGGACCTGTGGTTCTCCGCCGCGAACTCGATCGCCGCCGGAGTTGCGTTTTGCAGCAAGAATGCGATCATCCAGCCGACAGCCACCCGCACTTCAGGCCGGGCCCTCTCCAGGACCTCGCCAATCCAAGATGCAAGATCGACGTCCTCTCGAAAGAACGCGCCGACCGAGTCGACCGTCCACGGGCGGTCTATCGGGCCGTAGAGTGCGTCCCACAGCTCTCCCGACGCCTTGTCCACGATCTCCGCATCCTCGGACAGGACGTCCTCGAGCACCCTCTCGTTGGCGGCACCTGATGCAGGCATCATGAACGTCAGCGGCACGGCAGTCGCGATTCCACGCGCCCATGCCTGAGCAGTCGCCCTCGGACCAGCCCAGGACATCCGCCTTCGCAAGCTCTCTGTTGTTCGCGACATGTGAACCCTCCTTTGGCACGCTCGGTACATCTGAAGCGTCCTCCGTTCGTTCGCCAAGGCAATCCCGAGTCAGATTCTCCCTTCGCAAAGCTCCGTCGGGCCGATCAACCGCCTGGAGGACAAACCGGCCCCGACTCCCTCCCTCTGCTCCGAGGACACCGCTGCAACATCCGGCTCCAGCCAGTCGTTCTCCTCGAGAATCCGCCGCGCCTCCGGGAATCGCTCCGTCGACCAGAACTCGAACACGCCTTCGAGAACAGGGCGAGGAACCGAGTCCAGCCGCCCGACGAGGACAAGAACGTCCTGCAACTCCCTGCCAATCGACATGATCCGCCGGCGCGTCTCCTGGCCCGGATCCCGGCGCGTCTCCTGGCCCGGATCGGAATGGCCTCCTGCAGACGGCGAGACCTCCGCCTCCAACGCCGCCAGAACGCCGCACTGACGCTCCGCCTCATCCACCAGACCGACGAGCGATTGCATCACGAGCCCGCTCACATCCGCCTCCATCGACTGCAGGGACGGATCGTCCGGCCCGGCGTACAGCAGGTTCAGCTTCTCGAAACAGAGGCCGTTGAGCGACCCATCCAGCGACCCGCAGTAGAGGTCGAGGATGCGCCTGCCCGTCTCCTCGGCCAAGGGCCGCTCATTCGCCAGGAGCGCCACCGCCGCCTCGAGGCGGCCGTCGGCTCCCTCCGCAAGGCGATCCGCCAACGCTGGTTCCGCGGTCAGCGCCAATGCCGCTCGCCGAACCCCGGGCGAGAGTGCCCGGCCCTCCAGAGGAAAACCGGACTCGCCAAGTTCTGAATGCGCAATACCCATGCCGAACAGGTTCCAGGGCGCCTCGACTCCGACCACTTCCGCAGGAAAGCCCCGAGCCTCGCGCTCCTTCGCCCACGTCCTCCAAGCGACCTTGCGCGTCTCTTCCGTACCGACTTGCTCCTGCAAGAAAGCCAAGTACCAGAGCAGTACGCCAAGCATGTCATCGGAGCCGCCGATCGTTCCCGAACGCTGCCTTCGGTCGTACTCGTCCTCGACAAGTTCGGGGATAGCCTCCTGGACTCGCCTCATCTGGCTGGCGAACACGAGAGCCAGGCGCCTGGCCTCGTCGTCCGACACGTTCGCCCCCAACTTCCGCAACAGGCCACCGTCTTCCCGCAAATGCTCCATCGTTGGAACTCCGTCCACGATGTAACCGGGCCAGCCCTCGAACATCTCCTCCGCGGACATGTGGTTTTTCCCCGCGAACTCGATCATCTCCAGACTTGGATACTGCATAATCAAGAGTCCGATAAACCAGCCGACGGCCCCCCGCACTTCAGGTCGAGCACTCTCCAGGACCTCGCCAAACCACGCTGCAATATCCACGTCCTCTCGAAAGAACGCGCCAACCGAGTCTACCGTCCACGGGCGGTCCGGGCCGTAGATGTCCGTCGGGCCGTAGAGTGCGTCCCACATCTCTTCCAACGCCTTCTCCACGGTCTCCGCGTCCTCGGAGAGGAGGTCCTCGAGCACCCGCTCGTTGGCGGCGCCTGGAGAAGGCGTCATGAACGTCAGCAGCACGGCCGTCGCGATTCCACGCATCCATGCCTGAGCAGTCGCCCTTGAACGAGTCCAGGATTCCTGCCCTCGCAAGCTCTCTGTGTGAACCCTCCTTGGGAACTCCCGGTGCATCCCGAGTCAGATTCTCCCTTCGCATAGCTTCGTCGTGCCGATCAATCGCCTGGGGGACAAACCGGGCCGCACTCCATCCCTCTGCTCCGAGGACACCGCTGCAACATCCGGCTCCAGCCAGTCGTTCTCCTCGAGAATCCGCCGCGCTTCCGGGAATCGCTCCTTCGACCAGAACTCGAACACGCCTTCGAGAACGGGGCGAGGAACCGAGTCCAGTCGCCCCACGAGGGCAAGAACGTCCTGCAACTCCCTGCCAATCGACTCGATCCGATATCCAACCGACTCGATCCGATATCGCGATCGCCTCTCTTGCCTCGGATCCAACTGGCCTCCCGCAGCCAGCGAAACCTCCGCCTCCAACGCCGCCAGAACGCCGCACTGATGCTCCGCCTCATCCACCAGACCGACGAGCGATTCGATCACGAGCGCGCCGACATCCGCCTCCATCGACTGCAGGGACGGATCGTCCGGCCCGGCGTACAGCAGGTTCAGCTTCTCGAAACAAAGGCCGTCGAGCGACCCGCAGTAGATGTCGAGGATGCGCCTGCCCGTCTCCTCGGCCAGGGGCCGCTCATTCGCCAGGAGCGCCACCGCAGCCTCCAGACCGTCGGCCTCTCCCTTCGCAAGGCGATCGGCCAGCGCTGGTTCCTCGGTCAGCGCCAGGGCCACTCGCCGAACCCCGGGCGAGAGTGCCCGGCCCTCCAGAGGAAAACCGGACTCGCCGAGCTCAGAATGCGCGATCATGCCGAACAGGTTCCAGGGCGCCTCGACTCCGACCACTTTCGCAGGAAGACCCCGAGCCTCGCGCTCCTTCATCCATGCCGTCCAGGCGGCCTCGCGCGTCTCTTCCGTACCGACGTGCTCCTGCACGAGAGCGAGGTGCCCAAGAAGGCCGCCAAGCACGTCATCGGAGCCGATCGTTCCCGAACGCTGCCTTCGGTCGTACTCGTCCTCGACAAGCCGGGGGAGAGCCTCCTGGACCCGCCTTGTCTGGCTGGCGAGGGCAAGCGCCATACGCCTGGCCTCGTCGTCCTCGACGTTGTCCGACAACTGCGCCAACGGGCCGTCGTCCCGCAAGTGTTCCATTGTTGGAACCATGCCCACGATGTCGGCGGGCCAACCCTCGGACATCTCCTTCGCGGACCTGTGGTTCTCGGCCGCGAACTCGATCCACTCCGGAATCGGGACCCAAATCATGTTCACGAGGACTAGAAACATCTCGCTGACGACCTCCCGCGCCGTCTCTTCGCCAAAATCCGATGACTGCAACGCTTCAGGCCAGGCCCTTTCCAGGACCTCGCCGAACCACGCCGCAAGATCCACGTCCTCTCGGAACAACGCGCCGACCGAGTCGGCCGTCCACGGGCGGTCCGAGCCGTCGATGTCCATCGGGCCGTAGAGTGCGTCCCACAGCTCTTCCAACGCCTTTTCCACGGTCTCCGCATCCTCGGACAGGACGTCCTCGAGCACCCGCTCGTTGGCGGCGCCTGGAGAAGGCGTCATGAACGTCAGCAGCACGGCCGTCGCGATTCCACGCATCCATGCGTGGACGGTCGCCCCAGGACCAGCCCAGGACTCCCGCCCTCGCAAGCTCTCCATTGTCAGCCACATGTGAACCTTCCCTGGGAATTCCTGGTGCATTCAAAACTCCTCATCCGGATCCGGGTCCGGAGGCGGAGGCTCCGGAAGCGGCAGAAGACCCTGAGGAAGAGGCGTGTCCGTGACGATCATGTCCTCACCGTAGACCACGTAGCCGTCTTCGCATGTCACACCCTCCGGCAACTCCGCGCACTTCAACCGCGGCCTCGCGGTCCCCATGCTACCGCTGGTGTGGTACTGATCTCCGCTTCGCTTCGATCAGCAGTCCTGGAAAATGCCCCGACGGCTCTCGCCCCCCCTCTCTGCCAACGCTGGTTCCGCGGTCAGCACCAATGCCGCTCGCCGAACTCCGGGCGAGAGTGCCCGGCCCTCCAGAGGAAAACCGGACTCGCCAAGTTCTGAATGCGCAATACCCATGCCGAACAGGTTCCAGGGCGCCTCGACTCCGACCACTTCCGCAGGAAAGCCCCGAGCCTCGCGCTCCTTCGCCCACGTCCTCCAAGCGACCTTGCGCGTCTCTTCCGTACCGACTTGCTCCTGCAAGAAAGCCAAGTACCAGAGCAGTACGCCAAGCATGTCATCGGAGCCGCCGATCGTTCCCGAACGCTGCCTTCGGTCGTACTCGTCCTCGACAAGTTCGGGGATAGCCTCCTGGACTCGCCTCATCTGGCTGGCGAACACGAGAGCCAGGCGCCTGGCCTCGTCGTCCGACACGTTCGCCCCCAACTTCCGCAACAGGCCACCGTCTTCCCGCAAATGCTCCATCGTTGGAACTCCGTCCACGATGTAACCGGGCCAGCCCTCGAACATCTCCTCCGCGGACATGTGGTTTTTCCCCGCGAACTCGATCATCTCCAGACTTGGATACTGCATAATCAAGAGTCCGATAAACCAGCCGACGGCCCCCCGCACTTCAGGTCGAGCACTCTCCAGGACCTCGCCAAACCACGCTGCAATATCCACGTCCTCTCGAAAGAACGCGCCAACCGAGTCTACCGTCCACGGGCGGTCCGGGCCGTAGATGTCCGTCGGGCCGTAGAGTGCGTCCCACATCTCTTCCAACGCCTTCTCCACGGTCTCCGCGTCCTCGGAGAGGAGGTCCTCGAGCACCCGCTCGTTGGCGGCGCCTGGAGAAGGCGTCATGAACGTCAGCAGCACGGCCGTCGCGATTCCACGCATCCATGCGTGGACGGTCGCCCCAGGACCAGCCCAGGACTCCCGCCCTCGCAAGCTCTCCATTGTCAGCCACATGTGAACCTTCCCTGGGAATTCCTGGTGCATTCAAAACTCCTCATCCGGATCCGGGTCCGGAGGCGGAGGCTCCGGAAGCGGCAGAAGACCCTGAGGAAGAGGCGTGTCCGTGACGATCATGTCCTCACCGTAGACCACGTAGCCGTCTTCGCATGTCGCACCCTCCGGCAACTCCGCGCACTTCAACCGCGGCCTCGCGGTCCTCATGCTACCGTTGGTCTGGTGCTGATCTCCGCTTCGCTTCAATCAGCAGTCCCGGAAACTGTCCCGACGCTCTCGCCCAGAACTCGATTCCCGAGCAAACCGCCGTTCAGGCTCATCCTCGAATGGGAACAGGCTTGAGGTCGACACACCGGGAATCGCCCTGCGGGCGCCGCGCGTGCCGCATGGACAACTGCCAAAGGGAAATTCCGGATTGCAACGGACGGGATCAGCCGTGACCGAAGCGGGGCCTTTCCGTCGAACTGCAAGCTGCCTGTCTGCCGCCGCAAGTGTCCTCGTGCAGGGTCTGGCGTGCAGTCCGCTGTTCGGTCTGTTGACGCTTGCGGGCGCCACGGTCGAGCGGTTCGAGTGGCCCGGAGGACCTCCCGTCCCTGCATGCGTCGAGCCCGCGGAAGAAGATTGGCTGCCTCTGAAGTCCGTCAGCGTGGGCGGTGTGCTTCGTTCGTGGAAAGGTCCTCGCGACTCCTTGTATCGGGTTCGGGACGAGTCCGGAGGGACGGTCCGACTGGGAATCGTGGATACGAGCGGTCAGATCGCGACGGCGGCAGCCCGGACGCATCGCGAAGCGGCTCGTGCGGCACCGTGGGCGGGTTCGACCCTTCACGTCGTGAACAAGGTGACCTCGCGGGCAGTCGCATCGGTCCGCGGGTTCACCGTGCCCCGCACGCAGGGAGGCACCGTCTGTCGACTCGGCCAAAGTGCAGGCGGCATTCTCACGACGCCGCCCGAAGCGGGGGCGATCGCGGGAGTGCTGCTCTTCGCGGACGGCTACGTCGGCGGCTTCTTCGTGCCGGGCAGTCGGGGCGTGATTCGTCTGCAACCCGCCGATTCCCTGCGAGGCCGCATCGACACCAGAAGAGGGGCCTCGTCCCGGTATCAGGACATGGCAATCGTCGCGATAGCTGCGAAGGCGGCCGGCGACCGATTCGCAGCAGGCGCAGACGACTTCCGCCTCATGGCGGACGAACCGACAGAGGAGGGGGCATTCGAACTTCGGGGGCTGCCCACGGACAGCTCGAAGTTCGTCCTCCTGACCTTCCGCGCCGGAGTTCTCCGGGGTGCATCCGAGTTCGACAGGCAGCGACAGCGGAACCTCGGAGAGGAGATTGCAGTGCACCGGCTTGGAGTCTCTTCCGTGTCGGCCGTCCTCCACCGCGAAGCGAGCGACACCTCTGCTGTCGTTCAACTGGTACGACTTCGCCAAGGCGCGACCATGGAAGAATACAAGGTCGGTCCGCTGGCGCCCTTTCTCACCTTTCCGTTGCGTCTGGAGAGCGGTCTCGCGGCAAGGAGCGGGTTGCCGAGCGGATGGTACGAGTTCAGCATGGACGAACGAAGGCACGGGCCTTCCTTCTATCTCGGCTACGGTCATCGGGATCTGGGGGAGATCGGCGCCCCGAATGTCCTTGCGATTTCGATCGACAACCTGGGCGGCTCCGGCTCGCTGACCTGGATGGAGCACCCTGCCTCCACCGCAGCCGAACCGGATCCGGTCTTCGGGTGGCAGCCCATCGAAGAAGGAGCGGTGAGTCTGTGGCTGCCGCCGGATGTCAGCCGGGCGTCGGGTCGCATCGACGCTGCCGGTCGAGTTTCGGAGGAGTTTTCGTGGAACGCCGGGGATCCGATGCACCTGACGATCCGAATGCAGCGCGGCATCGAGATTCCGGGTCACGTCCTGGCGCCGGACGGTGTTGACCGGCGCCGGGCTGTCGTCGAGATCTTCGGCCCCGGGGCGGGGGCGGGTGGCGTCAGATTCCCATCTGACGTGGCGGATGTTCCGGCGACGGGTGCTTCCGGCGAGTTCACGGCGATCGTTGCCGACTCCGGATCCTACGTGGGGCGGGCGACCTTGCCCGGCTACATCGCGGCCGAGGTCGAGTTCGAAGTGAGTCACGGGCGAGGCCCAGCCAGGATGGTCCGTTTCGAACTGGAACCGGAGGCGATCATGCTGGGCTCTGCAAGGAACTCGGAAGGGAGACCGGCCCACGGAGTCCAGATCCAGGCGTCGGTGAGCCGGCCGGACGAGCCCGTCCTCGACCCGAGCCAGCGGAGTTTCATCGCCGATTTCCTGGGCGGAGAAACTCCCTGGCTTGCAGAGACTGGTCCTGACGGGGAGTTTCGCATCGAGGGGCTCCCGCCCGGCCCCGTCTGGATCGTCACCCATGCCTTCGGCACCGCCGCGGAGATCACGGAGCACGTCCTCCATTCCGGTGAGAACACGGTCGACCTTCGTCTGAGGGCTGCGTCGATACGACTCTTCGGTCGGCTGACCGGTTTGCCGGATGACCTGGACGCCTCCGTGACGATCTCGGCGCCGGGATCGAACCCTCGTCGGATTCCCGTGCGGGGGTCGCTCTTCGAGATTGACGGCTTGAGTCCTGGCGAGGTGACCCTGATGGCGTTTGCCGACGGGCACACGGCACAGCCGCTGACCCTTCGGCTTGACGCCGACGACCGGTTTCTCGATGTCACGCTGGCCATGGAACCGGAAAATGCTGTCGTCGAGGGGCGGATCACGGGTGCCGGCCCCAGCGCCCTCGTTCACGCAGACTCGATCGTCGCCGGCTATCGCAGACAGACGCTGGCCGAGGACGGCAGCTTCCGTTTCGAAGGGCTCGCATCGGGAACATGGCGGTTCGACCTCGTGCAATCCAGCTCCAGGCAGGTGCTGGGAGAGGTTGGCCTTGCGGCGGGCGAACACCGAGAACTCGCCTTCGACGTGAGTTCTCGCCCCAGGATTCGAGGTCTCACGAACGCCCGGCCCGGCAGCAAGGTCGTCCTGGTCCATCAGTACGGAACCGCGGTGAGCAACGGAGTCGTCGATGCGGCGGGAGGGTTCCTTGCGACGGCGCCGGCACCCGGAACGTACGAGATCATCTGGTTCGACGCCGGCGACGCCGGCCAGCCGACCCGCCACCGCCAGACCGTCGAGATCGGACCGGGCTCGACGATGCTCGACCTGCGTCCCTCGTCCCGGCCGGAGTGAGATGACGGCAGGGAACTGACACTTGCCGGAGCGTCTCTCGGTCGCCCGTCGGGCGACGCGTACGCACCGCCGGCTCCGTCATCCGGAAGAGAACGAGGGCCCGCAAGGCGGCGGCTTCGTCCGCCAGGGTGCAGGCACGGCCCGCGGCCTCCTGATTCCTGGCCCTGGAGGACGAGACCGGGATGTGCCAGGCAGTCGTCATGCCGGACCAGTTCGGCGAGCACCGCCGCACGTCGTCTCCGCCTCCGGCCTGATCGTTGAAGGCGTCCTGCAGAAGAAGGACGGCTCGCTATCCCTCAAGGCGGACAGGTTCTGGCCCATCGACCGCCTGGAACGGATTCCGAGCCACGACTTCCGGTAGTCGGGCCGACGCGCCGGGGCAGGCAAGCGCCGCTCAGGCTCATCCTTGAATGGGACTAGGCTGTGAGATCAGCATGCCGGGAATCTCCCTGGCGGGCGCCGTCGCGCCCGCGTGCCGACCGCTGGAGTTCACCGCTGCCAGCAAACGGCCACTCCGCCGCATCATGCTGTGAACGTACGGTGCTGTGCACGCACGGTGACGAACCACCCGTTGCAACGTGGAACAACCTGTTCACGACGCTGCCCGATCGTGCGTGCCTGCCGGCGGCTCGCCACTCACACGCGCCTCCTGCCGGCGGCTCGCGTTCGCCAAGTCCCGATCCCGAGTCAGATTCTCCCTTCGCAAAGCTCCGTCGTGCCGATGGATCGCCTGGGGGACAAACCGGGCCGCACTCCATCCCTCTGCTCCGAGGACGCCGCTGCAACATCCGGCTCCAGCCAGTCGTTCTCCTCGAGAATCCGCCGCGCTTCCGGGAATCGCTCCGTCGACCAGAACTCGAACACGCCTTCGAGAACGGGGCGAGGAACCGAGTCCAGCCGCCCCACGAGGGCAAGAACGTCCTGCAACTCCCGGCCAACCGACTCGATCCGATATCCAACCGACTCGATCCGATATCGCGACCACCTCTCTTGCCTCGGATCCAACTGGCCTCCCGCCGCCGGCGAAACCTCCGCCTCCAACTCCGCCAGAACGCCGCACTGATGCTCCGCCTCATCCACCAGACCGACGAGCGATTCGATCACGAGCGCACCGACATCCGCCTCCATCGACTGCAGGGACGGATCGTCCGGCCCGGCGTACAGCAGGTTCAGCTTCTCGAAACAAAGGCCGTCGAGCGACCCATCCGGCGACCCGCAGTAGAGGTCGAGGATGCGCGTCCCGGTCTCCTCGGCCAGGGGCCGCTCATTCGCCAGGAGCGCCACCGCAGCCTCCAGACCGTCGGCCTCTCCCTTCGCAAGGCGATCGGCCAGCGCTGGTTCCTCGGTCAGCGCCAGGGCCACTCGCCGAACCCCGGGCGAGAGTGCCCGACCCTCCAGCGGAAAACCGGACTCGCCGAGTTTAGAACTCGCAATACCCATGCCGAACAGGTTCCAGGGCGCCTCGACTCCGACCACTTTCGCAGGAAGACCCCGAGCCTCGCGCTCCTTCATCCATGCCGTCCAGGCGGCCTCGCGCGTCTCTTCCGTACCGACGTGCTCCTGCACGAGAGCGAGGTACCCAAGAAGGCCGCCAAGCACGTCATCGGAGCCGATCGTTCCCGAACGCTGCCTTCGGTCGTACTCGTCCTCGACAAGCCGGGGGAGAGCCTCCTGGACCCGCCTTGTCTGGCTGGCGAGGGCAAGCGCCATACGCCTGACCTCGTCGTCCTCGACGTTGTCCGACAACTGCGCCAACGGGCCGTTGTCGTCCCGCAAGTGTTCCATTGTTGGAACCATGCCCACGATGTCGGCGGGCCAACCCTCGGACATCTCCTTCGCGGACCTGTGGTTCTCGGCCGCGAACTCGATCCACTCCGGAAGTGCCCCGCCCGCCATGAACACGAGGAGTAGAAACGCCTTGCTGACGGCCTCCCGCGTCGTCTTCCATTCCCAACGCTCCTCTTGCAGCGTTTCAGGCCAGGACCTCTCCAGAACCTCGCCAAACCACGCTGCAAGATCCACGTCCTCTCGGAACAACGCGCCGACCGAGTCGGCCGTCCACGGGCGGTCCGAGCCGTCGATGTCCATCGGGCCGTAGAGTGCGTCCCACAGCTCTTCCAACGCCTTTTCCACGGTCTCCGCATCCTCGGACAGGACGTCCTCGAGCACCCGCTCGTTGGCGGCGCCTGGAGAAGGCGTCGTGAACGTCAGCAGCAAGGCAGTGGCGATTCCACGCATCCATGCCTGAGCAGTCGCCCTTGAACGAGACCACCAGGACATCCGCCTTCTCAAGCTCTCTGTCGTTCGCGACATGTGAAAGCCTCCTTGGGAATTCCGGTGCACCCGAAGCGTCCTCTTTCGGCTCTTCAGGCTTTCGTGTGCTCTCCTTCCCCTGCCGGGGGCTGGTGGAGGAGGTACGCCACGACAGAGAGTACAGACCCTCTCGCCGAAGAAGCCGGCTGAACTCGCCGCGGTCGGTGCAACGGTCCGATTTCCTCGAGGATCCGCATGCGGTACTCTACCTTGAGCTGCTTCCTGGTCGGCTTCGCCAAACCTCCGGGTGGGGGAACCACGCCGCCGGACTGCGCGTCGGCCCTTGGGGGCCGGGAACTCCGATCTGCTGCCCGATCTCTGCCCTCGCCTGCCATTCCTCCTCCTCGAAGTCTGCCCTCCACTATCGAACAGCATGGTCACCGTTTCACCTACGTTGACAGAGAGTTGGCAAGCTGCCGGACGGTCGTTCGGCGGTGGTGCGCAACCGGTACCTGCCGGAACGGGAGATCGCGACCAACACCGCGGCTGCGGCGAGGCTGGCGTCCATCTGCCGGCTGCGTTCCCCGCATCCGCTCGGCCCCGTCGCCTCCCGGTCGGGCGGATGCGGCGCCTGCGAGGAAGGCGAGAAACGTCGGGACGTCCTGGCGCTGTCTGTCGCGGGCAAGTCTCGGTGAGGGTTCCTGTTCGTCCTCATGCGGCCCGTCGTGCACGGTGCAGCAGGCTGAACGCCGCCAGAGACCGGACATGAAGTTCGTGGAGCTCGCCCGGTTCGATTCGAGGTTGGAGGCCGAGGCGATTGGTCACGCCCTGGATCAGTACGACATTCCCTTCCTGGTGCAGAGCGCCGGAGTCGGCATGTTCGGCATGGGAATGGTGGGGAAATCGCCGGTCCCGGTGTCCCTGTGCGTGCCCGACAACCGGCTCGACGAGGTGCGGGAGTTGCTGAGCTGCTTTGCCGAACCGCTCGGGGAGGGTCACGGGGAGGGCGAGAAACCGCCCGGCGACTTCTGAGACCCTCTTCGGCGAAAGCGCGCCAGAGGTCCGGGCACCAAGGGCCGAAATCGGTGACTTCGGCGTGCGAACGAATGTGGCCTCCGCCGCGGCGTCCGTGCTCACCGGCGCCCTGATGGTGGGCGACTCGGTGCGGGGGATCCTGCGAGACCAGTCCGCCCCGCAAGCGCCCGAAGTAGTCGACCGCAGCAGCCTTCGGCAGTCCGGGCACCTCGCTGCTAACCACCGTCCGACAGCGACCGACTCCACTTTGCCCTCCGAGTCGCGGGACCTCGACCCACGTGAATCCCCGGACTGGCTTCGACCCCACGGCGGCTCCGGGGGCGCCGAGTCCGAGGCAGTGGCCCGACACCCCCGGACGACGAGGGGGCTCGGCACTCCTCCAGGCGCATTGATAGGGTGCGTCGCCGTGCCCCTCGCATGGCCGGCGTCAACGGCTCCCCGCTACAACTCCGCGCGCCCCCGGCCCCGTCCGTTTCGACACGGTCGGCTGTCCCGTAGCGCAGATCCGTCGAAGATCGGCCTCTGTCTGTTCAGAGCGCCCCTGCTGCAACTCGAAGATCCGAGAGGCAGTTGACGATGGACGTGCTGGGTCGAGGTTTCGAATCGGTCCTGGGCGGGTTTGACCCTGGCGGGGTCACCGAGGTCTTTCTGTGGCTGCTGCCGCTGTTGCTTGTCCTGCTTCTGTACTGTCTGCGAAAGGGGCGGGCCCCGACGCTGACAGCGCATGCACCGGCGGTGCTCGCGTCCGTCGGGATCCTGGGTACCTTCGTCGGGATCGTTGTGGGATTGCTGGGCTTCGATCCGGCGAATCTGGACGAGAGCATCGAGGGCTTGCTGCAGGGGTTGAAGACTGCATTCGTCAGCAGCATCGCCGGACTGCTGGCAAGCCTCGTCTTCAGGGTACTGGAGCCGGTCCTGGCGCCACGGACGGCAGCAGCGGCAGAAGCGGATGTGGGCCCCGAAGAAGTCGTTGCCGTGCTGACGGAGCAGAAGGACCTCCTACAGGCGATCCGGGAAGCCATCGCCGGTGGAGAGGAATCGAGCCTGGCCGGTCAACTGAAGCTGCTGCGGGGAGACCTGAGGGACCGGCAGCGAGCGTTCGAGGCCCAACTCTGGGAGCGCCTTGCCGGGTTCGCAGAGATGCTGTCCAGATCTGCGACGGAGCAGGTGATCGAGGCACTGAAGGAAGTCATCGTCGACTTCAACCGGAATCTGACGGAACAGTTCGGCGACAACTTCAAGAGGCTCGACGAGTCCGTACGGAAGCTCGTGGAGTGGCAGGAGGGCTATCGCCGGCAGATCGAGGATCTGCACGTCCTGTATGACCAGTCGGTGCGGCAGATCGCGGCGATCGAGGAGTCGGTTGCCCGGATCGCCGAGCGCAGCGAGAGCATCCCGGCATCGATGGAACAGCTGACCGATGTCGTGAAGGCGGTCAGAGGAGAGATCGAGGAACTCGAACGCCATCTCACCGCCTTCGCGGAACTGCGCGACCGCGCTGTCGAAGCGGTACCGCAGGCGCAGGCGCATGTGCAGGCGATGACGGAGGACATCGGCGCGGCTGTTCATCTGGCCGGCGAGCATGTGACGAAGATGCAGAGAGACTCCACCGACCAGCTTGCCAAGTCGCGGGAGATGCTGGAAGGGCTGGCACAGGCAGGCGACAGGATGCAGGACGACATCCAGAGCGTTCATCAGCGTGTGGCCGCCGGCATCGAGCTCATGCAGTCGCGGCTGGAGACAGCGTTGACGGAGGCCCTGAACGCTCAGACACGGGCCAACGAGACCCTGATCCAACGCACTGTCGAAGAGACGAGCAAGGCCGTCTCCCGAACCGGCGAGGCCATCTCCGGGCAGCTCGAAGCACTCGACGAAGCCCAGGCCAGGGAAATGAACCGAGTGATGCAGAGGATGGGGAATGCGCTGGGCCAGATCGCTGACCGGTTCGTGGCCGACTACACGCGGCTCGTTCAGGAGATGGACCGAATCCTGAGGGCGAGTCCCGGCCGGCCTGGCACGCGGCGCCCTCCCTCCCCCGACGATGACATTCCCTTCTAGATCCCAGAGAACCGAGCGATGAAGCACCCGCTGGAACGTCTGTTCGGCTCGCGGCAGACCGCGGCGCCCGCAGGCGAGCACTGGTTGACGATCTCGGACCTGATGGCCGGATTGATGATGGTGTTCCTCCTCATCTCCGTCGCGTTGATGCGGAGCGCGTTCCTCGACCGGGACCGCATGCGGGAAGTTGCAGTGGCTTACCGCGAGGGCCAGATCGCCATCGACCGAGCGTTGCGCGGCGAGTTCGAGGCCGATCTGGAGAAGTGGGACGCGGCGATCGACGCGGACAGTCTGACGTTCGAGTTCCGGTCGCCGGAGGTGCTGTTCGAGGCCGGCGCCAGCGCCCTGCAGCCGCGGTTTGCCACCATCCTCACGGATTTCTTCCCTCGCTACCGGCGAGTACTTCGTGGGTTCGATGACGTCATCGAGGAAGTGCGCCTCGAGGGACACACTTCCAGCGAGTGGCCGTCGGCGACCGAGGACGAGGCGTACTTCAACAACATGAGATTGTCTCAAGGACGTACGCGATCGGTGCTGGAGTACGTCCACGGTCTTCCCGCGCTCCCCGACGATCGAAGCTGGGTCAAGCGCAAGGTCGCGGCGGTGGGCTTCTCCTCATCACGGCTGGTGACGGACACGGCTGGCCGTGAAGACCCGGAGGCATCTCGCCGGGTGCTGTTCCGCGTCGTGACGAACGCGGAAACGCAGATTCGCACGATTCTCGAGCAGTGACGTGGTACGTCTATCTCGGCGTGCTGGAGAATGCGGCACGCCGGATGGGGTCGGGCCGCGTCCCGGTGGATCTGGACATCGACGTCCGGCGTGGACTGGACCCGGTGATCGGATCGCGACCGAAGCCGAAGCCGCTGTTGATCACGCCTCGCACCGGCGAGATCATGGGCATCGAACGGAGCAGGAGGAGACGATTCTCCAGGGTGAATCCCATCGACATCGAACTGGAGAGAGGGATCAGGATCAACGACCTGAACAGCGTCAGGCGCGACCCGAAATCGGGTCTGTTGAGCTACAAGGGACGGCAGATCGTCCTCTACATCCAGGATCAGGGTGGGCGCATTCGCAAGGTGATCGAGGATGGAACGAGGGGCAGCAAGGTACACGTCACGGACTGCCGTACGCTGGAGGAGATGCGGCGTCAAGGGCGCCATGAACGCTACGTCGCCACAAACAATGTCAGCGGGAACTTCTACGTCACCGGAATGCAGGACGACGGAGACCGCGTCGAGGGACACGCAGCGTTGAAGGTCTGCCAGTATTGCCTGACAAGACTGAACTACCGCGGCTACGAGAGGAATCGGCGGCGAGTGTTCCGAGAGTTCAAGTGGAGCGAGTTCTTCGAAGAGCACCGTCCCCGCTTCGCCTGGAAGCCAACGCGCACGGCGGGGGAGTTCGACGGAACCTATACGCCGAATTGGGGCGTGGTTTCCGATCGGTACAGAAAGGCGCGCGGTTTCACATGCGAGAACTGCAGAGTCGATCTGCAGGCAGAGCGCCGGCTACTCCACGTGCATCACGTGAATGGAGTCAAGACCGACAACCGCACGTCGAATTTGAGGGCGTTGTGCGTCGACTGTCACACAAGGCAGGCTGGACACGAGCACATGCGCGTTGCCAGGGAGGACATCGACCGCGTCAGGGCGTTGCGCTGGCAGCAGGGATTGTCGTGAAGCGTAACGGTCGCCCGTCGGTCTCTCGCTGCGTCACCTGCGTTGGCGCTGGATCGCCTGCGCTGGCAGAGAGGGAGATCGACGACCGCTGATGCCGGCGGTCTCTCCTGACGACAGGCGCGCCTGATGACAAGGGCCTCGCTGGCGGCGCAGTACACGCGGATTCGTGCGATGAGGCCCCTGGAGAGTTCCTTTGGTCGCGCCGAGCAGCTGATCGCGGAACAGAACCCGGCCTCGACGACGAAGCCCAGGAAAGCAGGAGGGGGAGAGAGCCGACGCCCTCTCCCCTCTCTGACTTGCCCGAACCGGAGGCAGAAGCCTTCGGTCCTGTCATCTCCGAAGGTCGACTAGAACCGGAACTTGATGTTGGCCCGGATCTGCCGCGGGCGCTGGAAGTACCGACGCACGGGGTAGACCTCTCCCTGACCGTCCCAACGCCGGCGACGCTGCTGGTTCGTCACGTTCAGCATCTCGACCCGGAGTTCGCCGCGAACCTCCCGGTAGCCCATGGGGAAGCCCCAGGCGCCGGTCAGGTTGAGCGTGTACTCGTCCGACGTGCGACGGCCTTCCGCCCCCAACGGGTGCAGCCGCACGCCGACGCCGCCGTTTGCCGTGCCCGGTCTCGCGTCGCTGGTCGGGTCGGAGGGCGTGATCGGCGGGCAGGTCGCCAGGCCGGTCGGCCGCGCGTCCGGTGCACAGGCCTTCTGGGCGCTGATTCCCGCGCCCTCCGACCGCGCCCAGGGAGTGCCGGTCTGGAAGGTCAGGTGACCGCCGAGCGTCAGATCCTGGTTGCCGAGGCGCCAGGTCTTGAACCCGAAGGAGTTGTAGATCCAGGTCCGGTCGGAGACCCCGTTGGCGCCGCGCTGGTTGATCATGCTGGCCGGTTGGCCGATGAAATCGGTCAGGCGCGCGTAGCAGTCTTCCGGATAGGTGCGCGTCCGACCGGTCCGGCGGTCCGGGATGGTCTGGGCGTTCTGGCACTGCTCGATGGCGTCTTCCGTGAGGTTCACATGCACGAGTTCCAGGTAGCCGCTGTCCGTGTTGTTCCACCAGACTCCGCCTCCCGTGGTGTCGGTCTCGGACCAGGCCACGTTGTTGTAGAGCGCCCAGCCGTCGGCAAAGCGGCGGTTCAACTGGACCTGAAGGCCGCGGTACGAGTTCCTGGCCGGGTCGGCATTGGCTAGCGCGTCACGATTCACCGCGCTCGGCCGATCAGCCTCATCGAAGCCGGCTTCAGCCCATCTCTGAGCGCGGGCGTCGTCGAACGCAAGCACGATCTTCTCCAGATCGTGGTAGTTGTCCGTGATGCCGATGGCGCGACCCCGGTGATCGAGCTGGTAGTTCGAGAACATCATGTCCTGCATCTGCCAGTCGATGTACTTGACGTCCAGTGCCCAGTCGGGGCGGAACTGCCATTCGAGGCCGAGAATGGCCTCCTGCTTGTAGTAGGTCTGGATGTCGAAGTCGTAGAGCCCGGCAGCGATCGCATCCCACATCAGACCCGGCTGCGCCAGTTCCCAGGGCAGGTTGTAACCCGGGGTCGCTGCGCCGACCGTGCCGTTGCGGAGCGTGTCGCGCCGCGACGGATGTCTGCAGTCGTAGTCCACATAGCCGATCGACCTGAGGTAGTCGAGACCGGCAATGTCCTCAGGATCGCAGAAGAGGAAGACCTCACGGCCCTCGTACCCGTTCCACAGGTCGTGAAGGCTCGGACGGGCCACGTCGCCGCCGGAGATCCAGGCCTGGTTCAGCATCGCGTGGTACTGCCCCCATGTGGCGTTGAGCAGCAGGCCCCCATCACCCTTCACGTCGTAGGAGATGTTGATCCGCGGGTCGACGTAGGTGTCGTCGACCACCCGGCGCCGGACATCGTTCCAGGCTTCCTGGGTCTCTGCCCGGACTCCCAGGTTGACCACCCAGTGATCGCCGATCGTGAACCGGTCACGGACGTACAGACCGATGTCGCGGACCTCGGTGTCGCCGCTGCCGCGGCCGACGCAGGTACCCGGTGTACGAACGATCTCGCCGTTGACGCGCTCGATCTGCGTCGGCCGGTGGGGAAGACCGTCGCTGTGGAGCCCTTCACAGGTCAGGAGCGGCGAGTTGTAGTCCACGAAGTAGCAGCCGCGCCCCCGCGTCGTTCCGCCGACGAAGGTCGGATTGTCTTCCGAGGTGTTGATGCCCCGCAGGAGCGAACAGGAATCCTCGGCAAGCGTCCCGGACTGGTAGTAGCCGAAGGGACTCGTGGGGTCGAAGCCCCAGCCATTGAGCAACGGCACGCGGGCGTTCTCGCCCTCCCACTTCGTGTCCTGGTAGTCGATGCCGTACTTCAACTCGTGGTTGGCGCCGATGAACTGGGTCAGTCCGGCGTTGGCCTGCTCGCGCGGGAACGCGTTGAAGCCGAAGCCGTCCGACAGTATCCAGCCGTTGTGCCAGGCCTGCAGGTTCTCGTTGTCTCGGTACACGTTGTAGTTGTTGCCGGGATAGAAGATGCCCCTGCTGGGGTCGAACGGGAAGCGCAGCGGGTAGCTGGTGTCGCCGCCCGAGGTGTCTGTCGCGCTATGCCCGGCAATCGGTCCGCGGTCGAGCGACTTGGCCTGCAGGCAGGTCTCCACCATGCGGGCCGGAGCGTCGGGGAAGTTGTCCTGCGCAAGCCACTCGAGCAGAGGTATCCCGTCGGGGTTCAGTACGGCGGGATTCTCCTGCTCCAGCTTGTTGTAGCAGGAGAGGTACTTGTTCTCCTGCGTCTCCTGGAAGGCAACCTTGGCCTCCAGATACCAGTCGCCAGAAAGCGCCCAGTTCCAGTTGACCGTCGACAGGACGCTGTCGTTCTCGTGCGGCGTCGGCGTCCAGTAGTCGGCCGACTGGTCGTTGAAGTAGTTCCTGAACGCCGGTGTGTCGATTGCCGAAGCGGCAAAGGAGTGCTCCGCCGTGGGCTGCATGTTCATCTTGAAGATGCGCGCGTCGTTGAAGAGGCTGACGTCGTACGGGTCGCCGCCGAGCAGCCGTTCCGAGTAGGCGTCGTCGAACTCGCTTACGCCAAGAAAGAACCAGAACTTGTCGCGCCGGATCGGACCGCCGGTCGAGAACTCGTAGCCGCTGGAAGCGCCGGCCCACTCGTCCGAGCCCGGCAGACACGGCTCGCGATTGGTGGTGGTGATCTCTTCCACGAGACTGGGCAGGATCTGGCCTCGCCCCTGGTCGCGCTCATCGCCGTGGCAACGCCGGAACCAGTCCGACGGATACGGCTGGGTTCGCCGTTCAGCCAGCGAAGGCTGGTCCTTGTAGTCGGCGCCCCAGTCGATCGCCTGCCGCTGCCACAGTGCATCGGTGTGCCAGCGGTTCGTGCCCGACTTCACGATCACATTGGTCGAGGAGCCGAGATAGCGGCCGTACTCGGCGGAGGATCCGCCGGCCTCCATGGACACCTCGGTGACCGCCGTGGTGGGAAGGAACACGCGGCTGCCGCCGAACTTGGCGAACGTCGTGTCGACGCCGTCGATGTAGACGCCCTGGTCGGCGAAGTGGGTGCCGTTGACCGAGGGGCGCGTCTGCTGGATGTCGTCGTTCCGCGCGTCGGAGGTGACGCCGGGCAGGGCGTTGATCACACCGTAGTAGGTACGCGTCGTGCCGGCGGTCTGTTCGCCAATCTCGGACGTGACGGTGCTGCCTGCGGTGACATTGAACTTGTCGACCATGGGCGTCTCGCCCGTGACCGTGATCACCCCCTCGACCGCCGCCTGCAGGGTGAGATCGACCGACTTCCGGTCGCCTGCCGCGGCGTGGAACCTGGCCTGGGCAGTGCCCAGGCCTGCCAGTTCCGCCAGCAGGGTGTAGTCGTCGGGGACGACGCCGACGAAGCGGAACAGGCCGTTCTCGTCGGTCCGCGTGGACTTGTCGCCACGCTCACTGGTCAGGGTCATGGTTACGCCCGGCAGCACGGAACCGCCGGGATCCACTATTCGGCCGCTGACGGTTGCGGTTTCCGGCGCATCGGCAAACAGGCCGCCCGGTACCAGCAACAACAGGGCCACTGCGAGTCGCTTCATGGCTCCTCCTCGGATCAGGTTGTACGAAGATGAGAACAGGACTACACGATGAACTCGCCGGATGTCAAGGAGGAGTGCGATCCGGTCACGCCCCGCATGGTGGATCCGGGATTCTGGATCCAGCGGAGGGTGGTCGGCGTTCGGCCGCCAGAATCGGAAAAGGAGGGGAGCAGCAGCCCCTTCCGACTGCCCTGCCTGCCGCAGGAACATCGCTCGGGCGGCGGTGGAGGCGACGCCATCGGGCGGCCTGCTGATGCTCGGGGTCAGCCCTGCGGCTCGCATGCCAGCGGCACAGCTGCGAGGCCCGAATCGCTCGGCCCGAGGAGACTCCTCGGGTCCTTCACCGCACGAACCCGCGTATCCGGCGCCGCCAGGGAGGCCGCGATGCAGTCGATCGCGGAACAGGACCCGGCCTCAACGACGGAGCAGTTCGAGAACGTCGGGCAGCAGCCGGCGGGTGGTGCTGACGGCTCTGGTGCAGTGGATCGTCTCGTTGCCGTCCCAGTCGCCGAAGTAGCCGCCGGCTTCGCGCAGGATGACCGGGAACGGCCCGCAGTCCCAGGCGTTCATCTGTGGATCGACCATCAGTTCCAGCCGGCCGGTGGCGACCAGGGCGTGGCCGTAGGCGTCGGACCAGCCGACACGATAGGCGGTCTGCTCCATCATGCGGTTCCACGCCGCTCGGTGCCTGGAGTCGACGAAGAGTCCCGGGTCGCCGAAGGAGACGTAGCTCTCGGCCAGACTGGCGGTCGAACGGACGCTGGCCGGCTCGCCGTTCAGCGTGCAGCCGTGGCCTGCGGCGGCGGCCACGGTTTCGCCGATGCCCGGGAAATGGGCGACGCCGACCTCCACCCGCCCCTCGATCTCCAAGCCGATCAGGATGCCGTAGAGAGGCACGCCGCGGACGAAGGAACGGGTGCCGTCGATCGGGTCGACGTACCAGCGGCGGCCGCCGGCGCCTTCCGCGCGCGCCGCCTCGTCACTCGCCCCATCGTCACTCGCCCCGAACTCCTCGCCCACCACGATGTCGCCCGGGAACGTCTCGGCGATCCGCGAGCGGATCAGCTCCTCCGCGCCCCGGTCGGCCTCGGTGACCGGTGTCAGGTCGCTCTTGAACTCCGTCTCGACGCCGAGCCGGAAGAACTCGAGCGTCAACTGGCCGGCGATCCACGCGGTCTCGACCGCGAAATCGAGTTCGACTTCGTGGTTTGCGGGCGCCACGGACTTGTCTGTTCAGATTCGGTCTTCCGGGGCGGTGGGTAGTCCCGGCGCATCGGCGCCCCCGCGGGGGCGCCGATGGGGGACGGTGGTCGGGCCGTCGCTGGCTTGGCCGAAAGGGCCGTCTAGCAGTTTGGCCGCCACCGTCCTTCCCGACGTCCTGAATGGATACCTGAGCATCAAGGCTCGCATGACAAGCACAGGAGAAGGGAAGATGAGCAAGCGTAGCATCGGCATCGACATCTCCAGGAATCACCTGGATGCCCACTGTCTGCCCGAGGGCAGGACCAGGAGATTCGCCAACGACCCGCGCGGGTTCGAGGCGCTGATCGACTGGATCGGCTCCGACGTCGACTGCATCGCCTATGAACCGACCGGACCATGGCACCGGGAGTTCGAGGAGACGCTTCAGGACGCAGGACTGCCGCTGAAGCGAATGAACCCCTACCGGGTGAGGTGCTTTGCCAGGGCACTGGGAATGAGCGCCAAGACCGACGCCATCGACGCCAGGGTGCTGGCCTGCATGGCCGATACCGCACACCACCTGCCCCTGACCCCGGTCAGATCGCAGTTGCAGCGGGACCTGGCCGAACTGCAAACCGCACGCGAGGCTCTGGTCGGGGATCGGACCGCGTTGCTGAACCGCAGCAAGCACCTGCGCCTGACGCTGCTCCAGCGCCAGAACCGGGACCGGCGCCGGAGCATCGAGCGCCAGATCAGGCGCATCGACATCGAGATCGGGAAGCTGTTCGAAAGCGACGACTCCCTTGCCCGCCGGGTCGAGATTCTCACCTCGATCCCCGGCATCTCCCGCATCACCGCCGCGGGCCTGCTCGCCCACATGCCCGAACTCGGCGAGCTGACCCGCTCCACCGCTGCCAGCCTTGCCGGCCTCGCACCCGTGACCAGAGAATCCGGCCTCTGGAAGGGACGCAGCTTCATCGGCGGCGGCCGGCGGCGCGTCCGATCCATGCTCTACATGCCTGCTCTCGCCGCGATCCGCTTCAATCCCGATCTGCGAAGCAGGTACCGAAGCCTGAAGGACGCCGGCAAACCCTCCAAGGTCGCACTCACCTGCGTCATGCGGAAACTCGTCGTCCTCGCCAATGCCCTCCTGCAGCAGAACCGCCTCTGGGAGCGTCGCGGGCTCCATGCCGCGCCCTGAACAACACCGCCTCGAAACACCGAGGTGGTCCCCAGGGAGCACGAAGAAGAAGCGTCGGAGATTCACGGCAGCGTTCAAGTCGCAAGTGGCGCATTCGGCCCCGGGCGGGAAACGCCCGTCGAAGCCCACTGCGGACCGGACAGGATTCCACAGAATCAGCAGTTTTCCACAGCCCCGACGACGGCTGCCGCGGCTTGATCACCCACCGTGTGCACCTTGGCGAAGCCTCGAACTCTCGACAGAACCGGAAACCACCTCAACACCACTGCCGAGCACCTTCGACCCGCCTGCCTGCCTCAACTTGACAACATGGATACTGCTAGCAGCTTGCGCCGCAGAACGCAACGCAGCGAATGCCGCGGCGCAAGCTCCCGGCGCAATGGGGGCTGCAGTCAGACATGGACTCTGCGGCGGCTAGAACGTCTCGACCGTCCACTCGTCGCTTTCTGCCGGCAGGGCGACATGCATGCCGTCGACGCCGACCACGGCATCGTTCGGTGCGTCCTCCGCTCGGCCGCGCATGAAGACGCTTTCCGCCTGCGCAGCCGGCAGGGGAGGCACCAGGTGATTGAGGACCAGAAGCTTGACCTCCGCGTCGGCGGCCAGCGCATGCACGTCGGCGGGGAAAGTGTGGTAGTCGAGCGTGTCCCGGATCATCTTCCCGGTCCGTTCGTTGCCGCCGCTCTCGAGCGCCTGCGCCGCCCCCTCGATCAGCGCCTCGGAGAGAACCTCGTGGACCAGCACGTCGACGCCTCGGCTGACTGCCTCCAGGTTCGCCGAGCGGACGGTGTCGCCGCTGACGACGACCGACCGGCCGCCGAAGTCGATCCGGTAGCCCACGGCCGGTGAGATCGGTTCGTGGTCGACGAGGAAAGCGGTGATCTTCACTCCGTCCTCGTCGTGGATGACCCGGGAGGGCGCCTCCTCGGAGAGCTCGACGGAATGGGGCGCTGCCTTTCCGCCCTCCGGCGGCAACAGGTCGGCGCCATGGTGGGCGATACGGTAGGAGACGTCGAGTTCGTAGGCGGACTGGAAGCCCGCCACGACCCGGTCCACGCCCACCGGGCCGTACACGTCGAGCGGCACGGCCCTGCCCGAGGTCCAGCTCGCGAAGGTCACTTCGCCCAGTTCACCGATGTGGTCGGAGTGGAAGTGGGTCAGCAGGACGCCGGCGAGACTGCCCAGGGGCAGCCCCCAGAGACGCAGGTTCTCCGTCGACCCGGGTCCGACATCGACCAGGAACAGCCTGCCGCCGGCGATCACTGCGGTGCAGGGGCCGGCGCGTTCGGCACTCGGCAGGGGTGAACCGCTGCCGCAGATGATGACGTGCAGAGCGCCGTCGTCGAGCAGGGACGAACGGTCGGGTCTGGCCCCGAACTGGGCCTGGGCGGCCGATGCGAAGAGGAGGCAGGCTGCAGCCAGGGTCGACGCGGCGGCTGAAGCGGAATGGTTTCCTGATCTCATGGTCAGCCTTTCCGAAGGCATGGAACGCTTGGCCGGGACGGAGTCCGAAGATAGCAGTCGGGACGCGGCGGCCGCCCCGAACGCCAGACAGTCCCGGAGCCTCGAGCCCAGCCGATCCTCGCCGGCAGCCACGGACGACCATGAGCCGACGCTGCCGCACGCCGCCGGACCTGCTCCACCGCGTCAAGCGACACAAGCCCATAGACTCGGCCGGCGATGGCAGAGCAGGCGCTGATCAACGATCCGACCGCCCTGCTCGTCTTCTTCGCCGGCTTCGTGGCGGCGATCTTCGCGCTGGCGCAGACTCCGGCGTTCGAACGGCTGTTCAGGACCCTGCCGCCGATCGTCTGGATCTACCTGCTGCCCGTGGTGCTGACCACGGCCGGGATCACACCCGCCGAGTCGCCGTTCTACGACTGGTGCACGGACTACCTGATGCCATGCGCCCTGCTGCTCCTGGTGCTGGCGACCGACGTGCCGGCGCTGCGCCGCCTGGGGCCGCTGGCGGCCGCGATGCTGCTCGCCGGCTCGGTCGGCATCGTGATCGGCGGTCCGATCGCGCTGGCGCTCTTCCAGCCGGTTCTCGACCCGCAGGCCTGGAAGGGCCTGGGTGCGCTGTCCGGTTCGTGGATCGGCGGTCTCTCGAACATGATCGCCATCAAGGAGGGCGTCGGCGCACCGGACGACATCTTCGCGCCGATGATCATCGTCGACTCGGTCGTCGGCTATGGCTGGATGTCCATCGTCATCCTGCTCAGCGGCCACCAGAACCGGATCGACCGCCGCCACCGGGCGCGGCGCGAGGAACTCGACCGGCTGAGCGAGCGGCTGCAGAGGGTGCAGGCGGAGAAGGCGAGGCCCATCACGCTGCCTGCCTTCGCCGCCATGCTCGGCGTCGGCCTCGTGGGGAGCTGGCTGTGCATGCGCGGCGGCGAGCTGCTGCCGCAGGTGGGCTCGGTGCTTTCGCACTTCACCTGGGGCATCCTGCTCGTGGTGGCGGTCGGATTGGGGCTCTCCTTCACGCCGCTCCGACGCCTCGACCACCGGGGCGCGACGCCCGTGGCCTACGGCGGCCTCTACCTGATGGTCGCAACGATGGGCGCCGGCGGCAACCTGGCCGCGATCGCCGAGGCGCCCCAGGTGCTCGCGGTCGGCGTGGTGTGGATCGGCATCCACGTCGCCTGCCTGTACGCGGCCATGCGCCTGCTGCGGGCGCCCCTCTTCCTGTTTGCCACCGGCAGCATGGGCAACGTCGGCGGCGTGATCTCGACTCCGGTCGTCGCGGGCGTCTTCCAGCCGGCCCTGGCCGCGGTTGGCGTGCTGATGGGCGTGCTCGGCAACCTGGTCGGGACTCCGCTGGGTCTCCTTTGCGCTCAGCTCATGGCGTGGGTGGCACGGGCGTACCACGGCGCGGCGGCACTCTAGCCGCCCGGCGTGCGCCCTCGCGGCGTCCCGTTCAGACGGCGGCCGGATCGGCGGATGCCGCCGCCGCGTCGTCGTCGCCGTTGGTCGTCAGAGCCCTGAACAGGTCGATTTCGGTCTTGCAGGTCCTGACCACCCAGGCGATCACCGCGGCGTCGTCGAGGAAGCCCGCCACCGGGATGAAGTCGGGAATCACGTCGATGGGAATCACGAAGTAGAGCACGGCGCCGGCGATGAGAATCAGGGTCTCCTTCCTCAGGCGGTAGGAGCCCCTGGCAACGGCTCGAAGCAGATCGAACATCGTCCTGAGGTCTTCGATGACCGCGGCGAGAGGGCCCGGCGAACTGCCGGAGCCGGCCGCCTTCGCCCGGGCTTCCTCGACCATCTCCTTGAGCTTGTCCGGCGACCTGACGAGCTCGGCAGCGCGGTTGCGGGCGTGAAGCGGGAGTTCCATCTCTTCCGCTTCGGGCGGTCTGTCGGGTCGCTTCCGGGCCGCCTGCTCGGCGGCGCTGGCGCTCAGTTCCCGATCGGGTGCCATGTCGTCTTCACTTCCTGCAGGTCGGCGATTTCACAGGGGCCCTGGACGGCCGTCCAGTCCTGGTGCGGCCGCACTGCGACCCGCTTCAGGTTGTGGACGGCCTCGATCTCGGCGGCCTTGGCGACATCCCGGTCACCAGTGCAGAGGAGGAGCGCATCGACATCCCGGTGCGCGGCCAGAGGGGCGAGCATCTCGTCGGACCGTCCGGTCAGGAGGTTGACGACGCCGCCGGGCACATCGGAGGAGTTGAGGACTTCGCCGAAGGTCACTGCCGGCAGCGGCTGGCTGCCGGTGACCAGCACCACGGTCGTGTTGCCGCCGGCAATCGCGGGCGCGATGGCAGACACCAGGCCGAGCAGGGGCGACTCGGGGGCCAGCACGCCGACGACGCCCATCGGCTCGAGGATCGAGAAGTTGAAATGCGACGTGGCGACCGGGTTGACGCTCGACAACACCTGGTTGTACTTGTCCGTCCAGCCGGCGTAGTGGACGAGCCGTTCGATCGCGGCCTGGACTTCGGCGGACGCGTCCTCAACGGCAGCGCCTCCGGCCGCCAGCAGAGCCTCGAACTGCGCGCTTCGACCTTCCAGCATCTCGGCTATCCGGTAAAGGATCTGGCCTCGGTTGCAGGCCGTGCGGGCGGCCCAGCCGGCCTGGGCGGCACGAGCCGCAGTCACCGCGTCCCGGACGTCCTTGCGCGAGCAGCGGCAGATGTTGGCGATCGGCGTGCCGTCGGGCGCCAGCGCCCGGTCGAAGCGTCCGGACTCGGAGCGTGGAAACCTGCCGCCGACGTAGATCTTGTAGGTCTTCAGCACCGGCAGCCGGTCGGCCGATGCGGCGGACCGCTGCCTGCTCATGCGGTCTCCTCCGGCTGCGCCGCCCGACTCCGGGTCGATGCTGCGGGCGGTGAACGGCCGGCGCAGCGGACGCAGGTAGGCGTGGAGTCCACTGATCCCGCCCTCCCGGCCGATGCCGCTCTCCTTGTAGCCGCCGAACGGTGCGGTCGGATCGAACCTGTTGTACGTGTTGGCCCACAGCACGCCGGCGCGGATCCGGCTCGTGACCCGGAACGCCTTGGCCCCCTTGTCGCTCCAGACCCCGCCGGAGAGGCCGTAGGGCGTGTTGTTGGCCATCGCGATGCCTTCGTCCACCGTGCGGAAGGTCTGCACTGCGAGCATCGGGCCGAAGATCTCCTCCTGCACCACGCGGTGGGACTGCGACGCCCGCAGGAACAGGGTCGGCCGGCACCAGTAGCCGCGCTCGGGCAGCCGGCACGAGGTCTGGAACGGTTCGGCGCCCTCAGCCTCGCCGATCTCCAGGTACTCCTCGATCCTGTCGAGTTGGGCGCGCGAGTTGATCGCTCCGATGTCCGTGTTCTTGTCCAGGGGATCGCCGACGATCAGGGTTTCCATCCGGGCCTTCAGCCTGGAGATCACCTGGTCGGCGACCGATTCCTGAACCAGCAGGCGCGAGCCGGCGCAGCAGACGTGGCCCTGGTTGAAGAAGATGCCGTTGACGATGCCCTCCACCGCCTGGTCGACGGCGGCGTCCTCGAACACCAGGTTGGCCGCCTTCCCTCCGAGTTCCAGCGTGTAGTGCTTGCCGGCGCCGGCGAGCGCACGCCGGATCAGCTTGCCGACCTCGGTGGAGCCGGTGAATGCGACCTTGTCGACGCACTCGTGCTGGACCACGGCGGCGCCCGTCTCGCCGGCGCCGGTGACGATGTTGACGACGCCGGGCGGCAGACCCGCTTCCTGGATGATCTCGGCCAGCTTGAGCGCCGTGAGCGGCGTCGTCTCGGCCGGCTTGAGCACCACCGTGTTGCCGGCGGCGATGGCCGGGGCGATCTTCCAGGCCGCCATGAGCAAGGGGAAGTTCCAGGGGATGACCTGGCCGGCGACGCCGAGCGGCTCGGCGCCCCGACCGGGGAAGGCGTAGTCCAGCTTGTCTGCCCAGCCGGCGTAGTAGAAGAAGTGCGCGGCCGCCAACGGGATGTCGACGTCGCGCGATTCGCGGATCGGCTTGCCGCCGTCGAGCGACTCGGTGATCGCGAGCTCCCGGCTCCGCTCCTGGAGCACGCGGGCGATCCGGTAGACGTACTTGCCGCGCTCGCGGGGCGCCAGCACCGACCAGACGTCCTCGTAGGCGCGCCGGGCCGCCGCCATCGCCGCATCGACATCGACGTCGGAAGCCAGGGCGACGTCCGCGATCTTTTCTTCCGTGGCCGGGTTCGCGGTCTCGAACGTCCGGCCGTCGGCTGCATCGGTGAATTGCCCGTCGATGAACAGACCGTAGCTGTCCCGAAGTTCGACGTGGTCGGTCGATTCCGGCGCCGGCGCGTAGGACCAGCCGTCCTCGCCGCCGAGACGCAGCGGCGCGATTCCCGCGGCTGCCGTGCTGTTGTCCATGGATTCCGGTTTCACCCCTTTCACAGCGAGAAGTCGTCGAACGACTGGTAGATGCCGCTTCGCTGCTTGACGATCTGCCGCAGCACGTCGTTGGCCAGCGAGCTCGCTCCGAACCGGTAGAGGCCCGGATCAAGCCAGTCCTGACCGAGGGTCTCGCGCACCATGACGAGGTGCCGGATCGCGTCCTTGGCGGTGGAGATGCCGCCGGCGGGCTTCATGCCGATCCGCTGTCCCGTCCTGAGGTAATGGTCGCGGATCGCCTCCAGCATGACGAGCACGACCGGCATCGTCGCGGCCGGCCTGATCTTGCCGGTCGAGGTCTTGATGAAGTCGGCGCCGGAACGCATCGCCAGGTCCGAGGCGCGTCGGATTGCGTCGAGAGTGCCCAGTTCGCCGGTCTCGAGGATCACCTTGAGATGAGCGTCGCCGCAGGCCTCCTTGACCGAGGCGATCTCGTCCCCGGTCCAGCCGAAGTCGCCGGCCAGGAAGCGGCCGCGGGAGATGACCATGTCGACCTCGTCCGCGCCGGCCTCCACGGCCTTCTGCACCTCCATCAACCTGATCTCCAGCGGCGCCTGTCCTGCGGGAAAGCCGGTGGCGACGGAAGCGACGCGAATGCCGCTGCCCTCGAGCGCCCGCTTCGCGACGCCGACCAGGGCGGGGTACACGCATACCGCTGCCACGTGCGGCAGATCCGGCAGCGCCGCGTGAAGCTGTAGCGCCTTGGCGCAGAGCTGGCGCACCTTGCCCTCGGAGTCCGCGCCCTCGAGCGTCGTCAGGTCGATCATCGACAACGTCAGGTGCAGAGCCTGGAGCTTCGCCTCTTTCTTGATGCTGCGAGAGCAGAGGCGAGCCACCCGCTCCTCGACACCGACGGCATCGATAGGCGGCGATCTGAAGGACAGCCCGGACGGGCGGCGCGTTGCCTGCGAGCGAGGCTCCATGCGCACGAGTCTACGCCGGCCCGGGCGCGGACCGGCAGTTATGATCCTCGACATGACAGTGGCAGCGTTGGAGCTGGAGCCGATTCCGGCAGCCGGGGCGCCTTCCAGGCGGCTGTTCACGGTCGAGGACTACTACGCCATGGCGCGGGCCGGCATCCTTGGCGAGGACGATCGGGTGGAACTGATCGAAGGAGAGATCGTCGTGATGTCGCCTGCCGGCAGCCCCCATGCGGGGTGCATCAACGTTCTGAACCGGACGCTCGTTCAAGCTGCCGGGGAACGGGCCGTCGTCTCCATTCAACAGCCGCTGCGGCTGAGCGATCTGTCGGAGCCCGAGCCCGACGTCGCGGTCCTGCGGTGGCGCGACGACTGCTATCGCGAGCGCCATCCCGGACCGGCCGATGCCCTTCTCGTGATCGAGGTCTCGCGCTCGAGCCTGCATTTCGATCGCGGGGTGAAGCTGCCGCTCTACGCTCGCCACTCGGTGCCGGAAGTGTGGATCGTCGATCTGGAAGCGAACAGGGTCGAGGTCTACCGCCTGCCCGAGCCGGACGGATACGCCGAATCGTCGACCCGTTCCGGCAGCGACCGGCTGTCCCTTCCCGACCTCGACCTGGAGATCGAGGCGGGCGAGATCGTGCCTGGCAGGTAAGGGCATCCGGGTTCGCCGTGCCCACGACGTCGCGGCGCAAGGTCCGCGAAGGTCTTCGCCGCGCGGGGCGTTGCCGCTCCTCGCGGGTCGGAACATGCGCGGCTGCGGCCGCAGCCGGCTGTGGCAGAGTGACCGGGTCATGGCCGGGAACACGTTCGGCGCCGCGCTGCGGCTGACCACGGCCGGCGAGAGCCACGGGCCGGGCTACGTCGGCATCCTGGACGGCATTCCGCCGGGCCTCGAACTGTCCGAGTCGGACCTGCAGCCGGACCTGGACCGGCGGCGGCCCGGGCAGTCGAGGCTGACCACGCAGCGGATGGAGCCGGACGAGGTTCGCATCCTCTCCGGCGTGTTCGAGGGCAGGACGACCGGGACGCCGATCGCCTTCCTGATCGAGAACCGGGACCAGCGGCCTCGCGACTACAGCGAGATCAGGGACAAGTACCGCCCCGGCCACGCCGACTACACGTTCGACGCGAAGTACGGTTTCCGCGACTATCGCGGCGGCGGACGGTCCAGTGCCCGCGAGACCTCGGTCCGCGTGGCGGCGGCCGCGGTGGCCAGGAAGCTGCTGCGGGAGCGCTGGGGGGTCCGGATTGTCGGCTACGTCAGGCGGATCGGCGACCTCGAGGCGCACATCGATGATCCAGCCGCGGTCACGCTCGATCAGGTCGAGGCGAACCCCGTTCGCTGCCCGGACCAGGAGACGGCGTCGCGGATGGCGGAGTTGATCGAACGGATTCGCTCCGAGCGCGACTCGGTCGGGGGCGTTTCCGAACTCGTCGCCACCGGCGTGCCGCCGGGCTGGGGCGAACCGGTGTTCGACAAGCTGAAGGCCGACCTGGGGAAGGCGCTGTTCAGTCTGCCGGCGGTGCTGGGCGTCGAATACGGCGCCGGCTTCGGCGTCGCCCGCGCTCGCGGCAGCGAGAACAACGACCCGTTCGAGATGCGGGAAGGCCGCGTCGCCACGCGCGGCAACCGCCACGGCGGCATGCTGGGCGGCATCTCCTCCGGTCAGCCGATCATCCTGCGCTGCGCGGTCAAGCCGACCAGCAGCCTGCCGCGGCCCCAGGACACGGTGACGCGGGCCGGCCAGCCGACGACGATCGCCACGAAGGGCCGGCACGACCCCTGCCTGCTGCCGCGCTTCGTGCCGATGGGCGAAGCGATGATCGCCCTGGTGCTGGCCGACCACGCTCTGCGGCAACTCGCGGTCCAGGGCGTGAACTCGCAGTCCAGGGCGTGACCGCGCGGCGTGACTGCGGAGGGTGAGGTGGACCGGAACGCGATCGGATTCCTCTTCGAAGACTCCGGAAACGCCGCCTGGCCGCCCTGGAACCGGCCTGCGTGCCGCCCTGGAACCGGCCTCTGCCGTCTCGTCTGACGATGACCGGCAGGCCGTCCGCCACGGGCCGCGGACCGGAAGACAGAATGCAGGATACGGCCCGCATCCGGCCGCGGGTCCTCGACGACGAGCGACAACAGCAGGCCCCAGACGGAGGAATGCGGGGTTCGGCCCGCATTCGGCTTCGGCTACGGATCGATCCGCGCCGTGGCCTTGCCCATGACGACGACATCGCCGTCCTGGTTCACCGTCGTGACGGAGAGGTCCACCAGACTCTGGCCGTCCTCCTCGCGCACCGCGTCGACCTTCGCCGTCGCGGTCAGCGCGTCGCCCGGCCACACCTGGCGCGTGAACCGCACGCCATAGGCGGTGAGCCGCCCGTCGCCGACGAAGTCGGTCACCATGCGGCCGGTCATGCCCATCGTCAGCATGCCGTGGGCGAAGACCGTGGGGTATTTCGCCACCCTGGTGGTGAAGATCTCGTCGGAGTGAAGCGGGTTGTAGTCGCCCGAGGCGCCCGCGTACTGGACGATCTGGGTCCGGGAAAGGTCTTCCGTGAGCTTCTGGGTGTAGGTGTCGCCGACCTTGAGCTTGCTTGCCTGAAGTGCCATGTGTTCTCTCCTCAGTCGCTCTCCACGACCTTCTCGGTGCGCACGCCGACGCCGGTGGCGCGCACCACGAGTTCGCCGGATTCGTCGAAGTACTCCACGATGTTCTCGCTGAACGTGAGCTTGCCGCCGCGCTTGCCCTGCCGCTCCCAGGTCTTGCCGGGGCGTGCCTTGAGGGTCAGGGTCTCGCCCGGGCTCACGTGCCGGAAGTACTCGAAGCGCTGCTCGGCATGCAGGCCGGTACCGCCGTCGCCGCCGGTCCGCCGGGGCGGCACGCCGGTGGGGTTCTTGCCGGAGCCGAACCACGGTTCTCCGATCTTCGGGCGCAGGAAGTAGTCCGGGTCGTACTGCGCCGACGCCTGGTAGAAGGTTGGCGGCGCGATGATCTGGCCGGGCTCCGTGTTCGCCGCCGCGTCCGCGTCGTGATAAATGGGGTTCGGGTCGCCGACCGCGCGGGCGAACATCATGATGTGTCCGGCCTCGATCGGGAAATTCTCTGCTGCCATACCGGTCCGTCCTCCTCTGCCAGTGGTCTCTGGAGCGCAAGCTGCGTCGTTCGAGCGCGTGACTGTAGCAGCATGAACCTGCTTCTGTTGGAGGACGACGACCTCGATCCGAGCCCCGGCGCGGCCCGACGCGCGATGGTAGGCGGCGAGCGCCTCCGGCACGTCCGCAAGGTGCTTCGGGCCGAGGTCGGCGACGCGCTGGAGGTGGGCCGGTCAGGCGGCGGCACGGGCCGCGGACGGATCGTCGAGCTGAACCGGGAGCGCGTCGTGCTGGAGTTGGGACCCTTGGACGGCGAGCCGCCGCCGCCGCTCCCGGTCACGCTGGTGCTGGCCTTGCCCCGACCCAGGTTCGTGGGCCGGATTCTGCAGGCAGCCGCGGCGATGGGCGTCAAGCGGATCCTGCTCGCCCACACGGCGCGGGTCGAGAAGAGCTACTGGCAGAGCTCGGTGATGCGGCCCGAGGCGCTGCGGCGGCACCTCATGCTGGGCTTGGCGCAGGCGCGCGACACGGTGCTGCCGGATGTCGAGTGTCTGGCGCGGAGACAGGACCTGTTCGAAGCGCTGCCCGGCCTGGTTCGGGACCACGACGACTTCCTGGTCGCCGACGCCGGGGGTGCAGAACCGTGCCCCCTTGGCGTCGACGGCCCCACCATGGTCCTGGTCGGTCCCGAAGGCGGGTTTCTCGACGAGGAACTGGACTCGTTCGCACGCGGCACCGGTCGGACCGTGAGTCTCGGACCGCGCGCACTCCGGGTGGAGCACGCCGTCGTCGCGCTGCTGTCTCGTCTGGGGAGTGCGCCGCTGACAAGCGCGACGAACGGCGGCGGCATCCGCTCGCCGTCTACTCCCTGATCCTGGCGCCGACCGACCTCTCGAGCTGTCCCAGGATGCGCCGACGCAGCTTCTTCACGTCCCGGTCGCGCAGGGTGCGGTTCGGGGCCCGGAAGGTCAGGTGGTAGGCCAGGCTCTTCGAGCCGTCGCCGATTGCCTCCCCGCGGAAGATGTCGAAGAGCTCGACGCCGCAGACCAGGGGCTTGCCGGCGGCGAGCAGCGCAGCTTCGACTGCCGCAGCGGGCGTCGCCTCGTCCACGACCAGGGCCAGGTCTTCGCGTACTTCAGGATAGATCGGCGCCGGGTCGACCTCGAGGGAGTCGGGGATGCGGTCGTGGATGCGGTCGAGTTCGAGTTCGGCAGCCAGCACGGGCCGTCCCGGCGCGGGCTCGAGGTCGAAGCTCGCAGTCACCGCCGGGTGGACTTCGCCGAGCGAACCGATGGGTTCGGGGTCGCCGGGGAGCAGGACGGCGGCTGATCGGCCGGCGCGAAACGCCGTCGGCGCCGAATCCGCCTCTGGCGCCGCGAACTCGACCTCCAGGCCCAGCCGGTCCATGACGACTTCGACCACGCCCTTCACGTCGAAGAAGTCGAAGCAGTCCTCGCTGCGGCCAACCACCTGCCAGTGGTCTCCCTGGCGTGGACCGGCAAGGACGACGGCGGTGCGCTGCCGCTCCATCGGCAGCGATTCGTCCTCGTTCACCGGGAACACGGGGCCGACCTCGAACAGGGCCAGCCGGTCCTCGAAGCGGCTGTTCGACGCCGCGGCTTCCAGCACCGACGCGAGCAGACTGCGGCGCATGACGACGCGGTCGAGGGTCGAGGGATTGGCGAGCCGGACGTATGGCAGCGGCTCGGCTTCCTCGAGTCGCAGCCTCGACTCCGCCTCGGGCGTCGTCAGCCGGTAGCTCACCACTTCCTGGAGACCGAGGTCGGCGAGGGTGTCCTTGACCCGGTCCTCGAACGCCTGCTCGCGGTTGTCGCGCTGAGGCGGCAGCACGTCGCCGAGCACGGTGGAAGGGATGCGGTCGTAGCCGTGGACGCGGCAGACCTCCTCGACCAGGTCGTGGGGGCCCTCGATGTCGAGGCGGTGGTCGGGAACGGCGACGCGCAAGACACCGGAGCCGTCCGCGGTCTCGACCGTGAACTCCAGGCGCCGCAGCAGGTCGGCCGTCTCCTCCGCGCCGAGATCGAGGCCGCTCAGGCGGCGCAGATAGCCGAGATCGAAGTCGACGGTGACGGTCGGCGCCGGTTGCGGATAATGGTCGACGATGCCTTGGGCGATCGTGCCGCCGGCGTGAAGCCGGAGCAGCTCCGCGGCTCGCCGGGCGCCGAGCAGGGCCTGGCCGGGATGCACGCCGCGGCTGAAGCGGAAGCCCGCCTCGGTGTGGACTCCGAGCTGGCGCTGGGTGCGCCGGATGCTCCGCGGCGCCCAGGCCGCGGCCTCAAGCAGGACGTTCCGGGTCTCCGGCCCGATCTCGCTGTCCCGACCGCCGATCACGCCGCCCACGCTCAGGGCGCCGGCCGGATCGGCGACCATGATCTGATTCGTCCGCAGCTTCCGTTCGGCGCCGTCGAGCGTCGTCAGTCGTTCGCCTTCGCGCGCCAGGCGGGTGACGATCCGGACCGGACCGCTGCCGGCGTATCTGTCCGCCCGCTGCCGCAGCAGGTCGTAGTCGAAGGTGTGGTTCGGCTGGCCGATCTCCAGCATCACGTAGTTGCTGATGTCGACGACATTGCTGATCGGCCGCTGCCCGGCGAGTTGCAGCCGGTGCTGCATCCAGTACGGGGAAGGCCGCTGCCCGATCCCCTCGACCAGGAGGGCGACGAAGCGGGGGTTGAGCTCCGGGTTCTCGGTCGCGATCTCGACGCGGCCTGCGATCGGCGGTCCATCCATCGTGAGCGGAACGGACGGCGGCCTGAACTCTGCTTCGGTCAGCGCCGCGACCTCGCGCGCCACGCCGACGATCGAGGCGCAGCGCGCGATGTTCGGGATCACGTCGATGTCGAGGACGACGTCACCCAACACCTGAGCCAATGGCCGGCCGGGTCCGAGCTCCGGCAACTCGTCTGCCGGCTCGAACAGGATGATGCCCTCGTGGTCCTCGCCGAGTCCGAGTTCCGCTGCCGAGCAGAGCATCGCATCGCTGGTGATGCCGCGCAGCTTCCTTGCCTTGAGGCGGGTGACCTTCAGGCCGCGATAGGGATTGCGGTAGCTGGCGCCGGCGAGCAGCAGGGCGCCCCAGAGGTCGGCCCCGGCGAGGTCCTTGCCGAGGTACGGGAACAGGTTCGGCGCTCCGGTGACGACCTGGCGCACGGCGGCAGCGCCGCAGTCGACGGTCGCCAGCACCAGGCGGTCGGCGTCCGGCACGCGATCGACGCGCAGGATCTTCGCGGCCATGACCAGGTCCGCGGGCCACGGCAGTTCGGCGCCGTCGACGCCGAAGCGTTCGACCGTCTTGACCTCCAGACCGGCGTTCGTGAGCAGCTCGGCGAGCTCCTCGGGCGACGCCTCGAGCTCGACGAAGTCGGCGAGCCAGCCGAGCGGAACGCGCATCAGACGAAGCGCCGGAACTGGCGCAGGAAGCGCAGGTCGTTCGACCAGAAGTACCGGATATCGCGGATCCCGTGCCGCAGCATGGCGATCCGCTCGGGACCCATGCCGAAGGCGAAGCCGCTCCACGCGTCCGGATCGTAGCCGCCGTTCCCGAGCACGGTCGGGTGGACCATGCCGCAACCCAGGATCTCCAGCCAGCCGGTCTCCTTGCACAACTGGCAGCCCTGGCCGTCGCAGAGCAGGCAGGCTATGTCCATCTCGGCGCTCGGCTCGGTGAAGGGAAAGTAGCTGGCTCGGAAGCGGGCGCCGCGGCCTTCCCCGAAGAGGCGGCGGGCAAACTCGGTCAGAGTGCCCTTCAGATCGGCGAAGGTGATCGCCCGGCCTACCGCCAGCCCCTCGATCTGGTGAAACTGGATCTCGCTGCGGGCGGTGATCTGCTCGTTGCGGTAGCACATGCCGGGCAGGATGACGCGTATCGGCTCGGGGCGGCGCTCCCGCATCGCCAGGATCTGTCCGCCGCTGGTGTGGGTGCGCAGCACGACACTCGGGTCCGTCGTGTAGAAGGTGTCCTGCATGTCCCGCGCGGGGTGTTCCGGCGGCATGTTCAGGTCGCCGAAGTTCAGCTGGTCGGTGACCACATCCGGGCTGCGGTAGGTCTGGAAGCCCATGTCGCCGAAGATGCGCTCGATACGACGCATGACCAGGGTCGAAGGATGCAGACCCCCCGGAGCACGCCTGCGGCCGGGCAGCGTGACGTCGAGACTCTCGTCGTCGGGATCGTCTTCCGCTGCCCTTCGTTGGAGCGCGGCCTGACGCTCTTCGAAGGCAGCCTGAAGCGATGTCTTGATCCGGTTGATCCGCTTGCCGAAGGCGGGGCGGTCGGCCGGTTCGATCTCGCGCATGCGGCGGGTCAGAAGCTGGACCTCGCCCTTGCGGCCGATGGTCGCCCGGCGCCAATGTTCAAGCTGCTCCAGGTCGGCCACGCCGGCCAGCGTCGCGGAAACCCGCGTTTCGATGTCGTCGAGCTGGTCGATCATGGCGGTAGCGGGCGGCACCTGGCTCGGGCGCCGCCACTGAGGCCCCGAGTGAGGCGCCCGACTCTACTTCCGCGGAACGTCCGGCTCCAGTCGGGCCGTCGTGCCGCCAGGCTGCACCACGGAGCGCTTCTTCAAGGCATCCGCAACGGAACCCTGGCGGATGCACCGCCGCGAAGCGTTCAGATGACGCGTTCCACGACCCACTGCACCAGCACCAGCACCGGCCCGATCGAGCCGAGCACGCCGGCCCGGACCGCACTCACGCCCTGCAGCACCCGAAGACCGAGTGAGAACAGCACTGCCATCGCGACGAGACTGAGGATGTCGCCGACCACGGGAATCACGCCCAGGGGAGCAGCGCCCGCCGTGTAGCAGGCGGCGACCACGGTGGCGCGGAAGCCGTGCGTGCGGCGCGTGCGGCTCAGGATCATGAGGACGTGGATCAGCGTGCCGTTCAGCAGGACGCCGAACAGGATGAAGAGGAACAGGAGAGGGAAGAGCAGGAGGACGACCTGGAACCCCAACAGGAACCGCAGCGGCTCGGGAAAGGAGATCTCACCGTTCGTCCCGACCTCCGCCGCGTCGTTCCATACCTCCATCCGGAGAACGAGATCGCGGCCCTCTCCCGAGAGCGTCGCGGCGACGATCGCCAGCACCAGGGCGTTCGCCGCCATGGCCAGCAACGACACCAGGCCCGCGAACAGGAACGGACCCCACAGCCCCGCCTCGACGCGGGTACCTTCGAGGAACCGCCGGGGAGCAGTGGCCAGCAGCCGCAGCGCGCCGAGCAGACCCGCCACGAGACCGAGATCCTCCCTTTCCTGCCACGGATTCCAAGGTCCGTCGACCGTTGCGGAGACGGCGTTGTCGTCGCGGGCGCTCACAGCAAGCAGACTATCCCCAGCAGCCCTTGTGGTTCCGGCTTGAAGCGGCTCAGGGATGTTGAACGCCGCTCGGGCGTGGCCCTGTTCGGCAGCGCGTCGAAGCCAGCGGACGGTTTCACCGAGATCGGCATCCGCAGCAGGCGCCTGCTCGTCCGCGACGACATCGAGGTCACGGTCGCTCGCGCTCGCAGAGTGAGCCGAACCGAGAGCCTGGCACCAATCCACGACGCTCTGCGATCGGTCCTGGGGCCGCACGGCCAGGCCGCGGTCGATTGCCGCCAACCATCGGGAACCGGCGCCGGCGACCTGCTCCGGGAGCGGCCGGTGCGAGTCGTTCAGCATCCGATCCGGCCATGACGATGCAGGCCGTGCCGCTGGCCTCCAGGCAGCGGTGCGCCCGCACCACGTTCGGCTGTCGGAACCGGTGAACGGCGCGCACCCTGATCCGACAGGCCCGAGCCAGCCGACCCGCAGTGCGCTCGCATCACGCCGTCAGGGAGCCACACCATCCCCGCCATCCAACGTCCCCGAACCCCTGGTTGGCACGTGTTGCCCGACACGTACTGCTCACGGGACACCTACTGCCGAGCCGACCGCCACTCGCGTGCGGCTCGCTGCGCGTCGGCGATCTGCCGTGCGCTCATGCGTTCTTCAAGAGTCACGCGCAGCTCGCTCCCCTCGCCCTGCGCCTCGGCGAGACTCGCCCACATGTGAGCCGCTACATCGTCCTCGGGTACACCCAGGCCGTGGGCGTACATGAAACCGAGGCTGAACTGAGCTTTGGCGTTGGCCTGTTCGGCGGCGCGTCGAAACCAGCGGACGGCCTTTCTGTAGTTCTGCGGCACGCCCTGTCCGTTGGCGTACATGAGGCCGAGATTGAACTGAGCTTTGGCGTTGGCCTGTTCGGCTGCTCGTCGGTACCAGCGGACGGCCTTTCTGTAGTTCTGCGGCACGCCCTGTCCGTTGGCGTACACGAGGCCGAGATTGAACTGCGCGCCGGCGTGGCCCTTCAGCGCATCCGTGCGCCGCTTGATTGCCATGAGGCCGAGGTTGAACGCCGCTCGGGCGTGGCCCTGTTCGGCAAAGCGCGCCGACCAGCGGACGGTTTCACCGAGATCGGGAGCCGCAGCAGGCGCCTGCTTGTCCGCGACGACATCGAGGTCACGGTCGCTCGCGCTGGCAGCGTCAGCCGAATCGAGCGCCTGGCGCCAGTCCACGACGCTCTGCGGCCGGTCTTGGGGCCGCAAGGCCAGACCGCGGTCGATCGCGGCCAACCATCGGGAATCGGCGCCGGCGACCCGCTCCGGGAGCGGCTGGTACGAGTCGTTCAGCACCCGGTCCGGCGCGCTCGCCACCGTGCTGCCGGTCAGTACGCGGTACGAAACCGCGGCCAGGGCGTAGATGTCGCCCGGAGGCCCCTGGGCCGCATTGCCGGAGTACTGCTCGATCGGCGCGTAGCCTGCTGTCAGCACCTGGGTGTGCGTGCGGTCGCCGTGCTGAACGCGCGCGGAACCGAAGTCGATCAGCACCGGTGCGCCGTCCTCGGCGCGGACGACGATGTTCGCGGGCTTGATGTCGCGGTGCAGGTAGTCATGGGAGTGCACGTGGGCAAGGCCTTCGAGCAGCGCTTCCATCCACGGGCGCCACTCCTCCGCCGACAGGCGACCGCGCCGGTCGAGAACGGCTTTCAGGGATTCACCCTCGACGTACTCCATGACGATGTAGGCCGTGCCGTTGGCCTCCAGGTAGCGGTGCGCCCGCACCACGTTCGGATGGCGGAACCGGTGAATCGTGCGCACCTCGTCGAGGAAGCGTTCGAGGCCCCAGGCGAACACGTCTCGGCCGGTCGGCGCCGTGGCAGAGACCCTCCACCCGTCACCCCGCGCCGCGACGTCGGCGGGGAAGTACTCCTTGATCGCTACCGGCCCGTCGAGCTGATGATCGAAGGCGAGGTAGGTGATGCCGAAGCCGCCAGCCCCGAGCACCCGGACGATCTCGTACTCGGCGATCCGGTGTCCGGGCGGCAGTCCGGCAGCGGGCGCTTCGGCGGCCATGTTTCGTGGATTGTACCGGCCCGCCCGCCTCCCGCATGCATCCCGGATCGGCTGGCGTTCCGACGCTCGACGCTGTCACCGGAGGCGCCGGGCCGGCGACGCCGGCCCGCACCGCCCTCAGGCGATACGGGACGCGGCGTCCGGACGCCCGGCTCGCGGTCCTCGAGACGCCGGGGCGCTGCAGCGCTCAGGCGATGTGGGGCAGCACCTTGTCCGTGAACAGCACGAAGGAACTGTGGCTGAGCGGCGCCAGCAGCAGGTAGTCGAGGAACATCTCCTCCTTCAGACGCGCGATCTCATCGACCAGCTCGTTCGGCGTCCCGTGGATGATGACGCCGTTCATGTAGCGATCGATCGCGGACCGGGCCGCGGAGTCGACGAAGATGTGGTCCTGCGCCAGCGCGCTGAGCTCGCGGTTGAGCCTGCTGTCGACCCTGGCAGGCTGAACGCCCTTCTTGCGGTGGGAGCCGACCGTCCATTCGGCCCCCTGGCGCGCGATCTGCTCCGCTTCGGCCCCGGTCGGGGCGCAGGCGACGAGGCGAGCCATGGGGATCTCCCGCCCTTCGATCGAGTGGCCGTGCTGTTCCAGGATCTGCCGGTACAGCTCCCGTTTCTCGGCGATGCGGCGGTGGCCCGCGTGCGGGTCGAGCATGATCGAGAACCCGTTCTCGGCGGCCCATTTCATCGCCTCCGGCGACGAGCTGGCGAGCCATACGGGCGGATGCGGCTTCTGCGCCGGCTTCGGCAGCACCTCGATGTCCTCGCACTGGAAGTGCTCGCCCGAGAAGGTCAGGCGCTCCTCGGTCCAGGCGCCGATCACCGCCTGGACGTGCTCGCGGAACACCTCGTAGCTGTGCTGCGGGTCGACGCCGAAGGCCTTGAACTCGCCCTCCTGGTAGCCGCGCCCGACGCCCCAGTTCACGCGGCCGTCGGACAGGACATCGAGCAGCGCCACCTCTTCGGCCAGTCGCAACGGGTTGTAGAAGGGCGCCAGAGAGACGCCGGTGCCGATGCGGAGGTTCTTCGTCCTCGCGGCCACGTGGGCGCCCATGATGTGGATCGACGGACAGATGCTGAACGAGCTGAAGTGATGCTCGGCCAGCCAGACGGCGTCGTAGCCGTTCTGTTCCATGATGTCGATGCGCTGGAACGCCCGGTGGTAGACCTGATCCAGCGGAATTCGCCGGTCGGGCCAGGAGAAGAACTGGAGGACGGCTGTCTTCATCGGCTGGTCACGCGACCGGGAGCGCGGTGCGCATCGACGCATGATACCGGCCGGCCGGCTGAAGTCCGCGATGCGGGTCTTGTCGAACGCGGACCACATCGTTCAGAGTTCACCCCATGGCACCGGCTGCCGATCCCTTCGACCGTTTCCGCGACCTCTTCGACCGCGCCGCGGCCACCGGCCTCACCGAGCCGAACGCGATGGTCCTCTCGAGTGCCGACGAGCAGGGCCGTCCGTCGTCCCGGGTCGTTCTGCTCAAGCACTTCGACCGGGACGGCTTCGTCTTCTACACGAACCTGGAGAGCCGCAAGGGCAGGGAGATTCTCGCGCGACCGGATGTCAGCCTGAACTTCTTCTGGCGCGAACCGAAGGAGCAGGTGTCGATCTTCGGCCGCGCCGCGCCGGTCGGCAAGGCCGAGGCCGACGCCTACTTCGCGACCCGCAGCCGGAACAGCCAGCTCGGCGCCTGGGCATCCCGGCAGAGCCGGCCCCTGGCGAGCCGCGGCCGGCTTCTTGCCGACTTCAGGCGCGTGAGCGAACGCTTTGCCGGCCGCCAGGTGCCGCGGCCGCCGCACTGGACGGGGCTCAGGGTCGTGCCCCGACGCTTCGAGTTCTGGGTCGCTGGCGAATACCGGCTCCACGACCGCACCTTCCACGAGCGGGACGGCGACTCGTGGAAGACGGGCATGCTGTATCCGTAGGCGTTCGAGGCCGGCGGGAAGGCGGTCGGTCCTACGCCTCGGCCAGCCTGACCCACTCGAAGTCGCCGGGCTTGTGGTTGATCCGGACCCTCGGTTCAGCGATCCAGGAGGCATAGCGGCCGGGCCGGAACTCCGGTTTCATCAACGACTCGATGAAGGCGCGGTCGTCGTCATCCGGCAGCCACTCGTCGTGGCGGGCGTTCCACTCGTCCTCGCAGACGACTCGCCCCTCCGGCGTCGCATGCAGTTCGCGGTAGACGCCGATCCGGCGGTGGAAGGCGACGTGGGGCAAGGTGATCTCGCAGTCGACGCCGGACTGGCGGATCGTCCTGTTCCACCGGCCGACGCCCAGGTCGCAGTCGCTCGTGAAGTCGTCGCGCAGGCGCGCGTTGAGAGCGTTCAGGGCAGGGTGTTCGACTTCGCTCCAGCCGCCGTTCGACGGTTCGGGGATGCAGTAGGCCGCTTCGTGCAGGCGGTGGTCATCCTCGAGCCGGTGCTCGCGGAACCGGCCCTTGAGCCCGGCGGTGAAGAAGTTGGCGGCGTTCGTTGACAGCTCGGAGCCGAACAGGTCGAGAGTCAGGGAGTAGTGGAGGTTGACCTTCTTCTGGATCGTCGGCAGGTCGATCACGCCCAGGGCACGCACCGCCTCGACGTCGGCCGGATCGCCAATGCCGGCCTCCCGCATCGCCTCGCAGGTACGCTGGACGATCCTGGCGACGCCGCTCTCGCCGACGAACATGTGGAACGCCTCCTCCGTCAGCATGAACCGGCAGGTGCGGGACAGAGGATCGAAGCCGGACTGGGCCAGGGACTCGAGCTGCATCCTGCCGTCGCGGTCGGTGAAGAAGGTGAACAGGAAGAACGAGAGCCAGTCCGGGGTCTCCTCGTTGAAGGCACCCAGCATGCGCGGCGCGTCGTCGGAGCCGGAGCGCCGCCGCAGGAGTTCGCCGGCTTCCTCGCGGCCGTCGCGGCCGAAGTACTTCTGGAGCAGGTAGACCATCGCCCACAGGTGGCGCCCTTCCTCGACGTTGACCTGGAACAGGTTCCGCATGTCGTAGAGCGACGGGGCGGTCTTGCCCAGGAAGCGCTGCTGCTCGACGGAAGCCGGTTCGGTGTCGCCCTGGATGACGATCAGGCGGCGCAGCATGGCGCGGTACTCGCCGGGGACTTCCTGCCAGGCCGGCTCGCCGCGGTGGCGGCCGAAGGGGATCTTCCGGTCCGGGTCCCGGGGCGCCAGCAGGATGCCCCAGCGGTAGTCGGGCATCTTCACGTAGTCGAAGACGGCCCACTTCTCCTTGCCTTTCGACTCGACCCGCACCGCTGTGCGCAGGTAGACATCGGACGTCTGAAAGCCGTCCGGCCCCATGTCCATCCACCAGTCGATGTAGCCGGGGTGCCAGCGCTCCAGGCCGCGGCGGACGCGGGCGTCGCCGGCCAGCGCGACGTTGTTCGGGATCAGGACGTCGTAGTCGACGGTGCTGTCGAGGGTCGCCATCGGTTCAGAGTATCGGTTCGGGCAGCGCTCCGGCAGACCGCGACGGTCAGACGCGTTCCCTGTCGAAGCGGGGGCGGCGGCCGGTGCCGTAGAGGCGCAGCGCCCCCTCTTTGCCGACCGCGTTGGGGCGCTGGAAGATCCAGTTCTGCCAGGCGCTGAGGCGTCCGAAGATCTTGCTCTCCATGGTCTCGGGGCCGGGAAAGCGGAGGTTCGCCTCCAGGGCCGTCAGGGCGTCCGGAGAGAAGCTGGCACGCTCTTCCAGGGCGATGCGCACCTCGTCGTCCCAGTCCAGGTCGTCGAGGATCTCGGTGACGAGCCCGGCTCGCTCGGCTTCCTCTGCACGGAGGCGCGAGCCGACGAGCGAGCGGGCCGCCTCGAGCGCTTCGGGTCGACCGAGGAACCGGGTCTCGACCCGGCTCAGTCCGTTCGGGGTCGGGAAGGCGCCGAAATTCGACTCCCCGAGCTGAATCGCCGGCGCCGGCCTGCCGTCTTCCGTCTCGCCTTCGAACATGCAGGACCGGTCGGCGGCCAGAGCAAGCTCGAACAGGAAGCCGGCAAGGCAGCTCTCGGGCTCGATCAGGGTGAAGACGCTTCGCGCGGTCACGTCGAGCCGCTTCAGCACCCGCTTCCAGTACAGCAGCACCTCGCGCACGAACCAGTGTCCGCGTTCGCGGTGAAGGAACGCGTCGAAGGCGGCCACGGCGTCGAGGCCGCCCCGGGACCGGATCACGAGTTGCCCGACCCGCGTCTCGTTCAGGCGCAGGTGGAGCAGCGCGTCGTCGAGTTCGCGCGCGATCAGGAGCGGCCAGAAGACAGCGCCCCGAGCCAGCGCTTCGTCAGCCGTGGCAGGCGCGGGCCCGTCGGGGCCGAGCACGGTCAGGCGGGCGGCGCCCAGGGAGCGGTCCAGGTCGATGCGGAGCGTGGAGTAGACGATCGAGTCCGACTCGATGTCCGGTGCGATCTCCGGCCAGGGCGCGCCGCCCGGCTCTGCCGGACGGTCGCTGGCGGCAGCCAGTTCGAGAGCGCGCGCCGCCGCGTCGTCGTCGAAGGACGATCGCGGGAGCAGTTCGTCGACCAGGTTCCACTCCACTGCCCGCCGACCCTTGATTCCCTCTTCCAGGGTGCAGAAGAGGTCGACCCGGTCGCGGCGGACGAGGCGCTTGTCGAGCAGCCGCGTCAACCCGCCGGTGCCGGGCAGGACGCCCAGCAGCGGCACTTCGGGCAGGGATACCGCGGAACTGCCGTCGTCGGCGAGCAGGATGCGGTCGCAGGCGAGAGCCAGCTCGTAGCCGCCGCCGGCGGCCGCGCCCCGGACCGCGCACAGGTAACGCTGGCCCGAGTGCCTGCAGGCGTCCTCGATCGCCAGGCGGGTCTCGTTCGTGAACTTGCAGAAGTTCACCTTGAACTGGTGCGAGGAAGCGCCGAGCATGCCGATGTTGGCACCGGCGCAGAAGATCCGGTCGCGGTCGGAGCGCAGCACCACGGCGTGGACCTCCGGATGCCGGAACCGGAGCCGCTGGGTCGCGTCGTGGAGCTCGAAATCGACTCCCAGGTCGTAGGAGTTCCGCTTGAGCCGGTAGCCGGGGCGCAGCCCGGCCCGTTCGTCGACTTCCAGGGTCAGGAAGGCGAGCGGCGGCTCGACCTCGAGCCGCCAGTGGCGGTAGCGGTCGGGATGGACGCGGAAGTCGATGGCTCCGGGCGCGCCCGGATCACTGCCGCCCGGGTCGCCACGATGGCGTTCGGAAGCTCGGTTTGCGGCGGCCTGTTCGGGCATCTGCGTCAGCCGCCTGCGGCAGAAGCCGCGCCGCGGTGGATGCGGCGATGCATCACGTCCAGCACCGTTCGCTCTTCGGTCGAGCACAGCCCGGCTGTTCGGCGTGGCGGCGGGGTGAGTATAGTGACGTTCCGTGAACGTCCCCGCCCCTGACCGCCACGGCGAGAGCCGCGTTCCTCACGTCGAGTTCGAAGGCGTCGACAAGAGCTACGACGGCCGCAACCTGGTGGTGCGGGGCCTGGATCTGGCGGTCGAGAGAGGCGAGTTCCTGACGCTGCTCGGGCCGTCCGGCTCCGGCAAGACGACGTGCCTGATGATGCTCGCCGGATTCGAGGCGGCCACGGCGGGCACGATCCGGATGGACGGCCGTCCGATTCACGACCTGCCGCCGCACAAGCGCGGCATCGGCATGGTGTTCCAGAACTACGCGCTGTTTCCGCACATGACGGTAGGCGGCAACCTGGCCTTTCCGCTCGAGGTCCGCGGAGTCGAGGCCGCCTTGCGGCGAGAACGAGTGGAACGAGCCCTCGGCCTGGTGCAGCTCGAGGGCCTGCAGGACCGGAAGCCGTCGCAGCTGTCGGGCGGTCAGCAGCAGCGCGTGGCGATCGCCCGCGCTCTCGTCTTCGAACCCGAGCTCGTGTTGATGGACGAACCGCTGGGCGCTCTCGACCGGCGGCTGCGCGAGGAGATGCAGTACGAGATCCGCCGCATCCACTCGACGCTCGGCGTGACGGTGGTCTACGTGACCCACGACCAGCAGGAGGCAATGACGCTCTCCGACCGGGTGGCGGTGTTCCACAACGGGATGATCGAGCAGGCGGCATCGCCCGAGGTTCTCTACGAGGAACCCGAGCGGGCATTCGTTGCCCGCTTCATCGGCGAGAACAACCGCCTGGACGGCGTCGTCGTGAGCGATGCCGACGGCGTCTGCGAAGTCGACGTCGGCGGGCTGAGGATTCGGGCGATGAGCCTCGGTCAGTGCCCTCCGGGATCGCGGGCGACGGTCGCCGTTCGTCCGGAGCGGGTGGCCGTCTCCGCACCTCCCGGCCGCTACCGCAACGAGGTCGAGACGAAGATCGACGACATGATCTTCCTCGGCGACCACCTGCGGGTGCACATGACGGTTGGCGGGTGTTCCGACTTCATCGCCAGGATCCCGAACGTCGCCGGCCACGGCGCGGTACTGCCGGGCGACACCGTGACCGTCGGCTGGGCGGTCCTGGACTGCCGGGCGCTGGCGCCCGAGGCACTCGGCGAAGGCGAGGAGGAGTGGTGAGCGCGGCCAGCGGCCGCGGGCTGGCAAGCTTCTTCGTCGCCGCAGCGGCTGTCCTGACCGCCGGCTGCGGGCCCTCGGCAGGGCCGCCGGACGTCGAGGCGCCGGACGCTGACACCGGCCCGGGCGACTCGGGCGGCCGTTCGATCACGGTGGTCTCGTTCGGCGGCTCCTACGCCCGCGCCTGTGTCCTGGGCTACCACGAGGCGTTCTCCGCCGAAACGGGCATCGAGATCGGGCTGGCGGACTACAACGGCGGCCTGGCCCAGATCCGCGCTCAGGTCGAGGCGGGCTCGGTCCACTGGGACGTGGTCGACATGAACGTCTCCGAGTCCGTCACGGGCTGCGACGAGGGCATCCTGGAACTGATCGACCCCGCGATTCTGCCGCCCGGGCCGAACGGCGAACCGGCAGCGGAGGACTTCCTTCCCGAGACGAACACCGAGTGCGGCGTGGGCACGCTTCTGTACTCGACCATCTACGCCTACAACCGCGACACCCTGGTCGGTCCGGCGCCGACGACGATCGCCGATTTCTTCGACCTGGAGCGTTTCCCCGGGCGCCGCGGCATGAACCGGAGGCCCGATGCGAACCTGGAATTCGCCCTTCTGGCGGACGGCGTGCCCAAGGATCGCGTCTACGAGACGCTCTCGACTCCGGAGGGCCTCGACCGGGCGTTCCGCAAGCTGGACACGATCAAGGACCAGGTCGTCTGGTGGGAGGCCGGCGCGCAGCCGCCGCAGCTTCTCGCCGACGGAGAAGTGGTCATGAGCACGGCCTGGAACGGACGCATCTTCAACGCCCAGGTGCTCGAAGGGCAGCCCTTCGAGATCGTCTGGGACGGCCAGATCATGGACCGCGGCCAGCTCGTCGTCGTGGCCGGCACGCCCAGGCTCGAGGAGGCGATGGAGTTCATGCGCTTCGCCGCCCGCTCGGAGTCGATGGCGGGCGTGGGGCGCTACATCTCGTACAGCCCGGCACGCCGGTCCGGGCAACCGCTGATCGATCGTCAGGCGGAAACCGGCGTCGAGATGTGGCCGCACATGCCGACGAACCCCGAGAACACGAAGAACTTCCTGATGGCCGACTGGGAGTGGTGGGCGGATCACAGCGACGAGATGCTGGAGCGCTTCACCGCCTGGCTGGCGCGATGACGGCGCGATGAAGAGCCGAGTCACGCAGTGACGCTCGGAGGAGCTTCAACTTCCCGGTCCCCGGCTGCCGGGCCTCGATGGCGTCGGGCGCTGGGCCCGCGGTTGCGCGCTGCCGGTCTGACCTTGCCCCTGGTCGCGTTCGTGGCCGTGACCTTCGCAGGTCCCATGGTCAGCCTGTTGATGAAGAGCTTCCACGACCCGGAGGTCGCCGACGCGCTGCCGGCAACGATGGCTGCGCTGCGCCAGTGGAACGGCGACGGTGCGCCGCCGGACGAGGCGTTCGCGGCGGCCGCCCGCGAGTTCGTGGCGGCAAGGACCGAGCGCACGCTGGGCCGCACGGCGAATCGGGTCAATCGGGTCGAGAGCGGAATGCGCAGCGTGATCATGGGCGGCTCGCGCCTGATGGTCGAGGCGGCCGCCGAGGCGGCTGCGTCCGGCGTAGTGATGGACGGCGCGTTCTGGCGCGAGAGGATGGTCGAGATCGACGCCCGCTGGGGCACGGCCGAACCCTGGCGCGCGCTTCGCGCCGCCGGTCAGCGCTTCACCGCCCGCCACTACCTCAAGGCCCTCGACTTCGAACGGGGACCGGAGGGCGGCTACGTCCGCTCGCCGGAAGAGTGGCGGATCTACGTTCCGCTCTTCTGGCGCACCCTGAAGGTGAGCCTGGGCGTCACCCTGCTGTGCCTGGTGATCGGCTATCCGATCGCGCATCTGATCGCCAACTCGCCGCCGCGGCGTGCGAACGTGCTGCTGCTGCTCGTGCTGCTGCCGTTCTGGACTTCGCTTCTGGTGCGCACCAGCTCGTGGATCGTCCTCCTCCAGAACCAGGGCGTGGTCAACGACTTCCTGGTCGCCATCGGTCTGATCGGCGACGAGGGCCGGCTGGCGATGATCTACAACATGACCGGCACCTTCGTCGCGATGACCCACGTGCTGCTGCCCTTCCTGGTGCTGCCGCTCTACTCGGTCATGCGCGCGATTCCGCCCGCCTACATGAGCGCCGCCGCATCCTTGGGGGCCACCCCCTTCCAGGCGTTGCGGCGGGTGTACTGGCCGCAGACGCTGCCCGGCGTCGGCGCCGGCTGCCTGCTGACCTTCATCCTGGCGATCGGCTACTACATCACGCCGGCGCTGGTCGGCGGCCAGAGCGGTCAGCTGATCTCCAACATGATCGCCTACCACGTGCAGACGTCCCTGAACTGGGGTCTGGCGGCAGCTCTTGCGGCGTTGCTTCTGGGCGGCGTCACCGCCTTGTACGTCGTCTACGACCGACTGGTCGGCATCGACCGGATCGGACTCGGCTGATGGCGGGAGCGGCAGTCGGCTTCGGGTACCGCGTCGCGCGCTGGGGCTACCTGGCGTTCTGCGTCGCCGCGTTCCTCTTCCTGATCGCGCCGATCCTGGTCCTTGTCCCCCTGAGCTTCAACGCCGAGCCGTACTTCACCTTCACGGAGGGCATGCTGCGGTTCGATCCGGACGCCTGGTCGCTGCGCTGGTATCGGAACATCTTCGACGGCGACGCATGGACCCGCCCGCTCCTGAACAGCGTGGTCATCGGCATCTCGGCAACCGTCGTGGCCACCGCGCTGGGCACCGCCGCCGCCCTGGGCCTCGCCCATCCGGCGATGCCGGGCCGGCGCATCGTGTCGGCGCTCCTGATCTCGCCGATGATCACGCCCGTGATCATCGCGGGCGTCGGCATGTTCTTCTTCTACTCGAGCCTGGGGCTGGCGCAGACCCACATCGGGATCATCCTGGCGCACGCCGTGTTCGGGGCCCCCTTCGTCGTGATCACCGTGAGCGCGACGCTGGCCGGCTTCGACTGGACCGTGATGCGAGCGGCCGCGAACCTGGGCGCCAATCCGCTCGTCGCGTTCCGCCGCGTCCAGCTGCCGCTGATCCTGCCGGGCGTCATCTCGGGATCGCTGTTCGCCTTCGCCGCCTCGTTCGACGAACTCGTGATCGTCCTGTTCATGGGCGGTCTCGAGCAGCGCACCCTGCCGCGCCAGATGTGGTCCGGCATCCGGGAGGAGATCAGCCCGACTCTCCTCGCCGTCGCCACCTTCCTCATCCTGTTCGCGCTCCTGGCACTGAGCACGGTGGAGTGGCTGCGCCGCCGCAGCGAGGCGTCGGGCGGAACGCGGCGTTGACATGAGGATCCTCCAATCCCTGGTCCACCGGAAGAGAATCGGCGGCCATGGCCACGGGAACGGGTCGTTCGGCCGTCAGCGGATTCGGCTTGACCGTCCTCTCGCGGCGGTCCTGAAAGGGCGGCTGGCGGATCGCTCGGCCGCTCGCCCCGATGCGCTGGCCCCGGTCGTCGTGTTGGCTGCCGGCGTTTTCACGCTTTTCTCGGTCTCGCACTTCACGTTCCTGACGGCCAGGGGCGCCGCCTTCGGCGCCCGCCAGGAGCGGCTCGAAGAGCGCCAGCGGATGGACTTCATCTTCGGACGGTCCGGCCCTCGGGCCGCGGGTTTCACGTTGGACCGCGCGCTGAACGCCATGATCGCCGTACCGCGGCATCGCTTCGTGCCGGAGAGCCAGCAGGACCACGCCTATCGGGCCGTGGCCTTGCCGATAGGTGGGGGCCGGACAACTCCCGATGCGTACACCGTCGCACTGATGGCCACGCTCGCTACGGACGGACGAACGCGAAAGGTGCTGGAGGTCGGTACCGGCGCCGGCTACCAGGCCGCGGTGCTGTCCGAAATGGTGGGCCACGTCTACACGATCGAGCCCATGGAACACCTTGGCCGTCGGGCGGCCGCAACGCTCGGAGATCTCGGGTTCGGGAACGTGACGGTACGGGTCGGCGACCCCTCCGAGGGTTGGCCGGAGCAGGCGCCGTTCGACTCGATCGTCGTCAAGGCACCCTTCGATCCAGTCCCCCAGGCGTTGATCGCCCAGCTTGCTGTCGGTGGAAAGCTGATCGGGCCGGTCGGTCCTCCGGAAGGACCGCAGGATCTCCAGGTACTGGAGAAGCGGGCCGACGGCTCCGTGGAGCGAACTTCAGTGCTCGAGGTGCACTTTCCACCGCTCGCCGGGAATGGCTGACGCTCGGGGTCCTTGCGCGCGTCCGGACTCGTCGGGACCAGCCAGGCGAACGAGGCCCTTCGGATCGACGAAGGCGATCCGTTGACGACGCCCTTCGATCGCCCAGAGGATGAAGTCGGGATGGAAGTTCCTCGCCTCGACGTCGCCTTGATGCAACTGCCGGTTGCGGCCAGCAAATCCTGCGCCTGGCGCCGAAGTCGGCGGACCTGGAGCCTTCGGAGGCGATATCGACCAGCTCGGACGGCAGATCCTCGACGGACCTGGCGATCGGGGCGCGTTCCGTCGCGTGCTGGCTCCCTTCCTTCTGCGTTCCCGAGAGTGCCCAGCTGGCCGACGGATGAACGGGAGCCGGCCGTGATGGAGCAGGCCCGGATGCGGAGTACACACCTCAAGTGACGTCGAAGCGAAGACGAACATCACGCGGCCGAGCATCACCCTGTCAGCGCCTGAGCGATGAAGTTCCCGATGCGCTCGCGGTTGGCGCCCAGACTCGAGTATTGCCGGTCGCAGACGTCGGTGAAGCGAACCAGTACCCTGCGGCCGATCTTCTCCTGGTCCTCGAAGACGCCGAGCGTGCTGAACCGGGTTCCCCACTTCTCGAACTGGTGGATGGCGATGGTAGCCGCGTTCGTCTGATTGTCGTTCGCAAGCCCATAGATGAAGAGGGGTGCCTCCGTTCCGTTGACTCGGCAGTCCACGGTGTAGTTCCCTTGAGGATCCGCCTCGGGATCGCGCCAGTCGAAGAGTCTGCGCTCGGCCGGAATCACGTCTTCCAACAGGGACCGGAAGTCGTCCTTGAACGCGCTACGGACTCGCTCCCGCGACAGGTAGGAGATGTCCGATATCCGGAGGATGGCCTGTACGAAGGAGAACAGGGCGTCTCCGAATCGCTCCGCGGGTACGGGAAGAACGAGCTCTCCGTCGCGGTCATCGACACAGGACATGTCCAGCGCGTTGGCCATGAGCTTCTGACGGGTGCCTCGATAGAGCTCGGCCTCGCCGATGTCGTAGGTCAGGCGCATGAACGTATGGGCCTCGTCGGTCAGTTGCCACCCGGAGCCCTGTTGCTTCAGCACGATGACGAGGCAGTCCCCGTCGTCGAACTCGAAAGGCGTGACGACTCGATACCGACCGATGCCCTCGGGCAGCAGGTCGATCTCGTTGCAGATCTTGTCGCGGAGTTCCGCAGTGATCCTCTCTACGTTCATGGTGCCTCCGGCGTGGAGGCGACCGTGACGGTCATGTGCGATGCCCTCGCGCGCTGGATCGCGTGGTCTCGCTCCGATACCGCCACAGCCCGGTCGCCGTCATGCTGTAGGCGAACAGCAGCACGGACACGGCCATGCCGGGGACGAGGCCTGCCAGGGGCCCGTACCGTTCGACGATCCAGCCCAGGATGACGGCGCCGATCAACGGCGCGCCGAGCAGACCGAGGCCGAAGACGGACATGACGCGGCCGCGGGTCTGCGGTTCGGCAGCTTCCTGGACGATGGCGCGGGCCAGGGTGGTCGTGACGCCCATGTTGAGGCCCCAGGCGATCACCGCGGTGACGACCAGCCACCAGGCCGGTTCGATCCAGATCAGGAACAGGACAAGAACCCGGGAGAGCTGGAACAGGATGAACCAGCGTCCGGGCCGCGCCAGCGGCATGAAGCGGAGCATGATCAGGTTCGAGAAGCCGGCGCCGGCAAAGAAGACGATCATCAGCCAGGACAGCAGCGCCGTGTCGCCGTCGTACACCCGGAACACGATGAAGGGGAACGCGGTCAGGAAGCCGCCGGCGTTGAAGATGGCGGAGACGAAGTTCACGGTCATTCCGTCGAAGACCGGTCGGCGGCGGCAGGAGGCCCGGAAGCCCTCGAGGATGCGCCGCCAGGCGGGCTCGGCAGGTTCGGCATCGTTCACCTCGTGCGATCCGATCCGCCGTATCCAGAGAGCGGAGGCGGCGAGGCACAGGCTCTGAGCCAGCAGGATCTGCCGCAGACCGATGCGGTCGAGCTGACCGGCCGCGGCGATGCCGATGATGTAGGTGAACATGTTGATCGCGGTCGCTGCGGTCACGCCCCGCTGCAACTCGCGCCCCGCGATCCGGCTCAGTACGGCCTGCTGCGCCGGTCCCGAGAACGACATTGCGGCGCTGACTCCCAGGCCCCAGGCAGTGACGGTCCAGACGTTGAACTCGCCGAGTTCGAGCGCCAGCACCAGACCGAGAGGGACGATCGCCGCGGCGGCGAAGACACGGGTCAGCACGGCGCGGGCTTCCGTGCGGTCGGCGCTGGCGCCGCCCCAGAGCATGATGACGACGCCGGGAAGGCCGACCGCCGCCTGCAGCGGCCCGACCCGGTCCGCGGAAAGGGCGAGCGCGCCGATCAGCAGCGCGGGCAGCAGAAGCTGCTGCATGGCGAAGCCCGAGCTCGAGCAGGCCAGCGATCCCATGTACGCTGGGAGACCCGGGCGCCGCCATGAGCGGGCGCCCGGAGTGGCGGGAGAGACGATGACGCGGACCTCGCTTGCGGAGAGCTGGCTTCTGGGAGTGCAAAGGCTACACGCGGGCCTCCGGCGCAGTCGGCTGGGCGTCACGACCGCCGCGGCCCGCGCCATCGCCCAGGCAGCCGCGCCGGGCTGGCGGCTCGGCATCGTCGCGGCCGCGGTCATGGGCGCCGCAGGATGTTCGGCGGCGGCCCAGGAGCGGCTCGACTTCGCGGCGCTCAGGCGGCAGATGGTGCGCGACACGATCTCCGAGCCCCGCGATGGCCGGCAACCCGTGCTCGACGTGCGCGTCGTCGATGCGATGGAGAAGGTGGAGCGCCACCTGTTCGTGCCGGAGGAGATCCGCGAGTGGGCATACCGGGACTCGCCGCTCGGGATCGGCTGGCAGCAGACCATCTCGCAGCCCTACATCGTGGCGCTGATGACCGAACTTGCAGCGCCGGACCCGGAGCACAGGGTGCTCGAGATCGGCACCGGCTCGGGGTATCAGGCGGCCGTGCTGGCCGAGATCGCGGCTCACGTCTACACCATCGAGATCGTGGAGCCCCTGGGGTTGCGCGCGGCGGCGGCGCTCGAGGCGGCCGGCTACGAGAACGTGACGACCCGGATCGGCGACGGCTACGCCGGCTGGCCCGAAGAGGCGCCGTTCGACGCGATCGTCGTTACCGCGGCGCCGGACCACGTGCCCGAGCCTCTGGTCGAGCAGCTGGCGACGGGCGGGCGGCTGGTGCTGCCGGTGGGGCCGGTGGGCGGCCGGCAGGAACTCCAGGTGCTGGAGAAGAAGGACGACGGCCAGGTGGAGCGAACACGCGTGATCCCGGTACGATTCGTGCCCCTGACCCGGGATCGCTGAACGACCAGGGACCGCTGAACGACCGGCGAGCGGCGAACGTCCGCGCCGCATCGGCGCGCTACATCGGCACTTCCTCGCCCTGGCCTTCGATCACCAGGCCCAGGGTAACCGCGCCCAGCGGCACGGACAGGGTGGGCTGGTCGAGGTCGTTGCGGAACATGCCCGCGGCGCCGGTGTCATCGTAGTTCTGGAACAGCGCCATGGTCATCGGGTGAGTGGCGCCCTCGATGATCGTGTTGCTGGCCTCCACCAGGGGTTCCTGGTCGGGCTCTCCGTAGGGGTCGAAATTGTCCAGCGCGACGGGAATGAGCAGCAGGAAGTCACGGAACCAGGTCTGCCCGGTGTGATCGCCGTCGGCCGGCTGCACCGCGTAGCGCAGGGTGTAGGTTCCCGGCGGCACGATCTGCGCCTTGTACGTGCTCCAGGGGCCTGTCATGCGCACGACGCCGACCAGACCGCCTGGCGGCAGGGTGGGGTACTCGACTCCGAGTTCGCCGGAAGGGTCCTGCATCGGCAGTGCTGGCGGGAACCAGAAATCGACCCGCTCGCCTGCGTCCCGGACCACCCGATAGCCGGCCGGATCCAGGAGGCCGACGAGCCAGTCCGGCAGATCGGGCGGCAGGCCGTCCGTGCGCTCCATCGCGGGGTCGGCCGCAAGGGGCGCCGCCACGAGCGCCGCCATGAACAGGCCGACCAGGAGCAGCCCGGCCGGATACGGGCCGGCTGCACGCACGCCGCCCTCACGCCCCGAGACGGACACGGGGAGTGGCTCGCGGTTGCAGCAGGAGGCGCCAACCGGGCTGCCCGGGCTCCTCACTCGAAGTTGATCAGGTAGTGCCGGAAATCCGCGGGATCCACCTCGTCCAGCATCAGGAGATACTGGACCAGCGGCTCGACGTCGGCTTCCGAAATCCGGATCTCGCCGAAGAGCGGATCGACGCCCTCCTGTTCAGCGCGGGCAGCCTCGGCGAGAGCCATGTGAACCCGGAGCGCCTCCTGAAGCGTGGCGGCGCTGCCGTCGTGGAGGTACGGGTCGGTGCGCGGCAGGTTCCTGAGCGGCGGAGTCTTGAAGCTCTCGCTGCCGACGCCGTGGAGGGAGTGGTCGGTGAACGTCGGCGGCACGTGGCAGCGGACGCAGCTTCCCACCGACTCCACGTCGAAGACGCGGAAGAACGTCTTGAAGCCCTCGTATGCGGCCTCCGTGAAGCCTTCCGGCCGGCGGATCAGGCCGCGGCCCTCCTGGTTGAAGATCCGGCTCTCGATGCTCGCGGCGTAGTTCATGATGTCCTCGTCCGCGTTCGGTTGCTTGCGGAAGCGGTTCTGCTCGGTGAACGCGTCCCAGCGCGAGGTCATCGAGAAATCGATCGTGCGGGTGTAGTCGGCGAGCGCGCGGGCTGCCGCCGCGGCGACCTCCTGCCGTTCGAGCGACTCGAGATCGAGACCGTAGACCTCCCGGAACTGCTCGATGTACGGCACGCCCGAGATCGCGTTGTGCCCTTCGTCGAGCAGTACGTAGGCGGCGTTGTCGATCGCCTCGTCCCGGGCGCCGGGTTTCCACCCGTACTGCTTGCCGATCAGCTTCTCGAGGATCATGTCCTCCATCGAGTCCCAGGCGCCGTCCCACCCGAACACCTCCGCACGATAGACGCCGGCCAGGGTCTGGGCGTTGCGATCGGTGGTTTCGCGGCCCGCGGTCAGACTGGTCGGTGTGTGGTCCGCGTAGAAGCGCTCCGGCTTGCCTGCCACCGACTCGCCGAGGCCATGGCACGCCGAGCAGGCGATCGCGTAGTCGGTGCCCTGGTTGTTGAACAGGAGCTCGGCGAACAGATCGGCGCCCAGCCGGTCGAGTCCTTCCGGCGGCTCCTGGGCAGCCGCGGTCGTTGCGAACAGGAATGCCAGCACGATCGGCGAAGCTGCCGACGAGACCACCCTGATTCCCTTCATGATCGTCCTCCCGTTGCCGTCTCCGTGAAGTCTTCGCGGCGCGCAGGTTCTGTCGGTGATGTGTGGAGAATAGACGATCGACGGGTGCGGTTGGAGCATTGCCCACGAGCGCTGTCTTCGCCGGATCGATCGCCGTGTCGTGGTCGGCGACTCCGACCGCAGAGCCTCCGCCGGAGTCTTGACGGACTGCTGCCGATGGCTGACGGGCGAATGGCGGCGCTCAGGGAGAGAGGCGCTTCCAGTATTCGTCGTCGGCGTCCCTGGCCAGGCTCAGGCCGCCGTCGGAGCCGACAAAGACCGGATCCTTGACCACGCGCACGCGGCCGCCGCCGAGTTCGCCCAGAGCGTGCTGCAGTTCGGCGCCCAGGCCGCGGATCAGTCCGGAGCCGCCCGTGAGGATCACGTTGTTGCGGATCCGGCTCTGGTACTCGGGTTCGACCCGGGCGATCAGGTCGAGCATCGTCTCGCGCAGCGGCGCCAGCAGGCTCTCGCAGGCGCGGCGCATCGGTTCCGTGATGTCGATCCGGGTGGGCTTGCCGCGCACCGGTACGTCGACCACGACCGGAGCGCTCTCGCCGACGAAGGAGTGGCGCTCCTTCCAGGCCCGCACCATGTGAATGGAAACCGAGGCGTCGGGATAGATCTCCTCGATCAGGCCGTGGAGGCGGCGGTCCACGGTGTCGCCGGCGACGCCCAGGGTGCGCTGATCGTCCTCGGTCGGGAAGCGGCCCATCAGGACGCAGAAGTCCGTCGTGCCGGCGCCGACGTCGATCACCATCGTGTGAATCAGGGAATCCAGTCCGTAGGCGACGGCGAACGGCTCGGAGACGATCATCGTGCTCGCGACCTGGCCGGCGAGGATTCGGCGCAGATTCTGACGGTTGACCCTGAGCGTCTCCGAGGGAACACCGACAACGGCATGGATCGCGGGCGCCGGTCCCGCCGCGGCCGGCGCGGCCAGTTCGAGGAGGCGCCCGACCAGTTCACGCACGGCCTTCTCGTCCTGGTCCGACCCATCCTTGATCAGACCCCGCTCCAGCGGCCGGCGCAGGTCGAGCATGGGGCGGTGTTCCAGTGCTTCGGCGCCGACCAGCACACCGCGACCGAGGACCTTCCTTGCCACCATGTCCCGGGGCCAGCCGACGTAACTCTGCACCATGTGGCGCTGACCGTTGGCTGCCGAGATCGAACTTCTCGACGTCCCGAGGTCGATGCCGACCTTGAGGACGCCGCTGCTGGACATGGTGCTGTTCACGGTTCTTGCTCGGCCGCCGGAGGCGTGGAGCCTAGCGCCTCGGGCTCGGCCGGCCGCTCGGCAGGCAGGGAAAGCGAGCCGGCATAGCTCCGGATTCCTGCAGCGACGGCTTCGGCAATTGACTGGATGTGCTCGTCGTTGCGGAGCCGCTCGATCTCGCCGGCGTCCGAAAGGCAGGACACCTCCGCCAGGATGGCCGGCATCTCGGCATCGACAAGGACCACGAAGGGCGCAGACTTCACGCCGCGATTCTGCAGTTCCGGATTCGTTGCCCGCAACTTCTCGAACAGGGCGTCCTGGACCGCGTTGGCGAGAGCGCGGCTCTCGTCCTGCATGGCCTGCGCATAGACGCCGTCGAGAAGGCTGCGCAGGTCGGCCAGGGAGTAGCCGTGCGCCTCGGCGTTCTCCCGCTCGGCAAGTGCGGTCAGATCGGGGTCGTCGGCGGGGCCCAGATAGTAGGTCTCGACGCCGCAGGTCCGGTTGTGCGGCAGCCAGTTCACGTGAATCGACACGAACAGATCGGCACCGGCGCGGTTGGCGATACCGGACCGCCGGTCGAGTTCCACGTCGATGTCCGCCTCGCGCGTCATGGCGACCCGGTAACTGTCGGACAGCAACTCGCGCACCCGGAGGGCGATGTCCAGCGCGAGTTCCTTCTCGGTCAGTCCGTCGGCCACCGTGCCGGAGGCGGAACCGCCGTGACCCGGATCGAGCATGATCCTTCTGATCGGCAGCGGGAAGACGCCGAGGTCGAGGGGCGCCGGCGGCTCGGTGAAACGGACGTCGGGCTCGACCGGCGCCGACTCGACGGCGGGTGCGGCCTGGATGGCCGCTTCCGGGCGCTGCAGTTCGAGATAGCCGAAGCCGACAGCGGCGGCCAACGGCGCCAGGAGAAGCAGGCTCCAGGGTGACAGACGTCTGCGGCGTCGGCGGTTCCGGCTCTCGCCTTCGGCCGGTTCCGGGCTCCTGCGTCCAAGTTCGGCCTCGTTGGCTCGCACCGCGGCTTCGATCAGGTCGAGCCGGAACCGGCGATCGACGCGGCGGTGCTCGGACGGCGGCCTGCTGTCGCGATCCTCCGGGTTCAAGGAACGTCGTTCCGGGTCTGGCGTCATCGAGGGGGACGCTAGCGCAGCGCCGGCCGCTGCGGAACCGCTAGTAGTCTCGGCGCGGCGGCGAACTCCCGGGTCGATTGTCCGTACCCGACAACCTGTCGATGACGATTCCCTCTCATGGCGGCGTCCTGCATGCGTTGCGCTCGTCGCTGTCGCTGTCGCTGCTGACTGCTTCGATCCTCTGGCTCGGCTGCAGCGCAGCAATCCCGCCGACGCCGTTGGAGGCGCCGGTGCCGGCGGAGTACGGCGGCGCGGCAGGACCGGCTGAACCGGCAGGGAAGCCGCTCGGCGCGTCGGACGTCGGCGCGGACTGGTGGAGCGACTTCGACGACCCGCTGCTCTCGCAGTTGATCGTCGAGGGTCTGGAGCACAACGCCAGTCTGCGCGCGGCGGCCGCCAACGTCGAGACGACGTTCGCCCAGGCCCGGCTCGACGGCGCGGCTCGGCGGCCCGAGCTGGAGGCGGCGCTCGACCCTGGACGGCGCAAGCAGAACACCGCCCAGAGCGGGCTGACCGAAGCGATTCCGATCCCGATCCCGGGCTTCGAGCCCGGCGGCGTCCGCAGCTTCGCCTTCACCAGCTACGGTCTTTCGCTGAACGTCCGCTGGGAAGTCGATCTCTGGGGGCGGCTCGGCGCCGTCGCCGCAGCCTCGCTGGCCGAGGCGGCGGCGGGCGAAGCCGACTTCGAAGGCGTGCGTCTCTCGATCGCCGGTCAGGTGGCGAAGGTGTACTTCGGCGTCGTCGAGGCCACGCAGCAGGCGGCGCTGCTGGAGCGCACCCTGGCAAGCCGCGAGCGGACGCGCGACCGGATCGAGGCGCGCTATCGGCGGGGCGTGGCGACCGCGCTCGAGGTGCGGCAGGCACGGACCCAGGTCGCGACCGTCGAGGCCGCGCTGGCGGCCCGGAGGCAGTCGGTCGACGGTCTGCGCCGGCAGATGGAGGTTCTGCTGGGCCGCTATCCGGCCGGCGAAATCGAAGCGGCCGCTGGTCTTCCCGACTTGCCGCCGATGCCCGAGACCGGCGTGCCCGCCGACCTGCTGGCACGACGCCCCGATCTGCGCGCCGCGGAGTATCGCGCGATTGCCTCGTCGCAGCGGCTGCGGGCTGCCCGGCGCTCTCTCTACCCGACCTTCCGACTGGACGGATCGACCGGCAGGTCGAGCGGCGCACTGAGCGACCTGCTGGACGGCGACTTCTCGGTCTGGAGCGTCGCGGCCGGGCTGCTTCAACCCCTGCTGGCCGGCGGACGCATCCGGGCCGGCCTGGACCTGGTCACTGCCGGCCTCGACGCTGCGGAGGCGACCTGGCTGCTGACGGCGCTCGCCGCCTTCGCCGAAGTGGAGTCGGGTCTCGCCGCGGAGCGGATGCTGACAGAGCGGACCGCGGCGCTCGAACGAGCGGCTGCCGAGAGTCGGGAGGCGGAACGTCTGGCCGAAGGCCGCTACCGGCAGGGACTGGTCGGCTATCTGCAGGTGCTCGACAGTCAGCGGACGTCGTTTCAGTCGAAGAGCCAGCTGCTTGCCGCGCACCGCCAGCAACTCGAGTCCCGGACCGATCTGATCCTGGCGTTGGGCGGCGGCATCCATCGGCAGCCGGTCGCTGCGGCCGCAGGAGGCGGAGACTGAACGTGCTGAAGTGGCTTCTGCCGATCGCGATCGTGGCGCTTGCCGTGTTGATCGTCGCGGCGCTGGTGATGTCGCGGCCGGTCGTTCAGACCGTGCCGCGTCAGATCTCCCCGCCTCCGGTGCGGGTCCTGAGGGCGGCGCCGACATCGGTCGAGCTCAGGGTGCGCTCTCAGGGTTCGGTGATCCCGGCAACCGAGGCTGACCTGGTCTCGGAAGTCGCCGGCAACGTCGTCAGGGCGGCGGAGAGCTTCGAGGTCGGCGGCTTCTTCGACGCCGGCGACGTGCTGCTGCAGCTGGACCGCCGCGACCACGAACTGGCGGTCGCCAGCGCCCGGGCCGCGGTGGCGCAGGCGCGGGTCGCGCTGACGCGGGAGGAGGCCGAGGCCGAGGTCGCACGACAGGAGTGGGAGGATCTGGGGGAGCCCGGCGAGCCGGGACCCCTGGTGCTCCGTGAGCCGCAGCTCGACGAGGCCAGGGCCCGCGTCGAGGCCGCGCTGGCGAATCAGGCGCGCGCCGAGCTGGATCTCGAGCGCACCGCGATCCGGGCGCCGTTCGCGGGCCGGCTGCGCGCCAAGCGGGTGGACCGGGGCGAGTTCGTGAACCGCGGAGCGCCCCTGGCGACGATCTACTCCGTGGACGCTGCCGAGGTCACGCTGCCGGTGCCCGATGCGGAACTCGCCTTTCTCGATCTGCCGCTGGGCACGGACTTGCGGGGCGCCGGGCCGCGGGTCGTCCTGCAGGCGCAGTTCGCCGGCGGAAGGCATGAGTGGGAGGCCCGGATCGTCCGCGTCGGCGGCGAGATCGATCCGGCGACGCGCATGGTCAACCTGATCGCCCGGGTGGAGGACCCGTACCGAGCGGCAGGCGGTCGTCCGCCGCTCTCGGTGGGCCTGTTCGTGGAAGCGGAAGTGATCGGCCGTTCAGTGGACGCGGTATTCGAAGTGCCGCGCGGCGCTCTGGTCGGAGCGGACCGGGTGTGGTTGGTCGAAGGCGGTCGTCTGGCTCTGCGCCGGGTGGGGATTCTGCGCTCGGACCCGGAGGTCGCGATCGTCTCCGACGGCCTGGCGAGCGGCGACCTGATCAGCCTGACCATTCTGGAAACGGCCGGCGACGGCATGCTGGTGACGCCGGAGCCGGAGCCGCGGCCGGCGCCAGAACCGGCAGCGGAACCCGTGCCCGCGGCCCTCCCCGGGGGGACCGGCACCGTGGCGGCCGTTGCCGCCCCGCCTGCGGTCCCTGCCGACGACGAACCGAGGAACGGGCAGTTCGCCCTCACGGGCGTCGACCTGGAGCGCGGCGCCGGATTCGTCGACGTTCTGCTCCGTGCCGGCGGCGAACCCGTCTACCGCACATTCTGGCTGGACGATCCCCCTCGCTACGTCGTCGACCTCACGGCTTGCGCGATGCGGGTTTCGAACACTCCGGTCGCCGTGGACGAGGCGGCTGACGGAAGTGCGGCGGGCCGCGCACCCGCGCGCCTTGTCCGGGTCGGCCAGTACCGGGGCGGCGCGGACCCGGTGACCCGCGTGGTGATCGACGGCGCCAAGGCAGACGAGGTGGAACCGATCGCGGATCGTGCCGGCCTGCGTCTGCGGCTTCGCCGGAGCCCGCCATGAGGGGAGTGATCGGCTGGTTCGCCCGCAACGGCGTGGCGGCGAACCTGTTGATGATCTTCATCGTCGTCTGGGGCGTGCTCGCGGTGACCGGGATGCCGATCGAGGTCTTTCCGAGCATGGAGACCGAGAGCATCACGGTCACCGTGCCCTACCTGGGCGCGGCGCCGGAAGAGGTGGAGCAGGGCGTCTGTCTGCGGGTCGAGGAGGCGGTGCAGGACCTGGAGGGTGTCGATACGGTCCGGTCCACGGCGGCGGAGGGAGTCGGCACCGTGGTCATCGAACTCGAGAGCGGCGCGGATACCCGCGAGGTGCTGGACGAGGTCAAGTCGCGGGTCGACGCGATCACGACCTTTCCCGAAGAGACCGAGAAACCGATCATCCAGGAGGCGCTCATCCGCCGCCGCGTGATCACGGTGGCGGTATACGGCGATGTCGAGGAACGCGCTCTCAAGGCGGTTGCGGAACAGGTGCGCGAAGGGCTGTCGGAACTCCCGGACCTCACCCAGGTGGAACTCGACGCAGTGCGGCCTTACGAGATCTCGATCGAAGTCTCGGAAGACACGCTCCGGCAGTACGGCCTGACCTTCGACGAAGTCGTGACGGCGGTCCGGCGGTCGTCGCTCGATCTTCCGGGCGGCGCCGTCAGAGCGCGCGAGGGCGAGATCCTCCTGCGCACGATGGGGCAGGCATACCGGGGCGCTGAGTACCGGGACGTCGTGTTGCGCGCGCGTCCTGATGGCGGCCGGCTGGTATTGGGCGACATCGCCCGGGTGACGGACGGTTTCGCCGAGACGGACGTGACGTCGCGCTTCGACGGTCGGCCCGTCGCCCTGGTCCAGGTCTACCGGGTCGGCGGCCAGAGCGCCCTGCGCATCTCTCGCCAGGTCAAGGACTACGTGGCCGAACACTCGGGGACGCTGCCGCCCGGCCTGCACATGACGACCTGGCTGGACGACTCCGTGCCGCTGCAGGACCGGCTGCGCGTGCTGCTCGAGAGCGGGCGGTTGGGTCTGCTGCTCGTGTTCCTGATGCTGGCCCTGTTCCTGAAGCTCCGGCTCGCCCTGTGGGTCTCCGTCGGCATCGCCGTCTCGTTCATGGGCGCCCTCGCCGTGCTGCCGTACGTCGACGTCACGATCAACGTGATGTCGCTGTTCGCCTTCATCCTGGTGCTCGGGATCGTGGTCGACGACGCGATCGTGGTGGGCGAGAACATCTACCGCCACTTCGAGATGGGCAAGCGGGGCATGCGCGCGGCAATCGACGGGGCGCGGCAGGTCGCGACGCCGGTCACCTTCTCCATCCTCACCACGGTGGCCGCCTTCTCGCCGCTGATCTACTCGATGGAGGGCCCCTCGGCGGCCATCGCGCGGACGATTCCCCTGGTGGTCATCGGCTGCCTGGCGTTCTCCCTGATCGAGTCCATGCTGGTGCTGCCGAACCACCTCTCTCACCTGTCGCATCGCCGTGAGGAGCGGGAGCGGCACGGCATCTCGCGGCACTGGTACCGCTTCCAGGGCTTCTTCGCCAGTCGGATGAAGTGGGTCGTGGAACGTGCCTACCGGCCCCTGATCGCACGTGCGCTCGAATACAGGTACACCACCGTGGCGATCGCGGTGGCGGTGCTGTTGATCACGGCCGGGTACATCTTCTCGGGCCGGATGAAGTTCGAGTTCTTTCCGGACGTGGAAGCGGACAACGCGGTCGTGCTGCTGACCATGCCCCAGGGGACGCCGGCGGAGCGCACTCTCGCAGCGGTCGCGCGGATCGAGGCGGCCGCGTTCGAGCTCGAGGAGGAGCTGCAGGGCGAGGGCCATGGCGACGTGTTCCGCCACGTGATGGCGACCGTCGGCTCGCAGCCGTACGCGGCGCTGCAGCAGCAGAGCGGGCCGACCGCCGGCTTCCAAGTAGAGGTCGCGGCGCCTCACCAGGGTGAGGTGAACATCGAGCTCATGTCGTCCCGGGAGCGGACGATCCGGGCCACCGAGGTCGTTCGGCGCTGGCGCGACAAGGTGGGCACGGTGCCGGACGCGGTCCGTGTCGAGTACACGGCAAGTCTCGTCAGCTTCGGGGCGGCGGTCGATGTGGAGCTCACGGGCACGGACCTGGGCAGGCTGCGCGCGGCCGGGGAGGAGATCAAGGCCCGGCTGGCCGACTATCCCGGCGTGTTCGACATCTCGGACTCCTTCCGTGCCGGCAAGCGGGAGATTCGGCTGCAGCTCGACCCGCGGGCGGAGCCCCTGGGCCTGAGCCTCGAGGCCCTGGGCCGCCAGGTGCGGCAGGGCTTCTACGGGGCCGAGGCGCAGCGTATCCAGCGCGGACGCGACGACGTGCGGGTCATGGTGCGTTACCCGGTGGAGGAACGGGAAACCCTGGCCTCGCTCGAGGACATGCGCATCAGGACGTCGACCGGGGCCGAGGTTCCGTTCTCGTTTGCCGGCCGTGCCGAGTTCGGCCGCGGCTTCGCGACGATTCAACGGATCGACCGGCGGCGGGTGCTCAACATCACGGCGGATGTCGATCCGGCGGTCGTGACCGCGAACGAAGTCGTCGGCGACCTCGAGGCCAACGTGCTGCCCGAACTCCTGGCCGGCTACCCCGGGATACAGTCCTCCTTCGCGGGCGAACAGGAGGAGCAGCGTCAGACCTTCGAGGGCCTGTTCGAGGCACTGGGGGTGGCGCTGATCGTCATCTACGCCCTGCTCGCGATTCCGTTCCGTTCCTACCTTCAGCCGATGATCGTGATGAGCGCGATTCCGTTCGGCCTGATCGGCGCCGTGATGGGCCACCTGGCGGTCGGGCTCAGCCTGACCATGCTGTCGCTGCTCGGCCTGATCGCCCTGACCGGCGTCGTGGTCAATGATTCGCTGGTCATGGTCGACTTCATCAACCGTCGCGTGGCAGCTGGCATGAAGGTAGGGGAGGCGATCCGGGATGCCGGCGCTGCCCGCTTCCGACCCATCGTCCTGACCTCGCTGACCACCTTCGTCGGACTCCTGCCGCTGCTGCTGGAGCGGAGCTTCCAGGCCCAGTTCCTGGTCCCGATGGCGGTCTCGCTCGCCTTCGGCGTCCTGTTCGCGACCGCGATCACGCTGTTGCTGGTGCCGGCGCTCTACGCGATCCTGAACGACTTCAGGTCCCAGGTTGCCGTTCACGGTCGCCAGCCGCCAGTGAAGCCGCAGGCCGGCGGTGCGCTGGAGGAGGCGCTCGATGCGGTCTGATCGCCGGCGGCGGCGCTCGAGCGGCGCGGCGGACGCTTCTCTGCTCGTCGTCCTCGTGCTGGGCGCGTGCGCGCCCGAGCCGGTGCACCACGACCTGGTGCTCCGCGGCGGACGCGTCATGGATCCGGAGTCGGGCCTGGACGCCGTGATGAACGTCGGCCTCCTTGGCGGCACGATCGCGGCGATCTCCGAAGGACCTCTGGACGGAACCGAAGTCGTCGACGTCGCGGGACACGTCGTGGCCCCCGGGTTCGTCGATCTTCATGCCCACGGCCACGATCCGTTCAGCCGCGACCTGCAGGTGCGCGACGGCGTGACCGCCGCGTTCGAACTCGAGGGCGGTGCGTTCCCGGTCGACGAGTGGTACGAGGAGCGGGAGGGCTCGTGGCGCATCCACTTCGGTGCGACGACCGCGTACGGTGCGGCTCGGGTGCTGGCGTTCGGCGGAGACGAACTGGCGGCGCGCAACCAGGCGGCGGCACCGGAACAGGTCGAAGCGATCCAGGAGACGCTGCGGGAAGGCCTGGCCGACGGCGCCCTGGGAGTCGGACTGCCGCTCCAGTACCAGCCCGGCGCATCGAGGCCGGAGATCTTCCGCATGTTCCAGACCGCGGCGGAGGCCGGCGTCACCGTCTTCGCCCACGTGCGCCATGCCGGAATGAAGGAACCGGAGAGCGCGATCTCCGCGGTCCAGGAGATGATCGCCAACGCGGCGGGCGCCGGCGGCTCGGTACACGTCGTCCACATCGGATCGACCGGGCTGGGGCAGATGCCGGTGCTCCTCGAGATGATCGTCAACGCCGCCGCGGCGGGAATCGACGTGACGACCGAGGTCTATCCGTACACGGCCGCGTCCACGGATATCCGCTCGGCCATCTTCGATCCCGGCTGGCGGGAGCGCCTGGGCGCCGACTACGGAGACATCGAGTGGGTGGCGACCGGCGAGCGGCTCGACGAAGCCGGTTTCGACCGGCGCCGAAACGAGACTCCGGAGGACGAACCGGCGACGATCATCGCGCACATCATTCCGGAACAGGAACTCGGCGACGCGATCGCACATCCGAGCGTGATGATCGCGAGCGACGGCGTCGGTTACGTCGACGGCCGCGCTCACCCTCGCGGCGCCGGCACCTTCGCCAGGGTACTCGGGAGCTACTCGCGCGACCAGGGCCGACTCGGCCTGATGGAGGCGATTCGCAAGATGACCCTGGCCCCGGCCCGGCGACTGGAGGCGGTGGCGCCGGCGATGCGCAGGAAAGGCCGCCTGAGCGTCGGCGCCGACGCCGACATCACGATCTTCGATCCCGAGACCGTGATCGACCGAGCCACCTTCGCCGAGCCGGCGGTACCTTCCGGCGGGATTCCCCACGTCCTGGTCGACGGCGTGTTCGTCGTCCGCGACGGCGAACTGGTCGAAGACGCCCTGCCCGGCCGGGGAATTCGGTCGGATGCCATCGACGGCGACTGACCCACCGGGACGTCCCGCAGGCGCGTCGGCCTCAGCGCCGGCATCCGACCGCAGCCGCGAAACGCGAGCAGCACCGCGGTGAACAGGCGCGTCGGCACGGGCGCCATGTTCTCGACCACGCTCTGCCTGGCCTGGCTTCCACGAGCCAGGCGCCGAAGATCACGGCCTCCGGAGCATGACGCGGTCGGCGATCAGCCCCGAGCGGTCGTCAGCGCCCGAAGCGCGGCGCCCGCTTCTCCATGAACGCCCGCACCGCCTCCTTGTGGTCGGCAGTCCGCACGGAATGCACCATGCCCTCCGCCTCGCCTGCCAGACATTCCCGCAGATCGCCGAGAACGGCCCGGTTCACGTTCTGCTTCATCAGCCGCAGCGCCGTCCTCGGCCCGCTCGCCAGTTCCAGCGCCACGCTTCGCGACTCCGCGGCCAGGTCGTCGTACGGCACGATCCGGTTGACGATTCCCAGCCGCAGACACTCGTCGGCAGGAATCCGGCGTCCTGTCATCAACAGCTCCTTGGCCACCGCCGGACCCGCCAGACGAGTCAGGAACCAGCTCGCGCCGTAGTCGCCGGACAGGCCGATGCGGCGGAAGGCCGTGGTGACGAAGGTGTCGTCGGCCATGATCCTGAGATCGGCAGCGAGCGCGATCGAGAGTCCGGCACCGGCCGCCGGGCCGGGCAGGGCGGCCACGATCGGCTTGTCCAGTTCCACCATGCGCAGGGTCAGCGATTCCTGCTTCTCGATCAGGGCGCTGACAGCTTCGTCGCGGCCAAGCGGCCGCTCCAGGGCCTCGCTGCCGGCGCCCTTGCCCTTGCCGCGGTTCGATCCCATGCCCGAGACGTCGCCGCCGGCGCAGAAGGCCCGGCCGGCGCCGGTGAGCAGAATGGCGCCGCAGCGCACGTCCGCTTCGAGCGTCAGCAGAATCCTCCGTAGCGCCGGCGTCAGGACGTCGCCCAGGGCGTTCCGCTTCTCCGGCTTGTTCAGCATCACCGTGGCGACGCCGTCCCGGAGGTTGCACAGCAGCTCGTGGGTGCCCGTATCGATCGTGGCCATATCTGTCCGTTCAGTGTCCATGCAGTCGACCTTCCTGACTTCCTGAGCGGCGGTGCGGAGTGTAGCCAGCCAGGAAGCCGGCGACAGGTTCGGTTCCCCCGGTTTCCCTACAGGGGCAACGCCCGGCCCGCCTCCCGCAGCCGCTTGCGGCGGTCCTGAGCGTCCGGCATGGTCCGGCAGACCAGTTCCCAGAAGGCCGGCGAGTGATTCATGTGCGTCAGGTGGGCCAGTTCGTGAACGACGATGTAGTGGATGAGCGACGGGTCCAGCAGCATCACGCGCCAGCTGAAGCGCAGGGTGCCGTCGGCAGCGCAGCTTCCCCAGCGCCGGCGCTGGTTGCGGATCAGGATCTTCGGTGTGCCGCCGCGGCCCAGCTCGGGCCACCAGCGGTCGACCATGGGCGGCAGGTGCCGGGCAGCGCGGTCGCGGTACCAGTCCACGAACAGGAGCCGGATGTTCTGCTGGCGTTCCGGATCCTGCAGGTCTGCCGGATGGGCGAGGTCGAACCGTGAGCCGTCGTATCGGAGCGTGATTCTCCTGGCCGGCTCGTGCCTGAAGGCCATGGGGACCCGGCGGCCCAGGTACGGGATGGCTTCGCCGTCGACGAAGCGCAGTTCCGGGACGTCCGGCTGCGCCGCCAGCTGCTTTCTGATCCAGGCCGCTTTCTCCCGGACCAGGGAGCGGATCTTCCTGTCGGACGTGGCGGCTGGCGCGGCAACGTGAACGCCTTTCCGGTCGACGGTCAGCTGGATGGTCTTCTTTCGCCGCTGGCTGCGGCGAATGTCGTACTGGATCGTCGTTCCGTCGACGCGGATCCGGCCTCGTGACTTCATCGGTAGCGCTTGCCGCTCCGGCGGAGAGATGAACGTCCTTTCGAGAGTCTGCATCGCCAGTCTGCGTCGGCCGACGGCGCCTCGGCCAGCGCTGCGACGGTACAGGCCGCGAGAGTGTACTTCGGCATCGCCGACGCCATGCGGCAGGTGGACCTGCTCGAGCGCACTCTTCGCGGCGGCAGGAGGCTGTGGTCATGGTCTTGACAGAGCGACCCCTTGCGGATACGGTTCGGAGCCATGTCCACTATCCGAATAGACGCCGTGGCAGATCCGTTCGACGACCACCGGTTGGCGCGGCTCGGCATCCAGGTCCTGACGCGCGCCGAAGCCATGGGAATCCTGGGCGGCGGAGCCATCCATCGGCTGGATGCCGCCGTGTGGTCGGACGTTCTGGCGCAGATTCAGCGGGTGAGCGTCGGACGGCAGCTGGCCTCCTCGATCCCGAAGGGTGCTGGCGGCCGCCAGGAGTTCGCGAGGCAACTCGAGCAACTTGGCGAGGCACTCGGGGCGTCGCCGGTGCCGGCATCGGAGGGGCCGAAGCTCAACCGGCTGCTCGGTCGGGAATTGCTGGCGAGGTTGCTGCAGATCTCGCTCGTGAGCCTTCGACGCTATCTGGCCGGAGAACGGGCTTTTCCCGACGCGGTGGCAGCCCGGCTGCATTTTCTGGCTCTTGTCGCCGGTGACCTTGCAGGGGCGTACAACGACATCGGAGTGCGGCGCTGGTTCGACCGGCCCCGGAAGCTGCTGGACGGCCGCACGCCGGCGGATCTGCTGGTGTCGGAGTGGCAGCCCGAGGATCCCGAACCGCGGCGCGTTCGCGAGCTCGCGCACTCGCTCGTCTGGTCGCCAGCGACGTGATCGGCTTCCGACACGCGGACCCTCGGTACCCTTTCCTGTGGGAGGATTTCTCGCAGCCGGGGGCACGGTGGCACGGCGATGGCGAGGGGCCGGTCCAGTACCTCAGCGATACGCCGGACGGCGCCTGGGCCGAGTTCCTGCGTCACGAGGAGATTCGCGACCTGGAGGACCTTCTGACCGTGCGTCGTTCGTTGTGGGCGGTCGATCTGGGCGCCGAGGAGCCCGGCGCAGTCGAACTGCTGCTCGAGACCCTGACCGGTGATGCCGATTCCTGGGCTTCGTGCCGGGAGGAGGCGCGCAGACTGCGCAGCACCGGCGTCTCCGCCCTGAGGGCGACTTCGGCCGCGCTCAGACCGGGCAAGGCCGGCGGCTGGCGGGTCGACGGCGGTCTGCGGCGGGGCATCGGGCGCGACGGCGAGACCGTCGTCCTGTTTGGACCAAGGCCGGAAGCGACCGGCTGGCGGGCCGCCTTCGAGGGTCGGCCCGATGAGGAGTTGCTCGCCGCTGTCCGGCACTTCGGCGAGTAGCGACCGGCTGACCTTCCGGCTCAGGCCTGCGACGCGCACACGACACCGGCGCCGTTGCCGACCCGGCAGGTGTGGATCTCGGGACGGCGGCCGAAGCGCCGCTCGAAGGCCAGGGCGATCCGCTCCCGCACATGGGCGGCGGCGGCTTCATTCGCGATCGCGGTGACGCAACCGCCGAAGCCGGCGCCGGTCAGCCGCGCGCCATGGCAGCCTTGGGCGCCTTCGGCCGCTTCGACGAGCACGTCGAGTTCTTCGATGCTGACGTCATAGTCGTTGCGGGAGCTGCGGTGCGACTGGCCCATCAGGTTGCCGAGCCTGTCCAGATCGCCGTTGCGCAACGCCTGGGCCCCGTCCAGGACGCGGCGGCACTCGGTGACGACGTGGCGGGCGCGGCGGTCGAGCGGCGGCGCAAGCAGGTGACGAAGCCGATAGAGATCGGCCGGTTCCAGGTCGCGGAGAGTCGACAGCCCGGGCAGGTGGGGCCGCAGCAGATCCGCGGCCCGAGCGCACTGGGACTTGCGCTCGTTGAAACCGGCGCCGGACGCCAGCGCCCGCCGGACGCCGGTGTCGGCGACCAGAAAGACCAGGCCGTCAGGCATCGGGATCAACTCGTGCTCGAGCGAGCGGCAGTCGAGCAGCAGGGCGTGGCCCGGACGGCCGTGCACGGAGGCGAACTGGTCCATGATCCCGGACTGGACGCCCACGTAGTCGTTTTCGACCTTGCGGCCGATGGCTGCGCGTTCGACGCCGTCGAGTCGGAAGCCGGCGAGCTGCTGCCAGGCGGCGAGGAACGCCATCTCGACCGCCGCCGAGGAACTGACGCCGGCGCCGATCGGCAGATCGCCGCCGAAGACGGCCTCGATCGGCGGCACGTCGACCCCGAGCAGGCCAAGCGCCCAGGCCAGGCCCTGCGGATAGTCGATCCAGGACGCCTGCGCTCCCCGCTCCGCTACCGGCGGTGCGGGCTCGATTGCGTCGAACGTCGCTTCCTCGTCGAGGTCGAGGGCATTGAGCCGAGCCGGTCCTTCGGACGTCCGGCGCGCCGCGACCCACACCGCACGGTCGATCGCCGCAGGCAGCACCCAACCTTCGCTGTAGTCGATGTGAGCGCCGAGCAGGTTGACGCGGCCGGGCGCGCGGGCAACGACCTCGGGTTCGGCGCCGAAACGCCCGCGAAAGGCGGAGACGAGGGAATCGACCTTCAACCGCCGCTCCGAAGCGTCAGGCCAGCAGATGGTATCTGTCGGTCCTTTCGTGTCGCCGACATGGCGTTCGATGCACTTCGACTGCAATTCGATTGCAATCAGGAGTCGGCCAGAGCAGCCGCCGCGCGGCGCAGGAACTCGCACGAGTCCCGCAAGCCGCCTTCGCGGCTGGTGGCGAGCCACACACCGGGAAGGTCGTCGGCGATCCGGCGCAGCTCGGCAGCCAGGCTGGCTCGGACGTTCGGCGCGAGCTGGTCGATCCGGGCGGCGCGACCGGCCCCCAGGCGTTCCATCCCCAGCCGGCAGCACCATGCCATGATCCGGCAGGTCCAGTTCAGGGCGGCGCAGCCGGGGTCGCCGGCCAGCGACCGGCGGATCCCGGTCAGGCGGGTGTACGTGCGCTGCAGCCCGGCGATGGTGAGCCGGGCAAAGCGGACGTGAGCGAGGTCTTGGCCGAGGAACCGCAGCAGGTAGAAGAGGCTCGTGCCGTTCCTCACCGATCCGCCGCACTCGAGATCGAGGGCGCCGAGTTGGACGACGGCGCGCGCCAGCACGTCGTTGCCGTCGTGGACGAAGCGGCTGGCGTGTTCGAGCCAGGCCTCTTCGGCGCGTTCTGCGGCGGTCGCGGCCTGCCGGGCCGCATCGACGGACCAGGCGAAACCGGCCCCGATCGACAGAGGCAGCTCGGCGATCAGAGGCGGCTGGAGGTGTCCGTGATCGCCCCAGTCGGTCATCAGGAAACCCTGCGCACCGAACTCCAGCCCGACGGTCGCGGCGAGCGCCAGGTTGTCCGCCGCGTTCTGCAGCCGGCCGCCGAAGCTCTGCCAGCTGCTCGTCCCGGGACATACCCAGAACTCCCGGCCCGACGCCGCCAGACGGGCGCACTGGTCCTCGTAGGGGTGATTCGCCTCGTAGCCCCAGCACAGCGCGACTGCATCGTCGGGAAACTCGTCCACCAGTTCGGGATGGCGCAGGACGATGTCGCTCCAGAACAGGATCTGGCGGCCGCGCTCGGCTGCCAGGCCATGCACCCTGCGCATGAAGTCGAGGTAGACGGCGGGCTTGCCCCGCCGGCTGCAGGCGTCGGCGGAGCGGCCGCGCCCGAGATCGAACGTCTCGTCGAGGCCGACGTTGAACCGCCGGCTTGCGAACTGCGGCAGAAGCTGGTCATAGAGATCGCCGAGCAGTTCCGGCACTCGCGGATCGGTCGCGCAGAGACTGAATGGTTCGGGGCCGACCGCAAAGGGGTGGCGCAGCCCTTCCGGCACTTCCGCCAGCGGCCGGTAGCGGTCATGGACGAGCCAGCGGTGGAAATGGCCGAAGCTGTTCTGGTTCGGCGCCAGTTCGATGAACCGCTCGCGACAGCAGGCGTCGAGCGAGCGGATCTCGGAAGCGGTGAAGGGAGAGGCGTGCCGCCAGACATCCTCGTGGCCTTCGTAGGCGTAGGTGTGTTCGAAGTAGAGCTGAAGGTGGTTCACCTTCCATTCGGCCAGACGGTCGATCAGGCGTTCCAGATACGCCATCGTGGGTACCCGGTTCCGGCTGACGTCGAGCATCGCGCCGCGGATGGGAAAGTCGGGCCGGTCCGCGATCTGGACGGCGGAGACCTCGAGCCCGGCGGCGGTTTGCCGGCTGTTCGACGCCAGCCACTGCCGGAGCGTCGCAGCGGCTCGGAACAGCCCGGTCGGCGTTGCGGCCCGAACCGCGATGCCGTCGCGGTCGATCCGCAGTCGGTAGCTCTCGTCGGTGGGGATGACGACGCCAGATTCGCGCCCCGACGCGGCGGCGTCGAGGGTGACACGGCAGGAGGCGCCGGCACCGCTCGCGGCGACGCTGCTTCCGGCATCCTGCACGATCAGGTCCCGCTCGACACCCGCCAGGGCGCGGCGCAGACCGGCGACCGCGAACGCCAGTTCCTCGCCGCCGGCGTCGCGGTTCGCCGCGTCGACCGGCGTGGTCATCTCCAGCCCGACCGCGGCGTCCCCGGGGACGATCAGGGGAGCTGCGGCGTCAGGTTGCTCGACTCGACGCGGAGGCGGCCAGAGAGTCACTGGCAGGTCACCGGCAATCTGTCAGGCCCCGTCCACCCTGATGCTGACGCCGTTCGGGCTCGTGTGCAGGCCGCCGCGGCCTGCCGGAGACGTCCATGCCAAGTGGTCGATCGCCCGACCGGCCGTCGGCGCGAGTTCGGCGTCGGTCTGGCGGAAGAGCACTCTCATCGTGCCGTAGTTCACGGCCAGCAGGAGGCCCTTGAAGGTCTCGGCCTTCCCTGGCGCGCGCTCCAGCAGCCAGGAGCGGTCCGCTTCGCAGTCGGGACCTACAACGTGAACATGGTGGAAGCCCGGGTGACTCCCATCCTCGAGAAGTTCGATCCTGGCGCCCCAGGGATCCGTCACGAAGGAGATGTAGAGCTTCGCCGGTCCGAAGTGCCTCGGTTCCCGGAACTCCGCGGCGCCGTCGGCGAGCATGGCGGCGTGGAGCTCGTCGAGGCGGTCGACCGACCAGCCGGAATGGTCGAGTCCCGTGCCCGGGCTGGGGCCGGGGCCCTCGGCGTTCCGCCAGCGAAGCTCCGCCGTGCCGGTACCGGCCTGGAAACGGGCGGCGACCATGCCGCTGCCGCCTTCGGTCGCGGCGCCGTCGATCAGGACGCCGCCGAAGTGGTGGGCGTACCAGCCGGCGGCAGCGGCGGCGTCGCTGGCATTGAGCGCCAGGTGGTCGAATCGACACATGTCGGTCATGGATGGCACCTCGAGCAGTCGGGAACGGCGGCAAGGCCGGTGATTGTGACACCGTTGGCCACGGCGTGTCGGCGTCCGGGGATGGCGGCATAAGCTCTGTCTCGTGACAGGGATGCCGGCGAGCGTGAAGGCGCCGCGACCTTGACCGCCGGAGCGGAGGACCGCGAGGCTCTCTCCGGAGTCGTCGAGCGCGTGGTCTTCCACAATCCGGGGAACGGGTTCGCCGTGTTGCGGGTACGGGTCCGCGGCCGCGGTCAGCTCGTCGCCGTCGTGGGGCGGCTGCCGGCGGTCTCGCACGGGGAGACGATCCAGGCCTCCGGCGCCTGGCGGAACGATCCGAAGCACGGGCGCCAGTTCCAGGCCCGGCGACTCGCCGTGTCGCCTCCGGACTCGCTTGAGGGAATCCGGCGCTACCTGGGCTCGGGAAGGGTGCAGGGCGTCGGGCCCAAGATGGCGAGACGCCTCGTGAAGGCGTTCGGCCAGGACGTCTTCGAGGTCATCGAGAACGAGCCGGAACGCCTGGTGGAGGTTCGCGGCATCGGCCCGAAGCGTGCCAGGAGCCTGAGCGAAGGCTTCAGGGAGCAGCGGGCGGTCCGCGACGTCATGGTGTTTCTGCAGACCCATGGACTCGGTTCGTCGCGGGCGGCGCGCATCTACCGGACCTACGGCCCCGATGCCGCGGCGCTGCTGACCGAAGACCCGTACCGCCTGGCGCGGGACATCCGGGGCATCGGCTTCAGGATCGCCGACGCGATCGGCAGCAGTCTGGGCAAGGACCCCGAGGGTCTGCCGCGGGCTCGGGCAGGCCTCGCCTACACGCTGGAGCAGGCGCGAGGCGCGGGGCACTGCGGGCTGCCGCGGAACGAACTGCTGGAACAGGCGCAGGAGCTGCTGAAGATCCCGCAGGAGGTCCTCGTCACCGCCTTGTCGGATGAGCTTCAGGCGGGGCGCCTGGTTGCCGCGCGCCTCGACGGCGAGGAAGCGATCTTCCTGCCGCTGCTCCTGGCGGCGGAGCGGGCCATCGCCCGCCGGCTGGGCGAACTCATCCGGGCCGACCCCCCGCCCTGGGCGGACATCGACACCGCGAGGGCCCTTGCCTGGGCGGAGAAGCGGCTGGACGTCACCCTGGCGCCGACCCAACGGGCCGCCGTGGAGACCTGCCTGAGGTCGAGGGTGACGGTGATCACCGGCGGTCCGGGCGTCGGCAAGACGACCCTTGTCAATGTGGTACTGAAGATCCTGCGTACCCGCGACGTGCGCTGCGCACTCTGCGCCCCGACCGGCCGCGCGGCCAGGCGGCTCGGCGAGAGCACCGGCCACACGGCAAAGACCATCCACCGTCTGCTCGAGATCGACCCGTCGAGCGGCGTCTTCCGCCGCGGCCGCCTGCGGCCGGTCGACTGCGGCCTGCTGGTGGTCGACGAGGCGTCCATGGTCGACGTCGAACTGGCGGCGGCGCTGCTTCAGGCCCTGCCGGCGGAAGGTTCGCTGCTCCTGATCGGCGACGCGGATCAGCTGCCGTCGGTAGGCCCCGGCCAGGTGCTGCGCGACCTGATCGATTCCGGCGCCCTGCCGGTGGCGCGGCTGCGGGAGATCTTCCGCCAGGCCGGCGACAGTCGGATCGTCCGCAACGCCCACCGCGTGAACCGGGGCAGCCTGCCGGAACTCGGGTCGAGAGCGGACGAGCAGAGCGACTTCTACTTCGTGCCGGCGGAGGAGGCGGAGGACGGTCAGCGCAAGGTGGTGGAGATCGTCGCCGGGCGGATCGGCCGCCGCTTCGGCCTCGACCCGGTCCGGGACGTGCAGGTCCTGTCGCCGATGAACCGCGGCCCGCTCGGCGTGCGGCTCCTGAACGCGACGCTGCAGGCGGTGCTGAACCCGGCCCCGGAGTCCGGCGCCGTCGAGGTGGAGCGCTTCGGCTGGAGGTACCGCGCCGGCGACAAGGTGATGCAGACCGAGAACGACTACGAGCGCGACGTCTTCAACGGCGACGTCGGCCGGATCGTGTCGATCGATCCCGGGGCCGAGCAGATGACGATCGCCTTCGACGGCCGGCCCGTGCAGTACCGCTTCAGCGACCTGGACCGGCTCGCGCTCGCCTACGCCGTCACCGTTCACAAGTCGCAGGGTTCGGAGTATCCGGCCGTCGTCATGCCGATCTCGACCCACCATTACGTCATGCTGCGCCGCAACCTCCTCTACACCGCGATCACGAGGGGCCGGAAGCTGGTCGTCATCGTCGGCCAGAAACGGGCCCTTCAGAAAGCCGTCGAGGAATCCTCGGACCTCCGCCGCTACTCGACGTTGCGCGAACAGCTTTCCGAGCTGGCCTCGACCGGGCGCCCGCATCGTCGAAACACCCGGCATCGTCGAGACACCAGGGTACCCTTGGGTTCGGTGACGGCGGTGAACGCGCTCGACAACGAAAGCCGGACAGGAACCGCATCACGTGGACGAACGCCCCGGCAATGACGTTCGGCGCGCCGACAGCGCTCGCGAACACTGACGAGCAATTGACGAGCAGAGAGAGCGAGGACGAGCGATGAGAATGCACCGATCGTGGATCACGTTCTGGCTGGCGCCGGCCCTGGCGCTGGCCGGTTGCACCGTGCGCGTGGGCGAGCAGCGCCTGGGCGAGCAGGCGGCCGAGGTCGAACCGGGCCCGGTCACCGCCCGCAACCAGCCAGGCACGGGGATGGGGCTGTACGAACCGGAGCAGCACGAGCTGTACGACGGCCGGTTCGTGATCACCGGCACCGACGTCCACCAGGTCGGCAGCCTGGACGACGAATCGCCCTGGGATCACATGGGCGACGACGCCAGCAACGTGACGCCGGTGGGCGGCGAGATCACGATCGACGTCGACGAGATCGCGAACACCGGCACGTTCCGCGCCGAGCTGCAGCTTCCCCAGGGCGACTACGTCGTGGAACTCGACCAGTTCCACGAGTTCTCGGAATGCCAGGACGGAGGCATCGCGGCCTACCTGTTCGAGCACGGCGATGCGGGCTGCGGCGACTCGAACTGGCCCAAGAGCCTCCTCTACGTCGCCGGTTGGGGCCACGGCCACGCCACGCTGAACGGCGAGGAGCTGTACAGCGGCTACCAGATCCACTTCATGGTCACGCAGGGAATGCGCGACCGCGAGACCCTGCAGGTGCAACTCGATCCCACCGAAGGCCCGGCAGGGGCCGTGAATCCGGCGGCACAGCAGCTGGACTTCTACATCCGCAGCCCCGAGCACAACGATGCGAACCACCCCGACCGCGAAGTCTTCGACCACTTCTTCGCGATGGCGGTCACCTGGCAGTAGCGCCCCGCCTAGCGCACGCCTGCGCGCCGCTGGTCACGGGCGGCTGCCGTCGACGCCGATGAGCCGCTGGTCGCCCACCCCGACCGCGGCTGCCGCGGCGTGTTCCTCGTAGTCCTCGTCGGAGAGGAAGACGAAGTTCGTCCAGCCGATCGCCATGTCGTCGACGGTTCGATTGCCCCAGCCGACCCAGGCGGTCGGGTCCGGGTTGTAGGGGTTGTTCTCCGAGTTGTCGTGGTAGGAGGTCACGTGCAGGACCGTCCCGGCGGGGAACACCGGCGGGTTCCTGTACGGGTAGGCGATCTGCCAGTTGAAGTCGTAGTTCCGGATGCGGGTGAGCAGCTCGCGGCGGCCGTCGGTGTGGATCGCTTCGAGCTCCATCGCCTTGCCGCGGTAGTGCATGTGGGCCTGGAAGCTGATCAGCTGGATCGGACGGTCGAGCACGCGGTAGCCGTCGTGGCGGACGTTGTCCGCGCCGGGCGGGATCGACAGCTCGTGATTGCGCCAGCCGGTGTTGCCGGGCAGGCCGGCGAACAGCCGGGTGGAGACGATGCGGTGCTTCGGCACGACGCCGCGCGGGTAGAAGCCGAAGCCGATCCGCTGCCGGTCGCGGATCTCCTCGCCCACGGAGTGGTAGTGGCCGCTGAAGCGGATGACCGCACCGGCCATCAGCAGCTTGCCGGTGTTCTCGGCGTAGATGTCGCCCGTGTTGCCCACCGCGTACTCGATCAGCAGCGACCCGACGGGATTGCCCTCGCGGTCGCGGCGGTTCGGATCATCGTCGCGCTCGAAGAAGTCCTGTCCCACGTAGTCGGCATCGTCCTGGATCGCGTAGACCATCGTGTGATGGACGGTGCGGCGGCCCGCCTTGCTGGGCTTGACCTCGATCCAGCGGATGTAGCGATCCTCGGTCAGGCCGGTGTCGGCGAGGAAGCTGACGAACAGGTCGGGGCCCTCTGCCGGTACCACCATGTCTTCCTGCATCTCCACCACCAGGTCGGGCTCGCCGTACTCCCACGCGTCGCCGTCAGGGAAGTCGATCGGCGCCGGAAGGTCGGCCGGATTGCCGCGCGGTGCACCCGCGTCGACCCAGGCGGAGATCAGGGCGATCTCCTCGTCGCTCAGGCTCGGATCGGGGTCGTACTCGCCGATCGTGCGGTCGATGTGCCAAGGCGGCATCTCCCGGCTGGCGACGCGCCGCTTGATCGAGCGCGCCCAGGGCCTGGCCTGCTCGTACGTGAGCAGGGACATCGGCGAGGCGGTCCCGGGCCGGTGGCAGCGCTGACAGGAACGCTGCAGGATGGGCGCGATGTCACGGCTGAAGGTCGGAGCGCCGTCGTCGTTTGCGGCGGCCGTCGGGGCGGCCGGAGCGGCCGGGACGGCCGGGACGGCCAGCAGCGCGCACAGGAGGCCTGCGAAGAGGAGGACCTGTGCCGGACGCGTCGGTTGACTCGCGCGGATGGCGCGGCTCGCGTCGGTCCGATCGAATTGTCGACCGACGAGGTCAACTCGCTTCCGTCTCCGAGAGCACAGACGATGTCGAGGCGCTTGCGCACGAGAGCGGGTCGACAGTCCCGGGCTCATGTGGCTTGCGTTGCCGATGTGGCTCATGGTTCGCTCTCCGTCGGGGGCAGCTCGGGTTCGACGCAGACGCCGCGCTCCACGGCGGCCGTGTCGATTCGCTTGGCGCGGTGGTAGGCCATGGAGATGTTCTCGATCAGGTAGAGAGGATCGATCCCGCCGCGTTCGGTGGTGGTCTGCGTGCTCTCGGCCCAGGTCAGCGTCCAGGCCAGGTTGCTCTCGTGGTCGTCCGGCAGGACGATGAAGCAGACGCTGCGCTGACGGCCCGGTTCGAACACGGTCGGCTGGCCCCGGTCCGCAGGTTCCGGGTCGAAGCCGTTCGCCGCGCCTGCCGGTATCTCGACCGCGACCGCGTTGTGGCTGTAGTAGCCGAACACGAGGACGGCCGTGCCATCCCCGTTGGGGACGTACCCCTCGTACACCGGGTAGATCGGGCGGTTCGGCTGCGCTTCTGCCGGCGTCCCGGATGCAGGCAGCAGGGCAGCGGCGAGCAGGACGAACGCCGGAACCGCGCGGACAGCTGGAGTTCCCGGCAGCTGTGCGCTGCGGGTCGGAATCAGGGGGCCGATCAGCGGGTCGAACCAGGGGGCGGCCAGCTGCACAACGGTCGGCGCCACGCGGACCTCTGCCGCACGCCGCCGCGACCGCGAATCCCGCGCCGGACGGCCATCAGGGAAGCGTGTACGTGTAGCTCGACTGCAGGCCGAGCGGGATGCCGACCAGCCAGTAGCCGACGAGGAAGATCGTCCAGGTGACGAGCAGGGCGACCGCGTACGGGATCATCAGCGACAGGACGGTACCGATCCCCGCCTGCTTCACGTAGCGCTGGCAGAACACGACGACCAGCGGGAAGTAGGGCATGAGCGGCGTGGTGATGTTCGTCACGCTGTCGCCGACCCGGTAGGCGGCCTGAGTGAGCTCGGGCGAGATGCCCAGGCTCATCAGCATCGGCACGAAGATCACCGAGAGAACGGCCCACTTGGCGGAGGCCGAACCGACGAACAGGTTGACGACTGCGGACAGCAGGATGATGCCCACCACGGTCGCCTGCGGCGGCAGGCCCAGATCGCGCAGGAAGCTGGCGCCTTCGAGCGCGATCAGGAGGCCGACGTTCGAATCGCTGAAGGCGGCGATGAACTGGGCGGCGAAGAACGCCATGACGAGGTAGTACGCCATCGTGCGCATCGCGTCGCTCATGCCGTCCACGATGTCGCGGTGGGTCTTCACCGTGCCGGCGACATAGCCGTGAACGACGCCGGGGATCAGGAAGAACACGAAGATCAGGGGCACGAGCATCTGCATCAGCGGCGCCGAGAACGCGGTCAGTTCGCCGGCGGAGCTGCGAAGCGGTGAGCTTTCCGGCCACGCCCAGATCAGCAGACCGGCCAGACCGAGCGCCACGGACACCATCCCTGCGAGGAAGCCGAGGCGGTCCCTCCGGCTCGGTTCCTCCATCTTGGGCATCTCTTCCGGGTCGCCGTCGATCTCGGTGCCGCGAAGCCGCGGTTCGATCACGCGGTCGGTCAGGTACCAGCCGACGGCGATGACCAGCACCGACGACGCACCGGTGAACGCCAGGTTGCAGAGGGGATTGACCAGCTTCTCCGGGTCGAGGATCTGGGCCGCGGACTGGGTGAAGCCCTGGAGCAGCGGGTCGATGCCGGACGGGATGAAGTTGGCGGAGAAGCCGCCCGAAACGCCGGCAAAGGCGGCCGCTATGCCGGCCAGCGGATGCCGGCCGGCGGCGTAGAAGATGACCCCTCCGAGCGGAATGACGAGGACGTAGCCGGCGTCCGCGGCGGTGTGGCTGACGATCGCGGCCAGGATCAGCATCGGCGTCAGCAGGCTCCGCGGCGTGAAGCCCAGGATCAGCCGCAGACCCGTGTTGATGAAGCCGGTCTTCTCGGCCACGCCGACCCCGAGGAGCGCCACCAGCACGACGCCCAGGGGAGCGAAGCCGGTAAACGTCGTCACCAGCCGCGCCATGAAGGTCGCCATCGCCTCACCGGTGAGCTGGTTCTGGATCCGGATCGCCTCGCCGGTGTTCGGGTCGACCTCGGTGAACTGGATCGGCGCCATGATCGCCGAAGCGACCCAGGTAACGAACAGCAGCAGCAGGAAGAGGATCGCCGGGTCGGGCAGCTTGTTGCCGACCACCTCGATGGCGGTGAGCACCCGGTTGAGGATGCCCTTGGGTCTGCCGCTCTCCGCCTTCCGACCCTTGCCGTCTGCCTTCGCCATACGTCAGGCCCCTCTCCCTGTTCGTCGTGGACGGAAGTGTCATCCTAGCCGGTCGCCCGTGCCGCGGGTCCGTCTCACGCCCGATGACGGGCGCGCGGTCCGGTTCGCGGGTTGGGTGGATCAAGCCAGCCGGGCTCCGGCCCGCATCCGCGCGATGCCGCGGCGCCGCGTGGCCCTGGACTCGGACTCCAGACTCAGACCACGATCCGCGCCACCCGCTCCACGAACCAGAACGCCGCGATCACACCCGTTGCATGGATCGGCGCGCGCAGCAGGAGCTCCGGCAAGACGATTCCAGCGCGCTGGACGATCGCCGCCAGCGCCAGCACCACCGCGACGACCATGAGCTGCCCCACTTCGACGCCGACGTTGAACAGCAAGAGAGCCAGTGCGATCGCCCTCTGCGGAAGGCCGATCTCGGCCAGGGCGCCGGCGAAGCCGAACCCGTGGAGCAGGCCGAAGGCGAAGGCGATCAGCCAGGGGCTCCGCGTCGTGATCGGCGACCGCTGCTCCTCCGGGCGTAGCAGCTCGACCGCCAGGAACAGGATCGACAGGGCGATCACCGCCTCGACGGGCGCCGAGGACAGCTTGACGACATCCAGGGACGACAGGGCCAGCGTGATGCTGTGGGCAAGCGTGAAGGATGTGATCACGCCGACCAGCCGCCACGGACTGCGGACGTAGAAGAGCAGGCCGATCACGAACAGGATGTGGTCGAAGCCGAACACCAGGTGCTCGACGCCGAGCCGGAAGTAGGGCAGGGCATTGCCCGCGGCCTCTCGGTCCACGGTCGCCGAAGGCGCCTCCGGACGGAGCAGCTGGGTGAGACTGTCTCCGTTCGCGAAGCTGATCCGCAGCAGGACGTCGGTCAGCGTCCTTTCGAGCCCCTGGATCGCAAAGGCCTCGCCGTGGAAGATGCGCTCCGAAACGCCGTCAGGCGACCCGCACTCGACGGTCCAGCGCTCGACCAGGGCGCCGGCGAGGTTCTCGGGCGGTTGCCGGCCGGTCTCCGTGCAGTGTTCCGGCAGGATCGGGTCGAGCAGCAGCAGGAGCGCGCCGCGCCGCGGTTGCTTCCAGACGACGTCGAAGCGTCCGGGCTCGACCTCGTTCAGCTCCAGGTAGCCGGGACGGACCTCGTGGCCGAAAGCCGCGGGCGCGGCGAGGAGCCCGGCCAGGATCGCCGCCTGGAACAGCCCGTGGCAGCCGCGGCGAATCAGGGCGCGTCTCCGTCGCTGGCGCTGGCGGCGCCTTCGGCGTCGGCGTCTTCGGCAGCGGCGGCGTCGGGGCTGCCGGTGTCCGTGCCTCCGGATTCGGGATCGAGGTCGAAGTCGAGTTCCTCGATCTCCACCCGGTAGCGTTCCCGCAGGCGTTCGTGCGCTGCCCGGTTGGCGGCGTCGCGGGCGTCGCGCCGCGCGTCTGCCAGCACCCGCCGGCGCACGTCTTCGAACACCGCCGCGGTGGCCTCGGTGCGGGCCGAGAGCCGTACGATGTGGTAGCCGTAGGCCGATTCGACGGGTCCGGCCCACTCGCCGATCGGCAGGGTGGCCAGTCCGTCGACGAAGGCGCGTCCGAACAGCTCGGCCAGGTCGCCGGCCGTTCGCCGCCCGTACTCGCGGCGCAGCATGAACGGATCGCCCAGGCGGCGCCAGAGCGTGTTTTCCGGTTCGGCGCCTCCGCCCTCGGCCTGAAGTTGCGCGAGGATGTCCGTGGCGACGCGAAGCGCTTCCTCGTCGCTGCCGCGCCGGTCCGGGCTCACGTACACGTGGCGGAGCGTGAACCGCTGCGCGTCGCCGTAGCGGTCCGCGTTCTCCTCGAAGTAGGCGACAAGCTCGGATTCGGATACCTCGTCGACGACGACCGTGTCCTCGATCAGGAACGACATCTTCTGTGCCAGCCGGCGGCGGACGATCGTGTCGTCCCGGTCCAGGCCCATGCGCATCGCCTCACGCACGAGAACCTCCTCCCGGACGTGGTCCTCGACCAGGGAGTCGAGTTCGGCCGCGGTCGGCAGCCGGCCGATCTGGGCGCCCCAGAGGTCGGCCAGCCGGATCACCTGTTCCCGCGTGACCAGGATGGTGCGGCTCTCCGGGTCCAAGACGCCGCCGGCCATGCGGTCGATGGCGAAGACTCCTGCGCCGATCACGAGGAACACCAGCAGCGGGTCGCGAAGGAACCGGCGGAGACGCGAGTCAGGCATGGTCGGAGATACTACGCTTTCGGGGTCAGGTTCTTGGGGCTGGGCTCCGGAGACCGGGCTCCGGGGGCTGGGCCGTGGGAACCAGGAGCCGCGGAGAGGGCCGCAGCATGAGACCGTTTGCAGAAAGAACAGTCGTCGGCAGGACGACGGTCCTCGGGAACACAGTCAGCGCGAGGAGGTACAGCGTGACGGCCAAGGGGAACGGATCGTGTCGGGGGGAGATTCGCTGCGGCTCGGCGCACGGTGTGCGCCCGCGTTTCCGGCGACAGCCGCCGGAGGCCGCAGGCAGGCGTCCAGGTCGCCGCGACGGCCTCTGGCCGGTTTCACCCGCAACGACCGCAACGAGGATCACGACGATCACGATCGCCGTTCTGGCGATCCTGGTCGCCTCGTCCTCGGTCGCGTCGGGACAACCGCAAGCCGGGCTCGCGGGCGAACGCGAGAAGGTGCTGTTCGACTGCGACATCGGTTCGGACATCGACGACGCCTACGCGACGGCCCTGCTTCTGGCGAGCCCCGAGATCGAGCTCGTCGGCATCACGGTCGGCCACGCGCGCACCGCGGACAGGGCGCCCCTGGCGCTGCGCATGCTCTGGGAGACGGGGCTCGACCACATCCCGGTCCACGTCGGCAGGGAGACGCCGCTGGTCACGCTGCGCGACGGGGAACCCCACGAGCAGTTCGCCGAGGCGCCGTACCAGCGGCAGTTCCACTGGGCGCACGGTTTCGACCGCCTGAAGCCCCGGGAACAGCCCGCCGCGGAGTTCATCGTGGAGACGCTGCGCGCCGCCCCGGGCGAGATCACGCTGCTCACGGTCGGCCCGGTGACGAACATCGGCGACGCGCTGGAGCTCGACCCCGACGTCCTCGGGAACGCGAAGCGCGTCGTCTCGATGTATGGCTCGATCCGATCCGGCTACGACGGCGGCGAAGCGCAGCGGGAGTGGAACGTCCTGGCCGATGCCGCATCGTCGAAGGTCTTCGATGCGGCCGTGCAGGCAGGCGGGGCGAACGTCGTCTACGTGCCCCTCGACGTGACCGACCACGTGCGTCTCGACGCCGACCGCCGCCTCCACCTGCACATGCGCGGCACGCCGCTCACGGACGCGGTCACGTCGCTCTACTCGCTGTGGCGAGACGAAGAGAAGGGCCAGACGACGCCGCGCCTGTTCGACGCCGTTGCCGTGGGGTTCATCCTCTGGCCAGACCTGTTCGGCGTCGAGCGCGGCCGCGTGACCGTCGACGAGCGCAGCATGACCCTCTTCGAACCCGGTGCCGAGCCCACATCCACCGTCGCCCTCGAGATCGACGACGCCGAGTTCATCGAACGCATGGTCGCCCGCTACCTGGAGCAGGAACTGCGCCGCTGACGCTGTCGGCGAAGCTCTCGAAGAGAGGTCTGCGGACGCGGTCCACGTGCTCGCGGAGCGGCTGGTGAGAGATCAGGTCGTAGCTGCTCACGTCGACCGCAAAGGGCAGGTTGCTCTCGTGGAAGAGAGTCCACAGCCGGTCGATCGTGCGCTGGTCGAGGTCGCCGTGCAGCAACAGGTCCAGATCCGAGTTCGGTCGGTAGGCGCCCGTGGCGCGGGAGCCGAAGACCTCGACCGCGGTGATCCGGTCCGTCCAGGGTTCCAGGATCCGGCGGACGGTGGCGAGTTGCCTGGGCGAGAGGCCGTGATCTGCGCTGCTCACGCCGCCGGAGACCTTGCCGGTTCCGGTCGGGGTCGGGGTCACGGTCCGGTTCCCGGCCCTCGCCTGGCGCCGCGCCGCATGCGCCAGGGAGCTCACTCCGCCGCGTCCCGCGATGCGGGCGGCTGTCCCATCAGTTCGTCGAAAAGCCGCAGGTGGAGGTCGTCCATCGCCTCGAGATAGCGAGCGCGAACGTTGTCGAGCACTTGCTCGAAACGCTCGAAGCTGCAGGTGTGAGACATCCTGTTGCGGTCGTCCAGAGCGTCCATCCAAGCCTCCCCGTCGGCGATGAGCTGCGCTTCGAAGGCGGCCCGAATCACGGCCCGGGGCGTGATCTGCGGAAGGACCACGTTCTGGGCTTCGAGATAGTCCTTCATGACCTTCCAGGCAAGCTCCATCGTGTACTCGAAGCGCCGGATCGTCCCTTCCCGCTCGAGCTGGGTGAGCTCCCGCTTGTCCAGGGCTTCGCGGAGCAGGAGAAAGGCGCGCCGATAGCTGTTGAAGCGATAGTGCCAGCGTGGCGGTTCCGGTGTCGTCATCAGTGCGTGAAGCCCGCGTGTTCCAGGGAGCCCGCGTGTTCCAGGGAGAACGGGCGGCGGGACGAAGTCCTGGAGCGGGCTGCCGGACAACGGTCCGGGGTCAGGCTGCGGTGCATCTTCCTGGCGAGGCGGGGCCGGTGCAGGTGGGGAACCGTGCCTGGCGACTTTCAGGCATCCGGTCGGGCCTGAGAGGCGTCTGGCGGCGACCGGCCAAGCTCAGTGTAGCCTCCGACGCGATGCGCGCCCGCACGGTCGAGTCCGCGTTCAACAACGCGCTGGCCAGCGTTCTCAGCCGGAAACACCCTCGCTGGCGAGATGGAGTCGCGGCGGAACGCACGGGAGTCCTCCGGGAGTCCTCCGCGCTGCGTCCCGACATCGTGGTCCATCACCCCGGCGGTCTTCCGGTCGTGGTCGAGACGGAGTACGAGCCGGCGCGGACGGTCGAACAGGACGCCCGGGCCCGTCTGGGAAGGCTCCTCCACGAAACGGGGCACCTGATCGAGTCCGTGGTGGCCGTGCGCGTTCCGCGGCAACTCGGAGAAGGTCGAGGCGACCTGAGCGCTGGCATCCGCTCCGGCCGCTTCCGCTACTGCACGTTCTCGAGACTGGACCGATGGGAGTCCCCGATTCGTCGCTGGCCGAGGGCGGACTGGATCGAGGGCAGCATCGACGATCTTGCGGGTTGCATCGAGCAGGTCTCGCTCTCGGAGGACAGGATCACGCGAGGCCTGGACCTGCTGGAGACGACGGTGCGAAACGCCGCGGAGCGGTTGAGCGCCGCCGCGACGGAGCGGAGTTCCGAGACCCTCCGCCGGCTCGCCGACGCGCTGTATCAGGAGGAGGGCGAGCAGACGACGCGAATGGCGGTCACGATCCTGCTCGATGCCTTCCTGTTTCAGGCCGCGCTCGCAGGAGTCCAGGGAATCGAGGACCCCGCCGACCTCCCTTCGAAGCGGGCGGTCCTTCGCAGCTGGAACAGGATCCTCGGGATCGACTTCTGGCCGATCTTCCGGATCGCACACGACCTGCTTGACGTGATTCCCAGCCGGGACGCCGCGCCTCTCCTCGAACGCCTGATCGATGCCGCCTCGAAGCTGGCCAGGCTCGGCACGACGACCATCCACGACCTGTCCGGCGTGCTCTTCCAGCGCCTGATCGCGGACCGGAAGTTCCTCGCCACGTTCTACACGCTGCCTGCGAGCGCGCATCTGCTCGCCGAGCTGGCCGTGGCCCGCCTCGACGTGGATTGGGCCGATCAGGACGCAGTCGGCCGGTTGCGGGTGGCCGACTTCGCCTGCGGCACCGGAGCTCTGCTCTCGGCGACGCAGCACCGCATCGCTGCACGGCTGCGCAGGGTCGGCCTGGATGACCGGGACCTCCACGGGCGGATGATGGAGAGCGTGCTGACCGGCGCCGACATCATGCCCGCCGCCGCCCATCTGACCGCGGCCATCCTCTCGAGCGCCCATCCGACCTCGTCCTACGGCAACACCCGCGTCTACACCATGCCGTACGGTGCGCCGGAACCAGGCGGCGATCGGCACGACATCGGCTCGCTCGACCTGTTGTCGATGGACGGCTCGAAGCCGGTTCGGCCGCTGTTCGAGACCGGTGTCACAAAGGTGCGGGGGACCGGCGCGGATCAGGGGGGCGCATTGGCCGTCGACGCCGCCGACGGCAGCTTCGATCTCGTGATCATGAACCCGCCGTTCACCCGGCCCACCAATCACGAGAGCACGGTCGTTCCCGTGCCCTCGTTCGCCGGCTTCGCCACGAGCGAAGACGAGCAGCAGGCGATGGCGCGTCGTCTGGCCGGGATCCGCCGCCGGCTCGACATGGCCGCCGGACACGGCAACGCCGGGCTGGCGTCGAACTTCCTCGACCTCGCTCACGCGAAGGTGCGGCCCGGCGGGGTCATTGCCCTGGTACTGCCGGCTTCCTTCGTCCAGGGTGGATCCTGGAGCGCGGCCCGCAGGTTGCTGGCAAGGCGCCATGAAGATGTCACTGTGGTCTCGATCGCGACGACCGGGTCCACGGACCGCGCCTTCTCTGCCGACACCGGCATGGCCGAGGTCCTGGTCGTGGCGACGAGGAGAGAGACGAGAAGGAGAAGAGGCGATCGACGGCCTGCCGCCGCACGCTTCGTGAACCTGCTGCAACGGCCGCGGACGATTCTGGAGGCGGTGACGGCCGCGCGCCGGGTCATGGAGAGGACGGCAGAGGGAAGGTCGAGCGGACGCATCGCCCTGACCGCCGAGGAGACAGTGGGCAACTTCGTCCGCACGGACCTCGAGAACGGCGGCGCGGCGGCAATCGTCGAGGTCGGCCTTGCCGCGACCATGACCGCCCTGCCCGAGAGCCGCCTCCTGCTGCCCCGTCGCTCGGCTGCTCTCGACCTGCCCGTCGTGTCCCTGAAGGACCTGGGGCGCCGCGGCCTGGTAGACCGCGACATCAACGGCGCGGCGCCTCGGAAGGGTCAGGCGCCGCGCGGGCCCTTCGAGATTCTGCCACTCGCCGATGGCGGCGTGCCCACCTGGCCGGCACTCTGGGGCCATGACGCCAGGCGAGAGACATCCCTGTTCGTGGAACCCGACCGCCAAGGCCAGCCGAAGCATGGTTGCAGTCGGCGCGCCGAGAATGTCTGGCGGCAGACGGCCACCCGCCTGCACTTCAACCGCGATTTTCAGCTCAACTCCCAGCCCCTCGCCGCCTGCCTGACGCCGGAGAAGAGCCTGGGCGGCAGGGCCTGGCCGAACTTCAGGCTCGACGACGAGGCGTGGGAACCGTCAGTGGTCCTGTGGGCCAACTCGACGTTGGGGCTGATGACGTTCTGGTGGCAGGGCAGCCGCCAACAGCAGGGCCGGGCGCTGCTGACCATCTCCAGGTTGCCGGAACTGCTGATGCTCGATCCACGAGCGCTCAGCGAAGAGCAGCATCGGCTTGCGGCCGAACTGCTTGCCGAGTTCGCCGAGCCCGACCTCCTGCCCGCCAATGAGGCGTGGCGGGACGAGACGCGGCAAGCGCTGGACGAGGCGTTGCTGATCGACCTGCTGCGCCTGCCGCGGGAGACGGTGAAGGCGCTCGGTCTGCTGCGTCGCCAGTGGTGCGCCGAACCGACCGTGCACGGGGGCAAACCGACGCGGCCCGAGTAGGCAGGCGGTGGTCTCCCGCCATCCGTGCGCTGGCGAGCGGCGGCCCGGCGCGGGCAGCAGGCCTCGGCCAGCCTGCCCCCCACGTGTTCCGATGCCGCTCCAGATCGTCCCGGCTGCCGGCCCGGTGGTCCAGGCGGCCTCGTCCCGCGATTGACGTACGCGCAGCAGCTGTGGGTGCTCCCTGTGAGTGGCCAGGGCCAGGACGGACTGGCCTCCACGTGTACCCGCATCAGTACCCACATCAGCCCTCCGGCTGCCATGACAGGTGCGCCAGGGAGGGTCGGACGGCGAGCGCCGCGCTGGCACCTCTGGTCTGCGGCAGCGGAGCCGATCGTCTCACAGCGCCGCCAGCAGCTCGCCGAGCTGCTCCAGACTCGCCAGGTTGTGCACGGGGAGGAAGTCGTCGACGTGGGGGAGGGCGGCCTGGATGCCGCGGGTCAGAGGCTGGTAGCCGGGGGAGCCGAGCAGGGGGTTGAGCCAGATGAGGCGATGGCAGCTTCGGTGGAGGCGCTCCATCTCCTTGCCCAGGAGGTCGATGTCGCCGCGGTCCCAGCCATCGCTGATGATGAGGACGGCGGCGCCCTGGCCGAGCAGGCGGCGGCTCCACGTGAAGTTGAACTCGCGCAGCGCGTCGCCGGTGCGGGTGCCGCCGCCCCAGTCCGCGATGCGGTGAGCGGCGGCCTGAAGCGCCCGGTCGACGTCGCGCTCGGCGAGCTCCCGGGTGAGCCGGGTGAGGCGGGTGCCGAAGGCGAAGGCCTCGACCCTCGAGATCCCGGGGTCGGCGGAGCGGGGATGCGAGACGGCGTAGATGAAGTGAAGCAGCAGACGCGAGTACGGTTCCATGGACCCGGAGATGTCGCAGAGCAGGACCAGGGGCCGCCGCCGGCGCCGGCGGTCGCGGCCGACGAGGTCGATCAGTTCTCCACCGTGGGCAAGGTTGCGCCGGAGCGTGCGGCGAAGGTCGAGGCGGCGGCCTCCAGAGCTTGCCTTGAGCCGTCTCGTGCGGCGGGTTTCGAGCTCCCAGTGCATCGTGGCCATGAGCCGCCTGATCTCGTCGAGCTCATCGCCGTCGAGCTGGGCGAAGTCCTTGCGGCGCAGCGCCTCCCGGGCGCTGTAGAGCGCGGTACGAGCGGTGCGGTCGGCTTGCCGTGAGCGGTCGCCGTCTCCTTCGTTGTCCTGGAGGGCCAGCTTCCGGATCGCCGCCCTCCTGGTCCGCTCCGTGCGGCGCTGGACCAGGAGCCCCAGCTCGAGCCGCTCCAGTTCGCGCGGGTCGCGGGCCTGCCAGAAGAGCTCGAACGCCTTGTCGAACCACGGCAGATCGCGTCGACGGCTGACCAGGACTGCCCGCGCCGCCGCCTTCACGTCGCGCTTGCGCGCCAGGTCGACGAGCTTGAGAGCAGCCACCCAGTCGCGCAACTGGGTTGGCGTCACGTCGAGGCTGCCTGCCCGCAGCAGGCGGCCGAAGAGCACGATGTTGCGGAGCAGGTGGCCGCGGGTTGCCGTTCCCGCCGCCGCGCCTCCAGTCGACGCTCCGGTCAGCGCGAGTTCGGCAGGTCGGTCGTCTGCCACGAGCTCCAGGGTATGGCTCGATCAGGTCGGGGCCGTCAGGCCTGGCTCTTCCGCAGCAGCCGGCGGACTGCTTCGTCGTCGATCCTGTCGAGGTCGTCCTGATACTTGAGAAGCACGCCCAGGGTGTCGCGCAGGATGGTGTCGGAGAGCGTCTCCTGGTCGAGGGCGATCAGGGCGTTCGTCCAGTCGAGCGTCTCGGCGACGCCGGGCTGCTTGAACAGGTCTTCCTCGCGCAGCGCCTGGACCAGGCGGACGATCTGGGAGGCGAAGTGCTCGGGCGCCTCGGGGACGCGGCGGAGGACGATCCGTACTTCCTTCTCGTAGTCCGGGAAGTCGATCCAGTGGTACAGGCAGCGGCGCTTGAGCGCGTCGTGAACCTCGCGGGTGCGGTTCGAGGTGACCACCGCGACCGGGGGCGTCTCGGCGGCCACCGTGCCGATCTCGGGAATCGTGATCTGGAAGTCGGCCAGGATCTCCAGCAGGTAGGCCTCGAACTCCTCGTCGGCCCGGTCGAGCTCGTCGATCAGCAGAACCGGCGGCGGCGCGCCCCTGCGGCTCTGCCGGACCGCCCGCAGCAGAGGCCGCTCGAGCAGGAAGTCGGAGGCGAAGACGTCGTCGACCGCGGTGCGCCCGTCGCCGCCGCCGGCAGCCTCCAAGCCGCGAAGATGCAGCAGCTGCCGGCGGTAGTTCCATTCGTAGACGGCGGTCGACACGTCGAGTCCCTCGTAGCACTGCAGCCGGATCAGCTCGGAGCCCAGGCAGCGTGAGAGAGCCTTGGCGACCTCCGTCTTCCCGACCCCCGGTTCGCCCTCCAGGAAGAGCGGCTTGCCCATGCGAAGTGACAGATGGATCGCCGTCGCCAGGTCCCGTTCGGCGATGTAGTTCTCGGCGCGCAGGGCAGAGACGACGGCGTCGACGTCGCGGAATCCCCGTTCGGCGCCGGGGTCCGAGCGCCGGAAACTGGGCGAGACGGTCATGGGCTGCAGCTAGAGGTCGAGGATCGCGTCCACCTCGCGCGGCAGCGGACGCGGTTTCGACAGCAGGGAAATGCCGAAGAACAGGGTCAGCGACAGCAGCAGCGACACGGCGCCGCCGTGGATGCCGTGGGGCACTCGGATCCCGAAGATCTCGATGAAGAAATTGACCGCCAGACTCGAGACGATGGCGACGTTCGCCGCGAGCGGCGTCGCGCGTTTCCAGTTGAAGCCGATCGCCACCGTCGGCACCAGCGCTGCGGCAAAGGTTCCCCAGCCGAACGTGCCGAGCAGGGCGACCAGGTCGTCCTTGGAGAGGCTCACGAAGAGCGCCGCGCCCACGGCCAGGCCGAGCGTCGCCACCCGCGCCCAGAACAGCTCCTTCCTGAGCGGTCTGCCGGTCAACGCCTTGGGAATGTCGTGGATGATCGCGGCGGCGCCGATGTTCAGGAAGCCGTCGGCGGTCGACATGATGGCTGCGAAGAGGGCGGCGAAGACGATGCCGGCCAGGATCGGATGCGCGTACGCCTGCAGGAAAGCGTACGCGGCGTCGTCGGGCTGGCCGAGTTCGGGGTGGTCGCCCGCGATCACCAGCGCCCGCATCGCGAAGCCGATCGCGATCCACAGGAGCGCCGCCAGGACGCCGGCGATCGCGCTGACCAGGAAGATCTGCTTGAACTGGCGGATCCGCTTGTTCATCATCAGCTTGGTGATGATGTGGGGCTGTCCGCAGGCGCCGACCACGAACAGGAGGTAGTAGGACAGCGCCCCCATGATGCCGAGGGTGCCCCAAGGTCCGATCGCCTCCGGATCGTCGTTCACCAGCGTCATCGAGCCGCCGGCGATGCCGCCGTCGACCGCGTGGACCGCCGCGATGACCACCAGCACTCCGGCGACCGCCATCACGGCACCCTGGACGACGTCGGTGTAGACGCCGGCGATGATGCCGCCGGTCACGCAGTAGAAGACGAGCACGGCGACGGAGATGGCCATCGAAACGCCGAGGCTCACGTGAGGCATGCCGTCGACGTTGTTCAGGATCTCCTGCAGCACGACGGCCATGGCCATGATCTGCGCGGCCAGGTAACCCACGACGCCGAGGATGATCGCCACGGCGGTCAGGAACCGGCTGACCTCGCTCTGGTAGCGAAGCGCCACGGTGTCCGGAAGCGACACCGTCCGGTACACCTCCGAGAAGATGCGCAGCCGCTTCGCCACCAGGAAGAACGTGAAGCAGCTCGCTACCGTGCCGCAGACGATCATCCACACCGAAGTCATGCCTTGGCTGTAGACCAGTCCGGGGCCGCCGACGAAGCCGAACCCGGAGAGCGTGCTCGAGAAGAGGGCGAAGGCGGTGACGATGATGCCGAGTTCGCGCCCGGCCATGAAGAAGTCCTGGGACGACTTCGTGCGCCTGAGCGCCCAGATGCCGACGCCGATACACAGCGCGAAGTAGATGAGCAGGCAGGTCAGGACGACGGCGTTGCGGCTCTCTTCCATCAGCCGTCTCCCGACCGGGCCGGGCCGCTGCCGCCGGCATCGAGTTCCTTCCGGCGCTGCGCTGCTGCGAGCTCGGCCACCTTGCGTTCGTCCTCTTCGGTGAAGAACCAGCGGTCGAAGATCCGCATGTAGACGAACATCAGGTACGCCGGAAAGGGCCACACTGCGTAGAACACCCACGCCGTGGGCCGCGGAAAGCCCAGGAACAGCGGGTGGGTGTCCGTGGCCGCGTAGCGCTGGTAGGAGAACACGAGGGCGGTGAAGATCGCCGCCAGGACCAGGGTGGCGATGATCAGCGGCTGCTTCGCCGGCCCCAGGGAGGCGCCGCCCGCCTTGCGCCGCTCCATGCCCATCGCCAGGCAGCCGCCGAAGAAGAGCACCTGGAAGATCACGAACGCCCAGCCGATCCAGAGCGTCGTGGCGTGGCGCTCGGCGCCCGACCCGCCCTGGCGCATCGTCGCGAAGCGGTCGTGCTCGAAGCCGCTGCTCCTGCTCACCCGCGCCGTCGTGCCGTCCTCCAGGACCACGTCCTCGTACGGCGTCTGCGGGGTGAGGAAGGCCGCGCCCACGGCAAGGCACATGCCGATCAGGGCGAGGAAGACGAACCAGTGCAGCTTCATGTTCCGGGGAGCGTCCGAGGAGCGCCTGCAAGCGCGGAACGCTGCGGCAGCCTACCCCAGCCGCAGCGCGATCGGAGACGACGCGTTGCTATGGTGCCCCGCCATGGACGCTGGATCGGCAGCAAGCCAGAAGCCGATCGGCCGCCTGTTCGGGTATATGCGCCTGGCGCCCGGCGCGTATGTCCTGGGCGGGATCCTGACCCTCCTCTACGTCCTCTTCTTCCAGCTCATTCCGCTGTCGGTGCGGAACATCGTCGCGGCGCTGGAAGGCTCCCCGGAGCTGTTCCGGCGTCAGTTGCTCTACCTCGGCCTGGCCGCGGTCGGCCTGGCGCTGACCCGGCTGTCGTCCCGGATCGTGATGTTCAACATCGGCCGCGATATCGAGTACCGCATCCGCAACGACTACTTCGTCCACCTGCAGAGCCTGCCGCAGTCGTTCTATCTGGCCCACCGCACGGGCGATCTGATGTCGCGGGCCGTGAACGACATCAACAGCATCCGGCTGTTCCTGGGGATGGGACTCCTGAACCTGCTGCAGACGCCGGTCCTGTTCGTGGGCGGCCTGGTGGTCATGCTGCGCGTGGACGCCGCGCTGACCCTCTGGTCCATGGCCTCCTTCCCGCTGTTCGTGCTTGTCACCCGCCACTACAGCCGCTACATGTTCCAGGCCAACCTGGCCGGCCAGGAGCAGCTCGGCAGGGTCTCGACCGTGGTTCAGGAGAACGCCTCGGGGGCCCTGGTGGTCAAGTCCTACGACCTGTCGGACCTGGAGCGCAGCCGTTTCGAGGACCAGAACCAGGAGCTGTTTCGGCGCATGATGAAGGTCGGCGTCATGCAGACGACGATGTTCGCCACCGTGGGCCTGGTGCCGTCCATCTCGGCTGCTCTGGTGCTGTGGCTGGGAGGGCAGCGGGTGCAGGCGGGCCTGCTGGGCATCGAGGATCTGTGGCTGTTCTGGAACTACATCCTGATGCTGACGTTCCCGATCATGATGCTGGGCTTCGTGGTCTCGATCACCCAGCGCGGGCTCGCGGCGCTGGAACGCCTGGGCTCGGTGCTGGACATCGTGCCGTCGATCCGCGACCGGGAGGATGTCGCCAAAGTCTCGGAGGTCGCCGGCCGGGTCGAGTTCCGCAACCTGACCTTCACCTATCCGGGCAGCTACGTGCCGGCGCTGGACGGCATCGACCTGGTGGTCGAGGCCGGCAGCACGGTCGGTATCGTGGGACCGGTCGGGTCGGGCAAGACGACCCTGGTCAGCCTGGTGCCCAGGATCCTGGAGGTCGACGACGGCGAGATCCTCATCGACGGCGTCGATCTGAACCGGATGCCGGTTCAGGTGCTGCGGTCGAGCATCGCCATGGTGCCGCAGGACAGCTTCCTGTTCTCCATCTCGGTGGCCGAGAACATCCGGTTCGGCGTTCCCGACGGCGATCTCGATGAGGTGCGCCGCGCGGCGGAGCGGGCCCAGGTCGAACGGGAGATCGAGGAGTTCGAGGACGGCTTCGACACCGTCGTCGGCGAACGCGGCGTCACGCTCTCCGGCGGCCAGCGCCAGCGCGTCGCCCTGGCGCGGGCAATGATCCTGCACCCCTCGATCCTCATCCTCGACGACTCCCTGTCGAGCGTCGACCACGGCACCGAGGAGGCGATCCTGGGCGACCTGGAGGGGCGGCGTCGCGGCCGCACCTGCTTCATCGTCGCGCACCGCATCTCGGCGGTGCGCAACGCCGATCAGATCGTCGTGCTCGAGAACGGCCGCATCACGGAGCGCGGGACGCACCGCGAGCTGGTCCAGCTCGACGGTTTCTATGCCCGCCTGCACCGCCGGCAGGAACTGCTGTCGGAGCTCGAGCTCGGGGATGGCGAGGATGTCGTTCCCGAACCGGCGCAGGCCCTGGCGGCTGCCGGCGCGCGGCAGGCGTTGGCCCCTGGAGGGTCGTCGTGAGCGAGGAACGAGGCGAACCGGTCGGCCCGGGTCGCGAGCGCGACCTCGGCAAGGTCTACGACGCCGAGCTGATCAGGCGGCTCTGGCCGTTCATGCGGCCCTACCGGGGCTGGATCGGCCTCAACTTCGCCCTCATCCCGGTGCGCGCCGTCCTGGAGCTGATGCCGGCGCTGGTGGTGGGCGCGGCGCTCAACTACCTGACCGAGGGAGCGGCCACGTCGGAGGCAGGGTGGATGAACCCCTTCGTCGTGCCGCGGCTGGGCCTGCCGCCGCTGGCCTGGATGTTCGTTCTGGTTCTGAGCATCTCGCTGCTCACGCTGAGCATGGACTGGCTGCGCGCCTTCACGATGATCTCGCTCGGCCAACGCACGATCCGCGACGTCCGCAGAACGCTGTTCGATCACGTGCAGCGCCTGCCGATGCGCTTCTTCGACCGCTACCCGGTGGGCCGCCTGGTGACCCGGCTCACGAACGACCTGGAGAACCTGGCGGAGATGTTCTCGGCGGGCGTGATCGCGATGGTCGCGGACGTGTTCGTCATGGTCGTCATCCTCTCCATGCTGTTCTCGATAGATCCTCGTCTGGCCCTTGCGGCGCTCGCCCTGGTGCCGTTCCTGGGAGTTGCGGCGGCCATCTTCCGCTACAAGGTGCGCGAGGCGTTCCGGGAGGTCCGGGTCAAGATCGCGCGCCTCAACGCCCAGCTGCAGGAGACGATCACCGGCATGAAGGTGGTCCAGCTGTTCGCCCGCGAACGGCGCAACTTCGAGGACTTCAGGCGTGAGAACGCCTCGCACCGGAACTCCTGGCTGCGCTCGATCCGCTACGACGCGCTGCTGTTCTCGACCGTCGATCTGGCGACGAACCTGACCCGGGCGCTGATCTTCTGGTACGGCGCCAGGCTGATGGGCGCCGACGAGATCACCCTGGGAACGATCTACGTGTTCTCCGACTACATGGGGCGGTTCTTCCGACCGCTGATGGACCTGTCGGCGAAGTACTCGGTGATGCAGTCGTCCATGGCGAGCGCCGAACGCGTGTTCCAGCTCCTAGACGAACCGCGGGAACCGGAAGGTCGGACCGAATCGCCGCTCGCGGCCGCTGCCGGCCCGCAACCCGGCGGCTGCGAGGTCGAGTTCGACAGCGTGACCTTCTCGTACGGAGCGGAGACGGTCCTCCGCGATGTCTCCTTCCGGGTCGCCGCCGGCGAGCGGGTGGCGATCGTCGGCCACACCGGCTCCGGCAAGACGACGACGCTCAAGCTGCTGGCGCGTCTCTACGAGCTGCAGGAGGGAACGATCCGCGTCGACGGCAGGGACATCCGCGAGATCCCGAAGCCCGAACTGCGTCGGCGGATGGCGTTCGTGCTCCAGGACGTCTTCCTGTTCGACGGCGACCTGCGCTACAACATCGCCCTGGGCCGCGACGTCGACCAGGACGTCGTCTACGAGGCGGCGAGGGCGACCCACGTCGACGCCCTGGTCGAGCGGTTGCCGAACGGCTGGCAGCACAAGGTCAGCGAGCGAGGCGTCAACTTCTCGACCGGCCAGCGGCAACTGCTCTCCTTTGCCCGTGCCCTAGCCCGCGAGCCGCAGCTCCTGCTGCTCGACGAGGCGACCTCGAGCGTCGACACGGAAACCGAGGCCCTGATCCAGGACGCCCTCCATCACCTGATGGAAGGCAAGACCTCGATCGTCGTCGCCCACCGCCTGTCGACGATCAAGGACGTCGACCGCATCTACGTCTTCCACCACGGCGCCATCTGCGAACACGGCGCTCACGACGAGCTCCTCGACCGCCGCGGCGTCTACTGGCGCCTGTACCAGTTGCAGTACGCCCAGCAGGAGACGGCGGCGTAGACGTCGAGGGCCGCTGCCCTTCCCGCGCTCAGCGCGTCAACACGCTGGCCGGCAGCGCCGATCCGACGAACCTGTCGATCGCGATGCCCCGGTGGCACTCTCGCTTCGGTCCGGCTGCCGGGTCGATCCGGACCCGTTGCTTGTCGAACCGCTCGGCGTCCCGTTCACCGACAAGCAGATAGCGCTCGTGGAAGGCCGGCGGGTCTCCGCACTCGATCGCGCATACCGACAGCAGGTACCGCAGGAACGGAAGGGAGCGTCGAAGTTGCTCGCGAGGATGCGGATCGGCGCCCAGCGTCTTCTTCATCTCGATGAACACCGCCCACCAACGGCGGCCGTCCGGAACCAACAGCAGGTAGTCGCAGATGCTCTTCCACCGTCCATCCCGCAGGATGGAGGGATGGCATCTCCGACCCAGACGGATCGCGAGCACCGACTCGTCGACGCCGGTCACTTCGAACCGCATGTCGTTCGCTGGTTCCCTCAGCACGAGTGTCGTGGCGTCGGGCGCCTCGAGTACGTCGTCCTCGAGGACACAGCGCAGACACGAACCGATGTCGACTTCGCGATCGCCGTTCACGTCATGGATTTTCGGGCTGCGCCGACACCTGCGCCGCCAGCGAGTGCGCCGTCCTGTTGATGCTGTCGATCGTGTCATCGAAGATCGGCATCGCGATCCCGTAGCGGTCGACCGCCGCCCTGGTCAGCCCTCCATCCTGCGCCATGTAGGCGCGCACCGACTCGGGCGCCAGCGCGTCGCGAGCCGCGTAGCCGTGCTCCTTCCCGAGATACGCCCGGTCGGCTCCAAGCTGGCTCAGCATGATGAGGTTGTTGATCTCCTTCAGCAGATAGTCGCTGTGCGTCGTGACCAGGACTTTCAGGCCCGCGTCGACAAGGCGGGCCAGGAGGCGGGCCATCTCGATCTGGTTCCTGGTGTCCAGGTGACTCTCCGGCTCATCGATGATCAGCAATTGATTCCGCTGCGTGCTCTGCCGCAGGAAGAAGTACATGTCCACGAGTCCCCGCGCCGACGAAGAGGCCAGGTGCAACGGAATGTCGAACTTGCCGATCTTGCGCGCCTTGGACCGAAAGCGGATGTCGTCACCCGAAACCCGAAAGTAGCCTTCCATCATGTTCTTGATGTGATCGAACAGTTTGTGCTCCGCGAAGGCGCCGCTGGCGGCAGTCCGACTCCCGCCGATGCTTCGGGTGTAATCGATGTTCTCCTTGATCGGCAGGGCGTAGCGGCTGGCCGCCCTGTCGATGAACAGAAACGGAGACAACCGATCGCGGTACTTGTCGTCTCCGATCTTCTGAAGCAGGTTGACCAACTGGTGCTTGGTGAAGTCGAGTTCCTTGTAGAAGAGAGAAATGCCGAAGCGTTCGGCCGACAGGATGAAGGGCTCCGGAAGCCCCGAACAGAGGAACCAGGTGCACAGGCTGGCGAGCTCCCGCTCCAAGATAGTCGGCGTGAACAGTGCCGCGGCCGACGAACGGTGAGCTCGCTTCCCGCCCTTGGTCCAGGTCGCTGCCAGCTGCTTGCCGTCGTACTCCATGCGGAGCGAACCGTCGTCAGGCATTTCCGACTGCACGGCATCGAGGGGCCAATCGTCGGCGGCCTCGACACTGAGGCCGGCCTCTTCGAACTTGTCGGAAGATGTGGTGAAGACGGCCTGATGCATATCGGAGGAGAAGTCCCGCGCGAGATGCCGCAGTACCTGTCTGCGGATCTCCAGAAGCGTGTCGCGCGGCACGGTCAGCCGGCCCTGGCCCGTGTCCGTGATGCTCCTGGCCAGCGTGCGAAGGTCCATCGCGCTGGCAGGGCTCGGCTTCGGCGACGCCCGCTCGCGATGCCGGCTCAGAAAGAAGTCGGGACCTCCTGGCCAGCCCTTCCAGAGCCGCAGGAACCCGTAGAGGGAGTACGTCAGATACGTCTTGCCGGTGTTGTTGCGACCGGCAATGACGGTGAGATCACCCAGCGTCAGTTCCGCCGCGCCGACCGGACCGATACGTTCAAAACGGAATCTCATCAGGCCGGAGCGCGAACGGCAGCTGCTCCGCGGCAGGTGGAACAGTGCCGCCCGGCAGGGTCGGTTCGGACCGTTGGGGGAGTGTGCGAAGTCATGAAGCGCCGGAAACCGAAGATCACGGAGACTACCAGCGATGAGGGCTCAGGCCCTGGTGGTAGCGCGTCGGGTTCCCGAGTACAGCACATCGACGAACTCGGCGACGATGTCCACTGCCCCGGAGCCTCGATCGTCCTCCGCTGCCAACTCGATGGGCCCAAAGGCCGGGTTCAACGGTTCCAGCCTGATCCGCACATGGCGCCAGGGCCCGTCGGCCGCTACGCGCTTCTCGCTCCGATAGCGCTTCACGGTGAAGCGCTCGCCGGTCTCCGGATCGGCGCCATCCCGCAGCCGCGCCAACACGATCCGTCCAGACCGGCTCCCGGCGACACCTCTGCGGAACAGACACACGGAACCGTCGAGAATCCGCGGTTCCATCGACCTCCCGACCACCCTGGCTGCGAACATGTCGGGCCTCAGCCGACGCCCGGCGTCGACCTCGATCCAGCGCGTCCCGGAATCCGTGACCTCGCCTGGAGCGCCGTGAGCGACGCCGAAGTCGCCTGCCGCAGCTTCGAGGTCTTCCAGCAGGGGCACGCAGCTTCGGTAGCGGGTCTCCGGGGTCGGCTCGACGAATCGGAGCACGCCGGCCCGGGCTGATCGAGTCTCTTCCGACGGCGCAGCCGTAGCGGCCAGCGCTGCCGGCCGCGCCGCCTCGAACCACGCAGCGTCGGCCTTGACGGACTTCCGAACATCGTCGGCTCCCAGGTACATGGCGAGCCGGACGAAATGGCGCGCCATCGCTCCGGCATCATCCAGGTCCGTCACGGTGATCTCGACCACCTCGCGGCCCTGCTGCCGCAGCCAGTACCTGATCTCCCGATCCTGCTCGGCGGTGCGGGGATTGCCGTGCAGATGCTCGCTCAGGCCGTCGAGGTAGACGCATACATCAGGCATGCCGCCGTGGCCGCGGTAGATGACGTCGGGCGTCGTCGTGCCCAGACCCGGGCCGAGGTCGATCTGTTCACCCCGGACGCCTTCGCCAAAGCCCGCCGCTGCCAGCAGGTGCCTCAAGCGTCGCTCGGCCTCGTTGACGGGCAGTGCGGCGGGCTCGCCCCCAGCTGGCGCGGCAGCGGGAACGGGATGCGAGAACGGCAGTTCGGGCCCCCACTCGCGGAAGCACTCCAGCGCTGTCTTTCGGTCGAGATGCTTGTGGTAGTAGCCGTTCCTGAAGGTCTGGAGGCAGTCGATGCACGAGTGGTCGCAGTCGGACGCGCAGCCGTCGACAACGGCTTCCGCGGCCCGGGCAACCTCTTCGAAGCGCTCGACGAGTTGATCGAGCAGACCCGAACCGCCCGGAAGCGGGTCCCACAGCAGAGCGTCCACCTGGGGGCGGTCGACCTGGCCCATGACGAGGACCTGCAAGTCGTCGAAGTGCATGTCCAGCACCTGCCTGGCGCCGAACCGGAGCGCTTCCAGCACGCTGTAGGCGGTCGTCGGATCCGGCAGGTCCGGAAGGGAGAAGACGTCGGCTGTGACGTCGGCGTGAAAGCCGACCCGATCCACCGGGCGGCCGCACCGCTGCAAGTGGCTTCTGGCGAATTCCGTCCGTTGACGCTCGGAGGACAGCGGCGAGACACTCTGGCCGCAGACCGTGCATACCGGGTAGCCCAGCCCGGAACCATCGCTGATCGCAGACGACGAACCCACGTTGACCAGGCGCAACTCGACCCCGTGACGCAGCAACGCATCCTGCTCGCCCCAGCGGAACGCGCGGCCGCCGCGGTGGCCGCCGCGTTCGACGCCGTGGACGGCAACCGCCATCTGGAAGCGGTAGTCCTCGTCGTCCGAGATCTCGGACCGATGGGCCAAGTCCACGTCGCACACCGCAAGGGTACGGAGCGTTCCGGCGCCGATCGTCGATGCGGGAGCGCCGGCGTCGCACTGCCGCACCGCCTGGTTTTCGGTCGAGACCTCGAACACCGGCATCTCCTCCCGGTCTTCGCCTGCCCCGCGCAGGAACCTCCTGGCCACGAAGCGGTGCCCGTTGGCGTAGATCAGGTTGCCCGGAACGTACTCTCGCAGCGCGATTCCGGTCGGCCGGGGCAGGTTGAAGGCGAGGGCGCCGGAATGCCAGACCGGCACCTCCGCCATCGCCTGGACGAACCCTGTCTCGAGCCCGTAGCCGGGGAGGAACCCCTGCGCGGCCAGCACGTTGAACGTGTTCGCGTCATGCTGCCCTTGGGCGTCGCGGCGGTTCGCGCGCGCCTGCCCCTTGAGCCGCTTGACCAGGCGGTCGCAACGGTAGAACAGAGCGTCGTCCTCCGGCTCGAGCGTGCCGTGCTGGCGGCGGGTCTCGTGCAGCCTCTCCATCTGTCCGAGTGCCCACTCCAGCCGCCGCCGCAGACACTGCTCCGCTTCCTCGAGACCCGCGGTGAAGGAGTCGACGCAGCGGCCCAACGCTTCCGGAGCAGCCGACTCGGCGTCCGCCGCCGGCCAACCCTGGGCGAATGCCGCTTCGGCATCGGAGAGAAGGGTGTCCCGGTGCCGGCGGATGACCTCGGCCAAGGGCCCGAAGTCGAACGGTGCGGTACGCACGGCGCCGCCCTCGAACAGCCAGGACGACACGCGGCGCGGCAGGCAGCGTTCGAGCACCGTGCGGATCCGCTCCTTCTCGGCCGCGGGCGGTCCAGGCGCGGCGGCGTCTTCACGGCTGAGCCGCTGCAACCCTGTGAGGACCGAAGCGTTCACATGCTTGCGGACCATCACGTCGTTGCTCAGGTTGAAGGCCGGCGGGTCGACTCGGCCGGCGAGCAGCTTCTCGGGCCGAGCGAAGTAGGCGCGGTCGTGGGACACGGGCCGGCAGTACGTGAGATCAACGGCCATCCGATGACGTCGACCGGCGCGGCCGGCCCGCTGCCAGTAGTTGGCGGGCAGGGGCGGTACGTTGCGCATCAGCACTGCGTCGAGAGCGCCGATGTCGACGCCGAGTTCCAGTGTCGCGGTGCAGACGAAGCAGTTCACGGCGTCGCTTCGACCCTTGAACAGGTTCTCCAGCCGTTCCCGCTCCCGGTTCGGGACCATCGCGGTGTGCTCCTCCGGGCGCAGCATGGAGTAGCCGCCGTCCAGGAGCTGCAGGTCGTAGTCGTCCGGGTCTTCGCGCAGCCATTCCAGCGTGCCGTTGCACCGCCAGGCCGGGCAGCGGTCGTGCGGCGTCCGGCGGACGGTGCGGGCGCGGCAACTGCGGCAGCGGTAGACGCCGCAATGGGGCGCCAGCTCGATCCGGTCGGCATCGACCTGGTAGACGCCGCTGGCGTGAGGCATCGGCCGACCGTGCGCGCCCAGGAGCTGCACCTGCCTCAGCAGGCCGCGCTCGGCCAGCATCTCGAACAGACTCCGCAGCAGCTCCTCCGCCTGCTCCGGCTCCACGCCCCACTTCACGGCCATCTGCCTCATCGTGGTCTGGCCGGCGGCGCTCAACCACTGCAGGACGCGGCCGGGATCGTCGCCGGGGCCGCGTTGCAGCTTGACACCCTTCGGTCCGCCGGACCGCCGGAGGTAGCCTTGCTGGATCTCCAGGTCGCCGGCGAGGCGGTTCCGGGTAAAGGTCAGATACTCCGCGTCGTAGAGGACTTTCTGCCGGCGAACGTGGTCGAGTGCCGCGGCGACGCCCTCCCGCATGGATTCCGGCGGCAGCCCGAGCCGGTTCGCACTGCCCTGGATCCACGGCAGCGAAGCGTCAAGGTCCAGGTAGTCCACCTTCATGCGGCCCCATGGCTCCAGCCCGCGCGGCTGCCGGGCAGATTCCGTGATCTCCTGCAGCACCTGCATGCGCAGGAACTTCTGGCGCTCGTCGCGGTGGCGGCGGCCTGCAGCCTCCAGGCGGGCCACCCGCCAGACCTCGGGGATCAGCGCCCGGGAGAGCGACCGGTCCTGCTCCAGCACCGCGCCCAGGAAGGCCGTCAGGTCGCCGATGGACCGGCATTCGCCGCCGCCGAGTCCGTCCGCCATCAGGGACCGCAAGCGGAAACGGCGGGCGTGGTCCTTCATCCAACCGGCCTGGAAGGCGGCGTCCTGGCGGTTGTCGCAGAACACGAGCAGCCGAGGCCGTTCCGAGTGATGGACCATGTCCTGGGCCAGAACGTGCACGTCGGCGGCGTTGCTGGCACGCACGGGCCGTGCCGGTTCGCGGTAGTGGCCGCCTCCGCCCCGGCCGCCCAACGCGTTGCATGAGAGGCAGCTCGTCAGGACCCCGGGCCGCTCCGGCTTGTAGCGGACGGCGTGAAGGCGGATTCGCGGCCCGGGCGCGCCGCAGGCGAGGCAGTATCCGCCCGGTCGTTCATGCGCAGCGCCGCAGTACCGGCAGAAGTGGATCGGAGCCGTTCGCCGTTCGAGGACGTTCGCGGCCTCACTGCTCCCTTCTCGTCGTCTCCGGGCCGGACCGTCATCGTCCTCAACGTCGTGCTCGTCGCCGCCGATCAGGCGATCAACCAGCATCACTCGCTTGCCGTCCCTGGCCTCGTCGAGCTTCCTCCAGACGACACCGTCCCCTTGCGGCTCACCGCCGCCAGGGCGTTTGCCGGTGAACGAGAAGTCCTCGAGATGGGTCTCGTAGTAGTGCTGACCGCAGGTGGTGCAGGTGAGCGCAGGCAGACGCGCCGACCGCGATTCGCCTGACGGTTCGGCCTCTTCGGCCGACGCCCTTTCGCCGTGCTCGATCTCGTCCTCCGCGGCAAGCCAGAGCCGCGGCCCGTCGGTCCCGTCCGGAAAGGACACGACCGCGCCGGGGATCCCACGTACGAAGCCGTGGACCACTGGCCGCAGCAGAGGCCGTCCATCGCTGCGCGCCGCGGCGGCCAGGGTGAGCCAGGCCAGGACCTCGGCCTCCGTGATCTCCCGGTCGATGGCTTCGTGGAGTTGCGGCGGCAGTTCGTGGAGCGGCCGCGGCCGGTGCAGTGTCTCGCTCAGGCGATAGACGATTTCGCTCCGCGCCAGGGCTCGGTAGAGCGCTTCGGGCCAGGGCTCGCCGTCGAGATCCCGACCGGCAAGCCTCAGATACGAGCGGCGGACGGCGTCTCCGGGTCCTTCCGGGTCGTCCTCGACCGCCACCACGCAATCGGCGAGAACCTGGGCCGCGTCCTGGTCGTCGGGCGGCGCGGGCGGCGTCCAGCGCTCACTTGACCACAGCTCCTCCTCATGGTCCTCCGCGACCGTCGCGATGGACTCTTCCGGTACACCGAAGAACCGCGAGGCGAAGACCCGGGCGGCCTCCGGTCGTTCCGCGTCGACGATCGTCGCCGAGGTGGCCACGCAGACCGTGTCCGCCGCCTGCCGGCCGCAGAACGCCCGTAGACGGCGGACGAGGCACGCGGTCTCTGCGCCCATGGCTCCGGTGAACGTGTGTGCCTCGTCGAACACGAGGTAATCGAGACGGGCGCCCTGGAAGAGTTCGGCGTCCCGCTGGCGGGTGAGAAGCAGCTCCAGTTGCTTCACGTTCGTGAGCAGGATTCGCGGTTGCCCGCCAGCCGAACGCATCGCTTCCCGCGAACAGGCCTCTTCGGCAGGGAAAACGCTCTCGCCGCGCCCGTCCGCCCGTACCGCCTCGAGCTGCACCTTGTAGTCCGGGCGTGAAGACCCCGAAGGAAGCCTGACGCCGCTCACATCGCCTTCCCGCTCCGGCGTCTTGCCGACATACATGCCGAAGGAAACGCCCGTGCCTGCCAGCAGCCAGCGGAGGCGCATCAACTGATCCTCGGCCAGTGCGTTCATCGGGTAGACGATCACGGCGCTGATGCCGGCAGCCGCACCCTCGTCCCGCAGACGCAGGCAGCGACTGACGATCGGGTAGAGGAAGCACTCCGTCTTGCCGGAGCCGGTGCCGGTCGAGACGAGCGTCGAGCGCCCCCCGACGATCGCGCGAATCGCGTTCTCCTGATGCCGGTGGAGCTGCGTAACGGTGCTCGGAATGCGCTGCTCCAGGTGAGGATGGAGCAGCCCCTCGGCCGCCAGATCCGCCACCGCCGCACCGCTGCGGAAGGGCCGCGAAAGGCTGACGAACGGCCCTTGCAGCAACGGCGACCGCCGTGCCTCGTCGAGCGACAGCAGCTCCCGCATCTGCGCATGCAGGCGCGGGTCCGCGAACGGATAGGCACGGAGCTGATAGCGGAGGAAGCTCTGAAGGACCTTCTCCGTGAAGACCACCGGGTTCAGTGCCATGAAGGCGGCAAGGCTACCGTTTCCGGTGGTCGTCGCGGCGAAGGTCGCGCCTCGGGCTCGGGCGGGAACCGGCCCGACGGCCAAGGACTTGCGCTGTAGATTCCTGTCGTGCCGACCGAGCGCAAGATCATCGTGATCGCCGGCCCGAACGGGGCAGGAAAGACCACCTTCGCCCTGGAGTACCTGCCGTACGAGCCGGCGTGTCCGATCTTCGTCAACGCCGACCTGATCGCGGCCGGCGTCTCACCCTTGAAACCGGAGGCGGCGGCGTTCCGGGCGGGCCGTCTGATGCTGGAGGAGCTCAACCGCCACGCGAGCCAGGGCAGCAGCTTCGCCTTCGAGACGACCCTGGCCGGTCAAGGCCACGCGCGGAGAATCCGGCGCTGGCGCAGCTGGGGGTACGCCGTCAAGTTGATCTACCTGCCTCTTTCCACGCCCGAAGAAGCAGTCAGGCGCGTAGCGCAACGAGTGAAGCAAGGCGGCCACCGCGTTCCTGAAGCCGTCGTCAGACGGCGCTTCCACAGAAGCGCGGCGAACTTCCGGCACATCTACCGGGATCTCGTAGACTCCTGGCAGGTCGTTGACCGGCGAGGTCCAAGACTGGTTCTGGTCGAGGAGGGAGCAAACAGGTGAGAACCGCGAGACGACAGCTTCCCGTATCGAAGCTCGACGATCCCGACATGCAGGCGGTGCCCGCGGCCATGGAGCGGGCGGTCCGACGAGCGCACAGAGTCGCCCACCGGCACGGCACGACCGTTCTCGTGGTGGAGAACGGCAGGATGGTGGAGATCGACCCGGACCCGGCGCTGTACGAAGACGACCCGGTTCTCACGCCGAGGTAGCCGAGCCGGAATCCGCCCTCGGAAGATCGTCAGCCTTCCACTCGGCGGTGGGCGATCGCACGGTGAGCTTCTGGGGAACGCTTGACGAGGTCTGTCCAAGCACCCGGGAGCAACTGTGCTGAGTGCACGAGACGCGGTACCCGGTAGCGAGCGCGTAGCGCGTGCAACCCTGATCTCAGACAACACTCCCGTCGTACAAGGCCTCTCTCTGCCTCTGCCAGCAGAACTTCGGACCGGAGGAGGCCCGTTCTCCGGACTCCAGGACATCAACCGGCCTTCTTCTTCTCGAATCCAGCCGGTGGTTCCTTCCACTCGTAGGGACCTGGCAGGTCCTCGACCCTTCCCCGCCGATACGCCACGACATCTGAGATTCCGAAGAAACCCAGAGTCGGTTGATCTGCGCCGTGAAGGTGCATGATCCGTCTTTCATGACGCTTGCCGATTGGCCAGTAGGCGCTGCTACCGCCGTAACGCCCGTTGTTGGCAACGACAACGAGCTGGTACATCTGGTAGCTGAGAGAGATCGCCATGTTGTCGAAGGTCCTGACGTCCTTGTTGAGCGCCGGAATCAGGTAGACGTCCGAACGCTTCCGAAGGTCGGACGCGATACCGAGATCCGTGGCGTCGTAGCAGACAGATGCACTGAGTCTCAGAGGCTTCACGGAGGCGAGAGACGAGGGGCATTCGATGATCCACTGGCAGGGACGATACTCGTTGACTCGGCGACCCTGATCCCGGATCTTCCGCTCGTGGGCGGCAAGGTATTGTTTCCCCTGCCTTCGCGACCGGACGTTCCAGCCGTCCGCCAGGGTGTATTCAGGGACAATCCAGACCGCCGTGTTCACGAGTGCCTTCGTTTCGGGCCGAAGTTCCTCGAACACGACGCCGGCCAGGATGATCGTCTTGAAGGCGCGGGAGAATGGCATCAGATAGCGTCGAACATCTTCGGGATGAACGGAGAGTTCAGGCAGAACCAGGAGATCCAGTACGGGATTGTCCCTGGACTGCTTCCGCTGCTTGAGCCGCATCGCCTGTCGAACGAGAGCCAACGCATTCGTCAGGTGCTTTCGGTGTCGGGCGCGGGAACGGTCGGCGCTCAACGTGAGATCGCCCTCGAAGTCCGCCTCTGCAGGATACGTCGTCTGAACGACGCAACCGCGCAACGTCTTGAGTTCCTTCTGCAGATACGAAGAGGAAAATGCCATTGGAAGGAACTGCACTCCGGTGGCCTCGCCCCGATCCAGAAGACCGATTCGGTCCTTTACCCAGGTTCTGGTGTTTTCGATTCCCTGAGCGATGGCCTTCCGGTGCTCGCCCTTCTTTCTGCCCGGCCACCAGAGCAGCGCAGACAGGAACCGCTCCAGCCAGTCGGTAATCGGCAGCCAGTCGCCGCCGAATGCGGACTGGCCGTCGTAGTTGCCGTACTTCCGCTGGGCCCAGGAACTCACGGCGGAGCGATAGTGGGGCTCCGGGATGCGACGTCTTCGATCCACGTTGGCCGTGAAGTCGGGGCGCCGGGCCAGGACGAACCGCAGAAGGTAGCCAAGCTGGTAGCTCCACTTCTGCGATGAATCACAGAAGGCCGGCGGCTCCCAGAGGCCGAGGCTGTCGCAAGGCTCTTGATCGCTGATGCTGGCGGATTCCCAGGGAAACGCGTCACGGGCTCCCTCCTCGGGAGGCTCTTCCGTTCCTTCCTTCCGCTTCAGGATGAGCCGCCATGGGGGCACGGCTTCCCCAGCCGGTGCTTCTGCCAGAGCCTTGATGAGAAGCAACGTCAAGTCCAGAAGTGCAGGTTCATCGCGTTCAAGGTCGCGTTCCATCACCAGGCGCGCCAGCGATTGCGGATCGAAGCGTGCCCGGTCCACGAGAAGCTGCCGAGCCAGTTTGCGCCAGCAGCCGCCCATGTTTCCGTCCCTCCGGAGCAGCAGGCAGCGAGCGAACCCTGGATCGCGCTTCGCGATCGCTTCGATCCTCTCGGGTGTCCATCTCGCTGCGGGCACTTGCCTCTGGAAACAGCGATACAGGACGATCGAGTACTTCGCGAACTCGTCGTCCGTCGGGGCCGGGAGCGGCGACACGAGCCGGTCGCGGTCGCCCTCCGTCCGCTGGGGGCGCGCCGCAAGAAGCTCCGCCATCCTCCGGAAGTGCTTCGGATCCTCTTCGACGATCACGCCGGCGAGTTCGGGCGAATAGCTTTCGCTGGAGAACAGGAGCAACAGAGCCTGCTGCCGGAGATACCAGGGCAGGACGGGTTCGGTCCGCTCGACCACCTCCCATGCCTCGGCGAACAGGAGCCGGCGGTACTCCTTCAGGCAGAGCCCGTCAGGTCTCGACCCCGGATCGCCGCGCAGGCCCGTTTCCGTGGAGCCAGCCCGGAAGACCTCGGACAGGCAGTACCAGGCGACCCGCTGTGCGCCGGCTGGCTCCAGGGAACCAACGTTCCACGGTCGCAAGAGACCGAGCACGCTCTCGAGGAGCTCGGCCTCTGGCCAGAGATCCAGCGCTATCAGGAGGATCCGGACGTTCGACGGGTCATGCACCCACTTCTGGACCAGGACGTAGGCGAACTCCCGGGTCCGTTCGTCGAGTTCCAAGCGCGTGATCACGCTCGTACCCGGCCGGGCGCGTACCTCTTCCGCACCCGAGTCGTCCTTGGCCGGCAGCATCGCCCGAATGTCCCGGATCACCCGCCGGTAGCGGAATGCGCCGAAGCGGGCACGAGTGTCCTCGGGCACGTCGGGCTTCGGGGCGTGCTTCCAGTGGCTCCTGTCGCACTCACGGGTGAAGCTCTCGCGGATCATCAGCAATCCCTGGATGCTCTCGAGCAGCTCGAGACCCTCGGAAGCCGAGAAGCCGCCGGACACGCGGGTCTGAATCCGGTTCATCCGCCGGCTTTGAACCACGGAGCCGGGAGTGTCCGCTCCGATCTCTACAGCCGCGGTCTTCTTCGGGTTGAGCCTGTGGCCGTTCGCGCGTTCGTTGAGGAGCTCCTGGACCCACTCTCCGACCTTCTTCATGACCTGTTCCCTGACTTCCTCCTTTGCGTCCTCAGGCACCTTCCCTTCCTTCTCCGCGCCGATGGTGGTGACGACAAGCCGAATGTCGTCGACGTAGCGACAGGCGTCGACGATTCGCAGGCCGGGAGGGTGTCGCGCCTGATCGGCCTGTTCCCGGCGTCGTCCATCAACCTGCGTATCTCGAAGCTCTTCGTCGAACTTCAGCAGGGCCACATTGGCCCAGAATCCAGCCGACACGAGGCCTTGCGGAAGTGCCACCTTCTCGCCGCCAGTGATCTCCCCCGCTTTTCTGTACCGTTCGATCTCGCATCTGTCGTCCTCGTGCCATTCCCAGTTGAGGACTCGCCCGGCCAACTCGAAGAAGGCATCGTCGTCTCCGTCTCTTTTCAGGGATTCGAGGGCGGACTTGAGAGCTCGAGGCCGCACGCGGTCGTAGAACCGCGACAGGTCTGCCTGGACGATGAACGTCCGCTGTCCGTCCCTTCGGCGAGCCTCCCTCTCGGCGGCCCTCTGCGGCCGAGCCAGGAACTCCTTGTAGTCCTCGTAGTACCCTCGATAGAGCTTGGTCGCACCCCAGCGATGCCGTAGTAGCTTGCCAGCTTCGCGGTCGCAGAACAGCCGATTGCCGTAGGACACGCAGGAAACGCGGTTCTCGGTTGTGCGTTGATGTTCGTCCTTTCCCTTCGGTCGGCGCGGATCGCCTTGCTGGGTCTCGACCCGGTTCGCCAGGCAGAGCATCAGCGCGGTGGCGACCACCTGATCGCGTAGCGCAACGTGAGCCAGCGGCCGGAGCTTGCCGCTGACGCCGGTCGGCTTGCCGCAGGGTGTGTCTGGTCGAGGTGTCCAGCGCGGTGGCGGTTCCCCGTCGCCGGTCGATTCGCACTCCTTCTGCACGAACCAGTCCTGCTTCTTGGGCGCCAGGACGAGACGCAGAGGTGAGCTCTCCCAGGCCGCGGGTGATCGAACGCCGGTCCTGATCTCCTTGATGAAACTCTCCAGATCGGCAGCAGCCAGGTCCAGTTCCAAGGTGTCACTGAACCAGTTGTGGCGGCGAATGTAGGCCGCGGTCTTCTTCCAGGCCTGGATGAGGACGTACTCCTTGCGAAGTTGCTTCATCCTCGGCCGGAGCGTGCTGAATACCATGAGAAAGAACCGTCAACGACGCAAGTTGCGGCCGTCAGTCGAAGAGGCCGGTCTGGTTGGTGTCCTTCGCCTTGTGGGCATTCGGCTTCTCGTCGGTTCGGTCGAGCCAATCGTCCCAGCGGTGACGAGATTCGGCGACCTGGAAGGCGGGTAGAGGGGCAGTTTCGGGACGGTCTGGCTGACGGTGTTCGAGGTTGGCGAGGAGGCGGCGGTAGCCGTGTTCTCCGAGGAGGTTACGGGCGTGGAGGTGGGTTTCGGCCCAGGCTTCTTCCGGGGTCTGGGCGAGTTGCCAGTCGTGGAAACGGGGACCGAGTTCGCTGGCCACGGGTTGATGTTCTTTCGCCCGGTCGTCGTGGCCCAGGCCGTAGTCGGCGAGGCGAAGGGTCTCGGGCAGGAGCCAGCCTTCGCCTCGGTTCTGGTCCATGAAGGCCCGCATGCCGGCGTCGCGGTCGCCGCCGGCGGCTTCAACGTGGTCCTGCAGATCGGCGAAAGCGATCTGGGTCAGGACGGTGTGGCGAAGTTCCGGGGGCTTGTCCTTGTCAACTCGCCAGAAGCCCTTCGCTCGTCGTTCAGCCAAAAGCCCTCCCTTCTTGGCCTTGGGTGAGTCGCAACCTGAGAGGATATGTGCGAGATCCTGTGGCCCGAGACCGTAGAGGGATGCGGTCAACGCGTCTAGGACGCCCCGGATGCGTTGAACCTCGGCGGGTGTTCGCGGTATTACCCGGAGTGAGGATGACGCCGACATGAGGCGCTGGGGCGCTTGTACTGGTGATCCCGTTCCAAGCGCCGTGGTCGCTTGGGCGAGGCACACGCAGCAGGAACGAGGAAACAGAGGGTTCTGTTCAAGGACGTGGTAGCTCAGGTTCAGTCCGACCATTCGCAGGCGGGTCACGAAATCAAAAACGGTCGAGTTCAGTAGCGCGGTCAGAATAGGCCCGTGACCTGGTATCTGGCACAGGAAGACACAGGCGGAATCCGCGACCGGCGCTCCTTGAAGCCAAGCGCCGACCGCCGTTCGTTCGTTTGTAGCCGAGCCGATCTTCATATAGGCCAACTTCGGCGCATCCGGCTGCGGAACTCCTCTCCTGTAATCCTCTTCCGCCATCAGGTACTGCGGTTCGATCTGCTTTCTTTCCCACGGGATGTCGCGCCACACGGCGCTCCGCCCCTTGCCGCTCACCCAACCTTTCTGGCTGGAGTCGAACTGGCCGATCATTCGGCCTTCGTAGAGAGGCAGGGCGACGTCCTCGATCTCGGACTCCCATATCCAGGCGTCGGCTTCTCTCGATAGAATCAGGCCCTCGGGGATGGCGACGCGGGGCACGGGCAGCCGGTCACAGGGCGGCTGCGCGCACCTGACTTCCCAGCCGGTGGCTTCGACGTCCCCAGGGGCGAGGAGGTGGCCGTGGATCCAGGTGCGTTCCGCCAGGCGGCGTTCGGGAGGGGCCTCGAAGTCGAACAGCCAGTCTTCGAGCTCGATCTCGGCCGGTTCGGGACGGTCGGGATCGATGCCGAGTTCGGCCCACAGTTCCTCGATCGGGCGCCAGTTGCCGAGCAGCCAGCGGCTGTACTCGTCCGGGCGGTAGCCCTTCGCTTCCCAGAGGGGGCGCGGCGGGAAGAGCCTGGAGTCGTTCGTCATGTGGAACTCCGTGGCGTAGCGGATGCCCCAGCCGTTCGGGCCGTCGTCGCCGAGAAGGACGGAGTTGGCGTAGATCTTCTCGAGCACCTCCAGATCGCGGCGCGACTCGATCTCCAGGATCGCGCGGCTCTTCGGGCTGAACCGGAGCACCTGCTCCCGGCTGTACGGCACGGCCAGATCCTCGGCTCGCTCCCAGTCCGTCAGGTCGCGGCGCATGAAGACGCTGCGGATGGCTTCGGTGTTGCCGCCTTTCTGGACGATGACCGGGTTGAACTTGAACGCGCTGTGGATCGGGAAGAGTCTGGCCCGGTTCTCGAAGCCGAACAGCCACTCCCAGTTGCAGCGTTCCAGGAACAGGTCGCGCAGCGCGCCGGTCCCCTTGTCCGAGTAGAGACCGGAAGGCACGACGAAGCCGAACCGGCCGCCGGTACCGAGCAGGGCATGAACCTGTTCCAGGAACAGCTTGTAGACGTTGAGGTCGGCCGAGCCCTGGTGTCTGAAGGCGTGCTCGGTGTCTGCGTAGCCGCGGGAGCGGCGGCGCGCCTCGCGCCAGCGGTCGTGCAGATGGAGGTTGACCTTGCCGCGGGCGGCGGCGAAGCGGCGCTGGCTCTTGTCGTTCTCTTCCGGATCGCCGAAGGGGGACGCCGCGCAAGCCACGAAGTTCGATCGAGCGCGGAAGCGGGCGTTGTATTCGAGCCAGGCTCGCTCGACTGCTGCGTCTTCGGTGAAGTAGTCCCTTTGCCGGCGCACGGCCTCCTGCTTGCCGTAGGAGCGGTAGAGCGGATCGACGTTGGAGAAGAACTCCTGGGATTTCGGTTTGGCAATGTCCCACGGCGGGTTGCCCAGCATCGCGTCGAAGCCTGCACCCGGTTCCCGGAACACGTCCGGGAACTCCAGCTCCCAGTGGAAGAAGCGCATGTCGGCGGCGATGCGGTTTGCGGCGGCGCGGGTTTCGGGCGAAGGCTCGGCGAAGGTGGTGGGCAGGGGAGCGCAGTCCAGTTCGTCGGCCGGCCAGAACCAGCAGGCGCACCACAGGTCCATCGCTTCCTTGAGCGAACGCCAGTCCCTGGAGCCCAGCAACTCGCGGTAGCGGCGGGCGCGGCTCACGGAGTCCCGAACCGGCAGACGATGCATGCTGTCCAGAGCCTCGAGAGCGGTGCGGTGAACGGCGTCGGCCTGTTCCAGCAGGTCCTCGTGGAACAGTGTCCGTCCCTCGAGCATGCGGCGCAGATCCGGCGTCAGTTCCTGTCTGAAGAAGGCCTTGATCGCCTTGGTGCGGACGCCCTTCCGATAGTGGACGCCGTTCGAGTGGTTCCTGTCGCCGCCTTCGCGGTTCTTCCAGGCCATCGCGGGGTAGTGCTGGAACTGATCGAACCAGGCGCCGAAGAGGGAGTTGCCGCAGCGGATCTTGTGGTCGAGGAAGGAGAACGGCAGTTCGCGGTCCATGGTCTCGATCCACAGGGAGAGTTGGCACAGTGAGACCGCAAGCGGGTCCACGTCGACGCCGTAGATGCAGCGTTCGACAACGTAACGGCGGAGCACCGCCTTGAGTCGGGGCTCGAAGTCGTCGGCATCGGGCGGACAGGGAATGAGCTCGTCGCCGGGGTGTTCGATCTGCGCGGCGGCGGCCGATACGGCGCCCGCGGCATTGCCGTACGAGTCCGAGTCGGAGCTCAGGCCGAGCAGGTGGACGAGAGCGCGGCTCTCCTGGTTCTCGATTCGGCGGTGGTGCTGGAGCGAAGCGTAGAGCGCGTCGGTAAGGAAGCGCAGCGCCGCCAGCGGGAAGCTGCCGGAGCCGCAGGCCGGGTCGCACACCTTGACATCGAGGATCTCCTCGGGCCGTCTGGGAGTCCACTCGCCGGGCGGCGCGTCGCGGTCGGGTTTGCCGTCGGCGCCCGCCGGCGGGTCGTAGGCCAGCGGCCTCAGTGTGCGCTGCACGGTGGGCACGGTCAGACCCGGCCGGGTGTAGAAGCTGCCCGAACCCTTGCGGGTGCCGCCCCAGCGTACGAGGTACCACTCACCGGGCAGGACAACGCGCTTCACGAGGCTTGCGGCGCGCCTGGCGAGCTCCTGCTCCTGGACCTCCCGGGCGAGTTGGCGCGCGGTCCGGGACCCGGAACGGCGGGGTTTCCTGACCAGACCGGCGGCAAGGGCCGCGCGCCGGGCCCACTGCTCGGCACGGGTACGGGTGACCTGGCGCAAGTCGTCGACTGCAGCCGCGTCGTCCGCGTTGCCTGCGGGATCGCCGAGCCTGGCGCCGGATGTGCGCTGCTCGCCCACGTTCCCGCGGACGCGGTCGTCGGGCTCATCCGACGCCTCGTCGGCACCGGCACCGGCACCGGCACCGGCGGCGGTCTTCTTCATGGCGGCGGTCTTCTTCATGGCGCCGAACAGGCTGCGAAGCGCCTTGCGGTCCATCGCCTCCAGGCGCGCGAGCGGCAGCGCCGGCTGCTCGCCGACGGCCAGGAAGATGACCGGGTCGTCGCTCGGCGCGGTCTTCAGTTCGTAGTCGAGCAGACCCTCGTAGAGCACGCCGATGTACTCGGTGGAGAGGTCGGAGAAATCGACGGGCGCCGCCACGAGACGGCTGGCGCTGCCCTGGCGGATGCGGACCCGGGTCCAGGTGAGGCCTTCCAGCATCTCGTGGATTTCGGCGTCGGACAGGAGTTCGCCGCCGAGACACGCGGTTTCGAAGACGGCCAAGGCGCGCGAGAGGCCGTCGTCGGCCGTGGGCGATCCGGGTGCGAACAAGTCGCCGCCGTAGGCGGGAACCGCCAGGTCGGGGTGGTGCGAGCCCTTGCGCACGAGCCTGAACAGCGCCAGCAGCCGCGGCCAGGCACCGTAGCTCCGAGCCTGCGAGCGTCCGCCCGCCGCCCGCCGCCGCAGTGATTCGTGCAGGCCGCCCAGGCCGTAGCTGTCGTGGTAGACGGCGTCGTTGCGTGGCAGAAGTCCCCGCGCCTCGGCGAAGAGGATGACCACCAGACGCATGACCACGCGGCAGGCCGCGCGGTAGATGTCGGCCTTGTCGACGGTTGCGCACTCTCGTTCCAGCGCTTCGCCGTGGCCCTGGATCAGGCGTTCGACCGCTTCGCGCAAGCGTTCGCCGAGTGCTTCGGAGATTTCTGACTGTCCCTTGCGGCTATCGCGGACCGCGCGCAGCAGGGGCGGGTCGGCGCCTTCTTCCTCGGGTGTCCAGAGCGACGGTTGGATGAGCGTGAGCAGCGCGTTCAGGGCCGGCGTGGGCGCTCCTTCGGCGAACCAGAGATCGATGTCCCACTGGCACCAGGCGTCGAAATCGAGGCCCGCGAAGAGGAGCCGCCACTGGCGGCCGTTGGTGAGCAGGGCGAGCCGTTCCTTGCCGGCGCGCAGCCAGCCGAGGGCGCGGCTCGTTTCGCGCCGGCCGCGGCCGATCCCGACCTGCCTGTCCGCAGTGACGAAAACGGGAAGGACCGCTCCCTCGGGGCCCAGCCAGAGGTGGCTTGCACGGACGCTCTCGCCGGTCAGGGCGCGGCGGCTCCATTCGGTCGGGACGCGGCTGCCGCGCAGCCAGCGGCTGCCCTGGTCGCCCGGTTCGAAGCCGCACAGGCGCTCCAGCACGAAGGTGATGAAGTCGGTGCGGGCACCGGTGCTGGCGGCGCCGGGGCCGCGGAGCAGTTCCACTCGCCGGCGGGCCTCGCTCTGCAGCCAGGAGTCGAGGACGCGGGAACTGGCAGAGGCGGCGATTTCGCTCTGGCGTTGCGCGTCCAGCAGCAGGCCGCCGTGGCGGAGATCGCTCCAGCCCGGGAGGCTCAAGGCAGGCGCACCTCGATCGCGACCGGGAACGCTTGCGCCTTCCCGACCAGCGCGTGGCGTTTCGGCAGAAGCCGCTCGACGATCCGCCGGCGCTCGTGCTCCAGCTGACCGCGCGCGTTCTCGTAGTGGCGGCGGCGCTGCTCGATCTCACGTTGCTTCTCCTTGATGGAGCCGGCGATGCGCTCCAGCTTGCGGCGTTGATCGAAGAGCAGCCGCTGCTGCTGCTCGCGGCGCAACTTGTCGATCTCTCGTTCCAGGCCCTGGATGCGGGTCTGCTCGATCAGTTCGGAGACCTCGCCCTGACGGCTGCGGTAGCGCTCGTCCTCGCGTCTCAGGGCTTCCTTGCCGTCGATCTGCAACCGCTGCCGCAACGACTCGGTCAGATCTTCCGCGTGGCGGGTCACGATGGCTTCCAGATCGGCTTCGACATCGAGGAAGATCGTCCTTGCCAGGTCGCGCTCGGCTGGCGTAGGCGCGGGCGCAGGACCGCGGCGTGGGCCCGGAAGTGAGCCGGGAGGCGAGCCGTTGCCGGTGTCTGCGTGGGGCGCACGCGCGGAGGCGGCCAGATTGCGCGCGGGAGCGTGGCGCTGGCGCTCGCCCAGGACGCCGCCTCGAACCGGAAGGACGATCGTGCGCACCCAGTGGTGGAAGGTCTCGCGGAGTTCGTTGACGGCGAGTTCTTCGACGCTCAGCAGGATCAGGGCGTCGACGCCGTGGGGCACGCCGCCCTGGCGCACGGTCCAGCGCGCCGTTTCGTTGGGACCCGGCAGGCGGCGCTGGGTGAGGACACGAAGCGCCCGCTCGATCATCGGATGCGCCAGGTGAAGCAGGGCGACCTCGGGCCGTGGGGAGAACACTCCGCGGCCGCCCACCTGGCGCAGCAGGGAGTCGGGGTCGAAGGCGAGAGACCGGGTCGCACCCTCAACGCCGTCGGTGTGCTGCTGACGCATCGACTCGTCGATCGTGTCGCGCCAGCCCGGGAGATCGGGCCGGAGGAGACGCCAGAACTCGTCTCCGGCTGGAGCGGGGCCGAGTTGCGGACGCCCGCCGGCCACCGCCATGGCCGCTTCGAGCGTGTGCCGGAGCGCGGCGGGATCGAAGTCGATCTCGGCGGCGAGAGCGTCCAGACGCTTCGCCGGATCAGCGTCGGCGAGCGCGCGGCCGCCGCGAAGGCGGCCCAGCTCCGCGTCGCCTGGTTCCTCCTGCGGAGCGGATGCAGGCAGGATTCCCGTCCTCCCGGGATCGGCGCCGGACAGGCTCGGGATTCCCTGGCTTCGCAGCCGGTCGACCTGCCGCATGAGCCCGTGGTCCAAGTCGAACTGGACCCTTGCCAGGTCCTCGCCCTCGATCAGCCGGCGGTGAGCGGCGACATCGAAGATCTCGTTCACGGACCCCAGGTCTTCCCGGATCTCGTTCGCCTTGTTGATGACGTGGCCGAGGAACTTGAGGTCCGGGTCGTCGTCACTCAGGAAGTGATGCACTGTCACGTCGCGAGCCTGGCCGTAGCGGTCCAGTCGGCCGTTCCGCTGCTCCAGGCGCGAGGGGTTCCACGGGCAGTCGTAGTGCAGGAGATAACGCGCGCTGCGGTGGAGGTTCAGACCTTCGGAGGCGGCATCGGTGGCGACCAGGATGCGCACTCCGGAGTCCGGGTCGTTGAAGGCCTCCCGGACACGGTTGCGGTCGGCGTCGTCCATGCCGCCGACGCCGCCGGACCCGAAGAGAGTCAACACCCGGGAGTCGTAGCGCTCTCGCAGGCGTCGTTCGAGGTAGTCGAGGGTCGTCTTGTACTCCGTGAAGACGACGAGGCGTTCGTCGTCCCGGAAGGCAGGCGTCGAGTCGTTGCCGGTCGGGAGAAGCAGAAGTCCTTCGATCAGGTCCGACAGGGCGTCGAAGCGCGCGTCGACCTCGGGTGTCTGGTCGATTGTCGGCAGACCTTCCGGCGTGAAGCCGAGAGCTTCGAGAGCGTTGTCGATGGCCGTCATCTCGGCGGCAACGGAGTCCGCGACATTGAGCAGCCAGGCGCCGACGACGCCGGCAGCGGTGCCGGCGCGCTCTTCGGTTTCCCGGTCGTCCGAGCTCTCGCGCTCGACCGAGCGTTGCGCCGCCGTCACGTCGGCGTCCGTGGCGGCTCGCGCGGCCTGTTCGGCTCGGGCATAGCCATCTCGCGCGCGATACCAGGAATCGGCGAAGGCGGTGGGGCAGGACAGGAGACGCTTGCCCAGGATCTCGATTGCGAAGGTCCCGGCCCGCTCGCGGGCCCGGCCGGCCGCGATGGCGCCGCGCACCGCCCTGCGAAAGCCGTGGAAGATCTCGGACAGGGCTTGCTCGCGCCTGCTGCGATGGAGCAGAAGAGGCTCGGGCGGGTTACGGGTGCAGAACCGGGACGCGGCGGACGCGCGGTTCAGGTGACGCTTCAGGCGGCGGACCACAAGCTGACCGACGCGGGCCCGCGCGCGGTCGGTCAGCTCGCCGGTCTGGCTGACGCGCACCGGGTCGAGGATCTCGAGCAGACCGGTGAACGAGCGGGTGTGGCCGTTGTGCGGCGTGGCGGAGAGGAACAGGCGGTGTTCGAAACAGGGAGCGATCCGCCGCAGCATCTGACACAGCTCGCTGTCGTCGCCGAAGGGCGAGGGCATCAGGTTGTGGCACTCGTCCACGATCAGAAGGTCCCAGGCAAGCCGGGGCGACCCGTCGTGGGTCTGACTGGCGGCCAGGAACTGCTCCTGGATGTCCGGCTGGCGCAGGTAGTGGCAGGAGGCGACGATGCGGCTGAACGAGCGCCAGGGATTCGCGTCGATTCCCAGGTCGCGGCGCAGGGTCTCGGTGCGTCCACGGTCGACGACCTCGAACGACAACGCGAACTTGTCCTGGAGTTCGTCCCGCCACTGCAGGCGCAGTGCCGCCGGTACCAGGACGAGTACCCGGCGGATGCGGCGGCGCAGCAGGAGTTCCTTGAGAATGAGCCCCGCTTCGACCGTCTTGCCCAGGCCCACATCGTCGGCGATCAGCAGGTTCACGCGCGGCATCCGCAGCGCCCGGAGAAGGGGCTCGAGCTGATAGTCCTCGACGCGAACGGCGCTGTGCAGGGGGCTCGACACCGGCTGACGGCCGAGCAGTTCTTGCCCGCCGGGGTCGAGGTAGGGCGTCAGCGCCGTCCACCGCGCGGCGCGCAGGAGCGCGTCGAAGTCCTCGGCCGGCATCGGCGAGGTGTCGTGGACCCGGGGCAGCCGGTTCGGTTCGAGAAGTTCACGCCCCGGTTCGAGTTCCCAGAGGAGGCGCTCGCTGTGCGGCGAGTCGTGGTCCTTGTACTCGACCTGCACTAGGTGGAGCCGTCCGGTTTCGCCGTCGTACGGAGCTACGCCGGCGACTATGCCGCGGCGGTTGCGAACGCGTGCCAGCATGCCGACGCGGGGGATGGACGGCGGTGCTGGCGGCCGCATGACCGGTCCTGTCGCTGCCGGCGTCACAGTGATGCCTCAGGACCGTCCGGAGGCAGGAAACCGCCGATCGACCGTGAACCGGGCGTGAACGCGAGGCGGCGCATCTTCAGAGAAGCGGCGCATCGTCAGAGAAGCGGTGCCCGCGCGTCATTCCGGCGCGCGGACTGACTTCGATGGGTCGAATCATCGGTGGATCGGCGCGATCCTACCCCGCGTGTCTACTGCGTCTGTCCCGAGATCGACTCGGTCCTGGCGGCAACCGCGTGCGTGAGGTCAGTGTGTTCGGCGCGTGACTGCAGAGCGTCCAGCCGGTCCCGCAAGTCGGGGATGTCCGCAGCCGAAAGCACCGTGATCTTCGCGGCCACGGGGTAGGTGTGCGCTGTAGGGCAGACGACGAAGAGATGGTCCAGGTCGAGCATCTCGGCCGTGTTGCGCATGACCCCGGTGACCTTCGGCGCTTCGTTGAACTTCATCTCGAAGCCGATGCGAAGGCCGCGGGCAAGGACCATCAGGTCGAGTTCACCGCCGCCGTGGGTTCCCCAGAACCAGCAGTGCGGGTGACGCAGGGCGCAGAGGACCTGTTCGATGGCGAAGCCTTCCCAGGAGGCGCCGACGCGGGGATGGCCGAGGAGATCCCGATCGTCGCCGATGCCGAGGAGCGAATGCAGGAGGCCGGTGTCTCTGATGTAGACCTTCGGGGCCTTGACCTGGCGTTTCGCCGTGTTCGCGAACCACGGCTGAAGCTGGCGCACCATGTAGGCGCCGGCGAGCAGATCCAGGTAGCTGCGCGCCGTCTTGTCCGAGACGCCGATCGACCGGCCCAGCCTGGACGCGTTCCAAGTCTGGCCGTGGACGTGCGCGAGTGTGGTCCAGAAGCGGCGCATGGCGATGGGGGGAACCCTGATGCCGAACCGCGGGATGTCGCGTTCCAGGAAGGTCCGGAGAAACCCGTCGCGCCAGACGGCGCTGTCTTCTTCGGAGGCCGCGAGGTACGAACGGGGAAATCCGCCGCGGCGCCAGAGCTTCCGCAGTTCGGACGCACCGGTCTCTGCGAGGTCGAACCCGGTCACGTCGATGAACTCGACCCTGCCGGCCAGTGTCTCGGAGGCGTCGCGCACGATGTCCGGCGAGGCGCTGCCGAGGATCAGGAAGCGGGACGTTGCAACCGGCCGATCGGCCAGCACGCGGAGCGTGCGAAAGAGCTGGGGCATGAGCTGGATCTCGTCCAGCACGACGAGTCCCTGGAGTTCTCCCAGAACCAGTTCAGGATTGCTGAGCCGGCGAACGTCCGCTTCCGACTCCAGATCGAACAACGTGACGTCGCCGCCGGTCGAGGCGAACTGGCGTGCCAGGGTGGTCTTTCCGCACTGGCGGGGCCCAAGAAGGGCGGTGATCGGTGATCTCCCGATGGCGGCGGCCATGCGCCCGAGGTACTCGAGTCGGTCGCGCATCCGCATCACTCTACCCGGGAACTCCGTTGAACTCCGAGATTTCAACGCCTGAACTCCGAGATATCTCGGATGCGTATCCGAGATATCCGGCATCTCTCTCCGAGATATCCGGTAATGCTCTCCGAGATTCCCGGTTCTGGGCGGCGTGGGCGACGGCCCGACTACCGTCCCCCATCGACGCCCTCGCGGGGGGCGCCGACGGGCCGGGACTACCCACCGCCCCGGAAGACCGCCGTTCGGCCGCCCCCTTCGCGTTCCAGGGCGAGCCGCATCTGAACAGACAGGCCCTTTCCCGTCGGTGGTCGATGGCGGCCGGTGGTCGTCGAGGCACTGCCTCACCGGCCGAAAGCACCAGGGACGGATTCGGCGTTCGACGCCGAGGTTCAGACTTCCCGCGGTCGACGGCGGAACACGGCTGCTCCGAGCAACAGAGCGGCGGCCGCCGCGTACGGCAGCGCCAGCAGGCGGAGCGCGACGGGGACGTGGGCCAGGGTGTGGGCGAACAGGACCGCGTACCAGGCGGGAACGGACCAGCCGGCAGCGAGGATGCCGGCCCAGCGCCAAGGGTCTTCGAGGGTCCACCAGCGGCGGAGAACGTGCAGGGAGGCCGCGGTCAGCGTGGCTGCCGTGACGCCGATCAGCACGAGGGCCAGGCCCGGCGAGCCCAGGCCCACGGTGCCCAGGTGGTCGTCGACCCGCTCGAGGGCGCGCTCGAGGCCGGGGAGGCTGGAGTAGAAGCGGTCGATGTCGGGGTGGATCGAGCTGCGGGGATCGCCGTAGAGTCGGAAAGCGAGCTGGTCCCAGAACCTGAACAGTACGGATTCGCGGAACACGAGCTCGGCCAGGAAGACGCGGAGCAGGAAGACGGCGGAAAGGCTGCCGGCGTAGGCGGCGGCACAGCGGGTCAGGATTTGGCGGCGCCAGGTCCGCGGTTCGCCGAAGTGACCGCGAGTCCGCTCGGAAGGTCCCGTGGAAGGCGGTGGCGCCGCCGACAGCGCCAGCAGCAGGACGGCCAGTCCGATCAGAGCGCTGCCGAACAGGAGTTCGTGGTAGGCGATCAGCGCGCCGAAGACGGCGAAGAGGACGACCTGGACGTTCGGTCGCCAGTACGCGATGCGGAGCGTCGGCACGGCAAGGAGCACGGCGAACGTCAACACGTTCGAGGCGCCTGCGGTGAAGCTGCCGGCACGGTCGTCGAGGTCGAGGAAGAGCAGGAGGCTGCCGAAGACCGCGGCGAGCGCAAGAGCCTGGAACAGCGCCTGCCGCCTGACGAGCGGGCTCGCCCGCACGCCCGGAACGGGCTGGCTGACCGACCGTTCGCCGCCTGCCCCTTGCGAGCTCCGGGCGGATCGGATGCGCGCTGGAACGGCCGCTGGCAGAACGGGCGCCGGCAGCCCGAGCAGTCGCCTGAGGCTGGCCGAATACCGGCGTGCCCGAGCCGGGGGCGCGGCGGCCGTCGCCGTCGCGACGGCCAGCGCACCGACGAGACCCAGACCCAGAAGCCCGAACGTCAGCAGGCTCAGCGACCGCCGCAGTCCGTCGACGCCGGTGCGCGGCAGCAGCCATTGCAGCATGACCCTCTGGCCGGCCCAGTACTGATGGTAGAAGACCGTCAGGTAGTCCGAGTCGTCCACGGCGCCCTGGTCGAGCCGCTGCTCGAGCGCATCGCACGGTCGCTGCGGACGGGTGTAGCGGTACACGCGGCGCGGGGAGACGGTCCGTTCCCAGGTCGAACCGCCCCGGTCGAGCGTCATCAGGCTGAGCAGGCAGTCGTTGAAGCGCTCGGCCGAATCCTCGAGGGTGCGCTCCGGGTGCGCGTAGGACGCTCGCAGCGCGTCGGCCACGGGCTCGGGGTCGGCGCGAACGGCAAGCCAGTTGAGCGCCAGGAAGACGATGACGGCGGTGAGCGCCACGGCACCCGTGAGCGCCACGCCGCGGAGAGCGCCGCCCGGGGTCCCGGCCCCGGCAGCAGCCCCGGCAGCAGGCGCCGAAGGCGAAGACAGGAGCGTGCGCAGGATCCGGAAGCCGTCGCGGAACGCCTTGAGTTTGCTCGCGGATCCCGCCGGGCGGGCGAAATAGCGGCAGTCGATCTCGTCCCAGGCGAGGCCCGACGACGCGGCGAACAGCGTCAGCTCTGTCTCGATCTCGAAGCCGTCGGAGCGTGCGGGGAAGCACTCGACGAACCGACGCGAGAAGGCCCGGTAGCCGGACAGGAGGTCGTGGACCCGAGAGCCGCAGCGCCAGCGGGCGAGGGCGCTGAACAGCCGGTTGCCAAGCCGGCGAAGCGGCGTCCAGGCGTCCGCCTCGACCCCTTCGCGGGCTGCCACGAGCATGTCGAGGTCACGCTCCTGGAGAGTCGAAACGAGGCGGCCGGCGCTCGCCGCATCGTAAGTGCCGTCGCCGTCGGCCGTCAGGTAGATGTCGGCGTCCACTTCGCGGAACAGGCGGCGGACGGCCCGGCCCTTGCCGCGCCGCGGCTCGGCGATGACGGCAGCGCCGGCGGCCGCGGCGGCCAAGGCGGTGTCGTCGTCGGAACCGTTGTCGCAGACGTGGATGCGAGCGTCCGGCAGCGCACGCCGGAACGCCGCGATGACCTCGGCGATCGTCGCCTGCTCGTCGAGGCAGGGCAGAAGGACGGCGATGCGCGCGTGGGTCAGGGTGCGTTGGCGCCGGTCGAGTCGGCCCCGCCGCCTGCCGGGCCGAGCGCGAACAGATGCTCGCGGCCGCGGATGTAGAGCCGGTCGCCGACGATTGCCGGGGTAGCCCAGACGGACTCGCCGAGCGAGAAGCTGCCAAGGACCTCGTGCTCCCGGCCGGCGCGGATGATCGCGGCGTCGCCGTCCGTGTTGACCATCAGGATCCGCCCGCCGCCGCCGACCATGGAGGCGGAGTAGCGCCCGCGGATCGGCAGACGGCCGCCTTCATGGACCACCTCGCCGGTGCGCGCGTCGAGGCAGGTGATCACGCCGCCGTCGTTGGTCAGGTAGAGCAGCCCGTCGTAGAGAAGGTTCGAAGGCACGTAGGCGGTGCCCTTGCGGTAGGTCCAGATCCGCGGGTCGCCGTCGGACAGGTCGCCGCGGCTGTCGAGGGAGATCGCGAAGACGACCTTGCCGGGGTAGCCGGAACTGAAGACCGCCAGATCATCGACGGTCATCGGCGTGTGGATCGCGTTGTTCTCGAGCCCCACGGCACGCCAGAGCTCGCGTCCGTCGGCCGGGTCGTAGGCGATGACGTACTCGTTGCCGGTCGTCAGCAACTGCTTCTGTCCGGCGTGCTCGACCACGACGGGCGTTCCCCAGCTCGCCTGCACGGACCGCTCGCGCTTCCAGACCTCCTCGCCGGTTGCGGCGTCGAGCGCGACGATGAAGGAGTCGTCGCCGCTGTCCTCGTCGGCCTGGATGATCAGCAGGCCGCCGGTCAGCACGGGCGAGGTGCCCACGCCGAGGCCGACCGTCCTGATGTCGCCGATGTCGCGTTGCCAGACCGGCCTGCCGTTGATCGTGTAGGCGTAGACGCCCTCGGAGCCGAAGTAGGCGTAGACCCGCCGGCCGTCGGTGGCCGGCGTCGGCGAAGCGTAGGACGAATCGGAGTGGCGGTCATCGTAGACCCGGCCTTCGTAGGCCGTGCGCGTCCACAGAAGGTCGCCGGAGTCGGCGTCGAGGGCGATGACCTTCATCGTGTGGCGGCGGTTGCCGTCGACGGCCTGGGGATGCCTGAACGGTTGCCCCCCGAAGGTGTGCTCGGGCGGAGCCGCGCCGGGAATCACGTCGCCGACGATCGCCGTGGTCAGGAAGATGCGGCCGCCCGCGATGGCCGGCGACGAGTGGCCGCGGCCTTCCACCTTCGTCTTCCAGAGCAGGTTCCGGTCGACGTCGAGATCGGCGGCCAGGCCGGGGCCCGAGCGGGCGATGCCGCTGCCGTCGGCGCCGCGGAAACCGGGCCAGTCGTTGGCGCTGGCGGCGGCCGCCGCTGCTTGTACTGCCGGCGCCAGTACAAGCGCGACGGCGATCAGGAAGGCCGGTGGTGACGAACGGTCGGTTGTCTGCATTGGAATCTCCGAGTCGCGCTTGCCCAGGGCGAGGTCCCTGGCCCTGGGCGCGCCTGCTGATGTGTGGTCGCATGGTGTGCGCGGTTGCAGTGCGTGCATGGTGTGCATGTCGTGCATGGTGTCTCCAGGCGGGCTGGAAGCCCTCGTTCGCGGCCCGGCTGCCATGGCTGATCCCCACTGATTCCCATGTGGCTCGCATGGCTCCCATGGCCGATCCCAAAGGGGCCCGCGGCGTTCTACGGGGTCTTGATCGGGTCGTCGGGACGGCCGGGGAGGATGCGGGGGTCTTCGGCCAGCTTCTCGAGCAGCAGGTCGACGGCTCTCTCGAGTTGCGGGTCGCGACCGTCCAGAACATCGCGCGGCAGGTTGGTGACCTCGATGTCCGGGTCCACGCCGTAGCCCTCGATCACCCAGTTGCCCTCGGGGTCGGCGGAGCCGGCCTCGGGCACGCTGACCGAGCCGCCGTCGATCAGGGGCGCCCGGCCGTAGATGCCGACCACGCCGCCCCAGCTCCTCTTGCCGACGATGGGCCCCAGACCGGCGCGCCGGAACTGGTAGGCGAACTGGTCGCCGTCCGAGGCGGTGTCCTCGTCGATCACGCACACGAGATGTCCGTGAAAGACGCCGCCGGGCGACGTGTCGACCGAATCGCGGTTGCGCTCGAAGTCGAGCATCAGGGTTTCCCGGCGCAGGCGCTCGATGATCATCGGCGAGACGTTGCCGCCGCCGTTCGAACGCACGTCGACGACCAGGGCGTCCTTGCGCACCTGGCCGTAGTACCACTTGATCCACTCGCGGATGCCGTTCGCGGACATGTCGGGGATGTGCAGGTAGCCGATGCGGCCGCGGCCCAGCTCGTTGACGATCCTTCGGCTGCGTTCGGTCCACGCGAGGTAGATCAGGGCGTCTTCGTTCGAGATCGGATCGACGAGCACCTTGCGTGCCGCGCTGCGGTCGGCGCTGCTGCCGACGGTCAGCTCGATCGGTCCCCGTCCGGCCTCGCGCAGGAGCTGGAACGGGTTCGTCGCCAGCGTCAGCTCGCGGCCCTGGATCGCGAACAGATAGTCGCCCTCCTTCACGTCGACACCGATCTCGGTCAGCGGCGAGCGGTACCGGGGCTCCTCGTTCTGCCCCTCGAAGATGCGGGCGATCCGGTAGCGGCCGGCACCTTCGTCGAGCACGAAGCGGGCGCCGAGCAGGGCCGCGCGCGGACGGTCGGGCGCCTCGTAGTCGCCGCCGCTGACGTAGGCGTGGGAGACGTTCAGCTCGGCGACCATCTCGCTCATCACGTAGTTCAGGTCGCTGCGATGGCCGACGTGGGCGAGCAGCGGACGGTACTGCTCCCGGAGCGCTTCCCAATCGTAGCCGTGCATGTTCGGGGCGTAGAAGAAGTCCCGGAATCGGCGCCAGACCTCATCGAAGATCTGCGCCCATTCCTCGGTCGGCGCCCGGTCGACGACCAGGCCGGAAAGGGACAGGGTCTGCGCCGGACCGCCGCCGACATCGAGCAGGCGGAAGGCGCCCCCTTCGCGCACCAGCAGCTTCTTGCCGTCGCCGGAGAGAGCGAGGCCGCTGATGCCCTTGGCCAGGCTCTTGCCTTCGCGCTTCTTCAGGTCGTACAGGAAGACCTCGGGCTCGATGTCGGACGAGCGTCCGAGGTAGCCGGCGCCGCCCCGCACGTACAGGACCTTGCCCTCCGCGGCGCCGAGGCCGATGTAGTTGTCCGCTTCGAGAGGGAAGCGGGCCAGGCGCTTCCCGAGGCCGGCGAGGTCGATCCGGTCGCGCTCGTCCTCCTCGGGTTCGTCGGCGTCCGAGTCGTCGGCAGCGTCGCTGTCCGCCTCCCCTTCGCCGTTCCCGCCGCCGCCGTTCTCATCGCCGTCGTCCTCGTCATCCTCGATCTCCACCTCGTCGCTGCGCGGCGGGAAGGGGTGGGGCGTGTCCTGGCGCAGGGCGAGCGCGTAGATGTACGTCTCGCGGTCGGCGGCGTAGTTGTACTCGAACGCCGCGATCTGCGGCTGGAACTGACGGTCGGAGAAGAAGTAGAGGTAGTCGCCGCCCGGGTCGAAGACGGGGAAGAAGTCGTTCCAGAGCTCGGAGGTCACCCGCGTGAGCGTCCGGCTCTCGACCTCGAACAGGTGGATCGAACTGAACTCGTTCGGGTCGCCGACTTCGACCGCCAGGTAATCGCCGTGCGGGGACCAGTCGTAGCTGATGCCGAATGGCCGCGGATCGTCGACGACCTCGATGATGCCGCGCGGTCCGCTCGGCGCGGCCTCGACGATGCCGAGCCGGCCCTGCTGATCGACGAAGGCGATGCGGTCGCTGTTCGGCGACCAGAGCAGGTTGTTGTAGTGGCGGCCGACGCTGCCTTCGGTGAGCTGGACCGCTGCGCCGCTGCCGTCCTGGCCGACGACCCAGATCTCGGTCTCGCCGGTCCGGTCGGACACGAAGGCGATCCGCCTGCCGTCCGGCGACCAGGCGGGACCCTGGTCGTTGGCCCCGGAGGAGCGGGTCAGGTTGCGGGTCGGGCCGTGCTCCGCCGGGACGGTGAAGATGTCGCCACGGGCAGAAAAGGCGACCCGTTTCGCCTTCGGGCTGACCGAGAAGCCGGAGACCCGGTTTGCCGCCGAGATGCGGCCGGAACGACGGGCAAGCTGGTCGGTCGGCACGTGGATGGGTACCGGACGCACGGCGCCGGAGGCGAGGTCGAGGATCTCGAGCGATCCCGCCTTCTCGTACACGATGCGGCGGTTCGCCTTGTCGGCGCTGGGCCAGCGCACGTCCCAGCGATCCTCGTGCGTGAGCTGGGTGAGATCGCCCGAATCCACATCGTAGGCGTACAGATTCAGGACGCCGTCGCGGTCGGAGGAAAAGTGGATCGTGTCGTCGATCCACATCGGGTCGCGGTCGGACCGCCGGTGATCCGTGACCTGGATCGACTCCAGGCTGTCGAGGTCGAGAATCCACAGGTCCTGGGCCCATCCGCCCTCGTAGCGCTTCCAGTGGCGGAAGTCGCGGGTCACCGGCGAATAGACGACGCGGCGGGCGTCGGGCGAGAGGTCGCCGCCGCCGGACTCGGGCATCGGCAGCGCGCGCGGCAGGCCGCCGGCGGTATCGACCAGGAACAACTTCGTGTCGCCGAGGTCCCAGCCGTCGCGCAGCGACCGGAACAGCACGGACTTTCCGTCGGGGGACCAGCCGTAGACCTGGTAGTCGTACCCCCAGCGAGGCGCCAGCGGACCGGCCGCCGGATAGAAGGTCAACTGCCGGGGCGCGCCGCCCGCCGCATCCACGACATAGACCTGCTCGTCACCGTCGTACTGGCCGGTGAAGGCGATCTGCGAACCGTCCGGCGAGAACCTGGCGAACAGTTCCAGACCCGGATGGGAGGTGAGGCGTGTCGCCGTGCCCCCGGCCGCCGGGGCGAGCCAGATGTCGCCCGCATAGGTGAAAGCGACGCGGTCGCCGGAGAGGTCCGGGAAGCGGAGCAGCCTGGTCGGCTCGCCGGTCTGGGCATGAGCCGGGGCCGCCAGCACGGCGAAGGCCAGGAAGGCGGCGCCCAGCGCGGCGACGGACAGTGTGCGGGTGACGTTCATGGAAACCTCCGGTCGCGGGGCGGCGCCTTGGGAGCGATCAGCGCCGCGCCATTGTCTCACGTTGTCTCATCCTGTTCCGCGTCACCGGGTGAGCAGGCGCCGCTGCCGGCATCCGGTAAGCTGCCGACGCTTCGCGAGTCAGGTCGGCGCATCCCGTACGGGCTGCAGAAGTACGGGTTGCAGAAGTCCTGTGCAGCTCACGGAACACGGGGAACAGAGAGGCCGGCCGCGCCGGCCCGGGAGAAGGCAGCATGAGTGGAATCGAGATCACCGGATCGCGGGACTTCGAGGCGGCAGAACGGATCCTGACCCCGGAGGCGCTGGAGTTCACAAGCGACCTCTGCCGGCAGTTCGAAGCGCGCCGGGTGCAGTTGCTCCAGGACCGCGTCGAACGGCACGCACGAATCCAGGCCGGCGAGGATCCGACCTTCCCGCCCGAGACGCAGGATGTCCGCGACGCCGACTGGCAGGTCGCGCCCGCGCCTGCGGACCTCGACTGCCGCTGGGCCGAGATCACCGGTCCGGTCGACCGCAAGATGATGATCAACGCTCTGAACTCCGGCGCCAGGGTCTTCATGGCGGACATCGAGGACGCGCTCAGCCCGAGCTGGCGGAACGTGATCGAGGGCCAGCAGAACCTGCATGACGCGGTGCGCAGGCAGCTGGAGTTCACGAATCCGGGCAACGGCAAGGAGTACCGGCTCAAGGACGAGATCGCGACCCTGCTGGTGCGTCCGCGGGGCTGGCACCTGGTCGAGAAGAACGCCCTGATCGACGGCGAGCCCGTCTCGGCCGGCATCTTCGACTTCGGTCTCTGTTTCTTCCACAACGCGAAGGAAGCGCTCGACCGGGGCAGCGGCCCCTACTTCTACCTGCCGAAGCTGGAGAACCGGCACGAGGCGCGGCTCTGGAACGACATCTTCGTCACCGCCCAGGACGCGCTCGGGGTGCCGCAGGGCAGCGTCCGTGCCACGGTGCTGATCGAGACGATCCTCGCCGCCTTCGAGATGGAGGAGATCCTCTACGAACTGCGCGCTCATTCGGCGGGGCTCAACGCCGGCCGCTGGGACTACATCTTCAGCGCCATCAAGAAGTTCGCGTTCCGCGAGGACCTGGTGCTGCCCGACCGCGGACAGATCACGATGACGGTCCCCTTCATGCGCTCCTACACGGAGCTCCTGGTTCGCACGTGCCACGGCCGCGGCGCCCACGCGATCGGCGGCATGGCGGCCTTCATTCCCAGCCGGCGCGATCCCGAAGTCAACAGGGCGGCGCTGGCCGCGGTGCGCGCCGACAAGGAACGCGAAGCGGACGACGGGTTCGACGGCAGCTGGGTTGCCCATCCGGACCTGGTGCCGATTGCCCTGGAGGTGTTCTCCACCAAGATGGAGGGCCGCCCGAACCAGAAGGAGCGGCTGCGCCAGGACGTCTCGGTGGAACCCGGCAGCCTGATCGATCTCAGCGTGCCCGGCGGTTCGCTGACCGAGCAGGGGCTGCGCAACAACGTCTCGGTGGGACTCCAGTACCTGAACTCCTGGCTCAACGGCAGCGGAGCGGCTGCGATCAACAACCTGATGGAGGACGCGGCGACTGCCGAGATCGCCCGCGCCCAGCTCTGGCAGTGGGTCCACCGAAACGCGCGGATGGACGACGGCGAGCAGGTCACGCCTGCGCTCTACGAGCAGGTGCGGGACGAGGAGCTGCGCTCGTTCGGAGGCCGCGAAGCGAGCCGCTACGGTCTCGCGGCGGACCTGCTCGACGACCTGGTGCTCGGGTCCGAGTTCCAGGAGTTCCTGACCCTGCAGGCCTACCGGCACATCTGATTCGCCCGCATCCGGCTGACGCCGGCGCGCTACGCTCCCGGCGATGCAGCACGCGATCGAGCAGGACGCGCTGCGGAGCAAGGTCGGCGACCGGGCCCCGGCGATGGCGAACGCGGTTTCGGCCTGCGTCCACTGCGGCTTCTGCCTGCCGACCTGCCCGACCTACGTCGAACTCGGGGAGGAGATGGACTCGCCGCGCGGACGCATCGTGCTGATGAAGGAGGTGCTCGAGGGCGGTCTCGACCTGGAAGAGGCGCTGCCCCACATCGACCCGTGTCTGGGGTGCATGTCGTGCGTGACGGCCTGCCCGTCGGGCGTCGAGTACGGGGATCTCCTGATGCCGTTCCGGGAACTTGCGGAGGACAGCCGCCGACGGTCGCTGCCGGACCGGCTGTGGCGCGGCCTGCTGCTGGACACGCTGGCCAGCCGCTCACGCCTGCGGTGGATGCTGAGGCTGGGCCGCCTGGCGGCGCCGTTCCGCGCCCTCCTGCCGGCGCGGCTGGCCGCGCCGCTCGAGCTGCTTCCGCGGGCCGCGGATCGCGCGCAGGTCGGCTTCGGCGTGTTTCCGGCAGTCGGCGAGCGGCGCGCACGTGCGGCGCTCCTCGCCGGTTGCGCGCAGCAGGTGCTGGCACCGCGGATCCAGCAGGCGACGATCGAGGTGCTCACGCGCCGCGGAGTCGAAGTCGTCGTCCCCGGGGAGGAGGCGTGCTGCGGTTCGCTCGCATTTCACGCCGGCGACGCGGCGCGGGCCCGCAAGGCTGCCGGCGCCCTGCTGACCGTGCTGGGGCCTGACGGTCTGCTGCCGGAAGTCGACGCGGTGCTCACCAACGCGGCCGGCTGCGGTTCGGGCCTCAGGGAGTACGGTCTGCTGTTCTCCGGGCGGCCCGAAGAGCCAGCCGCACGCGCCCTGGCCGCCAGGGTGCGCGACGTGTCGACGTTCCTCGCAGCGCTCGAGACCGAGAATCCGCCGCCGCTGCCGGAGCCCCTGCGTGTCGCCTGCCACGACGCCTGTCACCTGGCCCATGCCCAATCGGAGCGCGCAGCGCCGCGGCGGTTGCTGGCTCAGGTGCGGGGCGTGACCCTGGTCGAGCCGCGCGACTGGCAGATCTGCTGTGGTTCGGCGGGCATCTACAACCTGGAAGAGCCCGAACTCGCGGCCCGCCTGGGACGCAGGAAGGCGGAGGCCCTGCTCGAAGGCAGACCAGACGTGATCGCCACCGGCAACATCGGCTGCCTGACCCAGATCGAGAGCCACGCCAGGCGCCTGGGCTCGCCGGTTCCGGTGCTCCACACGATGGAGATCCTGGCCTCCGCCTACGGCGCCGACTGAAGCGGCCGACCCCGGGCGCCGACCCCGGGCGCCGACCCCGGAAGTGCACAGGCCCGAGTTCCGCTGCGGACAGACGTCCGGGGGTCGGTTATCCTGCCCCGGCTCCTTGATCGCTTCTTTCTCCACGATCAATACTCTCTGACCCCAATACTCTCTGACCACAGGGATGACGAAAACGACACGCATCGGAATCATGGGCTTCGGCTTGCTGGGCCGGAGTCTGTTCCGCCTCTCGCTCAACAGCCCCGCAATCGAGGTCGCCGCAGTGGCCGAGACCGCCGATCCCGACATGCTGCGCTACCTGCTGCGCTTCTCGACGCTGCCTTGGCCGCTTGACGCGGATGTCGAGCTGCACGACGGCAACCTGTGCGTCAACGGCTCATGCGCCAGCGTGGTGCGCGCCGGCAACGCCGGTGACGCGCCCTGGGGCGAGCTGGGAATCTCGACCGTCGTCGATTTTCGAGACACACGGCCGACGCGGAGCGAACTCGAAGGGCACCTCGAAGCCGGCGCCGAGCGAGTCGTGCTTTGCGCGGCGCCGGGCGGGGAGCTCGACCGGACCGTCGTGGTCGGACTCAACGAGGACCGGATCGAGCCGTCCGACCGGATCGTGTCCGCCGGCTCGTTCACGGCGCACTGCGCCGGGCCGCTGCTCTGTGTCCTCGACGGGGCGTTCGGCGTGGAACAGGCGTTCATCAGTTCCGTCCGCGCCTACAGCGCCGGTTCCCGTCTCGCCGACGTGCCGGCGCCCGAGCCGCGGTCGGGCCGGGCGGCGGGCGAGAACATCATTCCCTCGACGACCGAGGCCGCTGCCGAACTCGAGTCCGTGCTGCCCGCACTCGTCGGCAAGCTCTCGGCTTCGGCGATGAACGTGCCGGTTTCGAACGGCTCCGTGGTCGACCTGGTGTGCTGGCATCGCGACGCGGTCAGCGTCGCCGCCGTCAACGACGCGGTGGCGGCGGCCGCCGGCGGCGGCTGGAGCGGACGCCTGCGCTTCGAGCGCGAGGCGATCGTTTCGGCCGACACCGTGGGCAGCCGGGCGACCTGCATCTTCGACTCGCAGGCGACGATGACCCTGGGCGACCGCGTCTCGAAGACGATCGCGTGGTTCGACAACGGCTGGGGCTACCTGCACCGGCTCCTGGAACTCATCGCCGCGTTCGACGGTGCGGCGGAAGCCGAAGGGGGCGCCTCATGATTCGCGTCGGCATCAACGGCTTCGGTCGCATCGGTCGCAGCGTCTTCCGCATTCTGGCTGGCCGCCCGGACGTCGAAGTGGTCGGCATCAACGACCTGTTCGACGCGGAGCGCCTCGCCTACCTGCTGCGCTACGACACGGTGCAGGGCGTCTTCGATCAGGAGGTCGAGGTTGCCGGCAGCGGCCTGCGCGTGGGAGGCCGTCCGGTCCGCCTCGGCGCGGAGCGGGATCCGTCCCGGCTTCCCTGGAGTGAACTCGGGGTCGACATCGCCGTCGAGTCGACGGGCGTGTTCCGGACCCGCGCCCAGGTCGCGTCCCACCTCGAAGCCGGCGCCTCGCGGGTCGTGCTCACGGTCCCGGCCAAGGACGAGATCGACGCCATGATCGTGCTCGGCGTCAACGACGGCGATCTGGGGCCGGAGCATCGGGTGGTTTCCAACGCCTCCTGCACCACGAACTGCCTGGCGCCGCTCGCCAGGATGCTCGACGACGCCTTCGGTTTCGAGGAGGGCTTCATCACCACGGTGCACGCCTACACCAACGGCCAGCGCCTGGTCGATTCGCCGCACAGCGATCCGCGGCGGAGCCGCTCGGCGACCGCCAACATCATCCCGACCACGACCGGCGCCGCCCGCGCCGTCGGCAAGGTGCTGCCGCACCTGAACGGCCGGCTCGACGGCATGGCCATGCGGGTGCCCGTGGCGGACGGTTCGATCGTCGACCTGACCTGCAGGCTGCGCAGCAGCGCCGCGGCGGAGGACGTGAACGGGGCAGCTTCGGCGGCGGCCGAGTCGAACCTGGCGGGCATTCTGCAGTACTCCGAGGACCCGCTGGTTTCAAGCGATATCCTCGGCAATCCTCACTCGTCGATCTTCGATGCGCCGCTGACCCGGGTCACTCCGGCCGGGGGCGGCGGCGTGTACGCCCGCGTCGTGTCGTGGTATGACAACGAGTGGGGCTACTCGAACCGCGTCGCGGATCTGATCGAGCGTCTGGCTCGGTTCGGCTCCTGACCGAAGCCCTCGCCGCATCGACGGGGATTCGCCTGCTTCCGATTCCGTTCGATGGACATACGCTCCCTACTTGATTCGGCGCCCATCCTGCCCCTGCTTCGGATCGAACGGGAAGAGGACGCGGTTCCGCTGGCGGCCGCCCTGTTCGACGGCGGCCTCGTGATGCAGGAGGTGGCGCTTCGTACGCCGGCCGCCCTGCCGGCGATCGCTCGCATCGCGAACGAACTCCCCGAAGTGATCGTCGGCGCCGGAACGGTGCGCAAGGCGGACGACGTCCATGCGGCGCGCGACGCAGGCGCCCGTTTCGGGGTCTGTCCGGGAATCACTCCCGCGATCGCGCTCGCCGCGCACAACGCCCGGTTTCCTTTCCTGCCGGGCGTGGCGACACCGTCCGAAATCCAGGGCGCGGTGGACCTGGGTTTCCTCACCTGCAAGTTCTTCCCGGCGCCTGCCTGCGGCGGTCCGACCTTTCTGCGCGCGGTCCACGGCCCGTTCCCGGAGGTTGCCTTCTGCGCCACGGGCAACCTCGAACGCGCCAGTTACCTGGAGTACCTCTCCGAGCCCAATGTGGTTTCGGTGGGCGTGGCGTGGATCACGCCGCCCGAGGCTGTCGCGGCCCGGGCCTGGGGACGGATCGCGGAACTGGCGCGCGCGACGATCGAGGAAGTCCGCGGCCGGCCCGGCGCCGGTGCGGCGTCGGCGGACGGACCATGAACCTGGAGAGCTGACGCCCCCGTGGAGCGCCGAGCCAAGATCGTCGCCACGATCGGCCCTGCGAGCTCGAACCCGAAGACCCTCGAGCGGCTGATCCGCGCCGGCGTCAACGTCGTTCGGCTGAACCAGTCCCACGGCACCCGGGAAGAACATCGTCGACTGGTGCGGCTGGTGCGGCGGGTCGGTGCGGCTGTCGGTCGGTCGGTAGGCGTGATGGTCGACCTGATGGGCCCCCGGCACCGGCTCGGTCATTTCGAAGGCGCGCGAGTGCTCAAGCGCGGCGACGTCGTCTCCCTGGGCACGGACGCTGGCGCCGATCTGGCGCTCCACCGGGACATGGTCAGGCACGTCCAGCCCGGGGAGCAGATCCTGATCGACGACGGGCGGGTGCATCTGGAGGTCCGGTCGAAGGACGAAGAGACGATCGAGGCCGAGGTCATCGTCGGCGGGGCCGTGTCGAGCCGCAAGGGCGTCAACCTGCCCGACAGCCGCCTCCCGTTCCGTATCTCGAACAAGGATCTGGCCGACATCCGGATGGCGGTCGAGGAAGACGCCGACTTCCTGGCAGCCAGCTACATCGGGAGCTCCACGGACGTGGTGCGGGTGCGGGAGTCGGCTGTCGAGGCGGGCCGCGCCTTGCCGGTGATCGCCAAGCTGGAGCGTCGACGCGCGCTCGAGAACCTCGACGAGATCGTGCTCGAATCCGACGGTGTGATGGTGGCGCGCGGCGACCTCGGGGTCGAGATTCCGCTCCACCGGGTGCCGGTGGAACAGAAGCGGATCATCGAGACCGGGTGGCGGCTGGCGCGGCCGGTGATCGTGGCGACGCAGATGCTGGAGTCGATGATCGACTATCTGCGGCCCACCCGAGCCGAGTCGTCGGACGTGGCCAACGCGGTGTTCGACGGCGCCGACGCGATGATGCTGTCCGGTGAGAGCGCCGCCGGCCGCTATCCCCTGGAGGCGGTGCAGACGATGCACCGGATCATTGCGGAGTCGGAGCGTTACCAGCTCTCGAAGCACTCGTCGCAGCCGGTCGGGTTCCACACGATGGAGGTCGGCCCCTACGACATCGAACCCCCGAACCGGCCCGGCACACTGGAGATCCCGGAGACGATCTCGGCCGCGGCCATCCTGTCGGCGCGGCATCTCGGCGCGAAGTGGATCGTGGTTCTCAGTCAGGGCGGCTTCACCGCCCGCCAAGCGGCCTGCCGCCGGCCTTCGACACCGGTGATGGCGTTCACCCGCGAGCCGCGGACCATGCGCGAACTGCAGCTCGTCTGGGGGGTCCACTCCGTGCGGATGGACCAGGAGGTCTACCACCACGACGAGGTCGTCGCGATGGTGGACCGGCAGCTCCTGGCCGGCAGGCTGGCTTCGCCCGGCGACACGATCGTGTTGCTGATGGGCGACCCGATCCAGGATCGGCCGCCCACGAACCTGGTGCGGATCCACCGGGTGCGGCCGCAGCGGCTGCAGTAGCCACAGGCTGGTCCGGGAACGCGGGCAGCCAGGGGGCGGTCCCCTTGGCGTCCCACAGGCGGCGCGCGGCTGGCCCGGGAACGGGCGCAGCCGGGACGGCTGTCGGTTCGTTGCCGCATGGCTTCCGGGGTCAGAGGAAAGCGGCACCGCTGACGTGAGGTTGCTGGAGCGCTGTTCGAACTCGGCGGCTGGGCGGTCAGTGGAAGCGCTACGATCAGCCGCCATGACCAACGGCGAACTGCAGGTCTCCATCGAGCAGGACTACCCCTACCTCCGCGATCCGGTGCGCCGCATCTGCGAGCAGTTTCCGGGCGAGTACTGGCGGCGACTGGACGCCGCCGCCGAGTATCCGACGGAGTTCGTGCAGGCGCTGACGGAGCACGAGTACCTGGGCTGTCTGATTCCCGAGCAGTACGGCGGCTCCGGGCTGCCGCTGCGCGCCGCCAGCGTGGTGCTCGAGACGATCCACTCGAGCGGCTGCAACGCGGCCGCCTGCCACGCGCAGATGTACACGATGGGCACCGTTCTGCGCCACGGCAGCGACGAGCAGAAACGGCAGTACCTGCCGAAGATCGCGAGCGGCGAACTGAGGCTGCAGGCGTTCGGCGTCACCGAGCCGGTGACCGGCTCCGACACGACCCAGTTGCGGACCACGGCCGTTCGCGACGGCGACACCTACGTGGTCAACGGCCAGAAGATCTGGACCAGTCGGGCGCTCCACTCGGACCTGATGATCCTGCTGGCGCGGACGACGCCGGCCAATCAGGTCGAGAAGCGTTCACGGGGCCTGTCCGTGTTCCTGGTCGATCTCCGGGAGGCTCGGGGCAACGGCCTGGAAATCCAGCCCATCGACACGATGATCAACCACGGCACGACCCAAGTCTTCTTCGACAACCTGCGCATCCCGGTCGGCAGCCGCATCGGCGAGGAGGGCCGCGGCTTCCGCTACATCCTGAGCGGCATGAACGCAGAGCGCATCCTCCTCGCCTCCGAGGCGATCGGCGACGCCCGCTACTTCATCCGCCGCGCCGTCGAGTACGCCAACGACCGCGAAGTCTTCGGCCGCCCGATCGGCAAGAACCAGGGCATCCAGTTCCCGATCGCCCGCGCCCACGCCGAGACCGGCGCCGCCGAGATGATCGTGCGCAAGGCGGCCGCCCTCTACGACGCCGGCCGCGAATGCGGCGCCGAAGCGAACAGCGCCAAACTCCTCGCCTCCGAAGCAGCCTGGAACGCCGGCGACACCTGCTTCCAGACCTTCGGCGGCTTCGCCTTCGCCACCGAATACGACATCGAACGCAAGTGGCGCGAATGCCGGCTCTTCCAGACCGCGCCCATCTCGACGAACCTGGTGCTGACGTACCTGGCCCAGCACGTGCTGGGGCTTCCGCGCAGCTACTGAGACGCACGCCGCCGACGGCTGCACTCGCCTTTCTCCGCATCCGAAGGGAGAGTTCCAAGGGGAGGCTCCCAGCGGACGCTCGCGCCTGCGGGTCGAGTGAAGGGTCAGCGCTCGCTGCGGTCCGCCGCCTTCCGGTCGGGTGTCGGCTCATGGCGAGCCGGAGTGGGTCGAGTCCGCCATGCAGGCAAGAGGAGGACCACGGCGTCTGGCAGTTGACGAGTGCAGATGTCGCCGACGTCCGCATGGCCGGGGCCAGAGTCGATCAGGACGTAGTCAGCCTCGAGGGCGTTGCGCCACCGGGCCACAGCCACGGTCGAGTCTTTCGCTTTCGCCGTAGCTGGCGATCTCGGCGAAGGCCGACCGGCTCAGGCCCCGCCGCTCGCGGATCTCCCGTATCTTCCCTCGGCGTGAGCGCGGTACACGGCTTCGTCCTTGATCCGTGCACCGACATGGTCGATGGCCTCGATGTCACAGTCGACGCAGCAACGGACGGGCAGGGTGACCTTCAGGGCCAGGTCTGCGTGTGTGAACTCGATGTCCATGATCTCGGTGGTCGCGGGTTCCTCGCACAGCGGACAGAGCGCAGCGTCGGCGCCTGAGTCCTGCAGCGCGACCTGATCCTTCGGTCTGCGGTAGTCGGTCATCTTCGTTCCTCTCGGGTTTCTCGGGCGCTCGACCGAGTAGTGGAAACTCCGCCCGAAGATCCTTTCGTCGTGTCGCGCCCATCTCCACCTTGGACGCGGAGAAGGGGAGCGCCTGCCTCGATGTGGTTCTTCATCACATGGCCCGTGGCCCCAAGGCAGCTCGGCCAATCCGATTGTCTCGACGGGGAAGCCCTCGCGTCGTTTCTCGACGATCAAGCGCAACGCGGTGTCTTCGGTGAACGAACCGGTCAGGTACCGGTCCTCCGCAGGATCGCAGACCTGCCCTTGGCTTCCATTGGGCACCCCTGGCCGCAGAGGCTCCTGACTGGCGGGTTCGTCTGCTGCTGGCCAGCCTGGCGAGGTGCTGCAATCTCCACTCCCAGCAGAAGCAGGAAGATTGGATGGGCGGCGTCCAGATTTCGTGTACTGTCGATCAGTGATCGACAGAGAGGTACACCTTGATGCGGTGCGCTCGCTTCTGGCCCGAAGTCCGGTCGTTGCCCTTCTCGGTGCGCGGCAAGTCGGCAAGACGACGCTGGCCCGCGAGCTGGTGCGCTCGTGGACGGAGCCCACACACTTCTTCGACCTCGAGTCGACTGCGGATCTCGGACGGCTGGCGGACCCGCTGTTCGCGCTGGAGTCGCTCCGCGGTCTTGTCGTGCTGGACGAGGTGCAGCGCCGGCCGGACCTGTTCCCCACGCTCCGCGTGCTGGCGGACCGGCGGCCGTTGCCCGCTCGTTTCCTGGTGCTGGGCAGCGCGTCGCCGGTGCTGCTCCGCCAGACCTCGGAGAGTCTCGCCGGTCGAATGTCGCGCCACGAGCTTCCCAGACTTCCCTGCTGGAAGCGCCGCCCAGGCAGCTCGACACGCTCTGGATCCGAGGCGGCTTCCCGGAATCGTACGTTGCGCCTGATGACCGCGAGAGCGCACGCTGGCGCGCCGAGTTCGTGCAGTCCTTCCTGGAGCGGGACGCACCCCAGCTCGGCGTCAACGTTCCGGCGGCAACGCTCGAACGGTTCTGGGCCATGCTCGCCCACGATCACGCGAACGTGTGGAACGCTTCCGAACTGGCGCGGTCGTTCGGCGTCTCGCACCACACGGTCCGCAGGTACCTCGAGGCCCTGCAGGCGACCTTCATGGTCCGCGTTCTCAAGCCGTGGCAGGCGAACCTGAAGAAACGGCAGGTCAAGGCGCCGAAGGTCTACCTGCGGGACTCGGGAGTGCTGCACCACTTTCTGGACGTGCAGACGCGGCACCAGCTCGAGCGGCATCCGAAGGTCGGCGCGTCCTGGGAGGGGTTCGTGGTCGAGAACCTGCTCCTGCTGCTCGGCGCGCCGGAGCGCAGTTGCTTCTTCTGGCGCGCCCACACCGGCGGCGAGGTCGATCTCGTCATCCGCTGCGGAGGCGAGTTGCGGGGGTTCGAGATCAAGCGGACGAGTTCGCCGACGTTTACCCGGTCGATGCGGCGGGCGATGAACGAACTCGGGCTTGCCCGCCTCGACCTGGTTCACGCCGGCACCGACAGCTACGACCTCAACCCGGGCGTGAGGGCTGTCTCCGTGACGCGGCTCACGGACGAGATCAGGCCGCTCTGGCCTCGGCCCCGATTCCCCTACGAGGCCCGGTCGCGGGCGGCGGCGAGGGCGCGCTTGCCGTAGACCCCGCCGACGTGGACGCGGTAGTCGCCGGAGGCGAAGATGTCGCCGATGGGGTATTCGGTGTCGAGGCCGGAGGCTGCGGCGGCGATCGCGTCGTCGGAGAGGTCGCCGCCGACCAGGCTCGATACGTCGACTGCGGTCGGGGTAGCCCCGACACCGCCGACCACGAGGCCGGCGGAGGTGCAGCGGCCCCGGTGGACAGTCACGGAAGCCGCCGCGCCGACGACGGCGTAGCCGGAGGCGGGATGCTCGAACTTGAGGTAGGCAGCGCCGGTACCGGAGCCGAGGGTGCGGACACGGACGTGAGTGAGGATCTCGTCTTCGCCGACGTCGGTCATCAGGAGGTCCTGGAAAAAGTCGGCCGCGGCGACGGAGCGAGCGCCCGACGGGGACTGCAGATGGATGGACGCTCCGAGCAGGACGAGCACGGGCGGTATGTCGGACCCCGGGTCGGCGTGGGCGATGTTGCCGCCGATCGTGCCGCGGTTGCGGACCTGCGCGTCGCCGATGTGGCCGGCTGCCTCGGCGAGGACCGGGCAACGGGCGGCGAGGACCTCGGAGGCCGCGATCTCGGCGTGGGTGGTCAGGGCGCCGACGCGCACGTCGGCGCCGGCTTCCGAGATTCCCTTCAACTCGTCGAGGCGGCCGATGTCGACGACCATGGGCGGCTGTGCCAGGCGCAGCTTCATCATCGGGATCAGGCTGTGGCCGCCGGCCATCAGCTTCGCGTCTTCGTGCTCCTGCAGCAGGCCGAGCGCTTCATCGACCGATCCGGCGCGGCGGTAATCGAACTGGGCTGGGTACATGTCGGTGCTCCTGATTCGGCAGCTTCGGTTGCTCGGCTGCGGGATTGTAGACGGAAGATGTGGTCCTGGTCGGCTGGTGATCGATGGGGTCGTCAGCCAGCTAGCCGGCGTTCACGGCCCGCCACACCTTCTCCGGCGTGAGCGGCATGTCGATGTGAGTAACGCCGAACGGCTTCAGCGCGTCGACGACGGCGTTGACGACGGCTGGCGGCGAGGCGATCGCTCCCGCCTCGCCGACGCCCTTGACGCCGAGCGGGTTGTGCGGGCACGGCGTGGTCGTGCGGTCGAGTTCGAACGGGATCAGGTTGTGGATCCTGGGCAGCGCGTAGTCCATCAACGAGCCCGTCACGAGTTGTCCGCTGTCGTCGTAGACCGCGTTCTCCCACAGCGCCTGGCCGATGCCCTGGGCCAGTCCGCCGTGGAGCTGGCCGTCGACGATCATCGGGTTGATCACGTTGCCGACGTCGTCGACGGCGGCGTAGCGCAGGAGCTCGACGGCGCCGGTCTCCGTGTCGACCTCGACCACGCAGACGTGGGTGCCGAAGGGGTAGGTGAAGTTCGCGGGGTCATAGAAGCTCGTGGCGGAGAGGCCCGGCTCCAGGTCGTCGGGGTAGTTGTGCGCCAGGTAGGCCTGGAGCGCCACGTCGCCGAGACCGAGGGAGCGGTCCGGCGAACCGGCCACCCGGAAGCTGCCGTCCTCGTACTCGAGATCCTCGGCGGATGCCTCGAGCAGGTGAGCGGCGATCTTCTTGCCCTTCTCGATGATCTTGTCGACGCTCCTGGCGATCGCCGAACCGCCGACGGCGGCGCTGCGGCTGCCGTAGGTGCCCATGCCGAACTGGACCAGGTCGGTGTCGCCGTGGATCACCTCGACCGATTCCGGATCGATGCCCAGTCGATCGGCGACGATCTGGGAGAAGGTCGTCTCGTGGCCCTGGCCGTGCGAGGAAGAGCCGGTGTAGACGGTGACCGAGGCGGTCGGATGGACGCGCACGTCGGCGCTCTCCCACTGCCCGGCCTGGGCGCCGAGCGAGCCGACCACCGCCGACGGCGCCAGGCCGCAGGCCTCGATGTAGGACGAGAAACCGATTCCGATCTGGCTGCGGCCGTTGCCGTTGCTGCCATCGCCGTTGCCGCGGCGCGATGCCTGCTCGCGGCGGAGGTCGTCGTAGCCGATCATCTCGAGCGCGCGGTCCATTGCCGGCCCGTAGTTCCCAGAGTCGTAGGCCAGGGCGACCTGGGTCTGGTACGGGAAAGCGTCCGCGGGCACGAAGTTCCGCTTGCGGACTTCCACGGGTCCGAGCCCGGTCGCCTCGCCGGCAAGGTGCATCAACCGCTCGACGACGAAGGTGGCCTCGGGCCGTCCGGCGCCGCGGTAGGCGTCGACGGGCGTGGTGTGCGTGAAGACGCCGGTCACGTGGCAGTGGATTGCCGGGATGTCGTACTGGCCCGACATCAGGGTGCCGTAGAGGTAGGTCGGGACAGCCGGGGCGAACGTCGAGAGATAGGCGCCCATCGCGGCCGCCGTGTCCACCTTCAGGCCCGTGATGCGGCCGTCGGCGTCCAGGGCCATGGCGCAGTGCGTCGAGTGGTCGCGGCCGTGCGCGTCGGTGAGATTCGTCTCGGTGCGCGTCGCGGTCCACTTGACCGGCCGGTCGAGCTTCAACGAGCACAGGCCCACGATCGCCTCGTCGGCGTAGTGGTGGATCTTGCTGCCGAAGCCGCCGCCGACCTCCGGCGCCACGATACGCACCTTGTGCTCGGGCATCCCGAGCGAGGCCAGGGTCATCAGCAGCCGGTGCACGTGCGGGTTCTGGCTCGTCATGTGGATGGTCATCGCGCCCGTCTTCGAGTCGTAGGAGGCGAGCGCCGCCCGCGGCTCGATCGCATGCGGGATGAGGCGGTTGTTGCGAAGTTCGAGCTCCACCGTGTGCGCGGCCGAGGCGAAGGCGGCAGCAACGGCCTCCCGGTCGCCGATCTCCCAGTCGAAGGCCACGTTGCCGGGCGCCTCGTCGTGGACCGCAGGCGCTCCGTCCGCCTGCGCCGCGACCACATCGGCCACCGCGTCGAGCGGTTCGTAGTCGACCGCGACCCGGTCGGCGGCGTCGCGGGCGACGTAGCGGTCTTCGGCCACGACGACTGCCACGGCATCGCCGACATGACGGACGGTGTCGGCCGCGATCATGGGATGGGCCGGGGTCTTGAGGTCTGGAAGCAGCCAGCCGACGGGCACGACGCCGGGTATCCCCGCGGCCGCAACGTCACGCGCAGTGAGTACGGCGAGAACGCCGGGATACGACTCGGCCGCCGAGGTGTCGATGCCGCGGATGCGGGCGTGCGCGTACGGGCTGCGCACGATCGCCGCGTGCGCCATGCCGGGGACCACGAGATCGTCGGTGTACTTGCCGCGCCCGGTGATGAGGGCCGGGTCCTCCCGTCGCCTGATCGAGGTGCCGAGTACGCCCGCCATCTCAGTTCATCCTCTCGGCGGCGTGTCTGACGGCCTCCACGATGTTCTGGTAGCCGGTGCAGCGGCAGATGTTGCCCTTCAGTCCTTCCCGGATCTCCGCGTCGCTCGGGCTCGGGTTCCGGGCCAGCAGGTAGTTCGCGGAGAGGATCATGCCCGGCGTGCAGTAGCCGCACTGCAGGCCGTGCTTCTCCCAGAAGCCCTCCTGCAGCGGATGCAGCTCGCCGTTCCGGGCCAGCCCCTCGATCGTGGTGATCGCGGCACCGTCCGCCTGCGCCGCGAGCATGGTGCAGGACTTGACCGCGTCGCCGTCGACAAGAACGGTGCAGGCGCCGCAGAGACTCGTCTCGCAGCCGATGTTGGCGCCCGTGAGGCCGAGATCGTCCCGCAGAAAGTGGATCAGCAGGCGCCGCGGCTCGACCTGGGCCTGTACCGGCTTCCCGTTGACTTCGAGTTGTATGGACACGGTCATCGCTTGAGTGTCTCCTTTCCTGGCTGCTTCGTCTTCGTCTGGTCTGCCTGGATCGGTCTGCCCCTGTGATCAGTCTGCCGGCGTCAGGGCTTCTGCGTCTGGGCTTCCTCGGTCGGGACTGCCCGGGCGACGGTTCCTCAGGAGCAGGCGCGGAGTGAAACGGCGATCGCGGCCAGAAGGACCAGGGCGCCTCCGGCAAGCCAGGGCCAGATCTCCCTGGCCAGACCGGCGGCGAACTTCCCGGCGAAGGCGGCCTGGGACGGTGCGGACGCAGCGCTCGCAGCCTCCGTTCCGGCACCGACCTCCGGGTCCACAGGGGCCGCGTCCGCGGCAGGCGCAGCACTCGCCCGCGATTCGAGCTGCTTCTCCAGGCCCTGCAGACCCTGGCGGGTCAGGACCCTGCCGGAGCTGTCGAGCAACCGCTGGCCGACGGCGGCAATGCGGCCGCCGACCCGGGCGTCGATCTCGTAGTGGAGCAAGGTGCCGCCGTCTTCGGTGTCCTCGAGCCGAAGCGAGCCGTTGCCGTTGACGAAGCCGGGCGCGCCCTTGCCGTCCATCTTGAGGCTGTAGCCGTTCGGCGGATCGAGGTCGAGGAGCTCGACCCCGCCCTCGAACACGCCCTGCACGGGCCCGACCTTCATCTTCAGCTTGCCGCGGAACCGGTTGTCGCCGACCGGCGCCATGTCCTCGCAGCCCGGCAGGGTGCGAGACAGCACCTCCGGGTCGAGGATCGCCTCCCAGACCACGGAGCGCGGCACAGGGAGCGTGTGCGAACCCTTGATCTTCACGTTCCGTGGGGGAGGGCGCTGAGGCCGCAGTGCAGATTCTGCGCGACGAGAGTCATAGGTGCGAGCAAGTGGAAGTTCTACCACAGGCGCCGCGGACCGCGGACGAAGAACCGGAGGCGCCGGACAGGGTCATCGGCGCCATCCCGTATCCTCAACATCCTCTACGGGTCGTCCCGTCCTCACGCAAACGCCTCGAGCGCCGCTTTCGACCGAAACGCCAGCGTGAACTCCGACGCTTCTTCATGTTCCGTCCTCCTCTCCGTCAAGGCGTACACCCTGGCCTTCTGGTCCGGTATCTCGGGACCATCTCAGGGGCTTCGTCTGCCACTCCCGTTCCCTGAGCGGATGCTCGGCGGGTCAACTCGCCAGGTCGGGGTCGCCTTGCTGGCGGCACTGATCTGGCCCGTCCTGTTGTGCGGAGCCGAGACAGCCGCAACAACAAGCGTGAGAACAGTGCCAGACGCCGGACTGCCGGCCGGGTCAGCAGTCCAGGTGGCGGTCGTTGGCGAAACGGGCGAGGTGCGTCGAGTCGACGCCGGCGTCGTCGAACTCGGTCCCGACGACCGCGTCACCTGCGTGGGCGACGGCGTCTGGTGCCCTCGGCTGAAGCCGCTCGAGAGTCGGCCCGAGATTCTCCTGCCGGCCTTTCGGCGAGCCTCGTTCGACGTCACGCTGGAACTGCCGGTGGGCGAGACGTGGGACGACGAGCGGCTGCAGGCGGAGATCTGGCTGCCGCGGGCTCACCGGCCGGACGCTCCGTTCCGCTTCGTGGAGGAGGTCACGGTTGAGGACTCGAGCTCGGGACTGACGGCGGCCTGGGTCGGTCCCGCGGTCGTCCTGGACCTGCGAATCGCGGCGGAAGGCTGGGCGCCTCGGTACCGGTTCGACGTCGATGCCGGGGCCGGCGATCTGTCGTTGGGCGTCCTGCCGATGCGTCGGGGCGCATCGCTGACAGCGTTTGCCGTCGACATGGAAACCGGCGCTCCCGTGGCATCGGTGAAGGCGTTTGTTCGTCAACCGGACGTCGAGCTCCAGGAGCCGCGTGCCGAGCGTCTTCGCGTCCAGGGCACGACGAACGAGCGCGGCTTCGTCCAGCTGCACAACGTGCCGCCGGGCACCTACGACCTGGTCCTCGAGTCGCCGGACCGCCCAACCGCCTACGTGCGAGGCGTGGACATGGTGGAGGCCCAGGAGACCTGGCTGGGCGAGGTCGAACTGGCGGCCTTCGCTCGACTCGCGGTCCACCTCGATCCGCCAACCGACGACGGTGTTCCCTGGCGTGTCGAACTCGCGCAGACGCACGATCCCTGGAAGGAAACGACCGCAGTGGCCGACGAGAGCGGCATGGCGGTCTGGCCGGCGATCGCGCAGGGCCTCTACTCCATGAACGTCGTGGGCGCAAACGGCGACCGCGTGCTCTCGGAGGAGCGGTGGATCGGCGGGAACGAAGCCGTGTTTCTGCCGCTCGACCTGGTGCGAGTGAGCGGTCACGTGCTGATGGGCCGGGAAGGGGTACGCGCCAACGTCGAGCTCACCACCGGGGCCATGGATCGGACGTCGTTCGAGACCGACGAAGAAGGGCACTTCGCCGGCCGGCTGTCGAAGCCAGCGGAAGGCAAGGTCGCCGCCCTGATCGAGACCGACACGGGTGTCAGCCGGTTGTTCCAGGTCGAGCCCGTTCTTCGCCGAGGCGTCCACGAGATGACGTTCAAGCTCGGAACGCACGAGATCCGAGGCCGGGTTCTGGAGAGCGACTCTCGCCTCCCGATCGACGGGGCTTCGGTCGATCTTTCGCTTCCTGCCCACCCGGAGTTTCTGGCGGCCCCCGCAACCACTGACGCAGACGGCCGGTTTGCGTTCAAGGGGCTCGAGGACGGCAGCTACAGCGCGTACGCCTACATGCACGGGTACACGCAGTCCCGCCCAGTCCAGGTGAACGCAACCGAGATCTCGGACCGGGACGGGAAGGACGTCACGATCGTGCTGCAGCCCGGTTCGCCCGTCGACGTGCTGGTGACGTCGGCGAGCGGCGAGCCCCAGAGAAACGCCCACCTGTCCATCATCACGCTCACTCCCGAAGGGATCGGTGTCGGAGAAGCCACGACGGATCTTGGCGGTCGAGGCCGAGTCGTCGTGCCAAGGAGCGTCGCGCCGGCGTCAGTCGTCGTTCGGGCGCCGATCGGGGTCCTGTGGTCGGGGTGCGTTTCTCTGCCGGCGGAAGGAACGGAACTGCATCTGCGCATATCGACGGGTTCGGGCGGCGCCCTTTCGCTCCGCCCTTCCGGAATGGAGTCCCAAGCAGGCGCTTCCGACCAGGCTCTCGTTTCGCTCGACGGCGGTCTGCTCACCGTGCAGGACCTTCTGAACTGGACCGCCGACCTGGGGCTTGCGCACCAGGAGCTTCCGGTCCCGGACGGCGGCACGCTCACGGTGCCTCGCGTGGCATCAGGTCACTACGCCGTCACCGAGACGGCGTCGCTCGGTCTGGCGGCGTATCCGGCCGCCTGCCAGGGCGCGCTTCAGCCGCTCGGTTCCTGGGAGTTTCTGCCTGCTGGCGGCGAACTCGAACTGCCGTTTCGCTTTGCCGACCACGGGTCGGGGCTCTGGCTTCCCTTCTGACCTCTTCTTGAGCCTGCGCGCCTACGCCCGGACGTAGCGGACCACCGGGTCTTGTTCGGACTCCAGTTCGCCGACGTTCTCGGCCACGAGTTCGCCGCGCTGGTAGAGATACTCCACGTGCGCGCCGGCTTCCTCGAGGGCGAGAAGCACGGTGTAGCCGCGCACGGCGCCGAACAGGCCGCGGCTGATGTCGGCCGTGGTCCGGGGCGCCCGGCAGATGTCGACGATCTGTTCCAGGCGTTCATGGTGGGACTCGCGGATCTCCCCGACCCGCGCAGCCACGTCCGGGATCGGTTCCTCGTGGCCGCCCAGGCCGACCCGGATGCCGTCGAGCGTCTCGACCTTGCCGAGAGCATCGAGATAGTGGCCGAGGCCCATGTTGAGCGTCAGCGACTCGGGCGACTGGTGGGGCGTGATGCGCGCCAGCACGTGATCGGCGGTCAGCAGGATGTCGTCGACCCGGAGACAGACTTGGCCGGGACAGTGACCCGGAACGTGAAGGACCTCGATCTCGAGAGCCCCGCCGTCGGCGTCCGGCACGGGTTGGCCCTCCTCGAGCAGGAACTGGATCGGAGTTGACCCGTAGCGCGCCTTGGGCGCGGTGTACATCATCATCAACTGGCCGCACTTGCCGGCCGAGAGGCCGGCCCGGTTCAGGAACACCCGAAGCTGGTGCGAGGCAACGACGACCCGTTCCTCGTAGTGGGTCAGCACGCGCCGGTCGAGTACGTGGATGCCCACCGGCGCGTCGGTGTGGCGGCGCACGAACTGGAGGCCGCCGAAGTGGTCCATGTGGCCGTGGGTGATCAGGATGACATCGATGTCCGCGAGGCCGATGCGGATTCCGAAGCGGTCCTCGATCGAGACCAGGCCGCGCACCAGGTTGTCGTTGGAGAAGTCCATGCCCGAACCGCAGTCGACCAGGATGCGGCGGGCGCCGTCGTCGATCACGTACACGTTGCCGAAGAAGTTCGGGAATACCTCCAGGTTCAAGGCGTACACCGCCCGCCCTGCGGCGCTCACGAAACGCCGCGGCGACTCGAGCTGCTTCCTGGTGTCTGACGTACGTGCCCGCATGGGCCTTGCCGGCGGGCCCCTCTGCTCGACCGGCGCTCGGCGCTGGGTCAGCGCCGGATCAGTTGGTCAGCGCCGAGACCAGCGCGTCGACCGCCTGGTCGGCGATCTCTCCCATCTCGTCGTCGTTGCGGTCCTGGATCGGGTGCCGCACGTAGACGACTTCCGGCGAGAAGCCGAGCGACTTCGACTGCGACTCGGCCGCGTCCTGGAACTCGCACGAGGCGACGAACACGCAGGGCAGCCCCATCTCTTCCAGCCGGGTGGTGTCGTGCACACTGCACGACGTGCAGGACCCTCAGTCGGCCAGCGCTTCGATCACCGCGTCGCAACGCTGGGCGATCTCGGCGCGCAGGTCGGCCGGCGCCACCTTCGAGAAGGTGGGCTTGCTGAAACGAAGCACGGATGCGCCGCGGCTCTCGATTCGCTCTTCGACGCGGTCGAGGAAGACGTCGCCGCGGGCCTTGGAGATGTCGAGCAGGGCGATCGTCCGGCCGTCGATGGAGTCGAGCCGGGATGCCGCGGTGCGCGTCGCCGGGGCCGCCTCGTTGGTCGGGTCGATCAGGGTCTGGACCATGAGCTGTCTCCCTAAGGTGAATCCCGAACGATACACGACCCGCGCGCTGCTATCGTTCCGCGCCATGGTGCCTTCATCCTCCGTCTCGGTTCCGGCGCCGCCCGGCTTCGATCAGGGCCTGGTGGCGGTGGTCAAGAAGGACTGCCCGACCTGCCAGCTGGTCGAACCGGTGCTGGACGACGTCCGGCGCCGCCGGTCGGTGCTCGTTCTGACCCAGGACGATCCGGCCTTCCCCGCTTCGGGAGATCCCGTTCACGACGCAGACCTGGTGTTGTCGCACCGGTTGGGGATCGAGATCGTACCGACCCTCCTGTCTCGCGAGGCCGGCGCCACGGTGGCCACGGCGATCGGCTGGAACCGCGACCAGTGGCAGGAGGTGAGCGGTCTCGACGGGCTGGGCCCTGACCTGCCGCCGAGCCGTCCGGGCTGCGGCGCCCTGAACGTTGAGCCGCCGCATGTCGAACGGCTTGCCGCCAGGTTCGCTCGGAGCGGTTCGCGTCGAGTGGAACTCGGGGACCAGGAGGACGACATCGAGGCCTGCTTTGCGCGCGGCTGGACGGACGGTCTGCCGGTGGCGCCGCCGACGCCGGAGCGCGTGGAGCGGATGCTCGCCGGCACGCGGCGCGATCGCGGGGACGTCCTTGGCCTCGCGGCGCCCGACTACGGCGAGTGCACGGTGGAGAAGGTCGCCGTCAACGCGGTGATGGCCGGCTGCCGCCCGGAGTACATGCCGGTGGTCCTGGCCGCGGTCGAGGCGGCGCTGACAGACGAGTTCAACTGGCACGGGCTGGCGGCCACGACGTACTTCGCCGGCCCGGTCGTCGTGGTGAACGGGCCCGTGACGTCGGCGATCGGCATGAACTCGAAGATGAACGTCCTGGGGCAGGGCAACCGGGCCAACCTGACCGTCGGCCGCGCGCTGCAGCTCGTGCTGCGCAACGTCGGCGGCGCCCGTCCGGGCGAGGTCGATCGCGCCACGCTCGGCAACCCCGGCAAGCTCGGCTTCTGCTTCGCCGAGCGGGAGGACGACTCGCCCTGGGAATCGCTGGCGGTCGAGCGGGGCATCCCCGCCGGCGTCTCGGCCGTGACGCTGTTTGCCGGCGAAGGGCCGAGCGGCGTGGTGGACCAACTGTCCCGCAGGCCGGAGTCGCTGGCTCGCTCGCTGGCGGCGGCGCTCCTGAACGTCGCGCACCAGAAGCTGGTCGTCGGCTTCGACGCCATGCTGGTGGTCGGCTACGAGCACGGGAACGTGTTCCGGCGGGCGGGCTGGAACAAGGCACGGTTGCGCCGGGAACTCGACGGCCTCCTGCTGCGGCCGGGCGCCGATCTCGTGCGCGGCGCCGGCGACTGCGACGAAGGGCTGCCCCGGAAGATGGCTGGCGCCCAGGTGCCGAAGTTCCGGCCGGGCGGGCTGCAACTGGTTCACGCCGGCGGCAACGCCGGGCTGTTCTCCGCTGTGATCGGCGGCTGGGTGAGCGGTCCGGTCGGCAGCCAGCCGGTCACCCGCGTCGTCGGCGACTGAGGCGGAGCCATGGCCGCATGGAGCATGTCTGGCGGGCTCGCGGCGATGACCACCAAGCGGCGCCGGCCGCCGAACGCCGAGGGCTCCCGGTGCGGCGAGCAGCGACCGTTCGAGAGGGCAAAGAGCGACGGTGTCGAGCCGTCGGGATGGGCGACGCAGCCAGGCCGCGTACGGGTGCACGGGCCCCTTTCGAGAACATTCACGTCCTCTTTCGAACGCGTTCACGGTCAGGAGCCGTGATCCGGCCGATGTCCACGCTGCTCATGGTCCGGCATGCCGAGAGCACCGCCAATGCCGAGCTCCGCTACACGCGGCGAGACGATGAGCCGCTGACCGAACTGGGTCGACGGCAGGCCCGCGCGGCCGGACGCCGGCTGGCGGAGCACTACCGGCCGGCGCACCTGTACTGCAGCCGCTTTCACCGCGCTCGGCAGACCGCCGACGGGATCGCGGCCGAAGTCGGCCTGCCCGTGGTGGAGATCGACGACATTCAGGAGCGCCATTTCGGCGAGCTCCGCGGCAAGCCCTGGGCGGTCTACCGGGAGGTGGTGGCTCCTCTCGATCTGGAGGAGCTCTGGCATCACCGGGCGCCGGGCGGCGAGTCGCTCGTCGACGTCGCGACACGGGTCGCGCCCGTGGTAGCGGCGTTGGCCGCCCGCCACGCCGGGGAACAGGTGATCGTGGTCTCCCACGGCGGCGTCATGGCAGCGCTCAGAGCCTGCATCGCCGGAACCTGGACGAAGCGGCCGACACCGACCAGGAACGCGGATGGCTTCCGGATCGACCGGGACGGCGCCGGCTGGCGCCCTCCACAACCCCTCTTCGACTCACCGTGACCTGCCTCGAGGACACCCGCGGGAGAGTTCGCGGATGATTCTCGACCCTCACACCGGATCGAGGCCTGCGTTGGCGCCCTCGAACCCGTCGCCGCCCATGGCGCCCGGGTCCAGCCCGCCTCGCCACGAGTCCGCGCCGATCGAACTCGCAAGGTTGCGCTTCTGCTGCGCAGACCCTGGAATTCTGCTGCGCAGGCCCCTGGGGTGTAGACTTCTGTGAATCAGGGGCCTACCTGTTCGACTCGGTGTGATTCGCGTCCTTCTCCACCGGCTTTGCAGGAGGCGTGGAAGACGTTGCGGTATCGTTCTCGTGAACATCGCTGGCTGATGGAGAATCTGGAATGATGACCTTGCCAAGACGAACTCACGTACTTCTCGGAGTCCTTTGCCTGCTGCCGGCCGTCGGCTGCGGTCCCGAGGTTCCAACAGTCACCATCACGGCCATTGCGCCGCTCACCGGCGAGGCGGCCGTCTACGGTCAGGAGATCGCGAACGGCATTCAGTTGCGTCACGAGCGGCTGCTGGCGGGTGACGAAGATCCCGGCTACAACGTGGTCATCGAGATCGTCGACTCGGAGAGCGACCCGGCGCAGTCCGCCGCGCTGCTGGACACGGCGTTCGAGACCTCCCTGGCGGCAATCGGCGGCGTGACCAGCGACGAGGCCCTGGCGATGATTCCCGTGGTCGAGGCGGCGGACCGGGTTCTGCTGTCGCCGTCGGCGTCGAGCCCTGAACTCAGCGGCGCTTCCGAGTTCTTCTACCGGCTCAATCCGAGTGCCGAGATCGAAGCCTCGACCATGGCGACGTTCCTGCGGGACACGCTGCAGGTCCAACGGCTTGTCCTGGTCGTCCAGGACACGGCTTTCGGCACGTCTCTCGCCGACTCCATGGAAGGCGTCTGGGGAACCCAGGGGAACCAGCTCGCGGGCCGCGTCGTCTTCACCGCGTCCAGCGATCAGAACGCCCTAGTCAATGAAGCCCTAGGCCACGAGGCGGACGCGATCTACGTTGCCGCGTCCGGGTCGGCGCTCGCCGAGGCGATGCAGGCGCTCCGGCTCGGCGGATACAACGGCGTGCGCGACTACCTGGCTGCAAGTTCCTCCCTTGCCATCGAGTCCGTGCTGCAGGAGGCCGGCCCGGCCGCGAACAACAGCTTCATGACCGCGCCGCCCTACGAACCCGAGAGTCCCGAGGAGCCGGTGGCGTCCTTCGTCGCCGCCTACCAGCAGAAGCACGACACGGTTCCCAGCTACTACGCGGCTCTCGGCTACGACTCGCTGTGGGTGTACATCGAGGCCCTGTCCGAGGTTGACGCAATTGCCGTCCCGAGCGACTTCCTGAAGGGCATGAGAGCGGTGCGCGAACTCCAGGGCGTGACCGGCAACATCCAGTTCCGGGAAACCGGCGACGTGCAGAAGTTCACCCGCATCTACCAGATCGTGGACGGGAAGGCAGTCGACTTCGAGAAGTACCAGAAGGCGCGCCGGGACGAACTCAACAAGCAGATGCAGGAGATGCAGGAGAGATTGCGGTCGATGCAGCAGGCGAACCCGAACCGTTAGGGGGGGCGCCGCTGCCGCGAACCGACGTTTGCCACACTGGGTCCTCGCACCTACCGAACGGTCGGCAGACAACTTCCCAGCAGACCAGGAGACTCGCTTCCATGTCCGGAATCGTTCGCTACGGCAGCTACGTACCGTTCTTTCGCATACAGCGGTCGGCCATGGGCGGCGGCCGCGGAGAGCGCGCTGCCGCCAGCTACGACGAAGATTCCGCCTCGATGGCAGTAGAGGCCTCGCGTGAGGCCCTGCGCGAGCTGCCCGAGGGGACCGCGGTCGACACCGTGGTGTTCGCTTCGACCAGTGCTCCGTACGCCGAGAAGCTGAACGCGGCGACACTGCAGGCCGCAACGAACCTGCCGAAGTCGGTCGCGGCGTTCGATTGCGCAGGTTCGAGCCGCTCCGGGTTGTCGGCCCTTCTCGCCGGCCTGGACCTGGCGGCGGCAGGCCGCACCGTGCTGGTCGCTGCCAGCGACGTGGTCGTCGGCGCTCCGAGCGGTCCCCGAGAGTCCGGAGGCGGCGATGCGGCGGCGGCCTTCGTCCTCGGCGGCGGCGAGCCCGTCGCCCGCCTGATCGGCCGCGCCTCGTGCACGGAAGAGGTGCTCGACGTCTGGCAGAGCCCGGGCATGCCCTTCGCCAGGCAGTGGGAGGAGCGCTTCGGCGCCAGCGTCTTCACGCCGCTTCTCGTCGACACGTTCGCCCGCGCCCTGGCTTCCGCCGGGGTGGCAGCTTCCGACCTGTCCAGGGTCGCGCTCGACGGCACGAACGCCCGCGTGTTTCGCGGTTTCATGCGCCCCTCCGGACTCGCTCCGGCCCAGCTTGCCGACGGTCTGGCGGGCTCGGTGGGCCGCTCGGGCGCCGCCCACGCCGGCCTGCTGCTGGCGAGCGCGCTCGACGGCGCGTCGGCCGGCGACAGGATCGCGGTCGCCTGCGTGGCCGACGGCGTCGATGCGGCCGTGTTCGAGGTCACCGACGCGATCTACGACGGACGGCCGAAACACGCCGCGGCTTCCTGGATCGACGCGAAACGCGACGATCTCGCGTACACGACGTACCTCAAGTGGCGAGACGTGCTGCCCTTCGAGCCGCCGCGGCGCCCCGACCCGGATCGGCCGGCGGCACCGCCGATGCAGCGCGCCGAGCGCTGGAAGTTCGGCTTCCTGGGCTCGCGCTGCAACCGCTGCGACAACACGAACCTGCCGCCGCAGCGCGTATGCGTCGTCTGCCAGGCATCCGACGACTCGACGATCGAGCCCTACGCCGACAGCGAATGCCGGATCAGCACCTACACCCTGGACCGACTGGCCTACTCGCTCCAGCCGCCCGTGATCGGCGCGGTGGTCGACTTCGACAAGGGCGGCAGAATGCTCTGCCAGCTCACCGATGTCGACCCGGACAAGGTGGCGATCGGCGACGAGTTGGAAATGACGTTCCGCCGTCTGTACACTGCGGGGGGCGTACACAACTACTTCTGGAAGGCGCGTCCGAAGCGCTGAAACCTATCGACCGGCACGAACACTCGTTCGGGGCGGGGATTCGTCCGAGAACGACCCAAGGAGCATCAATGGCCAGCAAGGGAATCTGTGATCGCGTAGCCATCGTCGGCATGGGCTGCACCAAGTTCGGCGAACACTGGAACCGCAGCGCCAGCGATCTGCTGGTCGATGCCGTGCAGGAGGCCTACGGCTCCGCCGGAATCGAGCCCGACAACGTCGATGCGTACTGGCTCGGCACGACCGGCAGCGGCATCTCGGGCCTGACCCTCTCCGAGCCGCTCAAGATCCAGTACAAGCCGGTCACCCGGCTCGAGAACATGTGCGCCACCGGCAGCGAGGCGATGCGCAACGCCGCCTATGCGGTCGCGTCCGGCGCCTACGACCTGGTGATGGCGGTCGGCGTCGAGAAGCTGAAGGACTCCGGATTCTCCGGTCTCACGGGCAGCGCCCCTCCGGGCGACGGCACCGAGTCCGGCATGACCGCGCCGGCCAACTTCTCGCTGCTGGCGCCCGCGTACGCCGAGAAGTACGGCGTCGATCTGGAGACGATGCGCGACGTGCTCACCAGGATCGCCTACAAGAATCACTACAACGGCGCCCGCAACGACAAGGCGCAGTTCCAGCGGGAAGTGCCGGTCGAGAAGATCAACTCCTCGCCCAAGATCGCCGGCATGCTCGGCATCATGGACTGCTCGGGCGTCTCCGACGGCGCCGCCGCCGCCGTGATCTGCCGCGCCGAGGATGCCCACAAGTACAACGACAACCCGATCTTCATCAAGGCGCTGTCGTTCGTGGCCGGCCCGGCCGAGGGCGCGAAGAGGCAGGACTACGACTTCACCTCGTTCCCCGAGGTCGTCGAGAGCGCCAGGGACGCCTACGATCAGGCCGGCATCGAGGATCCGCGCGAGCAGATCAGCATGGCCGAAGTCCACGACTGCTTCACGCCGACCGAGCTGGTTCTGATGGAGGATCTCGGATTCTCGCCTCGCGGGCAGGCCTGGAAGGACACGATGGACGGCCGTTTCGACCTCGACGGCGACCAGCCGGTCAACCCGGACGGCGGTCTGAAGAGCTTCGGCCATCCGATCGGCGCGTCCGGCCTGCGGATGATGTACGAGATGTGGCTGCAGCTCCGCGGCGAGGCCGGTGAGCGTCAGATCGCCGAGCCCAAGCTCGGTCTGACCCACAACCTCGGCGGCGCTCCGGGCCGCTGCGTCAGCTTCGTTTCGGTCGTGGGCCTGTAAGCAACGACTAGCCGATGCCACATCCTCATCTGCTGTTCTGTCCCTACCTTCGCATGAAGGAGCCAGTCGCGTTCGCCGGCTGGGAACTGGGACCATTGGATTACTTCCAGGACCGCTGGGCTGATTCTCGGTTCAAGGACCGGGCCAGCACCTTGCTGGGCAGGTTCGTTGGGCCGAATGGCAAGCGGATCAAGAACCCGGCACTTCTGTGCAGGGAAGGGCGCCAACTATGCGACGAGGAGCCGTCGCGAGAGGAGTTGAAGGCGCTTCAGAGCGCGCTGGTATTCGCGTTCGTCGACGGCAACCCACGGTACCGGCCCGGGAAAGGCGAGCACGTAGGCTTGGACATGGTGACGGCCGAAAACGCGGAGCTGCACGCATGGACTGTTGATCTGGAGCAAGGGCGCGTCATCAAGAGCACCGGTTACCTGGTCTTGACGCAGACGGTCGCCTTCGGGGACAACGTTGACCGACTGACCCTGAGCCCACCACTCGACCTCCACATGCCTTGCTTTCTTCATACGCCAAGCTGCGTGGTCCTGACTGGCATCTACGAGACGGTCCTGGGTTCACTGCAGTGTCCCGGCACAAACAGTGATCGCGACGCACTTCGACTCGCGGTCGACTGGTTCGCGAAAGCCTGCCAGAACACGGCAACCGTCGAATACCCGGAGCGGCTCGTGTACCTGAAGATCGCCTTCGAAGTGTTGACAGGCACGAGCAGGAACTGGGAGAGCGCCCGTCGGCTGCGAGAGATGTTCGAGGCCTTGCCAGACGCAACGGAAGAGGATTCCAAGATTCTGGTGTGGTCTCCGGCGGAACAGCCGGTTCACAAGCGATGCTGGAAGGACAAATCCGGCAACGCTCGTTCCACCCTCATCACGGATCTGGAGCACTGGTTCATGGCGTTCGGCAGAGCGCGGAACAGAATCCTCCATGAGGGTGCGTCATCAGAACTCACGTACGACGGCCCGAATTCCGCCTACGGCGGCCCGTTCTTCTCAACCGCAGAGTTCTTGCTCCGCAGCGTCATCAAGGTGCAGCTATCGAAGCTCGGATATGACGACGCGTGGCGCTGCCCGTTCTGGCATGCCATCAACGCCCTTGTTGAAGGAGACGATCTCTGAACCGCACGACGTCGACCGCCACGACGACCCGACCGGGAACGCGCCGCCGGTCGAGTCGCACATCCGGGAACCGGCGACGTCGAACAGGTAGCTCGCTTCGATCGGAGGAAGGCGCTACGTGGGCGCTGCCTCGGGCATGCCGCCAACCGTCCTCAGCCTCTCCACGAAGGCTCGAAGCGGCTGGAACGCCGGCGGGTCACGGTTCCAGATTCCTTGCGCGACACCCGGACCGAAACGGTTCTGGGGATCTGCGCTCGCGGCCATGTAGGCGTAGGCGAACGCCTTGCCACGTTTCGCGGCGTTCCACTGCGCGTTTCGGACCTTCGCGACACACACTGGAGGTACTCCCTGGCGCAGCGCGCTTCCGGAGCCTCGTTGACCGACTCGACACAGAGGGACTCCAGCGAGCCCGATGAGCTGCCGTCAGGCGTGATGAAGACGCCCGTCGCCGGCCTTCCGCGTACTCGGCGTGCCGGTCCGGCGGTGTCAGTCCCTCCGATTTCAGTGCATCGCGGACGCTCTGGAAGGCGCTCGACGCTCGGTCGTCGGCGTCACGCACGACGCCAAGGGCCTGCAGCCCGCCGATCTTCCTGGCATCCTCGATGACCAGGTCAAGAACAGCCCTCAGATTGTCCTTGCCGCCCATCTCGAAGATCTGGATGTCTGCCGGCGGCCGGACGAGCGCACGGAGAAACCTAGCATCCCGCCGACCTTCGACGAGCAGGACGCGGTTCTTCCGGACACCGATTCGCCCCCGCGATTCGCTCACCAGCTACCGTAGCTCGAAGTTCAGGTCGCGCGCCGCGGCCAGTGTGGCGCCGGAATGGAACGTCGCCTTCCGAGGCCCGTCGCCGTTGGCACGGTAGAGGCCGTGAACCGCCAGCTCCTCGGACTCCTCGCCAAACGCGGCGATAGCCGCGTCGATGCACTCGTGGCTGTGGGTTGCCGCGAAGACCTGTACGCCGGCTGCACTTGCCATCCGGTTCAGCCGCTCCCAGAACTCGCCGAGGACCGAGTGATGGAGGCCGTTCTCGATCTCATCCACGAGGAGTACGCCGCCGTGCGCGCCGGCGAGACTCACGGCAACTCGGAAGAGTCTGACCATACCGCCGCCGAGATCGTACAGAGGCCTGGAACTCTCGTCGGAGGTCGTCGCCCAGACGTGAGCGCCCGCCTTGTCGGTGAGGATCTCCAGGTCCGTGATCCCCTGATCCAGCACCGAGAGAACGTCCAGAAGCTGCGACTTCCGGCCCGAACGGACCATGTCCGAGTAACAGTCGAGCAGGCCCGTGTTCAGCGCGAGGGGATGTTGTACGCCTCCCTCGATGATGCCGGCTCCTCTTCCGACCGGCTCCGGCGCCATCGGGTACAGCACGGGGCCTTTCGGCGTCACATGCACGCCGCTGCCCCGTCGCAGGTCGAGTTCCTCGCCGTCGAGCCAGACGTGAATCTGTCCCTGCACTGCCCCGGATACGCCTTCCGTTACGCCCCCGACCACTACCGGGATCAAGGCGGATTCCGAGCCGTTCCCCGCGTAGGGCCGATCCTGCTGGGCATGCCCGTGACGGGTTGCCGCACTCGATGACGGTACGAACTCGAGCCGGAAACTGCACGGGTTGTTCTCTTCGGTGCCCTCGAGCTCGATTCGTTCCCTGGCCAGCCCCACCACCGGATCGATGGCGACGATGGGGCTTCGCCGGATGTTCCGATTCCAGACGAGCGGCGGGTTGAACCTGCCGTGGAAGAGCCAGATCGCCTCCAGGAGGGAGGTCTTTCCCGCGCCGTTCCTGCCCGTGATCAGGTTGACCTTCGGCACCACGCGCGGGATGTCCAGACCGTCGAGACCCCGATACCGAATCACGCGGAAGCTCTGCAGGTGGCTCACGGCGGAGCGAAGCTAACACGCACAGGCGCTCCAGATTCCGAGCATCGGTCAGCCGGCGAGCTCTCTCGGCATCGCCGCGACTTCTCCTCCATCCGCGGGATATCGGCCTTGACCACCGCGGCGTCGTATGCGACAAGCGCGGCGTCGAGGTTCACGCGCTCGCGCGTGCGGCGCGAGCGCACGGGCCACATCGAGCGGGCCAGCCCGGCAACGCGAGTTCGGCGGCCGGGTGCCCGTCCGCGCCTGATCTACTGCCGTGCCTTTCGCAGGAGTCGTGAGAGCAGGAGTCTTGAGTGCAGGAGATGCGGCCTCATGTCCCTCCCGCGGACCCGTCTTCTCGACGACCAGAGGTCAGCCGGCCGCTCTCGTCAGCGCTTCATCGATCGCCGCCAGTGCGAAGTCGACGTCGGCTTCCGTCAGACAGAGGGGCGGCTTGATCCGCAGCACGCTGCCGGCCAGCCCGCCCTTGCCGACCAGGGCGCCGAGGCTCTTCAACTCGTCGAGCACCCGGCCGGTCAAGGCGGTGGCGGGTGTCTTCGCGTGCCGGTCCTCGACCAGCTCGACACCGATCATCAGGCCCCGGCCACGGATATCGCCGACGGCTTCGTGACGCTCGCCGAGAGCTCGCAGGCCGGCGATCAGACGGCTGCCGAGCACGCGGGCGTTCTGCTGAAGGCCTTCCTCCTCGATCACTTCGAGGACGGCGAGGCCGGCCGCCGAGACGAGCGGATTGCCGCCGAAGGTGTTGACGTGGAGATTCTGCGCCAGCGTGGCGGCAATCTCCGACGTCGTCACGACGGCCGCCAGGGGCAGGCCGTTGCCGATGCCCTTGGCCATCGTCACGATCTCGGGCACGACACCGGAGCCCTCGAAGCCCCAGTAATGGTCGCCAGTGCGGGTGAAGCCGGTCTGCACCTCGTCGGCGATGCAGACGCCGCCGTGGGCGCGGATGATGTCGTAGACCTCCGCCAGGTAGTTCGGCGCTCCCATCGTGACGCCGCCGGCGCCCTGGATGGGCTCGGAAATGAAGCCGGCGACCTGGCCCGGGGTCGAGTGGCGGATCAGATCCGCTACGTCCTCGGCGCACTGGCTGGCGATCTGTTCCGGCGTGCCGGAGAACGGGTTGCGATAGGGATCGGGGTTGATCGCGTGGTGGACGGGGCCGCCGCGCTGGGCCCAGGACTTCCAGGTGTGAATCGCGGTCAGGGCTCCGGTCGGAGCGCTGCCACCGTGGTAGGCGTTGCGGACGCCGACGATGTCGGAGTGACCCGTGTACAGCCGCGCCATCTGGACCGCCAGGTCGTTCGCCTCGCTGCCGCTGTTGACCAGATAGACGCGGTCGAGCTCGGGCGGCAGCCTGGCCAGCAGCGCCTCCGCGAAACGCGGCATGTTCGGATGCAGGAATGCCGTCGAACTGTGGGCCAGGAGCGCCATCTGTTCCTGGACCGCCGCGACGATCCTGGGGTGCGAGTGACCGCAGGCCACGGTGCAGATGCCGGCGAACAGGTCGAGGTAACGCCGGCCTCTGTCGTCCCAGACGTACTGTCGCTGGCCTTCTACCAGCATCAGGGGTTCGCTGTAGAGGGTGAAGAGGGCCGGGTTCACATGCTGCCGGCGCAGAGCCAGGACCTCCTCGCGGCTGGGCCCCGCGTAGGGTCCAGGCCGGTGGCTGCACGGGGGCAGCTCCGGGAATCGGGATGGCATCTTGCGGGATGGCATCGTGGTCGCGACGTCGAGTGCCACGGTCATGGTTGCGGCTCCTGCGCGGCCCGCCTCCGGGTCCGGCTGTGTGGTTCGCTGTTCGGCCGCTTGCGCTCGCGGCGGCGTGGAGAGCAACCCTACAGCAGCCGGGAGCCGGCGCCGCAGGAACGCAGCGAACCCGGCACGCGCGATCCGAGCCACCCGCGACGAAGCGCCGGTCAGCGAACGAACGGCTGACGCGCGAGTAGTGGGGAGGGAAGCCGCTACAGCCCAGCGCCTTACGCTCGCCGCTGCGGCTGCAAGGATAGGGAACCATTCCAATGACGATCAAGCGCGTACGCATCGTCGCCGCCGATGAACGGCGGCTGAAGAAGAAGGCAGAACGGGTCGCCAAGAAGATGGCAAAGCGGCGGCTGAAGCAAGCAGCACGGATATTCGAGAAGTACATCGAGAACATCAAGGATATCCGCTTCGATATCCGCATGGATTGAAACGGGCGCCCGGCAGCCACCACGAACTGCCGGGCGCCCTACGCTCCGCGGCCGTGCCCTCTTCGGCGGCGGAGCGCGACGCGGCGCCAATGACGAGCCGCGCCCGCCAGCGCCCGCTCCGACGGCAGTGTGCCTCGATCCCGGGCGATCTTGTGCGTGTCCTCTACCATGCCGTCTAGTCCAGCGCCCCGGGTTCGAGCATCCGGGCTGCGCTGGCAGTCGGCTTTGAGCGTCTCGGAATGCTCCAGCTTCCGCCCGGCGGCGTGGCTCAAGCCTTGAACTCCAGATGCCGATCCGGCGGGAAGCGGCGAATCTGTGCGCCGCCGGTGAAACGACCCGGTTCCCTGTCCCCGCGCGACTCTCTGCCCTGCGCGACAGCGCAGCGCTCACCGCGGTGAATGCCCCTGGCCTCAGCCCAGCAGGTCGACGATCGCGAGCGCCATCGCCTGCGTGCTCAGGGTGATGTCCGACAGCGCGCAACGTTCGTCGGGCTGATGGGCCTGTTCCAGTTCCCCCGGTCCGTAGGCAACGCACTGCCCGATCCCGCCGATGCGCTGGAAGTGCTTGTGATCGTAGGTGCCGGGGCTCGCCACGAGCTCGGCGGGCTGCCCGGCAGCTGCCTCAACGGCACGGCTCAGCGACCGCACCAGGCGGCAGTCGTCGGGCGTACGCGTGGGCTCCACGCCGAGCACCTCCTCGACCTCGAACCGAATGCCCGGCCGGCGGGCTTCAACACCCGAGAGAACCTCCCGGACCTGGGCCCGTACCATGTCCGCACCTTCTTCGAGCAGATAGCGGCGGTCGACGACGAGCTCGCACTCGTCGGCGACACAGGGAGACGGCAGTCCCTGGCCGGCGCCGGAGGCGGCATCGCCGGACTCCCCGAGCCCCTCGATGACCTGGCCGCCGGCGATCGAGTTCACGTTCACCGTGGGTCGACGGGCGCCTTCAGGGACCACCGGCAGTTCGGTGACCATGTCGCCGAGCGCCTCGCGGATACCGAGGGCCGCCTCGGCCGCGGCCTCGATCGCCGACACGCCGAGAAAGGGCATCGAACCGTGGGCGATGCGGCCCCGGGCCACGATCCGGAACCAGAGCACGCCGCGATGGCCGACGCAGATCCTGGTCGGGCTGAACGGCTCGGGGATGATGACGTAGTCGGTCGTGCGGCTGGTGACCCGGCCGATCCGCGCCAGATGGGCGACGCCGGCATGACCGCCGCTCTCTTCGTCGACCGTGCCGCTGATCTCGAGCGTTCCGCGCAGGCTGACGCCGCTGCGCCGGACTGCTTCGGCAGCGAACACTGCGGCGGCCAGGCCTGCCTTCATGTCGGCAGCACCGCGACCGTGGAGCCAGCCGTCCCTGATCTCGCCGCCGAACGGCTCGACCGTCCATCCATCTCCCGGCGGCACGACATCGAGGTGTCCGTTCAGGTGCAGGGCCGGTCGCGCGGCACGGCCGCGGCGCAGGCCGAGCACGTTGACCTTGGGGCGCTTCGGATCGCTGCCAGGGCCACGGATGTACCCGGTCTCGAAGCCGTCCGCCTCGAGCCGCACGCCGAGCAGCTCCGCACACTCCCGATAGGCGTCGCCGGGCGGGTTGACCGACGGCACGCGGATCAGTTCCGATGCGAAGTGGGCCGCTTCCTCGCCGCAGACTGCCGCCTCGGACAGGATGCGGTCCACGAGGCCCGCTCCCATGCGAACGGACCCGCCGCGTGCGTTGCGTGCTGACGTCATGGGACGAATGGAGTCGAACGATGGATGTCGGCCGCTCAACGCGGCGGCCGGGGTCGGAGGATGCGCGGCGCCGTCGGCTGCTTGATTGGTCGGCTGCTCGATTGCGGGTTGGGAGTACTCTTGCCAGAATACCCGGTTGCGGGGGTTGGCCTGCCGAACGCCGTCTGGCGCTGCGCAGAGCCGAACCTGCAGGCGGCTTGGTGGACAAGCCGCTGATGGCAGGAGAGATGATCGGTGACGAGGATCCTTGGGTGGGCACGAGCAGTCGCGCAGTGCGTCCTGCAAACAGGCGGCCCACACACGGGCGGCCAACACACGGGCGGCCAGCAGATGATCGGACCGCGAACGGCAGCGCTCGCGGCGTTCGGCCTCGGTGTCGTCCTGGGCGGCTGGAGTCCCGTCCTGGCTGAAGACCCCGCAGCCGACCCCGGCCTGACCGCCGTGGAAGGCCTTCGCGTAGGTCAGTTCACCTACGAGGAGCGGCCGACCGGCTGCACGGTGGTGCTCGCGGAGGCCGGCGCCGTCGGTGGCGTCGACGTCCGGGGCGGCGCGCCGGCGACGCGCGAGACGGCTCTCCTGAGCCCCCACAACATGGTCCAGGAGCTCCACGCCGTCGTCCTCACCGGCGGCAGCGCCTACGGCCTCGACGCTGCGGGGGGCGTGATGCGCTACCTCGAAGAGCGGGGCGCCGGCTTCCCGGTTCGCGCCGGAGTCGTCCCGATCGTGGTCGGCGCTTCCCTGATGGACCTCGGCATCGGCGGCAGCAGCAAGCCGCGTCCCGACGCCGAGTGCGGCTATCGGGCCGCGGAGGCGGCCACGACCGGCCCGGTGGCACAGGGCAACGTCGGCGCCGGCGCCGGCGCCACGGTGGGAAAGACGGGAGGCCGGGGCTCGGCCATGAAGGGCGGCCTCGGCAGCGCCTCGATCACGCTCGGCCAGGGTCCGGCGGCGGGCCTCGTGGTCGCGGCGCTGGTAGCGGTGAACGCTGTGGGCGACGTGATCGACCCGGCGACCGGAGAGGTCGTCGCGGGTGTGCGCGGTCCCGACAACGATCTGCTGGACGCCCGCAAGCTGCTCCGCAGCGGTGGTGGACGCGACCGTCGAGCCCGCCCCGGCGACCGTGCCGACGGCCGCGACAACACGACGATCGCGGTAGTGGCGACCAACGCGACCCTCAACCAGGCCCAGGCGACCCGGGTGGCCCAGATGGCCCACGACGGTCTCGCCCGCTCGATCGTGCCGTCCCATACCCCTGGCGACGGCGACACGGTGTTCGCGGTCGCCACCGGCGTCCTCGAGGGACCGCCCGATGTGAGCCGGATCGGGGCGCTGGCAGCCGAGGCGCTGGCTGACGCGGTCCTGAACGCTGTCCGGCGGGCCGAGTCGATTCCCGGCTTCCTGGCCGCGTCCGACCTGCCGTGACATCGTGAGCGCACCGTCCAACCCGTTCCGTCTCGACGGCAGCACGGTGGCCGTGATCGGCGCCGGCTCCGGCATCGGTGAAGGCACTGCCGAGGCCTGCGCCCGCCAGGGCGCGCTCGTCGCCTGCTTCGACGTCGACGTGCTGGCTGCTCGGGCGACGGCGGACCGGATCGTCGGCGCGGGCGGGCAGGCCCGAGCGGCCGAGCTCGACATCCTCGACACCGAAGCGCTGGCGGCAGCTCTGGAGTCGCTGGACGACCTGCGGGGCTTGGTGGCGACGCCGGGAGTCAATGTCCGCAAACGACTGCTCGACTACCAGCCCGAGGAGTTCGACCGCGTGGTGACGCTCAACCTCCGCGGCGCAATGTGCGTGCTCCAGGCCGCCGGGCGCCTGCTGTCTGCGAACGGCGGCGGCAGCGTCGTGCTGCTGTCGTCGATCCGCTCCCAGGTCGTCGAGCCGGGGCAGGGGGTCTACGCCGCCACCAAGGCCGGCATCGTCCAGCTGGCGCGTACCGCTGCCGCCGAACTCGGGGCCGCCGGAGTTCGGGTCAACGCGCTGGCGCCCGGCGTCGTCGACACGCCTCTGACCAGGCCGATCCAGCAGAACGAGGCCTGGAACAGGGCCTACGCAGGGAAGACGGCGCTGGGCCGCTGGGGAAGACCCGACGAGATCGGCAATGCAGCGGCGTTCCTGGTCTCCGATGCGTCGAGTTACATGACGGGTGCGGTCCTCTTCGTCGACGGCGGCTGGACCGCCATCGACGGCCGGTTCGAGCCTCCGGCCTGACGGCGCCGTCCGCGTTCCGGGCTGGGCCCGCGTCAGAGCGCCTCGGACCTGCTCGACTGGAGCCGAAGTACACACCGCGGTGAATAGACTCGGCGCCGTCATGACCGCCGGAAACAGCCTCTTCAGCCTCGACGGCAAGACAGCAGTGGTGACCGGCGCCTCGTCCGGCCTCGGCGTCGTCTTCGCGCACGCCCTGGCCGGGGCCGGCGCCTCGGTCGTGGTTTCCGCGCGGCGCCGGGAGCGTCTGGAACAGCTCGCGTCGGAGATCGAGGCTGCCGGCGGCCAGGCCGTCGCCGTGCCCTGCGACGTGTCACGAGAAGAGGACGTCGACGAACTCGCGGCACGGGCGACGGAACGCTTCGGCCGCGTCGACGTGCTGGTGGCGAACGCCGGAGTGGCCGACCCGCGGCCAGCCGAGCAGGAATCGCTCGAGGTGTGGCAGCGGGTGCTGTCCGTCAACCTGACGGGGGTCTTCCTCTGCAACCGACGGTTCGGCGCGATGATGCTGGAGCAGGGCGCTGGCTCGATCGTCAACATCGCGTCCGTGCTGGGCGTGGTCGGCGCCGGGCAGATACCGCAGGCTTCGTACACGGCGTCCAAGGGAGGCGTGGTCAACCTGACCCGTGAGCTGGCCGCGCAATGGGCGCGGCGCGGAGTCCGCGTGAACGCCATCGGCCCCGGCTGGTTCGAATCCGAGATGACCGAGGAGATGTTCGCCTCCGACCAGGGTATTCGCTGGATCCGCCGCAAGACGCCGATGGGGCGCCCCGGCCGAGGCGAAGAACTGGCAGGGCCGGTCGTGTTCCTGGCCTCGGATGCATCGAGCTACGTCACCGGCCAGATCCTGCTCGTCGACGGCGGCTGGACCGTCGTCTAGCAGCCACGCAACCTTCAGTCTGCCATCCAGCCGCTTGTCCAATCCCGATGACGCTCGAGATCGCCTTCCTGCTGGTCGTCCTGGCGGCCATGGTCGTCCTGTTCCTGACCGAGAGGCTGCCGATCGACCTGACGGCCTTTCTCGGCCTGACGCTGCTGATCTTCACGGGCTATGTCGCCGTCGATCAGGCGTTCACCGGCTTCGCGTCGGGGGCGGTGATCACGATGCTGTCGATCTTCATCGTCAGCGCCGGGCTGATGCAGACCGGCGTGGCGGATCTCGTCGGCGGCGCCATCCATCGCTTCGTCGGCAGTCGAGAGACGCCGCTGCTGGTCGCCGTGATGCTGGTCGCCGGTGTGCTCTCGATGTTCATGAACAACATCGCGGCGACCGCGGTGCTGATGCCGGCGGTGGCGAGTCTGAGCCGGCGAGCGCACCTGCCGCCTTCCCGCATGTTCCTGCCGCTGGCGTTCGGAGCCATCCTCGGGGGCACCGCGACTCTGGTCGGAACGCCGCCGAACATCCTTGCGGCGGCGATGCTGCGAGATCGCGGGCTCGAGCCCTTCGGTCTGTTCGACTTCACGCCATTCGGCCTGGCGCTGCTGCTGGGCGGCGTTGTCTTCATGCTCACGCTGGGGCGCCGCCTGCTGCCCGGGCGCAGGGCCGCGACATCCGCCCGTCAGTCGGAACTCGCGGATCTCTACGGCCTCCACGAGGGGCTGTTCTCGATCCGCATTCCGGCGGGTTCGGAGCTCGACGGGGCGACCCTGCGCGAAACTCGCCTGGGCACCACTCTGGGCGTACAGCTTCTCGGCATCGCGCGCGGAGAGGATTGGCATCTGGCGCCCAAGGCCGACATGGACCTGCTGGCCGGGGACGAACTCGTGGTGCAGGGCGACGCCGAGGAAGTGCAGCAGATGCTGCGGCTCCAGGGCGTGGATCTCGGCACGGCCACGACCCTCGGCACGGCCACCACCGGGGAGATCGGCGCGCCCGACGCGGGAGTGACCGCGCTGCGGGCACGGGTGCCCGCCGCCTCGCCCCTGGTTGGAAGCACACTGGCCGCGACGCGCTTCCGCGAGCGTTGGCGGGTGTTCGTGATCGCGGTGGAGCGCGACGGGGAAGTGCACGTCGACCGGATGGGCAGTCTGACGCTCGAGAAGGGAGACCTGCTCTACGGCCTGTTCGGCGGCGACCGACCGGAAATCGCCTCCGGCGTGCTGGAGATCGAGGAGACCGGTCCCGCCTCCCTAGACCGCCTGGAGGATCAGCCCCTGCTGGTCATTCGGGTGCCGGAGAACTCGGCGCTTCTGGCCAGCGGCGCCGGCGTCGAGTGGATGGGCCGGCTGATGGAACTTACCGTGGTTGCGGTCGAGCGGGGCGACGAAGTGCTCTGGGCGCCACGTCCCCAGGTCCGGTTCGAGGCCGGAGACCAACTGTTCGTGAAGGGCAGGGAGCGGCGGCTGCGCGCGCTCCTGCGCATGGGCGGAGTCGAGCTGACCGCGGGGATCTCGGCGCCGGCGTTCGAGTCGGAGGAAGTGGGCATGGCCGAGGCCACGCTGGCACCCCGGTCCGGACTCGCGGGGCGGAGCCTGGAGGAGCTCGCGTTCCGAGATCGCTACGGCGTGCAGGTGCTTGCGATCTGGCGCGAGGGACAGCCGATTCGCCGCAACCTGGCCCAGCTCGCGCTGCGGGTCGGCGACGCGCTGCTGCTGCAGGGGCGGCGGGGCCGGCTCGGCCTGCTCTCCCGGGAACGCGATCTCCTGGTCCTCTCGGACGTCGCGGAGGAGCCGCGCCGCCTGAAGAAGGCGCCGTTCGCCATCGGCTGCCTGGCCCTGATGATTGCTCTTGTCGTGACCGGAATTGCACCGATCCAGGTCGCAGCGTTCGCCTCGGCGAGCCTGATCGTGCTGTGCGGAGCGCTGACCATGGAGGAGGCCTACCGCGCGGTCGAGTGGCGGGCGATCTTCCTGGTCGCGGCGATCCTGCCGGTGGGATCGGCAATGGAGAACAGCGGCACCGCGGCTCTGCTCGCGAGCAGCGTGATGGACCTCGCCGGCCCGGCCGGACCGTACGCGGTGCTGGCGGCGCTGGTCGTTCTCTCGAGCCTGCTCAGCCAGTGCCTCGACGGCGCGCCCGCGGTGGTGCTTCTGACGCCGGTCGTGCTCGAGGCTGCTTCAGGCCTCGACCTGTCGCCTTATCCGTTGATGATGGGAGTCGCGCTCGCGGCGTCGGCGGCCTTCATGACGCCGTTCAGCCACAAGGCGAACCTTCTCGTGATGGGTGCCGGCGGCTATCGCAGCATGGACTACGTGAGGGTGGGAACGCCGCTGACGGTGGTCCTGCTGGCGGCGATCGTGTGGATGACGCCGCTGCTCTTCCCGTTCTGACGCGCCGCGCCGCCCGGCTACGAAGATTGCCAGACCGCGGCCAGAGCGCGGTCGAACGTCTTGAGCGCACGTACGTTCCGACGACGGCAACAGGCCAGGTGGACGAGATCTCGTGCTTCCAGGCCTCGATGGATGCTCGACAGGTCGCGCGCAAGAACGACGTCAGCCGCCTCCACGGCCCAGACCTCGTCGATGCAACCCTGCACGAGAGTGAACGCTCGGGCGAGAGTGTCGAGCCGGTCTGCGCGCAGGTACACATGGAGAAGCTCCTGAAGCACTTCCGCCGACGTGGCCAGTTGATCGCCCTGCTTCAGGGAACGGGCGACAAAGGCGCGTGCTTCTTCTCGGAGCGGGTGTTCGCCGCCCACGTGGAACATGAGAATATTCGCGTCGACGAAGATCATGTGATCTCCAGACCCCGCGTTCTCGACTCGGCGATCAGCCGCTTCTGTTCCGGCCAGTCCGGTTCCCGGCGCCCGGCCTCGAGGGCGTCGCACTCCTCGTTGAAGGCACGGAGATCCTCGAGAGAGAAGCGGGTGGCGGACCGGGCGGCTGCGAGCTTGTCCTGGGCGGCTTCCCGCAGCCAGGCGCCAAGAGATTTCCCTTCGAGCTGTGCCTGACTCTGGTAGCCGATCTTCTCGGCCTCGGAAACAATGAAGTGGATGCGCGACATGATTGCTCCTGCGCAGAGACTCGGTGCAGTCACACGTTAGCAGTAGTCGGCATCGTTGCGGATAGTATCGGTGGCTGGATCGGGAAAAGAGAGGGCAGAGGTTCCACAAGGAGATTCGTCATGTCCAGACACCATCGCCTCGGTCGATTCCTGGCACTTGCCTGTTTCATGGCGGCGCTGGCCGGTACCGCAGTCGCCCAGACCACGGGCGACATCCGCGGCGAGGTCCGCGACGCCAACGGTGACGGCCTGCCCGGCGTCACGGTGACGGCCACGGTTGAGGACCGCGGTCTGTCGCGGACCACGATCGCCGGTGCTGGAGGGCGCTTCGTCATGTCGTCGCTTCCCGTGGACGACTACGTCGTTACTGCGGTGCTCGACGGCTTCCAGGAGCATCGCGTCGAGGGTGTCCGGGTGGGCATCAGCGCCACGGTCGATCTGGAGATCGAACTCGCCCTGGAGGCGGTCCAGGAGCAGGTCACGGTCACCGCCTCGCCGATCCTCGATGTGACCAGCTCGAGCGTGGGCACGAGCTACACGGCGGACTTCATCGACGACCTGCCGACCGACCGGAACTTCTGGGATCTGATTGCCGTGTCGCCGGGGATCAGCGCCAGTTCCGAGGGCAGCACTTGGATGTCTGCATTCGGTTCGAGCACGGCATCCAACTCGTGGCGGATCGATGGTCTGGACACGACCTCGTCGGACACGGGCAACTCGTACTGGTGGATGAACGCCGCGATCATCGAGGAGGTTCAGGTTCTGGGTATAGGCGCGCCCGCGGAGTACGGCAGCATGTCCGGGGCGGCGTTCAACGTGGTGACCAAGTCCGGCTCGAACGACTTCAGCGGCACGATCGACTGGTACCACCAGAACAGCGGCCTGACCGAGGAGAACGTGGAGATCGACGGCATTCCGTTCCACCGCGAGGAGTTCGACGACACCACGGGAACGCTGGGCGGTCCGTTCGCTCGCGACAAGGTCTGGTTCTTCGGTTCCGTCCAGTACGCGCGCAACGCCTACAGCGAGGCGGGCGTGGATCCCGGCTTTCCCACCGCGTATCCGTCCGACCGCTACGACCTCAAGATCAACGCAGCGTTCAACGACAGCAACCTGATGGAGGCGAAGTACCACTACGAGGACTTCAGCTTCGTCTACGCCGCGCCGAACACGACACCCGATGCGATCGGCAACCAGTACGGGACCAATCCGGCCTGGGGCCTCCAGTTCCAGTCCGTCCTGACGCCGGACGACTACCTGGAGGTCATGTACGCCGGCTACAGCGGCAAGGACAACCTGCTCTCGGCGACGGGCAGTACGGCGGCGCCCTACGCCGACTACTCTCCGGCGGACGACGGCCCGACCCAGTACAGCGGCAGCCCGGGGTATCAGTACCGGTGGACGCTTGGCCGCGACCAGTTGGATGTGAAGCTCTCGCACCACGCCGACGACCTGCTGGGCGGCGACCACGACTTCAAGTTCGGCATCTCGTACGGCACCGGCACGGGTGACACGCGGACCGGCGGCGGCCCGAACGGCGTCTACTTCTATCGCTACGAGTACAGCCCAGGGTACGCCTACTACTACCGGGTCACCGCGCGACCGTTCCATTACGGCGCCGACACGACCGCGGTGTCGGCGTTCGTCGACGACTCCTGGCAGGTCAACTCGAACCTGACGCTGAACGTCGGCGTGCGTTACGACAGGCACAATGGCGAGATACCGGACTTTCCGCGGCTGAACCAGGACTGGAGCCCGAGCTCGGACATCATTCCCGGCGTCGAGGACGTGGTCGACTGGTCGCTGATCTCGCCCCGCATCGGCATGGCCTGGCAGATCGGTGACCGGCAGGTCTTCCGCGCCTTCTACGGCAAGTTCTTCGACGCCGACGTGACCGGCAACTGGTACGCGCCGCCGCCGGATCCGCCGGCCTACATCACGGAGTTCGGGCCCTCGCTGGACGGCCCCTGGACGTACTCGTCAAGCTTCGAATACCACGGCAACCTGCTCCATCCCGACCTGAAGCCGCCGGAGACCGACCAGTTCACGCTGGGCTGGGAGCGCCGCCTGGGCGACGACTACACGTTCGGCATCCAGGGGGTCTACAAGGAAGCGAAGAACCTGATCGGCTGGGAGATCCTGGACGACGGCGTCTACGAGAACGTGCCGTGGACGAACCCGTTCACGGGCGAAACCGAGCAGCTGTTCAGCATCCTCGAGCAGCCGACGACCCGCAAGGGCAACGGGCCGGGCGCCGGCTCCAAGGCGCCGGGAAGAAGCTACAACCAGCAATACGAGGGCGTCGTCCTTTCATTCAACAAGCGCTACAGCGACGGCTGGAGCTTCCAGTCGTCCTACACCTGGTCCGATTCGACCGGCTTCATTCCGCGGCCGCTGCTCCAGTCCCAGGGGGACACGTTCTACACCTCGACCGACGGCCGCGACCCGAACAACTGGATCAACGCCGACCAGGCGCTGCAGAACGACCGCGAGCACGTGCTCCAGTTCCAGGGCAGCTTCGAACTGCCCTGGAGGCTGATCGGCACCGCGACCTACAGCTACATGACGGGCAAGCCGTACAGCCGTCAGCTGATCGTCGGTTTGCGCAACTCGGCCTCGCCGCTCGCTCAGGGCGGCCAGAGAATCATCGCGATTCCCGCCAGCGACGACGCGCGGCTGCCGGATCAGAACAACTTCGATCTCTCCCTGGGCCGGCGCTTCGACGTTGGCGCGGTCGAGCTTAAGCTGGACGTCCAGCTGTTCAACGTGTTCAACGAAGACACGCACGACTGGTGGGAGGAGCTGACGGTGGCCCGGAACGAGGAGTACGTGCCTGCCGGTTACCTCTTCCCGCGGCGCGTCATGCTCCGCTTCGGCCTCGAATTCTGATGGGCCCTGTTCTCGGTGTGCAGATTCGTACGCTTCGCTTCATGGCGAAAGCAGTCCAGTAGCGATCGCCGAATCGTCCCGTCCTCACACAACGCCTCGAGCGCCACCTTCGACTTGAACGCCGGCGTGAATCTCCGACGCTCCTTCTTCATGCTCCGTTCTCCTCTCTGTCAAGGAGTACACGTTGGCCACCGGCCCAGTTCGGGACACTTCAAGCCCTCGTCGTTTTGCGGGGCCTTCAGGTTCGCGGGAAATAGTGAGCAACTATCACCGCTGCTATCGGCGTTACCCCGATCTTGACGAACTCGAAGATAGCCTTTGCCGCTTCGGCTTCGGGCCGGAAATAGAAGGCTGCTGAAGCGAGGAAGGCATAAGCACCGACGGCTGCCAAGACGTACGCAGCCAGACGGCCCGTGTGGCTTCTCGCGCTGCCTCCACCTGATTGTCATACTGGCCAAGCGGTGGGCCGCCGGGTTCTACCCGCTCTACGCGGATTTCCGGGCGGCCGCCTGCGACGGCTGGCACGGGAGGTCCTGCCACGGGTCTACGAGGATGGCGTTGTTGTCGGCCCCGACGAAGGCCAGCCGTTGACCTTTGACCCGCGCCTTCTCAGCGGCCTCAAGCAACGCGAGGCCGCGGGCCACAACCAGTCCTTCGTCCACGTTGTGGGTTCGGGCAAGATCCGCCAGCGTGGCGGCAGCATCGTCCTGCACCGTCAGGCGGCGTGCAGATAGTCGGTGTGCAGGCATGGTCTCCCTCCCGTAACGCGGTGCCGAGTATAGTCAAGAGAGTCTCGGATTCAAGCTCTGTTGGCCGAAGATGACCTGGAAGAGCGCGGGAAGCGCGCCGCGGTTCGCCGGGCCATGCGCAAGGCGTGGGCCAGCAGGTCCGCTTGGACGGCCCTGAAGCGTCTGTGGCAGATCGCCAATCACCTGGAGCGGAACCATCCGGGCGCTGCCGCCTCCCTTCGGGAAGGCATGGAGGAAACCGTGACGGTGCTTGAACTCGGCCTCCAAGGCGCTCTCCAGCAGACCATGAGCAGCACCAACCCGATCGAGAGCCTCGACGGGCTCGATGGTGGGTTACACCCGCAACGTCAAGCGCTGGCGGGGCGGAGCCATGATTCAGGGCAACGCCGCCGGTCTGGGTACCCGGGTACTGACGGCTGGCAGTCCGCCGCGGTGAGTGCTGGGCTGTCGTGCAGGAAACGGACGCACCGGTCCGTCCTGGAGCGGCGACGAATGAGGGGGACTGTGCGGCCCCTACCGGCCGTGGTAGAGCGTCGCGTCTTCGGTGTGCAGACCGCGCGGATCCTCGCGCCTGGACTCGTAGAGCCGGCCTTCGGCGTCGACCAGGTCGTCGCTGAAGATCGCCTCGTCGACGGGGACCCCGCTCGGGCAGGAGATCTCGATCAGGTTCCCGGCGGGATCGCGGATGAACATCTGCATCGCGCCGTCGGGCAGGCGCCGCACCTTCCCCCAGGGCGACGTGTCGATCGCGCCCAGGGCACGCATGCGGAAGAAGATCGAGTCGAAGTCGTCGACCTGCAGGCAGAGGTGGCCGCGGAAGGAAGCCTGGTCCTCCCACTCCGTGACGTGCAGCTGCTGCTCTTCGTTGATCCTGAAGAACTGGGCTGGGAAATCGAGGTTGAAGGTCGGCAGCGGTTCGAGCCCGAGTTCGCTCTCGTAGAACGCGCAGGCCTTCTCCAGGTCGTCGACGACCACCGTCGCATGCTGGATCTGCAGCACCTTGGCCATGAGATGTCGAGGCTATCCGACCTGGGCAGACCTCCGGCGGAATGCGGGCGCGGCATCGTCGGCCGGTAGCGCCGCGAGCTCGGATGTGTGGCCCTCGCCGCGCCTTGCCGGACGCGCGCCTGATCGCTCTCGGTGCGAGACGGACCTTCGCCACGGGCTGTTGTCAGCGGATCAGCGGCAGCAGCTCCTCGGCCGAGCGGCGCGTGAGCATCGTGTAGAACTCGTCGCTCAGGAGGTTGCTGCCGTGATCCTCGATGAACTTCTGCTGCTCTGGCGTGATGTCGGTGGGCTCGGTCTCCACCGCGTTCGGATGGCGGTTGGCCGGGGTGCGGTCGATCGGCGCAACGAACTCCACGGTCAGAGCGCCGTCATAGCCCACCTCGCGTAGCGTCTCGACGATCGACGCCCAGTCGAGGGCGCCCATGCCGGGGGCCATCCGGTTGCTGTCGGCGACGTGGAAATCCACGAGTCGGCTGCCGGCCTTGCGGATGGAGCCCAGAAGGTCGTCGTCCTCCATGTTCATGTGGAAGGCGTCGAGGCAGACGCCGCAATCCGGTCCGGTCGCTTCGGCAAGCGCCAGCGCCTGATCGCCGCGGTTGATGAAGTAGGTCTCGAAGCGGTTGATCGGCTCGATCGCGAGCAGGACGCCAGCGGCCTGGCCGTGCTCGTGGATCTCGCGCATGCTCTCGACCGCCCACCGCCACTCGTTCTCCGGCGTCGAGTCGGGATCGACCTTGCCCACCGTGCCCGGCACGATCGAGATCTCGTGGCCGTCGAGCTCCTTGACCATCGTGATGCAGTCCTTCACGTACTGGATCGAGCTCGCGCGTTCCGCCTCGTCCTTCGCGATCAGGCTGCGGCCCTCCATCATCAGGGTCACGGAACCCCAGCATCGGATGCCGTAGCGCCCGAGCAGTTTCCGCACCTCCGCCGTGTCGTGGAGCTCCGGCTCGCCGCTGATCTCCAGCGACTCGTAGCCGAACTCCGCAAGCCGCGCCAGCGTCTTCTCGAGCGGTTCGGCGCGCATCCAGTTGTGCATCGACAGGTGCATGGGCTCAGGCCTCCAGGTTGCCGAAGAGGGAAGATAGCAGGGTCGAAGCGGAGCGGCGTCGGACGGAACCGCCCGTCATGGGGCTGGAAGCTGGCACCGTGCGGGCTAATGCGCAAGGCGCAGGCTTGCGCACAAGGAAGAGAACCGACCCGTCTCCTGGTCGGGCTCTCCCGCATTCCGAGGAACTCTCGCCAAGGATCCCCTGTTCTCATGCGTCATACCGACGAGTCGGGATGGAAGAAGCGGTTCAGCACGTCGTCGAGGCCGGGTGGGAAGCCGCCGGGCAGTGCTCTGGCGTGACGGGCTCTCGTGTGACGGGCTCTGGTGTCACGGGCATGCCCATGAGCGACGAGGAGCTGGTCCGGGCAGCTGCCGCGGGTGATCGCCAGGCTTTCGGCGCGCTGCTGGAGTTGCACTACGACCGGATCTTCCGGTTCTGTTTTCGACTGACGGGAAGCCGCGAGGAGGCGGAGGATCTGACGCAGGACCTCTGCCTCGCCCTGCCGGCGAAGCTGAAGCACTTCCGGGGCAGGGCGCGGTTCACGACGTGGCTCTACCGGGTTGCCATGAACGCGGCACACGACCGGCGGCGCCGCGCGATGAGTCGGACGAAGGCAGCCCAAGGCTGGGGAGACTGGGAGACGAACCGCCGCGCCGTCGACACGGGCAAGGCTGCCGATCTCGACTGGCTGCGCCGCTCGATGACGGCGCTGCCGGACGATCTGCGGGACACGGTGGCCCTCACGATCGACGACGGGATGACTCACCGTGAAGCCGCAGACGTGCTCGGGGTCTCGGAAGGCACCGTGAGTTGGCGGCTCTCGGAGGTTCGCAGGCGGCTGCGGGCGATCTGGCGAGAGGAATCAGGACAATGACCGACCCATTCGACGATCTGAAGCGCAAGTTCGAGCGCACGACGCCTGAGCCCGATGCGGAGCGGCGGAAGGCGGCGCTGACCCGGGCAATGGAGCTGTTCGACAGGAGGACCACCATGGAGCCATTCGACAGGAGAAGTGAATCGGAAGCCGGACCTCGGAGGGGCGCAGCCCGCCGGTACCTGGCTGACGTCGCGGATCGAGTACGGAGCATGCTTGCGGCTCTGACCACCAGGCCGGTGCTTGCCGCCGCAGCTGGTCTGGCCGCGGTCGGCTTCGCTCTTCTCCTCGTGTTCGCGGATCGGGCGGCGACGCCGCAGACAGGGACGGTCGTCGCGGAGATCGACGACACGAACCCGCCGGAGCCGGCACTCCCGAGTGACACGCGCGCAGTCGACCGTGAGATGAGCCTGCCCGAGCAGTCGACGGATACTCCTGCCAAGCAGCCGGAACCTGCCGTCGCGCCGGCCGGAGCCGCGACGCCGGAGATCGACGCGGTCGACTTCGAATCGGTACCTGCAACCAGGGAAGCCGGTCCTGTCGCTCCGCCTCCCATCGGGTCGCGGCAAGAGTCGCGGCAAGAGACGGATTCGCCGTTCCTCCGGACCCAGGAGGCGGAGGTCGACAGCTTCGTGGCGCAGCGGCTCGGCGGCGAGCACCAGGCCGATCCGGCTGCGGTCGGTCAGGCCGCCAACCTCACCGGGCTTCCGGACCGCGTAGACGGGCCTGGCGTCGAAGGAACGTGGGAAGCAGATGCAGTCGACCTCACGTCGGTGCTGGAACAAGTGGCGGAAACCCTGCGAGAACCGCTTTCCGCGATTCACGTCTACGACGACGATCACCCGGCTGCCCCGACAATGCCTCAGGACGTTGAGTCCTACACGCAGGCGATGCCCCCCCCGGGCGAGGTCGGAGAGCCGCCGCTTCGTGAACGGCCGGTAGAGCACTTCAATCTTGTCGACGCGGTCGCCGAGCCGGTCTCCCAGGCAAAGGCAATGCGCCCGGGGGAGATCGAAGAGTCGTTCGATCCGCAGGCGCCCGAGTTCCGAAACGCTCGGGTCGGCATCCTGCCCGAGTTCCGATCAGATACGGCCAGGGCTCGACTCTCCGACCGTTCCCTCTCCGACGCCGCGGTCCATCGACGGCCCAGCACCGAGGCCTTCTCCAACGAACCGTCCAGCCCGGTCGAGGTGGCTGCCGAGGCGCCCGTCTCGACCTTCTCGATCGACGTCGACACGGCCAGCTACTCGGTGGTCCGCTCGTCGCTGTTGAACGGCTATCTGCCGGCGGTCGACTCGGTACGGATCGAGGAGCTGGTGAACTACTTCCCGTACGCCTATCCGCCACCCGGGGAGAACGGAGCGCCGTTCCGGCCGACGGTCACCGTCTCGGAGACGCCGTGGAACCCCGACACGCTTCTGATGCACATCGGCATCCAGGCGCGCCAGCCGGCAACCGACGACCGTCCGCCGCTCAACCTCGTGTTCCTGATCGACACGTCGGGGTCGATGGACCGGCCGAACAAGCTGCCTCTCCTCGTGCAGTCCTTCCGGCTGATGGTCGGACAACTCGATCCTGCGGACGAAGTGGCGATCGTCACCTATGCCGAGAGTGCGGGTCGCGTGCTCGATGCCACCGCGTCCACGGAGCGCGGCACGATTCTGGCGGCACTCGACCGCCTGGCTGCCAGCGGCTCGACCGCCGGGGCGGCAGGGATCCAGTTGGCCTACCGGACGGCCGAGGAGATGGCCGCCGAGGGCGAGGTCACGCGGGTCATCCTGGCCACGGACGGCGACTTCAACGTCGGTATCTCCGATCCCGAACGACTCGAGCAGTTCATCGCCCGGAAGCGCGAGCACGGCATCTACCTTTCCGTCCTCGGTTTCGGCCGGGGCAACCTGAACGACGCGACGATGCAGGCGCTGGCCCAGAACGGCAACGGTCAGGCGGCGTTCATCGACACGCTCTCCGAGGCCCGGAAGGTGCTCGTCGATCAACTCACGGGCACGCTGTTCCCGGTCGCCGACGACGTGAAGATCCAGGTGGAGTTCAATCCCGCCACAGTCGCCGAGTACCGTCTGATCGGATACGAAACCCGCGCGCTGCGGCGGCAGGATTTCCACAACGACCGAGTCGACGCGGGCGAGATCGGCGCGGGACACACGGTCACGGCGATCTACGAAGTGACGCCCGTGGGCTCCCCCGCGGTCCTTCACGATGCTCTGCGCTACGCAGACCGTTCCTCGGAACCGCCCCGTGCGCAGCCAGGTTCCGGAGCAGGCGCCGGAGAACTCGCCTTCCTCCGCCTGCGCTACAAGGAACCCGGCGAGGACAACAGCGAACTCATCGAACTGCCGATCACCCGTGACATGGGCACGGCGGGCAACGACCAGCGATTCGCCGCCGCCGTCGCCGGCTTCGGCCAGCTCCTTCGAGGGAGTGTCTACACCGGCGACTGGTCCTACGCCGACGCCGTCGCCCTGGCCGAGGCGAACACCGGCAACGACCCCTACGGCTACCGTCACGAGGCCGTGACTCTGATGCGCTTGGCCGAGAGCCTCGCGAAGTAGGTCAGGCGGCTTCGGTCACCAACGACGCGGACGTTCTCCACGCAGCGCGCGAGCCTCCGCCGTGAGCAGCGATCGGCTCGACCTGCGGCGCCGGGCGCGGTCGCCCGACCTCGAACGAGCACGGCGCCGCCCTCGAGCGCGGGCGACTGCCAGGGCACTCGCCCGTCCGTTCAGCGGGGCGTTGCCGGCGAGCCTGCTCACGGCGCCGACCGTGGACGCAGCTTCCGAGTCGAACGCAGTAATCAGCTCGCCGCGCTCGACGTGGATTCGGGGCGGGGGCCATCGCCGCTTTCGAGTCCTGACCGCACGTCGCAGGAGGAGTCGCTCCGTTTGTTAGCCTTGCCGCTTCCCGAGCAGTCATTACCCTGGTTCGCGGTGCCCGGAGCAGTATCCACGGCGGGTGGCGCTGCTCTGCCGCGCAGGGAACCTTGGAGTTCCATGCAAGCCGTGGAGCACGGAGCCGCGACGTTCGAGGGAGAGCGTGACGTGCCCCAGACAATAGTCGCTGATTCGTTCTTCGATGCGGCGGCGCGCCTTTCGGGCCATGAGAAACGGATCCTGGGCTTCGTCAGCAAGTTCCTCAGCAATCCGGCGAACGCCGGGGCCAGCCTCGAACGGGTGACCCGGGCCGGATCGAAGAACGTCTGGTCGGCCCGGATCTCCAGGGAACTGCGAGCCATCCTCCATCGGGACGGCTCGGTCTGGGCGCTCCTCCATTGCGGCCATCACGACGACGCGTATCAATGGGCGAGACGGCGCACGATCGGTCGGCACGAAGTGACAGGTCAATTGCAGATCGTCAGGACAGTGGAGGTAGAGCGGGAGATCGAACGGATCAGGACGAGCACGGAACCGAGCGAGGACGCGCCGCCGCTCTTTGCCGACCACGGTGATCCCTACCTGCTCTCGGTCGGTGTGCCGAAGACCTGGCTTCCGGTCATCCGAAAGCTCCGTTCCGAAGACGAACTGCTCGAGATCCACGAAAAGCTGCCGTCCTGCGCGGGAGACAACCTGCTGGACATCGCCGACGGCAAACTGGTCACTCCACCGAAGCCGTTGGCCGGGCATCGACCGGTCACCGACGCACCCGGCATGCAGAGCAGGTTCTTCTTCGTCAGTGACGACGTGCAGGGACTGCGTGCCGCCCTGCAGGCGCCCCTGGAACGCTGGATCGCGTTCCTCCATCCCGACCAGCGCTCCATGGTCGAGCGGGAGTTCAGCGGGCCGGCGAAGGTGTCGGGCTCGGCAGGGACGGGCAAGACAGTAGTGGCGATGCACCGGGCCCGCGCCCTGGCTCGCCGCGGCGAACGGGTGCTGCTGACGACATTCACCACGACGCTGAAGCAGAACCTCGAGCAGGGCCTCCGGATGCTCTGTTCGGACGAGGAACTGAGGGCGATCGACGTGCGCACGGTCGATTCGGCTGCCCTGTGGGTGGCAAAGCGCGGCGGATCGCGCGTGTATCCGAACGAGAAGGCGGTGGCGACGTGCCTGGAGGAGTGCCGCGAGCGCATGGCGCCTCTCATGCCGGCGAAGTTCGTCGAGGCGGAGTGGGACCGCGTGATCCAGATGCAGGGCATCGAGACCTGGGACGCGTACCGCGCTGCGCGCCGCATCGGGCGCGGCAAGCGAATGCCGGCTGCGGAACGGCGTCAGCTCTGGCCGGTGTTCGAGGCGACTCTCCGGATGACGACCGAGAAGAGGGTCTGTACCTGGGCTGGAATGTCGACGATCGCTTTCCGTCTCCTGCGCGAAGGCAAGGTCAGCAGCCCCTGCACGGCCGTGGTCGTCGACGAGGTGCAGGACCTCACGACATCGAAGCTCCGCTTCCTCCACGCACTCTGCGCGGCGGCGCCCGAGAACTTCATGATCTGCGGCGATGCCGGGCAGAGGATCTACCCGGGCGGCTTCAGCCTGCGAGCGCTCGGCATCGAGGTGCGGGGCCGTTCCACGATCCTGCGGGTGAACTACAGGACCTCGAGGCAGATTCAGAAGTGGGCCGACCGAGTGCGGCCGGCCGCGGTCGACGACATGGAGGGCGGCAGCGAGTCGCGCATCAGGGCTCGTTCCGTCTTCCGCGGTCCCGAGCCCCGCGGTCTGGGCGCCAGGTCCCGAGACGAGGAGGCGCAGGCCGCCCTCGGGGTCATCAGGGAGTGGCGGGCCGCTGGCTATGAAGGCAGTGAGATGGCGGTTTTCGCGCGGACGACCAGACGACTCGGGCGGCTCAAACAGGCGCTCGCTGGAGCGGCGATCAAGTGGGACAACCTGAAGGCGCAACGGCGGCGGAAAGCCGTGCAGATGGGAACGATGCACAGCGCCAAGGGGCTCGAGTTCAAGGTCGTCCTCGTTCTCGGCTGCGATGAACACAGCCTTCCCTCATACCATGCGCGGAAGATGGAGGACGAGAGCGAGCAGCAGGATGAGATCGACCTGGAGCGCAATCTTCTCTATGCCACGATGACGCGGGCCCGCGACGAACTGGTCCTGACCTGGGCCGGACCACCCAGCCCCTTCCTTGCGGAGATCGCGGAGATCGCCGCGGACGCGAGCGCCGACTGATCACCGACCAGTCGGCGGCGTCGGCCGGACGGCGGCCCTCGGAAGTCAGGCGCTTCGCAGGAAGCCGCGCAGGCAGCGCGTGACGGCCCCCGGCGCTTCGGCCATCAGCATGTGGCCGGCGTCGGCCACAGTGACGAAGTCAACGCCGCCGTTGCCGCGGATGCGGTCGGCGAGTGCGCGGCCGGCTCCTGGCGGCGTCATCCGGTCCTTCGCACCGGCGACGACGAGCGTGGGGCAGGTGACTCGCGGAGCGCTTTCGCTGCCTTCCCACTCGTTGCAGGCGGCGAAGTCGCGGTGGAGCACCTGCGGCTTGCAGCGGTCGAGCAGCGCCATGGTCGCGCCGAGCATCCACAATCCAGGCGACTCGGCGCCCCCGAAGTGAGCACCGCTGCCGTGGCCGAACGCGGCGATGAAGCGGTGGGCGTCGAGCGGCCTCTTCAAGGTGTCGGCGAGCAGGCCGGGGTTGACGCGCAGCGTCTCGCCGGCACCGAAGAGAGCGACCCGGCTGGTGCGTCGGTCCAGCCTGGCCGCGGTGTCGACCGCGATGCAGGCGCCCATCGAGTGGCCGATGACGGCAATGTCGACGCTCCCCGCCTCTGCCGCGGCCCTGGCGGCGAAGTCGGCGGTCCATGCGGCGTAGTCGCCGATCGTCGACAGGCCGCCCACGTCGTCCGACGAACCGTGACCCGGCAGGTCGGGCGCGGCGACGTTCCAGCCGTGCTGGGCCAGCGACCGGGCCTGCAGCGCCCACACGGTATGGTCGCAGCCGGCGCCGTGAAGCAGCAGGGCGAGAGGCCGCCCCGGCTTCCAGGCGACGCCGCCGGCGCCGCAGTAGACCTCGCGGCCATCGATCTCGAAGTCCGGCATTCCGACCACGTCTCGCTCAGGAGGCAACCGCCCGCGGCCGCGATACCTGCTTCCGGGCGCGCTTGAGCGCCCGGTCCAGATCGGCAACGAGATCATGCGGATCCTCGAGTCCGACGGACAGCCGGACCATCTCCCGGGTCACACCGGATTCCGCCAGCTCCTCCGCCGTCATCTGCTGGTGGGTCGTGCTCGCGGGGTGAATGACCAGGCTCTTCGCGTCACCGACATTGGCCAGATGCGACCAGAGTTCCAGGCTCTCGATGAAGGCGATTCCGGCTTCGAGACCGCCGCGGATGCCGAACGTCATCAGGGCGCCGCTGCCCTTCGGCAGCAGCTTCCTTGCCAGGTCGTGCTGGGGATGGCTCGCCAGATCGGGGTAGCTCACCCAGGAGACGGCCTCGTGCTGCTCGAGAAACCCGGCGACAACCCTGGCGTTCTCCACGTGGCGGGCGACGCGGAGCGGCAGCGTCTCGAGCCCCTGCAGCAGGTAGAACGCCGCCTGCGGGTTGAGGCAGGCGCCGAAGTCGCGCAGCCCCTCGAGCCGCGCCTTGAGAATGAAGGCGGGCGGACCGTAGTGCTCGGCAAAGGCGATGCCGTGGTAGCCCGGACAAGGCTCGGTCATGATCGGGAAGCGTCCGGAGGCGGCCCAGTCGAACCTGCCGCTGTCCACGAGCACGCCGCCCAGGGTGATGCCGTGGCCGCCGATGAACTTGGTCGCCGAGTGCATCACGATGTCCGCGCCGAGATCGATCGGCCGCGACAGGAACGGCGTGGCGAACGTGTTGTCGATCAGGAGCGGCACGCCGATGCCGTGCGCGAGATCGGCGACGGCGGGAATGTCCAGCACGTCGATCCGCGGGTTGCCGATCGTCTCGCCGAAGAACAGCTTCGTGTTCGGCCGCGCGGCGCGAGCGAAGTTCCGCGGGTCGGTGGGTTCGACGAACGTGGTCTCGATGCCGAAGCGCCGCAGCGTGTGGTTCAGCAGGTTGTGGGTGCCGCCGTAGATCGCCGCGGAGGACACGACGTGGTCGCCGGCGGAGAGGATGGTCGCCGCGGCGAGGTGGAAGGCCGACTGGCCCGAGGCCGTCGCCACCGCGCCGACGCCGCCCTCGAGCGCCGCAACCCGCTCCTCGAACACGGCCACCGTCGGGTTCGAGATGCGCGAGTAGATGTGCCCGGCCTCTTCGAGGTTGAACAGTCCCGCTGCGTGGTCCGTGTCGCGGAACACGTACGACGTCGAGTTGCAGACCGGTACCGCACGCGCTCCGGTCGCCGCGTCGGGCCTCTGACCGGCGTGAAGCGAAAGCGTGTCGAACTTGTAGAACCAGTCACTGCTCATGACGTCTGCCTCCCGCTTGCGTCCTGCCCGCTTGCGTTCTGCCGAGGCGGGCCGCGAGTGTAGCCGGAGCCGGCGCCCGACCGCCCGGGTCGGACTCGTCGCGGGCCGACATTCGGTGGGCCTCGTCGACGAGGACTCGCCGAAAAGCAGCGCACGGGGACTGGTCAGTGGCCGGCACCGGCGCGTGGGAGACAGACCGGGACCTTGCGGGAATCTTCGTGCTGTGGCGGTGTGGCAGAGTCGCGGATCGAGGGAGAGCAGATGGGGATCGTCGAAGAGTGGCACGAGTGCCTGGACCGCGGCGAAGTGCTGCTGCTGGACGGCGGCACCGGAACGGAACTGGAGCGGCGCGGTGTGCCGATGGACTCGGCTGCCTGGTGCGGGACGGCGGCGCTGGAGCATCAGGACGCGATCCGGGATCTCCACGAGGAGTACATCCGTTGCGGCGCGGACGCGGTGATCACGAACACGTTCGCGACGCACCGACCCTTGCTCGAGGCGGCGGGGCTGGGTGATCAGGTCGGCCTGATCGTGCGGCGGGCCGTGGACGCGGCTCTGGAGGCGCGGGAGCGCGCCGGATGTCCGGGAGTGCTCGTTGCCGGCTCGCTGTCGACGATGCCGGCGAGCAACGTGCGCGGCGGGTACGAGCCGCTGGACGTGCAGTCCGCGGCCTATCGCGAGCAGTGCGAGCTCCTGGCCGAGGCGGGCGTCGACGTGATCGCGCTCGAGATGATGCAGGACCAGGAGCGCGCTGCCCTCGCCTTCGAGGCGGCGAAGGAGACCGGTCTGCCGGTGTGGCTCGGGATGAGCGCCCGGAAGGACCCGGCTACCGGCGCGATCACGCCCTTCAACTGGCCCGACGAGTCCTTCGAGGACCTGCTGGACACGCTGATTCCACTCGGCCCGAAGGTCGTGCACGTGATGCACAGCGAGATCGCGGCGGTTCCGGAGGCGGTGGCCATGGTGCAGGAGCGCTGGCAGGGGCCGATCGGCGTGTATCCCGAGTCCGGCTACTTCACGATGCCGAACTGGAACTTCGTCGACGTGATCGCTCCGGCAGACCTGCTTGCGGAAGCGCGCGGTTGGGTGGCCGCGGGCGCTCGGATCGTGGGCGGTTGTTGCGGCCTGGGTCCGGAGCACATTCGCGCTCTGGGTGCGCTCCGTGGATCGGAGTAGCAGGCCGGATCGGAGGAGCAGGCATATCGCGATGGCTGCGGGCACGGCAGGCGAACCGGACGCCGGCGCCGGCAGCTCGCGGCGGACCCTCGGCGACCGCCCCCGGTACCCGACCTGGAGCCGGAGCGAACCGGACGCAGGCAGCCGTCGGCACATTCTGCCGATGGCCTCGCCGACGGCGATCGCGACGGTCTTCGCGGCCACTGCGGCGGTCATCGCGGCCCTGGGCACGACTGCCTGCGCACCCGAACCGTTCGACGAGTCGCCCGGTCCGGGTCCGACCGCTGTCGGGAGTCAGCCGAGAGGAGTCTTGTCGAGGGGAGCCTCGAGCGCGCGGCCGCCGGTCATCCTGATCACGATCGACACCTTGCGGGCAGACCGGCTGTCGAGCTACGGCTCCCTGCGGGTCAAGACGCCGCACATCGACCGTCTGGCCGCCGAGGGCATCCGGTTCACCAACGCATCGACGACCGTGCCGTTCACGCTGCCGGCGCACAGTTCGATCATGACCGGCCTCTACCCGCCCTCCCACGGCGTGCGCGAGAACGTCGGCTACGTACTGGGCACGGACCACCCCACTCTCGCGGAGAGTTTCCGGGCAGCCGGCTACCGCACTGGCGGCTTCGTCAGCGCCTTCGTGCTCGATGCACGCTGGGGGATCGGTCGCGGCTTCGATACCTACGTCGACGATTTCGATCTCGACGCGATGGCCGGCGCGAACCTGGGCTCGGTCCAGCGCGCGGGACCGGAGACGATCGCGCACGCCCTGGAATGGTTGGACGAACGGCGAGATGGATCGCGAGACGAGCCGCTCGCCGAAGCCGTCCCCTCGAACGGCCGCGTCGCCGCAACCCCTGGCACGACAGAGCAGCCGCCCTTCTTCCTGTGGCTGCACCTGTTCGATCCCCACGATCCGTACGAGCCGCCGGAGCCCTTCCGTTCGCAGTACGAAGGGCGGCCCTACGACGGCGAGGTGGCGTACACGGACTCTCTGATCGGCGACTTCCGGAACGCACTCGAGCAGCGCGGCCTGTTCGACGAGGCGATCGTCGTGCTGACAGCGGACCACGGCGAGGGACTGGGCGATCACGGCGAGAGCCATCACGGTTTCTTCGTCTACGACTCCACGGTCCACGTGCCGCTGATCGTGCGGCTGCCTGGCGGCGTGGAAGGCGGCCGGGTGGTCGCGGAGGCGGTGAGCCACGTCGACATCGCGCCCACGCTGACAGAACTCGCGGACCTTGACGGCGGCGGCGCCGTACAGGGGCGCAGTCTGCTCCTGTCGATGGCAGGAATGGACGACCCGGCTGCCGAACGCGGCGTCTATGCTGAGTCGTTCTACGCCCTCGACCACTACGGCTGGGCGCCGCTTCGCTCGCTGCGCACGGCCGACTACAAGTACATCGAGACGCCCGACCCGGAGCTCTACGCCCTGCTGGAGGATCCGCGCGAGCTCGTGAACGTCCTGCTCGAACAGCGCGACGTGTCGCGGGAACTGAGGCGCGCCGTGCTGGACCTGGCGGCGGAGCTCGACAACGCGGCGCCTGAAGCGACCCCCGAGCCCGACCTGGACGAAGCGGCTCTGGCGCAGCTGCGGGCCCTCGGGTATCTCGCCGGCCGCGGCGCGGTGAAGCGCCGTGAGGCGGAAGGTCCGCGCGCCGACGCCAAGACGAAGGCCCACCTCCACCGCGCGATCATGAGGGCCCAGAGCGCGTTCGGCAGCGGCGACAACGACGCGGCTGCCGCCGAACTGCGGGCTGCACTCGCCGAGGACGGCGGGCTGCTCGACGCGCACCAGCTCCTGGGCACGATCACGCTTCTTGCCGGCGACCCGGAGCGGGCGATTTCGCATTTCCAGCGTGCACTGGCGCTCGATTCCGAGCACCGGCAGTCCCTGCTCGGGCTGGCCAACGCCTACCAGGAACTGGGCCGCATCGACGAGGCGATGGTCGGCTACCGGCGCCTGCTCGACGTCGCCGGCCAGGACTCGAAGGCGACGATGGCCCTCGCCCGAATCCACGTCGAGCGCGGCGAGCTGAACGAGGCCGAGAACGTGCTCGCCGCTGCTTCCGAGGGCCGCGAACCGCCGCCCGTGGTGACGAGCAAGCTGGGCGAAGTGATGGCCTTCATGGGCAGGCGCGCCGAGGCCGAGGCGAAGTTCCGGCAGGCCCTCGCCTCGAACCCGGAGCTCGGGGAAGCGCAGTTCAACCTGGCCGTCCTGCTCGACGAGTCGGGCCGGCTCGACGACGCGGCTTCGGCGTACCGCCGCGCGGCCGAACTCCGGCCGCGTGACCAGCGGCCGCGCTTCAACCTCGGCCGGCTCCATGGCCGTTCGGGCCGTCCTCTCGACCAGATCGAGGCATATCGGGACGCGGTCGAGGCCGCGCCCGACTTCTCGCGCGGCTACTTCCATCTGGCGAAGGCGTTGATGGATCAGGGTCTCGACCTGCGGGAGGCCGAGGCGATCGCCCGCAAGGGGCTGGAGCTCGAACCCGTCGGCGAGGACGGCGCTCTCGGCTACTTCGTGCTCGCCGACATCCTGAACCGCCTGGGCCGTCCGGTCGAGGAGCGGCAGGCGGTGGCGCGGGGCCGAGAGCTGCTGCAGCGTCAGTAGCGCCGGATGGCGGCGGCCCTCCGCAGCACACCCGCCGTCAGCTCCGCTACCCGCCCGGGGTCTTCCATCGGTCCGAGATGGCCAAGACCTTGAAGCTCCACGAAGTCGACGTTCGGCAGTTCGCCGACCACGGCTTCAGCCCAGTACGCCGGTCCAGGGACGAGGACGGCGCCGCGAACCAGGGAAACGGGGCAGCGCACGTCGCGCAGGGTGTCCCAGGCGCGATGGCGGGGCCCCATCAGGTAGAGCTGCGCTTCCACTGTCGGCAGGCACTTGATCTCGACCGCGCCGTCGGGCCGGCCGGCGAAACCGTGCCTGACGTAGGACTCGAGAGCGGCCGGGGCGAACAGCGCGTACGGCCGCTTCGACGCGAAGTTGGCGACAGCGGCCTCGAACGAATCGAAACGGCTTCGGCGGTTCTTCGTGCGCTCGACCCAGACACCGAGACGCGCATCGTCGTCCGTCACGCCGGGCGGGTAGATCACCGGCTCGTAGCAGACTAGGCCGGCGAACAGCCCCTGCCGCCGCGGCTCGGCCATCAGCAGGGCGGCCGCTCCCATCGAGTGGCCGAAGCCGACCAGCGGCCCCCGGGTGCTCAGCTCGAGCGCGTCGACGACCGCCAGCAGATCGTCCGCACAGCTCTCCCAGCGGTAGTCCAGACCGTCCGGGGCGGTCGCGTCGCCGTGGCCTCTCAGATCGACGCTGATCCGGCGGCAGCCGCCCAAGTGTTCAAGCATCGGATCGTACACCCGGCCGTGAAACCCGGTTGCATGGCCGACCAGCAGCGTCGGGCCGTCGCCGCCGTAGTCGTACACGGCAAGTTCGACGCCGTCGGTGGACGGTACGCGCTTGACGGAAACCGACTGAGGCACCGGCGGAAACTAGCAGTAACCACGCTGTCGTGTTGAGTTGGGCAGAGCGGACTGCAGGCTGGTACGGCAGGTCGGTTCACGGCGCCCGATCACGAAGGCGAAGCAAGGACGAGCGCAGCCAGTGCCCCTGGCGCATCCGGTTGGTTGGAGGTGTTCGAGGCGATGTCGTTCAAGACAGACAAGCGTCCGGCTGCCAGCGATTCGCGGGTCCGAGCCCACGTGCCGCGTTCGCAGCGGCTTCCTGGCAGAGCAGTGCCTTCGCAGCAGAGCAAGGACCTTTCGTCGCACAGCAGGGCCTTCGCAGCAGAGCAGGACCTTTCGTCGCACAGCAGGGCCTTCGCAGCAGAGCAGGACCTTCGTTGCAGAGCAGTGCCTTCATTGCAGAGCAGTGCCTTCATTGCAGAATAGGGCCCGCATGCCGAAACGAGTCACCCGGTTCGGCCTGACCGCCTCCTCGTCGGCGGAGAGCCGGCGCGTGCGGCGGCTGCAGGTCGGTTTCCTGCTGCTGCTTGCGATCACTGCGGTCCAGGTTGTCTGGTGGTTGGTGGACCAGGCGCGGCTCGCCGACCGCATCGCCGACGATCGGCTGGCACGTCTGGAGGTCGACCGCGACGCGGCAGCAGCGGCGCTTCGAGCCGGTCAGCCGCTTGACGAACTGCGGGCCTTCCACGCGGATCTCGTGATCGACGCGGAAGGCGTGCGGCTCAGGCCGGAGTCCCTGCAGGCGATCGAGATCGAACGCCGCAGCCATCTGAGCCAATACCGCTGGGAAGGCGCGTTCTTCCTGTTCGTGCTCGGCGGAGGGATCCTGGTGTTGTGGCGGGTTCTGCGCCGGGAGGCGGATCTACTCAACCGTCAGCAGAACTTCCTGGCCGCCGTGTCGCACGAACTGCGCAGTCCGCTGGCGAGTCTGCGGCTCGTGACCGAGACCCTGCTGCTGCGCGACCTGGCGGCGGCCGACCGGCGCGGGTTGCTCGAACGGAATCTGGAGGACCTGCGCCGGCTGGAGCGTCTGGTCGGCAACCTGCTGGAGACGACCCGCCTGGAGGAGCGACGGGCGGCGCCCCGCCGGTCGTCGGTCGATCTGTCCGAAGCGGTGTCGCTGGCGTTCGCCGAACTGGGGCACCGAGCGCGCGGCGCCCAAGGGATCGACATCGATGTCCAGGTGGAACCCGGCCTCGGACTGCAGGCCGATCCGGTCGGCCTGGGCACGGTGCTTCGGAACCTGATCGGCAATGCGATCGAGTCGGCGCAGACGGCCGGCAGCCGCGTCGAGGTGACGGCCCGACGCCTCGGTTCGGCCGTCGAACTCCAGGTTCTCGACGACGGGGTCGGCTTCGAGCCCTCCGAAGGCCGCCGGCTGTTCGAGAAGTTCTACCGGCCCGGCAGCGAGTTGCGGCGCAACAAGCAGGGCAGCGGCCTGGGTCTCTATCTCGTGCGCGGCTTCGTGACCCTGGAGGGCGGAGAGGTCGAAGCGAGCAGCGAGGGTCCGGGGCGCGGCGCCGCCTTTCGCGTGATCTGGCCGGCCGGAGAATCTGCCGCAGGGCCGGCGTCGTGAAGGCCGCGGCAGAGGAGGCGGCCCGGGTGCTCCTGGTCGAGGACGAGGAGAATCTGGCCGCGGGCATCCGTTTCAACCTCGAGGCGGAAGGCCTAGACGTCGACTGGATCGGCGACGGCGAGGAGGCGCTGGAACGGATTCGGGATCCGCGCTACCAGCTCGTGATCCTCGACGTGATGCTGCCTGGAGTGGACGGCTTCACGCTGTGCGAGGACGCGAGAAGAAACGGCGTCGATACGCCGGTGCTCTTCCTGACCGCCAAGGCCGGAGTCGACGATCGGATTCGCGGCCTCGAAGCCGGCGGCGACGATTACCTCGCCAAGCCCTTCCATCTGACCGAACTGCTGCTGCGGGTGCAGGCCATCCTGCGTCGGCGAGCCTGGCGGGCGGTGGAGGCGGCGCCGGATGTGGTGCGGTTCGGCGACAACCACTTCGACTTCACCGCCTTCACGGGCGCCTCCTGGGACGGTCAGGCCCAGCAGTTGACCCAGAAGGAGGCGATGATCCTCAAGACCCTGGCGGAGCGGGAAGGCGAAGTCGTCTCGCGCGAGGACATCCTGGACCGCGTCTGGGGCTACGAGGCGTTCCCCTCGTCCCGGACGATCGACAGCTTCGTCCTTCGGTTGCGAAGGCGTTTCGAGCCCGACCCCGAGCGGCCGCGTCACTTCCACACCGTCCGCGGCGTCGGCTATCGCTTCACCGCAGACACCGGCTGAGCGCTCCTAGTCCACCGACTCCAGCAGCTCGACCTCGAAGATCAGGGCGGCGCCCGGCGGGACGGCCGGCGGCGCACCGTTCTTGCCGAAGCCGAGATCGGCGGGCATGAAGATCTCCCATTTGGCGCCCGGCTTCATCAACTGCAGCGCCTCGGACCAGCCGGGAATCGCGCGGTTCAGAGGCAAGGTCGAGGGCTGGTCGTGTTCGTAGGTGCCGTCGAACTCCGTGCCGTCGATCAGAGTGCCGCGATAGTGAACCGTGACTGCCTGATCGGCGGCGGGGCGGTCACCGCTGCCGGCGCGGATCTCGCGGTAAAGAAGTCCGGAGTCCGTCTCCACGACGCCCTCCTCCTTGGCCTTCATGGCCAGAAAGGCCGCGCCGCGGGCCGTGTTCTCCAGGAAGGCGGCCTGCTGGGCACGGTCCTTGTGTGCCTGCATCCTGACGCCGAGCTCGGTCAACACGGCGTCCACTTCCTCGGAATCGAGCGCCTCGGTGCCTTCGAGACCGTCCATGAAGCCGCGCCGCAGCAGCTCGAGGTCGAGTTCCAGGTCGTCCGGCTCCAGGTTGCCGCCGATGTTCAGGCCCAGCGCATACGAGGCCTTCTCGCTCCAGGTCTCGACGAGCAGCGGCTCCCCGCTGGCTGCGGAATCGGTCTCTTCCCGGGCGCAGGCGAGGGTCGAGGCGATGACGGCGAGGGTGGTGAGGATCAAGCTGAGGCAGCGGTGTGACCTGTTCATGGCGGCTATCGTATCCGCTTCGGGCGCGCGCGTCCTGCCGCTTCGCTATTCTTGCTTCTCGTGGGGCCCGTGCAGTTGATCCTCGTGGCTCTCGTGCAGGGGCTCACGGAGTACCTGCCGATCAGTTCGACGGCGCATCTGGTCCTGTTGCCGCGGCTGTTCGGCTGGCCGGACCAGGGTCTGCCGGTTGACGTGGCGGCCAACACGGGGACGCTGCTCGCCGTCGTCGCCTACTTCCGGAAGGACCTCCTGGGCTTTGTCCGCGCCCTTCGCGGCGACGGCAGCCGCGGCACCGACGGCAGCCGCGGCACCGACGGCGGCGGCGGAGCGGCGGAGCGGCGGATGATCCCGCTGCTGGGGATCGCGTCCCTGCCGGTGCTGCTCGTCGGCATCGCGGCATCGGGCTGGATTGCCGGCGATGCCCGCAGTCCGGGCGTGATCGCCTGGGCAACGATCGGCTTCGGCCTCCTGCTCGGGGCGGCGGACCGCTGGGGCGGGCAGGACCGCCGTCTCGACCAGATCACCTGGCGGCACGCATTGCTGTTCGGCGCCGCCCAGGCCGCTGCACTGATCCCGGGGGCTTCCCGCGCCGGGGTCACGATCAGCGCCGGCCGGCTGCTCGGTTTCGATCGGGAGTCGTCGGCGCGCTTCGCCTTCCTGATGGCGATCCCGGCCGGTGTGTTCGTGGTCGGCGAGAACACGCTCGATCTGCTGAGCGGGGCAATGCCGGTATCGGAACTGCCGGCGATGCTGCTGGTGACCGCGCTGTCGGCGGTGGTCGGCTACCTGGTGATCGGTCTTCTGCTCGGCTGGCTCCGGCGCAGGAGCCTGCAGGTCTTCGTGGCGTACCGGCTGCTGCTGGGGGTCGCGCTGCTGATCCTGTTCTGAGGGTCGCGCAGGCGGTCAGGCGCCGCTGATCCTGGCGGCGATCGCCTCGCCCATCTCGGTCGTCGACACCGATTGCTGTCCCCCGGGCGCCAGGTCGGCCGTGCGGAGTCCGTCGCGGAGCACCGCGGCCACCGCATCCTCGACCTGCCTGGCCTCCGCTTCGAGGTCGAGACTGTGCCGGAGCAGCATCGCCCCGCTCAGGATCGCGCCGATCGGGTTCGCGATCCCCCGGCCGGCGATATCGGGAGCCGAACCGTGGACCGGTTCGTACAGTCCCTGGCGGCCCGAACCCAGGGACGCCGAGGGCAACATGCCGAGCGAGCCGGCCAGGATGGCGGCCTCGTCGCTCAGGATGTCGCCGAACATGTTGCCGGCGAGGATGACGTCGTACTCTGCGGGCGAGCGCATCAACTGCATCGCGAACGCATCGACGAGGTGGTGGCTCACCTCGACGTCCGGATAGGCGCCGGCGACCTCGGTCACCGCGCGGCGCCACAGCCGCATCGAGGCCAGCACGTTCGCCTTGTCGATCGAGGCGAGCTTGCGGCGGCGCCCACGAGCGGCGCGCAGCGCCACGCGGGCCACGCGTTCGACTTCGGCAGTGGAGTAGACGAGCGTGTCGTGCGCCACGTCGCCGTCACCCTGCTCCTGTCGCGGACCGAAGTAGATGCCGCCGGTCAGCTCCCGCACGAACAGGAGATCGACGCCGCGCAGCAGCTCCGGCTTGAGCGGCGCGAACGGGGCCAGGGGCTCGAACACCGATACCGGGCGCAGGTTGGAGAACAGGCCGAGCGCAGCCCTGAGGTCGAGCAGTCCCTGCTCGGGACGGAGTTCGGCGGCGGGGTCGGACCACTTCGGCCCGCCGACGGCGCCCAGCAACACGGCATCGGCGTCCTTGCAGGCGGCCAGGGTGCCCGGCGGCAGGGGATTCCGGAACTCGTCGATCGCATTGCCGCCCATCGGGTGGTACTCGAGACGGAACTCGTGACCGCCGAGATCGGCGACCGCGGTCAGAACGCGAACCGCCTCGGCGGTCACCTCGGGCCCGATCCCGTCGCCGGGAAGGAGAACGATGCCTGCCTGCATTCTTCCGGGGGCGCTGCGCGGCCGAAGTCAGCCCGGTCAGGCGGACCGCGTGTCCAGCCGCGAGGGGTGAGCGGCCTCGAACGCCTGGATGCGGGGCATCCGGTTCAGCAGGTAGCCGAGCTGGTCGGTGCCGTCGAGCAGGCAGCGGCGGGCGAAGGGGTCGACATCGAACGAGGCCTGGCCGCCGTCGGGCAGGCCGAGAGTCCGGGACTCGAGATCGATCGTGACCTGCGTTGTCGGATCGGCGGCGACGGCGTCGAACAGGGCGGCAGAGACCTCCTCCGTCACCGGCACCACGAGCAGGCCGTTCTTCAGCGCGTTGCTGCGGAAGATGTCGGCGAAGGAAGTGCTGATCACGGCGCGGAAGCCGTGGCCGACCAACGCCCAGGGCGCGTGCTCGCGGGAGCTGCCGCAGCCGAAATTGTCGCCGGCCAGAAGGATGCGGGCGTCCCGATGCTGCGGCCGATTCAGGACGAAGTCGGGGTTTCGCTCGCCTTCGGGATCGCCGTCCCGGTAGCGCCAGCGGCAGAACAGGCCCGAAGCCAGCCCCGATCGGTCCGTGACCTTGAGATAGGACGCCGGGATGATCTGGTCCGTGTCCACGTTGTGGATCGGCAGCGGCGCGATCGTGCCGGCGAAGCGGTCGAAGCCCTTGCTCATGAGAGGACTCGCCTCATGAGAGGACTCGCCTCATGAGAGCACCTCGCGTACATCGGTGACCCGACCCGTAACCGCGGAAGCCGCTGCAGTGAGCGGACTGGCCAGGAAAGTGCGCCCGCCGGCGCCCTGACGCCCCTCGAAGTTGCGGTTCGACGTGCTGACGGCGTACTGGCCGGGCGCGAGCTGGTCGCCGTTCATCGCCAGACACATGGAACAGCCGGCCTCGCGCCACTCGGCGCCGGCATCGACGAAGACCTGGGCCAGGCCATCCCGCTCGGCCTGCCGCTTGACGGCATCGGAACCCGGCACGATCAGCACGCGCAGGCCGTCGGCCACCTTGCGCCCGCGAAGCACGCTCGCCGCCGCCGCGAGATCGCTGTAGCGGGAGTTGGTGCAACTGCCAACGAAGACGACGTCGATCGGCTTGCCCTGAAGCTCCTGACCCGGTTCGAGAGCCATGTAGTCCAGCGCCTTGAGGAAGGACGCTCGCTTCTCCGGTTCGACCGTGCCTGCGTCGGGAATCACCCCCGCAATCGGGATCGCCATGCCCGGGTTCGTGCCGTAGGTGACCATGGGCTCGAGCGCCGAGCCGTCCAGGATCGTGGTGCGGTCAAAGACCGCACCCTCGTCGGTGGGCAGGGACCTCCAGTCCTCGAGCGCCGCTTCCCAGTCGTCCCCCGAGGGCGCCATCGGCCGACCCTCGAGATAGTCGAAGGTCACATCGTCGGGTGCGATCAGGCCAGCGCGGGCGCCGCCCTCGATCGACATGTTGCAGACCGTCATGCGGCCTTCCATGTCGAGAGCGCGGATCGCCTCGCCCGTGTACTCGAACACGTGACCGGTGCCGCCGCCGATCCCGAGTCGGGCAATCACGGCAAGGATGATGTCCTTGGCGACCACGCCTTCCTGCAGGCGGCCGTCGACGCGGACTTCGTACGTCCCCGGCCGGTGCTGAAGCAGGCACTGCGTGGCGAGCACGTGGCCGACCTCGCTGGTCCCGATCCCGAAGGCGAGCGCGCCGAGTGCGCCGTGCGTGCTGGTGTGGCTGTCGCCGCAGACCACGGTCATCCCGGGCTGGGTGGCGCCCAACTCGGGCCCGATCACGTGGACGATGCCGCGGCGCTCGTTTCCCATGGCGTAGAGCGGAATGCCGTGGCGCTCGCAGTTTGCCTGCAGCCGGTCGAGCTGGGCCGCTCCTTCGGGGTCGAGCACCCGCAGCGTCGCGTCGTCGATCGACGGGTCGGTCGGCGTCGAGTGGTCCATCGTCGCCAGGGTCAGATCGGGCCGCCGCACGGTCAGCCCTCGTTCGGCCAGTTCGGTGAACGCCTGAGGCGACGTCACCTCGTGCACCAGGTGCAGGTCGATGAAGAGCGTCGCCGGCAGGCCGCGCTCCTCGGCGGTCACCAGGTGACGGCGCCAGATCTTCTCGAACAGCGTCCGGCTCATGCTTCCACCGGCTGCGGCCCGGAGACCGTGAGTGTCGCCGGTCCGCTCTCGCCCGCCGTGTACTTGGTACCGACGGCGGTCAGCATCCGGTTCAGGGCGGCGAGGTAGGCCTTGGCCGAGGCGACGATGACGTCGGTATCGGCGCCGTAGCCGCCGAAGACCCGGCCCCTGCCGCGGCCTGCCGGCGGACTCTCGATCCTGACCGTGACCTCGCCCATCGCGTCGATGCCCTCGGTAACGCTGTGGACGTTGTACTCGAGCAGCGTGTTCCTGGCCTCGACGACCGCGTCGATGGCGCGAAAGGCGGCGTCGACCGGGCCGGTGCCGACACCGGGCGAGATGTACTCCTGGCCGTTCGGCCCCCGCAGGCGAGCCGTGGCGGTAGGCATTCCGGGTCGTCCGCAACTGATCTGCAACTGGCTGAGCGTGAAGATCTCGGCGGGCGCCAGGATCTCCTGGTTGGCGAGCGCCTGCAGGTCGGCGTCGGTGATGTCCTTCTTCTGGTCGGCGAGCTGCTTGAAGCGCCGGAAAGCCACGCGCAGTTCCTGACGATCGAGTTCGAAGCCGAGTTCTTCCAGGCGCAACCGAAGCGCATGCTTGCCGGAGTGCTTGCCCAGGACCAGCTTGCTCCGGGTCAGGCCGACGGTCTGCGGAGTCATGATCTCGTAGGTGCGCTGATCCTGGAGCATGCCGTGCTGATGGATGCCGGCTTCGTGGGCGAAGGCGTTCTCACCCACGATCGCCTTGTTTCGCGGCACCGCGATTCCCGTGTAGTGGGCCACCAGCCGGCTGGTGCGCACGAGTTCGGTCGTGTTCAGGCGAGTGCCGACGCCGTAGATCTTCGGCCGGGTGTGAAGCGCCATGACGACTTCCTCGAGCGAGGTGTTTCCCGCACGCTCGCCGATGCCGTTGACCGTCACCTCGACCTGCCGGACGCCGGCCTCGATCGCCGCCAGCGTGTTCGCGGTCGCGCAGCCGAGGTCGTCGTGGCAGTGGGCCGACCAGATGACCCGCTCGGCGCCGTCGGTGTGCTCCATCAGGTACCGGAACAGATCCGCGTACTCGACCGGCATGTCGTAGCCGACCGTGTCCGGAACGTTCAGAGTGGAAGCGCCCTCGGCGATCGCCAGCGACAGGACCTCGACCAGGAAGTCCCGGTCGGAGCGGCTGCCGTCCTCCGGGCTGAACTCGATGTCGTCGCAGAGCGAACGGGCATGCGCGACCATGTGGCCGATCTGGCTCAGCACCTGCTCGCGGGTCATGCCCAGCTTGCGTTCCATGTGCAGGTCGGAGGTGGCGATGAAGGCATGGATGCGCGGCTTCGAGGCGTCCCGCACACCTTCCCAGGCCTTGTCGATGTCCTCGCGCCAGCAGCGGGCCAGACCTGCGATCGCGGGGCCGGCGCCGCCGCCCACGTCGCGGGCGATCCGCCGCACACCCTCCAGATCGTCAGGGCTGGCGGCGGGAAAGCCGGCTTCGATGACGTCGACGCCGAGCACGGCGAGCTGCCTCGCCACTTCGAGCTTCTCGGCGCTCGTCATCGTCGCGCCCGGCGACTGTTCGCCGTCGCGCAGGGTGGTGTCGAAGATCCGGACGTAGTCGCCGGTCAGTCCCGGTCCTGCCACGCCTACACCTCCCTGGCCTCCAGGAACGGCATCATCCGACGCAGTTCCCGGCCGACCTCCTCGATCGGATGCGTTCTCTCCGCTTGCCGGCGGGAATCGAACCGCGGACGGCCTTTCCGGTTCTCGGCAATCCACTCGCGAGCGTAGGTGCCGTCCTGGACGTCGCTCAACACCCTGTCCATCACCGCCCGCACGTCCTTCGTGATCAGCTGATCGCCGGCGTGGTAGCCGCCGTGCTCGGCGGTGTCGGAGACGCTGTACCACATGTAGCCGAGCCCGCCTTCGTACATCAGGTCGACGATCAGCTTCAGCTCGTGCAGGCACTCGAAGTACGCGATCTCCGGCTGGTAGCCGGCGGCCACGAGCTTCTCGAAACCGGCCCGGACGAGGGCCGAAACGCCGCCGCAGAGAACGATCTGCTCGCCGAAGAGGTCGGTCTCGGTCTCCTCGGTGAACGTGGTCTCGATGACGCCGGCGCGGGTGCAGCCGATCCCCTTGGCGTAGGCCAGGGCGTCCTCCAGGGCGCCGCCCGTGGCGTCGTTCTCCACGGCGACCAGGCCCGGCGTACCGGCGCCTTCGGTGAACACCTCCCGCACGCGGTGTCCGGGGGCCTTGGGCGCCACCAGGGACACGTCGACTTTCCGGGGCGCCTCGATCTCGCCGTAGCGGACGTTGAAGCCGTGCGCGAACATCAGCGTGTCGCCCGCTTCGAGGTTTGGCGCGATGTCCTGTTCGTACAGCTCCGCCTGCACGGTGTCGGGAGCCAGGATCATGATCATCCGACTGCGGGAAGCGGCCTCGGCGTTGCTCAGCACCTCGAGGCCGGCGGCCTCCGCCTTCGCCCGGCTGCCGCTCCCCTCGCGCAGGCCGACGACGACTTCGACGCCGCTGTCGCGCAGGTTCAGGGCGTGGGCGTGGCCCTGGCTGCCGTAGCCGATGACCGCAACCGTGCGGCCTTCGAGCCGGGAGAGATCCGCGTCGTCGTCGTAGTAGAGCCTTGCCATCCGGGTCGAGTCCTCGTCGGGTGAAGTGAGCGGGTCCGTCAGCTGGTCGGCGGTCGGTGGATGCGTGAGCAGGTTTCGCGGCGGCGTCGGGGAACGTTGTCAAAGCACATTGCGGCGGCTCGAGGAACGGCCGCGGTTCGGCTTGTATCCCTCTTCCTTCAGGGTGTGGCTGCCGCGGCCCATCGCGATGACGCCGGCGCGGACCATCTCGACGATGCCGAACGGCCGCACGAGTTCGGTGAAGTGCGCCAGCTTCTCTTCCTCTCCGGTGATCTCGACTACCAGGGATTCCGCCGCCACGTCGATGATGCGCGCCCGGAAGATGTCGCAGAGCTGGATCACCTCGCGCCGGTTCTCCGACGAGGCCCTGACCTTGACCAGAGCCATGTCCCGGACCACGGAGGGCTGACCGTGCAGGTGATCGACGTGGACCACGTCGACCAGCTTGTAGAGGTTCTTGACCAGTCGGTCCGCTTCGGCGGTGTCCGACTCCATGACGATCGTCATGCGCGACAGGTTCTCGCGCTGCGTGCGCCCGACCGACAGGCTGTCGATGTTGAAGCTGCGGCGGCGGAACAGGTTGGAGACCCTCGCCAGGACGCCCGGGCGGTTCTCGACCAGCGCCGCAAGGATGTGCTTGGCCATATAACAGGGCTCCCGAGCGTCCTCAGACTCCGAACCGCGTGCCCACGGCGGCGGCCGGCGCGGGCGCCGCCGGTTCCGGCTCTGCCGCGGCGGGCGCTGCTTCAGCCGCTGCCTCAGCCGCTGCGCGCTCGCGGCGCTTGCGCTCGAACTCCTCAGGGGTCGGGCGGCGGATCATGTCGTCAAGGTCGGCGCCGGACGGCACCATGGGGAAGACGATCTCCTCCTTCTCGACCACGAACTCGATCAGCATGGGTCCGGCGGTCCGGACCCGGGTTTCACGCACGGCTGCTTCGATCTGCCCGCGCTCGGTGACCCGGATGGCCGGAATCCCGTAGGCCTCTGCCAGCTTGCAGAAGTCCGGGTTGACCATGGGCGTCTGGCTGTAGCGCTCCTCGTAGAAGAACTCCTGCCACTGGCGCACCATGCCGAGAAAACCGTTGTTGATCACGGCGATGTTGACGTTGACCTGCTCCTGGACCGCGGTGGCCAGTTCCATCGACGTCATCTGGAAGCCTCCGTCGCCGACGATCGCCCACACTTCCTGGTCGGGGCGGGCCATCTTGGCGCCGATCGCCGCCGGCAGACCGAAACCCATCGTACCGAGGCCGCCGCTGGTGATCAGGCTGTGGGGCCGCTCGTGCTGGTAGTACTGGGCCTCCCACATCTGATGCTGGCCGACGTCCGTGACGGTAACGGCCCTGCCGCCCGTGAACTCGAACAGATCGCGGATGACCTGGGCGCCGAGCAGCTTGCCCTCGGGGACGGCAGGATGCTGGGGCGCATCTCTCGGACGCACGATCTCGCGCAACTCGGATTCGGCGCGCCATTCGGCGATGCGGTCGAACCATGCCTCGTCAGGCCGGCGCTCGACGCGTTCAAGCAGCTGCCGCAGCACTTCGCGGAGGTCGCCGACGATGCCTACATCGACCTTCACGTTCTTGTTGATCTCGGAGGGGTCGATGTCGACGTGGATCTTGCGGGAGCCTCTGGCGTAGGTCTGCAGGTTGCCCGTCACCCGGTCGTCGAAACGCATGCCCAGGGCGATCAGCAGGTCGGCCTGCTGGATCGCGTGGTTCACTTCCGCACCGCCGTGCATCCCCATCATCCCGACGCACATCGGATGCCGCTCGGAGACGGCCCCCTTGCCCAGGAGCGTGAGCGCGACGGGGATCTGCACCCGTTCACACAGCTCGGCCAGTTCCCGGTTCGCATTCGACATGGAGATGCCGTGGCCCGCCAGGATGATGGGCCGCCTCGACTCCCGGATCAGTTCCAGGGCGGCATCGATCTGGTCGGCCCGCCCTCTCAGCGGCGGCTTGTAGCCGGGCAGCACGACCGGCTCGGTCGGGTAGACGAACTCGGCGGCCTCAATCTGGATGTCCTTCGGGATGTCGACGAGCACGGGCCCCGGGCGGCCGGTTCGCGCGATGTGGAACGCCTCGCGGATGACCTCGGCCAGTTCGTCGATGCTGGTGACCAGGTAGTTGTGCTTCGTGATGGGAAGCGTGATGCCCGTGACGTCGGTTTCCTGGAACGCGTCGGTGCCGATGGCGCCGGTGGGTACCTGGCCGGTGATGCAGACGATGGGGGAGGAGTCCATCATCGCCGTGGCGATGCCGGTCACCAGGTTCGTGGCGCCGGGCCCGCTGGTCGCCATGGCGACCCCGACCTTGCCCGTGGCGCGGGCGTACCCGTCGGCCATGTGGGAAGCGCCCTGTTCGTGCCGGGTCAGCACATGGTGAAGCTGCGGATACCTGGTCAGTGCGTCGTACGTGGGCAGGATGGCGCCGCCGGGATAACCGAAGACGATCTCCACGCCCTCGTGCAGCAGGCACTCGCAGACCATCTCGGCGCCTGTCAGGTTCTTCCGCGCACCTGCGGACAGATCCGCGGACCGGTTCGCATGCGGCGCAGCGTCGCGGCGCGGGGGTTCGACGGCTTCTGCAGCAGCGGTCGGAAAGTCGGTCATCTCGTCTCGGCCTCCTGGTCAGGCCCCGGCGGCAGGCGTCGCCACGGCAAGTCGGGGTACGGGAGTGAGCCAGTCGTGTCGGTCGGGGAGTCGGCCCTCGACCAGGCCGAAGAACTCCTCCTGCAGGTGATGCGTGATCTTGCCGCGACAGCCGCGGCCGATCGGGATGCGGTCCACGGAGCGGACGGGGGTGACCTCGGCGGCCGTCCCGGTCATGAACAGTTCGTCGGCCAGGTACAGCTCCTCGCGCGCGATCGGCTGGAAGAGCACGTCGTACTTCAGGTCGCGGGCGATCGTGATCACCGAGTCCCTGGTGATGCCGCCCAGGATCGAGTTGTACAGGGGCGGCGTATGGATCACGCCGTCCCGGATCAGGAACAGGTTCTCGCCCGCTCCCTCGCAGACCAGGCCGCGGTCGTCGAGCATGATGCCCTCGGCGTACCCGTGCTCGCGCGCCTCGATGGAGACGAACTGGTTGGTCACGTACTGCCCGCTGATCTTGCCAAGCGGCACGGCCGTGTTCGAGTTGAAACGCCGCCAGGAGCTGACCGCGGCATCGACCCCCTGCTCGATGGCCTCCTCGCCCAGGTAGCGCCCCCACCTCACCGCGTAGATGGCGAGTTCGGCGCTGCAGTCGATGGGATTGAGGCCCATCTCTTCGGCGCCCCGGTAGATCAGCGGTCGGATGTAGCAGGACTCGAGGCGGTTGCGGGCGACTGTCTCGATGCACAGCTCCTCGACCTGCTCCGGCGTCTGACCGGGATCCATGCGCATGATCCGGCAACTGTCGAACAGGCGTCGGATATGGGGGCCAAGGCGGAAGATCGCCGTCGTTCCGCCGGTGTCGTAGGCGCGAATGCCCTCGAAGACCGAAGAGCCGTAGTGGAGGCCGTGCGTGGTGAGATGGACGGTTGCCTCATCCCACGGCTTCCACTGGCCGTCGATCCAGATCCAGTCAGATCGTTCGATGGGCATGCTGCTTTCTCCGATGGCGGCCGAAGGGGAAAGGGCAGTGTTTCATGGCGGAGCGGTGTTTCGCGGCATGTCACCCGTGGCGCCCAACCAAAAAAGCCCCCAGACGGTGCTGGGGGCTCAAGGTCGCTCGGGTTCCGGTTGGCGCGCCTAGTTGGCCCCCTGGATGAGAAGAACCAGAGCCGGAACCAGCAAGAGAAGGCTGGCGGGAAGTCGGAAATCGGCAATCGACCGCGGCCGCGCACGAACGACAGGGACGGACCGGGGGCCGCCAAGCGGCAACCGCACACTGCTCCGACGCCATCCGGTTTCCAGATGCGTCATGGGTCGGTTCAAGTGTCCTGCCGGTGCTGAGGTCTGCTGGCGTTCTGCCGCAGAGGAGAATCGTGCCGGGAGCGTAGGGGAGGAGAAGAGCGGCTGTCAAGTAGCGGTCGTGGAAGTCCGTCGAAACCGGGTGGCTGCCTCGTCCCGTTCCGTCGACAGGCCTCTCCCGTGACGGATGAATCCGGAGGACTGCGCCGCGGCGCGTTTTCGTGCCGGAAGCAGGCCCACAGCGTCCAGAATCGGCGATAGTATCGGGCGTTTACGCGCTCAGCGCAGTGGATCTGTCCGCAGTGGATCGGCCATCGAATGAACTGCTCCGGCGCCGCGCTTGCGCGTGTTCCGCCTTGCCCTGAGCCGACTCGGCCCTTGTCGTGAAGCTGTTCCCACGTCTCGAGTTCCACCGCACCGGCATCGGCCTGCTGCCGGATCCGCACGATCCGGAGCCGGGTTCGGCGGTGCATCTCGCCAACGTGGCCGGGTCGAAGCGGCCCCTCACCTTCTGCAGCTGCGCGGCGGGCCGGCGGAGCGGCTGCCGCCACCTGAAGCAGCTCGAAGGCGAGATCCGCGAGTTGCACCGCGCCCTGGGCGGCAGCTGGTTCGACCTGTTCATCCGCAGCGGCTGGTACCGGCTTGCGCAGACGGTCTTCGAGGACAACGTCCCGTCCGTTTCGGATTGCCGTGTTCTGCAGGAGAGTCCGAGTGGGGCGATCCGCCTGTTCACGCCGGCAAAGGTCGAGGTTCTCCGTTACGCGGAACAGTCACCATCGGTGGTTCGCTTCCTCGAGCGGATCGGGAAGCTCTCTTCCGGCGCCTCGGCGGCCGATCGTTCAGGGCTCCTGGAGCGTCTGGCGACGTTCATGCGCACGCCCGAGGAGCAGCACCTGAACAAGGCCGGAATGCAGACGAACCGGCAGTTCTTCGAGCGGAGCCTCTGGTACCGCCTCGCCTACCACGCGCTTCGGGAGTACGGCGACATCGCCGGCGGGCCAGGCGTCGCGGAACTCGTGGAGTCCCGGATTCGACTCGAGCCCGCGATCGACCTTCGAAGCGGCAGTCTGTTCCTGAAGGTCCGGGTCGATTCCGAGGCGTCGGTCCGCTTTCGGATCGCCGTGCCGAGGAAGCGGGTCAACAGCGCGCTCGCGCTGCTGGCAGAGACCGGGCAGGACTCGGTTGCGGCCCTCGAGGCCGGGGACATCTTCTACCCCGGTCCCGACACCAGGATCGAGGAGCAACACAAACTCGATGTCCTGCGTCTCGCCGCGGAGGGAGAGGAAGTGCTCGACGAACCCGGTCGGAAACGCTTCCACTACGGCGACCTCGTGTTCCTCGAAGAGCTGGGAATCCTCGTGCGGCGATCGACACGAAGCGACGGAAGATGGCGCGAACCGAAGCGCCTGCACCTCGAAGCCGCGACCATCAGCACGTTTCGCTCGCAGCCTCCGGCCGCGGAACCTCGGCCGACGCTGGACCGGAATCCCCTGGCCAGTCTCGGCATCGTGACCGAGTTCGACTACATCGAGATCGCGCCGGAGGGCGAGGAAGACGAAGACGGCCTGCTCTCGATCCGTTACGGATTCGGCAGCGGCGACGTGGGGCTGAACGAGCTGCTCGAAGCCAAGCAGGCGGGCCAGCCCTATCTCGAGACGGCTTCCGGGTGGATCGACCTGAACGCGCCGGCGCTGCGCAGCCTGCGTTCGTGGCCCGTTCCTCGCGCAAGTGCCGGACGGTCCAGCGCCGAGGGCGCCGACGGCGCCGGGCGCGTGCGCCTCTCGTCCGCCGAGCTGCTGCGCCTCAAGGCGTCGAGCGCGGCGCCGATCCGGGTCGAGGGCGAGGGAAGCCGGACCGATTTCCTGCGTCGGTTCCTGACCTTGAGGCCCGCGGATCCGCTGGTCGAACCGGAAGGCCTGAAGAGCGCCCTGCGGCCGTACCAGAAGCTGGGCGTCGCCTGGCTCAAGTTCCTGTACGAGAACGATCTGGCCGGCCTGCTGTGCGACGACATGGGGTTGGGGAAGACCCATCAGGCGATGGCCCTGATGGTCATTCTGCGCGAGCAGCTCGACATCGACCTGCCGATTCTGGTCGTCTGCCCACGCACCGTGATCAGCCACTGGCGGAACAAGCTGCGCGAGCACGCTCCGGGATTGCGGCCGGTCCGCTACCACGGACCTCACCGCAATCTGGAGGGGTCGCTGGCCCGGGGCGACGTCGTGCTCACCTCGTACGGTGTGATGCGCAACGACGTGGAGCGGTTCGGCGAGCGCCTGTGGGGCCTGATCGTGTTCGACGAGGTCCAGCAGATCAAGAACCGCAGCACCCTGGGCTACCGGGCCGCTGCGGCGCTCGAGGCGCGCATGAAGCTCGGGCTGACCGGGACGCCGATCGAGAACTCGCTGACCGAACTGAAGGGGCTGTTCGACCTCGTTCTGCCCGGCTATCTCGGCGGCGATGACAGCCACGTCGACTTCATGGGACCGAACGAACTCGACCCCGACTCCTGGTACGCGGTCAACCTGCGGCGTCTGACCTCGCCCTTCGTCCTGCGCCGTGTCAAGACCGCGGTGCTGGATGAACTGCCGGAGAAGATCGAGGACGTGCGCACCTGCCGCCTGAGCGGGGAACAGCTCGACATGTACCGGCAGACGATCGAGACGAAGGGCTCCGTGCTGATGAAGACGCTGCGGAGCGAACGGGGTTCCCTGCCATACATCCACATCTTCGCGCTGCTGAACAGGCTGAAGCAGATCTGCGATCATCCGGCGCTGGCCGTCGGCGACATCGACCGCTACGAGAACTACGCATCCGGCAAGTGGGATCTGTGCAAGGAACTGCTGGAGGAGAGCTTCGACAGCGGGCAGAAGGTCGTCGTCTTCACGCAGTACCTGGGCATGATCGCGATCCTGGAGCGCTACCTGACGAAGCTCGGCATCGACTACGTCACCCTGACCGGTTCGACCCGCCAACGCGGCAAGGTCGTCGACCGGTTCAACGACGACGACGAGTGCAGAGTGTTCCTGGGCAGTCTGAAGGCCGGGGGCACGGGCATCGACCTGGTCGGCGGCTCGGTCGTGATTCACTACGACCGCTGGTGGAACGCCGCCCGGGAGGACCAGGCGACGGACCGCCTCCACCGCATCGGCCAGAAGCGGGTGGTGCACGTGTTCAAGCTGATCACCGAAGAGACGCTCGAAGAACGGATCGCGGCGATCATCGACCGCAAGCGGCGCCTGATGGAAAGCGTCGTGCAGGAGGACGATCCGAGTCTCAACAAGGTCTTCTCGCGCGAGGAACTGATCGAACTGCTGCAGGGACCGGGGCTGGAAGATGCTTCCCCATGATGTGAGGATGGCGCGTTGAGGACCACCCGGATCGAGCTCTACGACACGACGCTGCGCGACGGTACGCAGCGCGAGAACATCTCGCTGTCACTGGCCGACAAGGTGGCAATCGCCCGGCGCCTGGACGCGTTCGGCATCCCCTACATCGAGTGCGGCTGGCCGGGATCGAATCCCAAGGACGCCGGATTCTTCGAGGCCATCCGCCGCGTCGAGCTGGTGCAGGCGAGGATCTGCGCCTTCGGCGCCACGCGCCGCAAGCACGGCGCCTGCGACCGCGACGGCAACGTCCAGGCGCTGGTCGCCGCGGGCACGCCCGTCGTCGCGCTGGTCGGCAAGAGCTGGGATCTGCACATCGAGAAGGTGCTCGAGACCGACGCCGCCGAGAACGAGGCGATGATCGGCGACACGATCGGCTACCTCAAGGACCGCGGGCGGGAGGTGATCTACGACGCGGAGCACTTCTTCGACGGCCTGGCAGGCAACCCGGAATGCGCCCTCGGCACGCTGCGGGCGGCGGCCGCGGCGGGCGCGGACTACGTCGTGCTCTGCGACACGAACGGGGGCGCTCTTCCGTGGCAGATCGAGGCGGGTGTCGACGCGGCGCGGGCAGAACTCGGTCCGGATGTCCGGATCGGCATCCATGCGCACGACGACGGCGGCTGCGGCGTGGCCAACTCGCTGGCCGCCGTGCGGGCCGGCGCGGTCATGGTCCAGGGCACGATCAACGGCTACGGCGAGCGGGTGGCGAACGCGAACCTGGTGACCATCGTGCCGGACCTGCAGTGCAAGATGGGCGTCTCCTGCGTTCCGGACGAGAGCCTGCGCGAGCTGACCGCGCTCTCGCGCTACGTCGCCGACGTGGCGAACATCACGCATGACGACCACCTGCCGTACGTGGGGCGCAGCGCCTTCGCCCACAAGGGCGGCATCCACGTCGCGGCGATGCTCAAGGAGCCGACCAGCTACCAGCACCTGGCGCCCGAAGTGGTCGGCAACGAGATGCGCACCGTGGTCTCCGAGCTCTCGGGGCGCGGCAACATCATCCACCTGGCGGAGAGCATCGGCGTCGGCAAGGGCACGCCGTACGCGCGCGAGGTGCTGCACAAGGTCAAGGACCTCGAGAACCGCGGCTACAGCTTCGAGGCCGCCGAAGCCTCGGTCGAGCTCATGCTGCGGCGGGCGGAACCCGGCTACCGGTCTCCGTTCCGGCTGATCGACTTCCTGACCGTGGTGGAGCATCGGGACGGCCGCGGGCTGGTCGCCGAAGCGACGGTCAAGGTCGAGGTGCCGGACGGCACGATCGCGCATACGGCTTCCGAAGGCAACGGCCCGGTGAACGCCCTGGCCCACGCCTTGCGCAAGGCGCTGGAGCCGCACTATCCGCAGCTGGCCGAGATGCGGCTGGCCGACTACAAGGTGCGCATCCTGGACAGCGCCAAGGGGACGGCCGCGACCACCCGGGTGCTCGTGGACTTCGTCGCCGCCGGCCATCGGTGGACCACGGTCGGCGCGGGTACCAACATCATCGAGGCGAGCTGGGAAGCCCTGTCAGACGCCATCGAGTACGGGTTGCTCGACTGACGCCATCGTCCGGCGGGAACAACCGGCCCAGCGCCGCCGTCGGGTGCAACCGGAACGAGAACCGTCGCGGAACCGTCCTGCACGACGATGGCGAGACCGGACGGGAGGACGCCGACTCGTCGATTCCATCGCCGATGCGCTACGGCTCGATCAGATGGACCGCCTCCTGGCGCCGAAATGCGTGGATCGAGCTGTTCAGCGCCCGCTCGTTGAACACCCCGATCTCGCAGAGCTGGTCGAAGTGCTCGAGTTCGAGCCCGGTCACCTTGACGAAGAGCCGTGTCTCGACCCGGTGGATCACGTCGTACAGGGACTCTTCCCGGAAGTCCGTCAGGTACAGGAAGAGCGGCACCTTGCACAGGAACCGGAGCAGCCTCTCGCGGAGCTTCCTGCGCCGCTTGTCGGCTTCCCCTCTGGCCTTCCGGGCGGCGGCGTCAGGCTTTCTCCTCTTCCGACGCAGTTCCTTCAGCGTGTCGTCCGAGTTCACCACCCGCCGGGCGTGGTCGCGCAGGTTGCGGAACGCTTCGATCCGGCTCAGGGCCTCGCACAGCGCTTCGTTCTCCAGCAGATCCGCCAGGGTGTCCCGGTCCAGTCTGACCATGCGCGGCGACTGCCAGCGTCTCGCCAGCATGGCGGCGCCAATGCCGGAGTAGACGTAATCCAGCAACTCGTTCGCATCGAAGTTCACCATCCGCCCGTCCTCGTGGCAGAGCACGGGAAGGAAGTTCAGGAACTCCTCCACCTCCTTCGGTTGGTCACGGTCTCCGCCGGCGAGGCTCGAGCAGTAGGCGGCGATCAGTTCGAGCGCCCGCTGCGGCGCGAAGTCGAAGATGTAGGCGGTCTCCTTGCGCACCTTCCGGCGGTCGGGGTACCGGGGATCCTGGTCGCTCCAGGGCGACTGCACCCGGAACGCGGCCTGAAAGTACGTCTCGGCGGCGTTCAGGTTCCGCAGCATGAGGACGCCGCCCCATTGCGGAACGGTAACGCCGGTCATCAGCTTGCCGCAGGTCAGGGTGATCGATCTGGTCTTCGTGCCGTCGCCGATCGCCTGGTCGACCGGATACCTGGCCTTGATTCCCGATCCGGCGCCAGGGCCGGCGGCAAGGACGACCTCGAAGTCGCCGAAGAACCGGTGGCGGTCGAGCAGCGACTTCATCGCTCGGCAGGAGGAGACGTTCTGCAGGAACCAGACCGTGTGCCGGAGCGGTTGCCGGAGGCTTGCCGTGGCGTACGGCGCACAGGACCGCTGCTCTCCGGGCCGGACTTGCCGGTGCAGCCAGTCGAGCCACGCATGAACGTCTTCCTCCCGCTCGAAGACGAAGCCGTCCGGCGTCTTCCCCGCCGCGAAGAACGCGTTCAGGTCGAACTCGTCGTCGAACGTTCTTCGCGCGTGCTCCCTGACCGCATCGCCCATCCTGTAGGCGTACATCACGAGTTTCGGCAGTTCGGCATAGGGGCTCGCCGGATCGTCCTCGTGTGCGCGTTTCGCCGTCTGTTCGTCCCTGTAGCTCCAGTTGAAGATCTGCTCTTCCAGGAACTCGCCCTGAGCCAACGCACGGAACGGCGTGCCGGACAGGTAGAGCCAGCAACCGGCGCTGAGCGCCATCTCGTCCCGCAGCAGGAACTCGCCCTTGCGGTAGTCGTCGGCGTCCTCCGCTTCCAGCCTGTCCCGCCTGTCGCTTGTGTCGTAGAGGTCCCGGGCGCCGTCACGCCAGGCGCCGAAGTGGTACTCGTCGACCACGATGCAATCCCAGTCCTCGGCGTGGACAAGCTCGAGCGAGTCCTTGATCTGTCCCTGCCGGTCTCGCCCCATCAGGTTCTGGAAGGAGACGAGCTGGGCGATGGGCCGGGCTTCGTCGATGGTTGCCCAGCCTTCCTGGTTGCCAACGAACTGCCAGTCCTCGAAGTCCGCGTGACCTTCGATGATCTCGCGCCACGCGCCCTCGGCCGCCGGCTTGAAGGTGAGCACGAGCAGCCGGCGCCAGTCCATCCTGCGGGCCAGCTGGTAGGCGGCGAACGTCTTGCCGAAGCGCATCTTCGCGTTCCAGAGGAAGTGCCGGTCGCAGCTTCTGCGGTGGGTGCGGAAGTAGTTGGCGGCGGCCTCCACCGCTCGTTCCTGTTCGGGACGCATGCGGAAGTTCAACGGCGATTCGGACCGGCCGAGGGTGCGGACAAGGCTGTAGGCGCGTCGGACCTCTTCGATCGTCGCTTCGAACCACTCGGACGGTGTGCCGCTCCCGTCGCGGGCCAGCCGGCAGGCGCCGACCTGCTGCAGCGCCGCGTGCACGGGTTCGTCCCTGAAGGCTTCTCCCGCTTCGTTGAAGGCCCGCTCCTCGAAGAGGATGCGTGGAGCTTCGGGGCTGTTCTCCTGTTCCCGAACCCGCTGCCGGACGTCGCGCTCCGTGTAGCCGACCTTGATCCGTCCGCGGCCGCCGCTGCGGCGGGTCCATTCGCGGCGCGATGCGGCCTCTGTCGTGTAGGCGTAGATGACCGGCCGCCTCTCGCGTTCGGCCGTCACCGGGGCATCTCCTTGATCAGGCCGTCCACGCAGGCGACCTCCTCCTCGTCCAGTTCAAAGTAGTCGTACAGGTCGCGATCGGTCCAGGAGCGGCCAGCAGGGATGGCGGGCACGAAGGAGAAGCTGCGGCGGGTGATGTCCTGGGTGGACACCATGAGAGACAGCAGGAACCGGGCGAACTTCGTCCGCAAGTAGTGCAGGAAGTTCGTGGCCTCCCGCTCGCCCGAGAACGTACCGGCGATCAGGTAGGTCTCGGTGCAGGCCGATCGCGGAGGCAGAACCCGCGAACGCGACAGGACTCTCTTCATTCCTCTGCTGTCCGGGTTGCCGGCATGCTCGGCGGAGGTGCGGGAAATCACGACCTTCCAGACACCTGCAGCACCGCGGTTCCTGGGGATCTGATCGGGACGAATGAACCTGTCCCCGTCTCTTGTCATGAGAAGGACGGTGTTGCTTCCGGTCGGCCCCTCCGTGGCCGACGGAGGAACCTTGTGAGCCCGTATCCCGAACGGGTTGCTCGCCCACACCCGGGCTTCGAGCGTGCCAAGACCATCCGCCTCGACGCGGCGCCGCACCTTTTCGAGAATCCGCGACGACTGTCCGTCGCGGAGGAACACGTCCAGGACATCCAGCCGCCGCCGGACGGCCCGGTCCCGGTCGCCTTCAGGAACTACCAGACAGTCGCCGTCGTGGTCCCGGTCCCAAAGAAAATAGCACCCCCCCCCCGCAATATCCACGCCAACCTTGAAGAGCGCGGACATGTCGGGGTAATCGACGAGATGCGAGATGTGCCGATCAGCGAGCATCTCCTTGCGGAAGCGGGCAAGCCCCTTTCCGCCCGTGTACCAGCGGGCCGGGATGACAAAGGTCAGGTAGCTCGGTTCGAGTGCCTTGGCGGTCTCGATGAAGCGGTGATAGAGAGGCTTGGCGCTCTTGCCGTGGCCACCGTCGTCGAGCTGATACGGCGGGTTCCCCATGATGATGTCGAAACGCATCTCTTCCTCTCCGAACGCGGCCTCCGGCGACAGGTGCAGGAACGGATAGGCGTGGGCCTCCCGGTCGGCGCGGTTGGCGCGGTCGGCGAAGGCCCGTTCGCTCGCACCGCACCGAGCGCATCTGCCGCTGCTCCACTCGTGCTTCGCCTCAGGGAAGCGGATGTTGCCGTCTTCGTCCTCGAACCGCACAACGCTGTACTTCGTGTCGGCGAACCGGCAGTGGTAGAGGGTGCGCCGCGAGATGAGGGCGGTGAGTTCCGTGATCGCGAGACCGAACAGCATGTTGCGGAGGACGTGCTCCCGACGGGCCTCCTCTTCGGGGATGACCGCGGCCAGTCCCTCCATCAACCGGCGTTCCGCTTCCCGCAGGAACACGCCGCTCTTCGAGCCCGGGTCGAGCCAGCGCAGACCGGGATTCGACCAGACTTCCTCCGGGAGCAGATCGAGCAGCGCGTTCGCCACGCGGGGAGGCGTGAAGACCTCGTCGCTCGACAGGTTCGCCAGGCAGTCGAGGATGTCGGCGGGTCGCTGCGCAGTGATCATCTCGGTGTCTGATCGCCGAACGAACTCCAGTGGTGAAGGTCCGTCCGGGTCGTCGCCGTGCTGGCCAGGAGTGGGAGTCGGCGTGGATCGTCCCGCGGAAGCTGCTCGCTGAACGGTGCGGTGACGAGGACGAAGCAACCGGGGTCCCCTTCCGGTCGAAACTCGGTCACTTCGAAGTCGTCCTCGAGGAAGTCCGCCTGGACGATGTTCCGCTCCAGCACGAACAGGGCCGCGCGGCGATACTCCGCCGGTGGCTCTTCTCCCAGCGCCTTGCGGTGCGTCGCGAAGACAAGATCGCTCAGGCGCTCGCGCGCGTCCGTCACGTTGCGGGCGTCGATGTCCACGCCGTAGACGGTCGCCAGCACGGCGATGGAGGCGTCTCGATACTCGTCAGGGGCCATGGGTGAGTGAACGACGGCGGCGAGCTTTCTCTGCAGCACTTCGAGCAGGAACTGCCCGTGTCCGCAGGCCGGATCGAGGCAGGTCGCTCCGGTTCGCTCCAGTTCGCCGTCGGGAAGAAGGCCGAGGATATCCCGGACCAACCAGGCAGGCGTGAAGACCTCGCCGAGCTCGGTGACGCGCGCCGGTTCGGGCGTCAGTCGCGGGTCGGCTGTCGTTGCTTCCGCTGCCGCTTCGCTCCGTGCGTGTGCTGCCGGCCGAGGGCTTCTACCGGGGCTCATGGCAACCAAGGGAGCTGTTGGAGCAGCCAGCGAGTCTGGCTTGCCGTTTGGCCAGCAAGTGTAGCGGGCACACGAACGACGGCTCGCGAGCACGAGACCGCGCTCCTGGTGACGGGCGCGGAGGTCTCGGGCCCACATCGAGATCGCCGGAGACGGCTTCCGCTGGAGCCGCAACGAGGCGCGCATCGGCGAGGAAGCGGCCCTTGACGACAGGCCCTCGACGGCAGGCCCTCAACGGAGATTTGCATCGTCCGCACCAACGTGGCCAGGGAAGACCTGCCCGCCGAGAACGCCTTGCGCTCCAGCAGGAGCCTGAGCCGACCTTGTACACGGCGCCGTAAATGGCCGATCGACGAGGACCCGCGCCTGCAACGGATTCCTGGTCTTGCCGCTCGGAACTTCGGGCTAACATCCACCACTCGCCGTGATGATTCAGCTCGGTTCCGACCGGCGCGCCGGCCTCGGCGGCGCTGGCCGTTCTTCTCCCTGGACGCTCCGCCTGGCGGGCCCGGACAGGCGCTTCGGGCAGGGCCGGGAAAGCGGCCTGCTCCCGGCGCGTCGGGAGACCGTGCCATCACTCCGGTCACTGACGCGAAGACGCCGCTCGCGCCCGGTCGGCGGAGTCCGATGAACGGACTCGCGGACTGGATTCTCTCCGAGCAGTTCGTCCGGCTCTACTGCGGGTGCGTGGGGTGCTTCTTCGTCCTGCAGTGGGCAAGACTCTGGGGCGGCGTTCGTTCGCTGCGCCAGAATCTCCGCAGCCTCACGAAGGATCTGGACGAAGTCGTTGACCCGGCAGGGTTTCCGGCCAGATTCGAGGAGTACAGCCGAGAGGCCGAACACGCCTTCGGTGCCGCCTGGACCGAGTTCGTCGAGACCCTGGTGATTCCCGCGCCAGGTTCGGAAGATCCGATCCGCAACACCGAGGAAGCCGGCAACCATCTCAACGAGGCCGCGATCGTGGCGCCGCGCGTGTCGCTCGCCTTCTACCAGTCGGTGCCGAACCTGCTGACCGGCTTCGGCATTCTGGGTACCTTCCTCGGCCTCGCGGTCGGAGTCGGCGCCGCGGCGACCGGGGTCTCTTCCGGCGTCCCGGAACAGATGACCGCAGCCCTGACGGAACTTCTCGACGGCGCCTCGCTCGCGTTCTTGACTTCTATCTGCGGAGTTGGAGCGTCGATCTGGTTCGTTCTCGTCGAGCGCCGTTCGATCCGCAATCTTCAGCGGGATCTGGACGGCTGGGTCGCCGCGCTCGAGAGGCGACTCGAGCGGATCACGCCGGCGAGCGTTGCCCTGAAGCAGCTGGAGGCGGAACGCCGCACGGCAAGACAGGTCGAGAGCTTCAACACGGACCTGGCGTTCACCTTGAGCCAGGCCCTGGAAGAGAAGGTCGCCGGCCGGCTCTCGCCGCTGCTCGAGCAGTTGGTGACCGCGGTCGAAGAACTTCGGAGCGACCGCGGGTCGGACGCCGAACGACTGATCAAGGTGGCCTTGGGTGGCTTCGCGGAGGCCATGAAAGCTGGCTCCGGCGACCACTTCGACGAGATGTCCGCCGTGCTGGAGAACCTGAACCGGACCCTCGCCAGCTCCTCGGAGCAGTTCGCCAGGTCTCAGGAGGAGGTCGGCGGCGCACTCGATTCGGTGGTGGCTTCGGTGAGGGAATCGTTGGAGGCAGGAGCCCTGGCCACGGCCGAGACGCTGCGGCGCACCGCGTCGGAGTCTGCCGAACAGGTGAGGAACGCGAACCGCGAGACGGCAGAGGAGCTTCGAGGAACGCTGGCCCGGGCAGCCGGGGAGCTGGCTGCGGCCGCGAACGAGATGTCGAGCGGTGTCACCGGTTCAACTCGAGAGCTCGAGGCAGTTGCCGGAGATCTCGCCCTTTCGACCCGTCGGAGCCGCGATCTCCTGGAGGCCATGGGCGGCTTCGTGGACCGGCTGAACGGCGCGCGGGAGACGATGGAGGAGGCGCACCGCGCGATCGGGGGAGCCGCCGCCAGAGTGAGTTCGTCGTTCGAGACGATCCGAGCATCCAGCGACCGTACGGTCGCCGCCGTGGAGCTCGCGGCCGAGACCGTCGGCCGCATCGAGCGCCTCGTCGACGCCCTGGGCGAGTACCAGGCGTCCTCGTCGGCTGCCTGGACGTCGTACCGGGAACGGTTCGAAGGGATCGACGCCTCGCTTGCCCGCGTGTTCCAGGGACTGGACGAGGGGTTGACCAACTACTGCATCCGAGTGCAGGAGTTTGCCAGCGAACTGGACGGCACGACCTCCAGAACGATCCAGAGCCTGGCGAGTGCCACCACGGAGCTCGACGAGTCGATCGCAGAACTTGGCGAAGTGATGGACAGATCGACCAGGCGGCGATGAGCCACGCACGATCGGGACGCTCGGCGGCTCCGGCCGGGCAGAGCTATCTGGCCACGGTCAGCGACCTCGTGTCCGCCCTGATCTTCGTGTTCATCATCACGATCGCGGTCTTCGCGTATCAGCTCGCCAACGTCACCGAGGAGCAGACGAGCGTCACCGAAGAACTGACGAGCGTCACCGAAGAACTGACCGCCGGCCGTGAGACCCGGGACCGGATCCTGCAGGCGATCGGCAGCCGCCTGAGCGACGCCGGGATTCGTGTGGAAGTGCTTGACGAGCAGGGCGTTCTGAGGTTGTCCGACAACGCGATCAACTTCCCCTCCGGCGGCGAGACGCCGATCACGGAACACCACCCGCACGTCGGCGCCCTGGCCCGGGCGATCCACGAGATCCTTCCCTGCTACGTGGCGTCGGACCGGACCGGACCGAACCCGGGTCCTCCCGCTGCGGCAGGCAGCGAGAGCTCCACGCCCGCCGCAGAAGGCGGCGCGGCGCGGAACTGGTGCCGGCCCAGCGAGGCCGCCGCTTACGAATGTCGGCAGCGCCGCCATCCGTGGTTGCTCGAGACCCTGCTGATCGAGGGCCACACGGACGACGTTCCAGTCGCCGCGGGCCGCCGTTTTCGCGACAACCTGGAACTGTCCTCGATGCGGGCAGCGACCGTGCACCGGATGATCACCGCCTGTGAACCGGCAATCGAGTGGCTGCGGAACACCCAGGGCCACCCGGTCCTCTCCACCAGCGGCTACGGCAACACCAGGCCGGCGACCCTGGTCCCCGATCGGTTCGACGAGAACCGGCGGATCGACCTTCGCTTTCTGCTCGAACCGCCCCCGGGCGTCTTCGCTCAGGACGAGTTCGAGTTCGCCGAGGAGATGCGCCTCCGAATGGGCACCGGGCCCCGATGAGCAAGGTCGGTCTGCGGGATGCGCTGGCTCTGGGCCCCAGCCTGCCGAGGCTCGGCGCCGCCTTCAAGCCTGCGAGAACCCTGGCCGCAGCCGGACACGTCGCGCGGAAACTCCAGAACGTCCAGGCAGGAGCCGGGCCGGCCCGTGACTACGACCTGGATTCGCTGCATCGACGGGTGCGGAGGGCGTGGCTGTTCGGCGGCGGCACGCAGGCCGCCGCCCTGCACCCGGAGTCGCGCTCGCTCGCGGACCTCAGCCCGTTCGACCTGCGGAGGCTGCCGTGGGTGCTCTGCTATCCGCCAGATGGCGCAGGCGCCCGCCGCCGCCGCCGAAGCGGCGCGCGCTGGCTTGCGGAAGACCGCCATCTGATTCGCCGGTATGGCGAGTGGCTGAGCGAAGGCCGCCGAAACCGCGCTGTGCGGACGCTGCTCCACGTGTTCCTGCGCGACTATCCCGTCCGGCTGGATTCCTTCGAGTACCTGCGGTCGATCCTCAAGACGGAGGTCGCCAGGCGTCAGGAGCCGCCGCCTTCCGCGTGGGCCCTTCCCTGCCGCAAGTACGGACTGCTCGAGAAAGGCAGCAGCAGGTCCTTCGTCAACCGGACGATCGCAGACGAAACGCCCGTGGACGGCATGTTGCAGGCCGCAGGGTTCGTCGGCCCCCTGGAGCGGAGCGCATTCATCCGGGAGGGTCTGCTCGGCTACCTTTCGGCCGGCGAGGCCGTAGCGAGCCTGGTGCGGGCGCCCGAGACCACGAGACTCGGCCGTCTTCTCGCCCTGCTCCAGTGCGGCGGACGCCTGCGGTTCGACGAACCGAGGACGCGAAGGGCGATCGCCGAGGGTCTCCTGAGTCCGCTCGCGGCCAACGCACCGACCCCGGCGGTGAGGGAGGAACTGCGAGGATTCTTCCTGCGCCGTTTCGGCGATCCCCGATTGCCCTCCGGGCGCCAGCGTTGGCATGGAGTGCGGGAAGACGTCCGGCGCGTGGTCATCCGCTGGTTGAACGAAGAGTCGTTCGGGCTGTTCCTCCGTGTCGTCGAGGAAACGGCACTCGACAAGCACTGGCGCTACCGGAACACCTTCTGGAAGACCTGCTTCGACGGCGGAATGATCGACGATGTCTGGTTCGTTCTGGGACGAGGCGCACGCAAGAACCTGCGTCGTCTGAGGCGGGGCGGAGATGCGGCCGAGACGACGGCCTTCCTGACCGGAGCTACCCGTGGGCAGTCCGTCCTGTTGATGAAGTTGGCCAGCGGGGTCACGATCGCCGAGTGGAGCCACAACGGGTCCTGCCGGATGTGGCTGCGGGGGAATCCCGAGGCGCCGAGGTTGTACCGGCGAACGTACGATCGCTCCGACCTGACCTGGGGTGAAGACCACCGCCAGGCCCACCACGGCAGCGACCGCGGCCGTTGGCAGAACGCGATCGCCGACTGGCTGTTCGAGAATACGGGTCTCGTGATCGACCGAAGCGACTTCCTTCCGAAGTTCGACAGGCAGCGGAGCCGCTGGTGACAGGTCGCTTCGCGTACGAACCGACGGAAGACGGTCTGATCGTCCGGCTGGACGCCGAGCCGCAGGTTCCGGTCCGCAACTGGACGAACTCGAAGGGCGCGCCGGCAGGCGCCGGGACCTGGATCCGCCTCCGGGACGAAGGCCTCGCTCGGCAGACGGGTGACGACGCGTCGCTTCTCGTCTCCTGGTCCGGCGTCGCGGGTCTGAACGTCGACGACTTGCAGTACGTGGGCCTTCCGGACGCTGCGCCCTTCGCTCTCGAGGTGATCGCGACCGGGGCAATCCACGATTCCGACTTCGAACCGCGGTACGGCTTCCTCCGCTCGGGCCGAAGGGTGCCGAGCGCCAGCCGGATCGGCGCCTGGCTCGAGGTCGGCGGCAGTTCCTTCGTGCTGCTCGACCCGATCCACGCGATCGCGGAGGCGATCGACGCCTTCCGCGCGGAGCCCGGGACCGACGTGAAGCAACGGATGCTGGCCTGGGGACGCATCGCGGAGACGCTGCCCGACGATGCGGTCGTGGATGATCGGCTACGCGATCTGCAGATCGTCGTGGCGTCGACCTTCGAACTCGAACCCTCGCTGAACGAGCGCGGCGAACCGGACTTCGACCCGGTGGTAGGTCGACTGGAGACGACGACGAATGCCGGCGGCGAGGAGGAACAGCGGTTCGAACGCAGCCTGCCTCCGGCACGCCAGGGTCACTTCGCAGGCTATTTCCGCCGCTCCGGACGAGTGTTGCCCAGGTACCCCGCGGGGAACAGCACGTACGTGATGCTGACCCCGGAGATCGAACGGGCCCTGGGGGCCGTTCACCGAGCCCAAAGGGGTACGCCCGAGGAGCGCCGCGACTTTCTTCTGACTCCCGCGCCGTACCTGCGACGCGCCCTGGACCTGGCCGACGAGAACGGCACGGAGCCAGCAGACGCCCCTGCCGAAGTCGACGCGGTGTTCTGGGACCACGGCCTGAGCGACCGCGTGCGCGGCGTCGGCGTCTGGGAACACAAGGTGCTCCCCTGGATTCGCCGCGCGGGGGAGCCCTGGCTGCCGCCCGAGCAACTGGGGCTGCGAATCGCCGATCGGATCGTGCAGCTCGATCCGGCCGAGCTGCCGGATCTTCGCGACCGTCTGAAGCGCGCGATCGACAGCGGCGAACGGGTGGTCCATGTCGGAGGCGTCGAGCTTCCTTCGACGCCGAAGTCGCTGGAGGCGGTCGAGCTGCTGATCAGCCAGGTTCCGGCAGTCCAGAAGCCGGTGAAGGCCGACGAGGCCGGAAGCTCGGACTCGAGCTCCGCGACGACTCGCGCAGACGCTGTCGTCCTGCGCATCCGGGACAACCTGGAAGAAGTCCAGTACCGGAAAGGCCGACAACGGAGGGCGCGGGGCAGCCGGGGCGCAGCCCTCGACCTGAGGAGCACCCTCTACCCGCACCAGCAGGAGGCGCTTCAGTGGTTGCACCGCCACTGGGAGGCGGGCAGCCGAGGCGCCCTGCTCGCCGACGACATGGGCCTGGGCAAGACGCTCGAGGCCCTGGCCTTCCTCCGCAGCCTGAAGAACGCTCCAGGCATCGACGCCGGCGGGCCGATCCTGATCGTCGCCCCGACAGGACTTCTCCGGAACTGGGTGGCGGAGCACGATACTCACCTCGGCCGGCCCGGTCTCGGCCTTCGCCTCGAGGCCCACGGACCGGGTTTGCGGCAGCTGCGAAGAGGCGGACCCGGCAACGAGCTCCGAGGCGCCGCCTCGACCGGTGCGCCGGTACAACTGCTCGACGTGGAGCGGCTGAAGAAGACGGATTGGGTACTGACGACCTACGAGACGCTCCGCGACTATCAGCACAGCTTCGGCCGGATCCGCTGGTGCGCCGCGGTGTTCGACGAGGCGCACAAGATGAAGAACCCGGGCGCCAAGCTGACGGAAGCCGCCCTGGCGATGAACACCGACTTCGCCCTTCTCCTGACCGGCACGCCGGTCGAGAACCGGCCGGCCGACGTGTGGTCTCTCCTCGACCGCGCGGCGCCGGGCCGCGCGGGCACCCTGAGAGACTTCAGTCGACGTTTCGAGGTTCAGAGCGGCAACGACGTGGATCGGCTCAGGGAGCTCAGGCAGCTGTTGATCGAGCCGGACAGGCCCGCGCCGGCACTGATGATGCGGCGACTCAAGGAGGATCACGTCAAAGGCCTGCCGGACAAGGACGTCGTCCGACAGGTGGTGGACATGCCGCCGCCGCAGGCCGAGGCCTACGAACGAGCTGTCCGGCAGGGCCTGCGGGTCCAGGAGGATGCCGGACTCCGCAAGGGCGGCATCCTGCAGGTCCTTCAGCAGCTCCGCAGCACGTCGCTGCATCCCGCCCTCCCCGGCGACGGCAGCAGGTCGGACGAGAACTACATTCGGGAATCGGCCCGGCTGTCGGCGGCGTTCGGGATTCTCGACCGAATCGCGCGCCGCGGCGACAAGGCTCTCCTGTTCGTCGAGTCGCTGTCCATGCAGAGCTTCCTGATCGGCGCTCTGCGGCGCCGGTTCGCGCTCGCCGAGGATCCTCTGGTGATCAACGGAGCGGTGGCGGGCCGCATTCGAAAACGGCGGGTCGACACGTTCCAGCAACGTGAAGGGTTCGACGTGATGATCCTGTCTCCGCGCGCCGGAGGCGTGGGCCTGACCCTGACGGCGGCGAACCACGTGATCCACCTGTCCCGCTGGTGGAACCCGGCGGTCGAGGATCAGTGCACGGACCGAGCGCACCGCATCGGTCAGAAGCGCCAGGTCCGCGTCTACCTCCCTCTGGCACGCCACCCCCGTCTTGGCGAGCACAGCTTCGACCTGAAGCTGGATCAGCTGCTGAAGCGCAAACGGGCGATGAACCGGAGTGTCCTGGCGCCGGCGGCGCCGACCGGAGATGAACTGCGGGACCTCTACGACGCCGCGGTCGTCGAGCCGGACGACGACAGCGCCCGAGTGATCGCACCGGATGCTGGCCACGATCTCGATGCAGGTCAAGCTGTTGCGGAAGCCGGGGGGCCGGGCCGCAAGGGAGCCAGGGCCAGCCTGGCAGTCGATCTGAAAGACCCGATCGCGTTCGAGCTCTGGGTGCTGCAAGAACTCGCAGAGGCCGGCTACGAGCCGAGACGAACGCCGGCGAGCTGGGACCGAGGCGCGGACGGTCTGCTCTTCTGGCGGGGGGACGGAGCACCGCACACCCTGATCGTGCAGTGCAAGCACCTCGATCCTCTCCACAGATGTTCGGACTCGGCAGTCCGGCAGGTCGTCGGCTCGGTGCAGGCATACGAGATCGAAGGCGACGCGGTGCCGATCGTCGTGACGAGCGGCGCCGGCTTCACCCCCGGCGCCGAACGCCTGGCCCGCCGCGAAGGCGTGCATCTGGTGGATCGCGGCCGCCTGAAGCAGCTCCGGCGGTGGAAGGTCCGAGGTCCCGGGACGCCGTCGGCGGCCAGCTGAAGCCGTCCAGCCCGGCGGGCGCCTTCAGCGTCCAGCTTCAGAACCTGGTCCGTCGGGCGGGGAGCCGAATCGCGCGATTCCTGCGGGAACCAGGCAGATGTTTCTCACTGTCGGGTACAGCCTCACTGTCGGGTACAGCCGCCGAACGGGAATCGGACGTGACGAAGCCTGCGCGGTGCTCCCGGAAGTGACGGCGACAGCAGTTCCGAGCTTTCCCTCAGCGTGCGAACGCGCCCCGGGCGCCCATGGCCTCGAACGGTTCCATGCCGATGCAGGTGCAGACCAGGTGGCGGTCGCCGTGGACGTTGTCGACGCGGCCGACGGGGGGCCAGTACTTGTGGTCGTCGTTCCAGGGAGAGGGAAAGGCGGCCTGCCTTCGGGAGTAGGGTCGATCCCAGTCGTCGGCGCTGATGGCGGCGGCGGTGTGCGGCGCGCCGCGGAGCGGGCTGTCCGCGATGTCCACATCGCCCCGCTCGACCGCGGCGATCTCGGCCCGGATCGCGATCATCGCGTCGCAGAAGCGATCGAGCTCCGCCTTGGACTCGCTCTCTGTCGGCTCGACCATCAGCGTCCCGGCCACCGGGAACGACATGGTGGGGGCGTGGAAGCCATGGTCGATCAGTCGCTTCGCCACGTCGTCGACCTCGACGCCGGCCGCCCTGAAGCCGCGCAGGTCGAGGATGCACTCGTGGGCGACCAGGCCGCCCGGCCCGCGGTAGAGCACCGGATAGTGCGCTTCGAGCCGGCGGGCGATGTAGTTCGCGTTCAGGATCGCGGCCTCGGTGGCCCGGCGCAGACCGGAGGCGCCCATCATGCGGATGTAGGCCCAGGAGATCGGCAGAATCGAGGCGCTGCCCGCCGGCGCGCCGCTGACCGCGCCGACCGTGCCGTCGCCCAGGGTTCCCGCGCTGTCCGAGCGGCCGCTGGCCGCAAGCGGGTGCCGAGGCAGGAACGGCGCCAGGTGGCCGGCGACCGCGATCGGTCCCATTCCGGGGCCGCCGCCGCCATGCGGGATGCAGAACGTCTTGTGCAGGTTCAGGTGGCAGACGTCGGCGCCGTAGTCGCCGGGCCGGCAGACGCCGACCTGGGCGTTCATGTTGGCGCCGTCAAGATAGATCTGTCCGCCGTGGTCGTGGACGATGTCGCAGATCTCGCGGATGGCCTCCTCGAAGACGCCGTGGGTCGAAGGGTACGTGACCATCAGGGCGGCAAGGTCGTCGCTGTGGGCACGGGCCAGGGCCTGCAGGTCCTCGAGGTCGATGTTCCCCTCGTTGTCGCACCTGACCGGCGCAACCCGGAGACCGGCGAGGACCGCGCTCGCCGGGTTCGTGCCGTGCGCCGAGGTGGGGATCAGGCAGACGTCGCGCGCCCCCTCGCCTCGGCTCCGGTGGTAGCTGCGGATCGCCAGCAGGCCCGCGTACTCGCCCTGGGAACCGGCGTTCGGCTGCAGCGAGACGGCGGAAAGACCCGTGATTCGCGCCAGCCATCTCTCGAGATCGGCACACAGACGCCGGTAGCCGGCGGTCTGCTCGGCCGGCGCGTAGGGGTGCATGTGGGCGAAGCCGCGCCAGGTGATGGACATCATCTCCGCCGTCCCGTTCAGCTTCATCGTGCAGGACCCGAGCGGGATCATCGACGTGGTCAGGGACAGGTCCCGCGCTTCCAGCCGGCGGAGGTAGCGGAGCAGCTCGGTCTCCGACCTGTAGCTTCTGAACACGGGGTGTTCGAGGCACGGGGCGCTTCGACGCAGCGACTCCGGCAGCGGTTCCGGGAACCGGGCGGGAACCTGAACAGCCGACGACCGGACTTCGGAAAAGGCCGCGAGCACCGACTCGATGTCGTGGTCGGTGGTCGTCTCGTCGCAGGCGACGGAGATCGCGCCCGATCCCCATCCGCGCAGGTTCAGTCTGCGGCGCAAGGCGGCAGCAAGCACCCGGCGCTCTTCTTCGAGGCCCTCGACTTCCGCCGTGACCGTGTCGAAGAACCGCTCCGCCCCGAGCTCGAAGCCGAGCGCGCGGAGACCTTCGGCAAGACGGCGGGCACGCCGGTGCACCGCGGCGGCGATCGCCTTCAGGCCCTTCGGACCGTGGTACACCGCGTAGAAGCTGGCAATCACCGCGGGCAGCACCTGGGCGGTGCAGATGTTGCTCGTCGCGCGGGCGCGCCGGATGTGCTGCTCGCGCGTCTGCAGCGCGAGACGCAGTGCAGGACGGCGGCGGTCGTCGTGGGTGACGCCAACCAGACGGCCCGGGAGGCGTCGCTTCAGCCGGTCGCGGACGGCGATGCAGGCGGCGTGGGGGCCGCCGAACCCCATCGGCACGCCGAAGCGCTGCGTGCTGCCGACCGCGACATCCGCCCCCCAGTCGCCGGGCGCTTCGAGCAGGCAGAGAGCCAGCGGATCGGCGGCGGCGATCACCATGCCCCCGGCCTTCCGCACCCGCTGCGCAAGATCGCGGTAGTCGTGCACGCCGCCGTCGGTTGCCGGTTGCTGCACCAGCGCGGCGAAGACCCCCGCCGCGTCGAGCCTCTCGTGATCGCCGACCTCGACCTCGACGCCGAGCGACCCGGCGCGCGTGCGGACCACCTCGATCGTCTGCGGATGGCAGCCGCCGGACACGAAGAACCGGCCCTGACGCCTCCTGTCGGCCCAGCACAGGGCCATCGCTTCGGCGGCGGCGGTGGGCTCGTCCAGCAGAGAGGCGTTCGCGATCGGCAGGCCGGTCAGGCTGGCGATCATCGTCTGGAAGTTGAGCAAGGCCTCCAGACGACCCTGGGAGATCTCGGCCTGGTAGGGCGTGTAGGCCGTGTACCACCCGGGGTTCTCGAGCACGTTGCGCTGGATCACCGGCGGCGTGACGCAGCCGTGGTACCCCATGCCGATGAAACTGCGCAGGACTTCGTTGCTGCCTGCGATCTCGTCGAGCTCGACCAGCGTCTCCGCTTCGGAAGCGGCTGGCGGCAGTTCGAGGCCGCCGGCGGGACCGCCGCTGCGGATCGCCGCCGGGACCGCCCGGTCCACCAGTGCGTCCAGCGAAGGCAGGCCGAGCGCTTCGAGCATCTGGTCGATCTCCTCGCCGCGCGGACCGATGTGACGGTCGGCAAAGGGCAGCGCGCCGCTCGCTGTCGGTTCGAGCGGAGTCATGTCGCGGATGCAATCCGGGCAATGTAGACGCCGTAGGCTGCCAGCAGGAGAAAGCCCCAGGTTCTTCCGATGCTGCGGCCGTGCTTCAGCATGTAGATGGCGAGGAACATCAGCACGCTGAAGAAGAGCATGACGACTGCGTCGAGTCCTTCGGCAGAGAACGTCGTGACGAACGGACGAACGAGCACCGCGGCCGGCAGGACGAGCAGGATGTTGAACACGTTCGAGCCGATGATGTTTCCCAGCACGATGCCGTGGTGATTCCGGTACGCGGCCACGACGCACGCGGCGAGTTCCGGCACGCTGGTGCCGAAAGCCACGACGGTAAGGCCGATGACACGCTCGCTGACGCCCACCGTGCGCGCCAGATCCACCGCTGCCGGAACGAGAAGCTGGTCGGCGCCCACGACCAGGAATGCGAGTCCCAGCAAGGTGCCCGCCACGGCCCTGAACGGGCTCACGTCTCCCGAGCTCGGCGGTTCGGCGTCGCCGGTGCGCACCAGCACGAAGAGGAAGAACGCCATGAGCGCGAGCAGCACCCCGCCCTCGAAGCGCCCAAGGCGTCCGAAGGCGGCAAAGACCAGCACCAGGAGCGACGTGGCGAGCATGAAGGGCAGTTCGCGGCGAACCAGTCGGACGGCCTGCCGCTCGCTGGCGTCATCGTGGTTGTGGAGGGGGGCGAACAGCGCCGACAGGCCGAGGATGAGGCCGACGTTGGCGATGTTCGATCCGATGACGTTGCCGTAGACCAGCCCGGGCGAATCACGCAGCGCGGCACTGACCGCGGCTGCCAGCTCCGGTGCCGAAGTGCCGAATGCGACAACGGTCAGACCGACCACCGTCGGGCTCACGCGCAGCAACGCGGCCAATCCGGTCACGGAGCGCACCAGCACTTCGCCGCCGGCCCAGAGCACGCCGATGCCGAGGACGATGAGGAGCAGGGAGATCAAGAGGCGTCGGCGCCTGGCGGGTCAGGGGAAGATCCCCGCGGTGCGGTACGAGGCAGCAACCTTGTCGATGGCCAGTGCCATTGCGGCGGTGCGCAGATCGACGGCCGGGCCCAGCTTCTTCCGGTAGCTGTGAATGTGGCGATAGGCGGTGGCCATGGTCTCCTCGAGACCCGAGTTCACCAGATCGATCTCGTCGGCGCCGCGGGCGAGGATCTTGATCTCGTCGCGGCTGAAGCTGGCGCCGGTGGCGGAGCTCATCGCGTTCAGCAGGTCCTTGCGCACGCTCTCCTCGAACCGCTTCTGCATGCGCCCGAAGCGAACGTGGGAGAGGTTCTTGAGCCACTCGAAGTAGGACACGGTGACGCCGCCGGCGTTCAGGTAGACGTCCGGAATCACCAGGATGCCGCGTCCAGCGGCTGCCTTGCTGGCGTAGGACGTGGTCGGTCCATTGGCCGCCTCCGCCAGGATGCGGCAGGAGATGCGTCCGACGTTCTGCCTGGTGACCTGGTTCTCGAGTGCCGCCGGGACGAGGATGTCGCAGTCGAGTTCCAGCGCCTTGCGGCTGGGCTCGATGTTGGACGCGCCGGGGAAGTTCAGGATCGACCCCGTCCTCTGTCGGTGTTCGACCACGTCGTCGACATGGAGTCCGTCCGAACGCGCGATCGCTCCCTCGTACTCGGCGAAACCGACCAGGCGCGCGCCCGCGTTCTGGAGGTACTTCGCGACGTGGTAGCCGACGTTGCCCAGCCCCTGGATCACGACGCGCTTCCCCGAGATGCCCGGTTCGAGCCCGAGCTCCGCCATGTCGTCCTCGTACGAGCAGGCCTCGCGGATGCCGAAGAAGACGCCGAGTCCGGTCGCCTGGGTGCGGCCCTGGATGCCGCCGTGCTCGACGGGCTTGCCGGTGACGCAGGCGGCGACGTTGACCTCGCCGTGCTCGATCTGCGAGTAGGTGTCGGCGATCCAGGCCATCTCCTGTTCGCCGGTGCCGTAGTCGGGCGCCGGGACGTCCTTGCCCGGACCGATGAACGACTTGCGCTGGAGTTCAGCGGTGTAGCGGCGCGTCAACCGCTCCAGTTCGCCCTCGGAGTACTTGTGGCGGTCGATCCGCACGCCCCCCTTGGCGCCGCCGAAGGGAACGTCGACCAGGGCGCACTTGTAGGTCATCAGGGCTGCCAGCGCCATGACCTCGTCCTCGTTGACGTTCATGGCGTAGCGGATGCCGCCCTTGGTGGGCAGCCGGTGGTGGCTGTGTTCCGCCCGCCATGCGTGGATGACCTCGATCGAGCCGTCGTCCCGGCGCAGCGGAAAGCTCATCCGATAGACCGAGTTGACCCACTTGACCTGCTCCAGGAGCGTGGGGTCGTGGTCCGTGTAGCGCGCCGCTTCGTCGAAGGCGGCGTTGACGTGGTCGAAGAAGGTCAGCCGCGAAGCCGCGTGCCGCTCCGCAGACGCAGTTGCCGCTGTCGTCACATCAGACTCCTCATCGTTCCGGGATTCTCTCAGCAGAACTCGACAAGGCCGCCGTCAACCTATGCCCGCACGCCCGAGTCGTCAATCTGCGCCGCTCGCCAGGAGCTCACGAGGGCTTCACGAGGCGCGCCTCGACCGGCGTCGCCGGGTAGAGCTCGCTGCGCTCGTCGGCGACGAAAGGCGCAGACGCCGTAGCGCCCAGTCGCGTAGCCCCGAAGTGCCGAGAGCACAGCCGTCGCAGACGCCGTCCCGAAGGATGCGCCACCCGCAACCGGCCTCGTCCCGGTTCCGCCAGGCCGCTCTGGCCATCTCCAGGTAGTGGCGCGGCCTGGTCTGCCCCAGGCCGAAGAGGGTCCTCGAGGCGGACGCGCATTCTGGCAGTTCGCGTTCTGGCAGTTCGGCTCTCTCGCGCCGTGGACGCAGAGCGCGGCCATGTCTGCCCCGGAGACCCCGCGGCAGCCGGCGTGCGTCGCCGTCCGTGCCGCCCGGTCCCTGACGGTCAGCGCCGTCACCGCGCCCGACCTCACCAGAAGAAGACGACCAGGTAGGCGACCAGCAGAACAGCGACCCAGAGAGCCATCGAGGCGGTCAGCCACGAGCGGCCGAGCAGGCCCTGCGGACCCAGGTGAAGCCGGGCGAAGGCAAGGGCGGTTGCAGCGAAGCGCCCGGAGGCGGCGTGGCCTGCCCGGTGCAGGGCCACGAACACGGTGGAGGCGCCATCCCACAGGCGGTAACCGACTCGTCGGTAGAACCAGTCGGCGTCCAGGTTCACCGAGCGCAGCTCGGGAGGGTAGAGGCCGGTACGCATCAGAGTCGCGAAGGCGAGTGCCGAGAAGAACAGGAGCTGGCACTGGGTGATGACGTGAGTCGTCGTGTACGGCTCGTAGTCGACGGGGTAGGGCAGCAGTTCGTGGAGCAGGTCCGGGAACAGGCCGATCGCCATGCTGGCTGCTGCGGCCAGCACCATCGCGGCGAGCATGGACCGCGGCGCCTCCTTGCAGCGGATGCCCGAGTCGTGGTGGAAGAAGGCGAAGAAGGGGATCTTGATGCCCGCGTGGTGGAAGACGCCCGCGGAAGCGAACAGCAGCACCAGCCAGAGCCAGAAGTGGCGCTCGTAGGCAGCGGCGCTCATGATCAGCGACTTGGTGGCGAAGGCCGAGAACAGCGGGAAGGCCGAGATCGAGGCGGCGCCGACGATGCAGAGCCCGGTCGTGACCGGCATCGACTTGTAGAGCCCGCCCAGGTCCGACCCGTTGACGTGGCCGACCCGGTAGAGCACGGCCCCCATCGCCATGAACAGGAGCCCCTTGAACAGGATGTCGGCGAACGCGTGGGCAACGGCGCCGTTGAGGGCCAGCTCGGTGCCGATGCCGATGCCGACGACCATGAAGCCGAGCTGGTTCGTCATGCTGTAGGCGAGCACGCGGCGCAGATCGTTCTCGATCACGGCGAAGAAGATCGGGAAGGCGGTCATCAGCCCGCCGACCCAGATCAGCTCGGACTGGCCCGGAAAGGCGCGCGCCAGAGCGTAGATCGCGAACTTCGTGGTGAAGGCCGACAGGAACACGGCCCCCGCCGGCGTCGACTCGGGGTAGGCGTCGATCAGCCAGCCGTGGAGCAGCGGGAAGGCCGCCTTGAGGCCGAAGGCGAGCAGGATCAGGGTCGGCGCCAGGTTCGAGAAGCCGAGTCCGCCGTCCTCGAGCAGGCCTGTGAGATTGCCGAACTCGGCCCAGCCGGGCGCGGCGCCGAGTTCGTGGCGCAGCAGCACGATGCCCGCCAGCAGGAGGACACCCGAGACCATCTGCATGCCGAGATAGCGCAGGCCCGCGGCAAGAGCCCGGCGGTCCCGGCGGACCCAGACCAGGAGCGCCGACGACACCGCCGCCACCTCCCAGAACACGAACAGCGTCCAGAGATCGCCGGCCAGGACCACGCCCAGTGCGGAGCCGGCGTAGAACAGACCCGTCAGCGGCTGGAAGTTGTCCTTGACGTGGAAGGAGTAGATGCAGCCGATCAGCGCCGCGAGGTGGAAGATGACAGCGAAGAGCCGGCTCAGGCGGTCGATCCGCATCAGGGTCAGGGTCTGCCCGAAGAGATCGAACTGGAGGTGGTTGCCGAGGTCGAGGCCCCAGAAACGCCACAGCGAAAAGACCGGCAAGGCGAGCAGAAGCGCCCTCAGCACGCTCCGGGGCAGCACGGAACGCGGCGCCGCAGCCAGCGCGAGGCTGCCGAGCATCAGGAGCAGGGGCGGAGTCAGCAGGTACTCGACCATCGGGGACTCAGGAACTTCCGGACCGCTCCTCGCGGTCGTAGTAATCCTCGGGCCGCATCAGGACCCGCCGCATCTGCTTGGCCGCGAGCACCAGCAGGAAGGCGCCGACGAAGCCGTAGACCGGAAAGAAGCCCACCCAGGCGTCGAACTCGTGGAGCGAACCCTCGAGGCCGCTCCACTCGGAGTGCTTGTGGTGGACGAAGTCCGCCGCCAGCCACAGAACGTCGATGGCGATCAGCCCGTAGAAGACCTTGGCGACGTTTCGCTTGCTGTCGAGCCAGTAGCGCTTGCCGCCGCGCTTCCTGTGGTCGTGCTTCCTGTGGTCGTGGCGGGCCAATCCGAGCTCGATCGTCGATGTTCTCCGGTTGCTCCGAAGGGTCGTCGAGAGTAACAGCCCCTCCGGAAATGGGCGGATCGGCATCCAGGAGGCCCGGCCATGTCGTGAACCGGTCATGTCCGAATCCGAACCACGCCGACGTGCAGCAGGTGCCGCAACCTGGAGGCGGCTTCGCTGGAGTTCCGTGCGTAGGATGCCCCATGGACTCGTTCTCCGAGCCGGTACGCCGGTGGTTCGAGCAGACGTACCCGGCCCCGACGCGGGTGCAGCGAGAAGGCTGGCCCGTGCTCGTCCGGGGCAGGAACGCCCTGCTCGTTGCACCGACCGGCAGCGGCAAGACGCTTGCGGCCTTCCTCTGGGCGATCGATCGCCTGAGTTTCGGCCCCGGACAGGACAGTGGCGACCGCACCGGCCAGGACCTCGGAGACGGCGATGGAGACCGAGCCGGCGACTGCGCAGGCGACGCGGTACCTCGGGAGGCGGAGGGCGCGGCCGCGAAGGACAGGACCGCGGGTGTCCGTGTGCTCTACGTCTCGCCGCTGAAGGCGCTGGTCCACGACATCGAGCGCAACCTCCGGGAGCCCCTGGCCGGCGTGCGCCGGGCGGCGCGCAAGGTCGGCCGGCCGGTGCGGCCGATCACGGTCGACGTGCGGACGGGCGACACCACACCCTACGAACGCCGCCGTCAACTGCGGCGGCCGGGCGAGATTCTCGTCACCACCCCCGAGTCCCTGTTTCTCATCCTGGGGTCGCGGGCGGCAGCGAACCTGCGCACGGTCGAGACCGTGATCGTCGACGAGGTCCATGCGATGGCGGCTACCAAGCGCGGCGCTCACCTGGCCCTGTCGCTCGAGCGCCTCGCCGAGCTGACCGGCAACCGGGCGCCCCAACGAATCGGCCTCTCGGCGACCGTGCGGCCGCTGGCCCTGGCGGCCGAGTTCCTCGGCGGCGACCGGCCGGTGGAGATCGTGGACGCCTCCGAACCGCCGCACATCGACCTCGAGGTCGTCGTGCCGGTTGCAGACATGGAGGCGCCGCCGCGTGCGGAAGCGATCGTCGGCAGCGGGGATCCCCCGCCGGGAACGGAGACGGCGGGCTTGTGGCCCTCGGTGTATCCGCGCATCCTGGAGGCGGTCAGGAGTCATCGGTCGACGATCGTCTTCGTCAACAGCCGTTCCCTCTGCGAGCGACTTGCGCAGCGGCTGAACGACCTGGCGGTCGGCATCGGCGCCGACACGGGCGGCGCGGATGGCGGGGATGGCGACACGGGCGGCGCGCAGTCCCCCTCGGCAGCCTTCTCGCGGAACACCGCGCAGAACGCCGAACCGCTGGTTCGGGCCCACCACGGCAGCGTCTCGCACGAGCAGCGGCGGGAGATCGAGGAATCCCTCAAGGCGGGGCGCCTGCGTTGCCTGGTCGCCACGAGTTCGCTGGAGCTCGGGATCGACATGGGAAGCGTCGACCTGGTCCTGATGGTCGAGGCGCCCGGTTCCGCCGTGCGAGGGTTGCAGCGCGTGGGCCGTGCCGGCCACGCGGTCGGAGAGCGCAGCCGCGGCCTGATGTTCCCCAGGTTCCGCGGCGATCTGCTGGAGTGCACGGTCACGGCGATCCGGATGCAGCGGGGTGCGATCGAGAAGATGCGGCTTCCCGAGAACCCGCTCGACGTGCTGGCGCAGCAGGTCGTCGCGATGTGCTGCGACCGGGAGCGGACGGTGGACGAACTTCTCGACCTGGCCCGGCGAGCCCGGCCCTGGCGCGGCCTGACGCGCAGCATGCTGACCACGGTGCTCCACATGCTGGTCGGCCGCTATCCCTCGGAGGAGTTCGCCGATCTGCGCCCGCGGCTCTCCTGGGACCACGGCCGCGATGTGCTGACCGCGCGCCGCGGCGCCGCCCTGCTCGTGCGGATGAACGCCGGCACGATTCCGGATCGCGGGCTGTTCACCGTCCACCTGGGGCCGGACGGTCCGCGGCTGGGCGAGCTGGACGAGGAGATGGTCTACGAGTCCCGCGCCGGCGACACGTTCCTGCTGGGCGCCGCTGCCTGGCGGGTGACCGAGATCACGCGCGACCGGGTGATCGTGCGGCCGGCGCCCGGCGAACCCGGCCGGATGCCCTTCTGGCACGGCGACGGTCCGGGCCGGCCGGTGGAACTCGGCAAAGCCCTGGGCGCCTTCGTGCGCGAACTCGGTCGCCGGGACGCGGACGACGCGCACCGCCATCTGGCCGAGGAGGCGCCGCTCGACCGCCACGCCGCGGCGAACCTCTTCGCCTACGTCGACGAACAGCGGAAACAGACGGGCACGTTGCCGACCGACCGGGCCTTGACGATCGAGCGCTTCCGGGACGAGATCGGCGACTGGAGGGTGTGCATCCTGACCCCCTTCGGCGCCCGCATCCACGCTCCCTGGGCGATGGCCCTGGAGCGCCGGTTCGGCGAACACACCGGCGTCCGGACCCAGATCCACTGGACGGACGACGGCATCGCCCTCCGGTTCGCCGACGCGGACAGCCTACCGCCGGCGCGGCAGTTCCTGCTCGATCCGAGCGAGGTCGAGGACATGGTCACGGATCAGGTCGCCTCGACGCCGATGTTCGCCAGCCGGTTCCGGGAGAACGCCGCCCGCGCCCTGCTCCTGCCGCGCAACCGGCCGGGTCGGCGAACGCCGCTCTGGCAGCAGCGCCAGCGCTCGAGGAACCTGCTTTCCGTGGCGCGCCGCTATCCGGACTTCCCGGTGCTGCTCGAGACCTACCGGGAGTGCATGAGCGATCTCTTCGACCTGCCGGGCCTGGTGGACCTGATGAGCAGGATCGAACACGGCGTGGTCAGGGTCGACGACGTGGAGACGCCAGGGCCGTCGCCATTCGCCCGCTCGCTGGTGTTCGCCTACCAGGAGCGGTTCCTCTACGAGGACGATGCTCCGGCGGCAGAGCGACGCGCGCAGGCGTTGACGCTGGACCGCGAACTGCTGCGCGAGCTGCTCGGCACGTCCAGCATGAAGGAGCTGCTCGACCAGGAGGTGATCCAGGCCGTGGACCTGGAGCTGCAGGGGCTGGCGACGGGACGCGGTCCGCGCCACGAGGACGATCTCCACGACCTGCTGCGGCGTACCGGCGGGCTGACGCGCGCCGAGGTCGCGGCCCGCGCAGCGGACGACGCGGACAACGCGGACGAATGGCTGACCGCACTGGAGCGCCAGAAACGCGCGCTCGAGATCGCGCTCGGCGACGGACGGCGGTTCTGGGTGGCGGTCGAGGATGCGGCGTTCTACCGCGACGGCCTGGGCACCGACTTGCCGGACGGCCTGCCGCGCGATCTGCTGGCGACGCGGGCCGGGCCGCTCGGTGCCCTGGTCAGGCGCTTCGCACGCAGCCGGGGGCCGTTTCGAAGTATCGACGTCGCCGGCCGCTACGGCCTGCCGCAGGGCGCGGTCGAACCGTTGCTCGAGGCGCTGGAAGACGACGGTTCGCTGGTCCGCGGCGAGTTCCGCTCGGGCGCCGATGGCGCCGTCGGGGTCGAATGGTGCCACCGGGAGGTGCTGCGGCAGATCAAGCGCCGCACGCTGGCCAGGCTGCGCCGGGAAGCGGAGCCGGTCGACGGGGCGGCGCTGGCGCGCTTTCTCGGGCAGTGGCAGGGTGTTGCCCGGCGTGTTGTTGCCCGGGGGATCGAGCAGGAGGCCGCGGCAGCCAGCCTGTCGCCGCCGCGGGGCCTTTTCCGGACCGCCTCGGCGGCCTCTTCGACGGCTTCCGCAGTGTCGGACCTTGCGGTTTCGGACGGTGCCGTCTCGGGCCGTGGAGTCTCGGGCCGTGGAATCTTCGGCCGTGCCGTTTCGGATCGGGCGCTCGGCCGGCTCGAGGACACGGTGTCCCGGCTCGAAGGGCTGCCGCTTTCCTGGCGGACCCTCGTCGACGACATCCTGCCGGCCCGGATTCCGGGCTTTCAGGTCGAGATGCTGGACCGGCTGGCGTCGACCGGCGAGTGGCTGTGGGTTGGTCGTGGGCGGCTCGGACCGAGGGACGGCCGGGTGGCCGTCTACGGACGCGATCGCTTCAGGGTCCTGGCGCGCGGCGTCCTGGCCCGCGGCCCGGCCGAGCAGGATGCCGCTGTCGCCGCTGGCGGAAGCGCGAACGCCGGAAACCAGGATGCCGAAAGCGCGGCCGCCGGAACCGGGGGCAGGACGGCCCGACCGGAGACCCGACCCGAGGAGTCGACGGACGGGCGGGGGGACAGGAGGACAGAAGCGTGGACGGAAGGCCTGCACCAGGCGATCCTGAAGCGGCTCGAGACCCGCGGCGCCTGCTTCACCTTCGATCTCGTGCGCGGCGTCGTCGGCGCCGGCGACTGGGGTGAAACGGAGGTCGAGGCGGCGATCTGGGACCTCGTCTGGGCTGGCCGGATCACCAACGACACGTTCCTGCCGCTCGAGTCCTTGAGCAAGCGCCGCAAGACTCCCTCCAGCATGCGTCCGCGCCGGGGACCTCCACGAGGACTCTCCGGGGGATTCTCCGGAGGCTGGCCTCGTCGAACGGGCCGGGTCCGGTCAACAGCCGGCCTCAGGCGAAGCCGTGCTGCGACCCTGGCCGGCGGCCGCTGGTCCCTGGTCGCCTGCGTCGCGGCGCCGGACACGGAGATCAGCGACACGGAGTGGGCTCACGCGACGGCCAACCTGCTGCTTGACCGCTACGGCGTCGTCTCGGCAGAGACAGCCCGCGCCGAGAACGTGCCCGGCGGTTTCGAGGCGCTCTTCCCGGTGCTGCGCGAAATGGAGGGAGTCGGCCATCTCCGCCGCGGCTACTTCGTTCACGGTCTTGCCGGCCGCCAGTTCGCTCGGCCGGTCGCGGTCGAGCGCCTGCGCCGGACGCGACGGGCGAGAGAACCCGAGCCGGTCGAACTCCTGCCGGCGATCGATCCGGCCAACCCCTGGGGCGCCGTGCTGCCGTGGCCCCGGCTCGCCAGCGCGGCTGAACCGGGTGGATCCGAGTCCGGCAGGAGCGGTCCGGGCAGGGCTGGCCCCCGCCGCCTTCCCCGCGCCTGGCTCGTGCTGCGTGCCGGAACGCCGTGCCTGTACCTGGAAGCCGGCGGTCGGGGCGTCTGGAGCTTCTCGGCGCTCGGCGGCGACCCCGATCCCCGGGAGGCCTGGTACGCGCTCAGGGACCTGGCAGGCCGGCGCAAGCGCCGGTCGATCCGCCTGCTGCGGATCGACGGCCGACCTGCCGCCGAGTCGCGCTGGGCGCCGACCCTCGAGGCCTGCGGCTTCGAGAAGGAACCGCACGGCTATCGCGTCAGCCGCCTGCTGCCGGCGCCGTAGCGCCGTCCGTTCGCCGCCCTCGGGTGCGACACGCGGCCATGGCCTCCGCCCGCAACCGCCCGTGGCAGATGTCGCGCTGCTTTCGAGCCTCGGTGCACCGCAGTCGCACCGCCGGGCGTCAGCAGCTCTCCCGCGGCCAGCAGCGGTGCGCCCGCTCGAGCAGCCAGAGCAGCGCCGCCTGCAGCACGCCTGTCTGCCTCGACTCGACAACATGGATGCTGCCAGGTCTCGGCAACCGCGGGCTACTCTTTCCGCTCGAAGGGCGGTCTGCGCCACTCGAAGTTCAGGACCCGCACCGCCCTTCCGCAGAGGAAGATCAGGACCGCGATGCCGGCAGCGGAAGGCAGCGCCATCAGCCAACTGAAGCCGCGCCAGAGCATGACGATCGGCAGCGTGAGCGCGCCGGCGATCAACGCCGCAACGAGCAGCCGTACCGCCGTCCGGTCGAACGTCGGCGGCCGAAGCGACGACGATCCGGCCTCGGGGGATCCGGCCTCGGGGTCCTCGTGCATCCTCGGAAGTATGGCAGGCAGCGACGCGCGGCCGACGTCCGGCGCGAGCAGGGCTCGGACCGCCGGCGGCATCTACCGTGCGTCGAGTCTTGCCAGGCACGCCTCCACGACCCGGTCGGCATCCAGCCGCTCCATGCACGCGAAGTCGCCGCGGCGGCAGGTGCGGCGCCAGCACGGCTGACATTCCAGCCGCTCGGCGAGTCGCACGGCAGCCGATCCCGATCCGTAGGGGCGGTTGCGGGCGGGTTCGGTCGGCCCGAACACGGACACGCACGGCACACCGAGGGAAGCCGCCAGGTGGGCCGGACCCGAGTCGCAGCCCAGAAACAGAGCCGCGTTCCGGAGCAGGGTCGCCAGATCGCGGAGATCGGTCGGCGGCGCGAGCAGGACAGGCAGGCCGTTGCGGGCGTCGGCCACGATGGTCTCCGCCAACCGCCGTTCACCCTCGTCCGCCCAGACGACCACGACCGGCAAGTCCCGCGCCCGCGCCAACCGCCGCACCGCGACGGCGAAGTGACCTGCCGGCCAGCGTTTCGTGCGCCAGAGCGTCCCCGGCGAGACGACTGCATAGCCTCCGACGCTCAAGCCGTGGCGCTCGAGGAAGACGAGGACCCTGCGCCTGGCGTAGTCGGGCAGCGGCCACTCCACGATCGGGGCCCGTGTGTCCTGTGCGTCCTGCGGGGCTTGTGGGGCTTGCGGGGCTTGCGGGCCTTGCGCATCGGCCAGTCCCGAGGCGTGAACCAGCGCCAGGTTGCGGTCCACGACGTGGGTCACGGCCGGGTCGACGGCGAAGCGGCAGTTCAGGAACAGGGCGTTCAGCTCGCGGCTGCCCATCGCCCGACCGCCGCGGAAGCCCACTCGCTGCCGGGCGCCGCTCAGCCAGGCGACGAGCCCGCTCTTGGTGAGTCCCTGGACATCGATGGCCGCGTCGTAGCGGCAGCTTCTGAGTTCGCGCCCGAACCGGCCGAAAGCCTCGAGCCGCGCCGCGACTCCGCGAGCCCGGCGGGGGTAGACATGGAAGCGGTCAACACCCGGGCAGCCCCGCAGGAGGGTCGCGGCAGGTTCCTGGATCGCCCAGCCGATGAACGCGTCCGGGTGCGCACGGCGAAGGGCCGCCGCCACCGGGACCGCGTGCAGGCAGTCGCCGATCGCCGACAGCCGCACCAGGAGCACACGAAGCTGTCGGGAGCGTTTCTCCGTGGTTGTCATTGCCGCCGCGGCGGGAATGTGGTGCGCCCGAAGGGATTCGAACCCCTGACCTACGGCTCCGGAGGCCGTCGCTCTATCCAGCTGAGCTACGGGCGCGTCCTGTGGAATGAACGACCGAGGAGATTCTGAACGTCCGGGGCTGATCTCCGGGAAGGGGGAAGATGGGGTGGGTGAGGGGACTTGAACCCCCAACCACTTGAACCACAATCAAGCGCTCTGCCGATTGAGCTACACCCACCAGACCTGCGCTGGAACTCTACCAGCCCGCGGCAGAAATCCGTGTCGCACCGAGAACGGTCCAGGCACCCGTCCGGCAGGGCGCAACGAGAGAGCATGCCGGAGCCCCATTCGATCGAGGAACAACGCCGATCGAGGAACCTCCAATTCAGGAACAAGGCAGCCGAGGACAGACGATGCCGGACTGCAATGCATGGACGCTCGAATGCAGCGCGACCTTCTGCCCCGAGCTGCCATGGCGACACGGGCTGCGATGGCGGTACGGGCGGCCATGGCGACTGGCCTGCCTGGAGGGACTCGAACCCCCGACCCGCGGCTTAGAAGGCCGCCGCTCTATCCAGCTGAGCTACAGGCAGGCGAAAGCGACAGAGCAACCGAGGCCTGGGCATGCGAGCGATATCGGGGCGCCCAGATTTGAACTGAGGACCCCCTGCGCCCAAGGCAGGTGCGCTACCAGACTGCGCCACGCCCCGACAGGCAGATGGCGGAGTGTAGCAGGACTGGCAGCAGCACGCCGAAGCTCTGACATCCCGTGGCGGTGTTCATCGACAGGGACAGCCTCGAGCACGCGCTCGTGATCGCGCTGCATTCGAGCGGCGCGGACTTCCGCCGCGGGCTGTCAGAGCACCGCAGGTTGTCAGAGCACCTCGAGAGGGGCGTAGCGGCGGACGAGCTTCTTCTTGCCGGCCTTGTCGAAGAAGACCGTCAGCCTGGCGTTCTCCCCTTCGCCCTCGAGGTGCAGGACCACTCCCTTGCCAAGGGTGGCGTGACGGACGTACGCGCCCGGCCGCAGACCGCCGCCAGCCTGCTTCACGGGCCCTCCCGACGCTGGTTTCTTCCACATCGCCGCTCCTGGAGAGAACCTGGAAGGTCGGTCCTTCAGACCCGAGGCCGGCGCCGACCGGTACGAGACCCCAGCGGAACGTCCGGCGCCGAAGAAGCCGCGAACGCCGGCAGTGCGCGGCCCGGCGTGGATGTCCGGACTCCGGGCGGTCTCCACGAGATTCTGCGGCACGTCGATCAGGAAGGGGGAGGGCTGCTGATCCTGGAACGCTCCCGCGACCATGCGGCGGCGGCAGCAGCCAAGGAACAGCCGCCGTTCGGCGCGGGTCATGCCGACGTAGAACAGCCGTCTCTCCTCCTCGATGTCCCGTGCACCGCCGCCGGCGTGGGCATGCGGCAGCAGGCCGTCCTCGAGACCGGTAACGAACACTGCCGGGTACTCGAGGCCCTTGGCGCTGTGCAGGGTCATCACGGCGACGCCGCGCTCGGCGTTCAGGCCGTCGGTGTCGCTGACCAGCGCGACGTAGTCCAGGAAGCTCGTAAGCGGACTCGTCGGCGGCTCCTCGTCCGTCTCGTCGGAGCCAGGGCCTGGCAGCAGGGGATCCTCGAGGGTCGGGACCGCCGTCGTCGGAACCCTGGCGGGCGCGTCGCCGCAGCCGTATCGGGCCTGGAAGTCCTGCGCCGACGAGACCAGCTCTCCGAGGTTGTCCAACCGCTCCCGCCCCTCCTCGTCGCCCTTGCCGTACAGCGCCTCGAACCCTGCCGCGACGATCGTCCCCCGCACCAGTTCAGCCAGCGGCTGGCGTTCGGCTTCCTTCCGCAGCGCCTCGATCAGGCCTCGAAAGCGGTTCACGGCACGCCGGTTCCGCGGCGGCAGCTCCAGCAACGGGTCGAGCCGCACCGCGTCCCACAGGGAATGGCCCATCTTCGCCGCCCGCGCCAGCAGGATCTCCTCGGTCCGGCGGCCGATGCCGCGTCGCGGCCGGTTCAGAATCCGCCGCAGGGACAGGTTGTCTCTCGGGTTGTTGATCGCCCGAAGGTACGCGGCCAGATCCTTGACCTCGGCGCGCTCGTAGAAGCGGACGCCCGCGACCAGGCAGTACGGAAGCTCGCTGCGCAGCATCCGGTCTTCGATCGCCCGCGTCTGCGCGTTGGTGCGCACGAGCACGGCCATCTCGCCGAACTCGAAACCGTCCCCGCGAAGCGCCTCGACCTGCCGCGCCACCCAGCGCGCCTCGTCCTCGTGGTCGGCGGCAAGGAAGAGCTGCAGCGGATCGCCCGCGCCCCTGTCGGTCCACAGGGTCTTGCCGCGCCGATCCTCGTTGCGCGCGATGACGGCGCCCGAGGCGTCGAGGATGTTCTGCGTCGAACGGTAGTTGCGCTCCAGCATGCGAACCCGGGCGCCGGGGAAGTGGCGCTCGAAGCGAAGCAGGTTGTCGATCTCGGCACCCCTCCAGCCGTAGATGCTCTGGTCTTCGTCGCCGACCGCGGTCAGTCCGGAAACCGAGCCGTCCGGGTCGATGACGAGGTTCCTGATCAGTTCGAGCTGGGCCGCATTCGTGTCCTGGAACTCGTCGACGAGCAGATGACGAAAGCGTCCCCGAACACGCTCGCCGATGTCCTCTTCGTCTCGCAGCAGCCGCACGGCAAGCGTGATCAGATCGTCGAAGTCGACGCCGGCCGCGCGCCGCAGCTTCGTCTGATAGCGACGGTAGACGGTGGCGACATGACGGTCGAAGAAGTCCTCTGCTTCACGCTCGAACGCCGGCGGCGTCAGCAGCCGGTTCTTGGCTGCGCTTATCCGGCCCTGGACCGAGCGAGGCTGGAACGTCTGCTCGTCCAGGTCCTCCTCCTGGAGAGCCTCCCTGATCAGCCGCAACTGGTCCGGAGCGTCCACGATCGCGAAGTCGGACCGCAGGCCGACGCGGTCCGCGTAGCGGCGCAGCAGGCGCACGCAGAACCGGTGGAACGTGCCGACGAAGACGTTCGCGTTGCCGCCGACGAGGTCGAGAGCGCGCTCGCGCATCTCGTCCGCCGCCTTGTTGGTGAAGGTCACCGCCGCGATCCGCCACGGCTCGACCTCCCTCTCGGCAATCAGCCAGGCGATCCGGTAGGTGATGACCCGGGTCTTGCCCGAGCCGGCGCCGGCGATCACGAGCTGCGGCCCGCCGTCGTGGGTCACCGCCGCGAGCTGTTCCGGGTTCAGACGGGAACGGAAGTCCACCTCGGTCACCGCGGCCGGCGCTTGATGTTCTTCTGGCGGGCGCGGCCGACGGCGAGGGTCTCTTCCGGCACGTCCTTCGTGATCACCGAGCCGGCGCCCGTGTAGCCGCCGGCGCCGACCTCGACCGGCGCGATCAGAATGGTGTCGCTGCCGACGAAGGCGCCCTCGCCGATCACCGTGCGGTTCTTGTTCCTGCCGTCGTAGTTGCAGGTGATGACCCCGGCGCCGATGTTGGCGCCGGCCCCGACCGACGCATCGCCCAGGTAGGTCAGATGGGAAGCCTTGACGCCCGGCCCGAGGGTCGCCTTCTTCACTTCCACGAAGTTGCCGACCCGCACGCCGGCCTCCAGAACCGTCTCCGGCCGCAGCCGGGCGAACGGGCCGACGCTGCAGCCCGAGGCGACGCGGGCGCCGTCGAGAACCGAGTAGGGGAGAATTTCCACTCCGTCGGCGAGGACGCTGTCCCGAAGCCAGGCGCCGCTGTGAACAGTGGCGCCGCGCCCCACGCTGGTGGCGCCCAGCAGGCTGACCCCCGGGTGCAGCACGGAGTCGGGACCGACCGTCACCCCGGCATCCACCCAGACGTTCTGCGGATCGAGGATCGTCACTCCGGCTTCGAGCAGCTCATCGACGCGGCGCCGGTAGAGGACGCCCTGAACGGCGGCAAGTGCCGCCCGCGAGTCGACGCCGAGCGCTTCCGCGGCGTCTTCCACTCGGACACAGGCAACCGGGTTCTCCCGCGCTGCCGCGGAGACGACAGCGGTCAGGCGGGCCTCGTTCCGTCCCTGGTCGGCAACGAGCTTCTCCAGCCAGTCGAGGATCGCCGCGGCGGGCAGCGCGCAGTGTCCGGCGCTCACTGTTCGAATCGCGAGTTCCCGCTCTCCGGCGGCCGCCGTCTCCACGATCCGCTCCAGCCGACCGTCGCTCCGGATCACCCGACCGAGACCGCCCGGCTCGTCCAGATCGGCTACGGCAACGCTGCCCCAGCCGTCGCGGGCGCTGTCCCGGAGTTTCCGGAGAGTCGCCGGTCGAACCAGGGGCGCGTCGCCGGACAGGACCAGCACGGGCCCGGCCGACCGCAGAGCCTCGCGGACCCTCCGCAGCGCCTGCCCCGCGCCGTTCTGCCGGCGTTGCTCCACCCAGAGGATGTCGCCGCCGCCCAGGCCCTCTTCATCGAGAGTCGATCGGATCTGCCGCGCCCCGCTTCCGACAACCACGAGGATCGGCGTGCAGCCGGCTTCCCGTGCAGCCGCGACGACCCACGCCACCAGGGCTCGACCGCCGACGCGATGCAGGACCTGGGGACGCTCGGAGCGCAGCCGTTCGCCGCCGCCGGCAGCGAGAATCACGGCCGCACCGGCCCCGGCAGCCACGTCAGTCGTTCAGGTCATGGACGAGGTTCACGAAGCGCTCGTCCCCGTTCAGCGAAGAAAAGTCGCCGTCGTGAAAGGCGCGAACGCGGTTCTTCCGATCGAGTGCCACAGCCCTGGTCAACAGGTCCAGTGCGGCATCCCGGTCTCCCATCAGGGCGTGCGCACAGGCGGCCAGATACACGAAACGGTCATCCCGGTCTCTGCCGTCGTCCCCGCACAACTCGAGAACGCGCCCGAGGTCGCCGTCGTTCCGCGCCATCACGGCCTCGAGAAACGCATCGTCCGGGCCGTCCTGCACCGACGCTTCCGCCCGCTGGCAAGCGATGAGGTAGTCCCTGGCGCGAATGACGAGCCGGCTGTCGCCGCCGCCCGCGACCACGTCTTCGAACCGGGCCCTGGCCTCGGGTACTCTGTTCTCGTAGAACAACGCGATTCCGGCCTCGAGATTCTCGAGCGCGGAGTCGGGTGCCCCTGGCCGCGCGTCCGGGCCGCTTCCCATGCTCACGATTCGCACCTCCCCAACCGACGATCCAAGGTCGGCAACTGTAGCGCGGCAGCCCCAGGGCTGCTACCCGTTGCCGTTGCTACCCGATTCAAGGGGCCGTTGCTACCCGATGCCGCTGCTACCCGATGCCGGGGATGTAGTCGGCGCGCAGCAAGGCGTACAGGTGGTGGTCGGTCCGGCGTCCTCGCAGTACGAAGTACGAACGGAGCCGGCCCTCGCGAACGAACCCCAGCTTCTCCAGCACCTTCCTCGACGCCGCGTTGTCGACCGCGCATCTCGCCTCGATGCGCTCCACGGGCGTGCGGAGCAGAAGCTCCGGCAGCAGCTGCCCCAGCGCCGCGGTCATCGTGCCGCGACCATGGTGGCGCGTCGCCAGGGCGTATCCCAGTTCGCTCAGCCCGTGCTCCCAGTTCACGATCGCCAACGTGATCCAGCCGGCGCGGCTGCCGTCCGCCTCGACCATCCAGGTGTAGCGGTCGCCCCGGCCGCGGTAGATGTCCCGCGGACGCTGCGCCGCCAGCTCCGCTCGCAGTTGCGATGCGGACACGTTGTGCAGCGGTTGGAAGCGGCGCACGGCCGGCTCGGACCGCCAGCGCCTCAGGAACGGAGCGTCCGCCGGAGCAGCCGGCCGCACCACCACGTCCGCCGCCCCCGAAGAGGCGGGTGCTGTGGGTCTTCCAAGGGGGCGGATCATGGGCAGTCGGCCACGAAGCTTGCCTCCGCAAGGAGTCACGGCGCCCTGGCGCGCCGTGCCCGCCGCGGCAGGGCGCCTCCGAGAGCCATCAGGCTATACCCCTGCGCGAAGAGGTACAGAAAGGGAAGCGACCACCAACGGCCGCTCAAGCCGGCGGCGGCCATGCAGAACCAGAAGTAGAGCGCCAGCGCGGCTTCGCCCCAGAGGCTCCAGACCGCGGTCGACCGGTACTGCGCGGGAAGATCCTGCGCGCCGGCAGGGATCTTGGGCGTGCGCGCGAACACGCCGCCGCGGCGGAACAGACCTGCGACCACCGCGGCCGAGTTGTGAAGCGACAGGCCGATGCCGACCGACATCGCAAGCGGCGCCTCCAGCCACGCCCGGGCGCCCGGGCGGGCGGCCCGCCGCTGGCCGGCGGCATAGCAGCCGGCCACGGCAGCCGTGCCGAGCAGGAACAGCGGCGCGTCGATCCACAGCAGCAGATGCGGAGATTCCTGGCGCCGCAGGATGGCCGGCAGCAGCAGAAGCCCGAGCGCCACCAGCAGCGGATAGCAGAAGCCCGAGGTCAGATGTGCCGTCGCCGCCAGCTTGACCCGCAGTCTGACCGGACTGCGCAGGATTCTCGCCAGCAGCTTGCGCATCGTCTGGGCAGTGCCCCGAGCCCAGCGGTGCTGCTGACTCTTGAAGTCGTTGACGCGGGCGGGCAGATCGGCCGGAACCGCCAGGTCGGTCCTCAGCGCGAATCGCCAGCCCGAAAGCTGGGCGCGGTAGGAGAGGTCCAGATCCTCGGTCAGCGTGTCGAACTGCCAGCCGCCGGCCTCTTCGATCGCCCGGCGGCGCCAGACGCCCGCGGTGCCGTTGAAGTTGAAGAAGCAGCCCGACCGGTAGCGCGCCTCCTGCTCGACGAGAAAGTGACTGTCGAGCAGCACTGCCTGAGCGCGGGTGAGCAGGGAGTGCCTGCGATTCATGTGATCCCAGCGCGCCTGGAGCATGCCGAGCCGGGGATCCGCGAAGGCCGGCACCGTGCGGCGCAGAAAGTCCGGACCGGGCACGAAGTCGGCATCGAAGATCGCGATCAGTTCGCCGCGCGCCTGGCTCAGACCGGCCGCCAGGGCGCCGGCCTTGAAGCCCTCGCGTCCACTTCGGTGGAGGCGCCGGACCGCCGGCAGCGGACGGCCGCGCTTCGACACGCGCTCCAGCACGGCCTCGATCCGTTCGCCCGTGTCGTCGGTCGAATCGTCGAGGATCTGAATCTCCAGCTGCTCCGCCGGATAGTCGAAGTCGAGCACTGCCGCGATCAACCGCGGGGCCACGTACCGCTCGTTGTAGATTGGCAGCTGGACAGTGACCCGGGGCGTGGTGACCGGATCCGCAGTCACCCGGTTCGATGGGGCTTCTGTCCCGGCGCCGGCTGCGCCCGTGCCGCCAGCCTCCGTGCGCGGCCGACTCAGGCGCAGCGCCAGCAACAGAACCAGCCGGTGCACTCCGAAGAGTGCGAGCGTGCCGAGAACGGCGTAGTACACCGGAAGAAGCACGGACGCCACGATATGGCAAGGGCACTCCCGACAGCGGCAGCGGCCTGGCCGCTGCTCGCCTGCTTCGGCGGGCTGCTCCTCCTGGACGACGCCGGCTTGCAGCCGGCAGCGGACGCGCCCTGGCACAGCGTGCTCTTCCTCGCGGTGCTGCTGCTGGCGTTCGGCGCCCTGTTTCGCGCGCTGAGGCGACTGGAACCGCCGCGCCGGGAGGAGGCCAACGAACTGCCGGTCGCCGGCGTCCTGGTCGTCGCCCTGCTGCTCCGCCTGCTGGCGCTGCCGCTGGCGCCGAGCCTGTCCGACGACGTCCATCGCTACCTCTGGGACGGCCGCGTTGCCGCTTCCGGCGCCAATCCCTATCGGCTCGCTCCGAACGACCCCGAACTGTCCGGGCAGCGCGACGCCCTGTGGCAGCGGACAGCCCACCGCGACATCCCCACGGTCTACCCGCCTCTGGCACTGGGCCTCTTCGCCGCTGCCAGCGTCCTTCCGCAGCCGCTCGCCGCCTACAAGCTGGCGCTGGTCGCCGTCGACCTGATCGGCTGCGCCCTGCTGCTAGCGCTTGCCCGGCGGCGCGGGTCGACCGTGCCCGCTCTGGCATATGTCTGGAATCCGCTGGTCGTGATCGAGGGCGCCGGGATGGGCCACGTCGACGTGCTGGGCGTCTCGCTTGTCATCGCCTGCGTCTGCCTGATCCGGGTCCAGCCCGGTTCGCTGCCCGGTCCCCGGCGTTCGCTGGCCGCCGGGGCCGTTGCCGCGCTCGGCGTGCTGGCCAAGCTGGTTCCCCTCGCCGCGGCGCCCCTCTGGTGGCGGACGATGCGGCGCGACCGATTGCAGGGCCGTCTGTTCGCAGCGGGCGCTGCCTGCCTGCTCGTCCCGGCGACGGCAGCCGTTCTGGTCTGGACGGACGGCGTGCCGCCGGGCCTCGTCACCTACGCGCTGCGCTGGGAGTTCAACGGTCCGCTGCACGAGCCGCTCTGGCGTCTGCTCGATGTGCTGCAGCTCGACCGGGTTGCAGCGGGATTCGTCCACGCGGTCCGCTTCGTCTTCGGCGGCGAAGTCGATTCGACACCCTGGCACACCCTGTACTCCCACACCTATCCCCGGTTTCTCGCCCGCGTGCTGCTCCTGGCAGCAGCCGTTGCCGCCTGGCTCCGGGTCTGGCGAACGCGTCCCGGTCCGGTCGGCGCCGCATTCGGCGCCTTCGGCATCCTGCTGCTGGCAAGCCCCACGCTCTACCCCTGGTACCTGATCTGGATCCTGCCCTGGGCGGCGCTGCTCGGCGTACGCAGCGTCCTGATGCTCTCCGCGACCCTGCCTCTGGCCTACCTGCCGGCCCTCGCCGGGATCGCCTACTTCCCCTGGATCCACGGCGCGGTCTGGTTGCCGCCCCTGCTGCTCTTCGCGCTGGATCGGCGTCGCACTGGCGCCGCCGCCCCATAGGGTGCAAGGCTCGGCTGCCGCGGCTCGATGAAGGCCCCGGGATGGCTCCATGAAGTCGCAGTGAAGCAATGAAGTACCGCCTGCGAATCGCATATGTGGGAGCGGACTACGCCGGCTGGCAGCGCCAGGACAACGCGCTCGCCGTCCAGCAGGTGGTCGAAGAAGCCCTGGCCCGGATCCTCGGCCGACGCGTGACCGTCCATGGCGCCGGGCGCACGGATGCCGGCGTCCACGCCCGCGGCCAGGTCGCCCACCTGACGGCGGCCGCCAGCACCCCGCCCACGGAAACACGCCGGGCGCTCGTTCACGGCGCCAACCGTCATCTGCCGGCCGCGGTCCGCGTGCTGGACGCCGCTCAGGTGGACGACGCGTTCCACGCACGAAAGAGCGCCATCCTCAAGGTCTACCGCTACCGGCTCTGCCGTGCCCGGGTGATCGACCCGTTCCGGGCGCCCTTCGTCGTTCCGGTACCGGCCGACCTCGACCTGAAGGCCATGAAGAACGCCGCATCCCTGCTTGCGGGGCGCCACGACTTCTCGGCCTTCGCGAAGTCCGGGGGCAGCAGCGGCCAGCCGGAGCGGACGATCCACGACGCCGCGTGGACGGAAACCGGCGACGAGCTGAGCTTCCGCGTCGCCGGAGACGGGTTCCTGCGCGGCATGGTCCGCGCCCTGGTGGGCACCACGCTGGAAATCGGACGCCGCCGCCGATCGGTCGACGAGTTTGCCGCGCTCCTGGGCGGAGGTTCACGGGCCGAGGCCGGTCCCAACGCACCGGCGCGCGGCCTGTGTCTGGAGCGGGTGGAATACAGTCGGCAGCAATGAAACGCGTTGTCACGGGGATCGTGACCGCGGCGCTGGCGACAGTTCTGGTCCTCTACCTGCAGCCCCCGTTCTTCGCGGCGGTCGTCACCCTGGCCGTGCTGCTGGCAGCAGCGGAGTACACCGTCCTGGTACAACGCATCGCCGTCGCGCCGAGCTTCCTCCTTGCGCTGTGGCTTGCCCTGGTCCTCGTGGCGCTCGCCGACGGCATCCACGCACAGATCATCCCTCTGCCCCGGTTCGCCGGCCTCGACGTCCGGTTCGCCGCGGCAACAGTCGTGCTCGGCATGGCGACGGCGGTCGCGTTGAGCAGCCGTGCCGAAGTGCGCGACCGGTTGGCGGTCTCGGCCATGTTCACGTTCGGAACGCTGTGGCTGGGGCTGTTCCTCGTCGCCGCGGTTCGCCTCCACCAGCTCCATCCCGCGCTTCTGCTCTGGGTTCTGGCGGTGGCCGCGGTGGGCGACACCGGCGCCTACTACGGCGGGCGGGCTTTCGGCCGCCGGCCTCTGGCCCCCGAGATAAGCCCCCGGAAGACGATCGCCGGCGCGGTCAGCGGCCTTGTCGCGAGCCTCGGCGTCGGCCTCGCCGGGTTCCTGTTCTGGCTGGGCCCGGAGCATCCGGCGCCGGACGTTCCCCTGGCGGCGCTGATCTGCGTTCCCCTGGCGGCGCTGGTCTGCGGCGGCGCAGGCCAGGCTGGAGACCTGGCGGCGTCTCTGCTCAAGCGCGCCGCGCAGGTGAAGGACGCCAGCCGACTCCTGCCGGGCCATGGAGGCATTCTCGACCGGTTGGACAGCGTGCTGCTGGCGACGCCGGTGATGTACGTGCTGGTCGACATCGGCGCCTTCGATCCGGTCCTCCCGGTCCTTCACGGAGCCGGCGCGGTCATCTACGGGACCGGTCAGGTCGGAGACCTGCCTTGAGCCGACGCAGCGTCGCCGTACTGGGGGCCACCGGCTCGGTCGGCGAGGCCACCCTGGCCGTGGCGCGCAACCACAGGGACCGGCTGCGGATCTCCGTGCTCGCGGCAGAGGGAACGCGACCCGCCCGCCTGGCCGAGCTGGCGCGGGAGTTCCGACCCGACCGCGTGGTCGTGGCAAGCGCCGACAGGGCGGACGCGCTGCGAAGGGAACTGCCGAGCGGAACCAGCCTGACATGCGGCGAGCAGGCGCTGCTGGACGCGGTCGGGAACGGGGACGTCCATCTTGTCGTGACGGCAATGGTCGGCGCCGCCGGCCTTCGACCGGCAGCGGCGGCGCTCGCTGCCGGGGTCGACCTGGCGCTCGCCAACAAGGAGGCGATGGTTGCGGCCGGGCCCGTGCTGCAGCGGCTGGCGGCCGCCTCCGGCGCTTCCATTCTGCCTGTCGACAGCGAACACGCGGCGATCCACCAGGCGCTGCGGGCGGGACGCCCGCAGGAGGTCCACCGTCTCGTTCTGACCGCTTCGGGCGGACCGTTCCTCGACCGCGATCCCGCCGCGCTGGAGGCGGTGACGCCCGCCGAGGCGACCGCACATCCGACCTGGAACATGGGCGCGAAGATCAGCGTCGATTCGGCAACCCTGATGAACAAGGGCCTGGAACTGATCGAAGCGAGCTACCTGTTCGACGTCGCCGGTTCCCGGATCGACATCGTGATTCACCCGCAGTCCATGGTGCACTCGATCGTCGAGTTCTGCTGCGGCAACGGGATAGCGCAGGTTTCGGCCAACGACATGCAGTACCCGATCCAGTACGCGCTGTCGTATCCCGAGCGCTGGCCGCGGCCCGCCGGTCCGGCCTCGGCCGACCTGACCGAACTGCTGGCAACGACAGCGCGACTGGAGTTCCGGCAGGTGGATCCGGCGCTCTTCCCCGCGCCTTCGCTGGCGCGCGCCGCCCTGGCCCGCGGCGGCGGTGCGCCGGCGGCGCTGAACGCGGCGAACGAGATCGCCGTGGACGCGTTTCTCGGTCAGGCGGTCCCCTTCACCGCGATCGTTCCCCTGGTGGCCCGAGTGCTCGAACGCCACGCCCGGAACGCGGACGGGGGCGAGCCCGAGAGCATCGAAGAGGCCCTGGCCTGGGATTCGTGGGGCCGTCGGCACGCCCGGGAAGTCCTGGCGCGCTTCCGCGGTTAGCATCGGCGGGCGTTCCTGCCGCCCCTGTCTCGTCACGATGAACATCCTGAGCAACATCCTGGCCTTGCTGGTCGTGATCGGAGTGATCATCTTCGTGCACGAACTCGGACATTTCCTGGCGGCGCGGCTGTTCGGGATCAGGGTCCGGGTGTTCTCCATCGGCTTCGGCGCGCGGCTCTGGGGATTCAGGCGGGGCGACACGGAGTATCGGCTGGCGATCGTGCCGCTGGGCGGCTACGTGGCATTCTCCGGGATCGACCCCTCGAACCCCACGGGCGACGCCGGCGACTTCATCACCAGGCCGCGGTGGCAGCGCATGGTCGTCCTCCTGGCCGGCCCCGCGGCCAACGTCGTGCTGTCGATCGTTCTGATCGCGGTTGCGCTCGTGGCCGGTACCGAGCTGGCCGGGCCGCGCGGCCTGAGCACCGAGATCGGCGCCGTGGCGGCCGAGTCCGCGGCCTTCGAAGCCGGACTGCAAGCCGGAGACACCATTCTGCGCCTGGACAACGAGGACGTGTCCGACTGGCGCGAGGTCGCGAACATCGTGCTCATGTCGCCTGAGCAGCGTCTCGCGGTGGACTACGAGCGCGACGGCAGGACGCTCCGCACGGTGCTCGTGCCGCGCCGGATTCCCCGCCACGAACTGGGTGACGCCGGCATGTACGGCAGCCTCCTTCCGCGCGTTCGCGAAGTCGCGGCAGGTACGCCGGCCGCGCGGGCGGGCATCCGATACGGCGACACGCTCTACGCGGTGGACGGACACCCCATCGCCGACGCGGACGATTTCCGGCGGCTGGTGGAACCGAGCGCCGGCGAAGAAGTGAGCATCGAGATCGGCCGCGGCGACGAGCGTTTCGCGGTTCGGCTCGTACCGGCGGACGAAGGCGGCGTCGGCCGTGCAGGCATCCTGATCAGCCACTTCTCGTACCAGCGCGTCCGGCCCGGCGCTGCCCTCATCGAGAGTGCACGAATCAACTGGGAGATCGCGACCGAGATCTTCGGCTTCCTGGGCGGGCTGGTCGAACGACGCGTCTCGCCCCGGAGCGCTCTCGCCGGCCCCATCGAGATCGCCAGGATCAGCGGTCAGGCGGCACGGCGGAGCTTCAACGACCTCGTCTTCCTGACCGCTCTGATCAGCCTGAACATCTGCATTCTGAACCTGCTGCCGATCCCGTTGCTGGATGGCGGCCAGCTCGCCATCCTGCTGTTCGAGAGTGTCATGCGGCGGGATCTGTCGGTGCACGTCAGGAACCTCGTTACCCGGTTCGGCCTCGTCGTGCTTTTCGGCATCATGATGTTCGCGCTCTACTTCGACCTGGTGAAGAACCTGCCGGCACTGGGGCGCTGAATGCGACGGCGTCAGGTTCTCGCAAGCTGGCTCGCAGAAACGCTGCGCGGGCACTGGCTGAAGCGTCTCGCCGCGAGGGTGCTGTACGCCGGACTCCTCGTTGCGCTCCTGGGCGCTTCGTCCTATCTGGCCCTGTCCAACTTCGTCCGCAGCGGCGTGATCGCCGTGCCCGACCTGGTCGGCCTGACTGCGAGCGACGCCGAGGCCGCCCTGGCCGCCGCCGGTCTGACGGTGCGTCGGGTCGAACAGGACCGCTACGACCAGACCGTCCCCGCCGGCCACGTGCTCCGGCACGACCCGGGGGCCGGCAGCGCCGTCAAGCAGGACAGCGGCGTCGTGATCCACCTGTCACGGGGACGTCAGTTCGTCGAAACGCCGGATCTGACCGGAGAAATCCTGCAGACGGTCAAGGTCCGTCTCGCGGCCTCCGGTCTGCAGCTGGGCCGGAGTCGGAACGTGTACGCCGAATCCGGAGTACCCGGAACCGTCGTCCGTCAGAATCCGGCTCCGGGCAGCCGGGTCGAACCCTCTTCCCCGGTCGACGTCATGCTCAGCCTCGCCAACTCGGGCGCCTCCTTCGTCATGCCCGATCTGATCGACCTGCCCGAAGCGCCGGTGCGCACCTGGTTCGAGACGCACGGATTCCGCTTCGGAAGGGTGAAGTACGAGCCCTACGAAGGCGTTGAAGCCGGAGTCATCCTGCGTCAGTATCCGCTTCCGGGCCATCCCCTGCGACGAAGCGATTCGATCGCCCTGGTCGTCGCCGCTCGGGAAAGCCGTTGAACCCCTTCCGTTTCGCCCGGAGAACCCGAACGATGAAGATCGCGCCTTCCATCCTGGCGGCAGACCTGGCCGATCTGGCGGCCGCCGTCAGGCACTGCGAGGATGGCGGCGCGCAGTTGATCCATCTCGACGTGATGGACGGCCACTTCGTGCCCAACCTCACATTCGGGCCGCCGGTGATCCTCGACCTGGCGAAACGCAGCCGGGTGGGTTTCGACATCCACCTGATGGTCTCGAATCCTGAAGTCCTTCTCGACAGTTACCTCGACACCGAGCCGATCTGGGTCTCGTTCCACCACGAGGCGACGAAGGCGCCGGCGCGGCTGGCGGAACGGATTCGCCGTCGGGGCGTCGGCGCCGGCGCGGCGATCAACCCGGGTACGGGGCTGGACGAGCTCCTGCCCTACCTGGAGAATCTGGATCACGTGGTCCTCATGTCCGTCCAGCCAGGCTTCGCGGGGCAGGCGTTCCAGCCGCAGATACTGGACAAGGCGCGCCAGCTCCGCGCCGCGATCGAAGCTCGCGGGCTCTCCATCAGGATCGAGATGGACGGCGGAATCAAGCCGGGCAACCTCGATGAGGTCGCGGCGGCCGGCGTGGACGTGGCGGTCGTGGGCTCCGGCGTCTTCGCGGCCGAGAGTCCGGTCGAGGCGCTGGCGTCCCTCCGCCGGCAGGCGAACGAATGATGCGGCTGGCCGGAAGGACGCTGCTCGCCCTGGCGGCGGTCACGCTGGCGGCCGCTTGCGGCGGCATCAAGGAGGATCCGATCCTCCGGCTGTCGTCCTCCGAGGCGCTCGAAATCGGCAAGCAGCTCCTGGAAGACGAGAAGTTCACGCAGGCGCTCCAGCATCTGGTCCACGCCTTCGAAGTCGAGCCGAACTCGGAAACCGGCCGCGAGGGTCTGCTGCGGGCCGGGGACGCCCTGTTCCTGCGCGGCGGCTACCAGTCGTTCGTGGAAGCGGAGCAACGCTATCGAGACTTCCTGAACCGGTTCCCGACATCCGAACGCGCGGCCTACGCCCAGTTCCGTCTGGCCTCCGCGCTCGGCGAGCGGATCGAGAAACCGGACCGCGATCAACAGACCGCCCGCAAGGCGCTGACCGAGTTCGAGAACGTCCGCCGGCTCTACCCGACCAGCGAGTACGCCGGCCAGGCTGCCCGGAAGATCGTCGAGGTCCGCAATCAGCTGGCGGAGCACGAGTTCGTCGTCGGCAGCTACTACTACCGCTCACGTCATCCGAAGGCTGCCAGCGACCGCTTCCAGGGGATGCTGGAGCAGTACCCCGACTACCCGGACAAGGACAAGATCCACGCGTACATGTGCCTCACCTACGTTCAGGTGCTCAGGCGGGCCCGCAGCGACGCGGGGCTGGACGCGGTCGACAACCTGCGGGACGCCTGCGAGCAGCTGTGGAGCGAGTACGCCGGCAGTCCCTGGATCAGGAAGGTGCCCTCGCCGGAGAGGATCCGGAAGCTCCGAAGCGATCTGCCGCCAGCCCCGCCGCGGCCGTCCCGCGACGGCGAAGAGGCCCGCGAAGAGGCCCGGAGTGAAGATGGTCCCGACAACTGATTTCGACCGTCCGTGCCGCCTTCGCGCGCCAGGGCGGCAGTCCGCGTCTGCTCGGCTGACGGCCGCGCTCGCCGTCGCAGGCTTCAGCCTCGGCTGTGCCTCCACCGACTCGCCGCGTGACTTCATGGACCGCCTGACGACCCCCAACGAGGGCGTCCGTGCCGATCTCGGGAAACTCGAGGAGCGGGTCCAGCAGCTCGAAGGCCTGCTCGCCGAGCGCGAATCCGAGAACGCCCTGCTGCGCGAGCGCGTCGCCGAAGTGGAGACGGCTCTGGACGAGGTCAGGGCCCTGGCGACCGCGCCGCCGCCCTTCGATCCGCAGCCGCCGGGCCGCGTGCAGATAATCGAGGTCACGGATCTCAACGACCCGACCGGGAACGCGCCGACAGTCGAGCCGCACGGCGCGGCCGAACCGGAGGCGGCACCGGATGCCAGCGGCGACGCAGGCGGCGAAGCCGGCGAAACAACCGCGCCAGCGACCGTCGAGGAAACAGGCCGGGAACTCTATGACCGCGCTCTCGAGCAGTATCTGAGCCAGGACTACGTGGAAGCCGAACTGGGCTTCCAGCGCTTCCTGGACGCTTTTCCGGACAGCGAGCTGTCGGACAACGCCCTATACTGGATCGGCGAGTGTCGGTTCGCCCGAGGCGACAACCGGGGCGCGATGGCCGCATTCCAGACCATGCTCCACGAGTTTCCGCTCGGCAACAAGGTCCCGGACACCCTGTTCAAGATCGGGCGCACCCTGGAGCGGCTCGGTGACACGGAGGGCGCCAGGCGGCGATTTCGGGAAGTCCTGCGGCGCTTTCCGGACTCCGACGCTGCCGGCCGGGCAACCGAGTCCCTGTCGCGGCTGCAGGACGACGCCTGACGCGACGCCGCCACGCCGTGGCGCTCTGCCGCAGCAAGGACATTCCGGCTCTCCGGCAGCACTCCTCGATCAAGAACGCTCCACATGAACTTCCTTGACGGCAGAACCGCAGGAAAACCGCTGGCCGTCGCCCTGGCTGCGGCTGCCATCCTGGCTTTCTCCGTGCGGGAAACGACGCCCGGGCGGCAACCCGAGCCGCTTGCCGCGCCGCCACACCTCGAGGACGTCGCGCTGTTCGAGGAGATTCAGGCCTGGCTCGATCCGGCTGCCGACGCCGACCAGGCCCTTCCCGCAGACCGTCCTCTCTACGCCGGAATCCAGTCGCGGCGCGAGAGCTTCGAACTCTTCATCGGCGCCGCCGACGAAACGGCGATTCAAGCCACGGTGCAGGGTCTTCCGTTCGGCATGGAGATTCTCCACGCCGCGAAGCTCCACGATGTCGACCCGCTGCTGGTAGCCGCCATCGTCCAGAGCGAATCTTCCTTCGACACCTTCGCCGTCTCGCCCGAAGGCGCACTCGGGCTGATGCAGATGATGCCGGAAACGGCCGAGAATCTGGGCCTGCACAACGTCCACGACCCTGGCCAGAACGTGGACGCCGGCGTCCGCTATCTCGAGTACCTTCTGCGACGTTTCGACGGCGATCTGGTGCTGGCTCTGGCGGCCTACAACGCCGGGCCCGGCAGCGTCGATCGTTTCGAGGGCATGCCGCCCTTCCGCGAAACCCGGCAGTTCACGGAGGACGTTCTCCGCCTCTACGTCAAGCACCACCGCGCTGCGTGGGCGGCGGTCAATCCTCACGGCCTCGACTTCGCCGTCCTCGCCGGCGGCTAGCGCCGGCAGCTTGCGTCGCAGAACGCAGCCAAGCGAGTATCAATCCGAGCGCCCGAGAACGAGCGTTCGGATCGGTTCACGGGCGCCGCCGGTCACTCTGCGCGGCCCGCCGCGGTGCCAGGTCCTGGTCAGGTCAGGGAACTGGGGCCGAACTTCGAGCCAGGCGTCTTTACAATCCTCCGGCGGAATCGTCGCCCCGAAGACCTCGCTTGTAATTGCGGGACCATCTGCCCATGAGGCGGCCAAGAAGGAAGGGCACCTTGCTGGAGCCGAAGATCACGAAGATCACCAGGACCGCCAGGATGCCCATTGCGAAGAGGACCAGCAACTCTGGGAGTCCGGTGGCGGGCATGGCGTTCTCCTGTTGAAATCGGCCCTTGGACAGACAGGGCGATCTTGGCAGAGTAGCAGACCGGAGCGGAAGTCGCGCTGCAACCAGGCGCGTCCTGGCGAGGCAAGGAGGCTGCTACGCGACAACCTGCGCCCAGGCCTTGCGCAGCAAGGGCGCCAGCTCGCGACCTTCGGGAAGAGCCTGCAGGGCATCCAGGAACCTCCGCAGGGCCGGGGGAATCAACCGCAGATAGCGGTCGCTGCCGACCTCCGCGAAGTACGCGAAAGTGCCGGCGATCTTCAGTGTCCGCTGGGCCGTCGCCGCGTGGTACTGAAGCATGCCGCCGGCATCCAGCCGCGCGGCCGACAACTGCTCCTGCCGCTCTCGGACCGAGAGCGTCAAGGTGTCGTTGAGGAGCGAAGCGAGGTCGTAGCACGGGGGGCCCAGGCGCAGATCCTGGTGGTCGATCACGACCAGCTCGTCCACGCCTCCCGCCGAAGCGGCGGGAGGCCTGCGCAGCATCAGGTTCCGGGCCATGAAGTCCCGGTGACACGGCACGGCCGCTGCCGAATCGAGCCGCTCGCAAAGCGCGGCGCACGCGGCTCCGACCTGCTCGGCCAGCCCCGGATCCGCAACCAGACCTCGCGGTTCCAGGAATCGCTCCCAGGTCTGATCGAGTTCCGACATCAACAGGTCGCGGTCGAGCGGCGGACAGCCCAGCGCCTGCACCTCGTCCTTCGGCAGCAGCTGCATTCGCCCGATGAACTCGCGGGCTTCCGCCAGTCGCCCGCCCAGGTCCACCGCGCCGCCGCTGCCGCCTTCCTTCCAGCACTCCCACAGAGTTCGCGGACCGAGATCCTCCAGGAGAACCCAGACCGGATGCTCGAGGGAGTACTGGTCCACCCTCGGAGTCGGAACCGCGACTGAAGCCAGCAGTTCGGTGGCGCCCAGGAACCGGACGGCCACATCCTTCATGTCGTCGGGATAGGAACAGACGATCCGCTGCTCGCCCGAAGCAAGACGAATCCGGCCGTATCGCCGAGCGGAGACGTCGCCCGTCAGAGATTCGAACGAGACCGGGGGCCAATCCGCTCCGGCAAGCGCCTCGAGCACCGCCCGCCAGGCGTTCGCACTGTCCCGCGGCGAATCCGGAGTGCCGGCGCCGGCTTCGGCAATCGGTTCCATGACCGCTACTCGCGCCAGATGAACGCATGGTTCCGGCCGGCGCCCGCACCGTCGCGGCGGTGACTGCACCAGTCCGAATCGCAGCGAACGCAGCAGCCGCTGCTCGAGATGCGGCCGACGCCCAACGCGGCAAGCTGCCTCGAGGCCGCCAGGACCAGGTCGAGGTGCGGCTTGCATCCCGATCGGCGGATGACCGCTTCGGAACCGCTCGCGGACTCCACCTGAGCGGCCACGTTCTCGCCCACTTCGTAGCAGCAGGGGCCGATCGCCGGTCCGATCCAGGCTTCGGCCGTCGCCGGATCGGTGACGCCGGCGCAACGCAACGCCCGCATGGCCGAGGCGAGAACACCACCCGCCAGCCCCCGCCAGCCGGCGTGAACCGCTCCGACGCTCTCGCCGGCAGCGATGAGCACCGGCACGCAGTCGGCAACGAAGACGGTAGCCGCGATCCCGGAACGCGAGACGATCAAGGCGTCGCCCTCTCCCTGGAAGCCCGGCTCCTCCACCCGCTTCGCCTCGGCTCCGTGCCGCTGCTTCAACCAGGCGGGCGAAGCCCTCTCCGCCGCCAGGACGTCGCTCTCCAGCTGTCGGAAGGCAGCTTCGGGCCCAGGCGCCGCCGCGCCCGGCAAGGCACCCAGGAACGCCGCCCGAACCGCTCCGCGGCAATGGACAATGGCGGCCGTGACCCGCGGCTTCACGACCGGCAGCTGCAGTAGCGGCCCGCGGTTGACGTCCGTGCCGCACCGAGAACGGTCAGGCGCCTGTCCCTCAGGGCGCAACGAGGGAGCACCGGGGCCGCATGTCCGATCGAGAAGCAGCTTCGTTCTCGAATTCCACGCCGCCGGAAACCACGCGACCGACGAACGACGATGCTGGGACCGAGATGCATGGATGCTTGAAAGCAGCGCGACTTCTGCCACAGGCTGCGGTACGATGCCGCCATCCTGGCGGTCATGAGCGTAGCGCAGAGCACTGCCAATCCGGGGATCTCTCCCCCAGACCTCGATGCCGCCTGGGAAACGGTCATCGGGCTGGAGGTTCATGTCCAGCTGCGCACCAGAACCAAGATGTTCTGCCGCTGCGAGAACCGTTTCGGCGCCGAGCCGAACGAGCTCGTGTGCCCGGTCTGCCTCGGCTATCCCGGCGCCTTGCCGGTGACCAACCAGCACGCCGTCGACCTCGCCATCCGGCTGGCGCTGGCGCTGGGATGCGTAGTCAGGCCGCGGTCCGTGTTTGCGCGCAAGAACTACTTCTACCCCGACCTGCCAAAGGGCTACCAGATCAGCCAGTACGACGAACCGCTGGCCGAAGGCGGGTCGGTGCCGCTGCCGTCAGGCGGCGCGGTGCGGCTTCATCGGATCCACCTCGAAGAGGACGCCGGCAAGCTGCTCCACGAGGTGCCGGGAGGCGGCCCGCTGCCGGGAAGGAGCCTGGTCGACTTCAACCGTTGCGGCGTACCCCTGGTGGAGATCGTGACCGAGCCCGAGATCCGTTCCCCCGAGGACGCGCAAACCTGTCTTCAGACGCTTCACCAGGTCCTTCTCCACACCGGAGCCAGTGACGGCAACATGGAGGAGGGAAGTCTGCGCTGCGACGCCAACCTCTCCCTGCGTCCGGCAGGTTCCGACACGCTCGGCACCAAGACGGAGGTCAAGAACCTGAACTCCTTCCGTCACGTTGCGAAGGCACTCGAGTACGAACGGGAGAGGCAGCTGCACATTCTGGCCTCGGGAAGTCAGGTCGAACAGGAGACGCGCAGCTTCGAACCCGCAAGCGGCGCTACCCGCTCCCTCCGGTCCAAGGAGGAAGCGCACGATTACCGCTACTTCCCGGAGCCCGACCTGCCCGCGCTGCTGTTGACCGAGGGTCGCATCAGACGCCAGGAGGCGTTGCTCCCGGAGCTGCCGTGGGTCAAGAGCGCACGGTTCCGCGACGCCTACGGGTTGCGCGCCGAAGAAGCCGCTCTTCTCTCCGGCAGCGTCGCCCTGGCGGCGTACTACGAGCGGGCGGTGGCCGCTCATCCAGCCGGCGCGAAGTCGATCGCCAACTGGGTGATGACCGAGATTCTGCGCGAGCTGAAACAGCAGGACGTTCAGCTCATCGCGCCCGAGCGGCTGGCGGCCATCGTCGCCCTGGTCGATGGCGGCCAGCTGTCGACCACGGCCGCAAAGGACGTACTCGCCGAAGCCTGGAACTCGCAAGAGACGCCCGACCGGATCGTCGACCGCCTCGGGCTACGGCAGGTGCGGGACGACGATCAACTCGAAGCCTGGGCCGACGCCGCCATCGCGGCCAACAGCAAGGCCGTCGCCGAGTACCGCAGCGGCCGCAAGCAGGCGCTAGGCTACCTGGTTGGCCAGGTCATGAAGGCCTCCCGAGGCAGCGCCGAGCCGAAAGCGGCGCGAGAGATCCTGCGCGGCAAGCTGGCCTGGCAGCCCGCGACGAAGTCCGTGCCGCATCGATAGCGGTCAGGCGTCCGCCGGGCCAAGCGCGACAAACGAGAGCGCGGCAAACGAGCATGTCGGGCCGAACGAGACCGACGAGCAACGATGCCGGACGGCACGCACGGACGACGCGTGAATGCAGCGCGGCCTGCCAAGTCTCCTGGCGAGCGGGCTGCCAGCTCTCCTAGCCCTGGCGACGCGGGGGATCGTTCGTCGCTCCCGGGAGTTCCTCCTGCTGCTGGCGGAGTTCCTCCAGCTGACGCTCAAGCTCCTCGACGCTCCTGTTGAACTCGTCGGTTTCCCTGTTGTCCCGTTCGATCTCCTCGTTCTCCCGAACGCGGGCCACGCCAACCTGATCCTGGCCCTTGTCGTAGGCATCGATCGAGTCCTGGTACTTCTTCTGCTTCTCGAAGACGAAGCCGAGCTGTCTCCAGATCTGCTCTTCGTCACTGCCCGAAGCCAGCTGAAGCGCGACGTTCAGGGGCGCCTCCGCGTCGCTGAAGCGCTCGAGAGCGGTGTAGGCCTGGCCGAGGTAGAAGTGCGCATGCCAGTCGTCGTCCCTCTTCGAGATCGCCTGCTGGAAGGTCGAGGACGACGCTTCATAGCTCTTGGCCCCCAACTGAACCTCGCCCAGAAGGAGCAGGTTCTCGTAGGCGGGACTGCTCGCCACCAGGCTTCGGGCCACCTCCTGGGCCCTGGCGTAGACGCCGGTCTTGGCCGCGCCCTGCGTGCTCCGACCCTTGATCTTCAAGGCGTTGACAAGTTGCTTCTTCCAATCCGCCTTGCTGCCGTCCATCGAAACGGCCCGTTCGTAGGCCGTGATCGCGGCGTCCAGCTGAGCGTCGTTCTGCAGCATCCTGCCGTACTCGAACCGCGACTTCGCGTCCCCCTTCAGGTCCGCGACCTTGCCCAGGTCGGCAGCCGCTCCACGGGTGTTCCCGAGTCTGGCCTGGCTCGCACTGCGCATCTGGTACACGCGGATGCGGTGCGGCGTCGGCAGGCTGCCGATGTTGAGTCGGTTCAGCGCCGCCACGCAGTCCCGGGGCATGCCGGCCTGATAGTACGCCTGCCCCAGCCCGATCTGGCTGCCCACGTCGCCCGGCTTCAACTCGAGGTGCTTCTGGAACGCCCGTACCGAATCCTTGGCCCTGCCGCCCCGGAGCAGGGACTGGGCCAGCATCTGGTAACCCGCTACCAGAGCCTCTTCGTCCGTCCTCTCCTCGACGTACTGCTGGAACTCGGCGATCGCCTGGGCGTAGTTGCCGGCCTTGAACGCGGCGACTCCCTCCTCCCATCCGGCAGCGGCGACGGATGCGCCCAGCACGAGAAGGCTCATTGCCAAGGCGAATACGGATCGGCGGTTGGTCATCTATCGGGCCTCCTTCAAGGGGCTCCAGGCAACTCCCGGCTGCCGGAAACAGGACGTTCAGGACAGGTTGGTTGACGACGGCCAAGCCAGGATCAGCGAGAGCGCTTGCCCGGGCCCGGAACCTCGGCTCCTGCTGGACTCCTACTGGTCCTGCTGGACTCCTACTGGAGCTGGAAGTTGACAGTCAGGTTGTAGTAGACGGCTACCGGCTTGCCGTTCAGGGTCGCCGGCTCGAACTTCGTCTGCTGGATAGCCGCCACGGCAGCCTCGCTGAGGCCCATGGCCAAGCCCTTCAGCACCTTGACATCCGTGACGTCGCCATTCTTGTCGATCGTGGCCTGGAGAATCACGACACCTTGAATCCGAGCCTTGCGCGCAATCTCCGTGTACTGCGGCTTGACTTCGTGGACCTTCACCGGTTCCGTCACGTTGCCGACGACGTGGATCGGCCCATCCGGCTCCGGTGGAGGCGGCGCCTCGGGCAACACGAATATGTCCAGATCGTCAACTTCCGGAATATCGATCTCGTCAGGCTCGTCGATGCGGATCGGCTCCGGCTCGTCGGGCGTCGGATCGGGGATCGGCACCTTCTTCGACCTGGGCTTCGGAATCTGCTGCTCGACTTTCGGCGGCGGCGGCTTGAAGCGCACCTGCTGCACCACGAAGATCTGGGGCTTCGGCGGCTCGGTCACCGTGTCGGGATACAGGTCAGGCAGATGGACGACCAACAGGATCGCGTGCAGCAGCAGCGCCAGCCCGAACGAGTAGCGGAAGGTCCTGTTGTCCTCCCGGGTTTCCTCCACGTAGGTCAGCAGGCCGTGCTCCGCAGATGTCAGCGCAGGAGCTCCTTCGGCCGGGGATGCGGCAGCTTCGAGGTTCTCGTCACTCATCGGGGGTACCTCTTCTCTTGTCAGTTGTCAGGTTTTCGACGTGTGGTTCCGCGCAGTGGTTGCAATCCGGTTCGGTTTCGGCCCTGTTCGCCGGGATGGGCCCAAGGCCAGGCGGCCAGCGCCAGGAAACCCGCGCCGCGCCGAAGACTGTCAGGCGCATGTCCGGCAAGGCCCGCGACGAGGGGCATGATCGACCGAGAAGCAGCAAGAATGCTGGCCGTGTGCTGGACCGGATTCATGGACGCTCGCATGCAGTGCGACTTCAGTGACGGAACGGCGACACCGGAAGTCTAATACCAGAAGCTCTGCATTTCACGCTGAGTCGGCACCGAGATGTTGATCGGCTGCTCCAGCCCGTGATCTTCGCCCTGGCGCAACTCGTCGTACACCTCGACCATGTACTTGTACTCCGTCGTCACATCCGGCTTGATGATGACGGGCTTCTTCGGATTCCGCTCCAGCTTCGGCTTCAGGTAATCGATGATTTCGCCGAGCACCATCGGATTCTGGTCCACCTCCAGACGCCCTCCCGGGAAGATCTCGATCAGCACCGACTCTTCCTTCTCGATGACCGGCGGATCCTCGTCGTCCTCCGGCAACGCGAAGTCGAGCCCGCGGGTGGCGGTGAAGGTGGTCGTCACCATGAAGAAGACGATCAGGAGGAAGGCGATGTCCGCCATCGAGGAAGTCGGAATCTCGTCGTCCGGGCGGTCACGTGCGATCTTCATCTCGAGCCTCCATCCATCTCGTCAGGTTGACCGGAACACGCCGTCGCGTCGTCAGAAGTCGTCGACCGTTCGCTGGTCGGACAGCAGACGCAGATCCCGGACCTTGGCCCGCTTCAGGGCGTCCAGCACTTCATCGATCCTCTCCCACGGCACTTCGCCGTGGGCCTTGACCACGAAGGTCTTCGCCGGATCGGTGGAAATCACGGTGGCGGCCATCGAGAGCACCTCGTCGGCCGCACTGACCAGCGAACTCTGCGAGCTGCCGTCGGACACGCGGATGCGCCCGTCCGGATCGATCGACACGTAGGCGGCCTTCTTCGGGATCTCGGACCTGAGCGTCGTCTTCGGCAGCGTCACCTGGGTCTTGTCGACCTCGAAGGTGATCGTCAGCATGAAGAAGATGATCAGCAGGAAGGCGATGTCGGCCATGGAGGCCGTGGGGATGTTCGGCTTGTGCTCGATGGATGCCTTGAGTTTCATGTCGCTGCCCTCCCCCCGGGACTCAGCTGCGTTCGCCGCCTTCGGGCGAAACTCCGCTGCGTTCCATTTCGCCGAACGTCTCGATCAGCATGTTCGCCGCGGTCTCGATGTCGCGCACGAACTTGTTGATCCGGCTCATGAAGTAGTTGTAGGCAAGCTGCGTCGGAATCGCGACCGCGAGACCGCCGGCCGTCGTCGTCAGGGCCTCCTTGATGCCCGTGGCAACCGCACCCGGGTTGGAGAGGCCCTGCGCCGCCAGGGCGTCGAAGCCCGCCATCATGCCGGTCACCGTGCCGAAGAAGCCGAGCAGCGGCGCGACGTTGGCGGTCGTCGCCAGGACGGCAAGACCCCGCTCCAGGCGGCCCATCTCGAACAGCGCCGCATTCTCGATCGTCTTCTCGATGTCTTCCTTGGGCTGGCCGTACTTCATCAGACCGGCCTTGAGGATCGAGGCAACCGGCCCCCGGTACTCCTCGCAGACCTTCGCCGCCTCACGGACAGACCCCTTGACCACCAGCGCCTTCCGCACCTTGGGGAGGAAGTCGTGGACGTTGATCCGGGCGCGCCACAGTGCGTACAGCCGCTCGGCCGCAACCGCAAGGGCGATGACGGAGAACGCGAGCAGCGGCCACATGACGGGTCCGCCCTCGTTCATCAGTTTCCAGAACGTGCCACCAATGTTCACCTGGCTACCTCCTCAGAGCTGTGCCCGCCAGGGACGGGCCGAGTTGAACCGCCCGCCGTCAGCGGACGCGATTCTGGGACGGGCGGTGACCCCTACACCGAGAGGGGTGCTTGGCTCACCTTGGAACGATGACGCAATATAGCACACGGCTACCGCTTTGGAACCGACGGTCCGAATCGGCTCGACGGGAAGGTCCGAGCCGCCTCCACGACTCTCCGCAGCGGACGCCGGTGCACGTGGCAGATGGCAACGGCCAGCGCATCCGAGGCGTCCGCGCTTCGCCGGCCCGCCCCCGCTCCAAGCAGCACGTCGACCATGCGCGCCACCTGGCTCTTGTCGGCCCGCCCGTTGCTGCACACGGCCATCTTGACTTCTGCGGGGGACACTTCCTGCACCTCCAGGCCGCGGCGGCCCAGCACCGAGAGAATGACGCCGCGGGCCTGGGAGAGCGCGATCAGCGAGCGGCTGTTGCGCCCGTGAAACAGGGTCTCCAGGGCAGCGGCGGCCGGCTGCCAACGATCGAGAACCTGCTCGACACCTTCCGCCAGGCGAGCCATCCGCGCCGCCGGACTCGGCTCGGACACCAGAGAAACCCTACCCGAGTCCAACTCCCTCAACCGAGTCCCTTCCTGCTCCACGACGCCATAGCCGGTGTAGCGGCTGCCCGGATCCAGACCGAGGACGATCAGGACGCCAACCGCTCCAGCAACTCGTCGTCCAGATCGAAGTTGGCCCAGACGTGCTGAACGTCGTCCTGGTCCTCCAGCGCATCGATCAGCTGCACGAGACGACGCGCTACCGCCTCGTCGACCCTCACCACGTTCTGCGGTTCCATCGTCAACCGCGCAATCCCTGTCTTCAGTCCCCGCGCCTCGACCTCGTCCTTGGCCGCATGAAAGGCCTCGACCGAGGTGTAGACGCTGTAGCGGTCCTTCTCGACCGAGAAGTCCTCGGCGTCCAGTTCCAGCGCCAGCTCGACCAGCGCCTCTTCATCGACTCCGGCCTCCTCCATGACGGCACGGTCGAACGCGAAGAACCCCCGCCGGTGGAACATCCAGGCGACACAGCCGTTCTCGCCCAGGTTCCCGCCGTGCTTCGTGAACAGGTGCCGCACCTCGGACGCGGTCCGGTTCCGGTTGTCCGTCAGCGTCTCGACCAGGACCGCGACGCCGCCGGGACCATAACCCTCGTAGGCAACCTCGTCGTAGGACACGCCTTCGAGTTCGCCCGTCCCCTTCCTGACCGCCCGGTCGATGTTGTGCCCGGGCACGTTGTGGGCCTTCGCCTCCGACAGCGCGTGGCGCAGCCTGGGATTGCCGGCCGGGTCACCGCCGCCAAGCCTTGCCGCTACCGCAACCTCCTTGAGGAGGCGTGTAAAGACCTTGCTGCGCCTGGCGTCCTGTGCCGCCTTCTTGTGCTTGATCGTGCTCCACTTGCTGTGACCGGACATCTGAGGTCCAGCCTAGCAGCAGCCGGCGGCGGCGGAGTTCGGCGGCGCTATGCTGCGCCGCCACGTGAACGGCCAGACCAGACCTTCGGCACGGCAGATCCTCGACCGGCTCGAGGTGTGGGGCCAGAAGCTCGGCCTCGACGCGACCCGCGACCTGCTCGGCGGCCTCGGCGACCCCCAACGGGGAATACCCACGGTCCTGGTCGCGGGCACCAACGGCAAGGGCTCGACCAGCGCCGCTCTCGCATCGCTTCTTGCCGCCGCGGGTTTCCGCTGCGGTCTCTACACTTCGCCCCACCTCGAGCACGTCGAGGAGCGCCTGCGCATCGACGGCGAGGCGATCGGGGAGGCCGAACTCGGCCGCCATCTCCGCCGAGTACTCGATGCCGCCGGTTCGGCGCCGCCGACCTACTTCGAGAGCCTCACCGCGGCGGCGTGGCTGCACTTCGCTGCACACGACGTCGACGCCGCCGTCTTCGAGGTCGGCCTGGGCGGCCGTCTCGACGCGACCAACGTCTCGGCGCCCGTGCTCTCCGTGATTACCCAGGTCGCCCGCGACCACGCCCGGCAGCTCGGCTGGACGTTGACGTCGATCGCCGGCGAAAAGGCCGGCGTCATGCGGCCGGGACGCAAGTGTCTGATCTGGCGCTCGCGGCCGGAAGTCGAGCGCGAGCTCCGGCGCTGCGCTGCGGTCTGCGGCGCGCAGCTCGTCGATGCGAGCGCCGAAGTCGACTTCCACCGCCCGGACGAATGCCCATCGCGTCTTTCGCTGACCACGCCCGGTGCGCAGTACCGCTTCCGCGCGCCGCTGGCCGGCAGCCACCAGCTCGCCAACTTCGCCCTGGCTGTGCGTGCGGCAGAGGAGTTCTGCGTTCTCGGAGGGCGGAACCTCGACCCCGAAGCCGCCAGAAGAGGTCTGGAGGCGGTGCACTGGCCGGGCCGCCTGGAGTGGGTCGAGATCGAGACCCATGGAATCGCAAGTCATGAACGCCGCCGCCGGGTCCTGTTCGACGCCGCACACAACCCCGCCGGCGCCGCCGCGCTCGGCTGCTACCTGCACGACTGCCTCGACCACGCCGGTCTCGAATTCGACCTCCTGTACGGCGCCCTGACCGACAAGCAACCCGAGCGCTGCCTGCCCCGGTTGGCCGAGCGAGCCCGACGGATCGTTCTGACCGCTCCCGATCACCGGCGCGCGGCGTCGCCCGAGACGCTCCTGCCGCTCGTGCCTGCTCTTCCTCACCGCAGCGCCGCCCGCAGCAGGGTCGTCGTGGAAACCGACGCGGCCAGTGCACTCGATCGATGCCTCGAAGTACCCGCCGAGCCGCACCGTGCTCTCGTCGTCACCGGCTCCCTCTACCTGGTCGGCGAAGTCCGATCCGCCTTGCGCGCTCGCTGCGGCGTGCCGCCGGCCGCCCGCAACGTCGTTACCGGCTACCGGCCATGACGTCACCGGCCATCTGCCGCGAAGGCGGCGCCGCAGTCGCTCCGGTCGCGTCAGCCGCGATCGGCGACGCCGTCGATCTTCGCGACGCGAGCGACGTGGCGGTCGCCGTCGAAGGTCGTGTCGAGGAACACTTCGAGCAGTTCGGATGCCTGGCCGGCGCCGACGGCGCGGGCGCCCAAGGCCAGCACGTTCGCGTCGTTGTGGGCGCGGGACATCCGCGTCGTGAAGCTGTCGCTCGGATTGACCGCCCGGACGCCGGCGAAGCGGTTCGCCGACATGGCCATGCCGACTCCGGTGCCGCACACCAGAAGGCCGCGGTCGGCCTCGCCCGACGCCACGGCCCGCGCCACGGCCGCCGCCTTGTCGGGGTAATCGACGGGCGCCGAACCGTCGGCGCCGAAGTCGACGACCTCGACTCCGCGCGAACGCAGAAACTCGCCCAACCGATTCTTCAGCTCGACTCCGGCGTGGTCGGCGCCGAGCGCGAACTTCACGCGCTCACCAGCGACTCGGTGTCTCGCCGGACGCGCTCGTCGGCGGCCGCAACGCGTTCGCCCATCCGGTTCCGGTAATCGGCCACGGCAGCAGCCAGATCCGGGTCCACCAGCCCGAGGATCTGGAGCGCCAGCAGCGCCGCGTTGTCGGCTCGGTTCACGCCCACCGTGGCGACGGGGATGCCCGGCGGCATCTGCACGATCGCCAGCAGGGCGTCGACGCCATTCAACGGACCGTTCGCCACCGGGACGCCGACCACCGGCAGCGTGGTCGCGGCCGCCACGACACCCGGAAGCGCGGCGGCGCCGCCGGCGCCGGCGATCAACACGCCGATACCGCGCTCTGCCGCGCTTTCGGCCCACTCGGCCGTCTCCCGCGGTGTCCGGTGGGCCGAGAGAACCCGGGATTCGCAGCCGACGCCGAAGTCGGCGCAGACCTTCACTGCCTTCATCATCGTCGGCCAGTCCGAATCGCTGCCCATGACGATCCCCACCCTGATGCCGCTCATTCGTTCGATCGCTCCGCGGCGCCGTGCCGTTGTTGTCGTTCGCGCGGGACCTGGTTGTTCTGGTGAGACCGTCGCGCCGGGGTCGCTAGAGCGGCACACTGCCGTGCTTCCTGGGCGGCACGCCGCACCGCTTGCCCTCGAGTTGCCGCAGCGCCCGGACGATCTCTCTGCGGGTCGTGCGCGGCGCGATCACGGCGTCGACAAAGCCTCGCTCGGCTGCCGCGTAGGGGTTCGAGAACTTCGCCCGGTACTCGGCGGCCAACCGTTCTCGCAGCGCCTCCGGATCTTCGGCGTTCCGGATCTGCTGGCGGTAGAGAATGTTGACCGCCCCGCTCGGCCCCATGACCGCGATCTCCGCCGTCGGATAGGCCAGGTTGACGTCCGTGCGCAGGTGCTTGCTGGCCATCACGCAGTACGCGCCTCCGTACGCCTTGCGGGTGATCACCGTGATCTTCGGCACCGTGGCCTCCGCGAAGGCGTACAGCAGCTTGGCGCCGTTGCGAATGATCCCGCCGTGCTCCTGCTGCACGCCCGGAAGGAAACCCGGCACGTCCTCGAAGGTGACGAGCGGAATGTTGAAGGCGTCGCAGAAGCGCACGAACCGACCGCCCTTGACCGCGGCGTCGATATCGAGGACGCCGGCAAGGTAGTTCGGCTGGTTGGCCACGATGCCGACGCTGCGGCCGCCGAAGTGCGCGAAGCCCACCACGATGTTCCGGGCGAAGTGGCGGTGCACCTCCAGGAAGCGGCCGTCGTCGACGACCGCCCGGATCAGGACGCCGATGTCGTATGGCCTGTTCGGGTCTGTTGGCACCAGCTCGTCGAGCTCGGGCGCTTCGCGGCCTTCAGGATCGTCGGTCGGCCGCCGCGGCGGATCGTCAAGGTTGTTGCCCGGCAGGTACCCGAGAAGCTCCCGGACGGCCAACAGGCAGGCCCTGTCGTCGGGGGCGGTGAAATGCGCCACGCCGCTCAGCCGCGCGTGCGTCATCGCGCCGCCCAACTCCTCCATCGAGACGTCCTCGTGGGTTACCGTCCTGATCACGTCCGGTCCGGTCACGAACATGTAGCTCGTGCCCTCGACCATCAGCACGAAGTCGGTGATCGCCGGCGAGTAGACCGCGCCCCCCGCGCAGGGCCCCATGATCGCGCTGATCTGGGGCACCACCCCCGAGGCCAGCGTGTTGCGCAGAAAGATGTCGGCGTAGCCTCCCAGCGAAGCGACACCCTCCTGGATCCTGGCGCCGCCCGAGTCGTTGAGACCGACGACCGGGGCGCCGTTCTCGACCGCCAGGTCCATCACCTTGCAGATCTTGCGGGCGTTCGTGGCGGACAGCGACCCGCCGAACACCGTGAAGTCCTGCGCGAAGACGTACACCGGACGGCGGTCCACCCGACCGTGCCCGCACACCACGCCGTCGCCCGGTACGCGCCGCTCGGCCATGCCGAAGTCGATGCAGCGATGGGTCACCAGCGCGTCGATCTCGACGAACGACTCCGGATCGAGCAGCAGATCGATCCGTTCCCGGGCCGTCAACTTGCCGCCCGCGTGCTGACGCTCGATGCGCTCGGCGCCGCCGCCCAGCCGCGAATGTTCAAGCCGCCGCTCCAACTCGCTCGCCTGCTGTCCGCGAACCGAGCCGGCCGCCACGACTGACTCCTGCTCCCTGCTCATCCCGCGCGGCTTTCTTACCACAGGCAGGAGAAGCCCTCCTGCTGCCGGCAGACCTGCCCGGAAGCCCAGTCGACGGCACCGGCAGGCCCGCGGCCTGACCGCCCGCGGCAGACCTAGAATCCGGCCATGGACACGACGGTGACCGTCCAGCAGCCCGACGAGCTGCTGGCCTCGGACCCGGGCCCGCTGACCGACGCCCTGGCCCGGCTTGCCATGCACCCGGATCAACACGTGGAGGCGTTCTTCGAACGTCAGGAGACCGTCGAGCTGCTGCCCGGCGGCACGCGCGACCGGCGCCGCCTGCGACGGGAGCAGGGCCTTTCCGTGCGCCGACTCGAGGCCGGCGCCAGCCGCCTGGCCTCCGCCGACGCGATCTCGGGACGCACTTTCGCATCCTGCTGCGACCGCGCGACCGGCGGCATCGGTTCCATCGGACCGGCGCCGAGGATCAAGGTCGGCCGCTGGCCGCCGCTCCGCATGGCCGAGATCGAGCGGGTCGAGCGACAACTCCAGAAGGCGGTCAATCGGCGCCGCGCGGGCTTCCCCATGGAGGTCGCCGTCCGGCGGCATCGCCGACAGGTACAGGTGATCCACGGCCGGATGTCGGCCCCCAGCCAGTTCGAGGAGTACTTCAGCCTGCGCGTGAACGCCCCCTGGGGCGTGTGGGGCGGTCTGTTGCCGTCGCTGGCCGACGAAGACCTCGACCCGGTCGCCGTCTGCCTGGTCGATCGCCTGAAGTCGCGCAACCTGCCCGAACATGCGGACACGCCCCGCATCATCGTCCTCGGACCCTGCGCCGCCGCGGTCATGTTGCACGAGGTCGTCGCCCACACGCTGGAGGCGGACACCCTGGCTCTCACCGGGGCCCCGGAAAGTGTCGTCGGCCTCAAGCTGGGAGACGTCCATCTCGACGTGGTGGATGACCCGCGCCTGGCGCCCGACGGCTGCGGACGATTCAGCGACGACGAAGGGACGACGGTCATCTCCCGCTGGCTGCTGCGCCGAGGCCGGGTGCGGCAACCGCTCGCCGACCTCTCGTGGTCCAGCCGCTACAAGCGTCTCGTTCCCGGCGCCGCGCGCCGCGCCAGCCGCCACCTGCTGCCGGGCCCGCGCACGATGCATCTCGAGCTGCTGCCCGGCGACCGGCCCGAAGCGGAGCTGTTCGACGAAGCCGCCGGGGGTCTCTACATCGGCGAGTTCGAAAGCGGCGCCCTCGACCCGTTCGACGGAGGCTGCGTACTGCGAGCGCCCTGCGCACGACGCATCGGAACCGACGGTCCGGCCGACTTCGTGGGACCGGTGGAGATCCGCGCTCGCACCGTCGACCTCCTCGCCGCAGTGACAGCGGTCGGAGACCGTCCGCTTCAAGCCGGCGCCGGATGGTGCGCGAAGGACGGGTCGCTCCTGCCCGTATGGGCTCGCAGCCCGTCGGTGCGCCTGGAAGGTCTCGCTTGAAGCTGCTGCGGCTGCCCGCCATTCAGGTCCTCGGAATGGCGCTGCACGCGGTGACCAGGCGCACCGGTGCATCGAACGCCGAGTTGTATGTCAAGACCGGATGCAGCCTCCGGATCGAGATCGCCCCCTGGCGGCCAGGTCTCGCCTCGCTGTCCGCCTCGGAAGGCTGGCGCTCCCACATCGGCTGGATCGAAGAGAACGGTTGGGCGCTGCGGGCCGGAGGAGCAGACGGGGCGCTCTTCCTTGCCGAGTCCGGCGCGCTCCCCGCACCCGGCGGCTGGCGCCGGTTGAATCGCCATTCGCTCCGCCCGGGATCGCTCGGATTGCCGGCGCCTCAGCGGCGCAAGACCGCGCCGTCCAACTTCGCCAGGAAGTTCGTCAGGAAGGACGTGCCGAACGACGATTCGGCGGCACTCGGCAGGGACCTCATCCGCGATGTCCTCGAACGCACCCGCGCCGAGCTTCCGGGCAGCCGCCTGATCCGGGCGAGAATCGACGACGGCGCCAGCGCGTCGGTACTCGCGAGCAGCACCGGAGTCACCGGACGAACCTCGCTGCGCCTGGCGACGGTCGACATGGAGTTCTTCGTCGAACGCAACGACAATCGCGGTTCCAGCAGTCTCTATCGGGCGGCGAGCGACCTGACGGGCCTCGATGCCGCCGCCCTGACCGCGGAAGCCGTCGACCGGTTGACACTCGCGACCGCCGCAGCCGCGCCATTCCTGCCGGCCGAAGAGGTCGCCGTGGCGCCCGCGCTTGCCACCAGCCTGCTGGCCCTGCTCGCCCCCCTGTTCAGGGGGCGCTCTGGCTGGAACACGCTTCAGCGACTGACTTCCGGACAGCCGCTGGGGCCGCCGGAGCTGCAGATCCTGGACGACGGCGCCATGGAAACCGGGTGGATCAGCACCCCGGTCGATGACGAAGGCGTACCCACCCGGGCCGTGACCCTGATCAGGGACGGAGAACCCGGAGAGCCCCTGCTGGCCTGGGAGGATGACGGCTGGTCGGGTTTTGCCGCCGCCGGCTGTCGGCGGCGGTCAGGCTGGCGGTCGCCTCCTGAGATCAGCCACTCCCATCTCTACATCGACCGTGGTCCGGAGTCCGCGGAAGCGATCCGGCGTGGAATCCGGCACGGCTGCTATCTGCTCGACCGTGCTCCCGGCGGCCGGCGCCAGGCCGCGTTCGGTGTGTCGGACAACGAAGGGGCGGCCAGCTTCGAGATCGATGCGACCGGCCTGGTGATGGAACACGGCCGCATTCGGGGAGCGATTCCGCGAGCGCGGCTCAGAGGCTCGATCCGGCAGTTGTTCCGCGGCATCCGCGCCATCGGCGACGATCTGCAGTTTCTGCCCGCGCCCGGAGCGGTGGGGGCGCCGACCCTGCTGCTGACCGGACTGCAACTCGAGCCGGTCGCATAGGGGGAGTTCGCATCGGGGACCTGTCGGGGAACGTCGTGCAGGGAGGTCGCGTGCAGGGACACCACAAGGGACTCAGGGCGCCGGGGCCGGGAAGCGGCGGATTGTCACGTCGAGCTGAGCGCTGCTCCGGAACGATGGCTGGAAGCGTCCTCCGCCAGAACCGCCGAAGGTCCGGGGCGCCGGAGCGGTCGCAGGCTGCCTGCCGCCAGGGCCAACCGGCGTGCCCACCTGGATAGCGCGGCGCCTCCCCGAAGCACCGCTGCTCGCCGATGGCTGCGGCCGGCCGGCCGGAACCCCGACCGCACCGCCAGTGGCAAGCGTGCGACGACGAAGGTCGTCGCGGGTGAACACCCGGGGTTCTCTACCGCCGAGCCGATCGGCCGCAGATTCTGCCGGCTCGTCCTGCTGACTGGCGGTGACCGGAACGTCAATCGTGTCCGAATGGAAGGTCGGTTCATGGACCGCGTCGCCCACGTCGCCCACGCTGCCGTCGGATCCCGTCGGGACCGCGGACCGGTCCGCCGTCACCGGCTTCGCGGCCTCGCCCTGGGCAGCACCAGCGGCATCGTCGTCCGAAGCTCCCCTCGATTCCGCGACATTCCGGCGTTGCGGCGCCGCCGCCCCGGCCTGCGCCGGCAGGAGCAGGGCGCTGATCCGGCGCGGCTCCGAGTACGTTCTCGGCGGCAGGGCCTTGACGCGCGTCCGGTCCGCCCGCAGCAGAATCTCGGTGGCGTAGCGGTTCACCGTGAAGTGAGGATTCACGTCGCCGAAGGCCAGACGCGTGTCGAGGCTGACGGCGCGAGCGTAACGCTCCACCGCCTTCTCGGCTTCGCCCGCATCGTCCGCGATCCGGCCGAGCTGATAATGCGCCCAGGCGTGTCCCGGTTCAAGCTCGATCGCCGTCTCCAGGTGGCTCGACGCCAAATCCGGATCGCCGGTCGTGTAGGCCAGAAGAGCCAGGTTGTAGTGTGCGGGCGCCAGGCCCGGGTTGGCGGAGATCGCGGCCCGGTAGTTCTCGAAGGCCGCCGCGACGTCGCCCCGGAGCTCCAGCAGGTTGGCGAGATCGTTCAGCGCCGTTGCCCGGGCGCCCGGGCTGTCCTGACCCTCCACCAGCTTGCGCTGCGCAGCGATCGCCCGTTCCAGGATCGGATCCGGCGTCACGGCGGCAGCGGCGACCTGGGCCGCGAGGCCGGAATCGCCGCCGAAGGGCGCCGCGGCCCCAAGCAGAAGGACGCAAAGGGCCGAGGCCTTCCATCTCGAGAGTGTGTTGCTGGCGTTCATGGCTCTCCGCACGGCATCCGGGACGAATAGAATCAGCGGGTCGTGAGTCAGCTGCGGCGACTACCTGCTGTGGGGCGTCTGTTGCAGCAGAGCCCGCTTGCCGACCTCACAGGATTATACGGAAGGCAAGCGGCGAGGGTCCATGCAGCCAGGGTTCTCGACGCGCTTCGCGCCGAGATCCGGTCGGGAATCGACGACGACGAGCTGCAGGATCGAATCCGTCGGATCCCGGAACTCGTCCGCGCCGCCATCGAGTCCGAAACGCCTCGACTTCAGCGGGTGCTGAACGCAACGGGCATCTTTCTCCACACGAATCTGGGCCGGGCGCCCCTTCCCCGGCCTGTCGTGGACGACCTTCGGGACCGGCTCGACGCCTACTGCGACCTGGAAATGGACCTCGAGACCGGCCGCCGCACGGACCGCAGTCTCCGTGTGGAGAGCCTCTTGCGAACCCTTGCCGGCGCCGGGGCGGCCCTGGTCGTGAACAACAACGCCGCCGCGCTGGTGCTGGCGCTCTCGACTCTGGCTTCCGGCCGGGAGGTCCTCCTGTCCCGCGGTGAACTCGTCGAGATCGGAGGTTCGTTCCGGATTCCCGACATCCTCCGGACCAGCGGCGCCCGGCTCGTCGAGGTCGGCACCACGAACCGGACCCGGCTTGCCGACTACGAACGGGCAGTGCGCCCGGGAACGTCCCTGGTCCTGAAGCTGTTTTCGAGCAACTTCCGCATCCGCGGTTTCGCGGAGGAGGTGACGGCCGCCCGCCTCGCCGACTTCGCCCGCCGTCACGACCTGCCGCTTCTGGTCGACGAAGGCAGCGGCAGCATCGGGTCACCCGCGGCCACGGCGCCGGGACGGCGCGAGAGCTTCCGGGATCTGATCGACGCCGGTTGCGACCTGGTCTGCGGCAGCGGCGACAAGGTACTGGGCGGACCGCAGGCAGGACTGATCGCGGGTCGGCGATCGCTCATCGACCAACTTCGCAAGGCGCCGCTCTACCGCGCGCTGCGACCGGGAAGACTGGTCCTGACCGCCCTGGACGCCGTTCTCCGGCGCCACCTGGCGGGACAGCCGATGCCCATCCAGGCTCTCTGGGACGAGACCGCGGATTCCCTTGGCCGAGTCGAGAAGATGGCGGCGAGACTTGGAGGTCAGACGATCCGCGGCGACGCCTACCTGGGCGGGGGTTCCGCCCCGGACGAAGCGATCGAAGGCTGGGTGCTCGCACTGGACGTACCCGCGGACACCGCGCGTCGGCTCCGTACGGGCGAACCGCCGGTGGTCGGCTATCAGCGCGACGGACGTCTCGTCCTCGATCTGAGGACCGTGGATCCGGCCGACGACGAGGCGCTTGCCATGGCGGTCGAGCGGGCTCTGGGCCGGTGACCGCAGATTCCGGAGCCGCCGGCTCGACTCCGCGCCGGCGCCCTGGCAGGGAACGAGACCGGGCAGCTGCCAAGGGCCCGGTTGCTCGTGGATCCATGTCCGGGCTTTCTCGCACACCATGAAACCGCGCAGCACGACCGAGACCGCCCTCCTACCGTCGGGACAGCGGCCGGGTCAGAGTCCACCTTCGGCCCAGTCCACCTCGATTCGGCAGACAGGCAGGACTGCCAGCCGCATCGCCGAGCCATTCGGCCCGGGACCGGTGAGCCGGATGCGGCTGCCGTCGAACCGGCAGAGCTCCGGCATCTGCTCACGGAGCCCCTCGAGAATCGCGATCTCGTCAGGCTGAAGGAGCGGAGCGGCCAGACTGCCCGGATGGTCGATGTCGATCTGCCTCGGCGACCCCAGGGACGGCGACGGCCACGCCGCATGGCGATCGACCAGCTGCGAACGGGGGCCGGGGCCCGCAGCGTCGCCCGAGCCGACCCGCAGAGCGTACCTGCGGACCTCTCCGCCGCTCGGCCCGGCTGGCCGCAGCGTGAAGAAGGCGAGCAGCCCGCCCGCGGCCAGCGGCGCCGATGCCAGACGCTCGCCGACCTCGAGCGGCAGCGACCAGCCGTGGTCCTGCCTCCCCGCCGTCGGGGCCAACGAATCGACGCCCGCGCGCGGATTCCCCGGATCAAGGCGGGCGAGATCATGCGCTGAAACGGGATCGACGGCGCCGCGGTCCACGAACAGGAAGAACCGGCCTGCCGGCGCGTCCTCGACCCTGGCGCCAGGATCGGCTGCGCCGCCGGCCCCCAGCGCCAGAGCGTGAGCGCCCACGGCCGGCGCCGGAATCACCGCCGGCTGATGGTGGATCGGCAGGCCGCCGGTGTCGAACAGCCGCCGCGGGCTCCATGCACCGGGCGGGACGCGGCCGCTCTCCAGTTCCACCGCGGACGACAGGTCGACGCGGTACAGACTGCCCGCGGTCGTTCCCACGTAGATCCGATCGGCCAGTCCGTCGCCCACGGTGTCCACCGCTGCCGGGGCCGCGGTCACCGGAGCATCGAGCGGACGCTTGTACAGCACCTGCCCGCCCTCGATCCCCACGAAGTACAGCCACTGTCCCGCTTCGGCCGGCTGCTCGCTGTCGAAGCCGCCTCCGAAGACGGCGACCAGACGAACGCGATCGCCGAGCCTCAGCGCCAGCACCGCCGGCTTCGACACGGTGCGTCCCAGATCTGCCGCGCCGTTGCCGTCCCCATCCGCGCCATCCGCGAAGCGCCACAGCAGGCCGGCCTCGGGCGACAGTTCGAAGGCGTAGAGAAGGCGGCCGGACCGGCCCAGGCCTCCGACCGCGATCGTCCGGTAGACGCCCGTCTCCGGATCCGCGAGCCGCCTGACCGTCAACGGCGCATCTTCGTCGTAGGCGCCGAGCTCGCTCAGAGCCGCATCCCGGACCAGATCCCGCGCCGCCGCCATGGCGCCGGCGACATCCCGGCCGCGGCTCGCACCGACCGGCCACGGCATCAGGTCGACCATCGCGGTCAGCTCCCTGCGGGGCGGCGGCAGTCCAGGCCGGCGCCTCGGCGCCATGGCGGCCGCTCCGGCGACGTGACTGACCCGGCGCAGGCCGCCAAGCGAGCCCCACGCGCCGTCCAGGTTCGCCATGCACAGCTGGCAGGCGCCGTCGGCCACCTGCACCATGCCCGCGACTTCGACCGTGATCACGGCGCCGGGATTGTCGGCGTCAAGAGTGTGGGTGTACGGGTCGGCGGCGCCGGCGATCCCGCGCGCCACCGCGAGTTCGAGTCCGCCTTCCGCGGCGGCGAGCAGACGTACCTGCAGCTTCTGCCCCGAAGCGATCAGCATCTGCGTGCGGGTGGCCATCAGCAGCGCCAGGCAGGAGCCGCTCAGGAGAAGCAGGATCAGGGTCACCAGCAGGGTCGAACTGCCTTGCGATCCTCCGGGGAACCGAGAGCGATGGCCTGCGCCATCTCGACCGGCTGCTGCGAAGGGAGTCCGGCGACGGTGCAGTGACGACCCACCCGGGGTCCTTGATCTGACGTGCCATCGTGGGCGGCGGCGTCTGGAGTTCACCGGAGGTTCCTCGCCCGTACCACGGCAGACGCCGTCCGAGGCGCCCGCAGAGCCGCCGCGGCCGGCTCGCCGACGCGGGCGGTGGTAGCCACGGTGACGCTCCACCCAAGGCCTTCCCCTCTCCTGGAGATCGCGACCTCGAGGTCGGCGATGTCGTCTGCGATGACCTGGGACAGATTCGCGCCGTGACGGCGCCAGGCGATGTCCGTACCGGGATAGAGGCGGGCCTTCGCCAGCTGGGGACCCCGCATCGAGTCCGGGTCGGGCGGCCGGATGTAGAAGCGCCACTCCTCGAGCACGCCGACCCGGTCGACTCGGTCCATGTAGCCGGCCGGCCAGCTCCCGCCGCTCGACATCGAAAGGAAGCCGGCTGCCAGCGGACCCCGCGAAGCATCGACATGGAACTCGACCCGCAGCGTTCGGTTCCGGCCTCGGCCGCTTGCGGCCACGTCGACGATCGGCGCCACGGCGTGGACGCCGGGTGCGTCGCCGGACACCAGGAGCAAGGCATCGTCCCCGGCGTCGCCGGCCTCCTGGAGCATCTCGAGGGACTGGGCCGAGCCGTACGCGGTCCGGGCGCGCACCCTGACCCGGCCTCGTCTTCCTGCCGGATCGAATCGATACTCGTCGACCCAGTAGAGCGGACCGTGGATCACGCCGCGCACGACCAGCACGTCGGTTCCCTCGGCCGCCGTCTGCGAGCCGACCGCGTGACCCGCACCGACCCGCTTCTCGACGTCGAGCGCCAGTTCGGGACGCGGCGGCTGTCCTGGCAACTGGTGGATCAGGCCGCCGCGGCCGGCGGCGCGCAGCGCCCGCCGCAGTTCGAGGTGAACGACCTGCTGCGCCTGCTGGAGCGACGCCGCTTCGAGCTGGGCCCGGGCCAGCCGCTGATGGAGGACGAAGAAGAAGAGAGCGGCCGCCGTGACCACCACGGTCAGACCGAACGCAACCAGCGTCTCGATCAGGCCGGCCCCCGACTCCGGCAGCCAGAGAAGCGCCAGGCGACGCGGATCGACCTTCATCGCTCGCCCGCCATGCGGAACGTGACGAGACGGATCGTTCTTTCCCCGGCAGCACGGCCCATCTGCAGGGCGGTCACTTCGACCGTCACTTCCCGCACTCCCACGGACTCGCCGGCGAGGCCCGGCAGCGCGACGGGCGCCGCACGCACCGTGCGCCGAAACCGCGGCGCCTCCGCACCGCAGTCGTCTCGCCAGGCCGGAATCGAGGGACACCAGACCTGTTCGACGTTGTCCACGTTTTCGAGGTCGTCGAGCGAAGAGCGCGCCATGGCCGCCAGAGCCTCGGCCCGACCCGCTTCGAGGTTGTTCAGGCTCGACCGCACCAGGAGCGTCATCACGGTCGCGGCAGCCAGTCCGAGCAGGGCGCAGGCAACCAGAACCTCGACCAGGGTGAAACCGGCGCCAGCCGGGCGGTCAGCAACGGTACGGCGGGTATTCCCCATGCTGACCAAGACGGAATCCGGGGCCGCGACCTTGGCGCCGCCGGCCGAGAATCCGCCATCTGGTCACGGTTCGTGGGATTCGCAGCCGCGATCCGGGGCCGCAACTCGACAACATGGAAATGGAAACTGCTAGAGCAAGGACGTGTAGGCGGCGATCAGACGCGGACCGAAGAACAGCGAAACGACCGCGCCGATCGCCAGAAAGACCCCGAAGGGCAGACGCGAACCCCAGCCCAACCGCCCGCGGGCCATGAGCAGAAGCCCGAGGAGAGCGCCGGACAGACAGGCCAGGAAGAGCGCCAGCCACATCCCCCAGAGGCCCAGGAAGGCGCCCGCGCCGGCGAGCATCTTCACGTCGCCCAGGCCCATGCCGCGGACGCCGCGGAGCAGGTACCAGACGCCGATCAGGAGCAACAGCACGGCGGCGCCGGCGGCGGCGGCGAGCGCCGACCGAAGCGGGGTCGTCCAACTGACGCCGAAGGACGCCGCCAGACCGAGGCCGAGAGTCACGTACGTGAGTCGATCCGGGAGCAGGAAGTGGGCGGCGTCGATCACCGCGAGGACCAGCAGAAGGCTCGAGAAGACCGCCGCCGCCAGGCCGTCCACGGTCGGTCCGAAAGCCAGCCACGACATGAGCCAGAGAAGACCCGAGGCAGCCTCCACCGCCGGGTACTGCCACGAGATTCTGGCGCCGCACATCCGGCAGCGGCCGCCGAGCAGCACGAAGCTCAGGATCGGCAGGTTGTCCCGACCGGCAATCCTGCCGCCGCAACCCGGGCAGCGGGAGCGCGGCCAGACCACCGACTCGCCGCGCGGCAGGCGGTGGGCGACGACGTTCAGGAAACTGCCCACGCACAGGCCGATCAGCGCCGCGTAGGCGGCGCCGAAGATGGCCATCGCCGGCGCCTCGTCGAACATCACGGCTCGCCTCGACCGGCGCCGGCGGCAGTCGGCGCGGAGTCGTCCGCCGCCAGTACCAAGGCGGCGACGACCCGCTTCATCATCTCGCAGCCGCGGAGAAAGCCCTCGACGGGTATCCGCTCGTCGATGCCGTGGATGCCTCCCGCATCGGCGGCGGCAAGCGTGAAGGGCGAGAATCCGTAGGCATCCGCGCCGCGACGGCGGAAGAAGCGCGAATCCGTGGCGCCCGCAATCATCGTCGGCGCCACCGGAGCGCGCACTCCGAGAACGCGCTCCAACGTCCGGTAGACGTCGCTGCTCGTGCTCGAGACCGGACTTCCGCCGGAGCGCAGCAGTTCCTCGACATGGATGCCGCTGCCGAGCATCGTCTCCAGCCGCCGCCGGAATCCCTCGACATCGGTGTCCGGCAGCAGACGCGCATCGATCAGCGCCGACGCCTCGCCCGGCGCCACGTTCACCGGCCCGGCGCCGTTGTCGATCCTGGTGATCTGCACGGTGTCGCGGAAGCTCGCCGCCATGCCCGGCAGGAGAATCCTGTCCAGCCGACCGTCGCGGCGCCGGCTGTCGAGTTCGTCCTGAACCGCCTCCATCGGCTGATCGAAGACGTGGGCAAACTCGCCCGGAACGAACGCGGCCAGCGCGCGGTAAGCCTGATGGGACGCAGCGGTAACCCGCCAGGCATGCTCCAGTTCCAGCACTCGGTTCAGGGCCCGCAGCAGTCGATGGGTGGGGCTCGCGGGGTTGAATCCCGAGCCGTGGCCGCCCCGGCCGGCGGCAGTGACCTGCAGCCAGAGCACCTGCTTCTGCGCGGTCTCGATCCCCCACCACAGCAGCCGGTCACCGGCCATGCGATTGACTCCCGCCTCGTTCAGAACCGCTTCGACGTCGTCGAACAGTTCGCCGTGTTCCTCCAGCAGCCAGCCGACTCCTTCCTCGCCGCCCGCTTCCTCGTCGGCGCTGGCGAGCAGGACCAGGTCGCGATGGCGCGGGCGGCCGCTCTTCACGACATGGAACATGGCATTCAGGTGCGCGATGCCGAGGCTCTTCGCATCAAGCGCGCCGCGGCCCCAGATTCGCCCGCGGTGCAGCTCGCCGCCGAACGGCGGGCGGCGCCAGCCCTCACCCGCTGGCACCACATCGAGATGGTGCAGCAGAACCAGGCTGCGGCCAGGCGCGTCCGCTGCGTCCGCCGGCAATCGCGCGTAGAGGTTTGCGCGTCCGGCGGGACTCGAAAGAACCCTAATCTCGATCTCTCCGCGGGGATCGTGCCGTTCGATCAGCGACGCCAGATACCGGGCGGCAGGCAACTCGTTGCCGGGCGGATTGCTGGTATCGAAGGAGAGATACTCCTGGAGCCAGGCGACGGGATCAGCGCCGGCCGGCGCCGGCGCCGCCATGAGCGCCATGGACAGGGCGGCCGCGGCCCCTGCGGCACGCGCCCCTCGCACCAGCTTCGCCGCCGTCACCTGGCCGCCCTCCGGCGATTCGGGTCCCGCTCGGAAGACAGGGTCCGCTCGGAAGAACTGCCGCGGACTGCCGGGGCCGCATCGAGCACGTCGAAGACGACCTGCCTGTACAGCTCCACCCCTTCGACGAAGGCGGGCAGGGCGATCTTCTCGTTCGGGCCGGCCACCGTCATCGTGTCGACGGACAACAGCATGAACGGCGTGAAACCGTAGGCGGCAATGCCGTGGAGGCGGAAGAACCGGGCGTCATTGGCGTAGCGCGTCAACAGATAGGGACCGACCCGGTCCGGCTCCACGCCGGTACGCCGAAGCAGCGAGTCGATCAGCTGAACGTAGGCTGGATGGTCGAGGGGACTTCCCCGCACCGCCCCCCGGCGCTCGTGAAGCACGATGTCGACGCCGTCCACGAGCCGGGCGGGCAGCAGTTCGGCCGCGGCGGCGTCTGCGTCCAGACCAGGCAGTACGTGGAGCACGATCCGCAGCCTGTAGCCGCCCCCAGGCGACTTCTCGACTGCAAACGGGTGCGCCTCGTTGCGGAACAACGCCTTGAGCAGATCCGGCAGGCGTCTGTAGAGATCCGGCTCGCTCAGCACACGCTCGGGGGCGGCGAGCGCAGCCCGGTAGTCCGGATGATGACGCGAAGGCCCGTAGGCGGCGGCGAACGCCCTGACTTCCGGCACCAGGGCGGTCGGCGGCGCTGTACGCAGAGCCTCGAGCAAGGCGGTGCGCAGCTGCTCCAGCCGCTCGGCGGACGGACTCGCCGCGGTCACTTCCAGGAACTGCTTCTGGGCGAACGACGTGCCCCAGTACTTGACCTCGCCGATCCATGGCGCCTCCAGCACGCCGCCCTCCGTGAACACGGCCCAGAACCGGCGGACCAGCTCCGGGCGGTTGGCGAGGATATGGCGGGTACCCGGATCGCTGCCGGTTTCCTCGCTGCTGGTCGCGAGGAAGATCAGCGAACGTGCTGGACGCCGGCCGGTCTCGTCCATCCGCTCCTTCGCCGCCAGCACCGCACCGATCTGGGCGACGGTCACGCTCTTCATGTCGAAGACGCCCCGCCCGATGATCCACGGCGGATCGATCCGACCCTCGAACGGCGGCACGGCCCAATCCTCCGGACGGCGTATCGGATCGACGTCGAGGTGGTTGTGGAGTACCAGGGCCTCCTCGGTCGCCCCCTCCAGGATCGCCCACAGGTTCGCCTTCGCGTCCGGATGCTCTTCGATCTCGACCGGAACACCGGCGCGCTCCAGAATCCCCGCCAGATAGCGGGCGGCGTCGATCTCGCGTCCCCTGTCGGGCGTCGTGTCGATCCGGACCAACGCCTGCAGACGCCGGACATCCTCGTTCGCCGTGTAATCGACCTCGGACCAGGCGGTGTCGAACGCCGGCGCGCGAGTGCGCGGCAGGAACACGATCAGGGCGCCCGCCGCGACGAGCAGTGCTCCGTAGAGCACGACCCGGGACGCCACCGGGCGCCGGGCGCTCAGCCGGGCACTCAGCCGGAAGCTGCTCCACATCTCCACATCGCTCGAATCAGTTTGGCAACCGCGTCGTGGGCCGGACCGCTTCCCCGCCTTCCGCAATCCTGTACGGCTGCCAGGCTGCTACCGTCCATGCCGCTTCCCGTGCCGCTCCCCCGCCAGCGTCCGAGCATCGGCGAACCGACCCGGCCATTGCGCGGCATCGGACGAGGGTTGCTCGTACTCCTCCTGCTCGGCGCGGTGACCTTCGCTGCGCTCGGATTCGTGGGCGACTTCGAGCAGATCCGCGGCCTCGCGGGAGGCTTCGACGGCGGCGTACTGGCCCTTGTGCTGCTGCTGTCCGCCATCAACTACGGCTTGCGCTTCCTGCGCTGGCAGTACTGCCTCCACCGGCTCGACGTGCGTCTCCCGCCGAGCCGCAGTCTGGCGATCTTCCTGACCGGCTTCGTGCTGGCGGTGACACCGGGCAAGGCGGGCGAACTGGCGAAGGCATGGATGGCTCGCGAGTTCGGGGCTTCTCGGGCCCGCCCCGTCGTCGCGGTAGTGATTGTCGAACGGCTGCTGGACGTGCTCGCCGTTCTGCTGCTGCTGGCCTCGTCGGTGCTTGTCTTCACCGGGCAGCGTTCGTTCGCGGCGCCTCTGGTGCTGGTCGCGGCCGTTGCCGCGGTCGCCCTGATCTACCGGCCCCTCACCGGCCGTCTCCTGCCGATGCTTGCGCGAACACGGCTGGGCGCCGGACGCGCTGCCGTGCTGATCGACCTCCATCAGGCGTTCAACCGTCTCTTCGAGCGACGGACGCTGCTGACCGGCATGGCGCTCTCCACAGCCGCCTGGGCGGCCGAGGGCGTCGGCTGCGCACTCGTCGTCCGCCACTACGAACCTGCCGTCCCGATGCTCGCCTCGGTGTTCGACTACGCCGCTTCCAGCCTGGCCGGCGCCGTCTCCATGCTCCCCGGAGGCCTGCTGGCCGCCGAAGGGTCGCTGGTCTTCCTGCTGGAGCGTCAGGGTGTCTCCCTGGACGCCGCCATGGCGTCGACGGTCATTGTCCGCGCAGCGACTTTCTGGTTCGCCGTCGTCGTGGGTCTGCTGGCGCTGCCCTGGGCGCTGGCGCTACTGCGCGGGCAGCAGGTAGACGATCAGGAAGACCGTCAGGCTGTAGAGCCCCAGGTTGACCAGGAACGGGGGATCGAAGAGAAGTAGCTCGGTCGGATTGCGCTGCTTCGGATTCGCGGCCTGGTGGATCAGATACAGGTAGCGGAAGATGCCGAACAGCACGAAGGGAACCGTCCAGACCAAGCTGTAGGCGCCGAAGCGCGCGACCGTATCGTCGGCGGTGGTGTACAGGGCGTAGGACAGCAACGTCGACGCGGTCACCACGTTCATCATCTGGTCCAGGTACGCAAGACTGTAGTGGTTCAGCACCGACCGTTGCTCGCCCGCCCCGCCCGGCAGGAGCACCAGCTCGTGCCGACGCTTGGAGAACCCCAGGAAGAGCGCCAGAAAGACGGTGCAGAGCACCAGCCAGGCGGACACCGCGACTCCGACCGCGGCGGCGCCGGCCAGCACCCGGATCAGGTAGCCGCTCGACAGCACCATCACGTCGACGATGACGATCCGCTTCAACCACAGGCTGTAGCAGAGATTGACCGCAAGGTAGGCGCCGACGAGCTGGACCGTGCGGCTGTTGAGCGTCCAGGCCGCGGCCAGAGAAGCCGCCGCCAACCCGGCGCTGACAGCCGCTGCCAGCGCCGTGCCTACGGCGCCCGACGCCACCGGACGCAGCCTCTTGGTCGGATGGCGCCGGTCCTGCTCGCGGTCACGCAGATCGTTGAACAGGTAGACAGCGCTGGCGGCGGCACAGAACGCGGCCAGCGCGACTGCGGCCGCAATGTCCGTGTCCGGGGCCGTCAGGCCGCCGGCGAACGCCGCCGGCGCCAGCACGAACACGTTCTTGCTCCACTGCGCGGGCCGGAGCGATCGAAATACCGCCGCGAACATCGACCCGTCAGCCGGCAGCCGCCTTCGAGGGCCGGCGGCGGCCCTTGCCGGGAACGGAAAGTCCGTACTGGCGGAGGGTCCCTTCCAGGGTCGGCCGGCCCAGGCGAATCCGGTTGTCGGTCAACAGGTAGGTAAACAGGTAACCGCCGCCCAGCATCAGGATGCCGACCAGGAAGCAGTACATGACCGCCCGATCCGGGTACACGTCCTTCAGATGGCCCAGGTACACCGGACCGACGATCCCGGCCGCGGCCCAGGCAGTGAGCACCGCGCCGTAGATCGGGGACATCCTCTTCGAGCCGAAGACGTCGAGCACAAAGGGCGGCATGGTGGCGAATCCGCCGCCGAAGCAGAGCAGGACGTAGCAGACGAGCGCGGAGAAGACCCAGGGGTTGGTCTCCGTCATCAGAAAGCCGAACACGACCATCTGAGTGGCGAGAAGGATCCGGAACACCGTGACCCGACCGATGCGATCGGACAGCAGGCCCCAGAACAGCCGTCCGACGCCGTTGCACAACGAGCTGACGGCAATGAGCGTGGCGCCGTACTCGGCGAGCGTCGCCGGCTCCAGGGATGGATCGGAGAGCCCCCAGACTTCCTGCAGCAACTCGGACTGAAAGCTGATCACCGTGATCCCGGCCGCGATGTTGAAGAAGAACACGATCCACATGAAGACGAACTGCTGGGATCCGAGGCAGGCCCTGACCGCCGCGGATTCGTCCGCCGGCCCCTTCGCTCCTGGAAGCCCGGCCGCCCCCGAAGGCTCGCCGACCATGGTCGGCAGTGTCGCCGGGGCGGGTGGATCGCTCAGCAACAGGCTGCAGGGCAGCAGCAGGCAAGCGAAGATGATTCCCAGCCACAGGAAGACCTGAGACAGATCTTCGCCGGTGCGGACGACGAGCAGGGGCGCCAGACCCTTGCTGAGCAGGAGCGCCCCGACGCCGAACCCCATGACGACGATGCCGGTAACCAACCCCTTGTGGTCCGGGAACCACTTCGCGACCGTCGCCACCGGCGTCACGTAGCCCAGCCCGATGCCGGCGCCGCCGATCACCCCGTAGCCCAGGTAGAAGAGGGGCAGCACGTCCAGCGCGAGGGCGCCCGCCGCGATCACGTAGCCGCCCGAGAAGAGGACGCTGCCGATCACCGCCAGCTTCCTCGGCCCCAGCCGCGGCAGCATCTGGCCGGCCCAGGCAGCCGACACGCCGAGCGAGAAGATCGTGATGCTGAATGCCCAGGCTGTTTCCGAGAACGTCCAGCCGGCCTGACGGACCAGCATGGTCTGGAAGAAGCTCCAGGCGTAGACCGTCCCGAAGCACAACTGCAGCGTCGTGCAGAGCAGGGCGATGACGGTCCTGGGCACCCGCATGCCGCGCCTACTCCCGATCGGCTGCGCCCGGCGCCGAGGCCCGCCCCGTTCCCTGCCGCGCCACGTGCAGGAACAGACGGGCCAGGTGCCCAGCCTCGTCGTCCCGGGACAGGATCTCCCGGTCCGCCAGGTCGTCTCTCTCCGTGTCCGTGGCCAGATCCACGGCGAAGGCGAGGAGCTCGGCCAGAGGTTTCGCCGCCAGGTTGACAAACCAGATCGAGGCCAGCACGCCGAGAACGAGGATGACGCAGATCAGGTAGACCTGCTGTCCGATCGCCCTCTGGATCTTGAGCGCCACGACGTCCAGGTCCATGCCCACATGCACGGCGCCGGCGACGCCGGCCAGGATCGGGCTGCCGACCTCGATGAAGTCTCCCATGCCGGGCAGACTCCGCTCGACCGGCTCGGTGCTGTCGGGGTCGCTGGCGAGGATCTCCTCGGGAATGCCGGGCACGAACGTATGGGCCAGAAACTCGCCCGACTCGCTGGTGATGTAGATGTACTCGATGCCCTGCACGTCGAGAAACTGGTCGACAAGCGACTGCAGCGTCGCCAGGTCACGGTTCAGGAGAATGCCGACGCTCGAGTCGGCGACCGTCTTGGCAATGTTCCGGGTGTTGCTCTCGTACTCTGCCGACAGTTCGGTGTCGACGGTGTAGATGCAGAGAATCGAAGTGGAGAGGACGATCAGTCCGAAGACGGCGAAAATCCCGAACCGTGTCTTCTGGAACAGCTTGTGGATTCTCACCCCGGAAGGGGATCCCGCGCTCACCCGAATCTGGCCCCCCAGTCGTCCAGGGGCACGAACCGGCCCCTGTCCACCACCGTGTGGTACACGCTCTGCAGTCCCTGGCGCCGTTCGGGACCGAACGACACCTTCTCGCTGATCCCGAGATCGAAGTCGCGGACGGAGAACACGGCCTCCTCGAGTCCCGCCCGTTCAGGACGCGGACCGAGCCGCCGGAGGATCTCCGCCAGCAGCTTCGCGTTGAGGAATCCCTCGAGACTGCCGAAGCTGTGCGGGAACGGCGTGTACTCCTCCCGGATGAGCTCTCGCGGAACCTGGGGATCGTACCGAGCCATCAGTTCGCGGTACTCCCTGACCGCGGGAATCGAGGTGTCCTCGTAGCTCGGGACAACCTGGGAGTTGATCAGCAGCCGCGTGTACTTCTCGCTGTCTTCCCTTCCCTCGGTCAGCAGCTTGAGCAGGTTCTCGCTGCCCACGAAGGACAGGTTGGCGATCGGAACATCCAGCCCCAGATCCACCGCGTCGCGCGCGAAGGCGGCGCAGGCCGCGTAGGCCCCGATGCAGATCACGGCATCCGGCGAGACGCCCTGCAGGATCTCCACCTGTTTCCTCATGCTGCCCGTGAACTTCTCGCCCCGACTGTAGGTGGCTTCGCCGGCGAGCTTCTCGCCGTGCTTGTCCAGCGCCGCCCTGACGCCGGCCCAGCCGCTCCGTCCGTACGCATCGATCTGGTAGAAGACGGCGATCCGCCGCCTGTCGATGCGGATCAGATTGTCGACCAAGCCCTCCGTCTCCTGGTTGTACGAAGCCCGCAGGTTGAAGGCGAAATCGCCGTAGGGCGGCTCGCGCTGCGGTTGCGCCCCGGTAAAGGGGAAGAACAGGAAGATGCTCTCGTCCTGGAACTTCTTGAGAATGGGCAGCACGCGGGTGACGGTCGGCGTTCCCACGTAGCCGAACAGAAGGAACACGTTGTCCTCCAGCATGAGCCTCATCGTGTTCTGGACGCACGGGTCCGGCTGGTAGCCGTCGTCGTGGAGCTTCAGGCTGATCCTGCGGCCCTCGATGCCGCCGTCGTCGTTCACGCGGTTGAAGTACGCCACGGCGCCGCGATAGAGCTCGGCCCCCAGACCCCGCGACGGACCCGAGAAGGCGGCGGACACGCCGAGGACGATCTCGCTGTCGGTGACCCCCGCGCCCCGGTTTCTGCCCGACTTCCCGGCACCCGGACCTCGCGACTCCCGGCCGGCGGCGGCGCCGAGCGAAGGCACCGTCCACGGCGCCACCAGGAGCGCCGCAAGGCCGCCCCGCATCAGGGACTTCCTGGTCACCGGAGGACCCCAGTTCTCACTTCCGCCGCAGCCCCGCCCCTGGCTTCCTTCCACGCTCATCGTCATCCCTCCCCGGAATGTCATTCCCCCAGGAAACGCTGTGTGAATCACTATAGCCGTCTCGCAGCGCGGCACTTCGGGTCCCTTCGGGCTTGTTCGGCGCCAGGATTGGGCGCCAGCGCTAGGATTCGCCTCCTGCCATGACGAGACGATTGCAGAAGGTGCTGGTCGCGAACCGCGGTGAGATCGCGGTGCGCATCATCAGGGCGCTGAGGGAACGCGGCATCGTCTCGGTCGCCGTCTACTCCGAGGCGGATCGAGACGGCCTGGCGACACAGATGGCCGACGAGGCCCACTGCATCGGTCCGGCGCCGTCCGTCTCGAGCTACCTTCTGGCCGAGAAGATCGTCGACCTGGCGACGGCCATCGGCGCCGACGCGATCCACCCCGGCTACGGCTTCCTGTCCGAGAACGCCGACTTCGCGCGTCGCTGCGAGGAGCGCGGCGTGACCTTCATCGGCCCGTCGTCGGGCGCGATTGCGGCCATGGGGTCGAAGATCGAGAGCCGACGCCTGATGACGGCTGCTGGAGTGCCGATCGTGCCTGGCGGCACCGAGCCTCTCGCCGACGCCGAGTCGGCTCGCACCGCCGCTCGGGCGATCGGCTACCCGGTCATGCTCAAGGCCTCGGCCGGCGGCGGCGGCAAGGGCATGCGCCTGGTGCGCGAGGAGGCCGCTCTCGAGGCCGCGTTTCGGGGCGCCTCCTCGGAAGCCGGCGCGAGCTTCAGCGACCCCTCCGTCTACATCGAGCGCTTCGTGGAACGTCCGCGCCACGTCGAGATCCAGATTCTCGGCGACCGGCACGGGCGGGTCGTGTCGCTCGGAGAGCGGGAGTGCTCGCTTCAGCGACGCCACCAGAAGGTCGTCGAGGAAGCTCCGTCGCCAGTGGTCGACCCGGACCTGCGCCGGCGGATGGGCGAGGCCGCGGTGCGCGCCGCTGCAGCCGTGAACTACGTGGGCGCCGGCACCGTCGAGTTCCTTCTCGATCCCGGAGGCGCGTTCCACTTCCTGGAGATGAACACCAGGATCCAGGTCGAGCACCCGGTGACCGAGCTGGTCACCGGGGTCGACATCGTGGCTGCGCAACTCGACATCGCCGCCGGAGAGCCGCTGCCGCAAGCCGTCGCCAACGGCATCGAACCTCGCGGCCATGCGGTCGAGGTCCGCCTCTATGCGGAAGATCCGTTCCGCGGCTTCGCTCCATCGCCCGGGAAGATCGAGCTGCTCCGCCTGCCCGAAGGCCCCGGCGTCCGCAACGACTGCGGCGTCCACGAGGGCGCCGAGGTCACCATCCACTACGATCCGATGCTCGCCAAGCTGATCGTCTGGGGCTGCGACCGGGCGCAGGCGCTGGCGCGGCTGCGGCGGGCTCTGGCCGAGACTCGCGTCGAGGGCATCCGCACCAATCTGGCCCTGTTCGAGCTGCTGCTCGAGGACGAGGACTTCCTGGCCGGCAACATGGACATCTCGATGCTCGACCGCAAGCTGGAGAACGGCGAGCTCCGGGCGCCCACCGCAAGCGGAGACGCCCTGGAAGGCGATCTGCCGGTGCTGGCGGCGGTCCTCGCCCACCTCGGGCACAGTCAGGCGAACGGCGCCGCGGCGGCGGCGAGCGACGCCGCGCGGTCCAACTGGCGTCTTGCCGCGCGCCGCGACAGCAGGAGGAGCACGACCTGGAACTGATCGCCGCCAGGGAAGACCGTGAAGTCCAGGTCGTGGCGGAGGCCGGAGCGGACCGCAACTGGACCATCTCCGTCGACGGGCGCGAGTACCGTGTCGACGCGGCAACCGTGGGCCGGCCGGACGTGCTGAGCATCATCGTCGACGGACGACAGAAGACCGCCAGCGTGCGGTCCCTGGGCAAGGGCGTCTACGTCGTCGACGGCTCTGAAGTGCGGGTCATCGACCCGCGGCTTCGGGACTTCGCCGCCGCCGCCCAGGCCGAGGACGGCGTCTTCGAGGCGACGGCCTACATGCCTGGCCGCGTCACCGCGGTCCTGGCGGAAGAAGGCGAGGACGTGACCTCGGGCCAAGGCGTCCTCGTGCTCGAGGCGATGAAGATGGAAAACGAAATCCAGTCGGACATCGATGGCCGCCTGGAGAAACTCCTGGTCGAGGTCGGTCAGACGGTCGACGGCGGCGAGCCGCTGTTCGTGGTGATCCCGACCGGCAGGTGAAGGGACGGGCGCCGCCGGTAACCCGCTCGCTCGCGCACGAGCAAGTCAGGATCCCAGCCCAGGCCATTGGCGCTCAGTCGGATCGCGCACGGCGCAGCCAGGGCCGGCGCCGGGCGCAGTTCACGGCGCCTCCCGCGTCTCCCGCACCAGCACCTTGGACGCCGCCGGGAATCCCAGACCGAGCTGTCGGGTCCCGGAGACCACCACGACGCAGCCCGCGGTCTCGTCCCGAGCCGCCACCTCGACCCCCTTCCCGGGCGCCAGACCTTCGCGCTCGACAAAGCGCAGGAACTCGGCGTCCTGATCGATGACGCGCACCACCTCGACCGCGCAGTTCAGCGGGCACTTCAGCAGGCTGGGATGGTCCACGATCTCGATGTGTCCGTCGGCGCTGGGGATCGGATCGCCGTGAGGGTCGACCGAAGGACGGCCCAGCATCTCGTCCAGCCGCTCGATCATCCGTTCGGAGACCGCGTGCTCGAGCAGTTCCGCCTCGGAATGGACCTCGCTCCAGTCGAACCCCATCACGTTGACGAGAAACAGCTCGACCAGCCGGTGCCGCCTGAGAACGTGCGCGGCCAGCTTGCGGCCTTCGGGCTTGAGCCGGACACCGCTGTAAGGCTCGTAGACGATCAGACCGGACTCGGCCAGGGTCTTCATCATCGCCGTGACCGAGGCCGGCGCCACCTCCAGCAGGGCCGCGATACGGCCCATGGGCACGAGGTCCTCCTGCCCGCCGTGCCGCGCCTCGTGCTCGGCCCGGAAGATGCACTTCAGGTAGTCCTCTACCGTGCTGCTTGCGCGGATGCTCATCGTTCCCTTCAAGTGCCCGATGGCGGACGCTCGGACCGGTTCAGGGCTGGCGCAGGCCCGCGCCGCCCAAGTTCACCGGAGCGAACCAGTGTAGCCGCGCCTGCCGCCTGTCCCGGGCACCGGAGCGCGGATTCCAGCAGGCCCGGCTCGCGGCCGTCGAGAATCAGCGACTCGACGCCGGCCCGGGCCAGACGCCACGCGGCGGCCAGGCGATGCTCCATGCCTCCCGTCACGTCCACCGCCGACGAACCCCCGGCAGCGGCGGCGGCCGCCTCGATGTTCGTCTCGTCGATGCGCCGAATCGGCCGTCCAGCTTCATCCAGGACGCCGGCCACCACACCCAGCCACAAGACGCGCCGCACCTCGATCCCCAGCGTCGGCAGCGCACCGGCAAGAAACTCGAACACCGTCTCGGTCGAGACGATCGCCGCCCCCCGGCGGCGGTCGATCGCCACGTCGCCCATGGTCACGGGCGTCAGACCCAACCGCAGCGCCGCGGCCAGCGGTGCCGGAGCTTCGCCGCGCGGCTCTCCGCCGTCCGCCACCAGAAAACCGGACGGCGGCTGGGAGTAGGCGGGCACCCCGGCATCGATCAGGCTGGAGACGATCATCCGGTGCAGAGCCTGTGCTGCGGACTGCGTGCGGGCGATGCCCATCCGGTCCGCCGGCGCGTCGAGCCGGCGACCGCCCGCACCTCCGACCAGACCGGCCGCCTTCGCCTCCGGGTGGCCGAAGGAGCCGCTGCCATGGCCAACGACGAGACAGCCGCCCGACCAGCCGGCGGCGATCTCGGCCGCCAGACGCCCGAGACGCTCCTTCTCGACCGTGCGCGGCCTGGCCTTGTCGGTGATCAGGCTGCCGCCGAGCTTGACCAGCGTCACGTTCAACCGGCCGCGCGCCTTGTTCTCTGCCCGCCTCGAGCCGGGCGCCACGATCAGAGCTCCGCTCCGCTCCGCCACACCGGCGGCCCCCCCGTGCGATCGCGCAGGACGCGCTCGACGCTGTCCAGCGCCTCGAGCCGGTCCGCCACCCGCGGCCCATCAGCGGGCTGGCAGATCACGTGGACGTTCGCGCCCGCGTCCATCGTGGCGTAGGCAGCCACGCCGTCGGCCCGCAGGCCGCGGACCGCCGCCAGCACCTCGATCGTCCCCGGCGACCAGTAGTGGACCGGCGGCCGCGACGACATCGCGATGAGATGCAGGTCGATCCCCTCCTCCTCGACCGCATCGCCGAGCGCCTCGAAGTCGCGGCCGTGAAGCGCGGCGCGGACCCGCTCCAGCCTCCCTTCGAGCGCGGCCAGGCGACGCGCGAAATACGGACTGCTCGCGGCCCGCCGGTGGCCCTCCCGCGACGACACCTTCTTGGCGCCGGTCTCGACGACGGCAACCAGATCGCAGAGTTCCCACGCCCCTTCGTCCAGAATCTGCACCGCGGCGTTGCTGTCCCCGCCCGGCCACTCCACGTAACCGCCCCAGGCCGAACGGGCGGCCGATCCCGATCCGCTGCTCCGCGACAGCCGGGAAAGCGTGCGCGGGGCCAGGTCGAAGCCCATGCAGGCCGCGACAGCAAGAGTCAGCGCCGTGAATCCGGAGGCCGACGACGCGATGCCCGCCGCCGCCGGGAAGGTGTTGCAGGTCGCGATGCGGAACCCGCCCTGGTACGGCGCGGCGGTTCCCCGCGACCATTCCCGCAACCGGCCGAGGTGCCGCCTCGTTCGCTCGACGAACGCCGGGGGCGCTAGAGGCGGAGACTCGGCCGAGCGGCCCCCGCCGGGCTCGTCAAGCCACCGGATCTCGTCCTCGCTGCCGTTCCCCAGCGGCGACGCCGAACAGATGGAACGGCATGCATCGAGGGTCATCGACAGCGACCGGTTGAAGGGCACGGGGCCCTCGCCGCCGCCCTCGAGATCGCGGGCGCCCCAGTACTTGATGAAGGCGATGTTCGACGGCGCCTCCGCAGTCACCGGACCCGGCTCGCGCGCCGGCTCGGGGGTGGACTCCATGACTCGATCCTGAGCCTACAGCCGGCGTCCATCGGTCATCGAACTGTCCTCGAATCGCAGGCCATCCGCGCCGACGGCCGCCACAACCGGCGCCAGATCCGAAAGGCCTTCGATCGTCCCGCAATCGAGCCCGCCGAGCATGCAGATCAGGGCGCCCGCAGACTCCCCTTCAAGAGCCCCGGCGCCCGAGATCTTGGCGGCGGCGCCGGCGGCTTCGATCCGTTCTATCCTCCCAGCAACGGCCGGCGGCACGACGCCGAGATCGACCAGACCGCGGTGCCCCGCCGCGACCGCCGCTGACGCCCGGGATTCGCAGTCCGCATGGAGGGCCTCACGAAAGGTCTCCGCCGCCGCACCGATGCGGTCGAGTGCGTCGGCCACCTGATCGGGGTCCTGTTCGTAACGCCGCCGCACGGCCGTCACCACGGCACCGGTCGTCTGACCCGGCGTTCCGCTGTCGACGATCAGGAAGCCGCTTCGCAGCCAGTCCCGCCGCGGCAGGTCCTCGAAGCGCAACCCCTCCCGCCTTGTCGACCGCACGAAGAGGACGCCTCCGCGCAGCACCGTTCCGCTGTCGACCCCGGACGGAAACCCGTGCTGCCGCCGTTCGACCTCGAGTGCCGCTGCCTCGATCGCCAGAAGTTCCCTGCCGTCGATCCCGGCCTGCAACACCTCGCGGCAGCCGCTTCGAGCGCAGGTCGAAGCAGCGCCGCCTCTACTGCGCCTCGGCCGCCTCCCGGCGCCGGTTGCGCCGGTATCGGGGCCGGTATCGGGGCCGGTATCGGGGCCGGTATCGGGGCCGTTATCGGGGCCGTTATCGGGGCGGCCGGCGTCGGGCTCCGCGCGGCCGAGGCCGCGCGCCACCGCCCGCACGGCCGCAACCACTCCCACCGCGGCCGCAGCCGAACTGCCCAGTCCGGCGCCGACAGGAATCGCCGACCGCAGCCGCAGTGCAAGCGACCGTTTCCGCAACCGGGCCGACGCCGGCGGCGCCAGCGACGCCAGCGTCTCGCCGACGGCGAGGCGTACCAGCCCACTGCGATCGCGATGAGGCCGGAAGGGTTCTTCGCCGGCCTGGAACGCACGCCACTGCCTGCGCGCCCGACCGGCAAACTCCTCGACCTCGGGCCAGGAGCACTCGTCGCGGAAACCGATGTCCGGCAGGTCGAGCAGCACGCGGCCGCACTCCGACCCGCGCCGCGCGGTCTCCAGGACCGCCTCCACCGTGAGCCGTGAATCTACCGCCGCCACCACCGCCGGCCGGCCGTACACGGCCGCGTGCTCACCCATCAGGATCACCTTCCCCGGCACGCTCAACCGCACCGCCGCATCGGTTCCCGCCGTCATGGGAAGCGCCGCTCCGGTCCGGCGGCCTTCACGCCCGCAGGCCAGCCGCTGTCCAGTCCGTCCCGGGCCCTCTCTGTCCCGGGGCCCTCTCGGCAGGGTGCGACTGTCGCCACCAGAAGTCGGCGGCAGGGACCCGCAGGCCGTTCAATCGTCCGCGTTCGCCGGCCCGGAGCGCGCGAGCCGCTCGTGCGCCCGCGCCAGGTCGCGCGAGGTGAAGGCCGCGGTCAGGGACAGTTCCCCGGCCAGGACAACCGCGCCGACGATCTCCGCCAGGCGCCGCACTGCCGCGCCGGGTCGGGCCGGATCGGGTTGCACGCCCATCACCGCGAGCGCTTCGCGCTGGGTGTCCAGGCCCGTACCGCCGCCGACCGCGGCCAGAGGAACATCCGGCATGTAGACCGAGGCGTAGACCGAACCGTCGTCGCGGGCCTCGAACGAGGCGACCCCCATGGCGCCCTCGACCACGTGGGCGACGTCCTGCCCGCAGGCGACGAAGACTGCCGCGAGCACGTTGGCGAACTGCGCGTTGAATGCCAGCGCGCCCGCCGCCACCGAACCGAGCAGATTCTTGCGGTAGGCCACGTCCTGGAGCGCCTCGGCGTCCGACTTCAGCACCTTGCGCACGGTCAGCTCGTCGAGGACCGCTTCGGCGTGGATCCGCTTGCCGCGGCCAAGCTGGTAGTTGACGGCGGACGGCTTCTTGTCCACGCAGTAGTTCCCGGACAGCGCGACGCACTCGACGCCGGTCTCGGGCTCGATCAACTCGGAGACGACGCGGTCGCAGGCGATGGTGACCATGTTCATGCCCATCGCATCCCCGGTGGCAAACCGGAACCGGAGAAACACCGTGCTGCCGACCACCGACGGACGAATCTCCAGGAGGTCCAGGTAGCGGCTCGTCTGCCGGGCCCGGTCGCGGATCGCTTCCCGATTGGCGTCAAGCCACTCGAGCAGCCGCCTGGTCGCCTCGATCCCCGTCGTGCGGAAGACCGGCGCCCGCGTCATGCCGACATCCTCCACGAAGACGGCGGCCCCTCCGGCAGCGGTGATCGCGCGGCAGCCCCGGTTCACGCTCGCAAGCAGCGCGCCTTCGGTGGTGGCCATCGGCACACTGACCGTGCCGTCGATCTCGCTGCCCCGCACGTGCAGAGGCCCGGCCACGCCCATCGGCACCTGAGCGGCGCCGATGAAGTTCTCGCAATGCTGGCTGGACGCACGCTGATCGTCCAGGGCGTAGCCGCCGATGGCCTCGAGCGGCCCGCTGCCGCTAGCGAGTTCCAGGGCGCGGCGCCGCACCGCTGCCCTCGCCCCGGCGTCGAGGCCCGGCGGCGGACGGTGGAAGCCGCGCTCCGCGCCCGCCATCTCGGCCGCCGCCGTTTCGAGTTCGGGGCTCAGCCGATCAGCCATCGCCAGTTTCCCGGCAGTCACTCTCCCGGCAGATTCTCTCCCGGCAGAGGGGTACGCGGCGCAACGCCGCAACGTCCAGGGCGCCGGTGCAGAACATGCAGATCCGCAACTCGTCGGCAATGCGGTCCAGCCGCTCGACCACCTTGCCGGTCGAAGCGTTCGCAGCCTCCAGGAACGGGAACGCCATGCCGGCGATCTCGGCCCCCAGCGCCAGCGCCTTCGCCGCGTCGATTCCCGACCGGATACCGCCGCTGCCGATCACCAGTACACCCGGCAGCGAGGCCAGCTGACGAATCGACTCCGGCGTCGGCAACCCCCAGTCGGCGAAGCGCTCGCCGATTGCCAGCTCACCGGCCCGCGCCGCCTCGATCCGCGCCCAACTCGTGCCGCCCACGCCGGCCGTGTCCAGAATCCGAACGCCGACGTTGGCGAGTTCGCGGCCCACGGCCGCCGAAATGCCGCAACCGATTTCCTTGACGATGACCGGCACGTCCAGAGCAGCGACGACCCTGGCAATCTTCGGCAGCAGGCCCCGGAAGTTCAGCTGCCCCTCCGGCTGCAACGCCTCCTGCAGCGCGTTCAGGTGCAGCACCAGGGCGTCCGCCTCGACCATGTCGACCGCGGCCCGACACTCGTCGACGCCGTAACCGTAGTTCAGCTGCACCGCACCGAGGTTGGCCAGGATCGGCACGCTCGGCGCGAACTCCCGGACCCTGAACGTCGACACCGTGGCCGGATCGTCGATCGCCTTGCGCTGCGACCCGACTCCCAGAGCAACACGTCCGGCCTCGGCCGCCTCCGCCAGCCGCCGGTTGATCTGCTCCGCTGCCCCGGTTCCCCCGGTCATGCACGAAATCAGCAGCGGCGCCTTCAGTTCACGCCCGAGAAACGCCGTGCCGATCCGCACATCGTCGAAGTCGATCTCCGGCAGCGCCCGATGCTCGAACCGGTAGTCGTCGAAGTAGCTGCGCTCCACCTGCATCCGGCGATCGAGCGCCAGCCGGATGTGCTCCGCCTTGCGGTCCCGCTCTCCCTCGGCCGCCGCCAGCAGCGGACGAGCACTCACGCGACCGCCCCGGGGACGCCTCCACACATGCGCGGCCCACACATTCGCGGCACTGTACCCGAAGGGGGCGAGTCAGCCGCCGATGCGGAACATCTCGACGCGCTCGAAGGAGGGCTGCAAGCCGGCTTGCAGGCGTTCCGCGCGGATCTCCGAGTAGCGGTCCTCCCGTCGACGCCAGTGCTGCACGAGAAACGCGAGCACCTCCTGATCCGTGGCGCCGGAACGCAGACGGTCGCGCAGGGACGGGCCGGAATCGGCGAAGAGGCAGGTGTAGAGGCGGCCGTCGGACGACAGGCGAGCGCGGGCGCAAGCGCCGCAGAAGGGGCGGCTGATCGAGGAGATGACCCCGAACTCGACGCCGTCGTCGAGGTAGCGGAAGCGCTCGGCGACGTCGCTCGGCCGGGCGCGGTCGACCGGCTCCATGGGCCATCGTGCGGCGATCCGGTCGGTGATCTCGGCGGCGGTGACGACGCGGTCCGGGCTCCAGTCGTTCACGGTTCCGACGTCCATGAACTCGATGAAGCGGACGATGTGGCCCCGCTCCTTGAAGTAGCCGGCGATGTCGGCGATCTCTTCCTCGTTCGTGCCCTTCATGACGACCGTGTTGATCTTGATCGGGCCGAGACCGGCCTCCGCCGCGGCGTCGATGCCGTCCAACACCTGCCCCACGCCGCGCCCCAGGCCGGTGACGCGGCCGAAGACGTCGTCGCGGAGCGACTCGACGCTGACCGTGACCCGGTGGAGGCCGGCGTCAGCTAGCGCCTGCGCCCTGGCGCCGAGCAGGGCGCCGTTCGTGGTCAAGGCCAGGTCTTCCACGCCCGGCACGGCGGCCAGTATCCGGACCAGTTCCTCGATGCCCCGCCGCAGCAGGGGCTCGCCGCCCGTGAGCCGCAGCTTGCGGACGCCGAGCTCCACGAACAGCCGCACCAGGCGTTCGATCTCCTCGAACGTCATCAACTGCTGCCGAGGCAGGAACCTGTACTCCCGGTCCGCCGGCATGCAGAACGTGCAGCGGAAGTTGCAGCGGTCGATGACCGAGATCCGCAGATCGCGGATCGGTCGACCGAGGCGGTCGAGCGGCTGGTCGAGCGGCCGGCCGCCGTGGACGCCGTTCGTGCAGTCCGGAGTCATGGACCCGCAATGGTACGCGACCGGACGGCGGCGAGCAGGCAACGGCGCGCGACTGCACGCGCGGCATGCCGGAGGCACGCGGCGGCACAAGGAAGTGCGCGACGGTTCAGCGCTTGCCGCGCAGCCAGTCGTCGATCAGGCGACGAGCAATCGAGAAGGGCGGCGGCAACCGAACCTCGCGGATCCTGAGCGCGTACTCCAGCTCGGAGCGCCGCACCCAGACTGCCTGTTCGAGTTCCTCGGTGTCCACCTGCACGTCGCCGCCCGGGGACGCGGCGTGGAAGCCCAGCATGATCGAGGTCGGGAAGGGCCACGGCTGGGAGGAGTGGTACTCCACGGCATCGACGGCGACGCCGGTCTCCTCCTTGACTTCGCGAACCACGGCGCTCTCCAGGCTCTCGCCTGGTTCGACGAAGCCGGCCAGGGCCGAGAACATCCCGGGCGGCCAGGCCGCCTGGCGTCCGAGCAGGCACGCGTTGTCGCCGCCCGTCGTGTGCACCAGCATGATCACCGCCGGATCCGTGCGCGGGAAGTGCTCGGCGCCGCAACCGGCGCATACGCGCAGGTGACCTGCGTTGCGGCTCGTGGTCTGACCGCCGCAGCGGCCGCAGAAGCGGTGGCGCCGATGCCAGGTGGCCATGGCGCGTGCGTAGGCCAGGAGATTGCCGTCGGCGGCGCTCATCGCGGCGCCGACCTGGCGCAACTCGACCAACCGGCCGGCGCCGCGCAACGCTCCCGAGAGCGGATCGTCGCGATCGGAGAGATCGACCGAGAAGTAGCTCCGGCCGGCCGCGTCGCCCAGGTAGACCAGTTCCTCGCTCTGCTCGACCAGCGCCGACGCCGCGGTCACCGGCACCGTCCCGGGCGCCGGCACACGCCCGCCGTGCGCGTCGATGACCAGGCTGCGCTCCCGCCACACGACGGTCAGCCGACTCCCGGGGTCGGCGAGACGCCCGGCAAGCCAGTCCGCGTCACCGCGCCTCTCGGATCGCCGGTCGACCGCGGGCTCGGCGAGCGCGTTGTGGGGTCTCATGCGTCTCGGCGTGCGCTCCCGGTGCGAACGGGTCAATCGGCGCGCCGGTACGCCATCACTTCCGCGACCCGTCCCTGGGCCACGCTCATCGCCGCTTCGCGCGGCAGGCAATCCCTGGCTCGGGCCAGTTCCAGCACTTCGCGTACGTTCTCGCGCACCGTGTCCTCGATCCTCTCGAAGGCCTGTCGCTCCGAGCCGCCTGCGTACTCGACGGCGCCGCAGATGATGCCGCCGGCGTTGGCCACGAAGTCGGGAATCGAAACGATGCCGCGGGCGTGGAGGATCCGCTCGCCAGCCGGAGTCACCGGTATGTTCGCGCCCTGTAGCACGACCTTGCAGCCCACGCGGCCGGCGTTGCCGCTGTCGATCACGTCCGGGCGCGCTGCCGGCACGAAGAAGTCGACATCGAGTTCCAGAAAGGCATCGCCCTCCACGCGCTCGCCGCGCGGATAGGCGGTCACCCCGCCGGTCGCGTCCATCGTGGCCGCGAGTTCGTCGATGTCGATGCCGTCCGGATCATGGACAGTGCCGTCGAGATCGGTGACGGCGACCAGGCGTGCGCCCCGCTCCTCGAGAAACCGGGCCGCCGGGCGACCGACATTGCCGAACCCCTGCACCCCGACCGTGGCGCCTTCGAGTCCCACGACGCCCGCCTCCTCGGCCACCTCGGCGGCGATGGCGAGACCGAAACCCGTCGACCCGGCCTCATCGAGTGGAATCCCGCCCAGCGACCTGGACAGGCCCACCGAGCGGCCGCCCTCGTCGCGAATCCAGGCCATCGCGGTCTCGTCGGTGCCCATGTCCGGCGCCGGGATGTAGTCCGTCAACTGCCGGATCGCACGGCCGAACTGCCGGATCAGAGCCTCGCGGTTCGGAGTCTTCGGATCGGCGCGAATTCCCGCCTTGCCGCCGCCGTGACGGAGGCGGGCCATGGCGTTCTTCCAGGTCATGGCGCGGGCAAGCCGGCACACCTCCTCCACGGTCACGTCCGGCGCCATGCGGATGCCGCCCATCGTGGGCCCGGCGGCGCTGTTGTCGACCACCACGATCCCTTCGAGACCGCAGCGGGGTTCGACCACGGTGACGACCTTCTCGGGGCCGTACTCGTCAGCGAAAGTGAAATGTTCGAAGACAGGTTCAGACATCCAAGCTCCCCCTATCGAGAGAATCACCCGACGCGACTACCTGGCAGAGTCACCCGGTGCAAGCGCCCTGCGGAATCACCCCGGCAACAGGCGCCGAGGGCTGAGGACAACAAGCAACGGCGACGACTTCTTCCGGGATCGTCCCAGTCGATCGGCCAAGGCGCGATGTCCACTGCGCGCGACCTTGCCGGCCATCAACGCTCCCACCGATTCAGAACGGCCCCCTTGTTCAGGACAACCCTCCGCTCCCGAACGGCCCACCGGATTCCGAACGGGGGCGAGAGGCATTCCGGCCTGTCGGAAGCCTCCGTCAACCCCCGTCGCCTTCGAGCAGCTCGAGCGCCGCCTCCTCGAACTCCGCGTACAGCATTCGTCCAAGATGGACGTTGACCAGCTCGCCGCTGCGGTCGAAGAACATCGTCGTCGGGAGCGCCCCCGGCCATTCGGGATGAAACGACGCCACGAAGTCGACCGAACTGTCTTCGGCGCCTTCTTCGGCACTGGCCAGATAGGAAACCAGACCGGGCGCCCGCTTGGCGAAGAACGGGCGCACCCGGTCCTCCAGCTTGTCCGGATCGTCCATCGACACGGCCAGGACAACGAGACCGCGCTCGCGGTAGCGCTCCTGCAGGAGATCTAGTTCGGGCAGCTCCTGGAGGCACGGGATACACCAGGTCGCCCAGTAGTTCACGACCACGACCTTGCCCCGGTGGTGCTCCAGCACCTTCCTGAACTGGTCTGCGGTCGCGGGATGGATCGTGTCGGGATCGATCAGCTGATCCGCTGACGCTGCCTCCTCCGCGGCCAGGGACGGCGGAGCGGCAAGCAGCGCCGCAGCCAGAACCGCCGTGAGAACCGAAGACCCGGGGATTGCGCGGGCCAGTGTCTTAATGGACAAACGAACCTCCTGGCTGCCTGAGGCGACCGGCCTGCGACGCCCGGCAACGAACGTGACGCCGGCAGTATAGACGGCCAGCGCGTCCTGCGTCAGACGCCGGAGCGGGAACTCGGGTGCAGCGTGCGGTAGCTCTCTCCCTCCCGCTCGATGCGGCCGTCGCGCTCGAGACGGTCGAGGTGGAGCTGCGCGCTGCGCCGCTCGGCCTTCGCGATGCCGCCGCCCTGATCGTGCGGTCGGTAGACGAAACGGTGAGCAACGATGTCGTCCATCGTCCGCGGCTGCTGCAGATACTCGAGCAAACGTCCTTCGCGGTCCGCGATGCGGTCGACGTAGCGGTCCAGGCGGTGCAGGAAGGCGCCGCGGTCGAGCAGGCCGATGTGGTGGCCGGAAAGGTAGTGCGCCGCCTGAACGCCGCGCACGTGTTCCAGCGAGCGCTCGAACGCTTCGAGGTCGGACCATCCGTCGCCGTAGTAGGGACCGAAGCCGCTCAGGTCGATGTCGGCCAGGAACAGGATGCCGTCGGGCTCGATGAGAAGGCAGCAGTGGCCGCGCGTATGGCCCGGAGTGTGGATCACCCGCACCGAGACGCCGCCGCCCAGGTCGAACAGATCCCCGTCCCGAAAGGGCACGGCGTCCGGCCGCGGCTCGTAGAAGAACGTCTCCCGCAGGTAGCGGCCGTACTCCTCGCGACGCTCGGGCTCGACGCCGAAGATGTCCAGAAAGCCGTCGAAGTCGAGCAGACCGGGCAGATCCTCTTCGTGGACATGAACCGGCGCGTCCCGAAACAGGGGCAGCGCTGCCGTGTGGTCCTCGTGGCAGTGGCTGAGCAGCACGAAGTCGACGCCCGGCAGGGCGCTTCGGCCGCGTGCCTGCAAGCGCGCCCGAACGCCGAGCGAAGGGTCGATCAGCATGGTCGACAGAGCGCCTTCCACCAGCAGGGCGTTGTTGTCTGGGTACTTGCCTCCGCCTTCGCCGAAGAGGACGGTCGCGGCGCCCAGCCGGCGGTCTTCAAGCGAGGTCACCTGGCCGGCACCTGGTCTGGCATCCGGCCTGGCTGCGAATCGACTTCGTGGAACACGTGCTGGACGACGCGCCGAGCGCACGCGCCTCGATGCCCGGTCAGCCGGCCGAAGCTTCGGCTGCCGGGACCTGCGGGAACTGCCAGCCGTTGTGGTACTCGGCTCGGAGCAGCTCGTTCGCTTCGTCGTCGTCCCTGAAGCGGCCCGCCGCGTCGTCCCAGTCGACCTGGCGTCCGGTGCGGAACGCGACGTTCCCCATGTGCACGTTGATCGCAGCCAGGGCGCCCACATCCGCGTTGCAGCGCGGTTGCTCCCGCGTTCTCATGCAGTCGATGAAGTCCTGCGCGTGCTGGGGAAGACCCCGCAGATCGTGGGTTGCCTTCTGTCTCTCGATCGCCGGCGTCTTCTCGTACCGCTCGCCGTCCTTGCGGCCGGTCTCCGCCAGCACCTCCCAGCCGCCGCGGTCGACGACCAGGGTGCCGTTGTTGCCGGTGAACGAGACGCCGTGCCCACGCTGGTGCGGTCCCAGGCCGATTCCCATGCAGTGCTCCCAGATCATCGTGAAGCCGTCGTACTCGTAGATTGCCTGCTGGGTGTCCGGGGTCTCCAGCGCGCTGCCGGGATAGCCCAACGAGCCGCCCAGAGACACGACCGACCTGGGCACCGTCGCCTTCATGCCCATGAGAACGATGTCGACGAGGTGAACGCCCCAATCCGTCATCAGGCCGCCCGCATAATCCCAGTACCAGCGGAAGTTCCAGTGGAACCGGTTCTCGTTGAAAGGCCGTTTCCTCGCCGGTCCCAACCACATGTCGTAGTCGACGCCCTGGGGCGGATCCGAGTCGGGCACCGGCAACGGCGGGGCCGAACCCATGTAGGCCCAGACCCTCGCGGCACGGATCTGGCCGAGCTCACCCGACCAGAGGTACTCCATCGCGTCCTGCCAGTGCTGGCCGGAGCGTTGCCACTGGCCGACCTGAACCACCCGGCCGTACGCCCTGGCGGCTTGCTGCATCACCCGGACCTCTTCGATCGAGTTGGCCATCGGCTTCTCGACGTAGACGTCCTTCCCGGCTTCGCAGGCGTCGACCATCATCCTGCAGTGCCAGTGGTCCGGGGTGGCGATGATCACGGCATCGATTCCATCGTCCTCCAGCAGCCTGCGGTAGTCGCCGTGGCTGTCCGGCTTGCTGCCCGTCAGTTTCGCGAAGTCCTCGAGCCGCTCGTCGAGGACGTTCCTGTCCACATCGCAGAGAGCGGCGCACTCGACGCCGTCGACGTCGAGCATGGCGCGCATGTCGTTCGCTCCAAAGCCGCGGCAGCCGATGACGCCGACCCGGATGCGGTCGCTGGCAGCCACTGCCCTGCCGCGCACCGGTGCGGCGAAGGCCGCGCCGCCGGCGCCCAGCCCGACAGCGGCCGCGCCGAGACCTCCCATGCCACCAAGAAATGAACGTCTGGTCGTCCTCATCGTCTCGCTCCTGGCAGCCCGTGGTAGAAGTCCGTGTCGCACCGAGAGCGGTCAGGCGCCCGTCCGGCAAGGCGCGGCCAGGAAGCGCATCTGGCCCCACGTCCGACCGAGGAACAACCCGATCAAGGAGCACCGACGCCGGGGCGGGATGCATGGACGCTCGAACGCAGCGCGACTTCGCCTCAGGGCTGCCATGCCGAAGTCGCCAATCCACGAGGTGCCTGTACACTGCATCATGCAGACTGCACATCATACAGACGCGAACGAACCCGCACTCTCGGCCGAGCTGATCGGCAAGCTGCCGAAGACCGACCTCCACGTCCATCTCGACGGGTCGCTGCGGCTCGACACACTGATCGAGCTGGCCCGCGACGCCCGGCTCGAACTGCCTTCCCGGACGCCGGAAGGCCTGCTGGAACTCGTCTTCAAGGAGCGCTACGACGACCTCGAGGACTACCTGCGAGCCTTCTCCTGCACGTCGCCGGCGTTGTGCAGCGCCGAGGCGCTGGAGCGGGCCGCCTACGAACTCGGCGCGGACAACCTGGCCGAGGGCGTCTGCTACATCGAGGTCCGGCTGGCGCCCCAGCTTCACACCGGCCCCGACCTCGACACCGCCGGCGTGCTCGCCGCCGTCGACCGCGGTCTCGCCAGGGTCCAACGCGAACACGAGGCAACCGAGAGGGTCCGCGCCGACGCCGAGCCGCCATTCCGCTACGGCATCATCGCCTGCGCGCTGAGGATGTTCGGGCCCGGACACAGCCCCTACTACCGCGGCCTGTTCTCGGCGCTTCACGGCTGGACGAAGCCCGAGATCCACGCCGCGGCCTCGCTTTCCCTCGCCCGCTCGGTGGTCGAAGCCCGCGACCGGCTCGGCCTGCCGGTGGTGGCGTTCGACCTCGCAGGCGCAGAGGCCGGCAACCCGGCGGCCGTGCACCGGGACGCCTTCCTGTTCGCGCAGCAGAACTTCCTGATGAAGACGATCCACGCCGGGGAAGCGTACGGCCCGGAGAGCATCTTCCAGGCGATCACCCTGCTGCAAGCGGACCGCATCGGACACGGAACCCACCTCTACGCCGAGGACCGCCTTCGGCGCGACAACCCGAACTCCGCGGCGGCGAAGGATCCCGAGCGCTACATCCGCAACCTCGCCCAGTACATCAGCGACCGGCGCATCACTCTGGAGGTCTGCATCACGTCCAACCTGCAGAGCATCCAGCGCCTGCGGAACTTCGCCGACCATCCCTTCGGCCGGATGATCGAAGACCGGCTCTCGGTGACCCTCTGCACCGACAACCGGCTCATGTCCCGCACCACGGTGACCAGGGAGATCGCCTCCGCCTGCGAGGCCTTCGACCTGACCCGCGAAGACCTGCGCAACGTGATCATCTACGGCTTCAAGCGCAGCTTCTATCCGGGCAGCTACCTGGAGAAGCGCGCCTACGTGCGTCGAGTGATCGACTACTACGACGAGGTGATCAGGGCCGAGAAGGCCGGCTGAGCTTCGTTGTCGCGCATGGCGAAGCTGGCAGCCGCCATCATCATCGCGTTCTTCTCGGGAATGCGGCCGTCCCCGGGAGTCGTCCACGACCACGACCACGACAGCGAGCCGCCGACCAGGGTCAGGCCGAGCTTCTCCAGGGACGCGGCTGTCCTGCCCGCCGGCAGGCAGCGCCGACCACCTCGCCCGGCGACGCCCGCATGCCGCCAAGGGCCGAACCCGCGGTCTTCAGGCCGATCCCGTCAGGCTGATCGGGTCTGGCCGGGCTTCTTCGCGTCTCCGGCAGCGATCCCCGGACCCGAGTCGTATTCCGCCGAGGTTCCCAGAAGCCACTCGTGCACTGCCGCCGCCACCGTCTCGTTGCCCTCGCGGCGCAGGGCGCACTCCCAGACCACGGCGACACGCCAGCCAACCGCCAGCAGCTCGATCCGGTTCCGTGCGTCGCGCGCCACATTCGCCTCGAACTTCGCCGCCCAGAAAGCCGCTCGCGTCGCCGGCGTCGTGGCGTAGCGGCAACCGGCATGTCGATGCCAGAAGCAACCATGCACGAAGCACGCCGCGCGGAAGCGCGGGAACACGATGTCAGGCCTTCCAGGCAGCCTTCGATCATGCAGCCGGTAACGCAGACCGCGGGCATGCAGCGCCCGCCGCAGGCCCACTTCGGGCCGTGTGTTCCGCCCGCGGATGCGTGACATCATCCGCGAACGGGTTTCCGGATCGACAATGTCCGTCATCGACCAAGGACCTTCGGCGACGTGGCCGGCTCTCCGACTTCGAGTTTTCAAGCAGTGGTGAACCCATGAAGGATAGCCTGCGGCCCTACGCCGTCGAGTCTTGTCCCATGAGAGATGAGCCTGAAGCGGCGGTGTCAATCCCACGAGAGATGAGCCTGAGCAGGTGTCGGGGATCATCGGAGGATGATCCTGCAACTCGACATCGAACGGCTGCGGACCCTGGACGAGGTCCGCGATTTCATGGCCGGCAGCACGCCGGTCGACTTCCGGTTCGTGGAGCGGGCCGATGCGTACGCTTTCGTGCGGCGGTTCCTGGTGCGTTCCCGGTACCTGCGGCTGCCGCGGTCGGACAAGGGTCTGGTGCGGCGGTTCCTGATCAAGGTGACGGGATTCAGCCGGGCTCAGACGGCGCGTCTGATCACCCAGTACCGGGAGACCGGGCGCATCGAGGATCGGCGGCGGGGTCCGAAGCGTCCGTTCCGCCGTCGCTACACGAAGGAGGACATCCGTCTGCTGGCCGAGGTCGACGAGTCCCTGTCCGGTCCTTGCGGTCCGGGTGGTCCGTGCGGCGCTGTCACGCGGCGCACGATGCAGCGTCAGTACGAGGTGCACGGCGATGCGCGGTTCAGGCGTCTGGCGGGGCTCTCCCACAGCCATCTGTACCGTCTTCGCCAGTCCGTGACGTACCGCCGCCGTCGTCTGACGGTGGTGAAGACGCGGCCGACCCGGGTGCGCATCGGGGAGCGCCGCAAGCCTCATCCCGCCGGTCAGCCGGGCTATCTGCGCGTGGACACGGTGCATCAGGGCGACCTGGATGGCAGGAAGGGCCTGTACGAGATCAATCTCGTGGACGAGGTCACGCAGTACGAGTTCGTGGCCGCCACGGAGGGCATATCGGAGCGGTTCCTGATCCCGGCTCTGCAGGGCGCGATCGAGGCTTTCCCCTTCAACGTCAAGGGTTTCCACGTCGACAACGGCTCCGAGTTCGTCAACCACAAGGTCGCCGCGCTGCTGAACAGGCTGCACGTCGAAGAGTTCACGAAGTCCCGCCCGAGGCGCTGCAACGACAACGCCCTGGTCGAGAGCAAGAACGCATCGGTGGTGCGGCGCTACCTCGGCCACGACCACATTCCTCGCCATCACGCAGCCCTCGTCGACCGCTTCCTGCGCGACGTGCTCGCCCCCTTCCTCAACTACCACCGGTGCTGCCACTTCCCCGTCGAGGCGCGGGACGCCAAGGGGCGCGTGCGCAAGACCTACCCCTTCAAGAAGGTCACCACGCCCTACTTCAAGCTGAAGTCCCTCGACGGCGCCGCGCGGTACCTGCGGCCCGGCGTCACCTTCGAGCAGCTCGACCGTCAGGCCCTGGCCATCGACGACCTCGCCGCCGCCAAGGCAGTCAACGAGGCTCTCGCCGCGCTCTTCGCCGAGATCCGACGCCGCGACGCCGTCGCATGAGCGAACACCCCCGGCATCCCGCGAAACGGAACCCGCCAATGGCCGAACACGACACTCACTCCGCGCACTTCGACCGCCGCCTCGCGGTCCCCGCGCTACCGCTGGTCTCTGGTGCTGATCTCCGCCTTGCTCCGATCAGCAGTCCTGAAAACTGCCCCGACGCTCTCGCCCTGACTCGACTCCCGAACAACCGCCGTTCAGGCTCATCTTTGAATGGGACTAGGCTCGTCGTCGATCTCTTCGCCGGTCCAGGCGGCTTGGGAGAGGGCTTCGCCGAGTGCCGCGGGGCCGACGGCAGCGCTCGTTTCCGGACGGTTCTCTCGGTCGAGAACGACCGACACGCGTACCGGACCCTGTTGCTCAGGGCGTTCCTGCGGAAGTTCGAGACCGGCTATCCCCACGAGTACTACCGGTTCATCAACGGCCAGTCCCCGGAACCGAACTGGGAGGAGTTGGCCCCCGACAGGTGGCGCGACGCCGTTGATGAGACGAGACGCCTGGAACTCGGCACCGGAGCATCAGCTTCCCCGAATCGAACCGTCCCGAGAAGACGGTCGAGTACGTCGTCAACACGACCTGGCTGAAGGAATGGCAAGAGGATGAGCGAGAAGACGACAACCTCTGAGGATCCCTGGAAGGACATTCAGCCGCCGGAACAGGCCGCCTCGATCAACGGCCGGCGCATCGATCCGGAGCTGCCGTGGAATCTCTTCTGGGCGGTCGACGTCGACCGTCGGTGCCTTCTCGTACTGCAACACCATACGGGGGCGGCGCCCTCGCGCCGGTTGCCGAAGCTGCGAGGCCTTCGAGTGGAGGCCAGGACACTGGTTGACCGCGAGCAGATCCTCATCCGACTCGTTGACCGCGAGCAGAGGGAGATCTTCTATCGGTTCTGCATGGACCTGGTTCGTGCGGCCAGCATGGCGCAGACCGAGGCCGAGGCAGTCGAGCGGCTCCTCGGCCGAACGTGGCGCTGGCATCGGCTGCTGAGGAGTGGCCGGACGCCCGGTTGACCGCGGAGGAGCAGAGGGGCCTTATCGGCGAACTTCGGCTGATCAGAGAACACCTCCTTCCGCTGCTGGGGCCGGCGGCTGCAGTTCGATGCTGGACGGGCCCGCTCGATGCACCCAGGGACTTCGAGACAGGAACGGTGCACCTGGAGGCGAAGACGAGAGGCCGAGGCGATGGAAGAAGCGCTGGCCGCGGCGGCCTACCAGGTGCACGAGATTCTCGTCGCCCCGCCGACCGGCATACGAAACGTCACGGAGTGGGCCAAGAAACAGGCGTGCTGGCACCGGGCTCGGTCTCTTGATGCCGCTTGGTCGGAACGGTTTCTCGGAGAACTGATATCCGAGGAGGCTCAGCGAGCCGCGGCTCGCAGCGCCAAGCGCTCGCAGCGGGAACTCAACGGGGTCGAAGCACAGATCGCAGTCGTGAAGGCCGGCCCCGAGTTCTGGAGCGACGCTCTGCGGTGGGGATCCACTCGACGTCTCCTCTCGCCAAAGGAGCGAGGTGTTCTTCAGACAGCCGGCCGACTCCCCGATCGGATGCCGAGCGACAAGCAGTCGCTGCTCCTTCTGGAGACCCTGAGCCGCCTGCGGTCCGAGGGCTACTCGGCAGACCTGCCAAGTTCCTGACCCCAGCCGCCCTTCCTGGTTCGCTGCCGTTGCCGGCCCTCGATCCGGTGCCGCAAGACAAGCCGCAGGCGATCGGACTGAAGGTCAGGCTCGCGCTACCGCGACGCTGTCGCGGCCATCCGCTGCTGGCGCTGCCGCCAGCGTGTCCTTGCCTTCTCGGCCTCGACCTCGCGGTTGCGCGGGGGTGCGGTCGTGGTCAGCTCGCGCAGAAGCTGGGCGGTCGCGGCGGCGACGGTGTCGACCGCCTGCTCGAAAGCGGCCGCATTGGCGCGGGACGGTTTCGTCGAACCGCTGACCTTGCGCACGTACTGCAGCGCCGCGGCGCGTACTTCATCCTCGCTGGCCGGTGGTTCGAAGTTGTAGAGGACGCGGATGTTCCTGCACATGGTCGTCTCCCCCAAAGGGCATTCAGGGCATTCCAGCGGAACGTACCCTGATTCACCATGTCCTGCAAAGCTCGTTGATCGTCGCTTCGACGGCATCCGGTCGGTCAAGGCAGTTGGCTGCGGCCCAACAGGGAAGACCACCGCTGCCCTATGATCCTGGGGCGGTTGGCATATGTCGGCTCTTGTGCCGCACGGTCTCTCGTCCAGCTCAACAAGCTGGACGTCATCGCGACCCTGTCGACCACGGCCGAGCTCGGGGACGACGACAACGTCAACACCCTCGACATCCGGGTCAGCGGACGCCGGCGCCGGCTGCGGGAGAGAACGGCCGAGAAGATCTTCCCCAGCGACGAGGTCTCGGCCGTCTTCGGCAAAGACGATGCCCGCGGCCTCATCGACAGCCCGATTGAACATCAAGAGCCGCCTCGATGACCGACCGGGAACGCGCAAGCGAAGGCCGCCCGCGAGCGGGCCGCCTCGTCGACGCGCGGCTACCGCACCGCTTCGCAGGCTGCTTTCCCGAGTCGTCGAGGCGGCCGTCGTCCCTCGTGATTGATAGCCTCGCGGCCCGAAGGACCGACACCGCCGTTCGCGGGACGGCGACGAAGCGTCGCGCCTTGACTCCGTTAACCTCCAAGGGCTTGAACAGCCCGAAGGATCCACGATGAAGACAGCCTTCTCAATCAGCGCGTCCACCCTCGCAATATCGCTGAGCGTAGCCGTCGCGCAACCCCCTCCGGCGGACCACCGCATCCTCAATCAGCCGGAGGCTCCGATCGCCATTACCAAGTATGAGGCTTTTTACCTGGAAAGCAACCGCTACAGAAGGGAGGGCATCCGCCACGAACTCGAGTACCGGAATCGCGGTGATCGCAGTATTGTGGCGATCCGGTTCGGGTTGCTGAGCTTCAATATCTTCAACGACTTTCAGGACCGACTCGGCGGCATCACCATTGAGGACGTCAATCCGGGTCAAAGCGAGTCCGGCGCTTGGGTCGCGAACGCGCTTGCCGAGGCGTCCTTTTACACCGGCGTGGCGTACGTATCGAAGGTCCGTTTCCGAGACGGGCAGATCTGGCTCGCAGACGAAGACGACATTCTGGCCCAAATCCGGGAGATTGAAAGCACGTTCAGCGCTGACATGCTGGAGTAGCCGTCAAGCCGACCCGGCCGAGCGAGGCCCTGCGCCCCGACTGCCGGCGAGAGCGCTCGACCGGGTGCGTGGAATGGTTCGGGCGGTCGCCGGCTCCGACTGCGGGAGAGAATGGCCGAGACGGCCGAGGATCTTCAGCGACGAGGTCTCGGCCGTCTTCGGCAAAGACGATGCCCGCGGCCTCATTGACAGCCGATAGAGGCGGTGGACGTGGGCCGTCCTCGACGCCTTACGAGCAGCGACCACCCCCCAGGTCACCCCCCAGGTCACCCCCCAGGTCCGGCGTCTTCTGCACGCGATGGACGGCGAGATGTCCAGGCGCGACGTTCTCGAAGCGCTGGGCCTGCGTGACCGGAAGTGGCTTCGCCAGGGCTACCTCGGGCCCGCCCTGCAAGCGGGCCTGATCGAGATGACGCGGCCCAGTGCGCCGAGCGCGAGGAACCAGCGCTATCGCCTGACTCCGGCGGGGCGGCGAGTTCGGGGCGAGCGGCGGGAGGCGGACAGAGTCAGGACCGGCTCGAGCCGCCGGTCGCGTTTCCGCACGTAGGCCGGTTCGGCTCGTACGACGCACTCTGGTCGCCCCAGGCGGTCCAGCGTTCCGACCGGCGGCCCCGGGCGAAGAGTTCCAGGTACGGCCCGGGGCTGCACGCCTCGATGATCTCGTAGAGCTCGTCCGGTTTGCGGGAGTGCTCGCGCTTGCGTGAGCGGATGATGTTCACCTGCCGCCGGGCCGGCGCCAGGGTGCGGAGCCTGCCCCGAACGCCGAACAGGACGAGCTCGGTCGTGTTGCGGAAGTAGAAGCCGACTCCCCGGCCGTCGGGGCCGCCGTCCTTGCGCACCTTGTGCCAGACGAGGTTAGTCTTGTAGGTGAAGCCCCAACGCCTCATCACGTCGAGGCCCTCTTGCAGGAGCGCGTTGGGAACCCAGAGATACAGGTGGGCGTCTTCGGCGCAGGCGGCGGCAACCGGGATGGCCGCGATCTCGGCCTGTCCGAGCGTCGGGTAGCGGCTGAGACGCCGGTGCTCCGGCGCCACCTTGCCGGTGCGATTCAGAAACCGCCAGGGCGGATCGGCCAGCACGGCACCGAAGACGCGGCCTCCGTGCGTGCGCTCGAAGTCGTCGGCCGCCGAGTGCTCCGTCGCCGCCATGGAGGGTTCATCGTACCGCCGTCACTTCTCGTCGATCGTGTACCGCATCAGCAGCTGGCGGTCCGGGTCGATCCGGAGGCGCTCGGGCCGCGCCGGCACCGGCAGCGCGCCGAACAGCCGTTCTCCCTCGACGTGGACCGCGCCGCGCACGTCGCGCTCGCCGTCGAGCACCGCCTCCACTTCCAGCGGCAGCCGGTAGATCGTCGGTCCGAGCTGCCGCACCTGGACCTCGACCTCCGACAACGCCGCGTCGAACTCCCATTCGATCTCGAGTTCGGGAACGCCGGGGCGCCTGAGCCACTGGTCGAAGAACCAGTCGAGCCTCCGACCCGACACCTCCTCGATGACCGCGGCGAAGTCGGCGGTGGAGGCGTTGCGGTCCCGGAACCGCTGGTAGTAGGTCCGCATGCCTTTCCAGAACGTGCCGTCGCCGATCTCGCCGCGCAGCATGTGCAGCACCCACGCCGCCTTCTGGTAGACGTTCGGGCTGAGAAGGCGGCGCGGATCCGGCACTTCGTCCGGCACGATCACCGAGTCCGGCGCCTGCTCGGCGTACTCGATCACCCGCTCGCGCGCAGCGTCCATCTGCTGCAGGAACCGCTCGCGGCCGTACGTCCAGTCCAGGTAGCAGGCGGTGAGGTAGGTCGCGAAGCCCTCGCTCAGCCAGACATGCGGCCAGTCGCTTTCGGTGACCGAGTCGCCGAACCACTGATGAGCGACCTCGTGGGCGATCAGGGTCTCGATCCCGTTCTCCCGGTCGATCGCGTCCTCGTCGTAGAACACGTTGCCGGCGTTCTCCAGGCCGCCCCAGCGGGTGGTCGTCTGCACGTTGGCGAGCTTGGCGTAGGGGTACCGGCCCAGGCGGCGCTCGAACGTGCCCACCACCCTGGCGGCGGGCGCAAACGCCCGCAGACCGGCCTCGCGGTCCTGCGGGTAGACCCAGACCTCGACCGGCACGCCGCCCACCAGGGCCTGGCGGCGGCGAACGAACCGGGCGACGCCGACCGCCATCACCTTGGCAGCGACCGGCGCCCGGCTGCGCCACTCGGTACGGCGCATGCCATCCTCCATGTCGACGGCTTCCACGAACGCCCCGGTGGCCACGACCTGGTAGCGCGACGGCGCGGTGACGACGAAGGCCACGCGCGCCTTGTCCGACGGGTGATCGACCACCGGCAGCCAATGATGGGCCCGATCCGGCCAGTTGTCGGCGAAGAATGTCCGCTCGCCGTGGCGGTTGGTGCCGATCGTGAAGCCGTCGGCAGGGACGCCGCGATAGCGGATCTCGACGCTCGGCCGTTCGCCGGTTGCCGCCTCGCGGCCCAGGGCCACGACGAGTCTGTCGTCCTGCTGCCGGAACCGGAGCGCCCGGTCCGCGAGCGTTACCGAAGACACGACCATGCCCCCGGCCTGACGGACCTCGCCGGTCCTGCCGCCGGCTTCCGGGGCGCTGTCTGCCCCCGGATCGCCGTCTGCCCCCGGACCGTCCCTGGCCGGACCATCGAGATCGAACTCGACTTCGGAGACCGGGCGCAGGATGCGGAACCCGATCACCGCCCGGCCGGCGATCTCGTCGCCATGGTCCGAGAGCGCGAGTTCGAAGCGGTAGTCCAGCACGTCGACCGCCGCTCCGGGCAACTGCGCTTGTGCGGACGCTGCCAGAGCCGCAAGAGCGGCGCCCATGAGGAGGCTCCACACCCGACGCACCGCGTTGTGCCGCCTCAGATCTCGTCCTCCTCGTCGTGCACGCCTTCCCCGTGCCTTCGAGGCACCATCCGGGGCGCCTGTCCGTCGTTCACGCGACAGGGCGTCGCCGCTGATGGTAGCTTGTGAACAGCACCACCTCACATCGAGTCTGAATCAACCTCCGAGGAGCCTCTCCACAGCGATGAAGTCGAGAGCCGCCGTGGCCCACGAAGCGGGCAAACCACTGGAAATCGAAGAGGTCGACGTCGAAGGGCCGAGAGAGGGAGAGATCCTGGTCCGCGTCGTCGCCACCGGCGTCTGCCATACGGATGCCTACACCCTTTCCGGGGCCGACCCGGAGGGGCTGTTCCCCGCCGTCCTCGGCCACGAGGGAGGTGCGATCGTCGAGGAGGTCGGCCCTGGCGTGACCTCCGTCGCACCCGGCGACCACGTGATCCCGCTCTACACGGCGGAATGCCGCGAGTGCAAGTTCTGCACGTCGGGAAAGACGAACCTCTGCCAGGCGATTCGCGCCACCCAGGGCCGGGGCGTGATGCCGGACGGCAGTTCCCGGTTCGCCAGCGGCGGCCAACCGCTCTACCACTACATGGGCACCTCGACCTTCTCGGAGTACTCGGTGATCGCGGAGATCTCGGCCGCCAAGGTGAACCCGGCGGCCCCCCTGGACAAGGTCTGTCTGCTGGGCTGCGGCATCACGACCGGGATCGGCGCGGTGCTGAACACCGCCAGGGTCGAGCCCGGAGCCACTGTCGCCGTGTTCGGCCTGGGCGGCATCGGCCTTTCCGTGATCCAGGGCGCCGTGATGGCGGAGGCAGGCCGGATCATCGCGGTCGACATCAACCCGGCCAAGTTCGACTTCGCGCGCTCCCTGGGCGCCACGGACTTCGTCAACCCGGCCGATCATGACGTTCCCGTACAGGAGGTCATCGTCGACCTCACGGACGGCGGCGTCGACTACTCGTTCGAGTGCATCGGCAACGTCGAGGTCATGCGCGCCGCGCTCGAGTGCTGCCACAAGGGCTGGGGCGAGTCGGTCATCATCGGCGTCGCCGGTTCCGGCCAGGAGATCGCGACCCGCCCCTTCCAGCTGGTCACCGGCCGCGTCTGGCGCGGCACCGCCTTCGGCGGCGTCCGCGGGCGCACCGACCTGCCCGGCATGGTCGACCAGTACATGGCCGGCGAGATCGAGATCGACAGCATGATCACGCACACGATGGGCTTGGGCGACATCAACCACGCCTTCGACCTGATGCACGAAGGCAAGAGCATCCGTTCCGTCGTCCTCTATTAGGACCAGCACCGACAGCAAGCGGCAGCCGTCCGCTCGCAGTTCGTGGGGAGAAGGGTCCGTGTCCTGTTCGCGCGGGCCGGACGGCGGCGGCCGGGCGCCAGCGACAGACGCCGCCAACCACCGAGAGGGCAGAAGCCGATCGTGGAAGGCGAGGCGCGAGGCCGCGCTACATGTCCATGACCGCCGCGATGTCGCAGTCGATTCGCGGCGGTCTGGACAAGAGGGAGATACCGAAGAAGAGGGTCAGGGAGACGAGCAGAGAGAGTGCCCCGCCGTCGATGCCGAAGGGGACGGGGAGTCCCGGTTGGGCCTCAGTCCACCTGCGCGACCGGATTCAGGACCATCGTCATCTGACGGCCCTCCAGGCCGGAACGGGTCTCCACCTCGCCCACGTCCTGGATCGCCGCGGTCACCTTGTCCAGAATCGCGACGCCCAGTTCGGGCCTCCGTAGCTGACGGTAGCGGAAGAAGATCGTCACCTTGACCTTCTTGCCCTCGCGCAGGAAGCGAAGAGCCCGGTCGGTCTTGATCTGGTAGTCGTGCGGGTCGATGGTAGGCCTGTACTTGACCTCCTTGAGGTAGATGGTCGCCGCCTTGCGCCGCGACTCCTTCTTCTTCTTGTCGCGCTCGAACTTGACCTTTCCCCAATCGAGGATACGCACGACGGGCGGATCCGCGTTGGGACCCACTTCCACGAGATCAAGCCGCGCCGCCCGAGCGCGCGTCTTGGCCTGCTCCAAGGGGACGACACCGATCTGGGTGCCGTTCTGGTCGATGAGCCGCACCGGGCTCCTCCGGATCCGGTGGTTGATGCGCGGCTCTCTGGATGGGGTTGCGATCTTGGAAACTCCTTGTTGGACGACTGTCGATTCTGCTGTTGCGCGTCCGAAGGGCGTGCCTGCGGACTGCTGAGACTAGCCGCTCCCCGCCCGTGTGCGGGCACGGATCCAGCCGATTGAACGGCCGCCGCCGCCGCGGCATCGGCAGCCTCGCTCCGAGAGCCTCACCGACGGCGGCTCACGTCAACCAACGGCGGCCCTCCGAGCCGGTTCCGTCTCCGGCCGCCGCGCGCGCTCCTTCTTCGTCGATCCGACGGCCCCGCTGGCCTTGCGGTCAACGGCTCTCGGCCTGCGCTCGCCCGCGGCATCGCCCGCCTCGGCGGCGCCGTTCTTGGAGAGGCTCGCCTTGAGCGCCTCCATCAGGTCGATGATCTGCGCCTGCGGCGCCTCCGTCTCGTCTTCGGCGACCTCGCGGCCCTCGATCTTGCTCTGAATCGCCTCCCACAGCCGCTTGCGCACATCGTCAGTGTACTGGTCGGGCCGGAACTCGTCGCTGGCGATCTGCTCGATCAACGCGACGGCGAGTTCGAGCTCGCCCGGCCTGAGCTCGGTTTCTTCGCCCAGGGGCACTTCGTCGAAGGACTTCAGCTCGTCCTCGTACTTCAGTTGCTGCATCAGCAGACCCGAGCCGAAGGGGCGCAGCATGACCAGATACTGCTTGCCGCGCGCAGCGTGCCTGGCCAGCGCCGAACGGCCCGTGGTTCGCATCGCTTCGCTGAGCAGCCGGTAGGCGCGCTCGCCGCCCTTCTCCGGCCCCAAGTAGTACGACTTCTCGAAGTAGATCGGTTCGATCTCCTCGAGCGGCACGAACTCGGCGATCTCGATCGCCGGCGAGGCCTTCTCCTGGAGTTCCCTGATCTCCTCGTTGCTGAACGTGACGTACTGCCCCTTGCCGAACTCGTAGCCCTTGATCGTCTCCTTGCGCGCCACGACTTCGCCGGTCCGGGGGTTGATCAGCTGCTGCTTCACCCGCGTGTTGTCTCTCGGGTCAAGCATGTTGAAGCGGACCCCGCGCGAGGTCTCCGACGTCGAGTACAGCCTGACCGGAATCGAAACCAGGCCGAAGGAGACGGTGCCGACGCCAACGGAACGAGCAGGCATAGCCGACGGATCATAGCAGCAGCCGAGCCGGCTGATGGACAACGTGGAGCGAATCAACGGGCCGGCCGGGCCGCTGCGTCGGGCGGCGCCGCCTCGGCCGCGAACGGCCGGCGGCCAGGCCGCGGCGCGCCCGCCGAGTTCTGGGAGAATGCCGCGGATGCCGAGCGGCAATCTCGAGGCCTACCGCCGCAAGCGATCGAGCGAGGCGACACCCGAACCCTTCGGTTCCGCGACGGGGACAGGCGGCTTCCGGTTCGTGGTCCAGAAGCACGCCGCCCGCCGCGTCCATTTCGACCTGCGCCTGGAACTGGAGGGCGCCCTCAAGTCCTGGGCCGTACCGCGGGGTCCCAGCCTCGACCCCGAAGTCAGGCGGCTGGCGGTGGCCACCGAGGACCACCCGCTGGAGTACGCGGACTTCGAGGGACTGATCCCCGCCGGCAACTACGGCGCCGGGGCGATGATCGTCTGGGACAGCGGCTGCTGGAGGCCGCTCGAGGACCCGGTCGCCGGCATGGCGAGCGGCAAGCTGCTGTTCGAGCTGCACGGCTACAAGCTGCGCGGCGTCTGGACCCTGTTCCGCACCGGCGACCGGCATCAACGAGACGGCGGCAACCAGTGGCTGCTGATGAAGAAGCCCGACGCAGCAGCCCGGCCGCAATCGGACGACGACGCGGACGATCTGCACCCGGAGTCCGTGCTCTCCGGCCTGACCGTCGAGGAACTGCGCGACGGTTGCGAGCGGATCGAAGAGGTCCGCGCCGAGATCAGCGCCTCCGGAGCGGGCCGTCGCCGGGTCGACCCGCGCTCGCTGCCCCTGATGCTCGCAGTCAACGGCGATCGACCGTTTTCCCGCGAAGGCTGGATCTACGAGCTGAAGTACGACGGCTACCGGCTGCTGGCCGCCAGCGAGAGCCACCGCGTGCTCCTCCGCTACCGGCGCGGCAGCGATGTCACCGCGCTTTACCCGGAGCTCACCCGCGCCCTGCGGCGCCTGCCGGTCGAGTCGCTGATCCTCGACGGCGAAGTCACGGTACTCGACGGCGGCGGCCGTCCCAGCTTCGCCAGGCTTCAGACGCGAGGCCTGCTCGGCCGGCCTGTCGACATCGAGCAGGCATCCGTTCGAAGGCCGGCGACGCTGTTCGCCTTCGACCTGCTCGCCTTCGAAGGAACGGACCTGCGGTCGCTGCCGCTCCTGGAGCGCAAGCGTCTGCTGGCGAAGGTGTTGCCGCCGGCCGGGCCGCTCCGGTACGCGGACCACGTCGAGGAACAGGGCGAGGCGTTCTTCGAGCAGGTGACGGCCATGGGTCTCGAAGGAGCGATGGCAAAGGACGGCGGCTCCCGCTACTCCGGCCGCCGCTCCTCGTCCTGGGTCAAGCTCCGCGCCGAGCGTACGGGGGACCTCGTGATCGTCGGCATGTCGCCCCCCAAGGGCAGCCGGGTCGGCCTGGGCTCGCTGCACCTCGCGGTCTGGGACCCGGAGGCAAACAGCCTGGTGTATGCCGGGCGCGTCGGCGCAGGCTTCACCGATGCGGACCTGTCCAGTCTGGCGCAACGTCTGGCCGCCAACCGGCGCGAGACCCCCCCGTGCCGGGCGCCGGCGGCGGGGGAGGAAGCGGGGCCAGGCCCGAGGGCCGGCGGCACGGCCGCCGAGCTCGCCAGCGACGATCTTCCGGAGGGGCGCATCGAGGACCAGATCTGGATCGATCCGGACCCGGAACTGGTCTGCGAGGTCCGCTACAAGGAGTGGACGCCCCACGGCATGCTCCGGCACGCGGTCTTTCTCCGTCTTCGGGATGACAAGCCGATCGAGGACTGCGTGCGCCGCGCAGGGCCGCAAGCCCCCGGCGCCGCCCCGCCGCCGCTCCAGGAGCGCCGCGTCGAGGTCACGAACACGTCCAAGGTGTTCTGGCCGGCCGAGGGCTACACCAAGGGCGACCTGATCGACTACTACGCTGCCGTCGCGGACTCGATGCAGCCCTATCTGACCGACCGTCCGCTGGTCATGACCCGCTATCCCGACGGCATCTCCGGCAAGTCCTTCTTCCAGAAGAACGCTCCCGACTTCGCGCCGCACTGGCTGCACACCGTGAAGCTCACCAGCCCGCGCACCGGCAAGGAAGTCGAGTACCTGGTCTGCCAGGACCGCGAGAGCCTCGCCTACATCGCCAACCTGGGCGCGATCGTCCTCCACGTCTGGTCGAGCCGGCTGCACCAGCTCGGTCAGCCCGACTGGTGCATCCTCGATCTCGACCCCAAGGAAGCGCCGTTCGGGGACGTGATCGAGATCGCCCTCGCCATTCACCGCCTGTGCCGGCAGATCAAGCTGCCCAGCTTCGTCAAGACCAGCGGCTCGAGCGGTCTGCACGTCCTTCTGCCGCTGGGCGGCGCCTGCACGTTCGAACAGTCCCGAGGCCTGGGCCAACTGATCGCCCGGATCATCTGCCGCCAGTTGCCGGACATCGCCACCGTCACCCGCAGTCCCGAACGCCGCGGCGGCAGGGTCTACATCGACTTCGTCCAGAACGGCCGCGGGCGGCTGCTCGTCGCCCCCTTCAGCGTCAGGCCTCTGCCCGCCGCCCCGGTGTCGACGCCGCTCTGCTGGACCGAGGTCGGGCCCGGCCTCGAACTGCGCGACCACAACATCCGGTCGATGCCGGAGCGGCTCGGGAAACTCGGGACCGACCCGCTGCGCGGCGTGCTCACCGAGCAGCCTGACCTGCTGGCCGCGCTCCGGCGGTTGAGCGAGCTCGTGTAGGCCCCGGCCTCAACCGCTCCCACCCAGCTTCCGGCGCAGCGCCTCCATCACGAACGGCGGCACGACGCCGGTCAGGTCGCCCTTCAGGCTGCCGACTTCCTTCGTCAACCGACTGGAGAGAAAGATCCACTCCGGGGCCGGCAGCAGGAAGATGGTGTCGATGCCGGGCGCCAGGCGGCGGTTCATCAGGGTCATCGGCAGCTCGTAGTCGAAGTCGGCGCCGGAGCGCAGGCCGCGGACGACGGCGGTCGCCTTCTTCTCCCGGGCGTAGTCGACGAGAAGGCCGCTGAAGCTCTCGACCTGGCAGCCGTAGGAGTCGCCCACCATGCCGCGCAGGAGGTCGATCCGCTCCTCGACCGAGAACAGCGCCTGTTTCTGCTCGTTGTAGAGCACGGCGATGTAGAGCACGTCGAAGAGCCGGCGGGCGCGGTCGATCAGGTCGAGATGGCCGTTGTGGACCGGGTCGAAGGATCCGGGAAAGACGCCGATCCGCCGACTCACTCTCCGCTCTCCGGCTGACCCATGAGATCGATCGTGGTCACGTTGTGCGCGGCGTCCGTCAGGCGCAGCAGCAACAGCCGGGCGTCTGCGGCAACATCGATGGACAGGGTCTCGCGCTGGCTGTCGAGCAGGCCGTCCGCGGCCCTGGCGGCGCGCCACTCGCCCGCGTCGACGCTCACTGCCGCCTCACGCAGGGGGCTCCAGGCGTCTTCGACCACCGCGGTCACGCGGTCGCCGTCCCGGGAGACCTCGACCAGTCGCGCCGGGCTGTGGTCGACGACCACCGCGGCGGATACCCGCTCGGCCTCGAGCGCCTCGCCGGGGACGTTGTCCAGCCTGTCGGTGGCGTTCAGCCGGAAGCGATACACGCCGTCCGGCAGCACGGTGGCGTCGAAGCTCAGGAACGTCGCCTCGAGGTCATCCGTCACCTCCAGCCACAGAGCGTCCGCATCGTTCGCGCCTTCGCCGGCCGCGGCGAGCGACGCCTCGCGGGCAAAGGAAAGGCTGTAGCGGAGACGGTCCTCGTTCGGGTCCTCGGCCTCCCAGCGCAGGGTGCGGTAGCCCAGCTTCCACAGGCTCTTCGTTGCGCCCTTGCGGGTCTGGGCCGGGTCGCCGACCGTGGTGAAGATGCGGTCCCGGTTCGGGTGCGCCGGCTCGTAGGCCTGGTTCGAGGGGTTGAAGTTCGTCGGCACCAGGATCGTTCCCGCGGGCAGCACCTCCAGCTTCGTGATCTCGGGCTTGCGGTTTCGCTGGCGGTAGGTGACCTCGACCGCCACGACCTCGGGCGTCACATCGCCGCTGCCCCGGAGTTCGGCCCGCCACTGGAGATAACGACCGGGCGGCAGGTCCATGAGCGGCGCCTCCCGCGTCACCGCAGGCTCGGTCCAGTCCGACCAGGTCTCGTCCGGGGCCGAGCTCATCCCGCTGCGCGCCGAGAGCGCGACGGCGGCGCCGGCTCCGGCGCGCCCGCGCCAGCGGATGGAACCGAAGCGCGCCACGGACGACGCATCGAGCGGCTTGGCGACAACCGTCCCCCGCCTGGCCAGGCCGCCGCTCTCGCCGCCGACGAACCCGTAGACCGCCGCCGCGTTGACGCTGGCGAAGACGGGGCCCGCCGGGCCGGCGGCCAGGCCGACGATCTGGCTCTGGTCGAGGTCCTTCTCGAGCACCATCTGGTCGTTCTGGAAGCTGAACAGCTTGCCCTCCTGGCCGGTGGCGACCCAGAGCCGGCCCTGCTGATGGCTCAGGGCGTACACGGTCTCCATCTCGAACTTCCAGATCGATTCGACGGCGCCGGTCGCGTCGATCCGCAGCACCTCGGAACGCGGGCCCTTGAAGGAAGCGGAACGACTTCCGGCGGAAACGGCGCCCGCCTGGACCGTGACCTCGTTCTGCCGGCCGTTCGAGTTCGAGGAGCTGTTGCCGGCAGACGCGGTGCTTCCCGTCGTGCCGCTCGCCGTCGAACTGCCGCTCGAGGAACTTCGCGTTCTGCTCAGGTCGACGAAGCTGGCCTCGGAAGCCAGCGCCGAGGCGTAGAAGACGCCGTCTTCGCCGGGCGTGATCGCCAGCACCTCGGGGCCGGCGGCGTCGTGGAGAGTGCGGGCCTTGCCCTCGGCGTCGATTTCGAGCAGCAGGCCTTCGCCGGCGGTGCCCGCGAGTACCGTGCCGTCGGCACGCAGCGCGAGAGAACGGACATGGACGTCCGTGCTGTCGTGGAGCAGCTTCGATTCGCCGCTCTCGAGGTCCACCCGGTGCAGTTTCCCTTCCGGACCGGTCGCCACCAGAAGGCCGCCGTCGCCGGTACCCAGGAGCGCCCAGATGTACTGTGCATCCGGATCGAACAGCTCTTCGACCTCGCCCTCGAGGCGCTTCCGGTAGACCTTGCCGTCCGGAGACGAGCCGGCATAGACGGCGCCCTCGTCGTCCACCCAGACCGCGAAGACCTCCGGTTCCTCGGTGGCGAACAGCTCGTGGACCGAGCCGGTGTCCCCGGTGATCTCGACTTCCAGCACCTTGCCGGAGTTGCCGGTGCCCACCGCGAAGCGCCGCTCGGCTCCGACGAAGGAGAACAGGAAGGGCTCCGCAACGGCGGCGAACTGCTCGGCTCGCTGCGCGAGACGCAGAACCCCCAGGCGATCGACACTGACGTCCACGAGTTCGCCCGCCAGGAAGGCGGCCTGGCTGTCGGCGCGCCAGATCCGGACTTCCGAGGCTTCGGCGGCGCCGCCGAAGGCGCTGCTCGCCACAAGAAGGATGGCGCCTGCCAGACCGGACGCAGCGCGGCTGCTCTCACTGCGGGCAGGGCGAGGCCTCGAGGATCGGGGCCTCGAGGGACGGGATTCGCTCAAGGCGCCGTACCGGGCAGGATCTCGAGGTCGAGCCGGAACAGGCCGTCGAGCGGAATACCCAGATCGCGTCCCTGCTCATTCACGATCGCCAGGTTCAGGGCTCGCGACTCGCCCTGCAGGGGAGACGCCTGCCAGATCGATCGCACGGAGGCCGGAAGCCGGGGCATCGGTCGCCCTTCGACGATCAGCCCACGCGCCGGCGCCACGCCGAGCGCTGCCAGCCGGCTCTTCGGCTGCAACGAACGCAGCAGGTCGAGTTCGTCCGCCAGGGACGACGCCTTGCCGGGCTCCAGCTGCAGCCGCGCGGCGTCGATGCTCACGCCGTCGCCGACGAAGAGGTAGTAGCGGCCGGGCCGGCGGTCCTCGGGAATCGTCACCGAGAGCGTCTCCTGGTAGCGGTCGCCGCGATGTCGGCGGAGATCGAACACCACGTCCACGGTGTCGCCGGCGTGAACCCGTCTCGAAGAGGGCTGAGCGCGCTCGATCTCCACCGTCCGCACGCCATGGGTCTGGCGCAGGGTGAGATCGATGCCCTCGAGCTCCACGCGTTCGTGGTCCGAGTTGACCAGCGCCCCGACCAGCGCGAGCAGGTAGAACGCGGCGCTCGTGCCGGGCCCCGATCCGTCGAAGGTCTGCTGCAGCGGCACGTCGTCGTGTCGGCGCAGGCGGAGCGTGCCGCTCATGTCCAGACCGCTTTCGCCGTCGCCGTACGAAGCGGAAGCGAGCGCCTGCATGGTCGGAATGCCCACCAGCGACGGCAGCATTCTCGGCAGATCCGCCAGGCGGAGATCGAAGCGGCGGGCGTTTCCGGCCGGCGCCTCCACCCGGATCGTCATCGGAATCGTCCGCGCCCGGGCGCCTACCCGGCCCCGCAGTCCCGCGAAGCGGTCCTGGTCGAAGGCGCCGACGACCGAGCCGATGTTGCTGAGCCGCATGGAGCCGTTCAGCCGCGGCACGACCCCGATGACCTCCACCGTCGCCATCGGCACGCGCAGCGGACCCACGCCGAGGAAGGGATGTCCCATCGCCAGCACCTCGCCGTCCTCGACCCGGGTCACCGTGCCGCCGACCGCCAGCTTGAGGTCGCCGTCGATCAGGACGCCCGCAACCGCGCTGCCGGCGCCCAGATCCGGCAGCTCGGCTGCTTCGGCCCGGCCGGCCGGGGCGGCCGCGAGCATCCGGCGGACCGGCTCGCCGAAACCCAGAGCGGCGATCTGCGGGCCGCCGCGGCTTCCCGGATCCGCCGGTGCGACCAGCGAGCCGAGCTGGCCGCTCACGATCTCGCGAACGGCCGCTGCGACGTCGTCGGGCGGTTCGAGCAGCTCGCCGACGGCCCGGTCGAACGTCCGGGGCGCGCCGGGGCCGGCCAGTCCCAGGGACTCCCCCGCCGCCTCGCCGGCTTCGAGAGCGCTCAGCTCCCGCATCGCGGCGATCGGTGTGATCAGGGCGAGCGCCTCACTCGTGAACGACCAGGAATAGGCAACCGCTCCGGCAAGGCGCTCGTCGATGTAGACGGGGCTGCCGCTCATTCCGGCCACGACGCCCGACTCCTCGAGGCCGTTGCCGCTCAGACGGGCGACGATGTAGCTCGTTCCCGGCTCCGGCTCGCGGAGCACGCCGACGACCTCGACTCCGAAGCGGGCAGGTTCGCTGCCGGAGAACACGGACAGGCCGTAGCCGGTCTGCCCGCGGGCGACTTCGTCGACGCCGATCTCGCTTCCGTTCGGATCGACCGGCGGAACGGACTCCGTACGCGACGCCGCCACGGGTTCCTGAGACCGAGCTTCCTGAGATCGAGCCGCCCCAGGCGCGAGCGGGGCGCCGGCAACGCAGGCAACCAGGAGGCCGAGAAGAGCGGCTGGACGGATCACGAGATATACAGGTGCGCAGAATCCGGCGGCAAGCGGCGTCTCGGAACCGGCGTCGGGCCGTGCTAGAGACCGAAGCGTCCGCGGCGGAGCACCCGCAAGCCGGCAGGAGTCCAAGCTACCACGGTGGATGGCGGCCCTCCGGGCGCGGTTTCTCCGCCCACGACGACTCCGCCGGCAGTGCCGAGGATCGGTTCGAGCGCCGCTCTCTCGCAGATCGGCGGCGACCCGCTCCGGTTCGCGCTCGTCGCAGTCAGCGGGTGTCCCAAGGCTCGGAGGAGCGCCCGGAGTCGATCGTGGCCGGGCACCCGCACCGCCAGCGTGCTTCCCCCTGCGGCCGCCGGGATGGACACTCCGTGTCGAAGCGGAGCCACCACGGTAAGCGCAGCCGGCCAGTGCGCTTCGGCAAACCGCACCGCCTGGTCCCGTTCGATGCCGAGTTCGGCGGCCTGCTCGACGCTCGCCGCGACGACGGGCAGGGGCTTGCCGCGCTCCCGTTCCTTGAGAAGGTAGATCGCGTCCACACCTGCCGCAGAACGAGGATCTGCTGCGAGACCGTAGGACGACTCGGTGGGGATGGCGAGCACACGGCCAGCGGCCAGCGGCCGCCGCAAGTCGTCAAGCTCGCCGTCCCAGGGCCAGATGTCCAGCAAGGGTTCTGTCTTCGACCTCGAGACTGTGCCCCTTCCGGGCATGTTGTTGCGCCGTTGCGGCGTGCGTCGTTGCGGGCTACGGCTGGTGCTGGTCGGCGGCGGCCGCGATGAGTTCCTCCGCGGCCGAACGGGAGGTGTCCGTGATCTCCTCGCCTGCCAGCATGCGGGCCACTTCCTCCACGCGGCGTTCGTCGTCGAGGCGGTGGACATCGACCCGCGTCCGCCCGGCTCGCACTTCCTTCCTGACTTCGAGGTGCAGTTCGCCGCGACTCGCCACCTGGGGCAGGTGGGTCACGGCCAGAATCTGGCCGCCGCGGGCCAGACGCTGCAGCTTGCGGCCGACGATCGCGGCCTCGGCACCGCCGATCCCTGCGTCCACTTCGTCGAACACGAGGGTCGAGTCCGCCGCGCGACCGCCGCCGCGCACGGCGGTCTGGAGCGCCAGAAACAGGCGCGCCAGCTCGCCGCCCGAGGCGACTCCCGACAGCGGGCGGAGCGCCTCGCCCGGGTTGGCGCTGAAGAGATACGTCACCTTGTCGACGCCACCGCGGTCGAAGGCGACCCGCTCGCCTCCGAGTTGCAACGGGCTGTCGGGGCGCAGCGCACGACTGATCTTTACCTTGAACGCGGCGCGCTCGAGCGCGAGGTCGCGGAGGTGGCCTACGACCTCCTGCTCCAGCACCGCGGCGAGTTCGCGGCGCGCGGCCGACAGAGCCTCGGCGCGAGCGGCGCACTCCGCGAGACGGGCCGCGGTCTCCCGCTCAACGTCTTCACGGCGCCCGTCCGCCGTCTCCAGCTCGAACAGCTCTTCGGCCAGGCGGCGGCCGTGCTCCAGGACATCGGCACTGCTGCCGCCATACTTCCTGGTCAGGCGCTCGATCACGCTCAGGCGCTCCTCGATCCGGTCGAGCCACCTGGGATCCGCATCGGAACCGATCGCCCGACTCCGCATCTCGGCCGTCAGATCGTTCACCAGAGCGCCCGCTTCGGCGAGAGTCTCGGCCCAGGCGCCGGCCTCGGGCTGCCAGTCCGCGATGTCCTGCAGCGCGTTCCCGGCCCGAGCCAGTCGGCTGTCCACCGCGTGTTCGTCGTCGCTGAGCAGGGCGAGCGCCTGGTGCAATGCGCCCGCGATCGCCTCGGCGTGGCGAAGCACCTCGCGTTCGGCCCGCAGTTCCTCGCCCTCGCCGGCAGAGAGACGTGCGGCGTCGATCTCCGAGGTCTGGAACTTCAGGAGGTCGATCCGCTCCAGACGCAGCTGATCGTCGCCGCTCAGACGATCGAGCCGGTCGGCCGCCTCGCGCCAGGCGTCGTAGGCGCTGGCGCACGACGCCGCGAGGGCGGCAACGGATTCGCCGCCCGAGCGATCGAGCCAGGCCTGCTGCAGTTCGGGCGACACCATGCCGAGCTCGTCGCGCTGACCGAAGATGCGGATCAGCCGGCGGGTGACCGCGGCGAGGAGACGGAGCGTCACCGGATGGTCGTTCACGAACACGCGGTTGCGCCCTGCGCGGGAGACCTCGCGACGCACGAGAAGCTCATCCCCGTCGACCGGCACGCCGGCCTCTTCCAGCAGCAGCCGCCAGTCGCTCCCCGCAGGCTCGAAGACGCCGCTCAGAACCAGCGTGTCCGCGCCTGTGCGAATCGTCGCCGAACTCGCGCGCGCCCCGGCGAGCAAGGACAGCGAACCGGTGACCAGCGACTTGCCGGCGCCCGTTTCGCCGGTGACCACGTTCAGGCCCGGACCGAACTCGAGTTCAGCCCGTTCGATCACGGCCAGGTTCCGAACGTGCAGCGAGCGCAGCATCTGAACAGCCCTGCGGACAGGGCTACTGGTCGGACACCAGTTCGGCTGCGCGCGACGCCGCCTCGACGATCGCCTTGATCAGGGTCACGCGCAAGCCCCCTTCCTCGAGACGCAGGATGCCGTCGACGGTGCATCCGGCGGGGGTCGTCACTTCGTCCTTCAGGAGCGCCGGATGGCGGCCCGTGTCAAGCACCATCTTGCCGGCGCCGAGACAGGTCTGGGCAGCCAGCTCGATCGCCATCTTGCGCGGCAGGCCGACCTTCACGCCGCCGTCCGCCAGCGCCTCGATCACGATGTAGAGAAACGCCGGGCCTGAAGCGGACAGCCCGGTGATGGCATCCATGTGCTTCTCGTCCGCGACGACGGCGCGCCCCAGGGGCAGGAACAGACGTTCCGCCGCCGCAAGGTGGTCGGCAGACGCATGGCGGCCCGCGCAGATCGCGGTCATTCCGGCGCCCACGAGGCTCGGCGTGTTGGGCATCGCCCGCACGACGGGAATGGGCCCAGGCAGGCGCTTCTCCATGTAGGACGTGGTCACCGAGGCCAGGATCGAGACGACGAGTTGTTGCGGGCGCAGGGCGTCGCCGATCTCGGCCAGGACCAGATCGGCGGTCTGCGGCTTCACCGCGAGCATCACGATGTCGGCGCCCTCGACTGCGGCCCTGTTGTCCACGGTGCCTTCGATGCCGAAGTTCCGCGCTACCCGGGCGACTCGATCCGCATGGTTCGCGGTCGCCGCGATCGACCCGGCGGCCACGGCGCCAGCCTCGAGCCAGCCGCCGATCAGGGTCTGGCCCATCTTGCCGGCGCCGATCACGGCGACGCGGGGACCGCCGCCTTCTTCGGCCTTGCCGTTCGTGGTCACCTTCACATCTCCTCGGTTCGTCGGGCCCGCGACGCCATGCCGACCCGCCCTTCGAGGGGAAGTTACCAGTGACGCCCTCCCACCACCCGGAGGAAGAACGCCCGCGCCACATGGCCGGCGATGCGCGGGTTCTCGCGCAGGCGGCGGGTCGAGTAGGCGTACCACTGGCGGCCGTAGGGCACGTAGATCCTCATCCGGTGACCGGCGGCGGCCAGGGCGTTCCGGCGATCCTCGGTGACACCCAGCAGCATCTGGAACTCGTAGCGGTCGCCGGCCAGCCCCCGACGTTCGATGATCGCCGCCGACTCCCGGAGCAGATAATCGTCGTGCGTGGCGATTCCCACGTAGGCGCCGCGGTCGAACAGGGCCTCCAGGGCGGCCAGGAAGTTCCGGCGTACCTTGCCGTAGTCGGTGATCGCGACGGCGGGCGGCTCGACGTAGATGCCCTTGCACAGCCTCACGTTCGCGCTCTCGGGCAGCGCCGCGATGTCGGCCAGCGTGCGGTGCAGGTAGGCCTGCAGCACGACGCCGACCGCATCGCCACCGGCGCCGGCACCGCACGGGCCGCCCGCAGATCGCCGCGCCCGCGACTCGGCCAGGATCTCGCGGTACAGATCGAGAGTCGCCGTCGTGCACGTGTGGTCTTCCATGTCGATGCGCACGAAGTTGCCGCGGTCCGCCGCCCGCTCGACCAGGAGTGCCAGATGTTCGCGGCAGATCTCGCGTCCGATCTTGAGGCCCAGGAGCGTCAGCTTGACGGAGACGTTGCAGTCCAGTCCGCGCTCGGCGAGCTGATCCACCAGGTCGAGGTAGAGCCGGGTTCCTTCGACCGCCAACTCCCGGCTGTCGATCTCCTCGCCCAGGAGCGCCAGCGTCGCGGCCAGCCCGCGCTCGTTGAGGCTGGCAGCGCGGGCGAGCGCGTCGGCCGGTTCGTCGCCGGCCACGTACGGCGCCGCCGCCCAACGCACGAGCGGCGGCGGCATCAGCGGCAGCGACCAGCCGACGAGCCGCGAGAAGAAGGTCACCGGACGGCACTCACCGTGCCTGCACGTGCGCCCACGTGCTCGTGGGCGTGGTAGCTGCTGCGCACCAAGGGACCCGACTCGCAGTGGCTGAACCCCAGGCAGAGGGCGAACTCGCGCAGGCGGGCGAACTCGTTCGGGTGAACGAAGCGGTCCACGGGCAAGTGGTCCCGGGTCGGCTGCAGGTACTGACCGATGGTCAGGATCCCGGTTCCCGCGGCACGGATGTCCCTGATCGTGGACTCGAGCTCCGCCGTCGTCTCCCCCAGACCGACCATGAGCCCGGTCTTCACCCGGCCACCGTAGCCGCCGCTGCCGCGGCGCGCCGCGGCTTCACGCAGCAGTTCGATGCTGCGCTCGTAGCGGCTGCCCGGACGCGCCTGGCGGTAGAGGCGGGGCACGGTCTCCATGTTGTGGGAAAATACCTCCGGCCGGGCCTCGAGGACGATGTCGAGAGCCTCCGGGACGCCTCGGAAGTCGGGTGTGAGAACCTCGACCGCGGCGTACGGCACCTGCGCGCGGATCGCCCGGATCGTGTCCGCGAAGTGCCCCGCGCCGCCGTCCCGCAGGTCGTCGCGGTCGACGGACGTGACGACCACGTGCCGCAGCCCCATGGCCGCGGCGGCCTCTGCCACTCTCGCCGGTTCGCCGGCGTCCACGCCCGGGGCGGGCCGGCCCGTGTGGACGGCGCAGAAGCCGCATCGGCGGGTGCAGGTATCGCCCAGGATCATGAACGTGGCGGTACCGTGCTGGCCCCAGCACTCGTAGATGTTCGGGCAGCGCGCCTCTTCGCACACGGTGTTCAGGTTCAGGCCGTCCACCAGCCGGCGCACGCGGTGATAGGCATCCGGCGTCGACAGCCGAATCCGGAGCCAGTCAGGCCGCGGCAACCGGGCGCCGCCGGCCGCGGGCGGTGCGGTGCCGATGGAAACGAGTTCGTCCATGAGTTCGTCCATGCGGGCAGGCACGACTGCCGCCGCCGACCCTCCGGCAGTACAGCCTACCGCGGCGCACTCTGCCGCGGCCAACGCTCACGCGGCGCAACCTCCAGTGGCCGACCCTCCGGAGGACGTGTATCTCCGAGACCGGCTCGCGACTCGCCCGGTCCCGGTCGGAGGCCCGGCACACCCAGCACGTTCGGCGCCACCGTGACCAGCCGGCGTTCGAAGACCTCCGCGAAGACCTCCGCGCAGCACGCGCCGACTTCAGCCAGGTCAGAGCGGCGCCCGGTCACATCCTCGATCGAGGTCATCACGCCGGCGTCGAAGCCGCAGGAGAGGATGCCGGCGAAGTCGTCAAGGGCGGTCGAGACGTTGAGCGCGAAACCGTGCGTGGTGACCCAGCGCCGGATGTGGATGCCGATCGAGGCGATCTTCCGCTGCCCGACCCAGACGCCGATCCGCTCCCGTTCCTCGCCGCCCGCAGCACGAACGCCGAACGCCGCCAGCGTCCTGACCAGCACTTCCTGCAGATCGCGGACGTAGGCGCGAACGTTGCGGCGGTCGGGTCGGAGATCGATGATCGGGTAGCCCACGAGCTGACCCGGCCCGTGGTATGTCGCGCGCCCGCCCCGGTCGCACTCGGCGACGGCGATTCCGCGCCGCTCCAGCCATTCCGGGGCCGCCAGCACGTCGGTCCGGTCGCAGTTACGGCCCACCGTGTAGGTCGGCGGATGCTCGAGCAGAAGCAGGGTGTCCGCGGCGTCGGGGTCAGCGTCGAGGATGGACTGCCGGACCCGGTGCTGCAGTTCGACACCCGCTTCGTAGCCGACCCGGCCCAGGTAGGCCGCGCGGATCCGCGCCGCCGCGCAACGGGAAGCGCCAGCCGCCATCTCAGCCATGCCCACGAGACTACGCCCTGAAGGCGGCCGCCTGCTCGGCGGTCAGAAACCCGTTGCGCAGGTCTTCGGCGATCATCTCGTCCGAACGGTCCTCGGGCTTCCCCCAGCCGCCGCCCGTCGCCGTGACACAACGGACGACATCGCCCTTGCGAAGAGGAAGACGCGCTGCCTTGCCATGGATCTCGGGCGGGTCGCAGCGCTTCCCGGCGCGGAGTATCTCGACGTGGTTCCGCGAGCCGTCACGTCCTCCCGCAACACCCCAGGGCGGGAACCTGAAGCGGCCGAAACTACCGGTGAAAAAGGCCTCGTCCGACCGGATCCGGTAGGAAAGAACCACGCCCTTGCCGCCCCGGAACTGCCCTTCCCCTCCCGGCTCGTCGTGGAACGCGTACTCCTCGACGCGAACGCCGTAGCGGGCCTCGGTGATCTCGACCGGAATGTTGTAGGTCTCCCCGTCGGCCACCGAGAACTGGCCGTTCAACCCGTCCCGGTCGTGCATCGCCCCCCAACCTCCGACCAGCGGGCTGACCAGGATCGTCGGCTCGCCTGTATCGGCGTGATCGCCGGCGATGATGATGGCGCAGACAGACAGCACGTGTCCCGCCGTCAGGCGGTGGGGAACCAGTTCGGCGAGAGCTTTCCAGATCAGGTCCTCGGCGTACAGCATGGTCTCCCAGTAGGTCGAGACCGGAGCCGGACGGCGGGCCGTGAACACGGTCTCGTCGGGGCAGACGACTTCGAGCGCTCGAAAGCAGCCGCCGTTCGCCGGAATCTGCGGATTGGTCAGCGCCTTGAAGATCGTCCGAACGGCGGAGATCAACCCGGTCCTGGAGTTGTTGATCGGACCGAGGGCCTGGGGCGCACTGCCGCTGAAGTCGACGCGGAACCTGTCCTCCGAAATCTCGATCCTGACGCAGACCCTGAGCGGATCGTCGCTCAGCCCGTCGTCGTCGATCCAGTCTTCGGCCTCGAAGGTGCCGTGCGGCAGCTTTCGGAGTTCGGCCGCGATCATCGCCTCGCCGTAGTCGAGCAGGCCGCCCATCGCGGCAACCACCGCATCCCGGCCATAGCGCTCGAACAGACCGTGGAGCCGAGCTTCACCAACGGTGCACGCCGCGATCGCCGCCCGCAGATCTCCCATGGAGTCCTGCGGTAGTCGGATGTTGGCCTGAAGGATGTCGAGCACGGCCTCCTGCTCCGCGCCGGCGGCGATGACCTTCACCGTCGGGACCTGCAGGCCCTCCTGGAAGATCTCGGTCGCGTCGGTCGTGAAGCTGCCGGGCGACATGCCGCCGACGTCGACCCAGTGAGCCTTGTTGACCGTGAAGGCAACCAGTTCGCCTTCCCAGAACACCGGCCTGGCGAACGCGATGTCCGACAGGTGCGTTCCGCCGCCCTCGTACGGATCGTTGCTCATGAAGACGTCGCCGGGGCAGATGTCATCGCGGGCGCCGAACTTCACGAGAATGTCCCGCACCAGCGAATCGATCATGCCGAGAAAGACGGTCGTCCCGTTTCCCTGGGCGATCAGGTCGCCGCTGCTGTCTGTGACTCCCACCGAGTAGTCGAGCGCCTCGTAGATGATCGGGCTCATGCTGGTGCGGGCCAGGGCATCGAACATCTCGTCGCCCACGGCAACGAGGGCGTTCCTGATGATCTCCTGCTCGTAGGGATCCTGTCTTGAAGTCGTCACGTCATGTCATCTCGATGTGGATGTTCCCGAAGTCGTCCATCAGCGCCTGCCTGTTCGGAGGCACCAGGACCGCGACCGCACCGTCCTCGAGCACCGCCGGCCCCTCGATCTCCATCGCGGGCCGGAATCCGGACAAGTCGAACGTGTCGGCCTGCCACTCGCCGGCTTCGTCGAAGTCGACGAGGCGCGACCCGGTGCGAGCCGTGGCCGGGCCGCTGTCACCCGCGGGCAATCGAGGCAGGTCCGACCTGCCGACCCTCGCGGTGACCACGATGTGGAAGTTGACCAGTTCGACGGGGTTCGACAGCCGGTACGTGAACTCCTGTTCGTGCGCCTGGTGGAAACGCCTGACGGCCTCTTCGAGAACCTCGTCGTCCACCTCCCCGGCTGGGAACGGCACCTTGACCGTGTGCTCCTGCCCCTGGTACCTGAGATCGGCGAAGCGCGAGACTTCGCTGCTCTCCGGCGGCATGCCCTCGTCCCGACACTGCCGCAGCGCTTCCGCTTCCATGGAGGCGAACGTACAGGCGACCGAATCGACCGGAAGGTCGCTCAGGGTCTCCAGTCGGGTCCGGATGAAGTCGCGCCGCAGGTCCGACATCAGCATGCCCCACGCGGAGAAGACGGACGACTGCACCGGGATGATCACCTTGGGAATCATGAGTTCCCCGGCCAGAGCGGCCGCGTGCATGCCGCCGCCGCCGCCGAACGCCACCAGCGAAAAGTCCCGCGTGTCGCGGCCCCGGTTGAGCGAGACCAGCTTGAGGGCGTTGACCATGTTGGCGTTGGCAATCCGAACGACCCCGCGGGCCACATCCTTCAGATCACCGCCCAGGCGCCTCCTCAGGCCGACGAACGCACTCTCCACCGCCGCCATGTCGGGCTTCCGCGATCCGCCCAGGAACAGGTCCGCATTGATGCGGCCGAGAATCAGGTTGGCGTCGGTCGTGGTGGGTTGCGCGCCGCCCATGCCGTAGGCCGCTGGACCCGGTACCGCGCCTGCGCTGACCGGCCCCACGTGCAGGCTGCCGCCCTCGTCGATCCAGGCGATGGACCCGCCGCCGTTGCCGATCTCCACCAGATCGACGACGGGAATGAGGATCGGATAACCGGGACTCGTCCGGTCCCACTCGATCCTGTAGTTCGAGGAGATCCTGGCCTTGCCGTCGACGATGAGCGCCGTCTTGGCGGTGGTGCCGCCAATGTCGAGTGCAAGGATGTCGGGCTTGCCGAGGTGCCGGCCGAGTTCCGCGGCGGCCAGCACGCCGCTTGCCGGGCCCGACTCGACCATCGAGATGGGGTTCCTCAAGGCTCCCTTGAGCGTCGCCACGCCCCCGTTCGACTGCATGACCAGCAGCTCGCTCCGGACTTCTCGAGCGCGAAGTTCCGTCGCCAGAGATTCCAGGTAGGACCTTGCCAGCGGGCCGACGTATGCCGACAGCACGGCCGTGCTCGTGCGCTCGTACTCGCGCCACTCCCGGCAGACACTGTGGGAGGTGATCACCGACAACCCGGGAAACTCCCGGAGAAGCACGGACTCGACCTTCGCTTCGTGGACAGGATTCACGTAGGCGTGAAGAAGGCAGATCGCGACCGCCTCGACCTCCGCCTCGCCGATCTGCTCCACCAGCTGTTCCAGGGCGCCGTCTCTCAGCGGTCGGAGGACGTTCCCGCGGTAGTCGATCCGTTCCTCGACCTCGAAGCGCCGCGAACGCGGAACGAACGGGCTGGGTTTCCTGAACGCGAAGTTGAAGAGGTCCGGCCTGTTGCCGCGGGCGATCTCGAGGACATCGCGGAATCCCGCCGTGGCAACGAGAGCCGTCCTGGCACCGCGCCGGGAGAGCAGCGCGTTGATGACCACCGTCGTTCCATGAGCGAAGAACTCCACGTTCGCTCCCTCGAGTCCGGTCCGGTCCAGCGCGTTCAGGAGTCCCCGTTCGAAGTTCGGCGACGTCGTGCTGGCCTTGGCGACATGCAGGCCTTCGTCGTCCACGTAGACCAGATCCGTGAACGTGCCTCCGACGTCCGTCGCTACTCTCATGCTCGATGTACCATTTCCGGGGTCAGATCCTTGGAATCGACGATGTTCAGGAGGGGCAAGAGCACAGCTTCGAAGAGACTCCTTCAAGCTGGGCAGATGATCCGCTCTCGCCGCGTGCAGCTCGGTCTCACGCTCCAGCAGCTGGGTGAGAAAGCCGGACTCTCTCCGGCCTTCATCTCCCTGGTGGAACGCAACAAGGCCAGCCCGTCTCTTGTCTCCCTGGTGAATCTCGCTCGAGCCCTCGATGTGAAGGCCTCGACATTCATGGAGATTCCCGCCGGCGAGGCGCACGTGCGTCGACGATCCGACCCGCAGCACATCGAAGTCGACTCGCCCGTGGAGTACAACCAGCTGAGCGCCTGCATGCGCTTCCAGCAGATGGATGCCATCTTCATGAGAATCCCGCCGGGCCACGTCTTCCCCGATGACCAGCGGGAGGGCGAGGACTTCCTGTACGTCATCAAGGGCGAGCTCTACTGTGAACTGGGAAACGAGAAGGTAACCCTCACGGAGGGCGATTCGATGCACTTCAACGCGCGGACCGTCCACAATGCGAGCAACCTCTCCGACTCCGAGGTGGAACTGCTCTACGTCGGCACTCCGAGCGTGTTCGGACAGAACGACTAGCCGCGGTCGAGCCTGGCGGCCGCGTCATCTCGCGGCGGCGAAGCTCTCTCACGCCAGGTGTTCCTCGTTCACGGCCGTGAGCAGCCCGCGGCGGCAGTCCGCTTCGCGCCGAGAACGGTCGGACGCCCGCCCGGCAAGGCGCGACGAGGGAGCATGTCGGGCCATGTGCGACCGGGGAGCAACGATGCCGGACAGGGTGCATGGACGTTTCGATGCAGCGTGACTCCGACCGCGGGCCGCCAGGCTAGAAGACGTAACCGAAGTCGACGCCGAACGATCGAGGACGACCCTGGTAGTTGTAATCCGGTGCCACGACTTCCTCGTAGTACCGCTCGTCGAGGAGATTCCTGCCCCAGACGGCGAAGGTGTAGCGGCCCGGCTTGAACGCGACGCGCGCCGACACCAGGTCGAGGGGGTTCCTCACCGGCACTCCCACGATCGTCCCGCCCTCGTGGAAGTGGGTCTTGCCCCGGCGCTCCCAGTCCACCCGCGCGATCAGATCGACCGACGACGACAACGAGCGCTCCAGTTGCCAGCCGAGGCTCGAGGTCAGCTTCGCCGTGTACGGGACCTGATTGCCGACCGCCACCGGATTCGCCGCGTACTCGACGATCTCCGAGTCGTTGTAGCCGACTCCGCCGTGGATCGACAGACCCCTGGCCGCCAGCCAGGTGAACTCGACCTCGACGCCGGAGATGTCCACGACGTCGATGTTGTTGACGATCTGGGCGTTGACGGCGCCGTTGAAGTTGAAGGTCTGCAGATCGTCGGCCTCGGCGAGAAACACCGCGCCGTTCAGAATCAGGTTGCTCGCGGGCCACACCGTCTTGAAGCCCAGCTCGAAGTTGCGGGTCTCCTCCTGGTCGTACACCGAGTCGGCGATCGGTTCGCCGGTGAACGGGGCGATCTCCGTTCCCGGGGCGTTGAATCCGCCGGAACGGAAGCCCTCCGCGTAGGTCAGGTAGAGAGTGGAGTATTCGGAGGTCGTCCACCGCAGAGTCGCCTTGGGCTGGAACCTGGAGAACGTCGCCTCTCGGGTCGCCGGGCCGGCGATGGGGATGCCGAAACCGTCGACCCTCTTCCCGTCGGGCCGAGGGTCGGTCTGTTCCCGCTGGTCCTCGTCGTACCGGCCGGACAGCGTGAGTTCGACACGGTCTCCAAGATCGAAGCCGGCCTGACCGAAGACCGCAAAGGCGACGTCGTCGTTCTCCTCGGCAAACCAGGAGCGCGTGGACTGGGGCGTCGCAGGATCGAAGTCGAGCGCGGCGAGTATCTCTCCGCCCACATCCTCGTTCGTGCCCGTCACGAGTCCGCGCTCCCGCTGCAACGAGTACGCGCCCAGGATGTACCGGACCCTGCGATCGTCAGTCGAGGTCAGGCGGATCTCCTGGCTCCAGGCGCGGACGTCGTTGTCCTGGAACGTCGTGTTGAAACCGACCGGGAACTGGGCGTCGTCCCCGTCCGGATCGCCACTGGGACCCAATGCCAGCAGCCGCGGTCGCGCGCAAGGCACCAAGGCGTCCGAGGCCAGGCCGAAGCCGTAGAGGTAACACCGCGTGTTGTCGGAGTAATCGAAGCCGTCGAAGGCGACAAGATGATCCACCGAGCTGTAGCCGCCGATCAGCCGCAACTGACCCGCCGATGTCTCGAGGTCGAACTTGAGCGAGAAGTCGACCAGATCCCGATCGTCGAAGCCGGCGACGTTCGACTCCGGAGCAACCACGAGGTTGGCAACGTCGACGTCGACCGGAGGATCGACGAACGGGATTCCGGCCGCCTGAAGCAAGGGGCGGGCGAAGTACGCCGCGCCCCCCTGACGGCCATTGGCGAACGCCCGGAAGTCCAGATTGGCGCGCTCGCCCAGATCCCGGTCGGCCCGAAAGCGAACCGCGAGGTCCTCGAAGTCGTCGACAGGCTCACCGGTGAACGAGTTCTCGATCAGACCGTCCGACCGCGCGTAGGCGACGCCGCCGCGCAGCGAAAGCTCGTCGCTTGCGGGGCCGCCCAGGGACACGGACGCGTTCGCCGAGCCTCCGTTGCCGGCGCCGAGGCGAATCGCTCCGGAACGCTCGCGCTGCGCTCTTCGGGTCGTGATGTTGATCGCGCCGGCGATGGCGTTGCGTCCGTAGAGCGCCCCCTGCGGACCCCGCAGCACCTCGATCTGCTCGATGTCGAACAACTCCTGGTTGAACTGAAGCGGGCTGGCGAGCAGAACTCCATCGACCGAGATCGCCACCGGCGTCTCGCCGTTCCGAATCTGGCCCACGCCCCGGATGTTGATCGCGACGTTCCCGGAATCCTGCGCGTCCGCGATCGTGACGTTCGGCGTGAGAGCGATGAAGTCCGCCGCACGGCGTACAGCCGCGCTCTCGATCACTTCCGCCGTGAAGGCCGTCACCGCGACCGGGGCTTCCTGCAGATTCTCCTCGCGGGCGCGCGGCGTGACCACGATCGTCTCGTTGACGATCAGCGGCTGTTCCGACTCGGCCTCCTCGGGTTCCGCGCTCTCCTGGGCCCCGCCGATTGCCGGCAGGGGAACCAACAGACACATGACCGCCGCACCGAACTTGAGCTTCCTTGCGTCACTCGGGCTCTTCATGGTTCTGCCCCCTCTTCCCCTCTCTTCCAACCAGGCTTGATCGCAGGGATCACTGTAGTGAAGATTTTATCCAGAGTCAATATCGACCCTCCCCGCGGCGCGGCTGCCCCACGATGCTTCGTAGCCGACTCGGCCCAGGCCGGCCGTGCGGATCGTCCGCTCCGGAGGTCGCGCATCGAGAGTCGGTGCGCTTGCCGCACTTGTCCCGCTGTACGGATTGGCCATACACTGCTGTACACACTCCTGCTTCACATCATCAGAGCACCAGGCGTTGGAGCGGTTCGCCCCACCAGTGACGCAACCTCGATGAGCACCACGCGGCAGCAGCTGGCCAGCAGTCAGCAGGTCGTCCGCGTGTCGAAGAGAGCGACTCGAGGAGAGAGCCGCCTGAAGTGCTGAATCGGATTCTTCGGGCCTTTGGAGACTGGTTCCGGAGAATCCGGCGTGGACGAGTGGTCGGGGACGGCAGGGGCATCCCGCCGTCTCGTGACGACCCGCCCCCAACGCTCCGAGAAGCGGACAATCGGCGCCATGTCCCACCCGCCAGCCCGATGCCGGCCGACGATCCGACCAGGGAACCGTCAAGGCCGGACCCGGATCCTCGACCAGATCGAGAGGCGGCGCAGTCAGACTCGCCACCCGCCAGCGACCCGGCCGCCGAGGGCCCGGTCGAGCATGAGGAGGACGCCAGCGACGCTGCTCCAGGTGGACGCGACCTCCCCGTCAAGACACAGGAGCCGCACGCTCCCGCTGGATCAGCGGAAGTGTCAGCGGATGACCGTCCCTGTCCTGCCCCAACTCCTGTCGCGGATGCACCAGACGAAGGGATCTCCAACGATCCACCGGCAGGTGGCGGCCCAGGGCCTGCTCCACCTCCACCTCCACCTCCTCGGAGATTCGCCGGACGACGGAGCGGATCGAACCCTCCAGCCGCACCGCCGACGGCGGATCCTGCGGACAAGCCCGCGAGCGTCGGCAGGAAGCCTGCGCCGGAGCTGATATGCCGCAGGCCGCCCGGTTCGCCTCACTGGGAGATTGCTCTGATCGTCGCCGGCGACGAAGTCGAAACGGTGACACAGAACGGCGAAGAACTGGCACAGGTGAACGGTGAGTGGCCTCTCGAGTCGTTCTCCGGGAGCCTCTCCGTGGCCGTGAAGGACGGGACGTCCATCGTGGTTCCCCTGGTCGACGACAGTCCGCTGGTCTTCAAGCTCGAACGCCGCGGGTCCGAGATCGGCCGCAACGTTCGCCGCATGACGAGGGGGCGTTTTCTCCTGGTCGCACCCTGCAGCTGGACGCGTACGGGGCACACAGGGGTCGCGCAGGAGGCCTGCTCGGACTCCGGCTTCCGGGCTCACTTCCTTGTCAGGAACGGTAACGAGTCTGCGGAAGAGCTGGGCGGTTTCGAAGGACATGAACTGGCCCTGAGCGGTTCGGGCTTCGAGTTGACCGGAAGGCGCATCTTCGATGACTCCGAGGAGGGCGACCTGTTCGGAAACGAACCTCCAGTGCTGAACCCTGCGCAGGGCGTCGCATGGGCGCGGATCGGAGAGGAGTGCAGGAACGGTTGGACCGGCGAGAACTTCAAACCTGCCGAAAAGACCCTGGCCAACGTGCTGGGCAGCCGCCAAGGACGCTTCTTCGTCAGGGTCTACGACCGCGAAGGGCATCTTCTCGATAGCGGCCAGTTCCGCTACCTGAGCGCCCTTCAGGAGATCGAAGTCAACGGAGCACCGTATTCCAGGCGAACACTCCTTCTGCCACCGCCGGACGGCCATCCGCCAACGAAGGTGAGGTTCACAGGAACCTCCGCTGCGGCCATCTGCCCCATTCTGCCAACCGAGGCCGAGCAGGTGGAGGGAGCCAGAGGCAGCCTTGTCGCCAGGCCGACACCGGGCGCCGACGACATCTCGTGTGTCCTGGAAGCAGACGGCGGCAAGATCGACATCGCCTTGAAGCTGCCGCGGATCTGGTGGCGGATCCAGACGAATACGGCTGACGCCGACGGCAGGTGGCGCGACACGCCGTTCGTGATGTCACGCCAGAAGTTCCGCAAGTGGGCCGCCGCGGAAGCGGTGCTGCAGCTTCGACTGCCAAGGCGAATCCAGTCCGTTCAAGCAGGATTCGACGATGAGGCGGGGCCTCGATACCCGAACAGGAAGAACTCGTCGGACCATTTCGAGATGCCTGTTGCCCACTTCGTCGACTACAGACAGATCGACCTCAGGTTGCCCCGGGAGGCACGGTTCAACGTCCGGTTCGAGGGGCCCGGCGACTGGCACGACAGGGGGCATCAGGAACCACTGTGCCTCATCCGCGTTTCCCCGGACCCTCTGCCCGAGATCGTCTCCTTCCGCTGCGAACCAGCAAGCCTCGAGCCCGGCGACCAGGCCAGACTCTGTTGGACGACCCGCAACACGGATGGCGTTGCCGTCGCCGTCGAGCCGTCCATCGGCCAGGTCGAGCCGGCAGGAGACGTCAGGATCGCACCTGCCGAAACCACAACGTACACGCTGAAGCTCGCCGCTCCCGACATGGCGGCTGTCACCAGCCAGGCCACGATCAGAATCCGGTCGCAGAGGGTCGCCGTCGAGAAGCCGGTCGCCCGCGTCAGGCGCAGTGATGGTGGTTGGCGGACCGGACGGGGCTTCAGCCAGCGTGAACTCCGCGCCGCGGGCCTGACGCTGGTGACAGCGGGGCAACGGTCCATTCCAGCAGACCCGCGCAGGCGGAGTTCACATCTCGCCAACGTCCAGGCGCTCATGAGACCGGAAGATGGCTGACACACCCGACATGCGCTCCTGGCCCGAGCAGATACGCCAGAGATTCGAGAGGTATCTCGGAACATCGTTCTTCTTCAAGGACCAGCACCTGCGCGCATCGTTCCAGGCCGCCATCTGGTGCTCGACGAAGCACACCAGTATCGGGGCTCCAGGGGCATGGAGATGGGCATGCTGATCCGCCGCTTGAAGCAGCGCCTGCGCGACGGCGGGCGGGAAGGCCCCTTTCGCTGCATTGCCACCAGCGCGACTCTCTCCTCGGGAAGAACCAGGCGGACCAGCGGGTCGTGGCCGAGTTCACGAGAGAGCTCTTTGGCGAGCCCTTCTCGGAAGACGGCATCGTTTTCGGCAAGGCGGGCGCCCAGGCCGCCGACAGCGATCCGCGCCGCTACCACGCCTTCCTGCGTGCGCTCGAGGGAGCGTTCCTCGTACACAGGGAGGAGCGGATACCGTCGTGCTCAACCGCAAGGGGCGAGCCGAGAGCGGTTCGCCCGCGACACCACTCGAGATCGCTCTCTGCCGAGAGTGCGGCCAGCACTACCGGGACGTGGCAGGTACAAGCATCTACGGCATGTTGACTCTGACATGTGATGATCTCGAGGCTGACGGGCTGATATGAAACCGTGATGTGTCCAGAGCGTTGGCGATTGCGACTGTAGTCGTGCTGTCCACCATTGGTGGCACAGTGATTCTGGTGGCGGTCGTGGTGTCGCCTGAGTTACGGGTAGGCGCTGTCTCTGGAATCCTCTTGGGATGCGGGATTGTGGCTTGGGCGTACCGGAAAGGTCGTCGCAAGCAACAGACGTGCAAACGGATTCACTGATGACGGTGAATCTTTATGGCTCCGCTAAAGAGGGTTGATGTAACCGTCACCAAGAGGGATATGAACGACTCGGGGCGAGTTGGGCTTGGGCTTGGCTCGCCCCGTAGTTCATTTCCTCATCTGGATCGGCGCAAGGCCAGGCAGGTCATCGATCGGGCGTTGGCCTGACCAAACAGAGCTGGCAGGTCGACGTCCTCTTGCCGCGAACACCGGGTGTCCATCCACCGAAGAGCGGTTGCGCCGTTCCGGAGCCTGCCGACGCCCGTGGACACACACATTGACATGTTCTCCACATGAAACTACCGTGCTGAACATGGCCAGGATGCTCCAGATCCGGAACGTCCCCGGAGGAGACCCACCGCCTTCTGAAGAGCCGAGCCGCGCTGGAAGGAGTGTCCATGTCCCGCTTTTCGTGCTGCGCGAGATCGAGCGGATCGTGCGTCGGCCGAGCCGCCGGGAAGTGCTGAAGGCGATTCAGGTCACGGCAGACCGGAGGCTCGCCGCGGCTCCGGGGCTCGAAGGCCGCATCGATTGCTGATCTGACCGCCGCGCGGCCGAGAGCGAGCACACGGGGCCAGCAAGTGCATGCGGCGACCGAACAAACGCAGGAGCACCGCGCCGCCGAGGCCGGCGAACCGCACGAGGGGTGCAGGATCGGCCTCGTCCTGACCGGCGGCGGGGCAAGGGCGGCCTACCAGGTCGGCCTGGTCCGCCAACTCGCGGCGCGGCTGCCCCACTTCCACTTCGACGTTCTGACCGGCGTTTCGGCCGGAGCGATCAACGCCTCGTTTCTCGCTTCGCATCCGGGCAGCGCCGCCGAAGCGACGGAAGACCTGAGCCGGATCTGGCTCGACCTGACTCCCGATCACGTGTTCCGCGACGATGGCTGGTCGTTGGGCAAGATGGCAGTGCGCTGGGCCCTGAACCTGATCTCCGGCGGCGCTCGCTTCAGACCGCGAGTCCGCGGCCTGGTGGACACCTCGCCGCTGGTGGACCACCTCGCGGACGCCCTGGGAGCGGCGTCCGGGAACGGCCGCCCGCTGCCCGGAATCGCGGAGAACCTGGCCCGCGGCCGGCTCGACGCGGTCGCAGTGACCACCGTCGAGTGGTCGACGGGACACACCGTGACCTGGGTGCAGGGCCGCGGCATCGAGACCTGGGAGCGCCCCAAGCGACGTTCCGAGCGGGCGCTTCTGACCCTCGACCACGTCCTGGCCTCCGCTTCGCTGCCCCTGATCTTCCCCGCAGTCCGTATCGGCAGCGCCTGGCACGGTGACGGCGGCGTGCGTCTGACCTCGCCGCTGTCGCCGGCCCTGCACCTGGGCTGCGACCGGCTGATCGCCGTCTCCACCCGCCACGAACCGCCGGTCCCGACCTCGGCAGATCCGGCCTACCCGCCGCCGGCGCAGTTCGCGGGCGTGCTGCTGAACGCCGTGTTCCTGGATCAACTCGACCAGGACGCGAACCGGCTGGAGCTCGTCAACGGCCTGCTGGCGCGGATGCCGGAGTCGGAACGCGGCTCGTTCCGGCTGGTCGACCTGGTCCTGCTGCGGCCCTCCGAGGATCTCGGCCGGCTCGCGGCCCGATTCGAACCCCGCCTGCCCAAGGCGTTTCGCTTCATGACCCGCGGCCTCGGCACCCGCGACACGAAGAGCCAGGACCTGCTGAGTCTGCTGATGTTCCAGCCCGACTACATCCGCGCGATGATCGAGGTCGGCGAAAGAGACGCCGAGGCGCGCTACGCGGACATCGCGGCGCTCGTCGGCGCCGATTCGGGACGGTCTACGCGATCGTGATGTCCTCGCAGAGGTAGACGTCCTGAATGTGGTTCAGGAGTTCCACACCCTCCGCCATCGGCCGCTGGAACGCCTTGCGGCCCGAGATCAGGCCCTGACCGCCGGCGCGGCGGTTGATCACCGCGGTGCGCACGGCGGCTTCGAGGTCTCCGGCGCCGCCCGACGCGCCGCCCGAGTTGATCAGACCGATCCGGCCCATGTAGCAGTTCGCGACCTGCCAGCGCACCAGGTCCACCGGATGGTCGGAGACCAGCTCGCTGTAGACGAGGTCGTGTGTCTTGCCGAAGCCGATCGCCGGATAGCCGCCGTTCTTCGTCGCCTGCTTCTGCTTCACCACGTCGGCCTCGATCGTCACGCCGATGTGGTTTGCCTGTCCCGTCAGGTCGGCGGAATCGTGGTAGTCCACGCCGTCCTTCCTGAAGGCGTTGTTGCGGAGGTAGCACCAGAGGATGCAGGCCATGCCCAGTTCGTGTGCCTGCTGAAAACACTCGGCGATCTCCACGAGTTCCTCGCGGCACACTTCGGCGCCGAAGTACACCGTGGCCCCGACCGCAGTCGCTCCCAGGTCCCAGGCCTGCTCGACCTGGGAGAAGAGAACCTGGTGGTACGTGTGCGGGTGGGTCAGGCTCTCGTTGTGGTTGATCTTGACGATGAACGGGATCCTGTGCGCGTAGCGCCGGCCGATGCTCCCCAGAACGCCCAGCGTCGAAGCGACACCGTTGCAGCCGCCCTCGATCGCCAGCCGGACGATGTTCTCCGGATCGAAGTAGATCGGATTCGGCGCAAAGGATGCCGCTCCCGAATGCTCGATACCCTGGTCCACGGGCAGGATCGACACATAGCCCGTGCCGCCCAGGCGCCCGTGTCCGAGCAGGCGTTGCAGGCTGCCCAGGGTACGGTTGTTGCGGTCCGAAGGGCCAAAGGCCCGGTCCACGGTGTCCGGCCCCGGTACCGTCAGAAGCTCCTTCGGAATCCCGGTGCAGACGTGTCCGAGCAGACTCTCCGCCTCGCTGCCCAGAAGCTGTTCGATGCGCGCGATGTCGGCCATGGGTGGTGCTGGCTACTCCTCCGGGAAGACGTTGGTGGATCAGGCTCGGCGCGATTGTAGCGCCGCAGGAGGCGCGCCGCGCGGCAGGTCAGTTCAGGCTGCCGGCCGGCAGTCGAGGACCGGGTTCCGGCTGCTCCAACCGCCTGGTCAGCCGCAGCAGCACATCGAGTGAAGGCCCCCAGAGCCGGTGCCGCCCGACGTGGTAGACGGCAAACGGCACCGGCCGCCCCTCGATCTCGAAGGCCCGCTCCTCGATCAGCCGCGGATGCCTGAGAGCGGACAGAGGCAGCCGCACGGCCGGCGCCTCGACGTTGCTGCCGTCATCCTCGGGAGACGGCATGGCGACGACGCATGCTCGAAGCCGCAGACCGCCGGACCCGCCCACCTCGTCCAGCTCGCCCAGGCGGAGAACGCGCGACGGCTCGACACCGAGACCGACGCTGACGAGCCGCGCCACGGTCGGCCAGGGGTCGTCGCCCTCGAACGGGGTGGCGGGATAGCTCAGCGGCGGCGTCTCGTTCGGCTCCTCTCGCAGCAGCGTCCAGAGCTCGGCCGCTTCGACGTAGAGCGGCACCACGAGCGCGACCTGGACACCGCTTCCTCCGGCAACGGGCAGCCGTCTGGACTGCTCCAGCACGCGCCGCACTTCGAGTATCCAGCTCACGGGCGCCGACACTATCCTCAGGACTCGGCATCCCCCAGGACTCGGCATTCCAGTCCCAGGCATCGCCAGGACTCGGTGCCGCGCCGCCGTCAGTCCCGTCGCGGACGAAGCTCCAGGCGATGAACCGCGTCGGGAGCGTCGCCGGCACGGCCCACGTTCAGACGCAGCCGGTGCACGGCCACCGGCCCCCTCGACCACCACAAGCGATGGCGGACCAGGGGAGCAGCCAGCAGCAGTTCGACTGCGGTCCTCCCGGACGGCAAGGTCCGCCGCATCCGGACCTCGGCGCCCTGGACTTCGAGGTGCGTGCTGCGCTCGATGACCACATCGAGTCTCGCTGGCGAGAACCGTACCTGCCCGGCCGCCCCGCCGCCGGCGCGGGCCTCCCAGGCGACCAGGAACTCCACCCAGCCGTCCCCGTGTCGACTGTCCTGCGACCCTGGCGCCGTACTTTCCACAACGATGCTCTCTTCCCCGAACGGTGTGATCCTCCCTGCGATCGGACGCAGCCAGAGGCCGCCCACGAAGAGGTCCGAAGCCCGCTCGGCCCCCGGCCGTTGGGTCGTCTCCTGCGGAAGGAGCCGACTCAGAATGCCGGCCGGAGGAGCCGCCGGCTGAAGCGACCCGGCCGGACGCAGCCACAGAGGGTAGAGAACGAGCGCCGTCGGCAGGGCCGCCGCGAGGATCCTCGACAGGCTGAGCCGAGCCACCAGGAACCAGCACATTGGCGCCAGAACGCCGACGCCGGCCGGCCCGAGAGCCGCCCTTTCGTCACCCAGGTCGAACGGGAACAGCATGGCGCGGGCGGCGAACGACGCCGCCGCCCCGACCAGGAGCACACGCCGCCAGCCCCCCGCCAGCAGGCCGCAGTACAGAGCGAACACAAGGGGCGCGCAGTAGGGCAGGAAGCCGACCGTGCGGCCCAGAAGCGCGTACAGCACGGTCGCAGGACGAAGTCCCTCCGCGGCCCGCGCGTCGAACCGGGGACGATCGGGCAGCGCACCGCCGGCCGGAACACCGGCGCGACGTGCGTCGCCAGCGCCCATGTCAGATAACCGGGGGCGCGGCCCGGCATCACGGCTCCAGTATTCGACCTCGAAGTCGACCGCCGGAAAGCCCGTGGCACGATCGAACACTTGGCGCTCGACCGCGCCGGCACCGCCGCGGGCCAGCGCCGCAACGCCGAAGACCGCTGCAGCGGTCAGCAGGGCGGCCAGCGACAGGCCGACCGTTGCGAGCCGCCGCTGCGGCTGCCGCCACGCCAGCCAGGCGGCAGCCGGAAGAGCCGGCAACAGGCAGAACCCGTCAACCGAAGCCAGCACGGCCAGCACCAGGAGGCCTCCGACCAGCGACCAGCGCAACAACGTCCGACCATTCGTCTCGAACATCTTCACCGTCTCCGCCGCCTCGGCGGTCTCCACCGAGCGCCGCGATCCGGATGCGGGCATGACCTGCGCCGCCAGCGCCCAGGCCAGAGCCGACGCCGCCATGCGGAACACCTCCGGCGAAGGCAGCGGGAGCAGGGTGAACGCCGTCGTGCCGGCAACGCAGAGCGCGATCCAGACCGGCGCCCAGACGCCGACCGCCCGCTCGAGCACCAGTGCAGAGGCAGCCGCGGCAAGGGCCAGCAGCAGCCAGTTCAGGACGGCCGGCCCCCAACGCAGCGAGATGCGGACGAAGGGCGCGGCTACCACCGAATAGACCGGCGGCCTGCCGAAACCGACCTTCGAGCTGCCGGCGCTGGTCGCGAGAGCGAGCGCTTCGGGTTCCCGCCCCCACGTCCGAACGTGACGGTCGTAGTCCTCGCGGCCGTAAGACAGATCGCCGTCCCAGGCGAGACTGGCCGCTGCCGTCAGGTAGGTGACCTCGCGTTCCCCCCGCGTGCCGACCTCGGTCAGCAGGGCGAAGAAGAACAGGGCCGCAAGCAGCCCGGCAAGTGCCAGCCAGGACAACCGCCGTGCCGGTCCGCGCCGGTTCACAGTTCGCGGTCGAATGCCTGCGTCCCGCAGAGGGTCATCGAACCGCCGCCGAACAGGTGGGGCTCGAGCCGGAGGCGTGCCGGTCCGATCGGCCTGCGGACCTTGAGTTCGATGCGGCACGCCTCTCCGGGCAGAAGATCGCGCGGCAGCGGAATCCACGGTCTGCCCCTGAACAGGTCGCGGCCGCCGCTCCAGAGCCGAGGTTCGAGAACGACGCCGCCATCGGCGCGGCGGCCCGCGAGCCAGGCGGCGAAGCCGGTGTTGGTGACCACGATCTCCAACCCACGCCGCTCACCCTCTGCCCAGGGTCGTTCGCAGCCCTCGACTTCGACCCTTCCGGGCAGCCACCCCCAGGTCAATGACGTGGGAGGCGAAGGACGTGGAGGAGGTGGAGCGGGCGGCGCCGCCGCCGGAATGCGGGACCAGTCCGCGAGAGCCTCCGCAACCGCGCGAGCCGACGCTGCTGGAGAGTGCTCCCTTTCGATGAAGGCGCGGGCCGCCCCGCCCATCTTCCGGAGCCGGTCGCGAGAGGCCAGGCGTCGGCGCAGGAGACCGGCGAGCGCCTGCGCTTCCTCTTCCGGGTAGTCCTCGAGCGGCGCCTTGACCGCCACGTCGTCCGGCAGTTCGGAGAACTGGGCGTAGTCCGAGACCACCGCCGGCCGCCCCAGGGCCAAGATGCGAAGCAGCGACGCAGAAGTCTCGCCCGCGCTCGGATAGCGCAGATTGAGGCACAAGTCGCATGCGGCGATGGCGAGCGGAAAGGAGGCTTCGTCGAGGAAGCCGGTGACCACGACCCTGTCCTGGACTCCCAGGTCCCGGATCAGCGCCGGCAGATCCAGCTGGGGCGCCGCTTCCCCGGCCACGAGCGCGAACACCTCCTCCATGCCGGGTTCCGCCAGCGCCCGCAGCAGCACATCCGTACGCTTGATCGGCGTCTGGAAGCCGAAGGAACCGAGCAGCATGGCCGCCGGCGGGACACCCAGCCGGCGCCGCCAGGCCGCGGTGTCCTGCCGGCCTGGCAGATCGGGCACGGGCATCGGCATCGGCACCCGCCGAATCTCCGGCAGCGAGTGTCCGGGCGCCCGCTCCGCAAGCTCCTCTTCCAGGAAACGACGGCCCCAGTCGCTATGAACCAGCAGACCGCGCTGGCGGAGCAGCAGCGAGCCGTGCGCCGGCAGCTCGAACAACCGCGCCCGGCCATGGGCGCCCCATCGCGTCGGCAGCGCCGCCGCGGCGCCCTCCCAGCCGTGTTCGCCGCCGAGTGCGGCGACGTAGGCATCCAGATCGCCGCTGGCGAGCGTGGCCTCGACCAGAAGGTGATGGAGCCGCAGATCGTGCACGGTCGCAGCCCCCGGTGCTTCGAGGGCGAACCGGCGCACTCCCTCGTGGTACACGTTGTTGCCCAGCTGGTAGAAGGGAAGGCGCAGCGCCGGGTCGAGCGCTTCCGGCTCGACGACCTGATGGCGACGCTGAACGTCAGGCGCGACCTCCTGGCCGGGCTGGCGCACGACGCGCAAGTCGCACAGAGGAGCGAGTTCCTCCAGCAGGTCGACGCTGTAGTCGGCGATACCCGATCGCACCGGCGGCAGCGGTGAAACGTAGTCGACCGCCGGTCGGGTCACCACCGCCACGCGCAGTTACGCCGACTCGAGCTGCTGCCCGAGCCAGGCATCGATGAACGGATCGATCCCGCCGTCGAGGACGCGCTCCACGGCCGAGACCTCGAGCTTCGTGCGGTGGTCCTTGACCATCCGATACGGGTGCAGCACATAGCTCCGGATCTGGGAGCCGAAGCCGATCTCCATCTTCTGGCCCTCGCGCTCGGCCTGTTCCTCGCGACGCTTCCGCACTTCCCGGTCGTAGAGACGTGCCTTCAGAATCTTCATCGCCATCGCCCGGTTCTTGATCTGGCTGCGCTCGTTCTGGCAACTGACCACGATCCCGGACGGATGGTGCGTGATGCGCACCGCCGAGTCCGTCACGTTGACGTGCTGGCCGCCGGCACCGGAAGACCGGAACGTGTCGATGCGGATGTCCTTGTCCTCGATCTCGATGTCGATGCCGTCGTCGACCTCGGGACAGGCGTAGACCGAGGCGAAGGAGGTGTGACGCCGCTTCGCCGCGTCGAAGGGCGAGATCCGGACCAGCCGGTGAACGCCGCTCTCACCCCGCAGGCGGCCGTACGCGTAGTCGCCGCGCACGGCGACCGTCGCGCTCTTGAGCCCGGCCTCGTCGCCGTCCAGCCGCTCGAGCAGCTTCGCCTCGAAGCCGCTCTGCTCCGCCCAGCGGAGGTACATGCGCAGCAGGATCTCGGCCCAGTCCTGCGAGTCCGTGCCCCCCTCTCCGGGGTGGATGGCGAGCAGGGCGCTCCGGTCGTCGTCCTCGCCCGAGAGTTTCAACTCCAGGTCGAGCGCCTCTGTTTCCCGCTTCACCCGTTCGATGAACTCACCGAGCTCCGCTTCGCCCTCCACCGCCTCCGCACTCTCGGCAAGCAGTTCGAGCCAGGCCTCGATTTCGCCCCTGTCCGCGTTCAGCCGGTCGACGGTCGTCTGGCGTCGTTCCAGGGTGCGGCGGCGCCGCAGCAGGTCGGCGCTCTGCCTCGGATCGTCCCAGAACCCCGGCTGCTCCATCTCGTGATCGAGCGCGGCGAGCTGTTCCTGAACCTCGGCCGGGTCAAAGATGCCTCCGCAGACCGTCAAGGCGGAACCCGAGTTCGGTCAGCGAGCGGTTCGCGTCAGAAGCGATCATCGGCGCAGTATGGCAAACACGGCCATGGCGAGGCAAAGCAGCGGCACGAGCAGGGGTGCACGTGAGAACGGTGTCATCCCGAGGACCGGCGCCACGGGCACCCGCAGCACGGCCGCCTCATCGATGCCGGCGGCGGCCATGATTCCGCCCCGGCGGTCGATCAGAGCCGAGATGCCGGTGATCGCGGCACGGATCAGCGGCCGCCCGTTCTCGGCTGCCCTGAAGCGAGCCGGCCGCAGGTGTTGATGGGGCGCCCAGGTCGCGCCGTACCAGGAGTCGTTCGCCATGGTGACGAGCACCGAGGCCCCGCGCCGGACGCGGGCCGCAACCTGTCTCGGGAAGACGATCTCGAAGCAGATCGAGATTCCCAGACGGGCGCCTTCCAGGTCGAGCAGCCTCACCTCGTCGCCGGCCGAGAAGCTGCCCGCGTTCCGCGCCAGTTGACGCACGCCGGGCAGATGGCGGGCGAACGGCACGTACTCGCCGAACGGAACCAGGTGCATCTTGTCGTACGTCTGGCGGTCGGCCCGCGCGCCGCCGGGCGTCAGCAGGTAGGCGGAGTTGAAGGCCCCTTCTTCATCGCCCGACCTGAACCTGCGGGCACTGTTGAACAACAGCGAGCAGCCGCGCCCGACCAGCGCCTCGATGTCGCGCGCGAAAGCGGCGTCGCGTTCCAGTTCGTATGGCCAGCCTGCGCTCTCGGGCCACACGACGAGCGCACCCGGCGTGCAGGCTTCGCGGCTCAGATCGAAGAGGCGCTCGTAGTTGCCGCGAATCGACGCGTGGTCCAGTCCGCCCAGGAGCTGATCGTCCGTCATCATGCCGATGTTCGGCTGCACGACGCGGACGTCAAGCATCTCCGGGTCCGTCGTCGGCCGCTCGAGATTCGTCCAGCGCGCAACCGCCAGCAGCACCGCGACCGCGGCCGCCACCGTAACCGCCTGGCGGCGGGTCGCACGGCCCAAGAGCCTCGCCAGGCCCAGGCCGGCGACCAGCACGACACCCGACAGACCGAGGCTGCCGATCCATCTGGTCGCATCCAGCGCGCCCGGCACATCGACCCAGGCGTACGCGAGCAGATTCCATGGGAATCCCGAGAGACCCGCGCCTCGCAGAAGCTCGAGACCGACCCAGATCGCCGGCGCCGCCAACAGCGAAAAAGCGTCGCGACGCCTGAGCGCCGGCCCTGCGAGCCAGCAGAACACGCCGTGGTATGCGCCCAGATAGAGGGCAAGCAGAGCCAGCAGCCCGGCCGACGCCACGCTCGGAAGCCCGCCGTAGACCGCCAGCATCGTGGACAGCCACGGCACCGCGATCAGCCACGCCACAGCGCCGTGAAGCCAGCCGAGCCAGAGCCGACGCCAGGATCCGAACGGAGCGCCCGCTATCAGGCACAGCGGCGCGGCGGCCGCCAGAGGCGCCAGGAACCCCGGGCGCTCGTCGAAACAGAACGCCCACCAGACGCCGCCGCCGACGGCGAGAGCGACATGGAACCGGATCGACGAAAGAACCCGCTGCACCGCCGCCACGCCGGACCGCGGACTCTGGCCGGCGGTCAGTTGTTCGGCGTGATCCAGGTCTCGAGTCCGTACTGTCTGGCCAGCAGTTCGGCAGCCTCCGAAGCGGATCCCTGGTCCTCGAAGGGGCCCACCCGCACCCGTTGCATCACCTGTCCGTCAAGCGTCTGGGGGGACAGGAAGGCGCGGTGTCCGTCTACCTGCAGCTTCCGTTGCACCGAGGCCGCCTGCCCGGCGTCCGCACTCGAGAAGACCTGGACGACCAGACCTGCCGCGGTCGATGCAGTGACCGCGGCCCGGCCATCGCCCCCGCCCGCCGGCGTTCCCTCCTCGGCGCCGCCGAAGAACCGCACGACCTCGCTCGGCACCGCCTCGACTTGCGACTTTCCCGCGGCAGGAGCGGCCGCGCCCGCCGACGTCTCCGACTGCGGCAAGTCCGCGAGCGTGACGGCGGCCCCGGATTCGGGAAGATCGAGATCGTTCGACCGCCCCCACCACACCCCGGCCGCGAACGCTCCCACCAGGGCCAGCGCCAGAAGAGCCAGGAAGGCGGCCATCTGGCTGTTGCTGACCGCGACCTCATACGGCTCGTAGGCGTCGCGGTTCACTCTTCCGGTGGTTTGATTGCCGAGAACGCGCGGAAGAGCTCGAGCGGCAGCGGGAAGAGAATGGTCGAGTTCCGCTCGGTCGCGATGTCCGACAGGGTCTGCAGGTAGCGCAGCTGCAGCGTGACCGGGTTGGCGCTGATCGCGGTCGCGGCCCGGGCAAGCGATTCGGACGCCTGCAGCTCACCGCCTGCGTGGATCACCTTGGCGCGCTTCTCTCGCTCGGCTTCAGCCTGCTTGGCCATCGCGCGCTGCATCTCCTGCGGCAGATCGACGTGCTTGACCTCGACCATGGAGACCTTGATGCCCCAGGGATCGGTCTGTTGATCGATCACCGTCTGGAGCTGGTCATTGAGCGTCTCCCTCTCGCTGAGCAGCTGGTCCAGTTCCGTCTGGCCGAGGATCGAGCGCAGGGTGGTCTGTGCCAGCTGGCTGGTGGCGAACAGGAAATTCTCGACCTCGACGATCGCCCTGGTCGGCTCCAGCACGCGGAAGTAGACGACCGCGTTGACCTTCACGGACACGTTGTCGCGGGTGATGATGTCCTGTGGCGGAACGTCCAGCACGACGGTGCGAAGCGACACCTTGACCATGCGGTCGATCGGCCACCACACGAAGACAACACCGGGGCCCTTCGGCTTCTCCAGAATCCGTCCGAGGCGGAACACCACCGCCCGCTCGTACTCGGCCATGACGTTGATCCACCGAGAGAGCAGGAACAGGAGTGCCACGGCCACGAAGCCGACAACGGGAAGACTCAACATTGCGATTCAGGTCCTTTCTTCGTAAGTGCTCAGTTGTCTGCCTGTCCACCGACGGCGGCGACTCCTGGGACTCCAACCGGTTCGACTCGCAGGGTCATCCCGTCCACGCGAACCACCCGGACACGGTCACCCGCCGCCACCGGGACGTCGGATTCCGCATTCCAGATCTCGCCGTGCAGCCGGACCTTTCCCGGCGCGCCAACCTCGATGCCGCTGCTCACGAGGCCCTGTTCATCGAGCAGACCCTCGCTGCCCGTCACCACGCGGCCGCGATGCGCCTTGAGCGCAAGCCGGGCGAAGGCCAGCGCCAGCAGCCCGACCGTGACGCCGACTGCGGTGATCAGCTTCAGGCTCGCCTGCAGGGCAGGGCCGGCGTCCCGGAACAGCATGATCGCGCCGAGACAGAAGGAAACCGCGCCGCCCAGCGTCAGCATCCCGAAGCTCGGAACCTTGACCTCCAGCACCCAGAGGAGAACTGCAACGAACATCAGGGCCAGACCGGCGTAGTTGACCGGCAGCACCGACATCGCCCACAGCCCGAGAATCAGGCAGACGGCGCCGACGACTCCCGGGAAGATCGATCCAGGATGGGTGATCTCGAAGATCAGTCCGATCGAACCCAGCGACATCAGGAGAATCGCCACGTTCGGGTGGGCGATGATCGACCTCACTCGCTGGAAGGCCGACATCTCCATGCGGCGTACGGCGGCCGCTCGGGTTGCCAGCGTCCGCTCCCGTCCGCCCTTCTCGACCACGCGGCCGTCAAGATCGACGAGCAGCGACTGCAGACTCGGGGCGACCAGATCGACGAGGCCCGAGTCGAGCGCTTCCTGCGCGGTGAACGACCTGCTCTCCAGCACCGCCGACTCCGCCAGTTTCTCGTCCCGACCGCGGCGGGCCGCCAGCGAACGAATGGTCGCCGCCGCATCCTGGGTCACCTTCTCGCCCATCGCCCCCGGGATGTCCTCACCGCCGCCGGCAACGGGGTGCGCCGCGCCCGTGTTGGTCCCGGGGGCCATCGCGGCAATGTCGGCGCCCAGCAGGATGAAGAAGCCCGCCGAAGCAGCCTGGGAACCGCTCGGCGACACGTAGGCGACGACCGGTGTCCTGGCCTCGAGGAAGGTCGTGAAGATCCTGCGCATCGCCTGCATTTCGCCGCCAGGCGTGGACAACTCGACGATCAGGGCTTCCGCGCCAACCCGGTCAGCCTCCGCCGTCACTTCGTCGATGAACTCGGCGACGACGACCTGGATCACCGAGTCCACGGCGGCCACGATGACCTCCGGCGCAGAATCCGCGACCGGGTCGTCGACCTCGGACGGAGGATCGGCGTCCGCAGGCGCCGCCGCCCCCCCTTCCTCGGGCTCCGCGGTCCGCGCTTCTTCCGGTGCCCCGGCCTCCTCGGGCAGGGCGCCGTCGGCGAAGAGGACCAGCGACGCCAGCACCAGAACCAGGGAGCATGCCAACCCCGGGTAGCTTCCCGGTGGTGTCAGCTTCAGCAAGCTGTGCATCCTGAGAGTCTACCCGACCACGAGAAGACACGGGTTGCTGCCGAACCCGCTGAACAGCGGATCACGGGTGGAAACCCGCGAACACCGGACCGCCGGAGTACGGAGGGGTGTGCGTCCGCAGGAGTCCTTGCGGACGTACCGATGGAATGGTCGGGGCGAGAGGATTTGAACCTCCGGCCTCACGGTCCCGAACCGTGCGCTCTACCAGGCTGAGCTACGCCCCGCGATACCCGAACGTCGCAGAATACGGCCATGCAGGCAGGAAGTCCAGCCTTCGCAGCGCCGCCGCGTCAAGCGGCTGCACCGGGCTGCCAGGGAGCCGCGATCACGATCTCCTCGTTGTCGCCCGCATCGTGCTCGAACAGCTCGCCGTTCACCTCGATCGCCGCTGCGTCCACGTTCCCGAGCTTGAGGCGGATCTCCTCGTCCGCCGTCACGGTCAGGGACTCGCTCTGGACCCGCAGCTCGCTGACCGTGCGCTCGCCGTCGCTGTGGACATCGACCCAGCTCTTGGCCCGGAACTCCAGGGTGACCCGCAAGGCCCGCTCCGGCAGCGGCTCCGTCGGCGGCGGCGGCGCTTCTTCGGTGAGCGGCGGCGCCATCGCCTCCACGTGCTCGGCTGCTTCACGGTCCGCACCGGAGAAACGCCACACGAAGAAGGCGAGAATCGCCGCCGCAAGCAGCACGGCCACAGCGGTCCGCACCAGGGACCACCTCGCCGACCGAGTCTTCCGGTTCTCGATCCCGACCTCGGAATCGTCCCGACCGGACGCCTCCATGTAGAAGTTGAGCACCTCGTCGGGATCGAGGCCGACAATCCGCGCGTACTCGCGCAGGAAACCCCTGACGAAGATGGTGGCCGGCAGCAGGTCGAAACGATCCTGTTCCAGTGCCTCCAGATACCGGATGTTGATCTTGCTCGACTGAGAGATCAGCCCCAGCTCGACCTGGCGAACTTCACGCTGGCTGCGAAGCCAGGAGCCGAACGACTCCGCCTCGCCCGCAGATGACTCCGCGGAAGGCGCGGCCTGATTCTCGTCGCTCATGTCTGCATCGGTGTGGTCTGCATCGGTGTCGTCTGCGACCGCGGTCCGCGCCGCCATTCTAGTCTCAGACGGTCCGAGACCGTCACCGGGCTCCTCCGGCTTGATACACTCGTCACTCCGCACACGACACTCGTCGACCCGCAGACGCGCCGGCGCCCACCGCCACCGGCCCGCCACGGCATGAGGATCCCAAAACGAACTCAGGAAAGCCTCGCCCGCGGCGACATCGACGCAGTCGAGGCCGACTGGCTCGCCGCGATCGACGGAGACGTGGCGGTCGAGACATTTCTCGCCATCACCAGAGGGCTGGTTCGACTCGACGAAGGAGAACGGGTCGGGACCCTGCTCGAACTGCTCGACGACCAGCTGCAGGAACGCGGCCTGTGGGCGGAACGTCTCGACCTGATCCGCGGCGCCGGCAGCAGGTATCTGCGGAGCGGCCAGGTCTACGAGACCGTTCTCGACACCCTGCACGAGCTCTACCGGGACCGCGAGTCCGACGTCGACGAGCTGCTGCACGAGTTGGGCCTGGACCGAGGCCCGCAAGAGACCTTCAAGCTCTGGGACAAGGTTGACCGGCTCCGCAACCTGCTGGCATTCCGGCACGGCGACATCGTCGAGATGAAGGGACGGGGAGTCGGCCGCATCGCCGAGGTGAACATGCTGCTGCAGACCTTCAAGGTCGACCTCGAGCAGGTCAACGGAGTGGCGGTCGGCTTCCGGGCCGCCGGCAAGGTGCTCGCCCTGCTGCCCCCTGAGCACGTGTTGCGACGCAAGCTCGAAGGGCCGGAGCAACTCGCGGCGATGAAACCGCCCGAACTGCTGGAACTGACGCTCAGGAGCTACGACCGTCCACTGACGGGGGCGGAGGTGCGGGCCATTGTCGTCGGCATCATTCCGGCGCGCCGCTGGTCGAGCTGGTGGACCAGCGCCCGGAAACAGGCCCAGGTCCTGGCTTCCGGCGGCGCGCGGCAGACCTACCGCTGGGTCGCTGCAACCGACGCCGAGAGTTCCCTCTGGCAGGAGTTCACGCGGGCGTCGAACCGCGCCAGGATCACCATGCTGCGCAGGGTGGCGAACCAGTCGCAGAAACTGCGGGATCGGATGGCGGCCTCCCTGGACGACCGGAGCCGGCGCCTCGCCGACAGCGAACCAGCGCTCGCGTTCGAGATCCGCTGCGCACTGGAGCGCTTCGGCGCCGAACCGACCTGGCCGGCGGAGGAGCTTCTGGGCAGCCTGAAGGATCCGCTCGACTTCTTCGCCTCGATCGATCCGCGAGGTCCACGCGAACAGGCCTACCGTCTCCTGGCCGACTGTCGCAGCGACTGGCGCGAGGTGCTCGAGAGGCGTTTCCTCCTGGAGACCGACACCCGGGCGATCAGCACCATCGCCGAGCTGCTCGATGACGAGTTGCTGCGCCGTTGCGTTGCGCGCGCTCAAGTCCAGCCGCATCGAACGCCCGCAGCCTTCACCTGGCTTGCCGAGCGCGCCGCGGCCGACCCGGCGCTGCGCGACGGCCGGCAGAACCGCCTCCTCAATCTGTTGATTCAGGCCTTGAGGCACGAGGCCTTCGCTCCGTTCCGACTCCGTCTCAAGGCCCTCTTCGACTCCGGCGGCACGGTGCCCAGGCTGTTGCCTGAACTGACTCTGGACGAGGCCCGACAGGCCGAGGTTTCCATCCGCCACGCCGCGCTCGAGGACTATCGGCGGGAGCCTCTGCTCGCGGCGCTGCACCTCAAGTTCCCCGATCTGCTGGCCGACCAAGGCACCGACGACGACCTCTACGCATTGCCAGCTTCGATCGCCGCCAAGCGAGACCGGCTGCGCGAGCTGGTCAAGGAGGAGTTGCCGGCCAATCGCAAGGCGATCGAGGAAGCGCGCGCCCTGGGCGACCTGCGCGAGAACTTCGAATACAAGTCCGCGCGCCAGCGCCACGAGTACCTGACTTCCCTGGCCACGGAACTGCAACAGGACCTGCAGCGCTCGACGCCGATCGACCTCGGCTCCGCGGCCTGCGACAGGATCCGCATCGGCAACCGGGCGATCTTCGAGTCGGCAAGCGGCCAACAACGCACTCTGGCCATCCTCGGCCCCTGGGAAAGCGCGCCCGAGCGCGGCATCATCTCGTACGAGTCCGATCTCGCCCTCAGGTTGCTGGGCACCGAGCCGGGCGCGAAGGTCGAGATGGACGGCGAGACCTTCACGCTGCAGGCCATCGAAAGCCTGCAAGAGCCGACAGTCCGGCACTGAAGCAGGCGCGCCGCGCAGCCTCTGCCATGAATTGCTAGACTTATGGCGAAATGTCTCTGGATATCGAGGAGGTTCGGCGGATAGCCGAGCTGGCGAAGCTGCGGCTCTCGCCCGGTGAAGAAGCGAAGTTCGCGTCCCAGCTTTCCGAGATCGTCGACTACATCGACCAGCTGCGTGCGTTCAGTGCGGGCGCCGCTCGGGCGGACGACGCCGAACCGGCACCGGACGACACCGCCAACGACGTGCCGGCACAAGGCCGCCCGCTGCTCGCCGATTTTCTGGACAACGCACCCGCATCCCTCGACCGCTTCCTTCTCGTGCCGCAGGTCAAGGCGATGCCGGACCGCTCCGAACGAGGCCGACCATGACCGCCGAAGCGCTGGCAGCCGCCGTCCGTTCGGGCGAGCGCACCGCCGCCGAATCGGTCGAGCAGGCATTCGCCCGCATCGACGAGGTCGATGCGTCGGTGGGCGCCTTCCTCGAGGTCTGGCCGGAGCAGGCGGCCGAGCGGGCAGCCGACATCGATCAACGCCGGGATTCCGGCAGGGAGCTTGGCCCTCTGGCCGGTGTGCCCACGGCGCTCAAGGACAACCTGTCGCTGGCCGGACACGAACTGAACTGCGGCTCCCGGATTCTGTCCGGCTACCGCGCGCCCTACACGGCGGGCGCCGTCGAGCGCCTTCTGGCGGCCGACGCCGTGCCGGTCGGGCGGGCGAACATGGACGAGTTCGCGATGGGTTCTTCGTGCGAGAACTCGGGCCTGGCCGTCACTCGCAACCCCTGGAACCTCGACATGGCGCCCGGCGGCTCGAGCGGAGGTTCCGCAGCCGCGGTCGCGGCGACCGAGGTGCCGCTCGCCCTGGGTTCGGATACCGGCGGCTCGATTCGGCAGCCGGCCGCCTTCTGCGGCGTTGTGGGCGTCAAGCCGACCTACGGCCGGGTTTCCCGCCACGGCCTCGTGGCCTTCGCCTCGTCTCTCGACCAGATCGGACCGCTCACCCGAACGGTGCGGGACGCCGCACTGGCGCTCGGCGCCATCGCCGGCCCCGACCCCCGCGACTCCACGGCAAGCACACTGCCGGTGGAAGACTACCTCGAATCGATCGAAGACGGCCTGGAAGGCCTGAAGGTCGGCACCATCCGCGAAGTCAGAGCCTCGACGCTCGACGAGGACGCGGCGGCGGGCTATCGGCGGGCACTGGACGCACTCGAGAGAGCCGGCGCCCGGTTGGTCGAGCTGAGCATTCCCCTGATCGACGCGGCGGTCGCCGCCTACTACGTACTCGCCAACAGTGAGGCCAGTGCAAACCTGGCCCGCTTCGATGGCAGCCGCTACGGGCGCCGCGCCGCCGGCACCCGTTCGCTCGGGCGGATGTACACCGACAGCCGAAGCGAGGGCTTCGGCAGCGAGGTCAAGCGGCGCATCATCCTGGGCACGTTCGCGCTGTCCTCCGGCTACCACGACGCCTACTACGGCCGTGCCGCGCGCATCGCCGCGGCGATGCGGCAACAGTTCGCCGACGCCTTCGAAGCCGTCGACCTCCTGGTGACTCCAACCTGTCCCTCGGGCGCGTTCGCTCGCGGAGAACGGGTGGACGATCCGCTGGCCATGTACCTGTCCGACGTCTTCACGACGCCGCCTAGTCTGGTCGGGATACCGGGAGTCTCGGTACCGTGCGGGCTGGACAGCCGGGGTCTTCCCCTGGGCCTGCAGATCCTCGCCCCGCCCTTCGCCGACGCCCTGGCTCTGCGGGCGGCGAGGGCGGTCGAGCTCACGATCGGCTTCGAGGACAGCCCGGAGGCGATCCGTGAGAACCCGGCCGCGAGAACCCGGCCATGAGAATCCGGACTGCCATCGCCGGCACCGCGGCCCTCGCCGTTCTCCTGCCTGCCATGGGGGCAGCAGCGACGAAGCGCGTCGAGGTGCCCGAGATCGGATCGCCGACGCCGGTCGCCGTGATGACCGGGCGCGGCGCCATTCACGTCGAGGCGAAGCCTCGCGCCAACGAAGGCCTGCTCGCATTCGCGAAGCGGCTCTGCGGCAACGCCAGGCACTCCTCAGCGCTCAGCCGCGCCAACGGCGGCGTGCGGAGCCTGAAGCGCGGGGTCCGCTACAGGATTCCCTTCGACCTGCTGCCAAGGCCAAGCCAGCAGGCGGCGATTCGCGCGCTGTTGCCGCAGGATCAGGCAGCTGCCGACGGCTGGAGGCACCGGGTTGCAGCTCCCCGGCGAAGCCGGGATGCAGAGAGTCTGTGGAGCATCGCCGAGTGGTTCACCGACTCCGGCAACAACCACCGCCTGCTTCGGCAGGCGAACAACCTGACCAGCAACGTGATCCGTCCTGGACAGACGATCCTCGTCCCCCGCAGCATTCTCGCCGAGCCCTTCGCCGGCATGCTGCCCGCGCCAGCGTCCCGAACGGCGACCAGGAGCTCCAGTGCCGAGCCGACACCCCTGCTGCGCTACGGATCGGACGGGAAGGGCAAGTACGGGATCTATCGCCTGAAGGCTGGCGAAGCCCTGTACTCGAGTGTCGTCACGCGCTTCACCGGCCGCCTGTATGCCGAGGACGTCAACGAGCTGGTGCAGAAGATCAAGCAGCGCAACGAGATCGACAACGTCAGGGACCTGCCGGTCGGCTACGACGTCAAGATCCCCCTCGACCTGCTTCTGGCGCGCTATCTGCCACCGGACGATCCGAGCCGCATCGAGTGGGAAGCGGAGCGCGCTGCCCGCGAGGACATCGAAAACAACGTGCAGGCGCTGGACCTGGACGGAGTGACCGTGGTGCTTGACGCCGGCCACGGCGGCCGGGACACCGGTGCACCGATCGGCGGTATCTGGGAGAGCAACTACGTCTACGACATCATGCTGCGGACCAAGAAGGAGCTGGAGAGCCGTACCGCCGCCGTCGTCGCGCCGACGACCCGCGAGGGCTCCACGTTCCGCATCATCGACGCCGACGTGCTGCCGATGTCAAGCGGCCATGCCGTGCTCACCGATCCGCCGTACTCGATCGACAACGCCGCCGTGGCAACGAACTTCCGCTGGTACCTCGCAAACTGGATCTACGGTGAACGACAGAAGCAGGGCGTCGACCCGGGGCACGTGATCTTCATTTCGATTCATGCCGACTCGCTGCACCAGTCGCTGCGGGGGGCCATGGTCTACATCCCCGGACTGGTCGGCATCACGAACAACTACGGCAAGAGAGGAGCGCCCTACACGTCTCGCCGGGAAGTCAGGGCAGAACCCCGAGTGTCCTTCACGAGCAACGAACGAACCACCAGCAGGGGCCTGTCCCGCGATCTGGCCGAGCACATGCTCGCCAGCTTCGGGGAATCCGACCTGGCGATTCACCACAACCGACCGATCCGCGACCGGATCGTCCGCGGACGCCGGGCCTACGTGCCGGCGCAACTCCGCTTCAACCGGGTGCCGGCCAAGATTCTGCTCGAGGTCTGCAACCTGGGCAACGAACAGGACCGCCGCCTGATGAAGACCCGCGCCTACCGGCAGCGCATCGCCGAGGCCATCGTCGACGGCGTCCTGTCGTACTACGGCGTGACCCAGGTCGACGCAGGCCGCGCCGTCGCCGGCGGCAGTTGACGCGGGAGCGCCGCGGACCGCAAGGCGCCTGGCGTTGGCGCCAATGCTAATAGCGACGCATCAAGCCGACCACGACGCCCTGAAGGCGCAGCTGGTCGGCGGGCACGTAGATCGGCTCCATCTCCCGGTTCGCCGGCTGCAGCCGAACCCTCGCGCCTTCAGGGTAGTAGCGCTTCAGGGTCGCCTCGTCCTGGACGAGAGCCACGATCATCGCGCCCGGACGGGCCTCTTCCCGACTGGCGACGACCACCAAGTCGCCGTCACGGATGCCGTCGTCGACCATCGAGTCGCCTTCCACCTGAAGAACGTAGTGCCGGCTGGCTTCGCCGCCCGCGAGCAGATGCTCGGGCACCGACAGGTCGTCAACGCCGGTCACGGCCTCTATGGGCCGTCCGGCCGCTATCCGGCCATGGAACGGCACGGCGACAAGCGCCGGACGACGGGAACCGAGCGCCTTCTCGGTCAGCTCGAGGCCGCGCTTCTGATTCCACCCGCCCCGAAGGTAGCCCTTCTGGCGCAACAGCTTCAGGTGCTTGTGGACGGTGCCGTAGGAGCGATAGCCGAATCGCCGCCGGATCTCCAGATGGGTGGGCGCAACGCCCCGCGCAGAAACGAACTCGCACACGAAGTCGAGAATCTGCTTCTGGCGTTCGGTGAGGAAGTCAGCCATCGACCAGCCACTCTAGACGCAACTGGAGCGTAAGACAAACGTGGTGCAGCGGCTGGGAACAGCAGCGAACTGCCATCCGCGTCGCGCCGGATCACCGTGCGTCGACGCGCTGCAAGCGGCTGGCGCCGCGACGGTGAAGCAAGTACGCCGGGTGGACCGCGCGTGACCGATCAGCCAGGCTGAGGATGCGGCCTGCGCCCGCATCCGGGATCCGGCCCGACCCGGCGCGCGCAACTGTCGGCTCGAAGCGGGATGACGCATACACTACGCCACCGATGTCCCGTCGCCTGGAGCAGCACGAACTCGCCAACGGCCTGCGCGTCGTGCTCCACGAAGACCGACGCCTGCCCCTGGCCGCCGTGAACATCTGGTACCACGTCGGTTCCAGGAACGAGGAAGCCGGCCGTACCGGACTGGCCCACCTGTTCGAGCACATGCTGTTCCAGGGCTCCGCGCACGTCTCCGAGAACGGACACTTCGAACACATCCAGAGCGTCGGCGGCGTCGCCAACGGCTCGACCTGGTACGACCGCACGAACTACTACGAGACGCTGCCTTCCAACCATCTCGAGCTCGGCCTGTGGCTGGAGTCCGACCGTCTCGGTTTCCTGCTCGAGGCCCTGACCCGGGAGAAGTTCGAGAACCAGCTCTCCGTGGTCATGAACGAGCGTCTGCAGCGTGTCGACAACGCGCCCTACGGACCAGCCAGCGAACGCCTCAGCGAGCTGCTCTATCGCCAGAGCGACGGCAGCCGCCATCCTTACGCCTGGCCGGTGATCGGCTACATGGAAGACCTCGAGGCAGCCACCCTCGACAGCGTCCGGGACTTCTTCCGCACCTGGTACCGACCCAATAACGCCGTCCTGACCCTGGCCGGCGACATCGACAGCGCCCGCGCCCTCGACCAGGCAAGACGGTACTTCGAGGACATCCCGGCCGCACCGCTGCCCCGACCACCGGACCTCGAGCCGGCAGCCGGAATCGGCCCTCGCGGGAAGGCGCGGGAAGTGATCGAGGACACGATCGAGCTGCCCCGCTCCTACTCCGCCTGGTGTCTCGACGGCTACGGCAGCGACGACTGGCACGCCGGCGCCATGCTGGCAACGATTCTGTCGTCCGGGATGATGAGCCGGTTCCACCGCGACCTGGTCTACGAGCGCCAGATCGCACAGTCCGTTTCCGCGATGATCCTGCCGACGGAAATCTGCGCCATGTTTGCCGTCGTCGCGACCTGCCAAAGCCGCGAGCCCGATCCCCTGGGAAACGCGGAGGCGCTCGAGGAGGCTGTCCTCGAACATGTGGAGGCCATTCGCACGAAGGGTCCGACCGAGTCCGAGCTCGAGCGGGCGCGGCGGATTCTGCTGCTCGACTATCGAGACAGCGAGCAGGACCTGGCTCTATGCGCCGACCGGCTGTCCGCCGCGGCGACCTTCCTCGGCGATCCCGCACTCGCCTGGACCGAACCGGATCGACTCCTCCGAGTGGATGCAGAGCAGATTCGCAGCCTGGCCGAGCACGCCCTGGGCCAGGAACGCCGCGCGGCCGTCGTCGTGGTGCCCAAGGCGTGAACGCTGCAACCGCCGCGCTCGACCGCAGCCGTGCGCCGGCCCCGGCGCGGAGCCGGCCTTGCGCGTTCCCTCCATTCGAGCACGAGCGCCTGGAGTCCGGCGTCCGCCTGTGGACCATCGACGTCCCCGACCGCAGCCTCGTTACCGTCACCTTGCTCATGCCCGGCGGCAGCGAACTCGATCCACTGCACCTGGCGGGTCTCGCTTCGTTCACGGCCGGATTGCGCAGCAAGGGCACACTGAGGCGCACGGCGCTCGAGTTCGCAGCTGCGGCCGAAGACCTGGGAACCGGCATCTCGTCTTCCTGCTCCTGGGAGAATGCGGGAGTCGGCACGACGGTCCGCTCGGAGGATGTCGCCGCCGGCCTGGAACTGGTCGCCGAAGCCGCTCTGCAACCCACCTTCAGGGCGGAGGAGATCGCCCGCGCCCGGCGGCGGCGGCTGGCCGAGATCGAGCGGAGGCGCAGCGACCCCGCCAGTCTGGCCCGAGCCGCCTTCGCGCGCGCCGTCTATGGCGCGACGCCTTACGGCAACGCGGCGATCGGCGATCGAGAGACCACCCGAGCGATCACCCGAAGCGAGATCGCGGCGTTTCACGAACGGGCCCTCGCGGCGCGCTCCTGCCACCTGATCGCAGTCGGCGACCTGGGTTCCGGCCGCGTGCGCAGAGCCATCGAGGAGAAGATCGAACGCCGGCTTCGATCCCACAGCAGACGCTTCGAAGGCGAGCCGGTCGGCCTCGAACCGGCCAGTCAGGCGACGACGGGCCGCCGCGTCGTGATCGTGGACCGGCCAGCCGCCGCGCAGACGCAGTTGCGCGTCGGCCATGTCGGGCTGCCGCGGCGCCATTCCGACCGGATCCCGATCCAGGTCGCGAACTCGATCCTGGGCGGCAAGTTCATCAGCCGCCTGAACCTCAGCCTGAGAGAGCGGCACGGCTACACCTACGGCGTCTCCAGCAGTTTCAGCGCCCGCCGGGGCCCGGGACCGTTCGTCGTCTCGACGGCGGTGGCCAACCAGGCAACCGGCGCCGCCTGCCGGGAGATCCTCGACGAGATCGAGCGCCTGCGGCGTGAACCGCCGAGCGAAACGGAACTCGACGACGCCCGCAGCTACCTGGTCGGTGTATTCCCCTACACTCTGCAGACGATTCAGAACCTCGCCTCCCGGCTGCGGGCGCTCGCCACCTTCGATCTGGACCACGACGAGTACGAGCGCTGGCCCGAACGAATCCGGGACACGACCCTGGAAGACGTCCACGACGTCTGCCGGCGCCATCTCTTCGCGGACCGGCTTGCCGTGACCGCGGTAGGGCCGGCATCCGAACTCGCAGCACAACTCGAGGATCTGGGACCGATCGAGATCCACCCCGCCGGGTGAGCGCCGGCGCAGTCTCCGCCTCCGAGCGGCGAATCCCCGGGCCAGTCGCTTGCCGGTCCCGAACCGCTGTTCGATATAGTGCGCCAGAATGGCAGAAACAGGCCTGCTCGGCGGCGGCCGAAGCGGCCCACGACAGGGAGGCCAGCCCCATGCGCGACACCACCCGTTGCATCGCCACGTCCACGATCGCCGTCGTTCTCTGCGTGCTTGCCGCACCACTCTTCGCCGGCAGTACCGACTTCACTGTCCGCGGGACGGGAGACGATGCTGTTGATCTTCCGTACCGATTGACTGAAGGCACCTGGTTCTACACGGTCTCGTACCGGACGACTCACGGTGATCACGACGATCATGATGACGACGACGATCACGACCATGATGATGACCATGACCATGACCACGACCCCAGTTTCTGGATCGAGACGGTAGACACGTCCTGCGAAGGCAGGTCGATTCGCGAGCTCTCCGCGTCAGTCAAGAACAAGCGGCTCACGGTCGGCCCGCGACCGGCGAACATCTGCGCCGGCTGGCATGAAATCGACCCGATCGATGACCACGACGACGATCATGACCATGATGACGACGACCACGATGACGACCATGATCATGATGACGACGACCACGATGACGACCATGATCATGATGACGACGACCACGATGACGACCATGACCGGCTCCGGAGCTGGTCGGTCCGCTTCGTCAAGCAGGGAGCCGCGCCGGACCCCGCCGACTGTCCCCACAATCGGGCTTGCCTCGAGAACGGCTTCACCGTAGGAATCGACTACCAGGACCCGAACACCGGACGCTGGCAGCAAGCTCGCCGTCAGTCGCACCTCGGGCGCGACAGCGCCGTCTTCTGGTTCTTCAACCCCGACAACGCCGAACTCCTGGTCAAGGTGCTCGACGGCTGTGGCCACAATCAGAACTGGTGGGTCTACTCCGCGCCCGCAACCGACCTCGCGTACCGCGTGACGGTCTGGCCTCCGAATGCTCCGAACCGATCGGGGACCCGCTGGACAGCGCGCCGAGGCCTGGCTCACGACATCCCCGGATTCAGCGCTGTGCTGGCGATCACTGACACCAGGGCCTTCCCGTGTAGCTGAGTTCCGGTCCGAGACGTCTTTGTCTTCCCGCTTGCAGTCTTCCGGCTCGCAACTCTGCTGCACGAGCCGCAGCCGGCCCGGCGCGTGGTATCTTCTCCGGGCCGATGCAACTTGACAACTCGGACAGGATACGCAACCTCGCCGTCGTCGGACACAACGACACCGGCAAGACCACTCTGCTCGCCGGTCTGCTCTACACCGCCGGCGTGTTCAACCGGCAGAACCGGGTCGAAGACGGAAACACCGTCACCGACTTCGACGAGGAGGAGACGCGCCGCGGCATTTCCATAGGCCTTGCCGTCTGCTACACGCCCTGGTCGGACGGCTCCGGCGAGCACAAGATCAACCTGATCGACTGCCCGGGCTCGGGGATCTTCGTTCACGAAGCCAGTTCGGGCATGCGGGCGGCCGATACCTCCCTGCTGTGTCTGAACGCGGCCTCGCCCACGCAGGTCATGGCGGAGAAGGTCTGGGAGATCGCGGCGGAGATGGAGCAGCCGGTGATGCTGCACCTGACGAAGATGGACCGCGACAACATCGATTTCGAGGGTTGTATCGCCGAACTGCAGCAGAACTTCGACCGCATGGCGCTGCCGGTGCAGATCCCGGTGGGCGGCGGCAGGGATTTCAAAGGCGTGGTCGACCTGCTCAGCCGCAAGGCGCATGTCTACGACCGAGACGGCGCAGGCCGCAGCAAGGCCTCGGAACCGCCGACCGAACTGCAAGAACAGATCGACGAATGGCGGAACAAGCTCACGGAAGCCGTCGCCGAGAGCGACGACGACCTGATGGAGGCCTATTTCGATCAGGGAGACCTCGATCAGAACCAGTTGATCGAAGGGCTCAGGAACGCGATCAGGAACCGGGCGCTGTTCCCGGTCACCATGTCGTCCGCCGGCCACGGCATCGGCAACTCGGCCCTGCTCGACACGATGGTCAGGTTCTTGCCGTCGCCGGCAGACGCGCCAGCGATGCCGGTTTCCGACCTCGGCGGAGAACCCGTGGAACTCGAGCGCGGCGATGGAGCGCCCGTCAGCGCAATCGTCTTCAAGACCATGAACGACCCCTTCACCGGGCGTATCTCCCTGCTTCGGGTCGCCTCGGGCCGCATGACCTCCGACACCACCTACTGGAACTCCCGGAGAGAGGCGGCCGAGCGCGTCGGTCACCTGATGCACATGCAGGGCAAGACCGGGCGGGACGTGCCTCGACTCCTCGAGGGCGACATCGGCGGCGTGGCGAAGCTCAAGAGCAGCGTCACCGGAGACTCGATCACCAGCCGCGAACGGCCTTTGCGCCTCGGATTTCCCGCCCCTCCGGTCGCCGCCATCTCGTTCGCGATCGAGCCGAAGACGAAGGGCGACGAGGAGAAGATCGGCGAGGCGGTGCTCCGGCTGGTAGAGGAGGATCCGAGCCTGCGGGCGGGCCGCGACCCGCAGACGGGCGAGTTCCTCCTGTCGGGCGCCGGTCAGCTTCACGTGGAGATCGCGGTCTCGAAGTTGAAGGCGCGCTCCAAGGTGGAGGTCATCCTCCACCCGCCCAAGGTTCCCTACCGCGAAGCGATCAGAAGGCCCGCCGTCGGCCACGGCCGACACAAGAAACAGAGCGGCGGCCGCGGCCAGTTCGCCGACTGCAAGATCACGATGGAACCCGTGGCCACTCCGGAGGATTACGAGTTCGTCGATGAGATCTTCGGCGGTTCGATCCCCCAGAACTACCGCCCGGCCGTCGAGAAGGGTCTGCTGGAGGCAGCCGCACGCGGCTACCTGGCAGGGTACCCCGTGGGCAACTTCCGGGTCCGCCTCCAGGACGGCAAGCACCACGACGTCGACTCGTCCGAAATTGCCTTCAAGGTCGCCGGCTCCCTGGCCTTCAAGGACGCGATGGCGAAGGCCGCTCCCACCCTGCTCGAACCCGTGATGCAGGTGGACATCAACACCACCGAGGACTTCATGGGCGACATCATGAGCGACCTGTCGTCCCGCCGCGGCCGCCCCCAGGGCATGGAAGCCAAGGGCAACGCCCAGATCATCAAGGCCACCGTCCCCATGGCCGAGATGCTGACCTACGCCCCCGCCTTGCGCTCGATGACCCAAGGCCGCTCCAGCTTTACCATGAGCTTCTCCCACTACGAAGAAGTCCCCCGCCAGATCCAGGAGAAGATCATCGCCGAAGCGAAACGGGCGGAAGAAGAGGCCTGAGGCCCGGAGCACGGCTGCGCCGCAAAGCGCGCCACGGGAGTGTGGCGGAGGCGGCCGCCCGCAGCGGTCGTTGGCGCAGGCACGCGGCGATCGGCGCCGTTGCTACGATCGAGGCATGGTCGTGGAGCCCAGCCCTGCACCGACCCCGACCAGCTTCGTTCCTCCTCCAGCACCGGGCGAGCGGCCCACGGAGTACGCCGACCGCATCGGCGAATACCACGTCGCCGCCAGGTCCGAGGCGCACCGCAAGCGGCACGGCCTCTACCTGACGCCCGTGGCAGCCGCCGACTTCATGGCGTCACGGATTCAGGTCATGGGCGACTGCCTTCGGGTGCTGGATCCTGCCGCCGGGACGGGCGTTCTTTGTTGCGCGGCGCTGGAAGCGCTCGCCAATCGCAACCCTTCACCGAGTTCGATCGAGCTTGTTGCCTACGAAGTGGACGCTGAGCTGACAGAACCGCTGGAGGCGGTGCTCGAGTATCTCGAGCAGTGGTGCCGCGAGGAGCATGAAGTCGGACTCGACGTGCGAGTCGAATCCGCGGACTTCGTCATGGAGCACGCGGAGGCTCTTCGCCGTGAGAGCAGTCTGATTCCGCACGAGTCGGATGATCGAGACTTCGACGTTGTCATCTCGAACCCGCCGTACTTCAAGATCAACAAGAGCGACCCGCGGGCAGTCCTGGCCTCCAACGTGGTCTTCGGCCAACCGAACATCTACGCCCTGTTCATGGCGGTCAGCGCCGTCCTGCTCCGACCGGGCGGCGACTTCATCTCCATCACCCCGAGGAGCTTTGCCTCGGGCCTGTATTTTCGGAAGTTCCGGCAGGTCTTCTTCGACCTTATTCGTCCTGCCCGGATCCACGCATTCGGATCGCGCCGGGAGGCATTCAAGCGCGACGAGGTCCTGCAGGAGAACGTCATTGTCCACGGCATTCGGCTCAACTCCGCTCCGCCGGATCGACAGGCGCCATTCGTCATATCCAGCAGCCGGGGCATTGCCGATCTGAACGAGTCGTACCGCCGTACAACGTCGCTTCGGAAGGCCCTCGACCTCGACGACGGCGACCGCGTACTCCGACTGCCGCTCTCCGACAAGGACGCTCAGGTCCTCGATCTGGTCGATTCATGGCCGAACACGTTGGCCTCCCTGGGCCTGGACATCTCGACAGGGCCCGTGGTTCCATTCCGCGCCCGACCCTTCGTCGACCGCGAAGGCCGAGTGCCGCAGACACATGTTCCGCTGCTCTGGATGAACCACGTGCGTCCCATGCAGGTCACCTGGCCGGTCCATCGGCACAAGCCGGAGTACATCAGGCGCGAAGGCGCCGAAGCACTGCTCCTGCCCAACCGCAACTACGTGCTCATGCGCCGATTCACCGCGAAGGAAGAGGCCCGTCGACTCTCCGCGGCCCCATACCTTGCCGAGTCCCTGCCTGGTCCGCGACTGGGAGTCGAGAACCACCTGAACTACATCCATCGACTTGCCGGCTCCCTCTCCGACGCAGAGGCGTGGGGTCTGGCCGCCCTCTACAACAGCCGACTGCTCGACACCTACTTCAGGTGTCTCAACGGCAACACGCAGGTCAACGCGACCGAGCTGCGCGCAATGCCGTTACCGGCTCACGATGCCATCGTGGCGCTGGGAGACCGCGTCCGGCGCCGCGCCGCGCCGCTGGAGACAGAGAATCTGGACCGGTTGATCGCGGACGTCCTGTCCGTCGCCGGCAATCCACGGAAAGTCGCCGTTGGCCAGCATTGACGAGGCGCGGAGGATCCTCCGCGCCCTGGGGATGCCGCCAGCGCAGTCGAACCCGATGGCGGGGCTGACCCTGCTGGCGCTGTGCGGGCTGACGTCGCGCAGTTTCTGGTCGGAAGCGTCACGCAGCCCGCGAACAGTGACCAAGGGCATACATCACACGGTCCCGTCGACCGGAAGCGCCTCGCGGAGTTCGAGGCCCTCCTCGGCTCGTGCCGCGCCACGCCGGTCCATGTCAGCGCGTTTCCGGACTTCGACGAGTTTCGCAAGCACGTGAAAGCCATCGCCTGGGAAACCGAGGTCTGGCTTGCCGAAGTGCCGGACCACCTCATCCACTTCGACGGTGACAGGTTCCTGAAGCAAGGCGCTCGGGAACAGCCAACCCGCCGCAGGAAGAGCACGAAGTGAAGAAGGCGACCTACGAAGAAAGGCCGCCTCGTCATGGTGCATGCCAGGCCAAGGGACGTCATGGCCGCGTGAAGCGCGGCAACCGGTACCGGCTTCAGACGCAGCAGAACAGGCTGCAGCGGCCGAGTGCAGCAACGGCCGCCATGGCGCGCGGCGGCAGGCCGGCAGCGCAGCTACTCGACAGCTACTCGTCGGCGTCGACGAACTCGATGACGGCGCGTTCGGCGGCGTCGCCGCGGCGCGGGCCGAGCTTGGTGATACGGAGGTAGCCGCCGGGGCGGTCCGCGTAGCGGGGGGCGATCTCGTCGAAGAGCTTCTTGACGTGGTCGCGGTTGGGGAGCCAGCGGCGGACCAGGCGCCGAGCGTGGACTGAGTCCTCGCGGCTGCGAGTGATCACCTTCTCGGCGACGGGGCGCAGGGCCTTGGCCTTGGCCAGGGTGGTCCGGATCCGGCCGTGCTCGACCAAGGAGGCGAGCTGGTTGCGGAACATCGCCCGTCGGTGGGCCGTGGTCCGGCCCAGTTTCTTGTAGCCAACTCGGTGACGCATGTTTCGCTCCTTCCCTAGGAAGCTCGAAAGCGGTCCGGCAGCCGTCAGGCCTGGACGCCGGCCTCCGCGTTCTCGGGGATCTCCATGCCGAAGGACAGTCCCAGCTCGTCCAGCACCCTCTGGATCTCCTCGTGCGACTTCTCGCCGTAGTTCTTCGTGTCCATCATCTCCTTCTCGCTCCGAGCGACGAGTTCACCCACCGTACTGATGTTCGCGTTCTTCAGGCAGTTCGCCGAACGCACGCTCAGGTTCAGATCGTCGATTCTCTTCCGGAGCAAGAGGCCCAGGTCGTTCCTTTCGGTTTCCTCCTCGGCCGCTGCTTCGACGAGCACGCTTTCCTCGGCGTCGATGAAAACCGCCAGATGCTCACGCAGCAGGGCGCCGGCACGGGCCACGCCCTCTACCGGCGTCACCGTTCCGTCCGTCCAGATCTCCATGATCAGCCGCTCGTAGTCGGTAGTCCGGCCCAGGCGCGCCGCCTCCACCCGGTAGTTCACCCGCTTCACCGGACTGTGGACCGAGTCGAGCGGAATCCAGCCGATCCCCATCGACTCGTCGAGGTTGCGGTCCGCTCCGACGTAGCCGCGTGCGTTCCTGACCTGCGCCTCGAGCCGGAGCCGGCCCCGCTCGTTCAGAGTCGCCACCTTGCTGTTCGGGTCGCCAATCTCGACGTTCGGGTCGCCGTTGAAGTCGGCAGCCGTGACGTCGCGCGGGCCCGACACGTCCAGCGTGATCATGCGCGGCGCGCCGTCAAGAGATCGCAGAGGCACCTGTTTCAGGTTCAGAATGATCTCCGTGACGTCCTCGACGACCCCTTCGAGCGAAGAGAACTCGTGCAGCGCGCCCTCGATTCTCACCGCGGTGATCGCGGCGCCCTCGATTGCAGACAGGAGGCTGCGACGCAGCGCGTTGCCCACCGTGGCGCCGAACCCGCGTTCGAAGGGCTGCGCCGAGAACCTGCCATACACGTCGGTCAGAGTCCCGGTATCGATCTCGATCCGCTTCGGGCGTTGAAATCCCTTCCAGAGCATGTTCACTCCTGTTATCTCGATTCGTTCAAGGTTGAACGTTGATGTCCTGGCGCCCGTCCGCCGCCAGCACGACGGGTCAGACCCGACGACGCTTGCGGGGACGGCAGCCGTTGTGTGGAATCGGGGTCACGTCACGGATCGATCGAATGCTGATGCCGGTGGCCTGCAGAGCCCTGACAGCCGACTCGCGACCGCCTCCCGGCCCCTTGACCAGCACGTCGACCGACCGCACGCCCAGGTCCTTTGCCTGATAGCCCACCGCCTGTGCGGCCACCTGAGCCGCGAACGGCGTTCCCTTGCGGGACCCCTTGAAACCGTTTCGGCCCGAAGACGACCAGGTCAGAACGTTGCCGTCCGGATCGCTGATGCAGACCAGCGTGTTGTTGAAGGTCGCATTGACGTGCGCCACGGCGTGGGGCACGACGCGCCTGTCCTTCTTCCTTGACTTTGCCATCCAGGTAGCCCTCTCTCGCCTACTTCCCGACCTTCTTCTTTCCGGCCACGGTAGCGCGCCGCGGCCCCTTGCGGGTACGGGCGTTGGTATGCGTGCGCTGGCCGCGAACCGGCAGGCTCTTGCGATGCCTGACCCCGCGGTAACTGCCGATCTCCATCAGACGCTTGATGCTCTGAGTCACTTCCTTGCGCAGGTCTCCCTCGACCGACCCCGCCTCCTGAACGACCCGGCGAATGCGCCCGGTCTCGTCCTCGGTAAGGTCCCTGACCTTGACATCGGCGGCGACACGTGCCTGATCCAGCAACACCAAGGCCCGTGAGCGGCCGATGCCGTAGATGTAGGTGAGGCCGATGCCGACCTGCTTGTTCTGCGGTAGATCGATCCCTGCGATTCTCGCCATCCCAGCTCTCTCCTGTCCTTCTTCCTTCTCAGCCCTGCCGTTGCTTGTGCTTGGGGTTCTCGCAGATGACGCGGACCACTCCGCGACGCCGGACCACCTTGCACTTCACGCACATCCTCTTGACCGACGCGCGCACCTTCATGATGGATCTCCTTCGATTCGAAACGACCGTCAGGTCCGCAACCTGTACACGATCCGGCCGCGGCCGGGGTCATAGGGCGAGAGTTCGACCAGGACACGATCCCCCGGCAGAATCCGGATGAAGTGCTTGCGCATCTTGCCCGAGATGTGGGCCAGGGCCTGATGCTTGTTGTCAAGCTCGACCCTGAAGACCGCGTTCGGCAGTGTCTCCACCACAGTTGCCTCGACCTCGATCGCCTCTTCCTTCTTCACGCCCAGGTTCCCTTCGTTCTCTTTGCTTCCTCTTTGGTTCAGGCCGCCAGCAGCCCGCAGCGAAAGTCCGCGCCGCACCGAGAGCGGTCAGGCGCCCGTCCGGCAAGGCACGACGAGGGAGCATGTCGGGCCATGTGCGACGGAGGAGCAACGATGCCGGACGGGATGCATGGAAGCTCGAACGCAGCGCGACTTCGCCACGGACTGCCAGGCCCGATACGCGCCCTTCCGCCCTTGCAGCCGCGTCCGGGTGCTCCGGCAAGAACCGATGCCTCCAGGAGGAGGCCGTCGGCTCGGTCCATCAGGTCGAGCGCCTCGGTCCCGAGAGTCCCCATCAGGCGGCTCTCCCTTCCGTCAGCGCCAACTCGATCGCGGTTGTCACCTGTTCGATCGCGACGTTGCCGTCGACACGGCGGAGCAACCCCAGGCGCTCGTAGCGAGCGATCAGGGGCTCGGTCTGCGTGACGTAGACCTGCAGCCGTTCGCGCACGATCTCCTCCCTGTCATCCGCGCCACGGCCCCGCAGGACAATGCGCTGAACCAGCACGTCATCGGGAACATCGATCGTCACCACATGGTCGAGCTGGCGGCCGTCGAGTATCTCTTCGAGGGTCTCGGCCTGCGGCGCCGTGCGCGGATAGCCGTCGAGCAGAAACCCGGCCTTCGCATCGGCCTGGCCCAGCCGGTCGCGAACCACTTCGGCCATCAGATCGTCGTCGACCAGAGCTCCAGAGGCCATGACTCCCTCGACGCGCCGGCCCAGCTCGCTGCCCGCGCCGACCGCGGCACGCAACATCTCTCCGGTCGAGATGGCCGGCACGCCGAGACTCGCCGAAAGGCGCTCCGCCTGGGTGCCTTTGCCGCAGCCCGGCGCTCCGAGCAGCACGATACGAAGAGGATCACCCACGGCGGCCTCGAATCCGGCCCCGCTTCATGAAGCCCTCGTAGTTGCGCATCACGAGCTGGCTCTCGATCTGCTGCAGCGTGTCCATGGCCACGCTGACGACGATCAGGAGCGATGTGCCGCCGAAGTAGAAGTTGATTCCCATGCCGTCCGTGAGCCAGGTCGGGGCCACGCGGTCCAGGGCAGCGCCAATGAAGGGAAGCCCCCCGACCTTGAAGCCGGCGATCAGGAACTCCGGCAGCACCGAAACGCCCGCCAGGTAGAGAGAACCGACCAGGGTCAACCGGGTCAGCACCTTGTCGATGTACTCCGAAGTGCGCTTGCCGGATCGGATGCCGGGAATGAACCCGCCGTACTTGCGCATGTTCTCGGCAAGGTCGTTCGGATTGAAGATGATCGAGACGTAGAAGTACGAGAAGAAGATGATCGCCGCCACGTAGAGCACGTAGTAGATCGGTTGACCCCACTGCAGCGCGGTGGCGATCCGCTGGATCGGCTCGTACTGGATCATGCTGGCTACCGTCGCCGGCACGGTGACCACGGAGCTCGCGAAGATGACCGGAATCACGCCGCCGGTGTTCACCCGCAACGGCAGATAGGTGCTCTGACCGCCGTACTGACGCCGACCGACGATCCGCTTCGCGTATTGCACCGGAATGCGCCGCTGCGCCCTCTCCATGTAGACGATGAAGGCAACGACCACGAGCATGAAGGCCGACAGGCCCAGGATCTTGATCAGGGACATCGCGCCGGTCTGCAGTTGGCCGAAGAGCGTCAGGACGGCACTCGGCAGACCCACCACGATGCCGGCGAAGATGATCAGGGAGATGCCGTTGCCGATACCGCGCTCGCTGATCTGCTCGCCCAGCCACATCACGAATGCGCAGCCCGTCGTCAGCGAGAGCACGGTCATGAACTTGAACCCGAGGCCCGGTTCGAAGACCAGGGGCGCGCCTCCCGGCGAAGTCAGGTTCTCCAGGAAGAAGGCGATGCTCGTGCCCTGAATGAGCGAGATGATCACCGTTCCGTAGCGGGTGTACTGAGTGATCTTCCGCCGGCCCATCTCGCCTTCCTTCGAGAGCTTCTCGAGATAGGGCCAGACGACGGTCAGCAGCTGCAGGATGATGGACGCCGAGATGTACGGCATGATGCCGAGGGCGAAGATGGCCACCCGGCCCAGGCTGCCGCCGGTGAACGTGTTGACGAACCCCAGCACGGTGCCCTGCATCTGTTCCATGAACTCGAGCAGGGCCTGGGGGTCGATGCCCGGCGTCGGAATGATGCAACCGATGCGGTAGACGGCCAGCAGGCCGAACATGAACAACACCCGCTTCCGGAGATCCGGAATCGCGAAGATGTTGCGAAAGCTCTCGACGCCCACGTATCCGCTCCCTCAGCCGGTCTCTTCGCAAGCGCCGCCGGCGGCCTCGATCTTGGCGCGCGCGGAGGCGCTGAAGCGGTGCGCCCGGACGGTCAGCCCGGCTGGAGCATCGCCTGCGCCCAGAACCTTGAGTTTCATCCCTCGGCGCACACGGCCGCGGGAAACGAGGAGGTCGACGTCGACTACATCGCCGAGGCCCTCCAGGTCGCCGACGTTGATCACCGTGTACTCCGTACGGAAGATGTTGGTGAACCCGCGCTTGGGTACGCGCCGCACGAGGGGCATCTGGCCGCCCTCGAAGCCGGCACGGCGAGAAAAGCCCGCGCGTGAACGCTGGCCCTTGTGGCCTCGCCCGGCGGTCTTGCCCGTACCGGAGCCCGGTCCACGACCGACCCGCTTGCGCGGACGGCGGCTTCCCGGCGCCGGTTTCAGATCGTGCAGTTTCATGTCAGTCCTCCTCGGAGTCCCCGACAACTCGAACCAGGTGGGGGATCTTCCGCACCATGCCGCGCACCGCCAGGGAGTCCTCCCGCTCGACGATGTGGCGAATCCGCCTCAGGCCCAGACTCCGCAGAACCTCGCGCTGCCGACGCGGCCTGCCGATCGCGCTACGCACCTGCTGTATCCGTATCGTCCTGCCAGCCACCGTCTGTTCCTCCCCGAGCTCCGTTCACCGGCGCACCGTCCAGCGATTCCAGTCCGCGCAAGGCCCGCACCTGCTCCTCGCTCCGCAGGGACATGAGACCGGCGAAAGTCGCCTTGACCACGTTCTGCGGGTTCGTCGTCCCCAAGGACTTGGTCAGAATGTCCTGAACGCCGACGCCCTCGATCACGGCCCGTACCGCACCGCCGGCGATGACCCCGGTTCCTTCGGAAGCCGGCTTCAGCATCACCCGACCGGCGCCGAACACGCCCACCGTCTCGTGCGGGATCGTCGTTCCAGCCAGCGGCACCCGTACCAGGTTGCGCTTGGCGATCTGAATCCCCTTGCGAATCGCGGCCGGAACCTCCTTCGCCTTGCCCGAGCCATAGCCGACGCGGCCGGCGCCGTCGCCGATCACGACCAGGGCGGTAAAGGAGAAGTTCTTGCCGCCCTTGACGACCTTCGTCACCCGATTGATATCGACAACCTGCTCGAAGAACTCGCTGTCGAGACGGACGTCCCTGGCTCTAGCCCTGGCCACTGTTCGCTCCTTCGTTTCTCTGCTGCATCAGAACCTGAGTCCGGCGGCGCGCGCGCTGTCCGCAACCGCCCGGATCCGCCCGTGGTAGAGGAAGCCGCCACGGTCGAAGATTACCGCCTGAACGCCCTGCTCCCGGGCGCGCGCGGCCAGCACTGCGCCCACCGCCCGCGCCGCACTGCAGCTCCCGGTCGAGCCCTCGATGTCGACGCAGAGTTCCGGCTCGAGCGAGCTTGCGAATGCCAGGGTGTGCCCGGCCCGATCGTCGATCAGCTGGGCGTAGATGTGGCGGCGGCTCTTGTGGACCGCCAGACGCGGCCTTTCCCGCGAGCCCCGGAGCTTCTTCCTGACACGGTAGCGCGCGCGGAGGCGCCGGCGGCGCCGATCCAGGGTTCTCTTTCTGCGCAGGTCGCTCATTGCTTCGATGTTCCCGTTTCCCTTCCCCGACTTCGCACCGGACCGTCCCGGACTAGACCGTCGCCGCCTTGCCGACCTTGAGCCGGATGACCTCGTCACGGTAACGGATGCCCTTGCCCTTGTACGCATCCGGCTTGCGCAGGCTGCGCAGATCGGCCGCAACCTGCCCGACCTGCTGCTTGTCGATACCGGAAACGGCGATCCGGTTCGTCCTGGCCTCGATCGAGATGTCGATCCCATCCGGAATCGGATAGATCACCGGATGGGAGTACCCGAGCGTCAGGTGCACTTCGCGCCCCTTGACCTCTCCCCGGTAACCGACGCCGACGATCTCCAGCTCCCGTCGGAAGCCCTCGGTGACGCCCACGACGGCATTCGCGAGCAGGGCCCGGGCCAGTCCATGCCGAGCCCGTTCCGGTCCGGACGAACCGGAACGATGAAGCGTGACGACACCGTCCTCCACCCGAACCTCCACGCCCTGCTGAAGCGGCTGCTCCAGCCTGCCCTTCGGTCCCTCGATGGTCACGGCGCCGCCATCGACCGCCACCTTCGTCTTGTCCGGCAGCGGAATCGGCGCCCTCCCTATGCGCGACATCTCAAAACACCTCGCGTGTCTCAGTACACTTCACAGAGAACTTCACCACCCACGCGCTGGCGCCGCGCCTGGGCATCCGTGAGCAGACCCTTCGACGTCGACACGATCGCAACGCCCAATCCGTTCAGAACCGGCTTGAGATCGTCGGCGCCGCAGTACACCCTGCGCCCGGGCTTGCTGATCTTCCGCACCCTGGTGATCGCCGGCACCCCCTCGGCGTTGTAGGCCAGGAAGATCCGGAGCGTCCTGCCCGGGGGCGAGTCGTGGACCTCGTAGTGGCTGATGTAGCCCTGGTCGCGCAGTACGCGGCACAGCGCGATCTTCTGGTTCGAAGACGGCGCCTCGGTCTGATCGTGCTTGACGATCAGGGCGTTGCGAATCGTGGTCAACAGATCCGCGATGGGGTCGGTCATGGTCATCGTGGCAGTCCTTGGCCAGTCATTGGTAACGGGAAGAGAACTCGTGCCGGATCCGAACTCAGGCCGCGAACGGCATGCCGAGACCGCGCAGCAGGTGCAGCGCCTGCGCATCGGAATCCGCCGAGGTGACGAGGGTGACGTTGATGCCCTTGGAACCGTCGCTCTTCGAGTAGTCGACCTCGGGGAAGATCAGGTGGTCCCGAATACCCAGCGTGTAGCTGCCCCGTCCATCGAAGCTCCGATCCGAGATGCCGCGGAAGTCCCGTACTCGCGGCAGCGCCACGGTGACCAGACGATCAAGGAAATACCACATCCGGTTGCGGCGCAGCGTGACCCGGCAACCGATCGGCATGCCTTCGCGCAACTTGAACGCGGCGATCGACTTTCGGGCGCGGGTGATGACCGGCCGCTGACCCGCGATCAGGGCCAGCTCGGGCACGGCGTTCTCCAGAATCCTGATGTTCTGGATCGCTTCACCGATACCCATGTTGAGAACGATCTTCTCCAGCCTCGGCACCGCCATCGGGTTGGAGATGCCGAACTCCTGCTGCAGGCTGGCGACGACCTCCTCCTGGTAGAGAGTCTTCAGTCGGGGAACCATGGTCATCTCCTCAGTTCAGAACGGCGCCGCTGACCTTGGCGTAGCGCGCGGATCTGCCGTCCTCGAGACGCCGCAGGCCGACCCGCGTCGGCTTGCCCGTGTCCGGGCAGATCACCTTGAGATTGGAGATGTGGATGGGCGCCTCCCGCTCCAGGATGCCGCCCTGAACCTGACGCTGCGGGTTCGGCCGCTCGTGCTTCTTGACCTGGTTCACGCGCTCGACGATGGCGCGGTTCTCGGACGGAAGCACCCGCAGCACCCTGCTGCGCACGCCGCGATTCCGGCCCGCGATGACCAGCACCTGGTCGCCCTTCCTGATCTTCACCTTCGGCACGTCAGATCACCTCCGGCGCCAGCGACACGATGCGCATGAAGCGTCGCTCGCGCAGCTCGCGGGCAACCGGACCGAACACCCGCGTTCCGATCGGTTCGCGCGCCTCGTTGATCAGCACCGCGGCGTTGTTGTCGAAGCGGATGTAGCTCCCGTCACGCCGGCGCCGCTCCTTGCGGGTCCGCACGATCACCGCGCGCACGACCTGACCTTTCCTGACCGCGCCCTCGGGAGCCGCCTCCTTGACAGAGGCGGTGATCACGTCGCCCAGGATGCCGTACTGCCCGGAGGAACCGCCCCGCAACTTGATGCAGGCGATTCTCTTGGCGCCCGAATTGTCGGCGACGTCGAGCACCGTTCCCATCTGGATCATCGCCGCACCTATCCTTCGGCGCGCTTCACGATCCGTTGCACGCGCCAGCGCTTGCGGCGTGACATCGGCCGGGTGGAAACGAGGGAAACGACGTCCCCTTCCCGGCACTCGTTCGATTCGTCATGCGCCATGAACCGCGAGGATTTCTTCATCAGGCGGTGGTAGAGCCGGTGCATGACTGTCTTCTCGACCGCCACGACGACTGTCTTGTCCATCTTCGCGCTGACCACCTGGCCCACCCGGACCTGACGATGGCCGCGCGCTCGTTGCTGATCCACGCTCATGTCGTTCCTGTCGCTCTCTCCCGCCTGACTGTAAGGACCCGAGCCAACTCGACCCGGGCCTTCCTGATCCTGCTCGGCTTCTCCAGTTGACCGATCGACTTCTGCAGCCGCAGGGCGAACAGCCGATCAGCCAGTTCTTCCTCCTTCTGCCGCAGCTCGTCCAGCGTCAGCTCCCTGAGTTCGCTTGCCTTCATCGCCTTGCCGCCCTCACCCCTGGCCGCCGTGCCGCCCGACGAAGCGGGTCTTGATGCCGAGCTTGTGGGATGCCAGCCTCATCGCCGACCTTGCCAGATCCGGCGACACGCCCTCGAGCTCGTAGAGGATGCGGGCGGGACGAACGACGGCAACCCATTCCTCCGGGTTCCCCTTGCCCTTGCCCATCCGCGTTTCCAGGGGCTTCTTCGTGATCGGCTTGTCCGGAAAGATCCGGATCCAGACCTTGCCGCTCCGCTTGACGTGGCGCGTGATGGCGATTCGCGCGGCCTCGATCTGCCGGGCCGTGACCCAACCCGCCTCCTGAGCCTGCAAGCCGTACTCGCCGAAGGCCACCACGTTGCCCCCCTTGGCCATGCCCCGGCGGCGGCCGCGGTGATGCTTCCGGAACTTGACCTTCTTCGGCATCAACATCGTTCGTTGCCCCCTCGAATCTCCATGCGTCCCGCCACCGTCCCCGAATGGCCCCTCAGGCCACCGCGCGGCGGCCGCGCTCCCGCGAAAGATCGCCGCGGTAGACCCAGACCTTGACGCCGATCACGCCGTAGGTCGTGAAGGCCTCGGCGAAGCCGTAGTCGATGTCGGCCTTCAGCGTGTGCAGCGGCAACCGCCCTTCCTGGTACCACTCGGTACGGGCGATCTCGTTGCCGCCAAGCCGGCCCGAAACCATGATCTTGACACCCTTGGCGCCAAAACGGAAGGCAGATTCCATCGCCTTCTTCATCGCCCGACGGAAGGCAACCCGGCGCAGAAGCTGACCCGTGATGTTCTCGGCCACAAGCTGGGCGTCGAGCTCCGGACGCTGGATCTCCTGGATGTTGATGTGAACCTCCCGCCCCATCTTCCGGCTCAGATCATCGCGCAGCTTGTCCACTTCAGCGCCCTTGCGGCCGATGATGATCCCGGGCCGCGACGTGTAGATCGTGACGCGCAGCTTGTCCGCAGCGCGTTCGATGTCGATCTGGCTCACGCCGGCATGCATCAGGCGCTTCTTCAGACCGGTCCGCAACTCGATGTCCGAGTGCAGGGTGCTGGCGTAGTCCCGTTCGGCATACCAGCGCGAATGCCAGCCCTGGTTGTAGACCAGGCGAAAGCCATACGGATGTGTCTTCTGACCCATGAACGCTCCTGTCTTGCCTGCTGAACGCCTACCGAACGCGAGAATCGAGCTTGATCGTCACGTGGCTCTGCCTCTTGAGGATGCGGAAGGCGCGGCCCATGGGCTGCGGGCGCAGGCGTTTCAGCATCGGGCCGCGGTCCACGAAGATCTCCCTGACGTACAACTGTCCCACGTCGCCCCACCGCTGCTGGTTCTCGGCGTTGGCGATCGCTGACCGCAGCAACTTGAAGATCGGCCGAGCAGCCGCCTTGGTACTCGATTGCAGCAGCGCCGCGGCTTCCTCGACGTCCCGGCCACGGATCAGATCCGCCACCAGGCGCACCTTCTGCGGCGAAGCCTGCAGGTACCTGAGTCGGGCGATTGCTTCCATTTCTGTTCTTTCTCCAACTACCGGAGGCGCGCCCTGCGCTCCCTCCTGCCGCCGGCATGACCTCGGAACGTCCGGGTCTGTGCAAACTCTCCGAGCTTGTGGCCGACCATGTTCTCGCTGATGAAGACCGGGATGAACTTCATGCCGTTGTGCACGGCGATGGTGTGGCCCACCATGTCCGGAATGATCGTGGACCGGCGTGACCAGGTCTTGATGACCCTCCGGTCATGGCTCGCGTTCATCGCGGTCACCTTGTCATGGAGATGATGGTCGATGAAGAAACCCTTCTTGAGTGAACGTCCCATGCTGGCCCCTGTTTCGTGCTCTCGCCGTCCCTACTTGCGGCGTCCCCGCCGCCGTACGATCATGCCGCTCGTGCGCTTGTTGCGCCGCGTCTTGTAGCCCTTGGTCGGTTTGCCCCAGGGGGTGGTCGGATGCCGGCCGCCGGAGGCCTTGCCCTCGCCGCCGCCCATGGGATGGTCGACCGGGTTCATGGTCACGCCGCGATTGTGCGGCCGACGGCCCCGCCAGCGGTTGCGGCCTGCCTTCCCGAGCGCGATGTTCGCGTGCTCCGAGTTGCTGACCTGGCCGATCGTGGCGGCACAGTCGACGTGAACCCGGCGAACTTCCCCCGAGGGAAGGCGGATCTGGGCGTAGACACCCTCCTTTGCCATCAACCGGGCGCCCGTGCCGGCGCTGCGCACCATCTGCCCGCCGCCGCCGATCTTCAGTTCGATGTTGTGGATGATGGTGCCCAAGGGGATGAAGCGGATCGGCAGGCAGTTGCCGACATCGATCTCCGAGCCCTCGCCCGACTGCACCACGGCGCCCACCTTCAATCCCTGAGGATGGAGAATGTAGCGCTTCTCGCCATCGACGTAGTGCAGCAGGGAGATCAGCGCGCTGCGGTTCGGGTCGTACTCGATCGTGGCCACCTTCGCGGGCACGCCGACCTTGTCGCGCCGGAAGTCGATCCTCCGGTAGCGCCGCTTGTGGCCGCCGCCCCGGAACCGGATCGTCTGTCTGCCCTTGTTGTTGCGGCCGCTGATCCGCCGCTTCCCCTCAACCAGGGGCTTGTGCGGCTTGTCCGTCGTGACCTCTTCCCGGCGAGCGTACTCCTGGAAGCGGCTGGCCGGATTGGTGGGTCTGAGTTTCCTGATTGCCATTGGTCCTGGCTCTCGCTACACGTTGTCGAAGAGGTCGATCTGGCCTTGGGCCAGCCGTACGTACGCCTTCTTCCAATCGGGGCGCCGACCGACGAAACGGCCCTGGCGGCGGACCTTGCCGTGCATGTTCACGATACGGACTGCCGCCACCTTGACGCCCTGGAACTGGGCCTCCACCGCGCGCCGGACCTCGATCTTGTTGGCCCGGGAGTCGACGGCGAAGGCGATGATGTTCCGTTCGTCACGGAGTTCGGTCGACTTCTCGGTGATCAGCGGTCGGCGCAGGATGTCCTGCACTCTCATGACGCGCTCCCGTTCTTCCGCTGCTTCTGCAGCATGGCGGACAAGCGGCCGATCGCCGTCTCGCTGAACAGAAGGCAGCCCCGATCGACGACATCGTAGACGTTCACGGCCAGGGCGTCGACGGTCTTGAGCTGCGGCTGATTGCGGGAAGCCAGAATCAGGTTGCGGTTGCCGTGGTCGTCCACGATCAGCGTCTTCTCGGCGATGCCGAGCCCCCGAAGACGCGCTGCGAAGGCACCCGTCTTGTGGCTGTCGAGATCGAGCGAATCGACGACCATGATCCGCTCCTCCGCCAGCTTGCGCGACAACGCGGACTTGAGAGCATTGCGCTTCTCGTTCCGCGACAGCTTGTTGCGGTGGCTTCGGGGCCGCGGACCATGCACGACGCCGCCGCCGCGGCGCAGCGGAGAGCGGCGGCTGCCGGCGCGAGCTCGTCCGGTGCCCTTCTGGCGGTGCGGCTTGACCCCGGAACCCCGTACTTCATGTCTGCCCTTGACGCTGTGCGAACCGGCCCGCCGAGCGGCCCGGACCGACACCACCGCCAAGTGGATCAGATGCTCGTTGTACGGATAGGTGAAGACCTCTTCCGGCAGTTCGAGACTGCCGACCGCCTCGTTGTCGAGGCTCCTGATCGCGACGCTCGGCATCAGAACGAACTCCGTACCATGACCAGACCGCGGCGGCCTCCGGGAACTGCCCCACGCAGGTAGAGAAGGCGGTTCTCCTCATCGACCTTGACCACCTCGAGCTTCTTCGTCGTCACCCGCTTGCCTCCCATCCGGCCCGGAAACCTCATTCCCGGAAAGACACGCGAGGGACTCGCGGACTGCCCGACCGAACCCGGAGCGCGATGGAACATCGAGCCGTGGGTCGCTCGGCCGCCCCCGAAACCGTGGCGGCGCATGACGCCCTGGAATCCCTTCCCCTTGCCGGTGCCGATCACGTCGACACGGGCGCCGACCTCGAAGATCGACACCCCGATCTCATCTCCCGGCTGCAACTCGCTGGCCGCTTCGACCCGCACTTCCGCCAGGTGACGCATCGCCTGCACTCCGGCCTTCCTGAAGTGTCCCCGACGCGCCTCGGTCATGTGTCTCGGCGGCCGCTTCTCGACCAGGCCGATCTGCACCGCCTCGTAGCCGTCGGATCCGGCCGTTTTCCGTTGCACGACCCGGCACGGCCCGACCTCCAGGACCGTCACCGGCACCGCGGCGCCGTCTTCGGCGAAGATCTGCGTCATGCCGATCTTGCGCCCGAGCAGCCCCTTCGCATGCCCCCCGCCTTCGCGCACCGCCTTCTTCCCCCGCAACTGGAGCCGGCTCAACTGCCGAACGCCTTGATCTCGACATCGACGCCCGCCGGAAGCTCGAGCTTCATCAGCGCGTCGACGGTCTGGCTGGTCGGTTCGAAGATGTCCAGCAACCGCTTGTGGGTGCGGATCTCGAACTGTTCCCGCGACTTCTTGTCCACGTGCGGTGAGCGATTCACCGTGTAGCGGGCAATGTGGGTCGGCAGCGGAATCGGCCCGACAACGCGCGCGCCGCTTCGCCGCGCGGTGCCGACGATCTCGTGCGTCGACGTGTCCAGGATGCGGTAGTCGAAAGCCTTGAGCCGGATACGGATCTTCTCGTTCACCATTGCTGACTGATCCCAACCTTCCTTGAACGCGTACGGCGCCGTGAACCTTCTACTCGACGATGTCGGTGACGGTGCCGGCGCCGACCGTGCGGCCGCCCTCGCGAATGGCGAAGCGCACGCCCTTCTCCATCGCGATCGGAGCGATCAGCTCCACGTCCAGCGTCACGTTGTCACCCGGCATCACCATCTCCGTGCCCGCAGGAAGATTCGCCACCCCCGTCACGTCCGTCGTGCGAAAGTAGAACTGCGGACGGTAACCGTCGAAGAACGGCGTGTGACGACCCCCCTCGTCCTTGTTCAGCACGTACACCTCGCCACGAAACTTCGTGTGAGGCGTGATCGAACCAGGCCGCGACAGCACCTGGCCACGCTCCACCTCGTCCTTCTTCGTCCCCCGAAGCAACACGCCGATGTTGTCCCCCGCCTCACCGGAGTCCAGAAGCTTGCGGAACATCTCCACGCCCGTCACCACCGTCGAACGAGTCTCCCGGATGCCCACGATCTCCACACGCTCGCCCACCTTCACGCGACCACGCTCCACACGGCCCGTCACCACCGTGCCGCGACCCGATATCGTGAAGATGTCCTCGATCGGCATCAGGAAATCCTGGTCCACCGCACGCTCCGGAGTCGGCACGTACGTGTCCACAGCCTCCAGCAACTCCACGATCTTCGAACCCCACTCGCTACCCGGATCACCGCTCGACAGAGCCTCCAGGGCCGAACCCCGAATGATCGGAATCTCCTCACCCGGAAACTCGAACGAACTCAACAGGTCCTGAAGCTCCAGCTCCACCAGGTCCAGAAGCTCCTCGTCGTCCACCATGTCGCACTTGTTCATGAACACCACGATGTACGGCACACCAACCTGACGAGCCAGAAGCACGTGCTCGCGAGTCTGAGGCATCGGACCGTCTGCCGCCGACACCACCAGGATCGCACCGTCCATCTGCGCCGCACCCGTGATCATGTTCTTCACGTAGTCCGCATGACCCGGACAGTCCACGTGAGCGTAGTGACGCCGCGACGTCTCGTACTCCACGTGCGCCGTCGCGATCGTGATGCCTCGCTCACGCTCCTCCGGAGCCTTGTCGATCTCGTCGAACGGCACGAACTCCGCACCGCCTGCCTTCGCCAGAATGCTCGTGATCGCCGCCGTCAACGTCGTCTTGCCGTGATCCACGTGGCCGATCGTCCCCACGTTCACGTGCGGCTTCGTACGCTCGAACCTCTCCTTCGCCATTGCGGTGCTCCTGCTATCTCGGTTTGATGCCTGGTTGTCTTGTATGGACGGTTGATGATGAAAGGGATGAAAGGGATCGCCGCTCGAGGGGATTGTCGCTGAAGCGGTTGCCGGCCCGAGAGCCTGCAGGCACTCAGCCAGTGGTCTTCGCCACGACCTCCTCGCTCACATTCCTCGGCGCCGGTTGATAGGACTCGAACTGCATCGTGTACGTTGCCCGGCCCTGCGTCGCCGACCGCAGATCGGTGGCGTAGCCGAACATCTCCGCCAGCGGCACGCGGACGCCGATGACCTGAGTATTGTTGCGCATCTCCATGCCCTGCACTCTGCCGCGGCGGGAACTGATGTCGCCCATGACGTCGCCCATGTAGTCCTCGGGCGTCACCACCTCAACCGCCATCACCGGCTCGAGCAGCACCGGATCCGCATCCCTGGCAGCGTTCCGCCAGGCCATCGAACCGGCGATCTTGAAGGCGACCTCGGAGGAGTCGACCTCGTGCGCGCTGCCGTCGTAGACCTCGACCCCGACTCCGGTGACCGGGTAGCCTGCCAGCGGGCCCGATTCGAGGGCCTCCGCGATGCCCCGCTCGATCGACCTGATGAACTCTCTGGGGATCACGCCGCCCCTGGTCGTGTCCTCGAACTCCAGGCCCTCTCTCCCTGTCGGGCGCACCCGAACGAGGCAATGGCCGTACTGGCCGCGGCCGCCGGACTGGCGAACGAAGCGTCCCTCGCCCGAGGCTTCAGAGGCGATCGTCTCCCGGTAGGCGACCTGCGGCCGTCCCACGTTGGCGCCGACCCTGAACTCCCGCACCAGACGATCCGTGATGATGTCCAGGTGCAGTTCGCCCATGCCCGAGATCAGGGTCTGGGCCGTATCCGGATCCGTATGGACCCTGAACGTCGGGTCCTCGCGCATCAGCTTCTCGAGCGCCAGACCCAGCTTCTCCTGGTCGGCCTTCGTCTTCGGTTCGATGGAGACGGAGAGAACGGGTTCCGGGAAGTCCATCGACTCCAGCACGATGGCGGCGCCCGGATCGCAGATCGTGTCGCCCGTGGTCACGTTCCTGAGACCCACGACCGCCGCGATGTCTCCGCACCACACGCGCTTGATCTCCTCGCGCTTGTTGGCGTGCATCTTGAGCAGCCTGCCGATTCGCGCCTTGCCGCCGCGGTTCGCGTTCAGGACCGACTGTCCGGTCTCGACGCGTCCCGAGTACACGCGCATGTACGCGAGCTGGCCGACGAACGGGTCGGTCATGATCTTGAACACGAGGGCGCTGAACGGCGCGTCGTCGGACGGCTCGCGCACCTCCACCTCTTCGCCGTCCACGAGACCTTCGATCGCCGGCACGTCCAGCGGCGACGGCAGGTACTCGAGCACCGCGTCGAGCAGCGGCTGCACGCCCTTGTTGCGAAAGGCCGAACCGCAGAACACCGGTTGCAGGTTGTTGGCCACCGTCGCCCGGCGCAGAGCCGCGCGCAGTTCATCGTTCGTGACCTCGGCGCCGGAGAGGTACTTCTCCAGGAGTTCCTCGTCCGTTTCGGCGACCGCCTCGACCATCTCCTCGCGAGCCGCCAGGGCCAGGCCCGCATACTCCTCCGGAATGTCCGCCTCGCGAAACTGCGCCCCGAGGCTCGCATCCTCGTAGACGCAGGCCGACATCTCGATCAGGTCGATCACGCCGGCAAACGCGTCCTCGCGCCCCAGAGGCAGCTGGAGCACCACCGGCCGGGCGCCCAGCCGCTCGCGCATCATCCGAACGCAGCGGTCGAAGTCGGCGCCCACGCGGTCCATCTTGTTGACGAAGGCAATGCGCGGCACGCCGTACCGGTCCGCCTGCCTCCAGACGGTCTCGCTCTGAGGCTCGACCCCGGCCACCGCATCGAACACCGCCACGGCGCCATCGAGAACGCGCAGCGATCGCTCGACCTCCGCGGTGAAGTCGACGTGCCCCGGCGTGTCGATGATGTTGATCCGGTGATTCTGCCAGGTGCAGCTCGTGGCGGCCGAAGTGATCGTGATGCCGCGCTCCTGCTCCTGTTCCATCCAGTCCATCGTCGCGGTGCCTTCGTGCACCTCCCCGATCTTGTAGTTCACACCGGTGTAGTAGAGGATGCGCTCGGTCGTGGTCGTCTTGCCCGCATCGATGTGCGCCATGATCCCGATGTTCCGGGTCTTCTCGAGTGGGACGTTTCTGGACATGATGCTTGCAGTGGATGCCGGGTGAATGCGGGGTGAATGCGGGGTGCGAAAGCGCTCGTCGTTTCGAAGATCGGCAGACAGGCAAGGCGGCATGGGAGCGGGAACGCCGCTCCACATGGAAGCAGCGGCGCAGGGACGGGCCGTGAACGACCGGCGGCCGGGAACGATCTCCGCCGCCGGGGCGGCGCCAGAAATCGTTCGCTACCAGCGGTAGTGGGAAAAAGCCCTGTTCGCTTCTGCCATCCGGTGGGTGTCCTCTTTCCTCTTGATCGCCACTCCACGGTTCGCGGACGCGTCGAGCAACTCGCCGGCCAACCGCAGTCTCATCGTCTTCTCGCCGCGTCCCTTCGCGGCCTGAATCAGCCATCGCATGGCCAGCGCCAGCTTGCGCGCGGGCCGCACCTCGATCGGAACCTGGTACGTCGAGCCGCCCACGCGCCTCGACTTGACCTCCACTGCCGGTTTCACGTTGTCGATCGCCCTCTGGAAGACGGCCACCGGATCTTCCTCGCCGGTGCGCTCCCTGATCGTGTTCAGAGCGTCGTAGAGGATGCGTTCGGCCACGGACTTCTTGCCGTCCTTCATCAGGACGTTCACGAACTTGCTCACCAACTGCGAGTGATACAGCGGGTCGGGCAGGATCTGGCGCTTCGGTACTTCGCGGCGTCGAGGCATCTTCCAGGTTTCCTCCGGCTCAGCTCTTGGGTCGCTTGGCGCCGTACTTGGAGCGGCCCCGCCGACGATCGTCCACGCCGACGGCATCCAGGGTGCCCCGAATCACGTGGTAGCGGACACCGGGAAGGTCCTTCACCCGGCCGCCGCGAATCAGCACGATCGAGTGCTCCTGGAGGTTGTGCCCGACGCCGGGAATGTAGGTCGTGACCTCGATGCCGTTCGTCAGCCGGACCCGCGCCACCTTGCGCAAGGCCGAATTCGGCTTCTTCGGCGTCTGTGTGTACACCCGCACGCAAACGCCCCGCCTCTGCGGCGCACCCTGGAGCGCCGGGCTCTTGGTCTTCACGACCTGGCGCTGACGGCCCTTGCGGACCAGTTGGCGAATGGTGGGCATGGATACTCCTGTTCGAGCGGATGTTCGAGCGGACGCTTCCTGCTTCGTTCCGTTGCCGAGAACTCGGCTCTTCGGCGCAACCCGTGCCACGGACGGCGCCATCGCCGAACGACAGACGCGCGAACGCGGTACAGGCAACCGGGCGAACCCGAAACAATCAGACCTGACTGACCGCACACGGCGTCTCGCGCTGCGCGCAGCACCGGGTGAATTCCCGGTTCGAGGCCTGACTGGCAGAGGTGATGGTGGACAGTCTCTCCGGCCCGCTCCGCGCGAGCCGCACAAGACCGCGAACGCTAGCAGAAACCGGTGAGCCGGGGCAACCCCGGAAGCCCCGGAACCGGCCCCGGCGCAGAAGCTCTCAGCTTTCGCCTTCGCTGAGCACGTGCGGCATCGTGCGGATGAACTCCTCCGGGTAGTCGTAGTTGTACAGATCGTCGCCAACCAGGTCCGGCGTCGGGTAGGTCACATCCTCGATGTGGAAGTCGTGGTAGTAGTCCATGCCGGTGCCGGCGGGGATGGTCCGACCGACGATCACGTTCTCCTTGAGGCCCCGGAGGTGATCCACCCTGCCGCTGATCGCGGCCTCGGTGAGCACCCGGGTCGTTTCCTGGAAGCTCGCCGCCGAGATGAAGCTCTCCGTGGAAAGAGACGCCTTCGTGATCCCGAGCAGCAGGGGCTCGCCGATGGCCGGAGTGCCTCCGGCCGCCGTGACCCGCTCGTTCTCTTCCTTGAAGCGCCAGCGACCGACCTGCTCGTCGATCAGGAAGTCCGTATCGCCGACCTCCTTGATCTCGACCGAACGCATCATCTGGCGGACGATCACCTCGACGTGCTTGTCGTTGATCGCCACGCTCTGCGAACGGTAGACCTCCTGGATCTTGTCGACCAGGTAGCGCTGGAGCTCCCTCTCTCCCTTGACTCGGAGGATGTCGCGCGGATCGATGTTCATCGTCTCGCCGATCAGCGGATCGCCCGCCGTCACGTACTCGCCGTCCTGCACGTTGACGTGGATGTGACGCGGAATCTGATAGCTGAAGCTCTCGCCGGCTTCGTTCTCGACGGTGATCTCGCGGTTGCCCTTGACGATCTCCTTGCCCAGACGCACAGTCCCGTCGATTTCGGTGATCACGGCCGGCGCGCGCGGTTTCCGGGCCTCGAAGAGCTCCTGGACCCGCGGCAGACCGCCGGTGATGTCCTTCGTCTTGGTCGTCTCGCGGGGGATCTTCGCCAGAGTGTCCCCGGGATGCACGTCGGCGCCGTCGTCTACCCACAGATGGGAACCGCTCGGCAGCAGGTAGCGCTTCTCTTCCGCGCCAACGACGACGACCGCCGGCGCCCGCTTCTCGTTCTGCGACGCCTCCACGATGATCCGATGCGAAAGCCCCGTGACCTTGTCCGTTTCCTCGCGGACGTTCTCGCCCTCGACGATGTCGTGGAACGCCACGCGGCCCGCGACTTCCGAGAGGATGGCGGAGGTGAAGGGGTCCCACTCGACCAGATCGATTCCCGGCTCGACCTTCTGGTTCTCGCGCACCAGCAGGTGAGAGCCGTAGGTCAGCGGATGGCGTTCCAGCTCGCGCCCGGCCTGGTCGACCAGGACCAGCTTGCCGTTGCGGTTGACCACCACGAGGTCGCCCTCGCGGCTGTCGACGGTGGCGACGTTGATGAACTTGACCCAACCGACGTTCCTCGACGCGTGCCGGGACCGTTCGGAGACCCGGCTGGCGGTGCCGCCGAAGTGGAACGTGCGCATGGTCAACTGGGTTCCTGGCTCACCGATCGACTGCGCGGCGATGACGCCCACCGCTTCCCCCAGGTCGACGGCGCGCCCGGTGGCCAGGTTGCGTCCGTAGCAGGATGCGCAGACGCCCCGCCGGGTTTCGCAGGTCAGGACGGAGCGGATGCGTACCCGCTCGATGCCCGCCGCCTGGATGCCGTTCGCCATCTTCTCCGTGATCGAGTCGCCGACCGCCAGCAGCTGCTCGCCGGTCATCGGGTCGAAGATGTCCTCCTGGCTGACCCGCCCGACCAGACGGTCGCGCAGCGGCTCGAGAACGTCGCCGCCCTCCATGATGGCGCCGACGACGATGCCGTCGATCGTTCCGCAGTCGTGCTCGTTCACGATCACGTCCTGGGCCACGTCGACCAGCCGCCGCGTCAGATAGCCCGAGTCGGCCGTCTTGAGCGCCGTGTCGGCCAGACCCTTGCGGGCGCCGTGCGTCGAAATGAAGTACTGCAGCACGGACAACCCCTCGCGGAAGTTGGCGTGAATCGGCGTCTCGATGACCTCGCCCGAGGGCTTGGACATCAGACCCCGCATGCCGGCCAGCTGCCGCACCTGTTCGCGGGAGCCCCGCGCACCCGAATCGGCCATCAGGTTGATCGGGTTGAACTCGCCCCGCTCGGCCTCGACCTCCTTCATCTCGCGGAACATCTCGGCCGAGACGTTCTCCGTGACGCGATGCCAGATGTCGATGATCTTGTTCTTGCGTTCACCGGCGGTGATGACGCCCGCGCTGCGCTGCTTCTCGATCTCCAGGACCTCGCCGCGAGCCTCCTCGATCAACTGTTCCTTCGTCGACGGCACGACCATGTCGTCGACGCCGAAGGAAATGCCGGCCAGGGTGGCGTACTGGAAGGTGATCTCCTTGATCTCGTCGAGCATCCTGACCGTCAGCTCGCCCCCGTGACGGATGTAGCAGTAGCCGACCAGGTCCTGCAGACCGCGCTTGCGCAGCAGGCCGTTGATGAAGGGCAGCTCGTTCGGGAGGTGCTCGTTCAGAATCACGCGGCCGACCGTGGTCTCGATCACTGCTCCGTCGAGATCCTGGACCTCGGCGTGCATGATGTCCTGGCTGTCGTGCTGGACATCCAGGTCGACGTAGCTGCCGCTCATCCGCAGATGAATGGGCGTCTGGGTCTCGACCGCTCCGGCATCGAGAGCGAAGAACACCTCATCGACGCTGGCAAAGGTCCGACCCTCGCCCCTGGCGCCCGAGCGCGGCATGGTCAGGTAGTAGCCGCCCAGCACCAGATCCTGGCTGGGCACCGCCAGCGGCCGACCATGCGCCGGGCTGAGAATGTTGTTCGAGGCCTGCATCAACACGTGGCTCTCGATCTGCGCCTTCGGGGAGAGCGGAACGTGAACCGCCATCTGGTCGCCGTCGAAGTCCGCATTGAAGGCGGCGCAGACCAGAGGATGGATCTGGATCGCCTTGCCCTCGATCAGCACCGGCTGGAACGCCTGGATGCCAAGCCGGTGAAGGGTCGGCGCCCGGTTCAACAGCACCGGGTGATCGCGGATGACCTCGTCCAGCGCGTCCCAGACGACTTCTTCCTCGCGGTCGACCATCTCCTTGGCCGCCTTGATCGTGCCGACGTGCTCGCGCTCCTCGAGCCAGCTGTAGATGAACGGCTTGAACAGCTCGAGCGCCATCTTCTTCGGCAGGCCGCATTCGTTCAGCCTGAGATCGGGGCCGACCACGATCACCGAACGCCCCGAGTAGTCGACGCGCTTGCCGAGCAGGTTCTGGCGGAACCGGCCCTGCTTCCCCTTCAGAGTGTCTGAGAGCGACTTGAGCGGGCGGTTGTTCGAACCCTTCAGCACTCGACCGCGCCGGCCGTTGTCGAACAGAGCGTCGACCGCCTCCTGGAGCATGCGCTTCTCGTTGCGGACGATGACCTCGGGGGCCCGCAACTCGAGCAGTTTCTTGAGCCGGTTGTTCCGGTTGATGACCCGGCGGTAGAGATCGTTCAGGTCGCTGGTGGCGAAGCGTCCGCCGTCGAGCGGAACCAGCGGCCGCAGTTCCGGCGGAATCACCGGGATCACGTCCAGGATCATCCACTCCGGTCGGTGGCCGCTGCGCCGGAACGCGTTGACGACCTTGAGCCGCTTCGCCGCCTTCAGGCGCCGGATCTGGCTGGTGTCGGTGCGCATGACGATCCGGAGCTCCTCCGCCAGTTCGTCGATGTCGATCCGGGCCAGCAGTTCCTTGATCGCCTCGGCGCCCATCCGGGCATCGAAGCCGTCCGGGCCGTGCTCGTCGCGCAGGTCCCGATACTTCTCCTCGGAGACCAGCTCGTTCTCCTCGAGGTCGGCGTCGCCGGGATCGATGACGACGTAGCTCTCGAAGTAGAGGATCCGCTCGAGGTTGCGCAGGGTCAGGTCGAGCAGGTGCCCGATCCGGCTGGGCAGACCCTTGAAGAACCACACGTGGCTTGCCGGGCTGGCCAGCTCGATGTGGCCCATGCGCTCGCGCCGCACGCGCGAGCGCGTGACCTCGACGCCGCACTTGTCGCACACGACGCCGCGGTGCTTCATCCGCTTGTACTTGCCGCACAGACATTCCCAGTCCGTCATCGGCCCGAAGATCTTGGCGCAGAACAGGCCGTCCCGCTCCGGCTTGAACGTCCGGTAGTTGATCGTCTCGGCCTTCGTCACCTCGCCGAAACTCCAGGACCGGATCTTTTCCGGCGAGGCCAGCGCGATCTTGATCGCGTTGAAGTCCTTGACCGACTGCGTCTTCTCGAAACTCGAAAGTGGCTGCACCAGGCGACCTCCCCTAGACCTTCATCAACTCGACATCCAGACACAGGCTCTGCAACTCGCGCACCAGCACGTTGAACGACTCCGGCAATCCCGGATCCTCCGGCACGTCGCTCTTGACCAGAGCTTCGTAGGCGCGGCTTCGACCCTCGACATCGTCGCTCTTGACGGTCAACAGCTCCTGCAGCGTGTACGCGGCGCCATACGCCTGCAACGCCCACACCTCCATTTCGCCGAAGCGCTGACCGCCGAACTGGGCCTTGCCGCCCAGAGGCTGCTGCGTGATCAGCGAGTAGGGGCCGATCGATCGCGCGTGGATCTTGTCGTCGACCAGGTGGGACAGCTTCAGCATGTAGATGTAGCCCACCGTGACCTTCTGCTCGAAGGCCTCGCCGGTGACCCCGTCGAAGAGGGTGGTCTTGCCCGAAGCGGGCAGGCCCGCTTCGGCCAGCAGCTCCTTGAGCCGCGACTCCCGGATGCCGTCGAATACCGGCGTCGCGAACTTGACCTCGAGCGACCGCCCGGCCCAGCCCAGGTGGGTTTCCAGGATCTGACCCACGTTCATCCGGCTCGGCACGCCGAGCGGATTCAACACGATCTCGACCGGTGTTCCGTCCGGCAGATACGGCATGTCCTCTTCGGGCAGGATGCGCGAAATGACGCCCTTGTTGCCGTGCCGGCCGGCCATCTTGTCGCCCACCTGCAGCTTGCGCTTCATGGCCACGAAGACCTTGACCATCTTGATCACGCCCGGAGGCAGTTCGTCGCCTTTCTGCAGCAGCTTGATCTTCTCCTCGTTGACCCGGTGCATGACGTCGATGTGGGAATCGGTGCGCTCGTAGATCGCAGCCACTTCCTTCAGCAGGTCCTCCCGTTCCAGCGGCAGAGCCAGGATCTCCCGCCGGTTCAACCGCTCGAGATGCCGGTACCGAATGGCCTCCCCTGCCTTCAGGAGCCTCCTGCCGGCGCGGTCCTGCACCGCCGCGGTCGGTTTCAGGCCGACGAGAAGGTCGGCGATCTTCTTGTTCCGCTCTTCGTGCATGATCCGCGCCTGATCGCGGATGTTCTTCTCGAGCCGGCCGACTTCCTGCTCCTCGATCTCGAGCGCCCGATCGTCCTTGTCGACGCCCTTGCGGGAGAAGATCTTCACTTCGACGACAGTGCCGTCGATGCCCGGAGGCGCCTTCAGGCTGGCGTCACGAACGTCTCCGGCCTTCTCGCCGAAGATGGCCCGCAGCAGCTTCTCCTCCGGCGTGAGCTGGGTCTCGCCCTTCGGCGTGACCTTGCCCACGAGGATGTCGCCGGCCTTGACCGAGGCGCCGATCCGGATGATGCCGCTCTGGTCGAGATCGGCGAGCGCCGCATCGGCGACGTTCGGGATGTCCCTGGTGATGTCCTCCGGCCCCAGCTTGGTATCCCGGGCCTCGATCTCGAACTCCTCGATGTGGATCGACGTGTAGGCGTCGTCCCGAACGAGCCGTTCGGAAACCAGGATCGCATCCTCGAAGTTGTAGCCCCGCCAGGGCATGAAGGCGACCAGCACGTTCCGGCCCAGCGCCAGTTCGCCTTCCTCGGTCGAGGCGCCGTCGGCCAGGACATCTCCACGCGCCACCCGCTGGCCCTCGCGAACGATCGGCTTCTGGTGGACGCAGGTGTTCTGGTTCGAGCGTCGGAACTTCGTCAACTGGTAGATGTCGGCCCCGAACTCGCGCGGCGCGCCGGTCTCCGGGTCGGCACCTTCGACGCGAACGATCACCCGGTCGGCATCGACGGAATCCACGACCCCTGCCCGCTGGCACAGGACCACTGCACCGGAATTGCGGGCCACGATGCCTTCGAGCCCGGTGCCGACGATCGGAGAGTCCGACCGCAGGAGCGGCACCGCCTGCCGCTGCATGTTCGATCCCATCAGGGCCCGATTCGCGTCGTCGTTCTCGAGGAACGGAATCAGCGCCGCGGCCACGCTGACGAGCTGTTTCGGGCTGATGTCCATGTAATCGACCCGCTCGCGGTCGACCGTGACGAAATCCCCGCGTGCGCGGGCCACGGGACGCTCGTTCTCCAGGAAGCCACGCTCGTCGATCCTGGCGTTTGCCTGGGCGATGATGTACTTCTCCTCCTCCCAGGCGGTCAGATAGAAGGCGTGGGGCTCGGCCTGAATCTGCCGCTTCCGGTTGCGCCTGAGGCGGCGGTTTTCGGCCTCCAGTTCGTCGCCGGAAACGATCTGGCCCAGGTCGAAAGCGCCGTTGCCCGGCTTGATCACCTTGAAGTGGTCGATGACCCGACCGCCCTCCACCTTCTTGTAGGGACTCTGGATGAAGCCGTAGTCGTTGATCCGCGCATAGGTCGCGAGCGAGGAGATCAGGCCGATGTTCGGTCCCTCCGGGGTCTCGATCGGGCAGATCCGGCCATAGTGCGAAGCGTGGACATCGCGCACTTCGAACCCTGCGCGTTCACGGGACAGACCGCCCGGACCGAGCGCCGACAGCCGCCGCTTGTGGGTCACTTCCGACAGCGGGTTGGTCTGGTCCATGAACTGCGAGAGCTGCGACGACCCGAAGAACTCCTTGATCGCCGCGATCACGGGCTTCGAGTTGATCAGGTCGTGCGGCATCGCCGAATCGATGTCCTGGTGAACGGACATCTTCTCCTTGATCGCCCGCTCCATGCGTACCAGACCGATCCGGAACTGGTTCTCCAGCAGCTCGCCCACCGCGCGCACGCGGCGGTTGCCCAGGTTGTCGATGTCGTCGACCCGGCCGACGTCCTTCTGCAACCGGAGGAGGTATCCGATCACCAGGTAGAAGTCCTCGGCCGAGAGGGTCTTCCGCTCGACCGGTTCACTGGCCTCGAGCTTGATGTTGAACTTGAACCGGCCGACCCGCGAGAAGTCGTACCGCTTCGAGTCGAAGAACATGCCGTAGAAGAGCGAACGGGCACTCTCGTGCGTCGGCGGATCCCCGGGCCGCATCCGCCGGTAGATCTCGATCTGCGCCTCCTTCGTGTCCTTCGTCGAGTCCTTCGCCAGCGTGTTCGAGATCGTCGCTCCGCAGAGCTCCCAATCCGGGAAGAAGACCTCCAGCTCGCTGTGGCTGCGGCCCGCGAGCCTCTCGTCGACGTCCTCGGGAACCGGTTCGTTGGCCTCCAGCAGCACTTCGCCGGTGTCCCTGTCGATCACGTCGGCGATCAGGAAGGCGCGCTCCAGCTCCTGCGGACCAACCTCTGCTTCGATGTCGTCGCCGGCGTCGAGGCGCTCGATCGCCATCTCGTCCAGGGTCAGGCCGGCGAAGACGCTGTACTGGTGACGGATGCCGCGGCTCGAGCGGTCGCGCAGTCGTTCGCGCTCCAGCACGTCCGGGCCGATTCGGAGCCGGTAGAGGCCGCCGCCAGAAAGCGACAACGGCATCGCGGTGTAGAACTGACGCAGAATCTGCTCGTTCGTCTCCAGGCCCAGGGCGCGCAGGAACACCGTGCCGTAGAACTTCCGCTTGCGATCGATCCGAACCGACAGGATGTCCTTCTGGTCGTACTCGAACTCCACCCAGGAACCCCGATACGGGATGATCTTGGCCAGGTAGACGCGCTTGTTGCGCGTGAAGAACACGCCAGGACTGCGGTGGAGCTGGCTGACGATCACCCGTTCCGTCCCGTTGATGATGAACGTGCCGGTGTCGGTCATGAGCGGGATCTCGCCGAAGTAGACCTCTTCTTCCTTCGCATCCCGCATCATCCGCCTTCCCGTCTCCGGATCCTTGTCGTAGACGAAGAGACGGAAGGTGACCTTGAGCGGCACGGCGTAGGTCATGCCGCGCTCGCGGCACTCGGCGATCGAGTACTTGAGCTGCAGTTCGACCGGTCCGCCGCAGGTAGCGCACCTGGTGACCCGGTTCACGTTGACGGCGCCGCAGCTCGGGCAGACGACGCTGTCCTCCAGCGGGTGATCCGTCATGATCTTCTCGCCGCAGTTGGTGCACGACATGCGCAGATACTCGAGCCCCTTCAACTCGCCGCAACGACAGTGCCAGTCGCCGATCGAGTAGCTGACGAAGTTGAGCGAGCAGGTCTCCCTGAAGTCCCAGAACGGGAAGATGCCGCTGAAGACAGCCTGCAGGCCCCGGTTCTTCCGCTCGTCAGGGAGCAGGTTCATCTGCAGGAACCGGTCGTACGAACGGCGCTGCACGCCAATCAGGTTCGGAATCGCCAGCGTCGTCTCGATGGTCGAGAAATCCACCCGACCGTTGCCGTTGCCGCTGTTTCCGTTGCCGTTCGGCGCGTTTCTGTGATCCGTCATGCTTCGATGTCTCCTGTTTCAGGTGCTCGGGCGAAGTGCGAGCAGGGCAGGTGCTGCATCCCAGGGGCAAAGAGCGCAGATGTCCCTCAGGGAGTCGGTCCGCTTCGCTTCGGCGAGCGCACGAGGAACGGTAGAGCCAGGGCGCCGGGGCAGCCACACGAATGCCGCCCCGGCGCAGAGTGCCGGGTCAGTGTCGGCCGACGTGATTCTACGCCGACCGGGGAAGAGATCGCCAACCGGAATGGCTACTTGACCTCGGCCTGCCCGCCGGCTGCCTCGATCTTCGACTTGACCTGGTCGGCCTCTTCCTTCGACACACCTTCCTTGACGGCGACCGGCGCCGATTCGACCAGATCCTTGGCTTCCCTCAGACCGAGGCGCGTGACTTCGCGCACGGCCTTGATGACGGCGATCTTCTTGTCGCCGAACGAGGCCAGCAGCACGTCGAACTCGGTCTGTTCCTCGACCTCTTCGGCCTCGCCTCCGTCCACCGCCGAGGCCATCGGAACCGCCGCCGCCGCCGACACGCCGTAGTGCTCTTCGAGCTCCTTGACCAGCGTGTTCAGCTCGAGAACGGTCATCCTGTCTATCTGCTTGATCAGCTCCGCTGCTGCTACTGCCATTTCCCGGGATCCCCTTCCTGTTCAGCGGCGCCGGTCCGACGCCGCGGTTCCAGACCTCGATAGCGAGGGCTGCTGTCAGTCCTCTTCCTTCCGACTTGCAATCTCGTTCAGTACGCGCAGGAACTGCGGGGTCACGTCGCCCAGACCCCGCACGAACCGCGCAATCGGCGACTGGAGCAGGAACAGGAGCTTCGCCACCAGCGCCTCCCGGCTCGGCAGGTTGGCGATCTCCTCGATCGCCTCCGCCGAGATCGCCCGGCCGTCCACCAGGCCGGCCTTGAACTCGATCGCCGGAACGCCCTTTGCGAATTCGGTCAGCGTCCTGGCCAGACCGACCGGATCGCTGTCGCTGTACGCGATCGCCGTCGGTCCGACCAGATGCTCCGAGACAGAGCCCAGGCTGCTGTCTTCAAATGCGAGCCTGGCAATCCGGTTCTTGACCACCGAGTAGCCGCCGCCGACTGTCCGTACCCGGCGCCGCAGATCGTCGACCTGCCCCACGGTAATGCCGGAGAATCCGACCAGGAACGCATGCGGCATCCTGGCCATGTCGCTCTGGTAGCTGGCCAGCAGCGCGGCCTTCGTCTCCCGTGTCAGTGCCATTCCGACTCTCCTCCGGACAGCCTCGGCCGCCTACTGCCGGGACGCTTCCGCGGCTGCGGCTTCAGCCGTGTCGACCCGAACGCCGGGTCCCATGGTCGAACTCAGGTTCACCGAGCGGACGTACGTACCCTTGGCCGCGCTGGGCCGGGCGCGGACGACTTCGGCCAGCAGGACCGTGGCGTTCTCCTTCAATCGCTCCGTGTCGAACGAGACCTTGCCCAGGGGCGCATGGACAACGCCGGCCTTGTCGACCCGGAAGTTGACCTTTCCCGCCTTGATATCCCCGATCGCCTTCGCCACGTCGACGGTGACGGTCCCTGTCTTCGGATTGGGCATCAGGCCGCGGGGGCCCAGTATGCGGCCCAGCCGACCCACGACGCGCATCATGTCGGGCGTGGCGACGACGGCGTCGAAGTCCAGCCAGCCGCCCTGAATCCTGGCCGCCAGTTCCTCGCCGCCGACCTCGTCGGCGCCGGCAGCCTCGGCCTCCTGGAGTTTCTCGCCGGACGCGAACACCAGCACTCGGACGGTTCGTCCGGTGCCGTGCGGCAGCACGACGGTGCCGCGCACCATCTGATCCGCGTGCCTCGGGTTCACACCCAGGCGAATGGCGATCTCCACCGTCTCGTCGAACCCGGCGAAGCTGCCGTTCCTGACCCGCTCCAGGGCCTCGCCCAGCCCGTGCGGACGGTCTTCCACAGCCGCCTTCGCCTCCCTGTACTTCCTGCCTGCCTGCGCCACGCTGTTCTCCTTGCCGGGCGTTCCCGGACGTTCCTCGACCTTCCCCTGCCGCTCGATGCCGATCAGGCGTCGACCTCGAGCCCCATCGACCGGGCAGTGCCGGCGATGATCCGGCATGCGCCGTCCAGATCGACCGCGTTCAAGTCGGGCATCTTCGTGCGGGCGATCTCCTCGAGCTGAGCGCGGGTCACCCTGCCCACCTTGTCCCGGTTGGGCGCCGCCGATCCCTTCTCCAGAGAGGCCGCCTTGAGCAGCAGCACCGCGGCCGGCGGCGTCTTGGTGATGAACGAGTACGTGCGGTCCGCATACACAGTGATCACGACCGGGATGATCAACCCCCCATCGCCCTCTGTCCTGGCGTTGAACGCCTTGCAGAAGTCCATGATGTTCAGGCCGGCCTGACCAAGGGCGGGACCGACCGGAGGCGCGGGCGTCGCCGCACCGGCGGGGATCTGCAACTTGATCTGCCCGACTGCCCTTTTTCCCGTTCTTCTGGCCATCGCTCCCTGTCCTGCCTTCGAGCGGACCGGCTTCGCCGTTCATCCGCTCCGTTCATGACGTCCTCAGGTCTTCTGGATCTGAAGGAACCCGAGTTCCACCGGCGTCTGGCGGCCGAAGATCGTGACCATCACCTTCAAGGTGTTCCGGTCCAGGTTGATCTCTTCCACGGTGCCGGTGAAGTTGTTGAAGGGCCCATCCACGATCTTGACCAGCTCGCCCTTCTCGAACAGGTACTTCGGTTTCGGCTTCTCCTTCGCCGTGACCACCTTCTCGATGATCGCGTCGACCTCGCTCTGGTCGAGAGGAGTCGGTTCCGCGCCGGTGCCGACGAAGCCGGTCACCTTCGGCGTGTTCTTGACCACGTGCCAGGCCTGGTCCGAGATCTTCAGCCGCCCGTCGCCGCGCCGCTTGCATTCGATCTCCACCAGGATGTAGCCGGGGAAGAACTTGCGCTGCGTTTCCCGTTTCTTGCCGCCCTTGAGTTCGACGATCGTCTCGGTCGGAATTCGCACTTCGCCGAACGCTTCAGCCATATCGTGCGCTTCGGCACGCTGCCGCAGAGTCTCCCGGACCCTCTCCTCGTAGCCCGAGTAGGTATGGACGATGTACCACTGCCGCTGCGGCGCTTCCCCGCCGCCTTCCGCCCCGGCATCGGCGCTGTCCATGGCTGCCGTTTCGACCTCGCTCATCGGGTGGCTCCCTGTGTTCTCGCTCCGGTCTCCGATCTCACTGGAAGAAGGCGTTGAGACCGTTGTAGAGACGCAGGATCACGACGTCGGCAATCCACAGGAAGATGGCGAAGATGACGCTCGTGATCAGCACGACGCCCGTGGTGCCCACGACTTCCTCCCGCGAGGGGAAGGTGACCTTCTTCATCTCGGTGCGCACCTCTCCCAGGAACGCGCCCAGCCTGCCGATTGCCGCCATTTCTGTTCTCCTGCCGCTTCCGGTCTCCGTGAGACTCTCCGTGAAATGCGCCCTGTCTCCGTGAACCTCGTCTCGATCCCGTCCGCAGCGTCGGTCCTGCCCGTTGCTCCCCGCTGCCCGTTGCTTCCCGCGCTTCCTGCAGTGCGTCCTCGGAATCGCCCCAGGGACGTCTGGCAGGCCAGGAGGGTCTCGAACCCCCAACCTTCGGTTTTGGAGACCGATGCTCTACCAATTGAGCTACTGGCCTGAGTCCTCGAGTCCAGTCATCCAGTCACGAATCCAGCTGCTACTCGACGATGTCGGTGACGGTGCCGGCGCCGACCGTGCGGCCGCCCTCGCGAATGGCGAAGCGCACGCCCTTCTCCATCGCGATCGGAGCGATCAGCTCCACGTCCAGCGTCACGTTGTCACCCGGCATCACCATCTCCGTGCCCGCAGGAAGATTCGCCACCCCCGTCACGTCCGTCGTGCGAAAGTAGAACTGCGGACGGTAACCGTCGAAAAACGGCGTGTGACGACCCCCCTCGTCCTTGTTCAGCACGTACACCTCGCCACGAAACTTCGTGTGAGGCGTGATCGAACCAGGCCGCGACAGCACCTGGCCACGCTCCACCTCGTCCTTCTTCGTCCCCCGAAGCAACACGCCGATGTTGTCCCCCGCCTCACCGGAGTCCAGAAGCTTGCGGAACATCTCCACGCCCGTCACCACCGTCGAACGAGTCTCCCGGATGCCCACGATCTCCACCCGCTCACCCACCTTCACGCGACCACGCTCCACTCGGCCCGTCACCACCGTGCCACGACCCGATATCGTGAAGATGTCCTCGATCGGCATCAGGAAATCCTGGTCCACCGCACGCTCCGGAGTCGGCACGTACGTGTCCACAGCCTCCAGCAACTCCACGATCTTCGAACCCCACTCGCTACCCGGATCACCGCTCGACAGAGCCTCCAGGGCCGAACCCCGAATGATCGGAATCTCGTCTCCAGGAAACTCGAACGAACTCAACAGGTCCTGAAGCTCCAACTCCACCAGGTCCAGAAGCTCCTCGTCGTCCACCATGTCGCACTTGTTCATGAACACCACGATGTACGGCACACCAACCTGACGAGCCAGAAGCACGTGCTCGCGAGTCTGAGGCATCGGACCGTCTGCCGCCGACACCACCAGGATCGCACCGTCCATCTGCGCCGCACCCGTGATCATGTTCTTCACGTAGTCCGCATGACCCGGACAGTCCACGTGAGCGTAGTGACGCCTCGACGTCTCGTACTCCACGTGCGCCGTCGCGATCGTGATGCCTCGCTCACGCTCCTCCGGAGCCTTGTCGATCTCGTCGAACGGCACGAACTCCGCACCGCCTGCCTTCGCCAGAATGCTCGTGATCGCCGCCGTCAACGTCGTCTTGCCGTGATCCACGTGGCCGATCGTCCCCACGTTCACGTGCGGCTTCGTACGCTCGAACCTCTCCTTCGCCATGACGCTCGTTGCCTCTCCCGCTCTAGCGGCTCGACTATCCGTGTACCTGCTGACCTGATGTCCGTCTGGAGCCCACGACCGGATTTGAACCGGTGACCCCTTCCTTACCAAGGAAGTGCTCTACCCCTGAGCCACGTGGGCAGCCGTCTCGGGATTCCCCGTCTTCGAGTCTCTGAACCGTGCTCCGGGACACGCCTGTTCTCCCCTCCCAAGGCAACCCTCGACACGCAACGGCACGTTGCCCCTCGGAGCCAGGCTCCGCGGCGCATGGCGGGGAAGACGCGCAGTCTAGCCGTTTCCGCCGCAGCCGTAAACCCCGTCTCGTCCCTTTCCTGCTCCGATCAGGGACGAACCTGGAGGCGGGCACCCTGAAAGTACCGGGAAGCGCATCAGCTCCGCACCCATGAGACTGCCAGCGACGCCCGGCGGCATCCGTGCGCTTTCGCTGATCGGGCCGGACCACGAGCGGGGCAGGGGCAGGGGCAGGGGGCGCTACAACCTCTGGTGCCGCACGACCTCCCCGTCGACCAGGAAGACGACGTCCTCGGCGACGTTGGTCGCCAGGTCCGCCATGCGCTCGAGATAGCGGGAGACCGACAGCAGCTGGATGCTCGCCGATGTCAACCCGGGATCCCGGGCGATCATCCTTCGTACCACGCCGTACATCGCTTCGTGGCTGCTGTCGACCACCTCGTCCTCCGCAATCACCGAGCGGGCGAGTTCCGTATCGCCCCTGACGACCGCGTCCAGGGCCGCTCTCAGCATCTTCGGGATGCGCTCGGCCATGATCCAGATCTCCTCGGGGATCACGACCGGCTCGGCCACCGCAAGACTCTCGGCGCGCTCGGCCAGGTTGCTGGCCAGATCGCCGGCCCGTTCGAGATCGTTGTTCACCTTCAGGTAGGTCACGACCATTCGCAGATCCGAGGCCACCGGCGAGTGCAGGGCCAGGATCTTGAGGCACTCCTCTTCGACCTCGATCTCGCGGGCGTCGATGACCCGATCCTGGAGCTGGACCTCCTGGGCAAGGTCGACGCTCCGCTCCCGGAGCGCCCGCAGCGACCTGGCAATCATGTCCTCGACCATGGCCGCCACTTCCAGAAGCGACTGTGTCAGCCGGTCGAGATCTCGCTGCAGATGGATCCTCAACGTCTCTCGGTCATGTCGTGCCGCTCAGCCCTGTGAAGGGCCGTGAAGACCGCATCAGCCGGCGACAGGCAGCCAGAAGCGGAACGTCGAGCCCCGTCCCCGTTCGCTCTCCACTTCCACACCGCCGCCGTGCCGTATGGCGACATTCTTGACGATCGCCAGACCCAGACCGGTGCCGCCCAGTTCCCTGGAGCGGGCGCGGTCGACACGGTAGAAGCGTTCGAAGATCCGATCCAGGTGTTCGCTGGCGATGCCGGGTCCCCGATCTTCGACTTCGAGAACCGCCCTCCCGTTCTCCGCCTGCAAGCGTACCATCACCCGACCGCTCGCCGAGGAGTACTTGACCGCGTTGTCGACGAGATTGGACAACGCCTGCCGGATGGCCTCCTCTTCGCCCAGGACTCGAACCGGGGCTCGGGGGACGTCGGCGATCAGCTCGAGGCCGCGCTCCTCGCCCGAGGTCCTCAGCAGACCCAGCACTTCATCCACCGGCACCCGCAAGTCGACGATCTTCTCCGGCGGCTCCGCTGAAGACTCGATCCTCGACAGCGTGAGCAGATCGGAGACCAGGGCGCTCAGGCGGTTGCTCTGCCTCCTTATCTTGCGCAGGAAGCGGCGTCGCGTCGCACTGTCGACAGGGCCCGCGTCCAGCAGAGTTTCCACATAGCCGTGAATGGCCGTCAAGGGCGTCTTCAGTTCGTGCGAGACATTCGACACGAAGTCGCGACGGACGGTCTCGAGCCGTTCCAGCTCCGTGATGTCGTGGATCACCGCCACCGCACCCTCGACCGGTTCACCGTCCCGGCGCGCCGAAAGCAGCGGCGACGCGTTCAGCTCGAACCTGTTCGGGCCGCCATCCTGGCCGGCCGAACGAGACAGAGTGAAGGCGCGGCTCACCTGCCGCCGCTTCTCGATTGCCTCAATGAGGGCGCCCGAGACCTCCGGCTGTCGCGACAGCTCGAAGATCGGACGTCCGATCGCCAGAGCCGGCTCGGAACGCCCGAACCACTTCGCGGCAACCGCGTTCAGATGCAGCAGCCGCCGGTCCAGGTTGATCGCGATCACGCCCTCGACCATGCCGCCGAGCACAGCGGTCAACTGGTTGCGCTCGGCCCTGAGCTGTTCGACCTGCTCGGCGAACCGCGCCTCGTTCTCCTCCAGACGGGCTTCAAGCCGGGCGAACTCGTCGCCGCGGCCGGCGTCGGCCGGCGGTACGCGCGCACCCAGGGCAGCCGCCCTGGTCAGCAGACCCCGCGCCCGTCTGGCCAGCCGGCCGGCGCCGAAACCGACGCCGGCGCCGGCCAGCAGCGCCAGCATCCAGAACATCGCCGGTCCGAGTCGGCCCGAGGCTGCCGCGCTGCCAAGCACGAGACCTGCCGTGAGCGGGCCGACTCCGCCCGCCAGCAGGCGCCAGAAGAGCGGTGAACGAATCATGGGATCTTCCGGACAGACAGAACCGGGCAGCGCGTCGCGCGTCCCCTAACCAGACCTCTGACTCCCCATGGAGAAAGCCGCGCTGCATCGAAGCGTTCATGCATGCCGTCCGGCATCGTTGCTCCTCGGTCGCACATGGCCCCACACGCTCTCTCGTCGCTCCTAGCAGTCTGTCGGACTTGGGGTGGCCAGGTGAGGCAGGCAAGGGTCATGGGGATGCGGTTGTCGCGTCGTTGCGTGAGCGCGATTCTGGCGTCAGGCGGGCCGTTCGAGTGCGTTTCGGTGGCGGGAGGGGCGTCAGCAGGCCTCGACGGGCGTTTCGAGGCGGCTGGTGAGCGGCGGAGAGGCCCGCGAGCGACTCAGGCGGCCATCAGGCGGTGCAGACGCTTGCAGTTGTACGCCAGCATGACGAGTTTCCACTCCGTTTCCACCTTCGGCTTCCCGCGCAGGTGAAACTGCCGGAATCCCAGGACGTGTTTCACGATGCCGAATACCGGCTCCACCGTCTGCTTGCGCAGGCTGTACCTCCGGCGATTGTCGTCCCGGGCCAGCTTTTCCTGCATCTTCCGCACCCATTCGGACTTCGGCTCCTTGCGAGGCTTCTTCCGCGTCTCGGGCCGGAAGTCGTGCCGGCGACGATGGTCCCCGCCGCCGGTCGACACCAGCACGTCGATGCCCCGGTCCTCGAGCGCCTTCACCTCGCTGCCGGCCGCGAAACCGTTGTCCGCCAGTACCCGCTCGACGTTCCCCACGACCTCCGGCACCGAGTCCACATCCGCCACCAGTTCCTGCCTGTCGTTCGCGCAAACGCTCACCCGGGCGCCGAGCACCAGCTGACTCCCGTCAGCGTCCACCACCGCCTGAGCGTTGTACGCCTGACGGTACTCGCCGCGCGGACTCTTCTTCATCAGGCCGCTGTCCTGGTCCACCAGGTTGATCTGCTGCTTCGCCTCCGGCTCCTCGCTCGGAGGCTTCGGCTTGCGACCTCGACGATTCGGCGGCAGCTTCTCCCGCTCCGCCAACCTGCGCTCGTGGTCCACACGCTCCCGCTCCGCCCGGCGGCGCGCACGACGCTCCAGCGTCGCGCAGGCCGCGTCCAGCTTCTCCTTCAACTGCTTCCGCTGCTGCAGCTCGGGGGGCAGGCTCTGCTCGTCGGCCCCTTCCTCGCCGTCCGCCCGCTCTGCTTCCTCCACGAAACCCGCAATCTCCCGCTGCAACTGCTCGCGCAGCTCCTTCGCGCGGTCGTAGCGCAAACCCTTGCGCTTGCTCGCGTTCGCGTCCACCTTCGTGCCGTCAACGCTCACCGTCCCCACCCGCAACAGCTTCAACTCACGAGCCATCAACAGCACCTGCTCGAACGCCGATGCGATCGCGGACACGTTGTTGCGACGAAACGAACAGATCGTGTCGTGGTCCGGATGCAGATTCGCAGCCACGTAACGCACCCCGACATCCCTGTAAGTCGCCCGCTCGATCCGCCGCGAACTGAATGTCCCGTTCGCGTAGCAGTACACCAGCAGCGCCAGCATCAGGCGAGGCGGATACTGAGCCGAACCCGTACCCCGCTCGTTCACCACGAACGACTCCATCGGCACACGATCCACCGCCTCCACCACGAAGTGAGCCAGATCGCCCTCCGGCACCCAGTCACGAACGTCCGGCGGAAGAAGGAACGGCTGGTCACGGTTGGCTGCAATGAACTTCGGCATCCCTGAACTCCCTCCACACCGAGACTACCTGCGATGCCACTGAACCTGACCCCCACGTTCGCGAGGCCGAGCCTGTCCGGATCGAGTTCGAACACCTCGGGGTTCCCGTCCCACACCGGAAGACCCAAAGTCCGACAGACTGCTAGCCGGACGGGAGCCGGACCGCTCTCGGTGCGACACGGACTTCGCCACGGGCTGCTGACGGTTCCAACCTAATCTTCTTCCTCGCTGAAGCGATAACCGATGCCGCGCACGGTCTCGATCAGGCCGCGGTGCGGTCCGAGCTTCTTGCGCACCGCCCGGACGTGGACGTCGATGTTCCTGTCGATGACCATCGCACGATCCCCGATCGCCCGATCCAGCAGCTGGCCGCGGGTGAACACGCGACCGGGATGCGAGGCCAGGAAGTGCAGAAGGCGAAACTCGGTAGGTGTGAAATCCACGCGTCGGCCGTCGACCTTGCTCCGGTGCCTGACCGGGTCGATCTCGAGAGGCCCCCGAGACACCCGACGTTCCGGATCGCGGCTCCGCTTCGGGCCCCGCCGCAGCACGGCCCGCACGCGGGCGATCAGTTCCCGGGGGCTGAACGGCTTGTGGATGTAGTCATCGGCGCCGACGCCGAGACCCAGAACCACGTCGCTCTCCTCACCGCGGGCAGTGACCATGATCACCGGCAGGTCGCGTGTGGATTCCACTGCGCGCAGGCGACGGCACACATCGAGACCGTCCAGACCGGGCAGCAGGAGATCCAGCAGCACGATGTCCGGCTTCTCGCGCTCGATTGCAGCCAGCCCGGAGCGGCCGCTGGCCGCCGTCGCGACATCGAAGCCTTCCCGCCCGAGGTTGTACTCGATCAGTTCGAGAATGTCGGGCTCGTCCTCGATGACGACGACCTTGGCGGCGCTCATGGATGACTCGGTACCCGGAACACGGTTGGCCTGCAGACAAGGCTAACCAAAGACGCGTGAACGAGAGATGAAGCCGTCCCGCGGCGGAGCGACTTCTGCCGCCGGCTGCCGGAAGCTGGACACGGCGCGACCTGACGTGTCACGCTCGGACGAGGCTCCTCCAGCAGCAACCTCGACCCGGCGAGAGGCGCCAGTTGCCGCCTTCCCGATTCCTCGTCCTCAGCGCGGCGTTCGCAGCCGCGCCCGTCCCCGGCTTCTTGGCGAACGAATCCGAGACCGCCCCTTCCGTACTCGTCGGTGGGCGTCTGGAGGTCGAAGCGAGCACTACGGATCCGAGCCCGGCAGCGGCGAGACGATTCCCGTTCGAGGACGGGGCCGACTTCCGCCGTGCTCGGCTGCTGCTGACCGGCAGCCACGGCGACCGGTTCGAGTTCAAGATCGAGCACGACATCTCCACCGGCGATCTGGCGCCAACCGACGTCTATCTGGGCCTGGCGCCCGAACCTGCCGCCCCCGGCTTCCGCATCGGCCACTTCAAGGAACCTTTCGGCCTTGCGGTGCTGACGTCCTCCAACTTCCTGGCCTTCATCGAGCGCCCGGCCGCTGTCACTTCGATGGCGCCGTTCCGCAACGCCGGCGTCATGGTCCATGGCGGCGGGCCGGCCGATCGCATCGGCTGGGCCATCGGCGCCTTCCTCGATACCGACGGCTACGACGTTCCGCACGGATCCGGCTGGAACCTGAGCGGCCGTCTTGCCGGCGTCGTCCTGGACGGAACCGACGACGGCGGTGGAGCGCTCCTCCATCTTGGCGCCGGCGCCTCGTACCGGCAGCCCACGGCCGGGTCGATCCGCCTGCGCGGACGCACCGGCGTCAAGCGCGCGCCGGCCTTCGTCGACACCCGGGAGTTCCCGGCCGAGGCGATGGGACTCCTGGGCCTCGAGTTCGCCTTCGCACGGGGTCCCCTGTGGCTGCAGGCCGAGCTTCTGCTGGCAACACTGAACCTGCCGCAGGACCGCCGCGCCGCCCGGCTCGACGGCAACTACGTCGAGGCAGGCTGGTTCCTCACCCGCGAGAGAAGACCCTACAGCCGAGAGTTCCGCACCTTCGCCCGCGTCCAGCCGCGCGACCCCCTGCCGAAGGGCGCGGGCGCCTGGGAACTCGCCGCGCGCTGGGACCACGTCGACCTGCACCACCGCTCGATAGACGGCGGCAGCAAGCAGAGCATGACCATCGGGCTCAACTGGCATCTCAGGCGCGAACTCCGCGTGCTCCTGAACCACGTTTCGACCGATCCGGCAGGCGCCGGATCGGCCGAACACGTGGGTCTTCTGCTGCACGTCGACTTCTGAGCGCGGGAGCACTGCTCGACCCTGGACCCGAAGTCCGGACCTGGAACCCTGGCGCAGCCCGCGGCTGTCAGAAGGAGTAGCCCAGGCCGAGGCTGATGCTCCTGCCCGGATCGTAGAGCCGGAAGATCTCGCCGCCCTGCGTCCACTCGCGCTCCTCGCCGAGGAGGTTGGTGGCCGCCAGCTTGAGGTCGAGACCGGCAACCAGACCCTGGTGCCAGACCACGTCGACCGTGCTCCGTCCGGACTCGGTCACGTCCGGAAGGCCTTCCACGCCGCCAAGGTGGATCTTGTCGTCGACCAGGCTGTAGAGCACTCGAAGGGTCGTGTCGTACTCGTCCGGCGCCCACTCGAGTCCGAGGTTGACCAGGTTGTCCGGCTGGCCGGCGAGCGGTCGGACCGGATTCGTCAGCACCGTGGTACGGGCGTCGATCTGAATCTCGGAGTCGATGACGGTGTAGTTGAGGATGGCCGTCCAGTCCTCGCCGCGCCCGCCCCGGAAGCCGAGGTTGCGGCGGAACTCGAGTTCGACGCCCAGGTTCCGGGCGCCTTCGGCGTTGCGGAAGGTCTCCGTGGGCTCGACCGCCGAGATGACGACACTCTCGATCGGATCCGTGAAGTCCTTGTAGAACACGCTCGCCGCGACCACGTCGCCGGCCGACGGGAACCACTCCCAGCGGGCGTCGAAACTGTCGATCAGCGCGCGCTCGACGCGGGGATTGCCGACCACCACGAAGCCGCCGACGATGTGCTTGAACCGGAACGGCGCCACTTCGCGGAACTCCGGCCGGTTGACCGTCCGCGACAGGCTGAACCGCAGGTTCTGCGCAGCGCTCAGGCTGCGAATGACGCTGAGCGAACCGGTGACGTCGGAATCGGACTTGTTCGTCACCGTCTCCGCGCCGCCCAGAGCGGTCCGGTCGATGGTGCGGACGTTCTGATCGGAATCCTCAAACCGGAGACCGCCGACGAAGCGCCAACGGTCGAAGCCGTGATCGACCTGTGCGTACGCCGCGTCCACCACCCAGTCGGCGGTGTAGCTGTCCGTCGCGTTCGTGACCTCGGTCAACTGGAAGCCGAAGAAGTCGATGTTCTGGGGCACGTAGATCTGCTCCGGCGTACCTCCCAGGTCGATGTCCTCGGTGTGCCTCGGGAACATCCGCAACCGCCGGCCGCCGAACGTCCGGTCGTTCGTCCACCGCCGAACGCCGACCTTGAAGCTGCCGAATCGGTCGCTGTTGGCGAAGAACGTCTCCCAGTCTCCCCGATAGTCGTCGATCTCGTCCTCGAGATCGTTGAAGTACATGAAGCCGCTCTGGCCGTTGTTGGTCAGCCGGAAGCCGTCGTCGAACAGCTCGTAGATCGTCTGCCGGAGGTCCTCGTGCGTCTCGGCCGTCGAGGACGAGCCGCGCCACGTCAGCGTGCTGCCGTTCGAGCCGACGCCCGAAAGATAGTGATCGCCGCCGATCTGCAGGTTGAAGACTTCCTGGTCCTCGTACTGGAGCCGGTAATCCTCGATGTCGTTGTTGATGTCCGAGAAGAAGCCCTCCTGGAACCGCGCTTCCGACATGCTGAGGCTGGTCTGCAGGGACCGGATCTCGATCTGGCCGCTGTCGCCGGCCCGGAGCGCGAAGTTGGCCATCCAGGACTGCTTCACCTGCTCCACGCCGTAGTCGAAGTCGTAGTCGTGAAGAGGCGTGATCGCGTTGTTGGCGCCTACCGCGTAGAACGTCCGCTCTTCGTGCCGGGTCTCGTGGCCGTTGTCCCAGTTCCCTGCCAGCATGACCCCGAAACCGCCGAAGGTGTTGCCGTAGGCGATCTTGCCGCCGCGGCCGAACGGCGCGTCGCCGCGATCCGTCGGGCTCCAGCGGCCGGCGATCTGTTCACCCATCCGCTCCAGGTCGGCGCTGCCGAAACCGATGCCCAGAAAGCGGCTCTGACGAACCACCGCCCTATCCGGGAAGTCGCTCGGCAGCGGCTGACCGCCGGCGCCCGATGAACTCAGACCGATCGGATCCTGGAGCATCGGGCTACCCGTGGTTTCCGAATTGTGACCGCCGGAAAGGCCGACGGAAAGCACCTGGCGCGCCGGGAAGTTGCGCGTCACCAGCTCGATCGCCCCGGCCGCGAAATCGCCCGGCTGATCCGGCGAGTACGACTTCCTGACCGTGACGTTGTCGAGCAGGTCGGCGTCGAAGAGGTCGAGCGGCACGACCTTGCGCTCGAACTCGGTCGAAGGGATGCGGGAACCATCCAGCGTCGTGTTGCCGTACCGGTCGCCGAGACCGCGCACATAGGCGAACTTGCTGTCCTGCAGCGAAATGCCGGTGACCCGGCGGAGCGCGTCGGCGGCATCCGAACCGCTGTTCTTCGAGATCTCCTCCGAACCGATGTTGTCGAGGATCTCGGCGGCAGCCTTCCGTTCGGCCAGCAACGCGGAAGCCGAAGCGTCGATCGCCGCCGCCTCGACGGTGATCGTCTCCGAAAGTGACGCCTCCTGCCGGCCGGCCGCACCAGCCGGCATCAGTGCCGCGCTGAACTGCGCCAGACTGCCGGCCTCGACGACGACGTCGAGGATGCGCTGGGACTCGTATCCCTCGGCAGACACGACCACCGCATGTGTCCCGGCCGGGAGGTCGAGCCGGAACACGCCGTCGACCGAAGTCACCGTCGAGGCAGTGCCGCCCTCCAGGGCGATCGAGGCGCCGCGCACCGGTGTGCCGCTGCGGCCGTCAAGGATCATGCCGGTGGCAGAGCCGTCGTTCTCGGCCGCCGCCGCGCCGGCGGCAAGGACGAAGACCGCGAAGACCGCCAGGCCGATGGGCCGCCGTGTGGACGAGGCGGCTTTCCTGCGGGCGCCTGTGTCGTGCATGGCCCCAACTGCTGCCGTGGGCTTCCAGGAGGCTGTCCCGCAGAACGAAACGGAACGGGTTCCGGGCGGCAGCGCCGTGGTGAGATGAGAGTCGGGGGCACACTCATTGAAGATCATGGTCATCGGGTTGCCTCGATTCGTTGGTCATCTGGGTTGCCTCGATTCAGTTCGGTCGTCTCAGTTGTCCGAGAAGGTGGCCCAGCCGTCGTCGACCCAAGGGTCGTCGGGTGACACGCCGCCGATGTAGGTCACGTCGTCGAAGAATCCGCCTGCAGCGCCGGAGGCAGCATCCGCAGGCGCAGGCGCAGGCGCCGCGCCCGAACGGGCCGGTGAACCAGCCAGGGGCGCCAGGTCCGGCTGCACCCGGCTCCTGGAATCCGGAAGCAGCGGATCGGCGGCGGAGATGTTCGCCGCCTGAAGATCGACGTTCGCGAAGCCGTCCCTGTTGTCGAAGAAGATGCTGTTGTCGATCGTCAGCAGATTGCCGACCAGGCCTTCGCTGACCTCTCCGTCGACGTCCACTGCGTAGTCCTTCGCATTCGTGACGATCGCGTTCCGCAGCGTGACCGCCGTGCCGCGACGGAGCAGAATGCCCGGATCGCCCGAGTCGCGCCACATGGAGATCGTCAGGTTGTAGATCGTCGGATGGGAACGCGGCTCGAGGTTGTTGTTCCTGCTGTTGTTGTCCGCCTCGATGCCCTTGTCGTGATCGTCGAAGCGCTGCAGGACGACCGCATGCTGCATCCGGCCCCGCCATCCATACGTCCAGTCGATGCTGTCGTCCTGGGAGTCGGTGATCAGCACGTACTTCGCGTCGGCAGTTCCGCCGAAGAACTCGATGCCGTCGTCCGCGTTGTGGTGGACCTGCACGTGGTCGATCTGCGTGTTGCTGCCGACCCCCTGCAGGGCGATGCCGTTCAGCTCGTTCTGATCGGTAAAGCGAATGCCGGCGAACTCGACGCGGACATGCGAGAGCCGACCGCTGGAGTCCGTCGGGTCGTTGCCGCCGAAGAGGCCGGAATCGCCTTCGCCTTCACGCGGGCAGGTGTTGCAGGGAGCGTTGCCGCTGACAACCAGTCCGCCCCAGTCGCCCGGTTCGCGCTCGCCAACGTCGAACTCGGAGGTCATGACGATCGGCATGCGGGCGGTTCCGGCAGCGATGATCTTCGATCCGGGCCTGACGACCAGAACGCCCTGGTTCACGTTGCCGCCGAAGACGAAGACTCCCGGTTCGATGGTCAGCGCGGCGCCGCCGTCGATGAAGGTGGGACCGTTCAGGTAGTAGGTGTTGTTCGCGGTCCAGGTCTCGTTGGAGGTGATGTTGCCCACCTTGTGCATGACCGCGTCGACATGGCTGTACATCGCGTTGCCGCGGGCGATGACCTTGTCCCCGGCCGCGTCGCGGATCTCGAGCACGAACTGGTAGAGACCGGTCGCCCGCGGCACCGAAGCCGGCAGCGAGCCCAGAACCCCGCCGTTGCCGAACAACCGGAAGGTGTTCGAAGACGCGCCGAGACGGCTTCCGAGCCCGGTCACGTCGAGCGCCTGCGGAGCGCCCGCGGCGCCGAACATGTCGACTTCCCGAGCGCCGAAGGAGCTGGTTCCCTGGTGGTAATAGGTCCTGGCCTCGGTCGCCCGGTCCTCCCAGTACAGATAGACCGTCGCCGGGGCCGTGTAACCCCTGGCGTCAAGGGTCAGGTCCAGGTCCGGCTCGCTCAGCTCGAGCGCGGGAGTGAACACGTAGAAGTCGGTTTCCAGCAGGATTGCCGGGCGATTCGGGATACCCGGTTCAACCGGCGCAAAGAAGCCCGCGGCAGGCAAGGCCGAAGCCGCCGTCAACAGAAGACCCGCACAGAACGACGCGTTCCGTCGGGCGGACGAGAAAAGCCGATGCAGAGTCAAGTGGTCCTCCTCCATGAGTTCTGCAGCGGATTCTGGGGCTCGGTTGTGAAGACACGCCGCACATCCCGTGAAAAGCGCGTGAAGGCGGCGCCTGTCGCATGCGATTCGAGGCGGTAGTCCGCGTCTGCTCGGCTGACGGCCGCGCTCTGGCCTCACCCGGTGAATCATCGAGCGCCCGCTCCCAGGTCCACTCCACCGAGTCGGCCGCGCCGCTTCCCCGATGCCTTGCCCTGGAGCTCGACCGGACGATCCGTGCTCTCCGGCGTCACACTCCGCATGACCAGGTTCACCTGGTCACTCGCGCGACGGTCCCGGACACCGCCGACACCCTCGAACCGGTTGAAGAGAAGCAGCAGCTTCTCCACGTGGATCTCGGGTCAACCGGTGATTCACGCGGAAGAACGGCCGACTGCAGCGAGCGGGATCCGGCCGTTGCGGAGGCCCTGGCAGTTTCGTCGCCCACGCGAGCCGGAACAGGACGCCGCTTCATCCGACGCCGATCTGCGGATGGGCCGCCAAAGCGGCAGGTCCGCCTCGATCAGGCAGTCCCGGAGTTCCGTGAACCGCCCGTGAGAAGGACGATCAAGCCAACGCCCGCCGGCTTGACCGCCTCTCGCGCTGACCTACGAACCCAGATGTTCGGCCAGGAATGCCGCGTAGCGCTCTGATGCCTCGATCCGGTTCACCCGGTTACGGAAGCCGTGGCCCTCGTCCGGGAACAGGACGTACTCCACTGGCACGCCGTTCGCCCGCACCGCCTCGACCAGCTCGTCGCTCTCCACCTGGAGCACGCGCGGATCGTTGGCCCCCTGGACGACAAGCAAGGGCCTGACGACGTTCGAAGCGTGGAACAGGGGCGAGATTCGGTGCAGACGCTCCCGCTCGGTCGCCGGATCGCCCAGCTCGCCGAGCAACGCGACCTTCTGCGCCTGCCACCAGGGCGGCGTGCTCTCCAGGGTCCGGATCCAGTTGGTGACCCCGAAGATGTCGATGCCGACATCGAAGACCTCCGGCTCGAACGCGAGCGCCGCGGCCACCATGTAGCCGCCGTAGCTGCCGCCGATGATGCCGACGCGGGAGCCGTCCACCCAGTCCTGGGACTCGAGCCAGGTGCGGGCCCATACGCAGTCCTGCAGGTCGACCTCGCCGTGCTTCCTGTCGTCCATGTGGAAGAAGGTCTTGCCGTAGCCGGATGAACCGCGGTTGTTCACACCCAGGACCACGTAGCCCTGGTTCACGAGGTGCTGGATCTCGGCGCGGTAGGTGCGGCGAGTCTGACCGCCAGGCCCCCCGTGGACCCAGACCATCGCCGGCGCCGGGTGGTCGGCAGAGGCCGTGTGCGGCCGCCACAGGATGGCCGGAATCTCCAACCCGTCGAAGCTCGGATAGCGGATGACCTCGGTCGCCACCAGGTCCTCGACGTCGATCTCGGGGTTCAGGCCCCGGGTCAGGCGAAGGGCCCCGCCGCCCTCCTCCAGATCGTGGACGTAGAGGTCCGAAGGCGCCCGGTCGCTGCTCAGGTAGAAGGCCATCAGCCGGTCGCTGGCCGAGAAACGCACCCCGGCGACGTCGCCTGCCGGAAGATCACCGAGTTCGACCGGAGCGCCCGTTTCGGTGTCGAACACCTCCACCGTGGTCGAGGCGTCCTCGTTGATGGCCGAAACCCGGTAGCGCCCGGTCTCGGAGTAGGAGACGCCGAAGACGTCCCAGTCGGCTGCCAGGACCAGCTCGCGCGTGCCGGACGCAAGGTCGTGGGACCACACCTGCGCAAACTCGCCGTGCTCGTTCGTCCGGTAGTAGAGCGCTGAACTGTCGGGCGTGAAGCTGCCAGACGAGTGCTCGACCTCGCCTTCGTGTTCCGTGACATGAACCAGGAGGCCCGCTTCGAGATCGTACGCGTACACGTCGCTGTCGTGGTTGCTGTTCAGCCGGTCCAGGGCCAGCCACCGGCCGTTGTCACTGACATCGCCGAGATTGAACGTGCCGTCGTTCTCGAACACCCGTTCGCGCTCGAACTCCCAGGTTCCGGGAGGCGGCACCTCGACCCGGTAGAGATCCATGGCAAAGGGAGTGCGCTCGTTCGTCCGCACGAAGAACGCTTCCCCGTCGGCCCGCCAGCCGGCAAAGGAGGCACGCACGTTCTCTCCGGGCGTCAGGTCGACGCCGCCCTCGGGAACGTCGACACCGCCGTCCGAACCCACGTACAGGTGATTCAACTCGTTGCCGCCTTCGTCGCCCATGTAGAGGAACCGGTCGTCCTTCGGGAAGTAGCTCTGGGCGAACACGGGACCCGCGCTGTCGGTCAGCTGCTCCGGCTCCCCGCCCTCGACCGGCATGCTGTAGACGGCCCACACGCCGCTCTTGTCGCTGGAGATCAGCAGACGGCTCTCATCGGCCGAAAACGAGGCCCCGCCGTAGGACGTCGTGTTGTGGAAGACAGCCGCGCTGTAGACCGTCGGCTGCGGCGGCGGCGCGTCGTCGCCGCCGCAGGCGAGGACAACGGCGGCCAGGACCATCGTCAGGAACGGCAACCCCTGCCGGAAGCTCCGCCCGGTCCAAGTGATCGGAAAACGAGAAGGGAATGTCATGAAAACCTCCTTTTGCGGGGCGTGTTCTTCAGGGAGCACCGCACCCGCCGCGGCGCGGATCAGCCGCGACTCAGGCGTTCTCACCGCTCAGGTGACCCCAGGGCACCCGGCCCTGCGGATCGCGCAGGATGCGCCGCGCCACCACCATGCGGTGGACTTCGTCGGGACCGTCGTAGAGCCGCGCGTAGCGGGCCTCGCGGTACATCTTCTCGAGCGGTGTGTCACTCGTCACGCCGAGCGCTCCGTGGACCTGGATCGCCCGGTCGATCACGTTGTGGAGCATGCGTGCTCCCCAGAACTTGATCAGGGAGATCTCGACCCGCGCCCGCTCACCACGGTCCATCGCCTCCGCTGCATCCAGGGTCATCAACCGGGCCGCCTGAATCTCGGCCGCCGACTCGGCGATGTAGCGCTGGATCTCGCCCTTCTCCGACAGATAGGAACCGTGCGCCCAGCGCGACCTGGCGCGGTCGCACATCAGTTCGAAGGCCCGCTGGGCCTGCCCCAGCCATCTCATGCAGTGGAAGATCCGCCCCGGACCGAGCCGCTTCTGGGCGATGACGAATCCCTCGCCGCGACCGCCGAGCAGGTTCTCCTTCGGTACCCTGACGTCGTTGTAGAGCACCTCGCAGTGCTGGCCGGCCGTGGTGCCCATCGTCGGCACGGCGCGCACGATCTCGTAGCCCGGCGTGTCCGTGGGCACGATGATCGAGGAGAACTTGCGGTGGCCCCGGGCTTCCGGCTCGGTAAGCGCGAAGCAGGTCGTGAACGCGGCCCGGCTGGCGCCGCTGGTGAACCACTTGTGGCCGTTGATCACCCAGTCGTCGCCGTCGAGCACTGCCCGGGTCTGCATCAGGGTGGGGTCCGAGCCGGCGACTTCGGGCTCGGTGAGCCCGACCGAGGGGTAGATGTCGCCCGCCACCAGCGGCTCGAGCCAGCGTTCCTTCTGTTTCTCGTTGGCGTAGAGGTGGAGCATGATCGAGTCCTGCATCGACGCCGAACCGACGGCGACCTGGCCGTAGTGCGAGCGGCCGATGATCTCGTTCAGATAGACGAAGGGCATGAGCGGCAGACCGCCGCCGCCGATCTCCGCCGGGTGCCCCAGCGCCCACAGGCCCCGCTGCTTGGCCAGCGCCTTGAGCTCGGCCATGCGGCCCCGGGTGCGGTCCTCTCCCGACGCCGACTCCAGCTCCGGTTCGGCGGGGATCACCTCGCCGTCGATGAACTCGCGCATCCGCTCGCGGAGCTCGACCACCTCGTCCGTCAGACCGTACCTGCCCATGCCTGTCCTCCCGCTCGCCGCGCGCGTGTTCCAGAACAGCTGCCGATGATGCCACAGGGGCCGAACGCCGGCCCCGCCGCAACGCCCGGGAGGCTGCTGCCCGCGCCACCCGTGAACCATCCGAACGCCGGTTCCCGAGTGCTCGGATCGGCAATTGCCGCGCTGCCTTTCGCGGCGCTTGCTCCCGGCGCCCCGGCCTGGCCCTGGCAGTCCGTGCCGAAAGCAGCGCTGCATTCCCGCGTCCATGCATCGCGTCCGGCATCGTTGCTCCTCGGCCGCACGTGGCCCGACACGCTCCCAGGTCGCGCCTTGCCGGACCAGCGCCTGACCGCTCTCTCGGTGCGACGCCGACTTGCGCCGCGGACTGCTAGCCGTAGCGTCCTTCGATGTAGGCCGCGGTCTGGCTGTCCTCCGGATTCAGGAACATCGACGCGGTGTCGCTGTGCTCGACCATCCTGCCGAGCAGCATGAAGACGCACTCTTCGCTCGCCCGCCGGGCCTGCGCCATGTTGTGCGTGACGATCAGGATCGTGTAGTCGCCGCGGAGCTTCCAGATCAGCTCTTCGACGGCCTCCGTGCCGGCGGGGTCGAGAGCCGAGCAGGGTTCGTCCATCAGCAGGAGCTTCGGCTTCACCGGCAGCAACCGGGCGATGCAGAGCTTCTGCTGCTGCTCGAGCGAGAGCTCGGTGCCGCGCCGGTCGAGGGAGTCCTTCAACTCGTCCCACAGCAGGACCTCGCGCAGCGCCTCCTCGACGATCCGGTCGCCCTGGACCCCGGTCGGAGATCGCTGGTTCGGGCGGTGCACCCGCATCCCGAAGAGAACGTTGTCACGGACCGAGAGCGGCAGCGGGTTCGGGCGCTGGAAGACCATGCCCACCTGCTTGCGAAGCTGGGCCAGCTCCACGTTCGGGGCGTAGATGTCGAGACCCCAGAGCCGGATGCTGCCCGAGGTGCGCACGGACGGAATACGCTCGTTGATCCGGTTGACCGAGCGCAGCAGGGTCGTCTTGCCGCAGCCGGAAGGGCCGATCAGGGACGTGATGGCGCCCGCTCTCACCCGCAGGTCGACATCGAACAGGGCCTGGAAGTCGCCGTACCAGAGGTTCAGCTTCTCGACCAGGATCGCCGCCGACGGATCGGCCGCCGCGGTCGCTTCCGCCGCCGGGGCCGCCTCGGTCATCCGAACTTCCCTTCGACGTAGGCGGTGGTCCGCGGATCCCGGGCGCCGCCCTCGAACATCGCCTCCGTTTCCGTGACCTCGACCAGCTCGCCGGTCAGCAGGAAGGCGGTCTGCGAGGCCAGGCGCCGCGCCTGCTGCACGAGATTCGTGACCAGGACGATCGTCATCTCGGACCTGAGTTCCGACAGCACCTCCTCGATACGCATCGTGGTCACCGGATCGACAGCGATCGAGAACTCGTCAAGAAGCAGGATGGACGGATCCTGGGACAGCGCCCGGGCAATCGTCAGACGCTGCTGCTGGCCGCCCGACAGCAGGCTGCCCAGAGAACCCAGCCGGTCCTTCACTTCGTCCCAGAGCGCCGCTCGCCGCAGGCAGCGTTCGACGATGACATCCAGGTCCGCCTTCTGTCGGATGCCGCGCAGCCGCGCCGAGAGCGCGACGTTGTCGTGGATTGTCAGCGGCAGGCCCACAGGCAGCGGAAAGACGACGCCGATTCGCTGCCGCAGGGCGTAGGGGTTGCGCCAACTGCGAACGTCCCGGCCCTCGACCCGGACGCTGCCCGACACTTCCATGCCGGCCGTCATCAGGTCCATCCGGTTGATGGCGCGGAGAAAGGACGTCTTGCCGCTGTTCGCGGGGCCGATGATGCCGAAGATCTCGTTCCTGGGAACCCGCAGCGTCACCATCGAGAGAGCCAGCCGACCCTCGTAGCGGATCTCCAGATCGTCGACTGCGATCGCATGGACGGACGCCTCGTCCGCAGCCGCCGCGCTCACCACTTCTTGCGGCCCCGCAGGTAGACCCGAAAGGCGATCGAAAGTCCGTTCATCGCCAGCACCATGGAGATCAACACCAGGGCGACGCCGAAAGGCACGTGCTCCGGCACGTTCGGCACCTGGGTCTGGATGACGAACAGGTGCAACGACATGGCCATCGTCTGGTCGAGCACGCTCTGGGGGAGGAACGGCGAGAAGAACACGGCGCCCGTGAACATGATCGGCGCCGTTTCGCCGGCAGTGCGCGACACCTCCAGGATGACGCCGGTCAGGATGCCGCTGATCGAGTTGGGCAGCACGATCTTGCGGATCGTCTGCCAGCGCGTCGCGCCCATGTTCCAGCACGCCTCGCGAAACGCGAGCGGCACCGTCTGCAGCGACTCCCGGGTAGCGACGATCACCACCGGCAGGGTCATGACCGCCAGGGTCAGGCTTGCCGCCAGGATGCTCGTGCCGAAGCGGAAGAAGATGACGAAGGCGCCCACCCCGAAGAGCGCATGCACGATCGAGGGCACGCCGGCAAGGTTGATGATCGCAAGGTTGATCGCCCGCGTCAGCCGGTTGTCCGGGGCGTACTCGCTCAGATAGACGGCCGCGGCGACACCGATCGGCACCGAGGCGAGCAGCGCCACGACCACCAGCCAGACCGTCCCGATCAGGGCCGGCATGATGCCTCCGGCCGTCATGCCGTCGGTCGGCGGCGTGAACAGGAACTCCCACGAAATCGCAGGGCCGCCCCGGTAGATCAGCACGCCGAGGATGAGAGCAACCGGCAGGATCAGCATGCACGTCATCCACAGGAACAGCAGCCGGAACGAACTCTCGATCCTCCGGTTGCGGAGATTCTGGGAGGTGGCTTCGAACATGAGACTCGCCGCTTCGTCTGCCGAGGGTGATGCTAGGGGTTCGCCGAGGCGGCCGGACGACGCCCGCGGCGGGCGAATCCGTAGCGGCCGCCGCGAACGAAGACATCCGCCGCGAAGTTGATCGTGAACGTGACCAGAAAGAGAAAGATCCCCAGCGTGAACAGCGCCTGCCAGTGCTCCGACCCTTCGGCGGTCTCGCCCAGTTCGGCGGCGATCGTCGCGGTCAGCGCCCGCACCGCGTCGAACGGACTCGTCGGCAGGTTGACCGCGTGGCCGCTCGCCATGAGGACCGCCATCGTCTCCCCGAAACCGCGGCCGACACCGAGCAGGGTCGCCGCGACCAAGCCGTTGCGGCCGGCCGGCAGCACGACCTTCCAGATCACCTGCCAGCGCGTCGCGCCCATCGCCTCGGCCGCCTCGCGATACGCGTCGGGAACCGCCTTCAACGCGTCCTCGGCAATGGTGGTCATGATGGGAGCCGCCATCAGGCCCAGGATGATTCCGGAGTTCAGCACGTTCAGGCCCACCGGCGCGTCGAAGACGCGGACGATCAGGGGGTTCATGATCGAGAGGCCGACGAACCCCCACACCACGGAAGGGATCGCCGCCAGCAGTTCGACCAGGACCTTCAGGGTCTCACGTACCCGCCCGGAGGCGAACTCCCCGATGTAGATCGCGGCGCCGAGCGAGAAGGGCACGGACACGAGCATGGCCAGTCCGGTCACCGAGGCGGTGCCCGCGATCAGGGCCAGGGCGCCGAAGGTCGGGTTGTAGTTCGAGGTCGGCGTCCAGCGGGGCGACAGGAAGAACTCGCGAAAGCTGAAACCGTCAAGGACGAACCCGGCGCCCTCGCGCCCGATGAACAGGAAGATGCCGACGATGAAGACGATTGCCGACAACCCGCCGAGCAGGACGAGAATCTGCACGACCCGGTCGACCCACCAGGCCAGGTCCCTGCGGTCCGCGGCGTGGCTCACGGACAATCCACTGCAGATCGCGGCGCGTACCCCTTCCGGTGCAGGATGCACTGGCCGACATCGCTCAGCACCCAGTCCAGGTACTCGCGAATCGCGCCCTGCGGCTCACCTTCCGTGTACATGAAGAGCGGCCGCGAGATCGGATAGGAACCGTCGATCGCCGTGGCGACGGTGGGCTCCACGCACTCCCCGCCCTCGCTGCTGCTGATGCAGGGCATCCTGATGTGCTCGGTCGCGTACGCGAGGCCGCTGTAGCCGATCGCGCAGGGCGTGTTCTCGACCAGGTCCACCACGTCCTTCGACCCGTGCATGTCGAGCGACCCCAGCTTGAAGTCGCGGCGAGAGCCCAGGATGGCGTCGCGGTAGTAGAAGTAGGTGCCGGAGTTGTTCTGCCGGCTGACGCGCACGATCTCGTCGCTGGGGCAACCGGGCGGCGCCACGTCCAGCTGGCTCCAGCGCTCCGCCGTTCCGCCTTCGCCGTAGATGTCCGCAAGTTGAGCGAGCGACATCTCGGCCAGTGGATTCTCTTCGTGAAGGAACACGGCCAGCGCGTCATGACCCACGACGTACTCGATCGGATCCTGGCCGTTGGCTCGCGCCTGCGCGAGCTCGGAGTCGGTCATCCGGCGGCTCGAGTTCGCGATGTCGACCATGCCGTTGATCATCGCCGAGATGCCCGTGCCGGAACCCCCTCCGGACACCGCGATCGCCGTCGCCGGCTGGACTTTCGCGTACTCCTCGGCCCAAGCCTGAGCAACATTGACCAAGGTGTCCGATCCCTTGTTCTGGATCACTTCGCGGGGAACCTCGCCGCTTCCGGCACACCCCGCGGCAAGCACGGCGAGTGCGAGAACCCACGCCCGACACGGATAGGCCATTGCGGGCGAAGCCTAGGTTCCTTCCGTGAACGATCGGTAAAGGCGACGGGCGGGACGCTCAGAAGTGAGCAGTGAGAGAAGTCCACGCCACGACCGGAACTGCACCGTACTCGCTGCCGCGGACTCCATCCGACAGGCCCCGGCCGGTCGAGGCGATCAGGCCCGCGCCCACGGCCACGTTGTCCGAAACCGACCAGGCCACGCCGGGCTGGAAGAGCGCCGAGGAATCCTCCCGGTCGAAGAGCACTGCGCCGCTCATGGTCAGCAGCGGATGGACCTGCCACGCCAGCGAGAGAGCGGCATGGCGCTTTCCGGGAGACGCCGCCTCGCCGCGCCCGACACGGTCGGCATGGACCAGCCGCGCAGGGTTCTCCGGACCGCCGGCGCCGATGCCGTTCCAGCTCGCCTCGGCGATCAGGGTCAGCCGCGGCGTCAACAGGCGGTCGACACCCACGGTAGAACGCCAGAAGCCGCTGCAGCCGAAGGCAGCGCGACCGCTCCGCGGACCGCAGCCGGGACCGGTCCAGGAGATCTCTCCGCGCAGGCCGGTGCCGCAGATGTCGGCCGAGAAGAAGCCCCCGACGACGAAGTCGCGGCGGAAGCCGCCCACCATGTAGCCGAAGTCGACGTTCGAGTCGCCCTCGCCGAGTTCACTGTGGAAGCGGCCCAGCGAAGCGAAACTCAGGTCGTCCGGCGTTCGTGCACCCTGACTTGCCGCGATGACCTCGATCTGGGAGAAGTCGCCCGCCGGGATGGTCAGCCGCAACGCGTCGACACCGGGCTTGTAGGCACGGTCGATTCGCTGCGGCGCGAACGGGGCGAGCAGGTCGAGCACGGGCCAGAAGTGGTTCACGCCCCAGGTGACCGCCTGACGCCCTGCAACGATCTGGAAGCCGGGCCGGTCCCAGCGCAGATTGAGCCGGTCGATCTCCGTGACGCCGGCCACGTCGCCGCCGCCGAAGGAGTCGGACTCGAGATCGAAGAAGCGCGGCGCGGCGCCGGTGGCCACCGAGGTCAGGGAACCGCCGCCAGGCGGCGACACCGCCTGCGCCACGGCGTGCATCTCGAGGCGAAGGCGGTCGCGCGATCCCGTCTGCCAGCGGGAATCGAGCTTGAGGCGGAAGATCCCGAGCTCCACGCCGCCGGCATCGCCCAGGCCGGCGTCTTCGGCGGCAGTGCGCCCGCCGCCCTCGCCATCGCTGACGGTGTCCTCCAGGACCCGGAAGGCGTAGAACCGCACGTCACCGCCCACCACGACCTGCGCTGCCGACGGCGCCGCTGCCGCACCCGCCGCCAGCAGCGCGAGCGACACGCCGGCCGCCGCCGCGGCCCGCCAAGGCAGCACCGCGGAACAGCCGGACGCGTCGCCGACTCCGTGGCTGGCCCCGGCCTCCACTTCACCCGGCGCTACGGGCGCCGTTCGTCGCCCGCAACGCGGCCATCCACCAGGCGCACCACCCGGCGGGCGCGTTCCATCACCAACGGATCGTGGGTCGAGAACAGGAATGTCACGCCCCGATCCCGGTTGAGTGTCTCCATCAGGCCCAACAGGGTCTCCGCGGTCTCCGAGTCCACGTTCGCCGTCGGCTCGTCGGCAAGCACCACCGCCGGATTGCTGGCAATCGCGCGAGCGATCGCCACCCGCTGCTGCTGACCACCCGACAACTCGGACGGACGGCGATCCTCCATGCCCTTCAGCCCCACCTGCTCGAGCAGGTCCATCACCCGCCCGCGGCGCGCCGACGCGCCGACGCCCTGAACCCAGAGCACCATCTCCGCGTTCTCGTACGCCGTGAGCACCGGCATCAGGTTGTAGGCCTGGAACACGAAGCCGATACGGTCGCGCCGCAGGGCGCTCAACTGCTTCTTGTTCAGTTCACCCAGCTCCTGCCCCTCGAACGAGATGGAACCCGAGGTCACGGAGTCGAGCGCTCCGATCAGGTTCAGGGCGGTCGTCTTGCCGGAACCGGAAGGACCGCAGATCGCGGTGAACTCACCCGCCTCGATGCGCAGATTCAATCCGCGAAGCGCGTGAACGTCCACGCTGCCCTGGCGATAGACCTTGGTGACGTCGCGAAGCGCGATGATCGGGTCGGCCGCCACCTCACACGACCTTGATCGTCTCGACCGGTTCCACCCGGCCCGCGCGCCAGGCCGGATAGATGCCCGATGCCAGCGTGGCGACCACCGCGAACAGCGCGATCATCACCGCGTTGCGCGGAAAGATGCCGACCTTGAGCACCGGATCGAGGCCCACGCCGGCGACTTCGACCGTGCCGCCGTAGACAGCCGTCAGGTCGAGCCCCGTCGACGAAAGGTAGAGGTACGGTCCGACCGTGATCACGAACGCGCCGACCAGGCCGAGCGCCGCCAGCCAGACGCTCTCCATCATCACCAGACGGAACAGCCGCCCCGGACTCCAGCCGATCGCCAGCATGATGCCGAACTCCCGCAGCCGTTCCATCACGCTGACGAACAGGGTGTTGAAGATCCCGGCCGCGACCAGCACGGCGATCAGGATCTCCATGAACACCGCCCCGCCCACCTTGAGCGCGATGAAGGCCGCCAGCTGAGGCTGGCTCGCATTCCAGGGCACGGCGGCAACGCCGCCGCCCAACACCTGATCCAGCCGGCTCGCCACCCGCCCGCTCTGACGCTGATCGTGCAGGAACACGGCGACCATCGTGGCCTCGTTGTCCTCGTAGCCGAGCAGGTCCCGCACGGTGTCGAGCGGCAGCAGGCAGAACCCGCCGTCCACGGTCGGAGCGTTGGTCCGCAGCGTTCCCCGCAGTCTCGCCAGGCCGCTCACGATTTCTCCGTTCCTGTCGGTCACCGTGTAGACCACCTTGTCGCCGAGCTCCATCCCCAGATTGCCGGCCAGACGGTGACCCAGGATCACGCCCCGGCCATCGCCCGGCTCGAGCGCCGCCCCCTCGTCGAGCGCTTCCAGGATGGACAACGTCGTCTCGTCTTCCGCACCCGGATCAAAGGCGATGAAGGCAGCGCTGAAGTTCTCGCCCGCCGTCGCCAGCATCGTCGGCCCCACGACTCGCTCGACGGCGCGCGCAACCCGACCGCGCTCGCCGTCGAGTGCCGCCTCGATCGCCCCGCCGCGCACCACGGTGCGCGTCAGGGTCGGCGTATCGAGGTACTCGGGATGCTGCAGGCTGACGTGGCCGCCCCCGAGCCGGGCAGCCAGATCGATCATGTCCTTCCAGTTGCGGTCCTGCATGGCGGTGAACACGACCGCGAGGAACACGCCGAAGACGATCGAGCCCATCGTCAGCAGGGTTCGGCGGCGGTTGCGCCACAGGTTGCGCCAGGCCAGGTTCACCACGTTCGGTCCATTCATGTTCCCTCCCCTCTTCGACGCCGACACCTGCCTACTGATGGTGAATCGCCTCGATCGGGCTGATCCGGGCCGCCTTGACCGCCGGCAAGAGCACCGCCAGCAAGACGATGAACAGCAGGATCACGACCGGCCCCGCGATCGTCGCCGCATCGAGTGCGCCAGTCCAGACCTGGTCCATCGAGACGCCCATGATCGCCGTACCGCCCAGCTGGCCGACATCGATTCCCCTGGTGGTGACGAACCAGAGCGCCGGCACGCTGGCGGCAAGTCCGATCGCGACTGCCAGAGCCGCCTGCAGCGCCCCCTCGGTGAGGATGAGCGCAAGCACCCGCCGCGGCGACACGCCGATTGCCTTCAGCACGCCGAACTCGCGGATGCGCTCGAAGACGGCCATCAGCATGGCATTCAGGATCAGGATGGCGATCACGACGTAGACGATGAAGGCCACCACCTGGACGGCGGCCTGAGCGGAGTCGAAGATGTTCGCGAGACCCGGCAGCAGGTCGCGCCAGCTCCTGACCTCGACCCCGGGGACGCTTGACGCCGCGGCCCGCTCCACGACTCCGGCCGCCGCGGCCAGACCCAGTCCTTCGCCGCTGCGGACGATGACCTGGTGGGCTCCGTCCTCGAGGGCGAAGAAGCTGCGGAACTGGTCCTCGACGACAAACACGGTCGCCCGGTCCGTGTCCTCGCTCAGGCTCCGGAGCACGCCTCGGACCTGGAAGAGATCGTTCGCCATGCTGCCGTCGGTCGCCTGGCTCAGCGCCACGATCTCGTCGCCGACGTCGACACCCAGCGTGCGCGCCAGTCTGAAACCCAGTACGACGCCCTCGGGATCCGACGTGTCGAGCCACTCTCCCCGGTCGAGCCGCTGGTAGACGTCGCTCACCAGCGCGTCGCGTTCCGGTCGCAGACCCTTGAGCATCGCCCCCGTCGACGCGTCGCCGGAAGCAACCAGGGCGCCGCCGAGCAGGCGCGCGCTCGACCGCAGCCCGGTCTCGTCCAGGGCTCGAAGCAGCGCATCGGGGTCCGCTATCCGTTCCCAGATGGACGGCCGCTCCCGGTAGCCGTCAGCGTGTATCTGGATCTCGCCCAGCTCCACGTCGAGCAGGGTGCTCTCCATGCTGCCCAGCATTCCCTGCATGAGCGAGGTGTAGATCACCATCGTCCACAGGGCCAGGGTCATCGCGCCCACCGTGACCAGGGTGCGGCGGCCGTTGCGCCACAGATTGCGCCAGGCCATGCGGAGGATCTTCATCCAGCCGCCCCCGAACTACTGGCGCAGCGACCGCAAGGAGAACGTCGCCGGCGGCAGATCGACGTCGAACGCGTGCTCCTCGTAGACCATTTCCGTGAACTCGCCGGAATCGTCCGCAGGGATCACCCACATCCGGCGCGGCAGCGTCCTGCCGCCCAGCGGACCGAAGTCCTCGTAGACGATCGTGCGCACCAACCGCTCGCGCTCGTCGAAGTACTCCGCCTGGTCGAGCAGCATGTCCTGCGCCCGAAACCTGGCGTCGATCGCCCCCCAGACGACGGGTGCATCCGGCAACGGCACGCAACGCACCAGCCAATGGCCCGAGGCGTCCGCCGGCCGCTCCAGGTAGGCGCACTCGAAGTCCTCGCTGTAGCGGGACTCGCGCACCAGGTCGTCGTTCGTGAAGTGGCTGCCCATCCAGGCTGCCTGCATCATCGACGCCGGCACCTTGATCGTCCGGTCGACGTTGGGCAGGTAGTTCCAGATGTTCTGCTCGACCTTGAGCGTTGCCGTGCCGCGCTCCCTGGCCGGCGCTTCGATCCGCACCAGCGCCTTCTCGCCGCCCTCCGAGAGGACATGGAGCCGCAGTTCCCGCTGCCAACGCTCGGTCCTGATGCGCATCGTGATCCGGCTCTCGCTGGAGTCGCCCCGCATCGCGTCGTCGGTGGCGCGCATCAGCTGCGCAAGCGGCGGGTCCTCCGGCTGAGCCGCCGCGGCGGCGGCAGAATGGAGCAAGGCGACCGCCAACGCAGCGCCGATGCGGCCGAGGATCCTGTTCACGTGGACAGGCACTATAGCAGCGGCAGACTGCCCTGACGCAGTTCACCCTGGCGCATGTGAGGGGCAACTTGCAGAAGCTCCCCCCTGGCGTGGTGAGGGAGCGACGGCCAGGCCGGAGTCCGCGGCGGGTGCAACGGCGCTACTCGATGTACCCGAGAGCCCGGAGCCGGCGGCGGGTTTCCTCTTCCATCTCGACTTCCGGAGCCGGCAGCGCGTCGCGTCCCGAAAGTTCCACCTGCTCCCGCAGCAGCCGAGCCAGCCGACCGGCCAGGATCGGCCGTTCGGCGGCGAGGTCGCGAAGTTCCCGGGGGTCGTCCAGCGAGTCGAACAGCTGCCGGCTCGGCGCGTGTCCGGGCCGGCGCAGCTCGATCAGCTTGTAACGGCCGCGCACCAGCGAAGCCGCGGGACGCCGGAACGTGTCCATCGTCGAAAGCAGCAGCCGGTCGGCGGGCAGTTGCGGGGCGCCGTCCGCGCCGCCGTGGAGAAGCGGCGCCAGGCTGTCGCCTTCGATCTCCGGCACGGGCTCGCCGCCGGCGATCTCGATCAGGGTCGGCAGAAGATCCGCCTGCTGGACCGGCACCGGTACCCGACGGCCTTCGACCTGCCCCGGCCGGTGAATGAAGAACGGGATGTCCAGCACCTCGCGATGAAGGTCCCAGGCGTGGCCGAAGACACCGCGCTCCTCGAACGCTTCGCCGTGGTCGGCAACGACGACGACGAGAGGATTTCGGTCCCGCTGGTCCAACTCGCGCCGGAACTCCCCGAAGACGTGATCGTTCCATGCGATCTCCGCGTCGTAGAGCAGGAACAGCTTCTCCACGATGTCGGGCCCCGAACTTGCCTCCTTGTTGCTCAGCGCCCTCAGGTGCTTCACCGAGCCCAACCCCGGATCGTCGACTCCGGCCGCGAAGCGGCTGCGAAACGGCTCCGCCGGGGCGAAGGAAGCGTGCGGCTCCACGCTCAGGATCATCAGGAAGAACGGTTGCGCGGGCGAGCGAGCAGTGAGTTCGTCCAACCAGGCGAGTGCCTGCTCGACGAGTTCGTCGACATCGACCGCGGCGTACTCGAAACGGTCGAAACCCTGCGCGAATCCGGTATCGGCGGTCACGTTCGCGTTCGCCGAGAAACCGGCAGTGGCATAGCCGAGTTCCCTCAACCGCTCCGGCAAGGTGGCGAAGGACTCCTCCATGCCATGGCTCAGTTCCCTGATGCCGTGGCGCTCGGGACCCACGCCCGTGAGCAGGGTGGCAACCGTCGGGCGGGTCCACGAGGACTGCGCGATCGCCCGCTCGAACACGGTCGAACGCTCCGCGAGAGCGTCGAAGTTCGGCGACACCCCTCGCTCGTGGCCGTGAAAGCCCAGGCGGTCCACTCGCAACGTGTCGACGATCCAGAGCAGGATGGACGCAGGATCCCGTTCACCGCCCGACGAAGGCGGCCTCGAGACTTCGGCCTCATCGAAGGACGGCTCGTCGGCAGCCCGATCCGGCAGCTGCATGCCGCTCGCCGCCGCGGTCAGCCGCGGCCTGCGCAGGACGGCACCCGACTCCACTCCACCTGAAGCCGCCTCTCCAGCTGAAGCAACGTCGTCCCCCGCCGCCCGCAGTGTCAGCCGCGCCGGTCGAACGGACGCGAGTCCCGCAAGCCGATCGTCGCCGGCCGCCTTCGCCCCCCGCTCTCCCGCCGCCGGCAACGGCAGACGCAGACGCGGTGCGGACTCCCGGGTGATGGAACCGGTCACCGGCGGCGCGTCCTCGACCTCCCACACCACGTCGAGGCTGCTTGCGCCCCGGAAAGCGATGCCCTCCCAATGCAACTCGAGGTCCTGCTCGGGTTCCAGGAAGAAGGAAACCTCGCTTGCAGCCGGGATCCAGAGCGTATCGCCTTCGCCGCGGGCCTCGCCGACCGCAGGGCCGTCACCCAGCGCAATCCAGTCGCACGCAAAGGACAGCTTTCTGGGGTGCCTGGGCGCCCGGCCCGCGTCTCCCGTCCTCTCGGGCCGTCCGAAATACTCCGGGACCAGGGCAAGCCGGTGACTGCCCGAAGTCGCCAGTTCCGCCGGCACGACGAGTCCGCCTTCCACGAAGCCGGACTTCAACTCCAGAGACGCGACCTTCACCTCGTCCCAGAGGACGCTCACGATCTGGGCCGGCGCTCCCGGGTAGCGGTACGCACGGCACCTCATGCGGACCTCCAGATCCCGCGCCCACGCCAGGAACACCTCGACCTCCGAACGCGGCCCAACCGCCCACACGAAACTGGCCCCCTGGGGATCGGTTTCGTTCCAGGACCAACCATCGACCAGGGCAGCGGCCGCCGAGGGAGTTCCCAGGTCGATCAACGGCCGCTCCCGTGCGACCTCGGCGTAATGGAACTCCGCTACCAGATCCACGACGTCGACCCGCGCCGGATCCGGAACGCAGCCAGGCAGCCCAAGGCCAGCGGCCGGCAACGCGGCCCATCCCGACCATCTCCGCAGGAACCTTCCAGTCAAGCCGCGAACTCTGACGCGCCTTCGCGAAGCTGTCCAGCCAGGCGCGGGTACAGGGCGGTCGACGCCGTCACGCCTCGAACTTCCACGCCCGTTCGCCGCGCATGCCCCGGGACGTGCCCGCCGTGGCGCTGCCTTCCGGACTCGGGCGCGAACGTCAACCTGGAACACCTGGAAGCTGACCCGGTCTGCCCCGGCACCAACGGCTGCACGCCAAAGCCCGCGGCGGTCCTGCGGGCCTTGCCTACTCGATCGCTCCAGCCTGCCGGGCGCGGTCCAGGACCCGCTCGGCGCGGTGCAGATGCGGGGCGTCGACCATCTGGCCTTCGTGACGGAAGGCCATTCGGCCCTGGGCCTGGTTCTCGGCGAACGCGGCCACCAGGGCTGCGGCGGAGGCGACCTCTGCATCGCTCGGCGTGAAGACCTCGTTGACGATCGGGATCTGGTTCGGATGAATCGTCATCTTGCCCTCGAAGCCCATCCAGGCCGCCCGCTGGCAGTCGAGCCGCAAGCCATCCAGGTCGCCGATGTCGACAAAGACGCTGTCGATCGGTTGAGCGCCGCCTGCCCGCGCCGCGAGCAGCGTCATCGACCGGCAGTAGCGGAACACGTCCAGGTACTCGCCGCGCTCGTCGCGGCGCCGGCTCGCGCCAATCGACACGGACAGATCCTCGGCGCCCCAGGTCAGCGCGGAAACCCGCGTCGTCGCGGTCAGATGGGCGAGATTGAGCGCCCCGCCGGCGGTCTCGGTCGCGATCAGGATGAGGGCGACGCCGCCCAGTTCGTGACCATGGGCCAACTCCAGTTGCGCAACCAGACGGTCGACCCGCAGCACATCGTCGACGCCGCTGACCTTGGGCACGACGTAGGCGTCCGGCGGGTGCTCCATCGTGACCTCGTAGTCCTCGCGGCCCCAGGACGTCATCAGGTCGTTGACCCGTACCGCGCGCTCCTTGCCGGCGAAGTCCGTCGTCCTCAGCCAGCCCGCCACCTCGCGGCGCACGTCCTGCTTGCGGTCCGGCGTCACCGCATCCTCGAGATCGAGGATCAGCGTATCCGCCTCGAGTCCCAGAGACTTGGCCAGCATCCGGTCGTTGCCGCCGGGGACGAAGTGGACGGCGCGCCGGAGACGGGCGCTGCTCACGGCGCGATTCCGCCGCCGATCTCCAGCCCGACCCGGCGCAGGCCCTCCGCGAAGGCCGTGGGCTGCAGTCCGAGGCCGAAGCGCAGATAGCCCGGCATGCCGGCCCAACGGCCAGCCACGAGCAGCACGCTGCGGTTCCGGCGCAGCCGCTCGGCAAAGCCCGCGCAGTCGGCCAGACGGCCGCCCTCGGAGCCTTCCCCGAAGAACGGCACGAAGGCAAAGGCGCCGGCCCGCGGCGCGCGATACCCGAGCGCGCCGCTCCGGCGGCCGGTCCAGTCGCGGAAGGTCTCGCGGTTGGTGCGCATCATCCGCCGTGCGCGCTCGAACAACCGCTCCTGGTTCGACGGCTCGGTAGCGAAGCGGGCGATCGCGTCGGAAAGCGCCCCGGGAGCGATCGTCGTGAAGTCGCGCCGCGCCCAGCAGCGCTCGATGAACTCGGGCGGGCCGACCATCCAGCCGAGACGGGCGCCCGGCAGACCGTAGGCCTTGGACAGACTGGACACCGCGATCACGCGCTCGCCGCGGCCCCACATGCCGGGCGCCTCCTCGCCTGGCGCCAGGTCGTGCACGGCGCCACGGTAGACTTCGTCCGAGAGCACCCAGGCGCCGACCCGCTCCGCAGCTGCCGCGATCCGACCGAGCTGGGACGGCGTGAACACGTGGCCGGTCGGATTGTTCGGATGACTGAGGTAGATGAGCCTGGTGCGCTCGCCGACCGCGGCCTCGAACGCCGCCCAATCGAGCGACCAGGTCGATTCGTCGGCGCCGGGCAGAAGCGGGATGTCCCTGACCAGCGCGCCGAGTCCACGCGCAGCCAGCCCTACCTGCAGGTAGTTGGGCACGATCGCCACGACCTCGTCGCCCGGCTCGACCAGCACCTGCACCGCGACATAGTTCGCTTCGGAAGAACCGTTGGTCACCAGCACGTGCTCGACCGTTGCATCCGCGTAGTTCCCGGCAAGCTGCGACCGCAACTCCGGTGTGCCGTTCGACTGGATGTACTCGAGCGGCACGGCGTGGAGCAGGTCGAGGTCGAGTCCCAGCGCCGCCAAGCCGTCGAGCGTCAGCGGGTCGACGCCGCTCTCGCTCAGGTTGATGTCCACCTCGTGCTCCCAGAGTGACTGTTGCCGCTCCAGTTGGAAGGTCTCCATCTCCATTTCGCTGCGCTCCGTCCTTGGCCTCTTCCGCCGCGGGCTCAGCAGTATGCCACCGCTTCGCGGCCAGGCGCGACGCCAGCGCGCGAAGGCGAGGCAGCGGACCGGCGGCTGATCGAGCCGACGGCGACCGCCTCGGCTGCCCTACGGAAGATCGTGAACCGACGGCAGAACGCCCGATGCGTGGCTGCCGAAGCCGAAGTCCGTCGGCTGATACTCGCCCACGATCCGCACGTCGCTCTGCTCCGGGATCCGGTTCTCCAGGCCCAGCCCCCAGTACACGGCGTTCACGACCAGCCGCCGCAGCCCCTCGCTCTCGAAATCCGTCGAGGATCCCATCGTCGTCGTGAACACCCGCGAGGCCTTGCCGCCGCTGCCGGTGTAGGAACGGGTCCACGCCAGCGGCTCCATGGGGTCGTTCTTCGGCCCTTCGACCGGCGGGTCGTCCGGCGACATGCCGGCCAGCACCGCGCCCAGCAACAGCACGTCGGCGTCCTGACCGAGGTTCATCACCCCGTAGACGTCCGTCGGACCCCAGACATCGGTCACTCCGCGCAGGATCGGATGGCCGGCGGCACCGGCAGCGACGACGCCGCGGGTGCTCTCCCGGCCGTGACGACCGTGGTGGTTGACCCAGGTCTCGCCCAGCACCTGCTGCCCGAACCCGCCCGGCCAGGTCTCGCTGCGAAAGCTCCAGTGCGCGTACCGGCTGTCGGGGTTGCGCTGGTAGGAGAAGGCGTGCGTGGCGGTCCGCAGGCCCACGATCGGGCGCCCCGATTCGACATGGTCGACGATGTGCTTCATCTGCTCGTCGGGAAGCTCCCGGAACCGCGTGGCGATCACCATCAGGTCCGCGTCGTCGAGCGCTTCAAGACCCGGGATGTTCGTCTGCTCTTCCGGATCGATCGTCCCCGTCGCGGCGTCGATCGAGAACAGCACGACGCATTCGAAGCCGTGACGCACGGACAGCACCTTGCCCAGCATCGGCATCGCTTCTTCCGAGCGGTACTCCTCGTCGCCGGCGATCAGGACCACCTTGCGGCCAGCGCCGGGACCGTCGCCGCCCGGATAGGTCACCCACTGTTCACCGGCGAATGTCGGCCCGTGCACGAAGGTCGAAAGCACGGCGCACAATGCCGACCCGGCCGGAAGGAAACGGTTCATTCCCATCTCTGAATCCTCCGGGATCAGCGTAGCACCGAGCAGTTCGCGACCAGGGATCCCGGGGACTCGGGCCGCCATGGAGCTAGAATCGGCGGCGATCTACCAACCACCTGCACGACTCACTTGCTCGATGCGATTCAGGAGGCCTGAATGCGGAGACAACCTCACAGCCTGGTTTTCGTCCTGGGCTCGCTCCTGCTGGCAACCGGCAGCGCGGAGACACAGGAGTTGAAGACGGAATTCCTCGGCTCGCAACAGGGCTTCTCCCACATCGCCAGGACGACCGCCAACGGCGTCACCACGATCCTCATCTCCGGTCAGATCGGATGGGCCGATGGCGCGGAGGCGCCCGCGGCCACTCTCGCCGAGCAGGCCGAGATCGCCTTCACCAACGTCGTCAGACGCTTGGAGCAGGCCGGCGCCAGCGCCGAAGATCTCGTGAAGACGACCGTCTTCATCAAGGACATCGACCCGGAAAAGGTCCAGCAGGTCGGACGTGCCCAGGCCAGAGTCCTGCGACTCGACCCCCCGCGCGCCGCCACCTGGGTCGGCGTGACGGGGCTGGTGTATCCGTCGCTGTTGATCGAAGTGGAGGCGATGGCGGTCATGGCGGCGCCCTGACGGGTGCCAGGCTCGTGACGACGCCAGGCCGATGTGCCGCCCCGCAAGGCGTGGAGCGGGAGACGGGAATCGAACCCGCGACCAGCAGCTTGGAAGGCTGAGACTCTACCCCTGAGTTACTCCCGCGCGGTTGCCTGGGGAAGACGTGGTGGAGGCGGATGGATTCGAACCACCGTAGGGCTTAGCCCGACAGATTTACAGTCTGTTGCCTTTGACCGCTCGGCCACACCTCCGGCAACTTCCCGCCGTGGAGCCGGCACCCGGATTCGAACCGAGGACCTGCTGCTTACAAGGCAGCTGCTCTGCCAGCTGAGCTATGCCGGCCCTCGCAACGAGGCACCGAGGCACCACGGCAGCGCCACGACGACGCCGCAGTCTACGCGAGACCCTCCGGTCTGACAAGGCGCTGGCGCACCGCCTCATAGAGCAGAGCCGAGGCCGCCGTGGAGAGGTTCAGAGACTCGACCTGGCCGCGCATCGGCAGACCGAGAAGGCCGTCGCAGAGGCTCTTCGTCCGGTGCCGGAGACCTCGCTCCTCGCCGCCGATGCAGAGAACGATCGGGCCGCTCAGGTCCACCGTCCACGGCGCTTCGCCCGCGGCCTCCGCGCCGTAGACCCAGAAACCGTCTCGCTTGAAGCGCTCGATTTCCCGGGCAGTGTTCACGATTCGCTCGACGTCCAGCCAGTCGACAGCGCCCGCGGCGGTTCCGGCAACGGCGGCAGACAGCGGCGCCGAACCCCGGTCGCGGATCAGAACCCTGCCCACTCCCGCACCCTCGCATACCCGCAGAAGCGCGCCCAGATTCCTCGGATCCTGCACGTCCTCGACCAGCACCACGAGCTGCGGGTCGGCAGCGGCAACGGCAGCTTCGCCGGAGCCGAATCCGCTCCGCCTCGTCGGCGCCAGGAACGCCGCAAAACCGCGCGCCGCGCCGGCTGCGAGTCCCTGAGCGCCGAGCAGCGCCCGCAATTCAGCCGCAGCCACGCGTCGAACCGGCACCCCGTGCCGCGCACACAGACCTTCGATCGTCCGACGACGCTCACCCGCCGCCCTGGAGATGACCACTTCGGCCACTTCGTGGGGCCGGCTGCGGAGGATCTCGCGAACGGGTTGATAGCCGAAACGCCGGCGCGCGCCCGGGGTCGGCTCGGGAGTTCGCCGCCGATCGTCCCGGCCGCTCACCCGCACGGACGCTCGATCAGCACCACGGCCTGGGCTGCCATGCCCTCGCCTCGACCGACGGGCCCCAGCTCTTCATGGGTCGTGGCCTTGAAATTCATCCGCACGCCCGTACGGCAAGGCGCGACGAGGAAGCATGTCGGGCCATGTACGACCGAGGAGCACGATGCCGGACCGAGATGCATGGACGCTGCGGCGCGACCTTCGCCATGGCCGCTAGACCTCGAGGATGTCCTTCTCCTTGTTCGCCAGCGCCTGGTTCACCAGACCGATGTAGTGGTCATGGAGCCTCTGCATCTCGTCGCCGCCCCGGCGTTCGTCGTCCTGCGAGATCTCCTTGGCCTTTTCCATCTGCTTCAGCCGATCATTGCCCTCGCGCCGCACGCCGCGCACTGCATTGCGGAAGCGCTCCGCGATCTCGTGAGCGCGCTTCACCATCTCCTTGCGACGTTCCTCGGTGAGGGGAGGCACCGGGACACGAACAATCCTGCCGTCGTTGGAGGGATTCAACCCCAGATCCGCGACCAGGATCGCACGCTCGATCGCGGCGATCTGGGTCGGATCGAACGGTTGCGCCACCAGCAGCGTGGCGTCGGCGACGGACAGGCTCGCGAGCTGGTTGAGCGGCGTCGGCGTGCCGTAGTACTCGACCGTCACTCCGTCGAGCAACGCAGTCGACGCGCGACCGGTTCGCAGTGTCTTCAGCTCTCGGTGAAGATGGTCGACGCCATCCCTCATCTTGAGCTCCATCTCCAAGAACAGATCCTGCATGCGCCTCCCCGCCTCCCTGCAGCCTCGTGCGGCTGCAACTCTAGCCCGCCCGGACGGCGGCATGGCCGCCGCTTCGCAACGCTTCCGCGCCGGCGCGCATCAGACGACCCGGGTCACGCGCGTGACCGCTCACCTGACCAGGGAACCGACCCGCTCGCCCAGAACCACTCGACGGATGTTGCCCTCCACACCGAGGTCGAACACGGCGATCGGCAGATCGTTCTCTCGGCACAGGCTGATCGCGGCCGCGTCCATGATGCCCAGATTGCGCTCCAGGACCTCCTGGTAGGTCACTTCGGGCAGGCGCTTCGCACCGGCGTCCAGGCGCGGGTCGGCGCTGTAGACGCCGTCGACCCGAGTTGCCTTGAGCAGAATCTCGGCCTGGATTTCGTTCGCGCGGAGCGCCGCGGCGGTGTCCGTCGTCAGATAGGGATTCCCGGTGCCGGCGCCGAAGATCACGACCCGGCCCTTCTCCAGGTGCCGGATCGCGCGGCGGCGGATGAACGGTTCGGCCACGCTGCGCATTGCGAGCGCCGTCTGCACGCGGGTCGGAACGCCCGCCTTCTCCAGCGCGTCCTGCATCGCCAAGCTGTTGATGACGGTCGCCAGCATGCCCATGTAGTCGCCGGTAGCCCGCTCGACGCCCCGATGGCTCGCCGCCAGACCGCGAATCACGTTGCCGCCCCCCACGACGATGCCCGTCTCCACGCCGAGTTCGAAGACACCCCGAATCTGCGCAGCGATCACGCCGACAACCGCCTCGTCGAGACCGAACGGCTTGTCGCCCATCAAGGCTTCGCCCGACAGCTTGAGCAGGATGCGGCGGTAGGCCGGCTCGGCTGCGGCGACTGCGGTCATGCCGCGATCAGGACGGATCGGAAGCCGGTGAAACCGCCGCGGCGACGGTTGCATCGCCTCCGAGCTGGAACCTCGCGAATCGGCTGATGCGCATGTTCTCGCCCAGCTTTGCGATCACTGCCTTGAGCACGTCCTCGACCTTCCGGTCCGGGTCCTTCACGAACGGCTGCTCCAGGAGGCAGTTCTCGGCGAAGAACTTCGACATCCGCCCTTCGACGATGCGCTCGACGATGTGCTCGGGCTTGCCCGATTCCTGCGCCTGCTCGCGGTGAATCCTCTTCTCCCGTTCAAGAACATCGGCGGCCACCTCGTCGCGACCGACGAAACGGGGCCGACTGGCAGCCACATGCAGCGAGAGATCGTGAGCCAACTGCTGGAAGTCGTCCGTGCGAGCAACGAAGTCGGTCTCGCAGTTGACCTCCAGCAGCACGCCGATCTTGCCGCCAGCGTGGATGTAGGACACGACGAGACCGTCGCTGGTGGCCCGGGCCGCCTTTCTGGCGGCCGAAGCGAGACCCTTCTTGCGCAACGCGTCGAGCGCCTCCTCGAGGTCGCCGCCGGTCTCCACCAGGGCCCTCTTGCAGTCCATCATGCCGGCGCCGGTGCGCCCGCGGAGTTCCTTGACCATTGCGACCGTCACCGCTTTGCTCATCGCTTCCTTCTCCCTGTGGTGGGGCAACCGCCCCAAGGCTGGAACGTCACCGAATCCCGGCGCCCCCGGTCGCCGGATCGCCTGACGAAGGACCGTCGCCCCTCACCAGGAACCTGCCGTGGGTTCAAGCGCCGGCGCTGGCCGCAGCAGGTTCCGCCTGCCCTGCCGAGTGCAGGGACTCGGCCCGTCCTGCGGCTTCGCTGTCCGCCTCGTCGCCCTTGCTCCAGGCGGCGACACCCTCGATGTACGAGTCGGCTATGCGGCTGGCAAGCAACCGAATCGTCCGAATGGCGTCGTCGTTGCCCGGGATCACGTGATCCACGAGTTCCGGGTCGCAGTTCGTGTCCACGATCGCCACCACCGGAATGTTCAACCTGTTCGCCTCCGCGATCGCGATGTGCTCGCGCTTCGGATCGACGACGAAGAGCGCGTCGGGGAGCCGCTCCATGTCCCGAATGCCGTCCAGGTTGCGGACCATCTTGTCCCGCTCGCGCTCCAGTCGAAGACGTTCCTTCTTGGTCAGCAGGCTGTCTTCGTCAGCGAGCTTCTTCTCCGTATCCTGGAGGCGTTCGACAGAAGCCCGGATGGTGACGAAGTTGGTCAGCGTACCGCCAAGCCAGCGATGAGTGACGTAGAACTGGCCGCAGCGGCGCGCCTCTTCCTCGATCGACTGCTGCGCCTGACGCTTGGTGCCGACAAACAGCAGCCTCCGACCCATGCGAGCCATGTGCTCCACATAGTCCGCCGCCTCGCGGAAGAGCAGCAGGGTCTGCTGAAGGTCGATGATGTAGATGCCGTTGCGGCGTCCGAAGATGTAACTGCGCATCTTCGGATTCCAGCGCCTGGTCTGATGGCCGAAGTGGACGCCCGCCTCCAGCATCTCCTTCATCGTCACGTGAGCCAAGAGATTGTCCCCGCTACCGCTTGCTGAACTGGAAGCGCGCACGCGCACCCTTCTGACCGTACTTCTTGCGTTCCTTGCGCCGCGGATCGCGGGTCATGAACCCGGCAGCCTTGAGCGGTTCGCGGAGCGTGGGTTCGAAACCCACCAGCGCACGCGAGAGGCCGTGTCGGATGGCGCCGGCCTGGCCCGAACTGCCGCCGCCGCGGACCGTGGCCCACATGTCGACCTCGCCTTCCTTCTCGGCCACCTGCAGCGGCTGGCGGACGATCATCTTCAGCACTTCGCTGCTGAAGTAGTCGTCCATCCCCATGCCGTTGACCGTCATCTCACCGCTGCCGGCGCGCAGGAACACGCGCGCCGTGGCCGTCTTGCGACGGCCGGTCCCGTAACTCGCTTCCGTCAACTCGGCCTCCCCTCGATCGCGATCGGCTCCGGTTGCTGCGCCATGTGGGGATGGTCCGCGCCGGCATAGACCTTGAGCTTGCGCAGTTGTCTGCGGCCGAGGCGGTTCCTGGGCAGCATGCCCCGCACCGCCAACTCGACGAGCCTGGTCGGCCGGCGGGCTCGCAGACAACCGGCCGTCTCCGACTTGAGCTTGCCCGGCTGTCCGCTGTGGCGGTAGTAGATCTTCTTCTTGTCCTTGTTGCCGGTGAGAACCGCCTTCTCGGCGTTCACGACGATGACGAAGTCGCCGACGTCGATGTGACGCGCGTAGAAGGGTTTTTCCTTGCCCGTCAGGATGCGCGCCACCCGCGTGGCCAGACGTCCGAGCGTCACGCCGTCCGCGTTCACCACGTACCAGCGTCGGTCGATCTCACCCACCTTGGGGCTATAGGTCGGATTCGCCGTTCTGGCTCTGGCTGTTGCAGTCATTCGTGTTTCCTGGCCCGCCCCCGCAGATCGACCGGAGCGCCGGCACCCGGTTGCGCACGGCATGTCGGAGGAACAGGCGTACTCCCGCCGAACCTCCCCGCACATGAGGAACAGGGATCGTAGAGTCCCTGCCAGAGCTTGTCAAGATGAGCGACGATACCGTGGTGCCCATGGCGGTTCGCGACAGCGCACTCTCACTGGCGGAATGACGGCTCTGCGGGTGGGACTCACCGGCGGCATCGCCAGCGGCAAGTCGACCGTCGGCGCCATGCTGGCCGAGATGGGCTGCATCGTGACGGACGCCGACGCCATGGTCGCCGATCTGTACCGAGCAGGCGAGCCGGGCGCCCAGGCAGTCGCCGATCTCTTCGGCCCGCAGATGCTGAAGATAGACGGATCGGTCGACAAGCAGGCGTTGGGGCCAACGGTCTTCGCCGATCCCGCCAGCCGCAAGCGCCTCGAACAGGCGATCCACCCGCTGGTCGGACGGCGCTACCTCGAGATCCTGGAGTCGGCGGACGACGGCGCCGTCGTCGTGTTCGAAGTGCCGCTGCTGGCCGAGACCGGCGGTCGCGGACGGTACGACGCCGTGGTCACGGTCGAGGCGCCGGCCGAGCTGCGCCTCGACCGGGCCGTGAAGCGCGGCCTCGGCCGCGGCCAGGCGGCGGCACGGATGGAGGCGCAGGCCCGGTCCAGGGACCGGCGCGCCGCAGCGGACTTCGTGATCGAGAACACCGGCAGCCTGGCCGAGCTCCGCACGCGCGTCGAGGCCGTGCACTCGGCCCTGAAGCGTCAGGCCCGACACTCCTGACAGACCGCTTCCAGACCATCGAGCGCCCGCAGGAACCGGCGCCAGGCGCGGCCCCGGTGGCCGATCCGGTCCTTGACCTCATCGCCCAGTTCCGCGTAGGTCCGTTCGAGCCCCTCGGGCTCGAACACCGGATCCCAGCCGAAGCCGCCGCGGCCTCGCGGCGGCAGCACCAGCCTGCCGGCCGTCGCGCCCTCGGCGATCACTTCCCGTTCGCCGCTCCTGAGCATGAGGGCGCAGCGCGCCACGACCCCGGGGTCGCCAACGCGAATGGCGACGTTCGCGAGGCCCGCGGCGCCCAGCGCCTCCAGCATCCACTTGACCAACGGCCCGGGGAAACCGTGCATGCAGGTCAGTTCCAGACCGGTCTCCTCGACCACGACCGGCCGATCGAGCCGCTGCCAGGCAGTCTCCGCCTTGAACCGCAGCACCTCGATCAGGTCTCCAGACTGAATCTCCGGCAGATCGAGAACCGCCGTCTCCAGACTGCGGCCCACGATCCGTTCCGCCTCGCGCCGCTTGTTCGCGTTGCCGGTGACGAACACCCACGGTCGTTCGTTGCCGGTCGCGCCGCTCACCTTTCGCCGCCTGGGAGAGCCAAGGGATCAGAGCCAAGGGATCCAAGGGGCAAGGTATTGTAGCCGGCCACACGCAAGCCCGCCCGACGGGGGGACGTCCCGAATGCCTCGACACCTGATCTCGATCGGCGACCTCGATGACGGTCAACTCGAGTCGATCCTCGACCTGGCCCTGCAACTGAAGGCCAAGCCGCAAGCCCACCGCGCCACCCTGAGGAGCAGGTCGATCGGCCTCTACTTCGAGAAGGCGTCGACGCGAACCAGGGTCAGCTTCGAAGCGGGCATGGCGCAACTGGGAGGCCAGCCGATCTTCCTTTCCAGGCGAGACCTCCAGATCGGGCGCGGGGAGACGGTCGCCGACACCGCCCGCATCCTGTCACGCTACGTGGACCTTCTCATGCTGCGCACCTTCGAGCACTGCACCGTGGTCGAGATGGCCGAGCACGCCACGGTGCCCGTGATCAACGGCTTGACCGACGAGCTGCACCCCTGCCAGGCGCTCGCCGACCTGATGACCGTCCGCGAGGAATTCGGCGAACTGCGCGGCCGCCGGGTCGCCTACATCGGCGACGGCAACAACGTCTCCCACTCCCTGATGATCGCCTGCGCCCGCGCGGGTGTCGACTTCTCCATCGCCTCGCCTCCCGGCTACGAAGTCGCCGACAGGTATCTCGACCTCGCGCAGGGATTCGCCGCCGACACCGGCGCCGGGATCGAAACCGGCGCCGACCCGCACGCCGCCGCCGCCGGCGCGGATGCCGTCTACAGCGACGTCTGGACCTCGATGGGTCAGGAGAAGGAACGAGAGCAGCGTCTCGCCGACTTCGACGGCTACACCGTCGACGACGACCTGATGTCCAAGGCCAGCGGCAACGCGATCTACCTCCACTGTCTGCCCTGCCACCGGGGCGAGGAAGTCGCGGCCTCGGTCGTCGACGGCCCCCGGAGCCGTGTCTTCGATCAGGCCGAGAACCGGTTGCACGCCCAGAAGGCCGTCATGCTCCGCCTCCTCGACCGCGCGTAGACGAGCGCGCCGGCGCAACGGGAGAGTCGCGCTCGTCCCGGCATTCGCGTCGTCGAAGAGCAGCAATCCGGTCGAGGCCGCCTGGACTGTCGGCGAGGGTGCGGCTGCGGACGTTCCGCGCCGCCCCGCGGTCCCGGCGAAGGCTGGCGGACCGACCACAAACCACTGAAAAATGGACAGTTGCGCTGGTAGACTGCGAGGATGGCCAACGCTGGGGAGGCGCCGCAGAATCCGCTTCACGAGCGCTACGCAAGCAAGGAGATGGCGCGGCTGTTCTCGGCCCGGCACAGGTTTCGAACCTGGCGGCGGCTCTGGATCTGTCTGGCCGAGAATCAAGCGGCTCTGGGACTGCCGATCACCGAGCGGCAACTCGACGCGCTGCGCCGGCACGCCGACGAGCTCGACCTGGAGCGGGTTGCACGACTTGAACGCGAAACGCGCCACGACGTGGTGGCCCACCTTCGCCACTTCGCCGAAGTCAGCGGCAACGCCGGCAGCATTCTGCACCTGGGCGCCACGTCGGCGTTCGTCACGGACAACACCGACGCGCTGATCGTTCGGGAAGCGCTCGACCTCGTGGCCGGAAGGCTGGCGGCCACGGTAGCCGAGCTGGCTGCCTTCGCCCGCCGGGAGCGGAGTACGACCGCGCTCGCCTATACCCACTTCCAGTCGGCCCAGTTGACGACGTTGGGCAAGCGCGCCTGCCTCTGGCTCCAGGACTTCCTGACCGACCTCGAGGAAGTTGCCGACCGCCGCGACCGGCTGCGCTGTCGGGGCGCCAAGGGCGCCACCGGCACCCAGGCGTCGTTCCTGACCCTGTTCGGCGGCGACCACGGCAAGGTGCGCGAACTCGACGCTCGAGTGGCGTCGGCGCTCGGCTTCGAGGCCAGCTGGCGGATCACCGGCCAGACCTACCCGCGCAAGCAGGACAGCCAAGTCCTGCACGCGCTGTCCGGGGCCGCCGAGAGCTGCCACAAGTTCGGCAGCGATCTGCGGCTGTTGCAGGGCGTGGGAGAACTCTCCGAGCCGTTCGACGAGAACCAGGTCGGTTCCTCGGCGATGGCGTACAAGCGCAATCCGGTCCGGTCCGAGCGCATGTGCTCGCTGTCGCGGCGAGTCATGAGCGACTCGCTGCATGGGGCGCTCAACGCCGGCACCCAGTGGCTCGAGCGCAGCCTCGACGACTCCGCGAACCGGCGCCTGGTGCTGACCGACTGCTTCCTGACCGTCGATGCCGTGTTGCTCCTGGCCGCGAACATCGCCCAGGGACTGCGGGTCAACGAGGCGGCGACGGCGGCCCGGGTGAAGAGCGAGCTTCCGTTCATGGCCACCGAGACCTTCCTGATGGAGGCGTCGCTGCGCGGCGGCGACCGCCAGGATCTGCACGAGCGCATTCGCCGGCACAGTCTCGAGGCGTACGCGCAGGTCTCCGGAGGAGCGCCCAACCCGTTGATCGACCTGATCGCGGGCGATCCGTCGTTCCGGCTCGGACGCGATGAACTCGAGTCCCTGATCGATGCGGAGTCCTTCAGCGGCCGTTCCGCCGAACAGGTGGACGAGTTTCTGGCCGAGGCCGTCGAACCGGCGCTGGCGAGGTGCCGGGCAGCGGCCGTCGAGGCGCCCAGGGTGTAACGAACCCGATGTTCCGGCCGCACCCGCTTCCCGACGACCGCTCCGGCAGTCTGCTCGCGGCCGCGCTCGCCACTGTCGTCGCTGCGGGCCTGCTGGCCGGATGCGCCTCGACCAGGGTACTCGAGTCGCCGAATCGCGGAACCACCCAGAAAGGACTGGCGTCGTGGTACGGCACCAAGTTCCACGGCCGCCCGACTGCCAGCGGCGAGATCTACGACATGAACCGCATCTCCGCCGCTCACAAGCAGCTGCCGCTGGGAACGGTCGTGCTGGTCAGGAACCGGGACAACGGCAAGAAGCTGAGGGTGCCGATCAACGACCGCGGTCCCTTCGTCAAGGGCCGGATCATCGACCTTTCCGTCGGCGCCGCCCGACAGCTGGAGATGTTCGGCCAGGGTCTCGCGAACGTCCGCATCAAGGTCGTGCGGCTGGCGCCGAAGAAGCGGCAACTGCCGATCTCCTACCCCGCACGCGGGCGGAGCGCGAGCAAGGCGAACCCGGATCGCGAAGGCGGCTTCACCATCCAGGCCGGCGCTTTCCGCAAACGCAGCAGGGCCGTGGCGCTGGCCCGACGCCTCCGACGCGAACTCGACCTCGACAACGTGAAGGTCAGGAGGGGACGAGGAGTGCACCGCGTCCAGATCGAGCGCAGACGCAGGCGAGCAGCCGACGACGTGCTGCAGCGCCTCAGAGACGCCGGCATCGCCGCGTTTCTTGCAGGCTGACGAGGGTCCGGACCAGCCTCGTCAGGAGAGGTCGCTTGCAGGCTGACGAGGGTCGGACCAGCCTCGTCAGGAGAGGTCGACCAGATCGACCGCGATCACCTCGTCCACGGCCAGCAGCGCCCCCAGGCAGGCGTCGTCCGGGACCTGGTCCAGCCGCAGCACGGCGAGAGCGTCGCCGCCCGGTTCCCGGGACAGGTGGATGTCGGCGATGTTGATTCCGGCGTCGCCGAGCAGGGTGCCCAGCCGGCCGACGAAGCCCGGCACATCGCGGTTGCGCAGGAACAGCAGCAGGCCGCGAGGCTGGAACTCGAGCTGGAAGCCGGCAAAGGAAACGACCCGCAGATCGCCGTGGAACTCGCCGTGACGATAGGTCGTGCCCGAGACCTCGGCTGCGCCGTCTGCCATCCATGCTCCGGCCGGCGGCTCGGCGCCGGCTGCCCGCACCCGCACCAGACGGGCGTAAGCGGCCTGGTCGCTGTGCGTGGCCTGCACGAGTTCGACTCGACGGTCGGCGGCCGTACGCTCGGCATTGACGTAGTTCACTCCCTCGCCGCAGGACGGGATCAAGGCGCCCTTGAGTGCCGCCACGGTGACCGGTTTCCGCAGTTCGTCCTCGATGCCCCAGAGATCGACCTGGAGCCGCCTCAGGCTGCCGCCGAGCGCGACGGCAGCCAGACGGCCGAGCTGTTCGCCCAGGCGCAGGAAGGGCTCTCCGCGAGAACCCGACGAACGGAACGGCAGATTCACCGCCGACACCGCGAGCGAGCCGCGGAGCGCCGCGAGCACCATGCGGGCCGTCTCGGTGGCGATCCGCTCCTGCGCCTCCGTCGTCTGAGCGCCGATGTGGGGCGTGGCCACTACCCTGGGATGGGCAGCGAGCCGGTAGTCCGTCGGCGGCTCTTCCGGGAACACGTCCAGGCCCGCGCCCGAGAGCTTGCCGGACTCGAGCGCCGCGAGCAGGGCCTCGGCGTCGACCACGCCGCCGCGCCCCGCGTTGATCACTGCCGCACCGTCCTTCATCAAGGCGATGCGCGACTCGTCGAGCAGGTTTCTGGTCTGATCGGTCAGCGGAGTGTGGAAAGTGATGAAGTCGGACCGGGCGAGCAGATCGTCGAGGGCCACCGGCTCGACATCGAGTCGACGCGCAACCTCCGCCTGCAGGAAGGGGTCGAAGGCGAGCGTTTCCATCTCGAAGGCGCGGGCCCGGACGGCGACCCGCTGACCGATCTGACCGAAGCCGATCACGCCGAGCGTCTTGCCATGCAGCTCGCTGCCGACGTGGTTCTTGCGTTCCCAGCGCTCGGCCTTGAGTGACGCGTCGGCGGACGGAATCCGCCGCGCAAGCGCCAGCAGCAGGGCGAAGGTGTGCTCGGCGGCCGAGAGCGAGTTCGCGGTCGGCGCATTGATCACCAGGACGCCGCGCTGCGTGGCGGCGGCTATGTCGATGTTGTCGACGCCCACTCCGGCACGGCCTACCACCTTGAGACGGTCGCCGCCCTCCAGGACCTCGCGGGTGATCCGGGTGCCGCTGCGCACGATGACCGCGTCGTAGTTTCCGATCAACGAGGCGAGCCGCGGGCGGTCCTCGTCTCGAAGCAGGTCCACCTCCGCGCTCGCGCGCAACAGGTCGGCGCCTGCCGGCGCCAGGGAATCGGCAATCAGGATCCGCGGCATCGGCTGCACCTCGGGTCAGACTCGGGTCAGGTGGACCGGACTGAGAAACGGCCAGATCGGAAGCGACCTGCCGCCGGCGGATTGTGGCAGCGCTTCAGACGTACAGCAAGACCGATTGGCGCTCGGCTCGAAACTCGTCCTCGTCGTCGCGCCAGCTCGCGTACCAACGTCCGAGCGCGGCCGGTGCGTCGAGGCCGAGGCGAAAGCGGTCCGTGCCCGCCAGCAGGTCGATCGCCGGCGTGTTCGAGACGAACTCGTAAGGCTCGCGGCGCCACGCGAAGGCCGGCCCCAGGACATCGCGAAAGGCGAGCAGCAACTCGAACCCGAACCGAACCGGCCGGAGGGCCCGCGCGTCGACGACGCGGAGTTCCACACCGGCGCACACCGCTCCCGTGTGCTTCTGGAACTGGGGCCTGAACATGGCGGGCACGACGGAGACACCGCTCAGCCCGGCGGCTTCGAGCCGCGCCCGGCAACGGTCGGCAAGAGCGGGCGCATCGACGCCGGGCGCCCCGAGAAGGTGAAACGGCCGCGTCGTGCCGCGGCCCTCGGACACGGTGGTCGCTTCGAACAGGCACAGCCCCGGGTAGATGGCCGCGGTATCCGGCGTCGGCATGTTCGGCGACGGCGCCGTCCAGGGCCAGCCGCTGTCCTGCCACGTGTGCTCGCGCCGCCAGCCCTCGACCTCGAAGACGGTGAGCGAAGCGACGTCCCATCGGCGGCGGCGCGCCTCCAGAAGCACGATCTCCGCCAGCGTCAGTCCGTGGCGCTGCGGCAGGCGGAAGGCGCCCACGAAGGAGGCGAAGTCGAGATCCAGCAGGTTGCCCTCCACCTCCCGACCGCCCAGGGGGTTCGGACGGTCGAGGATCCAGACCTCGCAGCCGGCCGCAAGCGCGACCTCGGCCGCCCACACCGCGGAGGCGGCGAACGTGTAGTAGCGCGCGCCGACATCCTGAAGATCGATCACCAGCAGATCGCAGCCGTCGAAGACGTCCGGCCGGGGCCTCAGGCTGGACACGTCCTCGCCGTAGAGCGAGACCACCGGGGCGCCAGTCCACGGATCCCGCTCGTCCGGCGACGCGACCATGTCCTGCTCCACGCCGTAGAAGCCGTGCTCGGGCGCCAGCAGAGCGGCCGCCGGCTGCGTCGCCGCCGCCAGGGCCAGATGCGCGTGGACGCCGGCGCGGCTGAGAGACGCCTGGTGGCACAGAAGCGCGTAGCTCCGGTGCTTCAGACAGCCGGCGTCATCAAGCAGACGGTCGAGACCGGAACGGATCGCCACGGCGGCTCAACGGCTGCGCCGGTACTCGCGGCTGCGACCGCCGCTCTTCGCCTCCAGCAGCAGATCGGTGATCACGGCGCCGCGCTCGACCGACTTGACCATGTCGTAGAGCGCGAGGGCTGCAGCGGCGCAGGCCGTCAACGCTTCCATCTCGGCGCCGGTCCGGGCGGTGACCACGACCCGGCTGCGGATCGTCACGCCGCCCTCGCCGGGCGCGATCTCCACCTCGACCTGGTCCAGTGCCAGGGGATGAGCAAGCGGCACCCAGGCGGCCGTGCTCTTGGCAGCCTGGACGCCCGCCACTCGCGCCACGGTCAGGGCATCACCCTTGGGCAGCTTCTCCAGGCGCTCCACCGTGCCGCCCGACAGCAGCACCCTGCACGAAGCCTCCGCAACCCGCCGGGTCACGTCCTTGGCCGAGACATCGACCATGGCCGCACGGCCGCGGCGGTCGAGGTGGCTGAACGGTTCGGTACTCATGCCAACGTCTCCAAGACGCGTCAGGCGTCCCCAGGCGACGCTCGCCAACCTACCAGCAGTCCGATCCGATCGGACAAGAGCCCGCGACAGAAGTCCGTGTCGCACCGAGAGCGGTCAGGCGCCCGTGCGGCCAGGCGCCGACGCAGCAGCACGACGAGGAACGGCATGGCGGGCCGTTCTCGGGCCATGGCCGACCGAGGACCGACGAGGCCGGACCGGGATGCGCGGCGCGACTTCCCCCATGGGATACACAGGAGCCCGAGATGCGCCTCGCGATCGTGATGCCGGTGCTCGAGGAAGAAAGCACGGTGCAGTCCGCGATAGCCGGCGCGCGCCGCCACTGCGACGATCTGATCGTCGTCGACGGAGGCAGCCGGGACCGCACGGTGGAACTGGCGCGCCAGGCCGGCGCGATGGTGGCGGAGGCGCCTCGACCGGGGCGTGGTCTGCAACTGCGTACCGGCGCCGCCCTGGCACTCGACGCCGGCGCCGACGTGTTGTTGTTCCTGCATGCCGATACAAGCCTTCCCGTCTCGGCTCGGGACGCAATCGAACAGGCACTGGGCGAGAAGGCCGTCGGCGGCGGTTTTCTGGTCGACTTCGAAGCGGCGCCGCCTCTCCTGCGCCTGGGCCGCCGTCTGGTTGACCTGCGCACGAGAAGGCTGCGGCTGCCGCTCGGCGATCAGGCGCAGTTCACCACCGCGGCGGCCTACGCCCGCTGCGGCGGCTTCGCCGACCTTCCGATCCTCGAGGACCTGGACTTCATGCGCCGCCTGGGCCGACAGGGTTCCATCTCGATCATCTCCCAGCGCGCCACCACATCGTCACGCCGGTTCATCGAACGGGGAGTCGTTCGGACAGTGGCGACGAACTGGTTGATCTGGCTGCTCTTCGCTGCGGGCGTCAAGCCAGGGCGTCTCGCACGCCTCTACGCCCTGGTGCGCTGACTGGCGCGCTTCACGCAACGCCGTGTGCGCCGACCGGAAGCGACGGCGCACACCATCCCCGCCAAACCACCTCTAGTTGAGGGCCTCCTTGAGGGGGCGGCTGATCCTGAATCGAACGACGTTGCTCGCCGCGATCTTGATCGACTCGCCGGTCTTCGGATTGCGGCCCATCCGGCCGGGCCGGTGCCGAACCGAGAAACTCCCGAGGCCGGGCAGCTGCACGCGGTCACCGTTCTGCAGGTGGTCGGAAACGCTCTCGATCACTGCCTGGACGGCGTCCGCCGCCTGTTTCCTGGTCAAGCCCGCGCCCTCGGCGACGGCTTCTGCGATGTCTGCCTTTCCGGCCATCTCGTGTGCTCCCTGGAGTCTTTGATGTGAACCCGAACCGTGGAGCTTCAGGCAGCGGCCCGTCCGTCCTTGTTCCGTGCCTGTCCCGCCTTGGCCTGCCACGCAAGCGTGATCGAGCGGCGCTCGGCATCTGGCGTTCGGACCCGGTTTACCGGTATGCTCGGGGATTTTCTCCGGTGCGCCCGAACACTGGATGAATCTAGGCCGGAACGCCCTGTTTGTCAACGCCGGCTTGAACTTGCGGCTGCCTTGACGCGCACCGCGGGAGCTGGACGCCGCCTTCCGGATCGGGATCAGCTCGTCAGTCCACAGTCCGCTCGAGCACCTGTACCGTGAAGCCGTCGTGATCGTCGGCCGGCAGGAGGCGCCACACCCCGGGTGCCGCGACGTGCTCCGCCGCGGGCCGGCGAAGATCGCCCGCGATGTCCCGTCGGCGAAAGTCGGTCCGGGACTCCAGGAAAGCTTCAGCCACAGCCTCGTTCTCCTCCGGCTCGATGGAACAGGTGATGATCACGAGCAGGCCGCCCGGACGAACGCAGTGGGCTGCGCCCCGCACCATGGCGAGACCCTCCGCCGAGAGCCGGTCGATCTCGCCGGCGCTGATCCGCCACTTCAGTTCGGGATGCTTGCGCAACGTGCCGGTACCGCTGCACGGCAGATCGACGACGACCCGGTCGAAGACCGAACCGAACGGAGGGGCAACGCCGTCGGCAGCCAGAAGCCGCGGCCGAAGCCGGAGGCGAGCGGCATTCCGGCTCATCGTGACCAGGCGCCGGAGGGACCGGTCGGCGGCCGTGCCGCAGACGTCCGGCTGCTCTGCCAGCAGTGCGAAGGTCTTGCCGCCCGGCGCCGCCGCCACGTCCAGGACCCTCTCGCCGGGCTGGGGCGGCGGCACGATCGCAGCCAGTTGACTTGCTTCGTCCTGCACGTAGAAGCAGCCGCGCCGGTAGGCGCTCGAATCCAGCGGACTTCCCCAGCGAACAGTCAGGCAGTGCGGCGCCAAGACCGATGGCTCGACTCCGACGTCGTCGTCGATCAACTGCTCCGCCAGAGGAGCGCGGCCGCCTCGACCCCGGAACGCCAGCAGGTGCAGAGGTTTGCGCCGATTGTTGGCGCCAAGCAGGGCGATCGTTCGCTGCTCGCCGTAGGTGCTCAACCACCGCTCGACCAGCAGATCCGGGTGAGAGTAGCGGATGCCCAGACGCCTCGTCCGATCGGCGGCATCGGCAGGCCAGTCGTCGCGGCGCGGCGATCGGGCGATCCGCCTCAGCACACCATTGACGAAGCTGGCGCCGCCCGCGTGGGTGCGGCTTCTGGCCTGCTCGACTGCCTGGTGGACGGCCGCGTGGGTCGGCACCCGGTCCAGAAAGAAGAGCTGGTAAGCGCCAATGCGAAGCGGCGCCAACAGGGCGCGCTCAATGCGCTCCAGGGGGCGCTGCGAAGCGGCTGCCAGCACATGGTCGATGAACCGCAACCAACGCAGCGTCCCCAGCACGAGCTCGCGCAGCAGCGCGTGGTCGCGCGGGTCGCAGCGCTCGAGCGCGCCGTCAAGAAACGTCGCCGCCGGCGCCTTCGAATCCAGAGTCCGCTCGAGCACGAAGGCCGCCAACTCCCGGACCTTGGCATGTGCCGTCATCGCCGTGACGCGCCGGCGCCGGCCGCCGCGCGGATCCAGAATCCGAATGGCCCGGCGCCGACTCACTCCGCCGTTCCGAAGCGCTCGCCCACCGCAAGCCGCAGTCCGTTCACCAGATCGAGGCCACTGATTCGCCGGCCGCCGGGCCGCTGCACCCGACAAAGCGCCAGCGCGGACGAGCCGCCGCAACGGACCAGCGGCACCCGCCCGATTCCCTCGACTCTCCGGCAGCCGAGAAAGGCGCCAGGGCGATCGAGACCCGCCGAAGCGTCGACTCCGGAACACGACTCCAGCGGCCGCGACGCCACGATCCGTACTGCTTCACCGCGAAGCCAGCTCCGCGATCCCGGCCACGGCTCGTAGGCGCGCACGCGGCAGGCGATCTCTCCCGACTCCCGATTCCAGTCCACGAAGCCGTCCTCCGAACGCAGCATCGGAGCATGGGTCGCCGCCGCGGCGTCCTGCGGCCGCGGTTCCACCGCCCCGGTTTCCAACGCCTCCAGCGTGCGCACGAGCAATCTGCCGCCGAGACCGGCCAGACGCGAAGACAACTCGCCAGCGGTTTCGTCCGCACCGATCGGCGCCTCTTCCTGAAACAGGATCGGGCCGCTGTCGAGGCCTTCCTCCATGACCATCGTCGTCACACCTGTCTTCCGTTCGCCGGCAGCTATCGCCGCCTGAATCGGTGAAGCGCCGCGATAGGCCGGCAGCAGGGACGCATGGATGTTCACACATCCGCCCGCCGGCGTTTCGAGCAGAGCGCGGGGAAAGATGCGGCCGTACGCGGCAACGACGGCAAGGTCCAGCTTCAGGTCTCGCAGCCTGCCGAGAAAGTCGGCGCCCCGCACGCCCGCAGGCTGCAGCAGGTCGACGTTTCGGTCGAGCGCCCAACGGGCCACGGGCGGCTGCGCCAGACGGCCGCCGCGCCCGGCGCGACGCGCCGGCTGGCTGACGACGAGGACAGGTCGGCGATCAGCCGCCTCGAGGGCGTCCAACGCCGGAACCGCGAATTCGGGCGTGCCGAAGAAAGCGATGCGGATGAGTCTTCGCGGCGCGGACATCCTTGTCGGGAGACTACGCCAGCCGCCGTCGGAGACGGCCCCGCTACTCGAAGGCGGCCTGCGACTGCTCGACTTCTTCGAAGAAGTCAGGCGGCACCAGGACTTCGCGCGGCTTGCCGCCCTGTGGCGGACCCACGATTCCGTCCTGCTCCATCATGTCGACCAGACGAGAAGCGCGGGAGAAACCGACCCTCATGCGCCGTTGCAGGAAACTCGCCGAACCCATGCGTTCCGAGACCACCAGCCGCGCCGCCTCGTCGTACAGCACGTCTCCGCCGCCGCGCTCTCCGCCGGCGGCAGCGCGATCCTCCGCCGGCGGCGCCAGCACCGCGAGATCCAGATTGGGCTGGCCCTGGCGCTTGAGCCAGCGAACCAGCGCCGCCGTCTCCTGCTCGGTGACGTAGGCGCCGTGCAGCCGGATCGTGCGACCGCTGCCGGGCGGCATGAACAGCATGTCGCCCTTGCCGAGCAGCTTCTCGGCGCCGACCTGATCCAGGATCGTGCGCGAATCGTGCCGCGTGGCGGCCGCGTACGAGATCCGGCACGGGAAGTTCGCCTTGATCGTCCCGGTAAGCACATCGACCGACGGGCGCTGAGTGGCGACGATCAGATGGATGCCGACGGCACGAGCCATCTGCGCAAGCCGCGCGATCGACGTCTCGACCTCCGACGAAGCCACCATCATCAGGTCGGCCAGCTCGTCGATCACGATCACATAGTAAGGAAGAGGCTCGAAGTCACGCGGTTCCACGGGCTCGTCCGCCTCTTCGTCCCGGAGCCGCAGCCGTCGAGCCACTTCCGGATCCGCGATCGCCTGGTTGTAGAAGGCGATCGATCGGACATGCACCTCGGCCAGCAGCCGATAGCGCCTCTCCATCTCCGCCACCGCCCAGCGAAGCGCGTTCGCGGCCTGTTTCGGTTCCACCACGACCGCGGTCTTGAGGTGCGGCATGTCGGCGTAGACACCCAGTTCGATCCGCTTCGGATCGATCAGGATGAACTGGACCTCGTCGCTGCGCGCCTTGTACAGGATCGAGGTCAGCATCCCCTGCAGGCCGACGCTCTTGCCGGCGCCGGTAGCGCCAGCGACCAGCAGGTGCGGCATCTTCGCCAGATCGGCGTAGAACGGCTCGCCGCGCAGAGTCCTCCCCAACGCCATGGTCAGCGGCGAGCTGTTCGCCCGGAACTCGGCTGTATCCAGCAGGCCGCCCAACGGGATGACCGTTCGCTGCGTGTTCGGCACTTCGATACCGAGAGTCGAACGCCCGGGCATGCGATCGATCCGGATCGCTTCCGCCTTCAGCGAGAGCGCCAGATCGTCCTGCAGATTGACGATCTGGGCAACCTTGATTCCCGGCGCCGGCTGGAACTCGAAGACGGTGATCACCGGCCCGGGGCTTATCCCTTCGATGGTTCCCTCGACACCGAACTCCGCGCAGCGCGCGCATATCAGCTCGCCGAGCTGACGGATCTCGTCTTCGTCGACTTCCGAGTCCACTTCCTCGCAGTACAGCAGATCGATCGGCGGCAACTCGGGGTTCCCGGCCGTCTGTCCGTTCGCCCCGTCGCTTGCCTCTTCGTCGCCTGCCTCGTCGACCGCGGTTGCAGGCGGGGTCAGCTTCGGCGGCGGCGGCGCGGGAGGTGCGGACTCCTCGGGCCGCACGGGTTTCGATCCGACAACCTCAACCTTCTTCTGCGGGAGCGCCTTTCGCAGCGCGAGTTCCTGAAGCGGTGAATCGGAGGCTGGCCCGGACGGGGCCGCACTCGTTCGCCCGCCGACCTTCTTCATCCGGACGGCCTCGCTCCTGCGCCTCAGTTTCTCCACGAAGAGAACGACCAGTTCCTTCAGCCTGCCCAGAGTGCCGACCAGCCACTCCGCGAGGCTGCCTCGCATGGTCAGCGAAATGCCGAAGACCAGCGCGAACACCGCGATCACCGCGGCGCCGATGGCCCCCAGCTGGCTCTGAATGCCGCCTGAGATCGAGGATCCCAGGAGACCGCCGACCAGGAGCGGCTCGCCGCGAAACCGCACCTCACCGAAAGCGAGGTCCATCAGGGTGGGCAATGCTCCAAACGCGACCACGATGCCGGCGCCCTGCAACAGCGAGGGACGGCCGGCGCGCGCACGAACGAGTCGGTAGCCCACGACGAGAACCGCCAACGCCACGGGCACGACCGCAAGCCCCAGGAGCCCGTAGCCTGCGGCCGCGACTTGGGCGCCGACCGGGCCGATCAGGTTCCCGGTCTCGCCCGAGTTCGCGCCGCTACGCAGGAACCCGGGGTCGCTCGGCTGGTAGCTCAGCAGGCTGAGCAGGAACAGTGCACCCAGGGCGAGCAGGAGGAGACCGACCAGTTCGACGTTCTTGCCCGCCGGCGCCCCCCCGAGACCGAATCGTCGAGCGCCATCGTCCGAGCTGATCACCGGAACCCTCGCCAATCATCCGTGGCAGAAACATGCATGGACGTGCGATTGTAGCGCATGCAACGGCATATGGCCACATGGCTGTTCATCGAATCACGGGACCCTGGTCATTGGCCCCGGAGGAGCGGGTCAGGGTCGGGCCGTGAACCGGGCGGGCGCGCTCGGGGCCCATCGGAGAATGGTCGTGACTCGTGACTGCCGCGATCAGGACCCGACTTCACCCGAGCGTTCTCCCTGGCCCGGACGCAGCATCGGAACTCCCCCTGTCCCAGCTCCCCTCCGGTTCCCGGGAATCGACGGGACCTCTCGATCAACCCGCAGGGATTCGTCCAGGTGAGCCTCCCCCGCTGCAGGTCATCTCGCGAAACAGCCCCACGAAATCTCGCAGGCCCAGACTCTCGGCTCGCACCTTGCGCGGCAAGCCCTGTGCCGCGAGTGCCGCCTCGGCCGCAGCGCGGCCCGCGGTCGGCCGAAAGTTGTTGACGAGCGTCTTGCGCCGCTGCCTGAACGCGGTGCGCACGAAGCCGGCAAACGCCGACCACTCCGCCTCGTCGACCGGCGGCGCCTGACGCTCCAGTCCCACGAAGGCGCTCGTCACCGCGGGCGGCGGCACGAAACTGCCGGGACGGACGACCGACAGCCGGCGCACCGTTGCCCGCGCACCGACCAGGACGCTCAGACCGCCGTAGTCGGAATCGCCCGGCGCCGCGGCCAGCCGGTCCGCGACCTCGCGCTGCACCAGGAACACCGCCCGAGCCCCAACCGGCGCCCGCCCGAGGACCGCAAGAACGATCCGGGTCGCCACGTTGTACGGCAGATTGCCGGCGATCCGCGTCGAAGCCGGCGCCGTCTCGTAGCGAAGATCGCAACCGTCACCGGCGACCAGGACCAGGCGCGTATCCGCGATCCGCCGGCGCAGCTCCATTGTCCACAGCAGGTCGAGTTCGCAGGCGATCACGCGGCTGGCGCCGCGTTCCAGGAGCAGGCGGGTGAGCACGCCGCCGCCGGGGCCGATCTCGACGACGCTGCGACCGGCGACGTCCAGATAATCGACAGCAGGAATCGCGGAGCCCGGATGCCGAAGATGGTGCTGGCCCAGGGACTTCCGGAGCGGAGGAACGCGGTTCACCGGACCGCACGGTACCAGCGAGGTACCGACGAGGAACCCCGGGGGAGCACAAGGGCATAAGCTCCAGGCCTGTGCATGGAGGGCGCCGTTCGCGGCGTCCACCGGCAGTCCAGGAGCCTGCATGAGCCCAGGAAACGAGTCCCGCAACCCGCCGTCCGTAGCGCCGTCCGAATCCCCTTCACGGGAGCCGACGGCGTGCATCCTCTGCGAGTGCAACTGCGGCATCCAGGTCCGGTTGGGCGGCAACGACGGCCGCCGGTTCGTCCGCATCCCCGGCGACCGCGCCAACCCGGTCTCCAGGGGTCGCGTCTGCCAGAAGGCCGGACGCCTGAACCACTGCCAGAACAGCCGGGACCGCCTCCTGACGGCCATGTGGCGGCGGCCCGACGGCAGTTTCGAAGGGCTCGACCATCCGGACGAACCGGGGGAACGAACGCTCGACGGCACGGCGCCCAGAGAACCGACGAGCGTGACGGACCGCGATCCCATCGCCTGCACACCGTGGCACAAGAGCGTTCCCGCCCGCCTGGAGCGGCTGACCGATGCCGCCGCTTGAGAAGGTCCCTGCCGCCGACGTCCGCAAACTGGCGATTCAGGCAGCGGCAACGCTACGGAGAGTGGTCCCCTGTCGTCGCGAACGGTCGGCGCAGGGTCGGGACAGTCTCACGGGTCTCTTCGACGGCCGCGCTCTCCACGACGCTCTCGCCGCCGCAACGGCGGAAGCCGAGCACCGAGGCGGCGACGTGGGCGTGCTGTTCCTGGACCTCGACCGCTTCAAGCGGATCAATGACCGGCACGGTCACCTGGCAGGCAGCCGCATCCTGCGTCAGGTGGCGACGCTGCTGCGGACCGCCGCCGACGACGCGGGAGGCATCGCCGCCCGCTACGGCGGCGATGAGTTCGCGCTGGTTCTGCCCGGCATGGATCTCGATCAGGCGTTCAGGCGGGCCGAGCGGCTGCGCATCCGCGTGGCCTCGACCCTCTTCGCCAGCGGCCCCGGCCCCGGATCTCGACCCGAGGTCCATCTCACCTGCTCCGTCGGCGCCGCCAGTCTGCGCCGCCTGCCCGCCGCCCGCCCCGGGACCGACGCCGAAGGAGACGCCGCCGCCCGGCTGCTCCGCACGGCGGACGATGCGATGTACGCCGCGAAGAGAGCCGGCCGCAACCGTGTCGTCATGACCGGCACCGCGGCTGCCTGAGCGCCCGGTCAGCCCTCCTCGCGCTCTGTCAGCAGCCCGCAGCGCAAGCGCCAGAACGGATCCGGCTCTGTCTCAAGCAACCGGGTAGCCGCCGGCAGATCGTGGGCGGCGATCGCTTCCAGGCGGTGGCTGCGCAGCTGCACCGCCCCGATCGAGAACGGCCAGGGCGGCCGACGGAAGGCGAACAGGCTGAACGAGACCGCGGCGCGACCGTCGGCGTCGATCGAGAGCACGTCCTGCGGCGGCCCCTCCAGTCCGTTGGACCAGTCCAGTCCGAACCACAGCTCGTCGAACGCCGCAAGCCAGCCCGGCGGCAACCCCGGCCACGCTCGAATCTGTCGATGGAGTTCTGCCCGCAGATCCGGATCGCCCTCGAAGGTGAGGGAAGCCAGGAGCAGCGGCTCGGCGAGGATCGCGCGCGCCGCTCGCACGGAGACCCGCTGATCCGACGCCGGAACGCCTCCTTCGCGTTCAAGGCGCATCAGCTCGAACGGCGCCAGCGCCGACAGCGGATCAAGGTCGCAGGCGCGCTCCAACGCCTGCCTCCTTCGCGCGTTGTCGACGCTCTCGTCGACACCGGCCAGAAGCCACAGCGGCGCCAGTCCGGCGGCGGCCTCCGCTGCGGCCCAGGAATCCAGCCGGGCCCTGTAGAGAGGGAAGCCCGGATCCGCCGCCACGGCCGCCCGCAGACGGCTGGCCGCTGTTTCCACCAGGAAGCCGTCGGGAGCTTCCGCTCCCGCCGAGCCCGGCGACGAGGCAAGACCCGGCGAGGCCTCGATCGCGCGCTCGTACGATCTCGCTGCCCAGGTCCGTTCGAGCGACCAGGCGAATGCCGCAGCCAGCCAGAGGAACAGGAAGAGCCGCGCCCGCCGCCACGGCCGTCTCGAGGGCCAACCCTCCCCGCCGGCGCCCGCCGCAGCAGCCAGCCCCAGGTTCATGATCAGCACCGCCGGCACCGCCGTGACGACGGCGAAGACGCCGAACAGAAGGCAGCTTCCCGCACCCAGGAGACCCAGCAGCGCCGCGGCCAGCAATTCGGGATCCCGGACCGAATCCCCGTACTGCCCCTCCGCTCGCCCCGCGCCCCCGCGCAACAGCTCCGCCAGGCGGCGCTGACCGTAGCGGCCGACCACCACGAGCAGCAGCAGTGAACCGACCGCACCCACCTCGTACAGCGTCTGCGCCGGCAGGCTGTGGGCATCGGTGACCACTTCGCCCGGCGGGTGAACGCCTGGGGCCGGACGCCAGTGGCGGGTCAGAGTCCAGCTCGACGAACCGGGACCCCAGCCCAGCACGGGCCGCCGTGTGAAGCCATGAAGCGCCGCCTCGACGTAGGTCCGACGGGCGAGAAGCGAGGGATCCTCGAGTCGCAGCACCGCGCCGAGCCGTTCGAGCGGGCCGGGAACCTCCAGCCGCGCCCCCGCCCAGGTTGCCGCGAGCGCCAGCGCCGCAAGCAGGCCCAGGCCCGCCGCGGTCTTGCCGAGCCGCCTGCGACCACCGGACCGCCACAGCATCCAGGCCGCGGCGGCAGCAATCTGGATCGCCAATGCCAGGAGTCCCGACATGGAGCCCGTGGCGCCGACGGTCCAGACCAGGATCGAACCCGCCGCAACGGTCGCGGCGAGGCGCGCCCGCGAGCCGGCGGCGCCTGCAAGACGCCAGACACCAAGCACCGACGGCGGCAGCAGGGCAACGAGTACCAGCGCCAGCTGGTTGTGATGGCCGATAGGCAGCGCCGCCCGGCCCTGCTCGTGCAGCGGCTGCTGGATCAGTGCCCAGATCGAGGCTGCCGCGGCGACGGCCGCGCAACCGGCAAGGACCCAACGCCGCGCCGCCGGCCGACCGAGCAGGCGACCTGCTCCCGCCGCCGCCCAGACCGCGGGCAGCAGGAAGATGACGATCGACTCCCCGGCTCGCCCGACCGGAGACAGAAGCCAGCTCCCCGTGACCGCCAGCCAGAGCACGGGCGGCAGCGCGGGCCACCAGCGCGAACGTGCGGTCGCAAGCGCCAGCGGGTCACGGAACGCCGTGATTCCCCAGCCGGCCAGCACCAGCAGCAGCACCGCTCCCGTGAGATGGGAGGCGGCCGCGGCGCCGCGGTGCAACGTCCCCGCAAGGAAGACCATCGCCGCCAGCGCCAGCGTGACGAACAACGCCGCGCCGCGGTCCCGCCACGGACGTTCAGCCATCGCTGCGCCCGGAGCGGCTCAGGAACCCGAACCGCGCACGCCGGCGGCGTCCGAACGCCTGGTCAGACGCACCGCCAACTCGGGAGCCTCGCGCAGGCAGGTCCAGAGAATGCCGAGCGAGGTCACGAAGGCGCGCCAGCCGGTCCGGAACACGGCGGACGGCGGTGCGCCTGGCTCGGCGTAGCCGCGCGCATCGGCCTTCGCTTTCTCCCAGCCGGTGAAAAGACGGCCCCAGGGGCTTGCCAGGACTGCGGCCATCTGTCGTTTCGCCTTGTACGGATACCAGAACGAGTCGTGGTAGAGAACGCTCGCCAGATAGGCCCAGGGCGCCAGAAAAGTGCGCAACGACCACTCGACCGGACGCCGCAGCGGCCCCCAGTAGATCCTGTGCTGCATTCTCGCCGCGAAGGTCATCTTCCGGAACGGCCCCACGAACCCCCAGCTCCTGCCGGCGACCGCGGGATCGCCGACCACTTCGATCTCCCGCGGATCGCCGCATCCGAGACCGAGATCGTGGGCCAGCCGGATGTAGCGGATCGAGAGGGGGTCGAAGCCCATCAGCTTCGCAGCCACGGCGTCGATGGCGACCTGATCGGCGCTGGCCAGGATCACGTTGCCGACCCGGGGAATCATGCAGCGCGGACCGGGTCCATCCCCGGCAAACGTCCCGTCCATGGCTGCGAACACGCCGCGGTGTATGTGCTGTTGGACCATCAACAGGTCGACCAGGGTCTCGTGGATCACCGGATGGGTCCAGTGCCGCCGTTCGTTCAGCAGACCGCCGAAGGCGTTCTTCATGGCGCCGGTCGTGGTGGTGAAGACGTGCGTCTTGACCGTGGGCAGGTGAATGATGTTCTCGCCCACGAAGCGGGCCGGGATGTGGAAGCCCCGAGGATAGACATCGTTCAGGCACAGGAAGCGCTCCGCAAGATCGCCCACGGCTTCGCGAATGGGGAGCCACTCCTCGCCCTCCTCGTAGAGGTGAACGTTGCGCAGGCCGTGGGCCCTGATCACATCGATCTGCCTGTTCTCGCGCTCGCCGAGACGGGCGTCGATGACCACGGTCCGGTTGTGGCAGCCGTGGATCAGAGCCGGGTCGTAGCCGTCGCTCTTCATCGCCCGCACGACACCCTCGAGCTGCCACGGTGTCGTCGAACTGCCCGGGTAGAAGAAATGCCAGGAGATGTTGATCTTGAGGGCCGTGTCGACGGAGGGATCGACGACTTCGCGGTAACCCGCGAGGTTCAGCAGCTCGTGATAGTCGGCCAGCACCGAAGACGGCGCTGTCGGCAGCACCGCAACGCGCGGCGGCGGCGAACTCAGTTCGGGCCTCGTCGCGCGCCGCGGGACATGGCCGCAAGGAAGTCCGCATTCGATGGCGTGTTCTTGAGCCGCTCCTGGAGGACCTCCATGCTCTCGACCACGGGCAGCGGGTTCAGCACCTTGCGGAGCACCCAGACCCGCTGCAGTTCGTCCGGCGTCAGCAGCAGCTCTTCCTTGCGGGTGCCCGACTTGTCGATGTCGATGGCCGGGAAGATCCGCTTGTCGACCAGCTTCCGGTCGAGGTGCAACTCGGAGTTGCCGGTGCCCTTGAACTCCTCGAAGATCACGTCGTCCATCCGGCTGCCGGTGTCGATCAGCGCCGTGGCGACGATGGTCAGCGAACCTCCTCTCTCGATGTTCCGAGCGGCGCCGAAGAAACGCTTCGGACGCTGCAGCGCGTTGGCGTCGATGCCGCCCGACAGCACCTTGCCTGACGGCGGCTGCACCGTGTTGTAGGCACGGGCCAACCGGGTGATCGAGTCGAGCAGGATCACCACGTCCTTGCCGTACTCGACCAGCCGCTTGGCCTTCTCGATCACCATCTCGGCGACCTGGATGTGGCGCGAGGCGGGCTCGTCGAAGGTGGACGACACGACCTCGCCCTTGACCGAGCGCTCCATGTCGGTCACTTCCTCGGGACGCTCGTCGATCAGCAGAACCACGAGCACGACTTCGGGGTGGTTGGCGGCGACGGAGCCCGCAAGGGACTGCAGAAGCATCGTCTTGCCGGTGCGCGGCGGCGCCACGATCAAGGCACGCTGCCCCTTGCCCATCGGCGTCACCAGGTCCGTGACTCGCGAAGAGAGGTCTCCCTTCACCTCGAGGCGGAGGCGCTCCTCCGGGTACAACGGCGTCAGATTGTCGAAGAAGATCTTCTGCCGCACGACGTCCGGATGCTCGAAGTTGACGGCCTCGAGCTTGATCAACGCCAGGTAGCGCTCACCCTTGTTCATCGGCTGGCGCACCTGACCGGAAACCGTGTCGCCGGTGCGCAGATCGAAGCGCCGGATCTGGCTGCGGGAGACATAGATGTCATCCGGACCCGGGAGGTAGCTGTACTCCGGGGCGCGCAGGAACCCGTAGCCATCGCTCAGGCACTCGAGCACGCCCTCACCGAAGAGCAGCCCGCTCCTCTCCGTCTGCGCCTCCAGGATCTTGAAACTCAGCTCCTGTCTGGCCAGGCCGGCCGCACCCACCACATCCAGCTCCCGCGCCACCTTGAGGAGGTCGCGGTTGCTCAGCTTCTTGAGGGCCTTCAGGTCGAAGGCCAGTTCCGCGCTGGCAGCCGCCCGCGCGCCGCCGTTTCCCCTCCCCGTCCCTTCCCGGGCTCCGTATGTCGTCATCTTCCAAGGTCCTCGACGTCTGTGGCCCCAGCGGGGCTGAACTCCCGGTTCAGCAGCCTTCCGAGCAGCCGCGCGACTCCTTCACCAGTTCGAGACGACACGGGAAACAGCGCCGCCCCGGACGGCATTCCCAACAGCTCTGCAACCGCGGCAAGAGTTCGGGCTCGAGCCCCGCGTCTGACGCGGTCGATCCTGGTGACCGCAACCACGGGATCGAACCCCAGACTGCGAAGGTACGCGTACGCTTCGAAGTCGAGTGGTTTGCCGGCGATCTTGCCATCGACCAGCAGCACCACCGTGGCCGAGCCTGCAGCCGACCGGAAGTATCGGTCCACGCTGCGGCCCCAGGCCTCCCGTTCCCGTTTCGAAACCCGAGCGTAGCCGTAGCCGGGCAAGTCCACGACATACCACGACTCGTCGACCAGGAAGAAGTTGACGGTGCGGGTACGCCCCGGCCTGGAACTCGTGCGCGCCAGGTCCTTGCGCCCGAGCATCCGGTTGATCAGGCTCGACTTGCCAACGTTCGACCGGCCGGCGAAGACGATCTGAGGGCGGCCATCCGCAGGCAGGTCGGCTGGTCGCACGGCCGATCTGACGAAGCGCGCGCTGCGGACCTTCACGGCCCATCCCTCCCGGTCTCCGGCAAGTCCACGCGCAGGCGCGGACTCCTGCAGACTGCTAGTGAGCGACGTTGGCCGGCGGGGCTTCATCCGCCGGCTTCTGGAACTCGGCCGGCACCTCCGGCACCCTGCGGACGACTCCGTCGAAGACGGTCTCGAGCACCTCGTCCATCGATTCGACGAGATGGAACGTCATCTCTTCCCGCACTTCCTCGGGCACTTCCTCGAGGTCCTTCTCGTTCTCCTTCGGGAGCAGGATCTCGAAGATTCCGGCGCGGTACGCCGCCAGGACCTTGTCCTTGATGCCGCCCACCGGCAGCACCTTTCCACGCAAGGTGATTTCGCCCGTCATCGCCACATCGCCCCGCACCGGCACGTCGAGCAGAGCCGAGATCAGCGCCGAGGCCATCGTGATGCCGGCGGAAGGACCGTCCTTGGGGATGGCGCCCTCGGGCACGTGGATGTGGAGGTCCTGGTCGGCGTGGAAGCCGGGCTCGAGACCGAACACGTCGGCGCGACTGCGGAGATAGGACATCGCGGCCCGCGCGGACTCCTTCATCACGTCTCCGAGCTTGCCGGTCAGTATCAGCTTGCCGGTACCCTTCATCAGACCGACTTCACTCTCCAGCAGTTCGCCCCCAGCCTGAGTCCAGGCCAGGCCCGTGGCAACGCCGACTTCGGATTCGTCGAGCTTCTTGCGGGGTCGGAACTTCGGCTTGCCGAGGAGTTCCGCAACCAGGCCGGCATCAACGGACACCGCCGGCTCCGAGGCCGCCTTCCTCGTCTTGCCCTTCCGGCTCTTCCTTCTCTTCGATTCGGCCTTCACCTTCTCGGCTCGACCGTCTTCGACAAGCCGCCGGGCCAGCTTGCGGCACACGGCGGCGATCTCGCGCTCCAGGTTCCGGACCCCGGCCTCGCGGGTGTAGGAGTCCAACAGGAACCCCAGGCTATCATCGCTGAACCTGATCGCATCGTCGGACAGGCCGTGGCTGTCGAGCTGCCTCGGCACCAGGAACTGACGAGCGATCTCCAGCTTCTCGTTCGGCGTGTATCCGGCGAGCTGAATGATCTCCATCCGGTCCCGCAACGCGGGTGGAATCGGGTGCTCCACGTTCGCGGTGGCGATGAACATCACCCTGGACAGGTCGTACTCCACATCCATGTAGTGGTCGACGAAGGCGTCGTTCTGCTCCGGGTCCAGCACTTCCAGCAGCGCCGACGACGGATCGCCGCGGAAGTCCATGGACATCTTGTCCACTTCGTCGAGCAGGAACACCGGGTTGACCGTCCCCGCCCGCTTCATCATCTGGATGATCTGGCCGGGGAAGGCGCCTATGTACGTGCGCCGGTGCCCGCGGACTTCCGCCTCGTCGCGCACTCCGCCCAGGGAAAGGCGAACGAACTTGCGGCCGGTGGCGGCAGCGATCGACTTCGCCAGCGACGACTTGCCCACGCCCGGCGGTCCGACGAAGCAGATGATCGAGTTCTGCGTCTTGCTGGTCAACTGCCGGACAGCGAGGAACTCCAGCACCCGCTCCTTGACCTTCTCCAACCCGTAGTGGCCCCGGTCCAGGCTCGCGGCCGCCTTCTTCAGGTCCTTCAACTCGCGGCTCCGCTTCTTCCACGGCACCGAGACAAGCCAGTCGACATAGTTGCGCGACACGGTCGCCTCGGCCGATACCGGCGGCATGGCCTCGAGCCGGCGGAGTTCCTGCTCGGCTTTTTCGCGCACCGGCTTCGGAGCGCCGGACTCCTCGACCTTCTTCTTCAACTCGGCGATCTCGTCGGCACGATCGTCCTTGCGTCCCAGCTCGTGGTGGATCGCCTTGATCTTCTCGTTGAGGTAGTACTCCTTCTGCGCCTTCTCCATCTGCTTCTTGACCTGCACGTTGATCCGCTTGTCGATGTTGAGCTTCTCGACCTCGACATCGAGCAGGTCGTGAACCGCCTGCAGGCGCTCGTACGGATTCAGGGTTTCAAGCAGAGTCTGCTTCTCCGCAGTGGAGACGGTCAGATGAGCCGCCAGGGCGTCGGCGAAGCGGTCGGGATCGTCGAGCTTGAGCGTCGACATCAGGCTCTCGAAGGCCAGGTGGTGGGACATCTTCGCGTACTGCTCGAAGCTGTTGAGCAGCCGGCTCATGTAGACCTGAACCTTGTCGTCGGCGGGGTAGCTGATCTCGTAGACCTCGAGCTCGGCCTCGAAGGCGCCTGCCCTTTCCTTCAGCGTCCGCAGCCCCGCCCGGCGCACCCCTTCGACCATGACCTTCACGTTGCCGTTCGGCAACTTCACGTTCTGGACCACCCGGGCGACGACTCCGATCGGATGGATGTCGTCGATGCCGGGATCGTCCACCTTGGGATCCCGCTGGGCGACCAGGAAGATCAGCTTGCCCGCCGTGCGGAGGGTCTGCTCCAGTGCCAGCACCGAACCGCGGCGGCCGACGATGAAGGGCGCCATCATCTGCGGGAAGACGACCATGTCCCGCAGCGGCACCACCGGCAGCCGATCGCTCGAGGTCGAAACGTATCCTGAAGCCATCTCTAGACGGCCTTCTCGTAGACGGTCAGCGGCTGTATGCCCTTCATCACCACATCCTCGTTGATGACGCACTCCTTGACGCCGGCTTCCGACGGCAGGCCGTACATCAGTTCCAGCATCAACTCCTCGAGGATGATCCGCAGGCCGCGGGCGCCGACATTGCGCTTCATGGCCTGGCGCGCCACCGCCCGCAGCGCCTCGACGGTGAAGGTGAGCTTCACGTCCTCGAACTCGAACATCGCTTCATACTGCCGAACCAGGGAGTTCTTCGGCTCGGTGAGGATCCGGACCAGGGCGACCTCGTCAAGCTGTTCCAGGGTCGCCACGACCGGCAGACGGCCGACGAACTCGGGGATCAGACCGTACTTGATCAGGTCCTCGGGAAGCACGTGCCTGAGCATCTCGCCTGCCCGCTTGTCGCGGTTCCTGATCTCGGCGCCGAAGCCCATCGTCTTCTCGTTCATCCGCCGCTCGATGCGCTCCTCGAGACCGACGAACGCCCCGCCGCAGATGAAGAGGATGTTGGTCGTGTCGATCTGCAGAAACTCCTGGTGCGGGTGCTTGCGGCCGCCCTGGGGCGGCACGTTGCACTGCGTGCCCTCGAGGATCTTGAGCAGGGCCTGCTGCACGCCCTCGCCCGAGACATCCCTGGTGATCGACGGGTTGTCGCCCTTGCGGCAGATCTTGTCCACCTCGTCGATGTAGACGATGCCGCGCTGCGTCTTTTCCTTGTCGCTTCCGGACGCCTGGTAGAGCTTGAGGATGATGTTCTCGACGTCCTCGCCAACGTAGCCAGCCTCCGTCAGTGTCGTCGCGTCCGCGATCGTGAAGGGAACGCTCAGCAGCCGCGCCAGGGTCTGCGCCAGGAGCGTCTTCCCCGTGCCGGTGGGGCCGATCAGAAGGATGTTCGACTTCTGCAGCTCGACGTCGGTCCTGGACCGCTCGCCGAAGTCGATCCGCTTGTAGTGGTTGTAGACCGCGACCGCGAGTTTCTTCTTCGCCTGCTCCTGGCCGATCACGTAGTCGTCGATGAGCCTCTTCAGTTCCTGGGGCTTCGGCAGAGCCGCTTCCTGGCGCTGCTCGAGCATCCGGTCCTCGGCGATGATGTCGAGGCAGATATCCACGCACTCATCGCAGATGAAGACCGTCGGGCCGGCGATGAGCTTCTTGACATCGCGCTGGCTCTTGCTGCAGAACGAGCACCTGAGGGCGTCGTCTCCGCTGTCCTTCCTGGGCATCCGTCGGCTCGTTGGTGCTTCGTTCCGTGCGCTTCGTCCGGCCTTCCACGACCAACCGCCGAAAGTCGCGGACATCCACGGATGGTAGCACGGCTCGGCGCCGCGGGCGCTCCGTTCGGCGTCCGCTAGCGGGCGCCCCGACGCTGCACGACCCGATCGGCGAGGCCGTATTCCACCGCCGTCTCGGCGGTCAGAATCTTGTCCCGCTCCGTGTCGGCGTGGACTTCCTCGGTGGACTTGCCGGTGTGCAGCGCCAGGAGTTCGTCGATCCGGCCGCGCATTCGCAACAGGTCCCGGGCGTGGATGTCGATGTCCGTCTGCTGACCCCCCAGCGCCTGTACCCAGGGCTGGTGAATCAGTACCCGCGCGTTGGGCAGCACGAGCCGCTTCTCGCTGGCGCCGCCCGCGAGAAGCACCGCCGCAAAAGACGCCGCCTGACCAACGCAGAGGGTCGAAACGTCCGGCTTGACATGCTGCATCGTGTCGTAGATGGCGAAGCCGGCGGTCACCGAACCGCCCGGCGAGTTGATGTAGAGCGAGATGTCCTTCTCCGGGTTCTCGGACTCGAGAAACAGCATCTGCGCGATGACCAGGTTCGCCACGTCGTCGTCGATCGCCCGGCCAAGGAAGACGATGTTGTCCTTGAGCAGCCTCGAGTAGATGTCGTAGGCGCGTTCGCCCCGGTTGGTCTGCTCGACCACCATCGGTACCAGCATCGCTAGTCCTCTCCCTGGGCGACGGGTTCTTCCCCTGCGCCGTCCGATCGATCGGCCGGCGCGTTGGCCTCGAGCAGAGCCTGCACCGTCCTGTCCCGCCTGACCCGTCTCGCCAGCACGTTCAGGCCGCCGTCCCGCGCCAGCTCCCGGCGCAGCTTGCCGCGGTTCGTGTTCCGGACGCGGGCCATGATCTCCAGCGAGCGCTCGATGTCATCCCGGGTCGCCTCGATCGCGTCTGCCCGGGCGATCCGATCAAGCAGGAACTTGGCCTGAGCCCGCTTCCCCGCCTGCGGCCGGACCGCCTCCAGCATCTGCTCCCAAGGCAGCTCCTCCTGTTCGGGAACGACACCTCTGCGAGTCAGGTCGTTCGCGTAGGTCCGCGCCATTCGAAGCGCCTCGCGTTCGACCACGGCCTCCGGCAACTCCACCGGATACCGCTCGCACAACTGATCGAGCAGAGCGTCCTCGCGCTCCCGGCCGGCAGCCTCGACCTTCCATCCCCGCACCTGCCCGCGGATCTCCTCCCGCAGATCATCCACGCTCTCGATGCCCGCGCCCAGCTCGCCGGCCCAGTCGTCATCGACGTCGGGCAGCCTTCTCTCGAGGACCTCGTCGACTTCGACGTCGTAACGCCGCCGCTCGATGTCGTCCTCCTGCTCGAGGCGCTCGAAGCTCGCCCTCTGACCGGCCGAGAGCCCCGTCAGGTTGTCGGTGAGCTCGGTCCAGACCTCCTCGTCGCCCAGCTCCATGTCGATGTCGTGGGTTGCCGGACCGCGGCTGTCGGCGTCGCGGCCGTGAGCGTCCTCCTCGCCGGCCGCCGGTTCGCGATAGCCGCTCATCGCCGAGCGATGGATCCTTCCCCGCACCCGGTCGCCGCGCACCGCGGGACGGTCGACAGGCACCCACGTCGAATTGTCCAGGCGAACCTGTTCCAATACCTCGTCGACCTCCATCTCGGTGGGCTCCGTCTCGGGCTCCGGCAACTCGAAGCTCCGGTCGTCGCCGAGGTCGACTTCGGGCTCGACGTCCACCGTGATCGTGAACCGCAGCGGCTGACCGGGAACCACCTCGACCGGGCCAACGACCGGCGGCAGCATGGCGCGGACATCTTCCTCGTCGCGCGCCATCAACCAGTACTTCGGCGCCAGCCGATCCGACACATCGCCCTCGATCGCCTCCGCGAACCGCTTGCGAATCAGCTCGAGCGGCGCCTTGCCCTTGCGAAAGCCGTCAAGACGGGCGCGCCGGCGATAGTCCCTCGCCACCCGCAGGTACTCCGAATCGACTGCGCCGGCAGGTACCTCGATGTCGAACTCCTGCCGGCACACGCCGACCTCCCGCCTGGAGACCACTACAGTCATGTCCGGAAGATTGGAATCAGCAGGTTACGGGTGCGCGCGAATCGGACGTGCGAAAGGGGGGACTCGAACCCCCACCCCTTTCAGGACCAGATCCTAAGTCTAGCGCGTCTGCCAGTTCCGCCACTTTCGCGCCGTCGCCCCGGAAGCGGACGCCTCCGGCGGGGGGTTGGTGAGCCGCCTAGGAATCGAACCTAGAACCCACAGATTAAGAGTCTGTTGCTCTGCCAATTGAGCTAGCGGCCCAGCTTCCATGCCGCCTTCGCGCGAACCGGATTCCTCCGGCGCCGGCGGCAGCACGCGACTATAGCAGCCTTGACACCGGCTGCCGTGGCCGATCACGTCGGCCCGAACCACCCTGAACGAAACGGACCACCTCGACCCGATCCCCGCCATGAAGAGCCGTGTCGCCGAAGCGGGCTCGCGGCACGAGTTCGCGGTTCACCTCGACCGCCACCGTCCTCGGGTGCTGGTCCAGATTCGCAAGCAGATCAAGAACGGTGGCGCCGGTCGCGGGCGACGCCAGCTCCCGTTCCTCGCCGTTGACCCGGAGGCGCAGGATCGAACCCACCTGCACGCCCCCTCAGTCCGGCGCCAGATCCGCGGTCCGGTCCGGAGCATCCGACCACAGCCTCTCCAGCCGGTAGAGCTCACGCCGCTTGACGTCGAACACGTGGACGACCACGTCGCCATAGTCGAGCAGCACCCACTGGCCCCTGCCCGAGCCTTCGAGATGCAGCGGCCGAACGCCGCGGGCGCGCAACCGGCATTCGACGGCTTCCGCGATGCTGCTCACCTGGCGGGCGTTGGCGCCGTTGCAGATGACGAAGTAGTCGGTGAAGTCGCTGACCTCGGCAAGTTCCAGCACCCGCAAGTCCTGGGCCTTGCGATCGAGCGCCGCCGCGGCAGCCGCGCGGACAACGTCCTCGGAGTGGTCGGTTCCCCCTGGAACGTGACTGGTCGCGGCCGCCGGGGCCTGGAGCGTCTGCAGTTGCGTCAACGGTACAACCCGTACTTGCGACAGTAGCGCAGCACCGGGTCCGGCATCAACTCCGCGCTCACGTCCGCGCCTTGCGCGAGCCGCCGGCGAATGTCGCTCGACGAGACATCGACCGAGCGGTGCCGGACAAGGACGCAGCCCCTCGCCCTGTCGACGGACGAACGCACTTCCGGGTCGAGGCCGCGCTCCCCCGGACGTGCGAGGACAACCAGCTTCACGGCCTCGATCAGGTCGTCGAAGCGCCGCCATCCGGGCAGGTCGTTGAAGCTGTCGACGCCGAGCAGCAGGTGAAGTTCGGCATCCGGAAACTCCGCCGTGTAGCGTTCGACCGTCTCGATGGTGTACACGGCGCGTCCGAAGTCGAGCTCCGCATCCGACACCAGGAGTTCAGGGAAGGGCAGCAGCGCCAGCTCGACCATCGTGTTCCGCAGCAGGGCCGGCGCCCTGGCGCCCTGCGGCTTGTGCGGCGGGCGGGCTGTCGGAAGGTAGTGCACGACATCGAGACCGAGCGATTCCCGGGCCGCGAGAACCGGTCGGATGTGACCGTGGTGGATCGGATCGAAGCTGCCTCCGAAGAGACCGATACGCGGCCCTGTACCACTCATGACCGGGCTTCCGAGACGCCGGCGTCGGCTGCATCCCCGACCTCGAGCAGACTCCGCAGTTCCCGGACCAGAGGCGCCAGACCCAGACCTGCGACTGCCGAGATCTCGAACGCCTTCAGTCCCGCTCGCGCAGCCACCTCATGAAGCTCGCGGCGTCTGTCCTCGTCGGCGACATCGAGCTTCGAACCGCAGAGAATCCGCGGCCGCCGCAGGAGATCCTCGTTGAAGGCGCCGAGCTCGGCTCTGATCGTGTCCGCGGCCTCCTCCACGCTGTTGCCGGCATCTTCCGGCTGCGGCCCGAGGTCGACCAGGTGAAGCAGAACGCGGCACCGCTCGACGTGACGAAGGAAACGCGTTCCGAGTCCGGCGCCACAAGCGGCGCCCGCAATCAGACCCGGCAGATCGGCGATCACGAAGGGCTCCGCTTCGACCGGCAGCGCCGGCGGACCGACCACGCCGAGCTGAGGCGCCAGGGTCGTGAAGGGATAGTCCGCGATCTTCGGTCTGGCGGCGGTCAGAGCGCTGATCAGCGTCGACTTGCCGGCATTCGGCAGGCCGACGACCCCGACATCGGCGAGCAGCTTCAACTCCAGGCGGAGCCGCCTCTGCTCGCCTGGCCTCCCCGGCTCGGTACGCCTCGGCGCCCGCTGCCGCGCACTCTTGAAGCGAGCGTTGCCGCGGCCGCCGGCGCCGCCGCGGGCAACGACCAGCCGTTCGTCCTCCGCCAGGATCTCGCCCAGCGCCTCACCGCTCTTCGCGTCGTGGACCTCGGTGCCGAGCGGCACGGGAATCAGCAGATCGCCGCCGCTCCTGCCGGTCCTGTTCGATCCCTCGCCATGCCGCCCCCGCTCCGCGTGGTAGCGGGCCGGGAACGTGAGACGGTAGAGCGTGCCAGACCCGGAGGATCCCACCAGGATGACACTGCCCCCATCTCCGCCGTCGCCGCCCGAAGGGCCTCCGTGCGGCACGAACTTCTCGCGCCGGAACGCCATGCAACCGTTGCCGCCCGCACCCGCGAGGACATCCAGGACGGCCTCGTCGATGAAGTGCATCTACCGCTCCCGACAGCGCCTGCGCTGCCGAACGCGCCGCCCCTGGAACTCCGCTAACCGCCGGCCGGATGAACGTTGACCAGCGTGCCGCGCCGCCCGCGCTTGCGAAACTCGACCACGCCGTCTTGCCGGGCGTAGAGGGTGTCGTCACTGCCGCGGCCCACGTTCTCTCCGGGAAAGAAGCGGGTGCCGCGCTGCCGGACGATGATCGTTCCGCCCGTCACGCTCTGGCCGGCGTAGCGCTTCACACCCAGATTGCTGGGGTTCGAATCGCGGCCGTTTCGGCTCGATCCCTGGCCCTTCTTGTGTGCCATCTCCACAGACCTCCGTTGCGGGACTTCAGGCCCCCGCCGCTCGTTCGATGGCGTCGATCCGAAAGCGCTGCATGTCCTGCCGGTGTCCGTTGCGCCGGCGGTAGCCCTTGCGGCGCTTGAACTTGAAGACGATGATCCTGGGCCCGCGCAGGTCGGACACACAAGACGCCCGCACCCGCGCACCGTCCACGACGGGCTCGCCCACTTCGGCTTCGCGCTCACCGCCGCCGATCATCAGCACGCGGTCGAAGACCACCTCCGAACCGGTTTCCGCACCGGCGACGCGCTCGAGGTCGACAACGTCGCCCTCCGCGACCCGGACCTGCTTGCCACCGGTCTCTATCACTGCGTACATGGCCATCTCTCTGCGGCGCGCCGTTGCCGGGGCGCCGAACGTCATTCGCCTTAGCCCTTGACCTGCCTGTGAACTCTCCGTGCGGTCCGGCAGGCCCTCGAGAGACACGTCCTCGCGGTCCGCAACGGGACGCCGCCCAAGCGGCACCTGACAGGGGACAGTACCACCGGCCCGCCGACCCGGTCAACGACCTGCAGGCCGCAGCGGCATCTCGACCTCGAAGGTGGCGCCGGCACGGCCGTCGTCCCGGACCCGCGCCTCGCCGCCGTGCGCGTTGGCGATGCGCCGCACGATGGCCAGCCCCAGGCCGGTGCCTCCCCGACGCCCTGAATGGAACAGATCGAAGACTCGCTCCCGTTCCGCCTCCTTGACGCCGGGACCGTTGTCGCCCACCGCCAGCACGACCGACCCGTCCCGGATCTCGGCCTCGAGCCGGAGACGTGGGTGGTCGCAGTCGTTCATCGCCTCGACCGCATTGTCGACGAGGTTGAGCAGCAACTGATTCACCCTTTCGCGGTCGACCTGGAACACCGCGCCGCCGGTCCGATCGTCGATCTCCGAGTCGACCTGCTCCGAGCGCAACTTGCCTGCCACGACCTCGACGCAGTGACCGAGTAACCTGCCCGCGGTGGTGTCCTGCAGATCCAGCTCTGCCGGACGTCCGTAGCTGAGGAAATCGGCAACCAGGCGCTCCAGACGGTTGATTTCGGAACGGGTGATCGCAACCAGCTGCTGCGACGCCACCAGCTGCTCCGACGACTGCCCGGCGTCCGGGCCTTCGTCCGCGACCATCTCGTCCTGGACCTCCTCGAGCAGCTGCATGTTGAGATTCAGCGAGTTCAGAGGGCTTCGGATCTCGTGGGCGAGGCCGGACGCCAGGGTGCCGACGTAGGCCACCTGCTCCGCCACCCGCTTCGCTTTCTGCGCCTGCCGCTCGGCGAGAGCCGCCTGCCGCGAGAGCCGGCTGTAGATCACGTAGCCGGCAACGAACAGAGCCACCGTCAGCACCGCGATGATCGCCGCCTGCCGCAGCAGCTCACGGCGCAGGACGGCCAACCGCTGCTGCAGTTCGGAACGCGAGATGCCGATCACGAAGGTGCCGATGTTTCCCACCGGCACTTCGACCTGCTCGTAGGGCGTCTCGCGGGTGACCGTCTCCGCGACCAGATCGGGCGACTCCAGGTTCGGCGGGTCGCCGGCGGCTGTCTGCGTCTCCTCTCGACGGTTGCGGAACACGAGCCGGCCATTCGTGTCGCGGATCTCCACGGTGTCCACGATGTCGCGCTGAACCAGAACACTGTCGATGTAGTTGCGCGTCTCGTGCTCGATCGACATGGCGGTATACAGGTCGTGCCCGGTGCTCTCCACGCGGCCGGCGATCCCCTCCGCCAGTTCCTCGGCTTCGGTCCGCGCATCCGCCACGATCCGGCTCAGCTCGCGCTGCGACAGCGACCGGAAGATCAACCAGCCGAAGAGGCTGAAGTCGGCGAGCACGAAGACACCGACGATTGCCGCCCACATCCGGTGCCGCCGTTGCCTCGTGTCGCTGCCGAGCCAGTCCAGCATTCCCCGCGAACGCTACAGGAGGCGGGTATACGATGATTCCGTGCTTGCCTTGCGGCGATTGGCTGTTGCCGGGTTGACCGCCGTGGTCGGCCTGGGCTGCAACTCCGAGGCCCAGCGCGATACCACGCGCATGAGCGTCGGTCTGCGCTTCGAGTATCCGACACCGAACGAGTTGATCGGCCCGCCGACTCTGGCCTATGCCGCAATCAGCAACCAGCTGTTCCTGCCCCTGATGGAGGAGCAGGGCGATTTCCGCGACGGCCCGCCGTCCTGGGCGCCGAGTCTGGCCCAAGCATGGGAGTTCTCCGAGGACCGGCTGCAACTGACCCTGCGGCTGCGGCCGGACGCCGTGTGGAGCGACGGCCGGCCAGTGACGGCAGAGGACGTCCGTTTTACCTGGCTGGCGCAGACAGACGCCGACGTCGCCTGGAGTTACTCCGGCTACAAGGACTCGATCGCCGACGTCGAGGTCGTCGAGCCAGACACCGTTCGCTTCCACTTCCAGAACGATCTGCCGACGGCGCTGGCCGACGTGTCGACCGGCGTGATCCTCCCCGGACACGCCTGGGCGCCGCGCCCTTTCGCCGAATGGCGCCGCGACCCGGGCTGGTTCTTCGAACACCTCGCCACCAGCGGCCCCTTTCGGCTCGCGGGACGCACGCCTGGCCGGGAACTCGTCCTCGAGCGCAACGCCGACCACTTCGAAGCCGGTCTGCCGCGGTTGGAGCAGGTCATCCTTCGTGCCGCGCCCGACAGTACGGCGCTCGTCAACCAGCTCCTGGCCGGGGAAGTGGACGCTGTCTCCGGCATCAGGGCCGCCGACGCAGCCCGCATAGAGGGCCGGGCCGGCCTTCGCCTGATTGCCTACAGCAACCGGCAGTACACCTTCGTGGTGTGGAACACCGGCAAACCCTGGTTCCGGGACGCGGCGACCCGCCGCGCTCTGGCCCTGGCGATCGACCGCCAGGCCATCGTGGACACCATCTGGCACGGCTACGCCAGGGTCGGCAGCAGTCCGATCATTTCCGGCGCGTGGGCCCACGACACGGACCTCGAACCCTGGCCCCACGATCCCGCGGCCGCCCGTGCGGCACTGGCCGAAGCCGGATGGATCGACGCCGACGCCGACGGCACTCTCGATCGCGACGGCGTACCGTTCCGTTTCGAGTTGGCTACCTACACCGGCGCCGATGCGCGCTGGGACGCCATGCAGATGATCCAGGCCGACCTCCGCGCCGTCGGCATCGACGCCCGGCCGCGCCGCGTGGAGCCGAGCGCCCTCAACGCCAGGCTGCAGGAACAGGACTTCGCCGCCGCCGCTTCCGGGTTCGCGATCGACACCAGCCTCGACTTCCGCCCGCTCTTTCACAGCGAAGAGACGGGCGGCTTCAACTTCGCCGCCTACGCCAACCCGGAGGTCGACCGACTGATCGACAGGTTCGCTTCCCGGCTCGATCCACTGGAAGGCCGGGAGGATCTCCATCGACTGCAGCGGATCCTGCACGAAGACCAACCGCTGCTCGTACTCTGGGAGTCGATGAGCCTGGCCGCCTGCGACGACGAACTCGAGTCGGTGACGCCGAACGCTCTCAGCCCGCTAGCCAACCTCGAGGAATGGACCTGGCGCTGAGCCGGGAGGCTGCGCCGCAGAACGGCACGAAGCGAGTCGCACGGTGCAACGTCACGGTGACGTGGGGGCTGGAGCCGAGCACGGAGTCGGCGACGGGTTCGGCGGCCTGTGATCCGCTTCGTCCTGAGGAGGTTGGCGGCCGCCGCCGTCCTCTTCCTCATCGTCCTGACCCTGACCTTCGCCGCGGTCACGCTGGCGCCCGGCGATCCGCTGGCGCCCACCGATCCGCGGATCTCGCCCGAGCAGGCGGAACGGCTCCGGGCTCTTCACGGACTCCATCGCCCCCTGCCGGCTCGGTATCTGCACTGGCTCGGAGCAGTCGTCGGTTCCTGGGATTGGGGACAGTCGTACCAGACGGGACGGCCGGTCGCGGGAGTCCTGCTTGAATCGCTCCCGCCCACCCTGCTGCTCGCCGGTGCTGCGCTGCTCGCTCAGTACCTGTTCGGCATCGGCATCGGCATCGCCGCCGCGCGACGACCTGGTTCCTGGCTCGACCTCGGCGTCCGGTCGGCAAGCCTGCTCGTCTACGCGCTGCCGACATTCTGGGTCGGCCTTATGGCGGTGCTGATACTCGGCGTCGGTCTGGGGCTGGCGCCCACCGGCGGCATGACGTCTGCCGCCGCGTTCGAGCTCGGCCCTCTGGCAGCCTGCCTCGACGTCCTGGCCCACCTGTGGCTTCCAGCCCTGGTTCTGGGCCTGTCGATGGCCGGCGACATCGCGCGCTACACACGGACGTCGCTGATCGAGTTCCAGTCCACCACCGCCGGCCGCGCGGCGCGCGCACGCGGTCTGCCCGCGGCGCGGATCCTGCTTGTTCACGGCCTGAGTCACGCCGGCCCCCGGCTGGTGCAGATGGCCGCCGTGTCGGCGCCGCTCCTGCTTTCCGGAACGATCGTCGCCGAGGCCGTGTTCGCGTGGCCCGGCCTCGGTTCGGCCACGCTCCAGGCCATTCACGCCCGCGACGTTCCGGTGGTGCTCGCGGCAACTGCCTACGGCGCCGTTCTGGTGATCGCCGCCTCTTTCGCCGCGGACATCCTCCTCGCGCGCCTGGATCCGAGGATCAGGGCGGAATGAGGCGTTCGTCACTGCCGCGCTCAGCCCGAACGGGCGCCTGGATCCTCGCCTGCCTGGCCCTGCTCGCCGCCGCGGCGCCCTTGCTTGCGCCCCACGATCCGACGCAACAGCTCGACGCCGCCGAATCGAGCCGGCGACCGCCGCTGTCGTCGCTGTTCGTCGTTCGGACGGTCGACGGCGGCCCCAGGCTGGCCGAGAGCATGAGCGTCGACGGCGACGAACTTGTCCTGGAGCGGCGTTCGGGCGTGGAACGCCTTCCGCTCAGCGTGGTGACCAACTTCGGCGAACGCGGCGTAACCGAACGCCGGCGGGCGTGGCTGGGCACCGATGCGCTCGGCCGCGACCTGCTCTCGCGGTTGCTCCACGGCGCGCGGGTTTCCCTGACCATCGGGCTGCTCGCGGCGTCGCTCGCCCTGACAGCCGGGACCGCCGTAGGCGCCCTGGCCGCGACCTGCGGACGTTTCGTCGACCAGCTGCTCATGCGGACGGTGGACGGACTGCTCTGCTTTCCTCACCTGGCACTGGTGCTGCTGCTGGCAGCGCTCTACCGGCCAGGCACCTGGCTCCTGGTGGTGCTGATCGGCGGTACCGGCTGGATGGGACTGGCCCGCCTGGTGCGTGCGGAGATCCTGCGCCTGGCGCAGGAGCCGTTCGCTCTCGCCGCGGCCGCCTCGGGGCGCTCTCCGGCCGGCGTCCTGGTACGCCATCTGCTGCCGAATGCGACGACACCGCTCCTGATCGACGCCAGCCTGCGGATAGGCGGCAGCATCCTGGTCGAGGCGGCGCTTTCCTTTCTGGGACTCGGCGTGCAGCCGCCCCAGGCCAGTTGGGGATCGATGATCGCCGACGGACAGAGCCACCTGACAACGGCCTGGTGGATCGCCGCATTCCCCGGCCTGCTGGTCGCCGCGGCCGTGATCGGCTCCAGTCTCCTGGCTGACGGTCTGAGCGACCGGCTCGCGGGCATCGGGGCCGGCGCAGACCGCGGAGTGCGCCGCCGCTCTCCCTGGGCGATCCGCACCTGGCTGGGGCAGACGTGACCGGGACCTCGAGGACGTCCGACTTCGACTACCGCCTGCCCCTGGAAGCGATCGCCCAGCAGCCGGGAACACGCGGCAAGAGCCGTCTGCTGGTTGTGGATGAAACGACCCTGGAGCGGCCCTTCGGCGCCCTGCCGGACCTGCTCGACCCCGGCGACCTGCTCGTGGTCAACGACACCCGCGTGATTCCCGCCCGGCTCCGGGCGCGGCGGCCGACCGGCGGCCGGGTGGAGATCCTGCTGGTCGAGCGCGCGGCGCAGGCCGAGTGGTGGTGCCTGCTGCGGCCAGGTCGTCGGATGGCCCGGGGCGCCCGTCTGTCGCTGGACGGCGGGCCCGCCGCCCGGATCGAGGAGCGCGCGGACGGGCGGTTCCGGCTTCTCTTCGACGAACCGATCGGGTCCCTGCTCGAGACCATCGGCGACGTGCCGTTGCCGCCATACATCGACCGTCCGGCCGAGGAGGAGGATCGCGAGCGCTACCAGACCGTGTATGCCACGCAACCAGGCGCCGTCGCCGCACCGACCGCGGGTCTCCACTTCACGCCCGCCATTCTCGAGGCGCTCGACCGGCGGGGCGTCGGGTTGGCCAGAATCACGCTCCACGTCGGTCCCGGCACCTTCCGGCCGGTGAAGACCGAAGATCCGGACGCCCACGTCATGGATTCCGAGCGCTTCGAGGTTCCAGTCGACACCGCGCATGCGGTGGCCGACGCGCGCAGCCGCGGCGGCAAGGTGGTCGCGGTGGGCACGACGGTGGTCCGCACCCTGGAGACCGCGGCCGCCGGCGGAGGCCGCATCGCGGCCGGCAGAGGCCGTACGGATCTCTTCATCCGACCCGGCCACGAGTTCCAGGTCATCGATCGCCTGATCACGAACTTCCACCTGCCGCGCTCCACACTGCTGATGCTGGTCTGCGCGTTCGCGGGTCGGAACCGCACCCTGGACGCCTACCGGCAGGCCATGGCCAGCGGATTCCGCTTCACCTCCTACGGCGATGCGATGCTGGTCTCTCGCGCCCCGAGGATCCGGTGAGCCAGGGCCGCAGCGCCGAACCCGTTGTCGATGTTCACGACCCCGATCCCCGGCGCGCATGCCGTGAGCATGGTGAGCAGCGGCGCCAGACCGTTGAAGCTGGCGCCGTAGCCGACGCTCGTCGGGACCGCGACTACCGGGCAAGGCGCCAGACCCGCGACCACGGTCGGCAGGGCGCCGTCCATGCCGGCAACGACCACGGCAACGTCCGCGCGGCGGACTTGATCCAGCACGCCGAACAGCCGCTGAATGCCGGCCACGCCCACGTCCGGAATGCGGTCGACATCATGGCCCAGCCAGCCCGCACACACGGCCGCCTCCTCGGCCACCGGGAAATCCGACGTTCCGGCACTGACTACAGCGACCCGACGCCCCGACGCCGGCCCGAACCGGCCCGTTGTCCAGACACGAGAGCGCGGCTCGTACCAACCGTCCGCGATCGCCGTGCTCAGCCGTTCGGCCGCCGCCGCCGCGACCCGCGTGACCAGCGCCCGACCCGAATGCTCCACCATCGACTCGACGATCCGGACCAGTTCCTCATCGGTCTTGCCCTGGCCGAAGACCACTTCGGGCAGCCCGCTCCGGAGTTCCCGGAACAGGTCGAGTCTGGCCGCACCCAGGTCGAGGTACGGCAGCCGGGCCACCCGCTCGTGCGCGTCTTCCGGTGAGACACTGCCCGAGGCCACACCGCGGAGCAGTTCGAGAAGTTCCTCGCGCCGCATTGCGTTTCCAGGCAGCGACGGCGTCAGGCCAAGTCCGCGCCGCCGGATCGGTAGCCTCGCGGATCAAGGACCGCCGCCTCGAAACCGAGCTCGAGCAGCCGTGCTTCGATCTCGTTCCACTGGCGCTCGGCTTCGGGCAGCTCCGCCGCACTCACCTCGACCCGCGCCGCGGAGCGGTCATGGCGGACCCGGAGCACTCGAAAGCCTCGGCGCCGCAGCTCGGCCTCCGCGGCTTCGATGCGGCGGAGCTTCGCCAGAGTCACCAGTTGTCCGTGCGGTATGCGTGACGACAGGCAGGCGTTGGCGGGTCGGTCCCAGACCGTGAGCCCCAGCGCACGGGCAAGGCGGCGGGCTTCGGCCTTCGCAATGCCGTGCGCCAGCAACGGACTGTAGACGCCGCGTTCTCCAACTGCCCGAAGTCCTGGCCGGTCGGGCCCCGGATCCGAAGCGTTCGTGCCGTCGCAGACGGCAGCGAAGCCGCCTTCCGCCGCCAACTCCAGCATGCGGTCCATCCTCATTCCCTGGCACACGTAGCAGCGGTGCCGGGGGTTGGCGCGGAACTCCGGGTCGTCCAGTTCGCTGTAGACGGTCACCACGTGGCGAATCCCGATCTCGGCCGCGAGTCGCCGCGCACAGTCCAGTTCCTCGCCGGCGAGCGTTTCGGCCGCGGCCGTGACCGCCACCGACCGGTCGCCCAGCGCCCGGTACGCCAGGGCCGCGACCAGTCCCGAATCGACGCCGCCCGAAAACGCCACCAGTGCCGAGCCGCGCCCCGCGAGGTCGCGCTCGAGCGCCTGAACGCGCTCCGAGTCCGAGACTCCGGGCATCTCCGGCGTGATCGCCGCCGCGCGCTCCATGGCTAGTCGTCCCGCCTGCGGCCGAGTCCGAAAGTGCGGCGCGGTGCAGCCGAACTTCGCAGCATCACGGGCACGAAGAACAGGGCGGCGTAGACGCCAAAGGTCAGGATCGGCACCAGAGGCATCGCCTCCAGCTGCTCTCGCCTGGCCATGGACCGCACCAGGTAGAGCCAGCCGGGCGGTCCGAACAGATAAAGCACGAACAGAAGCCGCGAGCGGGCGATCCGGAGCACGATCCCGCCCAGCCGGCGGCCGGCCGAGCCGGGCTCCGGCCGCAGACGGTGGACGTACACGTTGCCGAAGAACCAACCCGTGAACGCAGCCAGAACGTAGAGCGGATAGAGGACCAGTTCAAAGGTCAGATTCCACTGGAGAACGCCCAGCTGGGCCAGAATGCCGACCGACCAGGCCGCAAGACTGGACGACAGGATGACGGTTTCCAGACCCCGCATCGGACCCGCCGCTTCGCCTCCCGACAGATCAGCCCGCGGCCAGCAGAGCCTCGTACTCGGCAGCCGTCATCAGGCCTTCCGGCTCTTCGCCGTCCAGCCGCAGCCGCACCAGCCAGCCCTCGCCGTATGGATCCTGGTTGAGCAGCTCGGGAGTATCCTCGAGCTGGCTGTTCGTCGCCTCCACGGCGCCCGCGACCGGAGTGCAGATCTCCGCGACTGCCTTGACCGATTCGATGGCGCCGATCTCGACGCCGGCCGCGAAGACCTGACCCGGCGACGGCATGTCGACGAACACGACATCCCCCAGCTCCTGCTGGGCGAAGTCCGTGATGCCGAGTACGGCTTCACGATCTTCCAGCTGCAGCCACTCGTGCTGCTCCGTGTACAGACGATCGTCGGGAATCATGGGCGAGTCTGTCCTCCGCTGGCTCTGGCAGCCAAGGGCCGTCGATAGAACGGCAGTCTGACAATACGGCAGGGGATCTCTCTGCCGCGAACTTCCACCGAGGCGGCGCTGCCCGGTTCCGGAACTCCGCCCTCGCCGCAGTCGACCCGGGCGATACCGATCGCACGCCCCAGCGTGGGCGCGAAGGCGCCGCTGGTCACGGGGCCGCTGCAACCGGGCCGACCGGCGATCGTGAGGCGGTGCCCGTGGCGGGCAATGCCGCGGCCCTCGACCTCGAACGCGAGCAGACGCTGGCGGCAACCGGTACGCCGCTGATCGAGCAGCGCCTCACGGCCGGTGAAGTCGCCCTTCTTCCACCTGACCATCCAGGACAGTCCGGCCTCGATCGGAGTCGTCTCCTCGTCGATGTCCCGGCCATGAAGCATCATCCCGGCCTCGAGCCGCAGCGTGTCGCGAGCACCCAGGCCCGCCGGCGAAAGGCCGCAATCGCGGCCGCGTTCGAGCAACTCCATCCAGAGGTCGTCCGCCCGCTCGACCGCGGTGTAGATCTCGAAGCCGTCCTCACCCGTGTAGCCGGTCCGCGACACCATTCGCCGCGCCGCATCCAGGTGAAGGAACGAGTAGTAGCGAAGTTCCGCCGTCTCCGCCCCGAGGACCTCCGAGACGATTCCCGCCGCGCGCGGCCCCTGCACGGCGATCAGCGCCGTCGCGTCGCTCTGATCGTCGATCCGGACGCCCGTTCCCGTTGACGCCGCCTCGGCTTCCAGGAGTTCCAGGTCTCGCGCCCGCGAGGCCGCGTTGACCACCAGCAGATAGTCCTCGGGGTCAAGGCAGTAGACGAGCAGATCGTCGATGAAAGTGCCGCGCTCGGTCAGGAAAGCGCTGTACTGCGCCCGGCCCGGCGCCAGCGCCGCGACGTCGTTCGGGGTCAAGGCCTGCAGCAGGGACAGGGCGCGCCGACCGCGCACCCGAATCTCTCCCATGTGGGATACGTCGAACATGCCGGCGCGTTCACGCACCGCGCGGTGCTCGGCGAGCACTCCCTCGTACCGGATCGGCATCTCGAAGCCGGCGAACCGCCCGAAACGGGCGCCCGACTCGACGTGACGCTTGTACAGGACCGTCCGTTCCACCCTTTGCACCCTTGTTCCCAATCGCCGGCTGGCGGTAGTCGGAAGCGGCGCGGCGAGCGCCGAATCGAACCGCCCCCGGAGCAGCTCGCCTTCGGCAGCCGACTCTAACGCCAGACCGGGCTGCGATCCCGCATCCCGTCCAGGACTGTCCGGGTGGTTTGCCGGATCAGATCGTCCACGTCGACTTTCGGGGCGATCTGCCTCTCGATCAGCAGCGACGCCAGACCGTGGACCGCGCTCCACGCGACGTAGGCCCGTGCCCGCGGATCTCCTCCCTCGATCTCGCCGCGCTGCTGGTGGACCCGAATCACCTCGACCAGGTGGTCCAGCAGAGCGCCGGCTGCCTTTCGAAGTTCCGGTTGATCCTGGCGCTCGAGGGCCTCCTTGCCGTACATCAGACGGTAGTGCGCCGGATGCTCCAGGGCGAAGCGCACGTACTGCTCGCCCATGCGCCGGAGTCGCTCGACACCGGATGGAGAGGCTGCGGCGCTGCTGGCGTCCAGACGCCGGTTGAGACGCTTGAATCCCTCGACCGCGACCGCAACCAGAAGCGCCGTCTTGTCGGCGAAGTGGCGGTAGGGCGCGCCGCGCGATACGCCCAGGCGGCTTCCGATCGCCCTCATCGTCACGCTGGCGGCGCCGTTCTCCGAGATCATGGCGGCGGCTTCGTCGACGAGCGCCGCTCGAAGGTCTCCGTGGTGGTAGGCGCGAGCCCGTTCGACCATGGGGCGATTATCGCAGGAGCGGCTCGTGAGCGGCCGCGGCCGGCATCCAAGGTCGGCCGCGCGGCCGGGTTCGGTCCTGCCGCTGAACCAGCGTCTGTTGACAACGTCAACAAAGGTGCGTATGTTGACGAGGTCAACATACCTCCGGGGACACTCTGCGGAGAGTCTGCTGGAGACAAAGGGAGAGCCAGAGATGAAGAGACGAGCAACCATCCGCGACGAACGCAGTCACCGGCAGGCCCGAATCGGCGTGCTGGCGATTCGGGTGTGCCTGTCGGGCTGCATGATGCCGGCTGCCGTCCATTCGGGCGCCGAGCCGCCCGCGGCGTTTGTCGCCAGCCGTCACGAGGTGGTCGTGGGAATCGCCGAGCGCCTGACCATTCTGACGGGGTTCCTCACGGGCCGGCCGGTCGCGGACCTCGCGGCCGTGCACCTGGACGATGACGGAGACCGCCGCCTGCGCCTGCTGTCGTTTGCCGGGGGCGACTGGTCGACGACAGCCGAAGCCACGCTGCGCCCCGAAGTGTCCTTCGTCGACGTTGCCGGCATCGATGGCCGGGACCGGCTGATCGCCTACGGAGGCGGCCTGCTGACATGGTTCGACCCGGAGTCGGCCACGGAACGGGATCTGGCGGCCGTGACCTCCGATTTCCGGGCATCCGACCGGGGCGAGGTTCTTCACGTGGACATGACTCGCGATGTGAACGGAGACAGCCTCGACGATCTCGTGCTCGTGCACGGACACGGCTTCGAAGTGCTGGTCCAGATGCCGCGTGGACGGTTCGCCGATCCGGTCACCGTGGGCCCCGCCAGCGGCCTCGACCGGGTCCATGGCGCTGACGGCTACCGCTACCGGCCCTGGGAGGAGGGCGGCCGCGTCCACGACATGGACTACGACCTGGACGGGCGCCCCGATCTGGTGTACTGGAATGACGACCACTTCGCGGTCCACCTGCAGGACGAGAGCGGTCTGTTTTCCGCGCAGGTCAGCGCCACGTTCACGACCGCGGTCCCCTTCGATTCCGACCAGATCGCCTCGCTCGCCGCGCCGGCCGGGATCCGCAGGCGGCGCCGGGATCACATGCCGGAAGGCAGGAGCAACGGAAGGGTGCTGCACACGCTTGCCGACATGAACGGCGACGCAGTGGCCGACCTCGTCGTGTTCTCGCTCAAGGGCTCGAGCCTGTGGAAGATGCACTCCTCCTTCGAGGTGCACCCCGGCGCCCCGGCGCCTGGCGGCGGTGTGGAGTTCTCGACTGCGGTCGGCGCCGTGATCGAGTCACAGGGAATCATCGCCGGAGTCGACCAGCATGACTTCGACCGCGACGGCCAGGTCGACGTGATGCTGACGTCGTTCGAGCCGACGGTCCTTTCGGCCATCCGCGTGCTCGTCACGTCCCTTCTGACCGGGGCGGGGTCGTTCGACCTCGAGTTCTTCCGCATGGAGGACGGCATCTACGCCGAGCGTCCGAACGCGGTGCGGCAGATCCGGCCGAGATCGCCCAGGAAGACCGGGGAGAGGGCGTTCTGGCCGGCGGTTCGGCCAGGGGACCTGAACGGCGACGGCCATGCAGACATTCTCGTGGCCCGCAACCGCAAGCGGCTCCATATCCACCTCGGCGTGCCGGGGCCGGGCCTGTTCGCGAAGAAGCCTCAGCGGATCGCCATCGCCGTGCCCCAGGACGAGGAGTACACCTGGCTGGCCGACCTCGACCGGGACGGCAAGGACGACGTCCTGATGCACCACCCGTCGACGACAGCCCCGCATCGAGTGACGGTGCTGATGTCCAGCCAGCAGTGATTCGCCGCGCGGTCGCGCGGGGCACCGCGCTGTCCTGTTGTTCCGTGCAAGCTCCTGCGGCATGTCCGCTACGGCGGCGCCTCCCAGCGGAACGTCTGCGGCTCCTCTTCGCCCGGCGCCGGAGCAACCACGCACACTCGCTGCGCCTCCAGCGCCGGAACCAGCGTGCGGCCGGCGACGCCGAGGCTGTACGCCCTGCCGGTTGCCTCGGTCGCCAGGCGCCGCAAGGCGGAGAAGTGAACGCCTTCGCCGGTGACAAGGGGCTCCCCATGCTCGTTCCGTTCGCCGATCGGCCGATCGTGGCGGCCCAACAGCCGGTAGACGAGAGACATCGAGTTCCCCTGGCGTCCGAGTTCGTCCGGAGCGAGGCCCCGGACCGCCGCCGGCCGCAGAGCAAGACCGGCGGCGTAGGCCCGGGCCCACATCCAGAGCAGGGCGCGATCGGAAAGCGCCGCGCCCGGACGCCCGCCGCCGACATCGCTGTGCACTCCCGGGAACCAGAGCTGCACCACGTTCTGGCCCCGCACCGGCCGGTTGGTCCACAGCGTGGGGGCGAACGGACGGCGTTCCTCGTCGATCGCCACCGCGTGGCAGGCGTGCCGGATGTGACGGTCGAGCCGCACGTCGTGAAAACGGTGCCGGCGGGCGCCGATCCAGTTCAGCCAGGTCACCGGCACGCCGAGCGCGCCGACCGTGTCCCAGGCGCCGATGAAGTGGACCGCGCACGGCGCGCCGGCGCCGCGGCGCGCGAACTCCTCCACGTGGCGCTCGGCACCGTCGGTGCGCTTGGCGCCCGGGCGCTGTCGATAGATGGCCATGCCGTGCCGGGCGACGTCGACGACGGACCGACCTGCCTCGGCGCAGCACTCCGGGTCCGGGACGCCGCACAATCCGATCAGGCCGGCCAGGGAGCGGGCCGTGTAGGCCCCGCGGCTGTAACCGAACAGGAACAGCCGATCGCCCGGGCGGTAGTTCGAACTCAGCCAGAGATAGGCGAGTTCCACGTTGCGGGCGAGACCCAATCCCACGACCCCGCCCCGCACGCGGTCGAAGCGGCCCGTGCCGACGCCGCGGTCGTAGTAGCGGATCTGCCGCGTCCCCGCCGCAGTCGAGGGCGGGATCGCCTGGTACGTCTTGACGACGTTCGTGGGCGACGCCCGGTCGTCGCTGTTCCAGGTGCCGTCGAAGCAGAGGACGATGTTGCGCGGGTCGGCCAAACGGGGCCTGGAGCTGAAGACCGGGGCGCGGGAAGGCTAGCCCAGGCGGAACAGGTTCTGCATCTTCATTGCCAGGCCCATGTCGCCGGCGATGCGCAGGCGGCCGCTCATGAAGGCCGTCATGCCGTCCAGGGCGCCGGAGGTGAGTTCGACGTAGTCGGCAGCCTCCATCGACACGGTCATCGTCGGCGCATCGTGGGCGCCCTCGCTGACGGCGCAGGCGCCGTCCCTGATCGCGCAGTGCCAGACGCCGCCGCCTTCACCCGAAAGGTCGAACTGGATGACGGCGTCGAGCCCGGCGGCGGCCTCCGGGTCGAGACGGCCGGGCATCCGGGCAAGGATGTCGCTGATCGCGGCGGCGGTATCGGTCATGGCTGATCTCCTGAGGTGGGTACGTGGTGAATCGGAACCTGACCGGGTCCGGAGAGCGCAACCGGCTCGATGCAGCCGGCGGGCTCGAAACCCAGGACCTGGCCGTAGAAGCCGAGCTCGGCTTCCAGGGCGCGGACGACGTTCTCGGCACGACGAAAGCCGTGCTGCTCGCCGGCGAACAGGAGACAGGCGACCGGTACGCCCCTGGCGTGCAGCGCCTCGACCATGGACTCGGCCTGGTTCGGCGGCACGATCCGGTCTTCCGCTCCCTGGAAGAAGATGACCGGGCAGGAGAAGCCGTCGCGGGCAGACAGCGGTGATCGCTGCTCGTAGAGGTCGCTCCGCTCCGGGTACGGGCCGACCAGCCGATCGAGATAACGCGACTCGAACTTGTGCGTGTCGCGGGCGAGCGCCGCCAGGTCGGCGACGCCGTAGTGGCTGGCCCCGGCGGCAAAGGTGTCCGTGAATGCAAGCGCGGCGAGGGTCGTGTAGCCGCCGGCGCTGCCGCCGCGGATCAGCAGCTGACGCGCGTCGACTTCGCCGCGGGCCGCCAGCGCTTCGGCGGCGGCTGCACAGTCCTCGACGTCGACGATTCCCCAACGCCCGCGCAGGGACTCGCGATAGGCGCGGCCGTGGCCGGTGCTGCCGCCGTAGTTCACGTCGACCACTGCAAAGCCTCGGGAGGTCCAGTACTGCACGCCGGTGTCGTACACGTGCTCGGCAGCGGAGGTCGGGCCGCCGTGACTCTTGACGATCAGTGGCGGCCTGGCCCCGTCGGGGGCCCGGGCGTCGTCGTTCTTCGGCGGGTAGAAGAACGCGAAGGCGGAACGGCCGGCGGCGGAAGGGAAGTCGACGGGACGGCCGCGGGACAGGTAGCGCGAATCGGGGGCAGGGCCGGTGACGGCGAGGACGTCGATCTCGGGCGGCGCAGCGGAGGAATCGATCGAGCTGCCGGCGGGAAGGGAGAGCCGCACCAGCTCGGCCGGACGGTCGGGGGCAGCGCCCAGGAAGAGGACCGTGTCGGCGACGGTGTCGGCGGCGCGCATCCAGGCGATCGAGGTGTAGGGAGACGGGATGGGCACGGCTTCCCCGGACTCGGGGAGGAAGAGAAGCCTCCAGACCCCCTGCTCGCAACAGGCGGCGAAGATGCCGGATGCGGTGTGAGCGTAGGTCGACATGCCGAAGAGCCAGGGCGGGACGCCGAACTCGGCGGTGCTGGGATGAAGGGGCGGCTCATCGAGGCGGTAGAGATTCCACCAGCCGGTGCGGTCGGAAACGAAGGCGAGGCGGCCGCGGGCGTCGAAACCCGGTTGCTGGACGGCCTCGGGCGCGGCCGGATCGCCGCCGGCGATGACGCGCGGGGCGGCCGGGCGGCCGGCGTCGTCGAGGTCGGCGAGCCGGAGTTCGGTGGCGTCCCAGGGCATGTCGGGGTGGTTCCAGCTCAGCCAGGCGAGCCTGGAACCATCGGCCGAAAGCCGCGGCGAGCTGTAGAAATCGGCGCCGGCGACAAGTTCCGTCGGCGGCGGAGGGCCGAACGGATCGGACGTGTCGCGCGCGCCCGCGGGCAGCGGGATCGCCACCAGAGCGGCGATCTCTTCGCCGCCCGCGGGGTCGGGGCGCTCCTGCACGGCAATCAGTCGACCGCGGCGGCGGTCGTGGACGAGGTCGGCGTAGCGGGCGCCGTCGGCGGGCGTGAGAGCGATGGGGCGGCCGCCGCTGGCCAGGTAGACGCGCTGGTCCTGGAAATGGACAAAGGCGTACGGAAGTTCGCTTGCGCCGGGCGCCGGCGCACCCAGGGAGGGAAGCAGGCAGAAGGCGCCGCCGCCGTACTCGTGCACGCGGCTGCGGACGTCGAAGCCGTCGGGCGTCAGGGTACGGGCTTCGCCGTCGGCGCCGCGGCAGACGAGGACGTTGCGCCCGCCCTCGTCCGGCCGACGCTCGATCCAGCAGACATGACCGCCGGCGGCGGCGACGTCGTCGATGCGGCGCCCGCCCTCCGCAACGTTCCGCGCCGAGATCGGCGACACCCAGGCGCCGAAGGGCGTCCGCTCGCGTCTGTTGCTCCCCACCAGGAGTTTCCGACCGGTCTGGCGGCGCTAGCGGGGGCCGATGTCGCCGCTCGAGGACAGGATGGTGCCGGTGAGCGGGTCGTAGACGGCGATCACGAACGTGTGCTCGCGCCGGCGCAGCTCGAGAGACGTCTCGTAGGTGAAGTACTGGCCGGGCTGCGGTTCCCTGTCGCCGGCGATGCGGATCTTCTCGACCGGAGTCTCGGAGCGGTTGCCGTGGTTGTCCATCACGGTGACACGGAACTCCAGTTCGTTCTGCCACACGCCGGCGACCGGCAGGAGCGTGACTTCATCGAGCGGGATGACGACAGCAACGGGCACCAGCATCTTCCCGAATCCTCGGCGCTGCGGCATGCCGAAGCGGACTCCGAGAGGCCTGGGGCCAGGGGGGGCGCCGAACAGCAGCGAGCCCTCGACCGCCATCGTGACCTCGGCGCCGCGGGACATGTCGACGTACCCCTCGCGCGAGCGCACGCGATAGTCCGGATAGCCCACCAGCCGCACTTCGACGTCATGCACTTCGTCGTCCTCGCGGCGAAGCGGCTCGAAGCCGAGCCAGTAGTACGAGCGCGTGTCCGCCACCGCGTCGGCCAGGGCCGTGTCGCGTCCGGCGTTGATCAGCGGCAGACCGCCGGTCGAGCGGGCCAGCAACTGCAGGGTGTTGTGCTGCAGCAGCTCCCGCTGCTGGAACGCACCGATGCCCGCGGAAGGATCGGCCGCGGAGTTGCTGTCGAACCCCACCGATGCATCCAGCGCGAATTCCGGGCGGAACCCCGGCACGTCGACCGGATAGAGCGTGTAGCCGATCAGGTTCGCGGCGGACACGAGGGGTCCGTAGAGGTCGTGCTGGCTCATGAGCCGGGTGTCCGACGAGGCGCCGAGGTCCTGGACGCTCAGCCCGCCGCCGGCGACCGTGTAGAGCGCCGGCGACTGGGGCCAGCCCCCCGCGAGCAGGAGCATCACCTTGCGCCCCGGGCGGTTGGCGAAGCTGCGCAGGGTAGCTACCGCCGCAAGCACGGAACTCTCCAGCTGGCTCTCCAGAGTCGTCGCGTAACGCAGCTCCGTACCGCGCAGACTGTTCCGCAGCGTCTCCTCGGGCGGCTGGATTCCGCCCTCCTCGATGAACCGGTTGGAGATCGCGCGCAGCTCCGCCTGGCCGGACCGCTCCTCGTCGCTGGTACGCAGCTCGCCCATCCGCATCAGGCCATGGGCCCGGCGGCGGCGCGCCCGCTGCAGCGCGTCGGCCAGCTGGGTCGGCGAGTTGGTCCATGTGGTGAGCATGGCGACCGTCTTGCCATCGAACGCGACGGCGGCCACGCGGTCGGCCGGGCCGAGCTGCGTCAGGTCCTCCTCCAGGCGGTCGAGCACCCGGTTCCGGTCGCGCTGGATCGAGAAGAAGTCGTCGATGAACAGGAGGAAGCTCGTGCCGACAGGCGTGTTCGGATCCAGGTTCGGCACGCCCGCCACGTCGCCTCCGTCCGTAGCCCGGGCCAGACCCTCCGCAATCTCCGTGAAGTAGTCGATCGGGGTCGGCTCGCCGTCGAGCAGGAGTTCGAAGTCCGCCGCCTTCAGGCCGTGGATGCGGTTGCCCTGCCTGTCCGTGACGACGACCTCGATGTTCACGACCCGGACGTCGATCACCTCGGAGAAAACGGCTGGAAGATCGTCCTGCTGGGCCGGCGCCGCGGCCGCGACGGTCATCAACAGAGCCGCAAGCGCCAGAAGCGACTCGAACATGCGCATCTTCGTCATCCTCCACTCACTGCGGGAATCGTACAACCGTTCTGCTGCGCAGGCGCCTGGCCGAGCCCGAGCCCGTTCCTCGATATCGCGCGGCGCCTGCCAGTCGCGCCAGCGGCGCGGCTGCCGCGTCTCATGCCCGATTCCGAGGATATGGGCGGGTATCGGCTCGACCACGGGATTGCAGAGCGGCGGAAGGCGGTCCGTCAGGCAAGCGCTGCCGCGGCGCCGCCCAGGGCCCTGGCGCAGCGAGCAGCCCGGAATCGAACCGCCGCCAGCGGAACCGCAGCTTGCGGCCGCCGCAGCATGGCCATGGCCAGCCGCGGGATCGAGATGCCGCCTGCAGCCGTCACGGCGTTCTCGAGCGCCGCGGGCAGGTCGTCCTCCAAGGTGTCGCTTATTGCACGCAGCACGGCGAACGGGAGGCCTGCGGCATCGAGGACTCGCGCCGCTTCCCAGCTCTCCATGTCCACGGCGGCCCGGCCTGGCGAGCCGACCAGGCGCCAGAACCGCCGCCGTTCGTTCGCGGTCACTACCGGCGCCGGCGTCGAGACCAGGGCCGCTGCAACACAGCCTGACGCGGCAGCGGCGGCAACCAGATCTCGGTCGAGATCAAGCGATCGTCCTTCCGGGGCGCGAACGTTCGCAGCAACGATCAGGTCGCCCACCCGCAGCCCGGGCGACAGCGCGCCGGCGATGCCGATCCAGACGACGCGCCGGCACCGGCCCTGCCGGGCAAGGCCCACGCACGATTCGGCGGCCGCTCGGGCGGCCTGCGCTCCGATTCCCGAGACGGCGATCAGCACCGGTCGGCCGCAGATGAACCCGGACACCGCCTTCCGGAACCCCGTGTTCCGCGCTTTCTTCGCTCGCGCAACGAAGCGCATCAGGGCATTGGCCTCGAATCGCATTGCCGCGAGATAGAGCGTCCCGCCGCACTCCGACCAGGGCTTCTCAGCCACGTCTCGTCCCCGACCCCGGAACTCGCCGGGAGTTCCCGCGCCGGCGCCGAGAACTGCCGACGTACCCGTTCCGTTCGAACCAGCGCACCGCTCGGCGAAGCGCCTCCCTGACCGGGTTCTGCGGCATGCCGAGCTCGCGCACCGCCTTGCCGCCGTCGAAGAACATCTTCCTTCTTGCCATGCGAGCGCTCTCGAGCGGCACGCGGGGCTCGCCGCCGAAGCAACGCGCCCGGCCGGTGTCGATGGCGGCAATGGCAATCGGAAGCCAGTGCGGCAGTCGCAGGCGCGGCGCCCGACGCCCGGTCAGCCCCGCCAGCAACTGCAGCAACTCGCGGAGGGTCAGGTTGCAGTTGCCGAGAATGTACCTCTCGCCGACGCGGCCTCGTTCGGCGGCCAGCAGATGGCCCCTGGCCACATCGCGGACATCGACCAGATTCAGGCCCGTGTCGACCCAGGCCGGCAGCCGGCCGTTCAGGAAGTCCACGATGACCTGCCCCGTGGGCGTCGGCTTCAGGTCGAGCTCGCCGACCGGCGTCGACGGGTTCACGATGACCACCGGCGCCCCGTCGGAAGCCGCGTGTTCGGCCACCCGCTCGGCCAGATACTTGCTCCGCTTGTAATGACCGACGATCTTCGCCGGATCGACCGGAGTCGTCTCGTTGGCGGGCGCTCCCCCCGGTTCCAGTCCGAGCGCCGCCACCGAGCTCGTGTAGACGATCCGGCGAACACCGGCGTCCCGCGCGGCCGCCAGCAGGTTCCGGGTTCCGTCGACGTTCGAGGCATGGATCGCCGAGGGGTCGCGGGCGAACAGCCGGTAGTCGGCCGCGCAGTGATAGACCTCTTCGCACCCTCGGCAGGCCGTGGCGAGACTCGCCGGATCGCGGAGATCGCCCGGCGTCAGGTCGACAGCGAGGCCTTCGAGGTTCGACCTGTCGCTGGCGGGCCGTACGAGGCAGCGAACGGGATCCGCACCGCGTTCCAGCAACGCGCGGACCACGTGGGCGCCGACGAAGCCCGTGCCGCCAGTGACCAGGGCGGTCACGGCGCTCCCGTGATCGAGACCGGTCGATTCCGGCTCAACCCGAAAGTTGCCAGGCCGCGAGCCGCGCCAGGTCCCGCGGGTTCCGGTGCAGCTCCCGCACCACCGAGGCCTCGAACCCCGAGTGCATCGCGCAGTTGGCGCACAGCGGATCCTCGCGGGATTCCCAGTAGCTCCAGTCCGTGTCGTCCCAGAACTCCTCGAAGGACGGGTAGTAGCGGCGGCCGATGAGGTAGCACGGACCCTTCCAGCCAAGCGGCGTCCTGGTGACGGTGCTCCAGGGTGAACAGGAGTAGTCCCGCAGCCCGGCGGCGAACTCGAGAAACATCGGCGTCGAAGTCAGCTTGTACTCGTCCGCGATCTCGAGGATGCGCCGGAACTTGACCTCCGTGTCGCGCCGGGTGAGGAAGATGTCGCGGTCAACCGACTCGTACTGGTAACCGGGCGAGATCAGCATCCCGTCGATGTCGAGGTCGCGCAGGAAGCGGCAGAGCTCCTCGACCTCCTCGATCCGCGTTTCCTTGAACACGGTCGTGTTCGTGCTCACGCGGTAGCCGAGCTCCTTGGCGGCGCGTATCATCTCGATCGCCTTGTCGAACACGCCTTGGCGCGCGCACACGTAGTCGTGCGTTTCTCGCATGCCGTCGAGGTGCACGTTCAGCGTCAGGCGCCGGTGCGGGGGCACCCGCCCGAAGACTCTGGTGTCGAGCAGCAGCCCGTTCGTGCAGAGATAGACGTGCCGGCGGCGGGCGACTACGCCTGCCACCAGATCCGGCAGCTCGGGGTAGATCGTCGGCTCGCCGCCGCAGAGCGAAACGACCGGCGCACCCGTGACCTCGACCGCGTCGAGACAGTCCGCCACCGGCAGGCGATCCCCAAGCTTCCCCGTATGCCGCTCCACCGAGCACCCGATGCAGGCCAGGTTGCAGGTGTAGAGGGGCTCGAGCATCAGTACGAACGGGTACCTTCGCCTGCCCCGAAGCGCGTTCCTCGCCTGGTGCACCAGATTGTCGACCACGAGGTGGAGAGGCGTTCTCATCGGCGTTCAGGGCCCTCCGGCGACGTCAGCTGGCCGCTCGCTGGCCTGGCGTCGCCTGTTCCAGGTTCCAGTCGGCGAACCGCCGCCGACAGGCCGCCAGCGCTTCCAGCGGGAAGTAGAGCGGATAGGCATGGTAGCGAAGGTAGAACACGCGCGGGAACCCGACGCCCGTCCAGTCCCGGTCATGCCAGCCGCCGTCAAGCATCTGGCGCTCGCGCAGGAAGGCGACGGCCCGGTCGAGGGCCGGGCGTAACGCGCCCAGGTCCCTTGCCGGAAGCCCTGGAACGGATGCCGCCATCAACCCGAGCATGGCCCACGCGGTCTGCGAGGCTGTGCTCCGGCCGCGCCCCTTCGTGTTCGGATCCTCGTACGACCGCAGCGACTCGCCCCATCCACCGTCCGCGTTCTGGACCTCGAGCAGCCAGTCGCGTCCCGCCTGAATGGAGCGCAGGAGTCGGTCGTGCGCGTCGCCGGCGACGCCGATCCGCGACAGGGCCGTCAGCGCCAGCCAGGTTCCGTAGACGTAGTTGGCGCCCCAGCGGCCATACCAGCTGCCGTCGCTCTCCTGCGTTCGCAGCAGAAACTCCATCCCGCGCCGGACGGCGCTGTCCCGAGCACCCCCGCCGTGCGCGAGCAGGGCGCATACCGCGCGCGCCGTGATGTCGGCAGTGCTCGGATCGATCATCGCGTTGTGATCGGCGAACGGAATTCGGGTCAGGATCTCCTTGTCGCAACGGCGGTCGAACGCGGCCCAACCGCCATCCGGGTTCTGCATGCCGCGCAACCAGCGCAGGCCGCGCGTTGCCGCAGTCTGCCGGCGCCATTCCAGCTCTTCGCTCTCTCCCCTGATCGCGGCCAGCACCGTCAGGACTTCGGCGGTATCGTCGCAGTCCGGGTAGAAGTCGTTGCCGTACTCGAAGCACCAGCCGCCCGGCGCCTGTTGCAGGCTCTTGCGGCGCCAGTCGCCAGGTGCAGTCACTTCGCGCTCGAGCAACCAGCGCAGCCCGCACTGAAGCGCTTCGGCTGCGCCGACCCTGTCAGACGCCAGCAGGGCGTTCATCGACAGCGCCGTGTCCCAGACGGGCGAGAAACACGGCTGCAGCCTCATCTCTCCTGCGTCCTCGATCTCGAACCGTTCGAGCGCCCGCAGCTGGCCCAAGACCAGGGGATGATCGTCCTCGTACCCCAGGCATCGAAGCGCGATGACGGCATTCACGATCGCCGGGAAGATCGCCCCCAGGCCGTCGTCTCCGCCCAGCCGGGGCGTCATCCAGGCTTCCGCCTCCCTGAGCGCCCGCCGACGCCAATGCGGCACCGGACCGAACCGCTCCACCAGCTTGATCAGGCTGTCGACGCCGCTGAACACAGTCGACCAGAAGCGGTCCCGCCAGCCGCCGCCGCGATCTCTCCCCGGAGCGTCGGAATCCAGTTCATCGAGCGTGACCGCGAGCGGCACGGAGGGCTTCAGAGCCCAGATCACGGACAGCGGTACCACGATGGCCCGAGTCCACGCCGACATCTCGTACAGGTTGAAGTAGAACCACCGCGGCAATCGGACGATCTCCGGCGGCACCGCCGGCGCATCGCGCCAACTCCAGAGCCCGAAGACCGCGAGCATCAACTTCGTGTACGAGTTGCAGGCGCCCAGACCGCCGGCCTCCACGATCGCGCGGCGCGACGCGGCCATCGGCGGCGAGTCCGGGTCGTCTCCCGCCAGTTTCAGGCACAGGTACGCCTTGACCGAAGCGCTGACGTCCGCCGGGCCGCCCGGATGGATCGACCAGCCGCCCGCCTCGAGCCGCGTGTTCCGCAGCCGTTCGCAGCAGGCTCGGACTCGATGGCCATTGCCGCGTCCCAGGTAGTGAAGCAGGAGCACGTACTCCGATTCCAGAATCGTGTCGCCTTCGAGTTCGGCGCACCAATGCCCGTCGCGCCTCTGCCTCTCGAGAAGCCGGCCTGCCGCCGCATCGATCATGCCGTCGAGGGCCGAGCCCGGTTCGGCGGTCGGTGTACGCCAGACCGCCATTGGCGGCACTGCCGCAGGTATCGGAGTTCCGGGACGACCCATGGCAGCGGGCAACCATAACAAGCCCTCCCCGTGCGCCCGAGCCACTTCTGGAGGTTGACCGGCGCCGCGCCGCGCGGGTAGGGTCGCCCGTGTCGAACGCTCGGACCGTGAATGCTCGGACCGTATCGGATGCGGCTGGTGTCGTCTGCGCGATTCCCGCTCGCCATGGGTCTGTCCGACTACCCGGGAAGGTCCTGCTGCCGATCTGCGGCCGGCCCATGATCGAGCATGTCTACCGCCGGGCGAGCGAAGCCTCAGGTCTCGACGCTGTAGTCGTGCTGACAGACCATGAGGACATTCGCCGGACGGTCGAGGGCTTCGGCGGAACCTGCGAGATGACGCCGGCGGACTGCCAAAGCGGCACGGATCGGGTCGCCTGGGCAGCGCGCAAGTGGCGCGCCGACGCCGTGATCAACGTGCAGGCCGACGAGCCGCTGCTCGATCCCTCGGCGATCACGCAGCTCGCCGAGCACCTCCGCGCCCATGCCGGGGAAGGGATGGTCACCCTGGCCGCCGAGGCGGACGAGCGGGCGCTGGGGGATCCCGACCAGGTGAAGGTCGTCTGCGGCAGCGACGGACATGCCCTCTACTTCAGCCGCGCCGGGATCCCCTGCCGACGGGACGTGTCGGACGACCCTTCGGCCGCGCCGGTTCTCCTCCATGTCGGCGTCTACGGCTACCGTCGGGACGTCCTGCTGCGGCTGGCCGAACTCGAGGCCTCGCCGCTCGAGCGCACGGAGAAGCTGGAGCAGCTCCGGGCGCTCGAGAACGGCATCCGCATCCGCGTGCTGCCGATCGACGAAACGCCCCTTGGCGTGGACACGGAGGCGGACCTGGCGCTGGCCGAACGGCGGCTGCTGGCGATGCAGGCGAACCAGAATCCCTGACAGCCCGGAGCGCGCGCCCATGGCAACCAAGTACATCTTCATCACCGGCGGCGTCGTGTCCTCGCTCGGCAAGGGCGTGGCGGCGTCCTCGGTGGGCGCGATTCTCGAGGCGCGCGGCTTCACCGTCGAGATGATGAAGCTCGACCCCTACGTGAACGTCGATCCGGGGACCATGTCTCCGTACCAGCACGGCGAGGTCTTCGTCACCGACGACGGCGCCGAGGCGGATCTCGACCTGGGGCACTACGAGCGGTTCACGACCTGCAAGACGAGCAAGAAGCACAACTACACCACCGGCAAGATCTACGAAGCGGTGATCAACAAGGAGCGCCGCGGGGACTACCTCGGCAACACGGTCCAGGTCATTCCCCACGTGACGGACGAGATCAAGGAAGGAATGCGCCGGTTGGCCGGCAACGCCGACGTCGTGCTGGTCGAGATCGGCGGCACCGTCGGCGACATCGAATCGCTGCCTTTCCTGGAGGCGATCCGGCAGTTCCGCCAGGAGCTCGGGCGCAACAACGCGGTCAACCTCCACCTCACCCTGGTGCCGTACATCGCGGCCTCCGACGAGCTGAAGACCAAGCCCACGCAGCATTCGGTGCGCGAGCTGCGGGCAATCGGCATCTCGCCCGACATCCTGCTCTGCAGGGTGGACCGCGATCTGCCGGAGGAGACGAAGGCGAAGATCGCCCTGTTCTGCAACGTGGACGCGCACAACGTGGTCGCCGCCCGCGACGTGGACACGATCTACGAAGTGCCCCTGATGTTCTGCCGCGAGGGTCTGGACGAGTCCCTGATGGAACTGCTCGGTCTGCCGGGATCGCCGCGCAACCTGGCCGGTTGGGAGCGGATGGTCCACCGCATCCGCCATCCCGGGGGCCAGGTGCGGATCGGCATCGTCGGCAAGTACGTCGAACTGCCCGACGCCTACAAGAGCCTGAACGAAGCCCTGATGCACGGCGGCATCGCAAACGACGTCGAAGTCCAGCTGGTCTACATCAACGCCGAAGACCTGGAGACCGAGAGCTGGCCACAGGAGCTGTTCGATGTCGATGGTCTGCTGGTGCCCATCGGCTTCGGCGTCCGCGGCGTCGAAGGGAAGATCCGCGCGATCCGGTACGCGCGCGAGCAGCGCGTGCCGATGTTCGGCATCTGTCTCGGCATGCAGTGCATGGTGATCGAGCTGGCACGCAACGCCGGCGGTCTCGAAGGCGCCCAGTCGACGGAGATGGACGAGGCCGCGGCGCACCCGGTGATCTACAAGCTGCGGGACCTCCTGGGTGTCAAGGCGATGGGCGGCACGATGCGGCTGGGCGCCTATCCATGCGTGGTCAGCGCGGACACGCTCGCTGCCGCGGCCTACGGTGCAGCGGCGGACTCCCGGGACGGCGGACTGCTGATCAGCGAACGCCACCGGCACCGCTACGAGGTGAACCAGAGCTACCTCGGCGTGCTCCAGGACGCCGGCGTCGTGGTCTCGGGCCGGAGCCCGGACGGCAAGTTCGTCGAGATCGTCGAGCTTCCCGACCACCCCTGGTTTCTCGGCTGCCAGTTTCACCCCGAGTACCGTTCGCGTCCGGCCGATCCGCACCCGCTGTTCATCTCCTACGTCCGCGCGGCGGTCGAGCAGCAGCAGCGGACCGCCGGTGCGGCCGCCAGCGCCGGGGACAGTCTTCTCGCCGCCGGCGTCGAGGCCAACTGAGCGGCCTGCCGGTGACGGCGGACACCTTCGAGCTCGCGCCGGGAATCGCTCTCGGTCGCGGCGGCCTGCCGGTGATCGCCGGCCCGTGCGTGATCGAGGGCCGTGACTGGCTGGTGGGAGTCGGCCAGCAGCTCCAGGCGATGAGCCATCGCCTCGGCCTGCCGCTCATCTTCAAGTCCTCGTTCGACAAGGCGAACCGAAGCTCGGGCGAGAGCTTCCGGGGTCCCGGACTCACCGAAGGGCTCAGGGCGCTGGCCGAGGTCAGAGCGGCGACCGGACTGCCTGTGCTGACCGACGTGCACGAGCCGAATCAGTGTGCAGAAGCAGCCAGGATCTGCGACGTGCTCCAGATTCCTGCCTTCCTGTGCCGCCAGACCGACCTGGTGGTCGAGGCGGCCGCCACCGGCAGGGCCCTCCTGATCAAGAAGGGCCAGTTCATGGCGCCGGCCGACATGCTGCGCGCGGTCGACAAGGCACGCGCTGCCGGCAACCCCAGGGTCGCGGTGACCGAGCGCGGCAACTCCTTCGGCTACCACAACCTGGTGGTCGACATGCGCAGTTTCTCCATCCTCGCCGAGCACCGGATCCATGTCCTGTACGACGTCACGCATTCGCTGCAGCTGCCCGGCGCCCGCGAGAAGGAGAGCGGCGGCGACCGCCGGTTCGCGGAGCCGCTGACGCGCGCCGCGATTGCCGCAGGCGCCGCCGGCCTCTATCTCGAGACGCATCCGGAACCCGCCAGGGCACGGTGCGACCGGGAAACACAGTTGCCGCTGGCACGCGCCGAGAACCTGCTCCTGTCGGCGCTCGAGATCCACCGCTCCCGCGCCGCCGAGGGGCCCTGGGTCTGATCTGCATGGCAGACATCCCGAAACAGGCGGCCTTCGAATCGGCGCGCAGTCTGGAGATCGCCCGGGCCGTGCTCGAGCTCGAAGCGGCGGCGATTCGCGGCCTGATCGGGCAGCTCGATGACGCCTTCGGCGAGGCGGTAAGGCGCATGCGCGACTGCCGCGGACGGGTGGTCTGCACGGGCATGGGCAAGAGCGGCCACGTGATGAAGAAGGTGGCGGCCACCCTGGCCTCGACCGGTACGCCGGCCCAGTTCATCCATCCGGCCGAGGCGATCCACGGCGACCTGGGAATGATCGTGCCAGGCGATGTGATCCTGGCCGCGTCATCTTCCGGCGGCACCGAAGAGCTGCTGCGGATGGTCGACGTGCTCCATCGCCGCGGCGTGCCCCTGATCGCCATCACCGGGGCGGCCAACAGCCCGATCGCCGAGCGCGCCGACATCCACTTGGCCGCGGCGATCGACCAGGAGGCGTGCCCCCTCAACCTCGCGCCGACGGCATCGACGACGGCCACCCTGGCCCTGGGCGACGCTCTCGCCATGGCGCTGCTCGAGGCGCGCGGGTTCACCCTGGAGGACTTCGCCACGCTGCACCCCGGCGGCGAACTCGGCCGCCGGTTGATGACGGTGGAGCAGCTCATGCACGCCGGCGACACCGTGCCCAGGGTCGAGCTGCATGCTTCGCTGCGGGAGGCGCTCTTCGAGATGACCGAGAAGTCGTTCGGCATCACCGCCATCGTGGACGCTGCCGGCGAGCTCTGCGGCGTGATCTCGGACGGCGATCTGCGGCGCCTGCTGAACACGGAACCGGCAGCGGGCGGGTCGGCCGGCGGCGCTTTCCTCGACCGCTCCGTATGCCACTACATGAAGCCCGAGCCGAAGACCATTCAGGCCGACGCCCTGGTCACCGTTGCCCTCGAGGCCATGGAGCGGCACCGCATCACGTCCCTCTTCATCTGCCACGAGGACGGCCGACTGCGCGGCCTCGTCCACATTCACGATCTCTGGGGCCTGCGCCGCAAGTAGCCGCCGTCCGATGCCTTCCATCCTCCCCTCCTCCGTCGTCCTGCGCCTGCGCTTCCTGCTCTTCGACGTCGACGGCGTGCTCACCGACGGCCGGCTGTTCTACGGCGTCGAAGGCGTGTCGGTGGCGTTCGACGTCAAGGACGGAGTGGCCGTCAGGAGGGCGCGTGACGCAGGCCTCGGGGTCGGTCTTCTGAGCTCCCGAAGAGACTCCCCGGCGGTCGCGCGCCGAGCCGCCGACCTCGGATTCGACGAGGCGCTCCTGGGTTGCCGCGACAAGGCCGCGGCCTTCGCCGACCTGCTCGAGCGCCGCGGGCTCCAAGCCTCCGAGGTGGCCTACGTCGGCGACGACCTGGTCGACCTGCCCGTGCTGCGCCGCGCCGGTCTTTCCGTCGCGCCGGCCGACGCCGTGCCCGAGGTGCGCGACCACGTCGACCTCGTGCTCGAAGCCCGCGGCGGCCGCGGCGCCGCGCGGGAACTCGTGGAACGGATCATCGACGCTCTGGGTCCGGCGTCGTAGCCGGCGGCAGCCTCGACAGCCTGCGGCGAAAGTCCACGCCGCACCGAGAGCGCTCGGGCGCCCGTCCGGCAAGGCGCGACGGAGGAGCATGTCGGGCCATGCGCGACCGAAAGAGCAACGAGACCGGACCGGGATGCTGGACGCTCGAATGCAGAGCGACTTCGCCGCCGGCTGTCAAGCCCTGTACAGGATTCGCCCGCCGGCGTCTTCCCGACGCAGCTCGCCCAGCTCCTCCAGCCACCGGAGGTGGGCGATCGCCTCGCCGGTGGCGAACCAGCGCTGCATGATCGGGAAGTCGTCCCAGGACTTCGCCCGGATGTCCCAGGTCATCAGGGCGGCAGTCTCGTAGGCGTTGCGGCCGCCGTTCTCGCGGAGGATGTCGACGACTTCCCGGCCGCGGGCCTCATGGTGCTCCCGCAGTTCGCGGCAGCGGCCCTGGAAGTCGTGGATCAGACTACGGTGGCCGGGCAGGCACAGCTCGACGTCGAGCCTCTCGACCTTGGCGATGCTCCCGAGGTAGAGCCCCAGGGGGTCGTGGTCGTCGGCCCAGGCCTGGATGTTCGGAGTGATGTCGCCCAGGACGTGGTCACCGGCGATGAACAGGCGCTTCGCCCGGTCATGGAGAGAGATGTGGCCGAACGTGTGGCCCGGCGTGTCGATCACCTCGAGCCGGTAGCCGGCGATCTCGATCACGTCGCCTTCGTGGAGCGGCTCGTACTCGATCATCCGGCCGCTGAAGCGCGCGCCGGGATGGCGGCGGAAGGACTCGGCGAGCTCCTCCGGCGGGAAGCCGCTGCGCCTGAGGTACACGCCCATCGGGCTGCCCTCGGACCAGCCGCCGTGGGCCCGACCCATCGACGCGGCGTCGACCGCGCCCATGTACGCGGTGCGCCCCGGCTGCAGGAGGTCCGGTATCAGGCCGTGGTGATCGGCGTGGAGGTGCGTCGCCAGGAAGTCGGTCTTCCCGAGGTCGACTCCGATCTCGTCGAGCCCGGCGATCAGGACCTCGCGGCACTCGGGGCGGTTCATGCCCGTATCGATGACCAGCCAGCGGTCGTCCTCGGCAAGGACGTAGCAGTTCACCTCCTTGAGCGGGTTCCTCGGCAGCGGCACGACGACGCGATAGAGGGAGTCGAGGATCTTCTCGGCTACCTGTTCAGTCATGGCAGCGGAGGGTAGCAAGGGTGCGGCAGCCCGCGGTACGGGCCTGTCCGGCGGTCCATGCCCGAACGCCGACCGCGCCGGCGACCGGTTGCTGGGGTCGGTCCGCCGTCAGGACGTGACCGCGGCCGGGTCGGGCGTCAGATGGGGCGCCGCCGGCACGTTCCAGACCGGCGTCGCGCAGGTCGACTCATGCCTGCGCGACGGGGCGGCTCCGCGAGCGGCTACGATTCCGCCTTCGCATCCTCAGGAGGAGACAGGCAATGACGCTGACCGAGAGCCGCGTTCCCGCGGATACGAGTTCACCCGTTCTCGAGACGACGGTCGGCAGCATCCTTCGCGATGCCGCCGAGAAGGCCCCGGACCAGGTGGCGCTGATCGAGGGCGTGCCGGGCGGGCGGCGATCCTGGACCTACGCCGAACTCCTGGCCGACGCGGAGCGGGTGGCGCGGGCGCTGGCTCTTCGCTTCAGGAAGGGCGACCGGGTCGCCGTGTGGGCGCCGAACATCCCGGAGTGGGTGCTGCTCGAGTACGGTGCCGGCCTGGCCGGTGTGATCCTGGTGACGGTCAACCCGGCCTACCAGCCGAAAGAACTCGAGTACGTGCTGCGGCAGTCGCGGTCCTCGGGCATCTTCCATCTGCGCACGTTTCGCGGCAACCCGATGGAGGAGTCGCTCAAGCAGGTGGCCGGCGGCTTGCCGGAGCTGAGGGAGATCATCCCGTTCGACGACTTCGAGGAGTTCGCGGCTTCGGCGCCGGATGACGTGGAGCTTCCCCAGGTGAGCCCGGACGACCCGGTGCAGATCCAGTACACCTCGGGAACGACGGGCTTCCCCAAGGGCGCCTGTCTCCACCACCGCGGCATCACGAACAACGCGCGTTTCACTGCCGAGCGCCTGGGCATCGAGGCGGGCGACGTCTACATCAACCCGATGCCGCTCTTCCACACCGGCGGCTGCGTGCTGGGAGTCCTCGGGCCGTGCCAGATGCAGGCGGCCCTGGTCAACCTGGTGGCGTTCGACCCGGGGTTGATGCTGGCCCTGACGGAGGAGATGCGAGCCACCCACCTGCTCGGCGTGCCGACGATGCTGATCGCCCTGATGGAGCATCCCGACTTCGCCAGCCGCGACCTGTCGTCTGTCCATACCGTCTGTTCGGGCGGCGCGACGGTGCCGGCCGATCTGGTGCGCCGGATCGAGAAGACGCTCGGCGTGCACTTCTCGATCATCTACGGCCAGACCGAGGCGTCGCCGGGAGTGACCCTGATGAAGCCGGACGACAGCGAGGAAGACAAGGCGAACACGCTCGGCCCGGTTCTGCCGCAGACCGAAATGAAGGTGATCGACCCCGAGACCGGCGCCACGGTGCCGATCGGCGAACCGGGCGAACTCTGCTGCCGGGGCTACCTGGTCATGCTCGAGTACTTCGAGATGCCCGACAGGACCGCCGAGACGATCGACGAGGATGGCTGGCTGCACACCGGGGACCTGGTCACGATGGACGACCGCGGCTACATGACGATCACCGGCCGGCTGAAGGACATGATCATCCGCGGCGGCGAGAACATCTACCCGCGCGAGATCGAGGAACTGCTGTTCGAGCACCCGCAGGTCGCCGACGTTGCCGTCGTCGGTCTGCCGGACGAGCGCTGGGGCGAGATTGTCGGCGCCTTCATCCGCGACGCGGACCCGTCCAACCCGGCCTCGGACGCTGAACTTCACACCTTCTGCCGCGAGAACCTGTCACCGCAGAAGACGCCGAAGGCCTGGTACCGGGTCGACGAGTTCCCGTTGACACCGTCCGGGAAGATCCGGAAGTTCGTGCTGGTCGAGGAGTGGCAGAAGGGGACCTGCAGCGCGGACTGAGCCGGCGGCGGCGCCGCGGCTGCAGGAATCCGATCTGACATGATCGCCGTTCTTCGCGCAGACTTCTGTTCACCGCCTGGCGGCTGGCGAAGCGGTTGACGCATGCAGGTCCTCAGATCCAACGTCGACGTCCGGTCGGAGCAGTTCCAGAAGAACCGCGACGACATTCTGGAGCAGATCGAGCAGGTGAACGGTCTGCTCGAGCAGGTGTCCGGAGGCGGCGGGCCGGAGGCGATGAACCGCCTGCGAAGCCGCGGCAAGCTGCCGGTGCGGGAGCGCGTGGCGAACGCGCTCGATCGGGACAGCCCGTTCCTGGAGATCTCGCCGCTCGCTGCCTGGAACTCGTACTACACGGTCGGCTCGGGCTTCGTGCTCGGCGTCGGCGTGATCTCGGGCACGGAGTGCGTGATCCTCGGCCACGACCCGTCGGTTCGAGCCGGCGCCTTCAACGAGTTCAACTCGAAGAAGCTCATGCGCGGTCTGGAGATCGCGCGGGTCAACCGACTGCCGTACGTTCAGTTCGTGGAGTCCGCGGGCGCCGACCTGCGAGGCAACACGGACGCCGACCCGGAGGTGCAGACGAGGCGCACGGTCGGGCACTTCGCGGAGTCGGGCCGCCTGTTCTACGAGATCTCCGAACTCTCGAAGATGCGCATCCCGACGGTCTCCATCGTGTTCGGCGCTTCGACCGCGGGCGGCGCCTACCAGCCGGGAATGAGCGACTACAACATCTTCGTCAGGAACCAGGCGATGGTCTCGCTCGGCGGGCCGCCCCTGGTCAAGATGGCAACCGGCGAGGACGCGGAGCCTGAGAGCCTGGGCGGCGCTGACATGCACTGCCGCGTCTCGGGTCTGGGCGACTATCTGGCCCTGGACGAGATGGACGGCATCCGCCTGCTTCGCGACGTGGTCTCCCACCTGAACTGGCGCAAGGAAGGGCCCGGACCCAGCCTGCCGCCCGATGATCCGGTGCTCGATCCTGAAGAGCTGCTCGGCCTGGTCTCGCGGGATCTGCGGTCGCCGCTGGACGTCCGCGAAGTGATCGGGCGAATCGTCGACGGCTCCCGCTTCGAGGAGTTCAAGCCGCTCTACGGGCCGACGATCGTCTGCGGATGGTCCTCGATTCACGGCTACCCGGTGGGGATCCTGGGCAACAACGGCGCGCTGTTCTCGGAGTCGGCCGAGAAGGCGACGCAGTTCATCCAGCTCTGCAATCAGATCGATGTGCCGCTTCTCTTCCTGCACAACATCACCGGCTACATCGTCGGCACGGACTACGAGCAGGGCGGCATCACGAAGAACGGCTCGAAGATGATCAACGCGGTCGCGAACTCGACCGTGCCTCACCTGTCGGTGATCGTCGGCGCCTCGTACGGCGCCGGCAACTACGGCATGAGCGGCCGTGCGTACGGCACCCGGTTCACATACATCTGGCCGACCGCGAAGATCGCGGTGATGGGCCCGGAACAGATGGCCGGCGTGATGACGATCGTGACCCGCAGGGCCGCGCAACGGCGAGGAATCGAGTTCGACGAGGAAGCCGACAGGAAGCGCGCGGCCGGAGTCATCCACTGGGCCGAGAAGCGCTCGCTGGGTCTCTACGCGACGTCCCGGGTCTCCGACGACGGCATGATCGACCCGCGCGACACCCGCACGGTGCTGGGGCTGTCCCTGTCCGCCTGCCACAGCCGGGCGGTCGAGGGGGCCAGGGGCTATGCCGTCTTCAGGATGTGAGCGCGGCGTGACGAGGGCGGCATGATCACCCGACTCCTGGTCGCCAATCGCGGCGAGATCGCGCGGCGGATCTTCCGCTCGGCGCGCGGCATGGGGATCGCGACCGTTGCGGTCCATGCCGACGGGGACGCGGACGCACCCTTCGTGGCCGAGGCCGACGAAGCCATCGGGCTCGCCGGCCGCTCGTCGGCGGAGACCTACCTGGATGCGGAGAAGGTGCTGGCCGCCGCCGCCCGTACCGGCGCCGACGCGGTGCATCCCGGCTACGGCTTCCTGTCCGAGAACGCGGGCTTCGCACGCGCCGTGACCGACGCCGGCCTGATCTGGGTGGGTCCGTCGCCCGAGGCGATCGCCGCGATGGGCGACAAGCTCGCGGCCAAGCGCCTGATGCGCGGGGCGAGCGTGCCGACGCTTCAGGCCGTCGAGCTCGACGAAGGCGCCGACCTCGCCGCGGCAGCGGCTCAAGTCGGTTTTCCGGCTCTGGTCAAGGCTGCTGCCGGCGGCGGCGGCCGCGGCATGCGGGTGATCGAGTCGGAGGAGGAACTGGCCGCCGCGGTCGAAGGTGCTCGCCGCGAGGCGGCGGCGGCGTTCGGCGACGGCGCCGTGTTCCTCGAGCGCTGGCTGTCCTCCTCGCGGCACGTCGAGATCCAGATCCTGGGCGACCTGCACGGCAACCTCGTGCACTGCTTCGAGCGGGAATGCTCGATCCAGCGACGCCACCAGAAGATCATCGAGGAGGCGCCGTCGCCGGTCGTGAACGCCGAACTCCGGGCCCGCATGGGAGCGGCCGCGGCGGCCGCCGGCCAGGCGATCGGCTACAGCTCCGCAGGGACGGTCGAGTTCCTGGTCGAGCAGCCGGCGGACGGTTCCGTCCCTGCCGACTTCTGGTTCCTCGAGGTGAACACCCGGCTGCAGGTGGAGCATCCGGTGACCGAGGAGATCACCGGCCTGGACCTGGTCCGCGAGCAGCTTCGGGTCGCTCAGGGCGAGGCACTCGGATTCGCCCAGGAGGATCTGGCCATTCGCGGGCACGCGATCGAGGCCCGCCTTTACGCGGAAGACCCGGCGAACGACTTCCTGCCCCAGACCGGGCGCGTGCTGTGCTGGCAACCGGCACCGGGAATGAACGCGCGTTTCGACTCCGGCATCGAGAGCGGCTCCGACGTGGGCATCGAATTCGATCCGCTGCTCGCCAAGGTGATCGTCAGCGCGGCCACGCGCCGCGAAGCCGCGCTCCGTCTCGGCAGAGTGCTGGAGACGACGCGGATTCAGGGCATTCGGACCAACCGGGACTTCCTGGTGGCGACGCTGCGCTCACCGGAGTACCTGGCCGGCGACACGACGACCGACTTCATCGAACGGGTGGCGCCCGAGCCGGCGCGTCTGCCGTCTGCCGACGAGCTGGTCGCCGCGGGAATCTCTGTCGCGATGGCCGCCCAGCACGACCGCAGGCAGGCGGCGCGAATCCACCCGACGATCGTGAGCGGCTGGCGCAACACGGTGATGCCCTACGAGAAGGCCGAGTTCGAAACCGCAGACGGCGGCGCGCTCCGGATCCGGTATCGGATCCAGCGCGATGGCCGGTTCGACACGCGGGCCAGGGTCGGCGACGCCGAGCCCGGGCGTCACGCTGTCGAGTTCCGCCGACGGACCGCGGACGGCGTCGAGCTCGTCATCGACGGGCGCAGATTCCGCTCGACCGTGACGGGCGACGGCGACCGCTGGTTCGTGCACGGTCCGCGGGGCGACGTCGAACTGAAGGAACTGCCCCGCTTCCCCGTCGCCGGACTGGAAACGGTCGCAGGCGGTCTGACGGCGCCGATGCCGGGCAAGGTCATCTCGACCCACGCCGCGGTTGGAGATCGGGTCGAGTCGGGCCAGCTCCTTCTGGTTCTGGAGGCGATGAAGATGGAGCACCGCGTGACCGCGCCGGAACCGGGCACCGTCTCCGAGTTCCGTGTCGGCGAGGGCGAGCAGGTGGGGAACGGCGAACTGCTCGTGGTCATCGACGAGGACCAGTCAGGCGCCAGGAAGCCTGGAGGAAGATCGGCATGGTGAAGCAGCCGGGGACCGAATACACGCTCTACGAGGTCCGCAGCGGCGCGGCCGTCATCACGCTCAACCGTCCGGAACGGCGAAACGCCCTGTCGCCGGGTCTGATCACCGAGGTCCACGACCACCTGGCCGCCGCCCAGGCCGACGACGCGGTCCGGTCGATCGTGATCACCGGCGCCGGCAAGGGTTTCTGCTCCGGAGCCGACCTCAAGCGGCAGCCGGGCGAAGGCGAGTCGGACCGCGTCGTGCCCTATCCGGATCTGCTGACAGCCATCTGGGAAGGCGAGAAGCCCGTGATCGCCGCCGTGAACGGCCATGCGTTCGCCGGCGGCCTGGGCATGGTCGCGGCTTCCGATCTGGTCATCACCGCCGAGGAGGCGACGTTCAGCTTCAGCGAAGTGCGGATCGGCGTCATCCCGGCGATCATTGCCGTCGTCTGCCTTCGCAAGCTGGGACCGCACCACGGAATGAGGCTGTTCCTGACCGGCGACCGCTTCAACGGCCGTCAGGCCGTCGAGTACGGCCTGGCCCACAAGGCGGTGCCGCGCGACGAACTGTGGTCGGTGGTCCAGGAGGAAATCGACGCGATCAACCTGGGCGGTCCGACGGCAGTCGTCGAGTGCAAGAAGCTGGTGCGGGCGGTGCCCGACATCTCGCTGGCAGAGGGCTTCGAGCTGACCCAGAGCTGGAGCCGCCGCATGTTCCAGGGCGAAGAAGCAGCCGAAGGCATGGCCGCGTTCCGCCAGAAGAGGAAACCGAGCTGGGCGGCGGCTGTCGGCGGCGCCAGCGATTCGTCGTGACGAGTCGGCTTCGCAAGGGGCCCGAGGCGCACCATCTTCCGGAGAAGGTCTCGGAGAGGCATCCGGAGAGGACCGGGCCGGGGCCGTGCTCCGTGCCTGCGAGGCGTTTGCCGGCGCTTTCCGGCATCTGGATCTGGGTTCCAGGCGTCGTTCTTCTGGCCTGCGGGCCGACTCGGAACCTGCCGACGCCGCAGCAGCCGATTGCCTACGATCACCAGGTCCACATCGAAGCCGGCCTGGAGTGCGTCCGCTGCCATCGCGGCGCGGAAGAGGGAGTTCATGCCGGGATGCCGTCGGTGCAGGCGTGCGCGGGTTGCCATCGGCGCGCGATTCCGGATCACCCTGAAGTCCGGAAGCTGATGCTGGCGAACGAGAACCGAGAGCCGATCCTGTGGGCGAAGGTCAACGTGATCCCGGACGCCGCGATGGTTCACTTCAACCACCGCGCCCACGCCCGCGCCGGCATCGAATGCCTGACCTGTCACGGCGACGTGGCCTCGATGAGCGTGGCGGAACCCGTGCGCAACGTCGCCGACATGGGATGGTGCGTCCAGTGCCACCGCGACAACGAAGCCAGCGACGACTGCCTGGCCTGCCACCGGTGATGGACGTCGCCCGCCACGAGGCTGCGGGATGGCAGCACGACATGGCGACAGCTGGGCGGCATCGCCGGCCGAAGGAACGGCGGGTTCGGATCGGGAGCCTCTCCGTGCCTGATACCGTTTCCGCTCGGTGGTGACATGACGACGGACGTTCGCAGGACGCCGGCTGCGGCGGCGAGCAGTGCTCTGGCCGTCGGTTCGTCGCCGCGCAGCACAGCTGTACGGGCGAGGACGTTCTGGGGGCTGCTGCACGATTCTCCCGAGGGTGTGCTGCTGCCGACCGCGGTCGAGGCGGCCGAGGCCCGTGCCGCGGCCGCCGAGGCACGCATCGCCCTGTTGGAGCGCCCGCTTGCGCGACGCGGCAACTGATATTCCTTCACTTGCCGGAACGGTCGATCGGTCGTTGAGCTTTCCTGGCCGGCCGGCATGGCGCAATCGATCCGTTCGACCGTCTCGGGACGCGGGGTGAGAGGCCCAGCCTCGCGATTCACCGCCCGGAAGCCGGCAGTCGGCGCTCGCTCGCCACAGGATGCCGACACGGGTGGATCCCGGGTGACGATCGGGCGGCGGGACTTCTTCAAGGTCTACGCCGCGGCCGGCGTGGTGGTGCTCGAGGGCTGCCGGCGTCGAGACCAGGAACTCATCGAGTCGCCGGTGCGGCGGAGCACGGCCTTGCCGGGAGCTTCGGTGTGGCGGCGGTCGATCTGCGGCCAGTGCGGGGCCGGCTGCGAGATCGAGGTGAGAACGGTCGACCGGCTGGCGAAGAAGATCGAAGGGCTGCCGGACGGTTTCGTCAACCGCGGCGGCGTCTGCGCGCTGGGACATGCGGCTCTGCAGGAGCTGTACAACCCGGACCGGGTGACGGAGCCGATGCGGCGGGGCGCTTCGGGTGAGTTGGCGCCGGTGTCTTGGGAGGAAGCGCTCGAGGCGGCAGCAGGGGCGATCGCTGCCGCGCCGGCGGCGACGACGCTTGTCTCGGGCGCGCCTGCAGGACCTCTGCTCGGCCTCTGGCGACGGTTCGCCGCCGCCGTCGGTGCGCCGCCGCCGGTGCACTGGCAATCCACCGACCTGGTCGTTGAGCGCGAGGCCGCCCGGCTGGCATTCGGAGAAGCCTGCCGTCCGGCGTATGACATGGCCCGGGCCGACTACGTGCTCGGTATCGGTGCGCCCTTCCTCGACGGCTGGCGGAGTGCGGCCCACTTCGGCGGTGCCTGGGCGGAGCTGACGGCCGACCGGCGCGGCAAGCTGGTTCAGGTCGAAGCGCGGCATTCGCTGACCGCGGCGAACGCAGACGACTGGCTGCCGGTGCGGCCGGGCAGTGAGGGCGTGTTCGCGCGCGGGCTTGCTGGCCTGCTGCTCACTTCCGGCACGACCCCGGAGGAAGCGCGGTTGGCCTACGAGGCGCTCTGGCCTGGGTCGCCGCCCGACCTTGCCGCGACCGCCGAACGTTGCGGCATCGACGCCGAGCGGATCGAGCGTCTGGCCGCTGAACTCGCGCGCGCCCGAAGGCCGCTGGCGATGGTCGGAGGCTCTGCACTCGAGGGCGAGAACGGTGTCGCCGCGGGTGCGGCCGCGCTGGCGCTCAACCTGCTTCTGGGCTCGGTAGGCCGCGCGGGCGGTGTCTTCGCCGGCGTGGACTTCGGCTTCGAGGACCGAATGGCCGGGGGTGCCGAACCCGCCGTTCCTCCCGCGGCGTTCGCGCAGCGACTGGCCGAGGCCGGTGAGTCGGGCGTCCTCGTCGTCTCCGAGGCCGATCCGCTGCATGCGATGCCGGGGCTCGATCCCGCCATGCGCGGTGCCGGCACAGTGGTCGCACTCTCCGCGTTCTTCGACGACACGACGCTTCGCGCCGACCTGGTGCTCCCGATCCAGACCGACCTGGAGCGTTTCCAGGCAGTGGAGCCGGACCCCGTGCGCGGCGTGCCGGCGCTGCTGATCGCGTCGCCGACGGTGGCGCCGCGGGGCGAGGCGCGCCATCCGGGCGACGTGGCTGTGGCTCTTGCGACGGCCGCCGGCGTGGAATTGGCCTGGCCGGGCTTCCAGGAGGCCGTCGAGGCTTCACTGAGCGCTGCCTTCACCGCGACGAGAGCGGATGCCGAGGCGGCAGATGCGCTGCCGGAATCCCTGATCGCAGGCGCCCTGAACGCGCGCCAGTTCGTGCGCAGGACGACGGATGCCGGCGGGCTGCTGGGGAACTTGGAGATGAGGCGCCCGCCCGCTCCGGGTGCCGGGGACGACGCTCCGGTCCGGATCGTCGATCCGGCCTCCCTGCGGACGCCGGCCGCTCCTGCGGGAGTGGAGTCCTTCGTGCTGATTCCGTTCGAGTCGCTGAAGCTGCGCGACGGTCGGGGAGCCAACCGTCCGTGGCTGCAGGAGTTGCCGGACCCGCTGTCGACCGTGATGTGGGGGTCGTGGGCCGAGATGGCGACGGTCGACGCGGATCGCCTGGGCATCCGCACCGGCGACATCGTGCGGTTGACCGGAACCGCGGCCGAGATCGATCTGCCCGCGATCGTCCTGCCGACAGTGCGGCCGGGATGCGTGGGCGTACCGGCGGGCGGGGGGCACGCGGACTACGGCCGCTATGCGCGCGGCCGCGGCGTCAACGTGAACGTCCTGATGACGCCGTCTCGCCAGGTGGCGGGCGCCGGCGCGTTTGCGCGAGGCGAGGTGCGGGTACGAGTGGAGCGCCGGCGTCGTGCGCGCCGCGGCGAGCGGCCGGTGATCTACGGGCGCGGCCTGCGGCAGGCCGAGGAGATTCCAGTCGGCTGGGCCCCGCATGACAGCGGGGCCGCGCAGGCCGTGAAGCAGGAGGCCGGGGCCGCACGCGGTTTCACCCGCCGGCCAGGCCGCCCGCGACGTGCAGTCGCAAGGAGCGGGGCAAGGAGTGGGGCAACCCGCGAGGAGAAGGCATGACGCGCTGGGGCATGGCCATCGATCTGGACCGCTGCACGGGCTGCGAAGCCTGCGTCGTGGCATGCGCGGCGGAGAACAACATCCAGACCGTCGGCGAGGAAGAGGCGCGCAAGGGCCGGGCAATGCACTGGCTGCGGATCGAGCGCTACCACGAGGGCGAGTTCCCCGACGTCCGCACGCGCTTCATGCCGGTCCTCTGCCAGCAGTGCGGCGCCGCACCATGCGAACCCGTCTGCCCGGTCTACGCCACCTACCACCACCCGGAAGGGCTGAACGCGATGGTGTACAGCCGCTGCATCGGCACGCGGTTCTGCGCCAACAACTGCCCCTACACGGTGCGGGTCTTCAACTGGTTCGACGCCGAGTTCCCGGCCCCGCTGGATTCCCAGTTGAACCCGGACGTCAGCGTCCGTCCCGGCGGCGTGATGGAGAAGTGCACCTTCTGCGTGCAACGCATCCAGGCAGCCAGGGACGAGGCAGCCCAGGACGAACGAGAGGTCGCGGACGGCGACATCCGGACCGCTTGCCAGCAGTCCTGTCCGACGAAGGCGATCGCGTTCGGCGACCTCGAGGATCCGGACAGCGAAGTCTCCCGGTGGGCCGAATCACCGCGGGCGTTCAGCCTCCTGGGCGATCTGGACACCCGTCCCGGCGTCGTCTATCTGAGCGGTTCGGAGTGGAAGGAGCCGATCCGGTGACGACGGATTCCCGGCGCCCGGCCGCCGTCCTCGACGGCGAGCTGCTCGGCCGCCTCAACCGGCGTCGTCCGGGTCTGCTGCTCGGCGCGCTGGCGAGCGGCGCGCTGGCCATGGTCTTCCTCTACTGCTGGGGCTACCAGATCGCGAACGGCATCGGCGTCACCGGCATCAACCGACCGGTGTTCTGGGGCTTCTACATCATCAACTTCGTCTTCTGGATCGGCATCAGCCATGCCGGCACGCTCATCTCGGCGATCCTGCGCGTGACGAAGGCGGAGTGGCGGCGGCCGGTGACCCGATCGGCAGAGGCGATCACGCTGTTCGCCCTCGCCATCGGCGGTCTGTTCCCGTTGATCCACCTGGGCCGGATCGCGATCTTCCACTACATGATCCCGTACCCGAACAGCCGGATGCTGTGGCCGAACTTCCGGTCGCCCCTGGTGTGGGACATCGCCGCGATCACGACCTACATCATCGGCAGCGCGCTCTACCTGTTCCTGCCTCTGATTCCGGATGCGGCGGTGATGCGGGATCGCGCGGCGGCGGGCCTCAGGAAGCGCTTCTACGCGATCCTCGCGCTCGGCTGGCGCGGCACCACGCAGCAGTGGCACAGCCTCGAGTGGGGCATCCGCATCCTGGCGGTGGCGATCATCCCGGTGGCCGTGTCCGTGCACACGATCGTCTCCTGGGACTTCGCGATGACCCGGACGCCGGGCTGGAAGAGCACGATCTTCGGCCCCTACTTCGTCGTCGGCGCGATCTTCTCGGGCATCGCCGTGTTGATGATCGCGATGGCGCTGCTTCGTCGCGGTCTCGGTCTCGGCCGTTTCCTGACCGACCGCGTGTTCAACAACCTCGGGCTCCTGTTCGTGACCATGTCCCTGGTCTGGGGCTACTTCACGTTCGCCGAACACCTGACGGTCTGGTACAGCGGCGACCTGTCCGAGAAGCTGGTGCACCACGTCCTGCTGCACGGCGGCTTCGCGCTGCCTTTCTGGACGATGGTGGCAGTGAACCTGGTGATCCCGGTGGCCGTGCTCTCCTTCCCGCGCGGCCGGCGGCCGCTGCCGACCGCCCTGGTGGGCATCGGCGTGCTGGTCGGGATGTGGCTCGAGCGGTTCCTGATCGTCGTTCCCGCGTTGTCGACGCCGCGTCTGGCCTACACCGTCGGCGACTACATGCCGACCTGGGTGGAACTCGGGATCATGATCGGAGCGATCGGCGTGTTTGCCTGTCTCTACTTCACGTTCACGCAGTTGCTGCCGATCGTCTCCGTGTGGGAGTTGCGTGAGGGCTGGCGGCACGGAGCGGGTGGAAGCACGGTCGGTGCGGCCTCCGACGCGGCGCCGGCCTCCGCGGCGACCGCGCCTGCAGCCGCTGGAGGTGCAGCATGACGGCCGCTGCGGACGGTCATCGGGTGGAGGCGGCGTTCGAGCAGGCCGCGGATCTGCGGGCCGTCCTGGAAGCCGCGCTCGAGTCGGGCGTTGCGGCTTCCCAGGTCGAAGTACGAAGCCCGGCGCCGCTGGAAGAAGGCGAACTGCCGCTGCCGAAACCCAAGTCCCGAGTCCTGCTGTTCGCGCTCGCCGGCGCCGTGCTCGGCGGACTCGCCGCCTTCGGTCTGGCAGCAGGAACGGCCCTGGCGTACCCGCTTCCCACCGGCGGCATGTCGATCGTCGCCGGGCCGCCGGTGGGCGTCGTCACCTATGAAGGCACGGCGCTCGGATTGATCCTGATGACCGTTCTGCGGGTGCTCTGGGAAGCCGGACTGCTGCCGGGCCGGGCGATCCGACGCGGCCGCGGGAGGCCGTCGGACCTCGATCGTCACGTCGCCCAAGGGCGTTTGCTTCTCCAGGTTCACGCGCTGGGCGAGGAGCAGGCGGAGGGGCTGCGCGAACTGTGCCGATCCACGGCCGTGGAGGTGGGGTAGAAGCCCGGCGCCCGCCCCTCGGGAGGCGCCGGGCTCTTGCCGTTCGCTCGTCCGCGCGGCGGGTTGGGCGCACGGCAGGACAGCTTCCTGGAACTCGAAATTCCTGGAACGTGCCGGATAATGGAACCGGCCTAGAACTCGAACCGGACTCCGACCTCGTAGCGGCGGGGCTGCACGTAGGCCGTGGCTGCATCCAGGTCCAGGCTGCCTGCGCAGCCCTCGACTCGAGCGCAGACCGTGGTCACCTGCTCCTGGTCGAAGACGTTGAACACGGCCCCTATCAGCTCGAAGCGCAGGTCGCGCCCGAAGGCGAAGCCCTTCGAGACCTGCAGATCCATGCCGTAGCGGTCGTTCGCCTCCCGGCTGCCGCGCCGCTCCGTGAAGATGCGGCCGTACTCCTCGGACGCCGTCGTGGGTGCATACACGCCCGCGGAGGACCAGAACCCTTCGAAGGCGACCGTGAAGTCGAGAGGCAGATCGACGTAGCCGTTCACCTTCACGCGGTGCCTGCGGTGGTCCGACAGGTAGCCATAGGTGTTCTGGAAGTGGTCCGGATAGATGTCGAAAGCGACGCCGGAGTTCTGGGTGTACTCGACATTGCCCTCGGACTTCGAGTTCGTGTACGACGCAAGAATGTGGATCCAGTCCGAGAACCTCGACTCGAAGTCGAGAACGAAGCCGCTGTAGTCGCGCGTCAGTCCCGGGAGATTCGCCATCACGTAGAAGTCGCAATCCGCGCCTGCGGCCGGCGTCGTCAGGTTGCCGTTGCAGGTGTCTTCGAAGATGTCCAGGGTCTCCTTGGCGATGTAGGTCAGACCGATGGACGTTCGGCGGGCGAGTTCCCGCTCGACGCCGACGCTCCACTGGTCCGCGTAGGTGGACTCGATGTCGGCCGCAATCCTGCTCGCCGTGCTCGAGAACGCCGTGTTGTAGAACCAGCCGTTCGGGTCGAATCCCGCCGGATCGGCGATCCAGTTCGGGACGGTCAGACCGCCAATCGTTCTTTCGCCGGGGAAGGCGTCGCGGCAGTTCGCACCGAATTCGGGCAGGAACGTCGAGCAGGAGATCCAGCGGATGGTCGGGAACTGGTTGACTCTGGCGAAGCTGGGCAGCGTGAGCGCGTTCGGGTGCATGAAGCGACCCCAGTTGGCGCGAGCGACTGTCCTGGCGTCGCCGCCGATATCCCAGGCGATCCCGAATCGCGGCTGCAGCTTGGACAGGTCGGCCACTTCGTCGCCCACGTCGTTCTCGAACGCGGCCTGGTCGTGGCGGAGTCCGAGCTTGAGCGTCAGGTTCGGCAGCATGCGCCAGGTGTCCTGGACGTACGCGGTGAACTGCGTACCGTCGTTCTCGGCTGGCGGCTCGATGGGCGAGAAGAGAAGCGTGTAGGGCGCTCCGAACCGGTCGCCGAACGAGTAGCCGCCCCCGGTCGTATTGTTCTGGGTGGCGAAGAAGTTGCTGGCGTAGTCCATGCCCACCTCGAACTCGTGGTCGCCGCCGGCGCCGTCGGTGAACCAGATCAGATTGGTGGACAGGTCGTCGCGGTCTCGGGTCGAGAACTGCTGGTTCGTGTAGTTCACCGAGCTCGAGCCATCGCCGAAGCTGTCGACGTGACCGATCGTGTCGAAGTCGCGGCTCTGCGGGAACGAGTTCAACTCGCCGCGGACCGTCGCGGCCTTGATGTGCCACTGCAGGTTCGCGGTCAGGAGTCCGAGCGCGTCCAGGCCGAGAATCGTCTTCGGCTGCTCCTGAAAGCGCGTTGCTTCCGCAGACACGGAGCGGGACGCATTCGCGTTGGCGATCGTGGCGTCCTCGCCGATGTAGCGGCCGCTGAGCTGCCACTCCGGGTTGATCTGCCAGGTCAGTTTGCCGTTGAGGTTCGTGCCTTCGAAGTCGCGGGTGGTCGTGGACTCGGTGGGCGTGTTCTTCGACCTGACCGGGTTGGCCGCCACGAAGAACCAGAGTTCGTCCCGCTGGATCGGACCGCCCAGGGTGGCGGCGGTTTCCTGGAACTCGACCACGGTGTCGTCGGCATCGAAGTGCTCGCCGCTCGTGTTGAAGTCCGTGTCGCGGTAGCGGACGTCCAGGCTGCCCGAGAACTCGTTGCCGCCGGACTTCGTGGCGAGGTTGACCACGCCGCCGGTCGCGTTGCCGTAGCGGGCCTCGAATCCGCTTGTCTCGAAGTTGACTTCCTGGATCGTGTCGTAGTTCATGTTGATGTTCCAGGTCGCGGTGACCGGATCGGTCGTGTTCACGCCGTCGATGACATAGGAGTTCTCGCCCAGGGTGGAACCGAACACATTCGGGTTCGAGCCGCCGGCGACGCCGCCGACATTCGTCAGCACGCTCTGGTAGCTCCGGTTCGCCGAGCCGATCGAGGCCTTCTTGAGGTACTCGGCGCCGAATGTCTGCGAGGTCGACACCTGCTCGGGATCGACCACGGGCGTCTCGGCGACGACCATCATCTCCTCGCCGAACTCGCCCATGGGCATGGTGATGTGGATCTCCGTGGCGCGGTTGAGCCGGACCTCGACCTCGCTCCGCTGCTGCGGAATGAAGCCGTCCAGAGCGGCCTCCAGGGTGTAGACACCCGGCGGCAGGCTGGGGAAGCTGAAGTTGCCCTCGGCGTCCGCGAAGTCCGTGCGAGAGCCCATGAGGTTGGGCGAGTTGACAGTCACCGCGACGCCGGGAAGCGGTGCGCCCTCGGCATCCATGACCTGTCCGGCCAGCCGGCCGGTGAGCTGTGCCGCCGTGGGGCCGGCAAGGAATGCGAGCGCCAGTGCGGCGAACAGAACCGGGATCGCGCTTCGGCTCAGGCCGGAGCGGTGGCCTCGGTGGTTGCATTGAAGATATGACACTGCGTGGAGTCCCTCCGTCTTGCGGGGCGCGAGACAGTAGAGCAATGTGGATGCCAACCCTGACGAGAGTCGGACGGGCACCCTGCGAGGCCGTCTGGTGTTGTTCTTGCGCGGCTTTCCCGCAGTTTGGACGCTGGCTGTCGCGCAAGGGACCGAACGGTCAATTCACTGTCTTGGAGGCGATTCTGCGGATCGCTGGATCCCACGGATCCAGCGATCCGGTTTCCGATCCCGGTTCCTGAACCTCCGGTTCTCGAATCAACCGCTGCCAGCACGGCGCCCCGCGCGCTCGGAACGGCTCGCAACGTGGCGTCCGCGGGCCGGCTGCGATAGCTTCACCGCCCCACATCACAGAGCCCTCCATCGCAGGAGAAGGAGCAAGCCATGCCCGATCTCGACCCCTTCGGCATCGACGCCGAGTTGTACGACCTTTCGATGTCCGAGGAAGCGAAGCCGCTTCTGTCGAAAGTCAAGAACTTCATTGCCGACTACGTCGAGCCGATCACGGAGGAGTACTACCGCCGCGGCGAAGGCCGAGAAGATCGCTGGAGCTACGGCGAGGGGCAGCTGGAGCTCCTCGACGGCGCCAAGGCGAAGGCCCGGTCGATGGGCCTGTGGAACTTCTTCCTGCCCGACGCGGAGACGGGCGAGGGACTGAGGAACCTCGACTACGCCTACATCGCGCAGGAGCTGGGCAAGAACCCGCTCGCCTCGCAGTGCCTGAACTGCAGCGCCCCGGACACGGGCAACATGGAGGTGCTCGAGCGCGTCGGCACGCCGGAGCAGAAGGAGAAGTGGCTGGAGCCCCTGCTCAACGGCGAGATCAGGTCCTGCTTCGGCATGACGGAACCGAATCTGGCTTCGTCCGACGCCAAGAACATCGGCACCCGCGCGACCCTGGACGGCGACGAGTGGCTGATCAACGGCGAGAAGTACTACATCTCCGGCGCCGGAGACCCGCGCTGCAAGATCATGATCTGCATGGTCAAGACCAGCCCGGGCGGTCCGGCCCACCGCCAGCAGTCCCAGATCCTGGTGCCGATGGAGACGCCCGGCGTGAACGTCCTGGGACCGATGAAGGTCTTCGGGCACGATCACGCGCCGCACGGCCACATGCACATCAGGCTGGACAACGTGCGCGTTCCGAAGGAGAACATCCTGCTGGGCGAGGGCCGCGGCTTCGAGATCTCCCAACTTCGCCTGGGCCCGGGCCGCATCCACCACTGCATGCGGTCCGTGGGCCAGGCCGAGAAGGCGCTCGACCTGATGGTCCAGCGCGGCATGTCCCGCGAGGCCTTCGGCCGGCCGATCATTCAGCTCGGCAAGAACATCGAGCTCGTCTCGCGCGCCCGCATCGACATCGAGGCGATGCGTCTCATGGTCCTGCGCGCCGCCAAGGCGATGGACGTGCTCGGCAACCGCGAAGCGCGGGTGTGGGTCCACGCCGTCAAGGCGATGGTTCCGGAGCGCACCTGCCAGATCATCGATCAGGCGATCCAGATGCACGGCGCCACCGGCGTCTCCCAGTGGACGCCGCTCGCCGACATGTACACCGGGCAGCGGACGCTGCGCATCGCGGACGGCCCTGACGAGGTCCATCACCTGGTCGTCGGCCGCGCCGAGCTGCGGCGGTACACCGAGGAGAGCGCCGCGAACTGAGAACAGGGCGCCGTCGCTGCGGTCGCCCCGGATCCCCTGGGGCGATGGGGCCCTCGACCGCGAGCTGTTCAGCGACGTACTTCCGGCTGACGGCGCGGCGCGGCGGAGCTCCGAGGCTCGACAACCTGGTGCTGCTGCGGGGCGAGGCGCTCTACCTGATCTCGACCCTGCTGCCCGCGGCGATGGCGCGCATCGTCTCTCTCGACCCGTACGGTCCCTCTCGGCCCGTACGGCCCCGAGAGAAGGCTGCCCGAGGCCGCAACCTCACAAGGAGTAGACGCGAGCGGCGGTGCGGTAGAACATCGCGTCCTGCTCGTCGTCCGAGAACCCGGCCGCGATCTTCTTGAGGGCGTTGCAGAGCGTGTGGTAGGAAATCGAGAGCTTGTCGACGGGGAAGTTGCTCTCGAACATGCACCGCTCCGGGCCGAAGCACTCGATCGTGTGCAGGTAGTAGCGGCGCTGGGCACGGACGAGCTCGTCGGACGTGGCCGGCGTGTTGCGCTCGCTCCAGCCGAAGCCGTTGTCCGGCATCGCCAAGCCGCCGAGCTTGGCGACCACGTTGGGACAGTCGGCGATCTCCGCGATGTCGCGCTTCCAGCTTGCGAAGATCTCGTCCCGCTTGCCGGCGTAGGGGCCGACGCCCAGGGGCGTGCCGAAGTGATCGAGGACCATCGCGGTTTCCGGCACCGCGCGGGCCAGCGCCGCGAAGTCGCGGTTCTGGTGATGGTAGTGCCAGGTATCGAAGGTCAGGCCGCGCTGCCCCAGCACGGCCATGCCGCGGCGGAAGTCGTCGCGGGCGTAGAGCCCTTCCGGCGCCCTGCCCGCGATCCGCAGGTGCTCGGGATGGGGGTCGCGGGCCCCTGAGTGCCGGATGCCGCGAAACAGGCCGGCGCCGGCTTCTTCGTGCGCGTCAAGCACTTCCGCGACCTTCTCGGCCAAGGTCAGGTTCGCGTGGCTGACGATGCCGGCGATGGCCGCGCCGCCGTCCTCGGCCGAGGCGGCTGCAATCTCGGCCACGAACTCCGTCTCGCCGACGCAGCGGAGGTGCTCGGGCCCGTCCTCGCGGTAGCAGGCCCGGCATTCCACGAAAACCGTCTTCTGCACGTTGTGGCTCTCGCCGTCAGCGCCGACGGCCTCGGTGTCGCCCCGGAGATCATGGAGCAGGTAGTCGCCGGTCGGCCGCCGCCACAGGTGGTGGTGCGGATCGACGATGCGGCGGGACGGGTCGACGGTTTCTTCCTGGACCTGGGCCAGCCACTCGGACGTGCCGGGCGTGGCTGCGGACATCAGGAGCCTCCCGGGTCGGTTCGGGACACTGCCCTGGCAAGACCTTGGCAGGGCCCTGGAACACGCGTTCGCCGACGACGGTCGGTTGGCGGTCGTCGCCGTGGAGCGCCCGTCCTCGCGAGTGCCGGACTCGGAGAAACGGCGAGCAAGGCGGGTCCCGAGGAAGGTCCCATCGCTTGAGCTTCGTTGTGGGAAGTCATGGTGGATCCTGTCTGCGACCGGCTCGGTGTTCGTGGTCGCGGTGGTGCTCGGCCAGAAGGTCGCGGCCGAAATCGCCGTCGAAGTCGCGCCACACGGTATGGCTGTGGTTGGCGTTGTTCTGGACGTTGTCGTACTCGATGACGAAGTCCGGCGCCTGGACGCGGTAGTAGTGCGGCGCTCCAGGCTCCCCCGGCCCCATCCAGGCAAAGTGGATCGCGTCGCCGGCCGCCTCGACCTGGGCCCGGCGCCTGGCGGCGAGGTCCGGAGGCACGTTGGCGGCGTATTCGTCGATCAGCGCGTCGAGCAACTCCCGCTGGTCGGAACAAAGGGCGCTCGCCGGCAAGCCTCCCGGCGCCTGGCGCTCCACCCGCGGCTGGTTCGAACTGAAGATGTCGCGCGGCGCCTCGTCGGCGATGACGGCCTTCCCGCGTTGCTCCTCGTCCAGGGACTCGAGCAGGGCTCGGGCAAGGTCCTCCTCGCGCCCCAGGGCTCTCAGACCCTCGCGCGGACCGCTCGGCACCCGGTGAGGGTTGGCACCCAGGAAGAGAGGCGTGGAGGCGGTCGCCTCGCCGGCGACGACGGTGAAGTTGAGCGACACGTGGTGTCCTTCGAAACTCCATCCCCAGTCGCCGGGGCCGCCGGGGTCGCCGAAGAACGTCACGTGGTAGCGAAGGGGATCGCGCATCGACGTGAAGCGGTTCGCGCCCGCCGCTTCCTCGAGTTCGCGCAGCACTGCCTCCAGGCTCATCACGGTGGCCGTCTTGCCATGGCCGGCACGGCTCAGCGAGGCGCCGAGAAGGGCGTGAAGCAGGTGGTGCTGGTCCGGGCTCATGTCCAGCATCGACAGCCCCTTGCGTTCCTTGGGGATGAAATGCCAGTCGACCCTCCTGGGATCATGGAAGCCGAGCGTCGCGGCGTCGCGCTGGTCGGCGTCGAGCGACAACAGGAAGTTGTTCGCGGCCGAAGCCATCGTGTCCGAGGTCCTGTCGTCGCCGGCGGCGCCAAGAAAGCCGGCGGCGCCTGCGCAGCCCAGAGCAATCAGCAGCATGCGTGCGTACATCGTAGCCTCCCGTGATTGCCGCTCGACGCGGCCTTGCGTTCGGCGGCGGCCTCCTGAACGGCGGACAGGTTTGCAGGCGGCCGCCGGTTGACGCCCCCTGTCGGAGGGAAGACTATCGCGGCTCCAGGCGGGATCGATGCCGGCTTCGGCGCGGTTAGGATCGCCCGATGAGCGCGCCGTGCAACGCGATCGGGAACTCCGCATGCGGGCACTGCTGATCTCGTTGCTCCTGCTCGCGGCGGCGCCCGGACCTCGGCCTGCAGCCTCCCAGGATCGGCCGAGTGCGGCGGCTCTGCTCATCGAGCAGCCGGTCCGCATCGATGGCGAGTTGACCGAAGCCGCGTGGTCGTCCGTCGAGTGGGCGGGTGATTTCGTCCAGCGCCAGCCCCGCACCGGGGCGCCGTCAAGCGAGTCGACCGAGTTCGCGATCCTCTACACGGAGGAGACGCTCTTCGTCGGTCTGAGGGCGAACGACCGCGAGCCGTCGAAGATCGTGTCGAAGGAGATGGAACGCGACAGCGACCTGTTTCAGGACGATTCCATCCTGCTGCTGTTCGACACCTTCAACGATGGACGGAACGCCTACCTGTTCGTCACCAATCCGAACGGGGCGCGCACCGACGCACTGCTCACCGACGAGGGCAGGGACGTGAACTGGGCCTGGGACGGCGTATGGCACGTTGCGGCGCGCCGGACCGGCCAGGGTTGGGTGGCGGAGATCGGGATACCGGTGTCGACGCTCCGTTTCGACCCGCTGGGCGAGCAGTGGGGGCTCAACGTCCAGCGGATGATCCGTCGGCGGAACGAGGAGACGCACTGGGCGCCGCTGCCGCTCGAGGCCAGCATCAACAGCGACCTGACGCAGTACGGACAGATCGCGGTCTATCGCGTCTCGCTCGCCGGCGAGTTGAACGGCCTGCGCGGTCTGCGACCCTCCCGTCAACTCGACATCAAGCCATACACCGTCGGCGGCCGCAACGAGGACCGGGTTCGGGGAAACAGCAGCGACAACTTCGACGGCGGCCTCGACCTGAAGTGGGGGCTGACCCGCTCCCTGGTCCTGGATCTGACCTACAACACCGACTTCGCCGAAGTGGAGGTAGACGATCAGCAGGTGAATCTGACCCGGTTCTCCCTGTTCTTCCCCGAGAAGCGAGATTTCTTCCTCGAGAACGCCGGTGTCTTCGACTTCGGCCCGAGGCCGCGCGTGAGCTGGGGCGAGGTGTTGATGAAGCCCTTCTTTTCCCGCCGGATCGGGCTCGAAGGAGGGCGTACGGTGCCGATCGACTTCGGCGCCCGGCTCACGGGACGGGCCGGAGGCTGGAACATCGGCGCGCTCGGAATCAGCACCGCCCGTCTCGCGCCTGGCGCGGACGGCGAGCCGGCCGTGCCAGGCGTCACCTACGGCGTGGCCCGGGTGACGAAGAACATCGGCGAGCGGTCCACCGTCGGAGGCATCCTCACGATGCGGGACCGCGAAGGGTCGACCGGCGAACGGCTCTACGGTCTCGACTTCGACCTGAAGCCCACGCAGCGGACCGAGTTCTCCGGATTCTGGGCCGAGAGCGACCCTGGGCCCGGCGTGGGCGAAGAGGAACGCAACGAGACCCGAGGCGCGGGACTTTCCTACCAGGGGCCGGAGCTCACGGCTTCGGCCGACTACGTGGAAGTGCAGCCGGACTTCGATCCCGTGGTCGGCTTCCTTCTGCGCCGCGACTTTCGGATGTTCCATCCGCGGCTGGAATGGCGTCCCCGGATCGAGAAGTGGGGGCTCCTGAGCTGGTGGTCCGACTTCGGGGTCCAGCGTTTCGAGCGCAGCAGCGACGGCCGCCTGGAGAGTCAGAGCATCTCCGTGTCTCCGGTCGGGTTGGCGACGAAGAGCGGCGAGTTCCTCTGGTTCGGACCACGCTGGACCAGGGAGCAGCTGTTCGAACCCTTCGAGATCTCTCCCGGCATCGTGGTGCCGGTGGGTCTGTACGAAAACCGGGGTTACGCGGGCGGAGTCTCGACCAGCGGCAAGCGGGCGGTCTGGTACGACAACCTGACCTTCCGGGGCGGTTTCTTCGACGGCGACTGGCTGACGACGTCGAACAGCGTGACGTTCAGGCTGTCGCGCCGCCTCCAGACCTCGACTGCCTGGACCTACACCGACGTGAGTCTCTCGGCGGGCGGATTCAGCTTCGATCAGTTTCGTCAGCGGATCAACGTGGCCTGGACCCCGAACATCCGCGTGAACCTGCTGGCGCAGTACAACACCGCCGACGAACTGCTCGGGTTGAATGCCCGCTTCCACTGGATCTACCGCCCCGGGTCGGACCTTTTCGTCGTCTACAACGAGAACTGGACCGCACCGACGATCGGCCGCCGGCAGCCCCTGAGCCGGCAGGTGATCGTCAAGTTCAACTACCTGTTGCAGCGCTAGGGCCAGTGCCAGGGCCAGGAGATGCGCGGCAGAACGCAGCGCCGGGGGTCGCGTCAGGCGACGCTCGGGTCCGGTTGCACCGACAGCTCCCTCACGACGACGGACGTCCGTCCGCTGTTCTCCTCCCAGAGGCCGACCGCCAGCCGGTAGGTTCCCGGTCCCAGGAGCAGGCCGCTTCGGACGGCGATGTACTCACTCCGCGCCGCCTCGAGTTCGGAGACGGGCACGTCGAGTTGGAAGTCGAAGTGCCGGGGCGGCATCCGGCTGCCGTCGTCGCGCTGAACCTGGAGCACGAGGCGGTAGTTGCCGCTCGCCACGGGGTCGCGCGCAGCCCGCGTCGGCGCCAGTTCGAGCGTTCCGATCGGGAGACTGGCGACGACCTCGAGCGGAGTGCGTCCCTCGGCTTCGTCTGCTCCTGCTCCGGCCATCCGACCGATCTCGACCTCCATGCCGTGCGAGTTCTCCTCCCATCCGAACAGCAGCGTGCCCCAGGCGCGGCTGGCGAGGTTCTGCTGGACCGTTACCGGCACGTAGCTGGCGCGATGGCGCACCTTGCCGTGACGCGCCCCGGACCGCTTCCGCAGGCGGAGCGTGACTTCTCGGATTCCGGTGTCGCCCATCGACTCCGGCGGTGCGAAGGAGAGCGAGTAGTAGGTCGAGATGTCGGTCCGAGTCGACTGGAGGAACTCGCCGACGCCGGTCTCCGCCGCGAAGGCCAGACCGCCGGTCAAGGCGGCCAGACTCTCCAGGCCGGAGCGCATGTCCGACAGCTCGACGATCGAACCGCGGCCCGAGGCGCTTTCGCCCAGGTCGCTGATCGACGGATCGACGACTGGCGGCTTGAGTGGGTAGAAGGTCACCCGATGGGTGTTCGCAAGGGCCGCGAGCCGGTCGAAGGCAGCTCCGCAGCTCAGTTCGGCGGCCAGGGTCTGGAAGGCCAGGGCGCCGCCGTCGTCGATCTGAACGATGCCCGTCGGCCGGCCGAGCCGGTCGGCCCGGTCGACGCCGAACGGCCGGTGATTGCGGTCATGGAGGTCAAGAGACCCCGGATCGCCGATCAGCTCGTCGCCTTCCAGTTGCCGAGAGCTGCCCGCGAGCCGGTCGTACATCGTCCTGGCGGCACCGTCGAGAGGGTAGCGCGGGAGGCCGTCGCTCACGAACAGGACAGCCTTGCGGCCCGGCACGAAGGCCAGGGCCTCGATCAGGGAGGTCACGGCGCCGATCGTCTGCAGGGTGTCGATTCGCAGGGCTTCGCCGTAACTGCGGAGGCTCGCCTCGACGCTGACGAGGGACGCCTCGCCCAACCGGTAGCGACTGCCCTTGGCGGCCATGAGCCGCAGTGCCTCGCGCACGGCCAGGGACGCCGAGCGCTGCTGGTTGCGCAGACCGGTTGCCGGCGGTTCGCGGACCGAGGCAGCGCTGATCGCGGTCCGCACCGCGTCACGATCCCGGGTTGGCGCCAGCAGGGGTTCGAGACGTGCTCCGAACACGGCGGCCGCGACCCAGGTCGGATTGGCCTCGATTTCCGCATCCAGGGCCCTGGCGATCTCGGCCAGAGCCGTGTCACGGTGCTTTCGCTGCAGGTGCCGCTCGTCGATGAAGAGCAGGATCGTGAGGCGCCCGGTGACTGTCTCGCGAAGATCCTCGGCGGCCGACACGCTCAGGATCTCGACCGGTTCTCCCTCGACCTTCAACTCGAAGTCGTCCCTCGTCAGGCCGGTGACCGGTCGGTCGGAGGAGTCGGTCACCACGGCGTCGAGACTGATCAACCGCACGTCGATCGACTCGCGGAGGACGATGTCCTCGCGTGTCGAGCCGCGACCCGGACCTGCCTCTCTTCGTGCGCCGGCGTCGTCAACCGGCCTGTCCTGAGCGGCAGCCCGCGGCTGGCCGGACCAGGGCGCTGCGGCCATGATCGCGAAGATGGCCGCGACGGGCAGCGTCGCGCGGAGAAAGCGGTGAACTCGCAAGTCGACCAAGAGCGACCATGTTAGCGCCGAGGCCGACACCGTCGGCTGCTATCCTCACGGTTCCAGGCAAGCAGGAGATGGTCTGATGAAGTGGACTTTCATCGAACGAACGGCGGTCACTATCCTGGCGGCAGTCGTCCTGACGACGCCCGCCGCGGCGCAGGACACCGACTACACCGCGCCGCGCACACACGACGGAAAGCCTGATCTGAACGGGATCTGGCAGGCCCTGGGTGCGACCCACTGGGACATCGAGGCCCACGCGGCGCGCCACGGACCGTTGGTCGAGATGGGCGCGCTGGGCGCCATCCCGGGCGGCCTCGGTGTCGTCGAAGGCGGGAAGATCCCCTATCTGCCGGATGCACTGGAGCTGCGGAATCAGAACCGCGAGAACTGGCTGGAACTCGATCCCGCAGTCAAGTGCTACATGCCGGGCATTCCCCGCGCCAACTACCTGCCGTTTCCCTTCCAGATCGTCCAGACGCCGGATCACGTCCTCATCGCCTACGAGTTCGCGAGCGCCAGCCGGGTGATCTACATGAACCGGCCGGACTTCGAGGCCCCCTTCGATACCTGGATGGGACATTCCCGCGGACGCTGGGAGGGAGAGACTCTGGTCGTCGACGTGACCAGCCAGGTGCCGGACACATGGCTCGATTCAAGCGGGAACCATCACACGGAGGCGATCCACGTGGAGGAGCGCTGGACCGCGACGAGCCCCGATCATCTGCAGTACGAGGCGACGATCACGGACGAGAACGTCTACAGAACGCCGTGGAAGATCAGCCTGCCGCTCTACCGCCGGATCGACCCGAACATGCAGCTTCTGGAGTTCAAGTGCGTCGAGTTCGCCGAGGAGTTGATGTATGGGCACCTGCGCAAGGGCGCCGACTCGAGTCCGTAGTGCCAGGGGACGCCCGGCCCGGAAGCCCTGATCCGGAAAGAGGAGAACGACGATGAAGTTGCATCGAATCGTACTGGCCACGGGCGCGGCCCTGGCGCTCGCCATTCCGGTCGCGGCTCACCACGCCTTCTCGGCCGAGTTCGACGCCGACCGGCCGCTCCAGCTCCGCGGCACGGTGACGAAGATGGAGTGGATCAATCCCCACGCCTGGATCCACGTCGAGGTCGCGAACGACGACGGCTCGTCCACGGTCTGGATGGTCGAGGGGGGTACCCCGAACACGCTGGCCCGGCGCGGCTTCACCAAGAACTCGCTGTTGCCGGGGACCGAGATCGTCGTTGACGGCTATCAGGCGAAGGACGGCTCGAACAAGGCGAACGGCCGCGACCTGACCTTTCCCGACGGCCGCAAGCTGTTCATGGGCTCGTCGGGCACCGGCGCCCCGCGCGACGGCCGCGACCCGACGGAGCCGCCGCGCTAGGGGAATCCGCCGCCGGGAGGCGTCGCCGGCAGCGGTTGGTCATCCTGCCGGGTGTCCTCCTCCTGACTCCCGTTGCTGGAGGCCGTCCTCGCCTCGTCCTCGAGCAGCCGAGCGCCCCTCAGGATGTTGCCCATCGCGTAGTTCCCCTCGTGGCAGGCGTACTCGTAGACGTTGCCGGAGATTCCCGGCCACAGGTACTCGCCGCTCCAGGGCGCGCTCCACACCGTCGGATCGTCCACGGTGAAGCTGTAGAGAACGTCGGTAGCGCCGACCCGGGTGAACCGCTCGGTCACCTCGAGGTTCCGTGAGGCAAGGAAGAGGGCGGGCCGGTCGGTGAAGTTCGTCGTCTCGACGACCAGCGTGTCGCCTTCCCACCAGCCGATCGAATCGCCCAGCCAGCGGCGTTCGTTCTCCGGGATGTGCTCGCCGCCGATGCGGACAATCCGCGCATCGTGAACCATCTCGATCAGGATCATCAGATGATCCTCGGTCTGCACGATCCGCTTGGCGTTGTTGTAGAGCACGGGCAGGATCGGCGGTCCGGCGGTGGAGCCGAAACCGATCAGGCAGCGTTCGGGAACGCCAAGGGACTCAGGCCCGTCGTAGGGTCCGGGACCCTCCACCTCCAGCCACCAGGCCGTGCCATCGTTGCCGCGACGACGTCCGCGCCGTTCCGACAGCCTCTGCATCGTCTCCGCGGTGAGTGCCGGCATCCGACCGTTCGGCGGGTCGGTGATGATCGAAGTTCGGAACTTCCCGTCGATCGAGAACACGTCGTTGCCGCGGTCGGTCCAGAAGTTGTTGTAGCCGCCGACGTTGCCGGCGCCGCTGGTCTCGCGGAACTCCTCGCCCAGACCGATCGGCGGCGCTCCTCCCGGCGGCGGCGGCTCGGTGATCTGCCGCTGGGCTGCCCTCGCGGCTACCCGTTCCCGCTCCCTTTCGACGATCGCGTTCGCCTGCTCCGGCGTCAGGAACAGGTTGTCGCCAAACTCGACCGGCCGGTTGAGCGGCGTCAGCGTGGCGACGTCGTAGCTGCCGGTGAAGTCCGGACGCCCGGAGGCCGTGCGGGGCAGCGCGTCGCCCTCGACGGCGGTCGCGACCGGCGCCGCCAGGAAGATGACGGCGGCTGCCGCCGCGAGTGCTCCCGGAATCCTGCGCTGCATCGTTCTTCTCCTCCCTCGACTCTTCGCACCTGTTGGCGTTGGCCGTCATGCCGCCACCGGCCGCCATGAATGGAAAAGTATCGGCTCGTGGGCACTGCCCAGGACGGGGCGCTCGAATTCGCGTGGAATGGCGCCGGGCCCTGTTGGTCGCCATGCACAGTGGACACGTACGCCTGCCTATTCACCGAGCACCGGGAGCGACCCGGCGCCTTGTGCCGGCTGTTCTATTCGGCAGGGGACCCGGCTCGCAGGCCCACCGCGCGGCTGACGACCAACTGAGAGCGAAATTACCGCGTCGGTCCGTGGGCGTCAAACGAACCACCGCGCCGGTCCCGAGCCGGTGCGCGTACGGCCCTCCGGACCTGTCGCCGTGCCGCTGGCTCGGGACCTGCTCGGACGGCGGCTGCCAGGAGTCTGCGCCCGTGCCGGTTTCGCAGCGGCAGACGAGAGCCGTTTCGCTGCCGGTCCGGGCCAGGGCGTGGCTGCAACCGCGTCTAGGCGGACGTCAACCTGGCCATCACTCCCGTCATCGCCGCCGTGAAGCCCGTTGTCGCTGCCCAGTACAAGCCTGCGAGCAGGAAGCCCCGTCGCTGCGGCAGGCCAAGGACGGCTGCCGAGCCCAGGCCGAGCAGGACCAGGAACCAGATCGTGAAGGGATTGATGCTCGTCCAGACGACCTGGAGGACCGCGTTGTCGCCGCCCAGCAGCAGGTTGAGCCCCGGGACCGGCTTAGCGTCCGCGCCCGTCTGGATTGCATCCAGACCTCTCTGCCTGGCGATGAGAAAAGCGACCAGACCCTGAACAACGGAGATCACGCTGAGGTGGACCATCAGTGACAGCGCCTGCATGAAGCGGGCCCGACCCTGGAAGGCCACAGCGAGGAGCCACACGAACGCAGCCTGGACGAGTACCTTGGCGACGAATGCGACGCCGCCGATGGCGCGCCCTGCCCAGCGGACGAGCGGGCTCGCTTGCTGGGCTTGCTCCGCTTGAGCCAGAAGCAGGTCGAACTGTTCGGCTCCTCCCGGAAGGGTCCTGGCAAGTTCGGCCCTCATGGCCTGCTCCTGGTAAGGCTGGCTCAACTCGGCGACAACCAGCGTTCCGAACAGCATCAGCAGCATGGCGGGAAGCCAGGTCGAACTCCGGTTGATGATCTGGAAACTCGTCTGCGGCCGCGAGACGATTCGAACGAGGGCCTGGAACCAGCCTCCGCTGGCCGTCGGTTGGTCCCTACCATCCCCGCCGGTCGTTGGGCGGTGCTGGTCGTGGGTGTCCTGGGAAAGTTCGGTCATGTCTTGCTCCTGTTGCCGATCCACGAGAGGCGGGAGAACCTCTCGCGTCGGGAGATGCTGAGGATCAGGTTCTCGAGCCGGCCAGCGCCGTCTTCTCCCTCGGCGTCGGGCAGCTCGCGGAACTCCTTCCGGGAACAGGACAGGAGAACCTTGCCGTCGCGGATGACGGCGATGTGGCTCGACACGCGTTCCACGTAGTCGAGCATGTGGGACGTCAGGAACACGGCGACGCCGTCCTGCTCGGCCATCTGTTGCAGGATCGACATGACGGTGTGCGCACTGAGCGCGTCCATGCCTTCGAACGGTTCGTCCAGAAACAGCACCCGCGGCGCGTGCAGGGTCGCGGCGGCCAGACGGATCTTCTTCTTCATGCCGTGGGAATAGGTCGTGATCGGTCTTGTTGCAGCGTCCTCGAGGTCGAAGACGGCGAGCGCCTCGTCGGTTCGCTTCCCGGCGTCTTCGCGCCCCAGGCCGTAGATGCGGGCGTACGCCAGCAGCAGCTCTTCGCCGGTCAGGCTCTCGAACATCACGCTCTGATCGGGCACGATGCCGAGTTGCCGCTTGAGTTCCGTGTCGTTCACGTCGACCGGCCTGCCCAGCAGGCTGACCGTGCCGCGCGTGGGCTTGAGCAACCCGGTCAACATGGACCAGGTCGTTGTCTTGCCTGCCCCGTTGGGACCGACGAACCCCAGGATCTGGCCCTCCTGGACGTCGAGGTTCACGCCGTCGACAACGACGTTGCCGTTGTAGGCGCGGGTCAGGTCATGTGCCTTGATGGCTTCCATCTGTTCAGGGTCCTTTGTGTTGGTGAGTGATCAGGAAAGGTCTGGATACTTCGCAGTGTCTTCGTCGGGATCGTCGAGCAGGAGCTCGGGGCCTCGCGCTTCGAGCACGCGCGCCTGCCACAGGCGAACGGAGCAGGAGGCCGCGGCGGCGAGGAGGAGTACGCCGGCCGCCGTGAGACCGGCAGTGAGGGGACTGATCCGTTGCTCTTCGTGGAGCACGTAGAGAAAGAAGGCGAGGAAAGCCGCGGCAAGGGCCGGTTGCGGAAGCAGAACAGAGGCGCCGAACTTCGCGGCGTTCGGGTTGTCCCCGAAGCCCCCGCTCCGTTGCGGCCAATGGAGCTGGATCAGGCCGTAGGAGGATGTGCCAAGAAGGCCGGCGGAGAGCATGAGGCATGCCACCATGAAGAAGAGCGGCCACCCGAACCAGTCGAAGGGCGTCAGGCCGAGAACGAGTACGCCGAAGACGAAGATCACCAGGTTGGTTGCGCGGCCTGGCGTGCGGAAGATCCTCCGAACGGAGAAGGGAAGAGTGAGTGATTCACGCCACACGTAGCAGGTCGCAGGTTGCTTCTCCACCCGGAACCCGTGGAATGCGACAAGGTAGACCCCGACCAAACTGGCTGCGAAACCGGCAATTGTCGGCATCCAGACCAGAATGAAGGCCAACGCGATTGCAAGAACCATGCGCGCCGGTTTGAGGCGCAACAGGCACTCGGTCTCGATTGTCGTCAGGGCGCCCATGGGAGTGAGACGGTTCGCCCGGCGGAGCATCCGCGCCACGGGCAGGACCCCGGAACCGGCGCGCCGGTCGCTGCCGGGACGTTCCAGGCAACTTCCGAGAAGAAGCCGGCTCTCCAGTACGGTCAACACACCGAGAATGGCGAACAGGCTGCCGAGCCGTGCCAGATTCGGCAGTGACCAGCCGGGTTCGTGAACGATGCCGGCGACCAGTCCCGGCGGCGTGTAGCCGAGGCCGACGAGGACTGCGGATTCCTCGATTGTCCGAGTGATCCCCCGGGAATCGAGTTCGCCGCCCAAGGCCAGCGCACCGACCAGGATCGCGGCCTGGCAGGCAGCCATGATCACGACCATGGCAAGGGCGCCGAGCGTGTTTCCGATCCAGCGGCCGACCAGAAGCAACAGAACGGCTGCTGTCCGGCCGAAGATCCAGACCAGGCTCAGGATGCCCAGCAAGGTGACCGGCACGCCGGCTGCTCCTCCAGATCTCATGATCGTCAGATAGGCCGCGGCAGGACCGAGAACGGGGAGCCAGTAGCCGATCGTGCTCAAAGCGGAACGGAGGCCGTACAGGTCTCGGAAGGCCACCGGCAGTTGCAACAGATCCTCGAAACCGAGCAGCCACGTGACCGGTCCTCGAAGCGCCACCTGGACGAGTAGCGCGAGCGCCGTCACGGAGCAGGCGACCAGGCTCAGGAGGTTTCTTCGCAGTGCGTCGCTCTCGATGGCGAAGATCAGCGGCAGCAGTCCCAAGGTCGCGACCGTCGCGACCGCCAGGACCACGGCGGCGATCAGGATCGCCGCCGCCACCGGCTGGTTGGCTCGCCGCACGGCGTCCGGAAACACCAGCCGCGCGAGGGTCAGCAGCAGGTCGGCCCGGCTGCCCGGCTTCGTCAACATGGCCATCTGGTCCTGAGGTTGCTTGAGCCGGCTCCAAGAAAGAAGCGGACCGGCACCTCACCGGTGGCGGGCCGAGTCGGCCGCGCTGCGCAGGGCAAACGAGACCCCCCGCCAACTCGCCTGGCGCAGGGAGCGACCCTGGGCCCAAGGGCGTCGGCTAGGTCTGGCAGGGGGTCCGGCTCGCAGGCCAACTGCGCCTTCGACGACCAACAAACGGACGCTACCCCGCCCGTCACGCGTCCGTCAAACGTCCTTGCGCCTCCTGGTCCGCTGCTGCGGCGTGAGTGGGCCGGCCTCATGTCGCAGCGGCTCATCGGGAACGATCCGACCGTTCAGTTCCGTGCCAGGAGCGCGTCCAGGCCCCTGGAAGCGACCAGGCGCTGTTGCGATGCCCGGAAGGCCGACCCCGCGGTGACGGCCAGGACGACGTGAATCGGAAGAAGAATGCCGAGCGCCAGAAGCCCGGGGTTTCCTTCATGGAAGGTGAAAACGAAAACGCCAGCGAGGAAGGGGGCAAGGAGACCCAGACCCAAGGCGTTCTGGACCAGGAGCTTCCCTGCGCGAAGGTCCCTTCCCTCGGTTCCAGGAGGCGTCTGCCAGCGCGCGTCCAACCACCCGGAGGCCGCGTCGGCAAGGAAGATCGCAGCGGAAGAATGGACGACGACGTAGCCGAGGTGGAGCCAGCCTAACCAGCCGAGGCGAACGAAGGACGCCGCCAGGGCTGCGCAAGCGAGAGCGATCAGGACCAGGCTCACAGCGCGGCCCATGGCATGCAGCGCACCGATGAGAGTGACGGGGAGGGCAAACGACTCGGACCAGAGACGGCAGGTAGGCAAGGTTCGTTCGCCACGGTGGGAAGTCAGCAACACGCCTGCGAGGGTGAGGGAACCGAGGACCGGAAGATTCGGACCGGTCGCGACGAGAGAGATGAAGAGGAAGTAACCGACGGCGATGATCAGGCTCGTGCGGAGGCCGCGGTCCCTGGCGCCGCTTTCGATCTCGAGCAACGTCAGGACGCCGTCCGGCGACAAGACGGGCAGTCGGCGCAGCAGCGCCCGCAACGGCAAGGCGGGATGCTTGACGCGCGGCGGATCCGAGGAGACGCCGAATCCTGATCTGCGCAGCAGCTCCCGGTCGCAGAGACCGATCAGGACGGCGTACGTGCAAAGACCGAGGAGGCGAATCCCGTTCTCCCACTTGCCGCCGGGGTCGTTCAGCATGCCAGCCAGCAGTCCGGGCGGCGTCCAGGCGGCGGCCTGGACCAGAGGAGACTCCCGCGCCCACCCCAGGATGTCGTCGACACTGGCTTCACCTGCTTTCAACAGGATTCCAACGTGGAGTCCGTAGTTCGTCGCGCAGATGACGGCAAGCACAAGCAGGGAGCCCATGATCCCCTCGACCATCCGGTCCCGCTGCCAGGACAGGATGGACACGATCTGTCCCTGAATCACCACTGCCAGGCAGATGGCCGCGGTCAACGCGGCAAGGCCGACCAGGCTGGTGGACCGAACGACGGCGACGTACGGAACGGCCAGGCCCAGAACCAGCAGCCACGTACCAGCCAGATAGCCGGCGAGGCGCAGTCGATAGAGGGTGCCGAATCCGAACGGTAGCGGGATGAGCGGCCGGATATCGAGCAGCCAGTTGATCGGCCGTTGGAAGAACACCTGGGTGAAGACCCAGGCGCCGGCCACCACGCAGAGAGAGATGGTGACCAGGCCGCTCCGCAGAGCAGCGTCTTCCAGATCGAAGAGCAGATGCGGAACGAAGACGGAAAGGAAGAGCGCGATGGCGCTGGCCGGAAGGACCAGCAGGATCAGGAGCACCTTCGACCGGTCCATCCGCAGGGCCTTGCCGTGGACGGTCCAAAGGGTGCCGGCCAGAGCCAGGATGCCTCGGATCGAGGTCGTTGCTGTTCCTGATCTCGCCATCGCGCCCTCCTTTGCCTGTGCGGCTTTACGGGGCGTGCGCAGCTTGCGTGGTTCGAGGCGATGGTCGCTCGGACCATCGACGAGCACTCGTGAAACCGGCACGCGTCCCATCAGCTCAGAGCAGACAGAGCATTGCCGCGTTCAAGACGAACGGAGCCAGAATCGCCGCCGCGGTGCCGCCGGTGACAATGGCGGCGGCGATCATGCCGGCGCCGGTGGCAGTAACGGCGATCGCGCAGTAATATCTGAATTCCAGTGCGCCCTGGATTCCGGCTGCCGCCTCGTCAGAGAGGTTCAGCGCAGTGTTCTCGAAGATCGGGGCCGACGTGGCGCCGGAGTCTGGCGGGATGGGTGGGACTGCCGGCGTTGCCAGAGCAATGGCGGCGAGCACACCGAATGCGGTCAATACGTGCATGGGCTTCATGGGTCGTTTCCTTTCTTGAGTGGATTGAGACTGACGTGTCGGGTCCGGGAGAATCGGTCGTCCTGCTCTGACAGGCACCTAGGGGGGGAGCAGCATGCAGGTGGCGATTGCTCCGATCAGCACCCAGCCGCAAGCGGGGCACACGACGCCGATGACGACCCGCCTTGCCAGCTGCCTGCCGATGCTCCAGCCCAGGGTGCCGCCCGCAACAATGGCGCAACCGGCCTCGACCCAGTCGGATGCAGCGCCGGTGAGTTGAGCCAGTTCGGTCGGCGCGAGCGGAGTGACGGTCTCGAAAGCGGGGCTGCCGTCTTCGAATGTGGTGGGAACGTCGAGCGGCAGCGGACCGGCGGAAACCGGAACGACCGCAAGGAGCAGAAGGCTTGCGGCGATCGATGCAAGTCTGGTCATGTGATGGAACCTCTTCGTGGTACTGATGAACGTAAGGCGAGAACGGGCACTAGAACGGGAACGGGAACGGACCGCAAGGACCCGGGTGCGGGAACGGGTTGTAGATCAGCGGGCCGCCCGGGGGCCATGGCCGTGGAAACGGCCACGGAAACGGGAACGGGCAGGCCGGACCCTGTGTACAGTCGCAGGGGTAGTACACGGCGAGCTTCATCGACTCCTGCTGTGCGGCCGGTGCGGCGAAGTGCAAGCTGAAGTCCGAGGCGAGGTCTGCGTCGAGGTTCGAGTTGACGATCTCGTCCCAGCCGGGGAGGACCGTCGCCGGTCCGGTTGCCTGCACTTCGTGGGCGGTCGGAATCGCGGCGGCGGCGCCCGCGGCGAGCGCGAGGCATCCGGAAAGGAGGGCGATGCGTTTCTTCATGGAGGGGCGTCCTTTCGTTGTGGTGTGTCTGGAAGGGATGTCGTGATTCATGGTGTCTGCGAACGTTGAAGGGTTGGGGCCGGCCGGCGAGGCGCCGGCGCATTGCAGTGAGTTGTCGAGTGAATCGTTGATGGTTTTCTCCCTTTTCAGGTTTAAGGTTGCTGGGAATCGGACGGCATGCGTACCGTCCGCGAAATCGTTGAAAGACTGGATGGACCGCTCGTGAATGCGAGGACGACGCCGTCCCAGGAACGTTCGAAGGTCCTGGAACTCATGCGCAGCCGGCCCAGGGACGGGTCGTCGATGACGAGTTCCTGGCCGGCACTGCGGATGACGACGAAGTGGTCGCCGTGAACGTGAGCGATCGCGGGCATCGGGATGTCGTCGAGCCGTTCCACCGGTAGACGGAGTCCCTGGCCGGCGAGGCCTCGCTCTTCGGCGGCCTTCTTCAGGGCGAGCATGCTGGTGCCGTCCGGCCCGGCGCCGGTAGCGACTTCCAGCTCGGCAAGCGTGGCGCCGACAAGACCGTGGTGATCGAGGATCATCTTGAGCGCAGCTGGCCCGCAGTCGGAGCGCTTCTGCTGCCGAACAACCTCGCCCAGGCCCGGCGCCTCCGGGTCGATGGACGCCGCCCAGGCGAGGCGGTCGAGGGTGGGGCCAACAGCGCGTACTGCGACCGCCACCAGGCCGGTGGCCAGCAACAGCCCGGCGGCGGCCAGCCGACGGCGCCGAACCGTCCCGGTGGGATCAGCGCGCATCGCCTTCGATTCCCAGAACGGAGCGCCAGGCGGTCTCCGGGCGTTCACCGGTGGTGACCGCCCGGATCCGGGAGTGCTCGTCGACCAGAAAGACGAGTGGCACCTGAACGACGCCGAAGCGTCTGGAGACGGACCCATCGGGGTCGGCGATGGCGTGCCGAATGCCCGGGCCGCCGGGTTCGACGGCCTCGGAACCGGCGACGACCGCGATCACGTCGAAATCGGTCTCGCCGGCCGCCGCGAGTCGGCGGAACGTGGCGAGTGTCCGATCGCAGTTGCCGCAGCCGGCCCTGGCGAAGGTCACGACCCGAAGCCGGCCCGGGGAGGCCGGCAGGGACTCGCCGTCGGCGAGACCCGGCAGGGCGGGGAAAACCGTGCCGACTTCGGGCCGCAGAGACAGTCTCGCTCCGAGCCGGGACTCGAACCAGACAAGGCCGCCGATGGGGCCGATGACGGCCACGGCGATGACCGCGGTGGCGAACCGGCGGCGATTCACGGCCGCCACCGCTGGCCGCAGTTGGTCTGGCGATCGACGGAGGGACCAGGAATGGTCCGAAAGCGCAGCATGGAAACGAGCGGCGCCGAACGAACGTCGAGCATCCGAAGCGCGTGCTCGAGGCGCGCCTCGAGAGCCCGCGCGGAAGACTCCGCGAGTCGGAGCCGCGGGCTGCTGCTGTCGAAGCGGGGCTCGGTCTGGGTGGAGTCGTGGAGCGGGGGGCGGAGGTTGGGGGGCGATTTCAGGGGCATCATCGTTGTCTCGGGGACGGCGCCGACCGGTCGCGGGCTGGCTTGGGGACATGTGCGTCGAGGTACGAGTCGGAGTTGCGCGCCGCGTGTCAGCGGCGGCGTTCACTGACCAAGACGCAAAAGGCCTTCGGAACCCGGATCCGGGTTCCGAAGGCCCTTTCAGGACGCCGATGTGCGGAGACTCAGCTCAGGAGCATGCGCAGGTCGTCTGCGGTCAGATCCCGCAGGGACGATCCGCCGCCTTCGAGGATCGCGTCGGCGATCTTCCGCTTCGAGCGCTGCAGTTCGAGCATCTTCTCTTCCACGGTGTCGCGCGCGATCAGTCGATAGGCAAACACGGGCTGAGTCTGACCGATGCGGTGCGTGCGATCGATGGCCTGCGCTTCGACGGCCGGATTCCACCACGGATCGAGCAGGAAGACATAACCGGCCGCGGTGAGATTCAGGCCGACGCCGCCGGCCTTGAGGCTGATCAGGAAGACGTTGCAGTCCGGGTCGGTCTGGAAGCGTTCAACGACTTCGCCCCGATTCCGCGTCTGGCCGTCGAGGTAGGCGTAGGGTACGCCCTGCTCCTCGAGGTGGCGGCGAACGTAGGCCAGCAGCGACGTGAACTGGGAGAAGACAAGGCACTTGTGACCCTCGGCCAGAACCTCGGAGACCTGCTCGAACAGGGACTCGAGTTTCGCGCTGCCGGCGTCCTCCCACGTCTCGTCGATCAGCCCCGGGTGGCAGGCCACCTGGCGGAGCCGCAGCAGCGCTTCGAGCACCTTCACGGTCGATCCGGCGACTCCTTTGTCCTCGACCTGCTTCAGCAGACTGTCGCGATAGCTCGCGCGGAGCTGGTCGTAGAGCTCCTGCTGCTTCGGATTCAGGGTGCACTGGAGAATCTGCTCGGTCTTCTCGGGCAGGTCGGGCAGCACCTGCTCCTTGCCGCGGCGGAGGATGAACGGCCTCAGACCCCTGGCGACGAGGGAGAGTTCCTTCTTGCTCGGGGCCCGGCCGCCGGCCAGCACGTCGAATGCGGGAAGTCGACCCAGGAGCCCGGGGTTGAGGAACTCGAAGATCGAGCCCAGCTCGCCGAGGTGGTTCTCGATCGGCGTGCCGGTGAGCGCGAGGCGGTTCTGGCCCGAAAGCAGTCGGCAGGCCTTGGCGGTCTGCGAAGCAGCGTTCTTGATGGCCTGTGCTTCGTCGAGAATCACCGTGTCGAAATCGACGGTGGCCAGGTACCCGATGTCGCGGCGCACGGTGCCGTAGGTCGTCACCACGAGGTCGGCGGTCCCGAGGTCGGCGCGGAGATCCGCGCGATCGCGGCCGGCGTACTCGAGCACCTTCAGATCGGGTGTGAAGCGGGCGGCCTCGTCGATCCAGTTGTAGACCAGACTGCGCGGCGCAACGACCAGGTACGGCAGCCTGGTCGTCCTGGACGCTGTTCGACAGGTGCGCAGCAGAGCCAGCGCCTGAATCGTCTTGCCCAACCCCATGTCGTCCGCAAGGACGCCGCCAAGACCGAATTCGCGCAGGAAACAGAGCCATCCAAGACCTAGCCGCTGGTAGTTCCTGAGCGTGCCGACGAAGCTGCGGGGTTCCTTCCTGGGCCTGATCGAGGAGAAGGTGGCCAGTTTCTCGCGCAGATCGGCGAACGTCCTGCTCACGTCGGTCGGCGGTGTGACCGCCAGCAGCGCGTCGACCAGGAGTGCCTGTGACGGCAGGAAGCGCAGACCTTCTTCGTTCGCGTCCTGGGCGAGTTGGCTCAGAGAACCGTAGTTCTCGACCCAGGCGGCCGGAAGCAGTCCCTTCGAACCGTCTTCCAGTTCCACCGAACGGTGCCCGTCCGAGATCGCCGCGAGGACTTCCGAGAACTCGATCGGATCGCCGTCGAACTCGATCTGTCCGCTGAGTTCGAACCAGTCGACACCGCTCTCGATGCGCAGCGCCGGTGGGCTCGGCGAACGTATCGAGGCTCCGTGGGCCTCGACTTCCCAGCCTTCCAGCAGCAGCGGCTCGGCGACCGCGGGCAGGTCGCGCGGCTCGAGTTCGAGGCTGTGGCCGCTCTTCGAAGCGACCGGCTTGAGACCGAGTTCGAGCAGCCTGACGAGGGCGTCCTGCTCCGTCTTCAGATCGCGGCGAACGAAGCGATGCTCCTCCCAGTCGACGACCGCGGACCGCGGATCGCCCGCGGCGACGGTCAGGCCGCCGTAACCGAAGGACAGGCGGGCCTCGAGCTGCGGGTTCATCCAGTCCGGGGCATCTTCCGGCTCGAGCGCCAACCGCGGCTGGGGCAGAGGCGCCTCCTCCGACAGGTAGACCTCTTCCGGCAGTTCGAGGGGCGGCAGATCGGGGATCTCGAGCAGGCTGGTCACTGCGGCCTCGAGGTCCTCATCCGGGATCACGAGATCACCGCTGTTGGCGAGCAGCCCATACCAGGGATGATCTCGCTGCGGATCGAGATGCAGTCGGCCGAGGGCATCATCGACCAGGAGCAGCATGTCTCCCTGTCCGCCCTCTGCGGCATCGGGGACCGTTCCGCCGCCGTCCGGCAGGGGCAGAACGAATGCAGCCCGGCTCAGGGGGACTGTTGCACCGTCACGCTTGAGCAGACCGCGCAGCCGAACCCGGCTGGCCGCGGCCAGCTCCAGCTGCAGTGCAAGGCGCCAGGGTTCGCCGTCGTCGATCGTGACCGGACGCGGATCGCCGAGTGAGCGGCCGTCCCACCAGTAGAGATATCCCTCCGCGCTCAGTCGCGGCAGCAGTGCACCGATCCAGTTCATGGGCACGTAGACCCGTTGCACCAGGGGACGGCCGCTCTTGCGGACGCCGCGGCCGCCCTTGCGCTTGCGGCTGGCGCGCACCGGAACTTCCGGAGGCAGCGCGGTGACCATGGCCGGCCCGTTGCGCGGGCCGGCTCCATTCCACGCCGCACGAGTCGCGTCCTCCGTTGCCAGCGAGAACAGCTCTTCCAGCTTCTGATGGTCGATGGTCAGCCGCTTCAGCTTGCCGAACTCACCCTGCGGATTCGGTTTGCGCCCGAAGATGTCGATCATCAGGCCGCCCGCGTTGCGGCTTGCGGCGGCGTTGAGGAGGAGCTGGATCCGAGGCGGGGGGTTCCTGGGAGCAGGCGGCTTCCTGGGCCGATTTCGTCGTTCGACGTCGTCGCGCACGGTCTCCACGACCGAACGCCAGCTCGTTGTCGCGGGGGTTCGCCGGCGCCGGCGTTTGCGGCTTCGACGGGAGCGGCGAGACGGGCGGGGGGCAGCTTCAGGTCTGTCGCCGGCGGGCTGTACCGTCTTCATTGCCGATCCCGGAATGGACACCTGGGGAGGCCGCGTCTTGCGCAGCGAAACTCGGCCCGATCCAGCTGGCTGGCTCTTCGGCTCGTTCGCGGCCAGTTGCAGCAATGACGCCCAGATGTGGCCGCAGGCGGCCCCGGCAGCAAACTGGTCGCAGCCGCAAACGGCATGGAGAATGCGTTCGGCCGGAACCCTGGACCAGTCGAGCTCGACACTGGCGCCGTTGCCGGCAGGGGGCGGAGCAATCAGAATCCGGGCGCTTTCGCCATCGATCTCCAGCTTGATGTTGCCGGTCGAGAAAACGGACCGTCCCTCTTCGCGTTCCTCCGGCCGAAAGTGAGACGCGCTGCGTTGATGAAGCGCGACGGTACGCGCGCGCCCCCTTCCGCGTGGGCGGCTGCGCCGGCGCCGGCGGCGCGCCGGCCGCGAGGGCTTGCGCGAGGGTCTTCTGGTCGCGGATGAGGTTGCGGTGCGGTTTTCGCTCTGCGCTTCTGGCATTCCGGTGGGGTGTTCGACCCGTTGAGTCCGCCGGCGCCGCCGGCTAGCAGTTCTGTCGGTCCCCGGAACAAGGTGCGACCTGACGACAGGTCTCGGGAAGCTGAGTCGCGGCCGCCATGAGCGTCTGGCGACGAGAGCCTCGGGGCACCGTGCAAGTTCACGAAGTCTAGCGCAACAGCGCAGACAGGCCAAGTCCGAGTCTCATCGGGTCGTCGAGTCCGTTCCGCTTTCGTCCCATGACGGACCGACGTGGAGGCGGTCCCGCCCGACGGCGGGCGCGCCAGGTTCAGGCCTCATGATTCGCCTGACCGACTCGAGCCGCTGCTCGTGCAGGCAGAGGCGCCGCGAAGGAGGTCCAGAGGGCCTCCTGGCAGCTTGTCGGCATCCCTTGTCAGGGCATCGTGCGCCCGCTGTAGGCCCTTCCTGCCTCCGCCGAGTCCTGCCGGCGGCCCGCGCCGATCATCACGCCACGGTCTATCTGCTCCGCCACGTTCCCCGGCAGCACGTTGTCCAGGAAAAACATCTCCCGCTGCCTGGTCAGTTCCAGCACCATGTCGCCGGCGGCGACGACTTCCGGCGGCAACGGCGGGTCGGCGCGGCCGTCGCGGTAGCCGTAGGAGAGGCCCAGGTCGCGGGGGCCGTGCTCCGCGAAGGCGAGGCCAGGAACGGACAGGGTTTCGGCGGCTCGGTTCAGCGCTTGCTGATCTTCCAGTTTCACGCCGAGCATGATCTCGCCTTCGGGGTTGAGAGGCCAGACGTCGGCCTTCCGGAGGTACTCCTGGATGCCGAGGCCCCAGACCCAGGCGGCGAAGCTGTGGCTTCCCCAGCCGCGCAGGCCAACCCCCAGGACGTCGACAGCCCGCTTGTGGATGGGGTAGCGCGCAGCCTGGACGAAACGCTTGACCCCTTCCGGGTCGCGGGCGCGGGCGAGGTGCACTCCGTGGACACCCTGGGCGAGGGCTTGCTGGACCATCCAGCCGCCGGCTGTGACAGTCGGTTCGTCTAGGCCGAGCAAGGGCAGGGAGACGATGACCGCAGGCGTCCGGTGGCCGCTCGGGGTGGGCCCGGCGTCGACCAGACCGCGCATGAACTCGCGCAGCGCCGCGAAGTCGAGCGCCGCATGCTCGACGTTGTAGATGATGTAGTCGCCCCAGGTGCCGGCCATGCGCATGCCTTCTTCGTAGCCGCCGACGGAGGCGTCGTAATAGATGGGCTGGCCGCGCTCGAGAAGTTCGATGGACTTGTTGACGCGCCTGGGCTGATGGTTGGAGACGGCGCGGGCGGCGTCGAACCCCTTGCCAAAGCCGGGGGACGAGGCGGTCTGGCGGTAGGTCGGCAGCAGCCGGAGTCCGGTTGCGGACCGGAGATCGCCCCAGAGCGTCAGGCGGCGGCCGGAGGCGGTGCAGACGACGCCCCAGGCGTCGCCGCTGACGACGACGCGACCGGTGAGGTCTTCGGGCGGCAGGAGTGCCGAGACGTCGATGCGGGTCTGCTGTCCGGATGCCGAGTAGGAGGCGGCGAGCACCTGGAGCTCCTTGCCGTCTTCCAGGAACTCGGGCAGTCCGGCGACGTTGCCTTCGCCCGCCGCGCCGTCGCGCAACAGGGACCCGGTGACGATCGCGGCGCCGTCGTTCTCGAGCGAGCCGGAGACGACGTTGTTGCTGAAACGCGTGGGTTCGAGGCCTTCCCTGGTTTCGACGAGCAGGGTGTCCTCGAGGATCGTGTTGTCGGTGACTTCAAGCTCGCTGCGCTGCAGGTAGAAACCGTTGTTGAGTGCGGCGACGTTGCCTTCGACCCGGCCGCGGCTCTCCATCGTGATGCGCAGCGCACCGGAGTTGCGGGAAGGGTTCGTGTTGCCGAAGAAGCGGTTGCCGGTCACTTCGACAAAGAAGTCCTCGGCACTCGGCATCGAGTCGAAGGGCCGGTCGTAGCGGTGCTCCTGGCCGCCCACGAACAGGCCGCCGCCGTCGTCGCCGCCATGGTTGGCGACGATGACGTTGTCGTGGACCTTCGCCGAGGACCAGTACGCCACGAAGATGCCGCCGCCGTCGTTGTCGTGGAGCGCCCGGTTGCCGAGGACGACGTTGCCAGTGATCTCGGGCGACGAGGAGTTGAAGACGGAGATTCCGCCGCCGTCGCTGCTGCGCATGGGGTCCGCGGTACCGGCGATGTTGCCGACAAGGACGTTGTCTGCGATCACGCCGTCGCAGTGATGGTCGAAGGCGATGCCGGCGCCGCGGCCGGTCTCGGTGGTGTTGGCGAAGATCAGGTTGTTCCGGATCTCGGGGGCGGCGCCGTTGCGGCAGTAGATGGCGCCGCCATCGTGCGCGGTTTCGTGGAGATGGCCGGGGGCCCAGCCTCGAGGCGTGAGAGTGGTGTTCCGGGTGAAGACGTTGTTGGTGAGGACGGGGGAGACAGCGTCGATGAGGATGCCTCCGCCGGGGCCGCGGACCCGGCCGTTCCGGACGTGGATGCCGTCCAGGCGGGGGCTGCTGTTCCGCTGGGTGTGGGCGGCGGCGGTGTCGGCTGCGGCGTCTGTCGAGGTCTCGGCTGTGGTTCCGGCCGAGGTCGCCAGCAGGACACGGCCTTCGTTGCGGGCATCGAAGATGGTTGGGTGGGCCTGGATGTCGCGAGTCCAGGCAGCGGGGTCGAAACCGCCGTAGAGGTCGGCGCCGGGATGGAGCGCGAGATCCTGGACGTGGTAGGTGCCGGCGGCAATGAGGATCGCCGTCCGGTCGATGCCGGCGTTGGCGTCGTGAAGGGCGGCCAGGGCATGGGTGACGGAGGCATACGGAGCCCCGGCCGTGCCGTTGCCCGTGGCGTCCGAGCCGGTGACGGCGGACACGTGGAGGATGCGGCCGTAGACGTCGAGGTCGACGGGAGTGTTGCGGGGGCCCGTGGTTCCGGCCGTGGTTGCTGCCGAGGTCGGGGCGGTGGTTGCCAGGGTGGCCGCGGCGGCCAGGAGCAGGGCGGCATTGGCCAGCGACAGGCAGAGAGCGGCCTCCAGCCGGAAGCCGGATCGGTTTTCTGGCCGCCTGCGGCGGCAGTCGGCGGAAACGCTGGCGCATCGGCAGGCGCACCGACAGTCGGACCGCGAGTCTTCCGTTTGCCTTCTGTTCACGAGGCGCACGCTTCTACCCTCCTTCCACGAACTGCATGGCGTAGAGCCTTGCGCCGCGCATGCGGAACACGACCTGCACGGTCCTGCCGGTCAGCGGCGACAGATCAGCACCCGTCTCCAGCCAGTCCACGTCCCTGGCGATGAAGTCGCCGTTGATGTAGACGCAGTCGTCCACGGTGTAGCCCTCGATGTACCTGCCCTGTTCGTCCAGGAAGCCGACCTGGAGGTAGCCCACGGCATCGGTATCCACGTTGAGTTGCAGCCGGTCGCCAGTGAAGGTGAGGGGTCTGGTGACCACCGTCGTCTCGTGACCGTACGGGCTGTCCAGGGAGATGAACCCGTCCAGGCGCTGCACGAGTCGATAGACGCCGCGGCCGTCGGGGTCTTCCGCATGGGGCGAGTGGTACTGGGTTTCGCCGAAGTAATACTGCCAGAGCTCCTCGCCGCGACGGATCATGCCGTGGGCGATGTAGGCGGTGACCACATCGCGCCCCTGATGGCGGCCGATGCCCACGTAGGCAGGCTCGGGATAGCGCTTCCAGTCGAGCCCGTTCCGGCTGACGGCCACCTGGGTCTCGAGCGGACCGGAGCCCAGTCCGCGCTCTTCTTCGCCCAGCACGGTGCGCGCCTCGGGGCCGTCGCCGTAGTAGTGGAAGTAGCCCACCGGGAAGGCGATGTAGGTGTCCGGGGCATGGGGGTACTTCATCGCCTTGGAGAGATAGAAGTCCACGCCTGCAGGGTCCTCGGGCATCGGATCGAAGAGGTGCGGGTACTCCATGCCGAACCCGCCCGGCGTCAGCGGGCCGTTGTCCACCCACCAGGGCAGCGGGTCGCGGAGCGGGTACTCGGCTCGGAGGTCAAGATACTCCTGCTGCGTGAGCGGAGTGAACGGTTGCGTCACCCGCAGGTCCTTGTGCTCCGTGACAACGGAACTGCGCTGCGTCACGCCTCCGGGCGTGTGGAAGATGCCAGAGCGATGGTAGGCCATGTAGACCTGCCGCTGGTCGTCGTAGAAGGTGCTGCTCTGGGTGCCGGACCGGAACGGCAGGACGACGTTGCGGCGGCGCGTCCAGTCGTAGCCGTCGGCGGAGGTGTAGAGATAGAGGCCGCGCCGCTGGTAGTCCGTGAAGTACTTCCAGCGCTCGGTGGGTGGGCCCTGCGGATCCCGGAACGGATTGCCGAGCCCGCCCACCATGTCGGGGATGACGATGTTGCGGTGGCCGTTGATCTCGCCGCGCCCCAGATCGGGCCGGTCGAAGTGGACGCCGTCGGTCGACGTGTAGACGGCGAGGTGATCCTCTTCCCTCGCGTTGTAGATGCGGATGACGCCGTCGTCGCCCTCGACGACCGTGAGGTGCTTGCGAAACGTGCCCTCGATGTTGTCGATCACCCGCTCGGCGCGCCGCGGCGGGTTGACGGTGAACTTCGCGTCCCCTGTGTCGGCGAGGAGAGCGTCGTCGATGAAGACGTGCTTGCGGGTGCCGATCCGGAACGGTTCGGAAGCGTCGTCGCCGAAGAGGAGCGGCAGGCCCCGAGCGAGTTCGACAGGGGCGGGTCGAACGGCGAAGGTTCCAGGCGGCTCGAAGTCGGTCGCGTAGACGACGCCCCGGCTGACGCGGAACTCGTCGAGCAGGCCGGTGAGGGGGTTGGCGAAGAGGCCGTCGCTGGCGAGGGTGAAATAGGCCTCGTCGCCTTCGGGCAGGGCCTCCAGGGCGGCCTGCGGCGGGAGAGGCTGGATGACCCCGTCGACGTAGTGGCGGAGCTGGTCGGCGGCAGAGTCGTAGGTGAACGCGTAATGGCGCCATCCGGCGGCCGCGGCAGTGTCGCCGGATGTGCCGAAGGGCGTCTCGCTGGTGGTGGTGCGGGCGGTGGGAATCTCGACGGCTGCACCCGCGGTCGGGTTGCCGGGTCGGTTGAAGAGCAGGAAACGGGAGCGGTCGGCCGACCACGCGAGCCGGGTGACGATCTCGTTCTCGCCGCGGGGGCCGGAGCCGAGCTCGAAGACCACAGCGTACTCTGACTCGGCCTCCGACTCGGCCTCGCCCGCAGCCTGGGCCGGCGAGCCGCCTGGGGAGTGCCAGAACTCGACCGTCCAGTCGAAGTCTCCGAGATTGAGCGCGCTGGAGGTGGGATTCCTGTGGCCGACCTGCTTTCGGAGGTGATTCTCGCCGGAGGTCATCAGCGCCGCGTGGTGGGCGGTGAACCAGCTCAGGGGCTCGACCGTGCGGCCTTCGGGCGTAGGCAAGCGGGCCATCCCGAACTCTCCGGGCTTTTCTTCGGCCGGGGGCACGACGAGCGGCGGGTCGAGCGGGGCGAGGAGGAGGGCGTTGCCATGGAGGCCGGGGGCGACCTGGGCGCCCAGGCCCAGAGAGAGGACCATGTCGTTGTCGGACATGTCGTCGAGGGTGTGGCTGGGGTAGAGGCCGGCGGGTTCATCGAAAAGCCACAGGGCAGTGGTGCTGGTCGCGACGCTGGTGTCGGGCCTGGCGCCGACGGAGGTGTCGGGATCGGGGGCTCCGGGGGGCGCTGCCGTGCAGGCGGCGAGCAGAACCGCGGGCGACGCGGCAAGGACCGCGGCCCGGAAGAACCCGGGCGCCGCGCTCCGGGACGCCGTCGGCGGAGGCGAGGAGGACGTCGAGCATTTCCCGGCGGGCGGAGAACCGGCGCTCGGGATCGGGCAGACCGAACGCGGAAGCCGCCGCTTCGCACTTCGGCGAACGCAGTCCGCAACGTCGTCACGAGATGCTCCGCGTGGTCCAGGCGGCGGGGCAGACCGAGCGACAGCAGCAGCTTCTCGCCGGGTCGGTCGACCGGTCGTCCGTTCGGTGCGCCGGATGCTCGCATTCCCCGGCCGGCGCGCCCGCTGCCGGGCTGGATGGTTCCCGGTCATCCCGTCTCCTCCCCAGTCACGGCAAGGGCGGCGTGGGGAATCACCAGGGTCTCGATCAGCTCGCCGTCGATCGAATGGATCCGGTACGTCAGCTGCGGGTCCCGGCGGGCCGTCTCGAACGTCAGCAGGCCGAACGAGGCCTTGTCGTTGTAGCTGAAGAGGGCGCCCGGTTCCTTCCGGTGGGTATGGACGTTGGTCAACTGGCCGCTCAGGAGGTCGTGGAAGGCATGGCCGCTTCCGCGTTCGATGACCCAGGCCTCGGAGCGGTGGCGGTCGGAGGAAAGCAGGACCACGCCGGGGATGCCATTCTCTTCGATGAAGCGGAAGATCTCCTCGCGCTCTTCGGGGAAGCCGGACCACGTGTCGCGGCTGCCGGGTTTGGCGCCGTCGGCCCAGGCGACGGAGCTCGCGATCACCTTGAATGCGGCTTCCGAGGCCAGGAGCGATTCAAGCAACCAAGCCTTCTGCACCGGGCCCAGCATGGTGGGTTCCTCGGGTTCCGCGGGTTCTCTGGCAAACGGGTTGGTTCGGTAGGTCCGGCCGTCGAGCAGGAAGAACTCGACATCGCCCAGGGAGAACCTGAACCAGACGCCCGGGTGGGTCTTCGAGCCGTAGGCAGGGTTGTTCCAGTTGCGGCGGAACAGATCGACCATGGGCTGCTTCCAGGCCGGACGGTCCACGTAGGGGCCCAGCCAGATGTCGTCGACGGCCGCATCGTGATCGTCCCAGATGGCGTAGACGGGGGTCGAGCTCACCAGCCGCCGGAACTCGGGGCGCGACTGGCGCCGGTAGTACGTGTAGTCGTGGAACGGGCCGGGCTGGCCCGGCAGGTCGATGTAGACGTTGTCGCCGAGGAGCAGCAGCGCTTGCGGGGAGTGGCCGGCGATCGTGTCCCACATGCGCTCGTTCTCGGGCGTGTAGCCGGCGCAGCCGCCGAAGGCGACGACGAAGGCGCCCGAAGTGCCGGCAGGCGGAGACGTGCGCAGACTGTAGCTCGGCGGCTGGTACCGGGGCTCGGTCTGCGGCTGCGGCGACGTGCTGGCCGTGAGGAGCACCCGATATCTGTAGGCGGTGTCCGGCAAGAGGCCCCGAAGTGTCGCTGTCCCCGTGTAGTCGCGTTCTGCGCTGGTCGCGCCGGAGGCAACGTGGCGCTCGCCGTCCCTGGTCGCAACGACCTCGAACGCCGTCTCCCTGGCGGTGCGGACCCAGACCCTGGCGCTCGTGTCGGTGACGGCGCCCAGCATGGGGCCGTGCAGGATGGCATTCTCGAGACGCCCCGCGTGGGCCGCGAAGCCCTCCGTCGCGGCCAGCGGCTCGAGCAGCTCGCGGGGTCCGGCGAGGAAACGCCCGAAGGGCATGCCGCCCAGAATCGCCCCGCGCATCGCCTGTTCGGCGTCGGCGATCCGGCCGAGCCCGGTCAGCGCCACCGCCCTGATGAACTGCGACTCGACGTCCGCAGGCTCCTCGACCAGCCGTGCGTCGGCGAGCTCGATCGCCCGTTCGGGGTTGCCGTCAAGAATCTCGAGGAGTTGCCGCTGTCCGCGGCGCTTCGGGTAGAGGTCCGCGGAGCGTTCGCTGAACATCCGGCGGCTCCACTCGTTCTCGGCGCCGTAGTAGGGGTGCAGCGAGTCGCCTTCGTAGGCGTCGGGAGGACCGAACTCGCCGAAGTTCTCGCCGCCGGGGTTGCCGATTTCGCGGGCGGCGAGTTCGGCAGCGCGGTCGTCGGCCAAGTGACCGGTGGGGGCGGCGCAGGCAATGGCGGCACAGGCGAACGCGGGGCAGACAAGAGCAGCGCGAGAGATCTCGGGGCAGGCGAACGCATCGGCCAGACGTGCGGCCGCAGGTCCCGGGCCGGTGACCTTGCTTCGCCTCACCTGAAGCTCACCGATCCACGAAGGCGCCGTCCGCGGTAGTCAGGGTGCTCCAGTGCTTGGGCTCGAACGGGAACTTCGCGGCGACTTCCTCGTCGAGGTCGATACCGAGACCGGGGCGGCTGGGGAGCCTGGCGAAGCCGCGGTCGCGGGTGAAGTGACCGCCGTGGAAGAGGTCCTGCCAGAATGGATCCTGGCCGCTGCCGATCTCGAGGATGGTGCAGTTCGGAGTGCAGGCGCAGACGTGCATGGAAGCGAGCGTGCTGACCTCGCTCTGCGGGTTGTGCGGCGACACGTCGACACGGAACGCCTCGGCCAGGATCGCGATCTTGCGCAGTTCGGAGATGCCGCCGACGTGGACGACATCAGGCATGATGACGTCGACCAGGCGTTCGGAGCAGAGCGGCGCGAAGTGGTAGCGCGAGGTCAGGCGTTCTCCCGTCCCGAGCGGCACCTTGGTCTGCGCGCGAATCTGGCGCACTTCCGCCAGTGACTCGTTCTCGAGCTGGGTGACCTCTTCGACCCAGAACGGCCGGAACTCCTCCACCCGGTTGCAGAACTCGACCGCCGAGAGCGGCGTCGGCTTGCCGTGCGCTTCGACGATGATGTCGAAGTCCGGGCCTACGACTTCGCGCACCCTGGCCAGGTGCTCGACGCCGCGGCGGATCGAGACGCGATGGTTGATCGGCCGGCCGCCCGGGTAGAAGCCGCCCTTGACGCACGTCCAGCCCGCCTCCTTCTTCTGCCGCCAGAGATCGAGCTCCTCCTCGTAGTCGGCGGCACGGCGCTTCCGGCGGTGGCTGATGCGCTCGAGATGGCCCTCATGGCAGTAGAGCCGCACCTTGTCGCGCGCCTTGCCGCCGAGGAGCTGCCAGATCGGCTGGCCGAGAACCTGACCGAGGATGTCCCACATGGCGATCTCGACTGCGGAGAGCGCCGACATGAGCACCGGGCCGCCGCGGTAGCGGGGGCCGATGAACATGCCGCGCCAGTGGCGCTCGATCTCGGTCGGGTCCTTGCCGACGAGGTAGCGCTTGTGATTCCTGATGGCGGCATCGACGACTTCGCCCTTGTTGGACAGGGTGCCTTCGCCGAGGCCGGTAATGCCCTGGTTGGTGTAGAGCTTGACGAAGACGAAATTCTCGTCGTTGCCGGCGTCGACAAGGAAGGTCCTGAGATCGGTGATCTTCAGGTCGAGGGGTCTGGCGTCTTCGAAAGTGCGTTCGAGGGGGCCGGGTTGTCGGCCTTGCTGCGCGGGCAGGGCGCGGGCGGCGGCCGCGCCGAGGAAGCCGAGGGCGGCCAGGAGAGCCTCGCGGCGGCCGACGGCGTTCACCGCGCGTCGCCCCCGTGTTCGTCCGCGAATCGCCAGTCGTGACGGGCCTCTTCGTGGTTCGGGTTGACCGTCATCTCGCCTGCGCCGACCCTGTGCCGCCAGGCAACGAGATCCGCCAGCATGCGCGTGGCAAGTTCGGGGTGTTTCTCGATGATGTCGTTCGTCTCTCCCGGGTCGTCCTTCAGGTCGAAGAGGCTGACCGCCGGGCCGACGCCGGCGATGGAGCCTTCGAACCACTCGATCAGCTTGTAGTCGCCGTGGCGGATTGCGCCGGCCGGCCTGTAGCCCAGGTGGTGGTAGTGCGGGTAGTGGAAGTAGAGGGTGTCGCGGCCGAGCGGGCCGCTGCCGTCGAGAGCCGGCAGAATGCTCATGCCGTCGATGTCGGCGGGCAGCTCGTCAACGCCGAGGATGTCGGCGATCGTCGGAAAGAAGTCGTCGGAGATGACCAGGTCGTCGTTCGTGCTGCCGGGTTCCACCACGCCGGGCCACCTGACGGCCATCGGCACCCGAATGCCGCCTTCCCAGATCATCGCCTTGCCGCCGCGGAAGGGATCCTGCTTCTGGAGCTGCTCGAAGCCGCCGTTGTCGGAACAGAAGATGACGATCGTGCGCTCCGTCAGCCCGTGCTCCTCGATGCGGCCAAGAATCCGACCGAAACCGGCGTCCATTGTCTCGATCATTGCGCCCATCACCGGGTTGTTCACCGGATCGTCGGCGTCGGGCTTCGCTTCGTACCTGGCGATCAGCTTAGGGTCCTCGAGCAGCGGACGGTGGACCACGTGGTGCGAGACGTAAAGGAAGAACGGGCCGTCCCGGTTCGCGTCGAGGAAGGCGAGCGACCGCTCGGTGATCTCGCGGGCGTGGTGGGCGTCCGCCAGGGGGTCGTCTTCGTACTCGGGCTTGACCGTGGTCAGGACATCGTCGAAGCCTTGGGAACCGGGGTCCATTGGCCGGCCGGGCACGTACTCCTTGTCCACGTTGAGGTGCCACTTGCCGAAGTGACCGGTGGCGTAGCCTCGGGACCTGAACAGCTCGGCGAGGGTGACCTCTTCGAGCGGCAGTCCAGGCACTTCGGCCGGACGCAGGAGCCTCGCGTAGGGGTAGGGGCTGCCGGGGATGTAGTCGGTGATCCCGAGGCGTGCGGGATTCCTGCCGGTCATCAGGCTGGCCCGGGTGGGCGAGCAGACGGGGTTCGCCGAGTAGGCGTTGGAGAACTGCATGCGGCGGCGGCGATCGCGTCGATGTTCGGAGTCTCGTAGAAGGTCGTGCCGTGGTAGCCGACCTGGTTCCAGGCCAGGTCGTCGGCGAGCAAGAGGACGACGTTCCAGAGGGTGTCGTCAGGGGTGGTCGTGTCGGTGGGCGGTGCCGCATCCGGGGACGCGGCGCAGGCGGCCAGGAGGAGAACGGGCAGCACGGAGAAGGCTCGGGCCCGCCGCCTGGCGGCACCGCGCCCGATGCGGACCGGAAGGTCCGCGCACCCGGAGACCCGGCACCGCGGATGACGGCGCCCTCCACGCAACTGAACGGTCATCGCCTCGCTACCTCCCTGCATCTCGCTTCGCTGCGTCCCGCTTTCCTTCGATCCCTCCAGCCGGCATAGGTCAGGTTCCGGTCCACCTGCCGTGCCGGGAAGAGGTAGCTCGCCGCCCAGGCGACGCCGAACAGCACGATATGACTGTAGACGCCGAGCATGTAGTTGTGGTGCGTGTAGTTGAGCGGCCCGAGGTCGAGCAGGATGCGCGGCTCGCCGCCGAAGCTGAACCCTGTCGACGTGAGCAGCGCAGCCGCCGTGAAGAGCACGCATGCGGCAATGCCAACGTGGAGCCCCTGCCGGTTCACGCGCGGCACGAAGATGCCCAACAGGAACATCCCGGCAATGCCGCCCGAGAAGATCGCGTAGAGAGCGAACACGGTTGCCAGCACGCCGGCGTCGCCTACGGCGACGTAGGTCAGCGCAACGACGATCGAGCCGATACCCGACAGCATCACGACGATCCTGCCCGCGCGGACTCGCTGCGCCTCGGTGCTCCGCGGCTTCAGCTTCCTGTAGTAGTCGTCGACGGCGACCGCCGCCAGGCAGTTGAGATCCGAATCGAGCGACGAGATGGCGGCTGCGAGCAACGCGGAGATGATGAGCCCGATGACGCCCGCAGGCATCTCGTTCAGGATGAAGTGGGGGAACACCGCGTCGGCACGAAGGCCTTCGGGCAGCGACGGGCCGCCCTGGTAGAACGCGTAGAGCGCCGTGCCGATGAACATGAACAGCACCCAGACCGGCACCACCATCAGCACGCCGCCGACCGACGCCCTGATGGCTTCCTTGTCCGACCTGGCGGTCAGGTAGCGCTGCACCATCGTCTGATCGGTGCCGTACTTCTGGACGGCGTAGAAGATGCCGTTGATCGCCATGACCCAGAAGGTCAGCTCGACCAGGTTCCAGTCGAACGAGCCCAGGCTCACCTTGTCTTCGGCGGCCGCGACGGAGAACACCTTGCCCAGGCCGCCGTCGAGCTTCACCGCGATCACGACGAGCGTGACAAGCCCGCCCAGAATCAACAGCAATCCCTGGATCACGTCCAGCCAGACGACCGCCTCCATCCCGCCCACGAGCGTCAGGATGGTGACCACCAGGCCGAGGACCACGATCACCGTCACGACGCCGATGCCCGTCATGCCGGAAACCGCAAGCGCGAGCAGGAAGAACACCGAACCCATGCCGGCGAACTGGGCCAGCACGAAGGCCAGCGAGGCGTAGAGCCTGGCGAGGTAACCGAACCGCCGCTCGAAGTACTCGTAGGCGCTGAGCCCGATGACCTTGCGGTACATCGGCACGATGAAGCCGACACCCGCCAGCACGACCAGGGGCACCATCAGCCCCTGCACCAGGCGCACCCAACTGCCGGCGAAGCCGTCGCCTGGGTAGGCCAGGAACGTGATGCTGCTGATCAGCGTCGCGAAGATGGACAGGCCGACCGCCCAGGACGGCACGTTGCCCCCGGCCGAGAAGTACCTGGCGGTAGTCGACTGGGCTTTCGCGAAGCGCAGGCCCACGCCGACAGACAGGGCGAGGCTCGCCCCGATGATCAGGTAGTCGAAGACGTGAAGGGACGGCGTGTCCACGGGCTATCGCGGCATCGGCTACCGAGGCGCCGAAGGTCCGCGGCCGCTTCGGGGCGCACGTCCTGTCGGAACTCCCGGTAACCGCCGCGGGAGGACGGCGCACCCGCTCCGCGACATCCCGGAGCGAAACGGCTCTCCGCCACGGGGCGTGGAACCGGACGGTTCGCTGCGCGGCCGCGCAGCGCCGACCGCCGCGGACATGGCTAGAACGACCAGCGCATGCCGGCGTTGAAGGTCCGGCCGGTGATGTCCTGCTGGGAGGACCGGCTCGCGATGCCCCGGTACAGGTAGACCACCTCTTCGGTCAGGTTGTTCGCCTGGAGGAACAACTCGAGACCGATGTCGAAGAGCCAGGTGAACGAGTAGTCGAGGTACATCGCCGAGTCGTTCCACTCGTCTGAACCGGCCTCGTCGCCGACCTCGCTCAGCCACCTGCCGCTCATGTTGAGGGCGAGGCGGGTCAGGATCCTGTTCTTCTCGTAGATGACCGCGAGGTTGCCCACCCGCTCCCTCTGTTCCGGCAGCACGTCGATGTCGTCCCGGTCGGTCCGCTCGCCCAGGTCGATGTCCATCACGTTCGTGTACGTGTAGTTCGCGTAGATGCCGAAGCCAGAATCCCACTGCTGCTGCCAGGCGACCTCGACACCCATCAGGTCCGCGCTGCCGCCGTTGACGGGTTCCTCCACGTCGAAGCCGTCGAACGGCCCGCCGATCTGGGTGGTGGCCGCGACGAAGTTGAAGTCGTCGATGCTCTTGAAGAACACGCCGCCCGAGAGGATGCCCACGTTGTCGAAGAAACGCTCGACAAGAAAATCGAGGTTGTTCGACAGCGCCGGATCGAGGTACGGGTTGCCGCGCACGATCTCCTCGTCGTCCGTGTGGGTGTAGGAGAACGGCATCGAATCCCAGAAGTTGGGCCGGGCCATGCTGCGCGTGTAGGCGGCTCTCAGATTGGTCTCCGGATCGAGACGGTAGCGGAACTGCAGGTTGGGATAGACGAAGTCGTAGGACCGCGTCACGTTCTCCTGCGTGTTCCCGAGCACGTCGTCGTCGTTGACCACCAGGTTCGCACCCGTGTAGTCGAGATCGTTGAACTCGGCCCGAACGCCCATCAGCATGGTCAGCCGCCCGTAGTCCTGGGTGGTCATCGCGTAGACGCTGGTGATGTCCTCTTCGGCGTTGTAGGGCTCGCCCAGGTTCACGTCGTTGCGCACCTCCTCCTCGAAGCCGCCCGGCCGCTGGTTGGAGTAGAAGAAGGAGCGGAAGGCATCGCGGTTGTACACCCTGCCGAGGTTGTAGCCGCCCTCGGTGATGTTGGAGCCGCTGCCCTCGAACTGGCCGAGGAGCAGGTCGCCGCCTCTCCACCTCCACCTCGAACGCAGGTCGGCGCGCTCCTTGTGCAGCGCACGGAGTTTCATGCCGATCTTCAACTCGCCGGTATCGCCGCCCCACAGCATCGGCCTGGTCAGGTCCAGCCGGGCCGTGTCGATCGTGCTGGTCGTGTTCTCGAACTTCTCGTCCACGGCGTCGAACTCGAAGACGCTGCTGTCGTGGATGTCCTGCCGCGTCGAATCCCAACTCGGCGCCTTGCCGCCGATGTCGACAACGTTCAGGTCGAACCCGCGCGCCTGGAACTCCGGCTTGAGCTGCCCTTCCGGCTTCTTGGTGAAGGCCGAACTCGTCGACAGGGTGAAATCGAGAACCGACAAGCCCAGCCGGTGCTCCCCGGTGACGCTGTAGGCCGTGATCTCCTGCTCCTCGAGCCGATCGTGCAGGGACTTCACCATGCGCAGACCCTCGACCTCCGTGGGGCTGATGTAGTCCCCCTTGTCCCAGCGGATCCGCGTGATCTGCCGGTCCTGGTCGTCTTCGCGGTAGTTCTGCATGACGCTGAAGTCGAGCTTGTGGTCGTCGTTGATCCGGACCTCCAGGCGCGCATTCGCGCCGTAACGGTCGCGCTCGTTGGCCGAGAACTGCGCCTCCGTGTTGGTCAGGGCGTACGGGATCTCGACACCGTCGACGGTGTTCTCGCTGCCCCACTTGTGCTCGTTGTTGTGGCGCTCGGCCGCGGTGCGCGCGAAGTTGACTCCGACCGAGAGCCCGAGGTTCCGGTTCGTGCCGAGCACGGTCGAGTAGTTGAACGCCGAGCGCGAGTGAGTGCCGTCGGCGATCGAGTTGTCGCCCACGCCCAACGTGAAGTTGGTCACTCCGTCCGGCTGGTCGAACGCGCTCCGCGTCTTCAGGTTGACTGCGCCGCCGATCGAGTCGGCGTCCATGTCCGGCGTCAGGACCTTCGTCACCTCGATGCCCGAAAGCTGCGCCGCCGAGATGACGTCGAGCTCGACCATCCGGTTCGCCGAGTTCGAGTACGCCACCTGCTGGCCGTTGATCGTCACGTTCGTCATCGCCGAGGGCGTGCCGCGCATCGAGACGAAACGGCCTTCACCAGTGTCGCGCTGGATGGCGAGGCCGCTGACCCGCTGAAGCACTTCCGCCGTGTTCAGGTCCGGGAAGCTCTGGATCTGCTCCTCGGAGAGAACTTCCTTGATGTTGACGGCCTCCTTCCGGTCGTTCAGCGCCTTGCTCTGCCCGAACCGGACCGCCTGAACGACGATCTCTTCGTCGAACTCGTAGCGGGCGTCGAGCTGGATCGGAAGAGAGACCGTCTCACCGGACGCGACCGCGACGCTGGCCTCGAAGTCCTCGAAGCCGACGTAGGTCACCACGAGCGTGTAGTCGCCCGCCGGCACGCCGACCAACCGATAGCGGCCGTCGCTGCCCGATCGGGTACGGAACTGCGTGTCCTGAAGCGACACTTCGGCGCCCGGAAGCAGGGCGCCGGATTCCCTCTCCGTGATCGTGCCCTGGACGGAGGGCCCGGCCTGCGCCCGGGCCGTGCCCAGGAAACAAAGCACAGCCAGCGCTGCCGTGCCGGCCACTGTCAGACTGCTGGCAAACTTCTGTCTCATGGCGCAATCCCCCCAAGGAAGCCGTTATGAGATGCATCTCCCGCTCGCAAGCGGCGATGCCTGATCGCCTCATGGGGCGCTGTCTTCGCGAGGGTCACGATCGCGTCGTCAGCCGCCACAGGTACGGCTGAACAAGTTAGCACACGGCTTCCGGCGGCAGCCGGCCGTTCGCAGCTGGAAGGAGGTCGAAAGACCGAACTGCGACAGACTCGACCCCCCCCTCCCCCCGTTCCGGACCAGCAATCCCGGACCGACACGCCTGCGAGTATCCATGTCGATCAAGTCCCTCGTCTCCAGGCAGTTCTCCACTCATCTGCTGGACGAACGCAGGAGGGAAAGGGTGCGGGCTCGCGCCGAGCGTCAACGGCGTCGCAGGAAAGAGCCGCACCGGATCGAGTTCTTCCACCAGGTCGACGATCCATATTCCCATCTCCTGGCCCAGGCCCTGCTGAAGCTCCTGAACCGGTACGAGGTCGAGGTGGTGACCTGGCTGGTCGAACCGCCCGCGGACTGGGCGGCGCCAGCACGGGCATTGCTCGACGCCTACTCACTGGTCGATGCGCGGCGATTGGCAGTGAAGGCGGGACTGCACCCGAGTTCCGAGCTGCGCCTGTGCGCTCGGGACGTGCTGACAGTCCAGAGCAGACTGGCGGCCACGCTGCCCGCACCCACGGAGCCAGGCCAACGCGCGACGCTCGAGTCCGCCGTTGCGTCAGGCAAGGAGCTGTGGGACCGGCAGTCGAACACGACCGAGCGGGCCCGCGGGCCATCCGGAAGCCGGCGGGGATGCCGACGCATCCGGTCGCTGGACGCGCTGGAGACAGACAAGGACGCCGAGCCTTCGGCCGCCCTGCGCGCCGGCACGGCACGCCGCGCGGAACTCGGTCACTATCTGGGCGGTACCTGCTTCCATGCCGGCGAATGGACCTGGGGCATCGACCGCCTGGAGTACCTGGAGGAACGCCTGGCGGGCCTTGGGGCGCGGCGGCCGGGCAGCGCAGCGGACGCCGACCCCGAGGCCGGCGCACCGACAGGAGGCCGTGACGAACACACACCGATCTACACGCAGCCTCGGCTGCTCGAGACCGCGGCGCCAGGTGCTGCGCTCGAAGCGGCGGACCTGCCCGACCTCCACTTCTTCGCGTCGTTCCGGAGCCCCTACACGTGGATTGCGACCGATCGGGTGATCCGGCTCTCCGAAGCGTTCGGCGTCGACCTGCGCATTCGCTTCGTTCTGCCGATGGTCATGCGCGGACTTCCCGTGAAGCGGTCCAAACGCATCTACATCCTGCTCGACGCAGCTCGCGAGGCGCGGCGAAACAGCGTGCCCTTCGGCCCCATCGCCGATCCGGTCGGCAAACCGGTCGAACGCGGCTACTCGCTGCTGCCGTGGGCGATCGACCAGGGAAGGGGAATCGAGTACTTCCGGTCTTTCATGGCTCACGTCTGGTCGCAGGCCGTGGATGCCGGCTCCGACCGAGGCCTGGGCCGGATCATCGAAGCCGCGGGGCTCGACTGGAAGGAGGGCCGGCGCCATCTGGACGATCCTGCATGGCGAGAGGAAGCGGAGCGGAATCGGGAGGAGCTGTTCGAACTTGGACTGTGGGGCGTGCCTTCGTTCCGTGTGGGGTCGGTTGCAGTGTGGGGACAGGACCGACTCTGGGTGGTGGAAGAGGAGTACCGGCGTCTTCTGCGGGGAGGCGGCTGACGTTGGCTGTCAGCACACGGACGGGCGCCTTTGACGGAGTGATACCTGCGCCGACCGACGCTCCTCGTTGCGGGCGGATGCCCTATCTGCCCCACCTGTAGCCCAGACGAACGTAGTAGTAGCCGCCGGACAGGCCCCACGGAGTGACCGGGCTGTAGCGCGAACCGAGGACATCAACGAGACCGGCGGGCGCGGACGACAGGACGTCGAACATGTTCTGGGCGCCGACGGCCAAGGTGGTGTCCGCGGCGATCGGGATGCTGGCCTCGAAGTCCACGATGTACGCCGTGTCCTGAACCGGCGGCGCGGAGTCCACCCACAGCCGCGTGTAGTAGTAGTCGATCCAGGAGCCGTAGTAGCTCAGACGACCCAGGAGACCGACCGGCCCGACCTGCTGGCCGACTGCCAGGTTCCAGCGCAGGCGGGGCACGCCGCGCTCGATCGAAATCACGTCCGCCGGGCTCAGCAGGTCGGAGTCCTTGGTGACCTCCGTGTCCGTGTAGTTCAGCGTGAGACTGAACTCCGTATCACCGCCCAAGGCGATCGGAATCCAGGTCGAGACGAGGTCGATGCCCTGGGTGCGGGTAGAGAAGTCGTTGATGAAGAACCGGAAGAAGGACAGGTTGCGGGCCGAAGTGATGCCCTGCGAGAGCAGCAGTTCCCGCTCGTCCTCGGTGAGCGTGATGACCTGCGACAGCGACAACCGGTCGTCGATATCGACGTTGAACAAGTCGGCCGTGAACGTGAACGGTCCGTTGTCCACCACCAGGCCGGCCGTCAGATTCACGGATTCCTCGGGTTCCAGCGGCTTGCCTCCTCGGGCCTCCGCCGCCACGAAGGTGGAGGGCACGGTGGCGCTGTCGACGAGTTCCAGCGTCGTCGAGTCGATCGTGGTCTGCACGTTGAGCGCGTTCTGCTGCCCGGGCGTCGGTGCGCGGAACCCGGTGCTGACCCCGCCGCGTATCGCGGCGGTGTCGCTGAGCGCGCGCCTGAACGACAGCTTGCCGTTCGTCGTGTTGCCGAAGACGTCATAGTCCTCGACCCTGAGGGCGGCGCCCAGACCCCAACGGTTGTCCTCACCATGCAGCTCGAGGTCGCCGTAGACGGCGACGTTCTCGCGGCTCCACGTGCCTGCCGTGTAGTCGGGGAAGCCGGGGAAGCCGTTCGAGGCGGGAATGAAGCCCTGCGCCGCGTAGGGGCCGACTTCCCAGGACGGCTGCCCCCCGGCGCCGATCGTGAAGCTCTCGTCACGCCACTCGATGCCGGCTGCGACGCTGACCCGGTGAGACAAGGAGTGGGAGATGTCGAAGTTCAGGTTGACGTCCTGCTGCTCGTAGAGACCGGGGTCGAAGTCGCGCGGCGTGTCCGGGCCGAGCGACGCGTTCACGGTATTCCGGAAGAAGAAGTCGGACTCGTGCGAGCCGAAGCTGGCGGAGAGGTCCCAGGCAAAGCCGCTGTCGAGCTCCTTCCGCAGCCCCGCGGCGATCGAGCTGTCGCTCACGATGCCGCCGAACTGCGGGGTGAAGCCGCCCGGCGCGATCTCCTGGAAGGAGAAGCAGTTCGGGTCAGCGAACACCTGGGCGAGGGCGTCCGGGTCGGGCACGTTGTCCGTCACCGTGACTACCGGACAGTTCGCCGAGCCCATGCCCTGCGCCCGGAGGACGTCGCCGATCAGCAGCGTCTCGCCGCCGTCGAGGCTGTAGATGCTCTGGCGGGAGTTCGGATTCCGGAAGAAGAAGCCCTCGGTCATCTTCTTCTCGGCGTGGTTGGCGAAGCCGTAGAACTCGAGGCCGCTGCCGGAACGGCTGCCAACGTTGGCGAACAGCTTCACGTCGTCGTCGATCTTCGGGTTGCCCCAGACCTGCGCCGGCACCGCGACGTTCGTGTTGCCGGCGGCAATCAGCGCCGCAGCGTCCTGGCGCTGGACGCTGCGGTCGGTCGGGTCGGCGCCGCCGTACTCGAAGCTCAGGTTGACGAAGCCGTTCGCGCCCATGGGCAGGCCGAAATTGCCCGCCGCCGTGTAGCCCGCGCCGTCGCCCGCGATGTAACTGCCGCTGTTCACTTCGATGCTGCCGCCGGAGGCGTCATCCCTGAGCAGGAAGTTGATGACGCCCGCGATCGCGTCCGAGCCGTACTGCGCCGAAGCGCCGTCGCGCAGGACCTCCACGCCGCGCAGGGCGATCGCCGGGATGGTCGAGATGTCGGGTCCCTGCGCGCCGTCCGTCACGCCGCCGAACCAGGCGACGACCGACGAACGGTGCCGTCTCTTGCCGTTGACCAGGATCAGCGTGTGATCGTGCGCCAAGTTGCGCAGACTGGACGGCCGCACCAGCGTGGCGGCGTCGCTGATCGGGTGTGTGGCGACGTTGAAGGATGGGATCAGGTTCCGCAGCTGGTAGTCGATCGTCGTGGCGCCCTGCCGCGTGATGTCCTCGACCGGAATCGCGTCGATGGGAACCTGGGATTCGGTCACCGAGCGAGGGTTCGCGCGGCTGCCGAGAACGACGATCCGTTCCTCGAAGCGGGCGCGCTCCTGGCGGCCGTGCTCTTCGTCCTCCTCGCGGCTGTGTGCCTCTTCGGCCGCGTCCGCCTCCTGGGCCATCGCGGCCGGCGGCACGAACAGAATCCAGGCGGCAACCGCCGCCGCCAGGGACGGGAACGTGATCCTCCAAGCCATGGGTGCGCTCCTCTGCATTCATGATGGCCGCGCTGCCCCACCGCACACCCAAGCCACATGTGCACTCGAGCCGACCGGGGCAATGACGGCTATCCGATCAAATCTGGCCGACAATGATAGTCCGCACGCCCGGCCGGCTTCAGCGCTCGACTCCGAGATCGAGCGCCGCGCTCATCAACGCTCGCGTGTACGGATCGCGCGGCGCTTCGTAGAGCTGGTCGGCGGAACCCTGCTCGACGATCCGGCCGTCCTTCATCACGGCGATCTCGTCGCAGAGGGCGCGGACGACCTTGAGGTCGTGGCTGATGAACAGATAGGTGAGGCCGTGCCGTCGCTGGAGGTCGAGCAGGAGTTCGACGATCCGCGCCTGCACGGTCATGTCGAGCGAGGAGGTAGGTTCATCGAGCACGACGAAGCGGGGCCGCAGGATCATCGCGCGCGCCACGGCGATCCGCTGGCGCTGGCCGCCCGAGAACTCGTGCGGGTATCGGCTCCGGATGTCCGGCTCGAGGCCGACTTCGGCCAGGACTTCGGCGACCCGGTCCCGGCGCCTGCGCACGCTCATTCGGGGTTCGTGGATGGCCAGCCCCTCGGCCACGATCTCCTCGATGGTCAGGCGCGGCGACAGGCTGCCGTACGGATCCTGGAAGACGATCTGCATCGACCGGCGAAGCGGTCGGAGCTGCCTGAAGCCCAGTTCGTGGATGGACTCGCCGTCGAAGAGGATCTCGCCGCGGCTCGCGATCAGCCGCACCATCGCCATCGCCAATGTCGTCTTGCCGCTGCCCGATTCGCCGACGACGCCGAGGGTGTGCCCCAGGCGGACGCGGAGCGACACGCCGTCGACGGCGACGAGCGAACGCTTCCGCGGCCAGCCTCCAAGCGGGAACTCCACGGTCATGTCCCTCGTTTCGACCAGCGGCGGCGCTTCGTCTTCCGGAATCGGGCAGGTGCAGCGCGGTTCGGCGTCGATGAGCTTGCGGGTGCAGGCGCTGCGTGGCCGGTCGAAGACCTCGGCGGCGGGACCGTGCTCGACCACTCCGCCGCGCTCCATCACGTACACGCGGTCCGCCATCGAGCGGACGATGCCGAGATCGTGGGTGATGAGAAGCAGCGCCATGCCGAACCGCTCCTGCAGCTCCTTGATCAACGCGAGGATCCGGGCCTGGACGGTGACATCCAGCGCCGTCGTCGGCTCGTCGGCGATCAGCAGGTCCGGGTCGCCCGCGATCGCCATCGCGATCATCACCCGTTGGCGCTGGCCTCCGGAAAGCTGGTGCGGGTACGACTTCAGCCGGTCGCGCGCCTCCTGCAGGCCCACGAGTTCCAGAAGTTCCACGGTCCGTTCGCGGGCGGCCGGGCCGCGCAGTCCGCGGTGGAGGGCGAGCACCTCCTCCACCTGCCGCCGGATCGTGTGGAGCGGATTGAGCGAAGTCATCGGCTCCTGGAAGACCATGGAGATCCGGCTGCCGCGAATGGCGCGCATCTCCTGCTCGCTTGCGCCGACCACCTCACGCCCCTCGATGCGGATCGACCCGCTCGGGTGCGACGCCCGCGGGTAGGACAGCAACTGGAGCACCGAGAGGGCCGTGACCGACTTGCCGGAGCCGGACTCGCCGACGAGCGCCACGGTCTCCCCGCGGTCTATGTGGAGGTCGAGACCGTGGACGACCTGGACGCCGCCAAAGGCGATCGAGAGGTCCTCGATCCGGACCAATGGGGGCCGGGCGGTCATCCGGTCCTGCGCGGGTCGAAGGCGTCGCGAAGCGCTTCGCCGATGAAGACGACGAGCGTCAGCAGCGTGGCCAGCGTGAAGAAGGACACCAACCCCAGCCAGGGAGCGTGCAGGTTCATCCGACCCTGGGCAAGCAGCCTGCCGAGCGAAGGCGAGTCGGCGGGCAGGCCGAAGCCGAGGAAGTCGAGCGAGGTGAGCAGAGTGATCGACCCGGTCAGGATGAAGGGGACAAAGGTCAGCGTGGCGACCATCGCGTTGGGCAGGACGTGTCGGCGAACGATCGTCCGGTCCCCCACCCCGAGAGCCCGTGCCGCGGTGACGTACTGGAAGTTCCGTGCACGCAGCACCTCGGCCCGCACGACGCCTACCAGCGCCATCCAGCTGAAGGCCACCAGGATGCCCAAGAGCCAGAACACGTTCGACTCCACGATGCTGGAGAGGATGATCAGCACGAAGAGCACCGGCAGACCGGCCCAGATCTCGATCAGGCGCTGGCCGAAGAGGTCCGCCTTGCCGCCCAGGTAACCCATGACGGCGCCCGCCAGCACGCCGATGATCGAACTCAGGGCGGTAAGCACCAATCCGAACAGGAAGGACAGCCGCGTCCCGTAGATGAGGCCCGCGAGCACGTCCTTGCCGACGTCGTCCGTGCCCAGCCAATGCCGTCTCGACGGAGGATGGGGGGCCGGACCGGGCAGCTCGTAATCGATCGTGTCGTGCGCGTAGGGAATCGGCGGCCAGATCATCCAGCCGCCGCTGCCGCGAACGAGCTCCTGGACGAACTCTTCCCGGTAGTCGGCTTCCGTCTCGAACACGCCGCCGAACTCGGTCTCCGCGTAGGCCCTGAAGATCGGGAGGTGGAATCGCCCCTCGTGGCGGACGACCAGGGGCTTGTCGTTGGCGAGGAACTCGGCGAAGAGGCTGGCGCCGAAGATGACGAGGAAGATCCGAAGCGACCAGCAACCCCGCCCGTTCGCCCTGAAGGAGGCCCATCTCCTGCGCCCGAGGCGGCTCACACGTCGCGGCTCTCGAAGTCGATGCGCGGATCGGTCAGGGTGTAGGTGATGTCGGTCAGGAGCTGCAGCACGAGCGCCAGCAGAGTGGAGATGTAGAGCGTTCCGAAGATGATCGGGTAGTCGCGGGTGACGATCGCCTCGAAACCGAGGAGACCCAGACCGTCGAGCGAGAAGATGATCTCGGCGAGCAGCACACCGGTGAACAGTGCGCCGACAAGAGCGCGCGGGAAGCCGGCGATGATGATCAGCATCGCGTTGCGGAACACGTGGCCATGGAGCACGCGCCGCATCGTCAGGCCCTTGGCCCTGGCCGTCAGCACGTACTGCTTGTGGATCTCGTCCAGGAACGAGTTCTTCGTCAGCATCGTGAGCGTGGCGAAGCTCCCCGCCACGAGGGCCGTGATCGGCAGGGCCAGGTGCCAGAGATAGTCCTTCACCTGCGCCCAGAGGCCCAGGTCGCCGAAGTCCTCGGACACGAGACCGCGCAGCGGGAAGTACTCGATCATCCCTCCGCGCGCGAACAGGACGATCAGCAGGACGGCAAGAATGAAGGCGGGGATCGCATAGCCGACCAGGATGACCACGCTGGTCCAGACGTCGAAGGGGGCGCCGTCGGCGGTGGCCTTGCGGATGCCGAGCGGAATCGAAACCGAATAGACGATGAGCAGTGTCCAGAGCCCCAGCGAGATGGACACCGGCAGCCTCTCCAGGACCAGGTCGATGACCGGGACATCCTGGTAGAAGCTCTCGCCCAGGTCGAAGCGCAGGTAGTCGCGCAGCATGATGAGAAAGCGAACCGGCGGCGGCTTGTCGAAGCCGAACTGCCGCTCGAGCTCCTCGACGAGCGCCGGGTCGATGCCTCCGGTGGCGACGAGCTCGGCCTCCACCGTCGAGCCCGCCGTGCCGCCCAGCACGCCAGTTGCCCCGTCGACCCCGGTTCCCTGGAGGCGGGCGATCGCCTGATCGACCGGGCCGCCCGGCGCCGCCTGAATGATCACGAAGTTCACCAGCAACACGCCCACCAGAGTCGGAACCATGAGCGCAAGGCGGCGAAGGACGTAGAGCAGCATCGGGGAGGACGCCAGGCGAGTCGGCGCCCGGCGCGCCAGGGAGCCGGCTGCCGCTCACAGGGAGAGCACCGGGATTCTGGCACGGCAACGACCGGCCTGCCGTCTTCAGGTTTGCCCTCGGCAAGCGTCGGGGCGACCGGTCGACGGCGCCGACAGCCTCTTCGAGCAGCCGTTGCGGGAGGACGAGTGGCCCTCACGACCGGAGGGGGAATCCGAGGACCCGGCAGCGGCCGACCTGCTATGCTGACGGCATGAGCCTGTCGACGTTCGACACGCACGCGGTCTTTCGCACCCTGGAGAAGGCCGGCATGGACCCCTCTCAGGCAGAGGCGGTAACGGAAGCGATCGGCGTCGCAACAAGCAGCAGGGATACGGCGACACGAGCTGACCTGGACGCTACAGCGGCTGCTCTGCGGACCGACATGGAGGCCGCAACGGCTGCTCTGCGGACCGACATGGAGGCCGCAACGGCTGCTCTGCGGACCGACATGGAGGCCGCAACGGCTGCTCTGCGGACCGACATGGCTGCTCTGCGGACCGACATGGACGCTAGAACGGCTGTTCTCCGGGCCGACATGGAGGCCGCAACGGCTGCTCTGCGGGCTGAACTGGCGGCACTGGAAACGCGCCTGACCTGGCGCATGTTGGCGATCGTCGGCGGCTTGCTCGCGCTGGTCACGGCTCTGGACCGGCTGCTCGGCTAGCGGGTCTCGCCCAGGGCGGCGTCGACTCGGTCGCTCTTCTCCTGGTCGAACCACCAGAGGTGCGGGAAGCCAACCCAGTTCATGTGCTCGCGGCCCAGGGGAGGATGGCCGAAGCGGTCCCAATAGAGGAGGTGGCGGCCCTTGGGGGCGCCTTCGGGGATGACATGGAAGCTCCACAGAAGCACCCGGTCCAGGGCGCGGCCAGCGATGTTCATCTCCTCCTCGGTCTCGGCGGCTATCACCTTCTCCACCAGCACGTCCACTGCGGGGTTCCTGATTCCCGGGTAGTTGAGCAGGTTCGGCAGATGGGCGCTTTCGGACTTCAGGTGGCTGCGGGTGCGTGCCGGCTGGGGGATGCTGTGGGTGTAGATCTTCTGCATCGTCATCTCGAAGTCGTAGTGGCGCGCACGGTTCGTGAAGATGTTCGATTCGACCCGTCGGACCGTCGCGTCGATCCCGAGCCGCTTCAGGTTCTCGGCGTACGGCACGAGCATGCGCTCGTGTTCCCTTAGCCGGACCATGATCTCGAACCGGAGCGGCTCCCCGGTTCCCGCGCTCACGCGCCGGAAGTCGCGCACGACCCAGCCCGCTTCGTCCAGAAGCTCGCCGGCCCGCAAGAGCGCCTCGCGGTTGCGTCCGTAACCGTCGCCCTCGGGCAGGGTGAACTCGTGCGTGAACACGCGTTCGGGGATGTGCGCCCGCAGGGGCTCGAGCAGCGTCAGCTCTTCCGGCGACGGCAGGCCCCGGGACGCCATTCCGGAACCCAGGAAGAACGTGCTGTTGCGCCGCAGCGCCCCGTACTGAAGCGTCCGGTTGCCCCAGTCGAAGTTGTAGGCGAGCGTCAGCGCTTCACGGACGCGAATGTCCTCGAACAGCGGCAGGCGGGTGTTGAAGACGACCGACCAGTGCATCCCGTAGGTCATCCCCATCCGGTAGGTCTCCTTGTTGAAGAGGCCCATCTCGACCTCGGCGAAGTCGTATGCGGTGGCGACCTCGCGCTCGTCCTGGTCGCGCCAGTAATCGACCACGCGGGCCTTGAGCGCCTGGATGCCCGCCTTCATGTCGCGAAAGTAGAGGACGACGACGCGGTCGAAGTTGTGGTAGCCGCGCCTGATGCCGAGGTCCTTCGCCCAGTAGTCGTCGACCCGTTCGTAGACGATCCGCCGCCCCGGGTCGACGTCGGCGACGCGGTAGGCGCCGTTGCCGAGCGGCGGCTCCAGGGTGGTCGCCGTGAAGTCCCGGCCCTGCCAGTAGTGCTTCGGCATGACCAGAAAGGCCGAAGCCTCCATCACCGACCGGCGGCTGCGGCCACCGGAGCCGAAGAGAAAGCGGAACGAGCGCTCGCCAAGACGTTCGATGCCCTCCACGTGCCGCCAGGCGGCCTTGAAGCTGACCGGGCCGTCGGCCTTGAGGGTCCGATACGTCCACACGAAGTCGTCCACGGTCACCGGCACGCCATCGTGCCACCGCGCCTCGGGCCGAAGCGTGTAGGCCGCCCAACTGTAGTCGTCAGCCACATCCAGGGTTTCGCACAGCAGGCAGTAGAGGCTGGAAAGCTCGTCTTCGGAGGGCATCATCAGGCGATCGAAGGTGATCGTCCCGATCCGCCAGTTGCTGTAGGTCTCCGTGCGGCCCTTGTCCACGTAGGGATGGATGTTGTTGAACGTCCCCGGCAGCCAGGTCCGCATCTCGCCGCCCTTCGGCGCGTCCGGATTGACGTACCCGAAGTGGGGCGCGTCGGCGGCGTACTTCGGTTCGCCGAAGTAGGCGATCGCGTGGCTGGGCTGGGCCGCGAGCGCGCCGGCCGTGCTCAGGCAGCCCAGCGCGGCCAGAACCGCCGCGGCCGCAAGATCCCGGGAAGCAGCGCCCGGCCGGGCGCCCGAGCCGGAGCTAGACACCCCGGATGCCCTTCATCCACTTGCCCTTCGTGCGCTTCATCAGCTTGCGCATCTGGCGGTACTGCCTGATCAGCTGGTTCAGTTCCTGAACCGTGCGGCCGGAACCGCGGGCGATGCGGCGGCGCCGGCTGGCGTTCAGGATCGCCGGGTTCCGCCGTTCGCGCGGGGTCATCGAGTCGATCAGGGCCGTGATCCCGATCAGTCGACTCTCGTCGACGGCGCCGGCCAGGTTGGCGCCGCGGAACTGCCCCGGCAGCAATTCGAGGAGTTGAGTCAGCGGTCCCATCCGGCGCAACTGGCGCAGCTGGTCTCGCAGGTCTTCGAGTGTGAACTCCTGACGGGCCATGCGCTTCGCGAGACGCTCCGTCTCCTCGCGGTCGACCACGCGTTCGGCCTTCTCGATCAGCGACAGCACGTCGCCCATCCCCAGGATGCGCGACGCGATCCGGTCGGGCGCGAAGGGCTCGAGGTCTTCCAGCGTCTCGCCCACGCCGACGAAGCGAAGCGGGACGTCCGTCACCCCCCTGAGCGACAAGGCGGCGCCGCCGCGGGCGTCGCCGTCGAGCTTGGTCATCACCGCGCCGGTGAGCGGCGCTCCCTCGGCGAAGGCCGAGGCGCTTCTCACGGCGTCCTGGCCGGTCATCGCGTCGCAGACGAACAGCGTCTCGCGGGGATCGACCCGGTCCACCAGCGCCTTGAGCTCGGCCATCGACTCCGCGTCCACGTGGAGCCTGCCCGCGGTGTCGAAGATCAGCGTGTCGAAACCTCCTTCGCGCGCCGCTCCAATCGCTCGATCGGCAAACGCCTCGAGCTTGTCGCCAGGCTGCGGCGCCAGCACCGGCGTGCCCGCCGCGGCGCCGACCTGCTTCAGCTGCTCGACCGCCGCCGCCCGCCTCAGGTCTCCGGCCGCCAGCACCGGCCTCCGGCCCTGGTTCCGCAGCCGCCGCGCCAGCTTGCCTGCAGTGGTCGTCTTGCCCGAGCCCTGCAGGCCGCAGAGCACAACCACTGCCGGACGGCCCGCCAGTTCGAGTTCGCGTCCCGGCTCGCCCAGCGCCGCGATCAGCTCGTCACGCACGATGCGGACCATGTGTTGATCGGGTGTGAGACTGGCGAGAACCTCATCGCCCAGCGCCTGTTCCTGGACGCGCCCGCAGAAGGAGCGCACGACCCTGACGTGAACGTCGGCCTCCAGCAGCGCAAGGCGGATCTGTCGCACCGCGCGCCGGACGTCGTCCTGCGAGATGCGGCCCTCCGAGCGCAGGGAGCGGAAGACCCCCCGGAGCTTGTCCTGAAGACCCTCGAACATCAGCGGAGTCCAGCCCCGGCATCGCCGGATGCGGGCAGGAAGCCCATGTTCCCGGGGGCGCCTTCGCTCGCCCCGCGCCGGCGGCCGAGCGCGACCAGGGCGGGCAACAGCGTGATCGACACCAGAGCCGTGGCCGCGGCGCCGAGAATAGCGACGATGCCCATCGAGCGCAGGCCCGGGTAGTGGGACAGGGCGAGCGATCCGAAACCGACACTGGTCGAGACGGCGGCGAGCACGATCGCCTTCCCGGTCTCGCCCAGGGCTGCTGCCAAACGTTCGCCCTGGAGCGCCTCGGGGCCAAAGCCGACCTCGCGCCAGCGATGGACCATGTGGACTCCGTAGTCGACGCCGATGCCGATGATCATCGTGACGACAAACACGTTGAAGAAGTTCATGTCAAGCCCCATGAACACCATGATTCCGAGCATCCAGACCACGCCGATGCACAGGGGCAGCAGGGACAGCAAGGTGCTGACCACCCAGCGGTAGTCCACGAACAGAAGCAGGGCAACCAGAACGAAGCCGATGATCGAAGCCGTCACCGCATCGACCCGAATGCCGTTCCGAAGCCGTTCGCCGACCACGCTCACTCCGGTGACCTCGGCCTGCGGACCCAACCGCTGAGCGAGCTCGAGCGACCCCGGCGGCGCACTCCGACGCCACATGCCCGGCGGCGGGTACAGGTAGACGACCAGCCTGGTCTCGTCCTCGTTCCGGCTCATGTAGCGCTCCAGCATCCGTCCGATCTGGGGCGATTCGCGAAGCGAAGCCACCGTCACCGGCTCGCGGCTGGCCCCGGCATCGGCCAGCAGATCGATACCCCGCCGGAATGGCTGCGCGCGCAGACCCTCCTCGGTCGCATGGTGCTCGAACAACCCGTGCAGACGCTCCCGATCCAGCAGTTCCCGGTGACGATCGAGCCACTCATGTCCCGCGGCCTGGCTGGCCGGCGACGGAACAAGGCTGCCGATCCCCTGCGTCCCCGCGATGATACCGCCGTCCACGAGCTCCCGAGCGCCCTCCTCGGCCCGGATGGAAAGCTCCAGGGCTTCTTCCTCCGTGGCGCCCGAGACCACGATCATCGTGTAGTTGAGCCCCGAACCGAAGTACCGGGCCACTTCGTCCTGGACTTCGACGCCCGGATTCCCCTGAGGCCGAAGCGCTCTGATCGCATCCTCGAACTCCAGGCGGGGCACGAGGATGCCGGTGGCCGCGGTGACCACCGCGCAGGCGCAGATCGTCGGGACCGGCCGCCTGAAGCTCCAGCGCACCAGACGGCGGGCGCCGAGACCGTGCAGGACGAGCCTCGGCATCCGGCCTCCGGTGCGGCGGCGGTCCTCCTGCCACGCCAGCATGGCTGGCAGCAGCACGAGCACCGCGACCATGCAGAAGAGGATGCCGGTGCCGGTCAGAAGCCCCATCTGCTGCAGCCCCACGAAGTCGGTCACCATGAACGCGTAGAACGTCGCCGCAGTGGTGATGGCGCCGGTCCAGACCGCACGGCCCGAGGAACCGCTCATCGCCGCCAGCGCTGCCGAGAGACCGGCCCCGCGGCGCCGTTCCTCGACGTAGCGCCCGTAGGAGACGATCACGAAGTCGATCCCCAGGCCGACCAGCAGGGCCGCGAAGCCGCTGGTCAGCGCATTCAGCTCGCCGAGCACCGTGCCCGCGAATCCGAAGGCCAGCACCAGGCCGAAGGCGAGCGGCACGAAGGCGTAGACGATCAGACCCACGCGGCGAAACGCCAGCGCGAACAGGAGCAGCACACCGACCAGCGAGGTCGCCAGATTCGACGCGAGTCCGCTGACGATCGTGCCCGCGTCCGAGACCGCCGTGACGTACGTGCCGCCCAGAGCCACCTCCGGTGCCGGCAACGGATCGCCGTCCCCGTCCTCGCCGGCCATCTCCGGCCAGCGAGCCAGCAGAGCCGCCGTCAACCCGTCGATCCTCTCCAGCAGGCGCCGGCCGAACTCGATTTCCTGAGCAGGCTGCGCGGGACGCGCGATCATGAGCGCCCGCGAGCGGTCCGTGGAGAGGAAGTAACCCGAAGTCCAGTCGACGTCCAGGCCGCCGCGGGCAAGTGCAAGCTGCTCCAGCAGAACCTCGTGGATGTCCAGCGGGTCCAGCAGTGTCAAGTCGCGCAATGCCAGCGCCTGCGGCGTAGCGAGGCCGCGGCGCAGCTCGGCGACCTGGAGCCTGATGCCGTCTTCGCTCAACCGGCGCGCCACTTCCTCCCGACCCCGCTCGTCGAGGTAGACGAAGACGCGGGCGGCGAACAGCTCGGCCAGCTCCAGCAACTCCCCGACGTTGTACTCGACGTAGTGGATCTCCTCGAGCGCTTGCATCGACGATCCGAGCTCGTCCACGAATTCCAGGTACGGGTCGAGCGGCTGGTCCTCCGGCAAGCGCACCAGCACCAGCAGGTAGTCCAGGCTGCCGAAGTCCTCGATCGTCGACCGGAACGTCGTCACCACCGGATCGTCCTCCGGCAGGAGGTTCAGGATCTCGGCGTCGAAGCGGAGGGTTGTCGCCGACGCGACCGAGAGCGCCGCAAGCGCGGCCGCGATCACGAACACGGCGCGATAACGGCGCCGGGCGAAGGACGCCGACCAGACCAGAACCCGCTCGATCACGACTCGAACGCCGCCAGCACCGTACGGCCGTTGCGCACGAAGTACTCGGCGCCCGAGTAGAGCGTCGCGGCCAGCGCCACCCACAGCGAGACAGGCGCCAGCAGGTCGAGGGCGCCCAACTGGTCCGAGATGATCAGAAGCGAGATGGCGACGATCTGGCTCGTCGTCTTGACCTTGCCTGCAAAGCTCGCGGCAAGCACGACGTCCTGCGCCGCCGCGAGCGAGCGAAGCGATGACACCGCGAACTCGCGCGCGATGACGACGACCACCATCCAGGCCGGGGCCAGTTCCAGGCCGACCAGCGAAATGAACGCTGCCGAGGTGAGGATCTTGTCCGCGGCCGGGTCAAGCAGCTTGCCGAGCGCGGTCACCTCCTTGCGGCGGCGGGCCAGGAAGCCGTCCAGAAAGTCGGTCAGAGAGGCCGCCAGAAACAGGCCGAGGCCGATGTACTGCCAGCCGCTCGTCCGTGTCAGCAGGACCACGACGAGCACAGGCACGATCAGGATGCGGCTGAGCGTCAGCGCGTTCGGCAGATTCAGGCCGGCCCGAAGGGAAGGCGTCGGCGACTGCCGGTCGCTGTCGCGTTCGACCGTCATGCCCCTTGGCAGCCCAGGCTGTCTTCGATGTGCCGTTCGGCGGCGGCGAAGGCCGGCAGCAGGCTCTCGGCCCGTCCTCCGGCCTGGGCGAAATCGCGGCGGCCGCCGCCGCTGCCCGAAACCGCCGAGCCCATCGCGCGGGCCACCGCCGCCGCGTCGACCCGGTCCTGGAGATCCCTGGTCACCGAGGCGACGAGCTTTACCTTCCCTTCGTCCCGCACGCCGAGCACGACCACTCCCGAGCCGAGTCGACTCCGCAGCACGTCCGCCAGGTTGCGCAGTTCGCGGACGTTCGTGGCCGGCACCTCGCGCAGGACGACGTCGACGCCTTCGATCAAGCGGGTCGAGTGGGTGTCGCCGTCAGCCGACGGCCCGCGCCCCGGCATCCTCCCACCGGCCAGCAGCCCGAGACGGAGTCGGGACAGTTCGCGTTCGACCGCACGCAGACGCTCCTTGAGGGCCCGGACCTCGACCGCGGCCTGCTCTCCCGCAGCGCCGATCTCCGACTCGAGTGCCGCCAGCAGGCGGCCCCGGTCCCGGTGCAGGCGCTCTGCCCGGTCCCCCGCCAGCGCCTCGATGCGCCGCACGCCCGCGGCCACGCCGCGCTCGCCGACCACGGTGAAGGGTCCGATCTCGCCCGTGTTGCCCACATGACAGCCGCCGCACAGTTCGAGGCTGAACCCGGGCACCTCGACCGTGCGTACGCGGTCGCCGTACTTCTCGCCGAAGAGCGCCATCGCGCCGGCCGCCACGGCTTCGGCACGGGAGCGCTGCGTGATCTCCACCGGCACGGCGCGCCGCACCCACTCGTTGACCGTGTCCTCGATCGCCTCCTGCTGGGCCTCGGTCACCGGAGCGCCATGGGTGAAATCGAAGCGGAGCCGATCGGGGTGAACCAGGGAGCCCGCCTGGCGCACGCCCTTGCCGAGATGCTGGCGCAGGGCGGCGTGGAGCAGATGGGTGGCCGTGTGGTGACGCTGGGCGGACTCCCTCTTCTCGCGGTCGACCTGCAGTTCCACCGTGGCGCCCACTTCGAGCGCGCCTTCGGCGACCTCGATCAGGTGAAGGATGTGTCCGTCCTTGCGGTGCGTGTCCCGAACAGCCGCTTCTCCCGCCTCGCCCGCTGCGCCGCCCTGCCAGGTCACCATACCGACATCTCCGACCTGGCCCCCGGACTCGGCGTAGAAGGGGGTCCGGTCGAACAGCGCCATGCCGGAGCCGATCAGACGATCGACCGTTTCCGGCTTCCCGTTCTCTGTCTCTGTCGCCAGCAGGCCAAGGACCTCCCCCACTGCAGTCAGGTCGCGGTAGCCCACGAACCCCTTCTCGGCTCCCCGGGACGTTTCCTCGGCCCCTTCCTGATCGTCTGCCGGCCCTGCTTCCGGGAACTTCAGGTTGACGGAAGCCTCCTGCAACTTCCGACGTGCCTCGTCGATCGCGTCGCTCACGCCCGGGTCGGGGAGTCTGGCCGCAGCCCGCGACCGCGCCCGCTGCTCAGCCAGCGCGGCATCGAAACCGGCCTCGTCGATCCCGAACTGCTCCTCCTCGGCGATCTCCCGCACTGTCTCGATCGGCAGCCCGAAGCTGTCGTAGAGGCGGAACGCCGCCGCGCCGTCGAGTTTCGACCGGCCCCGGCTCCGGGCCTCCTCGATCGCCCGCACGACCTTGCCGGCGCCGACCGCGACCGTGTCCAGGAACCGGGTCTCCTCGGCGGTCACCGTCGCCGACGACGGTCCACGCGCCCGCTCGAGTTCCGGATAGTGGCCGGCGAACGCCTCCTCGAGCGAGGGCAGGAGCGACGCCATGAACGGCTCCTCGAAGCCGAGCTTCATGCCGTGGCGCGAGGCCCGGCGGAGAATCCGGCGCAGCACGTAGCCGCGGCCCTCGTTGCTCGGCAGCACGCCGTCCGCGAGCAGGAAGCCGACCGCCCGCAGATGATCGGCGATCACCCGCAGCGAAACATCGGCCTCCGCGTCGCGGCCGTACTCACGGCCGGCCGCAGCGGCGACCGCGCGCAGCACCGGTCCGAACAGGTCCGTGTCGTAGTTGGACGCCACGCCCTGGAGCACCGCCGCCACTCGCTCCAGACCGGCGCCGGTGTCGATCGAGGGATTCGGAAGCGGCTCGGCACGGCCGTCCCCGCGGCGCTCGAACTGCATGAAGACCAGGTTCCAGATCTCGAGATAGCGCCCCGATCCCTCGCCCTCCTCCCATCCGACTTCGGGCAGCTCCGGCGCGGTGTCGACGAAGATCTCGCTGCACGGACCGCAGGGCCCGGTGTCTCCCATGGCCCAGAAGTTGTCCTTCTCGCCGCGGCGCAGGACCCGCCCCGGCGGCAATCCCGACAACCGGACCCAGAGGTCCGCCGCCTCGTCATCCTCCCGGAACACGGTGGCAAAGAGGTTCTCCGGCGGCAACCCCCACACCCCGCTCACCAGCTCCCAGGCGGACCGGATCGCCTCGTCCTTGAAGTAGTCGCCGAACGAGAAGTTCCCCAGCATCTCGAAGAACGTGTGGTGCCGGGGACTGGGGCCGACGTTCTCGAGATCGTTGTGCTTGCCCGACACGCGGAGGCACTTCTGGGAGGTCACCGCCCGCGGCGTGTCCGGCTTCTCCACCCCGAGGAAGAAGTTCTTGAACTGGACCATGCCGGCGTTGACGAACAGCAGGGTCGGATCATCCTTCGGGACCAGAGGGGAACTGGCCACTTCCGCGTGCCCGCGGCCAGCGTAGAAATCGATGAAACACCGCCTGATGTCCCGACTCAACATGAGATCCGACCCTGTGTTCCCGCTGATCCGGCCGCCTCGTCGGCCGAGTCGAACAGCACCGCGCCAATGGTACGGGCCGTGAAGCCGCGGCGCTCCAGGTGCCGGGCCAGGGCAGGGACGTCCCGTGCCGGGTGCGTCGAGCGCCAGCGCGCGGCCACCGATCCGGCCCGCTCGAGTTCGTCCTCGTCGCCCGCCTCCTCGAGGGCAGCGGCAGCGGCCGTCTCGTCGGCCCCTCGCCGCCGCAGGTCGAGTTCGAGCCGCCGCCGACCGTAGCCGCGGCGCTTCAGCGAGCGCACCAGCATCCGCGCTGCCTCCTGTTCGTTCAGGAAGCCGTGCGCGGCCAGACGCTCGATCGCACCATCAACTTCCGTCTCCGGATAACCGCGGCGGGCAAGCTTCGTCTTCAGTTCGGCCGCGAAGTGCAGGCGCTGCGCGAGCAGATCCATTCCCCGGTCATAGGCCGACTTCGGGATCCGCTGCTGTTTCGATTCCGACTTCCGCACCCTGGGTCCTCCGGCGGTTCGGAGGATAACGCCGTCAAGGGCTCGGGGAAGCGGTCAGGGATCGGGAAGGGGCCGCCGAGACCGCCGCGGCTCAGGCCTCGGACGCCCGCTTGCCCTCGCCCGCCACGGGACCTGTCTTGTGGCCGGATCCCAGGAAGAACGCCATGACCCGGTCAAGCAGGTTCGGCGTCTCCCGGTTCGCGGCAACGCCGTCCTCCTTCAACTCGGCGAGCGCGCGGACGTGTTCGAGTTGCCGTTCGGAGAGATCCCTGGGCGCCGGCACCTCGAGCCGCACCTCGACGATGTGGTTGCCCCGTCCGCGGCCGTCGAGACGGGGGATGCCCTGGGCTCGGAGAACGAAGGTGGAGCCGTGCCCCGTGGCCGGCGGCACCCTCAGGCTGGACGTGCCACGGAGCGTCTCGACCTCCATCGTGCAACCGAGCACGGCCTGCGAGTAGTCGACGCTGACCGAGCTCAGCACATCGACGCCGCGACGCATGAACCGCTCATGGGGTTCGACTTCGATCACCACATAGAGGTCTCCGGGCGGGCCTCCGTGCCGGCCGTGTTCCCCCTCGCCCGGAAGCCGGAGACGGGAACCCGTATCGACGCCGGCCGGAATGTGGACCTGAATCGAGCGCTGCTGCTCGGTCAACCCGCGGCCGCTGCAATCGACACAGGGATTGCGGACCGCCGTTCCGGCGCCGCGGCACTCGGGGCACGTGCGGGCGACCGAAAAGAAGCCCTGGCTGTACTGCACCTGGCCGCGCCCGCGGCACACGTGGCACACGGTCGGGCCGGATCCCGGAGCGGCGCCGTTGCCACCGCACGTGTCGCAGTGCTCCAGCCGCGGGATGCGCAGCTTCGGGTCGGCGCCGAAGGCCGCCTCCTCGAAGGAGAGCCGGAGGTCGTACCGCAGGTCCGCCCCGGCTCGCCGGCGCCGGCCGCCGGCCCGGTTTCCGAACATGTCGCCGAAGACATCGCCGAGAATGTCCGAGAAGTCGACGAAGGTCGTCGGGTCAAAGCCGCCGCCCGACGGCGATGTCTGGTGACCGAAGCGGTCGTACCGGCGCCGCTTCTCGGGATCCGAAAGCACGGCGTAGGCCTCGGCCGCCTCCTTGAACTTCTCCTCCGCCACACTGTCGCCGGGATTCCGGTCCGGGTGGTGCCGGACCGCCAGCTTGCGATAGGCCGACTTGATCTGCTGCAGGCTGGCGGATCGTTCGAGGCCAAGCACCTCGTAGTAGTCGCGCGGCATGGCTAGCAACCGCCGGCGGCGGCATCCGATTCGGCCTCGGCGCCGTCCGACGTCCCGATTCCATCCGGCGACCCGCCGCTCGAGGCAGCCGGCGCGGGCATGGCGACCACGACCATCGCCGGACGCAGCAGGGTGGACCGCATCGTGTAGCCCTTCTGCAGTTCCTGCCGGACGGTGGGCTGGTCGACGTCCGGGCGAAGCTCCTGCGCCACCGCCTCGTGGAGGTTCGGGTCGAAGACGGTCTCCAGGCTGTCCACCGGTTCGACGTCGAACTTGCGCAGGACACTCATCATCTGGCGCTGGATCATCTCCACACCGGTACGAAAGTCCGCATGCCGGCGGGCAGCGTCGGCAAGACGATCGCCGCTGTCGTCAGCCGAGGCCTCCTCGGACTCCAGCGCACGATCCAGGTTGTCGACGACCGCCAGGAACTCGCGCAGACAGCCGGAGACATAACTCGTGCGCCACTGCTGCCGTTCGCGGTCCATCCGCTTGCGCTGGTTGTCCAGATCGGCCCGAGCCCGGAGCAGCTGATCGCGGGTCGCCGCCAGTTCGTCCCGGAGCCGTTCCTCGACGCTGGGCGGAACCACCCGCTCATCCGCGTCCGCATCGTGGACGGCAGCCGCACGGATCTCGGCGCCGGGACCGTCCTGTACCGGGACCTGACCTTCAGGCCCCTCCTTCGGCTCGATCGTCATGCCTCATGCTCCGCCAAAGCTATACACCGCCGGCCAGGGCCTCGGACAGACGCTCGCCCAGGTAGTTCACCAGAGGAACCATGCGCGGATACTCCATGCGCGCCGGACCGACCACGGCGACCGATCCGCTGACGCCGTTCCCGGCCCGGTAACTGCGCACGACGAGGCCGAAACCGAGTTCTTCCGTCAGCCGCGAATCCTGACCAAGCAGGACTCGGACGCCGTCCGCGCCGAGACAACGGTTCAGCAGGTCCACCAGACGGGCGCGCTCCGCGAACATCTGGAACATGCCCTCGATGCGCGAGATGTTCGGCACAGCGTCGAACAGGCTGTGCGTGCCAGAGGCGACAAGCGAGGGCGCATGACCCATGTTCATGCCGTCCCTTGCCAGTTCGATCGCACGGTGCAGCAACTCGTCGAGATGCGCCCGTTCATCGCTCATCATGCGGAGCAGTTCCTCCCGGATCTCGAACAGGGTCCGCCCGGCGTAGTTCTCGGTCAGGTAGTTCGAGATGCGTACCAGGTCCTCGCGCGGGATCAGCTCGTCCGTGACCACCAGCTTGTTCTCCACGAACCCGCTCTCCGCGACGACCACGCAGAGCACCTTGCGCCCGCTGAGCGGCACGAACTCGATCGCCCGCAACACCGCGGAACCCAGAGCCGGGGTGAGGACGACGCCGACGTGATGGGAGAGCTCGGAAAGCAGCCTGGAGGTCTCCTGCGTCAGCTCCTGTCCCGTGCCCCCGGTCGTCTGCAGCCGCTCGTCGATCAGACGGCGATCGTCGGCGCTCACTTTCTCGGCCGGCATCAGGTCATCGATGAAGAGGTGGAACCCGGCCTCGGTCGGCAGCCGACCCGCCGAAACGTGCGGCTGGCGCAGATACCCCATGTCCTCGAGATCGGCCATCACGTTGCGGATCGTGGCTGCGGAAAGCCGGATCTGCCTGTCTTTCGCGACGCGCCGCGAAGACACGGGCTCGCCCAGGGAAAGGTAGGTCGCGATCACTTCGCGCAGGATCTCCCGATCGCGCTCGCTGAGTTGGCGGCTGGAACGGCTCATGGGAACCGCATGCTACAACGGCGCGACCCGAAGGACCCCTCTGCCCGAAGGCAGATTCGCCGCAGCTTCCGCCCCGCCGGAGCGCGGGCGGCGGCAGCCCGCGGCAGAAGTCGCGGTGCATTCGAGCGGCCATGCATGTCCAGGCATCCCCCGCCCGGCATCGCTGCTCCTCGGTCGGCACCCGACCGCTTTGCCCCCCTCCAGATTGACACTGGACTGGAGAATGAGTCAATCAACTTCGACGCAGGACGGACTTCTGCCCCGGGGAGGCAGCGCCCGCGGACCGGACCGGCACCCGGCCATGAGATGTCCTTGTCTCCGCCGCCAACCGTGAGCGCGCGGTCGATTCGCGCGACGTCCGCGGCGGCGAGACGGACGACCGAACCGGGAAACCACGGCCTGAGGACCCCTGACCAGGCGGCCTGTGTTCGCTTCGCCCCCGTCTACCGGCAGTTCGACGACGTGGATGCCTTCATGGACGAACTCCGCTCGCTGTCTCGAGGATTTCGCGCAGGGGACTGACCCTCCGATCCTGTTGCCGCGCCGTTCTCCGGTGTTAGCGTGGCGGCATGGCCGAGCCGCTGGACAACGAACAGCCGGACGTCATCGTCCTGCCCGACGTCCTGCCGGTTCTTCCGCTCAAGGACTCGGTCATCTTCCCCTACATCATCCTGCCGCTTTCGATCAGCCGCGACCGCAGCATGCTCGCGGTCGAGGACGCGCTGAGCAACGACCGCATCCTCCTTCTGGCGCCGCAACGCGACAGCTCTGTCGAGCAACCCGGACGGGACGATCTTCACGAGATCGGCACCGCCGCATTGATCATGCGCATGCTGAAGCTGCCGGACGGCAGGGTCCGGATCCTGATCCAGGGCCTGGCGAGGGCTCGACTGAGGCATCTGAGCCAGACCGACCCCTTCCTGCGCGCTCGTGTGGTCGAAGTCGCCGAAGAGCAGGAAGTCCAGAGCCCGCTCGAGGCCGAGGCCCTGGTGAGAAGCGTCAAGGAGGGCCTGGAGACCGCGGTCAATCTGGGCAAGGACATCTCGTCCGAAGTCATGGTGATCGCCGCCAATCTGGATCGTCCCGGCCGGCTCGCGGACCTCGCCGCGAGCAACCTCGGTCTCAAGCCGGCGCAAGCCCAGACCGTGCTGGCGACCATCGAGCCGATCCAGCGGCTGCGACGGGTCGGGGATCTGCTGACGCACGAGATCGAACTGCTCGGCATGCAGCAGCGCATCTCGGCGCAGGCCAGAAGCGAGATGGACCGGGGCCAGCGCGAGTACTTCCTGCGTCAGCAACTGCGAGCCATCCTGGACGAGCTCGGGGAGGCCGACGACCTTCACGGAGACATCGACCGCTATCTGCTGGCCATCGAGGAACGCGGCTTGACCGAAGAAGCGGCGGCCGAAGTGGAGCGCCAGGTCAGAAGGCTCGAGCGGAGCTCTCCCGACAGCGCCGAGAACGCGACCATCCGGGGCCACCTGGACTGGCTGACCGGACTGCCCTGGTCGAACATGTGCGAGGACCGGATCGACCTCGATCACGCCCGTACGGTGCTCGACAAAGACCACTACGACCTCGACCGCGTCAAGGAGCGGGTGATCGAGTATCTGGCCGTACGGCGCCTGAAACCTGACGCCAAGGGGCCGATCCTCTGCCTGGTCGGTCCGCCGGGCGTCGGCAAGACGTCGCTCGGCCGCTCCATCGCGCGCGCAATCGATCGCAAGTTCGTCCGTGTCTCCCTGGGCGGCGTCCGCGACGAGGGAGAGATCCGGGGCCACCGGCGCACCTACGTCGGCTCCCTTCCGGGGCGCATCATTCAGGGACTGAACCAGGCCGGCGCCAGCAATCCCGTCTTCATGCTGGACGAGATCGACAAGCTGGGCGCCGACTACCGCGGCGATCCCGCGGCGGCCCTGCTGGAGGTGCTGGATCCCGAGCAGAACTCCACGTTCAGGGACCACTATCTCGGAGTCGACTACGACCTGTCGCGAGTTCTCTTCATTGCCACTGCGAACCTGCTCGAACCCATTCCGCCGGCGGTTCTCGATCGGCTCGAAGTGCTTCGTCTATCCGGCTATACGGAGGACGAAAAGGTGCTGATCGCGCGCCGCCATCTGATTCCAAGAACAACCAAGGAAAACGGTCTGCCGGAGAACGTTCTCGAAATCACGTCCGCCGCGCTCCACGGCGTGATCCGCGGCTACACGAAGGAAGCGGGCGTGCGCAATCTCGAGCGGGAGATCGCAACCCTGTGCCGGAAGGCCGCCGTGCGCGTTGCGCGCGGAGACGACCGCAAACTTCGGGTCACGCCGGCCAGGCTGAAAGGCCTGCTGGGTCAGCCGCGCCACTTCAGCGAGGAACTGCTCGACCGGGACCGCGTCGGCGTCGCGACCGGACTAGCGTGGACGGCGGCCGGAGGCGATCTTCTGCTGATCGAAGCAGCGGCGTCGCGGGGCAAGGGCAGGCTGGTCCTGACCGGTCAACTTGGCGAAGTGATGAGAGAATCGGCGCAGGCCGCCTTGAGTTGCGCACGGACCGCGACACCGGGGAATCGGGCCGGCGCCGATCCCGACTACCTGCGTCGCCACGACCTCCACATCCACGTCCCTGCAGGGTCGGTACCGAAGGACGGTCCGTCAGCCGGAATCACGATTGCCGCGGCAATCGTCTCCGTGCAGAGCGGGCGCCCCATCGATCACACCATCGCGATGACGGGAGAAATCACCCTGAGGGGCGAGGTTCTCCCCGTCGGCGGTCTGAAGGAGAAACTGCTGGCCGCGCGCGGGGCGGGAATCCGCAAGGTGGTTCTGCCCGAACGGAACCGCAGGGACCTGCCGGAGATCCCGGCTGCGGTGACGCGCGGCCTCGAACTGGTCTTTGTCGACCACTTCCATCAGGTTCTCGAGGCCGCGCTGGTCGACGCGGAGGAACCGCAGCCATGGCCGGCGGCGAAGACGGGCTGACTGCCTGGCTCGCGAACCTGGCAGGTTCAGGCAATCGGATCGGCGACGATGCGGCCCTGCTCGAGATCAACGGCCGGAAGTTCGCTCTCTCTGTCGATACGCAGCGCGCGAACGTCCACGTTCCAGTCGATCTCGACCCTGCTGTTGCCGCGCGCCGGCTGCTCGCGGTCAGCCTCTCCGACCTTGCCGCCACCGGCGCCGAACCGCGCTGGGCCCTTCTGGCGCTCGGCGTCGACGGCGACAAGGCGGCGCGACGGTTCCTGGCTGCGCTGGTTCGCCGCAGCCGGCGCTACGGAATCGAGCTGATCGGCGGCGATACCGCTCGCCCCGGGGCGCCGGGCCGCCTCGACGCCAGCCTGACCGTGATCGGGGAGGTGCCGGCAGACAGCTCTCCCCTGGCCCGCGGCGCTGCTCGCCCCGGTGACGAGCTCTGGGTGGGCGGCGCGGTCGGTGAGTCCGCGCTCGGACTCGAGCTGGTCCGACGCGGCGCCCGGATCGTCGGGCGCAGACCCCGGCTGCCGGAAGACGTGACGCCCGACCTGACGCGCGTCGCAAGCCGGGTCGTGCGCCGGCACCTCGAACCTCGACCTCAGCTCGAACTCGGACTGGTCCTCGGGAAGCGGACCCCGTGTGTGTCGGCAATCGACATCTCGGACGGCCTAGCCGTCGACGCCGGCCGCCTCTGCCGCTCCAGCGGCTGCGGCGGCATCCTGAACCAGCAGAAACTCTCGCTCCGTCCGGACGCCCGCCGTCTGGCCCGCCATCTGGGCCTCGACCCGGTCGAACTGGTCCTCGGCGGCGGCGAGGACTACGTCCTCCTGTTCACGCTTCCGCCCCGCGAGAAGTTCAGCCGGCCCGGTTGCCGGTGCGTCGGCCGCATCACCAGCCAGACCGGCCTGAGGCTGCTGCGAGACGACGGAGTCGTCGAACCCCTTTCCCCGAAGGGCTGGGACCATCTGGCCTGACAGCCCCGGCAACCCGTGGCCGAAACGCGTGCCGCCCGAAGGACGATCACGCGCCCATCCGGCAAGGCGCGGCGAAGGAGCATGGCGGGCCGCATGCTCCCTCGAGAAACACCCGACCCTTCGAGAACAACACGACCGGAGGGGCAATCGACACCGAACGGGATGCATGGACGCTCACGGCCCCTCGGATGCCGCGCGACTTCACCACGAACTGCTAGCGCTGACGGTCAGCCCGGAGAGTGATCGTGAACGGTTCATCGAGCTTCTTCAGCACTTGACTCACCTGGGCCTCGAGGGCAGCCAGCCGGGCTTCTACCTGGCCTTGAGTCTCAGCCAGCCGAGCCTCTACCCGGTCCCGAGCCGCAGCGAGCCGAGCCTCTACGTGGCCTTCGGTCTCAGCCAACCGGGCCTCTACCTGGTCCCGAACCGCAACCGAAACCGCCTCCACCTCGCCTCGAGTCTCGACCGGCCCAGCCTCCAACTGGTCCCGAACCGCAACCGAAACCGCCTCCACCTCGACCTCGGTCTCGACCGGCCCAGCCTCCAACTGGTCCCGAACCGCAACCGATGCCGCCTCCACCTCGCCTCGAGTCTCGACCGGCCCAGCCTCCAACTGGTCCCGAACCGCAACCGATGCCGCCTCCACCTCGCCTCGAGTCTCGACCGGCCCAGCCTCCAACTGGTCCCGAACCGCAACCGATGCCGCTTCCACCTCGCCTCGAGTCTCGACCGGCCCAGCCTCCAACTGGTCCCGAACCGCAACCGAAACCGCCTCCACCTCGCCTCGAGTCTCGACCGGCCCAGCCTCCAACTGGTCCCGAACCGCAACCGAAACCGCCTCGTCACCGACCTTCGCGTCCCGCGCCTTCTGCGTCTCCGGCGGAGCTTCAGCCGTGACGGGAGATGCGTCCACAACCTTCGGCTGCGGTTTCCGGCCCCGCCTGCTCCGCGAACGGATCTCGCGGAAGACCGCCACCGCTTCCGGATGGTAGCGACGCTTCCGGCCCTCGCCCTCCGACGGGATCCGATCACCATGCAACTTCAAGTAGCGCCGCAGCGTAGGGCTGGAGATCCCCGTCTGCTCACCGATCGCAGTCAACGTAAGCAGTTTCGGACCACGACCGCCGCCGGGATCTGCCTTGGCGCGGGCCTTTCTCCTGTTTCTTGCCGGCGCCTTGGGCGGCTTTGCCTTGGCTTTCCGCCCCGGCTTGCTCTCCGCGCGAAGCTGGCGGAAGACCGGCACCGCTTCCGGATGGTAGCGACGCTTCCGGCCCTCGCCCTCATGTGGGATCCGATCACTGAACAGCTTCACGTACCGCTGCAGGGTCGGATAGGAGATGCCCGTCTGCGCACTGATGCTCGAAAGCGTCAGAAGCGCTGCGCGTCCGGCAGCAGTCCCGGCAGTCCTGGCCGGCTTCCTGGGACGCCTGGAGAACCGTTCCTTCTTCAATTCCTTGAATACGCTGACGGCAGCGGCCGGATATCGCTGTCTGCGCCCCTTGCCCTCCGACGGGATTCGATCCTGGTACAGCTTCTTGTAACGCTGCGCCGTGGCCATCGAGATTTCCGCGCGTCGCGCAACCTCGCCCAATGTCAACAGGCTCCTTGCTCCAGCAGCCGCTTCGCTCACAGCGGTGTTCCCCCTCGTCGAACTGATTCCGTGTCCCTGTCCCTTCATGGGAAGGTATTCACGAACAATAGCAGAGTACGCGGAAAGAACGGACAGACCGGTCCGCACACGGTCGCACACGGCTTCTTCGGAGAGCATCTCTCAGAGAGCGTAGTTCTGCTTTCTCACCAGGTACGACAGCGCCTGTCGACTCATTCCGAGAGAGCGCGCGGCACGCGCCTGATTGCCGCCGGCGTCCTCGAGCGCCTTGCGGATCAGACCGCGTCGGTACTGTTCGAGCTTCCAGTGATAATTGGCGCCCTCCACCTGGCGCGGGCGCCGCGGCGTCTTCGGCAGTCCCAGCATCCCGACCGTGATCTCGGAGCCTTCAGCAAGCGCAGCGGCGCTCTCGATCACGTTTCGAAGTTCCCTTACATTCCCGGGCCATGGATACTCGAGGAGCCGCCTGCGGGCGTTCTCGCTGAAGCGCCGGCTTTCCTGCCCGCCGCCGAACAGACCGAGGAAATGGTTCGCCAGCAGCATGATGTCGCCGTCGCGGTCGCGCAGTGCCGGCGCTTCCACGGTCGCCACCCCAAGCCGGTAGTAGAGATCCTCTCTGAACTCTCCTGCCTCGACCATGGCCGCAAGGTCGCGGTGGGTCGCCGAAACCAGACGGAAGTCCACATGACGCGGTCGGCTCTCTCCAACCCGTCGTATCTCGCCTTCCTGCAGGGCGCGCAAGAGCATTGCCTGCGCTGCCAATGGCAGTTCCGCAATCTCGTCGAGAAACACCGTGCCGCCCTCGCCGCTCTCGAACACCCCGATCCGGTCGCGGTCGGCGCCGGTGAACGAACCTCGTCGATGACCGAACAGATCGGACATGACGAGACCCTCGGGAAGAGCGGCGCAGTTCACGGCCTGCCAGGGCCCCGAGGCCCTGGCGCTCGAATCGTGAAGCCACCGCGCCAGCAGCTCCTTGCCCGTGCCCGACTCTCCCAGAATCAACACCGGCAGATCGTGCAATGCCAGCTTCGCGACCCGCTCCCGGGCCGTCAGCAGCAGCTTGCTGCGACCGATCAGGCGAGACGCAGCCGGTTCCCTGGCCTCCGCCACTTCCAGGAACTCGCGGCGGCGACCGAACGCCGGCAGCGTTCGACCCGCGATCACGGCGAGGAGGGCTCGCGTCGGCTCGTCGATACGGTTCGCACTCAGCACCAGTCGGCCGGCAGGTACGCCGACCGAGAACTGCTCCGAGCCGCCGGGTCCCTCCAGCAGGACTTCCGCGGATTCGTCCAGCCCTTCCGCGTCGCGGGACTCGTGAACCGCGATGCGCGCCTCGGGGTGGCCAGCGGACGCCAGCAGCGCATGGAACGTCTGCGAGTTGAACTCGTCCGCGTCAAGAAAGATGCGAAGAGCTCTCCAAGGGCCCCACCGGGCGGCGTCCACCCGCTGCGCGAGCACCTCGGCGCCCATGTCGGCCAAGGTGTCCACCGCCGATTCGAGCAACCTCGCGGGCACGTTCTCGACTCCCAGACAGACCAGATCGTGGATCGCCAGTGCGCGGTCGTAGGCCCCCTGCTCTTCGAGCCGCCGCCAGTCGGCGCGGCCCGGGGCCCGGTTTTCGCTGACTGCCGCCCACGGCCCCGCACAGGCGAAGCCCGCCGCAATGGCCCTCGCCTCCTCCCGCAGCCCGACAAGAAGAAACGCCGCGGCAGCAGCGTCGCTTCCGCCTCGCACGCCCGCGGAGGGGTTTGCGACTGGCAGCGCTGCCAGAAGTTCCCTTCGCGCTTCCTGGCTGCGACCCAGGTGAACCAGTGCGCGGCCCGAGAGCAGGCGGAGCGCCCGCTCGCGGCCCCCTCTCAGTCGCCGCTTCCGCAACTCGTCCAGACCGGACCTGCAACACTCCAGGGCCGAACTCCACCGACCCTCCGCCAGATCGAGGCGCGCCTCAAGCTGGCGCACATCGATGATGCCGGCGGCGCTACCGGCCATCAGGCTCACGCGGCGCAGGCTGTCGATCGTCTCGCGAAGGCCGGAAAGGCGACCGTTGCGAATCCGAACCTCCGCGAGATTGCCATGCGCCCCGGCCCTCCCGGCGGGTCCATCGCAGTAACGGAAGAGCTTCACGGAGACGCGCGCGGCACGCTCGGCGCCAGCCCGATCGTCCACCAGGAGTCGACGCGTCGCCAGTTCGTTCCAGAGGCTGGCGCGATCGTGGACCGGCAGGTCTCTTCGCAACCTCAGCGCCGTCCCCAGCGCTTCATCGGCAACCTGGAAGCGGCCGCGATCCATCGCGAGACGGGCCAGAGCCAGACACGATGTCCAGTCTGCGGGTTCCCGGTCCAGGTCGGACAGCGAGGCCGCTTCGACGGCCCCGTCGACCTCGCGCAACGCCAGGAAGGCGAGAGCCCGTCCCCGACCGGAATGCGGACCGACCGCAGCCTCGAGGGCCTGTTTTGCCCAGGCCCTGAGCTGAGCAGCGCGGCCCGCGGCCGCATGGATCCTGATCGCCTCCTCGCACTCGTCCAGCTTCGCCGCGCCGGCAAGACGGCGGCCCTCGAGTGCAGTGAGCGCGCGGCGGGCCGCCGCCAACCGGCCCATCCTCACCAGACTCCTGAGCCGGATCAGGATGTCCTCCGTTCGGCCGGAACTCTCGACCAGCGCCAGGGCGGCCTCGAACCGGCCACTGTCGAGGAACGCCCGTGCAACCGCGCTCCGCTCGCCCGGCTCGGCGGGCGGTTCCCGCAGGGTCTCCGCCATCGCGCGTCGCCAGTCGCCCCGGGCAATCCAGTCGATCGGTCCGCCCGAAGCGTTGTCGCCGAGCCAGTGGTCCCGAGCCTCGTCGCTGCCCACCACGTTCGACAGCCGTTCCCGGTCGGGGCCGGCGGCCCGCAGCAGGGAGCGACGCCATCGCGGATGACCGGCGACGACCACATCTTCGCCCTCCCCGTGTTCGTGCACGGCAAGCAGGGACTGCCTCGCGAGCCGATACCTGCCTTCCCACAGGAAGGGGGCATGATCGAGAATGTCCGCGACGAGACGATCGGCCGGCACAGGCAGAAGCAGGTCGCGCCAACCCCCGACCACCGGTCGAAGTTCCGCGCGCACGGCGCTTCGACCAGCCATTTCCGCACTCCCGAACAACAACGAAACGAGGCGCCTCAGCACCAGCTGAGGCGACCGTTCACTTCGTCCCGCGGTCAACATGTCCGGTCCGATCCGCAGTACGCCCCGTCCATCGACGAGCAGTCCTCCCCAGGACGGCATCCGCCAGCCGGCGGTTCGCAGATGGGCGAGCAGCGCAGCGCCCTGAAGCAGCAGGGCGGCCCGTCGCCGGTCGTCCAGATCGGTCTCGGCAAGACCGACTGCGCCGTCGCCCTCGCCTACGCGCTCCAGCGACTGATGGCGTAGACGACCGACGGCAGCAGTCACAGCGCAATCCCCTCCAGGTCGGCCCAGAAACCGGGGTAGGACTTGGCAACCACTGTCGGCCGGCGAATCGCCAGCCCTCCGCGCCGAAGGCCGACGAGCGCCATGCTCATCGCGATGCGGTGATCGTCGTGGGTATCGATCGCGACGCGCGGCGAACCCGGCGCCGCGGTCAGGGCAGGGTTCCCTTCGATGCACAGGCCGTCAGACATCTCTTCTACCGGGACGCCCGACCGCCGCAGCTCGGTTGCGATCGCCGCCAGGCGGTCGCTCTCCTTGATCCGCAGGTGCGGCACGTTTCGAATGGACGTGACGCCGTGAGCAAAGGAGGCCACAGCGGCGAGCGTCGGCACCTGGTCGGGCATCCTGGACAGGTCGCAGTCCAGCGCCTGAAGCCGGCCGTCGCCCTCGACCTCGATCTCGCCTGGCGTCGTCCGTACCGCGGCGCCCATCCGCTCGAGGATGCCCAGGAACGTGCGGTCGCCCTGGATCGACGCGGAAGCCAGCCCCCGCAGCCTCACCCTGCCGCCGCACAACGCCGCCGCCGCGGCCGGATAGGCGGCCGCGGAGTCGTCCCCGACGACGCGATAGCGACCGCCGGGCGCCGCCGGCCTGCGGGGTTCGATTCGGAACTCGCGTGCCTCTCCGGTGCGCCGGGACTCCACCGCGGAACCGAAGTCCGCCATGACCTGGAGTGTCGTGTCCACATACGGACTAGAGACGAGAAACGGCGCGAGAAGCTGGATCGGCTCCTTCGCGCGCAGGCCCGCCATGAGCAGCGCGGACACGTACTGACTCGACTTTCCCGCATCGATCTCGACTCGCCCGCCGGCCAGGGCGCCGCCATGGATCCGAAGCGGTGCGCAGTCGGACCGGCCAAGCTCGTCGATGCTCGCGCCGAGTTGACGCAGGGCGCCGAGCAGCGGTCCGACCGGCCGCTCGCGCAGTCGGGGGGACCCGTCGAGAATCCAGTCGCCCGGCGTCACGGCGCAGCTCGCGACAAGGAACCTCAGCAACGTCCCCGCGCTCCGGCAGTCCAGCTCCACCGGCGAATCGGGCGGGCCGCCTGACGGCGGCTCGACACGCATCTCCTCGTCGGCGACACGCTCGAGACGCCAGCCCATGCGCTTCAGGACGTTCAGGAAGGCGGCGATGTCCTCCGCTTCGAGCAGATTCCCGATCGTCGCCGGCCGCTGCCCGATCAGGGCCAGGTTCAACGCCCGATGCGAGATGCTCTTCGAACCCGGAAGCTCGACGACCCCCTCCACGCGCTCGGCGCGCCGAACCGGATAGAGGTCCGGCAGGGGGCCGCTCAACCCAGCCAAAGCAACTCCCTGTCGTGGAACCAGGCGTTCGCGAGCCGCACTTCGCCGCCGCCCTGACGCCACCTGCGCGCGGCGTGGAAGTGTCCGAGCAGGAGCACGTCGTGACCCTCCGCGAAACGCCGGGCGGCATAGCGGCGAATGACCTCCTCCGGTATCCGGCTCTTGTGCTCCAGGTTGGTTGCCGACAGTCCGCGCTCAGTCGAGGTCGCGAGCCGACGGCCGAGCGCCGACGGCAGCCGGAACAGCAGCAGCCGGCTGAGGGCGTTCTTCGACAGCCTGTGCCAGCAGCGGTAACGCCAGTCGCGTCGATTCAACCCGTCGCCGTGAACGGCGAGGTACCTCGCGCCGCCGGCCTGAAAGTGGATCTCGAGGCCGTAGTCGTCGAAGAGATCAGCGTAAGCGCCGCCGGCGAGAAAGAAGTCCCGGTTCCCCTCCACGTACGAAACCCGGATTCCACGCCGCCTCAGATCCCGGATCACCGGCGCGAGCAGCCGAACCTCCGGGGTCTCGAAACGACGTGAACCGATCCAGAGATGGAACAGGTCGCCGAGAAACAGCACCCGTGCGCAGCGCCCGGGCTCGAGCTCCCGGAGCTGATCGGCGAGTTCCTCGCCGCCGCCCCCGGGACCGCCCAGGTGCGCATCGGCGACCACAGCGACAGGCATTCGATGGCCGATTCGCTAGACGATCGTCAAAGTCGGTCGCGCGGACGCCAGCTCCGCAAGCCGGCGCTCGACCGCCGCAGCGATGTCCTGGAAGATGCCGGCGTGCTCTCCTTCGGGCGCCGCGACGACGATCGGGACACCGGCGTCGCTGCCCCGCACCAGCGCGCCGTCGAGCGGTATCGCCCCCAGAACCTCGCAGCCCAGCAGCTCCGCCGTGCGCTCGACGCCTCCCCGCTTGAAGATATCGGTCGTCTCGCCGCAATGGGGGCATGCGAAGGTCGACATGTTCTCGACCATTCCCAGCACCGGAACCTCCACCTTGCGGAACATGGCCAGCCCCTTGCGCGCATCGATCAAGGCCACGTCCTGGGGCGTCGAGACGATCACGGCCCCGGAAAGGGGCAACTTCTGCGAGAGGGTGAGCGCCGCATCCCCGGTGCCTGGCGGCAAGTCGAGCAACAGATAGTCGAGATCGCCCCAGTTCACGTCGCCCAGGAGCTGGCCGAGCGCCTTCATCACCATCGGCCCCCGCCAGATCACCGGCGTATCCGGATCGAGCAGGAAGCCGAGCGACATGACCCGCACGCCGTGGCGCTCGAAGGGTTGAATCCTGCCGTTGACGATCTCGGGCCGGCGATCGATACCGAACATCAACGGAATCGAAGGTCCGTAGATGTCCGCGTCGAGCAGTCCGACCCTCAGTCCGGCGGCCGCCATGGCCGCACTCAGGTTGGTCGCCACGGTGGACTTGCCGACGCCGCCCTTGCCGCTCGCCACTGCCACGACGTGGGAGACCCCCGGCAGCAGGGAGGGGTTCCTCGCCGTGGCCGGCGCGGGCGACGGCGCCGCCTCCAGCGAGACCCGGACGCTCGAAACCCCTTCGAGCGAGCTGACGGCATCCTCGATGCGGCGCCGGATCTCCCTGGCGGCGCCGGCGTCCCGGGTCGGCACGCGCAGATCAACCACCACGTCGCCGCCGCTCACACCGACCCGCTGTATGAAACCGAACGAGACGATGTCCCGTTTCATGCCCGGGAAGGTGATCGTCCGAAGGCACTCGCGCACCCTGTTCTCGATCGCTTCAGCCATCGTCTTCTCCCGCTGTCTCGAGGCCCGCCAACCGAGCGACACGCCGCTCGACGTCCAGCATGAAGGTCCGTCGGCCGCGCACGCCGGAGCCGATCGGGTCCATCACCTCGCCGAAGAACAACTCGACGGCGGCAGGGCGCACCGCCAGAGATCCCTTGCTGCGGATGCGCCCGGCGCCGCGGATGCCGACCGGAGCGACGGACACCCGCGCCTTCAGAGCCAACAGGAACCCGCCGCGCCGAAACGGCTTCATCCGGGGTCCGGAACTCCGTGTTTCCTCGGGGAACACGACCAGGGAGACATTCGATGCCAGCATCCTGCCGGCGGCAGCGAACGTCTCGGCCGCGCGGCTGCGGTCGGTTCGGTCCACGGGCACGAAACCGGCCGCCTTGAGTCCCCAGCCGAAACCCGGCAACCGGAACAGGCTGCGCTTGGCCAGGAACCGCACCGGCGATTCCAGAATCGCGAGCAAGGCCGCCACATCGTAGAGACTCCTGTGGTTCGCCATGTACACCAGTGGACGGCCGTCCGCAGCCGTGCGCCAGGCCTCGCGGCCGCCGCCCGCGTAGTCGACGTCGAGACGCACGCCGCTCGCCGCGAGAAGCCCCCGGGCCCACAGCCTCGCCACCAGTCCGGCCCAATCACGGCCCGGAAGCCGGGAAGCGATGGCCGCGGCAACCCCCATCAGGACGCTGCCAAGGATCAGGTACAGGTTGCCCGTGACGGTCGCGATCGCCACCGCCCAGAACGGCGGCGGCGAGCCTCCACGTGCACCCTCGACCGGGCGAGATTCCTCGCCCAGGTCGGGGCTCGGGCGGTGTTTCAAGCTGGCGACGGTAGGATGTCGGTTCGGCAAGGTATTGCTCAACGCTGCCAGGAGAAGCTGGCGCCAGGCACGCGCGCCGCCAACACGACACGCGCGGAGTAGCTGCCCGCGGACTGATGCAACAGGTTGCACCCAGGATTCTGTTCGATATCGCGGCCCCGCTGCGCCACGTCGGCGCCTTGTCTGTCCTGGCCGGGCGCAGTCTGACCGCCCTGGTCAGACCGCCCTACGAGTTCCGGTCATGGCTTCATCAGATGGAGCATCTCGGCGTCAGTTCGCTCGGCGTCGCCGCGGTCACCACCCTGTTCACCGGCATGGTGCTGGCCCTGCAGACCGCCTACAGCCTGCCGGAACTAGGCGTCAAATACTACATCGGAAGCGTGGTGTCCAAGTCGCTGACCAGGGAACTCGGACCGGTACTCGTCGCGCTGATCGTCGGCGGCCGGATCGGTTCCGGCATGACCGCGGAACTGGGCACGATGAAGGTCACCGAACAGATCGACGCCATGCGCTCGATGGCGGCCGATCCGGTGAAGAAGCTGGTAGTTCCGAAACTTGCGGCCAGTCTGATCATGCTGCCCGTGCTCACCATCCTGGGCGACTTCCTGGGCATCCTCGGCGGCCTGTTCATCGCCACGAACCAGTTGAACCTGTCCTACGGCCTCTACGCGAACGATGTCCTGCAGGCCCTGACCCTGGGCGACGTGCTGAACGGTCTGGGCAAGTCGGTCTTCTTCGCCTCGTTCATCGCCACCATCGGCTGCTACAACGGTCTGACCGCGACCGGCGGGGCCGCGGGTGTCGGACGCGCCACTACCAGGACCGTGGTCTGGGCATCGATCATGGTCCTCGTATCTGACTTCTTTCTGACCAAGCTCTTCCATGTCCTCGCCTGACAGGCAGCGGCACCCGAAACGCGGCGAAACGCTCTACGCAGTCCGCGGACTCTGCCGTCGATTCGGCGACCGCGCGGTTCTCGACCACCTGAGTTTCGACGTCATGCGCGGGGAGTGTCTGGTTGTGCTGGGCCGTTCCGGGTCCGGCAAGAGTCTCACCCTGCGGCAGCTCAACGGACTCGACGAGGCCGAGGCCGGCGCGGTGCTGTTCGAGGGAACGGATCTCGTCCAACTGACCGAACGCCAGCTGTACCCGCTGCGGCGGCGGATCGCGATGCTGTTCCAGTCCGCGGCCCTTTTCGACTCGCTCGACGTACTCGAGAACGTCGCTTTCCCGCTCCGTGAGCACGACCGGCTGGACGAGGAGGAGATCCGCGAGCGGGTCGCCGGCGCCCTGGCGTGGGTCGGCCTGTCCGGGATCGAGGACCGCATGCCCGCGGCGCTGTCCGGCGGCATGAAGAAACGGGTCGCGCTCGCCCGCTCCCTGGTTCTCAACCCCGAGGTCGTGCTCTACGACGAGCCGACGGCCGGACTCGATCCCGTGACTTCGGCAACGATCTCGAGTCTGATCCGCAGCACGCAACGAGAGTTCGGCACGACGTCCGTAGTCGTCACCCATGACCTCCGGCTAGCCCGCGACGTCGGCGACCGCGTGGCTCTCCTGGACGCGGGCAGGTTCCGCTTCATCGGCACTTGGGAACGAGCCGAACGAAGCACGGACACGGCGCTCAGGGCGTTCCTCGAAGGTCGACAACCGTCCGCAGAGGAGGACATCGATGCAGCGTGATTCGAACACTGCCAAGGTAGGGCTGACCGTGCTCGGAGCGTTCGTCATCCTGGCCGGCTTCATACTCGCCATCGGCGATCAGAGTTTCCTGTTCCGGGCCAGCAACTCCTACCGCATCATGTTCCCCAACGCCGCAGGCCTGGCCGAGGACAATCCGGTCCAGCTGAACGGGGTCACGGTCGGCAAGGTGGACCGCATCCTGTTGAGCGAGCGGCCGGAAAGCGAGATGCTGGAAGTGCGGATCAGCGTCGAGCGCCGCTACGCGAACCGGCTGCGCCGCGATTCCCTGGCCAGGATCAAGACCTTGGGACTGCTCGGTGACAAGTACGTCGAGATCACCTCGGGTTCCCCCGGCGCAGTGCTCCTGAACCCGGGCGACGAGATCCCTGCCGCACTCCCCACCGATGTCGACGATCTGATCGCCAGCGGCGCCGACGTGGTCGATCACATCGTCCTGACCGCGCAATCGCTGTCGACGATCCTCGGACGCATGGAGCGCGGCGAAGGACTGCTCGGCGAGCTGGTCGCCGCCCGCGACGACGAGCGGATCACCGACACGGTGATCCGAACGCTCGAATCCGTCGAACGCCTGACCAACGAGGTCGAGGCCGGCGGCGGTGTGCTCGGCCGCCTGCTGACCGACGAGGAGCTGGGCGACCGGCTCGCTTCGTCGCTCGACACCATCGACGAGACCCTGACCCTGCTGCGGGAAGGCGACGGACTGGCGCCGGCCCTGATCCATGACACCGAACTGAAGACCCGGTTCGAATCGACCATGGCCGACACGCAGGTCGCCGCCGCCGACTTGCGCGCCATCGCCGCCGATCTCCGGGACGCCGACGGGCTGCTGCCCAGGCTGCTGACCGACGAAGAACTGAGCGAGTCGTTGACGACCGAGGTGGAACAACTCCTGCAGCGCCTGAATTCCACGCTGGAGAAGGTCGCCGAAGGCGACGGCACCGCGGCCAGGCTGATCAACGACCCTGCGATCCACGAGGCGCTCGACGATCTCGTGGTCGGAATCAACGAGTCGAAGATGCTCCGCTGGCTGGTCCGCAACCGCCAGAAGGCCGGCATCCGGAAACGCTACAAGGACGCGCAGAACACCGCCCCGGACACCGGATCGGGCTCGTCGGAGGAGGAGCCATGATCGTCTGCGCGCGCTGCGACCGGCAACGGAAGGCCCTGGGCGATCCTCCGTTGCCCGGTTCCTTCGGCGAAGAGATCGCCGCCCGGATCTGTGCCGGCTGCTGGGGCGAGTGGATGGCCATGGAGATCAAGGTCATCAACGAACTCCGCCTGAACTTCATGGAACCGGAAGCGCAGGCGACCCTCTCCCGTCACATGAAGGACTTCCTCTTCCCGGCCGACTCCGACCCGGAAGGCCGGCTCGACTTCGACGCGATCGGCGAACCGGCCTGAGCTGCCTGAGGCCGGACGAAGCCGGACACGGAGTCGGCGACGGGTCTGGCGGCTCTGTGTCAGCCCGTGGCTGCTACCGCCAGGGTCGGCTGGACGGATCGCGGATGCGGCGGAGCATGCGGCGGCGGCGATTGGCCGGATCGCCGGGATCGTTGGAGAACAGCCGCATCACATCGCCGTCGCGGGCGAAGCGGTAGCGACGGGCCGGCTTCTTGCCGTTCAGTCCCCTGGGCGCGCCTTTCGGGTACGTCCAGAGTTCGACGTCCGGATCATCGACGTTGCGGTGTTGCTCCCACTCCGTCTTCTCGGGCTCGCCGAACAGGACGTGGACCATGCCGCGATCCGTTCGCCGGCCAAGCAGGCCGGATTCCGAATAGCGCTTGTCGGCCTCGGCAGCCCGCACGTCGAACTGCCGCTTCAGCGCGCCCTCCCTTCGACTCCAGAACTGCTCGACAAAAGCCTCGGCCTCTTCGTTCGACTCGAGCAGCAGGAACAGTGTCCGTTCTTCCTCGTCGGCGAGCTGGCCGATCGGCCCCACCAGCCAGCGCGCATGAGCGGGCCCCAGGAAGGGATTGATCAGGTCGTCCGGATGAAGCCGCTCGAGACTGTCGGCAGCCGCGGCCGCAGAGGCCGCGGCCAGAACCAGGGCCAGGGCCAGGGAGGCCGGGCGCCGCACCGTCAACGACCTTTCATGAGATCCAGGAACTCCTCCCGGATCGGCCGCTCGTGGAAGATGCCCCGCAGCGCGGACGTGACCGTCATGGCGCCGGACTTCTCGACGCCGCGCATCTCGACGCACAGGTGGCGGGCCTCGATCACGACCATGGCGCCGCTCGGCCGGAGTTCCTCCTCGAGGAAGCTGACCACCTGCTCGGTGAGCCGCTCCTGGAGCTGCGGCCGCTTGGCGTAGAACTCGAGAATGCGCGCGAACTTGGACAGCCCCAGAATCTTGTCGCCGGGAACGTAGGCGATGTGCGCGTGGCCGTAGAACGGCACGAGGTGATGCGAACACATGGAGTAGAACGGGATGTCCTTCTCCATGACCATGGCGGTGTAGTTCTCCTCGTTGGGAAACGTCGTGACCCGGGGCTTCGAACCCTGATCCAGGCCCCGGAACATCTCCAGGTACATTCGGGCCACCCGCTCGTGGGTGGTGCGCAGATTCGGTTCGTCCAGATCGAGACCGAGCTCGACCAGCATGTCGCGAACGCGCTCCGCCAGACGTTTGACCCGCTCGGTTTCCCGAACCTCGACCGTCCCAACCGGCTCCAGAACCCGCATTGGCCCATGCTACCGTAGGCCGCCCACGACAACTACCGAACGGGGAACCCGGATGAGCCGAGTCACGATCGAATACTGCGTGATGTGAAACTACCGCCCCCGAGCCGCCGGTCTGGCGGCTCAGCTGAAGGAGCGGTTCAATCTCGATTCCGAACTCGTGGACGGCAGCGGCGGAGTATTCGAAGTCGCTCTCGACGGCCGACCTGTGTTCTCGAAGAAGCGGCTCGGCCGGTTCCCCGACAGCGGCGAGGTCGAGGCCGCTGTCGCGGATCGGCTGTAGCCCGGCCCGGAAGAGCGCCCGAACGCTACGATCGGGCCGTGTCCGGCACGTTCTCGCTGCACCTCGGCAAGGAGGACTTCAAGTTCTCCGCCGCTCATTTCACGGTCTTCAGCGGCAGCGAGGCGGAACCGCTTCACGGCCACGACTATCGAGTGATGGTCGAGCTGTACGGCTCCGAACTCGATGACCTGGATTTCCTGATCCCCGTCAACGTCGTCAAGCGCGACATTCGGGCCGAATGCGCCGCCCTTGACGAGAAGATCCTGTTACCCGAGAGATGCCCCCACCTCGGACTGACTCGCCACGGCGAGACGACGGCGGCCGTCTTCGACTCGCGGTGCTACGAATTCCCGTCTTCGGAGGTCGTCCTGTTGCCGGTCGCCAACGTCACCGTCGAAGCGCTTGCACGGTCCCTATGGCAGCGTCTCCGGGACCGATGGGCGCACCTTCAGGATCGGATGGATGTCGTGGAGGTCACCGTGACCGAAACCCCGGGGCAGGGCGCCAGCTACCGGCGCGGTCTGTAGCCTCGCCGGTCACCGATCCCTCGACCGGTCTTCAGGAAAGGACGTGGACGTGAATCCGGACGACAGCCAGCTGGCGACCCTCGCCGCGCTCGATCCCGAGACGCCCGTCGCGGCGCTCAACCTGTTCCAGTTCAACGAACGCGCTCGTTACGCACCGGCCGACGAGGAGTACGGCACCGAGGCCGCGGATGTTTCCGGCCAGGAGGCTTTCGAGAGGTACGTTGCCGCCGCGGGCCAGGTCCTTTCGAGCCTGGGAGGCCGGGTCGTGTTCAGCACGATGGTCGAGCAAGTCATGATCGGACCGTCCGACCCGCCCTGGGATGCCGCCGCCATCATGTTCTTCCCCACTCGAAAGGCCTTCATCGAGATGACGAAGAACCCGGAGTTCCAGGCCGCCTCCCGCCATCGCAAGGCCGCGCTGACGCGCCACTACATGCTGCATGTCGACGGCGCACCCTGGATGACCCGCTGAAGCCGAACCGCGCGTACGGGCGCTTCAGCAACGCCGACGCAACTGGACCACCGTCTCCAGGTGGGCGGTCTGCGGAAAGAGGTCGAAGAACGTGATCGTCTCCAGGTCGAAGTCGCGCGTCAGCTCGCCCAGGTCGCGAGCCAGCGTCGCCGAGTCGCAGGACACGTAGGTCAGGCGGGCCGGGGCGGCGCGCAGCAGGGCCCGCCGCACGTTCCAGGACAGACCGACGCGGGGCGGATCGACCAGCACGCGGTCGAGTCCGGGCTGCAGACCCTCGCCGCCTGCCTTGCCGTCGACCCAGCTCTCGATTGCCGCCCACTCGACAGAGCAGTGGCGCAGACCGTTCAGGCGCAGGTTGTTCCGCGCATGGCGAGCGGCGGCCGAGTCGCCTTCGACTGCCGTTACCGATCCGTAGCGGTCGGCGAGACCGATCGTGAAGAACCCGACCCCCGCGTAGAGGTCAACCGCGGTCTCACCCTCGAACGAGCCCACCGCCGACCGCGCCAGAGGCTCCAGCAAGCCCCCGTGGGCCTGGATGAAGCAACGGGCGTCGAAGGTGAGCCGACGTCCCTGCAGTTCGATCTCCAGTTCGCCGCCCGGCAGCTCTTCCAGAGGCGGGGCCGCGACCACGGGGCTGTCTTCGTCGAGATCCTTCGCGGCCAGACCGAGGCGGCCCGGCACGGCCTTCCCCGCCCGCACCTCCGCGGCCAGCAACCGCGGCAGATCGGGCAATCGCGCGTCGAGCGCCGGCGCCAGTACCGCGCAGCGGTCGACACGGACCAGATCATGGCTGCGGCGACGGCGGAAGCCCACGCCGATCGCCCCGTCCTCGTCCTGTTCGGTGTGGACCTGCGCCCGCAGGCGATAGCCCCACCGCCGGTCCGAGACCGGTTTCCCGACGCGGCAACGCGTGAGCCGAGCCGGATCGATGCCGCCGAGTCGGCGCAGGGTTTCCAGAGCGGCGGCCGCCTTGAGTCCGAGCTGTGCTTCGTCTTCGATGTGCTGGAGCTGACAGCCGCCGCACCGGGCGTAGAAGGGGCATGGAGCCTCCCGGCGCATGGGACCCGCCGTGATCACGCGTTCGATCTCGGCGCGAGCGTAGCTCGGACGGCGTTCGATGATCCGCGCCTCCACCACATCGCCCGGCGCCGCCCGCGGCACGAAGATCGGCAGATCGCGCCAGCGCGCCAGACCGTCGCCGCCCAGCACGACCTTCTCGATCTTCAGCTCGAGACGGCTGATCCCCGCCAGCGCGGCGAGCGTCTCGAGGCGTTCGGCCGAGAGCGGCCGTTTCCGCGGTCTCAGAAGATCGACCCTGGCCAGTGTCTGCCGGCACCCATCAGGCCATGGATTCTACCGGTGTCCAGCAGCAGGCAAGATCCGGATCGGGAAGATCGCGGTCGGCCAGCATCGCCGCGCTGTCGGCCAATCCGGAGCTTTCGGGGCACCGGCACCGGCAGCCGCAGCAGCGCCGTCACCGGACTCTCGGGTGCTCTGCGGACTCGGGTGCTCTGCGGAGATGAGGCGACGCGTGAGGTTCGACGCCGGTCTGGAGAAGGGACTCGACTGGCACGGCCCGGCGTTCCCGTGGTCGGCCACCGGGAAGTACCTGGGCGCCGAGGCGGCTTCAGCGTCGGCAGTTCAGGTCTCGGCCGCGCCTCCGTACCCGCTGGCAGAGCGGCCTGACGAGGATCCTGAAGCACGGGGGGGCGACGGATCCAGGAAACCGAGCCGCACGCAACGCAGTTCAACAGACCGTTTCCAGACCAACCGATTGAATCGCCGCGGTCCGCAAAGGGCGATCCGCCCCGGAAACAGCGAGGACAGCGCCGCTCCACGGTGGCACGACACGTGCTTGTACGATGTTGAATCGGCCCCTGGACAGCGCTTCGGACCAATGACCCTGAGACGAAGACGCCACACCCCCAAGCCGGCAGATCCCCGATGCGTATCGAGTCCCGACCGGCCCGACTCGGCCTGACTGCGGCGCTGCTCCTGCTGACCATTCTGGTCGTCGGCCTGGGCGGATTCTCCGTCGGGCGCAAGGTGGCCTCCTTCCAGACGACCGGCGTCGACGCCGAGGCGACCGACAGCGGGTTGCGCGTGATGTCGGCGCACGGGCGGTCCGGGCTCGAGGTCGACGACATCATCGTTCTGGTCAACGGAGAGCGGCCGCTTTCGGCCGACGAACTGGATCGGCTGCTGCGTTGCTGCAGCGAAAGCGACCTGCAGGTACTTCGGGACGACGAGCTTGTTTCGGCCAGCCACGGTCTGCCCGCCCTGACCCTGGACTGGACGTACATCGTGCTGGCCCTCACGGGGATTGCCTACCTGCTGATCGGCCTCTACACGCTGAGCCGACAGCGCAGCCGGCCGATCCTGCTCTTCCACCTCTGGACCCTGACGTCAGCCGCCCTCTACCTGTTGACGCCGGTCGCTCCCTTCGACGGCATCGACCGCATCTTCTACCTGGCCGACAGCGTCTGCCGCCTCATGCTGCCGCCGCTCACACTGCACTTCTTCCTGGTGTTCCCCGCGCGGCAACGCTCCCGCTGGCTGCGCCGCGCCGTCGCCTGGCTCTACCTGCCGGCGGCAGCGCTTCTGGTGGTGCAGTTCGATCAGATCTTCGGCAACGGCATGCTGACGGGCGGGTTGAGCGCGTCCACCCTCGAGCGGCAGGACCGCATCGAACTCGTTCTGCTCGTCGCTTTCGCGCTGGCGGCGGCCGCGATGCTCGGTCGCAGTCTCCTGTCGCGTCACGGTTGGGAACAGGGCCGACAGACCCAGTGGATCGCGTTCGGCGTCGCCGGCGGCTATCTGCCGTTCCTCCTGCTCTACGTCGTGCCTTTCTCCTTCCAGCTGCCGGCGCCGGCCTGGCTGAGCGTCGCCGCCACGGCGCCCCTGGCGCTGGTCCCGCTGAGCTTCGCCTACGCCCTGTTGCGCTATCGGCTCTGGGACGTGGCCGTGATCGCCCGCGATGTCGCGACCTACGCTCTCACCGTGCTGCTGGCCGTGCTCGGGTTCTCGCTGCTCGGCCTGCTCATCCGCCGCGGTGTGCCCCAGGACATGGTCGTGGCACGGGGCTTCCTCAACGCCAGCGCTCTGCTGGTCATCGGCGCCCTCTCGATTCCGGTCAGACAGGGCATCGGAGCGAGCCTGCAGCGACTTCAGTACCGGGCGCAGCGGAGCCGGCGCGCCCTGGAGCGCCTGGGCGAAGAGCTGCTCCACGAGCGGGATCTCGAGCGGCTGGCGTCGAGCTTGCTGAACAAGCTGGAGGAGGGTCTGCACCTGGAGCAGAGCAATCTGTTCCTGGTCGAAGGAGACCATCTCGCGGCGATCAGGGAGGAACCGGAGGCGCCCACCCTGGAGCTCTGCGACGTCGACGCTTCGATCTGGAACGAGCCCCACTTCCTGCTCGCGCCGGCACCGCTTGCGGACACTGCAAAGAGCACCCCGATGCGGCTGTCGGTCCTCGGCTACCACTGCGCCTTCCCGCTCTCGGTGCGCGATCGCCGGGTCGGCCTCCTGTACGCAGGCCACCACACTGGAGGCGCACCGCTGTCCAGCGACGACCTGGCCCTGATCCGCCAGCTGCTGAACCAGGCATCGCTGGCGATCGAGAACGCGCAACTGCTGGAACAGAGACAGCGGCAACTGGACCGCGTCTCCGAACTCAAGCAGTTCAGCGACGAGATCATCGAGTCCTCCCCCGCCGGCATTGCCGTCATCGACTCCGCAAACCGGATCGTGACCGTGAACGGCTCCTTTGCCGCTCTCGTCGGGCTCACCCGGGGCGACATGGAGGGTCGAGGCCTGGGCGACCTGATCCCTCTCCAGCTCCTGCCGGAGCAGGGCGGCCCGCCGGTCGAGGTGCGGTTCGCGGGTTCTCGTTCCGGCGAGCAGCATCTGCAGCTGTCGGTGGCCGAGTTCCTGGGCGCCGCCCACGGTCATCGAGTCGTGGTCGCCCTGGACATCACCGAACGCGAGACGATGAAGCGGAAGCTGGCCGAGAACGAGCGGCTGGCGGCGATCGGCGCCATGGCCGCCGGCATCGCCCACGAAGTGAACACGCCGCTGACCGGCATCTCGAGCTACGCCCAGATGCTCCTTGCCGAGACTCCCGAGCGGGATCCGCGCCGGCGGCTGCTGCGCAGGGTCGAACGCCAGACTTTCCGTGCCGCCCGCATCGTCAACACGCTGCTCGATTTCGCGCGCCGTGGCCGGCACGAGCCCACCGCCGTCGACATGGGAGCAGTCATCGAGGAGAGCTGCGACATGCTCGCCGAGCGCTTCGCGGAGGCGGGCGTCGAAGTCCGCGTGGAACTCCACCCGGACGATACGGTCTGGGTGCTCGGCAACGAAATCGAGCTGGGGCAGGTGCTCGCCAACCTGCTGGCGAACGCCGTCGACGCGATGGTCGAGGCAGGTTCCGGACCCGGACAGCTCACCCTCGCGGTGCGAAACCTGGACGGCATGATCAACGTAGTCATCGACGACACAGGCCCCGGGATTCGCGAAGAGCACCTCGAACGTGTATTCGATCCCTTTTTCTCCACTCGCAAGGCCAGCGGCGGCACCGGTCTCGGTCTTTCCATCAGCCAGGAGATCGTGCGCCGGCACGGCGGCGACATCTCCGCAATGAACCTTGACCCAGGGGGCTGCCGATTCACCGTCAGGCTGCCGCCGATGGTCTCGGCGCCGGCCCTGTTTCCGGCCGAGGAGCAAGGATCATGAACATTCTCGTCGTCGACGACGAAGATGTCCTGCAGGACGTTCTCACAGCCCTGATCCGCCAGGAAGGGCACCATCCGATCTGCTGCGCATCGGGTCAGGAGGCGCTGACGGTCCTCGCCCAGGAGGAGATCGACCTGGTACTGCTCGACCTGATGCTCCCGGACATGAACGGCAAGGAGGTCATGCGCCGGATCCGGCTGTCCGAGCCGGACCAGGTCGTGGTCGTGATCACCGCCTACTCCTCGATCGAAGGGGCGATCGAGGCGATGCGCGAGGGCGCCTTCCACTACCTGCCCAAGCCGTTCAAGAACGAAGAGGTCCGGCTGACCATCCGCCAGGGTCTCGAGCGCCGCCGCCTGACAGCCGAGAACCGGGACCTGAAGGAGCAACTGCGGGAACGTCAGGGCTTCGACAAGATCATCGGCAAGAGCCGGTCGATCCGCCAGGTCTTCGACCTGATCCGCAGGGCGGCGCCGTCGAAGAGCAACATCCTGATCCGCGGCGAGAGCGGCACCGGCAAGGAGCTGGTCGCGAAGTCGATTCACGGCAACTCGAAGCGCAAGGACGGGCCCTTCGTCACCGTGAACTCGGGTTCCATGCCCAGCGAACTTCTCGAGAGCACGCTCTTCGGCCACGTCAAGGGGGCCTTCACCGGCGCCGTCTCGCACAAGAAGGGCCTGTTCGAGGTCGCCCACGGCGGCACGATCTTCTTCGACGAGATCGGGAACATCCCGGCCGACACCCAGTCCAAGCTGCTGCGCGTGATTCAGGAGAAAGAGTTCATGCGTCTCGGCGGACTCGAAACGTTGCGGGCCGACGTGCGACTGGTCGCGGCGACGAACGCCGATCTGGAGAAACGGGTGGCCAGCGGCGAGTTCCGCGAGGACCTCTACTATCGGCTGAACGTGATCACGATCCAGTTGCCCCCGTTGTCGCGCCGCGTGGACGACATCCCGCTCATCTCCCAGCACTTCCTCAGAACCTATTCGAGCGAGAACGAGAAGCGACCGCGGCGGCTGACCTCCGCGGCGATGGATCTGCTGATGGCCTACCACTGGCCCGGGAACGTGCGCGAGCTCGAGAACGTGATCGAACGGGCGGTCGTGCTTTCGACCGGCGAGGAAATCGGCGTCGACCTGCTGCCGGGCAACATCCGCCACCCCCACATGACACTGTCACCCCCGGAATCGCTGCCGCCGCAGGGAGTATCCTTCAAGGAAGCGGTCAGCGCCTACGAACGCCAGATGATCGTCAAGGCGCTACAGGCCTGCGGCGGCGTCCAGAAGCGTGCCGCCGAGCGCCTGAAGGTCAAACCCACGACGCTCCACGAGATGATGAAACGCCTGCGGGTCACCGTCGAGAGCCGGGCGAGCTAGGAGCTTGCGCGGCAGGAGGCTGCAGCGATCTCTGAACCGGAAGTCGACCGGCGTACTGCCGGCCATGAAGTCGCGGATCTCGTCCCAGGGTCCGCAGCCATTCGATTTCAAGTTGCAGGATCATCCGCCAACGATCCCCGACACTCGCGCAGGCTCACTCTCGGCATTGACGTCGACGCTCCCGGCTCATCTCGCAAGGGACAAGGCTCGGGGGTCGAGCGTCGCCACCCTCGGCATCACGGCTCGACATCACGGCTGAACGAGCGGGTCGTAGGCCTCCGGCCGCCGGTCGCGGTAGAACTGCCACACCGACCGCACTTCGTCGATCATGCCGAGGTCCAGGTCCGCGACCAGCAGTTCGTCCTCGTCCCTCGACGCCTGGGCGACGATCTGCCCCTTCGGGTTGACGAAGTAGCTGCTGCCGTAGAACGAACCGAGGTTCCACGGCTCTTCGGTGCCGACCCGGTTGATGCAGCCCATGAAGTAGCCGTTCGCCACCGCGTGGGCCGGCTGCTCGATGGTCCACAAGTGATCGGAGAGACCGGCCACGGTGGCCGACGGGTTGTAGACGACCTCGGCACCGGCGAGGCCAAGGGCCCGCGCGCCCTCCGGGAAGTGGCGGTCATAGCAGATGTAGACGCCGATCCGGCCGTAGGCCGTATCGAACACCGGGTAGCCCAGGTTGCCCGGGCGGAAGAAGTACTTCTCCCAGAAGCCGGCCACCTGGGGGATGTGTGTCTTCCGGTACTTGCCCAGATAGCTGCCGTCGGCGTCGATCACCGCCGCCGTGTTGTAGAGGACTCCCGCGTTCTCGCGCTCGTAGATCGGCACGACGATGGCCATGGCGTGGCGACGCGCATGCTCCGCGATCCGCTCCGTGGTCGGGCCGGGAACCGGCTCCGCGGCCGCGAACCAGCTCGAGTCCTGACCCGGGCAGAAGTACGGCGTGTTGAACACCTCCTGCAGGCAGAGCACCTGGACGCCCTGACGCCCGGCATCCTCGATGTAGGGGATGTGCCTGGCCGTCATCGCCTCCACCGTTGCCGCCACCTCGGCGGCGGACGCGCCGTCGCCGCAGGTGCCCTCCGGCAGCGACATCTGGATCAGACCCGACTTCAACATTCTGCTCATGACATGTCTCTCCGTAGCTGTCGGTCCGCCGGTCTTCCGTGCCTGCTGCCGCCGGAGGCCGCCAGGAAACCCGGTCTTTCCCGGGCTCGAGGCTCCCCGGGCTTTGGGGCCGGATGCTAGAAGGGGCCGCTGAACAGGCCCCGCTTGATGAAGTTCCCGCCGCCGGAACGCCCGTGCCAGACGTTGTCCTCGACCACCACCCGGCCGCGGCTGATCACGATCTCGGCGACACCCTGAACCTCCGTGCCTTCGTAGGTGTTGTAGTCCACCCGCATGTGGTGCGTGTGCGGGTTGTTCGCGCTGATCACTTCCCGCCGGTCCGGGTTGAAGACGACGATGTCGGCGTCGCTGCCGACGGCGATCGTTCCCTTCCTGGGGAACATCCCGAACAGCCTGGCGGCCGCGGTCGACGTCAGCTCGACGAACTTGTTCACCGACAGCCGCCCACCCGCGACACCGCCGTTGTAGACCAGGCTCATCCGGTTCTCCACTCCCGGGGCGCCGTTCGGGATCCTGCTGAAGTCGTCGATCCCCAGCACCTTCTGGTCGTTGAAACAGAAAGGGCAGTGGTCGGTCGAGATGCTCTGCAGATCGCCGAAGCCGAGGCCCCGCCACAGATGATCCTGGTTCCACTTCTCGCGCAGCGGCGGCGTCATGACGTACTTGGCGCCCTCGAAATCCTCGTGGTCGTAGTGGCTCAAGTCCAGGAAGAGGTACTGAGGGCAGGTCTCCGCGAAGACCTGGGCGCCGCGGTTTCGCGCCAGAGTCACCTGCTCGAGCGCGTCGGCGCAGCTCAGGTGCACGATGTAGACGGGAACCCCGGCCACCTCGGCGATCGCGATCGATCGGTGGACCCCCTCCGCCTCCATGCGGGTGGGGCGCGTCAGGGCGTGGTACTTCGGCGACGTCTTCCCCTCGGCGAGAGCCAGCTTGACGATCTCGTCGATGACGATTCCGTTCTCAGCATGCATGCAGACCAGGGTGCCGTCCTCTCCGGCCTTGCGCATGGCGCGGAACAGCGTGCCGTCGTCCACGTAGAGCACGCCCGGATAGGCCATGAACATCTTGTAGGAGGTCACGCCCTCGTCGGCCAGGCGGCGCATCTCCCACAGGCGGTCATCTTCCATGTCGGTCACGATCATGTGGAAGCCGTAGTCGATGCCTGCCTTTCCGGCCGCCTTCTCGTGCCAGGTTTCGAGCCCCTGGAGCGTGGACTGCCCCTTGGTCTGGATCGCGAAGTCCACGATCGTCGTCGTGCCGCCGAAGGCGGCGGCTCGGGTGCCGGTCTCGAAGTCGTCCGCGCTCGTCGTGCCGCCGAAGGGCATGTCCATGTGAGTGTGGGGATCGACGCCGCCCGGGATGACCAGCCGTCCCGCGGCGTCGATCGTCCGGTCGGCCTCGACGTCGAGGCCACGGCCGATCAGCGAAACCGTCTCGTCCTCGACGAAGACATCGGCGCGGTAGTCGTCCACCGCCGTCACGACGCGACCGTTTCGAATCAGCAGGGACATCGCTCCTCCTCTCCGCGACCGGACACTCTGGATCCATACACTCTAACGCGATGACCGTCGCCGCGTCCCATTCCGTTCGCCGCCATCTCCGGGTCGCGACAGACGCCTACGACACCGCGATCCGGCAGTTCATCCCCGGCTACGAGGAGATGCTGCTGACTGCCGCGCGGGAACTCGCTCCGGTCGCCTCGGGCCTGGTGCTCGACCTGGGGGCCGGCACCGGCGCCCTGGCCGAAGCGATTCTCGAATCGACTCATGCCGCGACGGTCGAGCTCGTCGACGTCGACACGAACATGCTCGATCAGGCCAGAACCCGGCTCTCGCGATTCGGTCACCGCGCACGTTTTGTCCAGGGTTCCTTCCTTGACGCGCTGCCCGCCTGCCGCGGTGCGGCGGCGTCCCTGGCGCTCCACCACGTCCCGACCCTGGATCGAAAGAGGGCGCTCTACCGGCGGATCCACCAGGCGCTCGAACCAGGCGGCGTGTTCGTCAACGCCGACGCCACGATGCCGGCCGAGCCCGACGCCCGCGACGCGACCTGGCGCGGCTGGGCCGATCACATGGTGAGCCGGGGCATCGAGGAGCAACGCGCCTTCGAACACTTCGAGGAGTGGTCACAGGAGGACACCTACTTCCCTCTCGAGGACGAACTCCAAGCGGTGGCCGCCGCAGGGTTCGATGCGGAATGCGTGTGGCGGGAAGTGGGGATCGCGGTCGTGGTGGGGCGCAAGGACGGCTGAGAGCGGCGCCCGCCGTCACCTCCGCCGCAACCGCACGACCCGTGCAATCGCCGCCAGGTCGAGAACCGCCGCCTCCACCTCGAACCCGCCGCGCTCCGCCAGCTCCCGCACCCGGTCGAGCTGGCCCTTCCCGAGTTCCAGCACGAGACGCTGACCGGCTGCGAACCACTCGCCCGCACCGCACAGCCGGCGGTGGAAGTCCAGCCCGTCGCCGGCGAGCAGCGCTTCCGGCGGCTCGTGGTCGCGGACCTCAGGCATCAGCGAGTGCCATTCGCCGACATCGATGTAAGGAGGGTTCGAGACCACCACGTCGAAGGTCTGCAACCGCAGGGCCGACAGCAGGTCCGCGCACACGAGACGCACTCTGCCGTCTACCTCGTGACGGCGGCAGTTCGACGCCGCCAGCGCAAGCGCATCGAGCGAAAGGTCTGTTGCAACCACCGAGACCTCCTTCTGCTCCAGCGCAAGCGTGATCGCGATACACCCGGACCCCGTCCCCAGGTCGAGCACCCGGGCGCCGGCACCCGTGCACTCCAGGGCCGCCTCGACCAGGTGCTCCGTCTCCGGCCGCGGAACCAGCGCCCGCGGGTCCACTTCGAAGTTGCGGCCGTAGAACTCGCGGCGGCCCACCAGGTAGGCCATCGGCGCCCCATCCGCCCGCCGCCGGATCAACTGTCCGTAACTCACGACGGCGGGCTCGGAGACATCCTCGTCCGAGCGCGCGTACACCTGCACCTCTTCGAGTCCCAGCACTTCGCCCAGCAGCCGCGCAGCCTCGCGGCGCGGCATCTCCACCGCGCCGCTCAGGTGTCCCGCGCCCAGGTCGAGCAGGTCGACGATTCTGGCTGCGCCCGGCGGGGGGGCCTGGCCGTCCGGCACCCGGCGACTGCCCGTCAGATCGTCTCGCTGTCGCCGGACTGCTGCAGCCGCTCCGCCTCGAAGTGCCGTTGCAGCGGGACGATCAGAGGATCGAGATCGCCTTCGAGGATGGAAGGCAGTCGGTGGACCGACAACCCCGCGCGGTGGTCGGTGACGCGGTTCTGCGGAAAGTTGTAGGTACGGATCTTCTCGGAGCGGTCGCCGCTGCCGACCATCCGCCGGCGCTCCTCGCCCATTTCGGCGCGGGCCTTCGCCTCCTCGATCTCGAGCAGACGGCTCTTGAGCACCCGCATCGCCTTCGCCTTGTTCTTGATCTGGCTCCGTTCATCCTGGCAGGTGACGACCAGACCCGTGGGCTGGTGGGTCAGCCGCACCGCCGAGTAGGTCGTGTTGACGCCCTGGCCGCCGGGGCCGGATGCGCAGTAGGTGTCCACCCGCAGATCCGCAGGATCGACCTTGATCTCGATGTCCTCCGCTTCGGGCAGCACGGCGACGGTGACTGCCGACGTGTGGATGCGTCCCGAAGCCTCCGTCTCCGGCACGCGCTGCACGCGATGGACGCCCGCCTCGTAGCGCAGAGTGACGAACGCGCCCCGTCCCTCGATGATCGCCGACACTTCCTTCACACCACGGATACCGGACTCGGACAGGTCCAGGATGTCGACCTTCCAGCCGCGCGCATCGGCGAAGCGGCTGTACATGCGGAAGAGATCCGCGGCGAACAGGGTCGCCTCGTCGCCGCCGGTACCGGCACGAATCTCGAGCACGGCGTTGCGTTTCCGGTCCGTATCCTTGGGCGCCAGCTCCTGCTTCGCCTTCTCCTCGAGCGCGTCGAGTGTCGCCTGCAGCAGCCGCTTCTCCTCGGTCGCCACCTCGAACAGATCGTCGTCGCGGTCGAGCTCGCCCAGAAGCTCCCTGGTCTCATCGAGTTCCTTGCGGGTCCTCTTGTACCGGTGGAAGAGCTCGACGAGCGGGTTCAGCTCCGCCAGCGCCCGGCTCGTGTCGCGAAACTGCGCGGGATTCCTGAGCACCTCCGGATCGGCGAGCCTGGCCGTCAGCTCGTCGAACGTGTGCCCCATGCGTTCCAGCTTGTCGAGCATCGCCCGAGATCCTCCAGTCCGTTCCGTTATCCTGCCACGCACGGGGAGGAATGCGGATCCCGCCCGCCGGGTTATCGTTTCGCATGGTCGCGTCAACCGTGCTCGCCTGGACGTTGACGCTGGCGGCGCCAGCGGTTTCCACGGATCCACGCATCCGACTCGTCGAGCTCCAGTCCGCCGGGCAACACGAGGCCGCCCTCGAAGAGACGCAACGGCTGCGCAACGATCAGCCGGATCTCGCAGCCCGGTACGGCTTGTGCTACCTGGAGGGACGGCTGCAAGAGGAACTCGGTCGGCTCGAAGACGCATCCGAAGCGTTCGCCGCCTGCCTGAACGAGATTCCGGCTCTCGAACCCTGGGCACGCTACCGGCTGGCGGTCGCCCAGACCCGGCTTGGGGCCCCGGAGATCGCGGCCGGCGTCTCGGCGACGCTGCTCGGCAACGGAGCGCCGCGGGTTCTGTTGCGTCCGGCGGCCGAGCTCCTCGCTTCGAGTCTCGACCGAGGCGGGGACTGCCGGCTGCTCGGCGGAGTCCCCCTGTCCCGCATGCCCGCTTCCGAGCGCCGGCTTCTGAGTCTCAGCCGCGCCAAGTGCCGTCTGGCCGCCGGCGAACTGGACGCAGGGGTTCTCGATCTACTCGCCCTGCTCGAGGAGCGCTCGAACGACGTGGTGGCCTTCGAAGCCGCCGAACGGCTGCACGCGCTACGTCCGGAGCCGCCGAACCCGCAGGAGCTGCTGCTCCTCGGCACGACCTTCCACGAACATCGCGCGTTTGACCGCTCCAGCCAACTGCTGGGCCAGATCGTCATCGACCTGGACGTGCGCACGAACTCCGACTTCGAGATCCACTACCGCTGGGCCCGCAGCCACTTCTGGCAGGGCCGCCTGGAGGACGCCGCCCGGCACTACGGAGTGCTGGCCAGGAACGTCAGCTCGGCGCGCTACTCGGCCCAGGCGCTGTACCACAAGGCGAGGTCGGAAGAGCTGTCCGGCGACTGGGAATCCGCCTCCGAGACGTTCCGGCAGACCTACCTGGCCCATCCGCAGGGCAACTTCGCGGCTCCGGCGCTGCTCGGGGCGATGCGCCTCGACTGGCGGCGCGGAGTCGAGGAGAGTGCGCTCGAGCTCTACTCCGTGCTGCTCCAGTTCCAGGGCGACCGCGCGGTCGTGGCCCGCGGCAGCCTCTTCCTCGCCGTTTCCGACATCGTCCAGGGACGCCTCGATCGCGCCGGGGACTGGTTGGCCGACGCGGAGCGAGCGAGTCGCAGCGTCGGCCTCGAAGTGCGCTACTGGCGAGGTCGACTGCTCGAGGCACGCGGCGGCCTCGACCGCGCGATCGAGAACTACGTCGAGGTACTCGCGGCCGACCCCTATCACCCTCTGGCCCAGGAGGCCGAGAAACGCCTTCGCGGCGAGCCGCTCCAGGTTCACGCTCGGCGGCTCGCGGACGAGATGGCGCGTTCCCGGAACCCGACCCTGCTCTACCGCGCCTGGCTGCTCCACGGCAGGCGCGGCGACGACGCCGAGGCCGCCCGGCAGTACCTTCAGGGGCGGTTGGCCGCCGACTCGGGGATTCGTTCCTTCCTGACCCTGCGCTCCGCGCCCCCCGACAGTTGGCCGCTGTGGGCCCAGTCCGCCTCCGCCCCACAGGAACTGATGCTGGCGCTCGGCCTGTGGGGCGACGCGGCCGAGGTCGTCAACCGGCATTTCCCGGTGGCAAGCCCGCGTCTCGCCCTGACTGCAGCCGAGGGCCTCGCCCGCAGCCGGCCGCGACGCGCGCTGCTGATTGCCGAGATCCTCTTCGAGCGCGCTCCGAGCCGGGTTCCGGCGCCGCTTCACCCGCTCACGCTCCGCCAGGCGCTCTACCCGCGAGCGTATGGCGACATGATCGACTCCGCCGCCGCGCGGCACGGCCTCGACCCCTTCCTGATGGCGGCGATCATGCGCCAGGAGAGCCGATTCGACCGTCAGGCAGTGTCGGCGGCCTCGGCACGCGGTCTGATGCAGTTCGTCTACCCCACCGCGGTGCGGCTGGCCGCCAGTTCCGGCAGGCCGCTGCGCACGCCTCGCGACCTGGAAGACCCCTCCCTTGCGATCGAACTCGGCGCCGTGTATCTGGCGGAGCTGCGCAAGCGGTTCGGCAACGAACGGCACGCCCAGGTCGCCGCCTACAACGCCGGCGAGGCGCAGGCCGGCCTGTGGCGCCGTCACTGCTACACCAGAGGCGCGGACGAGTACTTCACCAAGGTCGGCTTCAGCGAAACCAGGAACTACCTGGAGCACGTGCTCCACAACGTCGCCCAATACCACGACCTCTACGCCCGCGCGCCGTAGACCTGCCTCGACCAACCCTGCATGCGCGCGGCTCCAGGGAATCCGAGGCACAGTTCGGCCCAAGGGGTTCCCGGCCCCCTCGTTCCGATTCTCCGACACGATGACGAACTGCCATGGATACTTCGGAGCAGCCTTCGCCTGCTGGGCACGATCGGCCACACGACCGACAAGAACGCTGCCGGGATCGGTTGCAGTCTTCGGTTGTAATCTGTGGCCGTGATCCGCCGCATCCAGGCGCTCAACTACCGTTGTCTGCGCTCGGTCGACGCGCGGCTCGACCGCTTTCACGTTCTGGTCGGTCCCAACGGCAGCGGCAAGAGCACGCTGTTCGATGCGGTCGGGTTCCTTGCCGACATGGTCGCACGCGGCCTGGAGGCGGCCGTCAGGCAACGCAGCCGCAACTTCCAGGACCTGGTCTGGGGACGGCCCGGGAAGGAACTCGGATTCGAACTGGCACTGGAGCTCGAACTGCCCGAAGAGGTGGCGAGCAGGCTCCCGAGAGAGAGGGGGTTCAAGCTCTTTCGCTACGAGATCCGGATCGAAGAGGAACGGAGCGCCGGTGTACGCATAGCTTCCGAGAGAGGACTTCTGATTCCCGGGACGGAAGACCCCCCGCAGCGGAAGTTGCGGTTCCCCGACCCGCCGGAGCCCCCCGCGACCATCCTGCTGGGCGGCGGAAGACCCGGCTGCAGGACGGTTCTGAGCAAGTCCGGCGAGGCGAGGGACTCGTTCAACATCGAGGTGACGGCCAAGCCGGGCAAGGGGTGGGTGACGAACATCTCGCTCGGCTCGGCGCGTTCCGCGCTGCGCAACCTCCCGGAGTCTCCGGAGCAGTTCCCCGCATCCACTCACGTCAAGCGCGTCCTGCGGACAGAGACGCTGAGACTGTTCCTCGACAGCGGACGAATGCGGCGTTCCAGCCCTCCACCAGGGCGGCGGCGAGAGGTCCTGGAGGCCGACGGTTCGAACCTCCCGCGAGTCATTCGACGAATGCAGGAAGAACACGCAGAGAGCTTTCGGCGGTGGCTCGACCAGGTCCGCACCTCCCTGCCGTCGGTCCGCGACATCCGCGTCGTCGACCGCGAGGACGACCGGCATTGCTACCTGATGATCCGCTACAGGACGGGGATCGAGGTCCCGTCGTGGATGGTCTCCGACGGGACTCTGCGTCTGCTGGCGTTGACCTTGCCTGCGTACCTGCCGGACTCCGGGAGAATCTACCTGGTCGAGGAGCCGGAGGACGGGCTGCATCCGGGTGTGGTGCAGGACGTGTACGATGCGCTGTCCTCGGTTCACGATTCTCAGGTGCTCCTGGCCACGCATTCGCCTCTGCTGCTGAGTCATGCCGATCTCGAGCACGTGCTGTGTTTCGGCCTGGGCCCGGGAGGAGCGGCTCACGTCATCCCGGCCGCTTGGCATCCCCGACTCGGGCACTGGCAGGGCGAACCGAATCCCGGTGTCCACTTCGCGGCGGGAGTCCTGGAGTGAGTGCCCGCGACGAAACCGGACGTTCTCGCTCCTCGAGAACGTTCCGAGAGTGGTTCGCGGCGAGACGGCATGACCGGACCCTGGAGCCACGTCGTCCGCCTGAAGGATGAGTTGCGGTCGGGCGGATTGCCGTTGCACTGCGGCCCGCCGGGAAGAGCGACATACTCTGGAACTCCATGGGCGCTCCCACACCGCGCGGCCGCCTTCGCATCGCGGCCACGCCGATAGGCAACCTCGCCGATCTTTCGCCGCGCGCCCGCGAGGCGCTGCTGACCGCCGACCTCGTCGCCTGCGAGGACACCCGACGCACCGGCCGGCTGTTTCGGAACCTCGGCGTCGGCGGCGCGGGCGGCCGGCCAGCACTGCTGCCGCTCCACGACCACAACGAGGACCGGCAGATCGGCCGCGTGCTGCGCCTGCTCGAAGAAGGCGGTGTCGTGACGCTGATCTCCGACGCCGGTACTCCTCTCATCTCCGATCCCGGCTTCCGCCTTGTGCGGGCCGCGGCGGCCAGGGGCCTCGCAGTCGAGGCCCTCCCAGGCCCCTCGGCGATCCTGGCCGCGCTGGTCGTCTCGGGGTTGCCCCCCTACCCGTTCACGTTTCTCGGCTTCCCGCCGCCCAGACAGGGCCGTCGGCGCCGGTTCTTCGACTCGCACGTCGAACTCCCGCACACCCTCGTGTTCTTCGAGTCCCCGCAGCGCGCCGCCTCGTCGCTTGCCGATGCCGCCGACATCTTCGGAACCGAGCGCCCGGCGGCGCTTGCCCGGGAGCTGACCAAGCTCCACGAGGAGGTGCTGCGCGGCTCGCTCGGCGCGCTTGCCGCCGAGGCCGCGAAGCGCCCGAAGCTGCGCGGCGAGGTTACGGTCGTGGTCGGCGGGTGCGGCCGGCGCCCCTGATTCAGATCGGCTTCAGCTCAGCGCACGGTCGATCCAGCAGCCGCCCAGGACCTGCGTGCCACGGTAGAAGACCGCTGCCTGACCAGGAGCCACTCCGGCCTGGGGTTCGCTGAACTCGAGCCGGCAGACGTCCGTGCCGGGTGCACTGTCGACCATGGCCGCGACGCCCGGGTGGCGCGAACGGATCCGCACGTCGACCTCGACCCTCGAGCCGGCGGCGGCCCCCGCGATCCAGTGCAGGCCGCGGCCGACCAGGCCCGGCGCCAGGAGTTCGTCACGGCCGCCGACCACCACCTGGTTCGTTGCCGGTCGTACGTCGAGCACGTAGAGCCGGCGGCCGGCGGCAACACCCAGACCGCGCCGCTGTCCGACCGTGTAGCGATAGTACGGCGCGCCTTCTCCGAGCTCCTCGCCATCGCTCCCGATCACTCGGGCCGGACGCTTCGCGCAGTCGGGCCGTTCCCTTTCGACGAACTCCTGCACGCCGCGGTCGACGAAGCAGATCTCCATGCTCTCGCCCTTCTCGGCCACGGCCAGGCCTGCCTCGCGGGCCAGTTCCCGGACCTTCGCCTTGGTCAGTTCCCCCAACGGGAACATCGCGCGTGCCAGCTGCTCCTGGTTCAGTTCGAACAGGAAGTAGCTCTGGTCCTTCGACGGGTCGGCCGCGGCGTGGAGTTCGTAGCTGCCGTCCTGGCCGCGGCGGATGCGCGCGTAGTGGCCGGTCGCGATCCGCACGGCGCCCAACCGCCGCGCCCGTTCCCGGAAGACCTCGAACTTGATCGCCGTGTTGCAGGAGATGCACGGGCTCGGCGTGCGGCCGTTCACGTAGCTGTCCACGAAGGGATCGACGACATGCCGGCGGAACTCCCCGTCCATGCGCAGCGTGTAGTGAGGGAGACCGATCTGCTCCGCCACCCGCCTCGCGTCGCCCAGGTCGAGCGAACCGCAGCAGCGCCCGTGGCGGACCTGCTCCGTGCGATCCCAGAGCAGCATCGACAGGCCCACCACCGGTATTCCCTGGCGCTCGAGCAGCAGTGCCGCGACCGACGAGTCGAGACCGCCGCTCATCGCCACGGCGGTCAGCGGCGCCGGAGCAGCAACACTCTCGGTCGACATCGCGGCCTGGACCGCGGCGCTCATCCCGCAAGCGCCCGGACGGCCGGTTCGGCGGACAGCTCCCGCAGCGCCTCCACTTCGCGCGCGAGCACCGGCAGGAAACTCGCGACCTGCGCTTCGTCGTTCGTCGTGCCCAGGCTGATCCGAATCGACGCCAGGGCCTCGGCCGGCGCCACATCCATCGCCAGCAGCGTCCTGCTCGGCGCGACGACTCCCGACGCGCACGCCGCCCCGGTAGCGACCGCAAAGCCGGCGAGGTCGAGTCGGACGACCAGTTCCTCGCCGATCAGGCCGGAGAACGCGACATGGGTCACATGCGGCAGCCTTGGAGACGAGGCGCAGTGCAGGGTGGCATCCGGAATGTCGCCGAGGCCCGCCTCGAGCCCATCGCGCAGCCGTCTCAACCGCTCGATGCGTCCGTCAAGTTCCTCTGACGCGAGGGCCGCGCAAACACCGAAACCGACCAGAGCCGCGACGTTCTCCGTCCCGGCACGCCGACGCCGCTCCTGCCCGCCGCCGACGATGAACGGCTCGAAGGCCGCGCCCTCCCGGATCAGGAGAGCCGCCGCCCCCACCGGCCCGTTGAACTTGTGCGCCGCGACGACCAGGTAGTCCGCGCCCAGGCCCTTCGCGTCGATGGCCAGCTTCCCCGCCGCCTGCACCGCGTCGCAAAGGAGCGGCACGCCGCGGGCCCGGCACGCCGACGCCGCTTGGGCGACCGGCTGCACCGTACCCAGCTCGTTGTTGGCCAGCATGAGGCAGGCAAGGCGAGTGTCCGGCCGCAGCGCCGCCGCCACGGCCGCCCCGTCGACGACGCCGTCCGGCTCCGGACAGAGCCGCGTCACGTCGACACCCATCCCCTCCAGGCGGTCTGCAGCTGCGTGAATCGACGGATGCTCGAGTTCCGAGATCACCAGATGGCCGCCTTCCTTGCCCGCGAACGCCGAGTGCAGGACCGCGTTGTTCGCCTCGCTGCCCGAGGCGGCGAACACGATCTCCGGCGGCTGACCGCCCAGGAGCTCCGCTACCCGCTCCCGCGCGAGCTCGACCGCGGCCCGCGCCTCGCGGCCAAAGGAATGGACCGACGAGGGATTGCCGTGCAGCGCCCCCAGCCAGGGCGCCATCGCTTCGCCGACCCGAGGATCGAGCGGCGTGGTCGCGTTGTGGTCGAGGTAGACGGGTGACGTGGCCATGGTTGCGGCCGGATTGTACGAGAGGCGAGAGCGCCGGCCGGAAGGCAGGCTCTCTGCCGACCATGAAGCGCTGCCGGCGCGGACCTCGTCCAGGATCCACAGCCGTTCGACGTCGAGTTGCGGGATCATCCTCCGGCGATCTCCGACACCCGCTCAGGCTCATCTCTCGTGGGATTGACACCGCCGCTTCAGGCTCTGGTGGGACATGACTCGGGATTGACAGGGCGGCTGTCACCAAAGTACCGTTGCGCGTTCTCGTGGCGGCCGTTGTCGGCTGCTCGGTCGCGAGTTCAGGCCCGTAGCTCAGTTGGTTAGAGCGCTACGTTGACATCGTAGAGGTCAGCGGTTCGAGTCCGCTCGGGCCTACCAGACATGGGTCGTTCGATGGCCGTTCGGTCTGCTGCTCAGGCGCTTAGCTCAGTTGGTCAGAGCGCTACCTTCACACGGTAGAGGTCAGCGGTTCGAGTCCGCTAGCGCCTACCAGCCGCGGTGCCGGAAGGAAGAAACCGGCGTCCCACGGCACCCCGGACGGACCTGCTGCATGATCGAACTCACCCTGCCGGACGGATCGGTGCGCAGCGTCCCCGCTGGGACGACGGCGCTGGAGGTGGCTCGCCAGATCGGACCGGGTCTGGCGAATGCCGCGGTCGGCGCCGAAGTCGACGGCCGCCTGGTCGACCTGCGCGCGCCGCTCGTGACCTCCGGCGCGTGCCGCCTGATCACGGCCAGGAACGAGGAGGCGGGGGTGTTCCTGCGTCACACCGCCGAGCACGTGCTGGCGGACGCGGTCCAGCGACTCTGGCCTGGCACGCAGATCGACGTGGGCCGCCGCGATCACTCGGAGAAGTACCAGTACGACTTCCGCTTCCCGCGCGCGTTCGTACCCCAGGACCTGGAAGCGATCGAAGCGAAGATGCGCGAGATCCTGGCCGAGAAGCACGAGGTGGAGCGGGTCGAGATCTCTCGCCGACGGGCGCGCGAGCTGTTCGCCGACCTGGGAGAAGAGCTCAAGCTCGAGCGGCTGGAAGACATACCCGAAGGCGAGCCGATCACCCTGTTCAGGCACGGGGAGTTCGTCGACCTCTGCCGCGGTCCCCACGCACAGCGGCTGGACCAGGTCGGCGCGGTCAAGCTGCTGGAAAGTTCCGGCGTGTTCTACCGAGGCGACGAGAGCCGGGAGCAGCTGCAGCGCATCTACGGCACCGCCTTCGCGACCCGCGGCGCACTGAACGGCTATCTCGCCGACCTGAAGTTGCGCCGGGCCCGCGACCACCGTCGCCTGGGCCCCGAACTGGACCTGTTCAGCTTCACTCCGCACGCGCCCGGCAGTCCCTTTTTCCATCCGCGCGGCACGGTGATCTACAACCTGCTGGTCGACTACGTCCAGGGCCTGAACCGCCGCGACGGGTTCCTGGAAGTGCGCACCCCGCAGATTCTCGACGTCGATCTGTGGCGCCGCTCCGGGCACTGGGACAACTACCGCCAGAGCATGTTCTTCACGGAGGTCGAGGAGCGGCAGTACGCGGTGAAGCCGATGAACTGCCCGACCCACTGCCTGATCTACGGGACCGGCCTGCGGTCGTACCGGGATCTGCCGATCCGCTACGCGGATTTCGGCCGTCTTCACCGCTACGAGCGTTCCAGCGTGATCACGGGGCTCACCCGGGTGCGCACGTTCTGCCAGGACGACGCGCACACGTTCTGCACCGAGGAGCAGGTCCAGGCCGAGGTGCTGCTGCCGGTGTCCACGATTCTGGAGATATACCGGACGTTCGGCTTCGACGACATCCGGATCGAGGTTTCGACCCGGCCGGAGAAGTCGATCGGCAGCGCGGAACTCTGGCGCCGTGCCGAGACAGCGCTCATGGGAGCGCTTCGCAGCCGGAATCTCGAGTTCGAGATCAACGAGGGCGACGGCGCTTTCTACGGCCCGAAGATCGACTTCCACGCCCGCGACGCACTGGGCCGGAGCTGGCAGCTGGGAACCGTACAACTGGACTATCAGATGCCGGAGCGGTTCGACCTCGGTTACACCGCCAGCGATGGAGGAACCCGGCGCCCGGTCATGCTGCACCGGGCCATGCTCGGCTCCGTCGAACGCTTCCTGGGCATCCTGATCGAGCACACGGGGGGCGCCTTTCCGGTCTGGCTGGCGCCCGTCCAGGCGGTCGTCCTGCCCGTCTCGGATCGCTTCCTCGACTACGGCGCCGAGGTCGCGAAGAGGCTGGGAGCGACCGGACTCCGGGTCGAACTCGATCAGCGCAGCGAGAAGCTCGGCTACAAGATCCGCGACGCCCAGAGGCAGAAGATCCCCTACATGCTCGTGGTGGGCGGCCGCGAACAGGAGGCCGGCACTGTCTCGCTGCGGCTCCGCGAGGCGCCGGAGGGGGGCTCCGCCAATCAGGGCCCGATCAGGCTGGAAGATCTGGCGGCCCGCATCGCCGAGCGCACGGCGTCGAAGTCACTCGATCTGTGAGGCTCAGGCTCGAAGGCAGGACACCTTGCTGACGGAACTCCATCTCGAGAACTTCAAGGCCTGGCGGGAGTTGAAGATCGAGCTGGGCAAGATCACCGCTCTGTTCGGCGAGAACAGCTCGGGCAAGAGCAGCCTGCTGCAGTTCCTGCTGATGCTGAAGCAGACGAAGAACGCGGTTGACCGAGGGTTGGTGCTGGATTTCGGCGGCGGCCCGACTGAACTGGTCGATCTGGGGAACTACGGGGCGACGGTACACCGTGATTCCACGACGGAGACCGGCCTGCCCGACATGCAGTGGTCGTTGACCTGGCGTCTCCCTGCCAGACGTCGGCTTCCCTTCCGACCGAACCCGCGCGATCGGTCGAACAGGGTGCTTGCTGATGACAAGGTCAGGTTGACGGCCCGCGTGGGGCCCCAGGCCGCTCCGGAACTGCGGTTGGCGGCGAAGCGCCTGGTGTACGAGTTCGGGGACACGACGTTCGAGATAAGGCAGAAAGAAGGCCACGGGGAATTCCAACTTGCGTCATCGGACGCGGAGCTTCTCGGAACACGCCCGCGCCGCCCCAGATTTCTCGGGCGCCCGACAGCCAGGTCCCGGCGGAACGCGGTTTCTTCAGGACCTGTGAAGACGCACCTGTTTCCTTCTGAAGCTCGACTGGAAGCTCCGCTGTTCTTCTACCGAGCCGTTGGCAGATTCGAAACCTGGTACGAAGACCTGATGGACCAGATCTTCTACCTTGGGCCGGTTCGCGACAGCCCTCGGCGCGAATACCGGTGGTCGGGGGCAGGCCGGGAAGGTGTCGGCCACAGCGGCGAGTACACGATTGATGCGATTCTGGCTGCTACCGAGCGCCAGCCGCTAGAGAACCTCCAGGGCCAGATCGCAGGTCACCTGAAGGACCTTGGACTCGTCGAGTCGTTCTCCCTCAGGGAGTTTGCGAAAGGAACCGGCTTGTACGAGGCTCTGGTGCGGAGGGACGCCGACGGTCCCGAAGCGACGTTGGTGGATGTGGGTTTCGGCGTGTCGCAGGTGTTGCCCTTGCTTGTCCTTCTCCATTACGTTCCTCCGCACTCCATCGTCTTGATGGAGCAACCGGAGCTTCACCTGCATCCTTCGGTTCAGAGCGGCCTTGCGGACGTGATGCTGGAGGTCGCCAGAAAGCGCCATCTGCAGATCGTGATCGAGAGCCACAGCGAGCACCTGCTGCGGCGTCTTCAGCGTCGTGTTGCGGAAGGACAAGTGAACGCCTCCGACTTGAAGCTCTACTTCGTTCGCTCTGTAGACGGATCGGCGGTACTTGATCCGCTCCGCCTCAACGAGTGGGGCGGCATCGAGAATTGGCCGGAGAAGTTCTTCGGCGACGAGATGGGCGAGATTGCTGCGACGAGCAAGGCGGGGCTGGAACGCCGCATGAAAGCCAACACGAGAGGGAGACAATGACCGGCGTGCCCAAGCGTGTCGTAGTGGTGGACACGAACGTCGCGAGAACGGCGAACGGAGACGCGAAGCACGTCGACCTAGCGTGTCAGAAGGCCTGCGTGGAAGCCCTCGAGCATGTCGTTGGGCGCGGGATCGTCGTTGTTGACGACACCGGCTTCATACTCGGGGAGTACCGGCGTGGACTCGAGGGCGGCATTGGAATGGGCACCGCCTTCTTCAAGCACGTATGCACGAACGAATGGGCTGGGGATCGAGTCAGGCGTGTGGCCATCGACGAGGACACTCTTCCTCCGAACACCCTCGGCAAGGACAACAAGTTCCTTGCCGCTGCCGTCTCGGCGCGCGCCGAAGTGCTGAACGCTACTGACAGCGACTGGGCACTGAATGACGCGGTGACGGCGGGCTTGGGAATATGCGTTCGTCAGATCTGTCCGCAGTACGCGAGCAAGGCAGGGAAGGAGCTGTAGCGCCGTGCTCGCGGCCACGACCCCACCGAAGTACCCCCGCACCCCCTACTGGCCTCACTCGCCATCGACCGGTGCTGGCGACCGGCTCTCCGACGCGGCCCGCTTCGTGGGCGAATCGCTCGTCGTCACGGAGAAGCTGGACGGAAGCTGCACCCTGCTGCACCAGGGCGCCGTCTACACGCGCAGCGTGGCTGCCCCGACCTCCGCGAAGTGGATGGCGATGGTCAGGAAACACCATGCCTGGAAGGTCGTCGAACCCGGACTGTTCCTCTACGGCGAGGACATCTTCGGCATCCACAGCATCGAGTACGGGCCGGTTCCCGAGAACGAGACGTTCCACGCCTTCGCCCTCCGGGATGACAACGACCGCTTCGCGTCCTTCGAAGACCTGGTCGACTACGCCTCGCAGAGGAACATACCGGTGGTGCCGGTCCTCTTCGACGGCATCTTCCGCTCCGAGGCCGAGCTTCGCCGCTTCGTTGACGAGGCCCATGCCGAGCCCTCGGCACTGGGCGGCGAACGAGAGGGCGTCGTCATTCGTCTGGCGCGTTCGTTCCCGGCCTCCGAGTTCAGCCGCTCGATCTGCAAGAGCGTCCGCGTCGGCCACGTTCAGACCGACGAGCATTGGACGAGGAACTGGAGACCCTGCCGCACGACCCGCGCGAGCTGAGACTCCCGAAGCTGCAGCAGGCAAAGGTCGCCGCTTCGCGACGCGCTTCCCGGCCCAATGCGGCGACAGCAGCCGCGGCGGCTTTCTCGGGCGCTCCGGCGCTCCCGTCACGATGCTGCGTTCCGGCTTGGCCGCGCGCGGCCTTTCCGGCTAACATCCCGCAGCCGACGTAGTATCCCGCAGTTCGGCGGCCCTCCTGGGCCCCGCCAAGGAGGCTGAGAGCATGCCCAAGCAGAAGACACACCGTGGAGCGGCCAAGCGCTTCAAGCTCACCGCCAAGGGCAAGGTGAAGCGCAGTCACTCGATGATGAACCACATCCTGACCAAGAAGTCGCGGAAGCGGAAGCGGAAGCTGCGCAAGCAGGCCGACGTCTCCGGCGGTTTCGCCAAGGCGGTCAAGAGGATGATCCACGGATGATCTGGCGGCGCCCGGTCGAGGAGCCACGGGAGCACAACCCATGACACGAGTGAAACGCGGCAGCCGGCGCGCTCGCCGGCGAAAGAAGATTCTCAAGCAGGCCAAGGGCTACTACGGCGTCAAGTCGAAGGGGCACCGCATCGCCAAGCAGGCGGTGGACCGTTCGCTCGCCTACTCGTATCGCGACCGCCGGCAGAGGAAGCGCCAGTTCCGCAGCCTCTGGATCGTGCGGATCAACGCGGCCGCGCGTCTCAACGGGCTTTCCTACAGCCGTTTCATGTCCGGTCTGCGACTCGCCGGCATCGAGCTGAACCGGAAGATGCTCGCCGATCTGGCCGTGCGCGACGCCGAGGGCTTCGCGGCCGTGGCGGCGGCGGCCCGCGGCGCCCTGGCCGCGGAGTCTTCCTCGTCCTGATGGCCGCGGACTCGGCCGACGCGCTCGCGCGTCTGGAGGAAGTGATCCAGCGGGCCAGACAAGCCCTGGCGGCGGAGCGGGAACGGACGCGGGAACTGACCGTCGCACTGGAAGCCGCGAAGCAGCGCGCCGCCGAGGAGCGATCCGAAATCGGCCAGCGCGTCGAGGCGCTCGCCGAAGGCCTCGACGATCTTCTGGGCGGCGACGAACTCTGAAGCCGCAGAATCCCGCCAGGACCACCCTGCCGTCCCTGACGACCGCGTCCTCGGCGCTGCCCGTGCAGCTGCGAGCGGCTGCTATAGTGCCGGTCTTTCCGAGTATCGAACAGTGGCCCAGAACGAACGCCAGGAAGACGTTGCGGCCACCGTGGTGGTCGAGATCTTCGGCTCGTCCTACTCCCTCCGGGAAGAGGGAGCGACCGATGCCGAGCGCATTCGGGAGCTTGCCCGGAGGGTGGACCGCAAGATGCACCAGATCGCCGGTCACTCGCCCGATCTGGATGCGGCCAGAATCGCCGTCCTTGCCGCCCTGAATCTGGCCAACGAATCGTCGGCAGGTGATGGCGCCGAGGCGGAGGACGCCCGGTTCGTCGAGATGGTCGAGCGTGTCTCCAGCCTGACCTCCGAGCTGGAGGCAGCGCTCGATTCCTGATTGCCACTGGAAGAACATGACTTTGCATCCCCTGCGCGGTTCGTGATGAAGGCCGTGGTTGGAACCATCGCTCTCATGAAGGGAGTCTCTCGACTGCTCGCCCGTGCCAGCCCCGCTCGAACGGGGACGCTGACGGCGAGTGGCGCGGACACCCACCTGGTCCCGCTCTGGTTCCCTGTCGGGGCGCGTTCACACGGCCTCGCGGGGGATGCCCTTCTGCCCGGATCGAGGGCTGATGACCGATACTGTCCTGATAGTCGCCGCGACCGTGGCGGCGGCGCTCGCTGCAGCCTGGCTGCTCTGGAACCTCGTCGTTCGGCGTAGGGCGGCGAAGCTGATCCTGGAGGCCCGCCGTCAGGCGGACAGCCTCATCGAAGAGACCGAGCGCGAATGCGCCGCCAAGGGGCGCGAGCTGGAACTCGAGGCCAGGGAGCACGTTCTTTCTCTGCGCGCCGAGCTCGAACGCTCGTCGGCGGAGCAGAGGAGCAAGCTCGAAGCGCGTGAGCGGGAGGTCCGCGAGGGCCGCGTCCGGGTGCGGGAAGAGTCGGCGCGTCTCGAGCGCCTCGCCCAGGAGTTGAAGCAGCGGCAACGGACACTCGATGACGGCGAACGGCGACTCGAGACCGGACGGTCCGAGCTGAGCGCCGGGCTGAGGAACGTCCGTCGCCAACTGGAGAGGGTTTCCGGCCTCACCGTGCAGCAGGCCCGGGAAGAGCTGAGCCACAGCCTCGAGCACGAGGTGCGCATGGAATCGGCGCACCTCGCCAAGCGGATCGAGGACGAAGCCCGGGAGTCGGCGCAGCGGGAGGCTCAGCGGATCATCAGCCTTGCCGTGGAACGTTCGGCTTCGGACTACGTATCGGAAACGACGGTATCGGTGGTCATGCTGCCGAACGACGGGATGAAGGGGCGAATCATCGGGCGCGAGGGCAGGAACATACGGACGCTGGAACTGACCACCGGCGTCGACCTGATCGTGGACGACACGCCCGAAGCCGTCATTCTCTCCGGCTTCGACCCCCTGAGGCGCGAGATCGCACGGGTCACGCTCGAGCGCCTGATCGCCGATGGACGCATCCACCCGGCTCGGATCGAGGAGGTCGCCGCCAAGGTCGAGTCGGAGTTCGAGGACCGGGTTCGGCGCGAGGGTAGCGAGGCCCTCCTCGAACTGAGTCTGTCGGGGCTCCATCCGGAGCTGGTCAGGCTGCTCGGACGGCTGCGCTTCCGTACGTCGTACGGTCAGAACGTCCTGCAGCACAGCAAGGAAGTCGCCTTCCTAGCCGGCGTGATGGCGGGTGAGTTGAAGGCGGACGTTCATGTCGCCAAGCGGGCCGGGCTGGTGCACGACATCGGCAAGGCCGTGGACCGCGAGATCGACGGCACCCACCTGGAGATCGGCATCGACCTGCTCCGGCGGCACGGCGAAAGCGAAGAGGTGGTCCACGCCATGGCGTGCCACCACGGGGACTACGACCCCGAGACCGTGGAAGCCGTGCTGGTGACGGCGGCCGACGCCATATCCGCGGCGCGTCCGGGAGCTCGCAGGGAGATTCTCGAGAGCTACGTGAAGCGGCTGAAGAAGCTCGAGAAACTGGCCTCCGACTTCAGGGGCGTTCAGAAGAGCTATGCGATTCAGGCCGGCCGCGAAGTCCGCGTCATCGTCGACTGCAAGGAGATCAGCGACGAGCAGGCGGTCTGGCTGAGCCGCGACGTGGCGCGGAAGATCGAAGGCGAGCTCACCTATCCGGGGCAGATCAAGGTCACGGTGATCCGCGAATCGCGAGCGATCGAGTACGCGCGCTGATGGCCCGCTTCCTCTTCGTCGGCGATGTGGTCGGCAAGCCGGGCCGACGCGCCCTGTCGGGCCTGCTGCCGGAGTTGATCGACCGCCGCCGGGTCGACGCGGCGATCGTCAACGTCGAAAACGCGGCCGGCGGCCGCGGCGTGACCCCGGCGATACTGAAGGAGTTCGCTGACCTGCCGATCGACTGCATGACCACCGGCAATCACGCCTGGTCGAAGCGGGAAGGCGTGCCGCTGTTCGACCGGATGCCGTCCCTGCTGCGGCCCGCAAACTACCCGGATGGCAATCCCGGCAACGGGGTCTTCGTCGGCGAGCTGCCGGCGGGGACGCCGTACGCGGTGGTCAACCTGGAAGGACAGGCGTTCATGAAACCGCTGCCCTCGCCGTTCTCGGCCGCAGACAGGATCCTGGCAGGCCTCGATCCGGCGATCAGGATGGTGCTCGTCGACTTCCACGCCGAAGCCACCAGCGAGAAGCAGGCAATGGCCTACCACCTCGACGGCCGCGTGACTGCCGTGCTCGGAACCCATACGCATGTGCCGACCGCGGATGCACGCATCCTTCCCCGGGGAACCGCTCTGATCACCGATGTCGGCATGACCGGCCCGTACGACTCGGTGATCGGCGTGCGGGCCGACCGGGCGCTGAAGCGGTTCCTGCTCAACACCCCGTCGAGCTTCGACGTCGCCAGGCGCGACGTCCGGCTCGCCGCCGTTCTCGTTGACGCCGACCGGACGACCGGCCAGGCAACGAAGATCGAGCCGATGCTCGTGAGCTTCGAGTCATAGAACCGAGTTCCCGGGTGGCGAGAAGAGACGCCGCGCCCGCCCCTGGTCCTGGCCCTGGTTGGCGGCGCCGGTCTCCAGCCGGGTCAGACCGCGCCAGGTGTTCTGGCTGTCGTCGAAAGGCGGCATGGGCGGTTCGATGCCGCGCCGGTGGTTGACGTGCCAGGACCAGACGTAGGACCACTTGAGGTACGTGCCATAGGCCTGGAGGAGGCAGAACACCAGGCCGCGCATGCCGTCCAGCACACCGAGCTGGAGGCCGTAGGTGCGCAGGAAACGCCACAGCGAGCGGCCAAGGACTTCGGCCGGCCCGGACCTTCGGCCCTCGCGCCAGGCCTGGGCGGCGCCCCACCAGCTGTAGCGCTGGATGCGGCGCGAGTAGGAGAGCAGGTCGTCGACCATGAAGTGCTCCATGGATTTCTTCAACACGGGCGCCGGGCCGCGGGTCGACATGTCGGCGTGAACGCGCCGGTTCGGATAGCGGCCCGCATCGCGGCGCAGCAGACGGACGACGCGGTCGTGTTGCCAGCCCGAGAAGCGGATCACCCTGCCCAGGAAGTAGACCCTGCGCTTGATCGTGTAGGCGTCGTGAGCCGGCTCGCCGTCCTGGAACAACGCCTCGATCTCCCGGCGGAGTCCCGGAGTGCAGCGCTCATCGGCATCGAGGATGAGGACCCACTCGTGCCGGGTCTGGTCCATGGCCCAGTTCTTCTGGGAGGCGGAGCCGTAGTAGGTGCGCTGAACGAAGCGGGCGCGGTCGCATGCGCGCACGATCTCGGGAGTGCGGTCGGTGGAGAAGGAGTCGACGACGAGGACTTCGTCGCACCAGTCGAGGGATGCCAGGCAGTCCGCGATGTGGCGCTCCTCGTTGAAGGTCGTGACCAGGGCCGAGATGGGCGGCCGCCGGGCGCCTGTCGACGTTTCCCCCACGTGGCGCATTGTAGGCTACGCGGCCGTGCGCTTCCCCGGTCCGCGCCACGGGGCGCCCGTTCTGCTGGTGCTGCTGGGGGCCTTGGCCGACCCGGCCGCCCTGGCCTGCAACGCGGCTTCGGAGCACGACGCGCCGCGCCGCGAGGACGAGTCCGGTCTGAGCGTCAGCGCCGGCGTGATCGATTTCGGCAAGGACCATGAGGCCGCCGAGGTCGGCGTCGAACACCGGTTCTCGACCGACTGGTGTCTGGGCTTCGGACCCAACATCGGCGCCTTCGTGACCGCGGACGGGTCCTTCTACGTCTACGCCGGTACCGACCAGCGGATCAACATGGGACGCTTCTGGTTCATCGACTCGATCACTTCCATCGGCCTCTACGAGGAGGGGCGCGGGAAGGACATCGGCGGCGCGCTCGAGTTTCGCTCGGGAATCGCGGTCGGACGGCGGCTGCGCAACGGATCGCGCGTGAGCCTCGGTTTCTTCCATCTGTCCAACTCGTCCTACTATCGTCGCAATCCCGGTGTGAACTCCCTCCTTCTCCGCTGGTCGAGGTAATCCCGCGCATGCCTGTGGATCCCGAACTGCTCGAACTCCTGGTATGTCCCAGGTCGAAGGGCGCCCTGACAGTGACGCCGCTGCCGGCGCCCGTGCGCAAGCGGCTCGGCGTCCGCTACCGGGAGCACTTCGCGGGTGAAGAGCCGGAGATTGCCGAAGGCTTGTGGTGCCGGGAGTCCGGCCTCGTCTACCCGATCGTCAGCGACATTCCGATCATGCTGGTCGAGGAGGCTCTGCCGGCCGCGGAAGCTCTGCCGAAGGCGGCTGGAGTGGACGACGGCAGTGACGGCTCGTGACCGACTTCGCGTCCTTCCTCTCCGCGTTGAGACCGCAGGTCGACGACGCGCTGGACCGGCTGCTTGCAGCAGGGGAGACAGGACCCGCAGCGATCTCCGAGGCCATGCGCTACAGCGTGTTCGCGGGCGGCAAGCGCGTGCGGCCCGCGCTGGTCGTGCTGGCCGGCGAGGCGTGCGGGGCCCCGGCCAGCGATCTCCTCGCGGGAGGCGCGGCGATCGAGATGATCCACACGTTCAGCCTGGTTCATGACGATCTTCCCGCCCTCGACGACGACGACCTGCGGCGCGGTCGACCGACCCTGCACAAGGTGCAGGGCGAGGCGATGGCGATACTGGCCGGCGACGCGCTTCTGAACCAGGCGTTCGCGGTGCTGGCCGCGGAGCCGGCGTCGGCGCCGCCGGAACGGCGGCTGCGGGCAGTGCGGCTGATGGCCGAAGCGGTGGGTGTTGCGGGGATGATCGGGGGGCAGGTGCTGGACCTGGAGCACGAAGGGGCCGCAGTTCCGAACGGTCGGTGCGGACGGAACCGCGCCGCACGGGTCCTGGAGCGGATTCATCGGCTGAAGACGGGCGCCCTGATCGAAGCGAGCACCCGGCTGGGCGGCATCTACGCCGGCGCCGGGACCAGCCGAGCCAGGCTGCTCGGCGAGCTGGGCGCCGAGCTCGGGCTGCTGTTCCAGATAAGCGACGACATCCTCGACGAAGTGGGCAGTTCGGAACAGCTGGGCAAGACGGCCGGCAAGGACCGGCAGGCCGTGAAACTGACGTATCCGCGTCTGTTCGGCCTGGACCGCAGCCGAGCAAGGGCTCGTCAGGCGGCCGATCGTTGCCTGGCCATGGTCGAGAAACTGCCCGCGCGGCGGCAGCTCTTCCGGTCTCTCGTCGCCTTCCTGGTTCACCGGGGCTCGTGAGGATCCGTCTCGATCAACTGCTGGTCGAACGCGGCCTGTTCGGCAGCCGGGCACAGTCGAAGCGGGCGGTGATGGCCGGCGAGATTCGGGTCGATGGCGCGCGCCGCGACAAGCCGGGCGTTGCGGTCAGAACCGACGCCGCGATCGAGGTGCGGGCCCGGGAGCCGTACGTGTCGCGCGGCGGCCGCAAGCTGGAGCAGGCTCTGCGCAGCTTCGGGGTCGACCCGAAGGGCGCCGTGTGTCTCGACATCGGCGCCTCGACCGGAGGGTTCACGGACTGTCTTCTGCAACATGGAGCGGCCCGGGTGTACGCGGTGGACGTGGGCTACGGCCAGCTCGACGCGCGGTTGCACGGCGATCCCCGGGTGGTCGTGATGGCACGGACCAACGCACGGCATCTCTCGGCCGACGCCCTGCCGGAACGATGCCTGATCGCGACCATCGACGTCTCGTTCATCTCGGTGACCAAGGTGGCCCCGGCCCTGCTGCCGCATCTGGAGCCGGGCGCCGATCTGATCGTGCTGATCAAGCCGCAGTTCGAGGTCGGCCGCAGCCAGGTGGGCAAGGGCGGGGTGGTGCGCGACGACGCCTTGCGCCGCTGGATCGCCGGGCAACGGATAGACGAACTGAGCGCCCTCGGGCTCCGGTTCGAAGCCTCGGTAGACTGCAATCTCCGGGGACGGGCCGGAAATCGGGAGATCCTCGCCCACTTCAGGACATGACCAACATCGACCAGGTCGCGGTCGTTGCCAAGCGGGACAGCGAGCGGGCCGCCGCGACCGCTGCCGAGGTGAAGCGCTGGCTCGGGGATCGCGGCGCCTTCGTCGTCGACGCGGACTCGAATCAGGTCGGCCTGATCCTGGTTCTGGGCGGCGACGGCACGCTGCTGTCGGTGGCTCGGAACCATCCCGGAGTGCCTATCGTGGGAGTCAACCTCGGCACCCTGGGCTACTTGGCGGAGATCGGACGCGAGGGCCTGTACGCGAACCTGGGGGCGATTCTCGAAGGCCGGTTCGAGGTCGAAGAGAGGCTCCTGCTCGACGTCGAGCTGAGGCGCGAAACGGGCAGGGTGAGCCGCTACCGGGCGCTGAACGACGCCGTGGTCCACAAGAGCGCTCTGGCGCGGATGATCCACCTCGAGGTCGAGATCGACGGCGAACCGGTCGCGTTCTATCGTTCGGACGGGTTGATCGTCTCGACGCCGACGGGATCAACCGCCTACAGCCTCTCGGCCGGCGGCCCGATCCTCTACCCGACGCTGCCGGTCGCGCTGTTGACGCCGATCTCGCCCCACACCCTGTCCATGCGGCCGATCGTGGTGCCGGAAACCAGCACGGTCACGATGACGCTGGGCAGCCGAGACGAGGAGGTGTACCTTACTCTGGACGGTCAGGAGGGGGCGCGGCTGCGGGGCGGCGACCGGGTAATCGCGACCGCGTCGGCGGCGAGGGCGCTGCTGGCGCGAGTCAACGGCCAAAGCCACTACGACGCCCTGCGCAGCAAGCTGGGCTGGGGCGAACAGGCGAACAGGCGCTCGCGTCCGTCCGGCGAAATCGCCGGTCGCTGCTAGCATCCGGCCATGTCGAAACCAGTCCGCGACACGGCCGTCTTCGCGCCGATCGAGGAGGCGATCTCCGTCTTCCGGGAAGGCGGCCAGGTGATCATCGTCGACGACGAGGATCGGGAGAACGAGGGTGACCTGGCGATCGCCGCCGACAAGGTGACACCCGAAGCGATCAACTTCATGGCCACCCACGGCCGAGGTCTGATCTGCCTCGCAATGACCGAGGACCGATGCGACGACCTCGATCTGCCGCTGATGGTGCGCGACAACACGTCGCCCTTCGGGACCGCGTTCACCGTCTCGATCGAAGCCCGAGGCAAGGTGACGACGGGGATCTCGGCGGCGGACCGTGCGGCGACGATCACGACGGCGATCGATCCGGCCACCACCCCCCAGGATCTTCTGCGGCCGGGTCACGTGTTCCCGCTGCGGGCCAGGCGCGGCGGCGTCCTCAAGCGCGCCGGCCAGACAGAGGCCTCGGTGGACCTGGCGACGCTGGCGGGTCTGAAGCCGGCCGGCGTGATCTGCGAGGTCATGAACGAAGACGGCACCATGGCGCGGGTGCCCGATCTGGTCAAGTACAGCCGTCGCCACAACCTGCCGATGATCACGGTCTCGGATCTCATCCGCTACCGGCTGAGCAACGAGAGCCTGGTCGAACGGATCGCCGCGCCGCGCCTGCCCACGCCGTACGGCGACATGAAGGCGTACGCCTACCGGGCCGAGGTGACGGGCGAGGAGCATGTGGCCCTGGTGAAGGGCGAGCCGAAGCCTGCCGAGGACGTCCTCGTGCGAGTTCACAGCCAGTGCCTGACCGGAGACGTGTTCCACTCGGCGCGCTGCGACTGCGGCATTCAGCTCTACCGTGCGCTGGAGAAGATCGCGGCCGAGGAGACCGGCGTCTTGCTCTACCTGCTCCAGGAAGGCCGCGGGATAGGTCTGTTCAACAAGCTGCGGGCCTACGATCTGCAGGACCAGGGACACGACACCGTGGAGGCCAACCACAAGCTCGGCTTCCGAGCCGATCAGCGCGAGTACGGCATCGGCGCCCAGATACTGCGCGATCTCGGTGTTCGCCGCATGCGGCTGATGACGAACAACCCGAGCAAGTACATCGCCCTGTCCGGGTACGGCCTGGAGATCGTCGAACGGGTGGCGATCGAGGTGGCGCCGACCGAGTCGAATCGCGACTACCTCCGGGTCAAGCGTGAGAAGATGGGTCACCTGCTGCAGCTGGTATGAACGCCGGCAGCCGCAGGCCGCGGGCGCTGGTCACGGGCGTGACCGGCCAGGACGGTTCCTACCTCGCGGAGCAGTTGCTTGACGAGGGCTGGGACGTCTGGGGTCTGGTGCGTCCGTCGTCCCAGTCGGGCAACACCCGCTGGATCGACCACCTGCTGGAAGCGGACGGCAGCGACGATGCGGCGCCCCGGCTGCACCTGATCACCGGCGACCTCGCCGATGCGTCGTCGCTCGAGCGCGCGCTGGCGACGGTGAAGCCCGACGAGATCTACAACCTCGGCGCACAGTCGCACGTCCAGGTGTCCTTCGAACTGCCGGCGGCGACCGGCCAGGTCACCGGCCTGGGCGTGCTGCGGCTGCTGGAGGCGATGCGCCGGCACTGCCCTCGGGCGCACTTCTACCAGGCCTCGTCCTCCGAGCTCTACGGGCAAGCAGTGGAGTCGCCCCAGAAGGAGACGACCCGGTTCCATCCACGCAGTCCGTACGGCGCCGCGAAGGCCTACGGCTTCCACATCACCCGCAACTACCGCGAGGCATACGGCCTGTTCGCGGTCAACGGGATCCTGTTCAACCACGAGTCGCCCCGCCGCGGAGAGAACTTCGTCACCCGCAAGATCGCGCTGGCCGCGGCGCGTATCCGGGCAGGTCGACAGGAGCGGGTCTACCTCGGCAATCTGTCCTCGCGGCGGGATTGGGGTTTTGCCGGCGAGTACGTCGAGGCGATGCGTCTGATGCTGCGGACGACGCAGCCGGACGACTACGTGATCGCTACCGGCGATACGCGCAGCGTGCGAGAGTTCTGCGAGATCGCCTTCGCCCATGCCGGTTTGCCGCTCGAGTGGCACGGTTCTGGCGTCTCCGAGCAGGGCGTGGCCAAAGACGGACGGGTGCTGGTCGCGGTCGATTCCCGGTACTTCCGCAAGGCCGAAGTCGACGCGCTCTGCGGCGATGCAAGCCTGGCCCGCGAGCGCCTCGGCTGGCAGCCCAAGGTCACCTTCAGGCAGCTCGTCGAGATGATGGTCGACGCCGAACTCGAAGCGGTCGGCCTTACGGCTGCATGAAGCGGCCGCAAGAAAGCAGAACGTCGCCGCGGAGCCGGGCAGCCGGCGGGATCGCCCTTGTTGTGACAAGAACGGCGTGAGCGATCAGACATGCCTGCATTTCTACAGCAGCTCAGGTGAATGATGTGGACAACGTTGTTCACACTAACTGCTGCCCAAGGGGGGTGACTGAATGAAGAAGGTGTCGATCTGGTTGATGAAGCTATCTCAGCGGTTGAGCACCAGTGTGAGGAGAATAACTGAACAATGCGTCGGCCCGAACCCGGAGGCGTGCGGGGGTCTGATCAGGGGATTCGCCTGAAGGCACTGGCGGCCGTCGAAAGCAGGAGTGGCCAGACCCTGATCGGTCATCACGGAGTCCGTTCGCTCGCCGACATCAGGCTCGCCGCGTGACATCCCGAACTGACGGCTCATTCCGGTCTGATTGCCTCTCGCTCGACCTGGAGGTGGACAGGAACGACCGCATCCGGAAGTACGGCGCAGTGCGCGGCGATACCGGCTACGAGGCCCGGGGCGGTGGTTCTCCTGAAGAACTGACGCGGCTCGACGCGCTGGCCGAAGGCGTCTCCTTTCTTCTCGGCCACAAACCTGATCGCCTTCGATCTGCCTCGTCTGAAGGCTGCGAAACCGGACCTGCGACTTCTCGATCTGCCGGCAATCGACACACTTCGGCTGAGCCCGCTGGCTTTCCCGCGCAAGCCCTATCACCGGCTGGTCAAGCACTACAAGGACGGTGGGCTCGTGCGCAGGCGGACCAACGACCCGGTACTTGACGCTCGGCTGGCGCTGGAGGTTTTCGGCGAACAGCGTGAGGCACTCGGGAAGGCCGATCCCGATCTTCTGACTGCGTGGCATTGGCTGACCACGCCCGAGCCCTGCGGCGTGGACCGCGCAGTCGACCGGCTCTTCGCAGCGTTGCGGGGCGCCCCCCGTCCTGCCGAGGACGAGGTCCATTCCGCGATCCGCCGTTTGCTCGACGGCCGCGCCTGCGCCACGCACACGCGCGAGGTATGCCGTGATGCGGCAAGCGCCGGCTGGGCGCTGGGATACGCGCTGGCCTGGCTCTCGGTCGACCAGGAGCTGGACGCCGCGCGGACACGCGAGTCGGTAATGCCGCCCTGGGTACTCCACAATCTCCCGAAGGCCCCACAGCTTCTGCGACGGCTCAGGGATACGGCCTGTGCCGACAGCGCCTGCGGCTGGTGCCGGGCGCATCACGATGCCCGCAGGGAGATGAAGCGCTGGTTCGGCTTCAAGGATTTTCGCCCGGAGCCGGCAGATTCCGATGGACACCCGATGCAGCAGTCCATCGTCGAGGAAGCGATGGCGGGCGGGCACGCCCTCGGCATCCTGCCCACCGGCACGGGAAAGTCGCTGTGCTATCAGCTCCCGGCGATCTCCCGCTACGACAAGACCGGCGCCCTGACGGTTGTGATCTCTCCCCTGGTCGCGCTGATGGCGGACCAGGTGGCTGGCCTGGAGGCGCAGGGGATCGAATGCTGCGTGACGGTCAACGGAATGCTGTCGATGCCCGAGCGGGCCGCCGCGCTGGAACGCATACGCCTCGGCGGTGCGGGCATCCTCCTGATCGCGCCGGAGCAACTCCGCAGCCGCTCCCTGCGGCGGGCGCTGGACCAGCGCGAGATCGGCGGCTGGGTGGTGGACGAGGCACACTGTCTTTCGAGCTGGGGGCACGACTTCCGTCCCGACTATCGCTACGTGAGCCGCTTCATCCGCGAGCGCGAGAAAGCACGATCCGAGCCGACACCTCCGTTGCTGTGCCTGACCGCGACGGCAACGCCCCAGGTGCGCGATGACATCGTCCATCACTTCGAGGAGAAGCTCCGTATCGATCTTGCGGTCTTCGACGGCGGCGCCAAGCGCAGGAACCTCAGCTACGAGGTGATCGATGTCACGGGCGGCGAGAAACTCGCCCGTATCCATCAGGTGCTGGAGTCCCATCTGTCGCATGCCGCCGGCGGCGCCATCGGCTACTGCGCGACGCGCCGGACGAGCGAAAAGGTGGCGAAGTTCCTGCGGGAGAAGGGCGCCGCTGCCGAGCACTTCCACGCGGGCTTGCTGCCGGGGAGCAAGAAGGACGTCCAGAAGCGCTTCGTCAACGGGGACTTGCGCGTGATCGCGGCAACCAACGCCTTCGGCATGGGAATCGACAAGCCGGACGTACGTCTCGTGGTCCATGCAGACGTGCCCGGCTCACTGGAGAACTACTTCCAGGAGGCCGGCCGCGCGGGACGGGACGGCAAGCCGGCCAGCTGCGTGCTGCTCTACGCGCCCCAGGACGTCGAGCGTCAGTTCAGCCTCTCGGCTTACGCACGGCTCACTCGGCAGGAAATCCACGGCGTTCTCCGTGCGCTCCGCAATCTCGACCGCAGGAAGCGCTACCAGGGCGAAGTTGTGGCCACGGCGGGCGAGATCCTCGATGAGGACGAGGACAATCTGGTCGTGCGCGATTCCGCCACAGACGACACGCGCGTCCGGACGGCCATCGCCTGGCTGGAAGAGGCCCGTCTGCTGAGGCGGGAGGAAAATGTCGTCAACGTGTTTCCATCCTCGCTCCGGGTGGAGTCGGTCGAACAGGCCAGGCGGCGGCTCGAGAGGCCGCAGATTGCGACCACATATCGGGACAAGCTGCTGCGGATTGTCAAGGCACTGATCACGTCGTCCAGGGACGAGACCATCAGCACCGACGAACTAATGACGCTCACCGGCCTCCACACGAGAGGCGTGCTCAAGGCGCTCTACGACCTCGAGCTTCTGGGCATCGTCAGCAACGACACCGAGATCACTGCGTTCGTCCACGCCGACGTCAAGCGTTCGTCGCTGAAACGTCTGGAACAGGCAGCGGCGCTGGAAATTGCCGTGACTGCGCATATGCGCGAGGCAGCACCCGATCAGGAGAAGGGAGATGCGGCGCCGCTGAATCTCCGAATCGCCTCTCAGAGGCTGCGCGATCAGGGCCTGGCCGATCCTCTGCCGGAGCGGCTGTTGCGTATCCTGCGCGCCATCGCCGGCGATGGCCGGGCCGAGGATGACGCCGCCGGCAGCCTCTCGGTACGCAAACTGAGCAAGCAAACGGCGTGGATCACGTTGCAACGCGACTGGAGCGCACTGGAGACGACGGCGGCACTTCGGCGCCAGGCCGCCGGAACCCTGCTCGAACATCTGCTTGGCCGCCTGCCGAAGGGAAGCCAGGGTGAGGACCTCCTGGCCGAGACCACTCTCGGCAAGCTTCTGCTGGTGATCAAGCAGTCAATCTCGTGGGACAACGCCACGAAGAGAAAGTTCAACTCCCCGAACAAGCTCCTCGACCATGCGCTGATGTGGCTGCACGAGCTGGAGATCATCCGCCTGAACAAGGGGCTTGCCGTGTTTCGCCCGGCCATGACCGTCCGCCTTGCAAGGGGAGAAAGGCGCGGCTTCACCAATGGAGATTTCGAGCCGCTCGCCCTCCATTACGAGGGCCGCGACCAGCAAGTGCACGTCATGGCGGCCTTCGCCGAACTCGGGCTCGAGGACATGCGGGAGGCGCTAGCAGTCCGTGGCGAAAGTCGATCCTGGCGTGATCCTGCCGACGTCGTAGGATCTTCCGATGGCCATGGGCAAGAAGAGTCGTCATGGGGTTCAGGAGCCTCTCTGGGTGTCGGGTTCGGATCTGCCGAGAAGCTCCGGACACCCGTTCTACGAGCGCTTGAACGGCATCCTCGAGTCGGCCGGTTTCGACGAGTTCGTCGAATCCGCATGTGCGGAGTTCTACGCGGAGCGGATCGGTCGTCCGAGTCTGCCTCCCGGCGTGTACTTCCGGTTGTTGTTCCTGGGCTACTTCGAGGGCCTGGGTTCGGAGCGCGGGATCGCGTGGCGTGCTTGGGATTCCCTGAGCATTCGTCGGTTCCTGGGCCTGGGCGTGACGGATCCGGCGCCGGATCATTCGACGATTTCGCGCACTCGTCGGCGCATCGACGTGGAGACTCACGGCAAGGTGTTCGGGTGGGTTCTCGCGCGTCTGGCGGACTCGGGTCTGGTGTCGGGCAGGACGGTGGGCGTGGATGCGACGACGCTGGAGGCGAATGCCGCCCTGCGCAGCATCGTGCGTCGCGACACGGGCGAGGGCTACGAGGAGTTCGTCCGGGGTCTGGCGGAGGCCTCGGGCGTGGAGACGCCGACGCGGGCGGAGCTTGTCCGTTTCGACCGCAAGCGGAAGAAGAAGCTGTCGAACGAGGAGTGGGAGAATCCTCATGACCCGGACGCTCGGATCACGAAGATGAAGGACGGCCGCACGCACCTCGCGTACAAGGCGGAACAGGCGGTGGACCTCGAGTCCGGGACCATCCTGGGCGTGACGGTTCACGGCGGCGCCAGGGGGGACACGGAGTCGCTTGGCGAGACGCTGGAGGAGACCTTCGAGCAGGTGGAGTCGGCGGTCGGGGATTCGGCGGTGATCGTGGAAATAATGAACGACTACCTGCAAAGACAAATCATGTCGGGAGCGTGCGGTGTAGTTGCCGCCGCCCAAACCGGGAGCGCCATTAGCTCCGCGCTTCGATGGGCTATCGGCGCTATCCTGACGGTGACGGGAAACGCACCTGTAGGAGTTCCTCTGATGTTAGGATCTGTGCTGACGTTGGCTATGCACATTGGCCTACTTGACCTGTGTGAGGAGTACATCTGATGGTCGCCCTCGTTGTTGCCGGCTTGATTCTCCTGCTCGCTGTGGAGCTAGCGAGCGGCGCTGTCATCTTGAGCGCAGTGTCGGAATGGTGGCGATCCCGCCGCGAGACCGCCAGAACCCAACCGAAATCGCCGCACTAGGAGTCTGTAGGGCATAGAGATGGATGCGCCTGGGGCATGGGGTGTCTGCGATCGGCAAGAATGGCGTTGTCAGTTCGATCCGGGAGGGAGCAGGTGATGGGCAAGCGGTACCAGACGTGGACTCAGGATCAGTTGTACCTTCTTCCTCCTTCGATGCGTGACTGGCTGGACGAGGATCACCTGGTCCGGTTCGTTCTGGATGTGGTGTCGGTTCTGGACATCAGTCGGCTGGAGGCCGCGATCCAGAGCAAGGACGGTCGCGGGCAGCGTCCGTACGATCCGCGGATGATGCTGTCGTTGCTGGTGTACGCGTACTGCACGGGTGTGCATTCGTCTCGTCGGATCGAGCGGGCGTGTCACGAGAGCGTGCCGTTCCGGGTGATTTCGGGCAACGCGCAGCCGCACTTCACGACGATCAACGAGTTTCGTCGTGTGCATCGGGAGCACTTCGGGTCGCTGTTCGTGGATGTTCTTCGGCTGTGTCGGGAGGCGGGGCTGCTGAAGCTGCGCCATGTGGCTGTGGACGGCACGAAGGTGAAGGCGAACGCGAGCAAGCACAAGGCGATGAGCTACAAGCGGATGGTGGCCGAGGAGAAGCGTCTGCAAGCGGAAGTGGATCGTCAGCTGGCGCTGGCGGACTCGGCGGACATCGAGGAGGACGCGTTGCACGGCGCTGGTGTTCGCGGCGACGAGTTGCCGGAGGAACTTCGTCGTCGGGAGAGTCGTCTGTCGCGGCTTCGCGAGGCGAAGTCCCGTCTGGAAGCTCAGGCTCGTTCGTCTCGTGCGCGGCAGCTGCGTGAGCAGGCGCGCGGGATGGAGGCAACGGCTGCCGAGCACAAGCTTCCGGGCGTGCGCAAGGGTCTGCGCACGAAGGCGGCGAAGCGTCGGGCGGAGGCCGAGAAGCTGGCGCCGTCGGACGGCGACGAGTCGGCAGGGCGCGGATCGTTGCCGGTCAAGGAAACGCGGTCGAAGCCCGACGGCCTGCCACGGGACGAAGCCCAGGACAACTTCACGGACCCCGAGAGCAGCATCATGAAGGGTCCGGACGGTTTCATCCAGGCCTATAACGCCCAGTTGGCAGTCGATGAGGAAGCACAGGTGATCGTGGCCCAGGGAGTGACGAACCAGCCGAGCCACCGGCCGGAACGTGCCGCGCCGCCTGGGTGCTGGCCGTCGTCGGCTGGAGCCGCGGGGCATCCAGGCCCGAATACCACGCCTCCCTCAAGTGTGATGCCTGGGAGGTCGTGGTGCCCGAACTGCTGTTCGACGCAGCTCCCAGGCTGGACAGGTCCCTGAGGAGTGCTCCTCGACCAGCGCGAGAGCAGCCGCGCACACGATCGTCGAGGTGCAGGGAAAAGGCGTGGCGGTGAGCAAGCGGCGCCGTTCACGGCGGCACTCGAGTCACGGATGGCGCGCCTACGGCATGTAGGGCGTCGGCCCGGGTCCTAGCTGGGTCTCCAGAACCCCCTGAGCGGTGTCGATGAAATCGCAGACCAGAGGGCGGCTGTCGCGGGGATCGATGATCTCCTCGATGTTGAACGCCTCGGCGGTGCGGAACGGCGACGCCAAGGCCTCGAGGCGGTCCTCGATCTCCTTCTGCCTGGCCTTCGGGTCGTCGGACTGCCGAATGACGCGCCGGTAGGCGGCGGTCACGCCGCCCGAGATGTGCATGGACCCCCAGTGGCCGGACGGCCAGGCGACACGCCGGAACATGCCGCTCGGGCGATCGTGGCACTGGCCGGCGACGCCGTAGAGCTGCCGGATGATGATGGTGAGCCACGGCACGCGGGTTCTGAGCGTCGCGCAGAGCATCCTGGCGCCGGCACGGACGATTCCCTGGCGCTGCTGCTCGGGGCCGACCATGAATCCGGGCTCATCGGCGAAGTAGACCATGGGCAGGTGGAAGGTGTCGCAAAGCTGCAGAAAGCGGATCACCTTCGTGCCGGCGGCGACGTTCATCGAACCGCCGAGATGGGCCGGGTTGTTGATCATCGTGCCGATGGGATAGCCGTTGACGCGGGCGAGTCCGACGATCCGGGAGCGTCCGTAGAACGGCGTGATCTCGAAGAAGGAGCCGCGGTCGAGAACCGCGTCGAGGATCGCTCTCGGGTCGTAGGCCTTGTTCTTCTCGCGCGGGATGGCGGACAGCAACGACGGCTCGCGGCGTTCGGAGTCGTCGCTCGTGCCGCCGCGCGGCGGCACCTGCCAGACGTTGTCGGGGAGGTAGCTCAGGAACCCCTTGAGCATCGCGAAGGCCTCCTCCTCGGAGTCGACGAGATTGTCGACGACACCGCTGCCGTGGACCTGGGTGCGCTCGTCGCCGAGATCTTCCTTCGTGATGTCGATGCCGAGCGCGGCCTTGACGACCGGCGGCCCGCCCGCGAACACCTGGCTCGTGCCTCTCACCATGACGTTGAAGTGGGCCAGGCACGACTCCACTGCCGGCAGACCGGCCACGGAGCCGAGTACGCCGGCCACTACCGGCACCCTGCACAGGAGGTTCTCGACGCCGGGGGTTGCGGCGTTGGTCGGTATATAGGTGCGTCCGATCTTCTCGAAGGTCTTCACGCTGCCGCCGGTGGAGTCGAGCAGCCGCACGTACGGCAGGCGCCAACCGAGTGCCAGCTTCTGGGCGTGGCCGCTCTTGTCGCCGATCGAGGCGTCGGAGGCCCCGCCGCGGACGGTGAAGTCGCCGCCGTTCAGAACCACGCGGCGGCCGTTCAGACGGGCGAGCCCGATGACCCGGTTCGAGGGCCGCACGTCCTGGAGCTCGTTGCCGTCGTAGGTGGCCGCGCCGGCAAGCTCGCCGATCTCCTGGAACGAACCCTCGTCGGTCAACAGCTCGATACGTTCCCGGATCGTCAGCTTGCCGCGGCGGTGCTGCTCCGCGATGCCGGCTTCGCCGCCCATCTGTCGGGCGAATTCGCGGCGTCGCTTCAGCTCCTCGATCTCTCGCTCCCAGACCATGGGTTCCTCCCCGACGCTCCCCGGACGCCCCCGGCGGCGATGCTACTCGCCCCTTGGCCGGGCCGCCTGCTCTGCCTCTCGGCGGCTGATCCCGGGGCGCCTGACTCGACCTCTGACAGCCCGCGGCAGACGTCCGTGCCGCACTGGGAGCCGATCCGGCGCCCGTTCGCGCGGCAAGGCGCCGCGAACAGACACGCCGCGCCGTTCTCGGGCCATGGCCGACCGAGGAGCAACGAGGCCGGACGGCGTGCATCGACCTCGCATGCCGCGCGAATTTCTGCCGCGAGGATTGCTAGACTGCCGTGCCGGCCGGCGCTGCTTGGCCGCCCTACGACGACGTCGACGGAGCAGATGATGACCGAGCCGCAGTTGGCGCGGCGCAGCGGCTCGCCGCAGTCGCTGATCGCCGCGCCGGAACGCCTGAGCGAATTGCGAGAGGGATCGCGCGAGTGGCCCTCCTGGACGCTGACGCCGCGTCAGACCTGCGATCTGGAGCTGCTGCTGTGCGGCGGATTCGCGCCGCTCGACGGGTTCCTGAACCAGGCGGCGTTCGACAGCGTGTGCCGAACGATGCGCTTGCCCTCGGGTGCGCTGTGGCCGATCCCGATCACGCTGGACGTGACTCCGGACGCTGCTGCCGGGTTGGAGGCGGGGTCCCGTCTGGTCCTTCGCGACCCCGAGGGCCTGATGCTTGCCGTGCTGACGGTGGATGACGTCTGGGAACACGACCGGCGCCAGGAAGCGGAACTCGTCTACGGCACGCTCGACCAGACCCACCCCGGTGTCGCCCACCTCTACCAGCGGACCAACACCGTCTCCGTGGGCGGCCAGGTCGAGGGCGCAGGGCTGCCGCGGCACTACGACTTTCCTGGACTGCGTAAGACGCCCGAGCAGCTCCGGCGTCGCTTCGCGCAGCTCGGGTGGACGACGGCAGTCGCCTTCCAGACCCGCAATCCGATGCACCGGGCTCACTTCGAGTTGACCTTGCGGGCCGCCCGGGAGCTGGAGGCCAACCTGTTGATTCACCCGGTCGTCGGCATGACGAAGCCGGGCGACCTGGATCACTACACGCGCGTCCGCTGCTACCGCAAGGTCCTGCGCCACTATCCGCGCCACACCGCAGAGCTGGCGCTGCTGCCGCTTGCCATGCGCATGGCGGGACCGCGCGAGGCGCTCTGGCACGCCCTGATCCGCAAGAACTACGGTTGTACCCACCTGATCGTCGGACGCGACCACGCGGGCCCCGGGGGCGACTCCTCCGGTCAGCCCTTCTACGGCCCTTACGACGCGCAGGAACTGATGATCGAGCACGAGGCCGAGCTCGGCGTGAAGATGGTCCCCTTCCGGATGATGGTCTACGTCGAGGACCGCGACTCCTACGAGCCGGTGGATGCCACAAGGGAGGGAGAGCGGACACTGTCGATCTCCGGCAGCGATCTTCGCCGCCGGCTACGCCGGGGACTTCCGATTCCGGAGTGGTTCACCTTCCCGGAAGTGGCCCGCGAGCTGCGCCTCAGCCATCCGGCGCGCAGCAACCAGGGTTTCACGGTGTTCTTCACCGGTCTTTCCGGCGCCGGAAAGTCGACGATCGCGAACGTGCTCCTGGTCAGGTTCCTGGAAGCCGGCGGCCGTCCGGTGACCCTGCTCGACGGCGACATCGTGCGCACCAACCTGTCGTCGGAACTCGGGTTCTCCCGGGAGCATCGCGACATCAACATCAGGCGGATCGGGTTCGTCGCCTCGGAGATCACGAAGAACGGCGGCGTTGCCATCTGCGCCCCGATCGCGCCCTACGAGAGCGTCCGTCAGGACGTGCGGGAGATGATCGAGGATGTTGGCGGCTTCATTCTGGTCCACGTCGCGACGCCGCTCGAGGTATGCGAGGAGCGCGACGTCAAGGGGCTCTACGCCAAGGCAAGGGCGGGGCTGATCGATGCCTTTACCGGCATATCGGACCCCTACGAAACGCCGGAGAACCCGGACCTGGTCATCGACACGACGGGCATCTCTGCCGAGGAGGCCGCACAGCAGGTCATTCTCCACCTCGAGAAGGAGGGATTCGTCGGACCGCGCTGAGCGCTCTCCGCGGCGCCTTGCGCTCAAGTGGCGACCGCCATCTGCGGATGTCGCAAACCGTCTCGAACCGTCGCTCCGGCGTCAGGGTGGCCGGCCAGCTGACGAACCGGACGGGGCAAGCGTGGAGTTGATGACGTGCCGATCGAGCAGCTGACCGAACCGCCGGGCCGGGAAGCCCGGGAACGAGCCCTTGCCGCCGCCCTCGAGCAGCGAATTCTCGTACTGGACGGCGCCACCGGGACGGCATTCCAGGCAGCGAACCTCGGTCCGGCCGACTTCGGCGGCGTCGCACTCGATGGTTGCAACGAGAATCTGGCGGCGACCCGGCCCGACGTCGTGCTCGACGTCCACCGATCCTATCTGCAGGCCGGCGCCGACATCGTCGAGACGAACACGTTCGGCGGTACGCCCCTGGTGCTCGCCGAGTACGGCTTGCAGGAGCGCGCCTTCGAACTGAACCGGGGCGCAGCCGAGCTGGCCCGGCAGGCCTGCGCCGAGGCGGAACGGGAGTGCTTCGTCTGCGGCTCGATGGGGCCAACGACCAAGGCGATCTCGGTCACTGGCGGCGTCACGTTCGAGCGGTTGCGGGACGACTACTTCACCCAGGCGCTGGGCCTGGCCGCCGGCGGCGTCGACTACCTGCTGCTCGAGACCTGCCAGGACACACGCAACCTCAAGGCGGGCCTGATCGGGATCGAGCGGGCGTTCGAGCAACTCGGCTGGCGTCTGCCGGTGGCGGTTTCGGTGACGATCGAGACCACGGGCACCATGCTGGGAGGCCAGGATGTCGAGGCGCTCGCCGCCTCCCTGCTGCACAGGGACCGCCGCGACCTGCTCTACGTCGGTCTCAACTGCGCCACCGGACCGGACCAGATGTTCGATCACCTGCGGACCCTGTCCGAGATCTGCCGCACGCGAGTGGCATGCGTCCCGAACGCCGGGCTTCCCGACGAAGACGGCCGCTACACGCAGACGCCGGACGACTTCCGATCCGTCTTCTCCCGCTTCCTGGAACATGGCTGGCTGAATCTGGTCGGCGGCTGCTGCGGCACGACCGTGGCACACGTCAGGATGTTCGCGGATCTCGTGCGGGGCCGTTCGCCGCGTCTGCCGTCGGAACATCGCCGCTGCATCGTCTCGGGCCTGGAAGCCGCCGAACTGACCGAGGACAACCGGCCGCTCCTCGTGGGCGAACGCACCAACGTGCTCGGCAGCCGCAAGTTCAAGCGGCTGATCCTCGCGGGCGAATACGAGGCCGCAGCGGAGGTGGGCCGCGCTCAGGTCCAGGGCGGTGCGCAGGTAGTCGACATCTGTCTCCAGGACCCGGAACGGGACGAGTGCGGCGACATGGAACGGCTGCTGGAGCGGCTGGTGCGCCGAGTCAGGACGCCGCTGATGATCGACAGCACCGACCACGAGGTCATGGCCCGGGCGCTCACCTGGTGTCAGGGGCGATCGATCCTCAACTCGATCAACCTGGAGGATGGGACCGAGCGCTTCGAGCGGGTGGTGCCCCTGGCCAGGCAGTTCGGCTGCGCGGTGATCGTCGGCCTGATCGACGAGCAGGGCATGGCGGTGTCGACCGAACGCAAGCTGCAGGTCGCGGAACGCAGTCACGACCTGCTGACCTCGCGCTGGGGCCTGGAACCCCAGGACATCTGGTGGGATCCCCTCGTCTTCCCGTGCGGGACGGGCGACGAGGCCTACCTGGGCTCGGCGGCTGCGACGATCGAAGGGGTTCGCCTGGTGCGGGAAGCGTTCCCGGGTACGCGGACGATCCTCGGCATCTCGAACGTGAGCTTCGGCCTGCCGCTCGCGGGACGGGAGGTCCTGAACGCGGTGTTCCTCTATCACTGCACCCAGGCCGGCCTCGACGCGGCCATCGTCAACACGCAGGGTCTGGCCCGCTACGCCGAGATCCCGGTCTCCGAACGGGTGCTCGCGGAAGCGCTGCTCGATCTGCGCCCCGGCGATGCAGAGGCGGGGCAGCGCGCGGTCGAGGCCTTCACCGCCGCGTTCCGGGAGCGCAAGGGGCGGATCGAACAGGCGCCGCGCGACCTGCTGCCGCTGGCGGAACGGCTTTCGCGTTCGGTGGTCGAGGGCAGCAAGGAGGGTCTTCACTCCGACCTGGACACGGCGCTGGCGGACCCGCGCTGGCCGGAACCGCTCGACATCATCAACGGACCGCTGATGACCGGGATGGCGGAAGTCGGCCGTCTGTTCAACGACAACGAGCTGATCGTGGCCGAGGTGCTGCAGAGCGCCGAAGTGATGAAGGCCGCCGTCGACCACCTGGAACCCCACATGGAGCGGATGGAGGGCATGACCCGCGGCCGGGTCATCCTGGCCACGGTCAAGGGCGACGTCCATGACATCGGCAAGAACCTGGTCGACATCATCCTGACCAACAACGGCTTCGATGTCGTGAACCTGGGGATCAAGGTGCCGAGCGAGCAGTTGATCCAGGCGGCTCAAGAGCACCGGCCGGACGTGATCGGGCTTTCGGGCCTGCTGGTCAAGAGCGCCCATCAGATGGTGGCCACCGCCGGAGATCTCGCCGCCGCCGGCATCGATACCGATCTCGTCGTCGGGGGAGCGGCGCTGACGCGGCGGTTCACGCATGGCCGGATCGCTCCCGAGTACGCCGGCGTCTGCACGTACGCGAGCGACGCGATGAGCGGGCTCGACCTGATCGAACGTCTTCGCGACGGCGGCCGAAGGGGGGGGCTGCTTCAGCAGATCAAGTCGCTGCGCGAACGGGACGCGGCAGCGTTTCGGGCCCGAGCCAGGGCAAGGGCGGCTCCGCAGGGAGAGCGGCGCAGCTCCACCGTCCGCACGGACATCCCGGCGCCCCGGCCGCCGTACCTCGATCGCCGCATCGCTCGCTTCGACCTGGACGACGTGTGGCCCCACCTGAATCTGCAGATGCTCTACGCCAGGCACCTCGGCCTGAAGGGCTCCGTGGAACGTCTGCGCCAGGCCGACGATCCACGACTGCGGAAGGTCGAGACCGTGGTCGAGCAGCTCAAGGACTTCGCTCGCGGCGAAATGGCCGTGCGCGGCGTGTGGCGGGTCTTTCCGGCCCGGAGCGAAGGCAACCGGCTGGTCCTGTTCGCACGGGGCGGAGGCGGTCCCACGAGCGTCGCGGCCGAATGGCTCCTGCCCCGCCAGACACGCGAGGACGGACTCTGTCTCGCCGACTACGTACTTCCGGCGGGCGATCACGTGGCACTGTTCGTCGTCACCGCGGGCACCGGCGTACGCGACGTCTCGGAGCGCTTCAAGCGGGAAGGGGAGTACCTCTGGAGCCATGCCTACGCGGCGCTGGCCCTCGAGACGGCCGAGGCCGCGGCCGAACTGCTGCACCAGCGACTCCGCAGCGAACTCGGCTTCCCCGATCCGCCGGAGATGACGACCCGCGAGCGTCTGGCTGCGAAGTACCGCGGCAAGCGCTACTCGTTCGGCTACCCGGCCTGTCCCGATCTTGCCGGCCAGCGTCAACTGTTCGCTGCGCTGGAGCCCGCCGACATCGGCGTCGAACTCACCGAGGGGGACATGATGGATCCGGAAGCCACCGTATCGGCGCTGGTGTTCCACCACCCCGACGCGCGCTACTTCGGGGTGTGAGGGAATCGCCGATCCGGCTGCGGGCTACTCCGCCACGCTTTCGAAGAAACCGGCGACCTTGCCGGCGGGCCTGGCGCGCCGACGGGACCGCGCGGTCTTCTTCTCCCGTTTCTCCCGTTTCGCCCTCACCAGAGCGGCCGCCCGGTCGAGGTGATCGTCGCCCAGGCGAGCCAGGTACTCGTCGTAGCTGCCGACGAAGTCGTCCACGCCATCGCTCGAGATCTCGACGATCCGGGTGGCGAGTCGGCTCACGAACCAGCGGTCGTGGGATACCAGGAGCAAGGTGCCGGGATAGTCCAGAAGGCCGTCGATCAGGGCCTGGATCGCCTCCAGGTCGAGGTGGTTGGTCGGCTCGTCCAGGACCAGCACGTTGGGCTTGAGCACGACCTGGCGGCAGAACAGGAGGCGCGCCGCCTCACCGCCCGAGAGGCTGCCGATGCGCTTGGCCGCCTCGTCCTTCGAGAACAGGACCGCGCCGAGCTGAGCGCGCACGAAGCCGATCGGCTCGCCCGGGCAGCAGTCCCAGAGCCAGCTTTCGACGGTCTTTCGCTCGGCGCCATCCTGGTCGAGCAACTGCGAGCGGTGATCCTGGGCGAAGTAGCCCGGGTGGGTCTCGTAGCCCCAGTCGATCTCGCCGCGGTCGGCACCGACCTTGCCGACCGCGATCTTGAGCAGGGTGGACTTGCCGATGCCGTTCGGTCCGATCACCGCCACCCTCTCGCCGCGGCCGATCTCGAGTGACACGTCCTCGAGCACGTTGTTGTTGCCGTAGCTCTTCGAGATCCCCTCGAGAGTGAGCACCCGCTTGCCGGACGGGCGGCGCGACCGGAAGCGGAACCGCGGGTAGCGGCGCGAGCTCCGGGGCAGCGGCTCGATCGTCATCCGGTTGATCAGCTTGACCCGGCTCTGGGCCTGCCGCGCCTTGCTCGCCTTGTAGCGGAAGCGGTCGACGAACTTCCGGTGGTGGTCGATCTCCTGCTGACGCTGCTCGATCTCGGCCTCCCTGCGCTCCCGTTCTTCGACCTTCTTCCGCTCGAAGTTCGAGTAGGCGCCCGGATAGATGGTGACCGCCTCGTAGTCGATGTCGACGATCCGGGTGCAGACGTTGTCGAGGAAGCGGTGGTCATGGGAGACCACGAGGACCACGCCCCTGAAGTCGCAGAGGAACTTCTCGAGCCAGCGGATCGAGAGGATGTCCAGGTGGTTGGTCGGCTCGTCGAGCAGCAGGACGTCGGGGGCGGCGGCCAGGGTCTGCGCCAGCAGCACGCGGAGCTTGAAGCCGCCGGAGAGGGTCGAGAGCGGCTGCCTGTGGGCCTCCGTTTCGATCCCCAGCCCCTCGAGGATCTCGGCTGCCCGGGACTCCAGCGAGTACCCGTCCCAGCGCATGACGACTTCCTCCAGCGCAGCGTAGCGGTCGCCGTCGAAGTGCTGGTCGGCGCGCTCGAGCAGCTGCTCCTTCTCGACCATCGCGTTCCACAGCTCGGCATTCCCCATCATCACGACGTTGAGGATCCGATCCTCCTCGTACTGGAAATGATCCTGCCTGAGCACCCCCAGCCGGCAACGCTTCGGCACCGAGACCAGACCTTCGCTGGGCGGCTCGTCGCCCGTCAGCATGCGCAGGAGAGTCGACTTGCCCGAGCCGTTGGAGCCCACGATGCCGTAGCGCTCGCCCTTTGCGAACCGCGCGCTCGCGCCGCCGAACAGGGTCTGCTCGCCGAAGCTCTTGCCGAGGCCGGAGATGGAGATCATCGGTTATTCTGTGCCGTTGGACGTGGCGCGCCAGATCGGAGCGCGCGCCGGGCAAGTCAGGATAACAACGGGATGAGCGCGGGATGAGCGGCAGACGGATGACGGCGAGCCATGCCGGGTAATGCCCGCAGAAAGACCCGCGCGGCAGCGCCGGGCGACCGCTTCGAGCTTCTGTCGAGCGTGGTCGGATGGGCGGGCGGCGCCTTCCTGGGCGCCGTCCTGGCGTTCGGCGCCGCGGTCAAGGCGCTTGACCCGCAGGCGTTCGTGAGCCAGATCGAGATCGAGGGTCTCGACTTCCTGCTGCCGGCAGCGGTGGTGACGGTGATCGCCCTGGCGCTCGAGGTCGGCCTCGGCAGCGCCCTGATCCTGGGCCTGCGCCGGCTGTGGGTGCTGGGGCCGTCGGCGCTCCTGGTGGCGTTCTTCCTATTTCTGACCGGCCGCGCCTATTACCGCGACCTGCGCGGCATCGCGGGTCCGGAGGACGCAGGCTGCGGCTGCTTCGGCAACCTCGTCGAACGCACGCCGGCCGAGGCGTTCTGGCAGGACCTGGCGCTCATGGTCCCGGCCCTGGCTCTGGCGTTCCTGGGCCGGCGCGCGGCTTCCGGCCTGCCGTGGATCCGGCTCGCCGTTGTCGGCCTGTTGACAGTGGGCCTGCTGGCGTTTGCCGGCGCGGCGCCTGACCTGCCGCTTGACAACCTGGCGACACGGCTCAAGCCGGGTCTCGCGATCGACCGGATCTGCAGCGGCGACGGGAACAGCCGCCTGTGCCTGTCGACGGTCGTGCCGGAGCTCGAGGAGGGCGAGCACTGGCTTGTCATCGCCGACCTCGACGAAGCGCTGGGCAACGCCGTAGACGATCTGAACCGGCACGTCTTCGACGGCGGTCGGATGTGGGTGCTCAGTTCGGCGACCCCGGAGGAGAACCGGACGTTCTTCTGGTCCTATGGCCCGGCCTTCGAGATCCGCGAGGCGCCGGCGACGTTCCTGAGCCCGCTGTACCGGACGCTGCCGCGTTCGTTCCGGGTCGCGGATGGCATGGTTGTCGAGACGGTGTCGGGCCTGCCGCCGGATCCGTAGTCATGCCGGGCGCGCCCGTCATCTCCAGATAAACCGCTATCTGAGACTCGTGGCGGTACCCGGCCGCGGGCACTGCGATGGCGGACTCCAGCAAGCCGCGGTCACGCAGGCCCCCGGTCGAGGGCAAGCGAACACCGGCTCCACGCGGCCCGAACTCGTCCACTTTACTGCGCCAGAAGCCGGAAGGCGCCGGCGTACCGCGCGTGCATCCGATCCAGACCGCGCTCGAGCTTCGCGGCGCGCTCTTCGCTGCGCTTCGCGCATGTCGGGATGACATCGCCGTCCGGCGACGCTTCCAGCAGTGTTTCTCTGTCGATCCCGGCGGCTTCGAGGATCCCCTGGTCCAACACGCTCACGTGGCTGTTGCCGGTTCGGGTCAGGCGTTTCCGCATGGCGAGGACATGCTTGCACGCCTGTGCGTACAAGTGTGCTCGGGTGTGCTCACACATCGAGTGCAAGCTCCGCGGCGAGGTCGACGCCGCCGTTGCGCCAGGCGGCGTCGGTGGCCTGGAGTTCACCGGCGGGCGCAAGGCGGGAGACTCCGACTCGTCGGAAGAAGCGGCGGACGTGCGCGGGCATGTGGCCGGCGACGGCGATGCCCTGAAGGCGACCGTTCCAGTCGTAGAGTGCCGGTACGCCATCGACCGGGTGGACGCGGACGGTGCGGAGGCCGGGCGACGGCCTGATCCGGGCTTCGTTCTCGACGATCACGGTGCCAGCATCGAGCGCGCCGCCGTGGCAGGTGAGGCCGCGGAGCTCGGCGTCTTCACGGGCGAGGCGCACGCCGGAGAGCTCCGAGGTGGTGCTGCGGCCAGGCGGCAGCCGAGCCGCCAGTTCGCCAAGGGCCCTTGCCAGGGAGTCGGCGAAGGTGTCGGCCGCCATGCGATCGGCGAGAACGGCTTCCACGGAGAGACAACCGCGCTGGTCGAACAGCGCAACGTCGAGGGCCATGCCGCGTGCTGCCTGTTCGAGGTCCGCTCCGGCGCCGACCCAGCCGAAGCTGAGCTTCGGACCGAATGCGACGAGCTTGCGGGGGCCTGCGGCCTTGATGGAGGCGATCGTCGATTCGTTGCCGTAGGCCGCGACGAGCCGCGCGCCGGCGTACAGACGGCGTTCGACCGAGACATAGCCGCCGGTCCAGACGGCGGCCTCGTAGGCATCCCGCAGGACGGGCAGGCGGCGACTCAGCGCCTCGAGGAAGGCCGGCGCGAAATGGGGTTCGGCCCGTGATGACTTGAACAGGACGGGTGCTCGCGCGGCCAGGGCCGGGAGGAGGGACTGGAGCATCAGGCCCGGCGGGCCGGCCGGCAGCACGACGAGGCTGAAACCGGCCTGTTGCTGGCGATGCGGACGGTCGAGTTCCGCGGCCGCGGCGTTCCCGCGCATTCCGGTACCGATTGTGCGCAGGCCGTGGCCGAGACCGTCGGGCGAAAGCCCGGTGGCCTGGAGCAGGTCAGGGTCGACTTCGCAGCGTTCGGGGCTCGCGGGGTCGAGAAAGGCGGTGAGGGTGTCGTCCCAGGCGGCGAGAAGGTCCACGGCGAGAAGGTCCCGAAGGGCAGGCGCGGCGTCGGCGAGGCGCCGGGTTGTGGTTTCGGACGTGTTCACCGGAACCGCCGTCTCACGGAAACGACGCCGGGGCCGACCGCATCCGCGCGGAAGCCCGCGCTGACTCGGCTGGACCGAACGGTCTTCACAGCGAGCCCAGTTCTTCCGCGGTCAGGGAACAACCGCGCAGTTCGGCGCCGCTGGCGCGGCCGAGCAGGCGAAAGGCGCCGTCCTCGCGGACCCCCAGATCCTCCGTCAGGATGTGGCAGACGGAGCCGAGGTTGGCGAGGTCGAAGAAGGACAGCAGCCCGACGCGTCCGTCCTCGACTTCCTCCAGGGTCTCAGGGTCGAGCACGCGGAACGGCATCCACGGCGGCGTGTGCAGCAGCTCGCCGCCGGGCCGGGAATAGGCCTGACTGGTCAGTTCCGTCATGCCGTACTCGCGGACAATCGCCTGCCGGTCGAGGCCGAGCAGGGTGCGGGTACGGCACCCGACCTCCTGCGGTGTCGTCTCGAGGCGTCGGCCCTTGAAGCCGCCGGTCTCGAAGACGCGGCTTCCGGCCGGCAACCGGATGGGAGGCTCGGCCGGTTCGCCCTTCGGGTGCTTCAGGTGGTCGAGCACGAGGACGAGCGCAAGGGCAGTGGCGAGGATCAGCACCGGTTCCGCCTCGCCGTGCGCTTGCAGCCAGCGGCGTACCAGCCCCACGTCGATCCCGCCTTGCGAAACGGCCCAGGCACTGCCAGGGGCGGCGTGGCGTCCGAAGACGTGGTCGGCCATGAAGGAGAGGCTCGATTCGGGGGCCGCGTTGCGCTCGGGGATGAGCGAGAGGATCGGCACCCGCGCGATCGGCAACCGTGCAGAGCGGACAGGCAGGCAGGCGGCGGCGAAGGAGGCGTCGATCACCGTCCGATAGAGGTCGGGAAAGGGGTGGTAATGGACGCTCCGTCGCTCGGTGCCCTGGGTCGTTCCGCTGCTGCGGAAGATCTCCCGCGGCTCGGCGGCGGCCAGGCGCACCGACCTGAACGCGGTTGTGGGCACCGGCGGCGCCGTTCGCCAGTCGTCGAGGGCTGCGGAGGAGAGGCCGCGGCGTTCGCACAGGCGGCGGTAGGGCTCGACGCGCTCGTACCCGAAGCGGGCTGCCGCCGTGGCGAGTTCTTCGAAACACCCCTCGCCGACGCTCACGAAGCGCTCGATGCGATGCCGGAGACCCGTCATGGGTCAAGTCACGCGCCGAAGAACGCCGCAGCAGCGGCCGCCGGGTGGCCGGCGAGGCCAGCGGTCGCCGCCGCGGCAGATTCGGGCCACCACTCGGCCGGCAGGTGCTTCCGGTAGGGCCGCTGGAGAAAGCGGCGGTCGAAGAGCGCGATCACGCCGCGGTCGTCAGCGGAGCGGATCAGCCGTCCTGCGGCCTGGACGACACGGGTCATTCCGGGCACCACGAAGGCGTACTCGAAGCCGCGCTCGAAGCGTTCGTCGTAGTAGGCCTGGAGCAGCTTCTGTTCCACGGTCACGGCCGGCAGGCACGGTCCGACGACCGCAACCGCGAGCAGCGCGTCGCCCGGATAGTCGACGCCCTCCGAGAACACGCCGCCCGCCACCGCGAGCAGCAGCGTGTCGCCGGCAAGCGGACTGGTCAGAGCGTCGAGGACCTCCTGGCGGCGGGCGTCGCTGGTCGTCGGCTGCTGGACGACCACGTTGCGGCCGCAGTCGGGAAGCCGCTTCTCGACTTCGGCCAGGAACCTGTAGCTGGGGAAGATCGCCATCGAGTTCCCGGGCACCGAGCGGGCGAACTGCGCGAGTCGTTCGGCGATCGGACCGTAGTTGTTCTCGCGGGTGCGGTACGTCGTGGTCACCGACGTGTCGACGACGATCCGGCGGTTCTCGGCAGGAAAGGCGCCGGGCAACTCGAGAGTGGAGGTCCGCGCGTCGTCGAAGCCGAGCAGGTCGCGGTGGAACTCGAACGGCTGAAGGGTCGCGGACAAGCCGATGCAGGACCGGCAGCGGTTGATCGTCGCGCCAAGGAAGGCGCTGGCGTCCTTGCACAGGAGACTGAAACCCGGTTCGCCGGCGATACGCCGGAAAAGGAAGCTGAAGGACCCGGCGTGCCTGGGCGACGAGGCGAGCTGGAGGATGTTGAGGAACCGGAGCAGCTTGAAGTAGAGATCGACAAAGGCGTCGTCGGCGGCGAACGAGCGGGTGTCGCGACGGAACTCCAGGTAGTCCACGAAGCCGCGGTCGAAGGCGGGCCGCAGGCGCCAGAGTTCCTCCTCCGGAGGCACGCCTTCCGCGACGGCATGGCGGTCGGGGGAATCGAGTTGCTGATCCACCCCGGTGCGGATCACCTCTTCGAGGTCGGCGCAGAGCTCGCGCAGGCGGCTGATCGGTCCGCCTTCGACGCCGCGGCCTGCCGCTCGCAGGCCAGAGGCTGCGCCGCTGCAGCTCTTCGCGGTCAGTTCCGGGCTGTAGTAGCCGCGGCCGCGGTCGATCAGGTTGTGGATCTCGTCGACCACCAGGACGGTGCCCGAAAGGTCCGCTTCGCCCTGGAATTCCGTCAGCCTGACGAAGGGGTCGAGGGCGTAGTTGTAGTCGCCGACCACGACCTGGACCTGGCGCCCGAGTTCCAGGCTGATCTCGAACGGGCAGACCCGGGCGCCCTTCGAGACCGCGTGGATCGCGTCCGGTCTCAGCAGACTGTGCTCGTCGAGCAGTCTCGGCACGAGCCGACTGCGCTGCAGCTTGACGTAGTAGTCACGGGCGTACTGGCAGTAGTCCTCGTGGCAGATGATCTCGTCGTTGGCGCACATCCGGGCCTTGGCACGCAGATGCAGGGCATGGAAGGCGCGTTCGCGATTGAGCAGGTCGATGACCCGGGTCGCCATCGCCTGCTGCGTGTTCTTCGCCGTCAGGACGAACACGCGCAGATCGCGCGCCAGCGCCTCACGCAGCACCGGGAACAGGACGGCGGCGGTCTTGCCCAGACCGGTCGGCGCCTGAACCAGCAGGTGCTCGCGTTGCGCGACGGCAAGACCAGCGCGGTCGACGATCTTCTGCTGGCCGGCCCGCGGTCGATGGAATGGGAACTCGAGCCGTTCGGCGGCGAGCTGACGCCGCTGGCGGTGATCGCGGGCCGCCTGGTAGTCGTGGACCAGGGCGTTGAGCCGGATCCGGATGTCTGTTTCGAGCTCTCCCCAGTCGAGCTCGACTTCGAGCCGCTCGACCTCGGCGGCGCCGATCTCGATGAGCACCAGCTCGGCGCGCACCGGCACGGCTGCGGCGACCCCCGAGCGATGGACGATCCAGGCGTAGATCGCCGCCTGGCGTCGGTAGGTCGCCAGCATCCCGGGCGATGGCTCGGTGTTCGGGCGCACCGACTTGATCTCCTGGATGGCCAGGGTTCCTTCCGCATCACGGTAGACGCCGTCCGCGCGGCCGACCAGCGTGACCTGCCAGCCGCGGTGGATGAACTCGAGCGAGAGCTCGACTTCCCGGCGGTAGCTCGGCTCGCGTTCCATCTCCCGCTCCTGGTAGCGGCTGTGGATCGCCTGGCCGACCCAGAGGCGCTCGAAGCCGCCACGGTTGGCGAACCCCAAGTGGCGGGCGAAGCGATGGTCGAGAAGGTCCGCCACGGACAGCCGGAGCGTCTTCGCGTCGTCGTCGAAGCGCGGCGGCATGACGGCGAGACTACCGCCTGGACGCACCGCCGGAATTCGCGTGACAGGCGGCAGATTCCGCATGACGCCGACGCCGTTCTTCGGCGGCAGGCTGTTGCGGGCGGTTGTTATCGGGGTGGCGATGTCATAGCCTTGTTCTCCATGTCCGACAACTTCTCCGCCGGCGACAGCCTGCTTGATCTCGAGAACCTCGGCAAGACCCTGCGCGATCGGCTGGGCGGCCTGAAGGTCCTCGCACTCCTCCTGCTGGCCGGGCTTCTGCTCCTGAACAGCGTCTACACGGTACAGCCCGAAGAGGTGGGGGTGATTCTCCGTCTCGGCCGCTACGTCGGCACGACCGAACCCGGGCTGCGGTTCAAGATCCCGTTGATCGACAGGCTGACCAAGGTGCCCGTGCGGCGCCAGTTGAAGGAGGAGTTCGGTTTTCGCAGCGAAAGCGTTGCGGTGCGGAGCTCCTTCGTGGGCAACGCGGACGAGGCGAACATGCTCACCGGCGATCTGAACGCGGCGGTGGTCGAGTGGGTCGTGCAGTACCGGGTAGTCGACCCGTATCGGTACCTGTTCCGGGTCCGCAACCTGGACGACACCTTCCGCGACATGAGCGAGGCGGTGATGCGCAAGGTGATCGGCGACCGCACCGTGAACGAGGTGCTCACGGTCGGCCGGGCCGAGATCGAGGGCTCGGTCAAGCTTGAACTCCAGGCACTCTGCGACCAGTACGAGACCGGTATCGATATCGACCAGGTCGTACTCCAGAGCAACAATCCGCCCGAGCCGGTCAAGCCGTCGTTCAACGCGGTCAACCAGGCCGAGCAGGAGCTCGAGCGGCTGGTCAACGAAGCCGAGGCGGAGTACAACCGGGTCATCCCGCGCGCCGAGGGTCAGGCGCGGCAGGCGATCCAGCAGGCGGAGGGCTACGCGCTCGATCGGGTCAACCGGGCCCAGGGCGACGCGACACGGTTCAACGCCCTCTACGAGGAGTTCCGCCAGGCGCCGGAAGTGACGCGCAAGCGGCTGTTCATCGAGACGATGGAACGCGTGCTGCCCCGCGTGGGACGGAAGATCGTCGTCGACGAGGACGTCGAGGGTCTGACTCCGATCATGAGCTTCGAGGGAGTCAGCGCGGCGAGGACGGCACGGCAGATCGCGGCCCAACAGGCGGGGGAAGGATCACCATGAAGATCGGCATGCTGCTGTTGGTCCTGGTGCTGCTGCTCGTGGCTGCCAATGGCCTGTTCGTGGTGCCGGAGGATCGTCAGGCGATCATCACGCAGTTCGGCGCCCCGGTCGGCGACGCGATCGTGACTCCCGGGCTGAAGTTCAAGCTGCCCTTCATCCAGAAGGCGCACTACTTCGACCGCCGCTTCCTGGAGTGGCAGGGCTCCGCGGAGGAGCTGCCAACCCGCGACAAGGTGTTCATCTTCGTCGACACCTACGCCCGGTGGCGGATCTCGGACCCGTTGCTGTTCTTCCAGCGTCTGCGCGACGAGCTGGGGGCCCAGTCGCGTCTTGACGACATCCTGGACGGCGAGACCCGCAACGCGATCGCAAACCACGACCTGATCGAGGTGATCCGCAGTTCGAACCGCGAGGCGGCGGCAGACGAGTCGTATCTGGACTCGGGCGGTGGCCTGGAGGAAATCGTGACGGGTCGCGACAAGATCCGGCAGGACATCCTGGTCGCGGCCCAGGATCGCACCGAGGATCTCGGTATCGAGGTTCTCGACGTCCAGTTCCGTCGCATCAACTACGGCGAACAGGTCGAAGGGGATGTGTTCAACCGGATGATCTCGGAACGGCAGCGGATCGCCGATCGCTTCCGCTCCCAGGGCCAGGGCCAGGCGTCGGAGATTCTCGGCAACATGGACCGCGACCTGAAACGAATCGAGTCCGAGGCCTACCGTCAGGCGACCGAGATCCGGGGCCGGGCCGACGCGGAGGCCACCGACATCTACGCCTCGGCCTACAACCAGTCCGTCCAGGCCAGGAACTTCTACGAGTTCCTGCGCACGATGGAGGCTTTCGAGAAGACGATCGACCCCAACACCTGGCTGGTCGTGTCGACCGACAGCGACTACTTCAGTTTCCTGAAGGCGAGCGGTCCATAGCCGCCGTTTCGGCCGTCGATGTCCGGCGTCGCACCGCAACCGGCGAAGGGCTTGTCAGGCCGCGCGCGACGGAGCAACCTGCCGGGAGCATCTGACCTGGGAGCAACGACGTCAGGCGTGGTTCAGCGCTTGTCGGCACTGGGCGCAGACGGCGCACGGTGCCAACGAGGTGGGACGAGCCGGGAATCCGAGCCTTCGGACGAGGCGTCCTGGGGCGGGAAAGCAGTCGGACGATGACTGGTCTGATCGGACTCGTGGTCATCCCGGGTATTGCCTGGCTGCTCTCCACGAACCGCTTCAAGGTCCGTTGGCGGACCGTGCTCACGGGCATGGCGATTCAGTTCGTCCTCGCTCTCCTGATCCTGGAGACGGCCTTGGGCCAGGCGTTCTTCCGGGGCGCCACGGACGTCGTGACGGGTTTTCTGGAATTCGCCGACGAAGGCTCGCGCTTCGTTTTCGGCCAGGGGTTCGAGCACGTCCCATTCGCCTTTGGGGTGCTGCCGACCATCATCTTCTTCTCGAGCGTGGTCGCGGTGCTGTACCACCTGGGCATCATTCAGCGCGTCGTCAAGCTCTTCGCCGTGGTGATGACGAAGGTGATGGGCACTTCCGGCCCAGAGTCGCTGTCCGCCTCGGCCAACATCTTCGTGGGGCAGACCGAGGCACCGCTGCTGATCCGCTCCTACGTCGGCAACATGACCCGCTCGGAGTTGATGGCCGTGATGACCGGCGGCTTCGCGACCGTCGCCGGCGGCGTGCTGGCTGCCTACGTGGGCATGGGCATTCCGGCCGGCCACCTGATCGCGGCCAGCGTCATGTCGGCACCGGCGGCCCTGGTCATGGCCAAGCTGATGATCCCGGAAACGGAGACGGAGCGTGTTGCCGCTGACGCCGATTTCAAGGTCAGGACGCCCTGGGCCAACATGATCGACGCCGCTGCCCAGGGCGCTGGCGACGGCATGAAACTGGCGATCAACGTCGGCGCCATGCTGCTCGCCTTCATCGCCCTGGTGGCGATGGTGAACGGCCTGCTCGAACCGGTAGGCGGCTGGATCGGGCTGCCCGGCCTGAACCTGGACATGATCCTCGGTTTCCTGTTCCGGCCTCTGGCCTGGGTCATGGGAGTGCCGTGGTCGGAGGCGGACGCGGTGGGAACGCTCCTCGGACTGAAGACCGCGGCCAACGAGTTCGTCGCCTACTCCCGCTTCGAGGAGATCGCCGCCGAAAACCAGTTGTCCGAGAAGTCCCGCGTGATCGCCACCTACGCCCTTTGCGGCTTCTCGAACTTCTCGTCGATCGCGATCCAGATCGGCGGCATCGGCGGCATCGCCCCGGAGCGCAAGAGCGAACTGGCGAGCCTCGGCCTGCGCGCGATGATCGCCGGCACCCTGGCCTGTCTGCAGACGGCGACCATCGCCGGCCTGTTGATCTGAGTCCGCCACACCACGCTTCTGCGGTGATCGTGCGGTGCAAGCTGCACGAAAACGACACCTGTGCGGAGTGGTCGGAGGGCTCCCCACGGAGGCGCCGGAGGCGAAGCAGCAGATCAACCCGGCGAGGGACAAAAGGACAGCTGTCAGGCCGCGCCGGCTGCCGCGGGGACGATCAGCAGCAGTTGTATCGCGTCGAACAGTGCGTGCGCCGCGATGGCGGGCCAGATGTTCCCCCGCCACCGGACGAGAAGGCTGAAGGCAACCGAGAGCAGGGCGACGCCGAGCAGCATGAACGGCTGCTCGTAGCTCACGTGGGCGAGCACGAACAGCACGTTCGACAGCCCGAAGCCGACCCGGGGCATCAGGAAGCCGCGGAAGAAGATCTCTTCGACGACGCCGGCCGAGAGACTCACCATGACCCTCAAGAGGACGGGCAGACTTCCGATCCAGAGCACCATCTTCGGCGCCTCGTTGGGCAGGCTCTCGAAGCCGGCGGCGAGGCCCGCCGCCATGGTCGCGATCAGCACGACGGCCAGCACGCCGGCCCAGAGGACGACGCCGGCCGCGATGCCGAGGCCGACCTCGGCGGGCACGTTCTGGCCGGATCCGAGACGCAGTCCGAGCTGGCTTCGGATTACCGTGAAGGCGTCGTGCCCGCAACGCCAGTATCCGAGCGCCAACCACATCGCCAGGGTCGCGACCAGAATCGCGTGCATCTGGAACAGACGGAGCGGTGAGAGACTCTCGAAGTCGATCTGGTCCACGACCGACGGCAGCCCTATCTGGCCGACGGAGGCGAACACGCCGAACCAGAGCACGAGCGCCAGCAGCACCATGGCAGCAAGGCGACGTTCAGGACCCTTGCCCGCAGCGCTTCCGAAACCCGGCGGCAGGAGTCCGCGCGCCGCGGTCGAGCGGTCGATCCACCAGGCGCAGGCGCCCCCGGCGAGCAGTGGCAGCAGGAAGCGAAGCACGTTCACGGGAGATGTCGGGGTAAAGCCGTCGGTCCGTCGACGGGGCGATGCTAGCGCCAGCTGCTGGCGGGCGCCGCTTCAGGGCCTGACGCCGAACGCAGCCGGAACGGGCCGATGCCAGGGCCCGCGCACTCCCGGCGTCTCGCGCTGCTGCTAGGGTTCGGCGCTGCCGCAGACCATCCGGGAGGGTGCCTTGGAGCGATTTCCGGGCGTTGATTTCATGAAGTTCGACTCGCTGCTCAGTGGCGAGGAACGTCTGATCAGGGATACGGTCCGCCAGTTCGTCGACGAGCGGGTGAAGCCGATCATCGAGCAGTGCCATCGGGCGGCGCGGGCGCCGATGGAACTGGCGCCCGAGATCGGCGACCTGAATCTGTTCGGCGCCAACTTCACGGAGTACGGACTTCCCGGCCTGGGCGATGTCGCGTACGGGCTAGTGATGCAGGAACTCGAGCGCGGCGATTCGGGCATCCGCAGCATGGTCTCGGTTCAGAGCTCCCTGGTCATGTACCCGATCCTCACCTTCGGTTCGAAGGAACAGAAGGACCGGTTCATTCCGGGGCTCGCGAGCGGCCGGCTGATCGGCTGTTTCGGCCTTACCGAGCCCGACTTCGGCTCCAACCCGTCGGCGATGCGCACGCGAGCCCGGCGCGACGGGGATCACTGGGTGATCAACGGCGCCAAGCAGTGGATCACCAACGGCAGCGCCGCCGACGTTGCCGTCATCTGGGCGCGCACGGACGTCGGCATCCGCGGCTTCCTGGTCGAGAAGGGCGCCGAAGGCTTCGTGAGCGCCGAGCAGAAGGGCAAGTTCTCGCTGCGGGCATCCGTCACCGGCGAACTCTCGTTCCAGAACTGCCGCATTCCTGCCGACAACATCCTGGCTGGCACACGCGGTATCGGCAGCGCCCTCCAGACTCTGAACCAGGCTCGTTACGGCATCTGCTGGGGCGGACTCGGCTCGGCGATGGAGTGCTACCACGCGGCTCTCGAGTACGCCCGTCAGCGGGTGCAGTTCGCCGGCCAGCCGATCGCCAGTCACCAGCTGGTGCAGGAGAAGCTGGCCTGGATGATCACCGAGATCACGAAGGGCCAGTTCCTGGCCCATCAGCTGGCCAGGCTCAAGACGGCCGGGACGATGGAGCCGCAACACGTTTCGATGTGCAAGCGGAACAACGTCTGGGTGGCGCGCGAATGCGCGAAGCTGGCGCGCGAGATTCTGGGCGCGAACGGCATCTCCGACGAGTATCCGGTGATCCGCCACATGCTGAACATCGAGTCGGTCTACACCTACGAAGGCACCCACGACATCCATGGACTGGTAATCGGCGCCTCCGTGACCGGCATCCCTTCCTTCAACCCGCCGATGAACCGCACGCAAGCCCGTGAGGCCGCCGGTCACGAGCTGGCCGCGGCGGCGGCGGGAAACTGATGTCGGGCGGCCTGCGCGAGCACGATTTCGTCGCCGTGACCGAGGCGGCCGCGGTGGCGGCAGCCCAGACCATGGGCTACGGCGACCGCCGCCACTCGGATCACGTGTCCGTGGAGGCGATGCGCAAGGCGCTGGCCGAAATGGCGATCGACGGCCGCGTCGTGATCGGCGAAGGAGAGAGAGACAACGCCCCGATGCTCTACGTCGGTGAGCAGGTCGGCCGCGGCGCTCCGGGCGATCTGCCCGTGGATTTCGCCGTCGACCCGCTGGAAGGCACGAACCTCTGCGCCACCGGCGCGTCGGACGCGATGGCCGTTCTCGCGGCGTCGGAGCGCGGCGGCCTGCTCCACGCCCCCGACATCTACATGGACAAGATCGTGGTCGGCCCGACCGCCAGGGGAAGAGTCGACCTGGATGCGCCGGTGGAAGACAACCTGAACGAGATCGCCGCCGCGTTCGGTTGCTCGGTGAGCGCTCTGACTGTCGTGGTGCTTGACCGGGACCGCCACCGGGGTCTGATCGAGGACATCCGCACCGCCGGCGCCCGGATCAAGCTCATCGGTGACGGCGACCTCTCGACGGCGATCGCCGCGGCCGTGCGCGGCACCGGGGTCCACGCAGTGATCGGCACCGGCGGCGCGCCCGAAGGGGTCATCACGGCCGCGGCGATGCGCTGCCTGAGCGGCGAGATCCAGGGTCGGCTGTGCGTCCTCTCCGAAGAGCAGGAGCGCCGGCTCGAGGAGGTCGGAATCGAGGACCCGGGACGGATCTACACGACGGAGGAGCTGGCGCCGGGCGAGGACATCGTCTTCTGCTGCACCGGCGTCACCGGAGGCGACCTGCTTCGCGGCGTTCGGTTCGAGGGCGACGGGTACCGCACGTCGACACTGGTCATGTCCCTGGCCGAGGGCGTGATCCGATTCGTCGAGACGATTCGCCGCGGCGGGGACGGCGGACCGGTAGTGTTCTACTGAGGGGTCGACCGGTGCGCAAGGCCGCGAAACAGAGCGCGGAGACGACGGCTTGATCAAGCCGGACCACTGGATCGGCGCCTGGGCCGCGGGCGGCGGCGTGACGCCGTTCGAACCCGCCCAGGTGAACGCGGCGAGCTACGACGTCCGCGTAGGCGACCACTGGATCTGTCCGACTCGTGACCCGGAGGAGTTCCGCGGCGACAAGGTGAAGCTGTTTCCGAACGAGGTCGTGCTCGCGACCACTCTGGAGTTCGTGCGCATCCCGAGGTCGGTGGCCTGCGACCTGAAGCTCAAGTCGACCTTGGGCCGCCTGTGGATAAACCACTCCCTGGCGGGTTGGTGCGACCCCGGCTTCGAAGGCAACATCACTCTCGAGCTCCAGAACCTGGGACCGGTGCCGTTCGTCCTCGATGCCGGCCGCCGCATCGCCCAGCTGATCTTCATCGCGATGGAGTCGGAACCGGACATCGCATACGGCGAACCGGGTGCCAGGAGCAAGTATCAGGGTCAGGTTGGCGCGACGCGAGCCCGGAACTGAACAGGACCGGCGACCGTGTCTTCACCCGTTCCGCAGACCATCCGGCTCAGGGTCGGCAGCCGGTACGAGAACATCGAGCTGGTGCAGGCGGTTCTGGACGAAGCGCTCGATCCCCTGGAGATCGACGAGGAGAACAGCTACTGGATGGGGATCGCGCTGCGGGAGGCCCTGACCAACGCGATCAAGCACGGCAACCGGCTGGACCCCGAGAAGAAGGTCGAGGTCGCCCTGGAGGTAGGCGCGGACGCGATCGACATCGTGGTGGAGGATGAAGGCGGCGGCTTCGACCCGGCCGCGGTGGAGGATCCACTGGAACCGCACAATCTGCTGAAGACACAGGGCCGGGGAATCTTCTACATGCGGAAGTTCATGGATAGGATCGAGTATGCCTTTGGTGCCAAGGGCGGCACGAAGGTCCGGCTTCACAAGAAGCTCGACGGTGCGTGCGCCGGCGCCGAAGGAGACCAGGGAGGTGAGGAATGAAGATTGACAAGCGCCAGCGGGATGGAGCCACGATTCTCGATCTGCAGGGCAAGATCACCATAGGCGTGGGAGACGTTGCTCTGCGGGAGGCCGTTCAGGAAGCGGTCGGCGCGGGTGCGGTGAACATCCTGCTCAACATGAGCCGGGTGCGAACGATCGACTCTTCCGGCGTCGGCGAACTGGTCGCCGCCTACACCACGGTCACCAACCGCGGCGGCAAGCTGGGTCTGTTCGCGCTGCCCAGGAGGGTGCTCGGCGTGCTGCAGATCACGCAACTGGTCACCGTCCTCGACGTCATGAAGGACGAGGACGAGGCCGTCGCGTCGCTCTCCTGACGTACGGGTGATCGCATTCGGGCATGGACGCCGGCCGAGGCGGCCGCGGTCAAAGCGCCAGAAGGAGACGTTCGGCGGCAGGCTGCTCTTCGTGGGCGTCTCGCTGCTCTTCGTCCTGGGCCTGGCCAGCGGTGCGTGGCTGGGCGCCAGCGACGACGAGCCCGGCACCGACTCAATCTACAAGTACATCACCCTGTGGGAGGAAGTCCTGCGGCTGATTCGCGGGTCGTACGTCGAGGAGGTCGACGGTCGCAGCCTGATGGCGGGGGCGCTGGACGGCGTGACGGACGCCCTGGATCCGTTTTCAGTCTACGTGCCGGCGAGCGAGGTGGAGTCCTACCGCGCCGCGCGGCAGATCGGGCGCAGCCGCAGCGGCCTCCTGGTGCTGAAGGAGCGCGGGACGGCGCACGTCGCGGCGGTGGACCGCGGCAGTCCGGCGGCGGAGGCCGGTCTCGAGCAGGGCGACATCGTGTCCATGATCAACGGCCGTTCGTCTCGCGAGATGCCGCTCTGGGAGATGCGCAGGCAGCTGGCGGGCCCGGTCGGCGCGGAGGTGCGCCTGGAAGTCGTCAGGCCCAGCGAAGAAGACCCGATCGAGCTCGGGCTGGTTCTGGCCGAACATGACCCGTTGCCGCCGGAGTTCGAGGAGGCTCGCCGCGTCGGCGTGCTCACGATCCCGAGTTTCACGGCCGACACGGCGGCTCTGGTCGCCGAGGCGCTCGCGGACTACGAGGGCGACTTCCTGCTGATCGATCTGCGCGGCGTGGCCGGGGGGTCGACGACGGGCGCCTACGCGGTGGCGGGCCGGTTCGCGCAGGGGGCGCTGGGCAGCCTGCTTGACCGCAACGACGGCGAGCTCAGGAGCTTCGACGGCGCGGGCGGCCTGTTCCCCGGCCAGATCGCGGTGCTGGTGGACCGGGGTTCCCAAGGCGCGGCCGAAGTCCTTGCCGCCGTGCTGCAGAAGGCGAGAGACGCCGAGCTGTACGGCGAGCCGACCTTCGGCTACGCGGGAGAAACAGAGCAGATCGAGCTGCCGAACGGGGGCGGCGTGCTCGAGTTGACCTCGGCTTTCTACACCGATCCGGAGGGCACCCGGCTCAACCAGAGGATCCGCATCGACCGCGAGAACCATCTCGGCGCCCTCTTCTTCGCCGGTCAGCAGAACGGCGCGGATCCGGTGCTCGAAGGCGCGATCGACCTGATCCTGGAACCTGTCGCGGAGTCGGCGAACCTGTAGATCGCCGCCGCCTCTGCGGCGGCATTTCCCGCGCGCGGACCACCAGACCCGCAGCTGCCTACCCATCTTCGTCCCGTTTGGCACGCTCCCAGAGCAACTCCATGCGCTGCCGGCGCGCCTTGACCGTTTCGCCGGCAACTTCCGCCTCGAGTGCGGCTTCCACGACGGTGAAGCGACGCCGGAACTTCCGGTTCGCCGCGGCCAGAGCGCGCTCCGGATCGACGTCCAGATGGCGGGCCAGGTTGGCGATCGCGAAGAGTACGTCGCCGAGTTCTTCCTCGATCTTCGAGGCGGCGGGTCGCGTGGCGGCCGCCGTGCCGCTTTCCGTGTCCCGGTCAAGCTCCCGGTCGAGCTCCGCGAGCTCCTCGGACACCTTGGCGCGCACCGCCGCCGGTGCGTGCCAGTCGAAGCCGATCCCGGCCGCCTTCTGTCCGAGTCGATAGGCGCCGACCAAGGCCGGTAGCGAGGCCGGCACGCCGTCCAGCGCAGAGCGTCCGGCGCGGCCCTCCTTTCGTTGCTCCCAGAGCGCCGCCACCTGGACCGCCGACTCGGCTTCCTCGTCGCCGAAGACGTGCGGATGGCGGGCCACCATCTTCTCGATCACGGCCCGGATGGCCTGGTCCACGTGAACGTCCGACAGCTCGGCGCTGGCGAGACGGGCGACGTAGACCGCCTCGAACAGCAGATCGCCCAACTCCTCGTTGATCGCCGCGGGTTCACGCTCGTCGATCGCGGCCGCCAATTCGTGCGCCTCCTCGATCAGGTAGGCGCGCAGGTCCGCGAGAGACAGTTCTCGATCCCACGGGCAATCGACCCGCAGTCGATCGATCAGGCTCGCGATCGGCGCCAGCGAGGAGGGGTCGGAACCGCCGGCTGCTCTGCTACGATCACTCATTCTTCGCTGAGGAGGTCGCGGGTGAAGGTCACCGACAAGAGGATGTTCACGGACGACGGCGAGCTGCGGGAAGAGTACCGGTTTCTCGAGCAGCAGAAGGACGCCGGCGGTCCCCGGGCATCCGCGCAGGCGGCAGAACCGACCAGGCCGCCGGTCTCGGATCCCGCGGTCGGGAAAGCCCCGGTTCCGGAAGGGCGCGGACCGTCAGCGGCCCGAAGATCGAGGCGCTCGAGCCCCGGCGAGGCGGGCAGGTTCGAGTCCCCGGCGGGCGGACCGCGGACGGGCCCCGGTTTCCTGGATCTGGTTGCCATGCTGGCGGAGCAGATCGCCTTCCTGCTCGGCGACGCGCAGCTCCCGGATGGGCAGAGTGCCCGGGATCTCCCCCGGGCGCGGATGCAGATCGACCTGCTGGCGGTGCTTCAGGAGAAGACGCGAGGCAACCTGAGCGCCGAGGAGAACGCAATGCTGGAGAACCTCCTCGCTCGACTCCGCATGCGGTACGTCGAGAAGAGTCGCGGCTGACGACCTGCGCCCGGTTGCGCGGATGCGCGCCGGGCGGGCTTCCGTGGCGGGACAGGGCCCTGGCGGCGGGATCGGTTCCTGTCAGAACATGAGTGGAAGAACAGCAGATTCTTGCGGCCGTGGACTTGACACGGACGCGCTTAGGTCTTAGGGTCCCCAGTGCGCTGGTTGCCAGGACCCGGTTGTCGGGTGCCCGGATCGGCTCCCGGCGGACCAGGCAGGAACAACACCCGTCGCGCCCCCCTGGGAGTGCTGACGCGATCAGGAGACGAGAGACTTGAGCAAGATCATTGGAATCGACCTGGGGACGACGAACAGCGTCGTCGCCGTGATGGAGGGTTCGGACCCCAAGGTGGTCGCGAACTCGGAGGGAAGCCGGACGACGCCGTCGATCGTCGCGTTCACCGACAAGGGTGAACGCCTGGTCGGCCAGGTCGCCAAGCGACAGGCGGTGACCAATCCGCAGAACACGATCTTCTCGATCAAGCGCTTCATGGGCCGGCGCCTGGGCGAGGTTTCACAGGAACAGAAGATGGTGCCCTATTCGGTGACGAGTTCGGGCGACGCCGTCCGGATCGCGGCGGCAGGCAAGAGCTACACGCCGCCGCAGATCTCGGCCATGGTGCTGCAGAAGCTGAAGCAGGCGGCGGAGGACTATCTGGGCGGTTCGGTCGACCGGGCCGTGATCACCGTGCCGGCGTACTTCAACGACGCCCAACGTCAGGCCACCCGGGACGCCGGCCAGATCGCCGGCCTGACCGTCGAAAGGCTGGTCAACGAGCCCACCGCCGCGGCGCTCGCCTACGGCCTGGACAAGGAGGGAGACCGCACGATCGCCGTATACGACTTTGGCGGCGGCACCTTCGATATCTCGATCCTGGAAGTGGGCGAGGGCGTCGTCGAGGTCAAGTCGACGAACGGCGACACCCACCTGGGAGGCGACAACATCGATCAGCGCATCATCGACTGGCTGCTGGCGGAGTTCAAGAAGGACCAGGGCATCGACCTGGGTCGCGACCCCATGGCCATGCAACGCCTCAAGGAAGCCGGCGAGAAGGCGAAGATCGAGCTTTCCGGCGTGCCGGAGACCGAGATCAACCTGCCCTTCGTGACTGCCGACGCTTCCGGACCCAAGCACCTGAACGTCAGGCTGTCGCGGAGCAAGCTGGAGCAGCTCACGGAGGACCTGATCCGGAGCACGCTCGATCCCTGCCGGCAGGCGCTCAGGGATGCCGGTCTTTCCACCAGTGACATCGAGGAAGTGGTGATGGTCGGCGGCCAGACCCGGATGCCCGCGGTGCAGAGCGCCGTCAGGGAGTTCTTCGGCCGCGATCCGCACCGCGGCGTGAATCCGGACGAGGTCGTGGCGATTGGCGCCGCAGTCCAGGGCGGCGTGCTGGCGGGGGACGTCACGGACGTCCTGTTGCTGGATGTCACGCCGCTGTCGCTCGGGATCGAGACGCTGGGCGGCGTCTTCACCAGGCTGATCGACCGCAACACGACGATTCCCACGCGCAAGAGCGACACTTTCTCGACGGCCGGCGACAATCAGACGTCCGTCGAAGTCCACGTGCTCCAGGGCGAGCGGGAAATGGCGAGCGGCAACAGGACGCTGGGGCGCTTCCACCTGGTGGACATTCCGCCGGCGCCACGGGGCTTGCCGCAGATCGAGGTGACCTTCGACATCGACGCGAACGGCATCGTGAACGTCTCGGCCCAGGACAAGGGCACGGGCAAGGAGCAGAAGATCACGATCACCGGTTCCGGCGGCATCGACAAGGACGAGATCGAGCGCATGGTCGCCGATGCCCAGACGCACAGCGAAGAGGACAAGAAGCGCCGGGAGGTCATCGACGCCCGGAACCAGCTCGACTCCCTGGTCTACGGCACCGAGAAGAACCTGGCCGAGCACAAGGACAAGCTGTCCGAGGCTGACGTGGGCCAGATCGAATCGGCGATCGAGGAAGCGAAGAAGAGCATGGAGGCCGAGGACGCGGCGGCGATGGCGCGCGCCTCGACCAGCCTGACCCAGGCTTCGCACAAGCTGGCTCAGGTCATCTACGAGAAGACGAGCGCCCAGGAACCTCCGGCGGGCGCCCCGGGAGCGGGCGCCGGTCCCGAAGGCCGGGCTTCCGGCGGCGACGACGACGTGATCGACGCCGACTTCGTCGACATGGACAGCTCTTCCGGGAACGAGAAGGCAAACTAGAGCCGCCATGGTTCAGTCCCGGTCGCCGCGGCGCCGACGTCCCCCATCCCGCCGCCGGAGCGTGGGGGAAGGGCGCTACGTGATGATCAGCAAGGTGGCGAAGCGCTACGACATCCATCCGCAGACGCTTCGCCTCTACGAACGGGAAGGACTTCTCCAGCCGCAACGAAGCGACGGCAATACTCGGCTCTACGACGAGGAGGCCCTCCACCGGCTCGAGTCGATCCTGACGTTGACCCGCCACATGGGGGTCAACCTCGCCGGCGTCGAGGTCATCCTGACGCTGCAGGAGCGGCTGGCGCGGCTCGAGGCGGAGCGCGACCGACTGCTCGAGATCGTGGAGCGCGACGTCTCGGATCGGCGCCGAGGAGTACGGCGGCGTCACGCGCTGGTCTGGGTGCGGAGCGGTGCCCTGGTCAAGGTCGAGGAAGAGGATTGAGCGAGCCGGATTGCGCGCTCTGTCGGGATCGCGGCTGGATCGTCGACCTGCTGACGAACCGTGCGCGCCGCTGCAGGTGCTACCGGTTGCGGGTTCGGCGGCGGCGGCGGGACGATCTCGGCATTCCACCGAAGTATCAGGGTTGCCGACTGAGGAACTTCCGTCTCGCTGGCGATGTGAGCGATCAACTGCTCGAGGCGCGCCGCAGCTGTGACCGCTACGTCGAGGACTTCCTGGAACGAGACGGGTCGCTGCGCGAGACGGGCCTGGTATTCGTCGGCCCCAGTGGCCGCGGCAAGACGCACCTGGCGGTCGCGGTGCTGTACGAGCTCGCCGACCAGTACGGCGTACGGGGCCGCTTCGTGGACTTCACGAGCCTGGTTGCGGACATTCAGGCCACGTTTCAGCGGGGCGCCGAGCGGAGCCAGGCCGACCTGCTGCGGCCGCTGCAGGAGGCGGACGTGGTCGTGGTCGACGAACTGGGCGCGAGGCGGCCGACGCCTTTCGTCTCGGACACACTGTACCTGCTGATCAACAGCCGCTACATGGCCAGGCGGCCGACCCTCTTCACCAGCAACTACTACCTGACCGCCGGAGAGGACGAAGAAGGCGTCCCTGCCGACCGAACGCTCGCCCGCCGCGTCCCGGCAAGCCTGGTCAGCCGTCTTCACCAGATGGCGAAACCGATCCCCATCGACGCCGTCGGCGACTACCGGCACGAACTCCAGGCCCATCAGCACCGCTGACGGCAATGGCGTTCCGGCAGGGCGCCAGCTCGGCTCGTCCGACCCGGAGAGACGAGCTGCGCAGCGGCTCGCGCACGTGCTGCGCCACGCGGAAGCGTCTTGTCCGTTTCCAATATCGTACGAGAGACTGCATGGGAAAACGGATCAGAGAGCTCGCAGGACGGTGGATCGCGCTGGCGGGTCTGGCCGCGGCGGCCTGCCTGCTGGTCGTCGCGGCGGGGCCGGTTCCTGTCCCCAAGCCGGGTACGGCGCCCGCTCCGATCGTTCTGCCGGCAGAGATCCGGGTGGGGCTGGCGACCGACCTCGACAGTCTCGAAGTTCCTTGCTGCAAGACACGTTCCTGGCTGGTGGCCGAGGACGGCGAACGGCACGAGGTCGATGGGAGTTTCAGCGTGCGGCCGGCGCCGGGCAGGGCGAGTCCGGGACAGCATCGGCTCCAGGTAGCGGCCCTCCGGGATCGGTGGCAGGCGGAGAAGCTGGCCCACCGTCTCGCCGGGTTGCTCAGCCAGGAGGCGGACTCGGTGCTCGACGCCGCAACCGGTCTGCATCGTGTCCGCGTGGGGCGCTACGGCGGCCGGGAGCAGGCGGAGGAAGCCCGCGGCCGACTCCGCGTCGAAGGCTTCGACGACATCTGGATCGCGGTCGAGGGCGCCGTGCTGGAGGATCCCGGCTTCGCGGTCGACGGCCTCGGTCGAATCGCCGGCAGGCGGCTCCGGCTCGAGTCGGAGCGGGCCGCCGTGGAGATTCTCGGCCGCCGCTACCGGGGCGCTCTCGAGCTGTTCGTGAGCGACCGCGCGGGCCTGAATGTCGTCAACGCCGCACCGCTCGAGGACTACGTGCGCGCCGTCGTACCGGTAGAGCTGGGACCGGATCTCTACCCGGAGCTCGAAGCGACCAAGGCGCAGGCGGTTGCCGCGCGCACCTACGCGGTCCGGCATCGCGGCGAGTTCGAGGGCGAGGGCTACGACATCTGCGCTACACCCCTGTGCCAGGTCTATGGGGGATTGGAGGCGGAGCATCCGCGTTCGGATGCCGCGGTAACCGCGACGCGGGGCGAGATTATGGTTGCTTCCGGCGAGCCGATCGAGGCCCTTTTCACGGCGAGCTGCGGCGGCCGCACCGAGAGAGTGGACCATGTGTTCCCGCGTCTGGCCGGAGGCGGTCCGACTGGCACTCCATGCGTCGAAGGCGGAGTCGTGCCGCTCGTCGGGGCGGCCGGAGGATCGCCGGAGCAGCACCTGCTGAAAGCGCTTGGCCTGACCGGAGTGCGGGAACGCCGGCGCAGCGAGCGTCTGAACCGGGCCCGGTCCGGGGGGTCCCTCGAAGTCGTGGCGGGGAACCTGGGACGGGTCGACGGCCGTTCGTTGGAACTGCGCAGGGACGGCGTGCAGCGATTGGTTCTGTTGGCGCCCGAGGCCGATCTGCTGACCACGGAAGCGCCGCCCGGCGGCTCGCCGACCGACCTGGGCGTTGCGGTCGGGGCGCTCTCCATGGCGCCCGGCGATCGTGTGCGGTCCTACCTCGTCGGCGGGCGTGCAGTTCTCGTGGTCCACGAGACACCTGCCCGCGGCGGTCAGCCCAAGGCCGTTCCGTGGTCGATGTGGCGCTCTCGGAGCTCCCTGCGTGAGGCAGTCGAGAGGCGTTTTCCGGGGCTGGCGCTGGTCTCGCTGAGAGTGCTCGAGCGGGGCGTCTCGGATCGGGTCGTGCGACTCGAACTCGTCGGCGAACGACGCTCTGTCGAGGTGGACGGTCTCGCCATCCGCTGGCTCCTCGACACGCCGGAGCATCTGGTCCGGATGACCGCCGAGACCGGCCCCGACGAGGCCGCGGGCTGGCGATTCGAAGGCAACGGCCGCGGGCACGGCGTCGGCATGTGTCAGATCGGCGCCTACCTCATGGCACAGCGCGGTCTGACCTACCGCGAGATTCTCTGGCACTACTACGGCGCGGTCGACATCGGCCGCTACAGCTCGTGACCGCGGACGGCGCGGGAGACGTGTGGCTGGACGGACCGGCGCCCTGGCGTCAGACCCGGCGTCTGGCGCGGGCCCTGACCGCGGTCGAGAGCGGGGCCGAAGCCGCCTGGTCACGGGCCGCGTTCCCGCGGGCGGGCAAGGCCGTGACTGTCGGCTTGACGGGACCGCCGGGGGTCGGCAAGAGCACGCTGACCGCCGCGCTGGCTCGAGAACTCCGAAGTCGAGGCGAACCGGTGGCGGTGCTGGCCTTCGACCCCACCAGCCCGCTGACCGGAGGCGCCGTGCTCGGAGACCGGGTCCGCATGTCCGATCTGGAGACGGATCCAGGCGTGTTCATCCGATCGATGGCCTCGCGCGGCGCTGCCGGAGGCCTGGCGCAGGCCGCTGCCGCGGCCGCCGACCTTCTCGACGCCGCGGGTTTCCCGTGGATTCTCGTGGAGACGGTGGGCGCGGGGCAGTCCCAGACGCAGATCCGCCGCAACGCGGACGTGGTCGTGCTTGTCACTGCACCCGGCCTGGGCGACGGCGTTCAGGCAATCAAGAGTGGCACGATGGAGATCGCCGACATCTTCGTCGTCAACAAGAGCGACCTTCCGGGCGCCGGCGCCGGGCGCCGCGCGATCGAGGACGCCATCGGACCTGACCGCGACGGCGAACGGCCGCCGGTCGTATCGACGGTCGCGCGGGTGGGCGAAGGGGCAGCGGAGCTGCTCGACGTGATCTCCAGACGCTTCGATGGACTGAATGCCCGCGGCGAGATCGCTGCCCGCCGGGCGGCCCGTTTCCGCCGCCGAGTGCTCGATCTGTATCGCTGTTCCGTGCTGCGGCTCGCCATGGACGCGGTCGAGGCCAGCGGTCTGGCCCCGGCAGGGGAGGCGGACAGCCCGACGGCTCTGGACGCGCCGCCGGAATCACAGCAGAATCGGGCGCCCGGAAGCGCCGGACCGGAGAAGGTGGATCCGTACGACCTCGCAGACCGACTGGTCGCCGAGTTCGTCGGCGGGTTCCGGCGAGACGGAGGACGCTCATGATCACCGCGCTTGACCACATCGCCGTCGCCGTACCCTCGATAGAGCAGGCGAGGACGTTCTACGAGAACCTGGGCCTGTCGGTCGCCGGAATCGAGGAGGTCGAGCACGAGGGCGTGCGGATCGCGATGATTCCCTGCGGCGACTGCCGGATCGAACTCCTGGAGCCGCTGTCGGCCGACTCGCCGGTCGCGCGTTTCCTGGAGCGTCGGGGTCCGGGCATCCACCACCTCTGTCTCAGGAGTGACGACATCGACGCGGACGACGGACGCCTGCGCGGGAACGGCGTGGAACGCCTGCGCGAGCGGCCGGGACCGGGCGCGGAGGGCGCCATGGTCCAGTTCGTCCATCCCCGAAGCGCCGGGGGCGTGCTGGTCGAGCTTGCCGAGCCGGCGTCGTGAGCGGCCGCCTGATTCTCGAAGACGGCGCCGTCTTTCACGGAGAATCGCTCGTCGAGGGCAGTCGCTTCGCCGAGATCGTCTTCAACACCTCGATGACCGGCTATCAGGAGATCCTGACCGACCCTTCGTACCGTGGACAGATCGTGATCATGACCCAGCCCCACATCGGCAACTACGGCGCCTTCAGCGATGCAGAGGAGTCGCACCGGGTCTGGGCCGAGGGATTCGTCGCCCGCGAGTTCACCAGCCGCCGGTCGGGTCTGGGAGATACCGACCTGAGCGTCTATCTGCGGACGAACGGCGTTCCGACCCTGGCGGGCATCGACACCCGCGCCGCCGTACGCCGGCTCCGCGACTTCGGCGCCATGCGCGGCATGATCACGAGCTGCGAACGTTCGGATGCAGAGCTGATCGAGGAGGTGCGGCAGCAGCCGACGATGGAGGGTCGGGCTCTGGTCGATGAAGTCTCGTGCGAGGCTCCGTACGACATGGCGCCGGAAGGCGAAGAGAAGTACAGGCTCGCCGTCTACGACTTCGGCGTCAAGCAGAACATCCTGCGCTCCCTGGTCCGGCACGGCGCTCGGGTCACGGTGCTGCCTGCGCGCACGCCGGCCAGCGAATGTCTGGCCATGGGCGTCGACGGCGTGGTGCTCTCGAACGGTCCGGGCGATCCGGAACCGCTGCGCGAGATCATCCGCGAGGTGCGCGAACTGATCGAGGCCAGGGTGCCGCTGTTCGGCATCTGCCTCGGCCACCAGCTGCTCGGTCTGGCTCTGGGCGGCAAGACCTACAAGCTGAAGTTCGGCCACCACGGCGGCAATCAGCCGGTGCGGGACGAGGAGACGGGCAAGGTCCTGATCACGACCCAGAACCACGGCTTCGCGCTCGACGCGGCCAGCCTCCCCGACGTCTGCAGGGTAGCGGCGGTCAATCTGAACGACGGCACGGTCGAGGCGTTCAAGGCGACAGGAAGACCGATCTTCTCGGTCCAGTACCACCCTGAGGCTGCGCCGGGGCCGCACGATGCGGCGAGGCTGTTCGGAGAGTTCCTGAAGATCTGTGGCTGACCCGGATCGGCAGCGCGCGGCGGCGGGCCGGGGCGCGGCCGGTGTCGTGTGGTGGATCGCGACGCGCTACCTGTTCGGCGCGCGCAGCCGGCTGCTGAGCGGCACGGCGCGTTCAGCGCTGGGATCGACGGCGCTGGGCGTGGCTGCCATGGTCATCTCCATGGCGCTCATGAGCGGCTACAGCGACAGCGTCCTGAACCAGCTGCTCAGGGCGGGCCCGCTGATCGTCTCGCCGTTCGGTGACGCGGAGGAGGATCCGGAGGCCGCGGAGGCGCTCGCCGAGCGTCTGCGGCCCGTGCCGGGCGTTGCCGGCGTCTCCGTGACCGTGGCCGGGACGGGCTTGCTGGCGAGCAACGCCAATCGCGCGGGCGTCGACGTCTGGACCCGGGGCGTCCTGCCCGGCGCCTCGTCCTTCGGAGCGACCGAAGACCAGCTCGCGCGCGGCGATGCGGGGATCGACTCGATCGTCCTTGGCCGTGAGCTTCAGCGTACCCTGGACGCAAGGCAAGGAGATCCGGTGCGCTTGACGACGATCCGGTCGGCGGGTTCTTCCGGGCCGCGGATGGCCTACCGCACGCTCCGGGTCGCCGGCGCCTTCGAGACAGGCTACTCCGAGTACGACCGCAGCTACGCCATCGTCCACCGGGACACGGCCGTCGCGGTCGGGGGCGGGCGCGTGGTCCTCGAGGTGACAACCGCGCCCGGGGCCTCCGTGCCCGGGGTGCGGGAGATGATTGAGGGCCTCGCAGGCGCCGATGCGCTGGTGACCGATTGGCGGCTCGGCAACCGCGACATCCGCGCCGCCTTCCGGCTTCAGGAGTGGGGCCTGTTCCTGATTCTGGGCCTGATCGTGCTCGTGTCGACGTTCAACATCGCGTCCGCGCTGGTCGTCCTGGTCCGGGAGCGGGGCAGGGACACCGCCGTACTTGCCGCGCTCGGTCTCGGACCGCGGCGCGTGCAGCGCGTGTTCCTGCTCGGCGGGATGAGCCTGGGCGCCGCGGGGACGGCCCTGGGCATCGGCCTGGGCGCCCTGGTCAGCGTGATCGTCACCCGCTACGAACTGGTGCGGTTCGACCCGGGCGTGGCAGAGATCTACTTCGTCAGCAGCGTTCCGTTCGACGTGCAGGCGCCGGATCTGCTGGCGGTGGCAGCCTTCAGCCTGCTGGTGACGGGGCTCGCCTGCTGGCTGCCGGCGAAGATGGGCGCTGCAGTCGAGCCGGCGCGCGCCCTGCGTTGGGAGTAGCGTCGGCGCCGGTGCAGGCCAGTCCGGCCGTGCTCCGAGCCATCGGTCAGGATGAATGGTCGAGCCGAATTGGAAGGAGGGGTTGCTGTCGAGCAACCCCTCCCTGGTGTGAATCGCGCGCCGGTCGGTCTGACCCGCCGGCGCGGAGATTGAAGGTTTGAGGCAGGTCCGGAACCGTGTCCGGAGGGTGGGTTGCAGTTCCTCTGGCCGCGAACGCGGTCCAGTCGCAACCCGGTGGGTGACGACACGGGAGTCGGGGCTTGAGAGCCGGCGACTCGGTGTCGCCTCTACAAGAACTATACGGCAGTCGAGGCCGGAGTGTTTACTCCAGCGGCGAGATTTCTGCGGATTCCCCGCCGTCGGCGGCTGCTCGGTTGCATGTACACTCCGCGCGCTCATGGCGAGGCGGGCGGACATCGAGTCGATCCTGATCTTCGGTTCAGGGCCGATCGTCATCGGCCAGGCGTGCGAGTTCGACTACTCCGGCACCCAGGCCTGCCGGGTTCTCCGCCGGGAAGGTTACCGGGTGATCCTGGTGAACTCGAACCCGGCAACGATCATGACCGACCCGGAGTTCGCGGACGCGACGTACGTCGAGCCGCTGGTGCCGGACGTGGTCGAGAAGATCATCGAGCGGGAGCGTCCGGATGCCCTGCTGCCGACCGTCGGCGGCCAGACGGGGATCAACCTGACCCTGGCGCTGTCCGAATCGGGCGTGCTCGAGAACTCCGGCATGACCCTCCTGGGGGCCGGCATCGAGGCTCTGCGTCTGGGCGAGGACCGCCAGTTGTTCAAGAGGGCCATGGTCGAGGCAGGGCTCGAGGTGCCGGAGAGCGGCACTGCGAAGACGCTGGAGGAGGCGCGGGACATCATCGAGCGCCTGGGCTTCCCCGTCATCGTGCGGCCGAGCTTCACGCTGGGCGGCGAAGGCGGCGGCGTGGTGTTCAACCGCAACGAGATCGACGACGTGATCACCCGCGCCCTCCAGGCGAGTCCGGTTTCGCTCATCCTGCTCGAACAGTCGGTCCTCGGCTGGAAGGAGTTCGAGCTGGAGGTGATGCGGGACGTGGCGGACAACGCGATCGTCGTCTGCTCGGTCGAGAACGTCGATCCGATGGGCGTGCACACCGGCGACTCGATCACGGTGGCGCCGCAACAGACGCTTTCCGACCCCGAGTATCAGGACATGCGCGACGACGCGTTCACGGTGATCCGGAAGGTCGGCGTTGCGACCGGAGGCTCGAACATCCAGTTCGCGGTCGAGCCCGGCACCGGACGGCGCGTGGTCATCGAGATGAACCCGAGAGTGTCCCGGAGTTCGGCTCTGGCCTCCAAGGCGACCGGCTTCCCGATCGCCAAGATCGCGGCTCAGCTCGCGGTCGGCTACACCCTGGACGAGATCGCGAACGACATCACCGGCAAGACCTTCGCTGCCTTCGAACCGACCCTGGACTACACGGTGGTCAAGATACCCCGCTGGGCGTTCGAGAAGTTCGAGCGCGCCGACGGCGCCCTGGGCACGTCGATGAAGTCCGTGGGCGAGGTGATGGCGATCGGCGGCAACTTCCGCGAGGCGCTGATGAAGGGCTTGAGCGGCCTGGAACTGGAGACGGCGTGGCCGCGGCAGGAAGAGCTGGTGAGCGATCCGGTCGGTCTGCGCCGGCGCCTCAGCACCCCGAACTGGCAGCGGCTGTTCGCGGTCTTCGCCGCCCTGCGCCAGGGCTGGACGGTGGAAGAGGTCGCTGCCGCGTCCAGCATCGACCCCTGGTTCCTGCGGGAAATCGAGTCGGTCGTGGAGTGCGAGGCGGAACTCGCATGCTGGGATCTCGAGTCGGCGCCCGATCCGCTGCTGCGCCGGTCGCGGCTGAGCGGCCTGAGCGACCAGCGTCTCGCCTCGCTGCTCGGCAGCCAGGCGCACCTGGTGGCTCAGGAGATCACGAAACGAAAGCTGGACCGCGTGTTCAAGCGCGTCGACACCTGCGCCGCGGAGTTCTCGGCGATCACGCCGTACCTGTACTCGACACCCGGCGTCGAGGACGAGGCGCTGCCCACCGACCGGAAGAAGGTGATGATTCTCGGCTCGGGACCAAACCGGATCGGCCAGGGGATCGAGTTCGACTACTGCTGCGTTCACGCCACCTTCGCGCTGCGGCGGGCCGGTCTCGAGACGATCATGGTCAACTGCAACCCGGAAACCGTCTCCACCGACTACGACACGTCGGACCGGCTGTACTTCGAACCGCTGACGCTGGAGCACGTGATGGCGATCTATCGCCGCGAGCGGCCGCTCGGCGTGATCGTTCAGCTCGGAGGCCAGACGCCGCTCAAGCTCGCACACAGCCTGGAGGCGGCGGGTGTGAACATCCTGGGCACCTCGCCAGAGGCGATCGACCTCGCCGAAGATCGCCGGCGCTTCGGCGATCTGCTCGCGGAAGAGGACATCCTGTTGCCGGCGAACGGCTCCGCCGTGTCTCTGGAGGAGGCCTGCAGCGTGGCGGACGAGATCGGCTATCCGGTCGTCGTCCGTCCGAGTTACGTGCTGGGCGGCCGCGCCATGTCCATCTGCTATGACCAGCCGACGTTGCTGAACTACATGCGCCGCGCCGCGGACGTCTCGCCCGGACGGCCAGTGCTGCTCGACCGCTTCCTCGAGGACGCCTTCGAGGTCGACGTGGACCTGGTAGCGGACGGCAGGCGGGCGGTGGTCTGCGGCATCATGCAGCACATTGAGGAGGCCGGCATTCACTCGGGCGACTCGGCGGCGGTGCTGCCGCCGTACAGGGTGAGCGAGCTCGATCTCGCTCGCATGCGGGATATCGCGGCGCGGCTGGCCTTGCGTCTCGGCGTGGTCGGCCTGATGAACGTGCAGTTCGCCATCTACCGCGGCGAGGTGTACGTGCTGGAAGTCAACCCGAGGGCCTCTCGAACCGTGCCCTTCATCGCCAAGGCTGTCGGCCTGCCTCTGGTGCAGATCGCGACCCGGGTCATGGTCGGCGAGACCCTGGACGAGATCGGCCTCGCTTCCGAACCGCCGGTCGACCGGTTCTTCGTCAAGGCGCCGGTCTTTCCCTTCGACCGTTTCCACGGCGTCGATCCGCTGCTCGGCCCGGAGATGAAGTCGACCGGCGAGGTCATGGGCGTCGGGCGTTCGTTCGGCAGCGCCTTCGCCAAGGCCTGGCTTGGCGCCGGCCACGCGCTGCCGGACAGTGGAACGGCCTTCCTGTCGGTCCATGACCGGGACAAGAAGGCCCTGCTCAAGGTGGCGGCCCGGCTGCGGGATCTCGGCTTCGAGCTGCTGTGCACGGCGGGCACCGCCGCCTACCTCGGCGCGCGCGGGATCGAGACGCGGCGCGTGAACAAGGTCGCCGAAGGCCGGCCGCACGTCGTCGATCGCCTGATCAACGGCGACGTCAGCCTGATCGTGAACACGCCCCTGGGCGGGGAGTCGTTCGCGGACGACATGGAGATCCGCACCACCGCGCTCAAGTTCGACATTCCCTGCGTGACCACGATCTCGGGGGCGATGGCTGCAGTCGACGCGATCGAAGCGTTGCGCGGCAGCCTTCTGCAGGTCACCAGTCTGCAGGAGCTGGAAGCCCCCGGCGCGGCCAGCGTGTAGCGCCGCCACACCCTGTCGCAGGCTACGGGGGAATCTGCAACCAACCGGGCCTGTGAGAAGCCGCCCGTCGACAGACCCGCAGGTGCAGCGCCGGCAGGCCCTCCTCGACCTCCGGCGGGCAACGCATGTACGGCGGCAGGATCGAACTCGGGAAGCGGCGACCCGGTCTGCGCTCCGTGGAGTTCAGGAGCTCGTCACGGCGGCCGTTGGCCGCGGCGAATGCGCTCGATCCTCGACTCCAGACGTTCGGAGAGCCGGCGTTTCTCGGCGCGATGGTTCTCCTCTTCCTGGCGGCGCCTGGCCGGATCGGAGGAGAGGTTCTTGCGGTGGAGAATATCGAGTTCGGCGAGCTTGGCCTGGTGGCGGCGCCGTTCGTCCTCGATGCGCCGGCGCTGGTCTTCGTCCAGTGCGTTCTGCCGGGGCGCGCCGATGCCGCTGCTCTCCAGCTTCTCGAGCGCCCTCTCGTAGGCTGATTTCACTGCTGGTCCTCCGGGCAGGGAGTCATCGCTCGTACTCGCCCCAGACCGCCCGCAGCCGGTCGGATATCTCCCCTAGGGAGGCACGCTGGCGCACGCAGTCGAGGATCCGCGGCACGAGATTCCGCTCTCCAGCCGCCTCCTGCTGCAAGCGGTCCAGAGCGGCGGCGGCGGCCGTGCCGTCCCTCTCCTCGCGTACTCGGCGCACGCGCTCGACTTGCCGCGCTTCGGCGGCGGGATCGACGGCGAGGAACTGCGCATCCCCGGACTCTTCCTGGGTGTAGGCGTTGACGCCGACGATCACCGCGGCCTTCGATTCCACCGCCAGTTGATGGCGATAGGCGGCGTTGGCGATCTCGTTCTGCTGGTAGCCCTCGTCGATGGCCCGGGCAGCGCCGCCGAGCTCCTCGATCCGCTCGATCATCTCTCGCGCCTGCTCGACGAGCCTGGCGGTCAGCGCTTCCACGGCCCAGGAACCGCCGAGGGGATCGGCGACGTCCGCCACGCCCGTCTCGTGGGCGACGATCTGCTGACTGCGGAGCGCCACGCGCGCCGAGGTTTCGGTGGGCAGGCCGAGGGCTTCGTCGGCGCCGTTGGTGTGCAGGGACTGCGTGCCTCCGCAGACTGCCGCCAGCGCCTGGATGGCGACGCGGGCGACGTTGTTCTCCGGCTGCTGGGCGGTGAGGGTCGATCCGCCGGTCTGGGCATGGAAACGGAGCCAGCAGGAACGCTCGTTCCGCGGCTCGTGGCGCTCGCGGACCAGCTCGGCCCACAGCTGGCGCGCGGCGCGGAACTTCGCGACTTCCTCGAGGAAGTTGTTGTGGGCGTTGAAGAAGAAGGACAGCCGGGGTGCGAAGCTGTCGATGTCGAGGCCGCGGGCGAGCACCAGATCGACGTAGCAGAGCGCGTTGGCGAGCGTGAAGGCGATTTCCTGGGCGGCGGTTGAACCGGCTTCGCGGATGTGGTAGCCGGAAATCGAGATCGGATTCCACCGCGGCGCCTGTTCCGAGCAGAAGGCGATCAGGTCGGCGACCAGCCGCAGCGAGTGGGACGGCGGATAGATGTGGGTTCCGCGAGCGATGTACTCCTTGAGGATGTCGTTCTGGACCGTGCCGCCGATCTTCGACCACGCAACGCCCTGCTCTTCCGCGACGGCCAGGTACATCGCAAGCAGAATGGCCGCCGTCGAGTTGATCGTCATCGAGGTCGTCACCTGGTCGAGCGGGATGCCGTCGAAGAGCGTCCTCATGTCCTCCAGGCTGTCGATGGCGACGCCGACCCGACCGACTTCGCCGCGGGCCGCCGCGGCGTCCGAGTCGTAGCCGATCTGGGTGGGCAGGTCGAAGGCGACGGAGAGGCCCGTCGTCCCCTGTTCGAGCAGGTAGCGGTAGCGTCGGTTCGACTCGGCGGCGCTGGCGTAGCCGGCGTACTGGCGCATGGTCCACAGCCGCTTGCGGTACATGTCCCGGTAGAGCCCGCGGGTGAAGGGAAACGAGCCCGGCGCCGCCGTGGCGTCGCCGTCCCGGACGTCCTCCGGCGCGAAGAAGGGCGGCAGTTCGATGTCCGAACTCGTCGTGCGGCCGGTCACGGAACGCAGCTTATCGCTGCTGCGCATCCGCAGGTTCCGGGACCTCCTTCGGACCTGCTCCACATTCTGTCGCCGTCCTCGGGCCGCTACAATGCCATCTGACGATGAACGTTGTGGGCGTTGTCTACTATGCTAGCCGTCCCTTGCTGAGCGTCTACGCGCCGCGGGCATACTTGCAAGTTGTCGAGGCCCGGGCCACAGCGTCTCGAGACCGCGGGCCACAGCCAATGACACTCCGGTCCAGGTCGGAGGAGGAGGAAAAGGGAGGATGAAGCCGTTGGCCGCGACCGTCGCGCCCGGATCTGCGCGGTCGGCGCCAGTCCCGAGCCGGGCGGGTCTGACCGTCCAGCGGCTCTACACGGAGCCGCGCGTGCACCCTTTCGACTGCGTCGAGTGGGAGATTCGCGACGCCGTGATCGCCAACGAGAAGGGCGAGTCGGTGTTCGAGCAGCACGGCGTCGAAGTGCCGAAGGCCTGGTCGCAGACTGCGACGAACGTGGTCGTTTCGAAGTACTTTCGCGGCCAGATGGGCACTGCCGAGCGCGAGACGAGTGTGCGCCAGCTCATCTCCCGGGTGGCGGACAGGATCGTGGCGTGGGGGCGCGAGGGGGGCTACTTCTCGTCGGCGGCGGACGCCGAGTCCTTCCGCGCGGAACTCACCCACATCCTCCTCAACCAGTACGCCTGCTTCAACTCGCCGGTGTGGTTCAACGTCGGGATCGAGGAACGCCCGCAGTGTTCGGCGTGCTTCATCAACTCCGTCGACGACACGATGCAGTCGATCCTCGGTCTGGTCCGGACAGAGGGCATGCTGTTCAAGTTCGGTTCGGGAACGGGTAGCAATCTGTCGGCGCTTCGTTCTTCCGCCGAGACCCTGGCCGGCGGCGGCACGGCGTCCGGGCCGGTGTCGTTCATGCGCGGCTTCGACGCCTTCGCCGGCGTGATCAAGAGCGGCGGCAAGACGCGGCGCGCCGCGAAGATGGTCATCCTGAATGCCGGGCACCCCGACATCGTGGAATTCATCCGCTGCAAGGAGGTCGAGGAGCGCAAGGCCTGGGCCCTGATCGACGCGGGCTACGACGCGGGCTTCAACGTCCCCGGCGGCGCCTACGACTCGATCTTCTACCAGAACGCCAACCACTCGGTGCGCGCCACCGACGAGTTCATGCAGGCGGTGGTGAACGACAAGGTGTGGACGACGACCGCCGTGACCGACGGTCGGCCCATGGACCGCCTCCGGGCGGCCGAACTGCTGCACATGATCGCCGAATCGACCTGGGTCTGCGGCGATCCGGGCATGCAGTTCGACTCGACGATCAACCGCTGGCACACCTGCCCGAGCACGGGCCGGATCAACGCCAGCAACCCTTGCAGCGAGTACATGTTCCTGGACGACACGGCCTGCAACCTGGCGTCACTGAACCTGATGCGGTTCCACGACCCGGACTCCGGCTTCGATGTGGCGTCGTTCCGGCACGCCTGCGAGATCGTGATCACGGCGCAGGAGATCATCGTCGACAACGCGAGCTACCCGACGCAGAGGATCGAGGAGAACTCATACGCATACCGCCCGCTGGGGATCGGCTACGCCAATCTGGGCGCGTTGCTGATGGCGCACGGCCTTCCTTACGACTCGGACGCCGGCCGAGACTTCGCCGGTGCCGTCACGGCCCTGATGTCGGGGGCGTCGTACCTGCAGTCGGCCCGCATCGCGGCGGTCAAGGGGCCGTTCGAGGGCTTTGATGGGAACCGGGCGCCGATGCTGGACGTGATGCGCAACCACCGGGCCGCGCTGCGGAAGATCGACCCGGCCCACGTACCGCTCGAACTGTTGAACGCGGCCAAGAAGTCGTGGGACGGCGTCGTCGAACTGGGCGAGAGCAAGGGCATCCGCAACAGCCAGATCTCGGTGCTGGCGCCCACCGGCACGATCGCCTTCATGATGGACTGCGACACGACCGGGGTGGAGCCCGACATCGCGCTCGTCAAGTACAAGAAGCTGGTCGGCGGCGGCATGATCAAGATCGTCAACCGGACCGTGCCCCAGGCGCTGGAGCGCCTGGGCTACGAAAAGGCGGAAATCCAGCAGATCGTCGAGTACATCGACGACCACGACACGATCGAGGGTGCGCCCGGTCTCGCCGATGAGCACCTGTCGGTGTTCGATTGCGCCTTCAGACCGGCCAACGGCTCGCGCTCCATTCATCATTCAGGCCACCTGCGGATGCTGGCGGCGGCGCAGCCGTTCATCTCCGGAGCGATCAGCAAGACGATCAACATGCCGGAGGAGTCCACGGTCGAGGAGATCAGGGATGCCTACCTCGAGGGCTGGAAGCTGGGCCTGAAGGCGGTGGCGATCTACCGCGACGGTTGCAAGCGCTCGCAGCCCCTGTCGACGACGAGCGACAAGCCGAAGACCGGCAACGACCTGCAGGCCGCTGTGGACGCCCGCATCGCGGCCGGCATCAGGCGTCGCCGCCTGCCGGACGAACGGCGAGCGATCACCCACAAGTTCTCCATCAACGGCCACGAGGGCTTCGTCACTGTCGGCCTGTACGAGGACGGCCAACCGGGTGAGATCTTCCTGCTCATGGCGAAGGAAGGCTCGACCATCTCCGGCCTGATGGACTCGTTCGCCCAGGCCGTGTCGGTGGCCCTCCAGTACGGGGTCCCGCTTCAGATCCTGGTGGACAAGTTCACCCATAGCCGCTTCGAACCTTCAGGGTTCACCAGGAACCCCGAGATCCCGATGGCGAAGTCGGTCATGGACTACATCTTCAGGTGGCTGGCGTCGAAGTTCCTGTCGCCGGAGGCGCAGGAGGTCGCGGGAGTGATCCACCGCGCTGACACGCGAGCGGGTACGAAACAGCCGGAGACGGCGAGCAGCACGGTCGCAAGGGCCGCCGCTGCCGGCAGTGATTCCGGCCACCTGGCTCCGGTGACGTTCCTGCTGCAGCAGGACGCGCCGTCCTGCCACGAGTGCGGGTCGATCATGGTGCGCAACGGCAGTTGCTACAAGTGCATGAACTGCGGCTCCACCAGCGGCTGCAGCTGAGGCTCGCCGGCTGACGGCAGCGGCGGCGGAAGTCCGTGCGGCACCGAGAGCGGTCAGGCACCGGTCCGGCACGGCGCGATCGAAGGCGGTGCCAGAGGGACCGCCGCCCTCCGCGCGGCGTCGAGGCGGCGCCTGGGCCAGAGATGACTCCCGCGTCCGCCGCAGGACGAAGGAGCATGGCGGGCACTGCGACTCGGCGGGTGCGATCCCGGCCGTGGTCAGCCCCGCGCCCATCCCAGGAAGAGGGAGCACGGCGGGCCCACGTTCGATCGAGCAACATGTGACGTCCGATCGAGGAACACGCGACCGGGAACAACGATGCCGGGCGGGGACGCATGGCCGCTCGATTGCAGCGCGACTTCTGCCGCGGCACTTCTGCCACGACGCTGCTGCTAGGCTGCCCTGATGACAAGGAGTCTTGCCATTGCGCTGCTGGCGGCCATGGGCCTGGCGGCGGCCGGGTTGGTGGTGCTCTTCGGCATGCTCCTGGGCGACGCGGCGGCGCCCGACGTGTCGGAGCTTGATTCGATCCTGACGAGCTTCCAGCTCGACACCCTGGAAGGCTCGCGCCTGGGTCCGCCGGACTTGCGCGGAGACGTCGTGGTGGTTGAGATCTGGGCCACCTGGTGCAAGCCATGCGAGGTACAGGCGGCGATCCTGGAGGGGTTGCACGAGGAGTACGCCGATCGGGGCGTGACGTTCCTGGCCTTGAACACGGGCGAGGATCTGGAAACGGTGCAGAAGCACGTCGAAGAGAAGCCGTTCGCTTACCCGGTGCTGCTCGATCCCGAGGAAGAGGTGATGCGCACCGCGGAGCTCGTCGCTCTGCCCACGCTCCTGGTGCTCGACCCGCTCGGGGAGGTGTCCTACATCTCGTTCGGTCTGACCGGGGCGAGCGTCGTGCGCAGTGCGATCGAGGAAGCCCGCGCGGTCGAATCGGGTTGAGGCAGGAGACCTGACAGCCCTGTCCCTCGCCCCCGGCCGCAGGAGGTCCGCCGCGCCGTGATCAACATTCGCAACCTCTCGATCAAGTGCGACCGCTGCGACACGTACCAGACGCTGTGCGCATACCGCAGGCGCGAAGACTGGAACGTGTACGTCTACGAGTGCGAGAACGACGTGTGCGACCCGGAGTCGAGCCGCACGCTGGTCGAGGTGCCGCGCGAACTGGACGAGTTCGCTCGTCGGGATCCGTCCTGGGCGCATGGCCGGCGCCGCAGCGGCCAGAGCCGGAGCTGAAGCAGAGCCGGGACCATCGCGAGTGTCCTGGATGAAGCGCTCCGCGGCTTCACGCGCCGGCGGGGCTCGGCGAGCGAAGCGGTGGCCAGCGGGCGCCGCCGCCGGGCGTGTTCCGGCGTGCTCGATCCTGATCGAGAACTGCGCACTGCCGGTTGGCCGCCTCGGACGTCCGCTGACGCTCGAGTATCATCCGGCGCTTGTGCGGCCAGTACGATGCCGGCCAGCCAGTGACTTCCCGGGGGGCGACCATGGGGCCGACGTTCAGAAGGCGTACTTGCGTGCTGGCGGCAGCCTTGCTCGCGGCGGGATGCTGTGCTGCCGCTCGCGCGGACGATTGGCTCCAGTGGCGCGGGCCAGACCGTGCGGGGATCTCGACGGAAACCGGCCTGCTGGAGGAGTGGCCGCCCGGCGGCCCCGCGGTCAACTGGCAGATCGAGACGCTCGGCCAAGGCTACGGTTCAGTGGCGGTCCAGGGAGATGCAATCTACGTTCAGGGCACGCGCGGCGAGCAGAGCGCGGTCTTCCGACTGCACGCGAGCAACGGCGCCGAGGTCTGGGCGCAGGAACTCGGACCCCTGTACGTCCACCCGGAGAAGGGGAACGGCCCGCGCTCCACGCCGACGATCCACGGCGATTCGCTCTACGTGCAGAACGGCATGGGCGAGGTCGCCAGGATCGGCAAGGACACCGGCGAGGTGATCTGGCAGTTCAACATGCTGGAGCGCTTCGGCAGCCCGAACACCCGCTGGGGCATCAGCGAGTCGCCCCTGGTGGTGCGCGATCGCGTGTTCGTCATGCCCGGCGGCAGCAAGGGCGCGATCGCCGCGCTGGCGACCGGAGACGGCGGCACGATCTGGCGCTCCAGCGAGCTCGGCGACGTGGCGTCCTACTCTTCGCTCATCCTGCGGGAGATGGGAGGCGCCGAAGTGCTGATCGGTTTCACGGGTGAAGCGGGCGTCGGCGTCCGGGCCGCGGACGGGGCGTTGCTCTGGCGCCACGAGAGGCCGTCGACCGTGAACGCGATCAACGTCGCCACCCCCGTTCTCGACGGCGATCTCGTCTTCTATTCGGCGTCCTACGGCATCGGCGGCGGCGCGGTGCGGATCAGCGTCGAGGCCGAGGGCGGGGCGTTCTCGAGCAAGGAGGCCTACTTCGAGACCCGGCTCCAGAATCACCACGGCGGCGTCATCGCGCACGAGGGGACGATCTACAGCTTCTTCGGACCCGCGCTGACCAGCGTCGACATGAGCACCGGAGAGGTCCACTGGCGAGCCCGGAGCGTCGGCAAGGGCTCCCTGGTCATGGCCGACGGCAAGCTCTTCCTTCTGAGCGAGCGAAACCGGGTCGGCCTCGCCGTCGCGACTCCCGAGGGCTACGACGAGCGAGGTCGGTTCGAGATCGAGCACCGCGGCGACTTCACCTGGGCGCATCCGGTGGTCGCCAACGGCGCGCTCTACATCCGGGACCAGGACTCGCTGACGTCGTATGACGTGGCCAGGTAGTCACGTGGTCGCGAACTCGGACGGGAGAACACGCCAATGATCCCACGACCTCGTCGCTGCCTCGCCTGGGCGTCCGCTGCCGCTCTTGTTCTTGCCGCCGTCGCTTCGGCCTCCGAGCTGCCGCCGGTCAAACGGACCTCGACCGGCTACGTGATGGGCTTCGTCGCCGGGGACGATCCCCGGCTTCACACCTATCTCGGCATCCCGTACGCCGAGCCCCCGGCGGGCGATCTCCGATTCAGGCCGCCCCAGCCGGTCACTCCCTGGCGCGTGCCCTACGACGCGATCGTCGAGCCTCCCTCGTGCATGCAGGCGCCCTACCCGGAGGGCGGCTTCTACGCCAGCCCCTTGGGCGAAACGAGCGAGGACTGCCTCTATCTCAACATCTGGACTCGGGCGGAGTCGGAGGACGACCGGCTGCCGGTGATGGTCTGGATCCACGGCGGAGCGCTTACCCGCGGCTCGGGCTCGCTGCCGCTCTACGACGGGTCGGCACTGGCGCGCAAGGGCGTGGTCGTCGTCACCGTCAACTACCGGCTCGGCCCCTTCGGATATCTCGCCCATCCCGCGTTGTCGGCCGAGTCGGAGCACGGGGCGTCGGGCAACTACGGCGTCCTCGACCAGATCCTGGCGCTTCGATGGGTGCAGGAGAACGCTGCCGTCTTCGGCGGCGACCCCGAGCGGATCACGATCTTCGGCGAATCGGCCGGATCGTGGAGCGTCAACGTGCTGCAGGCCTCGCCGCTGGCCCGGGGCCTGTTGCACCGCGTGATCGGCCAGAGCGGCGGCCATTTCGACGGACTGCCGGTACTCCGGTCGCCGGACGGGGAATCCGCCGAGAGCTCCGGGGCAGCCTTCGCCGGGCGGCTGGGAATCGAAGGCGATGACGCCGCCGCCCGCCTGCGCGAACTGGACGCTGATGTTCTTCTGGCCGAGGCGTCAAGGCCGGGCGCCTTCTCGACCAGGCCGAACGTCGACGGCTGGGTGCTGCCCAGGCAGCCGGCCGAGATCTACCGTTCCGGCGAGCAGGCCGACGTGCCGGTGCTCGTCGGCTCGAACCGCGACGAGGCGACGAGCCTGATGGGCCGCATGCTGCCCTCCACCAGGTCCGCGGTCGAGTTCCTGGTCAGAAGCCAGTTCGCGGAGGTGGCCGACGAATTCCTGGAAACCTACCCGATGGCGACCGACGACGACGCAAGAAGGGCTTTCATCGACGCCTTCTCCGACCGCATCTTCGCCTGGCAGATGAAGACCTGGGCGCAGCTCTCGGAAACCGTGCCGTCGCCGGCCTACCTGTATTTCTTCACGCACGCCCCACCGCACCCGGAGAAGGAGTTCTACGGCGCCTACCACGCGGCCGAGATCGCCTACGCGTTCGACAACCTGGACAAGCTGGACTACGAGTACGCGGAAGAGGATCACGCACTCGCGGACGCGATGTCGGATTACTGGGTCGCCTTCGCCGCAAGCGGCGACCCCGGCTCGTCGGGCTCGGATCTGCCCGCGTGGCCGAAGTACGAGAAGGAGACGGCGCGGCACCTCGAGTTCGGGTCGACGATCGAGGCGGGAAGCCGTCTCCACGAACGGCGGATGGAACTGTGGGACCGCTTCTTCGGCATCGGCCGCGCGAGTCGGTAGAGCCGACCGCCAGGGCACGCCCCGGGTAGAGTTGCCGGGCAGGACCGTTCCACCAACAGGCTTCGGCCCGACGAGGTGATTCTCCGTGAACCGACGCACTCACGTTCTGGCCATCTTCACGATCTTCTTCCTGTCCGTTGCGGCGTTCGGACAGCAGCAGGGCAACTCCCCGCCGCCCCTCAACCCCGTCGGTCTGACAGGCCTCGCCTGGGGCGCGTGGGTACGGCCGGACACGAAGATGGAGGACTGGGTCCAGATGGGCAAGCGCCTCTGCCAGGGAGAGGACTTCTGCAGGATCAACGTCTTCGACGGCCCTGAACTCGCGACCCACATCGATCCCGTTCCCGATGAGAACCGGAAGAGCCTGATGTACGTGTTCACCTACCAGGAAGGCGAGTCTCCACCCGTGACCGTCCGCGAGGCGCGGCCGGAAGAGGGCAAGGAAGCGCGCGAGTGGACCTTCGACTAGCGGCGACACCGGCGTCCAGGCAGACGCCAGCTACCGATTCCGCGGAAACCCCAGATCCACCTGACTGTCGGCAGGGTCCGGCCAGCGCGCCGTGACCACCTTGGCCTTCGTGTAGAAGCGGATCCCCTCCGGTCCGTACATGTGGCTGTCGCCGAAAAGCGACTGCTTCCAACCGCCGAAGGAGTGGTAGCCGACCGGCACCGGGATCGGCACGTTGACGCCGACCATGCCGGCGTCGGCGTCCTCCTGGAACTGCCGGGCAGCACCGCCGTCGCGGGTGAAGATCGCCGTGCCGTTGCCCCACGGGTTCCGCTCGACGAGCTCGACCGCATCCTGGTAGTTCTCGGCACGGACCACGCACAACACCGGCCCGAAGATCTCGTCCCGGTAGACCGTCATGTCAGGGGTGACGTTGTCGAGCAGCGACACGCCAAGGAAGAAGCCGCCGCCGTCGAAGGCCGCGTCGCGCCCGTCGACGACCACCGTCGCACCTTCTTCGGCGCCGACGCCGATGTAGCCGGCCACGCGATCCCGGTGCTCACGTGTGATCAGCGGACCCATGTCCGACTCGCCGTCCGTGCCGGGGCCGATGGAGAGCCTGCCCATTCGCGCCTGGATCGCATCGACCAGGGAATCGCCGACGCCGCCGACCGCGACGACCACCGAGACCGCCATGCAGCGCTCGCCGGCCGAGCCGAATGCAGCGGAGACCGCGGCGTCGGCGGCCAGATCGACATCGGCGTCGGGCAGCACGACCATGTGGTTCTTCGCCCCGCCAAGCGCCTGCACCCGTTTGCCCGCCCCGGCACCCGTCTCGTACACGTGGCGGGCGACCGGAGTCGAGCCGACGAAGCTCACCGCCGCGATGTCGGGATGGGCGAGCAGGCGGTCAACCGCCACCTTGTCGCCGTTGACGACGTTGAACACCCCGGCCGGGAACCCGGCCCGGTCGAACAGTTCCGCCAGCAGCAGCGGCGCCGACGGATCCCGCTCCGAAGGCTTGAGCACGAACGTGTTGCCGCAGGCCACGGCGTTGGGAAACATCCAGAGAGGCACCATCGCCGGGAAGTTGAACGGCGTGATGCCGGCCACCACGCCTAGCGGCTCGCGCACCGAGTAGACGTCGACGCCGGTCGAGGCGTGCGAGTGGTAGCTGCCTTTCAACAGGTCGGCCAGGCCGCAGGCGTACTCGATGTTCTCGAGACCCCGGGCCACTTCGCCGGCGGCGTCTGCCAGCACCTTGCCGTGCTCGGCCGTGAGCAGGCGGGCAAGTTCCCCCGCGTGCTCCTCAACCAGGTTCCTGAACGCGTACATGAGCCTCGTGCGCACCGCCAGCGAGGTGCGCCGCCAGTCGGCGAACGCATCCCGGGCAGCCGCGACGGCGGCGTCGACTTCCTCCGTGCTCGCCAGGCCGACGGCCGCCGTCCGCTCGCCGGTTGCCGGGTCGAACACCGGACTGGTCCTGCCGGACCTGGCCGGAAGGCGGTTGCCATCGACATGGTGCTCGATCTTCTTCATGGCTGCGTGTCTCCTGCTGCCCAGCCTAGCGCGCCTCTGCCGTTGGCCGACTCCTGCTTCCCGGCTCGGTTCCAGGCCGGGCGGAGCGGCGACGCCGCTCGCCGCAGTCGTGGCGCCAGTGCCACGGTTCCCACTCGAAGCCGGCGGCGTTGCCCTGCGGGTAGCTCTCCGTGAAGCAGAAATCGGCCGCATGTTTCTTCAGCCACTGGTACGCCGGCGTGTCCTTGAAGTCGGCGTCGCTGGGCACGAAGTCGACGGCGCGTCCCGTCTGATGCTCGGAGTAGCCGGGCGGCGCGGTCCAGCGGATGGCGTCGAGGAACGGTCGGCCTTCGGCCAGACGGTTCTCCAGGATCCTCTTCTGAAGACCGCGGCTCCGGAAACCGGAGTCCACTTCCAGCCGGATTCCCTGTTTCCGGGCGGCGCCAGCCAACGCGACCAACGCGCGTCGTGTGTCCGGGGTGACGTAGATGCGGGCGGCGCCGGTCAGCTCGCCAGGCACCCTCACCAGCGCAGCCGGGTCGGCGGTTTCCGTGATGCGGTTGCCCGCCCACGGCGGCGGCACGTCGTACAGCCGGCCGTTCAGTTCAACCCGCTCGGGCGTGTCCTGCGCCTCGACCGCCGCTGGGAGCGCCAGAAGGAAGGCGCCGAGAACGGCGGCCGCAAACGCCCGGCCCGCGGGACTTCTCGAGTGCCGTTCCGACGGGCCTTCCTGCCTGTCCTCGAACATTGCCGTTCAGGCCTCGCGAACCACTGTAGCCGCCGAACGCCGCGCTCGAGGCGCACCCGAGGCGAATTCCCGAGCAACAGGCGGGCGAAGGACTGCTAACATGGCGACTCGGTTGAAGTGACGGACCTGCGTTCCCGAAGGGAAAGGATTCAAGCCATGCGCAAGCTCATCCTCGCCTCGCTCGCCCTGCTCCTCGCCGGCCTCCCGGCCCTGGCCGCGGAGGGAGACGGCATCAAGCGGATGCCGAACGGCAAGCCCGATCTGTCGGGCGTTTACGACGCCGGCACCGTGACGCCGGTCGATCGTCCGCCGCAGTACGGCGACAATCTGTACCTGACCCCCGAACAGGCGCAGGCCCTGGAAGAGGAAAGGGAGGAGCTCTGGCGATCCATCGAAGAGGAAAGAAAGGGCGGCGGCGCCGACCGGACCGCGCCCAGGAAGGGCGGCGACGGCGACAATCGCTTCGGGGGCGGCGGCGTTGGCGGGTACAACGCCTTCTGGATCGACCCGGGCTCCGAGGCCGTCGTCGTGGACGGCAAGTTTCGTACCTCGATCATCTACGAGCCGAAGAACGGGCGGCGGCCCCAGATGACACCGGCGGCCATGCGCCGGCTGATGACGAACTTCGCCTCGTTCGCGCACGACAACGACGGCACCGCGTCCTGGCTCGACCACGACGGCCCGGGTCCGTTCGACGGCCCCGAGACCCTGGCCCTGGCCGAGCGTTGCCTGCTCGGCTTCGTCGGCGGACCTCCGCTGCTGCCCAGCCTCTACAACAACTATGCGCGCATCGTCCAGACCGAGAATCACGTCGTCATCATGGCGGAGATGGTCCACGACGCGCGGATCGTCCGCATCGACGACGAGCACAGCCCGGACGAGGTCGACTGGTGGCTCGGCGACGGCGTCGGCCACTGGGAGGGCGACACCCTGGTCGTCAACACGCGCAATTTCCGCAACGAGACGGGGCTCCCGGGAGGCAGCGAGACGATGCACGTGGAAGAACGGTTCACCCGTACCGAGGACGGCAACCTGCTCTACCACTTCCGGGTCGACGATCCCAACTCGTGGACCGCGCCCTGGGCCGGCGAGTACACCTGGCAGGCCAGGGACAGCCGCGTCTACGAGTACGCCTGCCACGAAGGCAACTACGCGATGGGCAACGTCCTGCGCGGCGCCCGCCTGCTCGAGTCGGAGTACGACCAGCCGCCGAGTTCCAGCGGCGACTAGGCCGCTCCCGTCGGAACGCCTGGGTCACGAGCGCAGCCTGGCAGCCCGTGGCGCCATGGCGTCGCCAGGAATCGCCCGCGCCGGCGGCGGGTTCAAGCCGACCGAAGCTGCCGGCGGCTCGCCGGTTCCGCCATGGCTCGCATCGCGTCCGGCCAGGAAGGTCAGCGGCAGCCGCCTGGCGAATCCCGGGAGCCCGATTCCGAAGTTCGCCGGCCGCAGCGAGCGGCCGTCACTGTCGCGAACCCGGCTGCAGCCTCCGGCTCTCCTTCGTGGACACCAACTCGACCGGGCCCTTTTTCCCCTCGATCACGACCCTCAGCTCTGCCTCGCCCTCCGACACCTCCACTGAAAGGCCGAGCCGGGCCAGCACTGCCCCCAGCTCCCCCGCATCCGGCGAGGAGATCCCGAACGCCGCCAACTCGCCGCCCACAGGAGACGTCGCCGCCGGGTGGGCGGATTCCCGCCAGTCGATGAAGAAGGGCATCCCGTAGCCGCCCCCCTGCGGGAACAGCAGTTCCCACGCGAGAAGCCCGCCGTCGGCCGTACGCCGTCGTGTTTCCACGGGGCCAGTCGACGGGATCCCTGCCTCTTCAAGCACGTCCTTCGTCATGCCGAGGTCGGCCTGCGCCGCCCACGTCACCAGTCCCCCGGCGCTCAGTTTCGCCATGCCCTGGACCATCCGGCCAGCCCTGGCGACCGATTGCGCCGGGTCGGGCGCGATGATCTCGAGGTACGCGCCGCCCAGGCTCAACAGCGCGTTACGGGTTCCGAGACCCTCGTGGGCGCCTCCGAACGTCGGCGCCACGCCGAACGTCTCCTCGGCCCAGGCCATGCCCTCGTCGAGACCGGCGACCGCGTACATGAAGTGGTCGATCTTCATCGGTTCCCCTTTGGCGGCCGACTTCGGTTCGACCGCGACGCGGGTCGGGGACCCGCGGCCGCATCTACTCCAGGTGCCTCTTGAAGAACGTGCTGACCTCCGCGAACACGTCCTTCGACTCCGGCGAATCCACGAGAATCAGATAGTCGGCATGCGCGACGCCCTCGTAGACGTGGAGATCGGCGACCACTCCTGCCGCCCGCAGCTTGCGGTGGGTGCGCACCGTGTCGCTCAGGAACATGTCGCGGGTGCCAGTGATGAGGCAGGTCGGCGGGAACCCCTCGAAGTCGCCGTAGACGGGGGAGATCAGCGGGTCCCTCAGGTCGCGACCATCGGCGTAGAGCCGGGCCGCCGCGCCCAGGAAGCCGTCGTAGGTCACCAGGATGCGGTCTATCCCTTCGTTCGTGAACAGGCTGTCGCTGGTCTTGGTCAGGTCCGCCCAGGGCGTTCCCGCATACACGGCTCCCGGCGCCTGGAGACCCAGGGCGATGAAGCGGTGGACCGCTGCCAACGACAGTCCGCCGCCCGCGGAAGTGCCCCCGATCGCAATCGACGCGGCGGAGCGGCCCTCGAGCAGATGGCGGTAGACCTTGACCACGTCCTCGACCGCGGCCGGGAAGGGGTGCTCGGGCGGCATCCGGTAGTCGACCGAGAGGGCCGGGATTCCCGCCCGGCCCGCGACGATGGCGGCTTCGGAGACGGAGGCGTCGCCGCCGTTGAGGACATAGCCGCCGCCGTGCACATGCAGGAAAAGATGCTCCGTGTGGCGAGAGTGGACCTGTTCAGGCGTCACGCGATAGACCGTCACGCCCTCGATCCGGTCCTTCTCGATCGATACCCCGAATTCACTCGCTATCTGCTCGAGGTCGGCATTGGCCGTCATCCTCTGCATCACCAGCCACTGCTCGTCGCTCCGAGGCGTCTGCTGCCGGGACGCAGCCACATCGGGGGCGGGCGCCGCGGCCAGCGCCGCCCGAAGTTCGGCGCTGGCGCCCGCGGGGGCCGGGACGGCGCGCCCGTCGATGATCCAGGAGTCCGAAGCGCCGGTCTCCTGGGCAGCAGCCGGCGAGCCGGCGAGCGTGGACGGGAATGTGAGGCTGAACGCCAGCGCAGCGGCCGGCAGGATTCGGGGGTTCGATCTCGTCATGGGACTCTCCTGCTGCGGTGTGTCGCGGACGATACCCTGTCCACGGCTTTCCACAGCCGCCACTTTCCACGGCCGCCACGACAGCCGTCCCCGACTGACCCCGGAACACCCCGCAGTCCATCCCCGAGAAGGTACCGCGCTGCCGACGCGCCGGCCTGCGCCGACCTGTGCTCGCACCTTCCGGCAGGCATTGAACGCCTGTTCAGGCTGATAGCCTGCTTCGCTTCGCCGCCGATGACCTCCCGCATGAGCCCGAACGCACAGCCGCTCCACGTGGCCTTCACGGACACGCCGGAGATCTTCGCCACCGACAACAAGGGGGCGTTCGTCTTCCCGTTGACGCACGAGCATGGGAAGCGGATGAACACGATCCGCTACGACGAAATGCGGTTCGTCGTATCCGTCTGGCACCCCCGGGAAGGCAAGAACATCGATCTGGACAAGGCTTACCTGGAACTGCGGGCGAACCTTGTCGAGGGCGGGCACTGGACGCGGCTGGCCGAGCTGGAACCGGTCGTGTCCCCCTACCAGCGGGGCGACACGTTCGACGGCTGGATCGTCCTGCCGGTGCTGTCCGGGGACACGGCGCTGCGCCTTCACGGCGGCGGTTTCCAGCCCCGGGCGCGGCTGCAGATCCGGGCTTCGGCGTACTTCGTCGGCTGAAGGGCGTCTCCGTGACGCGGCAGGATCTGCTGTCTCGCCTTTCGCAGCGGAACGATCGCCGGATCGTCCTGCTGGTACTCGACGGCATCGGCGACCTGCGCACCGCCGACCAGCCGCGGACCGCCTTGGAGGAGGCCCGGACCCCGAATCTCGATCGTCTGGCCGCGCGGTCGGCGCTGGGCCGCCTGGTGCCGGCGGGAACCGGAGTCACTCCGGGCAGCGGCCCGGGACATCTGGCCCTGTTCGGGTACGAACCGACCTCGCCCGACGCGGACATTGGCCGCGGCGTGCTGGAAGCGCTCGGCCTCGGTCTGGACGTGCCGCCCGACGTGGTTGCGGCGCGCGGCAACTTCGCTACGGTCGACGAAGCCGGGCTGCTTCTGGACCGTCGCGCCGGGCGCATTCCGACCGCGGAGGGCGAGCGGATCTGCGCGCTCCTTGCACGACGGATCGAGGCCTCGGGCGGCGTGCTCGGCGACGTCCGGGTCGAGGTGCATCCGGGCGAGGCGTATCGCTTCGTGCTCCTGTTCCAGGCAACCCCCGGAACGCCGCCGCTTGATCCCGGTCTGCCGGACACGGACCCGCAGCGTCTCGGCATGGCGCCGCTGGCGCTCGGGGCAACCGCATCGGCGGGCGCCGGCAGGGACGCGGCCCGCCGCGTGGCGCCGGCCGTCGAGGCTCTGCAGCGGGAACTGCGCGCGGAGGAGTGCGCGAACACGTTCGTGCTTCGGGGCTTTTCGAGACTGCCGGCGCTGCCCGGCGTCGGCGAGCTCTACGGCCTGCGCGCAGCCGCCCTCGCCGGCTACCCCCTCTACCGCGGCGTGGCGAAGGCCTGCGGAATGGACGTGGTGGACTGCGGCAAGCCGTTCGAGCACGTCCTCGACCGGCTCGAAGAGCGCTGGAGGGACTTCGACTACTTCTTTCTCCACGTCAAGGGCACCGACATGGCCGGCGAAGACGGGGATCTGAAGGCGAAGGTCGGCGTGATCGAGGAGGTGGACGCCCTGCTTCCTCGCCTGCTGGAGCTGGAGCCCGACGTGCTTGCGATCACGGGCGACCACTCGACCCCGGCGGCGATGAAGGCCCACAGCTGGCATCCGACGCCGCTTCTCCTGTGGTCGGCGCCGTGTTTCGTCGACGACTGCGAGCGGTTCACCGAGGTGGAGGCCGTTCGCGGGGCCGTGGGCACGATCCCGTCAAGCGACCTGATGGGGCTGCTGCTGGCAAACGCCGGAAAGCTGGCCAAGTTCGGGGCCTGACACCGGGTGCGCCGGCAAGGGCTGTCGACGTCCCTGGCTGGCGGCGGGAGCATTGGCGGCTCGACCTTCGCCGGTCTCGGCGACCTTCCGGAAGAGGCGTTGCGGTCGGCAGCTGGCCGCTGCCTGCTGCCACGGGGTTTCGGCGCGTCCGGATCACGCTCGCCGAAACGCCCTCACGTCGCTCCCGGCCCCTTCGAATAACTGCCGCACCGTCGGCAGCGGCAGCCCGACGACGTTGCTGTAGTTGCCGTCGACCTCGCTCACGAAGAGCGCGCCCAGGCCCTGGACGGCGTAGGCGCCCGCCTTGTCGTCGGGCTCGCCGGTTGCGGCGTACCAGTCGATCTGCTCCGGCGTCAGCTTCGCAAACAGGACCCGGGTGCTCTCGACCGCGTGCAGGACGTCGGCGTCGGGGGGGCGGAGAGCGACACCCGTGAGGACCAGGTGCCAGCGGCCCTGCAGCCGCCTGAGCATCGAGCGGGCCTCTTCGCGGTCGGCGGGTTTGCCCAGCACCTGGCCTTCGCTGACCACGATCGTGTCGGCGGCCAGCACCCACTCGCCGTCTCGGGCGCCGGTCTCGGCCTTCTCGCGGGCGAGGCGGCGCACCAGGTCGCGGGGCCGCTCGCCGGGATTCGGAGTCTCGTCTACGGCGGCGGGGCGAACCGTGAAGTCGAGGTCGAGGGACGCCAGGAGTTCACGACGTCGCGGCGAGGCGGAGGCGAGGACGAGCGGGCCCGGAGTCGACGGCTCGCGCGCGCCGCGCCTCGGCTGCGCAGCCGAGGCCGGCCGGGGCGCCGGCGCACCCGGCAGCACGGTCCGGCTCACTGGAAGTAGCCCGGGATCGTGCGCACCTTCAGGCCGCGCCCGCCGTGGGCACGCGGGTCCTTCAGCTTCACCTCGACCTTGCGGAAGGCGCCGGACTCGCCCTCGGGCGACTCGAACACGAGCAGGTACTGGGAGCGGACTTCGGTCTCGATCCGCTCGTAGACGCGCTTCAGTTCGCCGGCAGAGGTGATGAAGAAGCAGCGGCCCGCGGTCTCGTCACAGAGCCGCTGCAGACGGCCGCGGGCCAGGATTTCGCGCGGGCCGATGCCGATGCCGATGCTGTAGATCGCGACCTGGGAGCGGCGGGCGAAGTCGAGCAGGTCCTCGAAGCGGTGTTCACTCCTGGAATCGCCGCCGTCGGTAAGCAGGATCAGCGCCCGCTTGCCGCGCAGTCCGCCGAAGTAGTAGAGCGCGTAGAGGACGCTGTCGTAGAGGGCAGTCTCTCCCTCGATCGTCAGATCGGCGAGGCCTCCGGCCAGGGTCTCCCTGGAGCCGGTGAAGCCGACTGCCAGTTCGGGCCGGTCGTTGAAGGTGATCAGGCAGGCGCGGTCCCGCGGACCGAGGATGAGTTCGAAGAAATGAAGGGCCGCCTCCTCGGCGGCCTCGATGCGATCGACCATGGAGATCGAGGTGTCGAGCAGGATTCCGGCGTGAACCGGCAGGTCGGCGGCGCGGTCGAATCGGTGCAGGGACAGCGGCTCGCCGTCGACGAGAACCTCGAAGTCGCTCTCGACGAGTCCGAGCACGGGCGCTCCGGAGCGGTGGGTGACCGAGGTGTGGAGTTCGATCAGCGAGACGTCGACCTCCTCGACCGGATCGTGCGAGTTGACGAACACGAGATCCTCCGCCCACGCGCCGCTCTGCAGGTGCGCCACCGCACGGACGTAGGAAAGGGACTCGTCGGGGTCGATCCGGATGGGTTGCTCGAAGGGCGGCTGGTAGAGGGTCGCGGTCCGGTTGTCGTTGAGGAAGAACTCGACGCGGTCCAGCCGCTCGTGGCGCGGCGCCTCGACTTCGGCGACCGCGCGCACGCTTCGGGTGTGGGCGGTGCCGCGCTGGGGCGAAGTCAGGCGGACAGTGAAGCGGTGGGGGCCGGAGTTGACAAGCACTTCGTCGGTGGCCAGGAGGCCGCCCTGGCGGTCGTAGGCGTCGGCGCGCAAGGTGTGAACGCGCGGCGCCGACCCCAGGTCGATCTCGACCTGATACGGCGGCCGCCGCTTGCTGAGCAGCTCGCGGTCATCCAGCGAGAAGGCGACGCGGTGGATGCCCGGACCCTCGGCATCGACGCCGATCCGCACCCGGTCGACGAGAAGCCGTTCGGGCAGGGGAAGGATGCGGACGAGGTGCTCGTCCGACTCCACGCCGCGGAGAACGGGCGCGTTCGCTTCGCCGAGCCAGTCCGGATCGACGGGCGCCTCGAGCGGCGCCGGTTCCGCCGGTGTCCGCGGCACGAGCGGCACCTCGATGTCGGCGGCAGCGGCAAAACTGCCGTCCGTATCGAGGTCGCGCACCTGGACGACCAGGCGGTAGACGCCCGGGCGCAGGTAGCGCTGCATGACCAGGGGAACGGCTTCCCCGTCTGCCTCGCCGGCCCGCGTCGGCGGCTCGAAGCGGTAGCGGAAGTTCTCGAACAGCTCGCCCTGCCGAAGCACTTCGCCGTCGAGCACGAAACGCCGGCGGCTCCCTGGGGCCTCCGGCAGCAGGGTCGGATCGATGCCGACGATCGCCTGGACCACGGTGCGGCTGCCGCGCCGGCCCGGATAGCGCATTGCGATCTCGGCCTCCAGCTGCTCGGAGTCCGCGGGCGCCACCGTGCTGCGGTCGAGGAAGGCCAGCGCCCACTCGTCGCTCGCCTTACCCGGTTCGGACTCGCCGCCCATCGCCTCCCAGTCGAGGGCGAGGCCCAGAGCGGTCAGCACGTCGCCGCCGCGCGCACACTCTCGGCCGATCTCCTCGATCCGGGAGGTCCGGTCGGTGAGCGAGCCCGCGGTGAAGATCGCAATGGCGGACAGCCCGTCCGCCGCCGTCCACAGCCGGTAGCCGCCGCCCTGGCGCAGGAAGACGAGGTAGAACTCGCCGCGCACGACCGGGCTGTGCGGGTAGTGCCAGATCTCGAGCGTGCGGAGCAGCCGACAGGTTGCGGTGAACGTGCGTTGCGGCGGCCCGTGCAGCAGCAGGGCCTCGAAACGGGCGTCGCGGGCGCCGCCGAAACGCTGTTCCGCCGTCTCGAGGGCGCGGTCGAAACGTAGCCGGAACTCGTTCTGCGGCGTCTCGGGAAAGGGATCGCGGACGCTCCAGAACCGCTTGATGAACGCGTCGCGGTGGTAGTCGTGCCGCAACTCGCCGAAGACGCGGCGCTCGGTGTCGGTCAGGAGCACGTCGACCGTGTCGAGGAAGTCGGCGTGCCGGCGTTCGAGAACGGACAAGGCGGCGTCCTGGGCAGCGTCCTGGGCAGGGGCGGCAGCGGCGAGAAGGGCTGGGAAGAGACTCGCACCCGCTGCGGCGGCGAAGGTGCAGACCGGCAGCCAGCGGGTGACCGGACTGCCGGCGGCAGTGGGCCGGAAGGCCCGCCCACACAAGGACTCGTCGCTTCCGGCAGCCCACGGCCGAGGGCCGCGTCGCACCGGGATCGGCAGGGCGCGCCTCCGGCAGCGCTCGGCCTGCGGGGAGCGCCGCCTCACGGGTAGTACCCCTTCAGCGTGCGGACCGACACGCCGGGAACGTCGACGTCGACCTCGATCTCGCGGAATCGGCGGTCGCCGCTGGTGTTCGTCGACTGGTAGGTGATCAGGTAGCGGGAACGCAGCTCGCCCAGGATCCGGCCGTAGACGCCGGCGAGTTCGCCGACGCTGCTGATGAAGAAGGAGCTGCCGCCCGTCCGTTCGGCGAGCCGGGACAGCGCGCGCCTGGCCGGACCAGTCTGTCGGCCCAGCCTGATCGAGTAGATCGCGACTCCAGATCGCTGCGCGTACTCGAGCGCCTGCTCGAAACTGAATCGGCTGCTCTCGTCCTTGCCGTCCGAGAGCAGCAGAAGGGCCCGCTGGCCCTTGATCCCGTTCAGGTAGTAGAGGCCGAAGACGAGCGCGTCGTAGAGCGCGGTGCCGCGCTCGGCCTTGAGTCCGGCGAGCGACCCGGCGAGCCTGGCGGGGTCGTTCGTGAAGTCGGAGGCGAGGTACGGATGGTCGTTGAAGGTGACCAGGGCCGCCCGGTCGCGGGGAGTGATCTCCGACTGGAACAGGCCGAGGGCCGCCTCGCGAGCCGTGCCCAGACGATCGACCATGGAGGCCGAGACGTCGAGCATCACCTGGAGGTGAACCGGCAGGTCGGTGACCCGCTGGAAGCGGACAATCTCCTGCGGCGTGCCGTCCTCGAGGATCGTGATCCGGTCGGCTTGCAGATCCTCGTACGGGCGGCCCGATCGGTGGAGCACCGAGGCGTAGAGCTCGACGTACTGGATGTCGAGAATCTCCAGGTTGTCCGGTGCGTTGACGTACACGACTGCGTCGGTGGAGTTGCCGTCTGTCAGGAAGGCGGCGGCGCGCAGGTAGGTGATCGCGTCGCCGGGCGGCAGCTCGACGCGGTGGCTGAAGGGCTCCTGGTAGAGCGTGGCGATCGGCGCGTCGTTGAGGAACATCTCCAGGCGCTCGACCAGGCTCCCGTCCGGGACCGCGAGGTCGACCTCGACCTGGATCTCGTCCTCGTACTTGACGCCCTCGCGCGGCTCGGCGAAGCGCAGCGCGAAGCGGTTGCGGCCGGAGTTCAGGGAGATCTCGTCGGAGGCGATCTCGGTGCCGTCCACATCGTGGGCGGCGGCGCGCAGGACGTGAACCTGTGGCACCGATCCCAGGTCGAGTTCGACCGAGAACGGAGCCCGGCGCTTGCGGGCGATCTGATTGCCGTTGAGCCAGAAACTCATCTCGGCGATGTCGCCCGTCGCCAGGGTGTCGAAACGCACCAGGCCCGTCTGGAGTTCGCCCGGCGGTTCCAGGAGCTGCACCGTGGGCACGCTGCTGGTGAGCACGGCCTCCGCCTGGTCGATGATCTGCTGGACCGCCGGGTCGAGATCGCGGGCGGCGGGCGCCTCCAGCGTCGGCACCTCGAGCGCCTGTTCCAGGCGCGCGAAGCGGGCACCGTTCAGGTCCTCGATCTTGAGGACCAGCCGGTAGTTGCCCGGTCGCAGCCGCCGTTCGAGGGTGAGCAGAATCGGCGTGTCCTTCGCGCTCTCGTCGTCACTGTCGGTGCCATCGCTGCCCAGCGGCAGGTCGAACTTGTAGCGGAAGTTCTCGAACAGCGCGTCTTCGCGCAGCACCTCGCCGGTGAGGAAGAAGTTGTAGCTCGACTGGCCGCCGACCGTGTCGCGGCGGGCCGAAGACGGGTCGATCTCGACCAGCGCCTCCACAACGGTGCGCGCCTGATAACGAGCCGGATAACGGACCTCGAGCGAGGCGTCCAGGGGCTCTGCGTCCTCCGGCACATCCGTGGTGTAGGCCTCGAAGGTGAGCGTCCACTCCGCCGAGGGCGTCTCGGGCGGTTCGAGCAGGCGTCCCATCAGCATGGCGAACTCCATGCCGTTCGACCGCAGCAGCCAGCTGATCGCGGAGGCCGCCACGTCGCCGTCCTTGCAACCCTGAATGTCGCCTGCCGCTTCCTGCGCGCTGACTCCGATGTCCAGCAGACGGTCGATGCCGTCGGCCGGATGCCAGAGTTCGTAGCGGGGCTGGTTGGCGCGGCGGTAGAACAGCAGGAAGAACTCGTGGCCGACGGTGTCGCTGCGCCGGTAGAACCAGAGCTCGATCGGCCAGGTGACCATCGTGCACTGGAACATGAGACGCCCGTCCGGCTCGCCGTTGAGCAGGAACATGCGGGCCCGGTCCGAACGGGGTCCCTCGAACTCCTGCCGGACGTAGAGCAGCCGCTCTTCCCAGCGGGCACGGAACTCGTTGCGCGGCGTGTCGGGATAGGAGTCGCGCACCCGCCAGAACCGCTCGATCCAGGCGCGCCGCTGGTAGTCCTGGGTGACCTCGAGGAACGCCTCGCGTTCTCCGTCGGTGATCAGGAAGTGGACGTCGTCGAGGAACTTCCTGAACTCGAGCGGCAGAGCCGCCTCGGCGGCCTCGAGGGCAGCCCGGCGTTCGCGCCGCTCCTTGCGGGTCTCCTTCCTCTCTTCCTGGGCAGCCGGAGCAGCGACGCCAGGCCCGACGGCGAACAGGAGCCCGGCCGCCCCTGCCGCCAAGGCCAGCATCCCGGCTCTGCGTGCGGCTTTCATCAACCGTCAAGCGTAACGCCTGGGCGTGCTGGCGCCTGCACGCCCCCCAAGCCCTGCAAGGAGAACTGCCTTCGCTACATCCGCCAAGCGACGTGAGACGCCAAGGCGTCAGTCCTGATCTCCGGCGCAGGACCGCCGGGTAGCCGGCAATCCCGAGAAGGCCGCCTCGCCACCTGGCGGGCCGGTCTTCGCCGGTCGTCGGCGGGGCGCCCCGCCGGCGGCTTCTTCGCGCGCACTTCCCACCCTGTCTCCCACGCCGTGGAACATGGCCAGACCGCCGCACCCTGTTGCAGAATCGCGAGGTGACTTCCGGTCTGCAGATGGCGGAGCTGATCGAAGAGGCACGACGCCGGATCGCGAGCCAGATCTACGTCAGTCCCTGCGCCCGGTCGGAGTACTTCTCCCGCCTCTGCGGTCTCGACGCCTACTTCAAGCTCGAGAACCTGCAGATGACCGGTTCGTTCAAGGAGCGCGGGGCTCTGAACCGCATCCTCACGCTCTCCGAAGAGGAGCGGAAACGGGGCCTGATCACCGCCTCCGCCGGCAACCACGGACAGGCGGTCGCCTACCACGCCGGCCGGCTCGATCTTCGGGCGACCGTGGTCATGCCGCTGCCGACGCCGCTGATCAAGGTCGCCAACACCCGCAGCTTCGGCGCCGATGTACGGCTGGCCGGGGAGACGTTCGACGACGCGCAGGCCCACGCGCACGAGCTGGAGCGGGAGTTCGAGGCGACCTACGTGCATCCCTTCGACGATCCGCAGGTCATCGCCGGGCAAGGCACGATCGGATTCGAACTGATGGCTCAGGAACCCGATCTCGAAGTGATCGTGGCGCCGGTCGGCGGCGGCGGCCTGATCTCCGGCATCGCCGCGGCCTACAAGGCGCACCGGCCGCGGACGCGGATCATCGGCGTGCAGACCGAGGCCGTGCCGTCGATGAAAGAGAGCCTCGCCGCCGGCGGCGCGGTGGCCGTCGACCGCCGCCACACGATCGCCGACGGCATCGCGGTCAAGCGCCCGGCCGACCTGACCCTGCAGCTGGTCGAAGAGCTGGTCGACGACCTGGTCACGGTGGACGAGGAGGAGATCGCCAACGCGGTCCTGCTGCTGCTCGAGCGCGAGAAGACGGTGGTCGAAGGCGCCGGCGCCGCCGGTCTGGCCGCCGTCGTCAACGACCATGTGCCGGAGGCCCGGGGACGCCGGACGGCCATGGTCCTGACGGGCGGCAACATCGACGTCACCCTGCTGAGCCGCATCATCGAGCGCGGCCTGACCAAGGACGGTCGGCTGGTCCGGCTGGATGTCTGCGTCAAGGATCGGCCCGGCGCCCTGGGCGCGCTGCTGAACCTGGTCGGCGACGCCGGCGCCAACGTGATCGAGACTCATCATGAACGCGCATTCACCGCCGTCGGCCTGAACGAAGTGCACATCGGGCTGCGGCTCGAAACCCGCGGTCTGGAGCACGTGGACGCGTTGATCGAGGCGATAGGGGCCGCCGGTCTCGACGTCCGGAGGCAGACCGAGCCGCAGAGTTGGCACGACTAGCACTCGCAGCAGCAGCCCGCGGCGAATACCCGCGGCGCACCGGAAGTTGCGCGGCGTCCGTCTGCGACGCGCGACGAGAGAGCATGTCGGGCCGCTCTCGGGCCATGGCCGACCAGCACCGATGCCGGACAATGCCGGACGGGATGCTTGGCCCGCTCGAACGCAGCGCGACTTCTGCCGCGGCCTGCTGCTAGGCTTTCCGTGCGTGAACGACGAAGCTTCGGATCCTTCGCCATCCGGCTCCAGTCTGGACGAACCCGATCCGGACTCAGATCAGCGCGGCTCGCCGCGGCCTGACTCGTCATCTTCACGGCAGCGGCCCCCTGCCGGCCCTCGGGCTGAGCGCGGATGATGTCAGGTGTCCTCGCGGCGACCGGGCCGCCCATCAGCCTCGACATCCCGCTCGCCTGGGGCCTGGCGCTCGCCATCTTCCTGGTCGGCCTGAACGGTTTCTTCGTCGCCGCCGAGTTCGCGTTGGTCAAGGTCCGACCGACCCAGATCACTCCCCACGTGGACACGTTGCGGGGCCGCATGGCGCAGCGGATGATCGACCAGCTCGACGCCTACCTGTCGGCAACCCAGCTCGGCATCACCCTGGCCAGCATCAGCCTGGGAATCGTCGGTGAGCCGGCAGTGAACCGGCTGCTCCAGCCCGCGTTCGATCTGGCGCCGAGCATGCCGGAGGAAGCGGCTCACTCGATCAGCCTGATCGTTGCCTTCGTCATCATCAGCGTGTTCCACATCGTGCTCGGCGAACTGGCGCCGAAGTCGCTCGCGATCCGCAGGCCCGAACCCACGAGCCTGTGGGTTGCGCTGCCGCTCTGGACCTTCTACTGGGCCACCTACCCGGGAATCTGGGTGCTGAACCGGATGGCGAACGCCTTCCTGAGGCTGTTCGGCATCGAACCGGTCAGCCACGGCGAACTGGCGCACAGCGAGGAGGAGATCCGGCGCCTGCTCGCCTCCGAGGAGGACACGGAACTCTCCGAGCCCAAACGGGAACTGCTCGACAACGTGTTCGAGCTTTCCGACCGGAACGCCCGGCAGGTGATGGTCCCCCGCACGGAGGTTGTCTACCTCGACGCCACGGCGCCGATGGAAGCGAATCTCGCCTTCGCCCGCCGCAGCGGCCACACCCGATTCCCGCTCTGCGACGGCGACCTCGACCAACTGCTCGGTCTGGTCCACATCAAGGATCTGTTCATCGCCGAGGAGCCGCCGGCATCGCTGCGCGACATCGCCCGCGAGACCTTCGCAGTCCCCGAAACGCTGCCTCTGGATCAGCTGATGACGCGGATGCGCCACGAGCACGTCCACATGGCGGCGGTCGTCGACGAGTACGGCGGCGTGGCCGGCATCGTCACGCTCGAGAACGTCCTCGAGGAGATCGTCGGCGAGATCCAGGACGAGTTCGACGCCGAGGTACCGGAGTTCGTCCGCCTCGAAGACGGCGGCTACAAGGTTCTCGGGGGAATGCTGATCGATGATCTCGAGGACGAACTGGAGATCGACATCGCCGACGCCCGCGAGGAGGACACCGTGGCCGGCATCGCGCTATCCGAACTCGGACGCACCGCCGAACCGGGCGACGCGGTCGAAGCCGGCAGACTCCGGCTGGAGGTGATGGAAGTCGAGGGGAACCGGATCGTGTCGTTGCGGCTGGACGTGCTGGAGGCGGAAGCGGAGTCGGAATCCTGAACCCCCGAATCGAAGATCGGAAGCCCTGGCCAGAGGCAGCGCGACGGACGCTCACCGGTGCCGGAGTTCCGGAGTCACCGGCAACGCCGCCTCCGACTATCGCCACGGCTCCAGCCGAGCGAGGACCGCTTCGCTGACCTCGTCCAACGGCACCACGTTGCGCTTGCCGTCGCTCCGCTTCGAGACCTCGGCGCCGCCGGTCGCGAGCGAGCGAGAGCCGACCACGACTCGAACCGGGGAGCCGACCAGGTCGGCATCCTTGAACTTGACGCCGGGCCGTTCCGCCCTGTCGTCGTAGAGCACGTCGAATCCGGCCGGCGCCAGCCGGTCCACGAGTTCCTCGTGGAGCGCGTCGGCCGCCGACCGCACCGTCTCGTTGCCCGGATCGAGCGAAACGAGAACGACCGTGAACGGCGCCAGGGGCGGCGGCCAGACGATGCCGTCCTTGTCGTGGCCCTGCTCGATCGCGGCCGCCGCGGTGCGACCGATGCCCAGCCCGTAGCAGCCCATCTCCATCGGCCGAAGCCGGCCGCCGTCATCCGTGAAGGTGCAGTTCATCTTCTCCGAGTAGGTGGTGCCCAGCTTGAAGATGTGGCCGACTTCGATGCCGCGCGAAAGCCTCAGTTCGCCGCCGCTGCAGCGCGGGCACGGATCGCCCTCGACGGCCGTCATCACGTCGACCCACTCGACCGGCCGCCTGCTTGCCACGTCCCTGTCCCAGCGCACGGAGACGAAGTGCCGGTCGCCCTTGTTCGCGCCGCAGACGAAGCCGGCCAGGGAACGCGCGGACTCGTCGGCGAGCAGGCGCACGTCCCGGGAAAGGCCGACGGGACCCGAGAAGCCGAGCGGACCACCGGTTGCGGCCGCTACCTGTTCGGCGGTCGCCAGGCGCAAACCGAGGCCGCCGACAACGTTGAGCAGCTTGATCTCGTTCACCTCGCGGTCGCCGCGGACCGCGACCGCCGCGAGGCCGTCGTCGGTCTCGTAGATCAGCGTCTTGACCACCTGCGCCGGCTCCACCTCGAGCAGCCGCGCGACCTGCGCCACCGTGGTCGTTCCCGGCGTCGTGACCTCCATCGGGGCCCGGCCGCCTCCCGCGGCCGGCACCGACAGCGCGCCTGCTTCGGCCCGCTCAACGTTTGCGCCGTAGCCGCAGGCGGCGCAACTGGCGACTGCGCTCTCGCCGGTATCGGCAAGCACCATGAACTCGTGCGACGACGAACCGCCGATCGTGCCCGAGTCCGCTTCGACCACGGAATACTCGAGCCCGCAGGCCTCGAAGATGCGCGAGTAGGCAGCATGCATCGCCCGGTAGCTCCGGTCGAGGCCTTCCTCGTCCGTGTCGAACGAGTAGGCGTCCTTCATCAGGAACTCGCGACCGCGCATGAGCCCGAACCGGGGCCGGATCTCGTCCCGGAACTTGGTCTGGATCTGGAACAGGTTGATCGGCAGCTGACGATAGCTCTTCACGTCGCGCCGGACGAGATCGGTGACCACCTCCTCGTGCGTCGGACCGAAGCAGAACCGCCGGCCATGGCGGTCCTCCATCCGCAGGAGCTCCACGCCGTACTTGTACCAGCGTTCGGACTCCTCCCAGAGCTCGGCGGGCTGAATCGCGGGCATCGAAAGCTCGATCGCACCGGCCTGCTCCATTTCGCGCCGGACGATCGCCATCAGCTTGCGCAGGGTCCGCCAACCGGCCGGCTGCATCGTGTAGATCCCGGCCGCGAGCCGCCGCACCAGGCCCGCCCGGGCCATCAGCCGGTGGCTGACGACCTCGGCGTCCCTGGGCGCCTCACGGGCGGTCATCAGATAGTAGTTGCTCCAGCGCATTCGTCCTGTCCGGGACCTCTGAAGGCGATTCGCCACGGAGCAGCGTTCAGGCGCGACCGCGCACGCGTTCGATGATCCGCGCGGAGTCTTTCATGAACTCCATCATCCGTTCTTCGATCGCGCCGCCCCGGTCATCGAGCCGGCGCGCCCGCGCCAGCACGCCGCGCGCCCGTTCCTCGTCGCCGGCGGCCAGAAGCGCCATGCCCAGCCGCGTCAGCACCGTCGTCGACGGCACGAGCTCGGTCGACTGGGACAGGAAGTCGATCGCCTCGTCCAGCTCCTTCCGCTTGTAGTGGACCCAGCCCAGCGCCGCGAGCGGAAACTGACGCAGCTCTTCCGGTGCGTGCTCCAGGGAGCGGCGCGCCAGGTCGAGCGCCTCGTCCAGGTCCTCGTCCATTTCGGCCAAGTTGTAGGCCATCTCGTAACAGGCGATGCTCTTCGTGAAGTTCGATCCGCCCTCTTCCAGCAGCCGCCGGCCGATCTCGTTTCCCTCCCGATACTTGCCCTCGCCGCGCAGGGACTCGATGAGGGTCGCGTAGGCCGTCGCGCGCAGCATTTCTCCGGCATCCGAATCGAGCACGCGCTGGATCAGCTGACGGATCTCCTGGCCGCGGTCGAGACGAAGACAGGCCAGAGCGTAAGTCATCAGCAGGGTCGGATTGTCCGGGTCAAGCGCCAGCGCCTCGCGATGGCAGCGCAGCGCCTCCGCGGCGTCGCCCGATTCGATCGCCTTCTCACCCCGGCTCACCCATTCGGCCGCCGCCGGACTGGTAGCCGGCAACTCGGCGCCGGCCTTGCCCGACAGATAGGCGACCAGATCGCGGTAACGCATGCGCCGGGGATTCAGTTGCTGGGCGGTCCGGAACGCGGCCAGGGCCTTGCGGTTCCAGCCCCGGTCCAGATAGCAGAGGCCGAGGAGGTGGTGGCATTCCTCGAACGAGGGGTCGCCACGAAGCGCCTGGTCGAGCGATTCGATCGCCGGCCCGAGGCGGCCCATTTCGTAGCGGCAGCGGCCGAGCAGGTAGAGCGCCTGCGGCACCGCGTCGAGCTCGACCGCCCGCTCCAGGAAGGCAACCGCCGACTTCAGCTGGCCGCGGCCAGCCAGCGACGCGCCGAGGCAGAAGTGAGGCAGGAAGGCGTCCCGATGGAGGACGACGGCCCGCTCGAGCTGTTCCTGACCGCGTTGTTCCTCGCCCTGCTGAAGGCGGATCACGCCGCTGTAGACCAGGCCCTGGACATGGTCCGGCCTCGTCGCCAGCACGCGGCGCCAGTGAAGGAGAGCCGGCTTCAGGCGCCCCTCCTGGAAGTGGGACTCGCCGAGAAAACGCGCCAGCTCGAAGTTGCCGCGGTCGGCAGCGGCAGCGGTCTCCAGAGCTTCCATCGCCTTGGTCAGGTCGAGGCCCGCCAGGGCGAACTCGGCTTCGTCGAGAAGCTGTTCGAAGACGTGGCGGCGCGACCCCTCGTAGAGCCCGAGTATCCGGTCCTTCACGGCCGCAAACCGCTCCCGCTTCTCGAGCACCAGGAACTGGTAGTCCATCCTGGACTCCCAGAGATCGCTCCACTCGGCCGTGTTGATCAGTTCCTGACGCTCGAGAAGGTCCCTGAGGGCAAGCATGCCGGCGTGATGGACGAGGATGCTCTCCTCCTGCCGGTGCATGGCGCTGAGAACCTTCTGCACGGTCTCGCCCGTCCGTTTCAGGACCTCCTCCAGGATCGAGATCCGTTCCAGCAGGTGCTCGTCGAAGGAGAACTCCTCGTCGCCGCCGGCATCCAGCGGCTCCTCCGACGGCGCTGAAGGGCCCGACAGCACCATCAGCTTCTGCCCACAGCGCTGGCAGTACTCCGCGTCGTCCCGGTTGCGGGCGCCGCATACCTGGCAGTACATCGGCGGCAGCCTAGGAGGCTGCGACGCAGAACGCAACGAACCCGCGTGGTGCGGTTCGCGCCGCCCAAGCGCCGTTCCGTGCGCGAGTCATCGAGCACACGGGCGAATTCACTCAGATCAGGCCGTCAAACCACGACTCTCGACGGCCCAGCCTGCTGTCCAGCGCCGCTCCGATCCCGACGCAGGTCACGATGGTCCAGGTCCATCCACCCAGCCAGGGCGTCATCTTGACCAGACCCAGAGCGAGGAGCCCCATGAGCACCGCGGCCATCGGCCGGCCCGCGACCGCCAGCCGGTCCGGGAGCAGTCGCGCTCCCACCGCCATGAACACCGCCACCGTGCCCCAGAGCTTGCACGCCAGGGCGGCCGCGGCGCAGACGACGAGCAGCGGCGCTCCGACCACGGCCGGCGCCAACGCGGTCAGCATGCCGAAGGTCACGCCCACGGCAAGGACTGCCACGAGGCCGGCAAGGAAGTTCCGGAACGGCCGCTCCAGGACGCTGCGGGCGGTCGCCGTCAGCGCCGAATCGAAGCCCCACACGAGGACCACGGACACCAGCAGCCAGGCGAGCAGCAACGCGAGGTTGAGCAGCGCCACAGCCGACGTCAGCGGCGAGCGGCCCGCCAACGGCCCCTCAGCAAGAACGAGCCACGAAGACGGCGCCCGCGGATAGGCCACCGTGCGGCCCTCCACTGCCGCTCCGGACTCGGCGTCCACCTCGCCGCCCAGTACGAACACATCGCCGCGCAGCCGAGCCGACGGCCCCAGGCGGACATTGCCGCCCAACACGATCACGTCGCCTGCCACCGTGCCATCGATGCGCGCGTCCCCGCGCACGACGACGACATCCGAACGCGCCTCGCCGCGCAGTTCCAGGTCCCGCCCCAACGCAACGACCTGATCCCGCATCACCGCCTGGGCCTCGACGACGACGGCTGCCCGTGCGGCAACGCCGTCGCCCTCCGCCGCCGGATCGGCAGCCGCGCAACCGCCGGCGATCACGACAAGGATGCATGCCAGCAGAACCGGAACAGGCGGGCGCCGGCTCTCTGCGGCGAGTTCGGTCACGGAACGCCGCCCATCGCAGCGCCCGAAGAGAACGACGGCCGGGGCGCGCTGCACGCACCGGCGACCGGGCGGGTCGCCCAGGCGGGAACCGTCAGCGCCGTTGCCGCTCGCGCGCCACCGCTCTGGCGCCGCGTCGGAGCAGGGAGAACAGGAGCACGGTCAGGCCCGTCGCCGCCACGCCGCCGAAAACCAGACCGGGCGCAGCCAGTTGGAGAGCCGAGGAAACCGCGGCGTTCATGCCCCGCCAGGAGGCGTCGAGCAGACCCGCGCCGACGAGCCCCACGGTGACCGCGAAGTCGAACAGCGTCGACGCGGCAGCGGCAGCGGATTCGACCTGGGGCGCCAGTCCGGCGAGCACGGCCAGCGCGCCGCCAAAGAGCCCCACAAGAGCCGCGGCCGCAGCCACGGCCCTGCGCCCCCGGGCCCGCCGCGGCGCGCTGACGTCGATCTCGAGCGGCTCCGGTGCAAGACGTTCCGAGGCCAGAAGCTCCTGCAGGGCGGCCAGACCGCGCGCTTCGTCGCGGCATTCGGCGCACTCCGCCAGGTGCTTTTCGGCCTGCTCGCGCTCGAGTTCGCTCAAGGCGCCGTCGACGTACGCGTCGATCTGTTCGGCATGGGAGCAAGCCGTCCTCTCGGAACTCGTCATCGCTGGAACTCCTCTTGTCCTTCAGTCGGTGACGTACTCGGCCAGCCGGGCCTTCAGCATCCGGCGGCCGCGAAACAGCTTGTTCTTTACCGTGCCCAGGGGCATGCCCTTGAACTCGGCGATCTCTTCATAGGTCATCTCGGCGAAATGTCTCAACTGGATCAGTTCACGGTACTCGCCCTTCAGACCATCGATCGCGGTCCCGATCGCGTGGCGCCGCTCGAGATTTCGAAACACTCGGTAGGGGTCTCTCTCCTGACCCGGAAACTCCCGCTCGCGGGTGTCTCCATCGACGCCGACCCGCTGCATCGGAACCAGCTTGAGACGCCGCTTGCGGAGCAGGTCGATCGCCGCGTTCTTCGCCACCCGAAACAGCCATGTCGAGAATCGGTACCTGGGATTGTAGCGATCGAGGGCCCTGTAGACCTTCAGAAACACCTCCTGGGACAACTCCTGCGACTCGTCGATATTGCGGAGAAAGCGGTTCAGATAGTTGACGATGCGACCCTGGTACCTCTGCACGAGGTCGGTGTACAGAGCGGCTTCGCCGTCCAGAATCGCAGCCACCAACTCCTCGTCGGTCGCCCGAGTCGCCTCCACAGCCTTCACCTACGTTTCATGCGGCCGATTGTTGCGGGCCGGACCAGGCGCCCTCCGACCTGCGAGGGGTCCGACCCTGCCGGAGCGCCACGGCAGCGCCGCCCCGCGTGGACAGCGCCCGCCACGCTCGCTCCGCCTTGCCGGCTGCCCCTCACTTCCCGGGGCCAGGCTCCGCCCAGCGAGTTGATCCGCTGGAAGTCGACTCCATCACGTTTCGACCACGCGCCAGCCCCGTTGGCGCCGACTGCCCGAGAAGGCGGTAGCGGCGCAGCAGGCCCGAAGGCGCGGTCACGCCCCATGACCTGGCGCTCGAACCCGAGCGTACAGTCGACAGCAGATTCCTGGGCTTCTGCCGTGAAGGCGACAGCGATGATGAGAGCGACCGAAAGGACCGTTCTTCTCATCGGTTGCAGATGTCCGTCCGCGTCCGTTCGTGGCAGTATCTCGGACGTGCCCGGTACGATCACGTCCCGCCCGTGCCGGCGCCAGACCTCCCGACGACGTGCGGAGCGCGGCAGACGTTGATCCACGCGCGCGGACTCGGCATGCGGTTCGGCCGTCAATGGGCTCTGGCCCACATCGACCTCGAACTCGAGTCCGGCGAGCGCCTGCTGCTGGCGGGGGCCAACGGCTCCGGCAAGACCACACTGCTGCGGCTGATCGCCGGCCTGAGACGCCCCACCACGGGTGAATTGCGCGTCGACGGCCGGCGCGCTGCCGAAGACCGCCTCGGGGTTCGCGGCACGCTGTCGCTGGTTTCCCATCACGACTATCTCTACGACCGGCTGACTGCCCTGGAGACGTTGCAGCTCTGGAGTTCCCTGTGCGGCACGAACGCCGACGAATCCCGGCTCCTGGGCCTGCTCGGCGAACTCGGTCTCGGTGCCGCAGCCGACCGGAAGATCGGCGGATTCTCGGCCGGCATGAGGAAACGACTGATCCTCGCCCGGTCGCGGCTGGAGAACCCCAGACTGCTGCTCCTGGACGAACCCTTCGCGTCGCTCGACCCTGAGGGGCAGAACCTGATCGAGAGCTGGGTCGGGCGTTTCGTGGACGGCGGCGGCACCCTGATCGTCGCGTCTCATGCCATCGAACGGGCTTCCCGCATGTGCCGGCGGGCCATGCTGCTCGAGCAGGGGCAGGCGGTGTGGCAGGGCGCCGCTGCCGATGTCTCTGCCGCCTGGGGGCGGAGACTGCGGGAATGAGGCTGCTCCGGCCCGTGCTGGTGCTGCTGCTCAAGGATCTGCGGGTCGAGTGGCGGGGGCGTTTCCGGTTCTTCTCCATCGTGCTCTTCGGAGGCATCACGCTGGTGCTGTTCTCCTTCGCCATCGACGCGGACGACCGCGCGGCGGCGACCATGGCGCCCGGTTTCCTGATCCTCGCCCTGCTCCTGAGTTCCACCCTGGGTCTCTCCGAGTCCTTCCGGGTCGAACGGGAGAACCGCGCCCTGGAGGGGATGCTGCTGCTGCCGGTGGAACCGGCGGTTCTCTTCTACGCCAAGGCGCTCGGCAACTTCGTCTTCCTGGCCCTGCTGGCGCCCGTGCTGCTGCCCTCGGCGATCATCATCTACGGCGCCGACGCCGGACCGAACGCCCTGCTCGGACTGCTCGGCGTCTGGCTGCTTGCCGCGGCCGGCCTGGCAGCGCCGGGCACCCTGTACGCGGCGATGACCAGCCGCGCTTCGAGCCAGGACGTCCTGCTGCCCCTGCTCCTCTTCCCCCTGGTCATCCCGGTGCTGATCGCCTCGGTCAGGAGCGCGGCCCTGGTACTGCACGGAGATCCCATGGATCAGGCGCGCAGCTGGCTCATCATCCTGGCCGCCTTCGATGTGATCTACTGGTCGCTGGGAGGCGTGCTGGCCGCCGTGGCGATGGAGGAGTAGAGCCTCCCCGGGATCAGACCCCGGAACAGGAGCAGACGCAACGTGGACGGGGTTATAGTTGGCGGTTGGGGATGGGTCGCTGCCGCCTATGGTCTGACGGGCGCCGCCCTGGTCCTCTACACCTTCAGCCTGTTCGTCCGGCGGCGGCAGGCCGAAGACAACGCTCCGGCGCAGGAACCGATCAATGAGCACGGAACCCACGGCCCCGACCAGCGGATCTCCTGACCGCGGCAACCGGCGTCTTCTGTTGCTGGCCGCGGCAGGCGCCATGGCCGTCGCGCTCTCCGTTCTGGCCTTCGGCGACGTCGGCGAGAACCTGGTCTACTACTGGAGCCCCACGGAACTTGATGAGGCCGGTCCCGATGCGGTCGGCACCAGCATCCGGCTCGGCGGCCTGGTCGCAGAGGATTCGGTGAACAGGAGCCAGGACGGCCTGACTCTCGAGTTCACCGTGACCGACGGCACATCGCAGGTCGACGTGCGCACCACCGCGGTGCCGCCGGCCATGTTCCGGGAGGGAATCGGCGTCGTGCTCGAGGGAACACTCGGGGAGGACGGCCGGTTCGAGACCTCGCGTCTCATGGTGAAGCACGACAACGAGTACCAGGCCCCCGACGTCGTTGACCAGCGCAGCATGGCGGAGCTGATCGAGTCCATGCAGTTCGACGAGTGACCTCGGCGCTGGGCCAGGGGTTCGTGCTCCTGGGCCTGATCGCGGCGAGCTTCGGAGCTCCGTTCGGCTACATCGCCGGGGCGCGGCGGTCGGCAAGCGGCTTGCGCTGGACCCGGCGGCTGGCCCACGTGTTCGCGGCGGCCATGGTCGGCGCCTGCGCCGTCATGTGGTACGCCCTCCTGAGCCACGATTTCTCTGTCTCCTACGTGGCCCAGGTCGGCTCGTTGGCAACGCCGCTTCACATCACGATCTTCTCGCTATGGTCGTCGCTCGAGGGATCGATCCTGTTCTGGGGTCTGATCCTGGGCATCTACATCGCCGCCACGGCCATCTTCCAGCGCCGCGGTCACGAGGACTATCTGGCCAGCACACTGGCCACCCTGCTTGCGATCGGCGCCTTCTTCACGTTCCTGATCGCCAGCGTCGCCGACCCGTTCGCGCCCACGCCGCCGCCGATCCCGCCGGACGGGCCGGGACCGAACCCGCTGCTCCAGAACCACCTCCTGATGGCGGTCCATCCGCCCATGCTCTACCTGGGCTACGTCGGCATGTCGGTGCCCTTCGCGATGGCTGTCGCCGCGCTTCTCCGCGGGCAGTTGGGCGCCACCTGGCTCCGTCCCATGCGCCGCTGGCTGCTGGTCCCGACGTCGTTTCTGACCGCCGGCATCATGCTCGGCGGCTGGTGGTCGTACGAGGTCCTGGGCTGGGGCGGCTACTGGGCCTGGGATCCGGTGGAGAACGCCTCCTTCCTGCCCTGGCTCACCGGCATCGCGGCGCTCCACTCGGGACTCGTCCAGCAGCGGCGGGGAACGCTCAAGGCGTGGACCGTCATCCTGATCATGATCACGTTCCTGCTCACGATCCTCGGCACCTTCCTCACCCGCTCAGGAGTCGTGAACTCGGTCCACTCCTTCACCCAGAGCCCGATCGGCCCCGTGTTTCTGGGTTTCCTGGCCCTCTGCACCGTCGTTGTCGTCGTCCTGCTGTCGCTGCGGATCGACACCCTGGTGTCCGAGCCCTCGAACGAACGCCTGGTCAGCCGCGAAGGCGCCTTCCTGCTGAACAACCTGCTCTTCGTCAGCCTGATGTTCACGGTGCTCGTCGGCACCATCTACCCGATCGTCGCCGAGTCCCTGCGCGGAGTGAAGGTCAGCGTCGGCGAGCCCTACTTCAACCGCATGGCGGTGCCCCTGTTCGCCGGGCTTCTGCTGCTGATGGGCGTGGGCCCCGCGCTGCCGTGGGGCGGCAGCAACCCGAAGCTGGTGCGGCGCGCCCTGCTGCGCCCGCTGCCCGCCGCCGCCGCTGGTCTGGCGCTGGCGCTGCTGCTCGGCGCCCGCTCGGCGCCGGTGCTCCTGGTCTCCGCCTTCGCCGGTTTCGCGCTCTGGGTCACTGCGGACCAGGGCCTGCGGCCGGTGCGGGCGCGCCGCCGACGCGAAGGCGGCAAGGGACCGATCGCCGCGCTCCTTGCCGCGCCCGACAGGCTGGGCGCTCATGTCGTCCACTTCGGCGTCGTGGTCACGTTCGTCGCCGTGGCCGTGTCGTCGAGCTTTCAGCGCGAGGCGGAGTCCACACTGCGCGCGGGCGACACGCTCACGCTGGGCGGCTACGAGATGACGTTCCGCGGCGCCGAGCAGGTGCAGGAGCCGCATCTGCTGCGCCACCAGGCCCTGGTCGAGGTCGCCAACAACGGCAGGAGCCTTGGCGTCCTGTATCCGTCCCTCAACATCTACCCGAACCAGCGTGAACCGATCGGCACGCCCGCGGTCCGCACCACGGTGGGTCATGATCTCTACCTGACACTGATGAACGTCGGCGGAGACGGATCGATCGGCCTGCGCGCGATCACGACGCCGCTGGTCGCCTGGATCTGGATCGGCGTCGCGATCATGGTCCTGGGCACTGGCCTCTGTCTGATTCCGACTGCCGCCGAGAGACGGGCGGCCGCGCCGCGTGCGGTCCCGGACTTCGCCGCCTCGCCGGCAGGGGGAGGCCGATGAATCGCAAGGTCCTCCTGATCGGCCTCGGCATTGCCTTGCCGTTGCTGCTGTTGCTCGGGTTCGGCTTCCGGCATGACCCCCAGATCGTCGAGTCGCCGCTCATCGGCAGACCGGCGCCCGATTTCCGGCTCGCCGACCTCGACGGCGACGTCGTCGACCTGACGGAGCTGCGCGGCCGACCGGTCATCATCAATTTCTGGGCCACCTACTGCGTGCCCTGCTGGGTCGAGCATCCGCTGCTGCTGGAAGGCGCGCAGCGCTGGCGCGGCCAGATCGTCTTCCTCGGCGTCGTGTTCCAGGACGACCCGGTCCTGATCGAACGGTTCAACGTCGAGTACGGAAGCTGGGGGCCGTCGTTGATCGACGAAGGCGGCCGGGTGGCGATCGCCTACGGCGTCTACGGACCGCCCGAGACCTTCTTCATCGACCGCGACGGCACGATCGTCGACAAGGCGATCGGCGCGGTGTCGCGGGACCAGCTGGTCGACGTCGCCAACCGCCTGCTGGCACAGCCGGCCGAAGCGACCGGTTGACATGCAGCGGCCTGGCTCGACGTCACGGCCAGCCAGCCGCGTGCGGATCCCGGCGGCCGTTCTCCTGGCGCTTCTGGCCGGGCTGCCGTTCGCCGCGCCGGCGCCAGCGCAGCCGGTCGCCACTCAGCCCGAGCGTCTGCCGCCGGAAGGAGAAGCTCGACCGGAGCTGGGCGTCGAAGCGTCCCGGGAGCTGGGCAGTCCTCTGGGCCGATCCCTGTCCGGTGCCGAGCTCGACCGGGCCGTGGCGGGGCTGGCAGCCGAGATCCGCTGCCCGAAGTGCCAGGCTCTGTCGATCGCAGATTCCGGCGCCCAGTCGGCGCAGGCCATGCGCGCGGAAGCACGGTCGCTGCTCGCAAACGGCTACACCCGGGAGCAGGTAGTCGGCTACTTCGAACAGCGCTACGGTGAGTTCGTCCTGCTCGAACCGCGCGCCCGGGGCTTCAACCTGCTCGTCTGGGCGGCGCCCGCCGCAACCTTCCTGCTGGGCGCTCTCCTGGTCGCCCGCCGCCTCCGCGGAGGGCGCCGGAGCGGCGACGAAGCTCTGGATGCCTACCTGCAGCAGGTGAAGCAGGAGACCACGCTCTGACTGTTGTCGCGACGGTCGCACTGGCTGTTGCCGTCCTTGCCGGCCTGGGAGTCGGGTTCGCGTTCCTGCCACCGGAAGCCGCGGCGCGCGCGGCCGCGCTCGAGCTTCAGCGCACGGATCTTCTGAGCCGGCGCGAGGAGCTGCTTGGCCGGCTGGCCCAGCCCGGGATCGAACCGGCCGACCGCCGCCGGCTTCAGGTCTCGACGGCCCGGGTGCTTCGGGAGCTCGACGAGGTCGAGGAGGCGATCGCCGGGATCGGCCCGCAGCGCCGCGCCAGACCGAAGGCCGCGCAACCGGCTGGCCGGGCCTTCGTCCAGGCTCATCCCCTGCTCTCCGGCGCCCTGCTCGGCGGCGGTGTGGTCGGTCTGGTCGCCGCCCTCGTGATCTGGGCCCAGTCCGACGCCCAGCCCGATCCCGAGGCCCAGCAGATGGCCGATCAGCAGGCCGGCAGCGGAGCCGATTTCCGCGGTCAGGCCCCGCTCGATCCCGAGACGGCCCGGCGGGCCGAGGAACTCCGGCGCCAGATCGAAGCCGAGCCTGCGAACGTCGACCTGCACCGTGCGCTGACCCAGCTCCTGCTGACGAACGGCCGGACCTTCGATGCGTTCCAGCAGGCCCAGCGCATCCTGGAGATCGACCCGGAGGACCCCGACGGCCACTACGTCTCGGGCGTCGTCCGGCTGACAATGGGCCAACCCGACGCAGCCCTCGATGCACTGAGCCGGTCGCTCCAGAGCGACGCCGGCCACGAGCAGGCAGCGTTGATGCGAGGTCTGCTCCTCCTGCAGCTCGGCGACCGCAACGGCGCGATCGCCACCTGGAAGAACGCCGACGAAGTCCGAGCCAGCCCCCGCCTCCAGCAGGTCACCGCTCTCGCCCGCGAAGGGAAGACCTTTCAGGAGATCGTCAATACGCCGCTGTAGCAGCCCGTCATGCTCCCTGTCGCGCCTTGCTGGACGGGCTCCGTACGGCTCTCGGGTACAGCGCGGTCTACTGTCGCGGCCGTAGCCATCGTCGCACTGGCGGCGCGACACGGGGTCCCGCCTGGCGGCGTCTGGCGTATAGTAACGGTGGAGCACCGAAAGTCCGATGTCCCCTCTTGCCGTCCTGGTCCTGGTCCTGATCTGCGGCACCGTGTGGGGCGGCTTCGCTTTCTTCCTGGTGCGGGCGCTCCGAAGCGAACGGTCCCGCACTCGGGACAGCTGACGCCCCCGCAGGTTGGCCCGTGCGCGTCTTCCTGGTCGGCTTCATGGCGGCCGGCAAGAGCAAGGTCGGGCGCCTGCTCGCACGCTCCCTGGATTGGCCCTTCCGGGATCTCGATTCGGACATCGCCGCCTGTGAGGGGCAGCCCGTGGCGGAGATGATCCTCCAACACGGTGAAGCCCGCTTCCGAGACTGCGAGACGGCGGCACTCCACCGTTGCGCCATGCTCGACCCGGTCGTCGTCGCCACCGGCGGCGGCGCCTTCACGCTGAAGCGCAACCGCCGCCTGATCGCGGGGCTCGGCCGCGCCGTCTGGCTCGACCCGCCGTGGGAGATCCTCTGCCGGCGGGCTGAAGGCTCACGCCGTCGCCGGCCGCTGTTCGAGTCGCCGGAGCAGGCTCGTACCCTGTACGAGACTCGGCTCGATTCGTATCGCCTGGCCGACGTGCGGATTCGAACGAAGGGTGTCGAACCCGCGAAGGCCGTTGCGGCAACAGTGGCCGCAACGTTGGGGCTGGCGCCGCGGAACTCCCGGTAGATCTCCGCGGCCCTCGGATCCTGACAGCTTCGAAATCCTGACGGCTTCGGCTGCCGGTCCCCGAAGCCGGACAGGCACGCACGGGGCGCCGGCCCTCTGGACCTCCCTTCCGGCGCCCTTCCGGCGCGTGGGCGCCGAGGCCGCCGTGACGGTCAACGGAGCGCACGCAGCAGGTCGCGGCAGCTCGCTCCGAGCCGGCGCGGGTCCAGCGCCGAGATGACGGCCACGACGTCGGCGCCGGCCTCGATGACGCTGGGCGCACGCTCGGCGTCAATGCCGCCGATGGCGATCAGGGGCTTGACGGTGACAGCGCGCGCCACGGCTACGCCGGCGAGGCCGACGACGGGGTCCGGCCGGTCCTTCGTCGTGGTCCCGAAGACAGGGCCGATGGCCACCGCGTCGACGGCCCGGTCCCGCGCGGCCTCGATTGCCTGCTCGCGGTTGTGCGTCGAGCGGCCGATGCAGCGATCGCCCGGCAGGGAGGCGCGCGCCGCACCCGGAGGCAGGTCGTCCTGGCCAAGATGGAGACCGACGCGCAGGCCGCGCGCCGCCGGCAGGGCGGCTGCGATGCCTGCCCGGTCGTTGATCCAGAACAGGAGCGGATCCGAACCACCGCCGCTGCCCCTAGTTGCCGCGCCCTCGAAGACACGCCCCGCCGCCTCCGCCAGGCGCCACGCGTGCAGGTCGGTCAATCCCTTGGCCCGAAGCTGTATCCAGAGCACCCCGCTGTCCAGCAGCGTTCGCACGGCAAGGGTGACTGACTCCGGATCGGAACCGACGAGCCCCGAGTCGACGATCGCGTAGAGCCGGTTCGCAGGCGGGCGAAGCGGCGCCGGTGACCGGCGCGGGGCCGACACAGGCGACACGCCCCCGCTCCCGGGCGCCCGACTGCCGCTCATCCCCGGTCGAGCCGACCGAGAAACCCGGTGTCGAGTTCAGCGGCGGCAAACGCCCGCGAACCAACGATCCGCCGCATCAGCGGCAGGGTAGTCCGGACGCCGTCGATTTCGAATTCCCTCAGCGCACGGGTCATCCGCGAAATCGCCTCCTGCCGGTTCGCTCCGTGGGCGACTACCTTGGCCACCAGCGAGTCGTAATGGGGCGGCATCGAGGCGCCTTCGAATCCGTGGCTGTCGACGCGGATGCCGGGGCCCGCAGGGAGTCGGTAGCGGCGGAGCGCGCCCGGCGAGGGTGCAAAGGTCTCCGGATCCTCGGCGCTGATCCGGCATTCGATCGCGTGACCGCTGGTCGGAATGACGTCGGGCAACGCCAGCGGCTCGCCGGCGGCGGTGAGAATCTGCAACTTGACGAGGTCGACGCCGGTCACCGCCTCGGTCACCGGGTGCTCGACCTGAATGCGCGTGTTCATCTCGAGGAAGTGGAAGCGGTCGCCCTCCACCAGGAATTCCACCGTACCCGCGTTCGCGTATCCGACCCGCTTCACCAGCCGCAGCGCGGCGGCGGCCAGAGATTGCCGCAAATCGCCGCTTGTCGCCGGGGCCGGAGCCTCCTCCAGGAGCTTCTGACGCCGGCGCTGAATCGAGCACTCACGCTCCCCCAGCTGCACCGTGCGGCCGAAGGAGTCGCCAAAGACCTGGACCTCGATGTGGCGTGGGCGTTCCACGAGCCGCTCCACGAGCAACTTGCCGCTGCCGAAAGCGGCGCGGGCCTCGTTCGCGGCCGACTCGAGAGCGCTCTCGAGTCCGGCACGGTCGCGGACCACCCGCATTCCGCGACCGCCGCCGCCCGCTGCTGCCTTCAGCATCAGGGGATAGCCGATGCGGTCGGCAAACTCGGCCGCTGACGCGGATTGCTCCGGCAGCGGCCCGCCCTCGAGCACCGGCACATCGGCCGCGACCGCGGCTTCACGGGCCCTGCCCTTGTCGCCCAGCGTGCGGATCGACGACGGAGAGGGCCCGATCCAGGTCAGGCCGCATTGCTCGACGGCAGCCGCGAAGTCGGCGTTCTCCGCCAGGAAGCCGTAGCCCGGATGGATCGCCTCCGCACCGGTGATGTTCGCCGCCGAAAGCAGGTTGCGCTGATGCAGGTAACTTCCGGCAGGCGCCGGAGGCCCCACACAGACCGCCGCGTCGGCCAGCCGGACGTGAAGGGCGTCCCGGTCCGCCGTGCTGAACACCGCGACGGTCGCGATATCGAGGTCCCGGCAGGCCCGGATGATCCGCACCGCGATCTCGCCGCGGTTTGCGACCAGGATTCTGCGTAACGGCCGCGCCGAGGCACCCAGGCTGCCCGTCACCCGTCGCTCAGCTCCAAGCAGGCGCCGCATGCGCCCCAGGAGCGCCTTGCAGGTTCCTGGCAGCCCGAATCGCAACGAGCATCCCGGAGCCGGGGCTCGGCCTACTGGATCCGGATCACGAAGAGTGGTGCGCCGAACTCGACCGGGTCGCCATTCGCGGGCACCACGGAGGTGACAACTCCGGATACGTCGGCTTCGATCTCGTTCATCAGCTTCATCGCTTCGACGATGCAGACGACCTGACCCTTCTCGACTCTGGAACCCTCTTCGACGTAAGGCGGGGCGTCGGGGCTGGGGGCCGCGTAGAACGTGCCCACGATCGGCGAACCGAGTACATGCTCCTCGGGCGCCGGTTCTTCCTCGACCACCGCCTCCTCGTTCGGGGCCGGCGGCGGCGCAGCAGGAGACGGCGGCGCAGCGGCCCGTTCCATCCGAGGCGCCCCCGCGCCGTCTCCCCGATTTCCGCCCACCCGCAGGTAGAGGCCGTCCGCCTGGTACTCGACCGAGAGGTCCGAGCCGCCGCGCCGCTCCTCGGCGATGTAGCGGATCAGCGCCTCGACTTGCTCATGGGTCAGCACGAACTCCTCCTGCTCCTCGAACGGCTGTGCAGGCACAGCCCGTCGGTTGGCAGAGTGTACAGGTCACCGCTTCGCGGCGGCGTTTCCAGAAGAGCCGGAGGTGCGCTTCCCTCGCAGGTTCTGCAGTCCTTCGCGCGCCCGGCGGTTGCCTGGGTCGGCTCTGAGGATCTGCTCGAAGATCTCGGCAGCCTCACGGCGATGGCCCTGGGCCAAGTACAACCTGCCCAGCGTGACTGTCGGCGTCTGCCAACGAGAAGCCGTCTGACGCCCTCCGGCTGCCATCGCGGACCCGCTACTGACCCGTGACCTGGACGAACTTCGTCACCTCGTCGGAACCGAGGGTGTTGGTGGCCCGGAAGGTGACCGCGTAGGTGCCCGTCGCGGCGTAGGTATGCGTGGGGTTCTGCCGCGTGCTCGTGTTGCCGTCGCCGAAGATCCACAACCAGCTCGTCGTGCGGCCATCTGTCGTGTCCTCGAAGGCGACCAGCAGATTGCGGGTGCTGAACGTGAAGTCGGCCCGCGGCAGGCGCTGGATGCTGACGTTCACGTTCGTCGTCACCAGTTCTCCCGCGCCGCTGCCGACGTCCACGCCAACCTGGAAACTGTCGCCCGTCACCGTGTCGAGATCGCCCGATGAGACCATCAGCCGGTCCGACGCACTCCCGTCGGCGCCGGTAGAGATCAATCCGCCGCCGGACTCGAGGGTGCCGATCTCGGTGCGGAAGTTGACTTCGGCCTTCTCGAGCGGCTGGCCCCGGTCGTCGCGGACGATGGCCAGCAGGTCGGCTTCGCCGCCCGTCTCGGGCACGCTGTTCGGAGTCACCTGCACGGTGACCGAAGCCGGCGAAAGACCGAGCTGGACATCCACCGTCGCTGTCTCCGAGCCACCGGTGCTGGCCGAAACCAGAGCAACGCCGAACTGGCCGCTGGCCTCGAGCCTCGCCAGCGCCTCGCCGCGTTCGTCGACGGGAACACTCGCCGGAATCGAACCCAGCGTGGTCGCGAGCCGCACCAGGGTGCCGGAACTGACCGGCGTGCCGTTCGGCCGCAACGCCACAACCCGGATTTCCGAGCTCCCGTCCGACGGAATGCGGTCGGGATTCGCGCTGATCGTGATCAGCGTGCCCGACGGAGCTACCGGGCTTGTCTTGTCGCACGCGGCCAGCAGCGTCAGACACGAGCTGGCGACCATCGCGGCGGGGAGGAAACGGCACCGAGTGTCCATCATCTCGAATCAAGTATACGAACGCCGCGAAGAGAGCGTCTACTCGACCTCGTCCGGTTCACGTCCAACGCGGACGAGCTTCGTCACTTCGTCCTCTCCCACCGCGTTCTCCGCTCGCAAGGTAACCGCGTAGACCCCAGGCTCGGCGAACACATGGGCCGGGCTCTGGCGCGTGCTGACAGCGCCGTCTCCGAAATCCCACCGCCTGCTCGTGACGCGGCCCGCGGATCCATCGACGAAGGCGACCAGCAAGCCGCCCGCGCTGTAGTGGAATGAGGCCATCGGTGCTCTCTGTATCCCGACGCTCAGGTTCGCCGTTCTCGGTTCCGCACTTCCGGAGCCGACGGCCGCCGCGAGCTGGAAGCTGTTGTTCCCCACCGCCGTCAGTTCCGCGGCAGTCACCGTGAGTCGGTCGGCGGCACCCCCGTCTGCTCCGGTCGCGACCAACCTTCCACCCGAGGCCAGCGTGCCGATTCTGGCAAGGAAGTTCACCTTGACGTTCGGAAGTGGCCGGCCGCGGAGGTCGCGCACGATCGCAAGCAGTTCGATCTCGCCACCGCCTTCGGGCACGCTGCCAGGCGTCGCCTGGAGCGTTACCGACCCGGCCGGCCGGTCACTCTCGTCAGGCTCCGCCCCGGCGCCCCAAGCCAGAGCAGCAGACCCCAGAAGAACCACCGAGGCGGCAGCAACAACAAGATGGTATCGACGGTTCGCGCGCATCTTTCTTCCCTCCATGAGTTGGTTCGTGGGCAAACCCTTCAATGTCGTCTACGGCCCCCCGCTCTGCTCCGTCTAGCCGGACATCTGGCGGGCAGGCCCGAGACAGCGCTTCCGTCGGTGGAATGATCCGAGTGTCCGCAGGTACCTGGACGGCAGGCGGCGGCCTCGGTTGCAGCCTGGCGGCGGTCACTCTCGATCGGTCGGGGATGCCCGAACTGCTGGAAGCGATCCGGAGCCACATCGGCGACCGGGCCGCGGTCACTGCCCCGGCCCGACAGATTCGGAGTTCACTCCGAGACAGTTCAACTGTTTCGGAGTAGCCTTCAAACGAGAGAGACCCCGTGTACGCCCGCGAACTCCGAATCGAACTGCCTCCCGGCCAGTCGGCGTTCCTCTGGGGGGCCCGCAAGACCGGAAAGTCGACGTTGCTCCGGCAGCAGTTCCCCGGATCGATTCGCTTCGACCTCCTCGACACTCGTCTGATGCTCGATTTCACCCGGGCGCCCTGGACCCTGGGCGAGCGGATCCGGGCCTACGAGAGCGGCAGGCGCGAGTTGCCCATCCTGATCGACGAGGTACAGAAGGTACCCGCGCTCCTCGACGAGGTGCACAGACTCATCGAGAGCGAGCGCCTCAGCTTCGTGCTCTGCGGCTCCAGTGCAAGAAAGCTGAAGCGCGGGCGGGCCAATCTGCTCGGCGGGCGCGCGTGGCGCTTCACGCTTCATCCGCTGACCTGGCGCGAGATCCCCGACTTCGACCTGCTCGCGGCTCTCGGCCGCGGCCTCGTGCCCGAGCACTACGACTCGCCGCATCCTCGCCGGGCATTGGCCGGTTATGTGGACGACTACCTCAAGGAGGAGGTCTTCGACGAGGGGCTGACCCGAAACGCGCCAGCCTTCTCCCGGTTCTTCGAAGCGATGGCCTTCTGCCATGGCGAACTGCTGAACCACAGCAACATCGCCAGGGACTGCGGCGTCAGTTCCAAGACCGTGAAGGAGTACTTCCAGATCCTGGTCGACACGCTGCTGGGCGTGCTGGTCGAGCCTTTCGGCCGGAGGCGTTCGCGATCGGTGATCACCAGCGCGCCGAAGTTCTTCCTCTTCGACGTGGGCGTGGCAAACCACGTCGCCGGCAGACGGATCGAGAAGGTAGGCGGCCCCGAGTTCGGACGCGCCCTCGAGCACCTGGTCCTGCTGGAGCTGCTGGCCTACCGTTCCTATGGCGAGCACGACATGCCGATCCGCTTCTGGCGCACCAGGTCCGGGCTGGAGTGCGACTTCGTCCTGGGCCGCGACGGGGACGCGGCGATCGAGGTGAAGGGCGCCAGCCGGGTGCGGCAGGCGGACTTCAAGGGCCTGCGGGCCTTCGTCGAGGAACACGCTCCGCGCATGGCGATCGTCGTGTGCAACGAGAATGCGGTCAGGCGGACGGCCGACGGGATCTGGATCCTGCCGTGGGAGCGCTTCCTGGAGCGACTGTGGGGTGATGAGGTGGTCGGGTGAAGTAACGCGAGCTCCTCACGGAGCCGGCACGTCCGAAGCAGCCGTCAGCCCGCAGCCGACGCCGGCGGCGTTCCTTGCCGACGCTTCACGGTGCGGACCGCCGGCAGGTTGTCCAGCGACTGCCGAAGCCGGTTCAGGTGCTTGCGGTTGCGCACGTCGACCACGACGTCGATCGCAGCTTCGCCGTGGCCGCGGCGGCGGCTCCTGATGTGGCGGATGTTGCTGCCCTGCCTGGCGATCGCTTCGGTGACGCGCGCGAGCACGCCGGGCCGGTCACGGGTCTCGATGACCAGGGTGACGGCGAACATCGCGTCGTTGCGGCGCGCCCACTCGACCCCGATCTCCCGTTCCGGGTGGTACAGCAGGTTGCGCACGTTCGGACACTCCACGGAGTGGACCGAAACGCCCCGACCGCGGGTCACGAAGCCGATGATCTCCTCGCCCGGCAACGGGCTGCAGCAACCGGCGAAGAAGGCGAGCATGTCGTTCTCGCCCCTGACCACAAGCCTCGCCTGGTCGCGGGGCAGCACCCTGTCCACGGCCTTGCGCAGGCGGCCGGGCTCCCGGTCCCGCCGCCGCAGACTCTCCGGCGGCAGGAGCGCCCGCAGCACCGGCTTGACAGAACCCCGGCCGAAGCCCAGCCGACTGAACAACTCGTCGACGCTTCCGTGGCCTTCGGCGGCGACGAAGTCCGCCATCTCCTTCGAATCGAAGACGCGGCGGGGGCTCACCCGATAACGACGCAGCTCACTGGCCAGCATCGTACGGCCGATCTCGATCGAGCGCTTCTTCTGCTCGGCGTTGATCCACTGACGGATCTTGCTCCGCGCCCGCGTCGTGGCGACGACGTTCAGCCAGTCGCGGCTTGGTTCGCGGTTCGGGTTCGTCGTGATCTCGACGATGTCGCCGTTGTTCAGTTCGGTGCGCAGCGGCACCAGCCGACCATTCACCCGCGCGCCGCTGCAGTGATGGCCGAGTTCCGTGTGAACGCGATACGCGAGGTCGAGCGGGGTCGCGCCACGGGGGAACGACAGCACGTCGCCCTTCGGCGTGAACACGTAGACCTCTTCGGGGTAGAGGTCTGTCTTGAGCGCGCTCAGGAAAGTGCGCGGGTCCGGCATCTCCTGCTGCCACTCGATGAGCTGGCGCAGCCAGACGATGCGGCCATCGTTGTCGTCGGTGTCGAACCGCCCCCCCTTGTACCGCCAGTGCGCCGCCACGCCCTCTTCGGCGAGCAGATCCATCGCCTTGGTACGGATCTGGACCTCGAACGGTTGCCCGCCGCGGCCCAGCACCGTCGTGTGCAGCGACTGGTACAGGTTGGGTTTCGGCATCGCGATGTAGTCCTTGAAGCGGCCCGGAATGGGACGCCAGATCTGGTGCACGACACCGAGTGCGGCATAGGTCTCGCTCACATCGACCGTGATGATCCGGAAGGCCAGGAAGTCGAACAGATCCGGCAGATCGAGCTGTCGGCGGCGGAGCTTCTGATAGACCGAGTAGCAACCCTTGACCCGGTGGCTGATCTCGGCTTCGATCTTCGCTTTCCCGAGCCCCTCGCGCAGACGTCCGGCAATGCGGCGAGTCGTCTTCCGGGCCCCCTTGATCCGCTCGGCGAGCTGTCTCCGTATGTCCTCGTAGTGGTGCGGAAACAGGTGCCGGAACGCCCGATCCTCGAGTACGCGCTGAATCCGCGACATCCCCAGCCGGTGGGCGAGCGGGGCATAGATTTCCAGCGTCTCGCGCGAGATGCGCCGACGCTTCCTGGGCTCGAGATACTCCAGGGTAAGCATGTTGTGCAGGCGATCGACCAGCTTCACCACGATCACCCGCGGGTCGCGGGCCGAGGCCAGGATCAGCTTGCGGAAGCTCTCCGCCTGCACCTCGTCGCTGCGCACGTACTCGTGGCGGCCGATCTTCGACACGCCGTCCACCAGGTCGGCGATCTCGTCTCCGAACTCGGCCGCGAGAGCCTTCTTCGTCGCCCCGGTGTCCTCCAGGACATCGTGGAGCAGGCCGACCGCGACGCTGGTCTGGTCGAACTTGAAATCGGCCAGCATGTGGGCGACGCCGAGCGGATGGCTGATGTACGGGTCTCCCGAGCGCCGGGACTGCCCCCGGTGGCAGCGCTCCGCGTACTCGTAGGCGCGCCGCAGCCAGGCTTCGTCGCAGACGCGATCGTTTTCTTCGAGGCGGTGGATGATCTCCTCGATCCCCGTGCCCCCAGGCACCCGCACCGGCAGCGGATCCTGGCGTCGTTTCACGAGGGCCATTGCCTCTCCCCTTGGCTGCTGGCCGCCTAGGCCGCGGTCGCCCTCTCCTGACGCCGCTCACGACCGAACGAACCCTCCCAGATCAGCACGATCGGGCTGGCGACGTAGATCGACGAATAGGTGCCGACGAGCACGCCGACAAGGAGCAGGAAGGAGAAGCCGCGAATCACATCGCCGCCCAGGACGAACAGGCTGCCGACTGCCAGCAGGGTCGTTCCCGAAGTCAGGGCGGTCCGCGACAGGGTCTGGTTCAGGCTCCGGTTCAGCACCTGCACCAGAGGCTCCCGCCGGTTGCGGCGCAGGTTCTCGCGTACTCGGTCGAAGACCACGACGGAGTCGTTCACCGAGTAGCCGATGACGGTCAGGAACGCGGCTACCGTGGTCAGGTTGAACTCATGGCCGGCAAACGCGAACAGTCCCAGGCAGACGACGACATCGTGCGCAAGCGCCGCCAGGGCGCCGATACCGAACCGCAGCTCGAAGCGGAACCAGATGTAAGCCAGGATGCCGGCCAGAGAAAAGCCGATCGCCAGCAACCCCTTGCGGCGCAGCTCGCTGCCGATCTGGGGCTGGACGTCGTCGCTCGACAGCACCGCGAAGTTGCCGAACGTGGCTCGTTCCCTGATGGCCGCGACGGCGGCGGCGCTCAGCGCCTCGCTCGGCTCGATCTGGGACCAGTCCCTGAGCAGACCCTCCTGCCGCCGGTGCGCCATCACCTCGGCCGCCGCCTGGCGATAGCTCTCACGAGCGGCGATGTCGTCGCCGGAGGCGCGCCGGTCGTCCGGATCGGCCTCGAGCAGCATCGATGCCAACGCCTCGGTTCCCTGCCGGTTCAGGTCGAACCCCGAAACGCCGCCGTTGAACCGTCGCTGCAGCATCTCCTCGATCCGAACGGCATTCTCTTCCTCGCCTTCCTCGGCGGTCGGAGTTCTGAGAATGACCGAGTTGTCCTCGTCGGCGCCGAATGACTGGATCGTTGCGTTCTCGATCCCGACGCCCTCCAGCAGCCCGCGCAGTTCCTGGATGTTCGGCGGCTCGGCGAACTGCACGATCATCTGCGTGCCGCCGGCGAAGTCGATGCCGAGGTTCAGCTGCCGGCTGAAGATGAAGCCCAGTGCGGCAGTCACGGCGACAGCGGAGAGACCCAGACACACGCGCCGCAGGCGCATGAAATCGAAACTCGTATCGCGGAAGAACTCCATCGACGGACCCTCAGATGGACAGACGCTCGACCCGGCCGGTGCGCGAGAGGAGCAGATCGAACAGGAGGCGGCTGTTGAAGACGGCCGTGAACACGGAAGCCAGGATGCCGACGGTCAGCGTCACCGCGAACCCGCGGATCGCCCCGGTGCCGAAGTTGATCAGGAAAATGGCCGCGATCAGGGTCGTCAGGTTGGCATCGAGAATCGACGACCACGCCTTGCCGAAGCCGGAAACGACGGCAGCCTTCACTGTGCGCCCGTTGTGAAGCTCTTCGCGAATCCGCTCGAACACCAGCACGTTGGCATCCACCGCCATGCCGATGGTCAGGATCAGGCCGGCGATCCCGGGCAGTGTCAGGGCGGCGCCGAAGTAGGCCAGGACGCCGAACACGAGCACGAAGTTGAGGACCAGAGCGATCATCGCGTTGATGCCCGAACCCCGATACACGACGAGCATCACCACCAGGACCAGCACGATTCCGTAGGCGAAGGCACGCGTACCCTGGTCGATCGAGTCCTGTCCCAGGGACGGACCGACGGCACGCTGCTCCAGGTACTCGATGCCCGCCGGCAGGGCGCCGGAGCGCAGCACGGTCGCCAGGTCCTCGACCTCCTGCTGGCTGAACTGGCCCCGAATGATCCCGGAATCCGAAATCCGCCCCTCCACGGTCGGCGCCGACTGCACCCGGCCGTCCAGCACGATCGCCAGCGGCCGGCCGATGTTCGCCCCCGTCCACTCCCCGAAGATCTGCGCGCCTTCGTGGGTAAGCGAGAAGTTGACCACCGGCTCCTGGAACTGGCCGAGGCCGGCGCGCGCGGTCTTGAGATCGCGCCCCGTGATCACGGGGCGCTTCTCCAGCGCGTAGTAGCTCTGGCCGACCACGTTGCCGTCCGCGTCTCGCTCGTCCTTGGGCACGATTTCCAGGTGATCGGGAAGCGTGCCTCCGTACTGGCTCAGGATCTCCTGCGGATCCACGGCCGGCGCGCCGCCGGTCGCAGGATAGACGCCGAGCCGGAACTCCAGGAAGGCGGTGTTCTTGATCAGGTTCTTGACCCGTTCCGGATCGTCGACACCGGGAAGCTGGACCACCAGCCGATTGCTGCCCAGGCCCTGGCGCTGGATCACCGGCTCGGCGACGCCGAACTCGTCGACGCGGTTGCGGATCGTCTGCAGGGCCTGGTTGATCGCCTGCTCCCGGATGTTGTTCACTTCGTCGGCCCGGCGGTCGAAGATCACGTCCTCGCCGGTGCGCCGCCAGGTCCAGTACGGCATGGTCTCCTCGAGGATGCCGGGCAGCAGGTCGTCCCCATCGGCCGCGAGGCCCGTGAGCCGAAAGCGGACCGGCGTTTCGACCGCGCCGGCGACGCCGGGGGCGCCTTTCTCGTCAAGTTCCTGGACCAGGCTGTCGATGTCCTTCTGCGCTTCCGCCCGCAGCGCGTCGTCGGTGAGCACCTCGAGCACGAGGTGGATGCCGCCGCGCAGGTCGAGTCCCAACTGGATCGAGTCGCCGAGCGGAAACGCCCAGAAAGCGCATGTGGCGACCACGATGACGACCAGCAGGCCCCGCAGGAGCAGGTTCCTGTTCACGGCTTCGGCTCCTCGGCCAGGCCGCTCACCGCGGTCTTGGTCACCTTGACCTTGACGCCGTCGGCGATCTTGAGGATCACGGCGTTCGGCTCGGTCGACACGACCTCGCCGTGGAGGCCGCCCTGCGTCAGGATGCGGTCGCCCCGCTTGAGGGCCTCGACCGTCTCCTGCAGCTGACGCCGCCGACGGCGTTCCGGCGCGATGAGCAGGAAGTAGAAGATGCCGCCGATCAGGATCAACGGCAGGATCCGGATGAGGCCCGAAGGCATGCCCGTCGTGGCCACAAACAGCGTGAGATCCGAAATCATGTCTGGTGCTCCTGCAGGACGCGGGACCAGCGGGCCTTGCGCAGCCCGCACCGCAAGGACGTACCTTATCGCCGTTCGGCTTCCGGCGTGTCTTCCGGCCCGTTCTCCCCGGCCGGACCCGCCAGCCTGCCAGCCGCGATCGCCAGCCGCAGCCCGGCCATGAAGTCCAGGAAGAAGCGCACGTTGTGTTCGGTGGCCAGCATCTTGCCCGTGATCTCGCCGCAGCGGAAGAGGTGGTGCAGGAAGGCGCGGCTGTGCCGGCGACAGAGCGAGCAGCCGCAGGCGGCATCCACCGGACGCGCATCGTCGCGGTAGCGGGCAGTCCTGATCCGCAGCACGCCGGTGGATGTGAACAGCGTGCCGTGGCGGGCGTTGCGCGACGGCAGCACGCAGTCGAACAGGTCGACGCCCTGGCGCACGGCATGGAGGATGTCGTCGGGCGTGCCGAGACCCATCAGGTAGCGCGGCCGGTCCTCGGGCAGGGCGGGCGCCGTCCAGGACACTGCCTGACGGCCGAGCTCGCGGTCCTCGCCGACGCTGACGCCCCCGATCGCGTAGCCGTCGAAGGGCAGAGCCGCCAGATCCGCCGCGCCGCGAAGCCGCAGATCCTCGAAGAAGCTGCCCTGGACGATCCCGAACAGGCCGGCCGCTCCCGGACCGACAGCCCCCCGGCGGTCCAGGGAGCGCCGCGCCCACAGGGTCGTGCGCCGCAGCGCCTCGGCCGCCGCTTCGCGCTCCACCGGCCAAGGCGGACACTCGTCGAGCACCATCGCAAGGTCGACGCCCATGAGGTCCTGGACCTCGACCACCCGCTCGGGAGTGAGTTCCACCCGGCCGCCGTCGTGGGGACTCTGGAATGTCACGCCTTCGTCGCTCAGCCGCCGCAGCCCCGCAAGGCTGAACACCTGGTAGCCGCCGCTGTCCATCGCCAGCGGACCGTCCCAGCCGATGAAGCCGTGCAGCCCGCCGAACCGGGCGATTCGGGCAGCCCCCACCCTTTCCAGCAGATGGTAGAGGTTGGTCATCAGGATCTGCGCGCCAGAAGCCACAAGGCGGTCGTGGCCCATGCCCTTCACCGCGCCCAGAGTGCCGACCGGCATGAAAGCCGGGGTCTCGACCTCGCCGTGCGGCGTGCTCAGACGCGCCACGCGGGCGAGTCCGTCCCTGCGCTCGACGCGGAAACGAAGCCGACCGGAACCTCCGGACATCTCCCTCGCCATCCCACTCCGCACGGGCTTTCAGGTCCTGGAGCCTGCGCCGCAGAACGCAGAGCAGCAGGTCCCGGGGTGCAAGCTCCAGGCAAGATGGGGGCTGAGGCCGGACATGGCGCCTGCGGCAGATCTGGCGGCTCTCGCTCTTAGCGCTTGAGGTCGATCCTGGTCACCTTGACGTCGTCCGGCAGCGTGAGGATGAACTCTTCGTCGGAGATCGGCTCGTTCACGACCACGTCCTCGAGCGCGATCGACATCTCGTCGCCGCGGGCGCCCACGACCTTGAAACTCTGCGGCAGGAAGGTCTCGGGGTCGATCCAGATGTCGATCGTCCTCGCGTACTTCTCCACCCTCTTGTAGTCCGCCGTCAGGTGCAGGTAGTACGGATCCCCAGCTTTCTCGGGAAACTCCACCTGAACCGTGAAGTACTTCATCAACGTCTCGAGGTTGCCGGCCGGACCCAGATACGTGAGCACCTGTTCCGAGAGGCGGCCGACCTCCGCCACCTTGGCCGTGCCGAGGTCGACGTGCCAGGTGGTCGCCACGTCGCCCCGCACGACCATCACGGTCGGGTTGGGCTCCAGAAGCTCCCAGCGAAGTTCCTCCGGCGGCCGGTAGCGAAACCAGCCCCGACTCACCTCCGGCTCCAGCAACAGCTCGCTCGTCACGCGCTGCACGAGGCGCGCCTGGAGGGTCTCGATCCGGTTCTGCTCGTACTTCACCCGCTCCACCAGCCGACTCATGCGCTCACGCAGGCCAACGTCCTCGGCCGCCGGATCGGGAGGCGCCGCCGCAGCTTCCGGCGACTGCGCCTGGAGCCTCGGGGCCGCGACGAAGGCGAGGAACGCCAGGGCCAGGGCGCCCTGCCTCGATGCGCTGCTGAACATGCGGTAATTCATCGTGTCGGCCAACGCCGATCGTAGAGTAGCAATCAGCGCCCTCCCCCATGAACGCGTCTCCCAACCTCGCCTTCCGCGATCCCATCCACGGCTTCATCGAAGCCGACGAGCTGGAGGCGGCGCTGATCCGCACCAGGCCGATGCAGCGTCTGCGTTCGATCCGTCAACTCGGTCTGATACATCTCGTATTCCCCGGCGCCGAACACAGCCGCTTCGGCCACGCCCTGGGAACGATGCACCTCGCCGGGCGCGTGTACGACGCCCTTTCACGCGCCGACGAGATGCCGCTCGATCCCGGGCCGCAGGCGCGCGGCCGGCGCCTGGTCCGGGCGGCCGCCCTGCTCCACGACATCGGCCACGCCCCGTTCAGCCATTGGGCCGAGGACCTGTTCGAGGACGGGATCGACCATGAGGAGATGAGTCGGCGCCTGCTTGCCGGTGCCGACATCCGCGGCGCCTTCGAGCGCCACGGCGACGGGATCGCAAGCTCCGACGTGGTCAGGCTGCTCGACGACCGGCTCGAAGGACCTGAGCGGCTGCTCTCGCCCATCGTCAGCGGCGAACTCGATGTCGACAAGATGGACTATCTTCTGCGCGACTCCCTCTTCTGCGGTGTGCGCTACGGCAACTTCGACCTCGACCAGGTCGTTTCGACCGTGCGGCCCCTGTTCGACGAGGAAACCGCCGAACACCGCCTGGGTGTCGACGCCGACGGCCTGCACGCGGTCGAGAGCCTGATCCTGGCCCGCTACTTCATGTTCACGCAGGTCTACTTCCACGTCACCGGCAAGGCCCTGGAGCTTCATCTGAAGGAGTGGCTGCATGAGCAGGGGATCACCTGGAGCGGCGATCCCGACCGCTTCCTCGACGACGACGACGGCGAGATGACCACCCGGATGCGGCATTCGGACAGCCTGCACGCGAGGGCCATCACCGACCGCGCCCACTTCCGGCTCGCCCACGAGACCGACGAGCACCTGGCCCCGGAACAGAAGACCGCCTTCGAACGGCGCCTCGAACCCCTGCGCCGGCGCTACGGCGCCGGCCTTCTGGTCTCGAACTCCGCCAAGGATCCACACCGCCTCGGCCGCGGCCGGGTGCCCGTCCGACAAGCGGACGGCCAGCTTCTGCCACTCGAGGAGGCCAGTGTCTTCATGCGGCATCTCCGGCGCATCGACCGCTACCGCGTCTACTGCAGCGACGACGTCCTCGACGGCGTGCGGAAGGCGCTCTCGAGCTGATCCCCGGCCGGGTCGGGCTGCTGGATCCGGCTGCTGGATCCGGCGCGACCAGGATCGCGTCGCGGCCGTCAGGATGGAGAAGGCCGGAGCCATCGCGCCGGAGTCCCGCCACCAGCCGCGCGATCGGCCGGCCCTCCGCTTCGAACTTCGCCTCGTAGTTCGTGCGCGGCCCCTCGGGCCAGCCGTGCGCCAGGCGCTCGACTTCGACCGCCGGATGGTCCTCCAGCGTTGCCGCCACCGCCTCGCCGTACTCGACGTGGTCCGTGGCGAAGCACAACCGTCCCGAAACGGGCTCGAGCAGCGACAGCGCCAGATCAACCGTGCGCGGATCGAGCAGCCGGCGCCGATGGTGGCGGCTCTTCGGCCACGGGTCGGGGAAGTAGATGTGGACAGTGCGCGCCATCGCCGCGGGCAGCAGGGTCGAGATCAGGTAGAGCGCCTCGCCCCGCAGCAGCACCAGATTGTCGAGCCTCCGAGCTTCGGCGCGCCGCGCCGCCAGCCGGAAGTACTTCGACACCATCTCGATACCCAGGAACGGACGCCCGGGTGCCGCCGACGCCGACGCAAGCAGGAACCGGCCCTTGCCGAAGCCGAGTTCGACTTCCCAGTCGGAGCGCTCCCCGAACGCCGCCAGCAATTCGGACCGGCAGGACGCGAGCCCGCGGAACCTGGCGCCGGCGCGTTCCGCTGCCGGCGCGGCGGGTCCGCCCCAGACAACCGTCGGCCACGCGCTCAGAGCAGATCCCGGCGGCCCAGAGCCTGCAACTGCTCGACTATCGCGCGCACGTCCTGCGCCCGCTCCCGCGGCACGACGAGCACGGCGTCAGCGGTCCTGATGACGGCCAGGCCATCGACGCCGATCGCGGCCACGGCGCCGGTGTCGGCAAAGAGGAGGTTGTCCCGCGCATCGACCGAGAACGTGGCGCCCACCGTCCGGTTGCCGTTGTCGTCCTCCGGCAGCGCCTCCGCCAGCGACGCCCACGAGCCGAGGTCGTTCCAGCCGCAGTCGGCCACCACACATCCGATCGAGGACAGCCGTTCCATCAGTCCGTAGTCGATCGACACCGATTCGAGCCCCGCGTAGAGAGCGCGCCGGCGCTCCGGGTCGTTCCCCTCCGCGGCCAGACGCTCGAGGCCGGCGGCGAGTTCGGGCAGGTACCGGCGGTAGAGGTCGAGCAGCACGGAACCCCGGAACAGGAAAATCCCGGCGTTCCAGAAGTGCCGGCCGGAGGCCTTGAAGAGAACTGCCGTATCCGGATCCGGCTTCTCGGTGAACCGAACCACGCGCTCCACGCTGCCGACTTGCCCGCGCGCCGGAAGCTCCAGGTAGCCGTAGCCGGTTTCGGGCCAGGCTGGCGCCACGCCGACGGTCACCACGTCGTGCTCGCCGCGCTCGACTGCACAGGCGCCCACGCGAAGCACATGCCGGAACCCTTCCTCGTCGGCAACCCAGTGGTCGGACGGAAACACGGCCATCACCTCCTCCCGCACCGGCTCCGGCATCGAACCCACCGCCCAGCCGATCGCCGGCGCCGTGTTGCGGCCGCTCGGTTCGCCAAGGATGCGCGACGCCGCGAGCCCCGGCAGCTCGGCCGCGACCGCAGGCGCCAGTTCCTCCGTGGTGCAGACCCAGATTCGGTCAGCACCGCAGAGCGGCTCGATCCGGCGCACGGAGGCGTCGAGAAGCGAGCCGCCGCCGAGCAGGTCGAGGAGCTGCTTCGGGCGCCGCCTTCTGCTCACCGGCCAGAACCTCGAGCCGACACCGCCAGCCAGGATGAGACCGATCATTGCCGAAGCCGCCTGTCAGCCGCCGGCGCTGCCCGTCCGCCACAGCGCGACCTCGGCCAGAGACTTGCGCCGCAGGTCCGGCACCTCGCAGTCCGGTGCGGGATAGCCGACCGGAAACAGGATGTACGGCTTCTCGTTCGGCGGCCGCTCGAGTATCCCGCTCAGGAAGCCCATCGGACTCGGGGTGTGGGTCAGCGTGGCAAGCCCCATGCCGTGCAGCGCGGCGATGAAGAGACCGCAGGCGATGCCGACGCTCTCCTTGACGTAGTAGTTCTTGCGTTTCGCCCCCTGCTCGTCGAAGCCGAACAGCTCGGCGAACACGACGACGAGCCACGGCACGGTGGTCAGAAAGGGCTTCCGCCAGTCGGTGCCCAGGGGCTTCAGCGCCTCCAGCCACTCGTCCGGCATCCGCCCGCCGAGATAGCTGTGCTTCTCCTCGGCTTCGGCCGCCTCCCGGATCCGTGCCTTGACTGCCGCGTCGCTGACCGCCACGAACCGCCACGGCTGGCGATGCGCCCCCGAGGGCGCAGTGGACGCCGCCTCGATCGCCCGTTCGATCAACCGCCGCGGCACCGGCTCGTCGGTGAAGAAGCGAACGCTCCGGCGACTGTCGAATTCCTCGAAGATCCGATCTGCTCGGCGCTCCATCTCGGCAGGCGCGACGCGGGGCGGCCGGTAGGGGACGAAGGGCGGGGCGCCGTTCTCGGTCACCAACCTGCTCCCATCGTCGACCAGCCCAAGGGAATCACGGCCGGCGTCCGGCAGGGACTCACGACCGGGAACCGGGAGCTTCCGGGCCGTCAGCCACCCGCCCGCCCGACTTCGTCCTCGACCACGGCGGCCAGATCTTCGTACGCGACGGCGCCCGCCAATGGCCGGCCGTTCACGAACAACGCCGGCGTCCCGTTGACCCCGACCTCGATTCCGGCGCGCCGGTCGGCCTCCACGCGATCCGGCGTGTCCTCGGCCTCCATGCAGGCGGCGAAGGCCTCCGCGTCCAGCCCGGCGCGCTCCGCCTTGTCATTCAGGTCGGAGGCGCTCAGCGTGTCCTGCTCCTCGAACATCAGATCGTGAAGCTCCCAGAAGGCGCCCAGGTCCTGGGCGCATACGGCGGCCGCGGCCGCGGCCTGCGCGTTGGGGTGGATTGCATGCAGCGGGAAGTGACGGAACACCAGGCGCACCTCGGTGGGGTATTCCTCGAGGAGCCTCTCCAGGGTCGGCAGTACCCGCTTGCAGTACGGACACTCGAAGTCCGACCACTCCACGATCGTCACCGGCGCGTCGGCCGCTCCCCGTTCGGGGCCGTTTCCGGGATCGACCGACAACCGGTACGGATCGAGCAGGTACTCGATCTCGTGCCCGTCCTCGAGCTGCTCCACGAAACGCTGATCGGCCAGATACGCCCGTACCTGATCCTCGAGCTCGTCACGCCCGCCGCGGATGCGGCCTTCGTTCTCGACGAAGAAGGCGTCGATCTCCTCGTCCGTCAGCTCGGCCCGGTGACGCTCCATCTCGCCCGCTCGCCAGGCGTCGGGCTCCATACCCGCTTCGCCGGCCGCCGCGGCCACCAGACGATCGCGGACGATGCTCTCGAGGGTTCGCTCGATCAACTGGTGTCGTTCGGAGTCGACCTGCAGTTCGCACTGAAGGCGTTGCTGCTCCAACTGGTCCAACTGTACGGCCGCGCGTTCCAGGACCTCGACGTGGCCTACGTCGACACCGTCCAGCCGAGCCGCGGCCTGGTCCAGGGGATTCTCCTCCTGGGCCGAAACGCCCGGCTCGGGCCGCAGGACCAGGAACGCGATCACCGCCAACAAGACTGCGTAGACAGCAGCGTGAACGCCCCAGGCGGACCAGTTCCTGTTCTCGGGATTCTCTCTCTCGAAACTCTCTGTACTCAAGGGGTCTTCTCCTGTGACGTCACTCTACCGGAGGAGGAAGGCGCCGCGGCTTCCGAACGAGCCGGTACTCCCCGGCATGCCGGAGTACCCTTGCTCCAACCCCGAAGAAATGCGCGGAAGGCATCGGGCGAAGCCGCGCCGCCGCGAAGCGGGCGTGCCCGAGTCTCCGGCCCCTTCAGGGCGGCCCGATCAGGTAGTTCACCGAACTCTCGAAGCCGGTCTCGGGCCGGTCTCGCCGCAAGCGGCGCGCGGCCAGGCCCTCGATGATGCGCTGGGGCCGGATCGAGCGCAGGCGCAATCGGTGGGCATCCAGCAGGTCGGCTGACAGGGCCAGAGCGGCGGCACGGTCGGCACGGTCGTCCAGGGTGCGGGCTGCCGCCGCCAGCGCGCCGGCAATTCGAGTCCAGCACCGACGCGCCCGGATGTCCTCGAAGCCGCCTCCCTGGACCAGCCGCACGGCAAGAGCCGAGACCCACAGGGCGAAGGCGTCGTCACCCGGCCGCTGTCGCCAGAGGTCGACCAGGTCGGCCGCCAGCTGCTCGTCGACGTCGTTTCCCGCGGCCTCGCCGGTACCGAGGTAGACGGTCAGCGACCGGCTGCGCAGCGTAGGCAGCAGTTCGTTCGCGGACGAAGCAAGCAGCAGGAAGTTCCTGGGCGACCTGTCGGCCGGCTCCTCGAGGGTCTTGAGCAGCACGTTCGCTCCCGCGGGATGCATCGTCTCCGCCTCGACGATGACGAACACCTGGCCCCGGGCCTCGAACGGCGACACCTGGGCTGTCTGCAGGAGGGTTCGGACCTTGTCGACCGGGATGACCGTCTCCCTCTTCTTCGGGTCGCGGCGCACCAGCACGAAGTCGGGATGAAAGAACCTGTCGGTCTCGAGGTCGATTCGCCGGCAATGCCTGCACGCGCCGCAGGGACGCGCGTCCGGCCGCCGTTCGCACAGCAGCGCCCTGCCGATCCGGCTGGCAAGCGCCAGCCTCTGCTTCGCCTCGCCCCCATGGAGAATCAACGAGGGATACAGCCGGCCCGAGGCGGCGAGTTCGCGGAGTTGCTCCGCGGCCCGGGTCGTCATGCGTCGGTTGCCGGGTTGAGCCGCGGCAGGTCGAGGATGTCGCTCAGCGCCTCCTCCACGGCTTCCGCGACCGTTTCGATGGGCGCAGCCGCGTCGATGAGACGGAAGCGATCCGGTTCGCCGGCAATCCGTTCCCGGAACGCGGCATGGGCCCGGCGGTAGAAGGCCAGACTCTCCCGGTCGAAGCGATCGGCGTCAGCGCCGCACCGCCGCCTCTGCGCTTCCTCTGGTGTCACCTCGAAGAAGAGCGTGCGGTCAGGCGCCCGGCAGCCGGTCGCCAGCCGGTCCGTCTCGGCGATCAGCTCCGACGGCACGCCGCGGCCACCGCCCTGGTAGGCGTAAGTGGAGTCCGTGAAGCGGTCGCACAGCACGATCGCGCCGGAGGCCAGGGCCGGCTCGATCACCTCGATCAGGTGCAGGCGGCGGCTGGCGAACAAGAGCATGAGTTCGACCACGCCGTCCACCCGGGACGCCTCCTGTCGAAGAAACAACTCGCGCAGGAGGTCGGCGAAGGGCGTGCCGCCGGGCTCCCGGGTCACCACATGGGTGACGCCACGGACTTCGAGGCGCCTCGCCGTTCGCTCGAGCTGCGTCGACTTGCCGCTGCCGTCGAGGCCCTCGAAGGTGATGAAGTGGCCGTGCATCCTCGCCGCGATGCTAGCCGTGTCCGACTCGCACGCTGGCTGGAGTGACGTGCGCCCGGCACGCCTCGGCCGGGCCGGTCATCCGTGCCAGTCACGCTTCCACGAACGCCTCGCGCTCGTGGAAGCGGCGCGGCGCCGGTCACCCCGGCCAGCCAGGCATCCGCTCCGGGCTTCGCAGCCGTCGCCACCGCCGCCGAATCTCGTCCGTGCCCACTCCGAGACGGCGCGCCATCCGGTCTCGCCGGCGTTCCATGTCCTCGAGGTCGACCGGATAGACGTTCCGCCGGCTCGGATCGGCGAGCCCGATCAGATTGCGCGGCTCGATTGCGGGCTCGATCCACTCCGTCAGCTTCCGGGCCGTCCCCCGCGCGGCCGCCGAGCGCTCTTCAAGTTCCTCGAACAGCCGGCGGCGAACCTCGTCGTCCGCGCCGAGAAAGCCCTGCCAGCACCAGCCCTCGTCCGGAGAGTCAAGCAGCCGCTGCCGCAGTTCGTCGAAGCTCGCGGCCGCGAAGTAGGCCATCGCGGCGGCCGTGAAGCTCGAGAAGTCGTCCATCAGACTGTAGGCGGCGACCAGCAGCCGGTCGAGGTGATCCGCCTCCGCGGCCAGCAATCGGCCGTAGCTGTCGACTGCGTCCGGTTCCGGCAGTCCGCTCCGGCACAGATCGGCGATTCTCTCGACGGCGAGCAGACTCCACGCGATCCCGGTCGAGAACATGGGGTCGGCGAAGGCGTAACTGTGGGGCAAGAGGAGCCAGCCCGGGCCGGCGGCACGATCGCGACGAAAGGCGACGCGGGCACGCAGCTCCGGACGGCGCAGAGAGCGGCTGCCGGCGAACTGCGTCGCCAGCGACGGGTAGCGATCGAGCAGCCCGGCGAACAGCGCTCCGGCCCCGGATGCGTCCGCGCCGCCGCAGAACTCCTCGATCGCTGCGGCCGCAGCCGGGCGATCGTCCGCAAGCAGCACACCCGCGCTCACCGACCCGTCGTCGAAGGCGAGCTGGTACATCCACCCCTCCTCCAGCAGATGGTGAGCAGCGCTCCAGCGCTCCGCAAAGGGCGAGTCCGGCCAGTCGCCGCGGTCGAAGGAAGCGACGCCGTCGAAGTGCGAGTACACCAGGGTCGTCTGCAGCCGCGGCCGCAACGAGCGAGCGCCAAGATCTCCGGCGAGCGGCGATCCCCCCGTCGCGTCGATCAGGAGGCCAGCCTCGACTACCCGGTCGCCGGCCCGGATCCGGACCGGGCCGGCGACCGTCGCGGCCGGAACGGACATCACGTCGACCGCTGTCTCCTCTCGGCAGTCCACGCCCTCGACCCGCGCCCGTTCGAACAGGAAGCGGTCCACGTCCGCGCGCAGCCACTGGTTGTCGGCTGCATCGTCGTCCGGCGACGCGGCGACGATCAGGCGGCGGCCGTTCCTGGCATCAGGCACGAAGACCCGGCCAGGGCGGTGTGCATAGAAACAGAAACCCCGCTTGAGCCCTCCTCCGACCTCCGGCAGACCGCGCCGCCAGCGCCCGTGGGCGGCCAGCATCCAGAGATCCTCGAATCCGTAGCGCATCGCGAGCCGCTCCAGGGCCAGGTTGGCGAGCGGCGTGGACGATTCGCCGAGCGCGAAGCGCGGATGGCGGACGCGCTCGAGCAGCAGCACGTCGCGGCCGTCGGCATGGAGCGCCCGCGCCAAGATGGAACCGGCAAAGCCGCCTCCGGCAACGACGACCTCATGGTGCTCCACGCCGTCCATCAGTCACCGCATTCGTCACACGTCGTCCGCCGCGGCACGCCGGTCCGGTTCATCTCGCGGATCGCCGCGAGCCGCGCGTCATGGCAGGAGCCGCAGACCGAACCCACTCGATCCAGATCCCAAGGGTCCATCTGCACGACTGCTCTGCCATCCACCCTGCCGTCCGTGGCGCCGCGCGGCCCTTCTGGCCGGCGGGCTGCCCGGCGCCGCGACGCGACGATCTCCAACCCCCGAGCCAGCGACTCCTCCACCAACGCCAGATCGGGCGCCCGGAACTGCGCAAGCCTCCGCAGCCGTTCAAGCTCGCCGTTGCCCCCGCGCACGGGAATCAGTGCCACCGACCGCGCGCCGGCCGCAACGGCATGACGCACGCTGGCCGCCACCCAGCGGGCCTGTTCCCCCGCCGGCACGAAGGGCGCGCCAACGAGCACGAAGGCCCGCAGGTCGACGTCGTCCGCCAGCAGCCGCCGGGCGGCTTGATCGAACTGCTCCAGGGTGACCTGCTTGCCTAGCCGTGGCAGCGCCTGCGGGTGTACCGTCTCCAGCCCCATCGCGACTTCCAGCCGCCCTTCGAGCCGATCCGCGAACCGGCGTACTCGGCCGTCCACGAGCCGCGGGTGGCATTCGACGACCACCCGCTCGAACCCGTCGGAGAGCCGTGCCATCGGTTCCAGGTCTGCCTCCGGCACCGCCCGCGGCTCGAAAAAGTTGCTTGCGTTGTAGAGCTTGAGCCGGTCGCAGCGCTCGAGACCCGCCTCGCCGAGCAGACGGGGCAGTCCCGCCAGCGCCGATCGCAACTGCGCCGGCAGCGCGCCCTCCGGCGTCGGGCCAGGGATCGTGAAGCGCCAGAGGTCGCAGAAGACGCAGGTGAACGGACACTCGGCCCCGGTCAGGAACACGGTCGCCGCCGGACGGAGCGTGCCGTCCTGTTCCCGCTCCAGCTCGACCGTCACCCCCTGGGGCTGCCAGGGGTCGAGTGCACGCCGCGGCGGCCGAAGAGACCGAACGGCTGCCGGATCGAACCCGGTCGTCATTCCCCGCTGCATGGGAGAGCCAGCGCAGAAAAGCTGCGTCGCAGAATGGAGCGAAGCAGGCCTCGCGACTCGGGGCGCTGGAGAGTCGGGGGCGGGGACCAGGCATGGAGTCCGCGACGGGGTCTGGCGGAGCTAGCCGTGGAGCGCCTCGAAGTGGCGGCGGTACTGTTCGGGCGGACGGTCGAAGGCGGCGGCGAACGCCTCCGCCGATGCCGCACCCTCCTGGAAGCGCCGCTTCGGGAAGACCGGGAAGTCGACGCCGAGCACGCGCTTCATCCCCCGTCGCACGACTTCGCCCTTCAGTTCGTACAGAGACTCGTGCGAGCCGCCTACCAGCGTCTCGAAGGGGATCGCCTCGGCCACCGCGATCACCGCCGGACGGGTGAAGGGGCTGAAACCCTCGAAACCGAGCAGCCGGGCCGGCGCGTGGGTGCGGACGACTGCTCGCCCCAGGCCGCCCGAGTAGGTCTGGGAGTGCTTGATCGCGTCGACGCCCCAACCCTCCTGGTAGAGCATGGGGTTGCCGACCACGCTGGTGATCGTCAGTTCGTGGTTCTCCTCGAGCGGGTAGTCCTTCAGGTTCTCGTCGCCGCCGTCGCCGTCGATCAGCAGCCGCCATTCCGGATAACGCGCCCGAATGCCACGCAGCAGCGCCAGACCGACCGCGGCGCACTCGACGTCGAGCGGCTTGTAGTCCTCGATCACTTCGACTGCCCGCAGCGGATCGACTGCCTCGGCGCCGACCGCGATCTCCTCTCCCAGCATCTCGAGGTCCACGCGCCGGAGGAACTCGCGCGCCTGCGCAGCGTCGCCGGCGCCGTCACCGACGCGAAGCGTGAACGCCTTGAGTCGGGCAGCGCTCGAACCGCTCTCGAGCAACGCGCGGTGGAGCGCCACCAACACCGCGCCGCTGTCGATGCCGCCGGAGAAACAGACCCCGATCGGCTCCCGCGCCCTGTCCTTAGACATTGCGGCCAGCCAGCAGCGAAGTTCGAACATCAGGGCCTCGACGTAGCGCTCGCCGATCCGGTCCAGGTCCGCAGGCAACGTGCCGCGCGGCGGATCGAAGAAGCGCTCATGCGTCGGGTTCGGATCGGGGCAGCCGATCAGGCGCAGCGTCGTCCGGTGATGCGCCGGTACCATCCGCGTGTAGGTGGGGTGGAACTGGTCGACGTAGCCCTCGGCCGAGAGACAATCGCGGATCTCGTCGATGCGCTGGGCGATGACCAGCATCGGCCCGGACGACTCCTTGGCCAGGAAATAGCGCATCGGCCGGTCGAGGCTGCGGGCCATGACGACATCCACTCCGCGCCGCGCCGCGAGTGCAAACGACCCGTCGATGCCCAGCATCGCATCGGGGCCGCCGAGCAACCGTTGCCGGGCCTCGTCCGGCGTCAGGTTCCACAGCCGCTGTTCGTTGTCATCGATCAGATCGAGAACGCGCGCGATCGGTCTGTCCACCTCGCCTTCCTCCCCTGTCAGGTCCGTTGCGGCCTGTCGCTGCATGGTACTGTCCCTGCGATGCTCAGACAGTCCCCGGACCCGGTTCCGCGGCGTCGCGGGTGGATCCGCACCACATTCCGCACCGCCGTTTTCGTCATGGTCTGTACAGGTGTCTCGACCGTACACAGCGGCTGTCAGAGTTCTCCCGGGCAGGAGGAAACCGGCCCGGTGCAGATCCTCCTGGAGAAGGAAGGGATCGGCTTTGCCTATCTCCCGGACGGCTGTGCGCAGATCAATCCCGAGAGTCTGCCGCTGGAGCTTGCCTGCGAACTCATCGAAACGACCGAGACGCCGGCGGGACCTCCAGGGACGATCCGTCTCGAACTTGGCGAGCCCAGCGACAGCTACATCGAACTGGAGGATATCTCCGCACTCGAAGTCATCAGGGAAGAACAGCGGCCGCTGTTCGAGGCGCTTCCGGGAGGCGAGTTCCTGGGTGTCGGCGGCCAGATCTTCTACGGTCCCTTCGGACCGTCCCGCTACGCTCGCGGGCGATTCCAGTCCGAGGACGGAGCGACGCTCCAGCGGATCCGGCTCTTCATGGTCCATCCGCTCGAGAACCGGCTCGTCACTTTCGTCTACGACCATCCGGCGGTCGACAACGCGGACTCGGCCGCACGCTTCAACAACCACCTTCTCTTTCTCCTCGAGAGCCTCAGAACGTCGGACGAGCTGCTGGCCGAGGCCGCGGACAGCGCAGCGGCGGACGATCCAGCGACGGACGATCCAGCGACGAACTGAACCCGGCCACGGCCACGGCGGCGGCGGCGGCTTTCCGGAAGGCCGCTGACCGATGCTCCCCCGCTGGCTCGACGACGACGAGGCCGTCGGACCCGATCCGGACGTCGCCGAGACGGAACCCCGGCAGGATCGGCAGGCGGGCTGGTGGCGGGCGGGCCGGCGCATCGGCCCCAAGACGCTGGCTGTCTTCACCCGTCAGTTCGCGGTCCTGCTCGACGCTGGACTGCCCCTCCTCCAGAGTCTGGACATCCTGAGCGTCGAAGGTCAGCACCCCGGCCTGCGGAGAATCCTGCTCGAAGTCCGTTCGGAGGTCGAAGCCGGCGCCGGTCTCGCCGACGCGATGAGGCGCCGGCCTCGCGCGTTCGGCGACCTCTACGTCAACCTCGTCGCGTCGGGGGAGGCCAGCGGCGCCCTGAACACGGTGATGAACCGGCTGGCAACCCACATCGAGAAGGTCGCCAGACTCCGCAACCAGGTCCGTTCCGCCCTGACCTATCCGGCGGCCATCCTCACCGTCGCCGCCGCCGTCGTGTTCCTCATCCTCTGGAAGGTCATCCCGGTGTTCCAGCACCTCTTCGACGACATGGGCGGCGACCTGCCGATCCTGACCCGGATCGTCGTCGGCCTCAGCGAGTTCATCGGCGCCTACGTGCTCGTGCTGGCGGCACTCGCCGCGGCGGCCGGGTTCGCCGCGAATCGGCTGCTGCGTACCCGTCGCGGCCGGGAATCGGCCGACCGGCTCCTGCTGCAGCTACCCGTGGTCGGCAAGCTCATGCTGCGCATCGTCACTGGCCGCACCTGCCGCACCCTGTCCATCCTGCTTGCCTCCGGCATTCCGATCCTGAGCGCCCTGTCCATCGCCGCCAACGCCGCGGGCAACGTCGTCGTCGCCGGCGCTCTCCGCACGGTACGCCGCGAGGTCGAACAGGGCAGCCCCATCAACCAGTCTCTGCGCCGCACGAGGATCTTCCCCGCCATGCTCTGCCAGATCGTCTACGTCGGCGAACAGACCGGAACCCTGAGCCCCATGCTCACCCGCATAGCCGACTTCTACGAGGAAGAGGTCGACAACGACGTCGACTCCATGATGAAGCTCCTCGAACCTGCGCTGATCAGCATCCTCGGCGTCGTCATCGGCGCCATCGTGATCGCGATGTACCTGCCCATGTACTCGGCGTTGACGCAGATCGGGTGAATCGGGCAAGGAGAAGGTCGTTGTCGAGGACGCGATTCAGAGGCTGCGGGTGGGCCTTGCGTGAACGCACGCATGCAGCGCGACTTCTGTCACGGGGTTTGCCGTATCGGCGTCGGCTTCCCGGCAAGGCGACGGCAGTCCTCGTCCGGACGCCGCGCGACGGCGCCCACAGGATCCAAGGGGTCCACCACCTTTCGGCTCTCCCGGGACGTGCTCGACCATTTCCGCGGCGGTGGTCGAGGCTGGCAGACCCCCGGATCGACGAAGCGCTGCGCGACTGTGATCAAACGGCACCCGCAGCCTGAACGGCAGCGTGGCGTGGATGCCGGAACGAGCGTCGCGGTATCGGAAGAGTGTGGCGCACCCTGGAGGAGTCGAACCCCCGAGCCTTGGTTCCGTCTGGAACGAGCGTCACGGTACTGGAAGAACGTGGCGCACCCTGGAGGAGTCGAACCCCCAAGCCTTGGTTCCGTCTGGAACGAGCGTCACGGTACCGGAAGAACGTGGCGCACCCTGGAGGAGTCGAACCCCCAACCTTTGGATCCGTAGTCCAACGCTCTATCCAGTTGAGCTAAGGGTGCACGGCCAGCCGCTCTTGCGTGCGCACGGAACTCTAGCACCTTGCGGCGCCTGCCGGGGACCCTGGGGGTCAGCGTGCATCCGACGCCGCCGAGCCGCTGCCGCGGGTCGATCAGCCCACGTCGATGAAGCGGTCGCACTGGCCGCGCACCCGGGCGTTGGCGCCCGCTCCGCCAAGGCCGATCACCGTCACGCCGTTCTGTTGCAACTTGGCAACCAGGGGCAGCGTCCGGACAGAGGACGCCGCCAGCACCATCGTGTCCATGCCGCGCATCGTGTAGCAGATCTCGAGGGCGTCCACCACGATCCGCACCGCGGCCGAACAATCGCCCTCCTCCGCGTGCGACGGCACGTCGACCACTTCGGCCCCGACGCCGTGAAGCGCGGCGCGATCCAGATCGCGGTCCCCCGCGTCCGTGTAGACGCGTCGCAGGACGAGTTTCCCGAGCTCCTCGTCGAGGCGTGCGAACAGACCCTCCGGATCAAGCACCACGGCCTTGCCCAGGTCGCGCTTCAGAGCGCCCAGATCAAGCAGCGCCGCCGCCCGTCCGGCCTGCGGCCGCGACGAGCCGGGCCGCCCGGCAGTGGGTGCCGCTTTCGCCACCGCGTCTGACGGTTCGTCAGGTTGCGGCACCCGACCGCGACCACGGCCCCGACCGCCGCGGCGGCGGCGACGGCGACGGCGGCGTCGTCTTGCCGGCGGCGGCCTGTCCGGGTCGACGGGGGTCGCTGCGGCCGGCTTCGCCGGCTCGGTAGCCGCCTCGAGGGCCGGAGAAACACGTCCTTCACCGGCGTTCTCGCTGTCGGAGGCAGGCGTCTCCGGCGCCGCCTCCTCTTGAACGGCCGGGTCGATCACGGCCTCCGGCGCCGCATCGCCGGCGCCCACGGCCCCGGCTGGCAACTCGGCATCGACCAGCAGCGACGATGTGTCCACGACCCGCGCGGTCTTGCCCGCAGCGGACCCGTCGGCGGCTTCGGCAGCTGCCCGGGCCGTCTTACCGGCTGCGGATTCCACCGCCTGCCCGCGTTCTTTCTCCTGCACGTCCGCGGCCGGGGCGGCGGCGCCCGCAGGCTCCGGTCGGGCAGGTCCATCCTCGGCTGCCGGTCTGCGCCACCAGGGATTCACTTCACTCGTCCCCCTTGTTCGAAAGTCCCTTGCCGTCGATTCGGGCCCGACGGTCCGGCGCCGCCGCGGGCTGCCGCGGATTGTATAGTCCGCGCAGTGTCCGTTGACGCGCTTCCGTACCGGTATCTGGCCGTTGACGGGCCAATGGGCGCCGGCAAGACGACTCTCGTCAAGATGCTCGCGCGGCACTTCGAAGGCATGAAGACACTCGAGGACGTGGACAACCCCTTCCTCGAGGCCTTCTACCGCGACCAGCCCGGGACGGCGTTCCAGACCGAGATCCACTTCCTGCTGACCCGCTACAAGCAGCACCTTCAGCTGGCTGAAGGCGACCCCTCCGATCCTGTCCGCCTCGCGGACTACACTTTCGCCAAGAGCAGGCTGTTCGCCCGTCTCAACCTGGTCGGCGACGAGTGGACGCTGTTCGAGAAGCTCTACGACCTCCTTGCACCACAGCTGCGCGGCCCGGATCTGCTGATCTTCCTCACCGCCGACGTGGACACCTGCATGGCCCGCATCCACAAGCGCTCGCAGGAGATCGAGAAGAACATCTCCGTCGCCTACCTCTCGGAGTTGATCGACGCCTACAACCATCACTTCTACCACTACGATCAATCACCGCTTCTGGTGGTGGACGGCAGCAACCTCGACTTCGAGCACAAGCCGGCGGACTTCGAGGAACTGCTCCGCCACATCACCCGGCCGATCCGGGGCACCCAGTACGTGGTCCCCGCACGAAGCCCCTGAAGATCGGATCGACATGAGCAAATCCGAACATCTCGTTGTCGCTGGGCGCGAGTTCCACTCGCGCCTCATCCTCGGAACCGGCAAGTACCGCGATGAGCAAGTGATGGTCGACGCCTTCGATGCCTCAGGCACGGAGATGGTGACCGTGGCGCTGCGCCGCGTGAACCTGGACGACCTGGGGAAGGGATCCCTGATCGACCACATCGACCAGGATCGTTACCTGCTGCTGCCCAACACGGCCGCCTGCTACACCGCCGACGCCGCGGTCCGTACAGCCCGCCTGGCGCGCGAACTCGGCGGCTGGAACTGGGTCAAGCTGGAAGTGATCGGCGACGAGAAGACGCTCTTCCCCGACAACGAGGAGCTTCTCGCGGCGACCCGGGAACTCGTGGCCGACGGCTTCGTCGTTCTCCCCTACACGACGGACGATCCGATCACCTGCCGAAAGCTGGAGGACCTTGGCGCCGCCGCCGTGATGCCGCTCGCCGCGCCGATCGGCTCGGGAATGGGCATCCGCAATCCCGCCAATCTCCGGATCATCGTCGAGCAGGCAAGCGTGCCGGTGATCGTGGACGCCGGCGTCGGCACCGCCAGCGACGCCGCCGTGGCCATGGAACTCGGCGCGGACGGCGTGCTGATGAACACGGGCGTCGCCGGCGCCGAGGATCCGGTGCGGATGGCGCGGGCGATGAAACTGGCGGTCGAAGCCGGATGGCTCGCCGCGAACGCCGGTCGCATCCCCCGCAAGCTGTATGCCACGGCTTCGTCGCCGCTGGGCGGGGTGATCGGCTAGCAGTCCGCGGCAGAGTCCGCGTCGCACCGCGAGCGGTCAGGCACTCGTCCGGCAAGGCGCGGCGCGGGAGGCGGCGTGGGAGCACGTCGGGCCCCATGTTCGATCGAGGAACAACGCGACCTGAGGAGCAGCGCTCCTGCGCCCCGCGACTTTCGATGGCTGGCTGGGAGGCAGGGATTCGAACCCCGATTCTACGGTCCAGAGCCGCATGTCCTACCGTTAGACGACCTCCCAGCGGTCAGCGGCAAGCCAGGCAGTCTAGCAGCCTGCGGTGCCCGCTGCGCCGCGGTTCTGCGGAGCAGGCTCCTGGCGCAGGAATCGTCCGCTCCCTTCAGGCCGAGATCCCGGCTTGACGTTTCCTGGTTCTTCGCTCACTGTATGGAGCACTGAACCTGTCGGACCAGATCCGCGGTTTCCTTCTTCGGAAGGAGAACACATGTCTTCGGAAGGAGAACACATGTCGATCGCCTTCACGCTGAACGGCAAGTCGACGACGGTCGACGCACCGCCGGAAATGCCCCTGCTCTGGGTACTCCGCGACGAACTCGACCTCAAGGGAACCAAGTTCGGTTGCGGCCGGTCCTTCTGCGGAGCCTGCACGGTGCACGTCGGCGGCAAGCCGGAGCGCAGTTGCCGCCTGCCGCTGTCGCGGGCCGAGGGCAAGGAGATAACGACGATCGAGGGGCTGTCCGAGGATGGCGCTCATCCGGTCCAGCTGGCCTGGCAGGAGATCGACGTTCCGCAATGCGGTTACTGCCAGGCTGGCCAGATCATGTCGGCCTCGGCTCTTCTCGCGACCAACCCGCAGCCCACGGATGGGGACATCGAGAGGGCGATGAGCGGCAACATCTGCCGCTGCGCGACCTACAGCCGCATCCGGGCGGCGATTCATCGCGCCGCCGACATCGCGCGAGCGCCATCGACGAGCCACGAGACGGCGACGGGAGGGACGGAAGCATGAGCGGGTTCGACCAGACAGGCAGGCTCTCCCGGCGCGGCTTCTTCCACGTCACCGCTCTGGCGGGAGGCGGCATGCTCCTGGGCGCCCGCTTCGGGCTGGACGGCGCACGGGGCGCCGGGGCGGCCGCGGCCGCCGGAGCCGAGGCGGAGCTCAACGCGTTCATCCGTCTCACGCCGGACGGCACGGCAACGATCATGGCCCAGAATCCCGAGATCGGTCAGGGCGTCAAGACGATGCTGCCCATGCTCATCGCCGAGGAGCTCGACATTCCCTGGCGCCAGGTGCGGATCGAGCAGGCGGACTTCGACGCGTCCAGGTACCGGATGCAGATGGCCGGCGGCAGCATGGCCACGCCGATGCACTACGAGTCGATGCGTCGCATGGGCGCAGCCGCCCGCGCCATGCTCCTTGCAGCCGCGGCGCAGGAATGGAAGACGCGGCCGGAGAAGTGCACCACCGAGGCTGGCGTCGTCCACTTCGAGGACAGGTCGCTGTCATACGGCGAGCTGGCGAACGCCGCATCCAGGATCGAGCCGCCCGATCCGCGAACTGTCCCCCTCAAGGACCCGAAGGACTTCAGGATCATCGGCCAGGAGATCGGCGGAACAGACAACCCTGGGATCGTCACCGGCAAGCCGCTCTTCGGCATCGACGTCTCGGTGCCCGGCATGAAGTACGCCGTGTTCGAGAAGTGCCGGGTCCACGGCGGCAAGGTCAGGAGCGCCAATCTCGACGCCGTCAAGGCGTCGCCCGGCGTCACCGATGCCTTCGTCGTCGACTCGACCGCCACCCGACAGCCGACCAACGGCGTCGCCATCGTGGGCGACTCGTGGTGGCTGGTCAACGAGGCCCGCCGCAAGCTGGACGTCACATGGGACGAAGGCCCCACGGCGTCCCAGAGCACCGAGGGTTTCGATCGTCAGGCCGAAGAGCTGTCCAGGCAGGCGCCCGAGCGGACCCTGAAGAGCGACGGCGACGCGGCAGGGGCGATGGCCTCCGCGGCGAAGACGCTCAAGGCCGCCTACCGATACCCGTTCCTGGCCCATGCGCCGCTCGAGCCGCAGAACACCACGGCCCATGTCCGAGACGGCGAGGCCGAATTCTGGGCGCCCACACAGACGCCGCAGTTCGCCATCGGCGACCTCAGCCGAGCGTTGGGCATTCCCCAGGACAGGATCACGATCCACCTGACCCGGATGGGCGGCGGCTTCGGCAGACGGCTCATGAACGACTACGTGCTCGAGGCCGCTCTCATATCCCGGCAGGCGGGAGTCCCGGTCAAGCTGGTGTGGACGCGTGAAGACGACACGCGCTTCGACTACTACCGGCCCGGCGGCTATCACTACATGGAAGGCGGTCTCGACGAGGACGGGAACCTCACGGCCTGGCGCGACCACTTCGTCAGCTTCGGCCAGGGCCGCAGCTTCTCCCCGAGCGCCAACATGCCGCCGAACGAGTTCCCGCAGGGGTTCGTGCCGAACTTCGAGCTTCAGGCGTCGACGATGCCGCTCGGCATTCCGACCGGAGCGCTCCGGGCTCCGACCAGCAACGCCATCTCGTTCGTGGTCCAGTCGTTCATCGACGAGCTCGCTGCAGAGGCCGGGAAAGACCCGTTGCAGTTCCGGCTCGAGCTGCTCGACGCGGCACCGGCCGGCGCCGCAACCTCGTTCGACCCCGGGAGAATGAAGGCCGTGCTCGAACTGGTACGCGACAAGTCGGGCTGGGGCAGGACGGACCTGCCCAACGGCACCGGCCAGGGCGTGGCGTTCCACTTCAGCCACCGCGGCTACTTCGCCGAAGTCGTCCAGGCCTCGGTCAGTCAGGACGGCGAGCTCGGCATCGACAGGATCTGGGTTGCCGGCGACGTCGGCCGGCAGATCGTCAACCCGAGCAACGCGGTCAACCAGGTTCAGGGCGCGGCGCTTGACGGTCTCGCCCAGGCGCTCGACCAGGAGATCACCTTCACGGGCGGGCGCACCAACGAGAGCAACTTCCACAATTTCAAGCTCCTCCGCATCGACCAGGCGCCGCCCGTGGAAGTCCACTTCGTCATCAGCGACAATCAGCCCACCGGACTCGGAGAACCGGCGCTGCCGCCGGTTCCGCCGGCGCTGTGCAGCGCGATCCGAGCTGCGACCGGCAAGCGGATCCGCTCGCTGCCGATTTCCGGGCACGATCTGAGCTGGGTCTGATCCGGGCCTGGACCGGGATCTCCAGGCCCGCGCCGAACCACACGCGCAGTAGAACCAGGCGCGTCCTGGCGGAGAGGGAGGGATTCGAACCCTCGGTCCGAGTCACCCCGGACAACTGCTTAGCAGGCAGCCCTGTTCGACCACTCCAGCACCTCTCCCGAACGCGAGAGTCTAGCAGCGGCCCGAGGAGAACGAGTGACAGGATCTTTCCTCGGGCTCCGCCCGGCATGGAAGTCGGCAGACCCGCAGCACCTCTGCCAGAAGGTGGGAATGAACCCGCCTGCCCGATTCGAGGCCACTCCCGTCGCACCACTTCAACTGTCTGTCAGCAGTGGCTTCGGGGCTGAGCCCAGACGTGGGCTGGAGCTAGACGCGAGCCGCGACGTCGACGCGGGCCTGGGCAGTGTCGACGCGATCCCTGAGGCTGGCCTGGTCCTTGAAACTGGCCCGGTCGTATTCCGCGACCAGCGAATCGCGGTCGCTCCTCGCGGCTGCCGCGTCGATGTCCTCGGCCCGCTCCGCCGTCTCCGTCAGCACCGTCACCGAGTCGTCGCTGACCTCGCAGAAGCCGGGCGCCACCGCGACGAAGCGGCGCGAGCCGCCATCGGCCGGCTGGTAGCTGAGCTCGCCGGGGCGCAGGGTGCCGATCAGCGCCGTGTGCCCGGGCAGGATGCCCATGTCGCCCTGACGGCCGGGCAGCCCGATGTCGCTGCACTCGACCTCGAGCAGCTTCTCGGCGTGGGTTACCAGAACGAGGTTGAGACCGGCCACGTTCGTTCGCTCCCTCCCGCGGCTCTAGGCCGCCAGCAGTTTCTGGCCCTTGTCGACCGCTTCGTCGATCGTGCCGACCATGAGGAACGCCTGTTCGGGAAGCTCGTCGAGATCACCGGAGAGGATTGTCCTGAAGCCCTCGACGGTGTCCTCGATCTTCACGTAGCGGCCTTCGAGGCCCGTGAACTGGGTGGCGACGAAGAACGGCTGCGACAGGTACCGCTCGATCTTGCGGGCGCGTGCGACGACCAGCTTGTCGTCTTCCGACAGTTCCTCGACGCCGAGGATGGCGATGATGTCCTGCAGGTCCTTGTAGCGCTGGAGCACCATCTGCACCTGGCGGGCGACTCCGTAGTGCTCGTCGCCGACGACGGCGGGCTCGAGGATCTTCGAACTCGAGTCGAGCGGGTCGATCGCCGGGTAGATGCCCTTCTCGACAATCGCGCGGGACAGGGTCGTCGTCGCGTCCAGGTGCGCGAAGGCGGTGGCTGGCGCCGGGTCGGTCAGGTCGTCGGCGGGTACGTAGATCGCCTGCACGGAAGTGATCGAGCCCTTCCTGGTGGAGGTGATGCGCTCCTGCAGGGCGCCCATCTCGGTGGCCAGGTTCGGCTGGTAGCCGACCGCGCTCGGCATCCGGCCGAGCAGCGCGGACACCTCGGAGCCCGCCTGGGTGAAGCGGAAGATGTTGTCGATGAAGAGCAGCACGTCCCGGCCCTCGACATCGCGGAAATACTCGGCCACCGTGAGCGCCGAAAGACCGACGCGGAGCCGGGCGCCGGGCGGTTCCGTCATCTGTCCGTAGATCAGCGCCGCCTTGCTCTCCTTGAGTGCCGCGTGATCGACCCTGGTCAGGTCGAAGTTGCCGGTCTCCTCGTAGTTCTCGAGGAAACCCTCGCCGAAGTTCACGACGCCGGCTTCGACCATCTCGCGCAGGAGGTCGTTGCCCTCCCGCGTGCGCTCGCCGACGCCGGCGAACACCGAGAAGCCGCCGCCCTGGACCGCGACGTTGTTGATCAGTTCCTGGATCAGGACCGTCTTGCCGACCCCGGCGCCGCCGAACAGGCCTGTCTTGCCGCCGCGGGTGTAGGGCTGCAGGAGGTCGACGACCTTGATGCCGGTCTCGAACATCTCGGTCGAGGTCGACTGGTCTTCGAACGCCGGGGCGTCGCGGTGGATCGCCCAACGCTCCTGCGCCTCCACCGGCCCCAGAGTGTCGACCGGCTCGCCGAGCACGCTCAGCACTCGCCCCAGGGTCGCCTCGCCCACGGGTACCGAGATCGGCTCGCCGAGATCCACGGCCTCCATGCCGCGCACGACGCCGTCCGTCGGCTGCATGGACACGGCGCGCACCAGGTTCGAGCCCAGGTGCTGAGCCACTTCGGCCGTCAGGTCAATGCTGCCGTCGTCGTTCTTCACGCTGACGGCGTTCAGGATCTCGGGCAGCTGCTCGGCCGGATACTCGATGTCGAGAACCGGTCCGATCACCTGGACCACCTTGCCGGTCGCGCCGGTCGCGTTGCTTGTGTCGTTCACGGTGTACCTCTCTGCTCCTCATGTCCTGTTCCCGACTGCGGGCAGAAAAGCCCGCGTCCCGGGGTAGTGTGTGTCTGCGCGGTCTCCTGCGTGGCCGCTCGAATCGCTTGAACGCAGCGCGGTCTCCGCCGCGGACTGGCGCGAGCTTGCGCCCGGGAACGCTGCTGACAAGGACTCCGCGGCGCGAGGTCCTGGTGAAGACGAGGTCCCTGGTGAAGAAAGGGGCCGACGGCCGAACATGGAACTTGCGACAGGTCCGAGATCTCCTGGCTCTAGCCTTCGAGCGCATTGGCGCCGGAGACCACCTCGATCAACTCGGTCGTGATCTCGGCCTGGCGCGAGCGGTTGTACTGCAGGGTCAGTGCGTCGATCAGTTCGCCGGCATTCTTCGTTGCGCTGTCCATCGCCGTCATCCGCGCCGCGTGCTCGGCGGCCTGGGACTCCAGCAGCACGCGGTAGATCTGGAAGGTGACGAAGCGTGGCAGCAGGTCGTTCAGGATCTCGGCCTCGGACGGCTCGTACAGGTAGTCGCGGCGGCCGACTGCTTCACCGCCGCCCTCGGTGCCGACCACGTCCTCCCGCGCGATGGGCAGCAGGCGTTCCCAGCTCACTCGCTGGCGCAGCACGGAGACGAACTCGTTGTACACCGCGTAGACCGCAGCGTATTCGCCTTCCGAGAAGGCCGTGGAAACCTCGGCAGCAAGCTCCTGGGCCGTGCCGTAGTCAAGATCGCGGAACAGGCCGCGGCGGGCGCCGCGCATCGGAGAGCCGCGGTGAGTGAAGAAGTCGGCGCCGCGGTTTCCCAGAGCGAGAATCTCGCCGCTGCCGTTCAGCGTGGCCATCTCCTGCTCCGCCCGGCGCTGAACGTGGGCGTTGAAAGCTCCGCAAAGGCCCTTGTCGCCCGTGACCGCCATGACCAGGGTCTTGCCCGAGCCGGCCGTGCCGTCTTCATCGCCGTCGCCGCCGCCCGCCGGCGTCAGCAGCGGATGCTCCACCTCGCCGGCTGACACGGCGGCGAGATGCTCCGTCACCTTGCGCAGTTCCAGGGCATAGGGGCGCGTGGCGAGGATCTGGTCCTGGGCGCGGCGCAGCTTCGCCGCGGCGACCATCTTCATCGCCTTGGTGATCTGCTGCGTGTTCTTCACCGACCGGATGCGGCGACGAAGATCGATCAGGCTCGCCATGGTTCGGGACTACCTTGAAACCGTCCTGGCCGGTCCGGTTCGGTCCTATGTCTCCTCGAGCGCGGCGTCGGGGTTCTCGGCCACGAAGCGCTGGAAGGCCTTCCCCATCGTCTCCATGACCTCGGCATCCAGCTCGTCGCTGAGCTTGCCTTCCTCGCGGATGCGATCGCGAAGTTCGGGCGCCTCGTCGCGGAAGTGGCGGTGCATGAACTCCTCGAACGGGCGCACGGCTTCGACCTTCAGGTCGTCGAGAGCGCCGCGGGTGCCGGCGAGGATCGAGAGCACCTGGTCCTCGATCGGCAGCGGCGCGTACTGACCCTGCTTGAGGAGTTCGACCAGCCGTTCGCCGCGCGCCAACTGCTGCAGCGTGACACGGTCCAGGTCGGACCCGAATTGCGCGAACGCCGCGAGCGACCGGAACTGCGCAAGGTCCAGGCGCAGGGTGCCGGAGTTCTTGCGCATCGCGCCGATCTGCGCGTTGCCGCCGACACGGCTGACCGAGATGCCGACGTTGACCGCCGGACGCACGCCCGAGAAGAAGAGATCGCCCTCCAGGAATATCTGACCGTCCGTGATCGAGATCACGTTGGTCGGGATGTAGGCAGAAACGTCGCCGGCCTGGGTCTCGATGATCGGCAGCGCCGTCAGCGAGCCGCCGCCGTTGGCGCGCGAGAGCTTTGCCGCCCGCTCGAGCAACCTCGAGTGCAGGTAGAAGACGTCGCCGGGATACGCCTCGCGGCCCGGAGGCCGCCGCAGCAGGAGGGACACCTCACGGTAGGAAGCCGCCTGCTTCGACAGGTCGTCGTAGATCACCAGCGCATGCTGGCCGCTGTAGAGGAAGTACTCGCCCATCGCGCAGCCGGCGTAGGGCGCGATGAACTGGAGCGGCGCCGGCTCGGAGGCCGAGGCGGAGACGACGATCGTGTGCTCCATCGCGCCGTTGTCTTCGAGCGTCTTCACGACCTGCGCGACGGTCGAGCGCTTCTGGCCGATCGCGACGTAGACGCAGATCACGTCGCCGCCTTTCTGGTTGATGATCGCGTCGACCGCGACCGCCGTCTTGCCGATCTGCCGGTCGCCGATGATCAGCTCCCGCTGGCCGCGGCCGATCGGGATCATCGAATCGATCGCCTTGATCCCGGTCTGCATCGGCTCCGACACCGGCTCGCGGTCGACGACGCCGGGGGCAATCCGTTCGATCGGGTAGTTGTCGGCGGCTTCGATCGGCCCCTTGCCGTCAACCGGGTTGCCGAGAGGGTCGACGACGCGGCCGACCAATCCCGGTCCCACCGGAACCTCCATGATGCGGCCGGTGCGGCGGACCTCGTCGCCTTCGTCCACCAACCGCGACTCGCCCATCAGCACTGCGCCGATCTGGTCTTCCTCCAGGTTCAACGCCAGCCCGTAGACGTCGTTCGGAAACGCCAGCAGCTCGCCGGCCATGGCCTTCTCCAGACCGTAGACCCGCGCGATGCCGTCACCGACACTCAGGACGGTACCGACTTCGGCGACATCGACCTCGGCCTCGTAACCGGCCAACTGCCGCTCGAGGACCGCTGCGATCTCATCGGCTCTTACCTGCATGTGTGCTCTGCTCCCTTGCAGCGCCCCGCGTTCCCGGAGCGTCTCGAAGTCCTGACTGTCGCTAGGCTCCGGCGGTCGGCGACTCGGCAGTCAACCTGGATTCCAGAGCGGCCAACTGGCCGCGAACGCTCGCATCGTAGCGATAACTCCCGAACTGAGCCACGAAGCCGCCGATCAGGCTCGGGTCGACCCGAGCTTCCAACCGCACCTCGGCGCCGGAGAGCCGTTCGAGGGCTCCCTGGAGCCGCGTCTGCTGATCGGCATCAAGCTTCTCGGCCGCAGTCACGGTGGCACTGACCACGCCGCGGGCGCGGTCGAGCAGTTCGTCGATCGCCTCGAGGATCGCCGGCAGGTGCACCAGGCGGTAGTTGTCGAGCAACAGGCGAAGCAGCCGCCGCGTCAACGCGCCGGCGCCCAGCATGTCGGCGATCTCGTCAACCACGTCCCGCTTCGTTGCCGGCGGCACCCCCGGATTCGAGGCCATGCGCCCCAACCGCGGCACCTTGCGCATCGCGTCGGCAAAGGCGGCCAGTTCGTCACGGGTCGCCTGGGCCGCCGCGAGCGAACCGGCAGCGCCCATCAGAGCCTGCGCGTAGGGCCTCGCGTAGCGGTAGATCATCGTGCGTCCAACCCGGATCCGGAGGACGTCTCGTCGGCGCGACTCTCCAGGCTGAGCAGTCCGCGCTCGAGGATGCGCCGGCGCGCGGCCGCATCGACCTCCCGTTCCAGGCGGGCGGTCGCAAGCGTGGTGGCGAGTCGAGCAGCGTGCAGCGCAAGCTCGACTCGGGCCCGTGCGGCGCGGCTCCGGATCTCGGCGCGGGTCTGCTCCAGCATCCGCTCGCGCTCGTGCTCGGCCAGCACCACGATCTCCCGCGCCTCGCGCTCACCCTGCTGCTCCGCGCGCTTGGCCGCCTGGGCAACCTCGGCCTCCAACGCGGCCAGTTGAGCCGTCAGGCCTTCGCGCAACTCTTCGGCGTCGGCCCGCTGGCGGCGGGCGGTCATCAGGCTGTCCCGGATCAGGACGCGGCGATTCTCCAGTGCCGCCGCCGCCTTGGGCCAGATGAGATAGCCGAGCCCGCCGAAGAAGACAAGCATGTTGAACCACGAGAAGACCCAGCGCGGCAGGCCGAGGAAGGCCGTCGACTCCCCGTGGCCGCCGGCGTCTGCGCCGAACACTGCCGCCGCGCCAACGAAGAGTGTCCAGAGCAACACCGCGGACAGCGTTCTGGCAGTCACCGGCCTCACGACGGCGCTCCCATCAGCTTCGCGGTCATTTCGGCGGCGAGGCGCTCGGCACGGATCTCGAGAGTCCGCCGCTGTTCGGCCGTCTCTGCCTCCAGCGATGCAATCGCCTGCTGAAGCTCCGCTTCCGCTTCCTGCCGCGCCTCGGCAACCATGCGTTCGCGCGCCTGCTGCGCCTCTCGCCTCATCTCGTCGCGGCGTGCGGCGGCCTCGACCCGGGCTTCCTTCAGCTTCTCCCGCTGCGCCTCGATTCTCGCCTCCACTTCGGCCTGAGCCCGATCGAACGTCTCCTGTGCGGTCACGATCTCGCTGTCCCGCTCCCGGAGCATCTTCATGACCGGCCCGATGAGGAAGAAGCGCACCACCACGTAGGTGGCCCAGAAGATCGCCATGATGACCAGGAGGCTGGCGTCGAAGTCCACAGCTACTCGTCCCGCGGTCGTCCGGGTCTTGTTTCTCTCGGGCTCAGTGTTTCCGGCGGTGATCCGGCTCGTCGTTCCGGGTCTTCCGGGTTCCTGCGAAGCCGATTTCCTTCGGGCGGCTCGATGCGACGATCGACACGACGAACGCGGACCCCTACCGAGGGCTGCCAACTCTCTCGCCCGGAGCCCGAAAGCGGCGGTAACGTAACACGGCTGCCATGGGTGGTCAAACCTCCGGCGCGGGGGCTTTCCTGCCCAGCAGGTCCGGCCGCTTGCGGCGAGTCGCATCGAGCGCCTGATCGCGGCGCCAGGCGTCGATGCGGCCATGGTTGCCCGACCGCAGGACTTCCGGCACCTCGACGCCCTCCACGATCGGCGGACGGGTGTAGTGCGGGTGGTCGAGCAGGCCGGAGCGGAAGCTCTCGCTCGTGACCGACGAATGCCGCCCCACGACGCCGGGGATCTGGCGTGAGACCGCCTCGATGACGACCATCGCAGGCACCTCCCCGCCCGACAGCACGTAGTCGCCTATCGACAGCTCGGAGTCGACCACCAGTTCGCGCACTCTCTCGTCGATCGCCTCGTAGCGGCCGCACAGGAGCACCAGCCGATTCTCGCGTGCAAGATCCTGAACCTTCGCGTCGTCCAGGCGCTCTCCCTGCGGCGAGAGAAGGATGCGGCGGACGCCGGAGTCAGAGTCCGCAATCGTCCGCACCGCCTTGAGCCAGGGCGGCGCGGTCATCACCATTCCGCCGCCGCCGCCGTACGGCTCGTCGTCGACGCTCCGGTGGGGATCGTCGGTGTAGTCGCGCAGGTCATGAACCCGCACCTCGAGCAGGCCGGCCGCTCTTGCCCGACCGATCAAGCTCGCCTCCAGGAACGCGCGGAAGATGTCCGGCAGGATGGTTATGACGTCGATGCGCATGCTTCCAGCAGACCCTTGGGCAGGTCGCTCCGTATCAGACGCTCCTCGACGTGGATCTCCGGCAGCAGCTGGTTGGCGAACGGGATCAGCACTGCACCGCCAACGCCGCCGCGGCGGCCGTCGCTGCCGCGGCCGCCCCCGGCCGACAGCGTCACTGAAAGCAGCACACCCCCGCCGTCCTCGACGACTTCGGTGACTTCACCAAGATCGCCCAGATACCTGTCCACCACCCGGCAGCCGACGAGCTCGAAGTAGTAGAACGTGCCCTCTTCCGCCGCCGGCACAGTCTCCTCCGGAGCTTCGAGCAGAGCGCCCCGGAGCGCCTCCGCTCCGTCGCGGTCCCTCACGTCCACGAACCGAACCAGTTCCCGGCCCCGATGCAACCTGCTCGACGCGACCTGCAGCCGCCGGCGGCGAGCCCCTTCCCGCACGAAGAGCTCCGAACCGCTCTGGAACCGGGCCGGATTCTCGCTGTCGGGAAGGACCAGCACTTCGCCGCGCAAGCCGTGAGCGCGCAGGACGGAACCTACGGCGACCATCTCCGCCTGGCCGCCATGAGCCGGCCGCGGAGCCGGTCTCGTCCTCACCTCCGACCCTTGCACGGGGTTCCGACGCCGGTGCGCCTGTTGTCAGCAGCCCGAGGCAGAGGTCCGTGTTGCACCAGGAACGTCGAAACGCGCGGCCGGCAATGCCCGATGAGGGAGCATGCCGGGCCGTATCCGACCGAAGAGCAGCGATGTTGGACGTGACGCATCGCCGCTCGATCGCAGCGCGGTTCCTGCCTCGGCTGTCAAGCCGGCTCGACGATCTCGACCTCGTAGTACTCGCCGGTCTCGGCGCCGCGCACCTCAAGCAGCGCACGCAGCGACCGCACGCTGCGTCCCTGGCGGCCGATCACCCGCCCGAGCTCCTCCGGAGCGACTTCGATCTGCAGCACGATCGCGTCTTCTTCCTCGATCTCCTCGACCCGAACCGCCTCGGACTGATCGACAATCGACCGAACGACATCGGCGAGCTGATCGGCGACCTCCGACACGCCCTAGGATCCCGCAGCCGCGGCCCGGCGCACCAGGCCCCGAACGCTGTCCGTGAGCTGGGCGCCCTGCGAGACCCAGTGGTCGATCCGGTCCGTCTTGAGGCGGATCACCGCCGGGTCCTTGCACGGATCGTAGTGCCCGAGTTCCTCGATCACCCGCGACGAAGGGATCTTGCGGCTGTCGGACACGACGACGCGGTAGAAGGGTCTGTGGCGCGAACCCATGCGCCGGAGTCTTATCTTCACCATCCTCGATGATCTTCCAGGGTTGTTCAGCCACCCGGCGCCCATGGCAGGTCTGCCGGCAGGGCAGCGACGCAGTCTAGCACCAGAACGGCGTTGCTCCACGCAGCAGTCTTGTCCGACTGGTCTCTCGCTCGGTCTCGTTCACCGAAGTTGCGGCAGAACCCGCCGAACGCAGTCCATGATCTCGAACCGCCGGCACATCGACTTGGCGATCAGTGATTCGGTCCTGTCCATCGGTAAGTCCCCTTTCTCTGAACGCGAGACGAATCCAGGGCCTGCTGGAAACGCCACGACGGCGAGCCAGCCGCCGGATCCAACCACCCGTGCACACCTTGCCCTGAGCGCGCGTTTGCCGTCACCGCCTGCGACGGCAAACGCGAAGCCTGCACGACAAGCAAGACGATACTACGGCCTTGACGGCAACGCAGCATCCACAGTCATGGTACGCCTCAGTCGTAGTACCTGGACGGGATGCGCCCGGTGGAGTCCCAGGCGTCGCGCAGCGAAACGGTCGTGCCGTAACCCGAGACCACGCAACCGCCGTCCGCCTGGCTTGCCGGGAAGGCGCAATGCACGAGACGGTTGGCAGCCTCTCCCGGCTCACGGAACACGTCCTTCCCGAAGGGGATTATACCTTAGGGTTGACAGCCGGACTGCGGGACGAGCTAGCCGAAGCTGTCATCAGTGGACGTAACTAACAACCCCTCCATCCATTCCTTGCCCAGCACTGCTGCATCTGCGTAGTATGGCCCAAACAGTGCGCGTCAAGACCTTCGTAAGGCTCTTGTGTGTAGTCTCCTTCACATGCGTCATACCAACGATGCATGTGTTCAGTGCAATTGTAAGTGTGCTGCGATCTCAAGCAGAGATCACGAAACATTCTGGCACTAGCCCATATTGCTGCCATATGGTCTTGACTGAGATTAGACGATGGGTCGTTCTGGGCGGCTTCAACACACTCACGGTCAGTCCAACTAGTCCCATCGCCATCTTCGTGTGCAGATGATACGCTCTCGACTTCGGTATTCCCGTTCAGTTTCTCCAAGGTCTTCCTGAACATCTTGTGGTCATGATCTCTCATTCCCCGCAGAAAAGCGTAAACCTGGAGAATCTCGTGATTGTCTTCACGTGTCGCTATGAACGTGTCAAGCTCCACACGAACCGTAGAGAGTACCGGTGGATCACTGAGTACTTCCGCTACTTCTTCATAGTCACGATAACCCCCGAACGACAGGCCCTCGTGAAAACGGAGTAGCTGTACACCGTCCATCTGGTCAAGTTCAGAATAGAGGCGGTGACGAACGTCAACAGGGTCCAGACTCTCAGGAAGAACAGGCGGAGGGTTCAATTCAACCTCAATCAGCGGGATTTCAGCCGTGATCTGTGCGACGCTCGGAGTCACTAGCGCGAGAAATGCGCCAACCAACGCTACAACTGCTCTTTTCATGGTGACACTCTTCCTTCTCAGAATTGGAGGACCTCCGGTCATTGGAGGACCTCCGGTCATTGGAGGACCTCCGGTCATTGGGTGCGGGCGAGTTTACCACATGTCCTCTCGACCGCGTTGGAGATTCTACGCTGAGAACCCTACTGGACAAGCGACGGCGCTGTCAACCCCCCTCTTCGCCCTCCTTCGTCGTCTTCTTGAACGGCACCCTGTCCTTCATCAGCATGAGCCAGGCTACGTCTTCTGGCGTCGCGTCACCGTAGTTCGCCCGGTAGCCGGGCCGTCGCTTGCCAGCGCGCCTAGCCACCTCGGCCATCGCCCGTCGGACCAAACCAGCGCCAAGTTCCTTAGCGGCGCTCACCTCGACGCTCCAAGCATGGGCCACCACCGACCGAAGTGCCTGCTTCCTTCGGCCGGTGGTGGTAGACTACAGCAGAGGAGAGAGAAGCCTGCACTAGCGCAGGCCGCAGTTTGACACACTGTCGGTCCGTCAGGCCCTAACGAGGGACCACCTGAGGGATGGGGTGCAAGTCCCCCTCTCTCCGCCATAGTATCGTACATCGTCCGCACGGGTAGAGCAAGCCCCTTCACGACCGCGCTCCCGAGGGTAGACCGTTGTCGGCGATCAGCGCATCGTATGTCAGGCGCTTACCGGCCATCATTGACGTGACGACGGCCATCTGTCTCAGCGTGTCGCACTCCCGGATGTTCTGGCGACCAGCGAACTGGTTGACGTAGCGCTGTAGGTGCTTCGGGCTGATCTTGTGGTACACGCCCTTATGCGCCCGCTTGAGCATGGACCAGAACGACTCCATGCCGTTCGTGTGGACGTGACCCGACACGTACTCGCCCACCGAGTGCCTGACCGTACCCCGTTCGTACTCCGTCAGCCCGCCGTATCCGAGCGCATCATCCGTGTAGACGGCCGCGCCGGGTTCGACGTGTTCCCGCACGAACTCCTGGAGCGTCGCGCCATCCGTGTTCCGAACGACCTTCGCGGCTACCTTCTTGGTCTTGCGGTCCTTGACACCGACAACCGCTGTCTTGCCAGCCGTACCACGTCCGGTCATCTTCTTCCGCTTGCTAGTCGGCATGTTCTTCCGCAGACCGCCGAAGTACGACTCGTCAGCTTCAGCAGGACCCTTGAAACGAACCTTGGGCCCTTCGTCTGCGAACGCCTCGCGGATGCGCTGGAGCATGAACCACGCCGTAGCCTGTCGCACTCCCAGGTCCCTGTGCAGCTTCATGCTCGAAGTCCCCTTGAGCGACGTGAGTTCCAGGTAGATCGCGTACACCCACTTGCGCAACGGGATTGGCGACCGCGCCATGCACGTCCCCGTCTTGACGGAGAAGTAGCGCTTGCAATCGCGGCAACGATACGGCATCTTGGCGTGTTTGCATTCATAGTTGTTGTCCGTTCCGCAGTGCGGGCAGTAGCGCTCGCCGTCCGGCCATATGATTCCTTCAAACCACTTGCGCGCCGATTCCTCGTCCGAGAACATCTCTGCAAGTTCAAGCAGTGAGATCCCGTTCCTGTGAGACTTCCCCGGTGCCTTGTGAGCCATCGCCACCTCCTGTCGTTCGTTGACGTGCGCACACGGTATCGAGGAATCAAGCCCATGTCAACCCTTCCGTATAATCCCCTTCCCGAAGCCGGTCAGCACGACCCACTCGTCTCCCGTCTCGACGTGGATCACCCGCGTGACCGATCGCAGATCGGAGGCGACGGCCAGATCGAACCACCAGTGCTCGTTCCAGCTCCTTCCATCGAGCACCTTGACGAGCGCCTCGGGATTCTGGGGGTCGAACAGCCAGTACAGGACGCCCTGGTCGGACGACCAGCCGGATTCGCCGATGGCCGTCGAATCGTTCGCGTTGGCGCTGAAGTTGATGCGGAACTGCGAACCCTGGAGGGTGGCCGGTTCCGCAGCGGCAGTCGGCGCCGACGTCGGAAGCGGCGCCGGAACCGGCAGACCGTTCGCGAGACCCGCTGTCCCTTGCCAATCGTCGGGGCGCGCGAAGCGCCGATGGCCCAGGTCTGCCGACGCGTGGCTCTCATCGACGGACGCGGAAGCCGACGGAAAGTAGCTTGACGGGATGCGCCCGGAGGAATCCCAGGCGTCGCGCAGCGAAACGGTCGTGCCGTAACCCGAGACCGCGCAACCGCCGTCCGCCCGGCTTGCCGGGAAGGCGCAATGCACGAGACGGTTGGCAGCCTCTCCCGGCTCACGGAACACGTCCTTCCCGAACCCGGTTATCGTCACCCACTCCTCTCCCGTCCTGCGGTGGATTGCCCGCGTGACCGATCGCAGATCGGAGGCGATGGCCAGATCGAACCACCAGTGCTCGTTCCAGCTCCTTCCATCGAGCACCTTGACGAGCGCCTCGGGATTCCGCGGATCGAACAGCCAGTACAGGACGCCCTTGTCGGACCACCAGCCGGCCTCCTGGCCGGTGACACTCGAACCGTTCGCCTCGGCGCTGAAACCGATGCCGAACCGTGAGTCGTGGAGGGTGCCCGGCTCCCTCAAGGTCACCGCAACCGGATCGCTGTCGGCGTGGCCGTCGGAGTGGAACGCGCGCACGACGAACCGATACGTCCCGCCCGGCCGAAGACCCGAGACCTGCGCCTGCTCGACGTTGGCCGGCGTGCGTGCGGCCACGGACCAGCCAGCGCCCTCCAGGCGATTCCACACCTGAAAGCCATCCTCGTTGTCGGAGCGGTCTCTCCAGGTCACGCGGACCGTCGTGCTGTTCGTCGGAACCACGCTCACGTCCGTGGGCGCCCGAGGCGGTGTCTCCGGATCTGGATCCGGACGCGGCATGGTCACGGCAACCGGATCGCTGTCGGCGTGGCCGTCGGCGTTGAATGCGCGCACGACGAACTGGTACCGCCCGCCGGGGCGAAGACCCGAGACCTGCGCCTGCTCGACGTCGGCCCGTGTACGTGCGGCCACGGACCAGTCAGCACCATCCAGGCGATTCCACACCTGAAAGCCATCCTCGTTGTCGGAGCGGTCTCTCCAGGTCACGCGGACCGTCGTGCTGTTCGTCGGAACCACGCTCACGTTCGTGGGCGCCCGAGGCGGCGAGTCGCTCACCGGAGCCGGATAGAGCCGCCTGAGAATGGCCCGGTCATCTGACGAAAGGCGGGCGCCGCGCCGGTCCAAGGGCCGACTCGCGTGCATGATCGCCTCCCTGGTCGCGGTCGTCGTGCATTCGCCGGACGCGTCGTCGCCGCAGGGATGGGCGATGCCGAGCGAGTGCCCCAGTTCGTGCGCGAGGATCTCCTCCAGGTTCGTGACGACCGCACCGCTGTCCCACCACTGCAACCACGTTCCGAGGCCCTTCGCCGTCACGATGTCCGACTGAGCGATCCTGACGTCGCTGTAGCGGTCGTAGGGTGGCGGCCTCCTGACCGGCGGGCTGTTGCACGAGTACCAGGTCGATGCCCACGCCACCGTGCCGCCCTCGCCGGGGACCAGAGGGTCCCGAGTCCCGAACGGATCGTCGAACATGATCAGGTTCCAGCCGCGATACGCTCTCGGTTCAGGAGACACCGCGGCGGTGGAGTAGCGCAGGTCGACCCGGCTCCCGGCGTCGCTGTTCCAGGCGTGCATGGCGTTGTTCACGGCCCGCCGGGTAGCCGTGTCCGACAGACCCGGCTGGCCGCCCCTCTGGAGCCGGAAGCCCACGGACCCGCCCTGCTCGAACTCCGTCCACCGGATCGTGTAGTCCGAATACACACAGTCCGAGTCCGTCCGAGTGAAGCGATACGGCGAGGTCGCGACGGCGGGGCCTCGGATGATCTCGCTCTCCGGCACGAAGTAGTCCGCCGGTCTCGGCAGACCGGCTGCCCGATCCCGGATCCACCCGCGGAATAGTGCACCGTCCCGCGGACCCAGAAGCGCCGCAGCGTCACCGTCCGCAACCACATCGAGCACTTCCTCGCGCAGCGACGGCACCCGCTCCAGCAGCGACCGGTCCTGCAACCGGGTCTCGAAGAAGATGCCCAGGCCGAAGTCGACCGTTCCGTGGACTCCTTCGCGCTCGGCAAGGAAGAGCAGCGCCCGTTCGCCCTCCCGCAGCCTCGGGAGGCCGGTCACCCGCATCGCCATGCCGTCGGGCCGCATGCCTCCGAGCTGGCGCACCGTGACGGTACTGGCGGCGACGGTGCCCTTCAGCACCTCCTCGACCTGGAAGGTGAAATCGGTGGCCGGAAGACGCAGATCCCCTGGCGCCGGCGTGGCGCTCAGCACCCGGCCGTAGAGGATGGTCGGCGTCCGATCAACCAGTGACCCGTCCGTCGGCAGCACGTAGGTGATCGCCGAGGCCGGCATCGCCGCCAGCAGCAGCCCGATCGCCAGCGGTGCCAGACGGCTACCGATGAGCAAGGACCGATCTGCCTGATTGGCAGTCCGCGGCAGAAGTCGATATGTACTCAAGCGTCCAAGCATCCCATCCTTGATCATGTTAGCACCTGAGTCCGCTGGATTCGGCTTGGCCGGCACGGGCCTGAGATACGAGAAACCACAGTCTCTGGACAACTCACTGTCTCTGGATATCTGGGGAGCCATGGTCGAACTTCGTGCCGCTCCGGGAAGAACTCCGCACACGAGATTCCACCATGGAGTTCGTCCTTGGCCCGGTCACTGATTCTGGGCAAGGTTGGGCCTGCCGCGAAGGCCGTCGAAGACCTGCGTTCGTCTCCAGGCCTCAGGGGCGAACCCGGTACCTGTCGCAGGGAAAGCTGCCGCGTCCGAGGGCGCATACGGGCCGACTGCGTCTCCCCGACCGGGTTGGATGACGCGCCTCAGTCATTCATGGTGCCTGGACGGAATGCTCCCGGTGGAGTCCCAGGCGTCGCGCAGCGAAACGGTCGTGCCGTAGCCCGAGACCGCGCAACCGCCGTCCGCCCGGCTTGCCGGGAAGGCGCAATGCACGAGACGGTTGGCCGACGCGCCCGGCTCACGGAACACGTCTTTCCCGAAGCCGGTCAGCACGACCCACTCGTCTCCCGTCTCGACGTGGATCACCCGCGTGACCGAGTAGAGATCGGAGGCGACGGCCAGATCGAACCACCAGTGCCCGTTCCAGCTCCGTCCATCGAGCACCTTGACGAGCGCCTCGGGATTCTGGGGGTCGAACAGCCAGTACAGAACGCCCTGGTCGGACGACCAGCTGGACTCGCCGATGAACGTCGAGTCGTTCGCGTTGGCGCTGAAGTTGATGCGGAACTGCGAACCTTGGAGGGTAGCCGGTTCCGCAGCGGCAGTCGGCGCCGACGTCGGAAGCGGCGCCGGAACCGGCAGACCGTTCGCGAGACCCGCTGTCCCTTGCGGGTCGGCGGCGCGTGTGAAGCGCCGACCGCCCAGTTCTGCCGACACCTGGCCCGCATGGACAGAAGCGGGAGCCGACAAAACGTAGGTTGACGGGATGCGCCCGGAGGAATCCCAGGCGTCGCGCAGCGAAACCGTCGTGCCGTAGCCCGAGACCGCACATGTGCTGTCCGCGCGGCTGGCGGGAAATGCGCAATGCACGAGACGGTTGGCCGACGCGCCCGGATCGAGGAACACGTCCTTCCCGAAGCCGGTCAACACGACCCACTCGTCTCCCGTCTCGCGGTGTATCAGCCGCGTGACGGATCGCAGATCGGAAGCGACGGCCAGATCGAACCACCAGTGCTCGTTCCAGCTCCTTCCATCGAGCACCTTGACGAGCGCCTCGGGATTCCGGGAATCGAACAGCCAGTACAGGACGCCCTTGTCGGACGACCAGCCGGACGACCAGCCGGCCTCCTGGCCGGTGACCTCCGAACCGTTCGCCTCGGCGCTGAAACCGACGCCGAACCGTGAGTCGTGGAGAGTACCCGGCTCCCTCATTGTCACGGCAACCGGATCGCTGTCGGCATGGCCGTCGGCGTGGAATGCGCGCACGAAGAACCGGTACCTCCCGCCAAGACGAAGACCCGAGACATGCGCCTGCTCGATGTCGGCCGACGTGCGTGCGGCCACTGACCAGCCGGCGCCCTCCAGGCGATTCCACACCTGAAAACCATCCTCGTTGTCGGAACGGTCGCTCCAGGACACGCGGACCGTCGTGCTGTCCGTCGGAACCACGCTCACCTCCGTCGGCGCCCGAGGCGGTGAATCGGAATCGGGATCTGCACGCGGCATGGTCACGACGACATGATCGCTGTTGGCGTGACCGTCGGCGTGGAACGCGCGCACGAAGAACCGGTACCTCCCGCCAGGACGAAGACCCGAGACCTGTGCCTGCTCGACGTTGGCCGGCGTGCGCGCGGCCACGGACCAACCAGCGCCCGCGAAGCGATTCCAGACCTCGAAGCCATCCTCGTTGTCGGAACGGTCGCTCCAGGACACGCGGACCGTCGTACCGTTCGTCGGAACCACGCTCACCTCCGTCGGCGCCCGAGGCGGTGAATCGGAATCGGGATCTGCACGCGGCATGGTCACGACGACATGATCGCTGTTGGCGTGACCGCCACCGTTGACTGCGCGCACGAAGAACCGGTACCTCCCGCCAGGGCGAAGACCCGAGACACGCGCCTGCTCGATGTTGGCCGGCGCGCGTGCGGCCATGGACCAGCCGGCGCCCTCCAGACGCTTCCACACCTGAAAACCATCCTCGTTGTCGGAACGGTCGCTCCAGGACACGCGGACCGTCGTGCTGTCCATCGGAACCACGCTCACCTCCGTCGGCGCCCGAGGCGGTGAATCGGGATCCGGATCTGGATCGGGACGCGGCATGGTCACGGCAACATGATCGCTGTCGGCATGGCCGTCGGCGTGGAACGCGCGCACGAAGAACCGGTACCTCCCGCCAGGGCGAAGACCCGAGACACGCGCCTGCTCGACGTTGGCCGACGTGCGGGCGGCCACGGACCAGCCGGCGCCCTCCAGGCGCATCCGCACCTCGAAACCATCCTCGTTGTCGGAACGGTCGCTCCAGGACACCCGGACCGTCGTGCTGTCCGTCGGAACCACGCTCACCTCCGTCGGCGCCCGAGGCGGTGGATCGGGATCGGGATCGGGATCGGGACGCGGCATGGTCACGACGACATGATCGCTGTCGGCATGGCCGTCGGCGTGGAATGCGCGCACGAAGAACTGGTACCTCTCCCCAGGGCGAAGACCCGAGACACGCGCCTGCTCGACGTTGGCCGACGTGCGGGCGGCCACGGACCAGCCGGCGCCCTCCAGGCGCATCCGCACCTCGAAACCATCCTCGTTGTCGGAACGGTCGCTCCAGGACACCCGGACCGTCGTGCTGTCCGTCGGAACCACGCTCACCTCCGTCGGCGCCCGAGGCGGTGGATCGGGATCGGGATCGGGATCGGGACGCGGCATGGTCACGACGACATGATCGCTGTCGGCATGGCCGTCGGCGTGGAATGCGCGCACGAAGAACTGGTACCTCTCCCCAGGGCGAAGACCCGAGACACGCGCCTGCTCGACGTTGGCCGACGTGCGGGCGGCCACGGACCAGCCGGCGCCCTCCAGGCGCATCCGCACCTCGAAACCATCCTCGTTGTCGGAACGGTCGCTCCAGGACACCCGGACCGTCGTGCTGTCCGTCGGAACCACGCTCACCTCCGTCGGCGCCCGAGGCGGTGGATCGGGATCGGGATCGGGATCGGGACGCGGCATGGTCACGACGACATGATCGCTGTCGGCATGGCCGTCGGCGTGGAATGCGCGCACGAAGAACTGGTACCTCTCCCCAGGGCGAAGACCCGAGACACGCGCCTGCTCGACGTTGGCCGACGTGCGTGCGGCCACGGACCAGCCGGCGCCCTCCAGGCGCATCCGGACCTCGAAACCATCCTCGTTGTCGGAACGGTCGCTCCAGGACACGCGGACCGTCGTGCTGTTCGTCGGAACCACGCTCACCTCCGCCGGCGCCCGAGGCGGCGGGTCGGGATCGGGGTCCTGAGTATCATGGTCAACGGCCATTCTGATTCCAACTGCCCCTGTATCGCTGGCAGTTTGCCACGGTCCGACGCCAGTGACCTGACCGAATAAGCCTTGGTATATCCGCCCTACGACCTTGGTGTCTCGAGGCGTTCCGGTGTCCGCCGACAGGTATTTGCCATTCCCATTAAAACCGCCTTGGCGCAATCCATCGTCCCCGAGAAAGAAAGCCGCCACCCACACGTCTCTACTCGACACTGCAAGAGTGAAATTGAGGCGGAAGCACGTTGAGACGGGGGGAGCCGCGACATTTCCTCCAGTGATTAGTTCTGGAGCTTGAGCGAAGATCGAATCACCGGGCCAACCGTTCTGATCGGAGAAGATATCGAATACGACGTTGTGCTCAGCCACCAAGTCCCACGGAAGGCGCCTAAAGCAGGCTTCAAGCCAGCGAATCCGCCCCGTGTCGCGCAGGCGGAATCGTTGCGCGACCTGGATGGCAAACCCGGTCGTTCCCAACCCGTCCTCGAACGTGTTGTCATCGTATTGGTACAGTACTGTTTCGGTGGCCGCTGATGGAACGTGTTCAGGCACTGCCCCGTTGATTGGCGGCACAATTGTAACGGCTGAGAGCCTCAACGGAACGTCGGTGGACGTCTCCACGATCGGGACCTTGGCCAACTGTGAAGCCAGCCGCTCAAGTGCGGCGGTCTGTGCGTAAGCTGGCTCAAGCGTGAGCGTGGCGGCGACGATACAGAACACGATTCTCCGCATAGCTGGCATCCTCTTGTCACTTCCTTCGCTGCCATCGGCAGGACTCGGCATCTCTGGGCAGGTCACATACTCCGGGCAACAGGCGGTTGGGTGGACGGGACGCTAACGCTCGTCTAGGTCCGTTACCGAGCGCTGAAGACGGCCGAGCAATCCAACGCATGTCGTCAGGAGAGGAGGTCGTTCCGCACTCACGCGACAACTGACGCCCCTTTCAACAAAGAGGGAGGAAGTGGTGGTGAGAGCAGACGACCTGCGCGAGATCACGGAGAACATCTCCGTTGCGGCGGCAATGCGGACTTCCCTGTCCGAGAACACCCGTCGGGCGTACCGCTGCGGGTGGCGGCGGTTCGTCGCCTACTGCGAGGAGGTCGGGGTCGATGCCCTGGCTGCGACACCGGACGATGTCGCGAACTTCATCGTCAGAATGGCGTCCGCTCCACGCTCTTCAAGAGCCACGACGAGGAAGGGAGAGCCGCTCGCCCTGGGGACCATCAGGGTCCAGCTGGCAGCGATCAACCGGAAGTACCGCGATCGGCAATGCGTTTCGCCAGCCGATGGTCCGAAGGTCCGCAGTGTTCTGCGCGGACTGAGTCGGCTGCGTTCCGATCGGCCGAGGCAGGTCAAGGCGCTGCGCAACCACGAGATCCACCGCATGGTGGAGCACTGCGATGGGCGGGCCCGCCAGAAGAAGCACCAGGTGAAGGCGGTTCGGGACGCCGCCGTGCTCGCGACGGGCTTCTCCGGAGCTCTGCGGCGCTCCGAGATCTGCGCCCTCCGGTTCGCGGACGTCGAGTTCGTGGACCGGCACGGCATGGTTCTGCACATCCGCAGGTCGAAGACAGACCAGCAAGGCGCCGGCCAGACAGTAGCGGTACCGGAAGGCGAACGGATTCAGCCGGTGAAGCGGATGCAGAGGTGGATGGACGTATCCGGCATCGACTCCGGTCCGCTCTTCCAGACGCTTCGCCGCGGCGGCAGCCTGCAGGGGCGTGCGATGCACTCGTCGGACATAGCCCGCCTCGTGAAGCGCTACGCCGAGGCCATCGGGCTGGATCCGGCGCAGTACTCAGGTCATTCGCTTCGCGCCGGCTTCGTGACCAGCGCTGCCGTGCACCGAGCCCGCCTCGACAAGATCATGGAGGTCACCCGACATCGGAGCGCCGCCATGGTGCTCCGCTACATCCGCCAGGAGAGCGCCTTCGAGGACCACGCCGGCGCCGCATTCCTGTAGACGTGCGGAGCCTTGCCCCGCTCGGAGAAGGAGGCCGCCCCGTCTGGTCCGTCGCCGTCCGGTCCGCCACCCCCTCCGGCGCTTCGCTCGGCGCAACCCGTAAACCACCGGCTCTCACGTGTACGGAGCCACTCCGAGCCCAGCAATAGGGCTTGACAACGGACCCTATCGCGCGTTGTCCACGAACCAGACACTCCGGGGTCGCACAGACGCCGTCGCTTCGGCGCGGCGGCGGCGCGGCGCCGGATACGCGGCTGCTGCCTGGCCTCGAAGGCAAGCGGGGTTCCGGGGGGGGCGACCACGCCGGCGGCCGGCCATCGGAACCCGCCGCCTACACCGCAAGCACGTCCGGTACGTGACGAAGGCGGTATCGGCGGCGGGTTTGCACCGCAAGTACACTCGTCGTCCTCGCCTGACCAGACAAACGAGGGACGGAGCAATGAACGACGTCTCGATGCCTGTGGCCGCCGTCGAGGCCGATTGCCGAAGCACCGTTCGCTACCTCGGTGAGGACTCGGCCTCGCGGGCGCTCCACGAGCGCGCCCTCCACGTCATGCCCGGCGGCAACAGTCGGCACACGCTGGTCATGGACCCGCACTCGATCTACGCGGCCTCGGGGCAAGGCTGCATCGTCACCGACGTCGAAGGCCAGAAGCGCATCGATTTCGTCAACAACTACACCTCCCTGATCCTCGGGCACTCGCACCCCGAAGTGATGGACGCGGTCGCTCGGGTGATCCGCGGCGGCACGGCGTTCTCCCTGCCGACCGAGAGCGACATCCGCCTCGCCGAGCTGCTCGTCGAACGCATTCCCTGCATCGAGCAGGTGCGGTTCGCGAACTCGGGCAGCGAGGGCGTGCTGCTGGCGATCCGGGCCGCACGCGCGGCGACCGGCCGCAGCAAGATCGCGAAGTTCGAGGGCTGCTACCACGGCATCTACGACTACGCGCAGGCTTCCGACAGCTCGCGGCCGAAGAACTGGGGCAAGTCGTATCGCCCGGCGACGACGCTCGAGCCGAGCATGGCGAAGAGCCTGGCGACGGAAGTCGTCACGCTGCCGCTCAACGACATCGAGGTCTGCCGCGCCCTCATCGACGAGTACCGGGACGACCTGGCCGCCGTGGTCCTCGATCCGCTGCCCGCCGCGCTCGGGTTGATCGCGCCGAATCCCGAGTTCGTCGCCGCAATCCGGGCCAGCACGAAGGAGTGCGGCGCACTGCTGATCGCGGACGAAGTGCTCTCGTTCCGCATCGACTACCGCGGCGCCTGCCACCGCTTCGGGATCGAACCGGACCTGGTGTCTCTCGGCAAGATCATCGGCGGCGGCTTCCCGGTCGGCGCGGTGGCCGGCAGGGCGGACGTGATGTCCGTCTTCGACCACCGCGAAGGCGAGCTCGTCCACCACGGCGGCACGTACAACGGCAATCCGGTGACGATGGTCGCGGGTTACGAGACGATGAAGCGCCTGACGCCCGATGTGTTCGCCGAGTTCGACCGGCTCGGCGACCGGGTCCGCACCGGACTCCGGCAGGTCCTCCGCCGGCACGGCATCGAAGCCACGGCAACCGGTTGCGGCTCGCTCTTTTCCGTCGTGCCCGGCAACGAGCCGCCCCGGGACTTCCGCGCCGTGTTCACCGCCCGCTCCGCAGTGCCGCAACTCCGGAAGATCGCCCTGGAGATGCTCAACCGGGGCATGCTGATGGGCGCCCGCGGCCTCTTCGGCGCGCTCTCGACACCGATGGGCGACGCCGAGATCGACCGTTTCCTCGAAGCCGCGGACGGGGCCGCTTCGTACACGCGAACCGCCCAGGACTGAAGACCGTACCTTCTCGCCACAGGAAACCACCCCGGCGACCTGGGTGAGGTCCTGCGCAGCTTCTCCTGGCCCCGGGTGGGGCCGCGTTCGGCGGTGCCGCTACTTCCCGCCGGCAGACGGACCCATTCCGCCGCCGAGGCCGTACAGCGTCTTCCGGCCGCCGAGCCGGAAGCTCGCCATGACACCGACTTCCCGCTCGTCGGTGAGCGAGCCGCGGATCACGCCGCTGCCGAAGCCGTAGCCCTCGTTCGGCCGCCACTGTTGCACCGCGATCTGGTCGAGCACGTTCTTGGCGAACAGATGGACCTGGAGGCCCTCGCGGGGCGTGAACCAGATCGCCCGCAGGTCGAGCCGCGTGTACTCGGGGATCCTGTACTTGGGCAGGGCGCTGATGTCGGCGTTCTTGTCGGTCGTGTGGCCGATCGTGCCCAGCAGGCGAAGGCTGCCGAAGGCGTCACCCACCGGGGCGTCGTAGATCGCGGTCAAGGAGAACTTGTGCTTCGGCTGCAGGGGCATGCGATTGCCGCCGAAGTTGGTCAGGCTGGCGATCTCCTGCGTGAACGTGTTGCCTTCCCGGTCCTGGAACTCGACCGTTTCGGTCGGCGCGTCCGGGTCGCAGCAGTAGACGGTGTCGAAGTCTCCGATCTCCGAGTCGAGGTAATTGTACCAGCCGCGGATCGTGAAGCGGTCGGTGGCCCGGAACGCCGCGTTGAGTTCGAGCCCCGAGATCCAGCTGCCGTCGATGGTGTTCATCTCGCCTTCGAAGATGCTCTCGCCGGGGATCCGCCGCTCGACCGGCAGCAGACGCTGGGAGTTGACCCAGTAGCCCAGGTAGTCGTTGTAGAAGACCGCGGCCTCCAGTTGCAGGCGGTTGTCCGCCAGCAGGCCCTTCCAGCCGCCCTCGTAGTTGATGAGCTCCTCGGAGTCGAAGGTCACCTCGGTCAGGTTGCCGAAGCCCACGAAGCCGCCAGGACGGCCACCCTTGGAGACGCGGCCGTACCACATGCTGGCCGGGTTGGCCGAGTACTGGAATCCCGCGTTCCAGGTGGTCTGGTTCCACTCCGCGTCGTTCTTGCCCTCGAAACCTTCGACCGAAGCGTTGCGGAAGATCCAGAGGTCGACCGCGAAGCCGAAGTCGATGCCGATCCGGACGTCGTTCTGAACGTGGGTCTTGATGTCCTGGTCGTGGCGCAGGCCGCCGAACAGCGTCCACCTGTCGCCGAACTGGTACTCGACATTCGCGTAGGCAGCCCGCGTCTCGAACCGCGAGTGACCGTAGAAGTCGAGCCAGTGGCCATTCATGCTGCCGTCGGAGAACGCGCCGACGGCCCCCGGAGCGTTCGACCAGTCGAGAAGCTCTCCCGGACACGCCCAGACGCCTCCGCCGCCGGATATCGCCGACGTCGTGCCGTGTTCTTCGAGAAGAGGCAGCCCCAGGATCGAGAGAAGCGCCTGGCATGTCGCCAGGTTGTCGGTGTTGAACGCCGGGTTGGCGAAGTCGAAGAAACGCGCGTCGTAGGGTTCGTCCCCCTCGCGCTGGAAGCCGCCCAGGACGAACTGGAAGTCGCCGGAGAAGCTCGAGGCCAGACGCACTTCGTGGGAGGTCTGCTCCGAGTAGCGATAGTAGTTCGTCATCGTGTCGGAGAAGGGATAGCCGTTCGCGTCGAGGAAGGGGTCGTCCGGACCGCCCACGCGCGACGTGCCGTCGGTGTCCGTCTGCGCGTTCTCCGTCGTTTCGCGATAGCCGCCCTTGTAGGACAGGGACATCGCACGGCCGGGTCGAACGTTCAGGTCGACCACGCCCATCTCGAGCTCGGAATCCTCGTTGCCGGGCGTGTTGTAGTCGACCACGTTGCGCAGGTCGTCGCCGGGGCAGATGAGCCGGTTCGGGTCGTCGAGATCGCAGTCCCTCACCGAGGGCGCCTGGTTTGCCGCACCGAGGAAGGGATTGGGGAACAGGCAGGTGGGGTTCCCTGCCGGGTCGGTGCCGGTCAGCAGACACTCCGTGGTCACGTCGCGTCCGGTCAGTTCGACCGAGGTGCGGGGAGCGCCGCTGTCTTCGCGCCCCGCGTAGCGGACGTTGAGGTCCACTGTCTCGCCGAGATAGCGAAGCTGCGGCGCCCAGTGGGTGTTGTCGGGCTCGTCGTAGTCTCCTCCGGGGCCGATGTTGGGCTGCGCACCCTCGCCCTGCCAGCTTCCGGCCGTCAATCGCCAGCTCACGTTGCTGCCGCCGATCGGCCCGCCGATGGCGAGGTCTCCGCGTTGCGAGGTCTGGTCGGTGAACTCGGCCAGGGCGTTGACGTCGAACTGCGCGGTCGGCTTGATCGTGTTGAAGCTGATCGCCCCCGCGATCGCGGCGCGGCCGCCGGTGGTTCCCTGCGGGCCGCGCGAGACGTTCATGCTCTCGACGTCGAAGAGGTTGCCGGGCTCGAGCGCGTAGAGCTCGTCGGTGTAGATGCCGTCGACGTAGGTGGCGACCGCCGTGGCCTGGAAGAACTCCTGATTGCGCTGCGAGCCGATGCCGCGCAGGTACAAGTGGTTGCCGTGACCCGAATCGGGCGACTGGTGACCGATCTGCAGGCCCGGCGTGAGCGCTTCGAGGTCGTTGTTGTTGTTCATCCCGAGTTCCACGACCATGCCCTCGTTGAAGCCGGTCACGGTCATCGGCCGCCTCAGCACATTTTCCTCGCCGAGCTCGCCCTGAACGACGATCTGCTCGACGACCAGGAGACCGAGCGCGAACTCGAGGGAAGCCGTTCCTCCCGACACTTCGACTTCTTCGCTCCGGGACCGGAAGCCCTGCAGCGCCGCGGTCACGGTGTAGACGCCGTCTGCCACGCCGCCGATGCTGAAGCCGCCTTCGGCATCGGTCCGGGCGCTCTTGCCGCTGTCCTCGCCGTCGGCGTTCTGCAGGCTGACCGTGACGCCGGGCAGCCGACCGCCCTCGCGATCGAAGACCGTTCCGGAGACGCTCCCTTCCTGGGCTGCGGCCGGAAAGGCGAGCAGCGCCGGTGCCAGAAACACCGGCAGGATGAGTTTCCGAATCCTCCGGCCGTCGCGGTTCCTGCGATCCATGCTCGTCCTCCTTGACCGTATTCCCGGCGTTCGGCGATGCGCGGATTCGCGCGTTCGCACGTTCGCGACCTCGACAGCGGAGCCGCAGCCGCCGACAGGACGGCCAACGGCCGTGTGACGCCGCGGAACGTCCTTTCTCGAAAGGTACGGAGAACATGATACAGCGTTTCACCTTGGCGGCAAGCAACCCAAGAGCCTAGTCCCATTCAAAGATGAGCCTGAACGGCGGTTGTTCGGGAGTCGAGTCGGGGCGAGAGCGTCGGGGCAGTTTTCAGGACTGCTGATCGGAGCAAGGCGGAGATCAGCACCAGAGACCAGCGGTAGCGCGGGGACCGCGAGGCGGCGGTCGAAGTGCGCGGAGTGAGTGTCGTGTTCGGCCGTTGGCGGGTTCCGTTTCGCGGGATGCCGGGGGTGTTCGCTCATGCGACGGCGTCGCGGCGTCGGATCTCGGCGAAGAGCGCGGCGAGAGCCTCGTTGACTGCCTTGGCGGCGGCGAGGTCGTCGATGGCCAGGGCCTGACGGTCGAGCTGCTCGAAGGTGACGCCGGGCCGCAGGTACCGCGCGGCGCCGTCGAGGGACTTCAGCTTGAAGTAGGGCGTGGTGACCTTCTCGAAGGGGTAGGTCTTGCGCACGCGCCCCCTGGCGTCCCGCGTCTCGACGGGGAAGTGGCAGCACCGGTGGTAGTTGAGGAAGGGGGCGAGCACGTCGCGCAGGAAGCGGTCGACGAGGGCTGCGTGATGGCGGGGAATGTGGTCGTGGCCGAGGTAGCGCCGCACCACCGATGCGTTCTTGCTCTCGACCAGGGCGTTGTCGTTGCAGCGCCTCGGGCGGGACTTCGTGAACTCTTCGACGTGCAGCCTGTTCAGCAGCGCGGCGACCTTGTGGTTGACGAACTCGGAGCCGTTGTCGACATGGAAACCCTTGACGTTGAAGGGGAAAGCCTCGATCGCGCCTTGCAGAGCCGGGATCAGGAACCGCTCCGATATGCCCTCCGTGGCGGCCACGAACTCGTACTGCGTGACCTCGTCCACGAGATTGATCTCGTACAGGCCCTTTCTGCCATCCAGGTCGCCCTGATGCACCGTGTCCACGCGCAGATAGCCCGGCCGACCGGCGGGATGAGGCTTGCGGCGCTCCCCGATGCGCACCCGGGTCGGCCGCGTCTTCACCACCGTCAGACGACGGCGGCGGTACGTCACGGACTGGCGAAGACGGTACAGATGGCTGTGGGAGAGTCCCGCCAGACGCCTGAACCGCGCATCGCCGTGCACCTCGTACTGACGCTGCATCGTGCGCCGCGTGACAGCGCCGGACGGACCGCACGGACCGCACGGACCGGACAGGGACTCGTCGACCTCGGCCAGCAGACGGATGTCCTCCTTCGTGTAGCGACGGCGGAACGGACGCTTCGGACCCCGCCGCCGGTCCTCGATGCGCCCGGTCTCCCGGTACTGGGTGATCAGACGCGCCGTCTGAGCCCGGCTGAATCCCGTCACCTTGATCAGGAACCGCCGCACCAGACCCTTGTCCGACCGCGGCAGCCGCAGGTACCGGGAACGCACCAGGAACCGCCGCACGAAAGCGTAGGCATCGGCCCGCTCCACGAACCGGAAGTCGACCGGCGTGCTGCCGGCCATGAAATCGCGGACCTCGTCCAGGGTCCGCAGCCGTTCGATGTCGAGTTGCAGGATCATCCTCCGATGATCCCCGACACCTGCTCAGGCTCATCTCTCGTGGGATTGACACCGCTGCTTCAGGCTCATCTCTCATGGGACAAGACTCCAAGTTGAGACACTGTTACAAGTTCGCTAGGATGGCTGCCTGACAAGGAGGTGCGGAATGAGGCTGCGAGAGATCTGCCGGACGGCTACCGCCGTTCTGGCCGCTTTCATGGTGCAGGCAGCAGTGGTTCCCGCGGCAGCGGCCCAGGACGCCTGCGTGCCGGGCGGCAAGATAATGACCATGCCCGAGACAGCATCCGAGTACGCCGCGATGTGCCTCCGGCACGTCGGCGTGCCGCCTACGATCGACTGCGGCGCCGGGGTGAGGATCCCGATCCACGTCGACGGCGTGGAGGTGTTCGAGAGTCCGGGCTACCGCGAGTGCGATACGCCCGACTTCAAGGGCAACTGCAACGTCGGTTCGCGGATCGGGAGGGTGCAGGGCAAGGCGGCCGACGGCAGCACGCTGGACGATGTCGTCTGGGCCTGGCTCTGCCGCTCGGCTGGCCGGGAGCTCTTCGAACGGGGCATCGCGTCGGTCCAGATGATCGGCCACAACAGGACCACCGGCGCCACCTGCTTCTTCGAATCGCCGGACGCGACGGGCGACCTCAGGCAGGCCGAGTATCTGCATTTCGACGACGACGGTCTTCTGGCCGGGAAGCTCCCCGGCCCGGACTCCGACGACTTCGACAACGCCTTCATCCCGCCGCCCCCCGGCGTCCAGTGCACTCAGTGCCACCAGAACAACGCCTTCCTGCACGATCCCTGGATCGACGGCGCCCGGCTGCCGTCCAACCCGAAGGAGCCCGTCCTGCCGGAGTGGGTCGATCCCGAGGCGCCCTACTGGGTGGTCGGAGGAACGCACTGGGATCTCAGGACGCCGCACATTGCGGGCAACGCCTGTCTCGACTGCCACCGCGCGCCGACCAGAACCGCCCGGCTGCTCGAGGCCGGCAAGGTGCACGTCAACGACTTCATGCCGCCGCGCAGGCCCGGCAGCCTGACGGCGGACTACGCGGCACTCCTCGCCTGCCACGACGACGGTCCGGGAAACACGCCGGGGTGCGACTGGTTGATTCCGCCCGGCGGCGGCTGCCCTGGCGGCATCGTCGCCGACACCGACCAGGGCGGTGAGGGCGGCAGAGTGCCGACCGGCAGGCTCCCCGGAGATCCGAACTGAACGTAGCGCGACAGGTGAGCCGGATGACCGAAGCGACCTGCGTTCGGCGGTACGTCGGGCGCTCTGCGCCGGCGCCCGGTTGCCGGCAGGGACGCACCCGGCGAGGGCGCCCGGTTCCGCCTCGAGACACGGGGAGACTCGACACCAGGGAGAGAAGGGAGAGACCGCCGCATGACCAGACTTGATCTGACCGACCGCGTGGCCATCGTCACCGGCGGCGCCGGCGGCATCGGCACCTGCATCGCCAGGTCGTACGCAGAGGCCGGCGCCAGGGTGGTCGTCGCGTCGCGCAAGAAGGAGAACCTGGACCGCATCGTCGCCGAGATCGGGTCGGACGGCGGGACAGCGCTGGCCATCGGTTGCGACATCACCGTCCCGGAACAGGTCGACGCACTCATCGCGCAGACCGTGGAGAGCTTCGGCAGGCTCGACGTCATGGTGAACAACGCCGGGGGCGGCGCGACCCCGCGCAAGCCCGAGGACACGCCCTACGACGAGTGGCAGCGCATCGTCGACCTGAACCTCACCGGCACCTGGCTGTGCTGCATCGCCGCGGGCAAACGGATGATCGAACAGCAGAGCGGCAACATCATCAACATCTCGTCGGTGGCCGGCACCAAGGGTCACCCCGGAATGCTGCATTACTCGGCCGCCAAGGCGGGGGTGATCAGCCTGAGCAACAACCTGGCCTTCAGTTGGGCGAAACACAACATCCGCGTCAACTGCGTTGCGCCGGGTCTGATCGCAACGCCGGCCATGGTGAACTGGGGCGTCATCCAGCCGGCCCGCAAGGAGGACGGCACTCCGGTGCCGCGCCTCGAGCGCCCGCCGGGACCCGAAGACGTCGCCGATCTCTGCCTCTTCCTCGCTTCGTCGGCCTCGGATCTGCTCACCGGCGAGGTGATCCCGATCCGATCCTGGACTCGGCTCGACCGCTTCTGGAACTGACGCCATGACGATCGCCATCTCCCTGGACCAATCGAAGCCGCCGCTGCACGCCGGAGGCGGGCAGGATGCCCGCGCTCCCCGGTTCGTCCGTCCGCTCGACACGCGCGACGACGATCTCGATCTCCTGGGCGGCAAGGGGCGCTCGCTCGCTCGCACGAAGGGCGCCGGTTTCGCCGTGCCGAACGGATTCCACGTCACCACGACCGCCTACAGGGCCTTCGTCGCCGAGCACGGTCTGCAGCAGCGCATCGTGTCGCTGGCGCGGCCCGAACTCGTACGCGGCGCCGCGTCCTTCGACAGGGCGTCGGCAGCGATCCAGGAGCTCCTGGGGACGCCTGCCCTCTCCGACCTTGTCGTCTCCGAGATCGCCGCCGCCTACCGAACCCTCGAGCCCGCCGACCCGCCCGTGGCCGTGCGCTCCTCGGCCAACGCCGAGGATCTGCCGGAAGCTTCCTTCGCCGGCCAGCAGGACACGTACCTGAACGTACGCGGCGAAGCCGCCGTGGTGCAGGCGGTCCGCGACTGCTGGGCCTCCCTGTGGACGCCCCGCGCAATCGCCTATCGCCACCAGATGGGCATCGACCAAGGCGCGGTGGCCATGGCAGTGGTCGTGCAGATCATGGTGCCGTCGGAGATCTCGGGCATCCTGTTCACCGCCAATCCGGCCACCGGCGAACGCTCCGAAGCGATCATCAACGCGAGCTTCGGCCTGGGCGAGGCCGTCGTGGGCGGCCAGGTGACGCCCGACACCTACGTGGTCGACCGTGTGTCGCGCGAGGCCAGGGATACGGTGATCGGCGCGAAGGAACAGCAGATCGTCCAGGACGGCGCACAGGGCACGCGGACCGAGGAGGTCGACGTTGCCCGCCGCGGCCGTTCGTCCCTGTCGCCGGAGGCCATCCGGGAACTGGTCGACCTGGGCATCGAGGTCGAGGCGCAGTTCGGCGGTGTGCCCCAGGACATCGAGTGGGCGATCTCGGGCGGCGAGATCTTCCTGCTGCAGTCGCGGCCGATCACGAACCTGCCGCCGCAGCCGATCGAAGTGGAGTGGATTCCGACCCCTCCCGCCCGCATCCTGACGCGCCGTCAGATCGTCGAGAACATGCCCGACCCGATCTGTCCGCTGTTCGAGGAGCTCTACCTGACGATCGGTCTCGAGAAAGCCCGCGCCGGCAAGAGCCTGATGATCGGAGGCGGCCCCGTCTTCGTGACGATGAACGGCTTCGCCTACCAGCGCGCCGACTGGCCTCAGCTCTTTCCGGACGAGGACGCCAGGAAGGCCGCCAAGCCGACCGAAGCCGAGCTGGAGGCCGCCGAACGGCTGCTCGCCGAGAAGCGCAAACAGACCGAGGCCGCGACCGCGGAGGCGGCCGAGCACGATCTCGGACTCCTTCTGGACTCGTTTTCGACTGCGGAACGCAACGCCTTCCACGAGTGGGCTGCAAGGTCCAGGCTTGACAGGCTCGCCCAACGGGTGACCAGGCCGGAGAGCGACAACCCGACGTACATCGCTTTCAACCACACCCGGTGGAACGAGCGGGTGCTCAGGAAGTGGACGGAGGAGACCCTGCCGCGGCTTCAGCGAATCGTGGCCGGGTGGCGCCAGGTGGATCCGGCAACCGCCCCCGACGAGACCTTGCTCCAGGGCATCCACGACCTGGGCGTGGCCGAGGGCGACTACTGGACGAACGACACCGGCCACACGTTCGGCGTCGCCAAGTCGACCGACGACCAGCTTCAGTGTTTCCTGCGCGAGACCTTGCCGGACCACAACTTCACGAGCGGCCAGTTCCTCAGCGGCTTCAAGTCGAAGACGATGGAAGCGAACGATGCGATCTACGAGGTTGCCAGGCGCATCCGGGCCGACGATGCGCTCTGGGAGCTCGTCATGACGACCCCGGCGCCGCGACTCATGGACGCGCTCGAGGAGCACCCGGCGAGCGGACCCGCGCTGGAGGCGATCCACGACTACCTCTCGACCTTCGGGCACCAGGGCTACACGCTGGACTTCGTCGAGCCGCCCCAGTGCGAGGATCCGACCCCGTTCTTCGCGACTCTCAAGACGATGGTCGCCAACCGGGACTACAGTCCGAAGCAGCACGAGATCGATGCCCGGGCAAAGCGCCAGAAAGCGCTCGCGGACATCGAGGAGCTTCTCGACGGACTGGAGTACTGGCAGTTCCGCTTCCGCCTCTGGTTCACCTGCCGCTTCTACCCGATCCGCGAAGAGACCATGTTTCATCTGGGCAGCGCCTGGCCCGTGCTGCGCCCGTTGGCAGCGGAACTCGGCCGGCGGCTGGTCGAGTCAGGCACTTTCACGCGGCCGGACGACATCTACTTCTGCGTCACGAGCGAGATCCGCGAGGCGATCGAGGCGCGGGCGCAAGGCGAAAGCCGGCCGCACCTGGGAGAGCTCGCCGCAGAGCGGCGCGAACTCCGCGAGGCGCGCAAGCGTCTCCACCCGCCGGGCACCGTGCCGCCGGAGGCGAGCGAGCATCCGTCCATCGCCTTCAAGGAGACGCAGGCACGCAACGATCCCCGCAGTGCCACGCTGCGCGGCGTCCCCGTGAGCCCCGGCACGGTCACCGCTCCCGCGAGCCTGATCAGGTCGCCGCCCGAGTTCGACCGCATGCAGTCCGGCTCCATCCTCGTGTGTCCGATGACGAATCCCGCCTGGACGCCGCTCTTTGCCCATGCCTCGGGCCTGGTCACCGACATCGGCGGCATCCTCGGCCACGGTTCGATCGTCGCCCGCGAATACGGCATCCCCGCAGTGGTCGGAACGGGCAACATCACCCGGCGTGTCGCCTCGGGACAGGAGATCTCCGTCGACGGAGACGCAGGGGTAGTGACCCTTCACGAGTCGACCTGACACTGTCGAGGGCTTCGCGTACTGCATTGATCGCCGCTTGCGTCTCGACATCGGCCGGGTCCTGCAAACCAGGGCGGCGGCAAGACGACCACCGGACTGGCCGCCCATGAGATCCACGGGTGCGCCGGCTTTCTTGCGGCGCAGGGCCATCGCAGGGCCGTACTCCGAAGTCCGAAGCGGCTGCGCCCGGGTCGGCGACTCCGGCGCCACGTAGACTCCACCGAGGCTCTCGTGCGCCCCGACGCTACCCATCTTTCGGTTGACCGGCTCGCTGCGAGGCGCGTGATCACGGCCTTCGCCGCGACTCTGCTGCTCTTCGGCCCGGCGATGGACGACGCCCGGGCGCAGCTTCAACCTCGGACCCCGCTCGAGCCCGCACCGGAGACGCCTTCGACGTTTGCCGAGACGGTCGACGTGCGCGTCGTCAATGTCGACGTCCGGGTGACCGACCGCGACGGCAACCCGGTGACCGGCCTGGCGGCCGAGGACTTCGAGGTGCGGGAGAACGGTCGACCGGTCGAACTCTCGAACTTCTTCGAGTTCACCGACGGCCTGGACGCGAGCACACGACAGCGCCCTCGCCGCGACTCCCGCGGCGGTGCGAGGCGGCCAGAGGATCTGGATCGCTTCATCCCGGCCGAACCGCCGCCCCCGGAGCACCGGCTGAGCCTGATGGTCTACATCGACAACGTCAACCTGACGCCGACGGACCGCAACCGGCTGCTGCCCTTCCTGCGCAACTTCCTGAGCGTCCAGCTGAGCCCGTACGACCGCGTGATGCTCGCCGTCTTCGATCGCGGCAGGTTCAAGGTCGAGCTCCCCTTCACCACCGAGGCCTGGCGCGCCGCCGAGGCGACCCGCGAGCTCGAGAAGCTCGTCGGCAGCCGCGAGCGCACCGAATCCGAGCGTCTCGACATCCTGCGCGAGATCGACGACGACCTGGCGAACCACGTCGCGGTGATGGGCCTGGTCCGCAACTTTGCCGCCACGGTCCGCAGCGAGGTCGACGCCTCGATCGCGAACCTCCGGAACGCGATCCGGACGATGGCGGGCCTGCCGGGGCGCAAGAGCATCCTGTACATCAGCAACGGGTTGCCCATGCGGCCGGCGGAAGACCTCTTCCGGGCGGTCGAGGAGCGGTTCGACGACTCGCGCGGGCGCTGGAGGGCCGTCTCCGGTTCGCTCGTCAACCCGAGAAGTGTCGATGCGGCGAACGTCTCCCTCGAGGCCTTCGATTACGACCTTTCGCGGCGATTCGACGAGCTCGCCGCACTTGCCAATGCCAATCGCGTCACCTTCCACGCCGTCAGCGCCGCCGGAGCAAGCCTCGGCGGCATGAACGCCGCGGACCTCCGCTTCTCCTCCAGCATCGAGTTCACCCGCGCCAACAACCTCGAGGAGCCGCTGCTCCGCCTGGCCGATCGCACCGGCGGACGGGCGATCGTCAACACGCGCAACGTCGCGGGCGCGTTCGACCGCATCGCCGGAGACTTCCAGAACCGCTACTCGCTCGGCTATTCCCCTGCTCACGTCGAGCGGGGACGCACCCACCGGATCGAGGTCGCGTTGACCGACGAGGCGCGCGAGCGCGTTTCGGGACGCCTGTCGATTCGCCACCGCGACAGCTACGTCGACAAGCCCATCTCGACCGAGATGGCGGACCTGACGCTGGCGGCCCTTGCGATGGGGGAGGCCGCCAACTCGATGGGGCTTCGGATCGCGCCGGTCCGCGGACCCGGCAGCGAGATCCGGCGCGAGAGCGGCGACGTCCAGTCGAGGCTGCTGGTCGCGATCCCGATCGGCGCACTTACCCTGGCTCCAGCCGCCGAAGGCCGCGAAGCCCGGGTCCGTCTGTGGGTCCAGGTGATCGACGAGGAGGGGCGGGTCTCGGAGGTCACCGAGCATTCCGTCCCCGTTGTGGTGAAGGAGGGGGAGATCGAAGAGGCCCGGAAACTGTCCTGGCCATTCGCGATAGACGTGGTCACTGCGCCCGGTCCGCATCGCGTCGCGGTCGGCGTGCGCGACGATCTCGCCGCCACGACCTCCGTCGCCACGTTCGACATCGACGCCGGCAACGCTCCAGATCCGCCTGTTGCCGCCGACGCCATGGCCGCGGCGCCCCGGGAGAGCGGATCTGCTGCGCCGCACACAAGGCCTGCAGACACGGCGGCCGCTGGGCAGCCCCTGCCCGACACGCCCGAGCGGTGGCTCGCCGAAGCGGCCGCCCACTACCGGCGCTCGGAACTCGATGCGATGGCAGACGCCGCACGCCGCGCACTGGAGATGACTGCCGACATCCGTTTGCGCGCGCGGGCCTGGAACGCGCTCGGTGTCGCTCTGTTCGACAGGCCCGATCGCACCGAGCAGGACGTGCGGGAGGCCGAAGAGGCCTTCCGCCGCGTGATTGCGGTCATGGACGACGAGGCATCCGCGGCGCCGCGCTACAGCCTCGCCAGGGTGCTGGTCGAGTCCGGCCGGTCCGAACAGGGCGTCGCCGAAGCCAGGACCGTCCTGGCGATCTCGCCGGAGGGCCCGATCCGCGACCGGGCGCGGATCCTCGTCTGCCACTCGCGGGCTTCAGCGGCCGGCACGATCGACCGCACGAACGAGGGCCGCGAACCCGGCGCGATCATCTACCAGGCCGCCCACGAGTACACCGAAGAGGCGCGCGCCGCGGGTACCGAAGGCACGGTCGCGCTGCGCGCGCTGATCGACGACGAGGGCTGCGTCGTCCGTGTCGACGTGCTGGAGGGATTGCCCCACGGTCTTGCCGAAAGCGCCGTGGCAGCGATGCGGCGGGCGGTCTTCCGGCCGGCGATGGAGAACGGCGAACCGGCGGCATCTTCGTACGAAGCGGCGTCGAGGTTCACCGGAAACGGCGACGATTGACACGCCGGCTGCAGCCCGCGCCCTTCGAGGATGACGACTTCCGACGCTACTCAGACCTCCAACGCGAGGAGTTCCAGAAAGCGCCGCTTCTGCTCTTCGCTCATCGCTTCGAAGTCCGGGACCGCCATGTCCGTGGTGGGGAAGTCCGCGAACTCGGGCGACGGCAGTTGCAGGCTCGCAGCGATGTTGTGCAGCCCGCCGCCCTCTTCCATGCCCTTGCCCAGCGCCATGCCGACTTCGCGAGGCCAGACGTGTCTGGGACCGCCGCCCAGTCCGAGAGGATTCGGCCGCCCGACGTACTCCTCGATCTGCCGGAACATGACCTTCTCCTGGGCCGACCGCCGCATCTGACCCTCGCGACCGTACCTGGTGCGCGACTGGTTGCAGATCGAAGCCCAGGGAAGCTGGACATGGAAGCCCGGCAGCTCGCGGCACTCCGCCGGAGCGCCGTCGCCTCCCGTGATCCGGCCATCCCTGACCATGAGGTAGTACGCCGACATCTCGCGTCCCCCAGCGAGCAGCCGCGCAGGCGGATGGGTGTAGATCTCGCTGAATCCCCACGCCGTGTCGGCCGGGAGCCCGCCGTCTTCGAGAAGCTGCACGCCGTATTCGGCGCACGCCTCGCACCACTCCTTCGAACCGAACTCCCCTACCGGCTCCAGTTCGGCTACGTGGATTTCGGTCACATTCGTCTCCCCGGGTTTCCGGCCGCCCTCGCAGCAAACCCGATGCGGCGGCTTGAAGCGGGGAACCTGAAACAGTGTACCGTGTTCGGGCGGGCCAACGGGCCCACGTATCATCGACGGAACCGGCAGGCATGACGAACCCCGAAGCCAACAGCCCCACGGCCGGCCGACCCATGGGGCGGCGCGAGGCCAACGTCGCGGCGCGGCGCCAGCGGATTCTGGAGTCCGCCCGAGAGCTGCTCCAGGAAGCGGGACCCGAAGGCTTCTCCATGCGCAAGCTCGCCCGCCAGGCGGGGCTGAGCGTGACCACCCTCTACAACCTCCTTGGTTCCCGCGAGCAGATCCTGCAAGCGCTGATCAGGGACTCGGTGCAGCGTCTCGAGGAGCCTGCTCCCGATGCTCGCGTCTGCCGCGACCCGCTGCAACGGGCGACGAGAGCCATGGAGGGCATTCTCCAGTACGTGATCGACAACGGAGACCTGCTGCGGCCGCTCATCGTGGCCGACTTCAGGACCGGCTCTTGGTCGAGACTCGGCCAGCAGGACGAAGGAGAGCACTTCAGGTCGTCGAAGGAGGCCGTCCGCGCCGCGATCAGCGAGGCCCTCGCCCGCGGCCAACTGCGGCAGGTGGTCGGTCTGGAGTTCCTCGAGGTGCAGCTCCACGTGGGGTGGGAGCTCGCGCTCGACCTGTGGGCATTCGGCGTTCTCGACGATGAAGCCTTCCGGCTGAGAAGTCTCAGCGGCTTCCACGTGACCCTGCTCGCCTTCTCGGAGCCGCACGCGCGCCCCGGCATCGAGAAAGAGCTTCGCCGTCTCGAACGCAGGCACGCCTGGGCGGGTGCGCGCCGCAAGCGCCAGGGCAGGCAGGCTGCCGAGTAGGCTGTTGCCGGGCAAGCGGGTGCCGGATTGACAGGTTCGAAGAGCCGCCTGGAGGTCATCGGCCTCGGCCTCGCGATCGTCGATGTCGTGCTGCGGGTGGAACGCATGCCGGACCGGGACGACCCTCGCGGTCTCCTGGACTTCGCACTCGCCGACGGCGGGCCCGCCGGCACGGCGTGCTTCGTTGCCTCGACCTTCGGGCTGCGCACCGGCTTCGTGGACACCGTGGGCACCGACGAACTCGGCCAACACCGTCGACGCTCGCTCGAGCGGGCCGGCGTCGACACCAGCCGTCTCGTGACGCGGGAGGGACCGGAGGACCACGTGGTCGTGGTCTACGTCGACGCGTCGACGGGAGAGCGCGTGTTCTCGTTCCGGCGTGGCTTCCTCTCGCGGCCTCTTGCCGCCGCCGAACTCGACCGCGACTACCTCGCCTCGGCGCGGTTCCTGCACGTCGACGGCAGTCACTCCGAGGCCGCCCTCGCCGCGGCGCGCTGGATGAAGCAGTCGGGCGGCACCGTGGTGCTGGATGCCGCCGCCACGAGGCACGAGGTCCTCGAACCGGCACGCGCTCTCGTTGCGGAGACCGACGTCCTGATCTGCGGCTCCGGCTTCGCGCCCATGCTCACCGGGGAGAGCGACCTCTGGCACGCCGGCCGCGCCGCCCTCGACCTCGGACCGCGCGTCGTCGTGCAGACCGAGGGCGCCGAGGGAAGTTACACCGTGGCCCGCGACGCCGAGTTCCACACCCCCGCATTCGAAGTCCCGGTCGTCGACACGACGGGCGCCGGCGATACCTTCCACGGCGCCTATCTCGTCGGCCTTGCCAGGGGCTGGGGCCTCGAGCGCTGTGCATCGTTCTCGTCTGCCGTCGCGGCACTTCACTGCACCGTGCTGGGCAATCGCAAGGGGATTCCGTCGATGGACGAGGCAGAGGCCCTCATGGCCGCACAGCCGGCGCTTGCGCAGTCGCCCGCGACGGTTGCGTCCTGACCGGGTCCTCGGGGAGAACGCGCATGGGAAGACTAGGCATCACGTTCAACTACTGGGGCAACGAGTGGATGGAGGACCTCGAGGAGTACGAACGCCGGATGGCCCGGGCGGCCGCGATCGGCTTCGACCTGATGTCCTTCTCCCAGGACGTTCTCTTCCTGTACACGCCGGAGCGGAAGGCGCGCTTTCTCGGTGCCGCTGCCGAACACGGGATCGAGGTCAACTACATGGCCGGACTCGGCCCCGGGCAGGACATCAACTCCGATTCCCAGGAGGACCGCCGCCGCGGCATCGCGCACCTTCGCGCCCTCGCCGAAAAGGCGAGCGAGATGCGGCGCATGGCGGGCGGCGGCGGTGCCGATGTCGGCGGCGCGATCACCGGCGTCATGCGCCAGGGGCTGGACGGACGCGACAAGGAACGCTGCTGGGCTCACGCGGTCGCCGCCATGCGGGAGGCGATGAAGACCGCCGAAGACCTCGACGTGACCTTTCACATCGAGGTCCTGAACCGTTTCGAGCACTTCCTCATCAACACCTGCGACGAGGCGCTGCGCTTCCTCGCCGAGGTGGGCAGCCCGAACCTGAAGATGATGCTCGACACGTACCACATGAACATCGAGGAGGACTCGCTCGGCGAGGCGATCGTCCGCGCCGGCGACCAGCTCGGCACCTTCCACATCGGCGAGAACAACCGCCGTCCGCCCGGCCGCGGGCACATTCCCTGGGACGACGTGGCGAGGGCGCTCCACGAGATCGGGTTCGACCGCGACACCGTGATGGAGCCGATCGTGCACATGGGCGGCGGCGTCGGCAACCTGCTCGCCGTGTGGCGCGACATGACCCGCGGGCACGACCTCGACGAAGCGGCCCGCGAAGGGCTCGCTTTCTACCGCGCCAGGCTCGCCGCGGCAGCAACCGGCGGCCCCGGCGGCAGCCGGCTTGACGCGGCGGCCTCAGGTCCTTCTGGCGCGCCACGGTCGAAGGCGAACGGAAGCGGCTCCGGATGAGCGAGTCGGGCCTGGCCGCGACCGCGCGCCGGATGGTGGCGCCCGGCAAGGGCATCTTCGCGGCCGACGTGCCGCTCAAGGGCCTCGTGCGGGGCTGGTGGGGCGAGACGATCCACGCCCGGACCGAGCAAGGCGCGGCCGACTTCCAGGAGATGATCTGCCGCACGCCCGGACTCGGCGAGCATCTGTCGAGCATCATCTTCTTCCCCGACGTGCTCGACCGCCAGACGGGCGACGGCTTGCCGCTGGTCGAACTCATCGCGGAGCGGGGCCTGCTTCTCGGGATCACTCCGACGACCGGCTGGCAACTCCTCGGCGGCTCCGAGCACGAATACGTGCCGCGCGGCCTCGACGGGCTGGCAAGGCGGCTCGAAACCTGGCGCGAGTGCGGCGCGGCGTTTGTCAAGTGGCGTGTGGCGGCGCGCGTGCGCCCGGGCCTTCCCACCGAGCGCGCGCTCGTCACCAACGCCCGCAGCGTGGCCGAATGCGCGGCACTCGCACACCAGTTCGACCTTGTGCCGATCGTCGAGCCCGAGGTCGAGATGAAGGGCGGACACACGATCGAACGCCAGTTCGAGGTTACGGAACGGTTCCTGCATCGAACCTTCGAGGCCTTGTACGAGCACGGTGTCCTGCCCGAGGAGATCGTGCTCAAGACGAACATGGTCGTCTCGGGAAGCGACTGTCCCGAACCGGCCGACGTGGACACCGTGGCCCGCGAGACGTTGCGTTGCCTGCGCCGTGTCGTACCGCCGGCCCTGCCCGGGATCGGGTTCCTGTCGGGCGGTCAGTCGGACCTGGACGCGACGGCCCACCTCGATGCGATGAACAGGCTGGCCGCGCAGCCCTGGGCGCTCAGCTTCTCCTTCGGCCGCGCGATCGGGCGGGCGCCGGTCGAGGCCTGGGATGGCAAGAAGGATGAATCGAGCGGACAGAAGGCGTTGCTTCACCGCGTCCGCATGAACGGACTGGCCACTCTCGGGAAGTGGTCGCCGGAACAGGAGATCGGTGGACCAGGAGAACAGCAGCGATGATCGATTTCGCAGGACACCACGTCGTGGACCTCAGTCCGCGGATGGTCGCACGCATCACCCGGCTCGACGGCGCCGTCGAGGAGGGGAACCGGGACATCTTCGGGCTTCCGTGGATCCTCGAAGAGGGGCGTGTCCCCTACGACGACACGCTCTACACGCTGATTGGCGGCAGGGAGGGGGACCCCTACTGGCCGATCGGACGGGTCAGCGGCCATTGCGGCGGCTCGCACATCGAAGGCGGCAAGGGGCACATGGACCACTGGGAAGGCCTGCCGGACGGCATCCTCGGCCTGTGGGAGTATCCGCTCGACACCTTCTACGGCCCGGCGGCGGTCTGCTTCCTCGACCAGCTCGAACCGGTAGAGCAGGAGAACGAGGAAGGAGAACTCGTGAAGGAAGGCCAGCCGATCCTGCCCGAACATCTCTCCAACGTCGGCAAGGGCGACATCGTCATCCTCGGCAGCCCGTTCCGCGGCCAGGAGCAGCCGACCCTGCCGGCGGAAACGAGCAAGTGGCTTGCCGACACGAGAATCAAGCTGCTGGCGGTCGGCTGTCCCGGAGTGCGCTTCGAGTCGGACTTCCAGGCGCCGCAACCCCACAACTCGCCCACGCATCGCAACATGCTGGGCAACAACATCCCGGTCTGCTACCCCCTGGTCCACATCGAGAAGCTGAAGCAGAACCGCGCCTTCTTCATCGGCATGCCGCTCAACGTGGAACGGCTGGAAGCGACCTGGGTGCGAGCTCTGGCGGTGGAAGAGATCCAGGTCCAGGACCAGGCATAGCAGTCCGTGGCGAAAAGTCGCGCTGCACTCGAGCGCCCGTGCATCCCGTCCGGCATCGTTGTTCCTCGGTCGCAGATGGCCCGACATGCTCCCTCGTCGCGCCTTGCCGGACGGAAGCCTGACCGCTCTCGGTGCGACGCGGACTTCGCCACCGACTGCTGGTTCCAGGTGCAGGCCTCCACGTTCGGGTTCAGTGCCAACGGCCAGCCGGTGCTGCACACGGGCCGCGAAGCGGAGCGCGGGTGGAGGCCGGAGGCCACAGCCCGTTACACGTAACCCTCCCGTCCAAACCGCGTCCACGGCTCCCGTTTGCCGATCCCGTAGCCGCTGAGCAGCGCCCGCTTCAGCCACTCCCGAAACCGGGGAAACCTGTCCAGCGCCGCGATGCCGTCGAGGGCGTCGAGCCACGGGCCCGGATCGTATTCCGCCTGGCAGTGACGAAACACGCCGTCCTCGATCAACCCGTAGCAGGCGACCCGGCGGCCGCAGCGCGGCTGGCCGACGCTGCCGGGGTTGATGAACTCCTGGCCGTCGATCGTGCGGCGGAACTGGATGTGCGAGTGGCCGAAGAGGACCAGGGGGCAGTCGGCGCCGCCGGCCAGAGCGGCCAGCCGTTCTCGCGGGGTGTCGGGCAGCGCCTGTCGAGGTTCGGCCGGCAACATGCCGTGGTGCAGGAACACCCGCAGGCCGCCGACCTCGTACAGGCCTTCAGGCTGCAGGCCGCGGAGCAGCGTCCAGCCCGCCGGCGCCAGCGTCTCCAGGATCCAGTTCGTGTAGGCCCGCCACGGCGCCGGCCAGCTCTCGAACCGTTCGGGTTCCAGCATCTCCGCATCGTGATTGCCCTCGATCAGGACCCCGTCGATTCCGCCGAGCAGCGCCATCGTCTCGTTCGGCTGCGGCCCGGAGAGCACCGCGTCGCCGAGGAAGATCGCCGCGTCGGCGTCCCGCTCCTTCGCGAGCACTGCCGAAAGGGCTTCGGCGTTCCCGTGCACGTCGGCGATGACGAGGATCTTCACCTGACAGTCCGTGCTGGCATCCTGGCGTCGCGGACGGTCGTGCATCCTGATCGCGTTCTGCGGCGCGAGCTGCCGGCAGCCGTGCGGCCGAAGTCCGCGTCGCACCGCGAGCGGTCAGGCGCCAGGGCCGGACGCCGGTTCACCGCCGTACCGGGTGTCGAGGCGGATCGTGAGACGCGGGCGACTCGCCGGGCCGAGGCCCCAGGCTGGCCAGAAAGTCCGCGGCGCTGCGGTGCCGGAGCCTCGAACCGACGACAAGCCAGGCAAGCAGGATGAGGATGAAGCCGCTGCCGGCCAGGTTGGGCGATGTCCCTGGAAGCAGGGGCCAGGCAAGCATCGCCAGAACGCCCAGAGCTCCCAGTGCCAGGATGCCGACCGCGGCAGCGTTGGTCGAGTACTCCGAGCGCTCGACGTGAAAGGCGACACGGACGCCTTCCCTGGTCGACTTCACCGCGACCGGGCCGCGCAGGATGCCGTGGCGGACCCCGGCGGCCACGGGCAGCGTCAGCTGGCCGCCGGTTCCCCTGCGATGCCAGGCGCCATTCCAGGCGTCGGCGCCGGCAGCGAGCGCCTCGAGAGCTTCGTCGGACGTCAAGTCCAGTTCGATTTCGTACTGGGGCGGCCCCGCGTGCTGCGGCGACCCCGCAGGGCCGGAGGTACCGTTCAAGCGGCCAACTCTTCGAGTTTCCGGTGGAAGAACTCCTCGACCGCGACCAGGAACTTCTCCACCGTGTCGAGCTGCTGGATCTGCTGCCGAAGACGCTTGCCGTTCGGCAGTCCGTGGGTGTACCAGCCGGTGAACTTGCGCAGCTTGTGCAGCGCGAAGCGGTTTTCTTCACGCTTCGCCACCATGTGAAAATGACCCAGGATCAGGTCCCGGCGGTCCGTCAGCGTGGGTTCCGGCGCCTCGTCGCCGAGCAGGCGGCTCGTGATCTGGTGGAAGATCCAGGGGTTGCGGGTTGCGCCGCGGCCGATCATCACGCCGTCGCAGCCGGTCTGGCGGAGCAGGCGTTCGGCGTCTTCGGGAACCACGATGTCGCCGTTGCCGATCACGGGGATGGAGAGGGCCTCCTTCAGGCGCGCCAGGTGGCTCCAGTCGGCTTCGCCGCGGAACATCTGCCGGGCGGTCCGGGCGTGCATGGTCACCGCATCCGCGCCCAGGTCCTCGCAAAGCCGACCCAGGTCAAGGTAGTTCGCTCGCCTGTGGTCCAGGCCGAGCCGGAACTTGACGGTGAGCGGAATCCGGATCCGGCGCCGGACCTCGCTCACGATGCGGCCGGCAAGGTCGAGATCGCCCATCAGTGCGGCGCCGGCGCAGCCCTTGAGCACCTTGTTCGCCGGGCAGCCCATGTTGATGTCGCAGATGTCCGCGCCCAGATCCTCGACGATCTCGGCGGCCTCCGCCATCGTCTCCGCGTCGGCGCCGTAGATCTGGATTGCCAGGGGCCTCTCTTCCTCCGAGAAGTACATGAGATCCCGCGTGCGCTGGTTGCCGTCGACGATCGCCCTCGAGGAGATGAACTCCATCGACACCAGACCGACGCCGCCTATCCGGCGCACGATCAGCCGGAAATCACGGTCCGTGACGCCGGCCATCGGCGCCAGGAACAAGGGTGGATCGATGGTCACCGCCCGTTCGCCCCGGCCGAGAACGATCGGCTCGAGCGGCGGCATCGCTGAGGACGACGAAGGCATCGCGGCCCGATTCTACGCGCTGCACCCGGCGGTAGGATGAGCCGCCGTGCCGCACCGTGCCGCGACTCCCGTTTCGACTCCCGCCGCGAGGGCGCCCGATCTGTGCGCCTGCGGGCTGCTGGGCGAGTTGCCGCGGCGGTTCCTCGACGGGCGCGACCTGGACCTGCTGGAACCGCTGCGATTCACTCTTCCGCGGGACGAGGCCGCCTGGACCACCGGGCCGGCGGGCCCGGCGCTCGACCGGGGGCCCATCGCTGAGGCGCTCCACCGTTGGAACGAACGCCACGGCCATGCCGGGGCCGCCCGGCTTGCCGAGGAGCTCGCCGACCCGGACACGCTCGTCGTGATCACGGGCCAGCAGTGCGGCCTCGGGGCCGGACCCCTGTTCACGTTGACCAAGGCGATGGCCTGCACGCTCTGGGCCGAGGAATTCAGGCGCCGTGGCCGGCGGGCGGCGCCGCTGTTCTGGATGGCGTCGGAGGACCACGATTTCGCCGAGGTCGCGCGAGCGTACTTTCCGCCCGCAAGCTCCGGAGCGCTGACCCTGGGCGAGGATCCGGCGCCGCTCAGGCCCGTCGGCGACAGGCCTCTCGGGGCGGCGGCGGCGGGTCTGCTCGACCGGGTGGTCGACGCGGCGCCGAACGCCGACTACAGGCGGCGGATCGAGGAGTGTCGGCAACATCTCCGCCCGGACCGTTGCTTCGCAGAGTCCTTCGCCCGGCTCATGGTCCGGTTCCTGGGCGACCGTTGCCCGCTCCTGGTGGATTCGCAGCTTCCGGCGCTGAAGTCGGCCTCCGCGCCGGTGCTGCGTCGGTTGATCGAAAGGCGGGGAGCCGTCGACCGTGTCCTGCAGGAGGCGGCAGCGGAACTCGAGCTCCGGAACATCCGGCCGCCGGTGCGGTCGAAGAGCGGCGAGGCGCCCCTGTTTCTCATTGACGCCAGCGGCGAGCGGCGGCGAGTGGTCTGGGGCGATAACGGCGGCTACCGGCTGCGCGGCGGAGACTCGGGAACGCTCGAGGAGCTGGCCGACACCCTGAACCGCGAGCCGCAGGCAGCAAGCCCGGGGGTGCTGGCGCGGCCTGCCGTTCAGGACGCCGTCTTCGGCACCGCGCTCATGATCGTCGGCCCCGGCGAGCTGGCCTACATGACCCAGGCCCGCGCGATTCACGAAGCGCTGGAAGTGCCGGCGCCGGCGATCACTCTGCGGCCGCAGGTGTTGCTGCTCGGAGCGCGCGAACGCCGATGGCTGGAGCGTCTCGAGGCGGAAGGAATCGGTCTCGAGAGTGTCCTTTCCCGGCCCGACGAGCTCGAACGACGCCTCGCAGCTCGTTGCGAACTCGGTTTCATCGCCTCCGCCCGGGCCAAGGTCGATGCGGCGATGGACGATCTGGCTGCCGGCCACGATGCGATCGATTCTTCGCTGGCCGGTCCCTGGCGCAAGACGGGAGTGAACCTGCGGCGCGCGCTCGACCAGTTCGAACGGCGGGTCGTGGCGGCTGCAGCGCGGCGCGACGACGTGGTCAAGGGCCGGATCGAGAGGTTGCGCGAGCATTGCCTGCCGAACGGCCATCTGCAGGAACGGGAGTTCACCTCGCTCCACTGCCTTGCCAGCTACGGCTCGGAACTCGTGCGCCGCCTGTCGTCCATCGACCTGGATCCACGGCGGCTGCAGCCGCTGGCCATGGACGGGCGCCTGCCGCCGGACAGCGCAACACGAGGCAGGAAGACCGCGTAGAAGGGAGTCCGATGCGTATCGGAATCTGCTGCTTCCCGAGCTTCGGGGGCTCCGGGGTCGTTGCCTCGGAATTGGCGCTTGCGCTGGCCGAGAGCGGGGACACGGTGCATGTCGTCAGCTCCGCTCGTCCGCCGCGTCTGGTCGATGCTCCCGGCGTCCACCATCACCCGGTCGACGGTTCGGGGATCCTGGAGTACGGGCTCTTCGAGCATCCCCTCTACACGCTGGCCCTGGCGAATCGGCTCGCCCAGGCAATCCGGGACAGCCTGCTGGACCTGATTCACGTTCACTACGCGGCACCGCATGCGGTGGCGGCGCTGCTGGCGCGGCAGATGCTTGCGCACAGCGCCGGCGGGCCGCGGACCTGCCCGGTGGTGACGACGGTGCATGGAACGGACGTGACCCTGGTGGGCGCCCATCCGAACTACCGTGACATCGTGGGCTGGGCGCTCAGGAGCAGCGACTGCCTGACGGTCCCCAGCCGCGCCCTCAAGAGGGAGGTCACGGAACGTTTCGCTCTGGAGCGCCCGATCGAAGTGATCCCCAACTTCGTGCCCGCGGCCGGGGGAGCGAACCTGCCGTCAGCCTCGCGGTTCGACGGCGCGGACAGCGGCCTTGCCGCCGCGCCGCCAGCAGCGCCGTCTCGTTCGGGCATGCAGATCGTCCACGTCTCGAACTTCCGTCCGGTCAAGCGGGTCGCCGACGTGGTGGCGGCGTTCGCCCTGGTGCGCCGCCGACTGCCAGCGCGGCTCTGTCTGGTCGGCGACGGTCCGGACCGCCCCGCGGCGGAAAGCCAGTGCCGCGAGCTCGGGATCGCAGGCGAGGTCTCCTTTCTCGGCAACCAGGCCCGGGTCGAGCCGATACTGGACCGGAGCGATCTTTTCCTGTCGGCGTCGGAAACCGAAAGTTTCGGCCTGGCCTCGCTCGAGGCCCTGGCCTGTGGTGTGCCCGTGGTCGCTACGCGCGCCGGGGGAGTGCCCGAGGTTGTCCGTGACGGCCGGAACGGACTGCTTTGTCCGGTCGGTGACGTGGAGTCGCTCGCGGAGAGCTGCATTGCTCTGCTCGCCGATCCTTCGCGCCGCGAGGCCTTCGCCCGGGACGGGCGTCGCTGGGCCCGTTCCGGCTTCGACCGCCAAGCGGTCGTGGCGCGCTACCGTGACGTCTACCGCGCTACACTGACGCCGGGAGGCGCCTCCGCACTCAGGCCCGACGAGGCGCTCGACGGGAAGGCTGACGCATGACAGAACCGGCACCGCCCCCACCCGCACCGCCTCCTGGCTCGGCCCCGGCATCGAACCGGAACCTGATGGTGGTCCTTGCCTATCTCTGGATCCTCGTTCTGGTACCGCTCCTTCTCGAGGAAACGGACGAAGAGGTGAAGTGGCACGCGAAACACGGCCTGGTGTTGATGGGAACCGAGTTCGTGCTCTGGATCGTGATCCAGGTCGCGCTGTTCGCGAGCGGCGGCATCGGTTGCCTGCTGGCGCCGTTCTTCTTCATGGCGTTCGTCGCCTTCGTGCTGGTGCGGATCGCCTGCATCGTGAAGGGCCTGAACGGCGGTCGGCTCCAGATTCCCCTGCTTTCACCGCTGGTCGACCGCTTCTGAGCGGTCGGCGCCAGGCCCGGATCCCCAACCGCGGCGGCTCGCGAGCAAAAGCGGACCACCCGTACGCCCGAATGACGGGCGCACGGACCGGTTCACGAGTGGCGCGGTTCGCGCCGCCCGGGTTCCTGTTGGCTGCAGCGGTCGTCGGCGGAGCTTTCGTCGTGGATCTGCTGCGTCCGCCGGAGAACCAGGTCTCGGCGCGGGCGGCCGTGGCGCTGATCGACGGCTACCAGAGGGCCGTTTCGCCGCTCCTTTCCCGCGCTGGCGTTCGCTGCCGCTTTCTGCCCTCGTGCAGCGAGTACGCCCGAACATCGATCCGGGACCTGGGTCTGGCGGCCGGCAGCCTGCGCAGCGCGGCGCGTCTGGTCCGTTGCGGCCCGTGGACGCCGGCCGGCACCATCGAGCCGTGACGGCCTGGCCTGTAGAGGTGCGGCGCGACCACGACGCGGGACTGCTCCGAGTGCGCTGGGAAGATGGGCACCGGAGCAACTACCGGTACGACGTCCTGCGCGGCTACTGCCCGTGCGCGGTGTGTCAGGGACACAACGCGGGTCCACTGCGGTATCGGCCGCCGCGGCGGCCGGTGACCGCCCAGACCGTGTCCCAGGTCGGCAACTACGCGCTTGCCATCGCCTGGTCCGACGGCCACTGGACCGGCATCTACCGCTTCGACCTTCTGCGTCGGCTCTGCCCGTGCGCCGAATGCCGGACGGCCCGATCAGCGGCAGAGCAGCTTCAGGACTTGTCAAGGCCAGGGAGCTGAGGAGACCGCGCTTTCCTGTCGCCTGTCGGAAGTCGCTTCGCTGCGTTCTGTGGAGCAAGCTTCTGGCAGACCGTCGCGGAACGCCCGGCGCGCGCAGTTCCAGTCCGCGGCCGTGTTCACGTTCAGCAGGACTCGCTTCGGATCTCCGAATCTGCCGGCGTCGATCGGCTGTACCCGGAGACCGGTGTTCTGAAGGGTGGGATAGAGGCGGAAGTCTCCCGCGGCGACCCGCCGCTCGAGCAGGCCCACGGCTGCCGGCTTCCACAGCGCGCAGGTGGGATTCATCGACCACGGATCTCCCGGGTCGGCAGCCGCAGCCGCCAGATCTGCCCGGCTGACGGCGAGCGCGGCGAGCAGATCCACCGGCGCCAGCGGCAGGTCACAGGCAAGCGCGAGCAGATTGCGCCCGGGTCGTGCGCGTTCGGCCCCGAGCAGGCCCGCGGCAGGGCCCGAACCGGGGCCATCGGCCACGACCGCCGGCAGCCCACACGTTTCCAGCGGGAACGAGAGCGTGTCCACTCCGGTTTCGCCGGCGGCCACCAGAATCTCTCCGACCCCATCAACGGCCGCAAGCCGCGTCACGGCCCACTCGACCAGCGTCGGCCCCGGCCTTTCGAGCGGAACACCAGGCAGCCGCATTCCGGCCTTGCTGCGGCCGAGCCGGCTTCCCTTGCCGCCCGCGAGGACGACACCGACGATCGGGTCGGCGCCCACGGACTGCTGCTAGGCTCCGCCTGTTGCGCGCTCTGCGGCATTCGGCCCGGGCGGTTTCATCTCGGGAGATCGACCAGATGCACAGTTCACAGACCGGACCCTGGAGTCAATTCCTGATCTGCGCCGCAGCGACCGTGCTGCTGGCCGCACCGGGCTTCGGCCAGGACCCACCCCTGAGGGTGGCCCTGGAAACGAGCCATGGCACGATCGTGCTGGAGCTGAACGCGGAGAAGGCGCCGATCACGGTCGAGAACTTCCTCCAGTACGTCAGGGCGGGTTGGTACGACGGCACCATCTTCCATCGCGTGATCGACGGATTCATGATCCAGGGCGGCGGCTACGACTCCCGGCAGCAGCTGAAGATCACCCGACAGCCGATCGAGAACGAAGCGGGGAACGGTCTCCTGAACGAGCGGGGCACCATAGCCATGGCGCGGAAGGGCGATCCGGATTCCGCGACCGCTCAGTTCTACATCAACCTGGAGGACAACGACTTCCTGAACCGTGAGGAAGCTGACGACGGCGTCGGCTATGCCGTGTTCGGCAGGGTCGTCGAAGGAATGGAAACGGTCGATTCGATCGCGAAGGTGAAGGTCAGGTCCGGTGGGCTGAGCGAGGCGGTGCCTGTCGAGACGGTGCTGATCAGGAAGGTCAGCGTCCAGCAGTAGCAGCTCCGCGGGCAGTGCCGGCGCCGGCACTGCCGGTCGCGCCGCGATGGGCGCACCGTCGAGATCCCGGTGAGGCTGGGGGCAGCCCTTGCTGTGTCTCGGAGGCTGTTCGTCTCGGATGCTGTTCGGAGTGGTGCCGAAGGCCGGACTCGAACCGGCACGGGTTGCCCCACACGGCCCTCAACCGTGCGCGTCTACCAATTCCGCCACTTCGGCTCTGGTCATGTCTCGCTGAGTCAGCGCCGGTTGCCGCTGCCGTCTCCGGCGTCCGGTTCGGTTGACTCGCCGGCCTCCGCCGGGGCCGTCCGGGGCTCCTCCACCGGTGCGGCCGGAGCAGCACCGGCTTCCGGCTCGGCGGTTTCGACCTCGTCCATGACGGAATTGACGCCGCTCATGACCGACGACGTGCCCTGCTTCTGGACGATGTTGATGGTCAGCGTCGTCATGATGAAGATCACGAAGCAGACGACAGTCAGCTTGTGCAGCAGGGTCGCCGCTCCCCTGGCGCCGAAAGCAGCCTGCGAGGCGCCGCCGCCGAACACGGACAGATCGGCGCCCTTGCCCTGCTGAAGCAGCACGACGAGAATCAGAAACAACGATAGCGCCACATGGACGGTGTAGAAGACGAGAATCACCGGAGTCTCCTTGTGGGGTTCCGTTCGTCACGGCGCAGCATCGCTGCCGGAACCCGCAGAAAGACGAATGATACGCAGGAACGAGGCAGGATCAAGACTTGCGCCGCCAATGAGAAACCCGTCGATCTCGGATTGGCTCAACAGATCGAGGCAGTTGCCGGCGTTGACGGAGCCGCCGTAGAGGATGCGCGCGGCGTCGCCCAGGCCGGCCCGGCGGTCGTTCAGCGCGCTCCGCAGGCGGCCGTGGACGGCAGCCGCGATCTCGGGTGACGCACTCAGTCCGGTGCCGATCGCCCACACCGGTTCGTATGCGAGCACGGCGCCGGCTCCTGCCTTGCCGTCGGCGGCGTCGAGCGCCGGCAGGGCGGCTGCCAGCTGGTCGTCGAGGACGGCTTCGGTCGCGCCCTGCCGGCGCTGTTCCAGCGTTTCGCCGACGCACACCACGGGCGTCATGCCGGCTGCGAGAGCCCGCCCCGCCTTGCGCGCCACTTCGGCGTTCGATTCGCCGTGGCATTCCCGCCGCTCGGAGTGCCCGGCCAGAACCCAGGCAGCGCCGGCGTCCCGGGCCTGGGCGGCGGCCACATCTCCCGTGTAGGCGCCCTTCTCCTCGGCATGCACGTCCTGCGCTCCAACCGAGACCCACGGCGGCATGGTGCGGGCGGCAGCCTCCAGATGGACCGCCGTCGGGAACAGAACGATGTCGACTTCGGTCTCGCTCGGCCCTGCCGCGGCCAGCGCATGGGCGTAGGCGGCGACGTCGCCTCCCAGCAAGTTCATCTTCCAGTTGCCGGCGACGATCGGTGTGCGCTTCATGCTTCTTCCCTCCTCGTCCTGCGCAGCGCGGCCCTGCGCAACGCTTCGACGGCCGGCAATTGCTGGCCCGCGAGCAGCGCCAGCGAGGCACCGCCGCCGGTCGACACGTGGTCGATTCGATCGGCCAGGCCCTCCAGCTTCACGGCGGCAACGGTCTCGCCGCCGCCGACCGCGGCAAAACCCGGGCAGGCGGCGACGGCACGCGCCACGGCGCGGCTGCCGGCGTCGAAGGGCGGCGTTTCGAAGACGCCCATGGGTCCGTTCCAGAACAGCGTCGCCGCGTCGGAAATCGCCGCGGCGAACGCGGCCCGGGTGTCTGGCCCGATGTCGACCGCAAGCCACCCGTCCGGCACGCCGTCTTCGACCGGCACGGTACGGATCCGCCGGTCGGCCAGGGTCGCCTCGAGCGAGTCGGCTATCACGAGATCGGTGGGCAGGATCAGGTCGGAGCCTCGGGACGCTGTTTCGCTCCTGATCTCCCGCGCCAGATCGAGGCTCTCTGGCTCCAGCAGCGAAGAACCGAGTGCCGCTCCGCCCGCGGCCAGAAAGGTGTTCGACATGCCGCCGCCGACGAGGACCCGGGAGGCGAGCGGCAACAGGCGTCTAAATGCACCGATCTTGCCGCGGATCTTCGCGCCGCCGACCACGAGCGCGAAAGGCCGTGGAGGATCGTCGACGAGCCGGCCGAGCTGCTGCAGTTCGCTCTCCAGGAGCAACCCCGCGAAGGCAAGATCCACCCGCTCGCAGATCGCCGCCGTCGATGCGTGAGCCCGGTGCGCCGCGCCGAAGGCGTCGTTCACGTAGATGTCGCCCAGAGCCGCGAGGTTGGCCGCAAGCGCCGGATCGTTGCGTTCCTCTCCGGCGTGGAACCGGAGGTTCTCGCACAGGCACACGGCGCCGTCGCCGAGAGCGGCTGCGGCCTCGAGCGCTGAAGAGCCGACGCAGTCAGCAGCGAAGGCGACCGGTTGGTCGAGTACGTGCTCCAGCGCGTCAGCCACCGGGCGCAGGCTGAGTTCGGGGTCGAACCTGCCGCGGGGCCGGCCGCAGTGGGAAAGCAGGAGCACGCGGGCGCCGGCAGCGCAGAGGGCACGGATCGTCGGCGCCGTCTGGTGCAGCCTGGTCGCGTCCAGCACCAACCCGTTCGCCAGAGGGACGTTGAAGTCGACCCGTGCAAGGACTCGCCGGCCGCAAGGGTCCAGGGAACCCTCGGCGAGCGCGGCTTGAAGGCTGAATGGAGGAGTCACGATCCGCAGGCTCGCGCGCTGCCGGGCGCGAGACCGCCGGAGGATAACGTCGCCGGCATGTCCGCTCCGGCAGAGGCCAGCGAGATGTTCAGAGGATTCGTTCTCGGCATCGAAACCTCGTGCGACGACACCGCCTGCGCGGTGCTTGACAGTGAGGGTCGGGTGCTCTCTTCCAAGGTATCGAGCCAACTGGAGGTCCATCGCGCCTTCGGAGGCGTCGTGCCGGAAGCGGCGTCGCGCGAGCACCTGCGGAACTGGCCTGCGGTATCGGAAGCGGCGCTTGCCGAGGCCGGGATCGGCTGGCCCGACATCGGGGCGGTCGCAGCGACGCGAGGGCCGGGGCTGGTGGGATCACTCCTGGTCGGCCTCTCGCTCGGCAAGGCGATCAGCTACGCGCTGGGGGCGCCGTTCCTCGCGGTCCACCACCTGGAAGGGCATCTCTTCTCACCCCTGCTGCGGACCGGGGGCGCCAGCCGCCCGGTACCCGAGTCGATGCTGGGGCTGGTCGTGTCCGGAGGCCACACGAGCCTGCTCGAGGTCGACGGCGGTACGGGCGCCGTGACCAGCCTGGCGGAAACGCGTGACGACGCCGTGGGGGAAGCGTTCGACAAGATCGGCCGCAGGCTCGGGTTGCCCTTTCCGGGCGGCGCGGAAGTCGACCGGTTGGCCGAACTGGGCGATCCCGCCGCACGGCGGTTCGCCACGGCGAGGATCAGCTCGAACGAGCTGGCCTTCTCCTATTCGGGCCTCAAGAGTCAGGCCCTGCGCGCGCTCGGGGAGATCGAGACGAGGACCCGGATTCCGCCGTCCGCGCTCGAGGGCGACGACGCGGCCTGGCCCCGGGACGTACTCGACCTGCTGGCAGGCTTCCGGTGGGCTGCCGTGGCGCAGTTGATTCAGCGCCTGGACCGTCTCTGCGACGAGCGGCCGGCGGCGCGTCTCTCGGTATCGGGCGGCGTCGCGGCGAACCGGCTGCTGCGCCGGGAGGTGACGGCGTGGGGCGAACGCCGAGGCGTCGAAGTGATGCTCGTGCCGCTCCGATTCAGCGGCGACAACGCCGCCATGATCGCTCATGCTGGATTGCTGCGCCTTCGTGCGGGCGACACGGACGATCCACGCGCGTCGGACGCGGAGAGCCGGATCCCCTTCGCCGTTGCGCGGTCGATCAGCGGATCGACCGGAGATGCGTCTCCTTGATGTGGATGTCGTGCTGACTGACGGGGATCTCGATCCCGGCCCCGGCGAACGCCTTGTGCGTCGCCTTGACCAGCTCGTGGGTCACGATGCCGCGAAACACCGGCTCCTCGACCCAGCAGAGAAGCTCGTAGTCGATGGACGAGGGGCCGAAGGCCCGGAATCGCACCCGAGGTTCGGGCTGTCTGCACACCTTGGCGTTGTCGGCGGCTACCTGGAGCTGCACCGATTCGACCTGGTCCACATCGCTGCCGTAGGCGATTCCGACGCGGACCCGGATCCGGTACTTGACGTGGGGACCGCCGCTCTCGTTGTTGATCTTCGCGTTCCCCATCACGGCGTTGGGGATCGTGACCTCGATGTCGTCTCGGGTGAGCAGGCGCGTGCTGCGGATGCCGATCTCGGTGACCATGCCGCGCTCGCCGGTGTCCAGCGTGATGAAGTCGCCGATCTTGTAGGGGCCGTCCGCGAAGATGAAGATGCCCGCAAAGAGGTTCGCCAGGGTGTCGCGGGCGGCGAAACCGATCGCCAGTCCCGCGATGCCGCCGGCTGCCAGCAAGCCGGAGACGTCGTAACCCCAGACCTTGATCGCCAGGTAGGCGCCCAGGATGACGATGGCTACCTTGGCGAGGTTCTCGAACAGGGGCTGGGTGTGCCTGGAGACGAGAGCGCCCTTCTCTCGGCGGCGGGAAACAGCCCTCAGCAGCACGGTCGAGACGCGCAGTCCCGCGACCACCCAGAACAACAGGGCCACTGTCTGCAGCACGTTGCCGATGACCCGTTCCGTCTCGGCCGCAAGCTGCAGCCGCTCAATGCCAATCCGCAGGCCGATGAGACACACGGAGACAAACAGCGGCCAGTGGGCCGCTTCGAGCAGCCGGTCATCGACCTCGGTCTCGGTCCGCGCGAAGGCTCTCGCGACGACCTTCTTGAGGAACAGCCAGATCAGCCACGCGACGAACCCGGAGAGCAGTGCGACTGCAGCCAGCTGGAGCCACGGATGCTGCGCGTAGAGGCTCGCTGCCTCGCGCGGCAGCAGGCCGCCGATCCACTCCTCGGTGCCGGTGAGAGGCGATTCACCGGCGTCCGCAGCGGGAGTTCCGGGGCCGACTTCAGGTTCGGCTTCCGGGCCGACGCCCGGATCTCCGGATTCCTGTTCCCTGGCCCCTTCGGCAGGTTCGGGTTCGGACGCGGTCGGGCTGTCGGCTTCGTTCTCCTGTTGCATCGCCTGAGGCGTTGGCCGGGTTCAGCGGCGAACGCGGGTTGGTACGATAGCCGACGCCCACGGCGGATGGCCCGGCGGGCTGCACGACGGACTGCGAAGAGTTGCGAATGAACTGGCTGTTTGCCGGACTGCTGATGTGCGCCGCTTCGGTTGGCGCCGGCGCGTTTGGCGCTCACGGGCTGCGTTCCTGGCTCGACGCCGAGCACCTGGCGTTGTGGGAGACGGCCGCCCGCTATCTCATGTACGGCGGTGTCGTGGTCAGCCTTCTCGGTCTGGCCGGACGCGCCTCCACAGTCGATCTTCGGGTCGCCGGCTGGGTGCTGTTTGCAGGATCCCTGATCTTCTCGGGCACGGTAGCGGTCATCGCGATCGGCGGTCCGCGTTGGCTGGGCGCCATCACGCCGATCGGCGGTACGTTGCTGATCGTCGGCATTCTCGTGTTCGCCTGGAGAATGCTGGAAGGTCCCGGAACGCCGGCAGGTTTCTGAGGAATCCGGTTTCCGAGGACGTTGGGAACAGGCGTTCGGCGGCCGCCGTTCGCGAAGTTCCGCGGTGCGGTCGCTCGGGTCCATGTCGGTCTATGCGGCGGCCCCGGCGGCGGCCCCGGCGGCGGCGAAGCAGTCGAGCACTTCAGGACACTTCAGCAGGACACTCAAGGAGAAGGATCACGTATGCCCAATGGCGTGTTGCAGGTACCCAGACCCCGTAACGAACCCGTCCTCGAATACGCGCCCGGTTCCCCCGAACGCACTGGTCTCGAGGCCCGGCTGGCCGAGATGCTCGGCGAGCAGGTCGAGATTCCCGTCCTGATCGGCGGCCGCGAAGTCCATACCGGCCGCACACGGCAGGTCGTCTGCCCCCACGATCACGGCCACGTTCTCGGCATGTGCCATCAGGCCGGCGCCTCGGAAGTCGAAGCGGCCGTGGCCGCCTCCCGGGAGGCCTGGCCGGAATGGTCCGCGATGCCGTTCGAGGAACGGGCGGCGATCTTCCTGCGCGCTGCAGAACTGTTGGCCGGTTCCTGGCGCTCGACCGTCAACGCGGCCACCATGCTGAACCAGTCGAAGACGTGCTATCAGGCCGAGATCGACTCGGCGTGCGAGCTGATCGACTTTCTGCGCTACAACGTCGCGTTCGCGGAGGAGCTGTACGGTCAGCAGCCCGAGTCGTCGCCCGGAATCTGGAACCACGTCGAATACCGGGCCCTGGAAGGCTTCGTGTTCGCGGTGACGCCGTTCAACTTCACCGCGATCGCGGGCAATCTTCCGACCTCGGCGGCGATCATGGGCAATACCGTGCTGTGGAAGCCCGCGTCGACGGCCCTGCTTTCCGGCTACTACGTCGTGAAGCTGCTCGAGGAAGCGGGGCTGCCTCCCGGAGTGATCAACTTCGTGCCCGGCCCGGGCGCGACCGTGGGCGATCCGGTGCTGGCCAGCCGCCACCTGGCGGGCATTCACTTCACCGGTTCGACGCCGGTCTTCCAGCGCATGTGGAGGACGATCGGCGAACGGATCCAGGACTACCTCACCTATCCGCGCATCGTCGGCGAAACCGGCGGCAAGGACTTCGTGTTCGCCCATCCCTCGGCCGATGCCGCGGCCCTGAGCACGGCGCTCATCCGAGGCGCGTTCGAGTACCAGGGCCAGAAGTGCTCGGCTGCGTCGCGGGCGTACATTCCCGCATCCCTCTGGGGCCAGGTACGGGAGCGTCTGTGCGACGACCTGGCGACGGTCAGGATGGGGTCTCCGGTCGACTTCTCGAACTTCATGGCGGCCGTCATCGACCGCTCGTCGTTCCACAACATCTCGGGCTACCTGGCCGAAGCAACCAGCGGCTCGTCGTTCGAGGTCGTTTCGGGCGGCGGGTGCGACGACTCGGTGGGCTACTTCATCGAACCGACCGTGGTTCGAAGCGAGGATCCGAGGTCGCGCCTGATGAGCGAGGAGATCTTCGGCCCGGTCCTCACCGTCCACGTCTACCAGGACGGCGCCCTCGACGAAGCGCTCGAGCTCTGCGATACGACGAGTCCATACGCGCTGACAGGCGCCGTGTTCGCCCGCGACCGCACGGCGTTGGCCAGAATCGGCGCACGGCTGCGTCATGCCGCCGGCAACTTCTACGTCAACGACAAGCCGACCGGCGCCGTGGTCGGCCAGCAGCCGTTCGGCGGCGCCCGCGCCTCCGGCACCAACGACAAGGCGGGCTCGATGGCGAACCTGCTGCGCTGGACCTCGCAGCGGGCCGTGAAGGAGAACTTCGCGCCGCCTGTGGACTATCGGTATCCTCACATGGGCTGACGCGGTGGGCTGACCAAGGGCTGACGCATTGCGCCGACGGTCAGCCCGTCCGCGCAACGAGACGAGAGGCCGATCCGACGCAGGAGAAGACCTGGCTGCAGAGGCCTGGCTGCCGAGATGAGAGCGCGTGCGTCCTGTTCCTGGCGGCCTCCGTGCTGGCTGCCTCCGAATGCGGGCTGGAACGCCTGCCAAGGGGGGCGTCAGCGGAGGCGGTTCACTGCCGCCATCATCGACTCGACGTCCGTGTACTTCTCGCGGACCTTGTTCCGGGCTTCGCCGCGGCGGACTTCGTCTTCGTCGAGCCGGGTCCAGTCGTCGAAGGTGACGAAGTCCACACGCCGCTCGCGGAGGAGATCGAGGATCGCCCGGGGCGTCTTCGCGGGGTCCGGCGGGACCTGAACACCGTCGATGTCCTCGAGCATCTTCCTGACGGTGGCCGTCGAATCGGGACTGTTCGTGCCGATCAGGCCGGTTGGGCCGCGCTTGGCCCAGCCGACGACATACTGGCCAGGAACGACGTCGCCGTCCTGACCTGTCTGAAGCCGGCCCTCGTCGTTGGGCAGGATGCCCCAGCGCTCGTGGAAGGGGACGCCCGGCAGGGGCACGCCGCGATAGCCGACCGCCTTGAACACCAGGTCGACATCCAGGGTTTCGGTCTCGCCGGTGCCTCGCGGTCTGGGCGTGCCGTCGGCAGCGGCGTAGAGTTCGTTCTTCTCGATCACGACCCGGTTCACGCGGCTGTCGACGCCCGCCAGGAGTTCGATCGGCGAGACCAGGAAGCGGCAGGCGACCAGGCGGTCCCCGGCCACGGCCCGTGCGCCGGCGATCTGGGTCAGGTAGCCGACGTTCCTCTGGGCGCTGCGTGCGGCGGCCTCTTCCAGCCAGGTCCGGCTGATCGTGTCCAGGTCCATCGCCTCCTCCGACACCAGCAGACTCACGCCGTCCAGGGAGCCGATCTCCTTGATCTCCTGCGGCGAGAAGGCCGCTTGGGCGGGGCCGCGGCGGCCAAGCAGGACGATCTCCTCGACCTTGCTTTCGCGGAGCGCGGCGAGCGAGTCGGCTGTGATGTCCGTGGGAGCCAGATCATCCGGGCGCCTGGCGAGAATGCGGGTCACGTCCATGGCGACGTTTCCGTTGCCGACCACCGCGACGCGGCGGGCCGAAGCGAGATCGAAGCTGCGATCCTGGAAGTCGGGATGTCCGTTGTACCAGCCGACGAACTCGGTGGCCGAATGAACGCCGGCCAGATCCTCGCCCGGGATCCCCATCTTGCGGTCCGACTCGTTGCCGGTGGCGTAGACGATGTGGTCGTAGTGGCGGCGAAGGTCGGCGACCGACAGATCGCGGCCGAGCTCCACGTTGCCGAAGAAGCGGAAGCGCTCGTGCGTTGCGGTGCGGTTGTAGACCCGGATCACGTTCTTGATCTTCTGGTGATCGGGAGCGACGCCCCCACGCACCAGGCCGAAGGGCGTGGGCAGACGGTCGAAGAGGTCGACGTCCGCGTCCACGCCGTCCGCCTTGAACAGGGCGGCGATCGCGTAGAAGCCGCTTGGCCCGGAGCCGATGACAGCCACGCGGAGTGGTCGTTCACTGCTCCCCAGGGGACGGTTTTCGAGGATCTCGTTCACTCGTTGCTCGCCTTCGCGCACCGAAGACGCGGGCTTGTACTCCAGGGTCGGGGATGACGAAACGATCCGCTATCATAGCCGCCGACATGCTGACGCCGTCGAGGACATGCGCCGCGGCCCGGTCGCCGGCATCTGTCGACCCATCCAAGTGTCGAGATGATTGCCCATCCAAGTGTTGACATGACGATCAGGGACACGCCGGTCCGGTCCGCCTGGTCGTGCTGAACGCAGTTGGGAGAACTCAAGGAGATGACCCATGTCCCAGTCCCTTCGGCTCGCTGAGTACGCTGCCGCCCGCGCTTTCGCCCGGACAGCGGTGCGCGCGGCCCTGGTTCCATTCCTGCTGGGAAGCCTGATGGCGGCTGCTCTGCCGGCCGCTGCGCAGCAGTGCGAGGGAGCTTCCGAGATCACGAACCTGGGGGGAGCGAACCGCTTCTCCTCGCCGGTAACGGATCAGGAGGCCGTACAGGGCCTGTTCGTGAATCACCGGAACGAGATCGCGGCCCTTCTCGGCGAGGCGAACTGGTCGGGCAACGTGGACGACCTGTTCGCAGCCGTCGCCGGCTGGCAGGGCATCACGTCGACGACCTTCGAGCCCGGACAGCAGTTTCAGTGGATGTTCTTCCGCCAGCGCGGCCAGGAGCCGCACGTTGGCACGAACCTGTGCTGGGCCGGCGACGAGGCCTTCGAGGCCTGGGAGATTCGCTTCAACTCGAACGGGCGCTGGTACTCGATGATCGTGCCCGAGTCGTGCGGCAACCTGGCGCTCATCGCGGAGCAGCCGCTGCCAAGGGTCACGCTTGACCTTGACATCGGAGGTCTCTCCTGCACCGACAGGACCTTCGACTTCCGGAGTTCATGCAGCGACGGCAGCGCCTCGGTGACGGTCAAGCTGCCGGACGGCAGCGAAACGGCGGCAGGCGCAGGCAGCGTGTCCTTCCCCTTCACGAGCGAGGGGGACTACACGGTCACCGCGACGTGCAGCGCCATGTCGCCGCGCGGCGATTCGCTCGCCGATTCCACGAGTAGCGCGATCGCGGTCGGCTGCCCGAGCTGCGTCGCCACCGCTGCGCCGGATGCGGTTCAACTGGGGCAGTCGTCGGTTCTGACGGTTGAGCCCGAGGCCGGGCATGGCGCCCGAGTGACGCGCGTCACGGTCGACGGCGAGGCACTCGCCTCCCCGTACAGGAAGGAGATGACCCACGCCGGAGCGGACGCGTTCACGCACACGGTGATGGTCGAGACGAACACCGGCCAGACCGCCCAGTGCTCCGCCGGGATGAAGGTCGCGCCGACGCTCACGATGTCGATCGAGCCGGACCGTGTGCTGGCCGGTCAGGAAGCAGTCGCGACGGTCGTGCCGGAGAACGGCAACGGCGCGCCGGTGACGGTCACCCTGGACGGTCAGCCGCTCGCCGAGCCCTACGAACGTCAGGTCGTTCACACCAGTGACGGCGAGTACACCCACACGGCGACGGTGGAGAACGCCGGAGGCGTCACGGAGACTTCGGCGACGATGAAGGTCGATCGGCGCTGGACCCTGCTGCCGTCGCTCAGTTCGCTGAGCGGAGACGACGTGCACATCTCGATGCTCGGTGCGGATACGACCGACAGACTCAAGGCCTGCGTGGACGGCGTCGGCATCGGGTTCGCTGCCGAGTACCGTCTGAGTTATCCCGTGGGGATCATGTTCGGGGGCAACACGACCAACTGTGAGGTCGACTGGTACCTGCATCCGGGCGGCCGGACGGGGTACAGCTCCGTTGACGTGGAGATGAAGAAGTTCTTCGTCGGGCTGAACGTGCACCTGACCCGCCCCGGCAGCCGCGTCGACTGGTGGCTGGGTCCCCTGGTCGCCCAGCTCGACTACAGCACGCCGTCCTTCCTGCCGGAGGGGATGGACGGCATGCCGGTGGACGCCTCCTACAGCCCCGAGTGGTCCGGCGAGACAGTTGTCGGCGCAAACATGGGTCTGAAGATCCCGTTCAAGCCGGACTGTCCGGTCGGCCTGTATCTCGGTGCTTTCTGGCTCGACTCCTCGATGAAGGCGAAGAGCGAGGAGATCCGGGGCGAGGACGGCGGCTCTGCGCCAGCGTTCGAGTTGCGCAAGACGCCGGTCTACGTGAACGCCGGAATCTCGATCGAGTTCTGATCGCCCAGAACTGTTCCGATCGCCCAGAACAGGGGGCAGGCGCCCGTGCGCTGACTCGTCCCATGAACCCAGGACCGGGCGCGGAGGCGCCATGAAGCCGACGGAACTCGAGGATCGTTACGGCGCGCGGAACTACGCGCCGCTGGACATCGTGATCGAGCGGGCCGAGGGTGTCTGGATGTGGGACATCGAGGGCAAGCGCTACCTCGATTGCCTGGCCGCCTATTCGGCGGTGAACCAGGGACACTGTCATCCGCGGATCGTGGAGGCTCTGGTCCGGCAGAGCCGCAAGGTGGCGGTCACGTCACGCGCCTTTCACAACGCCGAACTCGGAGCGTTCTTCCGCGACGTCTGCGTGCTGACGGGTTACGAGCGGGCGCTGCCGATGAACACCGGCGCCGAAGCGGTGGAAACCGCGATCAAGCTGGCGCGGAAGTGGGCCTACACGCGCAAGGACGTCGAGTCGGGCAAGGCGGAGATTCTTGCCTTCGGCAACAACTTCCACGGGCGCACGACGACGATCGTCGGCTTCTCGAGCGTGCCGCAGTACCGCGACGGGTTCGGCCCGTTCGCGCCCGGCTTCGAGCTGTTGCCGTTCGGCGACGGGGCCTCGGCCAGGGCGGCGGTCGGCCCCGACACGGCTGCCATCCTCGTCGAGCCGATCCAGGGAGAGGGGGGCATCATCGTGCCTCCGGACGGCTTCCTGGCCGAGCTGCGGGAGGTTTGCAGCGAGAGGAACGTGCTCCTGATCGTCGACGAGATCCAATCCGGCCTGGGACGTACGGGCACGATGTTCGCGCACGAGCACGACGGGATTCGCCCCGACGTGATGCTGTTGGGCAAGGCGCTGTCCGGCGGTCTCTATCCGGTCTCGGTGGTAGTCGCGGACGCCGAGATCATGGACGTGTTGGAGCCCGGCGACCACGGTTCGACCTACGGCGGCAATCCGGTCGGGGCGGCGGTGGCGCGCGCGGCTCTGGCCGTACTGCAGGAGGAACGGCTCGCCGAGAACTCGGCTCGCCTCGGCAAGCACGCGCTGGAGCGGCTGCGAGGCATCCAGGCGCCGCAGGTGCGTGAGGTCCGCGGGCGGGGGCTCTGGATAGGGATCGAACTCCACGAATCCGCGGGCAGCGCCCGTTCGTACTGTGAACAACTCGCAACGCAGGGACTGCTGTGCAAGGAAACCCATGACCGCGTCATCCGATTCGCGCCGCCGCTGGTGATCCGGCGCAACGAACTGGACTGGGCTCTGGACCGGATCGAGGAGGTGTTGACGGCTTGAACACGAGCGGTGCACCGTACGGTTCGACCGGGAGCGCGGACGCCGAAAGCGCCGAGGCGCGTGTTCGCGCGATCCGCCGACCCCATCCCAGGCTGCTCCGCTACTACGTTCTGTTCTCCCTGATCACCGGCCCCGCCTTTCCGTTTGTCTTCGCCTTCCTGTTCCTTCGCTATCGGACACTGAACTACCGCTTTGACGACGAAGGCGTGACGATGAGTTGGGGCGCCCTCTTCAGGCGCGAGATCAGCCTCACCTACAGCCGCATCCAGGACATCCACCTGCAGAGCAACGCGTTCGAGCGGTGGCTGGGCCTGTCTCGCCTTCTGGTCCAGACCGCGAGCGGTTCGGCGAAGGCGGAAATGAAGATCGAGGGCCTGCTGGAGCTTTCGGCAGTACGCAACTTCATGTACAGCCGGATGCGCGGCGCGCGTACCGCGGCGCCAACTGCCACAGCAGCCGCCACGGCCGCGGCGCCCGCGGCGCCCGCGGCCGCCGCCGACTCGGCAGCGTTGGCCGCCACTCTGCGGGAGGTCGCCCGCGAAGTCACGGCGATCCGTGAGGAGTTGGAACGGCGAGGGTTGGATCGAGGCAGTCGATGACCGGCGATCCCGGCGGGGCAGCCGGCACTCGGATGCCCAGGGGCCCGAAGCGCTTCCTGCTCTGGCTGTTCCAGGTCGACGAGCGTCCGGCGCCCCCGCCGGGATCGCCGGAATCGCTGCGTGTGTTCCGGGCTTCGCCGCGGTACTTCGGATACAGCGTGCTCAAGTGGGGCCTCGGGCAGACGTTCGCCCTGGTGGGCCTCGTCGGGTCCGCCATCGGGCTTCAGTTCCTCGAGTTCTTCGAAGACCGGGCGGCTGGCGCCGCTGCCTGGTTCAGATTCACCGAAGCGGCGGCACCCCTCCTGATCGTGCTCTTCCTGGTTCAGTTCGTGACGTCGTTCTCGGTGCTTCGCCTGGGCTACGAGATGCGCTGGTACATGGTGAGCGATCGCGCACTCCGCATCCGGTACGGCATCTACAGCCTTCGCGAGCAGACGATGACGGTCGTGAACATCCAGAACATGGCAGTGAAGCGCGGCCCTCTGCAGCGTCTGTTCGGCATCGCCGACCTGGAGATCCACACCGCCAGCGGAGGCGGTTCGGACGATGACGACGAGGACAGCCTGAGCCGTGGCCTGCTTCAGGGCCTGGACAACGCGGAGGAAGTGCGCAACCTGTTGCTGGCGTCGTTGCGGCAGACTCGGGACGCTGGCCTTGGCGATCCTGACGATTCGCCGACCGCGCCGGCGGTTCCGGCCACTCCCACAAGAGCTGCTGCTCCGGCAGCAGGGGACAGAGGTTCCGTTCTCGCGGCCGCTCAGGAGCTGCTCACCGAAGCGCGAGCGCTGCGGAGATTCCTGAATGCCGGAACTTCCTGACGTCGCCGTCTACTGCGAAGCGATCGAACAGCGGGTTGCCGGACGCGAACTGACGCGCATCCGCGTGCGCAGTCCCTTTCTGCTGCGCTCCGTGCAGCCGCCGTTGTCGCAGGCAGAGGGGCGCGCCGTCGTCCGTGTTCGACGACTCGGAAAGCGGGTCGTCCTGTGCCTGGAGGGCGCGCTGTTCCTCGCCATCCATCTGATGGTCGCGGGCCGGTTCCGCTGGACTGCGCAAGCGGCGAAGCTGCCGGGGCGCGCGGGTCTCGCGGCGTTCGACTTCGAACACGGCACACTGCTTCTGACCGAGGCCGGCAGCAAGCGACGCGCAGCGATGCATCTCGTTGCGGGTGGAGACGGGCTGGCAAGCCTGGACCGCGGCGGGCTCGAAGTGCTGGACTGCGGTCCTGAGGCCTTTCGGGCCCGGCTGACGGAGGAGAACCACACGCTGAAGCGGTCGTTGATCGACCCCAGGCTCTTCAGCGGCATCGGCAACGCCTACTCGGACGAGATCCTTCATCGTGCTCGCCTGTCTCCGATGCGCTGGACCAAGCGGCTGAGCGACGAACAGATCGACGCGTTGTATCGGGCTGCGGTCGGGGTGCTGACCGAGTGGACCGATCGGCTGCGCGTTCAGGCCGGCGGCCGGTTTCCTGCGAAGGTGACCGCGTTTCACGAGGAAATGGCCGTGCACGGACGTTACCGGCAGCCGTGCCCGGCATGTCGTGCGCCGGTCCAGCGCATCGTCTACGCCGAAAACGAGTGCAACTACTGCGCTCGCTGCCAGACCGGCGGCCGGCTGCTCGCCGACCGGACCCTTTCGCGCCTGTTGAAGGCAGACTGGCCGCGGACGGTGCAGGAGCTGGAAGAACGCCTTGGCTCCGGCGGCGCCGAGAATCGGTAGCGTCGGTGCAAGTGCCAGCGCAGCGCCTCTTGCTTCGCGTCGAGATCGTCGAGTGCGAGTGCCTGTGAGCAGGGCGGCGGAACACTCCGGGCTCACCGACTGCCACGCACACCTGTGCGCCGGCGCCTTTGGAGGAGATCTCTCCGACGTGCTGGCAAGGGCCCGGGACGCCGGCGTCGATGCCGTGGTCGCCGTCGGCGAGACGCTCGCGGACGCCGAGCGCAACCTCGATCTGGCCGAGGCGTACCCGGGCTTCGTCCGCCCGACGGCCGGGCTGTATCCGACCCACCTCGATCTGGCCGCCGCAGAGGCAATCGCCGATCTGATCCGCCGGGAACGATCCCGGCTCGCAGCCATCGGCGAGGTCGGCCTGGACCGCTGGAAGGTGCGCGAGGAGCAGGATCTGGCGCTTCAACGGGACATCTTCGCTCTCTTCATCGATCTCTCGATCGAACTCGACCTGCCGCTCAACGTCCATTCCCGGTCTGCCGGGCACTACGCCATCGACCTGCTGCGTGAACGGGGAGCGAAACGCGTGCAACTCCACGCATTCGATGGCCGCGCCGCCCGCGCCGGGCCGGCGGTCGAGGCGGGCTACTTCTTTTCCGTGCCGCCGTCGATCGTTCGCTCGCCGCAGAAGCAGAAACTCGTACGGCGTCTACCGCTTTCCTGTCTCCTGCTCGAGACCGACAGCCCCGTGCTGGGGCCTGAACGAGATCAGCGCAACGAGCCGGCGAACGCGCTGGTTTCGCTGCGAGCCATCGCGGAACTGAAGGCCGTTCCCGAGAAAGACGTTGCCGCGGCGGTCAGGGAGAACACGGCGAGGCTGTACGGCCGACTGCCGGTACTCTGAAGCTCTGAAGATTCTGTTCGCGGCTTCAGCCTCCGTCGGTGTCGCGCGCGCGATCGCCCCACCGGTCCATCTCGCGCGCGAAGGCGTCCTTCAGGCCCTCTGCTTCGTCGTCGGGCAGCCAGTTCGTCATCTGGGGAAAGATGATGCGCCAGGTGCGAAACTCATGCGGCGACCACGGCAACGTCTCCGCCTCGCGAAGCAGCCGGAGAACGCCCAGCAGCTGACGGCGGATGTCCTCCGGCTCGGGCGTCGGGATTCTCGGCTCGTCGGAGCCAGCCGGGAACAGCGATTGCTGTCGTGCGTGGGACGGGGCCATCATTCTCCTCCGATCAACTGGCTCCTTCTCAGCGACATGTCGATCGCCTGCTCCAGCAGGGGATCCGCCTCGCGGAACCGGTGCAGCAGTTCTTCGATTCTGGCCACGACGTCCAGAACAGCGCGCTGGAGGGCGGCATCGATCGGCTGGCCGTTGCGGGCCCTGAGCCAGCGGTGGAGAACCGGATAGCCGCTCACGCTGAAATTCCAGGCAGCTCGAGAGACGCCGGAGATGACGAAGGACCGGTCTTCGACCAGGGCGACCCGGCCGGCCGTGTCGCCCGGTCCCTCGTCGCGTCGGAAGGCGCGGCCACGGATCGGCACCGCGAGTGTCGGGGAAGGAGATCCATCGAGGCGCGCCCCGAAGAAGTCCCTCGCCGGAGCTGACCGGAAGGTCTCCAGCTCCCGGATGCGGCTACCCAGGCTTGCGGCCGCGGTGAAGACGGACTTGTCGCTGGGAAAGGGCACGTGAGGGAACTCGTTCTCCAGGTCATGGGCGAAGCGGACCGTGTACTCCGTCGCCGAAAGCAGGGCCAGGATCGCGTCGAAGACCTGCCGAGGACCGAGCTCGATACCGTAGACTCTGGACAAGCCGGCGCCGCGGGGTCGAAGACCCGCAGGAAATCCTCGTAGAGGCAGAACATCGGGTCTCGCTTCTTCGTCGGCAGAAGCAAGGCCGGATCGACCGAGTTCACGGCGTCGACCGCCACGTCGAACGCGGTTCCCAGCATGCGGCGCCTCTCCTCCAAGGTCAGGGCGCGGAGCGTGCCTCGCAGCAGTGGGAAGTTGGCCTGCGCCAGCGTCGCCTCAACGAGTGCCTGGAATCTCGGCGCCAAGAGCGGTTCCAGGCCGGAACCATCGCCGGTTGCAGGGTTGACCTTGCGATCCCGCCGGACGCTTTGGGCGTACTCCTGAAGAGCTCGGACGACCTTCTGCACGATGAAGCGCCCGGATGGGCCGTGGCCTGGTGAGCATACCGCCCTGCCTTCAGCCGAGGCCAGCCGCAGTCCCGTCCCATGAGGTACAGGACCAAACCGGCCCTCGGCGGTCCTCGGGGGAGGCCGACGAGACCCTGTGCGGCCCCCGTGGCACGGTAGCGCGGAACACGATTCCGCCGTGCAAGCTCCCGGGTGTCTCAGCGCACCGTTCGGATTGTTCCCGGCGCGCCTAGCAACAGCGACGGATCGACACGCGCGCCCTGCCAGCGGACACCGAAATGCAGGTGCGGTCCAGTCGAACGGCCGGTGGAACCGACGGTGCCGATCAGGCGGCCGCGCGAGACCTCCTCACCCTGTTCGACGAACACCTCGTGGAGGTGGAAGTACATGCTGATCAGGCCGTTGCCATGGTCGAGAAACACCGCGTTGCCGGCGAAGAAGAACTCGCCGGTCAGGGTGACCACGGCATCTTCGACCGCCAGCACCGGCGTCCCCTGAGGAACCGCATAATCGGCGCCCGTGTGCGGGGAGCCGGGATTCCCATTGATGATGCGCCTGGCGCCGAACCGGCCGCCGGCCGGCAGCTTCTCCAGCGGCGGACCCAGAGGCAGCGAGAACCGGGAATCGCCCTGGAGGCCCCAGAGTTTCTCGATCAGCGCGTTCTCTCGCTGTACACGGGCCAGATTCTCGGGAGACAGATCGACGCGGCTCCGGTCCTTGATCGTCAGCCGCTGGACCGAGTAGGGATACTCGCCGAGGCCGATCTGCAGCCGCTCCCGCCGCCCGTCCCGGTCGCGCTCGACCACGACGTCGTCGGTTCGCGTGAGGCCGACAGGAACCAGGCATCCCGAGTGGCCGTCAAGCTCGGTCGGGGCGAATGTCCGATCACCGACCAGGCAGCGCTCGACCCCCTCGCCAGGCCAGTGGACAAGACTGCCGGGCGACGCCGTCTGAGCAGCGAGCGATGGGCAGATCGCCGCTGCCAAGGCCGCGGCGGCCGTCAACGAGATGAACGGTCGAGGGAACATCATGGACCAACTATAGCCACACCCATAGCCGGCGGCGCATGAGACAGTCGGTCTGAAGCCGGGCCGGACGGCTTCCCCCGGCGCGCACCGATCCGCCCTTCGACCGGGAGGTCGACAGTTGCTCCCGGCTCCGAGGCCAGATCAATCCGGCAGGCTGAACGCGATGTACTCGCCCCCGGAAGGTCCGCCCGTGCGCCCGCCGCCGGCGGCGATCACGACGAACTGTCTGCCGCCTGTGCTGTAGACGGCCGGCGTCGAGTATCCCGCGGCCGACAGCCTGGTCTCCCAGAGGATCTCGCCGTTGCGGGTGTCGTAGGCGCGGAACATCTCGTCGGGCGTCGCACCGATGAAGATGAGGCCGGAAGCCGTGACCACCGGGCCGCCGTAGTTCACGGCGCCGAAGCCGAGGCCTGGGTGGGAGGGATAGTCGCCGAAAGGCACCTTCCAGGCGATCTCGCCCGTGGCGAGGTCGATCGAGTTCAGCGTCCCCCACGGCGGCGAGTTGCCGGGGAGATTCTCGTGGTCGCGAAGGTACACGTAGCCGCCCAGGACGTAGGCGACTTCGCCTCTGGGCTCGTCTTCTTCGGGTTCTGGATCGAGGATGTAGGCCTCGATGGCGCCCAGCTCGACCCGGTCGAGATGGTCGAACCCTTCCATGCGGCCGCTGCCTTCGCGGATGATGCGGCGAATCTCGGCGCGAGACAGGCGTTCGCCCACGCCGAGCAGGGGCGCCGCCACGTCGGTGCCCTCGAGCTTCAGTCCGTGGCAGCGGCCACAGTGGAGCGCGTAGGTGCCGTACCTGCTGAAACCGACCGGCACTTCGGTGAGATTCAGTATGCCGGCGACATCGTTCGCATTGACGATCAGGTGGTTCGTGTTCGGGTCGAACGCCGAACCGCCCCACTCGCCGCCGCCGTCGTACCACGGCATGAAGAGCACGGTGCCGACCTTGGGAGGCGCCCAGGGCCGCAGATCCCAGTCCTTGATCCGCTCCTCGACGAACGCGCGCGCTTCCGGCGTGCGGTTCGTGATCTCGAACCCCTGGCGGCTGATGACCACGGCCGACATCGGCTGCTTCGGCGCCGTCACTTCGCCCGACAGCGTGCTCGGAATCGGCGTCTCGATCTCGTGGATGGAGTACATCGATTCCCCGGTCTCGCGGTCGAAAACGAAGAGCTGACCCGTCTTCGTGGTCATCGCCACGGCGTCGATCACCCGGCCGTCGCGCTCGAGCTGAACCAGGGTCGGCGGCGAGGGGTTGTCCTTGTCCCAGAGGTCGTGGCGGACGACCTGGAAGTGCCAGATCAGTTCTCCGGTGCGCGCATCGACCGCCACCAGGGAGTCCGAGAACAGGTTGTCGCCCAGGCGACTCGCGCCGTAGAAATCGGGGGTCGCGGAACCCGTGGGCGCGAAGAGGATGCCGCGCTCTTCGTCGAGCGCCATGCCGCTCCAGACGTTCGCGCCGCCGGCCCGCTCCAGCGATCCTTCCGCCCAGGTCTCGGAGCCGAAGTCTCCCGGCGCCGGTATCGTGTCGAACTGCCAGACGAGGCTGCCGTCCAGGGCGCTGAAGGCCCGGATCGATCCGGGGAAGGCGCTCGCGTCCTCGTTGGTCGAGAAGCCGAAGATCAGCTTGTCCTCGAACACGACTCCCGGCACGGAAACGAAGATGCGTCCGTCCCTGTCCACGTCCGGCGTGAGATCGAGGACGCCGCCGGCGCGGAAACTCTCGACCGGAGTGCCGTCGTCCGCGTCGAGTGCGATCAGGTCCTTGCCATGGGTGAAGAAGAGGCGCCTGTCGCCGCCCTTCTGCCACCACATGAGGCCCCTCTGCGCACTCCCGGGGAGACCGAGATCGGTGCGCCAGATCTCCTCGCCCGTGGCCGCGTTCAGGGCGAACGCGTCGAGCCGCGGCGACAGCCCGTACAGCACTCCTTCGACCACCAGCGGGCTCGTGTACATCGTCGCGCCTTCCCCCCGGGGCTCGCCGGAGTCGTAGACCCAGGCGACTTCGAGCTGGCTTGCGTTGCCCCGGTTGATCTCGTCGAGCGGGCTGTAGTGCTGACGGCCCGAATCGCCCAGATAGACGGGCCAGTCCTGCTCGGTGGGGCCGCACGCGATGATCGGGAACACCGCCAGAAAGGGTGCAGCGAGGGCCCGGCATGTTCCCTTGGCGCGCCTTCCCGGCCGGGCGCCCGACCGCTTGCGGTGCGGCGCGGGCTCCTGCCGCGGTCGGTCCGGCGCGGATCGCATGGCAGGCAGTCCCATGGCAGGCAATCGTACTTCGGTTGTCCGCGGTTCTTCGCGCCGGCCCTGATGCTGGCAGCGCCCTGCGGATTCCTACGGATCGGCCTCGGTGCGCTTTCCTCGTTGCACCTGACCCCAGCGTTCGAGACGCAGGTGGGTGGCCCGTCCGGTCTCCACGTCGACCTCGAAGATCGCGATCTGCTCCGTGTCGCGGATACCGACGAAGCGGTGGTCGCCGATCGGCACGGTCTCCCTGCCGGCGACCAGGAGTCTGCCGTCCCTGGCGACGACGGTGATCGGATTTCGCCCGAAGTCGTAGCTGCCGGCGTAGCGTTTCAACTCGTCCGGTTCCAGTGTCACCTCGGCGTGGTCCGGTTCCGGCACGCCGAGGACCGCTCGGGCGATCCGGGCCTCCAGCGCGGCAGGTTCGGCCGACGTGCTGTTGCTGAGCACGGCGACGATCAGGTCGTCGTCCGGGTACCAGGAAAGCTGGCTCAGAAAGCCGTTGATGCCGCCGCCGTGCGAGATCTTCCGGTGACCGGCCATCTCGCCGACCAGAAGGCCGAGGCCGTAGCCGATCTCCTCGCCGTTCGGCAGCCGGCGCCTGGTGGTCATCGCCGCGAGGCTGTCCGGCGCCACTGCATCGCCCGCGCCGAGTGCAGTCGTCCAGCGGACCAGATCGAGGACGCTCGAACCCAGCGCGCCGGCAGAAAACGGCAGCAGCATGGAGAGCGGTTCGTCGTTCAGCAGGATGCCGTCTTCGACCCGGTAGCCCTCGGCCCGGTTGGGGACGATCGGGTCGTTGTAGAGGTAGTGCGTCTCCCGCATCCCGAGAGGACGGAAGAAGGTCTCGTGCAGGTAGTCGGCGTAGCTCTGGCCGCTCGCCTTCTCGACCAGCAGGCCGGCCAGGTAGTAGCCCGAGTTGTTGTACTGGTAGCGGTCACCCGGTTCGAACTCGTACGGCTCGGCCGAGAACATCTCGATCATCTGCTCGTGCGACAGGTCGAGCCGGCTCTGTTCCCAGAACGACGGCATCTCGGTGTAGCCCTTGATTCCGGTCGTGTGGTCGAGCAACTGCCCCACCGTGATGTGGAACTCGCCGACCGGATAGTCGGGAAAGTACTCGGCGATCGGATCGTCGAGGGACACCTTGCCCGCCTCGACCAGTTTCAGGGCGGCCGCAGCCGTGAACTGCTTGGTGACCGAGCCGATCCGGTAGACGGTGTGCTCCGTCGCCGGCACCCGGTTCTCGACATCGGCGAGGCCGTATCCTCTCGCCACGACCAGCTCGCCGCCGGCCTGAACCGCGACCGAGACGCCGGGCGTCTGCGTGGCCGCCATCGAGTCGGAGACGAGCTCGTCGATTCGTTCGAGCAGGGCACCGCGGTCGCCGGCTGCGAACGCTCGCGGCGTCAGGACTGCCGCAAGTGCGAAGAGGAAGAGGGGCCAGCGAGTGGGTCTCTTGCGCATGCCAGCCATCCTATGGCCCCAAGGCAGGCGAAGGCGCCCCGACCATCTGGGTTGCTCGGCGTACGCCGGCGGGCGCGCAACGGCAAGAGGCATGTTCGCGACACGCAGTGGCACGCTCAGGGGCAGGCACGGAGGCTCCCACCGAGACCTGGGGCGGCAAGGCCCATGCCGCCACGGCCAGCGGACGCCGCACGCGTCGCTTCCGCCCCGGAGGCTCAGGCACGTGGTGGGCCGTGAGGGGATCGAACCCCCGACCCTTGGATTAAAAGTCCACTGCTCTACCAACTGAGCTAACGGCCCGAATGCAGTATATGTGCGCCATCAGTTGGCCGAAGTCCTCGGACAGGACCCCGAGGCTGACCGACAGCATCCCGACGAGGCGCCGGGGCGCCTCCGGCCGGCCAGCTCACGCACCATGCGCTCGACAGCATCCGGACGGCACCGCGGCGGGCCATGCCCGACTTCCGTGAGTCGTCAGTCGCGTGGGCCGGCCGCGGCCGGTCTTTCGACACACATGGACGGCAGCCGCCCTGAGCTGCCCGCGGCCATGTCCGCGTCGTACCGAGAGCGGTCAGGCGCCCGTCCGGCAAGGCGCGACCAAGGAGCACGTCGGGCCATGTGCGACCGAAGAGCACGATGCCGGACGGGATGCAAGAACGCTCGAATACGGTGTGACTTCCGCCACGGACTGCGAGGCTTTGGCCTCGGCAGCTAACTTCGCACCCTTGCCGCCCGGAGCTCCTCCACTCCATGTACCACGACGGTGTCGAAGCTGCGCGCCGCCGAGTCTCTCCAGGCCGGTCTGCCGGCGGTCAGCACCAGCCGCCGCCGTTCGCAGTCATCCTTGAGACACAGGCGGAGCTGGGGGTCGCCGGCCGGATCCTGCGATCGGAACTCGAGTTCGAGCACACCGGTGACCTCTCGGCCGAAGTCCACCAGCCAGCCGCTCTGCTCCGCGGGCGAGAGATCGAGACCGGGCGAGGAGGACATGCGGACAATGCGATGCGGCCCGGCGGACCGCCAGATCGGTGCCGTCTTCGCCAGTTCGCCGCGGACCACCGGGCCCCATCGGCCCACGGGGGGGCGTCCCCAGGCGCGGACGCCCGGCAGTGCTGCGGTGGTGTCTGCGCCGGAAGCGTCGCCCTTCACCACGGCCGGGTCCCAGACGTCGAGAAACCGCCAGGTGTGGTCCGACACGACGGGCAGCGAGCCGTCGTCCAGCTCGATTCCCGCGAGCGCGCCGCCATCGCCGTAAGGAGTGCGCGCCTCGATCGTCAGGCGGTTGGCGCCGGCGCGCAGCAGGTGGGCGACCTGGAACTCGTCGATCGGTTCGCCGCGCCGGAAGCCGCCGCGGGCGATCTGGTGGCCGTTCAGGTGAACTGCGTACTCCAGATCAGCGGTAACGAACAGGCGTGCCGCCGCTCGCGGCGCTTCCTCCAGCTCAAAGTCGGCCAGCAACAGGTAGGCCGCAGCCCGGCCCGGTTCCTCACCGTCCCGATGCGGCCAGATCCACTCCGCTTCGCGGGTCGGCGGCGAGGAGTCCCCGCAGCCCGGCTGCAGACTTCCGGCAACCAGCGCGGCGACGAGCATGGCCGTTCGGATGCAGGCAACCGGCCGCGTCCGGCCCTGGGCAGCTCGACCCGTTTCGTGCACGTTCCGAGCGTATCCGCCCGGCGGCGACCGCCAGGACGGGTCGGCCGGCACAGGCGGTCAAGGAGGCGGAGCCAGAGCGGAGCCGCGGCCGAGTCACTACACTCTCGTTGACGGGCTCGCCGGATGCCTGCTAGAAAACACCCTGCTCTGGCTTCCCGTCCGGCGTGCGACCTGCCCAGGTAGCTCAGTTGGTAGAGCACCTGACTGAAAATCAGGGTGTCGGTGGTTCGAATCCGCCCCTGGGCACCATCCGCTGCTCCTCTGCGGCCCTAAGCCCAGGAATGTCCGCTCGTCGGCCGCGCGTTGCACCGCGAGAAGGCGGGTCCGGTCTGGACTCGGACACGCGATCGCCCGACTCTTCCCTCCACGAGACATCCGGTTGTTCCCTCGGAACCAGGGATCGCCAATCATCGGCAGCTGACGCTCCGCCGCTCCTCCGGCGTCGAGGCCGCCGCGCTCGCCGCGGCGAGCAAAGGGTGCAAGTCACGGAAGTCACGTACTCGTCACACAACTGTCAGGCATCGTCGGGAACGTTCCGCGCGTAGTCTTCTTCATGTCCTCTAAAGTCAGGCCTGCCCGGACGGAACGGTCGTTTAGGGCAACGGAAACACCAGACGGCAGTTCACTCGCAACAGTCCCAGAGCGACCTCATGCAGCGCGGTAACGGCAGGGTGCAGGAGGAACGCCCTGACAAGAAGCACGGCAGCTTCCCTGCACGGCCGCGCCGCCTCCAGTTCGGGGAGTTTCGCTTCGATCCCGAGACCCTGGAGCTCTCCGGCCGCGGCCGCAAGGTGCGGCTCCAGCCCCAGCCCGCGCGGCTGCTCGAACTGCTGATCGCACACCGGGGCGCAGTGGTCTCGCGCGAAGTGGTTCGCAGTCATCTCTGGCCCGACGAAGTCCATGTCGAGTACGACCAGAGCATGAACTCCTGCGTCAAGCGAATCCGGATCGCGCTCGGCGACAGCGCCGATGCGCCCGAGTACGTCGAAACGCTGCCGCGTCTCGGCTATCGTTTTCTGAAGCCTGTAAGCGAGGTCAACGGTGACAGCGAGCCCGACCTTCCCCGCGGCGGCGCCGCCCGGCAGTGGCGGCCGAGGGTCGGCGCCGTGCTTGCCGGCCTTGGTGTGGCTCTGGGCATCCTTGCCACGGTCCTCGTGTGGGGCGCCCTGGACACGGGCGAACCCGCCGCCAGCGAATCGTCACGGCAAGTTCTGGCGATACTGCCCTTCTCGGCCGTGGGGACCTGGTCCGGCGCCGATCCGTTCCTTCAGGGCCTGGCCCAGGAGCTCATCACGTCGCTCGGTCAGCAGGCGTCCGAGCGGCTCGCGGTTGTCGAGCACGATTTCCGACCGTTCCCGGGCGCCGGCGGCGAATCACAGGGGCTGAGCACCGATTTCGTGCTCGACGGTCGGGTTCAGCGGCAGCAGGATCGTCTTCGGGTCTGGGCCCGCCTGGTGCGGGCTGACGACGGAACCGTTCTCTGGACCGATGCCTACGACGGCGCCGAGAGCGACCCTCTGGTCTTCGGCGCGGAGGTGGGATCACGGATAGCCGACGCGGTCGTCGTACGTCTGGCGCAGGAGGCGCCGCAGTCCTGACGCTCCGGCAAGGCACGGCCGTCCTCGGGAGCTACGGCGAGTTCCACGATCCGGGACGGCCGGGAAGCCTGAGGGCCGCTTCGAGTTCGTGCAGAAAGCGGCCGCGCGGGACCTCTTCGGCGCCGAACCGGAGCAGGTGCTCGGTGACCTGCTGGCAGTCCACGAAGGCGTAGCCCCATTGTTCGAGGCCGCGAACCAGGCGAACCAGCGCGATCTTGGACGCATTGGATCGGCGGGCGAACATCGATTCACCGAAGAACGCGCCGCCGATCGAGATCCCGTAGAGACCGCCCACGAGTTCGCCGCGCTGCAGGCACTCGACCGAGTGGGCGTGGCCGAGCCGGTGCAGGCGCTCGAACGCGTCGATCAGCGGATCCGTGATCCAGGTCCCCTGCTGTCCGCGCCGGGGGGTTTCAGCGCAGGCGGTCATCACTTCCCGGAAGCGCGTGTCGATCGTGACCTCGAACGGGGCGCGGCGGAGTTCGCGGCGCAGACTGCGCGACGTTCTGAACCGCTTCGGATAGAGGACGAGGCGGGGATCGGGCGAGAACCACAGCATGGGCCTGTCTGGCCCCAGCAGCGGCCACGGAAAGATGCCGGAGCGATAGGCGGCGAGCAGCCACTCGGGGTCGAGGCGTCCACCGACCGCGAGCAGGCCGCTCGAGTCCGCCAATCGCGGCTGGGGAAACGCGATGCGGCGCTCGTCGAGTCGGAAAGGCCCCCTCCAGTCCATCGTGCTTCTACACGTTGAACCGGAAATGGACGACGTCGCCGTCCCGCACGCGATATGCCTTGCCCTCCAGGCGCAGCGTCGCGCGTTCGCGGCAGACGGCAAGCGACCCGGCGTCGATCAGCTCGCGCCACCCGGTCACCTCGGCCCGAATGAAGCCGCGCTCCATGTCGGAGTGAACTGCGCCGGCCGCGCTCACCGCCGTGCTGCCGCGGCGCAAGGTCCAGGCGCGGACCTCATCGTCGCCGACCGTGAAGAAGGAGATCAACCCCAGCAGTTCGTAGCCAGCCTGCACGACCCGGACTGCGCTCGGCTGGTCAAGACCCGCTTCGGCAAGGAAATCGCCCTGATCAGTCGGGTCCAGACGGCAGATCTCCTCTTCCAGACGAGCGCTCAAGGCAAGCAGTTCGACGCCTGAAGACGCTTCTACGCCGGCTGCGGCAGCCGGGTCGCCGGCAGCGTCCTCGTCGACGTTCACGACCACCAGCATCGGCTTCCGCGACAGAAGGCCGTAGCTGCGCAGCCGTTTCTCGTCCTCCGCTCCCAGTTCCAGGCGCCGCAGCGCCGTTTCCGCTTCGAGCGCGGGCAGAATCCGGTCCGACAGCAGCCTGCGCTCTCGCTTCTCCAGGTCGCTCAGCCCCCTCTTCTGCGCCTGAACGAGACGTTCCAGCCGCCGCTCCACCACTTCGTGATCGGCAAGGATCAGCTCCAGGTCGATTTCCGCGATGTCGCGCTGCGGGTCGACCCGACCCGACGGGTGCAGCAGTTCCGGGTCCTCGAACGCCCGCACGACGTGGACCAGGGCGTCCATCATCCGCAGTTCAGCCAGGTCCAGGGTCTCTCCTCGGCCGCGGTCGATGCCGGGAACATCGACGAATCGAACCTGCGCCGGCACGTGGCGCTTCGGTCGGTAGAGATCCCGAAGCCTCTCGAGGCGCCGGTCCTGCACCGTCGCCACTCCCACGTTCGTGGTCTTCGAGGCCCGGAACTTGCCGGTTGCCTGCCGGGAGGCCGTGAGCGCATTGAACAGCGCTGTCTTGCCCGACTTGGGCATGCCCAGGATCCCGAGTTGCACGTTACGCTTCCTGCGGCTGCTATGAGCCGGCGCCGAAGTTCGCCGCGAGGATGGCCAGATCCTCGCCGTCCACCTCCCCGCTGCGGTCGAGATCGGCGTCGGCGTCGTAGCGCCGGGAATCCTGCCCGGCCCCGAAAGCCAGCCCCAGAAACACGAGGTCCCGACCGGCCACGCGGCCGTCCCGATCGACGTCGCCGGGCGGAAGGACCGCGCCCTCGACCAGGAAGCGGCTTACGACGCGGTCGTGGAGGTTGCCCTCGGCGTCGCTGGCGCGAAGGGAGAGCGTCACCACGCCGTCAAGCGGCGCTGCGGGCGAGACGCGCCATCGCAGCCAATGTCCGTCGTCACCGACCTCAGGCAACGGAGCGCGCAGGCCATCGATCAGGAGCTCCGCCGATCCTGTGTCGATGGCACTGCCGAAGTCCCGCACCTCGATCACCAGGTCGCTCGAGGCCGGAATCCCCTCCGCGCCGTGTGCGGGAATCAGGCGTGTCGGAACCGGAGGCACCGTGTCCGCGGCCTGGAGCACGTCGGCGAAGATCGAGGCGAGAAGGTCGTAGCCGGCTCCGTTCGGGTGTCCCACGAGATCCTCGGTGCCTGCGTAGTAGAAAGCGTGGAACAGGCGCCGCTGCGTCGTGAAGATCTCGAACGGATCAACCAGGCCGCGGCGCCGGCCCGCCGCCAGCCGCCGGATCGACTGCGCCAGCTCCTGATTCTGCCAGTTGTTCGGATCGAAACGGGCATTCCGCAAACGTGGAATCAGGGTGGCATGGTACGGGGTCCAGCCGGCCTCCGCCGCTCGGGCAGCGATCTGGTCCAGGTTGAACAGGGTCGTTTCCGGCGAGATGTCGCGGCTGATGTCGTTCGTGCCCTCCATCAGCAACAGGCAGTCCCCCGGCTCCGCCAGCACGCCGTCGATTCGAGCCAGACCTTCCGGCGTTCTCTCGGCGCCGACGCCCCGGTTGTCGACCACCAGGCCGGTAACCAGATCCTGGAGGCGGGGCGGATAGCCGACCTCGGAGCGCTCCGGATCGTCGCCGACGCCAACCGTGATGCTGTCGCCGAAGGCCTTGCAGTGACTCGGTGTCCGAGCAGCCGCGACCGCGCCCAGGGCGAGCAACGCGGCCCCGAGTACGGTGGCTCGCGGGGCAGTTCCGAGACGGTTGCCGATCAAGAGCAGGATGCTACAGGCGGGAACTCGTGACCTTCCCAAGGTGTGGCGGCTCGGAAGCGGCTCGGACAGATGCGCGACGGAAGAGCTTGCAGGATCGGTCCTCCAAGGCAACCCCGATTCACGCTCGGGCGCATCGGTCAGCGGACAGGAAATCGGACAAGGCCAAGGCCATCGCCACCCTTGTCGTCTGCTATTCTGCATGTTTCGATTTCTCGAAAGGATCTCCGTTGGCAAGCGAGCCACTCCGATGATCGGACCGATCGGGCGTCCAGCGCCGTTGGCTGCAATCGCCATGGCGGTTCTTCTGGTTGGCCTGCCGGCGACCCTGCTCGCGCAGGACGCCTATTACGTGATGATCGCGCACGACGACGACGCCAGGGAAGTCCTGCTCAGCGTCCACAATCCGACAGACCAGGCGCAGCGCTTCGACATCCTCCCCATCGCCTCCGGGACCGACGGCACCCGGCGGTCCACTCCGCCGACCAGCATGTCGGTACCGCCCGGCCGCACGATGCAGTACAGCGACCTGACCAGCGAGCAGCCCGCGATGGTCGAGCTCGTCGCTCACGGCGAACTTGCCTTCCAGGCCTACACGATGCCGACCGACTCGAGCGGCAGGCGGATCGGCCTGCGAGAGCAGGTTCCGATCGTCGACTCGGAGAACCTGGTCCCTGGCGGAACCTGGGCCTTCGTTTCCGGGCTGCGCCGGGACAGCAACGACCGCTCGGACTACGCGATCCTCAACCTGTCCCACACCAGCAGCACGTGCGAACACAGGGTTCGCGGCCACGACGGCAACTGGGCCCTCGAATCCCGGGTCCTCCGGCACCAGCCGCTGTCGTTGACCTACGTCGCCGATGTCCTGAAGGTGGTCGGCATCGAACTCGGTGACCACTACACGATCTCCACGAATTGCACGGACAACTTCTATGTCACCGGAATGGTCGCCGATGACGACGCGGACCGGCTCACGATCCTGCAACCGGCCCTGAACCGCGCCTCGGCACTTCGTCGGCCTCCCGGGAACGGCGATCCACCCAAGCCGGAGCCTCCGTCCCTGGACTCCTGCACTTCGGGCTGGGTGTGCATCGACCTCAAGGGCGCCTTCCACCGCGCCACGAACGCGCGTCCCAGCTTCGAGCAGAGGCTGAACACCCCTCAGGGGGTCTACCGGCGGGCTGTCTTTCGGTTCAAGGTCCATCACGGCGGCTGGAACCGGGTTTCGTCCCGCAACCAGAACCTGTTCTGGCTGGCTCGGGAGAAGCACGTCGACCTGTTCGGATTCGGCATCGCCAAGGGACCTGGCGGACCGGCTCAGGTGTTCTACCGTACGGACTGGGGCGTCAACCACGTGAACAAGCAGCGCGTGGTGGCAAACTACCTGATGACAGCGGGCGAGACCTACGACATCATGTTCGACTTTGACGCCGCCGGCGGCCGGATCGTCCTGACCCTCGCCGATTCCAAAGGCACGGAGGTCATGCGTTCCGTGGGCCGGCCGAACGTCTCCGAGATCCCGCTCACGCAGGGGCAACGGATCGCGGTCGGCTTCGGCTTCCGGGGGGAGCACGAGAACGAGCCGGCCCAGCCTGGCTGGATCTGGTCGGACCTCCATATCGAGCTTCTGCCCCGCTAGAGCCCGTGGCGAAGTCCGCGCCGCGCGCTCGAATGCAGCGCGACCTTCTTCACGGGCTGCCAGGGGATCCTGGCCGTCCATTGGCCGCTCCCGAGAAGCCATGAGGCAACCGGCATGAGGCGCCGCCCGCCCGGAACCCGCATGTTTGCCTGCGTGCTGGCCGCCGCGGCGCTGGCCGCCGGTTGCTCCGAAGCGCCGTCGTTCCACCGCGGGCCGATCGTCCTGATCACGATCGATGCGCTGCGCGCCGACCTGGTCGGCAGCGGCCTGATGCCCCACCTCGACCGTCTGGCAGACGATGCGGACTGGGCCGGCACGGCGATCTCCAATTCAAGCTGGACGGTGCCGTCCATGGCGTCGCTGTTCACCGGCCTCCAGCCCTGGCGGCACGGCAGTTGGCACAGCGCGCGCGCGCGTCTTCGGGACGACCTGCCGACCCTGCCGGAGATCCTGCGCGATCTCGGTTTCCGGAACGCAGCCTTCCGCTCCAACAGCTGGCTCACGAAGACCTTCGGCTACGTTCGCGGATTCGAGCGCTTCGGCCCCGTGACCCGGATGGAACGGGTGACCGAGGTTCTGCGCGCTCTGGACGGAGGACGCCAGTTCGTCTGGATGCACGTGCTGCCCCCGCATGCGCCGTACCGCCTCCATGCGCCATACCTCGATCGTCTTGCGGCGCCCCGCGATGATCTGCCAGAGCAGATCACGCCCCTGCAGATGCGGCGGTTTGCCGACCCGGCCATCCCGCTCGACGTGGACCTGAGGGAGCGCGCCTGGCAGCTCTACCAACTGAACGCGGCCCACGCGGACGCGCAGGTCGGCGCCATGCTCGAGGCGCTGCGCGAGAGCGGGCACTTCGACCTTGCCCTGATCGCCGTCACCTCCGACCACGGCGAGGAGTTCGGCGAGAACGGCCAGGTCCTGCACGGCAACAGCCTGCACCGGGTGCTGATCGAAGTGCCGCTGATCGTCAAGCTGCCAGCTGGCTGGAACCGGCCCCTCGACCCCGGACCCGCGGTCGCCAACTACCGCCTCTTTTCGACCATAGTCGAGGCCGCAGGAGGAACGCCGCCGGCAGGCAGTCCGCCGAGCCTCTTCAGGAGGAGCCTTTCCGGCGCGCTTTCGGAGCTCTACCTGGGCAACGGCGCCAATCAGCTGTCCCTGGTCGAGCAAGGCCGCCAACTGGTGTGGAAAAGCCGGTTCGCCCCGGTCGAAGATCGCTACCACGACGCCATGCTGGCACTCGCGGGCGGCGAACCGTCGGCGCCTCTGGCCGAGGCGCCCGAGGAACTCGTGGCGCGGCTCGAGCGGCAGTTCGAGACAGTTCCGCCCCTCATGGGCGCTCCGGGAACCCCCCCGGAGCTCGAGTCGTTCGCGTGGTTCCCGCACGGAACGACCCGGCCGATTCCGGTCGAGGACGACTTTGCGCGCCGCCTGCAGGGGCTCTGGCGGGCAGCGAACGGCGCAGATCGAACCACTCGGCTCGCCGAGCGCGGCGAACCGGCGATCACACCGGAGGAACTCGAGCGGCTGAAGGCGCTCGGCTACGTGGTGACATCACGAAAGCCGCCGCCGCTGGACGAAAGGTAACGGTCGCCGGCAAGGTCGCCGGTTCGCCGCGGCAACCGGACCCGCGGGTCGGCAGAGCCGCGCTACAGCCGCGGCTTGCTGGCCGGCCTGAGCCGCAGATCGCAGACCTCGGCCGAGAGCGGCAGAGCCGCCGCGTCGACGATCGCTGTCGCCACGTCCGCGGGATCGAGGAAGCGTTCAGCGTCGTAGCGCTGTCCCAAGCTGCGGCAGACCTCCCGCTGCATTCGGCTGCGGGTCCGCCCGGGATAGACGCTCAGCACTCGAACGCCGTCGCGGTTGACCTCGGCGCGCAGGGCATCGGCCAGAGCCCGCAGGGCGTGCTTGCTGGCCGCATACGCGGCGCTGCCTGCCCCGGCAACCAGGCCCGCCGTCGAGTTCACGAACACGACCAGCCCGCCGCGTCGGCGGAGACCGGGAAGCAGCCTCCGGGTCAGCAGGTAGGGAGCGCGCGCGTTGACCGCGAACAGATGGTCGAGGTCGCCAGCGGGCGCCATTTCGAACGAACCCGCGCGAAAGGCGCCGGCGGCATGCACCAGCAGATCGATACCGTCGCCGAGCGACGCCGACTCCGCCTCGGCGCTGTCGATCGCGGCGGCTTCGGCGAGGTCCCCGGCCACGATCCGGGTGACTCGGTCCGCTCCCTCCAGATCGCCCGCGATCGCTCGAAGGCGCGTCCGGTCCCGACCCATGAGTACGAGGGAAGCGCCCTCGGACCCCAGCCGGCGAGCGACCTGCCCGCCGATCGCCCCCGTGGCTCCGGCCACGACCGCGATCCGCCCGGCAAACCTGCTTGGACCGCGATGCACGTGCAGAGCTTACCGGCCTGCCGCCCGGTAAGCTGAGGCCGATGCGAAGGCCGCTCTGCCGGACGCTGACGCTCCTTGCCTGGACAGCCGGTATCCCGCCGGGTTTCGCCGCCGACGGGCTGACCGCCTATCGGGGACAGGACTGGGCATACCTTGAGGCGACGGATTCGGAAGCGACCCTGTGGCTGGGCCCGGAGCAGACCGTCGAACTGCCGGCGATGGAACCGCCGGGAGCGTACGTCCGCTACGAAGATCTGGTGCTGCTTGGCCGGGACCGGCAGGGCATGCAGGAGTGGGCCGTCGCGGCAGTCGCCATGGACAGGAGCGGGCCCAGACTGAGTCTCCACCGCGGTCGCCATGATCGGATCCGTCCCATTGCGCCGCCCCTGCGCCGGCGTGGAGCGATCCAGATCGTCTCCGCCCGCTGGTTGGCGACCGAAGGGGCGGAACCGTTGCAGGGCCTCGTGTGGCTCGAAGCAACCCGGCCCCGCGCTCAGGAGGTGTGGCTGTCTCCCTACGACGACGGGGAGCTCCACCCGGCGACCCGCCTGGTCGGGGCCGGACCCGGATCGCAGACCGCACTCGCCGGCGTTGCACTCGCCGACGGCTCCTGGCTGCTCGTGTGGTCCGCCTTCGACGGCAACGACGACGATCTCGTCTGGCGCCAGGGACGACCGGACGGGAGCTGGACCGGAGGCCGCGTTTCCCCGGACAACCGAGTGCCCGACATCACGCCTCGGCTGCTGGTCACGCCGGAGGGCGCCGCGGTGGCCTGGAGCCGCTACGACGGGAACGTCTACCGGGTGCGAACGGCACGGTTCGAACAGGGAGAGTGGCGGCTCGAGAGGTGGGCGGCGCCGCCCGATTCGCTCTACCCCGAATGGGTCGGAAACGGCGGCACGCTTCTCTTCCTCCGCGGGTCGACGCGATCCTGGATGGCCTCAGGCCCCGAGTCCTTCGTGGAGTTCGCAGCGCCGCCGGAGACGCCGCCCGTGGTCGAAGTGGATCCCTCGGGCCTCCTGCGGGCGCGCTGGCCCGAGTCCGGACGATGGCGCTCGGCGTCAGGATCGGCGCCCGGAGCCCGTCCGTGATCCCGGGCGTCGGAGGCTTGACCAGGCGGTGCCGGCTTGTGCTCCGTGACCGCGAAGGACTGTTCTCCAGCCGGCCCGCGGTCATGACGCTGGCCGCACTGAGCTGTTTCCTGCTGAGCGTTCCGCTGACGATCGGCAAGCCCGGCCAGCCGCCTACGCTCAAGGCCGACGAGCCCGCCTACTACCTCATGGCGCTCAGTCTGGCCCGCGACTTCGACCTGCGCTACGTCCCGGCGGACGGCGACCGGCTGCTGGAGGAGTTCCCCTTCGCCTCCACGCACAACCTGATCCTGATGACGTCCGACAACTGGAGCAGCGCGCACTACGGCAAACCGCTCGCCTACCCGCTGTTCGCGGCGCCCTTCGCCGCGCTCCTCGGAGCCAACGGCATGGTGTTTCTCAACATGGCGCTGTTGGTGGCGATGGTGTGGCTGGCCGCGGTCTTCCTCGCCCGCCGCACCGCGCCTGCAACGGCCGCGGCCTTCGCCTGCGGCATGTTGCTGCTCTCGGCGTGCTCCCGTTACGTGTTCTGGCTGCAGCCCGAGGTCTTCAACATGTCGGGCGTCTTCGGCGCGCTGTACTGGGGCTTCGGGAACCGCCGCCGGGTCTGGTGGCTGACCGCTCTCTCGGGCGTGCTGCTTGCGCTGCCGGCCTACAACAAGCCCATGTTCGCGGCCATCGCCCTGCCGCTTGCGGGCGCCTTCCTGCTGCGCCGTCAGTGGAAGACCGCCGCGGTCTGGACTGCCGGATTCGCCGTCTCCCTGGCACTGCTGGCGGGCATGTCGCTGGGCATGACCGGCCAATTCCTGCCCTACCTCGGGTCCGACGTGCGGGCCGCGGTGCGGGTGTGCGAACCGGGCGACTGGCCGCCGGAGATCATCGAGGCGCGCCGGATCGAGGAGGCGCGGAACGCCGGCGAGCTCGACCCGGCCGCCGGTCCGAACGTGATCCCCGAGTCGCCGACCGGCAACGCTTTCACGTGGCTGTTCCGCATCCCGCGCCAGTCGGTTGGCGAGGTGGTGGAGAACGTCGGCTACTTTCTGGTCGGCCGGCACGCCGGCCTGCTGCCTTACCATCCGTTCGCCGGCATCGCGCTGGCCCTGTTCCTGCTCGGCGGCCGCCGCGACCGGGACCGCTGGCTGCTCCTCCTCTCCCTGATCGCTGTCGCCGGCTACTTCCTGCTCTTCATCGGCTGGAACTGGCAGGGCGGCGGCGGCTTCCTCGGCAACCGGTACTTCGTCAGCGTCGTCCCGGCTTTCCTGTTCCTGGTTCCAGGCCGCATTCCGCCCTGGACGGTCCCGGCCGGCTTCACCGCGGCCGGCCTGTTCGTCGGCGCCATGGTGCTGGCGCCCTTCGGCGTCACCGTTCCCTCGCCGACGCTGCAGGCGCACACGCGCAACGCGCCGCTTCGCCATCTGCCCTTCGAGTTCTCGCTGCGCAACGTGCCCGGCTACGAACGCAGGGGAGTCGCCGGGATGGCGGTTCTGGGCCGAGCGGACCGGGTGCTGGCGCAGGGAGGCTCCTGGTGGATTGCGGCCCGTGGGCCCAGCGAGATTTTCATCGAGTCCCGGCGCCGGTTCGGCAACCTGGCGCTGTTCGTCTCCTCGCCCGTGGCGGGGAACCGCGTGCGTCTGAGGCTGGACGGCGGCCCGCCGGTCGATCTCGAATTTGCTGCGGCCGACCAGCGGCAACGGGTCTCGCTGAGTTCCAGGAATCCCCACAGGGTGAGGCGGCGGGACGGCGAACGGAGCTACGTCCACCGAGTGCGCGTCGAAACCACGCGCGGCGCGCCGACCAGGTGGACCAGGGTCCGGCCGCCTTCGCCCTGTGCCGTGTACGCCTGGAATCGGGAGACGGAGGAGACCTTCTACCTCGGCGCGGAGCTGCGCATCCTGGGCAGCGAGGAGCACCTCGAGGCCGATGTCTTCGCGGCACGGATCGGCACCGTCGGCCTGGTGCCGTCCACCTTCGGGACAGGCGCCGAAGTCCATCTCTTCGTCGGTGTCAGCAACGAGTCGGACGTGACGTGGGAGCGACAGGGGGTGGTCGGAGTCAACCTGGGTTCCCGCTGGCGTCAGGGGTTCGTCGAGGCGGCAGGCGGAGACGCGGAACCCGGCCCACAGGTCGGCCTCGAGGGCCCGCGCAGTCTGCTGCCACCGATGGACCCGGGCGCCTTCGAGACGATCTCGCTGGCCGTCCGCGCACCGGATGAACCCGGCGAGTACACGTTGGAGATCGACCTCGTCTACGAGCAGGTCGCGTGGTTCGCGAGCCGCGGCGTGAAGCCGCTGCGTCTGGCGATGCGGGTCGGTTCCGGCAGCGGTTCCGGTTCTAGTCCGACTCCTTCAGCAACCCCGCTTCCCGAAGGGCGTCGGCAGCCTCGCTGATCGCCTTGAACGGCATCCCGGAGCGCTGCGCGATGTCGAGCAGCGAGTTCTCGCCGTCGCTCTGGTTCAGCACCCACAGCATCGCGATCTCGCGGTCCTTGCGGCCCGCGCCTCCCAGACCGCCGTAGAGGCCGCGTCGGCCGAGTTGCGGCTCGCCGAAGGGTTCCAGGTTGCGGTAGCGACGGTCCTGGGCGGGGCGCCAGGATTGCGCCGAAGCCGAAGGGGCGCCCGGGCCGTCCTGGTCGGCGCCTTGCCTGCCGCCTTCGCCGGCGCCCGGCGGGGGCGCCGGCGCACCCGGTTTCTCCTCGAGCACCTTCTCCTCGAGCACCCAGGCGGTCGCCAGGTACGCGGCAAGCGAGCCAGCCAGCGCGTCGGCGCTGATGAACGACAGATCGTCGGCCGACGTGTGGTACTCGGGATAGCGGCCCCAGGGGGTGCGGGTGAGCACGCCGACCGGAAGGTCGAAACCGGGCGAGCAGTACTGCCGCTCGTCGTAGCCGAAGGGAGAGAAGTCCTCGGTAGACAGTTCCGCGCCGATTTCCGCCACTGCCGTGGCGACGGCGCGGTCGATTTCGGCGTCGCCGCGGCGGCTCTTCTTGTAATGGAAGGCGCCCCTGTCGCCCAGGTTGGCGGCGATCAGGCCGTGGCGGAAGGTGTGGAGGCGGTCCCGATTCCGGGCCAGCCAGGCGATCGCACCGATGCCGCCCGGAGCGATCAGGAATCGATAGCTGTGGCGGCGCTCGGGGACGGCGGCCAGAGCTTCGGCGAGGTGGACGGCGACGGCGATGCCGGAGAGGTTGTCGTTCGCCAGTTGCGGATGGCAGACGTGGCTCGAGATCACGACTTCTTCGGCCGTGGTCCCCGGCAGCAGGCACTCGCCCCAGGTCATCGATCCGTCCTCGAGCGAGGCGTCGATGGACACTTCGTACTCGCCGTCCGGGAGAGACTCGAGAAGCCGGTGGGTCAGGCAGAAGCCCCAGGTCTCCTGGTAGTATGAAGTGCGGTAGGGGATCAGGTCCGGCTGCTCCGGCAGGCTGTGCAGATGCGGTCGCAGGTCGTTCAGCGGCAGCCTGCAGTGAACCGGGACGCTGTAGCCGACCAGGTGGATGCGGTGGTCGGCGAAGTCGACGATCCGACGGCCCGATGGATCCCGAATCCAGGCCTCGCGCGGGTTCCATTCCCGCGGCACGGTCCAGTCGAGCACCTTCGTGCCGGTCGGGAGTTCCCGGAGTTCGAGCGGGATCCGCCGACCGATCCGTTCCAGGGTCCTGCGCACGCCATCGCCGGTCAGACTGCGGGGGATCGGGTACAGCTCGGCGGCCAGGTCCATCATCGATCGGCCGGCCGCGTCGCGGTCGAGGGCGTCGAGCGCCTGCCGGACGGTGGACATGGTTCTGGTGTTCATCGTGCACGACGCAGTGTGTCTCGCGGGTCTCCGTGCCGGCGTCCAGGCCGTCGCCAGCGCGCCGCCGCGGACACGGCCATTGCCGGCCGGCCAGTGAGACGCACGACGGCAGGGTATCCAGCGAGGCGCTGCGACCACTCCGCCGCTACAGATAGCCCATCGCCTTCAGACGCTCGATCTCCTGCCGCGTCCGTTCGACATCGGGGCCTCCCACCGTGTCCACCGGCTGCCAGGCACCCCGATAGGTCGGGATCCGGGCGCGCGGCGGAGCGCTCCACGACGCCTCGAACGCGTCCTCGAGCACTCGGCCCTCGGCATCGTCTGGCAAGGGCAGGCCGAGCAGCGCCAGGACGGTCGGGAAGACATCGAGGACGTGGCTCCCCTTGATCTTGTGACCCCGGCGGACGCCCGGACCGTGAAGCAGCAGCACGCCGTCCGGCCCGTGGCGGTGCTGGGTGTAGAGACGATGAACGAAGGTCGGCGACTGACCATGGTCGGAGGCGATCACAAAGACCGTCTCGGGGCCCAGAGCACGCCGCAGTTCGCCGATCAGGGCATCGATCCGACGGTAGACATCGGCCACCGCCTCGCCGTGTTCGTCGATGCCGGCCGGCGACACGAAGGGGAACCGCTCCGGCTCGGCCCAGCGCCACCGCTGGTGCGAGACGGTGTCCGGCTCGTGGGTGTACAGGTTGAGAAACTGCGGCGGCGCCTGACCTCGACGTGCACGGTCCTCGAGCAGCGCCAGCACGGCCCTGCGCTGCCACGCGAGATCCGGCTGGCCGGCCGCCGCTGTCTCGACCTCCGGCGTCAGATCGGGCGGTTGGGCGAACCACTCCACGGTCGCCTCGGTCGCACCTTCGGATCGCCGATCCGTCAATGCGTCGTTCAGGCCGTAGCCGAGAAGACGACTCTCCGGATCGAACTGGGGCTGAGCCGGGAAGGAGTAGAAGTAGCCGTCGACCACGACAGTGGGCAGACCGGCGCGGTCGGCGATCTCCCAGATCGGCGGCGAAGCCAGATCGAGGCGGTTGACGAAGCGCCGCGAGATTCCGGGCGCCCCGGCGAGCAGATCGATCAGTTCCTTGAAGTAGGTGCGGTGGACGGGAAACAGTCCGGCGCCGGAACCGGGAAAGCGGATGCGGTAGAAGTCCTGGACGCGGTGGCGCTCGGGAGACTCCCCCGTGTAGAGCGACGCCCAGATCACGGCCGAGTTCGCGCCGGGGAAGGTCTCGAGACGCCCGAAGGCGCCGTCACGAATGAACTCGGCCAGGTTCGGCAGTTCGCCGTCGTCGATCACGTCGAGGAGATAGTCCGGATCCAGGCCATCGAAGCCGACGTAGGCGACGGGCTGGTCGGGGTGAGCAACGAGTGCCGCCGGGTCGAACGTGGCCGGCGTCTCCCCGCGAGAGAACCGGAAGGCGAAGGGCAAGGCAACATGTGCGGCGCCCAGAACGGCCGCGGCCGCGGCCAGGAGACGCCGCAACTGCCCGGAATCGGCCAGACGCCGGAAACCGGCGGCGATCATCCACGTCGCTGCGCATACGAGGGCGCCCACGAGCAGGCCGGCGGAGACAAGGAAGAGCCCCATGCCGGCGAAGGTCCGCGGCTCGAACCAGGGAACCTGCTCGTACGTCAGGCCATAGAAGATGACAGGCAGGAACACGACCAGGTTCAGCAGGCAAGCGGCCCACACCGTCCCGGCGCCGACGCTGCGGAAGCGGCGGCGGATCGCCAATCGCAGCAGCGTGCCGAAGCCTCCGAGCACGGCTCCGACTCCGCAGCCGTAGAGCAGAAGGAACAGAATCAGCGATGCGAGCGCCGTGACCGGACTCTCGACCCGGTTGTGCACGACGTGGGCGACGGAGATCGGTCCACCGAACAGCAACGCGCCGAACAACAGGCCGATGGTCGAGTCGCGTCGCCAGGCAGCAAAGGTCGCGCCGCCTGCGGGCGCTGCGTCCGGACGTTCGGGCACTGCCGCGCGATGATACGTGAGCATCGTCGCTGCTGGTTGGGCAACCCGCGGCAGTGGTCGCGGGTTGCTAGGGTCGCCCTCCCTTTGGGCATTTGCTAGTCGTCGGGGGCAGAAGCACGAGGACTGAAAGGAGTCGGGCTTGGCGAACGTGGTAGTCGTCGGCATGCAGTGGGGCGACGAAGGCAAGGGGAAGATCATCGATCTTCTGTGCCCGGCCTTCGATGCCGTGGTCCGCTTCCAGGGCGGCAACAACGCCGGCCATACCGTGAAGTTCGGCAGCGGCGAGGGGGACGAGCACTTCGCGCTGCACCTGATCCCGTCCGGCATCCTGCACCCTGAAACGGCCTGCTACCTGGGCAACGGGATGGTGATTGCCCCGGAGGCCTTCCTGGCCGAGGTGGCAGAACTGGAGCGGCGAGGCGTCGAGACGGCCGGTCGCCTGCGGCTCTCCGACCGGGCCCATGCCCTGACGCCGGTGCACGTGGCGCTCGACGTGGTGCGTGAAGAGGCCCGCGGCGCCGACCGCATCGGCACCACCGCCAAGGGCATCGGTCCCGCCTACGAAAGCAAGATCGGCCGCACCGGTATTCGCCTGGCCGAACTCGTGGCCGGCGGCGAGGCGATGACAGACCGGCAGATCGTGCGGGTGGCGGACTTCGAGCGGCCGGCTGTCAAGGGTGCCGAGCTGGATCCCGAAGCCGCCGCAGCGGACTTCACCCGCTGGGCGGAACGCCTGTCTCCCTACCTCTGCGATCTCTCGGTCGAGCTGGACAACCTGATCCGGAAGGGCGGCGCCGTACTCTTCGAGGGTGCGCAGGGTGCGCTGCTCGATGTGGATCACGGCACCTATCCCTACGTGACGAGCTCGAACTCGACGACCGGGGCCGCCGCGACCGGCAGCGGCGTTCCGCCGACCGCGATCGACGGGGCGATCGGCGTGGTCAAGGCGTACACGACCCGTGTCGGCGAAGGGCCGATGCCCACCGAACTGGCGGACGGCGTCGGCCTTCACCTGCGGGACCGGGGACATGAGTTCGGCACCACGACGGGGAGGCCTCGCCGTTGCGGCTGGCTCGACCTGGTCGTCCTGCGCCACGCAAGCCGGGTCAACGGGGCGCACTGCCTGGCGCTGACGAAGATCGACGTGCTCGACGAACTCGACGAACTCCGGGTCTGCGTCGCCTACCGTATCGGCGGCGAGGTGGTGCGGAACCTCCCGGCAGTGACCGACCGACTGGAAGCCGCCGAGCCCATCTACCGCACCTTCCCCGGCTGGAAGCAGGACACGCGGGGCGTGCTCGACCGCAGCGACTTGCCGCGGGCCGCCCTGGACTACGTCGACTTTCTCGAGCAGGAGCTCGACGCCGGCGCCGAGCTGATCTCCTCCGGACCGCGCCGGGAAGAAACCGTCGTCAGCGGCGGCGGCAGGCTCGAGGGGTGGCTGGGAGAGCGCTTTTCGAGAGTGAGCGCGGCCGTCGGCGGGTAGTGCGCCTCGGCCCCCTCAGCAGCAGCGCTGCATCGAAACCTCCATGCATCCCGTCCGGCACCGTTGCTCCTCCGGTCGCGCATGGCCCGGCATGCTCCTGGGTCGCGCCTTGTCGGACGGGCGCCTGACCGCTCTCGGTGCGACACGGATTATCGCCACGGACTGCTAGGGATCCTCCCATGTGATCCCGGAGGGCGGTTCGAAGCGGCCGGGTGCGGCGCCTCTTCGGTAATCGCCGATCACGAACCGATTCTCGTTGCGCTGGGCGTCGTGGTAGGTCAGTTCGCGCAGCCGCTTCCTGTCCCGGTCGATCACTATCTGCACGAGGGCGACGTCTTCGCTCGGTTCGAGCGGCCGCAGAATCAGCCGCAGGCTGTCGCCGGGCGCCGGGTCCAGCTTCGCCTCGTACCGACCACGGAGATCGTCGGTGGTGTAGAGGAAGAAGTCGAGCCCTGGAGCAGGCTGCTCCGACAGGACATGGCGCTGACCGACCGGCTCGCCGGGATTCCAGTGGTGCACTGTCCCGTCGCACAGCAGGAAGGCCGTCTCGAAAGGCGGCGAGTAGTCCCAGCGCAGGCAGGCAGGCAGGGCGATGGCAAGATTGCCGCGCTCCGTATCGCCGTCCTCCGGATCGAAGCCGTAGGGCACATGGGTCTGCACGAAGCTCGCCGAGAGCGGCGCCTGCGCCTCGAGCGACCGCCGGAAGTCGTCGAGAACCCGCCACGGATCGTCGGCGACCGCCGGAAGAGCGGCAAGAACGCAAAGCGCCCCGAGGACCGCAGGCCGCATCAGTGCTTGAAGTGGCGGCGCCCGGTCAGGAGCATGGCGATGCCGCGCTCGTCGGCGGCCGCGATCACCTCGTCGTCCCGAACGGAGCCGCCGGGCTGGACGATCGCGGCCACTCCGGCTTCGGCCAGAGTGTCGACGCCGTCCCGGAAGGGAAAGAAGGCGTCCGAAGCGGCCACGGCGCCGGCAACGTCGAGTCGGGCCTTGTCGAGCGCGATGCGACAGGAATCGACCCGGCTCATCTGGCCGGCGCCGATGCCCACCGTCTGGTGCTCGTTGGCAACCACGATGGCGTTCGACTTCGTGGCCCGGCAGACCCGCCAGGCGAAGTCGAGCGCTCGCAACTGCGCCTCGTCGGGCTGCGCCCGCGTCGGGCAGGTCCATTCTGCCGGGTCTTCCGGCGCGGCGTCGAGGTGCTGGGCGATGAAGCCTCCGTCGACGGCTCGCAGCTCGCAGGCGCCGTTCACAGCGGAGTAGGGCGGGCACTCGAGCAGTCGGAGTTTCTTCTTCCGGCCCAGACGCTCGAGCGCGTCAGGCGCGAAGGAAGGTGCCGCGATGACCTCGACGAAGAGCTTCGCCAGCGCCTCGGCCAGGTCGCCCGAGAAGGGCCGGTTGACGGCGATGATCGAGCCGAACGCGGAAACCGGGTCGCAGGCGAGCGCTCTCTGGAAAGCCTCGACGAGCGACGCGCCGCGTCCCACGCCGCACGGGTTGTTGTGTTTGACGATGACGGCCGCCGGTGTGTCGTCCGGAGCGCCCAACAGGGCAGAGAGCTTCCGCGCGGCATCCGCATCAAGCAGGTTGTTCCAGGAGAGCTCGCGGCCCTGCAATTGCCGGAAACCTCCCAGAACGCCGGCGCCGCCCACTTCGCGGTAGACCGCCGCCTTCTGGTGCGGGTTCTCCCCGTAGCGCGGCGCCAGCACCTGCTCGAGTTCCAGCCGGACGAACTCCGGCAGCGAACCGGTTTCGTGGTCGGGCGTCCGTGCTCCGGCGCCTTCCAGCCAGTCGACGATCGCGGCGTCGTAGCTGCGGGTGTGCCGGAACGCCTTGAGCGCCAGTTCACGACGGAGCCGATCGGAGAGGCCGCCTTCGGTTCGGAGTGCTTCGAGGATCCTCGGGTAGTCCCCGGGGTCAACGACGACCGCCACGTTGGCGAAGTTCTTGGCCGCGGCCCGGACCATGCTGGGGCCGCCCACGTCGATCATCTCCACCGTGCTGTCCACGGTCGCAGACGGGGAGGAGGCCGCGGCGGCGAAGGCGTAGAGATTCACGGCCACCAGATCGATCGGCGGGATCTCGTGCTGCTCCAGTTCCACTCGATGTTCCGGGCGCCGGCGGTCGGCCAGGATGCCGCCGAAGATTCGCGGATGCAGGCTCTTGACCCGCCCATGGAAGATCTCGGGGTGCCCCGTCACGTCGGACACCGCCGTGACGCCCATGCCATGCTCCCTGAGCTGTCTCGCCGTGCCGCCCGTCGAGATGATCTCGACACCCAGGTCCGCCAGTCCCGAACCAAGTTCCTCGAGGCCCGTCTTGTCGAAGACCGAGACCAGTGCGCGACGAACGGGGAGCATCGAAGTCGGCGCAGCGTAGCACGCGAAGAACCGGCCCCGCGTTCGGGTTGCCGTGGCCGGACGGCGTTGCGCACGGGTACGGTCGGAAGGCGAAATCGACGAGCGTATGTAGCATGGTCGTCGTGCGCCATGAGGTCGGTGAAGCCGCACACGCTGCAAACGGCGGCAGGCGGCCGCTGGAAAAAGCGGCAGGAAGGAGCCGTCGATGACGCGGCCCTGTGCAAACACCGAGACAAGGATGTCGCCGTGATCCTGATGGGCCCGCCAGCGCTCTGGTTCCGCAGTGTTTCGCGGGTCTCGACGACGCGGGCGCGTCGGCCTGGATGACCAGTCGCGCAAGTCCCGACGTTCGCCGCTTTCGGCAGTCGCTCTTCCTGCTGCGCGAGCTGGTTCTCCGCAACCTTCGTGCGCGCTACGCGGGTTCGGCACTGGGTCTGCTGTGGTCGCTGCTCAACCCGTTGTGGCAGCTGCTGCTGTTCACGTTCGTGTTCTCGCGCGTGATGCGCCTGCCGCTTCCCGGCGAACAGACGGACAGTTTTGCGGTCTTCCTGTTCTGCGGCCTGCTGCCCTGGTTCGCGCTCCACGAGGGGCTGAGCCGGTCCGCATCGGCGATCACGGACAACGCGGACCTGGTCAAGAAGATGCGGCTGCCCGGGGAACTTCTGGTGGCGTCCCTGGTGCTCGGCGCCTTGCTTCACGCCGGCGCGGGCGCTCTGGCGTTCGTTGTCGTCCTGGCCGTGATGGGGGAACTCTCCGCTGCCAGTCTGCCTCTGCTGCTGGTCGCCGTGCTCCTGCAGGTCGCGCTGACGTTCGGCCTCGGATTGGCTCTGGCGGGAGCGAACGTCTATTTCCGGGACGTCGCCCAGGCCGCGGGCCTGGCCCTGAACACGTGGTTCTACGTCACGCCGATCATCTACTCGGTGAACCTGATCGAGGACGTGATGCTGCGGCAGGTGCTGGAGCTCAACCCGCTGACGGGGCTGGTCTACCTCTACCGCGCCGCGTTCCTCGGCGGAGGGCTGCAGGTCAGCCTGGTTCCGCTGCTCGCCGCCGCTGCCGGGGCCGTGGTCCTGGGCGGAGCGCTGTTCGCCCGCTTGAAGGATGGCCTCGCCGACGAGATCTAGCTCCGGCTCCTGCTCTGGCGGCTCTCCGCGTCGCGACGATGCGCCGGACACGGCCGGGGGCCGCGCAACCCCCGTCGGTCCCGAGGTCCCCAGGATCCCGATCTCGGCGATCGTCGTCCATTACCGCACGCCGGCACTGCTCGAGGCGGCCGTCGACGCGCTCCACCGCGACGCGCGGGCTTCAGGCTTCGAGATGCACGTCGTGGTGGTGGACAACGGCGCGTGCTCCGAAGGGCCGGCGGAGTACGCGCAGCGCCTCGATCCGAAGCGCGTACCCGCGACGATCATCGAGCCGACCTCGAACCTGGGCTACGCGGGCGGGCTCAACCGCGGCGCCAGAGGACAGGTCGGCGATGTCCTGCTGATGATGAACGCGGACGTCGTCGTGGAGCCGGGGTGCCTGCAGGCCCTCGTCCATGCGCTCGCCGATGCCGAGATCGCCGGGCCGCGGCTGTTCTGGGATCGTGGCTGCCGGCTGATGCTGCCGCCCCAGCAGATCCGTACGCGGGCCGCGGAACTGGACGCGGCATGGGCCGAGCGATCGGTGATCTGGGGTCGCTCCTACCGTCAACGGTGGCGCCGGCGCGCACGTGCGTTCTGGTCGGCCCGCGAACCGGCGCCGTGCTTCGAGCTGACCGGCGCCTTGCTCGCGGTAAGGAGAGACTTCTGGGAGCGGGTCGGGCCGTTCGACGAGAGCTACCGGCTCTACTTCGAAGAAACGGACTGGCTGCTTCGCGCGCAGGCGCTGGGCGGAAGGGCGGTCCTGGCGCCGGCCGCGCGCGCGGTCCATGCCTACGACCAGAGCGCCAGGCGGGCGCCTCGCGCGCAGATGTGGTTCGAGGAGTCCATGGCGCGCTTCCGCCGACACCGCTACGGGACCTGGTTCGCGGCGCTGCTCTGGCTGCTCGAGCAGGCGCCCCGGCGTTTCGCCGATCCGGCGCCGCTGCCGGACGGGCGCTCGCAGGTACGTTCCGACGGCGAAACGTGGATCGAGGTGACGCCGCTGCCCCTGGGCGTCCCGGCCGCGGGTTGCCGGCTCGACGACGGTGCCGGCACGGCTGACTTCGAGCTGCCAGAGGACGTCGTGGAAGGGGCAAGGGCAGAATTGTGGGTGCAGGCAAGTGACGGAGCGTGCCGGGATCTTGGGGGCAAGCGCCGGGCGTGCCGGCGTTCCGGCCCGCACTGATCACGCACGGCGCCCTGCACGACTGCCACGACTGTGCGGCGCCCAACGCTGCGAAATTCCTGGTCCTGGTACCATGCAAAGCGTGAACGCGGAGCGCGGCTCGCACGCGGCCGCGGCAGCAGTCGAGGCCTGGCAGCGTTGTCTCGAACGTTGCCAGGCGGGGGCCGAGCCGAAGGGCGGTCTGGACCGGGCTGTGGCGAAGGTACTCCCTCGCGGCGGCGTGACGGTGCTGCAGCCGAGCGCGTTCCGCCTCCTGCGGGGTTCGGAGACGATCGCCGAAGCGGAGGAACTGCCCGACGAGGTGGTGATCGGCTGGGCCTACGACGCCGCTTCCGAATCCGCAACGAGCGGCTACGACCGGATGATCCTCGATCTGCTGGAAGCGGGTTTTCGGCCGGTCGCCGAACGGGCCGGTCTCCCTGAGCCGGTAGCCGGGCACGAGGCGGCGCCGCCCTTTCGCGTGGTGCGCGCGCGCCGCGACGGCTACCGCATCCGAAGTTACAGGTCGGGAGACGAGCCGGCGATCATCGAGCTGTTCCGTGACAGTTTCGGGAGCGATCTGAGCCTGGAGCAGTGGACCTGGAAGTACCACCACAACCCACGGGGCGGGCCCCGGATCTCGCTCGCGTTCTCGCCCGACGGCGAACTCGCTTGCCAGTACTGTGCGTACCCGGTGCGTTGGCGCGGCCTGCCGCCGACCAGCCCCGCCGACAGCCACCAGGTGGGCGACACGATGACCCGCCGCAGCGCCCGCGCCGTGGGCCGCGGACCGACGAGCCTGCTGGCGAGGTCGGCCAGGCATTTCTGTCTCGTGAACTGCAAGGGCCGGATCGCTTTCAACTACGGCTTCAACACGGGCAACATCCGGAAGTTCTCCAACCGCTTCCTGGGCGTGCGGCGGGTCGAGGACGTGCCGTACCGGGAGATGCCGCCGACCGCCCCTCTGAGTCGCAACGCCCGGCTGGGCGCACGCTACGACCTTCGGCGGATCACGGAGCGTTCCGAGGTCGACGTGGAGTTCGATGCCCTGTTCGAGCGTGTGAGCGACCGTTACGGACTGCTGGTCGAACGCTCCTCCGAGTACCTGCGCTGGCGCTATCTCGACTGTCCGGCAGGCGGGCCCGAGTTGATCACCGCCTACCGGCGAGGACGGCTGGCGGCCTGGGCGGCGGCAGCGCGACTGCCCGATCGGGTGGAGTGGGGCGATGCACTGGTCGATCCAGCCGAGCGGCCGGCAGTGCGCGCACTCCTCGCCGCGATGAGGGCGCCCGGCCTCCCGGTCGTCGGCTGGTTCAGCGAACGGCCGCGCTGGTTCTCAAGGGAGCTGGACGCGCTCGGCCTGGTCAGCCGCCCCGAACCGCAGGGGCTGGTCACCGGTCTGGCACCCTTCGTTTGCGGCGACGCCGTGTCGCTGATGCGGAAGGGCTACTACACGAAGGGCGACGGCGATCTGTTCTGAGTGCGCAAGGCGCCCTGCTCCGGGCCATGGTCCACTCCCGGCTCCGGGCCAAGGACACGGAATCTTCGGCGTTACGTTAGAATCGACCCGCTTTGAACAGGTTCCGGCAGACAGTGCCCGGGAAGCAGACAGTGCCCGGGAAAACGTCGCTCGCGGGGCGCTGAATGGCAAGTGCGCGCGTCCCGTGGCGGGCAGCTATGGGGGTTAGGTTGTGGCCGTCAGGATGAATGACACGCTGCTCGAGTTGATCGAGGGCGACATTACTGAACTCGAAGTCGACGCGATCGTCAATCCTGCCAACGAGGATCTGCAGCTTGGCGGCGGCGTCGCCGGCGCGGTGCGCGAGAAGGGCGGTACCTCGATCCAGGACGAGTGCAACCGCATCGGCGGCACGCCGGTCGGCACCGCGGTGATGACAGGCGGCGGCGCGCTGAAGGCGAAGCAGGTGATCCATGCCGTCGGTCCCCGCATGGGCGAGGGCGACGAGGACCGCAAGCTGGCCGCCGCGGTGCGGGCATCGCTGGCCCTGGCCGACCGCAACGGCCAGCGCACGATCGCCATTCCGGCGATCTCCACCGGCATCTTCGGCTTCCCGGTCGACCGCTGCGCGCGCATCCTGCTGACGGAGGTTCACCGCTACCTGCAGGGCGGCACGAAGCTGGAGCGCGTCGTGGTCTGCCTGCACGGCGACCAGAACTTCCAGACGTTCCGCAACGAACTCCGCCGCGGCTTCCGCTAGCACCAGCAGCCGGGGCCGGCGCGGTCCTGCGAGCAGTGCGCGCGAGGGAAGCCGCCGACCCTCGTCCGACGCCTGGTCGGTTCAGGCCATGGGCTACCAGGGTTATCGCGCCGCCAACCCCGTCTGCGTCATCAGAAACGTCACCTCTGCCGCCACGAACTCGATACGCTCCGACATCGGCAGGCCGCGGCTGGCCGCGTGGCCCGCATGCGGGTGATAGCGGAGGATGACCGGCAGACCCGAGGAGGTCGCGGCCTGGAGCCGGGCGGCGGCCTTGCGCGCCTGGAGGGGCGGTACGCGGGTGTCCCGGTCGCCCTGGGTCAGCATGACGGCCGGGTAGGCGACGCCGTCGCGGATCGCCTGATAGGGCGAGAATCCGCGCAGGGACTCGAACTGGTCGGGTATCTCCCCGTCGCCGTACTCGAGCAGGGCAGGCATGTTGTTGGTCTCGGTGAAGGTGTAGAAGCGGATCAGGTCGAGTTCGGGGAAGCCGCAAAGCACCGCGCGGTAGAGATCGGGGCGTTGAGTCAGGGATGCGCCTACCAGCAGTCCGCCGTTGCTCGCGCCGTGGATCGCCAGGCGCTCCGGGTCGCTGTAGCCCTCGGCGATCAGCCACTCGCCGGCCGAGATGAAGTCGTCGAACACGTTCTGCTTGTTGTGGAGCATCCCGCCCCGATGCCACTCTTCACCGTACTCGCTGCCGCCCCGGAGTGTGGCCACTGCGTAGACGCCGCCAGCTTCGAGCCAGAGAGCCGCCAGCGGATTGAACCGCGGGGTGAGGGAGACGTTGAACCCGCCGTAGCCGTGGAGCAGGGCGGGGGTCGTGCCGTCGGGTTCGAAATCCTCGCGGTGGGCGATGTACATCGGAGCGGAGGTGCCGTCCTTCGAGGTGTAACGCACCTGCTTCAGGACGTAGCCGTCGGACAGGAACGGCGCCCGGGGCTCCTGGAAGACCTCCCGTGTGCCCGCCTCGAGATCGAGCAGCCAGGTCACCGGCGGCTGCAGCCAGGAGACCAGCGAGAGCAGCGCCTTGCCCTTGCCGGCGCCCCGAACGCTGGCGGCGTGGTGCTCGGGCACGTCGAGCTCGCCGGCGGGCGTGCCGTCGAGCTCGAAGATCCGGATGCGGCTCGCGACGTGGTGCAGGTAGGTCAGGTAGAGCTTGCCGTCGATGACCGAGACGCCCTGCAGGACATCCTCTGCCTCCGGCACGACTTCGCGCCAGTTCGTGACCTCCGGCCGGTCGAGATCGATCTCCATCAGCCGGTTCATCGGCGCATCCAGGTTCGTTCGCACGAACACTCTGCCGTCGGCGTGGTGAGTGTTGAAGCGGGCGTCCATGCCGGTGACGACGGGCGTCAGCCGCCAGGTGCCGATCTCCACCAGGTACAGGTCGCTCCGAGCCCAACCGTGCTGGACACTCACGAGCAGCCTGGCGTCGTCGAGCTGCTCGGCGCGGACGAAGCTCCGCGGCCCGATGCCTTCGCCGAAGACGAGAACGTCGTCCGCCCGGTTGGCGCCGAGCCGATGGAACCGGACGCGCGATCCTTCGCTGCGGTCGCGAACGGTGTAGCAGATGCCGCTGCCGTCCCTGGCAAAGAAAGCCTGGTCGTTCAGCGCCCGCGGCAGCTCGAAGTCGAGGTCGACGTTCTGTTCGAGATCCCGCAGGCGAACTGTCGTCTCGTCCTCGCCGCCGATGCGGACGTTGTAGAGCAGGAGCTTCCCGTCGGGTGAAACAGACGTGATGCCCAGGTGCGTGTAGTCGCCGCCGACCTCCGCCGAATCGATGACGAGCTCGTGCTCGCCTGCCGGGTCGATCCTCACGGGCCCATTCTCCGGAGCCTTGCGGCGCACGATGGAAGCCAGCTCTTCGCCGGCCCGGCGCAGAGTGAAGATCTCGTGGTCGCCTGCCTTGTTCGGCGCGCCGACTGCTGGCGTGTCCATCAGCTCCCGCAGTCGCCGCCGCGCCCGATCGCGCACCGCCGGCTGGCCCAGGATCTGCTCGGCGTACTCGTTCTGCCGGTCGATGAAGGCGCGGGTCGCCGGATCTTCCTGATCTTCCAGCCAGCGGTAGGGATCCTGGAACTCGACTCCATGGATCGTCTCGACGAAAGGAACCTGTTCCGTCTCGGGCGGCCGCGGGTACTCGCCGCCGCACGCTGCAAGGCCGAGAACTGCCAGACAGAGCAACCGCGGGCAGAGCAGCCCGAGCAGGTGGAACGGTGTCCGGACGGCGGCGCGGCCCACGCGGTGACTCGGCCCAGGTTCGAACCGGACAGAGGAAGCCGAAGCCGTCATCCGCGCCGCCCTGGAGGCAACGCATCTGCCAGCGGATCGTGGCGCCCGGGCTGACTTCGTCACTGTGCGATCCATCATTGCGCGATCCTCGCGATCCCATGAACTCCACGAGGCAGCATCTCCAAGGAGAGTGTACCGCTGTCTGTATCTCCCCGGCCGGCGGCCGTCACGCCGGCCCTCAGCGAACGCCGGCCGTCCCGCCCCGAGCTTCGTTCTCGAATCGTCTTCGACCGTCCGCTTCGTTTGACCAACCGCGGAGCGTCTGGCACAGTGTTGCCTGTGAGCGAAGGGCTCAAGCGCCTGGTCGCAGTCTCCATCCTGGTGGGATGGCAGGTGCCCGGCGTCTTTGCGCTCGGCGTCGGACTGATCCTTGCGGGGCAGCACCAGGGCACCCACGCCGGCGAGCCCGAACACGACATGGCGGCTCTCGCGGATCTGGCGAGATCGGCGACTCATGGTCATCACCACGATCATGAGGCGGTGCCGGACCACAGCCACGACGCGACCCTTGACGCCCGGGTGGAAGTACCCCTGCCGGGCCTGTCTGCGATCGGGGTGCTTGCGGTGCCGGCTTCGCCGCAGCCAGCACATGCCGAGGAGGCGCCATTCGACGCGGCGTCCAGACGCGGACCGCCGACGCTGTTCCGGACCCACTGCGCTCTGCTGCTCTGACCACGACGCGCGGCCGGGCCCTCTGTGGGCCCGCAACGCCTCAGCACGTGGAAGGGAGTCAGCTTGCATCGTTTCAGTCTGCCCGGCCTCTTGGGAGGCCTTCTCGCCGCAGCCAGCGCCGCCCAGAGCGCGCCGGTCGTCACGGAGGCCGAGTTCCTCTCTGTCCTTGACGAGGCTCACCCTGCCGTTCGCGAGAGTGCCGCGGCACTGGCCGTCGCGGACGCCGGTGTACTCGCGGCCACGACGTTCAGCAATCCGGTGCTTGACGCGGGACGCGAGAATCCCGGCGGGCCGATCGGGCAGACCGACATTCTCGTGTCCTGGCAGCTTCCAGGCGCCGGGCGCAGGCCGGAGATCAAGGCCCGGAAAGGGGAGGTCGAGGCCGCGCGGAGACGTTTCGACCACCAGCTCCTGGCCCACAGACTGACGATGAGGCAAGCGTACGCTGACTGGGCAGTGGCCGCCGCACGCCAGAACCGGCTGGCAGCCCAGGCAGAACGGGTCGAATCGCTTGCGCGGCGGGAAGCCGCCCGCGCCGAGAGAGGAGAAGCCTCGGGGCTCGAAGCCGGTCGGCTCCGATTCGCCGCCGCCACCCTACGGTCCCGGGTTGCCCTTGCCGGTGCCGAGAAGGAACAGGCGCGAGCGGAGGCGGCGGCCTGGTACCCAAGCTTGTTGGCGGATGCGCGGCCGATTCTGCCAGAGCTGCCGGTGACGCCGTCACTCGACGGGATCGACACCCGGGTGGATGCCGCCAAGGCGAACCTTGCCGCGGCCGAACTGGCTCACCGCGCAACCCGCCCGATCGTCGCCTCGCCCCAGGTCAAGCTGGGTTGGCAAGAACAGGACATCGGGCTGGGCTCTGCCTCCGGCCCCGTCTTCGGAGTCGCCTGGTCGGTTCCGCTGTTCGACCGCAGGCAAGCGACTCGGAGAAGCTCGAACGCTGCTCTCGAAGCTGCCCGGGCGAGGCTCGAACGGGTCGAAGGCGAATCGACATCCTCTCGCACCGCCGCCAGGAGCAGTTTCACCCGGCTTGCCGCCGCGGTCGCCGAACTCCGGCAGGAGCTGAGCACCGCCGAACGGATGCTGGACGGAGCCGAGGCGGCGTTCCGGCAGGGCGAGTCCGGCCTGACCGATCTGCTGGAGACGCACCGCGCCGTGACCGAAGCGGAGCTGGCGGTACTCGATCTGCACGAAGCGGCGCTGGTCGCGCTCCGCGAACTGGAACGGCTTGCGGGTTCTCGGACAAACGGAGGGCCGAGCCGATGACGAGCGAAGCACCGGCCCGCGGCCTGGCAAGAAGCACCTCGACAGGGAGGTTCGGCGCCGTGGCGGCGTCTTTCGCGGCGTTCTTGCTGCCTGCCTGCACTGCCGCCCCGCTGGACGAGCCGCACAACGATCACGGCAAGGACCACAGCCACGTTCACGGCCGCGGCGAAGCCTGGTCGGTCACGGTTCTGGGCGAGCGCTTCGAGGTCTTCCCCGAGATCGACGCTCTGGAAGTCGGGCACACGGCGCTCGCCCACACTCACGTCACACGCCTGGCGGACTTCGGACCCCTGGCAGAGGGGACCGTGGAGATCGTTCTCGTCGACGACGCCGGAGAGCAGGCGTTCAGCGCCGACGGAGCGACCGATCCCGGCCACTTCCTGGTCGAAGTCAAGCCGCGGCGAGCCGGCGAGGCGGACCTCCTCTTCCGGATCGACGACGGAACAGGGTTCGAGGTCATTCCGGGTGGCCGGGTCCGTGTCGGCTCGGTGAATCACCCGGAGGGCCTCGTGCGAGCTCCGGAGCTGCCGGCCGGTTCCGACGGCGGCGAACCCGTGTCCTTCCTCAAGGAGCAGCAGTGGCAGGGCCGCTTCGCGACCGCCTGGGTGGAGGAGGGACATCTCGCCCGCAGCGTCTCCGGCCTGGCGACATTCCGTCCGCCGGCGGGCGGCGAGAGCACGCTGACCGCACAGGTGAACGGCGTCGTGCTGCCTCCCGCAGGACCACGTTCCTGGCCGTTCGTCGGACGCCGTGTGGAACGGGGTTCGGCCCTCTTCCGGGTGGTTCCCCTGGTCGCTCCCGAGCGGAGTCTTGCGACGCTCCAAGGGGAAGTCGAGGCGTTGGCCGTGGAGCTGGAGAGCGCACGATTGCGCATCGCGCGGCTCAACGAGCTCCTGGCACTCGAAGCGACAAGCGAGCGGGAGGTCGAGGAGGCCGGGGTTCGGGTCCGCACACTCGAGACGCGACACCGGGCCGCGGCGCGGGACCTCGAGTCGGCTCGTTCATCGCGCGAAGGCCTTGCGAACGGCACCGGCATCTCGCTCAAGGCGCCGTTCTCCGGCCGGCTCGCCGCCGTCAGCGCGACGCCCGGCGCGACTGTCGCGGCCGGCGACGCACTGGCACGGCTGGTTCGGACCGACGTGGTCTGGATCGAGGTCGCGCTGCCGCCGCAGGACGCGCGGCGGCTCGCGGCGGCGGGCCTGCGAGGCGTGGTTCTCGACGACCCGGAGAGTGGACCGATGCACATCGACGAAGGCATTTCCCTGGTCTCGGTCTCGCCGGAACTCTCGCCAAGGACCGGCACGGTGACCGTCCTGCTCGATGCCCCCGGACTTGCCGCTGCGGGTTTCGCTCTCGGGTCGACCGTCGCTGCGCAGGTGCTCATGGTCGGCAAGCAGAGCGGCATCGTCGTACCCGCTTCGGCGCTGATCGACGACGGCGGCATCCCGGTCGTGTTCCTGCAGCTGTCCGGCGAGGATTTCCAGCGCCAGACGGTGACCGTGCTCGGTCGGCAGGGCGACCAGGCGCTCATCGGCGGTCTCGTGCCTGGTCAGCGCCTGGTGACCCGCGGCGGCGACCTGATCCGCCGTTCGTCGCTCCTGGCCAGCGGCGAAGCGCACGGCCACGTCCACTGAGAGCCGAGGGATGGGCCCTCTCGAGCGACTGCTTCGTTTCTCCCTGCGCCATCGCCTGTTGGTAGTCGCTGCCGCCGTGCTGCTCACCGCGGGCGGAGCGGTCTGGATCCTGAGCCTGCCTGTGGACATCTTCCCGGACCTTTCCGCTCCCACGGTGACCGTGATCACGGAGGCGCCGGGAATGGCCGCGGAGGAGGTCGAGCTCCTGGTGACCTGGGCGGTCGAGTCGGCGATCAACGGCTCGCCCGGAGTGCGGCGGCTGCGATCGATTTCAGCCGACGGAATCTCGGCGGCATGGGTCGAGTTCGACTGGGGCTCCGACATCTACCGCGCACGCCAGGTCGTCAGCGAGCGCCTGCAGCGAGTCGACCTTCCGGCGCAGGCCGAGACGCCGGCGCTGGGACCGATCTCGTCGATCATGGGCGAGATCACCTTCATCGCGCTGACCTCGGCGCCCGTCGAAGAAGGCGGCGTCAGTTCGATGGAGTTGCGCCGAGTGGCGGAAACCGTCGTCCGGCGGACTCTCCTCGCCCTTCCCGGCGTGTCGCAGGTCGTCCCGATCGGCGGCGAAACGCGGCAGCTCCAGGTCACGGTTCGTCCGACTGTACTTGCGCAGAACAGGCTGCATCTCGCCGACGTGATCGACGCCGTGGCCCGGTCGAGCCGCAGTCTGGCGGCCGGCTTTCACGTGGAGGCCGGCGAGGAGCACATCGTGCGGGTGCGCAGCCGGGCCCGCAGCCCGGAGGAGGTGGCGGCCGCCGTCGTGCGGGTCGACGGCGGCATTCCGCTGCGGGTCGGCGATGTCGCGGACGTCGAATGGGGACCCGCACCGGCCCGCGGGGCGGCCTCCTACGGCAACCGGTCAGCGGTCATCCTGTCGGTGCAGAAGCAGCCGGGAGCCAACACGCTCGAGCTGACCGCCGCAATCGACGAGACCCTTGCGCGGCTGCAGCCGACTCTGCCCGAGGTCGTGACCCTCGAGAGCGAGAACTTTCGTCAGGCCGACTTCATCCAGGCGGCGATCGGGAACGTCTCCGAAGCGCTTCGCGACGGAGCGATCCTCGTCATCGTGATCCTGGCGCTCTTTCTCGGAAGCGTGCGGACGACCCTGATCTCGGCCTTCGCGATCCCGCTGTCCCTGATCACCGCGATCCTGGTGATCTCCGCCTTCGGACTGCAGATCGACACGATGACTCTCGGCGGCCTGTCGATCGCCATCGGTCTCCTGGTGGACGACGCGATCATCGCGATCGAGAACATCTTCCGCCGGATGAGAGAGGCGCGGCATCTGCAGGAAGACGAGCGTCGGCCGCTCGACGAGGTGGTCGCCACGGCGACGAAGGAAGTGCTGAGCCCGATCTTCCTCGCCACCCTGATCGTCGTGCTCGTGTTCGTTCCGATCCTGTTTCTTCCGGGCCTGGAGGGCCGGCTTCTGCGGCCGCTCGGCTTCGCCTTCATCACGGCACTCTCGGCCTCGCTGGTCGCGGCGCTGACGGTCACGCCGGTGCTGGCGGTCCTGTTCCTCGACCGGGCGCGGGCGCTCGGCACCCGCACGCCGTGGCTCCTGCGCGGCTTCCGGGCAACGTACACACCGACTCTCGACTGGTGCCTCGGGCATCGCCGGGCGGTGCTCGCCTCGGCGGCCCTCCTGGTGGCGCTCGCGCTTGCACTCCTTCCCGGGCTGGGGCGCAGCTTTCTGCCGGCATTCAACGAGGGCTCGCTCACCGTCTCGGTGGTCAGTGCGCCCGGCATCCCGCTCGCGGAGAGCGATCGGCTGGGCAGCCGGGTCGAAGAGGTGCTCCTCGCCTTCCCGGAAGTCGTCTCGACGAGCAGGCGCACCGGTCGGGCGGAGAAGGACGAGCACGTTCAGGGTGTGAACGCTTCCGAGATCGAGGTCGTGATTGCCCGACTGGAAGACGGTCGCTCCAGGGAGGAGCTGGTGGCCGAGATGCGCCTCGCTGCAGCAGCCGTACCAGGCGCCGCCGTCTCGTTCGGGCAGCCGATCAGCCACCGGATCGACCACATGATCTCAGGCTCCAGAACCAATCTGGCGGTCAAGGTCTTCGGGGCGGATCTCGCGGTGCTGCGTTCGCTCGCGGCGCGGGTCGAGCAGGTTCTCGGCGGAGTGGCAGGCATCGTCGACCTGTCGAACCAGGAACAGGCGCCGGTTCCCCAAATCGTCGTCGATTTCGATCGTACGGCAATGGCCCGGTACGGGCTGAGCCCCGCGGACCTGGGGGAGGCGGTGGAAGCACTCTTCCAGGGTGTCGTCGTCGGCGAGATCGTGGAGGAAGGCCTGACTTCCGACATCGCGGTCCGCCTGCCGCCGAGTCTCCGGGCCGAGCCCGACAGGGTCGCGGCTCTTCCGGTATCCACCCCAACCGGAGATCTCGTGCGCCTGGGGGCGGTTGCCAGCGTACGCCACGCCCTGGGTCCGTCTTTGATCCGCAGGGAGAACGCCCAGCGCGTGGCGATGGTCACGGCGAACGTCGTGGGCGTGGACCTCGTGGGCACGGTCGAACGCGCGCAGGCCGCCGTCGATGCCGAGCTCGACCTGCCGACCGGCTACCTGGTGACCTTCGGGGGACAGTTCGAGGAGGCCGGACGGCGCTTCTCGACCATGGGTCTGCTGGTCGTGCTCATCCTGGCAAGCATGTACGGCCTGCTCTACCTCGAGTTCGGCAACCACCGGGACACCTTGGCGATGCTCGTCAATGTCCCGCTCGCCCTGGTGGGCGGGGTCGTCGCGGTAGCTCTCGGCAGCGGCGTCCTGTCGCTCGCGACCGTGGTCGGCTTCGTCACCCTGTTCGGGATCGCGACGCGGAACGGCGTGCTGCTGGTCAGCAACTACCGGCGCCTGCTCCGCGAAGGACTGTCACTGGAAGCCGCCGTCCGGCGCGGCTCCGAGGAGCGCATGGCGCCGATCCTCATGACCGCGCTGACGGCCGGGCTGGCGCTGGCGCCGCTGGTGTTCGCCGCCGACGCCCCGGGCAACGAAATCCTGAGTCCGATGGCCCAGGTCATCCTCGGCGGTCTGTTGACGTCGACCTTCCTCAATCTGTTGGTGGTGCCGGTGCTGTACGCCAGAAACCTGCGCACCTGAGAGACGATCATGAAACACACATCCCTCTTCCCCGCCTTCCTGGTTCCACTGCTCGCCGGGTGCAGCGTCGAGGTCTCCCGCGACGGTTCCGCCGACGCGGACCTCATCGCCGCGGCCGGCAACGAGTACCTGGAGTTCGTTGCCGAGCAGGACCCGTACCTCAAGTTCCGCCGCGGCGAGAAGATCGAGCGCTTCCCGGACTCGACGTTCGAGGCGGCCGAAGCGAACGCGGCTTTCGCCGAGGACCTGCTCGACCGGCTGGCCGGGGTCGACGAGGAAGCGATCGACCACGAGGACTGGATCTCGCTCGAACTCCTGCGCTGGAACCTGGGCCTGCTGGTGGAGGCGCCGAAGCACTACTGGGCGGATTTCAACATCACGCCCTATGCCGGCGGCGGCTTCGTCCTCGGTATCCTCCACCAGGTGCTGGGCGCCGCCTCGGCAGGAACCGAAGAGGACCGGGCGCATTACCTCCACCTGCTCGACGAGTACGCGCGGATGATCGGGCAACTCGCCGACAAGGTCGCCGGGCAGAAGGAGCGAAGCATCTTTCTGCCCAGAGCCCAGGTGCCCAACGTGGTTGACATGTTCGATGACTTCCGGGGTCGGACCGAGGAGCTGTTCGTGCCGGCCGCCGACCGGGTGGGCGACGGCGCGGAGGACTTCCTCGCCCAGGTTCGCGAGGCCGTCGTGAACGGAATCGACACGGAGTTCGGTCGTCTGATCGCGGAGCTCGGCGACGACTACGTGGAGGCGGCGCCCAGGCACGTGGGGCTCGGAACGGTGCCCGGAGGCCGCGAGCTCTACCTGCACCGGGTGAGGATGCACACGACGACCGACCTGACGCCCGAGGAGATTCACCAGATCGGCCTCGACCAGGTCGCACGGCTGGAAGCGGAGCTGGCTGCTCTCAGACAGGAGATCGGTTTCGTCGCCGCTTCCGACGACACCGCGATGAAGGAGTTTCTCGACCGGATCCGGGCCGATCCTCGGTTCATCGCAGAGTCGCCCGAGGAGGTCGAGGAGCGCTACATGGGCTACATCGAGAAGATCGAGCCTCACATCGCCGACTACTTCGAGGTCCTGCCGAAGGCGCCCTACGGCGTTCGTCGACTCGACCCGACGTCCGAGGCGACGATGACCTTCGGCGTCTACCAGCTCCCGACCGCCGCCAACCCGCGCGGCGAGTACCGCTACAACGGCTCCGACCTCGAGAACCGGTCCCTCTTCTCGGCCCAGGGCCTGATCTACCACGAGCTGATCCCCGGCCATCACTTCCAGCTCGCGCTGGCGAACGAGCGCGAGGACCTGCCCCGCTTCCGCCGCGAGACGATCGGCTACGGAGCCTTCACGGAGGGTTGGGCCGAGTACGCAGCCAACCTCGGCAAGGAGATGGGCGTCTACGAGAACGCGTACGACCTCTACGGCCGCCTGGTCATGGAGATGTTCATCTCCTGCCGGCTGGTGCTAGACACCGGCATGAACCACTTCGGCTGGGACCTCGAGCGCGCCCGCGACTACATGAGCGCGCGAGTGGTCTATTCCGACGTCGAGATCGCCACGGAACTCCTGCGCTACTCGGCAGACATCCACGGCCAGGCGCTGGCCTACCGCATCGGCAACATGGAGATTCTCCGCCTGCGCCAGAAGGCCGAGGAAGCACTCGGCGACCGGTTCGACATCAGGGCATTCCACGCCGCTGTGATCGGCAGCGGCGCCATGCCGATGGTCGTGCTGGAAGAGCACATCGACTGGTGGATCGGCGAGCAGCAGTAGAGAACAGTGACGAACCGCGAGCAAGGTTCGCGTCGGCGCCGGCACCAGCGATCTCGTCCACCAGACCGCTCACGGCGACACTGGCGTCGACGACCCGGCCCTCCGCCGACGTTCACGGAGCTGTCGATGAACGCAAACCGCGAAGTCGCATGCAAGGCTGCCGACCCGTCCAGATCGGCGACCGAACGGAAGGCGGTATTCTCCGCTTCACAGCCAACAGAACAGGGAGGACCATCCATGCACAGACCCGGAATCTCCGGCGCCGTCCTCGCCGCGATCGTAGCCGCCGCCCTTCAGGCGTGCCAGATCGACGATGCGGACAGTACAGCCACGGAAACCGACGGGGACGCTCGGCACGAAGAACACGAAGACGCGGCTGGCGAAGAGGTCCACTGGTCCTACGAAGGCGACACGGGTCCCGCCACGTGGGGCGCCCTCGACCCGTCCTTCGCAGCCTGCGACAGCGGCGCACGGCAGTCGCCCGTGGACATCGCCGAAGTGAGGGAGGGCGGCGAAGGCGATCTCGGGATTCGCTGGCAGCCCGGCGACGCCGAGGTGATCGATACCGGCCACACCATTCAGGTCAACGTCGCGGAGGGCAGCGCCATCAGCCTGGAGGGACGGGAGTTCGCGCTGGTGCAGTTCCATTTCCATCTGCCCAGCGAGCACACCGTGGAAGGGCGTGCCGCCCCGATGGAGGTCCACTTCGTGCATGCCGCTGCGGAAGGCGACCTGGCGGTGATCGGAGTGTTCATGGAGGCGGGCGCAGCCGATACGACCGTCCAGGGCGTCTGGGAGGCGATTCCGACTGCCGGCGAGCCGCCCGGGACATTGGCGGCGTTCGATGCGCGCGGACTGCTGCCGGAGGCAGGAGGCCACTACCGCTATCCCGGCTCGCTGACCACACCGGCCTGTCTGGAGATCGTCAGTTGGGTGGTGATGATCGAGCCGATCGCGGTTTCTCAGGACCAGATCGACGCTTTCGCCGCCCTGTATCCGATGAATGCGCGCCCGGTGCAGCCCCTGAACGAACGCACGATCGACGAACTGCGGCTGTAGGGCCGCCCAGCCATTGAAAGCGCTCGTCTTCGCCTTGCTGTGCGGCGTCTTCTCTCCGCTCCTGCTGATCGGCTCGGCAGTGTTCGCGTTCAGGGTACGTTTCGTGAACATGCCGCGCGGCATTTCCGGCACCGCATACGAGCCCAGCATGGCTCGCCTGACCCTCCACCTGATCGGGCGCCGGCGCGACGTCGTTTCCGAGCGCATTGCGCCACACCTGCCGGCGCTTTCGCCCCTGGTCATGCAGCTTCTGGTGAAGCCCATGGTCCTGGCGGCGCGGTGGAGCGGCTTCCGAGGCTCGTTCCTTGCGTATCCCGGTCCAAGGCCGTCGACGCTGTCGACCTTCATCAGTCACCGCACGCACTTCCTTGATACCGCGGTCGCAGCCGCAGCCGCCTCGGACAGTCCGATCCGGCAGTTCGTCTTCCTCGGCGCGGGCTGGGACACGCGCTCGTACGGCCCGCTGCCGAACGGCGCCGATCCGAGCGGCGGCCGCGCGAAGCTCTTCGAGGTTGACGAGCCGCCGACGCAGGAATCCAAGGTCCGGTCGCTGCGCGCTGCCGGCGTGGTCTGCGACCACGTCGTGTTCGCGCCGACCGACTTCAACCAGCGTTCCTGGCTGGAATCCCTGAAGGAGCACGGCTTCGACCCGGAACTGCCCACCTTCATCCTCTGGGAAGGCGTGACGATGTACCTCGACGACGCGGCGGTCTCGAAGACGCTGGGCGAAGTTGCAGAACTCGCGCCAGGCTCTCGTATCGCCTTCGACTTCTTCAGCCGCGAACTCGTGTTCGGCCGCAAGCCCTACGCGGTGATGGGGACCTGCATGAAGTACGCCTTGAAGTCCTTCTACGGGGAGAGCATGCACTTCGGTATCTCGACCGCCGCGCCCGCGCGTCAGCAGGCACTGGACTTCTTCGAGGGCCGCGGCCTGGAAGTGGAGAGCTTCGAGCCGCTCGGAAAGGAGTCCGGTCGCGGGACGCCGATCGGGGGACTTGTCGTTGCGAGCAGACGCTAGATTCAGGCAGCTCGTCGCAGCGGCTCTTGCGCTTGCAGCCATCGGGTGCGGCGTCGACGCCGAAACCACGCTGCCTCGATTCCCCGCGTTCGGGGCCGACGGCGCCGAACGGGGTGCTTCCGACTGGGCCGGCAGGGTCGTCATTCACCGCGACGAGTGGGGCGTGCCCCACATCAAGGCCCCGACCGACGCGGAGGTCGCCTTCGGATCGGCGTGGGCGCAGTGCGAGGACCACTTCTTCCAGCTCGAGGACACTTACATCAAGGCGCTCGGTCGTTACGCGGAGGTCGTCGGCGAAGCCGGGTTCCGCAGCGACCTCGAGGTGGCCCTGTTCGACCTGGTCGAGACCTCGCGCCGCGACTTCGCGACTCTGCCCGAGAACATCCGACGCATCGCCGAAGCCTTCGCGGCCGGCTACAACGACTACCTGGAAAAGCACCCGGAGGAGAAGCCGCGCCTGCTCGAGCGCATGGAGCCGTTCCACGTGCTCGCCTTCGAGCGCTACATGATCCTCGGCCGGCTGCTTGGCGCCGCCCATGCACCGCGCGGCCGGCTGCCGCGGTTGGCGGAGGAGCTGGCTGCGTCGCTGGGCTCGAACCAGTGGGCGGTCGCCCCGTCGAAGACGCGCGACGGCAACGCGATGCTCTTCATCAATCCCCACCAGCCCTGGTACGGCTCCGGCATGTTCACGGAGATGCACGTCGTGAGCGGCGAGGGCCTCAACTTCTCGGGCGCCATGTACCCGGGCGGCCCTTTGCCGACCGCCGGCTTCAACGAACGGCTGGGCTGGGCATACACCGTCAACGCCGCTGACATCTCGGACACGTACCGACTGACCTTCGACCACCCGACCGACCCTCTCAAGTACCGCTACGGCTCCGGCTACCGCGATGCCGAGGAATGGAGCGCCACGATCCACGTTCGCGAAGGCGACGATCTTCTTCCCCGCGAAGTGGTGCTCCGGCGCTCGCACTACGGCCCGATCATCGCCAGGGAGGACGACCGGCACTACCTGGCCGTGCGCGTGCCGCGCCTGTACGAAGGCAGCCGAATGGTCCAGGCGCTGGCCCAGGCCAAGGCCAGGAACTTCGAGGAATGGTACGACGCAGTCTCCATGCAACTGCTGCAGACGTTCAACACGACCTACGCCGATGCCGACGGCAACATCTTCTACCTCTACAACGGAGCCATCGCCCGCCGCGACCCGTCGGTCGATTGGACCAGGCCCGTGGACGGCGCCGATCCGAGCAACGAATGGGGGCCGTTCCACCCCATCGAGGAACTGCCGCAGGTCAGGAACCCGCTGTCCGGCTACGTCCAGAACTGCAATTCGTCGCCGTTCACGACCACCGACGACGGCAACCCTTCGCTGCTCGATTTCCCGCCTTACATGGTCGAGGACAAGCACGACGACAAGCGCCGCGCCAAGATGGCCCGCTACCTGTTGCGCAACGCCCGGGACATCACCTTCGAGGATTTCCAGGCACTCGCCTACGACACGACCCTCTACTGGCCGATGACCGAGCTGCCCGTCCATGCGCGCAGGTTCGCGAAGCTCGAAGGCACGGACCCGGACCTCGCCGCCCGGGTCCGCCCCTACCTCGAGCACCTGCTCGACTGGGACTTCAGGAGTTCGCTCACCTCCACCCAGGCGACCCTGGCGGTCGGCTGGTACGAGGAGCTCTACGGCCGCGGTTACCCGGTAGAGACACTGAAGCCGGAGTACGTGAACGACCTGCCGGCTCGATTTGCGGCCCTGGAGCGGGCCGCTTCGAAGCTCACCGAACTCCACGGCGACTGGCGCGTGCCCTACGGCGACATCCACCGCATCCAGCGTCACCCGAACCAGCCCGCCGCCTCCGCCGTTCCGTTCTCGGACGACCAACCCAGCCTGCCACTGGCCGGCGTCCGCGGACCGCTCGGCGTCGCCTTCACGCTCTACCACTCACCGCCCACCACGCTCGAGAACGGCGAAGTCCGCAAGCTGCGGTACGCCGTGACCGGCGCCTCCTACATGGCCGTCTACGAATTCGGGGAAAGGACACGCGGAGCGAGCTACCTCCACTACGGCCAGAGCCATCGCCCCGAGTCTCCGCACTTCTTCGACCAGGCCCGGCTGCTCTCGGAGAGACGGTTCAAGCCGGCATGGCTCTACTGGGACGACGTGGAAGCCCATACGACGCGCGCCTACCGACCGGGAGCGGCTGACCGGATCTGACTCTGTCCTGGCGCGACGAGACCCGACAGGCCATGAACCGCGCGGTCCCGGTCGACCTCCCCGACCGGCCCGACGCCGGGCTACCGGAACATCTTGACGTGCCGCGCAGACAGTGGCAGCCCTGAACCGACGCTACGCGGCGGCAGTGCCACCCGACCGCAATGCGGCGAGACGTGAAGTCGACGTGGTGACAAGGGACCAGGCAGGGCCACGAGCTTTCGTGTACAATCATCGGTCCTTGGGGGCGCATGGCTTCGACGGGAGATCATGCGGTTCGGGGGTTGCGTGCCGAGTCCGACTCGTAAACCGGACACTTACACTCGCCAACGACGAATTGGCACTGGCGGCCTAGAAGCCGCCACGGTCCTGCCGGAGCCTTGATTCGCGGCGCCGTCAGGAGCGACACTCAAAGTGGATCAAACGTCTGAGCGCGGCTCTGAACTCAGGCCGGATCACTTCGGAGCTGGACCGCTGGCCGTGGTGGCCTTCTACCCAAGCCGGCGGTGACTGATCGAGTGAAGGCTACGCACGTAGATCCCTCGCGCCGAGTCTCGCGGACGTGGGTTCGATTCCCACCGCCTCCACCATCCATCCCGTTAGCCTCCATCGCATCGGCAGATGCCAGCCACGGGCGGAGGTGCCTTGATGGACTCCCCACGAAGCGGCCCAAGCCGACTCGCCATCGCCGTATGGTTGTTATCGACGGCTGCGACGGCGGCTGCCCAGACGACGGGCGTCATCGAAGGCGTCGTCGTCGACGCCAACGGCAGCCCGCTTCCCGGCGTGATGGTGACGGTCGCCGGCACGGACGTCCGCCAGGAACGCGTGACGACTGCCAACGGCTCCTGGGCAATCACGGGTCTTGCGGCCGGCGACCATGCCGTCACGGCGTTTCTGCAGGGCTTCGAAAGAGTCGAGACTTCCGTTTCCCTCGGGCCGGGAACCACCGAAGACGTCCGGATCGTCCTGCGGGTCGCTCGGCTCCTCGAAATGGTCACGGTCGTGGCCGAGGAACCCACGACCTTCGCGAGGAACTTCGTCTCCCAACCGATGACGCGGCAGCAGTCGAACATGACCAGTGTGGCCTCGGTGGTGGACAACCTGCCGGGCGTGTCCGTCCAGGAAGGGGACGCCTACGGCTTCGACGACTGGTCGAGCAATGTCGCCATGCGGGGCTTCCAGGTCACCATCAACGACGCTCAGCTCGGCACCACGGTCGACGGCTTCCCGAACGGCACCTCGGACTACTGGAGCGGCGCCAAGGCGAACCGCTTCATCGACTCGATGAACCTCGGCGGAGTCGAGGTGTCCCAGGGAACAGCCGACATCGCCTCCCGTTCGGTCGAGGCGCTGGGCGGCACCTTCGACTTCCTGACCGACGATCCGGCGGCCGAGCGGACCTGGACGGCGTCGACGACCCTGGGCGAGAACCAGGGCCAACGCTTCTTCATGCGCATGGACACCGGGCCGCTGTTCGGCGGCAGGACCCGCGCCTGGATCGCCGCAGTCCGCCAGCAAGCCACGGACTGGATGGAGGGGTCGGCACAGAACGAACGCGAGCACCTGGCCATGAAGGTGGTTTCTTCCCACGGCCGCCTCGATCTCACCAGCTACATCTCCCACGACGTCATCCACGAGAACGTCTACCAGAGGCTCCACGAGGAAGAGGACTTCAGGGCCAACCCGCGGTGGGACCGTCTGATCGGCGACTGGCCGGGCGTGCCGTACCTGAACCAGCTCTACCGGCGAGGCTGGCAAACCCGGCGCAAGAACACGTTCGGCTACCTGAAGGGACATTGGTCCCTGGACGATGCCGTCTCGCTGAGTCTGGCCGGCTACTTCCATCGCAACCGAGGCCGCGGGGACTGGTTGCCTCCCTACATCGTCGACGTCACCGACGACGGCGGCCGATCGGAATCGGAACTCCAGGGCGGCGCTCCGGTACGAGGCGGCACACAGCGAGGGTTGATCCGTTTCGTCGGCCCGGGCGGAGCAGCGGTGGGGCCGACGCCGGGATGCACGTCGTCCTTCCTCTTCAACTACTACGGCCCGGGAGGCCCGGAGGTCGATCCCGCCTGCCATCCGGGCGCCACTGCGGTGCAGTCGTACCGCCACAGTCACTACGGGAAGGACCGTGTCGGCGTCACGCTCGACCAGGACTGGTTCACCACGATCGGCGCAGCCGGCAGCAAGCTGCGCGCCGGCATCTGGTACGAAGACTCCAGGCGAGACCTTGGCCGGGACTGGCACCGGATCCTGGATCCTGCGATCGGTTTCCAGTGGCACGCAACGCCCTACTGGCACCAGTACGAGTGGGACTTCCCCCAGAACATCCTGAAGCTGTACGTGGAGGAAGCGCTCTACGTCGGGCGCTTCACTCTCACCGGCGGAGTCAAACAGTACCTCGTGGACGTGTCGCGCGAGGACCAGTTCCACGTCGATACGGACCTGAACGTCGATTCGGATTCGAGCTTGCTCGTTTCGGGCGGCGCCACCTGGGAGACGCCCGTCGAAGGGTTGGACCTCTTTGCCGGCTACGCCGAGAACTTCAGGGCGATCGGAAGCACGCTGCTCGAGGTGCCGGGGCGCAGTCTCGAGGCTCTCGAGCCCGAGACCGCTTCCAACGTCGATGTCGGCCTCCAGTACTCTGCCGAGCGAATCGCGCTGAGCGCCACCGCCTACTCCATCGACTTCGACAACAGGATCTTCTACCTGGGACCGCAGACGCCTGCCGGCCCCGACTACCTGGTTCCAGGGGGCGGCGCCTACTTCAACGCCGGCGGTATCGAGACGAGCGGCGTCGAGCTCGCCGGGACGGTTGAATTGCCGCGGCAGCTCTCCCTGTACACGGCGTACACGCTGAACGACTCCGAGTACGTCGGCAGCGGGGACGTGCTGGTCGACGCGGCCCGAAACATCGTCCCGGGGACCGCTGTCACCGGCGTACCGGATCGCCTCTGGGTCGTCTCGCTCGACCGATCGGGTCCAGCAAGCGCGGGCATCAGCGCAAAGTACACCTCGTCGCGCCGGGTCAGCCTGACCTCCGACTGGACCACGGACGCCTACTGGCTCGTGGACGCCTATCTCACGTTCTCGGGCGAGGCCCTGAGCGCCCTGCTCCGCTCGACCGAGTTCTCCCTGGTAGCGAACAACGTGCTCGACGAGGCCTATCTCGCCGCCATCACCGAGAACGCAGCCTGGCTCGGAGCGTCGCGAACGGTCTCGATGACGGTCACCGTCTCGTTCTGACGAGACGCCGCCCGGGTCTGGTCCGGAGCCGTCGCGCCCGGTTGCGCTGCTGCCGATCATCAGCGGCCCTGAGGGGATCGGGCGGTGGCCCGCCACGGTCGCTGAATGCGGCGTCTATCGACTCGCGGTAGGGCGGTCTGAGCACGCCGGCGTCCGTGATCAGCGCCGCCACGAGTTCCGCCGGCGTCACGTCGAAGGCCAGGTTCAGAGCCTCCGTGTCCTGGGGCGCAATCCGTTTGCCGAAGGCGTGGACCACCTCGTCGGCATGACGCTCCTCGATCGGGATGTCCTGCCCGGACGGCGTGCCGCAATCGATCGTCGACAGCGGCGCCGCGACGTAGAAGGGAACGCCGTGACGGGCCGCGAGCACGGCGACGGAGTAGGTGCCGACCTTGTTCGCGACGTCGCCGTTGGCGGCGATCCGGTCGGCGCCGACGACGATCTTCTGGACCCAGCCCCGGGCGATGACCGCACCGGCGCTGTTGTCCGTGATCAGACGATGCGGGATCTCGAGTCGGGCGAGCTCCCAGGTCGTCAGCCGCGCCCCCTGAAGCAGCGGCCGAGTCTCGTCGACCCAGACACTCGTCAGCCGTCCGGCCGACCAGGCCGCCTCGACCACGCCGATCGCCGTGCCGTAGCCCGCCGTGGCCAAGGCGCCGGCGTTGCAGTGGGTAAGGACCCGGTCGCCCTGCTCGAACAGAACCCGGCCGAACCGGCCGATCCGGCGGTTCGCTTCGACGTCCTGCCGATGCAAGCCGCGAGCCCACGCGAGCAGCCGGCCGCGCAGCTCACGCCGCTCGCCGGCCTCGATGCAGCGGTCGCGGAGTGCGCGGCCCTGTTCCAGGGCCCAGCGCAGATTGACCGCCGTCGGCCGCGTGGAGAGGAGCAGGTCGTAGGCGGCGTCGAAGTCGCCCGCTCCCAGCACCAGGCCGTAAGCCGCAGCCACGCCGATGGCCGGCGCACCGCGTACGGACAGACGCCGGATCGCCCCGGCAACGTCCCGCGGGCGGCGGCAGTGGAGCCACGTCTCCTGCTCGGGCAGCCGGGTCTGGTCCAGCAGGAGAAGCTCATCGCCTGACCACCGAAGAGGCGAGAATCCTCCTGCCGCCGCTCCTTCCTTCGGGGCGTCCATGTCGCGAAGCGTAGCTTGCAGATCCCATGACCTCGCCCCCCTGGGCCCAGTCCCGGGACGCGGCACCTTACAGTCCTTTCCACTGCTCGCGGTCCCGGACGTAGCGCAGGATCCCGATCTTGCCGGTGCGGTTGTAGACCCGTACCGCGAACAGGTGGTAACCGTCGGTGACGAAGGCCGTGCCCGGACTCGCGGTACCAGCCGGGCTGAAGGAAACGATGTCGCTGCGGCCGAACCGAAGGGGATCGTCCAGGCGATCCAGCCAGCCGGAGCCGGCGAACTGCCTGGGCTTCAGGCCTTCCGGAATACCGAAACGAACGCCGCGGCCCACGTGGAGCAACCGCGCCGGACGGCCGATCCGAGGATCGGTGCCTGCGTTCAGGTCCGCGGTTCGCACGCCGTCACCGTCGCCGTCTGCGTAGAGCGAGAAGGAAGTGGACGCGCTATCCGTTTCGGACTCTCCCACGTCGAAGTGAACGGCGACCGCGACACCGTAGACAACCGCCCTGCTGCGCGCCGTCCAGAGGGTCGAGGCGACCTCCGCGGCCCCGAGCCGAACCCGATGTTGGGCGATCTGCTGGCGTAGCGGAGGCACCGCGAGCGTGGTCAGCAGCGCCAGGACCGTGGTCGCGATCAGGAGTTCGAGAAGCGTGAAGCCGCCCTTGCCCCTCGCGCGCCGGCGGTCCCGGAAGAACATGGAGGCGGGCAACGCTTCGCCCGCCTCCATGCCGTCGAGCGCGACGACGACGCGCTGATCAGGGGCCGTCGGCGGGGTCATCCGACCCTGACGAATCCTCGGAGCCGGCTTGCGCCCGGGGGAGCCGCACCTTCTCCGTCAGTGTCGTGTCCCCTTCGATCGTCACGTACGACTGCATGCGCTCGAACGTACGTTCGCCGATACCGCGGACGAGCATCAGATCCGCGGCGGACTCGAACTCGCCGTTCTCGGTTCGAAACTCCACGATCCGCCCCGCCGTCGACGGTCCGACTCCCGGCAGGAGCGAGAGCGCGGCAGTGTCCGCGGTGTTGATGTTGACTACGCCTTCAGCCGCCAGGGCAGGCAGTGCGGCCAGCATGCCGAGCATGACCACTACCGCCGACACCATCTTCTTACCTCTTGTCATCTTCATCTCCGTTGGTCCCGCAGGGGTTATCGAGTTCGTCAAACCGCCATCCCGGAGCAGAGTTCGGGGGAACGTCAGGGGGACACCGAAGCGTCCCCCTGATCCCTTGCCAAATTGGTTCCCTGCTACCCCTTCTGGACACCTCCTTGCTCCTGGATGTATAGATGGCCGCCACCTGTTTCAAGTTCCTGGCCAACCTGAACGGCGCCTCGTAACACCTTTGAAACCAACAAGTTGCGGCGGTAGCGGAAGAGACCTGACGAACGTCGTCTGTCAAGCGTTCCTGACCCGTTCGCGGGGTGCCGGGCCGTATGTTCCTCTCCCGGCAAGAGAACCGGCTGTCGGGGCCTGCCGTCAGGAAAGCTGGACCGATTCCACGTTTCTTGACACGCCAGGGGGGCGCCGTTGCGCCGCTCGCCATGGCGGACAGGCGGCGGGGGGGCCGCTCGTGTAGATTAGCCAGCCGATGGCGAGCGCCGGGAACAAGGCTCCGGAATCCGCGGGCAGGCGGCGCACTTCCGTGGTCCGCGAGTACGTCGAGGCCCTGATCGTGGCGGCGGTGTTCCTGGGTTTCACGAACAACTTCGTCCTGAAGACCTTCTACATCCCCAGCGGTTCGATGGAGGAAACGCTGCTGGTGGGCGATCATCTGTTCGTGAACCGCTACATCTACGGGCCTCGTCCGTCGAAGCTCGAACAGGCCCTGCTCCCGGGGCGGGACGTGCAGCGAGGCGACATCGTCATCTTCCGCTCGCCCGAGACGCCGAAGATCGACCTGGTGAAGCGCTGTATCGGCCTGCCAGGCGACGAGCTCCGGATGGTGGACAAGCAGCTCTTCGTGAACGGTCAGGAGGTGGATGACGACGCCTATGCGATCCACCTCGACACCCGCCTCTACCGCTCGGCGAGCCTGTTCGGTTCCTACAACGCCCGTCGCGACAACTGGGGGCCGCTCCTCGTCCCCGACGACCACCTCTTCTGCCTGGGCGACAACCGCGACCGGTCCCACGATTCGCGCTACTGGGGCCCGGTGCCGCTCTCCCACGTGAAGGGCCGGGCAGTGATGGTCTACTGGTCGTATGGGGGCGAGACTTCGGACGGCTCCTGGCACGGTCTCGGTCACCGCCTGAGACAGCTCGCAAACACGGCTCTGGGCTTTCTCACCAAGACCCGCTGGAAGCGAACGTTCAAGGTGATCGAGTAGAACCGTCGCTCTTCCGATGGGTTCTCGTCCGAGCACCGGACGCCTCGGCATGTGGCGCGACGGCGCGGATGTCCTGCTTGTCGCGGCCATCCTCGCGCTGTTCGTCCGGACCTTCTTCGTTCAGGCCTATCGCGTTTCCTCCGAGTCGATGGAACCGGCGATGATGGTCGGCGACCATCTGCTGATCAACAAGTTCATCTTCGGTGTCGGGGCCGGTCGCTGGGGGCCGCTCGTACCCCAACGCCAGGTACGGCCCGGCGACCTGGTCATCTTCCGCGGTGTCGAAGACCCGGCCCACGAGCTGCTGAAGCGCTGCGTGGCGAGCGGTGGATCAGAAGTGGTGATCAAGTCGAAGAAGCTGCGCGTCGACGGCCGCGACATCGACGAAACCGGTTACGTCGTTCATTCCGACGATCGGGTCTATCCGCGGTCGGTGTTCCTTCACGAGAGTTTCCGACGCCGCGATGCCTTTGGTCCCGAACGTGTGCCGGCCGGCAGCCTCTTCTGTCTCGGCGACAACCGGGACATCTCCCGCGACTCGCGCTTTTTCGGCGCCATCGGAACCGAACTCGTGCACGGCCGACCGCTCCTGGTCTACTGGTCGCGCAACGCGGAAGCCGGGAGGTGGGCATTCCGCTGGCCACGGACCTTCCTGGTCCCTCGCTGATGTGCCGCGGGCCGGCGCCTCCGGCCGCTCAGGCGCCGGCCGCCGCCAGCGCCGCCAACGCCGTCTCGGGTTCGGCGGCCTGAGTCAGCGGCCGCCCGATCACCATCAGGTCGGCCCCGGACCGCAGCGCCGTCGCCGGCGTCGCGACACGGCGCTGATCGTCGCTCGCGGAATCCCCGAAGCGAATCCCGGGGCTCACCAGAAGCAACTCCCGACCGAGTCGCTGGCGCAGGGAAGCCAGTTCGAGCGGCGAGCACACCACGCCGGCACACCCGGCCTGCCGCGCCGAAGACGCCCACTCCAGAACTCGCTGCGCGGCCTCGCCCGGCAGATCCAGTTCGTCGAGATCCTCGGGCGCAAGGTGGGTCAGGAGCGTGATCCCCAGCACCCGGACCTGGTCATCAGCCGCATCGACCGCAGCTTCCATCATGCGCCGGCCACCGCCCGCATGCACCGTGAGATAGGAGACGCCCAGCTCCCTGGCCGCGCCGACCGCACCTGCGACGGTGCTCGGGATGTCGTGGAACTTGAAGTCGAGGAAGACATCCGCACCTGTCCTCGCGGCCTCTTCGACTGCCGCTCGCCCCCAGCGCAGAAAGACTCGCGGCCCCAGCTTGAGCACGCCGACGCGGGGGCCGAAGAAGGAACACCAGCGGCTGAACGCAGCGCGGTCATCGGTGTCGAGCGCAACTGCGACCCGCTCGAGTCGGGTGCGTCTCACACCGGCCCTGACGCCGCCCCGATCAGGGAACCGACAGCGCCCACTCCCTCGGCACGCAAACGCTCCCGCAAACCATCGACAAGCCGCTCCGCAGTCCGGGGGTCGCGGAACATCGCCGTGCCGACCTGAACCGCCGAGGCTCCCGCCAGCAGAAACTCCAGCACGTCGTCGACCGTCTCCACGCCGCCGATGCCGATCACGGGCAGATCGACCTCCCGTGCGACATCCCACACGATCCGCAGTGCCAGCGGCTTGATCGCCGGCCCGGAAAGCCCGCCGCGCACCGTCGACAGCACCGGGCGTCGCGTTCGCGTGTTGATCGCCATGCCGACGAAGGTATTCACCGCCGACAGGATATCGGCGCCGCCGGCACTCGCGGCCTGGCCCAGAGCCACCGGCGAGGTCACGTTCGGTGACAGCTTGACCACGACCGGCTTGTCGGTGGCCGCACGCACGCGGCGGACCAGGCCGCACAGGATCTCCGGGTCGTGGCCGAACTCGATTCCTCCCCTGCTCACGTTCGGACAGGACACGTTCAATTCCACCGCAGCCACCCCGGGGTGGGGGTCCACCAGCTCGGCCAGCCGCACGTAGTCATCCTGGTCGTACCCGAAGAGGTTGACTACCACCTTCGGCCGCAGTCCGACCAGACCCGGCAGGACGTCGCTCAGGAACCGCTCGATGCCGATGTTCTGCAAGCCGATCGAGTTGAGCATGCCGCCGCGGGTCTCGGCGATCCGAACCGGAGGATTGCCGGCCATCGGCTCAAGCGACAGCCCCTTCGTCACCAGACCGCCGAGGCGCTGAAGATCGGCGCGTTCGGCAAACTCGAGGCCGTAGCCGAACGTACCGCTCGCCGTGAGGATCGGATTCTGGAGGCGCAGCGGCCCCACCTGCGTCGACAGGTCGGTCCACGAGGCGTCGGAATCCCTGCTCACCAAGCCACTTCCCTCAGATCGAATACCGGACCGTTCCGGCAGCACAGTGCATGACCGCCCTCCTCGAGTTCGACGGCACAGCCGAGGCAAGCGCCATAACCGCACGCCATCGGCGTCTCCAGCGCAGCTTCGCCCTCGACCTCATGTTCCACCGCCAACCGCGCCACGGCAGCCATCAGACCGTGGGGACCGCAGGTGTAGAGCGTCCGATACGCCGCCCCCGATCCCGACGATCCGGTCTCGAGAGCCGCCGCGAGCGCCTCCGTGACCAGACCCTGGGCGCCGGCGGTTCCGTCCTCCGTCGTCCTGAACAACCGACCGCCCGTGCTTTCACTCAGGCGACGGAACTCCGCGGACTCGACGAGATCGTCCGCGCTGCGACCGCCGTAGTAGAAATCAAAGGGCCGCCCCGCTCGCGCCAGCGCCTGCGCCAGCAGCCCCAGCCCAGCCGAGCCGATGCCCCCCGCCACCAGAGCGGCGCGGCCGCTGCACCGCCCATCCCATCCCATACTGTGGAATCCTCTCCCCAGTGGGCCCAGGACGGGAATGTCGTCGCCAGGGTCACAGGCCGCCAGGGCCGCCGTTCCGCGACCGATGACCTTGCCGAGAAGGGAGATCGCGAGGACACCCTTCCCGATCGGTTCCTGATCGTAGACCGAGAACGCCCGCCTCAGGTACGGCTCGACCTGGCTGCCGCCAGCCACCATGACGAACTGCCCGGGATCAGCAGGTTCCATCGCGTCCACCCGGGCCCGGAGAAGAAAGTGCCGATGAGGCAACGCCCGGACATCAAGCACTTTTCCCCTCGCATCCGGCGCCGCCACGGCGAAGGCGAGGGTAGCACTCCGTCTACGCGGCACGGCAGTCAGCCAGATCGCCCCGTTCTGGCTCGTTCTCCGAAAGGGGACGGCGCTGGCCGACGACCGCTCCGGGGTCGCTGCCCGCTAGAGTCCGAGCCAGGTGAAACGGGAACGGCTTCTCAGTTGCGCTGCCTGCGCGGTACCCGGTGTTCTGGCCGGGATCCACCTGACCGGGCTCCTGTTCTTTCTCAACCCCCACCTGCCGTTTCACCCAGGACCCGTGTTCCGAACCGCCGCCTACTACGGCGTCCTCGGGGCTTTCGGCACGACGGCGGTGCTGCTGCCCATCTCATGGAAAGTGCCCGAGCGCGCCCGGCGGCTGCTGCCGTGGTGCATGGCGGGTGTGTTCGGCGCCGCGGCGGGCCTCGACCTGGCACACGCGGCCCTCTACAACCACTTTCTGCCGCCGGGTATTCACGACCGCCTCGTCAAGGCCGCACTCTGGCTTGCCCTGGCGGCGGCGCTCACGCTCTGCACGGCGCTTCGTCACTCGTACCGGCGGCAGAGGCCCTACGGCGCCCGCAGCCGCTTCGGGATCGCCAGTCTGGCGGTGCTGACCGTGTACTCGGTCTTCGAACGGCGCGAGGCCTTCGAGCCGGCGCCGCAGAGGGAGCCTCGAGCGGCAGCGATCGAGTCCACACCGCCGCCCAACCTGCTGATTCTCGGTCTCGACGGCGCCTCGCTCGACGCCATCCTGCCTCTTTCCGAACAGGGACTGCTGCCGTTCTTTTCCCAGACGATGCGCAGCGGCAGCTACGGCCGGGCCGAATCCATCGAACCGGCGAGCCGGTTGCCTCTCTGGACCACCGCAGTCACGGGCAAGTTCCCTTTTCGGCACGGCGTCGTCTCCGAGGAGACCCGCGGCGCTCCGTCGCTTCGCGGCGAGCGTTTTCACCTGGCGCCTCGCGCCATCGCCTTCGGACTCTGGGGCGACCGCGGCGCTGTCGAGGGGAGACCACCGATCCAGCCTTCCGCGCCCGCCCTCTGGCAGATCGCAGCGGGATTCGGCATCGACGTGTTCGCGCTCGACTACGGCGTCGGCCTCACGGAGTCCGTCGGCGCCCGGGCCGCAGCCCTTGGCTCAGCCATGGAAGACGAGCGGCTGGCGCGGCTTGGAGACGGCCCGCCATCGGCGCTCTACACCGCAGCGCTTCGCGACCTGGAAACCCAGACCCGGTTGCTCGAGATCCTGGCGTCTCGCTCTCGGGACGACTCGGGGCTCGTCGTCTTTGCGGTGATGGACGGACTGGCTGCGGTGTCACACCTGTATTACAACTCCTACGACGCAGTCCTCTTCGACGGCGACCAGAAGCCGGCTCGCGTCGATCAGGCGCGCTGGCTTTCCGCCTATTACGCGTTCGTGGACGGTCTGCTGGCCGAGGCATGGGAACAACTGCCCCGACCCCGGATGCTGGCGGTCGTCAGCGCCTACGGCTGGAGGCGGTCCGGGCCGCTGCGCCGCCTGTTCGGTTCGCGGGGCAAGGCGACAGGCGGGGCGAGCATCCTCCAGAACACGCCGGACGGGCTGCTTCTGCTGCGAGGACCGGGGATCGAGGAGGACCGTCTCCTGACCCGGCTCGGAATCCAGGATGTCGCGCCGACAGTGCTCTACGCACTGAACCTGCCGACCGCGCTCGACATGGACGGCCGTGTGCTCACGGATGCCTTCGAGCCGTCGACGCTGGCTCGCCGGCCCATCGCCTTCGTGCCGTCCTACGACACGAGCAGCGGCGCAGCGGGCGAACCCTGAGCGCGGTCCGTACCGGGCCTGACTACTCCGACTGGCCGGCGGATCCCCCGTCGCCGGCCGCGGAATCGCCGGACGAACTCTTGCTTCCGGGAAGCGCGAAGCGCTGGAGAGCCGGATCCGAGTCCTCTGTCGTCGACGTCATCGACGCAGGCCTGCCGTCGACTGCGGTGGCAGGAATGGCGCGACGGGCCGCCTCGGAAGCTCGCATGCTGCACTGGCCCTGGAAGAACGCACCGCTCGCGATGACGAGCACTGGAGAGCTGATCTCGCCCTCGACGTGACCGTTCACGCCGATCTCGATTCGCTTCGAGGCCTCGACCTGCCCTTCGAGCCGTCCGGAGACGCTGAGTTGGCCCACCTTGAAGACTCCCTTGACCACGCCCCCTTCCCCGACGATCAGATCGCCTGCGGATTCGATCGTGCCGTTGAAGTGACCGTGAATCCGGAACGTGTTCTCGAATCGGAGGTCCCCTTGGACCTCGCATCCGGCGTCGAGAAAGCCGTTCAGGTCACGCGGGGAGCTGTTCTTGAGGATCTTCGACATGCTGGCAGTGCTCCAGTTCGCAGTGTGATTACCCCGCCGACAACCGCTCGTAGATGCGGATCAACTCGGGTTCGGTGTGGAAGTGGATCTTCAGAACGCCGCCTCCCTGACGGCGGCGCTGGATTTCGACTCGAGTCTGCAGTCTGCGAGTCAGCCGCTCGACAGCGTCGGCGGTGTGGGGATCGCTTTCCGGAGCAGCCTTGCGCCGCGATGCGGCCGTCTTCTTCCGCCCGACAGCCGCGATGCGCTCCAGTTCCCGCGCACTGAGGGACTCACGCTCGGCACGTGCGCCGATCTCGATCTGACGCTGCTCGTCGCCAAGCGCCAGCAAGGGACGAGCCTGCCCGGCCGTCAGAGATCCTGAACGCAACTGCTCCTGCACCGCAGCAGGCAAGCGAAGCAGGCGAAGTGCATTCGCCACCGCGGCCCTGCTGCGGCCCACACGACGGGCGATCTCCTGCTGCGAGAGCCCGAACTCGTCGCTCAGCGACCGAAAGGCCTCCGCCTCTTCGATCGGGTTCAGGTCGGAACGCTGCAGGTTCTCGACCAGAGCGAGCTCCAGAAGCTCTCGCTCGTCGTCCACGTCCCGAAAGACGACCGGTACCTTCTCCAGCCCCGCCATCCGCGCAGCCCGCCATCGACGCTCGCCGGCGACGATGCGATACCGGCCGCCACGATCCGGCGCTCCGGTGACGACGAGCGGCTGCAGCACGCCGATCTGCGTGATCGAACTCGTGAGCTCGGCCAGATCTTCGTCGTCGAAGCGACCGCGCGGCTGGCGGCTGTTCGGCTCGAGCTGGTCCACCGGCAACTCGCGCTCCGGAGGCGCCGCCAGGGGAGAACGAGCGCCGCTGTCCGCGAACAGCTCATCCAGTCCACGACCAAGGCCCCGCCGTCTACTGTTCACACGACCCCGGCGGCACAATCACGGTCGGCGAACCGCAAGTTCATGGGCCAAGGCAAGATAGGCTTGGGCGCCCTTGCTCTTGATGGCGTACTGCAGAACAGGCATTCCATGACTCGGCGCCTCCGCCAGACGAACGTTGCGCGGGATGATCGTATCGCAGACGATCGACCCGAAGTGCTTGCGCACCTCCCGTGCAACGTCCCGCGACAGATTGGTGCGCTCATCGTACATGGTGAGGATCACACCCGCGATCGCAAGATCGGGCCTGCCCAGTTCGCGCACTCGCTGAACGGTAGCCATCAGTTCGCTGATGCCTTCGAGTGCAAAGTACTCGCACTGCAGCGGCACGACAACCGCGTCCGCCGCGTGGAGAGCGTTCAGGGTGAGCCGGCCCAGTGCAGGCGGACAGTCCACGAAGATGCGTTCGTACACCCCGTCCAGGCTCCGGAGCGAAGATCCGAGCCGCCGTATCCAGTCCCGGGCGCGCTGCAGACCGAATTCGGCTCCCACCAGATCCCGGTTCGCCGGCAACAGGTCGAGGAACGGGAATCCGGTCGGGACGATGACGTCGGCAGCCTCCGCCTCGCCGGAGAAGACGTCGAACACGGTCGGCGCATGGCCTGACCAGCCGACGCCACGGCTCGCGTTTCCCTGCGGGTCGCTGTCCACCAGGAGCACACGCCGCTCCATGGCACCGAAAGCCGCCGCCAGGTTGATTGCCGAGGTGGTCTTGCCCACGCCCCCCTTCTGGTTGGCGACCGCCAGGAGATCAGCCACGACGAAGCGGCCGCAGGCACAGAATCCGCCGGTGCCGGCTGTTGGGCAGACTCATCTCTTCCTCCAGGGCACAGACGTCTGTCAGGCCAGGCCAGAGCTGCCGGCCCATCCAGACAATCAGGCGCCCTCCGCCAGGCAAGGCCTGGATCAGGCGAGCCATCTCGGCCTCGGGAAGCCGAAGGCCCCGAATCGTCGCGCACTCTACCGTTCCCGCGAGCCGAGCCGCGAGTTCGACGTCGAAACGGCCCCGGATGATCCGTAGCAGGGGAAGCTCAAGCTCACGCGCCGCCTCGGCGAGAAACGCGGTCTTCCGTTCGCGGGCCTCCACCAAGGTCACAGGCCGCTCGGGATGAAGCGCCGCGAGGACGAGACCGGGAAACCCAGCGCCACTTCCAATATCGAGCAGCGCCGGCTCGCCGTTCCCCGCAGCTCGTGAACGACGCCAGAATCTCCGCGCCGCCATTGACTCCGCGTAGTGGCGCTGGATCCAGTTTTCCGGTCCTTCCTCCCCGACCAGGCGAACCACCCTGTTCCACTGTTCCAGGAGCTGGGCGTGTCGCACCAGCCGGTCGATCGCCTCCGGCGCCAGATCGTCCCTGAACTCACGAAACAGGTCGGCGTGTTTCACGTGAAACACCTCGATACGCGGAGTTCGCGCAGGCCCTCACCGTTCCACGCGAAACACGACCTGCCACGCCTGCAGATTCGGAGATTCGCGCACGGCGGCAAGTAGTCCCGGCCCATCGGCGCCACCGCAGGAGCGCCGATGGGCGAAAGGTGATCGGGCCGTTTCAGGACCCGGCCGCAAGGGCCGGCCGTTTGGCCGCCACCGTCCTTCCCGACGTCCTGAATGGATACGTGACAAGCACAGGAACAGGGAAGATGGGCAAGCATGGCGTCTATTGTCGGGGGCTTGAGGAAACCTGATCTTGTCCCATGAGAAGAAGAGTCGTGAAGAGGCGGTGTCAATCCCACGAGAGATGAGCCTGAGCACGTGTCGGGGATCATCGGAGGTTGATCCTGCAACTCGGCATCGAACGGCTGCCGGGCCCTGGACGAGGTCCACGATTTCATCGCCGGCAGCGTTTCAATGACCGGCAGTGCTTGGCCGGCAGCGCGCCGGTCGACTTCCGGTCCGTGGAGCAGCATTCCGATGCGGACGCCTTCGTGCGGAGGTTCTCCCGGTGTCTTTCTCGGTACTTGCGGCTGCCGCGGTCGGACGAGGATCTGGTGCGGCGGTTCCTGATCCGAGGTGACGGGATTCAGTATGACGGGATTCAGTCGAACTCGGACGGCCCACCTGATTGCCCGATACCGGGAGACCAGGCGCATCGAGTACCGGCGGCGGGGTCCGAAGCGTCCGTTCCGCCGTCGCTGCACGAAGGAGGACATCCGTCTGCTGGCCGAGGTGCTGGCCGAGGTCGACGAGTCCCTGTCCGGTCCGTGCGGTCCGTGCGGCCCTTGCGGCGCTGTCACGCGGCCCATGATGCAGCCTCAGTACGAGGTGCACGGCGATGCGCGATTCAGGCGTCTGGCGGGGCTTTCCCACAGCCATCCGTACCGTCTTCTCCAGTCCGTGACGTACCGCAGCCGTCGTCTGACGGTGGTGAAGACGCGGCCGACCCGGGTACGCATCGGGGAGCGCCGCAAGCCTCATCCCGCCGGTCAGCCGGGCTGTCTGCGCGTGGACACGGTGCATCAGGGCGATCTCGATGGCAGGAAGGGCCTGTACGAGATCGATCTCGTGGACGAGGTCACGCAGTACGAGTTCGTGGCCGCCACGGAGGGCATGTCGGAGCGGTTTCCTGATCCCGGCTCTGCAAGGCGCGATCAAGGCTTTCCCCTTCAACGTCAAGGGTTTCCACGTCGACAACGGCTCCGAGTTCGTCAACCACAAGGTCGCCGCGCTGCTGAACAGGCTGCACGTCGAAGAGTTCACGAAGTCCCGCCCGAGGCGCTGCAACGACAACGCCCTGGTCGAGAGCACGAATGCCTCGGTGGTGCGGCGCTACCTCGGCCACGACCACATTCCTCGTCATCACGAAGCCCTCGTCGACCGCTTCCTGCGCGACGTGCGCCGCGCGGTATCTGCGGCCCGGCGTCACCTTCGAGCAGCTCGACCGTCAGGCCCTGGGCCATCGACGACCTCGCCGCCGCCAAAGCCGTCAACGAGGCTCTCGCCCCGCTCTTCGCCAGAGGGATCCGACGCCGCGACGCCGTCGCATGAGCGAACAGCCGCCGGCGCCCCGCGAAAACGGAAACCGGCCAACGGCCCATGCGACACTCACTCCGCACACTTCGACCGGCGCCCCGCGGTCCACGCGCTACCGCTGGTCTGGTGCTGATCTCTGCTTCGCTCCGCCTGTATTCCGCAGAATCAGCAGTTTCCACAGCCCCAGCGATGGCGGCCGTGGTTCAATCAACCCACCGCGTACAGCCTGGCAAAGCCTCGAAACCGTCCGAAGAACCGGACCACTCACCAACGGCGCGTGCGCAAGACCTTGTCGCTTCGAGATGCTCACCACGCCCCTTGCTTCAAGCTGAAGTCCCCCGATGGGGCCGCACGGTACCTGCCGTCACCTTCGGGCAGCTGGACCGGCAGGCCGTGGCAAGTCGACGGCCTCACCTCAGCGAAAAGCCGTCAGTGCCGTGCTCGCTGCTCTCTCCGCAAGGGACTCGACGCCTTTTGACGCCGTCGCATGAGCAAACAGCCGCCGCACCCGCGAAACGGAAACCGGCCAACGGCCCACACGCCACTCGCTCCGTGCACTTCGACCGCCACCTCGCGGTCCCCGCGCTACCGCTGGTCTCCGGTGCTGAACACTGGCCCGACCAAGGAACTTGCGCGGCAGGAAGTTGGGTCCGCTCGCTGCATCAGGATGCTTCCTGGCAGCTGGCGGGGTCCTTGGTTGGGCTGGAGAGTGTCGCGTGGGGCCCGCTGCTGTTCGGCGACCCCTGGCCCCAACCTCTCGGAGTCCGCTTCGGCAGCCGTCAACGCTTCGATCTTCCAGCTGCTGCTCCGCCTTCTGCATGCGCCCGCAGCTCATCGCCTTGCGCTTGCTCGCACCTGCACGCACCTTCGTCCCGTCGATCGACAGGCGACCGAGCTTCGCCATGCTCAACTCAGGAGACAGAGCTACAGGCTACGGATGTTGACGCGCTTGAAGTAGCCGTTGCCCTGGCTCTCTGTCTCGACGTCGGGGTCGTCGGCGAGAGTCAGGTGGACGATGCGACGGTCGGCCGGGTTCATCGGCCGCAGGGTGCGCGTGCCGCCACGGGAAGCGACCTCGTCGGCGACGCGCCGCGCGAGTCCTTTCAGGCGCTCTTCCTTCCTTCGCTGATAGCCGCCGCTATCGAGACGGCACGGCACGCTGCGCCCCAGCTGCCCGTACATCACGCGAGGCAGGAGGTGCTGCAGCGCGAGCAGAACCTGACCCTCGTCTTCTATCAGCAGCTCCTGGTCCACTCCCTCGATCTCGACTTCCAGCCGCCCGTCGGCAAGGACCATCTCCGCCGATACCTCGAGGTCCGCCAGTTCGAGCAGCTGCCGAAAAGCCGCGCGGGCTATCTCCAGGATCTCGTCGGATTCCTGGTCAGGATGCTCCTCGTCCGCTATGTCATCGTCCGCTGCCGAGCTCTCTGCCGGCGCCGCCACTTCGACGCCGCGCGACGCGACGCCGGAAGCCGGGGGGGCAGGCTCCCGAGCGGCTTCCACGGCTGCCGTCTGCCCTTCAGCGTCCGAGCGAACCCGTTCCGGATCGACTCGGATCACCACGCGCCGGCGCTTGACGAAGCCGTGTCGCTTCTCCACCCGGTCAAACACGACCTGATCGGGCGACACGCCAAAGTGGTTTGCGGCCGCCAGTAACGCCCGGGCCTCCGTCTCGCCCGAAAAGAACACGCTGTTCGTGGTTGCATGCATCGAATCCCGCCCTGCCTCACTTCTTCGCTTCGGTCGCCTGCGCCGCCGCGCCGCCGCCCAGGTAGCCAGACTTCTTCAGCTTGTTGTAGACCCCGGTCTGCACGATTCCCAGCAGGTTGTTGGTCAGCCAGTAGAGGACCAGGCCGCTCGGAAAGCTGAACGAGAAGATCGTGAACCAGATCGGCATCGTGTTGATGATGAGCTTCTGGGTCTTGTTCGCGGGCGGCGGCAGCATCCGCTGCTGGAGGAACTGGGAGGCGCCCATGACCAGGGGAAGCACGTAGACCGGATCCGGCAGCGCCAGGTTCTGGATCCATCCGAGCCACGACGCGTCCCACAACTCGACAGCCTCGCTCAGGAGCCGGAAGAAGCCGAAGAACACCGGCATCTGGAACAGGATCGGCAGGCAGCCGCTGGCAGGATTCACACCCTCCTGCCGAAACAGAGCCTGAATCTCCTCGTTCATCTTGCGCTGCATGTCCATGCGGGGGCGGCCCTTCCCATCCTTGAGCTTGGGCCGGTACTTGGCACGGATCGCTTCCATGCGCGGATTCAGCTTCTGGATCCGCTGCATGGACACCTGGCTCTTGTGGGTCAGCGGGAACAGCACGAGGCGAATGAGCACCGTCATCAACACGATGCTCCACCCGTAGTTCGCGACCACGTTGTCGTGGATCCAGCGCAGGCCGAACTGCAACGGTCGCGAGATGACGCCAAAGAAGCCGAACCGAACGGTCTTCTCCAGCTGCACGCCCATCGCCTTCAGCGCGTCGTACTGCTTGTCCCCGAAGTACGCCCGTCCCGCAAGTTCGCCGCCCGAAGAGCGCAGGACCAGCATCACGTCCCTTGTCAGGCCCGCCGTGGACACGTCCGCGGCCTCGAACATGGTGAATCCGCCCAGGCTTCCGTCGGCCTCCTCGAAGTTGGCAACCGGCCGCGCCTGAACCGTCCCCCGAGCGCCGGCCGGTATCACTGCAGTGATGAAGTACCGGTCTTCAAGGGAAACCCAGCGGGGACTGCCGCCCAGATCGATCGGAACCTCGGCCTTCCGAGGCTCCAGCGACTCCAGGTCGCCATCCGACAACCAGGTCGCCGCGCGACGCTGCTGACTCGACAGCCGGCTCTCCAGCTCGTCCACGGTCGGATTTCGTATTCCCGGACCCAGCACCAACCCCCAGGAATCGCCGGGCGACTCGATCTGGTAGCGGAAGGTCAGCCCTCCGGCCTGCGTGGTGTCCTTCGGAACGTGGAACGTCTTTGTCGCCGCACCCAGGTCGCCGCGATAGCGGAAGCCGAGTCGCGTGTCGCCGCCATCGGACGTGCGTTCGACCACGAACAGCGCGTCGTTCAGCGGCGAACCACGCTGCGATCCCTGGAAACCGAACGGATACGGTTGGCCGGGTGCGCGCGAACGCACCAGTTCCACCGGTTCGCCGCCGTTCGGACGACGCAGCTCGAAGGACAGCAACTGGGCGCCACGGTTGGTGAACACGAGCGTCGCGTTGCCCGACTCGATCACTACGCGCCGTTCGGCAGCGGCCTCCACCGGTTCCACGAGCGCTGGCGGCGTGGGCGCCGGCACCGTGCCTCCCCTCGAAACCGCTGACGTCGCGCCCCGTTCGCCAGCCACCCCACTGCCCACTGCCCGCTCCGCATCCCTGATCCCTTCCGGCGGCGGCTCCACCGGCGGGGGAGGGGCGAAGAGGGCCTGCCAAAGCAGCAGAACGCCAAGGGAGAGAACTGCAGCGAGAAGAAGTCGTCGGTTATCCATCTGCCGCGGCCCCATTCCCAAGGGCTGCCCGAAGCTCCGCCATCGCGTTGCCTGCGGGCGGCGGGTCGATGCCTCCGCGGCCCAGAGGCTGACAACGCAGGAGACGCCAGATGGTGAACCAGCTCCCGACCAGCAGGCCATGGCTCCGCAAGGCCACTTGTCCGTACTCGGAGCAGGTCGGGCTGAACCGGCACGCGCGCGGAAGCAACGGCGACAACCAACGCTTGTACGCCCGCAACAAGGCGACAACGGCGCGGATCGGGACGCTCACGACCTCGATCCGCGACGGCTCGAGCGTCGGACGCCGCGGCGGCCTACTGCACGGAACATCCGGTCGAGCTCGCGGTACAGGCTGCGTCGGTCGGTGTCGGCAGCTGCCGTCTTCAGATGGACCACCACGTCCACCGGGGGCAGCAGGTCGCGCCTCACGAGTTGCCGATAGTGCTCGCGCACCCGCCGCCGCAACCGGTTGCGCACCACCGCGCCGCCCACCCGGCGACCGGCGGTGAGCCCGAGCCGCGGGTGGCCGGCGTCATTCGCCCGCACGTGGAACACCGCGGCGTCGCCATGCAGACGCCAACCCCGACGGTAGACCCTGCGATAGTCGCGGCTCGACCTGATGCGCTCGGATTCCGGCGCCACACCAGCGGTGCATCCCGGACTGATCGACCGGCCCAACGTCAGACCGTCAGGCGCTTGCGGCCCTTGCGGCGCCGGCGGGAGAGAATCGCCCGTCCATGCCTCGTCCGCATCCTCGAGCGGAAGCCATGCTTCTTCTTGCGACGCCGGTTGTTCGGCTGGTATGTCCTCTTCACGTTCTTTCCTTCGTAGCAGCAGCCCGTGGTGGAGAGTCCGCGTCGGCCCTGGAGCGGTCAGGCACCTGTCCGGCAAGGCGCGGCAGGGGAGCATATCGGGGTCCTCGCGAAAACCGCCCGGCGGGCGATGGTCGACGGCGAAAACGATGGGAGCCTGACCTGACGACCGCTCGCGCGGTCCGGGGACTCTCGTGAGACCGCCTGGCAGGTGGCGGAGAGGGTGAGGGCCGAACCTCCGACGACCGCTTGTGCGGTCCAGGGACTTCTCGTGAGATCGCCTGGCAGGCGGCGGAGAGGGTGAGGGCCGAACCTCCGACGACCGCTTGTGCGGTCCAGGGACTTCTCGTGAGACCGCCTGGCGGGTGGCGGAGAGGGTGGGATTCGAACCCACGGACCGCTCGCGCGGTCAACGGTTTTCGAGACCGCCCCATTCGACCACTCTGGCACCTCTCCCCGTTCGTCAGCCCTCCGGCGTGCCCCGGATTCTCCAGCCCCGGAATGGCGGAGAGGGTGGGATTCGAACCCACGGTAGAGTTGCCCCTACACATGCTTTCCAGGCATGCACCTTCGACCACTCGGTCACCTCTCCCTACAGATTCGATCGCCCGCTCGACCGTAGATGCCGGAAGAACGAGCGCAACAACGCTGAGCTCTCCTCCGCCAGGACGCCGGAGCATACCGTGATTCGGTGATTCAGTCTCCGTTCGCGAACGAGATTCCCGATCGAGCCGCAATAGCCGCCCTTCGGATCCCACGCCCCGAACACGAGCCGGTCCACTCGGGCGTTGACCATGGCGCCGGCGCACATGGCGCAAGGCTCCAGAGTGACGTACACGGAGCAACCTTCGAGTCGCCAACCGTGCTGGCGCATGGCAGCCTGCGCCAGCGCGATCATCTCGGCGTGCGCCATCGGGTCACCCCAGGATTCCCTGCGATTGTGTCCGCGACCGACCACCTCACCATCGCGCAGCACCACGGCACCGACCGGGACTTCTCCGGCGGCAGCCGCGAGCCGGGCCTCGTCGAGAGCCAACTCCATGGCCGTTCGATCATCCAACCCCGGAGATCCTCCGTCCACTCGCCAGGCTACCGTAGCAGCACCACCTGCCGCGCACCTGCCGCGCCGACGATCTGCCCCGGCTGCTACCATCCGCACGAATACTCGCCTTCAGCCTGCGGCGCGGGTCGAGAGGTGACTGAAGGGTTCGGGCCCTGTGTGTCGATCGGCCCCGAACCTCGTCAGGCCCGGAAGGGAGCAGCGATAGGGTGTTCGCATCGAGGGCGCAGTTCAGCCGGAACCCTTCAGTCACCTCTCTCCGTTGCGCGATTCCTGTCGCGGACCGTCCGGCCAGGCCATGACGTACCAGGCGCTGGCGCGCAAGTGGCGCCCCCAGACCTTCGCCGAGCTGGTCGGCCAGGAGGCGATCGTGACCGCCTTGGGCAACGCGCTGCGCGAGGCGCGGATCGCCCAGGCCTACCTGTTCTCGGGAATCCGCGGCGTCGGCAAGACGACCGCCGCCCGCGTGCTCGCCAAGGCCCTGAACTGTGTCGGCGCCGACGGTTCCGCCACCGCCCCGGCCGCCGAGCCGTGCAACCGGTGTCCGGTCTGTATCGAGATCATGCAGGCCGGTGACCTCGACGTACTCGAAATCGACGCCGCTACCTACTCCAAGGTCGAACAGGTGCGCGAACTCACCGAGAGTCTCAAGTACGGTCCTGCCCGGGATCGCTACAAGGTGGTCGTGCTCGACGAGATCCACCGGCTGTCCAGGCAGGCCTTCGACGCTCTGCTCAAGATCGTCGAAGAACCGCCCGCGCATCTCAGCTTCGTCTTCGCGACCACCGAGATCGAGATGGTGCCGGCAACGATCCTGTCCCGCTGCCAGGAGTTCCACTTCCGCCGCGTGCCCGCCAACCCGATGGTTGCCCACCTGGCAAGGATCTGCAAGGCGGAGGAGATCGAGGCCAGCCGGGCAACCCTGCGCCTGATCGCGCGCGCCTCGGAAGGCAGCGTGCGCGACGCAGTCGCGCTGCTCGACCAACTCGCCACCTTCGGCGGCGGCAAGCTCGCCGACGAGGACGTCGGCCGGTTGCTCGGAGGCGTCGACGCCGAGCTACTGACCGGCCTCCTCGAAGCCATCCTGGCCGGCGAGGGCGCACACGTCTCGCGGACCATCCGGTCGATCGAGGACGACGGCACCGACCCGCGACAGGCATTCACTCATTTCCTCGGCTTCCTGCGCAGCGCTCTCCACCTGGCGCAGGGCCTCGACGCCGCCCGGCTCGACCTGCCCTCCGAGGCCGCAACCGAGCTGAAACGGGTCGCGTCGCACGCGGGTTACGAAAACCTGCTGCGACTCTTGCACCTGCTGCTCAGCAGCGAGACCGTCGTTCGGCGCGCCGACGCCCCGGCTCTCGCTCTCGAGGTCGCCCTGCTCCGTGCAGCCGAGTTGCCTCGGCTGGTGCGTATCGAGCAACTGAAACACGAGCAACCCAGACACCTGGGCGCCGCTACGCCGGACCCTCTTCCGGCGCCCGCGGGATCGATTCCCGGACCTGCCGCCGGCCAGGCATCGCTCGCAGCCGCCGAGCCGATCGTCCGCGCCGCTCCAGACGCAACAGAGGAGATCAGACAGACCCTCGCCTCGAACCATCCTTCCCTGGCCGGTCTGCTCGAGTACCACAAGGCTCGCCTCTCCGTTCAAGGCAGATCGCTCGTCCTCGCGGCCGTTCCCGCACTCCACGACGCACTGCGCGACAGGACGAAGGCTCGCCGCCTGAGGGACGCCGTCCGCTCGGTCCTGGGCCCCGAGGCCGATTGGAGGACGATCCCCGCCGAAGCGCCCGCTCGACAAAACGACGCCGCCCCCGAGGTCGGCGCCCCGGCGCCGACGCGGAGAACCGCTTCCGAACGACCGACTCCCAAGCGACAGAACGGGCGTACGGCCGCACGCCGCACACCCTCGCGGAGTGGAGAGGCGCGCGCTGCCGCCGAGCAGGATCCGACCGTGCGCGCGGTGCTCGATATCTTCGGCGGCCGCGTGGTCGACGTCAGGCGCCGATCCCGTTGACGGATCTCGATCTCAACAACCGACAGGAACAACCGCGATGAACATCCAGAAGCTGATGCGGCAGGCCCAGGAAATGCAGAAGCAGATGCAGCGTGATCTTGCTGCAGCCGAGTTCACGGCCAGCGTCGGCGGCGGCATGGTCGAAGTGCGCATGAACGGCGAAAGGGAGGTTCTCGCCGTACGTATCGATCCCGAGGTTCTCGACCCCGAAGATCAGGGCATGGTCCAGGACCTGGTGCAGGCCGCCATGAACGAAGCCGGACGCAAGGTCAACGAGTACGTCGGCCAACGGCTGGGCGGCATGGCCGCCGGGATTCCCGGTCTGACCTGATGCCGGACGATCCTCTTTCCAACCTGGTAGAGGAACTCTCGCGCTTGCCGGGCATCGGCCCGAAGACCGCCCGGCGACTGGCACATCACCTTCTCCGCGTCGACCGCAGCCGAGCGGAGGCCCTCGCCAAGGCCGTCCTCGACGTCAAGGATCGCATGATCCACTGCTCTACCTGTCACCAGATCACCGCGGTGGATCCCTGTTCGATCTGCAGCGACCCGCAGCGCGACCAATCCAAGCTGTGCGTCGTCGAAGAACCGTTCAACATCGAGCCCATCGAGCGCACGGGCGAGTTCCACGGTCTTTACCACGCCCTGCTGGGATCGCTCTCGCCCCAACGCGGCGTAGGGCCCGACGAACTGACCATCGCCTCCCTCCTGGGCCGACTCGACGGCGTCGAAGAGGCGATTCTCGCGACCAACCCGAACGTCGAGGGTGAAGCCACCGCTCTCTACCTCGCCGGCCTCCTCGGCAAACGCGGCGTGCGTGTCACCCGCCTGGCGTTCGGCCTCCCGGTCGGCGGCGACATCGACTACGCCGATCAGGTGACCCTCGCACGGTCGCTGGCAGGCCGCCGGTCGCTGTAGCCGTAGCTGTAGCTGTAGCGGACTACCCGCCGGTCCGGGAGGCGCGGAAACTGCCGAAGTCGAGGCTGGCGCAGAAAAGCGCGGCCGTTGCCGGATAGCACGACCGCGCGTATCGATGGATCGTCGGCGAGTTCGCGGGCGGTGGCGGCCAGCGGCCGACAAGGCCAGCGTCAGATCCTCGAGGCCATCATGGACGCGGCCTGGGCCAGGGCGTCGGCCGCGTAGTCCAGCTGGCGTTCGGTGATCACCAGGGGCGGCGCGATCTGCAGCACCGCACCGGAGTCTCCGCCGCTCAGGGCGATCACACCCTGATCGAGCAGTTGTCGACAGAGGCCGGCCGCGCGTTGCCGCCCATCGAGTTCCACTCCCCAGAGCATCGCCGTACCGCGAACGTCGACAACGCCGGGGATCGCCCCGAGCAACTCGAGGCGGCGACCGAAGCGGCTGCCCATCTTCCGGGCGCGCTCGATCAGACCCTCGTTCTCGATCACGTCGAGCGTCGCGAGAGCCGCGGCGCAGGCCAGCGGATGCGCGACGAAAGTCGCCGTGTGACGCGCTTCGCCCTCCGATTTCCAGGAGGACATGACCTCACTGGCGCCAAGCACGGCGGCGATCGGCAGACCTCCGCCCAGAGCCTTGCCGCAGCAGACAAGATCGGGCTCGATACCAGCTTCCGCGCTCACGAACCAGACGCCGCAGCGACCGAACGCCGTGAAGATCTCGTCCACCGCCAGGACCACGCCGTGCTTGCGGCACGTCTCGGCCAATCCAGCCAACCAGCCCGGAGCAGGCCATCGGGTGGCTTCGCGGCCGATCACCGGTTCGACCAGACAGGTGCCGATCCCCGGTTGCCGGTCCAGCAGTCGCTGCACCTCTTCCACTCCCGCACCATGGGGCAGGCGGTGAATCAGGTGCTCCAGCGGCTCGGTGAAGGGCGTTCGAAAGGCTGGCCTCGAAGTGCCCTGGAGCGCACCCAACGTGGTGCCGTGGTACGCCGGAGTGAAGCAGAGGATCCCCGGTCGTCCGCTGTGGAGACGTGCCGTCTTGAGCGCGATTTCCACCGCATCGGAGCCGGAGGCGGCAAAGTAGACTCGCGGCTCCCGGAGCGGTGCCAGACGACCCAGGCGTTCACCGAGCTCGACGCGGGACGGATGAGCATGGACGTCACCCAGACCGTGAAGGAGGCGATCCGCCTGCCGCTTGACCGCCGTGACCACCGCAGAATGCCGGTGGCCGACCGCAGCGACTCCGAAACCGGCCGTCAGATCGAGGTACCGATTGCCATCGACATCGAGCACGTTGCTGCCGAGAGCCTCCTCCCACAGCAGCGCGGCGCCCCCGTCGGTCAGGGTGTTGATTCCAGGCGCTTCGGCCGCGTCGAGCCGTCTGGCCGCCCTCCGGGCCCGCGGCCCCGGAAACGGCGTTCGGATGTCAGGCAGCCGACGACCGGTGTCGAGCCGGCGCGAACGCGGAGATGCCATGCCGACAGTCGGAAGCTGGGGCCTCGACACCAGGAACAGGAACTAGGCGTTCGCGATGCGCTCGCAGATCCGGTCCAGCACAGACTCGTCGAGGTAGGGGTGCATCGGCAGGCTGAGCACGCGGCGGGCCAGGTTCTCGCTGACCGGGAGCGATCCCGGGCCGCGGCCGTACTGCTCGTACGCGGGCTGCAGGTGCATCGGGCGCGGGTAGTGGACCGCGGTCGGAATCCCGGCACGATCCAGATGCCTGCGCAGCGCGTTCCGGGTGCGTGACGACGGCCTTCCGTCCCGGTCATCGTCCACGCGCAGCGTGTACACGGCCCAGCTCGACTCCACCTCGAGGCCGCACTCCGGCGTCGTGACGCGCCAGGGCGCGCGCATCGACGTCGCTGCAGCGGCCAGTCGCTCGGTGTAGCCGGCCGCAACGGCGCGCCGGGCTGCGAGTTCCTGCTCGAAGATCGTGAGCTTCGCCAGAAGCACCGCGGCCTGCAACGTATCGAGCCGGCCGTTCATCCCCAGGCGCACGATGTCGTAGCGGTCGGCGCTCCGACCGTGCTCGCGTATCGAACGCACGACCTCCAGGGCGACCGGTTCAGTGCAGAAGACCGCGCCGCCGTCGCCATAGGCGCCGAGAGGCTTGGCGGGGTAGAAACTCGTCGTCGTCAGCTCTGCCAGCGATCCCACGGGCAGGCCGCAGCGTCGGGCCCCGAAACTCTGGGCGGCATCCGAAATCACCGCGAGTCCCCTTGCGGCCGCCCAATCCCCGAGCGGATGCTCAGGCATCGGCTGGCCGAACAGGTCGACGGTGATGATCGCCCTGGGCACGGCGCTTCCGGCGCGCACGAGCGCGTCGAACTCCCGCTCGAGCGAATCGAAGTCGAGCAGGAAGTCGTCTTCGCGCACGTCGACGAAGATCGGGACGGCGCCTGCGAGCAGCACGACTTCCGCGCTCGCCGTGAACGTGAAGGAGGGCACGAACACCGCCTCCCGCACGCCCTCGGTGCGCCCGATGTCCAGCGCCAGCAGGGCGATCAGGAGGGCGTCCGATCCGCTCGACACGGCAACGGCAGACGCGTCGCCCAGCCGGCTCAGCTCCGCCTCCAGTTCCTCCACTTCGGGACCCATCACATAGCGGCCGTGGTCGAGAACGCCGGCGATCCGACGCTCGATCTCCGGCCGCAGCCGCCGCGACTGGGCGCCAAGGTCAACGAAGGGAATCCGCGTCTCCCGATGCTCCGGATCCTCGCGTCTCGTCACGACCCGAAGTGTATTGGCATGCGAGCCAGCGACTTGCCGAGCAGCGAGGAGGTCGGCAGCTGCCGGATTCCGTCCAGAGGAAACCACTGGAGGTCGACCTGGCCGGAACCGGCACGCGGCGCCTCGGTTGCCGGGGCAGGACGCCAGCGGGCGACGGCAATCCGCACGAGGAAGTCCCGGTACGTGACCGCGTGGCGCACCGCGACATCGTCGTCGTCGCATTCCCAGGCGCCGCCGAACTCCAGATGCAACAGCTCCGCCGCCTCGTTCGCCGATTCGTCGCCCCTGACGAGCTCTACCGTCGGCAGATGCCATCGGCCGGCCAGCCAGTTCGCCCCGGCAGGCCGGCGGTGCAGCAGCAGACCGCGCCTGCTCCTGACCACCGCCGTGAAGCAGTGGAGCTTCTCTCGGACTCGCCGCCGGTCCGCGACGGGATACGCCCCCGGATCCAGATCCTCGATCTGAAACGCCCTGCAGCCGGAAGCGAGAGGACAGATACCGCAATCGGGGCGGCGGCGCCGGCAGACGAGCGACCCCACTTCCATCAGGGCCTGATTCGAGTCGCCCGGCTTCGTGGAATCCAGAAGCTTCGCCGCCGTTGCCAGCAACAGCCGTCGGGCCCCGGCGCGCTTCGGCGGCTGCGAAGAAGCCAGGAAACGGCTCAGCACCCGTTCCACGTTGCCGTCGAGCACCGGCACACGCTCCCCGACCAGCCGGCTGGCCAGCAGCGCCGACGTGTAGGCGCCGACTCCGGGCAACTCGCTCCACTCCGAGGCGCTCTCGGGAAAAGCGCCCCGCTCGGCCAGGATGCGCGCCGCCCGGTGGAGGTTCCGGGCCCGGCGGTAGTACCCGAGGCCCGACCAGGCGGCCTCGACTTCCTCGACTCCGGCCGCAGCCAGCGTCTCGAGTGTGGGGAAGGCGTCGAGGAAAGCCGGATAGCGCACTGCCACCACTTCGCTCCGAGTCTGCTGGAGCATGACTTCCGCAACCAGCAGCTCGTAGGGATCCTGCGACCGGCGCCAAGGCAGATCGCGGCGGCTGCGGTAGAACCAGGCGAGGAGTCCATCCCTGAGCTCCTCCGGCTGAAGGAACGCCAACATGGTCAGGTCTGGCGGCTCTCGTCAACCCCCGCCGTCTGATCAGGTTCATCCGTCACGGGACGGGACTTCCTCTTGTTACCGCCAAGGCCGGCTGCTATCCTGACGCATCTCGCGCAACGCACCACGACCTGGCCTGAACGACTTCTTCGCTTGCCCGAGACCGTGAGTTCTGCGCCGGTCGTCCCGGACTGTCTTCCATATTGTGCGAGAAAGCGGCGGAACATAGATCTTCAGAGAAAACTAGCCCTTGGCAGTCGCTCGGCGGGGATGGGCGGTGACCGGGCGTTTGGTGTCGGGGGACAGGTGCGTCTCAGCGAAGAGCAGCGGAAAGAGGTGGCAGAACGGGCGGCGGGCGCCTTCGAGAATGGGGAATCCGCCTTGCACCAGTGGGGCGGACGAGGGGCGTGAGCGGAGTGCGCAACATCCGTGGTTCCGTTTGGCCCACTCTACGCCGGCAGTTGCGTGCCGACCTGCCGCCGGATGATTACCGCACCTGGTTCCATCCGCTCCGGGTCGCCTCGGAGGATGCCGAACAGTTGACCCTCGAAGCACCGAACTCCCGCTTCGTCGCGGCGCTGGAGGAGAGTTTCCGGCCGATCGTCAACTGGGCGATCGCGGATCTCAGGGGGCCGACGTTCCAGGTCCTCTTCAAGAGCAGCGATTCGGGCAGACGGCCCGCTCGGCCAGCAGCGACTTCCCGGTTTTCCCGGAAGCCGTCGACGGCTGTCGGCGAAGATGCGGCTGTCGGAATCCCTCTCAACCCCCGGTACCGCTTCGACGCATTCGTGATCGGCAACTCCAACCGCTTCGCCGCCGCCGCGGCCGAGGCGGTCGCGGCGAAGCCCGGGATCTCCTACAACCCGCTCTTCCTCTACAGCGGCGTCGGCCTGGGCAAGACCCACCTGCTGCACGCGATCGGCAACCGCATCCGCAGAACCGCCCGCGGCAAGCGCGTTGTCTATCTGGCCGCCGAGGACTTCGTGAACGACCTGGTCACGTCGATCCGGTTCGAGCGGATGCCAGCCTTCCGGGAGCGTTACCGGACGATCGACGTTCTCCTGGTCGACGACGTCCAGTTCCTGGCCAGCAAGGAGCGGTCGCAGGAGGAGTTCTTCCACACCTTCAACGTCCTCTACACGCGGCAGAAGCAGATCATCGTCACGTCCGACACTCAGCCGCGGCACCTGGCCGACATGGAAGAGCGTCTGCGGAGCCGTTTCGGATCCGGTCTGCTCGCGGACATCCAGCCCCCGGACCTGGAAACCAGGGTCGCGATACTCCAACGCAAGGCGCGACAACTCCAGGGGCTGGATCTCGACACGAACGTCGCCCTGTTCATCGCCCGGCAAGTGCACTCCAACGTGCGGGAGCTCGAAGGACTGCTCAACCGCGTCACCGCGCTCGCGTCACTGTCCGGTGCGCGGCTGGACCTGAACTTCGCGAAGGAGGCGCTGCGCGACGTCCTGCAGGAGCAGGACCGTCCTGTCTCGGCGGCACAGATCGTCAAGTCGGTTGCCCACCACTACGGGCTCACGGTTCGCGAGATCAAGAGCAAGAGCAACTCCCGGCAGATCACCTATCCCCGGCAGGTCGCGATGTACCTCTGCAAGCGACTGACCGAGATGTCGTATCCGCAGATCGGGAGGCTGTTCAACGGCAAGCACCACTCCACGGTGATGTACTCCGTCGAGCAGATCGAACGGCGCCGAGCCGAGGACGAGCGGCTGGCTGCTCAACTGGAGCGCTTCACCCGCCAACTCGGCTGAGGCGACCCTGCGCACGCCGACACCAGTATCCTGCGGAATCCCGGCGGATTGGCCCTGGAGCAACCTGCGCGGCGCCGGCGGATAGGCGGGGCGCCCGCTTCGGCAGGCCTGCGGACGAAACCGGGCGCGATCTCGATCGGAGCGCCGGTATCCGCAGAATGCACAATGAGTCCACTCCTCGATCCACCGTCTGCCGTCAGCGATAGAACACCACAAGTCACTCGATTCAAACAACTTGGATGAAACATGCACAGACACTTCCGGCGCCTTCCGTGACTACTTGGATGAGATATTCAGATCCTTGTAGCAGTTCATGGCGGAAGTCACGCGACACTCGACCGGCCGTGCGCTTCATCGAGCGTCGCTGCTCCAGGGTCGCTCATGGCCCGATATGCTCCGTCATCGCGCCCTTGCCGGACGGGTGCCTGTCCGCTCCCGGTGCGAGGCGAACTTCGGCCAACGGGCTGCTTGAGGAGAGCTTGGAATGAAGACCAGAGTTCAACGACGAGAGCTGCTGACCGAACTTGCGGCGATGCGCGGCATCGTGGAGAGCAGGTCGACGATCCCGGTCCTGTCCCACCTCTTGCTGCGGGTGCGCGAGACCCGGCTGGAACTGGCGGCGACCGATCTCGATGTCTCGCTCACTTCATCCTGCGCGACCGAAGGGTCCTCCGAACCCGGCGCCGTCGCCGTTCAGGCGCGCAAGCTGCTCGAGATCGTCCGCGCCCTGGGAGACGGTCCGGTCGACCTGTCCACGGGTGAGTCCAACTCGCTCCACATGGTTGCCGGCTCGTCGCGCTTCCGCATCAACGGCCTCTCGGTCGAGGATTTTCCGACTCTGGTCACGGTCGATCCCGATTCGGCTTCGGCCTCTTTCGAGGTGCCGTTCTCCGATTTCAAGCGCATGGTCGGCAAGGTCATCTTCGCTGTGTCCGCCGAGGAATCACGGTTCCAGTTGAACGGCGCGCTGCTCAAGCTCAAGGAGGGCGCAGTCGAGATCGTGGCCACCGACGGTCATCGCCTCGCCCTGATCGAGGTCGAGTTGTCCGGCGTCACCGAGGCGGACGGCGTGCTGGCGCCGCGCAAGGCGCTGCTCGAGTTGCTGCGCTTCGAGAGCGACGAGAACGTCACGTTTCGCCGCGGCGAGCACCACCTCGCCTTCGTGATCGGGCGCCGTGAACTGACCTGCCGCATCCTCGAGGGCACGTTTCCCGACTACGAGAAGGTCATTTCGAAGGACAACGACCAGAAGGTGTCGTTCGACCGCCGGACACTCTTCGACGTCGTGCATCGGGTATCGCTGCTGACCGGCGATCGAGCGCCCATGGTGAAGTTCAGGTTCGACCCGCAGTCGTTGCTCGTGTCGTCGTCGAACCCGGACCTGGGGGAGGCCGAGGAGAGTCTCGAATGCGACTGCGAGGCGGAGCGTCTGGAGATCGGCCTGAATCCCGCGTATGTGCGTGACTTCCTGGGCGCGGTCGATACCGACCGGGTCGAGTTTGCGTTGAAGGACGAGAGCAGCCAGTGCCTGGCGCATCCGGTTGACGGCGCCGACTCGCGCTATCTCTGCGTGATCATGCCGATGCGGCTCTGAACAGCCCGCGACCGGGTACAACGGCCTGGTACGACGGCCTCCGACCGGCACTGCCGCCGTGCGCCCGCTGATGGAGCACGCACCGGATCGCGGGCGGCCTGAAGCGCGCCGCCTCGGTCCGGTGCGCCGGGTTCTCTCGGTTCGGCTGTGCCAGATGTCCTGAATTGCTCACCAAACCTCCTGTTTACAATGAGTTGGATGTTGATCGGAACGGTGACCGGAGACTGGGGAACTGCGTTGTCATGTGATAGTTTGCCACCCATGGCAGACGCCGGAACAGGCGGTGTCCAGAAGACGGCCGAATCCGGGTATTCGGCAAAGGACATCAAGGTCCTCAAGGGCCTCGAAGCGGTCCGCAAGAGGCCCGGCATGTACATCGGCGATACCGATGACGGCTCGGGTCTGCACCACATGGTGTTCGAGCTCGTCGACAACGCGATCGACGAGGCGCAAGCCGGCTTCTGCAGCCAGGTGGAGGTCGTGATTCACGCTGACGGCAGCGTTTCGGTGAGCGACGATGGCCGCGGCATTCCCGTGGGCCTCCACGAGGGCGAGCAGCGCTCCGCGGCCGAGGTCATCATGACCGAACTGCACTCGGGCGGGAAGTTCGACCAGAACGCCTACAAGGTGTCGGGCGGGCTGCACGGCGTGGGCCTGTCCGTGGTCAACGCGCTTTCGGTGCGGCTCGACCTCGAGATCGACCGGGAAGGCCACCGCTGGCAGCAGACCTACTCTCGTGGAGTGCCGACCGCCTCGATCGAGGCGGTCTCTGATCGGGGAGCGTCCGATCCCACCGGCACGAGGATCCGCTTCACTCCGGATCCGGAGGTCTTCACGCAACTCATCTTCGACTACCGGATTCTCGCGCAGCGCTTGCGGGAACTGTCGTTCCTGAATCGAGGAATCGCGATCCGGCTTGTGGACGAATCGACCGGAAAGCAGGCGGACTTCGAGTACGAAGGCGGGATCAGCAGTTTCGTCGCCCACCTGAGCCGGAACAGGACGCCGCTTCATCCGACGCCGATCTACCTGCACAACGAGCTCGGCGAAGCCGGATCGAGCGAGTCGGTCGAAGTGGCTCTGCTGTGGAGCGACAGCTACCAGGAACGGATCCACTGCTTCACCAACACGATCAACAACCGCGACGGGGGCACTCATCTTTCGGGCCTGCGTTCGGCCTTGACGAGGACGGTCAACAGCTACGTCGCCGCTTCGAGCTTCGGCAAGAACTTCAAGGAGAAGCTCTCGGGCGAGGACATTCGCGAGGGTCTGGTCGCGATCGTCTCGGTCAAGGTCCGCGATCCCAAGTTCTCCAGCCAGACCAAGGAGAAGCTGGTTTCCTCGGAAGTGCGCGGCTGGGTCGAGTCGACAGTCGGGGTGCAGCTCTCGGCCTTCCTCGAAGAGAATCCGGCCGATGCCAGGCGCATCGTCGAGAAGGTGGTCGAAGCGGCCAGGGCGAGGGAGGCGGCGCGCAAGGCAAGGGAACTCACCCGGCGCAAGGGCGCTCTGGACAGCTCGAACCTGCCGGGCAAGCTGGCCGACTGCAGCGAGCGGGATCCGGCCGTTGCGGAGCTCTTCCTGGTCGAGGGCGACTCCGCCGGCGGTTCCGCGAAGCAGGGCCGCGACAGGCGTTTCCAGGCCGTGCTGCCGCTCAAGGGGAAGATCCTGAACGTGGAGCGGGCGCGCCTCGACAGGATGCTGTCTTCGGAGGAAATCCGGACGCTGATCCAGGCCTTGGGCACGGGCATCGGCAGCGAGGACTTCGACATCGACCGCCTCCGCTACCACAAGCTGATCATCATGTGCGACGCGGACGTGGACGGCAGTCACATCCGGACACTGATCCTGACCTTCTTCTACCGCCAGATGAAGGAGATCATCGACCGCGGCCACCTGTTCATCGCCCAGCCGCCGCTCTACAAGGTCACCGAAGGCCGCCGGTCGAGCTATCTGAAGGACGACGAGGAGTACCACGACTACCTGGTCCAGCGCATCCGCAGGCGCTGGCGGATCGCGCTCCCGAACGGCGACGCCGGCAGTTCAACCGTGTTCGAGGGCGATCGTCTGAGTCGCCTGCTCGACCGTCTGGCTTCGTTTCGGCGCACCGTGGAGTGGCTGGGTGTCCGCGGCGTGCCGATGGAAGCGCTCAGGGCCGTCATCGCGGGCGGAATCACCGACCGGGCCAGCCTCGCCGACCGCGAACGGCTGAGGCGGGTTGCAGAGATCATCGAGGCATCGGGCTTCCACGATGTCGAGGTGACCGGCGGAGAGAACGAGGCCTTCGGCGTTCGTTTCCGCTCGCGGCGCGACGGTGTGGACCGGCAGGTCACCGTGGACGAACAACTCGTGACGGGTGTGGAGTTCCGTTCGCTGGTCGAGAACGGCGAGGCGCTCGAGGCCTGGAAATCGTCTTCGATCCTGCTCCACCGGGTGAACGGCGGCGGAGCGGACAGCCTCGAGGTCGATTCGCTGGACGACGCCCTGGACGCCCTGTTCGCATCGGCAAAGAAGGGTCTGTCGATCCAGCGCTACAAGGGCCTGGGCGAGATGAACCCGACGCAACTCTGGGAGACGACGATGGATCCGGAGCGCCGGCGCATGCTCGTGGTCGAGATCGACCATGAGCGGGACGAGGCGACCGAGGAGATCTTCGAGAAGCTCATGGGCGAAAAGGTAGAGCCCAGGCGGCAGTTCATCGAAGAGAACGCGCTCTACGCCACGAACCTCGACATCTGATCGGCTTGACGTGACCAAGGGCGAACCCCCCATCGCGCCTCCGCCGGACTCGCCGCGGGAGCGATCAGCGCCCGGTCGGGAGACCGTTCCCGTTCAGCTCGAGCGGGAGATGCGCCGGAGTTACCTCGATTACGCGATGAGCGTGATCATCGGCCGCGCCCTGCCGGACGTGCGGGACGGACTGAAGCCGGTTCATCGACGCGTGCTCTACGGCATGTGGGAGGCCGGCAACACGGCCGGGCGCGCATACAAGAAGTCGGCGCGCATCGTCGGCGATGTGATGGGCAAGTACCACCCTCACGGCGACGGTCCCATCTACGACACGGTGGTGCGGCTGGCGCAGGACTTCTCCATGCGCTATCCCCTGGTAGACGGCCAGGGCAACTTCGGTTCGATCGACGGCGACAACCCGGCTGCGATGCGCTACACGGAGGTGCGCCTCACCCGGATCGCGGAGGAGATGCTCCGCGAGGACATCGACAGGAACACGGTCGACTGGGTGCCGAACTACGACGGTTCGGAGCAGGAACCCTCTCCCCTGCCGGCGCGGATACCCAACCTCCTGGTCAACGGTTCGGCAGGCATCGCCGTGGGCATGGCGACGAACATCCCGCCCCACAACCTCGGCGAATCGATCGCGGCAGTCAAGCTGCTGATCGACCGTCCGCAGGCATCGCTGGACGACCTGATGGAACTCCTCCCCGGGCCGGACTTCCCTACCGGAGGGTTCATTCATGGCCGGGCGGGCATTCGGAGTGCCTACAGGACCGGCCGCGGTTCGATCCAGGTGCGTGCCCGCGCCGACATCGAGGACAGAAGTTCGGACTCCCAGTCGATCATCGTTTCCGAGGTTCCCTACCAGGTGAACAAGGCGCGGCTGATCGAACGGATCGCCGAACTGGTCCGCGAAAAGAAGCTCGGAGGTATCCGCGATCTGCGCGACGAATCCGATCGCGACGGTATCCGCATCGTGATCGACCTGAAGCGGGGCGAGGTGGCCGAGGTCATCCTGAACATGCTCTACAAGATGACCAGGCTCCAGGTCACCTACGGCATGAACATGCTGGCGATCGTCGACAACCAGCCCCAGGTGCTGACGCTGCACGACCTGCTGCGCCACTTCCTGGACCACCGCCGCACGGTCGTCATCCGGCGCTGCCGCTACGAGTTGGCGCGTGCGGAGCAGCGCGCCCATGTGCTCGAGGGTCTGCTCATCGCTCTCGATCACATCGACGAGGTGATCGCAGCGATCCGCGCCAGCCAGACACCGCCGGAGGCCCGGATGCGGCTGATCGAGGACTTCGCCCTGACCGAACCCCAGGCGCGGGCGATCCTCGACATGCGCCTGCAGCGGTTGACCGGACTGGAGCGCGAGAAGATAGAGGCCGAGTACGCGGACCTGATCGCCGAGATTGGCCGGCTGCGCGCCATTCTGGGGTCGGACGCACTGCTGCTGGCCGAGATCCGGGGCGAGCTCGACGCCATCGAGAAGCGTTACAGCGATCCGCGCCGCACCGAGATCGTGGATCACTCCTCGGACATCACGATCGAGGACATGATCGCGGACGAGGAGATGGTCATCACCGTGACGCGGTCGGGCTACGTCAAGCGCTCGCCGCTCAGCCTGTACCGGGCCCAGCATCGCGGCGGCAAGGGCAGAACCGGCATGGCGACCAGGGACGGCGACTTCGTGGAGCAGCTCCACGTCGCTTCCGCCCACAGCCACGTCCTCGTGTTCACCGACCGGGGCCACTGCTACTGGCTCAAGGCGCACCAGATCCCCCAGATGGGTCCGGCGGCCCGGGGCAAGGCGATCGTCAATCTGCTGCAGCTCGAAAGCGGCGAAACGGTCGCCGCCACGGCCGCCGTGCGGGAGTTCCCGGAAGACCGGTTCCTGACCTTCGCCACGGAAGCCGGCGTGGTGAAGAAGACATCCCTGGCCCACTACTCGCGCTCCCGTGCCGGAGGAATAATCGCGGTCCGAATCGACGAAGGCGATCATCTGCTTGCGGTCAAGGTCACGGACGGCGGCAGTGACCTGGTGCTGGCGACACGAATGGGCTATTCGGTCCGGTTCCCCGAGAGCGACCTGCGCTCTCTCGGCCGGGTCACCCGGGGTGTGCGCGGGATCGGTCTTCGCCGCGGCGACCGGGTCGTGTCGATGGAGTGTCTGCTGCCCTCGACGGTCGAGGCCGACGAACCTCGGTCGCCGGTGACGACTCTGCTTACGGTCAGCGAGAACGGCTTCGGCAAGCGGACATCGCTCGGGGAGTACCGCCGCCAGTCCCGGGGAGGCCTGGGCATCATCAACCTCAAGGTGTCCGATCGGACCGGAGCCGTGGTAGGTGTGCGCGAGGTGACGGATGACACGGGTCTGATGCTGATCACGCACCAGGGGAAGATCATCCGCATCAGCGCTGGCAGCGTGTCCCGTATCGGGCGCGCAACCCAGGGCGTCAAGGTGATGGACCTCGAGGACGGCGACCGTATCGTCGCCCTGGCCCGGATACCGGATCGTGGCGAGGAGGATGATGAGAACGGCGCCTCCGGGGCCGAGGCGGCGACGGTTGCAAACTCGGAGCCGATCAATTGAGGCGGATCAACCGGGAGCGGCATGAAGTTCTTTCTTGACACCGCTGACATCGGGGAGATCGAGACCGGCCTCGAATGGGGCATGGTCGACGGCGTCACGACCAACCCGAGCCTGATCGCGAAGCAGGGCAAGCCGTACCTGCCGACGGTTCGCGAAATCGCCGAACTGACGCCCGGCCCGGTGAGCGGTGAGGTTCTCGCCGTCGATCTCGAAGGCATGCTCGACCAGGGGCGCCGGCTCGCCGGGCTCGCCGACAACGTGGTGGTCAAGGTGCCGCTCGGCCCGCCCGGACTGACGGCCGTGCAGCGTCTTGCCGCCGAAGGCATCCGCTGCAACGTGACGCTCTGCTTCTCGCCGTCGCAGGCTCTGCTGGCGGCGAAGGCGGGGGCTGCCTACGTATCCCCCTTCGTCGGTCGGCTCGACGACATCGCCCAGGACGGCATGGGTCTGATCCGGCAGGTCGTTGCGATCTACTCGCAGTACGATTTCGAGACCGAGATCCTGGTTGCTTCCGCGCGCCATCCTGTGCACGTCGTGCTGTCGGCGGAGATGGGCGCGGACGTCATCACCCTGCCGTTCAGGATCCTGAGCCAGCTCTATCGGCATCCCTTGACGGACAGCGGACTGAACCGGTTCCTGTCGGACTGGGAGAAGACAGGCCGCAGCTTCGATGACTGACCGCAACAGGACCGTCCCGTGAGTATCGATGCTGTTCTGGAGCGCGTGGACCGGGAGTCCGGGGCCAGCGTCGAACAGTTGAAGGAGTACCTGCGGATCCCCTCCGTGTCGACGGATCCCGCGTACGCCGGAGATGTGCGGCGCTGCGCCGAGTTCGTGCGGGAGCGGCTCCGGACCGCGGGGCTGGACGCCGAGATCATCGAGACCGCAGGCCATCCTCTGGTCTACGGCGAGTGGCTCGGGGCGCCTGGGCGGCCGACCGTTCTCTTCTACGGCCACTACGACGTGCAGCCGGTAGACCCCCTGAACGAATGGCGCAACGATCCGTTCGAGCCGACCATCGAGACCGGCGAGCGCGGCGAGCGGATCGTGGCCCGCGGCGCCACGGACGACAAGGGCCAGTCGTTCACCCACATCAAGGCGGTCGAGGCCTTGATGACGGAGACCGGCAGCCTGCCGGTCAACGTGAAGTTCCTCATCGAGGGCGAGGAGGAGTGCGGCGGCGAAGCGATCGAGGCGTACGTGAGGAGTCCGGCACACGAGCGGCTCGTCTGCGACCTGGCGTTGGTCTCCGATACGTCGATGTACGGACCCGGCCAGCCGTCCGTTCTCTACGGCCTGAAAGGACTGCTCTACACCGAGGTCAGGGTGCGCGGGGCGGGACGGGACCTTCACTCCGGCACCTTCGGCGGCGCCGTGGCGAATCCGCTGAATGTCCTGGGAACGATGCTGGCGGCGCTGCGCGATCCGGTGGACGGGCGGATTCTGATCCCCGGCTTCTACGACGACGTGCGGCCTTTGGGCGCCGAAGAACGTGACGCCTTCGCCGCACTGCCCTTCGACGAAGAGAAGTACGGCGACGAGATCGGTGCGACCGCCCTGTGGGGCGAGGCGGGCTACACGACCCTGGAGAGGGTCTGGGCGCGTCCGACCTGCGACGTGAACGGGATGTGGGGCGGCTACCAGGGTCCGGGAGCCAAGACCGTGATCGCCAACCGCGCCGGCGCCAAGGTGTCCATGCGGCTCGTGCCCGACCAGGAACCGGAGAGGCTGTTTTCCGCCTTCGCGGCGTACATGCGTTCGCTGGCGCCTCCCGGCATCGAGGTGGAGGTGGAGAATCTGAACGGCGCGCCGCCGGTGCTCGTGGACCTTGAAGGACCGCTCGTCGATGCGGCTCTCGAGGGCATCCGGGAGGCCTGGGGCCGGGCGCCGGTCCGGGTCCGGGAGGGGGGTTCGATTCCGATCGTCTCGACGTTGTCGGAGGTACTCGCAGCGCCGGTCCTGCTGGTCGGGTTCGGGCTCTCGGACGACCGCTTGCACGCGCCGAACGAGAAGATGGACCTGGTCAATTTCCACCAGGGCATTCGCACCGTGGTCCGGGTCCTCGATCGCCTCGGGGACTGCGGGGAGAGCCCCGTCCGCTCCGGCGCTTGAACGAGCGCGAAGTCAAGATCCCGGTCGCCGACCTGGATGCCGTCCGGGAACGGCTGCGGCGTGCGGGAGCAGATCTGCAACGGCCTGCAAGTCTCGAGTCGAACCTGGTGTTCGACCTGGTCGACGCGCCTGTGGAGCAACGTCTTCGCTCCCGCAGCGAGCTGTTGCGCCTGCGTTCCGACGGCGCCGGAAACCGGCTGACCTTCAAGTCGGCCCCTCGCTTCGTGGACGGCGTGAAGGAGCGGCTGGAACACGAGATCGCGGTGGACGACCTGGACGCCGCACGGCTGCTGCTGGAGTCACTGGGGTACGGGGTCGCGGTGCGGTACGAGAAGGTGCGGGAGACTTGGCGTCTGCTTGGCTGCGAGGTGTCTCTCGACACGACGCCCGTGGGCCGCTTCGTCGAGGTGGAGGAACTCGGAGGCGAATTGCCGGCCGACCGGGTCGGGGAGGGGATCAGGGATGTCTGCAGGCGCTGCGGCCTCGACGTCGAGCGTTCCGTGCCGGAGGACTACCTGGCTCTCTATCGCGCCCGCAGGAAGATGTGGCCCGATCTGCCGCGGGACATGGTCTTTCCTCGGGGCGGCTGATGACGGGCGTTCGGAGTGGTTCGCGGGTGCGGGCGCTCGTGCTCTGCGCCGGGCGGGGCGAGCGTCTGCGGCCTCTGACCGACTTGCTGGCCAAGCCGCTTCTCCCCGTTGCCGGCCGCCCGGTGGCCATGCGCACGATCGACATCCTCCATCGTGCCGGCTGCGAGACGGCGGTCAACCTGCACCATCTGGCAGGGTCTGTGAGGCGTGCCCTGGAGGCCGAGGCCGGTGAACGGGGAATCGAGCTGACCTTCGCCGTCGAGCCGGAGTTGCTGGGAACCCTGGGAGCGGTCGTCAATCTGCGCGACTTCCTGGTCGAAGGCGACGACATCGTCCTGGTCAACGGCGACTCGCTGTGCCGCTGGCCGATCCTCGACGCGCTGGCCCGCCACCGGCGAAGCGGCGCCGACGTGACCCTGCAGCTTGGCCGCGATGCACCGAACCGGCGTCTTGGCGGCGGCGTGGAGGTCGACAGCCGGGGGATCGTCACCGGGCTCCGCGACCTTGGGATCGGCTCTGTTCGCGGCCGCAAGCGGACCTTTCAGGGTCTGCACGTCCTGTCGCGCCGGGTCCTCCTCGACGCCATTCCCGGGCGCCTGGCCTCCAGCGACATCGTCGAGGGTCTCTACCAGCCCCTGCTGGAATCAGGGGCCCGGATCGTCGGCTTTGGCTGCCGTCGCCGCTGGCACGACCTGGGCACCCCGCGCCGCTACCTGGACGGGGCGCTCGACTGGGGCCGCAGCGCCGGCGGCCGCAGAAGGCGCCGCCGCTACCTGGCGCCGGGTGTGGCGGCGGAGCGCGGCGCGGTCATCGAACACAGCGTGGTCGAAAGCGGCTGCCGCCTGGGCGCTGGTGCGCTGGTGGAGCGGAGTGTACTGATGCCTGGCGCTCGGGTGGGTGCGGCGGCCTGTCTGCGGGAGACCGTCGTGGCGCCAGGGGTTCATGTGCCGTCAGGGTTGGAGGTGGAGGGTCAGCTCGTCACTCCGTCGGACCGGGACCGCGGCTCCGTCAGCCGCTCTCGAGAACGGACCGGGTTCGTCTGCACGCCCCTGGATCCCGGTCGTGCCAGGTCCCGGTCACCGGGCTGACGGCTGCGGGACCGAAGACCCGGAGCACAGGAAGACCTGCCGCTCCCCTCCAGGTCGGCGAGCGAAACCGGCGGCGCCCTGGGTCCACGACAGACGCCGACTACGCGAGCAGAACCTCTCGCAGAGCCTGATCCGCTGCCGGAATCTCGATGATCCGCTCGGGCAGGTCGGCGCAGCGCTCGAGCGCGGTTGGAACAGGCGGCGCGATGCCGATGACGTCACGGATCACGTCGTCGAACTTTGCCGGATGCGCCGTTGCCAGCACGACTCCGATGCCGCCGCCCAGGGCGTCGAGTTCCTGCTTCAGGCCGAGGTAGCCGACCGCCGTGTGCGGGTCCATGAGGTAGCCGTGGTTCTCCCGCATGCCGCGCATCGCGCGCCGTGTGGTCCGATCGTCGAAAGAGCGGCCCGCCAGGTCGCGGCGAAGGGCTTCCAGGGGATCGCCTCGGTCCGAGTACAGATGACGAATGCGGGCGAAGTTGCTCGGATCGCCCACGTCCATCGCGTTCGAGATCGTGGCGGCCGAAGCGCGGGGCGCGTAGAGGCCGCTTTGCAGGTACGCGGGCACCACGTCGTTGATGTTGGTGGCCGCGACGAAGCGGGAAACGGGAAGACCGATCCGTCTGGCGACGAGGCCGGCAGTCAGATTGCCGAAGTTGCCGCTGGGGATCGAGAAGACCAGCGGGGTGGCCGAGTCGGCGGATGGCGCCGGGGGCAGCTGCGCCCAAGCGTGAAAGTAGTAGAAGACCTGCGGCAGCAGCCGGCCGACGTTGAGCGAGTTGGCGGAAGCGAGAGGCCGCAGTTGCCGCAGCGCCCGGTCCGCGAACGCGGCCCGGGCGAGCCGCTGGCAGTCGTCGAATGTCCCCGCGACGGCGACCGCGGTCACGTTGCCGCCGAGGGTCGTGAACAGTCGACGCTGGGCTTCGGTCACGAGTCCCCGCGGGTAGAGCACGCAGACCCGGAAGCCGGCGACGCCGCTGAATGCATGGGCTACCGCGCTGCCGGTGTCGCCGCTGGTCGCCGCGACGACGGTGATGGGCGGGCCGCCGGCCGCGTCGTCGGCCTCGACCAGGCGCGACATGAGCCGAGCCATGACCCGCGCAGCTATGTCCTTGAATGCCAGCGTCGGTCCGTGGAACAGCTCCAGGCAGAAGATGTCCGGTTCGATCTCGATGAGGGGGATGGGAAAGTCGAGGGCGTCTTCGACCAGTGCGGCGAGTTCGTCTTCCGGTACCTCGGCGCCGAACAGGCGGCCGCCGAGGATGCTCGCGATGCCGATCAGGGGCATGGACTTCAGCTGGTCCATCTGTTCTGCCGTCAGTGCCTTCAGGCGCGCGGGCACGTACAGGCCCCCGTCCGGGGCCGGGCCCTCGAGCAGCGCCTGGCCCAGCGTGGCCGCCGGCGCCTGCCCGCCGGTGCTCACGAATCGCACGCTCAGGACCGTTCTTCCTCGTCGCGGTCGTCGATGAACCGGGCCCCCGGGGCTGGGAGCGGCGACACGAGCCGGTCGCATTCGACCCCGGCCGCTTTCTCGATGGCCGTCGCCATCGCCGTCGCGACCTCCCGGCCGCGGTCCCTGCCGTCGCAGAGAGCGAACAGGGCCGGGCCGCTGCCGGACAGACTGCAACCGAGGGCGCCGGATTCGATCGCAGCCCTCTTCGCTTCGTGGAATCCGGCCACGTACGGTCCCCGGACAGGCTCGGCGACCACGTCGACAAGGGAACGTGAAAGCAGCTCCAGGTCGTTGCGGTAGAGAGACGCCACCAGAGCCGCGGCGTTTCCCCACTGGGTCACCGCGCGCCCAAGCGGCAGATGGCGGCCGAGCCGGGCGCGCGATTCGCAGGTATTGACCCGGGTATGGGGGCGGGCAAGCGCGCAGGTCAGACCTTCGGGCACTGGCAGCGTGACCACATCCGGTTTCGGGTCCAGCGAACGGACCAGGACGATGCCGCCAAGGAGGGAGGGGGCCAGGTTGTCCGCGTGGGCGCCGCCGCTGGCCAGAATCTCCCCGGCAAGCGCGTACCGAAGCAGAGCCGCCGGCGGCAGGGCAAGGCCCAGCAGCGCGTCGACCGCGACGACTGCGGCCACCGCGCTGGCGGCGCTCGAACCGAGGCCGCTCTCGAGAGGCATGCGTTTCTCCAGCTTCAGGTCGACGATGGCGCCAGGCGCTTCGGCCTCGATCAGCGCCGCGGCGGCGACCGCGGCGGTGTTGCGCTTCGGCTGCAGCGGCAGCCGCCCGTCGTCGCCTGCAATGGCCGTGATGCGGACCGGGCGGCAGCCTTCCGCGTCCTCGCGTTCGGTCGCCGTGACCACGTCCCCCGGACCGGAAGTACAGGTGCTCCCCGACTGCAGGGCGAATCCCAGGATGTCGAAGCCGCAGGCGATGTTCGAAACCGAGGCCGGGGCCCAGGCCTTCGCCGAGCGGCTCATTCGGCGCTCTGCCTGGCGCAACGGGCGACAGCGAGTTCCGCGGCCAGCAGCGCCCCGCCCGCAGCGCCCCTCAGGGTGTTGTGCGACAGGGCTACGAAGCGGTAGCCGAGGATGGGGCACTCGCGCAACCGTCCGATGGAAGTCGTCATGCCCTGGCCGAGGTCACGGTGCAGACGCGCCTGCGGCGGGGTGTCGTCGCCGAGATACACGATCGGTTGCGCCGGCGCCGACGGCAGGCCGAGTTCCTGCGGCACGGAGCGGAACGACCTCCACGCCTCCCGGACATCTTCGAGCGTCGGTTCACCCTTCAGATCGACCGAGACGCAGAGGGTGTGTCCGTCGACCACGGGGATCCGGTTGCACTGGGCCGATACCGCGAGCCGGCTCGGCTCGATCGTGCCGCCTCTCAGGCGGCCCAGGATCTTCCCGGTCTCGATCTCGAGCTTCTCCTCCTCGCTCGGTATCCAGGGAATGACGTTGTCCAGGATCTGGTAGCTCGAGATGCCGGGCAGGCCGGCGCCGGATACCGCCTGCAGGGTGACCACGGAGATGCGGTCGAAGCCGAACGCGGCGGCCAGGGGCTTGAGCGCCAGCACCAGCCCGATCGTCGAACAGTTCGGGTTGGCGATGATGCCGCTGGGCAGGTCGGCGCCGTCCCGGGCCGGGGGCAGCAGCGCGAGGTGATCCGGATTCACTTCGGGCACGAGCAGCGGGACGCCTTCGTCCATGCGGTGGGCGCTGGCGTTCGTGACCACCAGGCAGCGGCGGGCGAACTCGGGTTCGATGTCCTTCGCCACGCTGGCGTCCAGGGCCGAGAAGACGACGTCGAAGTCGCGGTCCGCCAGCTCGTTGATCGTGTGCACCGGCAGCGCCGCGACCCGTTCGTCGAGCGGCCGGGTCTGAATCCAGGTGACCGAGTCGCGGTAGGCCTTCCCCGCCGAACGCTCGGATGCGGCCAGCGCGGTCAACTCGAACCAGGGATGCCCGGTCAGCAAGGTGACGAACCGCTGGCCCACGGTGCCGGTCGCGCCGAGCACGGCGGCGCTCAGGAGCTCGCTTCGAGTCGTCATGGCTGCGCGCGCGGCTTGCGGTCGACACCGTGGCCCGTCCAGTTCGCTCTGCGCAGGCATCGTCCGACAGGTTCCACGGCGGCTCGACAGGCAAGGGTCATTGGGCGAATCCCCTCTCCGTCCAGGCGCGGAGGATGTCGGCGAACACGCCTCCCGCGGTCAGTTCGGCGCCGGCGCCCGGCCCCTGGACCACCAGAGGGCGCTCCCGATAGCGCCGACTGCGAAAGACGAACATGTTGTCCGAAGCCTGCATCCCCGCGACCGGATGGTCAAAGCGCACGGCGCGCAGTCCGACGCGGGCGGCGGCCGTCTCGCCGGAGGTATCCAGTTCGGCCAGGTAGACGAGTTCGAGCCCCTCCGACGCGGCTTCGGCGAAACGGGACGCCATATCGTCGTCGGCTTCGGCAAGCCGCTCCCACCAGGCGTCCAGCGGCAGGCCGGCGAGGTCGGGCCGGTCGAGCATGGGCTCGACCTCGACGTCGCCCAGATCGAGATCGCAGCCGCAGATCCGGGCCAGGATCAGCAGCTTGCGGGCCACGTCCAGGCCGCCCAAGTCGTCCCGGGGGTCGGGTTCCGTGTAGCCGAGGCTGTGGGCCTCCCGGACAGCTTCGCTCCACACGCTGCCGGCGCCGAGCTTCCCGGTCAGATAGGCAAGCGTGCCCGAGAACACGCCGTATATCTGTTCGATGCGGTCGCCGGCGCCGAGCAGCATGTCGGCGGTGTGGAGCACCGGCAGGCCGGCGCCGACGGTCGCCTCGTGGAAGACGTGCCGAGCGCCCGGCGGGCGGAAGGCGCGAAAGTCCGCGATCGGCCCGGCGAAGGGAAGCTTGTTCGCACTGGCGACAGCGGCGCCGGCGGCGAGGACGCGGTGGTAGAGGGCGCCCATGGAGTCGTTTGCCGTGACGTCGACGAGTACGGTACGGCCGCCGCCGGCCGCGGTTTCGCCGAGGTGTTCCAGCAGTCGGTCGACGTCCGCCGTTTCGCCGTTCCGCTCGAGCGTGGACCGCCAACCCTCGGGATCCCGGGCGCCGCCGGGATCGAGGCTCCTGCCGCGGCGGGCCTGGAGGCGCATGTGGCGAGAACTGGCCAGGCCCCGCAACTGGAGATCGACTCCCTGGCGCGCAAGCGCGTCCCGTTCGGCGTCGAGTTGCCGGAGGAGAGCCGACCCTACGCCGCCGACGCCGAGCACGTAAACGGCGAGCCGGCCGGAGGCGGCGCGATGAAAGAACTCCCGGTGGATCCAGCGCACCGCCCGGCCCTCGTCGGCTCGGGCCACGACCATCGAGATGTTCCGTTCCGACGATCCCTGGGCTACCGCCCTCACGTTGACGCTGCGCCGGCCCAGGATGCCGAAGACGCGACCGGCGATGCCGGGCCGATCGCGCATGCCGTCGCCGACGACGGCCAGGATCGACTGGTTCCGCTCGACCCTCAGGGGTCGCACCGACCCGGCCGCGATCTCGGCCTGGAACTCGGCGTCGACGGCATGCCGTACCGCCTCGGACACGCCTGGCGCCACCGCGAAGCAGATCGAGTGTTCGCTCGAGGCCTGGGAGATCAGGATCGCGCTGGCGCTGCAGGCGGCCAGGGCGTCGAAGAGGCGCGCGGCGACTCCCGGCGTGCCGACCAGATTGTCGCCGACCAGGAGCATCAGATGGACGTCGTCGATCGAGGAGATGCCCGTGACTGCCGTGCCGCGGGCTCGCTTCCTCATCTCGCCGCCGGCGTCGATGACGGTTCCGGGGTGTTCGGGATCGAGAGTGTTGCGGATCAGCAGCGGAATGCCTCTGCGGCGCGCCGGCGTCACCGTCGGCGGATAGACCACCTTGGCGCCGAAGTGCGAGAGTTCGAGCATCTCCTCGTAGCTCAGTCGCGGTATCGGCAGCGCGTCCTCCACGCGTCGGGGGTCGGCCGTCATGACCCCCGGAACGTCGGTCCAGATCTCGATGCGCTCGGCATCGACCGCTGCGCCGACGAGCGAGGCGGTGAGGTCGGATCCGCTGCGCCCCAGGGTCGTGGTCTGACCGTCCGGACTGCTGCCCAGGAAGCCGGTCACGACCTGCAGCGGAGCCTCGGGCCCGAGGTTCCCGAAATGAACGGCGATCGCGTCCAGGGTCGGTTCCAGATCGACCGTTGCTGCCTGGAACGAGCGGTCCGTCGACACCAGGGGACGCGCGTCGCAGGCCTCGGCGGGCAGTCCGGCGGTGCGCAGGGCGGCCGCCAGGAGTTGGGTCGAAAGGAGCTCGCCGTGGCAGACGACCCGGTCGACCAGGGCCTCCTTCGAGCGGACCTCCTTGTCCGCGCCGGGTGCGCAGTTGCGCACCGCCGCGGCAAGATCGTCGCAGAGGGACTCGACCGTGGCCGCCAGGGCCGGTCGATCGTCCTCGGCCGCTACCTGTGCTGCGATGTCCAGATGGTGTGCGCGCAGTGCCGCCGACTCGCGCGCCGCTTCAGCCGGATGCCCTCCATCCAGGGCAATGGCTGCCATCCGCAGCAGCCGGTCCGTGACGCCGCCAAGGGCGGAAACCACCACCGCGCCGTTCGCCGCGGAGCCTCCGACTCGCCGCCGCACGATGCCGGCGGCGGCCAGGAGACGGGATGCATCGGCCACGGAGGAGCCGCCGAACTTCAGAACGATCATGGCGGGGTACGGGAGCAGTCACGTCTCGATCGCGCCATGGCTGCTCATGGGCGCCATGGCCGCCGATATGGCCGCAGAGCGTATACGCCGCCGACGGTTGGCGCCACGCCGCACGGAGGCTCGGCAGATGGGAGACAGGCGCCGTGGCTGCAAGGCGGCCCCGGCGCCGGGCGCGTTCCCCGGGTTCAGAACAGCGTGCCTCGAATCGGCAGACCAAGGTGTTCGAAGGCCCTCCTGGTGGCTACCCGGCCTCGGCTGGTGCGCTGCAGGAATCCCTCCTGGATCAGATACGGCTCGTAGATGTCCTCGATGGTGCCCCGGTCCTCGCCGACCGACGCCGCCAGGGCCTTGATGCCGGCCGGCCCGCCCCCGTACTGCTCGATCAGCAGGCTCATGATCTTGCGGTCGATTTCGTCCAGGCCGTACTCGTCGACTTCGAGTTGAGCCAGTGCCTGCTTCGCGGTGGCGCGGTCCACTCGCCCATCCGCCTCGATCTGCGCATAGTCGCGCACCCGGCGCAGCAGCCGGTTGGCGATCCGGGGCGTGCCGCGGCTGCGACAGGCGATCTCGTTGGCGCCTCCCTGGCCGAGCGGCACGTCGAGCAGCGCGGCCGAGCGCTGGATGATCACGCTCAGCACGTCGGGGCTGTAGAAGTCGAGGCGGTGGACGATCCCGAACCGCGCCTGGAGCGGCGGCGTGATCAGACCGGCGCGAGTCGTGGCCCCGACCAGCGTGAAGCGCGGCAGGTCGATCCGCACTGTCTTCGCCATGGGACCGGAGCCGATCACCAGGTCGAGCTGGAAGTCCTCCAGCGCCGGATAGAGGATCTCCTCGACCGTCGGGCCCAGTCGGTGGATCTCGTCGATGAAGAGGACATCCCCGGGTTCGAGATTGGTCAGGATCGCCGCCAGATCGCCCGCCCGTTCCAGGACCGGACCCGAAGTGGATCGCAGGACGGACTTCATTTCGCGGGCGATGATGTGAGCCAGCGTGGTCTTTCCCAGCCCCGGAGGCCCGAACAGGAGGACGTGATCCAGGGCCTCGCCCCGCCGGCGCGCCGCCTGCATGTAGATGTCGAGCAGATCGACGATCTTCTTCTGTCCCAGGTAGTCGCTCAGACGGTGCGGCCTGAGCGACGGTTCGACGCGGCGATCGTCCGCGTCCTGGGCCGCCGAGAGGACGTTGGGATCACCGTCGGTCCCGCCTGTCTGGGCCATGGGGCGGATGCTATCGCCTCCTTCGGACACCTGATCCCTACAGCCGGGACAGCTGGCGCAGGCTCAGGCGCAGGAGTTCCTGGAAGTCGGTCCCGGGGTGTTCGACGAGAACACGGGAGACGGCGCGCCGGGCTTCCTGCGAGCGGTAGCCGAGGTTGAGCAGGGCGCCGATGACCTGCTCCTGCTCGTCCTCGGGCTTCGGCGCCGGCTGTTTCGGCGGCCGTGCGCCGCCGGATTCCTCCAGCAGCGTCTTCGCCTTGTCCTTCAGCTCCAGCACCATCCGTTCGGCGGTCTTGCGCCCGATACCCGGGATCCGGATCAGAACGGCGATGTTGCCGCCGGCAATCGCCGTCAGCAGCTCATCGGTCGACCCGCCGGAGAGGATGACCTGGGCCAGACGGGGCCCGACGCCGCTCACGCCGAGGCAATGTTCGAACAGGGTCCGCTCCGCTTCGCTCCAGAAGCCGAAGAGTTCGATGGCGTCGGCGCGAACGTGGGTATGGATGAAGAGGCCGAGCTCGGTTTCCGCATCAAGCCGGTCCAGCTCGCAGTAGGTCGAGAACGGGATCCGCACCGAGTAGCCGACGCCGCCCACGTCGAGAACCAGAAGCTCGGGCCCCAGGGCCTGTCGACGGCCGCGCAGATAGCCGATCAACAGAGTGTCGGGCGCCCGGCGCCGGTCAGGCTCCGGCCGCTTCGGTCTCGCCGAGACCGAAGTTCTCGATGAAGTCCTTCGTGTAGCTGACGCCAAGCTCTTCGCGCAGGCGCCCCAGCACGGATTGAAGCAACGTCAGCGTACGCTCGGAGAGCAGTTGACTCCGGGTGGTTTCCGGGTCGAACCGGGCCGGGTCGAAGGACTCCCGCGCCGTGACCTCGAACAGGACCCCGCCGAACGGGGTGTGAACCGGGCCGCCAAACTCGCCCGCGGAGAGCGCGAAGACTTCCCGGGAGAGCTCCGGCACGGCGCCCAGGGCGCCGATCGCCTGGCGCAGACCGAAGCTGCCGCTTTCTTCGACCACGGCGTCGAACTCGTTCGCTGCGTCGTCCAGGCTGAGTCCATCGTCCAGCCGCGTCCTCGCTTCGGAGAGCGCGGCAGTCAGAAGTTCACTTTCCTTCTGCTGGCGCAAGGCCTCGCGCACGTCGGCCTCGACCTCTGCGAACTCGGCGTCGCGGGGCGGCAGAACGTCCAGCAGCGCGAGCAGGGCCCACCCCGCCGCGATGCGGACCGGCTGCGACCAGGCGCCGGTTTCGAGGCCGAACGTCTCGGCGGAGAAGTTGAAGTTGCGGCCTACGCCGGGAACCGTGTCGTCCTGGCCGAACGGCTCCGTGACCTCGAAGGCGAGGCCCTCGGCAGCCGCCAGCTCCCGGGCTTCGGTCTCGCCCTCGAACGGCTGGTCGCCCAGTCTTTCCGCGACGGCGTCGATGCGGCGCCGGCCTTCCTCCTCCGCCTTCGTGGCAAGGAGCTGGACGCGGATCAGGTTGCTCACCTCGTCAAGCGTCTGCCGGCCGCCTTCGCGACGGTCCTGGACGCGGATCAGGTGATGTCCGGTACGGGGTCCGAGTTGATTCTCGACCGGGCCGACAAGGTCGCCCGTGCCGGCCGCGAAGACCGCCTCCTCGAACTGCCGTGTCATGGCGCCGCGGCCGAAGTAGCCCAGGTCGCCGCCGGACGCGGCGGTCGCCTCGTCTTCCGAGTACTCGGAGGCGAGCGCGGCGAAATCCTCGCCGTTCTCGATGCGGCGGCGGAGGTCGTTCAACTCGGCCCGCGCCTGCTCGCCGCTGCGGCTGCCGGTCTCGAGCAGGAGGATGTGGCTGGCCCGCACCTGTTCCGGTATCTCGAACTGTGCGCTGTTGTCGTCGTAGTACTCCTGGACTTCGTCGTCGGTCACTTCGAGGTCGGCGCGGACCGTGTTCGTGTTGACCAGGAGGTAGCCGACCCGCCTGCGTTCGGGCAGCCGGAAGTCGGCGCGGTTGGTCTGGAAGAAGGCGGCCGTCTCGTCGCTCGAGGGTTCGGCCTCGGCAGCGTACCGGTTGGCCGGGACCTGGATGTACCGGATGGCCGCCCGCTCGGCCGCGATGCGGGCGCGCTTCTCCACCTCGGCGTCGGAGACGTGCGCCACCTCGCTCAGTGCGTTCTGCAGCTTGGCCACCAGCAGAGAGGTGCGCAGCTGGGCCTCGAACTCTTCCACCGTGTAGCGGTTGGCGCGCAACAGATCCTGGTACGCGCGCGTGCCGATGAAATTGCCGGCGGCGTCGGTCAGGCCGGGTATGGAGAGAATCTCCTCCTGCAATTCTTCCCTGCTGACCGTCAGCCCCATGCGCTCGGCCTCCCGGGTGAGGAGGCGGTCGTTGATCAGGGCTTCCAGGGCCTGAACGGGAAGTTGCAGTTGATCGGCCAGATCCGCGGTGAACGCGTCGCCGTAGATCTCCCGGTAGCGGCTCTCGGCGTTCCTGTAGCTGCGCTCGAACTCGGCGAACGAGATGTCCTCCCGGCCCACCCTGGCCGCAACCGGGTTGGCCTGGGTGCCGTCCAGTGCCTGAAAGTCGGTGAAGACCAGGAGCACGAACACGCCCGCAAGTCCGATCGCCAGCGGATAGAAGCTCTTGATGTTCTTGCGGATGACGTTCAGCATGGAAGCGGTTCCTGACGGGTGCGCGACGGCGCCGCCGATGGTAGCAGGACTGGCGCGCCTCCCGTCGGCCGGGCGTCGCCGCCGTCGGCCGCAGCCGCGCCGTCATTCGCCGAAACCCGTTCCGAACACGGGATCTTCCCGCGACAGTCGATGCGCCTGCCTGTGTTATCTTCAAGCACGTTTGCCCGCTTCCTGTGGCGGGAATCCGACCTTGTTGACGAAAGGCGCGCCGGCGCCGGCGACAACCCGAAGCCCGGCAGCACGCGGCGCGCACCGCGCCGCTTCCTAGGAGGTTCGGTCCATTGCGCATGCTGCCCTGGTTCTCGAGCGACCTGGCAATCGACCTGGGGACCGCGAATACCCTGGTGTTCAACCAGGAGAACGGCATCGTCGTTCACGAGCCGTCGGTGGTGGTCGTGAACAACCAGACCAACCGCATCGAGGCAGTCGGTTCCGAGGCCAAGGAGATGCTGGGCCGTACGCCGGGCATCCTGGCGCTCGTGCGGCCGATGAGGGACGGGGTCATCGCCGACTTCGACATGACCGAGCAGATGCTCAAGCACTTCATCCGCAGGGCCCACCACGGCCGGCGCTTTGCCCGCCCCCGAATCGTGATCGGCGTGCCGTCCGAGATCACTCCGGTCGAGAAACGCGCGGTCCGGGAATCGGCAATGAGCGCCGGCGCCTCGGAGGTGTTCCTGGTCGAGCAGGCAATGATGGCAGCGATCGGGGCCAGTCTGCCGATCACCGAACCGACCGGCAACATGATCGTCGATATCGGCGGCGGTACAACGGACGTCGCCGTCATCTCGCTTGCCGGCACGGTCTACAGCCGCTCGCTGCGGGTGGCGGGCAACGCCATGGACGAAGCGATCGCCCAGCACCTCAAGCGCAAGCACAACATGCTGATCGGCGAGCGGACCGCGGAGGCGATCAAGATCGAACTGGGGTCTGCCTTCCCGCTCCAGAAGACGCTGCAGATGGACATCAAGGGCCGCGACCTCGTCGCGGGCGTGCCGCGCGGTCTGAGGATCTCCGACGGAGAAATCAGGGAAGCGCTCGCGGAGCCGGTGAAGTCGATTGTCGATTCGGTGCTTCAGGCCCTGGAACGGATGCCGCCGGAACTCTCGGCCGACGTGATGGACAAGGGCATCGTGCTCACCGGCGGCGGAGCGCTGCTTCGCTCGCTGGACCAGCGTCTGCGTGAGGCCACGGGACTGCCGGCCTTCGCCGCCGAGGATCCGCTCGCCTGCGTCGCGCTCGGAGCGGGCCAGGTACTGCGGGACATCGATCTGCTGCGAAGGGTCTCCGTTCGCTAGCGGCCCGTGGGCGCCGTCCGTGTCGAATGCAGCGGGACTTTCGCCGCGGGCTGCTGTAGCCGCCGCCACAGCCGGACGTTTCGCAGGTTCCTGAACGAAGAGAACGGCCATCCATGAGCGAACGTTGGATAGCGGTCCTGTTCGCGGTTGTCGTGGCTGTCCTCCTGTCGCTGCTGACGCTTCGGGCGCCCGAGCAGGCAGACAACGTCGCGTTGCGGCTCGACGGACCGGTCAAGAGGTTCGTCGCGGCTGTTGGCCGGGCTGTGGACCGCTACAGGGAGGACCGTTCCACGAGGGCCGAGCTGGAGCGGAAGAACGAGGAGCTGCGGAATCGGCTGCGTGACCTGGAATCCGCCCATGCGGCCGCGGTGGGTGCGCGGCTGGAAGCAGATCTCGCTTCGGCGCCGCTGCGCTTCGAGCCGGCGCCGCGCGCTGATCTGCAGCGGGCCGACATCGTCCATGTCGATCACCGCTCGCGGCGGCGAACGGCGATCCTGCACCTGCCTGGCGGCCGAGACCGGGAAGACTGGGCGCGGCGTCCGGTGACCACGACGGACGGCCTCTTGGGCCGTGTCGTCTCGGCCAGCGGCAAGTACGCGCGGGTACTCCTGGTCACGGACCGGGCGTCTTCGGTGGCCGCGATGGTCGAGCGCACGCGCCGGCAGGGCATCGTCCGGGGCACGGCCGACGCAGGCGCTCTGTCCCTCATGTTCCTGCCGCTTCGGGTCGATGTCCGACCTGGCGATCGGGTCGTCACTGCCGGAATCGACGGCGTGTTCCCCCGCGGCGTTCCGATCGGCACGATCACGTCCGTGGAGTCGAAGGGCGATCTGTTCCACGACATACGAATCGTCCCGAGCGTGGATCTCGGTTCGCTGAGCCATGCCTTCGTGTGGCGCCGCGAACCCCTGCCCGAAGTCGGCATGGACGGCGCGGATGGCAGCAGCCGGTAGGGCTGCCAGGTTCGTCGGCGTCCTGGCGGCAGTTGCCCTGGTCGACATGCTGTTCGGCGCGATCTCCTCGAAGGCCGCCGAAACCGTCGACCTCTTCGTGCTGCTGGTTGTCCTGAACAGCGTTCCGGGCGATTCCCTTCGAGGTCTGGCAGGCGGACTGGCCGCAGGCCTGGTCCAGGACCTCGTCACGTCGTCGGTTCCCGGTTTGCACGGTGTGGCGTGCTGTGTGGTCGGCTATGGCGCTGCGCGCGTCTCGCAGCGGGTTCTCGCTACCGAGCGGCTGGTGACCCTGACGCTGATCGCGATCGGGGTGCTGGTTCATCAGGCAGTCGTGATCGGCCTGTTCGCGATGCTCGAGCTTGCACAGTTCAGACCGGGCGCGGGCGCCGTGCTGCTGCGCGTGGTATTGACGACAGCGGTGGGCCTGGTCGTTCTCTGGGTGAAGGATCGGATGCGAGGCCGCAGGGAGAGCCGGACGAAGCGGCGTGCACTGACACGCCGGCAGCTGCGTCTTCGCTGAGCAGGGGTGTCTGGAAGGTGAACCTGGAAGCTCCTGGCCGCGAGCGCAGCGCCGACGGCGTGGTGCTCCTGATGGCGACCCGCCTGAGAAGACTCGCGTCATCGCTCGCGGCGGCGTTCCTCGTTGTTCTGAGTTCCTATTGGCATGTCCAGATCGTTCGTTCCGAGCACTATCTGGAGCTTGCAGAGAACAACCGGCTGCGGGTGCTCCGCCTGGAAGCGCTTCGGGGTCCCATATACGACCGCTCCGGTCACCTTCTGGCCGAGAACGTTCCCACGTTCCGGCTCTTTTTCGATCGCCTGCGGAGTGCCGATCCGGAAGCCAGCCTGGCCTTTGCAGCCAACGTCCTGGGTCGCGACGAAACCGAACTGGAGAAAGTGCTCGAGCGATACCGCGGCGTGCCTCGGGATGTGCCCGTGCTCCTGGCCGAGGAACTCGAGTTCAACCAGGTCGCGCGGTTCGAGGTCGCTGGCGACATCTCGGAGCACCCGGAGTTCGAGATCGCGGCCACGTGGCGCCGCCTGTACCGGTACGGCGAGCAGACCGCGCATCTTCTGGGCTACCTGAGCGAGCCGACGCCGGCCGAACGGGACAGCGACCCGACCCTCGTTGCCGGCGACCTGATCGGCCGCAGCGGCGTGGAGGGGTTGCGGGACCAGGAGTTGCGCGGGACCGCCGGCGCGCGAACCGTGATCGTCGACAGCCGCGGCCGCATCGTGTCGAGCGAGGACGTCAAGCGAACCGATGCGCTGCCGGGCGAGTCGGTCACTCTGACCATCGATCTTGCACTGCAGCAGGAAGCGCAGAAACTGCTCGAAGGCAAGGCTGGAGCGATCGTTGCCCTCGACCCGCGGGACGGCGCGGTTCGGGCCATGGTCTCCTCGCCGTCCTTCGATCCGAACGGCTTTGCAGGCCGCCTCGACCAGGAGGAGTGGGAGCGGATCGTCGGAGCCCCGGCCGGACCGCTTCAGAACCGGACCATCCACAACACCTACCCGCCGGGATCCGTGTTCAAGATCGTGATGGCCGTGGCCGCGCTGTCCGACGGACTGATCGATCCGGCCGAGCGAGTCCACTGCGGCGGCACGACCCGTGTGTACGGCCGCCGCTGGCGTTGCTGGCAGTCCAGGGGGCACGGCCGCCTCGATCTCCGAGGCGCCCTGCAGCATTCCTGCGACATCTACTTCTACCTGCAGGGCCGCAGGATGGGAATCGACAGGATCGCCCGGTACGCCCGTTTGCTGGGCCTCGGTCGGCGAACAGGCATCGAATTTCCCGCCGAACGCGAGGGGCTGGTGCCGGATCCCGATTGGAGTCGGGAGAGCCGGGGTTTCCCCTGGTACCCGGGCGAGACGATTTCGGTGGCGATCGGCCAAGGGCCGGTGCTCGCTTCGCCGCTTCAGGTTGCCGCAATGACCGCGGCGGTGGCGAACGGGGGATTCCGGGTTAGGCCCCACGTGCTGCAGGGCGGAGCGCAGCCGCCGGCGTCGATTGCCGTGGATGGCGACGTGATGGCCTTCGTCGGGGAGGCGTTGGCGAACGTGGTCGCGAACGGGACCGGGCGCCGCGCCAGCACGCGGGTCGTTCCGATCGCGGGCAAGACAGGCACTGCCCAGGTCGTCGCTCAGGCGACGTGGACGCGGTCCGAGGACCTCCCGCCCGAGCACGGAGATCACGCGTGGTTCACTTCCTACGCGCCGGTCGAGATGCCGGAGCTGGTCGTCGTCGTGCTCGTGGAACACGGAGGACGAGGCTCCGAAGCCGCCGCGCCGCTGGCGAAGCGTTTGCACGAGACGTACTTTGATCCTGCCGTTCAGACCTGATCCGCGGACCCTGGCGAACCAGGCCCGTTCCATCACGTGGCAGATCGTCGGTTCGGCGCTCGGTCTGTCGGTGATCGGTCTGTTCGTGATCTCGAGCGCTTCCGCCGAGCTGCCGACGAACTACGTTTCGCGCCAGTCGGTGTGGATCGTCCTGGGTGTGCTGGTCCTGGTGGCCGCGGCTCTGATCGACCATTCCGTGCTGCTTCGGCACGCCGTCTGGATCTACCTGGCGGCGGTGGCGGCGGTGGCGGCGGTCACGTTCTTCGGCCACGAGGCAGGCGGCGCCCGCAGCTGGATCGGCATCGGGGGGTTCGGGGGCCAGCCGTCGGACTTCTGCAAGATCGCCACCGTTCTGCTGCTGGCCCGACGCTTCGCCCGCTATCGGCGCCCGGTTCCTCCTCGCGGCGGGCTGTGGGCAGCCGCGGCGATCGCGGCGGTTCCGGTGCTGCTCATCGCGCTGCAGCCGGACATGGGCGGCGCCCTGATGTTCGTGCTCGTGCTCGCCGCCATGGCGGCCACTACCGGTGTCAGCGGCCGCTCGGCGCTCGCAGCCGCCGCAGTCGCAGTGGCACTGGCTGGAGCGCTCTGGACCTTCACCTTGCGGGACTACCAGAAGGAACGTGTCCTGAGCTACCTCCGCCCCCAGGCGGATCCACTGGGGGCGGGCTACCAGGTCCGTCAGAGCAGGATCGCCGTCGGTTCGGGTCAGGCTTTCGGAAAGGGACTCGGCGAGGGGACGCAATCCAGCCTGCGCTTCCTGCCGGTTGCTCACACCGACTTCGTGTTCGCGGTGCTGGCAGAAGAGTACGGGTTTGCCGGCGTCATCCTCGCCATGGCCCTGTTCCTCCTCTACCTGGGGAACGGCGTCCGTGTGGCACTGGCGGCGCGGGATCCTGCGGGTCTGCTGCTCGTGGTCGGACTCCTGGCCTTCATCGCCGGCCACGTTCTCTACAATACGGCCATGGTGGTCGGGCTGCTGCCGATCACCGGCGTTCCGTTGCCCTTCCTGAGCTACGGCGGCTCCTTCATGCTTTTCTGCTGCGCGGCCACCGGACTGATCGTCGGCCTGGACCTGCGGCGGTTCGTCAACGCCTGATCGGCCTGCGCCGGCACGGACAGGATCGGTCGCCCGCAACGCATGGACAGGGAGCTCCTGGTCGAGAGCGATTCGCTCCAGACGCGGGCAGCCGTGGTCGAGTCCGGCCGGTTGGTCGAGCTTCTCGTCGAGCGCCGCGGACGCCGGAGCCTGGTCGGCAACCTCTACAAGGGACGGGTGCGAAGGGTGCTGCCTGGCATGCGAGCCGCCTTCGTGGATCTCGGACTGGCGCGCGACGGCTACCTCTGGGCGGACGACGCGGTCGAAGGGGGGTCGGCAGCACCGGTCGCCGAGAGCGCTTGCCGCGGGGCGCCGAGCAGGGAAGCGGCGCCGGCGATCGATCACGTGCTGCGGCGGGGCCAGGATCTCATCGTGCAGGTCATCAGGGACGGGATGGCGGCGAAGGGGGCGCGCATCACCGCCCGGATCACGCTTCCCGGTCGGCTCCTGGTGCTGACGCCGACCAGCGGCCGCGTGGGCGTTTCGAGGCGCATCGAGGACGCGGACGAACGAAATCGCCTGAAGGGGCTGGTCCAGGCCAGGCGCGACGACGCCGTTGCTCTGCCGGGTTGCATCGTGCGCACTGCCGCGGCAGGAGCGGCGGAAGAGCGCATCCAGGCGGAGTACGAGGCGCTGGCCGCCGCCTGGCGACGGATCGAGGAACGGACGGCGGCCACGACAGCGCCGGCTCTGATCTGCCGCGAGGACGAACTGGATGTGCGCGTCATCCGGGACCTCTTCTCCGCGGATTTCGACTCGCTGCTGGTGGACGGCGCCGATGCCTACCGCCGCATCGCCGGCTACGTCGGGCGGATGCAGCCGGAACTCCGGGAACGGGTGGAGCGGACCCGGAGGGGTCTGTTCGAGCGCTATCGGATCGACGACGCGGTCGAAGCCGCGCTGCGGGACCGCGCCCCGCTTCCGTCAGGCGGCTATCTGGTCATCAACCAGACGGAGGCCCTGGTGGCCATCGACGTCAACAGCGGCCGCGACGTCGGTGCCGCGGACTTCGACGAGACCGTCTTGCGGACCAACCTGGAAGCGGTCGTCGAGGCGGTGCGTCAGATCCGGCTGCGCGACTTGTCCGGCATCCTTGTCATCGATCTGATCGACATGGGGCGCGAAGATCACCGCGAGAAGGTGTTCGCCCGCCTGGAACGGGAGCTGGAGAAGGACCGCGCCAGGCACAGGGTGCTCGATATCTCGGAGTTCGGCTTGGTCCAGCTGACTCGTCGCCGCAGCCACACGAACCTGGAGAAGCTGCTGACCCGGGACTGCCCGACCTGTGGAGGCGCAGGCCGCATCAAGTCGGTCGCGACGATCTGCCTGGAACTGCGGCGGACATGCCTTGCGCGCGCCGGGAGAGGCGTTCGTCAGTTGGCGGTGCGGGTCCATCCGGAGGTGCTGGATGGTCTGCGCGGCGCCGAGTCGGCGGTGCTGGACGGCCTGCAGGGGGCGTTCGCGGCGCCGATCCTGGTTCAGGCGGACCCGGAATTGCATCGCGAGCGTTTCGTTGTCGTCGACGCCGAAACCGGGGGGCGGATCTGACCGCCGAGTCGAGACCGGAGCGCCGGTTCGAACTCGACGGCTTGCGCGGCGCCGTGGCGCCGGAGGCCGTCCCCGGCGACCTGGACGCGAACTTCGAGGCCGCGCTCAGGCGCCTCCTCGATCCGGCCAAGGCCACCCGCAGCCTGCATTGGGGCAGGAACTACCTGTACGAAACGGCATGGCATGGCAGCCGGAACGAGGGCGATGTCGCCGTGGTCGTGAAGCAGTTCCGCCATGACGACCTGCACGCCAGACTCCGCCGGCGCCGCCGAGGCACGCGGGCGCGCCTGAGCTTCGATGCCGCGCGCCGGCTCGGGAAGCTGGGCATCGCGACGCCGGAACCGATTCTCTATGCCGAGTCGAAGGCCCTGGAGGGTCCTGCGTGGTTCGTGTGCCGGCTGGTGCCGGAGGCCACGGAGTTGCGGCATGTGCTCAGGGCGTTGAATGCGGGAGAGGGCGCGGCGCGTTTTCCGGGAATCGACGGGCCGGCGCTGCTGCGGCGGGTCGGCGCTCTGGCCGCGGAGTTGCATCGTCACGGCATCTGGTTTCGGGACCTGACCTCGGGCAACGTGCTGCTGGCGGCCCCGACCACGGATGCGGAGCTGTACCTCGTGGATCTCAACCGGGCCCGCTTCCGGCGCCGGCTGTCGGCGAGTCAGCGCCTGCGGGACCTGGGCAGGATGCCGGTGTTGCGGTCTGCGGACCGGTCGGAGTACCTGCGCGGCTATCGCTCCGGCGGGTTGTCCCGGTTGGAGCGGCTCTGGTTCGGGGTCTGTCACCACGGCTTCCGTCTCAGGATCCGGACCAAGGACGGCGCTCGCCGCGGGCTGCGACGCCTCGCCGATCTGCTGCTGCCGCGCCGCCGCGCCCATCCCCACATTCCGGCCTCCGACCGCGGAGCGAAGCCCCAGGAGCGGGCGGTCTGGGATCCGCTCACTGACCAGCCGCACCAGCAGGCGACACGCGGCCAGCGCCTCGGAGTTCGCCTGCGTGACGCCGCCCGCCACGCCCGGCCCCTGCTTCGCGCCGCCGGGCCGCTGCTCGCAACGATCGTCGAGGGGAAGCGCCTCCGCCGGAGAATCGAACGAGCACCGGACAGAGTCCCCTTTCGCGGACTTGGCGTGGCGGTGGGTCCGGACTCGGCGCCGGTCGGCGCTCTGGTCGAGGCGCTCGACGATCTCGGGGTGGAGAGCGTTCTGCTGCGCTTCCATCTCTGGCAGGGTCTGGACAGGGATCTGCTGCGATTGGCGGAGATCCTCGCCCGGAGGGCGCTGCAGCCGGCCGATCTCGTGTTCCATCTTGCTCAGGACCGATCGCTGGTCCGGGACAACGGACTCTGGCTGCGGCGCGTGGAGGAGGCCGTCGCCGCCCTTTCGCCCCTGGGCAGCACGTTCCTCATCGGTCAGGCGCCCAACCGCAGCAAGTGGGGCGTGTGGCGCCCGGACGAGTACTGGAATCTGCTGGCTGCTGCCGGCGAAGCCGTGCGGGCGGCGAATCCGGATGCGCGCGTCCTCGCTCCGGCGGTGATCGACTTCGAGCCCCACGCAACGGCCGGTCTGGTTCATTCGGGTTTGCCGGAGCATCGCTTCGACATCCTTGCCAGTCAGCTCTACGTCGACCGGCGAGGGGCGCCCGAGAACCCTCAACTCGGTTTCGACCTCGCGGGCAAGCTGGCCTTGCTGCGGGCGCTTGCCCGTCGGGCTCCGGACTGTGCGTCGGATCGGAGCTGGATCACCGAGTTCAACTGGCCGCTCAGGGAAGGGCCTCACGCGCCCGCCGGACGAGATGTCGCGGTGGACGAGGACACCCAGGCCAGCTACCTCGTTCGCTACTGCCTCGAGGCTCTGGGGACCGGTCTCGTCGAGCGCGTCTACTGGTGGCAGTTGTCGGCGGCTGGCTACGGGCTTGTCGACCCCCGAGGCGGTTCCTTGCGACGGCGGCCGGCCTACCGCGCCCTGCGTCAGCTCCAGCGCGAGTTGGCCGGCGCCCGGGTGGAACGCCTCCCGTTGCCGGCGGGTGTGCGCGGCTATCGGGCAACGACGCCGAGCCGCGAGGTCCAGGTGCAATGGGCGCTGGACCGCCGCGGCCGGGCCTGCCGTCCCCGGATCGGCGTGCGCGCCGCACGCGACCGGGATGGCGTGGTGCTGCCTTCCGGACCGGTGCAGCTCGGTCCCGCTCCCGTCTACCTCGAGATCGAGCAGAAGACTGTCCGGGGCGTAAGATGACTGCTGCTCATGCTGGAGGTCGCCCGATGTCTCGTTCGCTGCCGCGGCCTGCTGTGGACCCTGGTCCAGCGGGAGTTGCGGGCGCGCTATCGGGGTACCGTGCTCGGTTTCTTCTGGTCTCTGCTGAACCCCCTGCTGCTCCTGGCCGTCTACTCGTTCGTCTTCGGCGCGATCCTGAAGCGGGGGGAACTGGTTGATGTCGAGCCCTACGGCGTCTTCCTCGTCACGGGTCTCTTCCCCTGGATCTGGTTCTCGACCTCGCTGCTCGAAGGCTGTTCGTCGCTGACCGGCAACAGCGGGTTGATCCGCAAGGCGGTGCTCCCGGTCGAGGTGCTGCCGGCGGTCGCTGTGGTGTCCAACCTTCTGCACTTTCTGCTCGCGTTGCCGATCGTGGCTCTGGCCCTGGTCGCCGGCAGGCTGCTCGGCTATCCCATCGCCGGCTGGACCTGCGTGCTGTTGCCGCTCGTGCTGGTGATCGAGACGGTGATGATCGCGGGCCTCGCGTTCGGATTGTCGGCGTTGGGCGTCCATTTCAAGGACGTGCGGGATCTGCTCGGCAACGTGCTCGTTCTGCTGTTTTTCCTGGCGCCGATCATCTATACCCTGGGCGACATCCCGTCCGAGCTTGCCCGACTGGTGCAACTGAACCCGATGACCTCGTTCACCGTGGCGATCCAGGATCTGCTGTTTCACGGACGCCTGCCGGCGCCGCGGGTGTGGGCTGCCATGGCTGCGATCGCGGCGGTTTCCTGGGCGGCGGGCGCCGGCCTGTTCTCGCGGCTGAGCGACACGTTGGCAGAGGCGGTCTGAGTTGAGTCGGCAGGCGGTAGCCCTGCGCGGCGTGGGCAAGCGCTACCGCCGCGCCGCGGGCGGCTATCGCCTGCGAACGCTGAAGAGCGCCCTCCTCGGGCGCAGCCTGACCAGCGGACTCGCTGCCGCCGACGCGGTCGAAGCGCTCACGGATGTCAGCTTCGAAGTCGCCGCGGGGGAGGCGGTGGGCATCATCGGCGGCAACGGTTCCGGGAAATCGACGCTGATCAAGCTGGTCGCGGGCCTGCTGCGGCCGACGGCCGGCGAATTGACGGTCAACGGCCGCATCGCCGCCCTGATCGAGCTGGGAGCGGGCTTTCATCCCGAGATCTCGGGCCGGGAGAACATCTTCATCAACGGTGCACTCTTCGGTCTGAGCCGCCGCCGCATCGAGGAGCGCTACGACGACATCGTGGAGTTCGCCGGACTGGGCGACTTCATCGAGGAACCGATCAAGAACTACTCCTCGGGCATGTACGTGCGGCTCGGCTTCTCGGTCGCCGTCCACACCGACCCCGAGATTCTCCTGGTCGACGAAGTGCTGGCGGTCGGCGACGAGGAGTTCGTTCACCGCTGCATCGCCCGCATCGAGGAGCACCTTTCCCGGGGCGGGACGCTGCTCGTGGTCAGCCATTCGATGGGGTTGATCGACGAACTCTGCGACCGGGCGGTCTGGCTCGACCGCGGGCGGCTACGGGAGATCGGTGCGACGCGGCGGGTGATCGACGCCTATCTGGAGGCCGTGGCCGCGCGCGAGGGCGAGGCTCACGACCGTCGCCGGGCGGCGGCCGCAGAGCGCCGCAGATCGCGGCCGGAGGAAACAGGGACAGCGCCGCCGCCGGACGCGGAGGAGGAAGTTCTGCGCTGGGGGTCCGGCCAGGCCCGGATCACTGGCGCTCGTCTCCTGGCCGGCGCCGCCTGCGAGGAGCGTTATCACCTGCACTGCGGCGAGGCGGCGGTGTTTGAGCTCGAGGTCGAGCCGCGGGAAGAACTGGACGACTTCGTCTTCGGGGTCGGGGTCAAGACGCCGCGCGGCGTGGACTGCTGGGGCACCAACACCGATCTCGCCGGGTACGAAACGCGCCTGCTGCGCGGCCCCGTCCGGGTGCGACTGGCGTGTCCGGAACTGCGGCTGGCGCCGGGCGAGTACACGGTCGATGTCGCGGTTCACGCCCGCGACGGCAGGGCTTACGATTATCGTCGCCAGGCGCTGCGGTTCACGGTGGCCGAGAGTTCCGCGTTGCGGAGCATCGGTCTCTACCTGCCTTGCCACGAGTGGCATGTCGAGGCGCTGGCCGGCGGCGATGGCGGTGCTGCCGACCTGCAAGCGGCGATCGATTGGCGTTCGCCTGCCCATTCGGACAGCGCGCCCCCGCTTCGCGTCGGCGCGACAGACGCACGGAGGATGGAATGAGCAAGCGATCCAGGGAAGAACAGGGCGACGTGGAGTCGTCATCGTCGATCAACGTCAAGATCGGCGATGCCGAGCTCAAGGGGGCCTACTCCAACCTCTTGCGCATCACGCATACGCGCGAGGAGTTCATCCTCGACTTCATCAACGTGGTGCCGCCGCAGGGCATCGTCAGCGCCCGCATCGTGACCAGCCCCGGTCACCTGAAGCGAATCATCAGGGCGCTGGGCGCCAACCTCCGGCGCTACGAGGATGTCCACGGCGTCATCGAGGAGGCGCCCGACCCCACCGATCTGTCGGGCCGCGTGAACTAGCTCCCTGGCCTCCGCCCGATCCGCGCGCTGCGTCAGGGGCTCCATGCCGCGCAGCCGGCCGGCTGGTCACGGGCTCGTCGCCTCGTCCGGCGACCGAACTCAACCCACTCGCTGGCTCTTGAGGTACATCGAGGCGATCACGTCGCGATAGCGCTCGTTGACGATCTTCCTGCGCACCTTCAGGGTGGGTGTGATCTCACCGTCCTGAATCGTGAGTTCGCGCTCCAGAAGCCGGAAACGGCGCACTCGTTCATGGGCGGGCAGGCGTTCGTTCACCTTGTCCAGCAGTCGCTGAATGGTGTCCTGAAGGCGCGGATCCCGTCGCAGCTCGTCCGCGGCCAAACCCGCGAACGGCGGCGGCGGGGCCGCGTAGTTAGGGACCACGAGGGCGTTGAGGTACGGATAGCCGTCGCCGACCACGACCACCTGCGCCACGGCCGGGTGGGTCACCATCATCTGCTCGATCGGCTGGGGCGCCACGTTCTTGCCGCCGCTCGTGACCAGCAGATCCTTCTTGCGGTCTGTGATGTAGAGATAGCCGTCGTCGTCGATCCTGCCGATGTCGCCGGTGTGGAACCAGCCGTCCGGGTCGATCGCCTCGGCTGTCGCCTCGGGCTGGTTCCAGTAGCCCTGCATCAGGCCTTCGGTGCGGGCCAGAATCTCGCCGTCGTCGTCGATGCGGAGTTCGACCCCGGGCGCCGCCGTGCCGACCGATCCGCGCCGCGCCGCGCCGGGGTACTCCACGGCCAGCACCGGCGCCGTCTCGGTCAGGCCGTAACCCTGGTAGAGCCGGATGCCGATGGCGTCGAAGAACGCTCCGACTTCGTCGGCGATCGGGGCGCCGCCCGATATCGTGAAGCGCAGGCAGCCGCCGAAACGTTCCTTGATCTTCCGGAACACCAGGCGGTCGGCGATCTGGCCTCGGAGCGCCGCGCCGCCGCGCTCCGCTCGCCGCCGGCCGACCTTGAGCGCCCAGTCGATCAGGCGGCGACGGGTCCGCGGCTGCGTTGCGAAGTTGGCCTGGATGCGCATGTAGGCGCTCTCGTAGAGCCTGGGTACGGAGCACAGGACGGTGGGCCGGACCTTCGGCATGAGCCCGGCCACTCGCTCGATTGCCGGGGAATAGTGGATCGATACGCCGCGGTGGAAGAACAGGTAGTCGACCGTGCGCTCGAAGACATGCGAGAGGGGCAGGAAGGAGAGCGCCCTGTCTTCCTCGCCCAAGGGATAGAGCTTCTGGCACGCGAGGATGTTCGAGACGAAGTTCCAGTGCGACAGGACGACGCCCTTGGGGTCGCCGGTGGTACCGGAGGTGTAGATGATGCTTGCCGTGTCGTCGCGTCGGACCCGCCCCCGGAAGCGCTCGAGGCCATCATCGGCTGACGGCGTTGCGCCGTCGATCAGCGCCTCGAGGTTCGTTCCGCCGTCCGCGGTTGCGTTCACTTCGAGCGCGACGAGACGCAGGCCCTGCTGCCGCGCGTCTTCGTCCGCGTCCTGGGGAGTCACCAGGCCCGTGAGCAGATCCCGCTTCGCAGCGTTGTCGTAGAAGATCCATCCGGCGCCGCTGTCGAGAAGGATGTAGGCCACCTGGGCTGCGGTCAGGGTGGGGTAGATCGGTACCGGCACTGCTCCCAGGAGGTGGCATGCGAAGTCGACCACATGCCATTCGGGGCGGTTGGTCGAGAAGAGCGCAATGCGGTCGCCCTTGACCACTCCGTGTGATTCGAGCGCCGTTGCGGTCCGGCGGACCTCGTCGACGAACCGGGCTGCGGAAAGCCGCTCGGTCCGGCGATGCCGCCGGATGGAGAGCAGGTCCTCGCGTTCGCCGTAGCGTTCCGCGACGCGGAAGAGCAGGTCGGAGAGGGTTTCCAAGGGTGGAACGCTACCAGCCCGCGGCGTTGCGGTCTCGGCGCTGCGCGCGCGGCCCGAACAGGGCCGAACCGATCCGTACGTGGGTAGCGCCTTCGAGCACGGCGGTCTCGAAGTCCGCGCTCATCCCCATCGACAGCCACCCCTCGTGGTCGCCGAACAGGCCGCGCCGACCCAGGTCGTCGCGCAGGCGGCGCAGGGCCGCGAAGTCGCTGCGGGACTCCCGCGGGTCTGCGCGTCGCGGCGGGATCGCCATCAGCCCGCGAACGGACAGGTGGCTCAGTTCGGCCAGGCCCAGCATGGTGTCTGCCTCCTCTGGCAGGAACCCGTGCTTGCTGGGCTCGCGGCCGATGTTGACTTCGAGCAGGCAGGTCCGCTGCCCGCTCTGCCGGCTCCGCAGCACGCGGTCGAGTCGCTGCGCGACCTTGACCCGGTCGACCGCCTCGAACACGTCGAAGACGCTGCATGCCCGCGGCGCCTTGTTCGTCTGCAGAGGCCCGATCAGGCGCCACTCGACGTGGTCGTAGCCGGCCTCGAGGAGCGCCGCGCGATGCGCCTGGCCCTCCTGGACCTGGTTCTCGCCCAGGACACGGAGGCCGGCGTCCACGGCCTCCAGGATGCGCTGCAGGGGCTGGCGCTTGCAGGCGCCGACCAGGACAACCTCGTGCGCAGCTCGTCCGGCGCGCCGGCAGGCCTCCGACAGCCGCTCCGTCAAGTCCGTGTGGCGCTCGGCGGTTGTCGTATCGGGCGTCCTGCTCAGCCGTTCTCTCCGTCGTCCAGATACAGGATCCGTTGGCAGGAGTCACAGGGAACCAGGGCGCCCCGGGCCTGGATCTGGAGCACTACCTGGGGACGGATCCGGTAGTTGCAGAACGAACAGTGCCGGATCGGAGCCCTGGCGCTCTCGATCATCCGGATGACCGCCAGCGGGCTGCCGCGGTGACGCTGGAACAGCCGTTCGTACTGGTTCAGGGTCGCGGGGGGCAGCCGTTCGCGAAAGACCTCGATCCGACCCTTCAGCACGTCGACCCGCTGCCTCATGGCGGGCTTCTGCTCTTCCCAGCCGGCCAGCGCCTCCCGGTACTGCAGGTCCAGGCTCTCGAAGGCTCCGCGGAGTTCGTCGAGGAGCGCCGACGCCTGATCCTGACGTTCGAGAGCCAGAAGAGCCTTCTCGTCGGCTTCCCGCATCTGCGCGCGTACGGTGTCGATCTCGCTCAGCAGCGCGCTGTACTCGCGCTGCGTGGTGACGCGGGAAATCTGCTCCTGATAGTTCCTGATGCTGTCCTTGCCGGCTGCCGACTCGATTTCGGCGGCGCGGCGCTCGAGCTCCGCCTGCTGTTGTTCCTGCTCCAGCTCTTCGATCTCGCTGCGCCTGCTTTCGTGTTCGCGGTGAAGTTCCTGCATCGACTCGGGAACCCCGTCGAGCAGGGCGAGACTGCGCGCGAGTTCCACGCTTGCCTCCTGCAGCTCTACGATCGTGTCAAGGACTCTTTCCATTCAATCCGTCCCGAAGCGCCACGGCCTGACCCGCGATGTTGACCTGCCGGTCCGGTTCAGTCCATCGGCCTGGTTCAGTCCATCGGCGAAGCATCGTTCTGTGAGAGGGTTGCAGGGAGTTGGCATGCGCAGGAGCCGGCGCTTCACGGTATGGGTCCACCTGGATTCGAACCAGGGACCTGCCGGTTATGAGCCGGATGCTCTGACCGCTGAGCTATGGACCCTTCGGGCCCCGGAACGCCGGGCAGCAGTATAGCCCCAGGATCGTCCGGCAGCCCGGATCGTCCGGCAGCCCGGATCGTCCGGTCTCGCCTCGGAGTCCTGGGCGGCCGGTCCTGGGCGGCGGCGCGGTTCCTGCAGCACCCGCTCGCGGTGTTCTGCGGGGCGCAGGCTTCCGGTCTTCATCGACGGTCCCTTCCGGAGTACGGCCTCCCCTTTGGGGTATAGTGGCTGGCACGCGAACCGTGATCCAGGGAGGGTGCCTGAATGTCGAGATTCACTCCTGTCGGGCGGCCGGGGCGGGCAGTTTCAGCAGCCGCCGGCGCTGTTTTTCTTCTGTTCGCCCTTCTGGCCGCGTGCGGTCCTTCCGAAGAGGAGCGGGCGACAGCCGCACGGGCGGAGGCATGGGGCGAACTGGAGGAAGCTCAGGCCGCCTTGCAGGACAGGCGGGCCGAACTGGAGCAGCTGCGCGCGCAGGCCGCCGCGCCAGCCGAGGGCGAGGACGCCGAGGCTCTCGCCGCCCAGGCGGACGCCCTGGACGAGGAGATCGGCACCGACGCCGATGCCTTCATGCAGAAGCTGGTCAACTACATCAACGAAGCCGGGTGGAACCCCGACGACGAGAGGAACGACGAGCAGCGTGCGGTCTTCGCGATGAAGTCCAGCGAGGACATGTACCTGGCCCAGGAGTACGTGGTCAAGGGCGGCGACTACCGGGAGGCGATCGATATTCTGCGGCGGGCTCAGACGAACGATCCGGACAACCCCGACCTCGCGGCGATGATCGCCCGGTACGAGGCAGACCGCTACGTTTCGGCTGAACGGTTTGCGGAAGTGAAGCTGGGCATGACCGAGGCCGAGGTGGAGGCTGTCCTGGGCAAGGTCTTCCACAGCTACGTGCGGAACTTCGCTGAAGACAACGTGTTTGCCTGGTTCTATCCCAAGGATCCCGAGCAGCACGGCAGGAGCGCTGCCGTTGGCGTGTTCTTCCAGGAGAACGATCGCAAGGTGTACCGTACCGATTTCAACGCGGTCGAGGGGCAGGACGAGGAAGACGAGGAAGAGTAGCGGCCTCGGGAGAGCCGCCCCGTTCGGGTGGCCAGACCCTGCCTGCGCACGGGGGGCGGACACGGGCTTGTTGACGACGGTACGTCGGCTGGTCCATAATGCCCGACATTCTGTGGGTTTGTCGTGTGTCGGCGACCACAGGTGACAGGCCACGGGCGACGAGGGTGAGTCGGGTCGGCCCCGAGCCTGGCTCATGAACGGAGGACGAGTCCAGGCTATGCCGATAGTCCAGGTACGCGAACACGAGAGCTTCGAGAATGCCCTTCGCCGCTTCAAGCGAAAGTGCGAGAAAGAGGGCATTCTGACGGAGCTCAAGAAGCGCCAGCACTTCGAGAAGCCGTCAGTCAAGCGCAAGCGGAAGGTGATGCAGGCGCGCAAGAAGATGCTGCGCAAGCTGGCCGAGGAGCGTCGCGCCGGATTGGCCTGATCCGCACCGCGCACCGGCGCGGAGCAGGAGCAACTGCAGGGCGAGCTCGGGCGAGGTCACACGCGCCCACCGGATCCGCTCGCGGATCGGCAACGAAGATGAGTTGCTGCAGCAGCGCGACTTCCGAGGCGCTGGAGTTTCCGGCGCTGCTATCGGTCGTTGCCGGGTTTGCGGCGACGGACGCAGGCCGAAGACTCGTTTGTTCCGTCTCGCCGCACACGGACCCTGACGAGATCGGGCTTCGACGGACGCGCTACGCCGAAGTGGCCCGGGAGCTGGAGGGCGGGGGCGTTCTCGTGCCGGTGCTCGACCAGGAGCTCCTGGAACTGCGGCGCCGGCTGGAGACCGGCGGGCGCCGGCTGGGCGGCGCCGCTCTCCAGGGCCTGGCGGCGGTGATCGAGGCCGGCGAGGAAGTCCTCGAGCGGCTGGGCGACCGGGAAGAGACCCCGCGGCTTGCGACGGAAGTCGAGTCGCTGCGGGCGCTGGAGGCTGGCGGTGCAAGCGGCGACGGATCCGGGGAGTCGATCGGTTGCGCCGCCCTGGCGGCGCGGCTCCGCCGCAGCCTGGATCGTCACGGCGCCGTGCGGGACGACGCATCGCCGCGACTGAGAAGACTGGCGCGGGAATCGCGCAGCAACCTGGCGTCCGTGGAGGCAAAGGTACAGGCGTACGTCCGAGAGCATGGTCACCGGCTCGCCGACCATTCGACACCGATGCGCGGCGGCCGCTTTTCCGTGTTGCTGCCCTCCGGCAGTCGCGGCCGTCTTTCCGGCCTCGTCAGGGGGCGCTCCGCCTCGGGCCGCAGCTTCCACTTCGAGCCCTCGGAAGTGGTGGAAGGCAACGACGAGCTCGAGCGGATCGCCGCCGACAAGGAGGTCGAGCGGGCCCGTATCCTCGCCGAGCTGGTACGGCAGGCGCTGGATCTGGCGCCGGCGATCCTTGCCAGGATCGATTTTCTTGCCGCCGTCGACGCGCTGCAGGCAGTGGCGCGGTTCGGCGCCGAAGTCGGCGCCGGGCTGGCCGGCATCGCGCCGCCGTCGCCGGACGGTTCGGCAGCGGCGCTCGAGCTGCGCGGCGCCCGCCATCCGCTGCTCGACCCGCTTCTGGCCGAGCACCGGGAGCGGACTCTCGGCGCCGCAGGCAACCGCGGCGAAGTGGTGCCGCTCGATCTGGCGCTGCTGGCCGATCAACGGACCCTGGTTCTGACCGGTCCCAATGCCGGCGGCAAGACGGTGGCGCTCAAGACCGTCGGACTGCTGTGCCTGATGACCCAGGCGGGCATGCCGGTGCCGGCGGCGTCCGACAGCCGGTTTCCGATCTTCGATCACCTCGTGGCGGTGGTCGGCGACGACCAGAGCGTGCTCGACGAACAGTCGACCTTCAGCGCGAGGCTGCTGCGTCTGCAGGAAGTCTGGCGTCGCGCCGGACCGCGGACGCTGGTGCTGCTCGACGAGGTCGGAGCCGGAACGAATCCCGAAGAAGGCGCGGCGCTCGGGATCGCCCTGCTCGAGGGTCTGGTCGAGAGCGCCTCGCTGGGAATCCTCACCACGCACCTGACCCAGCTTGCCGCCGCCGCTCTCGAGTCTCGGTCAGCGGCCTGCGCCGCGATGAGTTTCGACCCGCATGGCGGTCTGCCGACCTACCGGCTGGTGATCGGGCCGCCCGGCGGCAGCCGTGCGCTCGCTCTGGCCCGGCGCCTGGGGCTGCCGGCGGCGTGGCTGGAGCGTGCGGAGCACTTTCTCGGCTCGGAGCACCGGCAGTTGAGACGTGTGCTGGAGCGTAACGAGCGGCTCCGGGAACGACTGCTCGAACGGGAAGCGGCGCTCGCCCGACTGACCGCCGAGACGGAGGCCGAGCGGGGTCGCTTCCAGATCCGCCAGGCGTCGCTGCTGGCGGCTCGGAAGCGGCTGGACCAGGCAGTGCGGCGCGAAGTGGATGCCTTGCGCCGGGGGAACCGCGGCAGGTTGGATCAGGCCCTGGCCGAGTTGGCGGCGCAACCCCGTCCGGGCAAGCGCGCGTTTGCCCGCGCTGCCGGCGACCTGCACCGCGAACTTTCCCGCGAAGCGGCCGCCGCGCGCGAACGTGCAGCCGCCGAGGCCGGCAGTTCGGGCGTTTCCGGGGGTGCCGTGGCCCCCGGCGAACGAGATTCGGAATCCGCTGCGGTGCCGGAGCGGAGGCGCCCCCTCGTGATCGGCGCTCCGGTGCGCCACCGCTCGCTCGGTTGGGTCGGCAAGCTCCAGCAACTGAGTGGCGATCGGGCCACGGTCCTGGTGCTGGGAAAACGGGTGCAGGCGGCACGCTCGGCACTGGAGGCGGCGCCGCCGGTGGAGCAGGTCGCTTCGCCTCGGGTACGGTTCCAGGCATTCCCGGCACCGGCCGTCGAGCCGGAGCTGATGCTGATCGGCCAGAAGGTCGATCCAGCGCTCGACTCCCTGGACGCCTATCTCGACCGGGCCCTGGCTTCGGGCCGGGAGCGGGTGCGCGTGATCCACGGTCATGGCAGCGGCCGGCTGCGTCGGGCCGTCCGCGAGCATCTGCGCAGGCATCCGGCAGTGGCCGGTTTCAATCCGTCGCCGCCCTCGGCGGGCGGCGACGGCTCGACCGAAGTCGTGCTGCGTTAGGTCAGGGGTTGTCGAGCATGAGGTCAGGAGAGGAACAGAAGGCCGGTGTTCTTCGTCGTTCTGCTTCGGGAGTCCTTCCGGGGCCGCCGCTGTCCGCAGTAGCATGACTGATCGTGCCAGGGCGTTCGCGGCTGACCGACGGGGCGGTGGATGCCGTGCGCGAGGCGATCGACATCGTCGACATCGCGAGCGAACACACGAAGGTCGAGCGCCGGGGCCAGCGCTTCGTGGCGCTCTGTCCGTTCCACAAGGAAAAGACCCCGTCCCTGTCGCTCGATCCGGAACGGAAGCTGTACTACTGCTTCGGCTGCGGCGCCGGCGGCGACGCCCTTGGCCTGCACATGGAGTTGACGGGAGACGACTTCGCCGCGGCGGTCGAACACATGGCCGACCGCTACGGGATCCCGCTGGCGCGGACGGCGCCGGGCCCTGGCGCGGATGGGCGGGCCGACCGGTCGGCGAAGATTCAGGCCGCCCTTGATGCGGCTTGCACCTTCTTTCGCGGCAAACTGCGCACCGAGGCGGCGCCGCAGGACTACCTGCGCCGGCGCAAGGTGCCGTCGGAACTGATCGCCCGGTTCGGTGTCGGCTTTGCGCCGGACAGCTGGCAGGCCCTGGTTCAGGACCTGGGCCGCCGCCTGACGCTGCCCGACCTGGAGGCTGCGGGGCTGGTCGCGCGCAGTCCCGCGAACCCGGAGCGCCCCTACGACCGGTTCCGCAATCGGCTCATGTTCCCCATCCGGTCGCCGTCGGGCCGTCTGCTCGCCTTCGGCGGCCGAACGCTGGGCAACGACAAGGCGAAGTACGTCAACACGAACGAGACCGACCGGTTTCGCAAGGGCTCTCTGCTCTACGGTCTCGATGCGGCCCGCCGCGGCATCCGGGAGCAGGGCCGGGCGCTGCTCGTGGAAGGCTACTTCGACGTGATCGGCGCGGTCGCGTCCGGCATCGACTGGGCGGTGGCGAGCATGGGCACGGCGTTGACGGCGCAACAGGTACGGTTGCTGTCCCGCTACACGGACGAAGTGGTGCTGGGCTACGACGGCGACAGGGCCGGAATCGAGGCGGCGCGCAAGGCAGCGTCGCTGATGCTCGAGGCCGGCCTCTCGGTCCGACGCGCCCGCTTCCCGGCCGGCCAGGATCCCGATTCGCTGCGACTTGACGAAGGGCCCGAGGCGGTCCGCAGCGTCGTCGACGAGGCCCGGGACGCGGTGGCGCTGGAAATCGACGAGCTGCCGAATCGCGGCGAACTCGACCCCAGGGTGAGGGCGCGGGAAGCCGCGCGGGTCCGGCTGCTGATCGACCGGGTCAGGGATCCGATTGCACGCGGGGGGTACCTGGAGTACGCCGCCGAGCGGTTGGGAGTCAGGGTGGAGGTGCTGCTGCGCGAGTCGGCCAGGGTCACGCAGCGTCCTCGGAGCGCCGGCGCGGAAGAAAGGCCGGCGGGGCGGCGGCCTCCGGTCACGGCTTCGATCGAAGAGCAGGTGCTGCGGCTGATCATCACTGCTCCGTCGCTTCGCGGTCTGGATTGGCCGGATGCCGACGCCTTCTTCGATCCGGTCCTGCGCGCCATCTATCTTGCCGTCAGGGAACAGGCCGAGGCGGGTGTCGAGGCCATCGACTCGACGGAGCTGGTCGGGGCGCTTGGGCGGCGGGCCGGCGGCCGGAACGAGACCGGCAACCCGGTTGACCGCATCGCCGGCCTTTTGCTACAACGGCCGTCTGCCTTCTCTGCACAGGAACTCCGCATCAGTCTCGCCGAGCTGGGTCGGCGCTTCGCCAGACAGCGGCTCCACCTGCTCGCTCGGGAGATCAGACGCGCCGAGCGCGAGGGCGACATGGATGCCCTGCGGCGCAGGATCGAAGAGAAGCAGGAGCTCGGCCCTGCCCTGTACGGGCAGCCAGGGACCTGAGGGCGCGGCATGGCGTTGAAGGGTCCAGGCGTCGAGGCCGATCCGGCCGAACCGATCGAACGCCGGCACAGTTCGGTCCGCAGCGTCGTCGCCCTCGGTCGGGAGAAGGGCTATCTGCTCCACGACGAACTCCACGATCGGCTGCCCGACGAACTGCTTGTCGAATCCGCCGAGATGGACGAGATCAGAGCCCGCCTGGCGGCGCTCGGCATCGACCTGATCGGTCGCCCGGATGCGTTCGTGAACACGGCCGACTCGGATTCCACGCATCTCCTCGGCGGTGTGGAACGGCGGGAACCGGACCCGCCCGCCTTCGTGAGCCATGACCGGACGACGGATCCGGTACGTGTCTATCTGCGCGAGATGGGGCGCGTCGGACTGCTCGACCGCGAGGGCGAAGTCGAGATCGCGAAGCGGATCGAACACGGCGAGTGGATCGTCTTCGAGGCTCTGTGCGACAACGCGGTCGTGCTCGGTGAACTGCTGCGGATCAACGAACTGGCACGGCGCGATCACCGGTTGGTGCGCGAACTGCTGGCTGACCGCAGTGCGAATTTCGACCAGCGAGCCAGCAAGCGGATTGCCAGGAACCGGAGCATCTTTCAGGCGATCGACGAACTCGACCGCAGAGTGCGTCGGCTGCGCCGCCAGCGCGATCGTCGCCGGCCGGGCGGCGAGCGGTTCCTGGAGATCGAGCGCGAGATCGACCGGACCGCGGGGAAGATCACGGAGCAGATCCGCTCGATCGAGCTGACCGCCCAGACCCGCGTCCGGCTGGTATCGATCCTGAAGCAGATCCACGCGGAGATTTCGCATCACGACCGGGCCATTCGGCGCGCACAGATTGCTCTGGATCGGGAGCGGGGCACGGAACTCGGTGCGCTGCACCGGCGTCGCATCGCGAAGTACCGCGCCCGCCTTCGAGCTGCGGAGGAACGTTACGGGACGACCCTCGCCCAGATGACCGCGACCCTGAACAAGGTGCGGCACGGCGAAGCGATCTGCGAGCAGGCGCGCTCCGAGATGATCCTCGCCAACCTCCGCCTCGTGGTTTCGATCGCCAAGAAGTACGCGAACCGGGGCCTGCAACTGCTGGACCTGATCCAGGACGGCAACATCGGCCTGATCCGCGCGGTCGAGAAGTTCGAGTACCGGCGCGGCTACAAGTTCTCGACCTACGCCACCTGGTGGATCCGTCAGGCGATCGCGAGAGCGATCGCGGATCAGGCCAGGACGATCCGGATTCCGGTCCACATGATCGACACGATCAACAAGCTGACCCGGACCAGTCGTGCCATGGTTCAGGAGCTGGGCCGGGAGCCGACAGTGCCGGAGATCGCCGAGCGCATGGACATGGACGTGGTCCGGGTGCGCGAGATCATGAAGATCGCCCAGGAACCGATCTCGCTCGAAACACCGATCGGCGAGGAAGCGGACTCCCACCTCGCCGACTTCATCGAGGACAAGAACGCGGTGTCGCCGCTCGACAGGCTGATGACGAAGAGCCTGGGCGAGCAGACCGCGGAGGTGCTTCAGACGCTCAACCCGCGCGAGGAACTGGTGCTCCGCATGCGTTTCGGCGTCGGCGACGGAGCGGAGGCGACCCTGGAGGATGTGGGCCGCTCGTTCAACGTGACGCGGGAGCGCATACGCCAGATCGAGTCGAAGGCGCTCCGCAAGCTCCGTCGACCGAGCCGAGCCCGACAGTTGCGGGCCTTCCGGAACATGCTCTAGCCGCGGACTGCTGCCACGGACTGCTGCTAAGCTCACCGCCATGTCGCCCGCCGATGTTGCCCGGAGCCGGCGACTTCTTCCTCGGTAGCTCAACGGTAGAGCGTTCGGCTGTTAACCGAAATGTTGGGGGTTCGAATCCCTCCCGAGGAGCCATGGTTCGCGGCTGTGACGGTGACGTGCGATAGCCTCGCGCGCCGGATCGCGTGAGGTGGAAGAGATGGCTGACGTTTCCCGGGAGTTCCTGACAGCCTGTCGGGGTTCCGTGCACTCGCGCCTGAGCGTGGCTCGGCTCTACGAGGAGGCCGTGCGTCGCGGTGAGGCTGCCATCGCGGCCGAAGGGCCCATCGTGGCCTGGACGGGCGAGCACACCGGACGGTCGCCGAACGACCGGTTCCTGGTGCGCCGGTCTCCGTCGTCGGAAGCGGTCGACTGGGGGACGGTGAACCAGGCGATGGCGCCGGAGCACTTCGACCGCCTCCACGGCAAGATGCTGGCTGCCGCCGCCGAACGGGACCTGTTCGTGTTCGACGGTTTCGCTGGCGCCGACCCCGATTGCCGCCTGAGCGTGCGGGTGATCAGCGAGAGGGCATGGCACAGCCTGTTCGCGCGCAACATGTTCCTGCGCGCGGCCGACCCTTCGGCTCTCAATGGCTTCGTACCTGACTACAACGTCGTCGACATCCCCAGCGTTCTGGCCGATCCGCGGACGGACGGCACGAACAGCGGCACGTTCATCGCCCTCGACCTGGAGCGGCATCTGACCCTGATCGGCGGCAGCGAGTACGCCGGCGAGATCAAGAAGTCCATGTTCAGCGTGATGAACTACCTGATGCCGCGCCGCGGCGTTCTGAGCATGCACTGCAGCGCGAACTACGGCGCGGACCGCTCCGAATCGGCACTGTTCTTCGGTCTTTCGGGCACGGGCAAGACGACGCTCTCGGCCGACCCCGAGCGCACCCTGATCGGTGACGACGAGCACTGCTGGTGCGACGATGGCGTCTTCAACATCGAGGGCGGCTGCTACGCCAAGGTGATCCGCCTGGATCCCGAGGCAGAACCGGAGATCCATGCCGCGACGCGGCGTTTCGGGACCGTGCTCGAGAACGTCGTCTTCGACGAGGAATCTCACGAGCTCGATCTCGACGACGACTCGCGCACCGAGAACACCCGCGCCAGCTATCCGCTGAGCCACCTCGAACACGTGGACGTCGGTGGAATTGCAGGTCATCCCGGCTCCATCGTCTTCCTGACCTGCGATGCGTTCGGCGTCCTGCCGCCGATCAGCCGGCTCGACGAAGCGCAGGCGATGTACCACTTCCTCTCCGGCTACACCGCCAAGGTGGGCGGCACGGAACGCGGGGTCACGGAACCGACGGCGACCTTCAGCGCCTGTTTCGGCGCTCCCTTCATGCCGTTGCCGCCTTCCGTCTACGCACGGCTGCTGGGCGAGAAGGTGCGGCGGCACGGAGCCGCCGTCTGGCTCGTCAACACGGGCTGGACAGGCGGGCCGTACGGCGTGGGCCGGCGCATCGAGTTGGCATACACGCGGAAAATGATCCACGCCGCGCTGGACGGCAGCCTCGATGACGCGCCGATGCGCTTGCACCCCGTCTTCGGCCTCGCGTACCCGACCGCGCTCGACGGCGTCCCGGCGGAGGTGCTGGATGCGCGCCGGAGCTGGGCCGACGCGCAGGCCTACGATCTGCACGCATGCCGGCTGGCGGCGATGTTCACCGAGAACTTCGCGGGGATGGCGAGCGCCGTCTCGGCGGAGGTGCTTGCCGCGGCGCCGCGCCTCTAGCCGGCTTCCAGCCCAGGCAGTCCGCAAGGAGGCCAGGCAGTCCGCAAGGAGAAACGGATGATCCCTGTCAAGGCCGAGATCTCGGAAAGTGGCCGCGCCCATGTGGACGGCATGGATGCCTACCGAAGGCTCTACCGCGAATCGATCGAGGATCCGGACCGGTTCTGGCTCGACCAGGCCGCGGCCCTCGACTGGTTCTCGGCGCCGCGGTCGGCGGGGCGCTGGGATTTCGACGCTGTCGACTTCGCCTGGTTCGAGGACGGCGAGCTCAATGCCTGCGTCAACTGCGTCGATCGCCACGCCGTGAGCCGCCCCGAGAAGACCGCCCTGATCTGGGTCGAAGACGAGCCGGGCCGCTACCGGCGGATCAGCTATCGCGAGCTGAAGCGCAACGTCTGCCGCGTCGCGAACGTGCTGACGTCGCTCGGGATCGGTCAGGGCGACCGGGTCTGCATCTACCTGCCGATGATCCCGGAACTGGTCTACACGATGCTCGCCTGCGCGCGCGTCGGCGCGGTGCACTCCGTGGTCTTCGCGGGGTTCTCTGCGGAAAGCCTGCGCGAGCGCATCGTCGACGCGGGTTGCCGGCTTCTGGTGACCGCCAACGAGGGGCTGCGCGGCGGCCGGACGATCCCGCTCAAGGCGACCTGCGACCAGGCGGTGGAGGGTCTGGACCTGGTAGAGCACATGCTCGTCGCCCGGCGCACCGACACCAGGGTGCCAATGGCCCCCGGGCGCGACCTCTGGCTGCACGAGGAGACGGCGAAGCAGCGTGCCACGGCGCCGGTAGCCCGGCTCGACGCCGAGGCGCCCCTGTTCGTCCTCTACACCAGCGGCTCGACGGGAAAGCCCAAGGGCGTGCTCCATACCACCGGCGGCTACCTGCTGTATGCCTCGCTGACCCACCGGCTGATCTTCGACCACCACGACGATGACATCCACTTCTGCGCCGCCGACATCGGCTGGGTCACCGGGCACAGTTACATCGTCTACGGTCCGCTGGCCAACGGCGCCACGAGCGTGATGTTCGAGTCGGTGCCGACGTACCCCGATCCCGGCCGCTACTGGCAGGTCGTGGACGACCTGGGCGTGACTCTCTTCTATACGGCGCCGACGGCGCTCCGGGCCGTCGCGCGCGAGGGCGATCAATGGGTCGAGGCGCACGACCGCGGAACGCTCCGCGTTCTCGGGTCGGTCGGCGAACCGATCAACCCCGAGGTCTGGAAGTGGTACCACGATGTGGTGGGCAACGGACGATGCCCGGTCGTGGACACCTGGTGGCAGACCGAGACCGGCGGCATCCTGATCACGCCGTTGCCTGGTGCCACGCCGCTCGAGCCGGGCTCCGCCACGCTGCCCTTCTTCGGCATCGAGCCCGTGCTGGTGGATGGCGACGGCAACGAACTGCCGGGGAACGACCGCAGCGGCAATCTCTGCCTGAAGCGATCCTGGCCAGGACAGGCGCGAACGATCTACGGTGACCACCAGCGCTTCGTGGAGACCTACTTCAGCACTTGTCCGGGCCTGTACTTCACCGGCGACGGCTGCCGGCGCGACGAGAACGGGTACTACTGGATCACCGGTCGCGTCGACGACGTCCTCAACGTCTCCGGACACCGACTGGGCACCGCCGAGATCGAGAGCGCCCTGGTGGCGCACGACGCGGTGGCCGAGGCCGCCGTCGTCGGCTGCCCGCACGAGATCAAGGGTGTCGGAATCTACGCCTACGTGCTGACCACGCCGGAGGCCGAGAAACGGGACCAGGCCGAGCTGGTGGCCGAGCTGCGCCAGCAGGTTCGGACCGTGATCGGGCCGATCGCCACGCCCGATCGCATCCACGTCGCCGCGGGTCTGCCGAAGACGCGCTCCGGCAAGATCATGCGTCGCGTCCTGCGCAAGATCGCCGCCGGCGAGTACGACGACCTGGGCGATGTGACGACGCTGGCGGAACCGGCCGTCGTCGACGGTCTGGTGGAAGATCACCGCGCCGCAACCGGCTGAACCCCGGTTGCGCGCTTTCGCGCCGTCCGCGGCAACGGCTCCGCACGGGAGCGTGCGCCTCGCCGGCGGCGGCGGAGAGAGCATGGAGGATCATCGGGCCGCAGGCCTGCGTGTCTGTCATCGAGCGCAGGTCTTGCAGGTAGAGCGACCGCGATAGTGGCAGCGATTCTCCTTGGCCGAAGGTCGGCATGAGGCCATCGAGCGCGGGCTGTGGAGTCGGCACGCCCCGCCGGTCCGGCGGCTACACTCGGAGTCGGACCATGGCAGGGAACTCAGGCGAACCGCTCCGCGATTCCGGGACGCCGGTCCGTGTCCTGGTCGTCTCCGCCTGCGTGGTCGTTCTGGTGGCGGGTCTCCGGGCCGCGTCATCGGTCATCGAACCCTTCCTGATCGCGCTATTCGTCGTCACGCTCAGTCTGCCGGTGCTGTTCTGGCTCGAGCGGCGCCTGCCGACGATGCTGGCGGTGGTCGGCACGATACTGCTGGACGTCGCCGTTCTGGCGGCGGCCGGTTCCCTGGTCGCGACGACCGTCAATCAGCTCGCTGGCGACATGGACAAGTACCAGGTCAGCTTGACGGAACTGCTTGACGACGGTGTCGCCTGGCTGGAGGAACGCGGCCTGCAGCCCGAGTGGCTCGCTTCGCCGGATGTGAACAACGCCGCCGCGGATACGGAGTTCGGCAGGGGCGGCGCGGATGCCGCTGCGGACGGCCAATCGACTCCGGACGGCCCGGACGCTGCCGGCGAAGCGGCGCGACAACCGGGTCTGCTGTCACGCCTGGATTCCAGCCTGCTCTTCGATTTCGCCAACCAGGCGCTGCGCTACACGGCGACCGCATTCTCGTCGTTGCTGATCATCTCCTTCATCGTGATCTTCATGCTGTTCGAGGCCGCGACCTTTCGCGCCAAGGTGCGGATGGCCTTCACCGCCGACGATGCAGGGGAACGGTTCTTTCGCGTCATGCACGAGATTCAGCACTACATCGGCATCAAGACCGTGGTCAGCTCGGCCACCGGCCTGCTGATCGGGGTCTGGGTCGGTGCTCTCGGCGTCGACTTCGCGATCTTCTGGGGCCTGGTCGCCTTCGTCCTGAATTTCATCCCGAACCTGGGCTCGATCATCGCCGCCGTACCGGCCACCCTGCTGGCGATGGTTCAGATCGGTGTCGGCCGCGGACTCCTGGTGGCGTTCGGCTACCTTGTCGTGAACATGGTCATCGGCAACCTCATCGAGCCGCACCTCATGGGCCGCCGCCTGGGCCTCTCCACCCTGGTCGTCGTTCTGTCCCTGGTCTTCTGGGGCTGGGTCTGGGGCCCGATCGGGATGCTGCTGGCAGTGCCGCTGACCATGGTGCTCAAGATCATGCTCGAGAACACGGAGGAGTTTCGCTGGGTCGCCGTTCTGCTCGGCGACAGCAGGGCAGAGCGTCCGGCGCCAGCGGCCGCCGGGGAGAAGGAAGAGTAGCGCGATGGGCGCCCGGCCGCGACGGGCGCTCAGGGTTGGCCAAGGATCACGGTAACCCCGGGATCACGGTAGCCCCCGGCCGCAGCACACGGGCGCTCCGGGGATCACAACACCCAGGGAATCAAGGCGCTCCGGGTTGGTGGGTAGTCGGGGCATCTCTCCCGGTACCACCGGTGCCGCCAGAGCGCCCGCGGCACGAGATTCGCGGCGGTCCACATGGCGAACGCGAGCCCGGGCAGCGACCAGCTCATCAGGGCGAAGCCGGTCCACTCGACGATCTCCCCGGCCAGGTTGGGGCAGGAAACGAGATCGAAGCCTCCGCCTCGCGGCATTACGGCGCCTCCTGCCGCTTTCGCCCGCAGCCACGACAGGCGATAATCGGAGGAGATGTTCAGGGCGGCGCCGGCGACGAACAGGGCGGCGCCCGCCAGGAACCGTGCGTCGGTGAGCCAGTCACCCGGATAGTCGGCGATCCGGGCCATGAACCAGCCCAGGAACACGCCGTTGACGACGTTGAAGCAGAAGCCGGCGACGGCGGTGATGGCGGGGAACGGTCTCGCCTGGCGCTGGACGAGCCATGGCCACACCAGTGTGCGGTGGACGTAGTGGGCAAGCCACAGCGCAACCAGGACATCGCCGACCGCGTGACGCTCGCCGGCCGCGAGATAGACGGCCGGGAACACGGTCAGGGCGGACAGTTCCATGAGGAACCAGCCCCACCGCGTGTCCATGGCGGGTCCCCAGGCGCGGCCGCCGAACCGTCCGGTCGGGTCCCTTCCTTTGAGGCTGATGGCGAACACCGGAAAGGCGAGCGCGCACCATACAAGCGCAGCGGGAGTGAACCAGGACATGGGAACAGACTGGAACGGTCGAGAGTTCAGGCTAGGGAAGCGGCTCAGGCCGGTGGAAGCAGGAGACGAGAGAATGCCGTCTTCTCCTGCCTGACACAAGCTTCTCCTGCCTGACGCCTCTGCACACAGGCTCCTGACGGGCGTGACCCGACTCCTGATCGACACGTTCCGGATTGACACAGGACCACCCCGTGCTAATCTCGAAATCGGGACTGTGCGGGTTCCGGTTCGCCGGCGTCAGACTCCGTGACTCGGTCGGAAGACTCGACGAGAGACGCCCTGGCCCTGCCAGCCGCACTACTTCACGACGCATGGACGATACGCCGTCATGTTCCGACTGACCAAGCAAGCCGATTACGGCATCGTGCTCGTGACCCAGCTCGCGCAGACCGGCCAGGCAGCCGCCGCCGAACTTGCGGTGCAGACGCACCTGCCGGCGCCGATGGTCAGCAAGATCCTCAAGCTGCTGGCGAAGTCCGGGTTGCTGACCTCGTACCGCGGGGTGCGGGGAGGCTATGAGCTGGCGCGCTCGGCTGCCGAGATCAGCGTCGCCGACGTGATCGTCGCCCTTGACGGGCCCATCGCGCTGACCGAGTGCAGCGAATACTCGGACCTCGAGTGTTCCTACGAGGCGTTCTGCCGCGTAAGGGAGAACTGGCGGCGGATCAACCAGGCGGTGCGGAGAGCGCTCGAGGACATCAGGATCGCCGACATGGCCCGACCGAGCTTCATGGCCGGGGCCGCCGTTGCCGACGCATCCCCCCTGATTTCGCTGAGGAGCAGTTCCTGATGGCCACCGCGACGGACACCATCGAAGCCCTGGCGCAGCGCGAGTACGAGTACGGCTTCGTCACCGACGTCGAGCAGGACACGGCGCCGCCGGGCCTGAGCGAGGAAATCGTCGCGTTCATCTCGGCGAAGAAGAACGAGCCGCAATGGCTGCTCGACTGGCGGCTGCGCGCCTACCGGGGCTGGTTGAAGATGGTCGAGCCGCAGTGGGCGAACGTGCGCTACGAGCCGATCGATTACCAGTCCATCTGCTATTACGCCGCGCCGAAGAGCGACGGTGATCGGCCCAGGAGTCTCGACGAGATCGATCCCGAGATTCTGGCCACGTACGAGAAACTCGGCATCCCGCTCAAGGAGCAGGAAATGCTGGCAGGCGTCGCCGTGGACGCGGTGTTCGACAGCGTTTCCGTGGCGACCACGTTCCGCGAGAAGCTGGCGGAACTCGGGGTGATCTTCTGCTCGTTCTCCGAGGCCGTGCAGGACCATCCCGAGCTGGTGCGCAAGTACCTCGGCAAGGTGGTGCCGCGGCGGGACAACTTCTTCGCCGCCCTGAACTCGGCCGTGTTCTCGGACGGTTCCTTCGTCTACGTTCCCAAGGGCGTGCGCTGCCCGATGGAGCTGTCCACCTACTTCCGCATCAACGCGATGAACACCGGCCAGTTCGAGCGCACGCTGATCATCGCCGACGAGGGCAGCCACGTCAGTTACCTCGAAGGTTGCACCGCGCCGATGCGCGACGAGAACCAGTTGCATGCGGCGGTCGTCGAACTGGTCGCGCACGAGGACGCGCGGATCAAGTACTCCACTGTCCAGAACTGGTATCCGGGCAACGAGGACGGCGTGGGCGGCATCTACAACTTCGTCACCAAGCGGGGCCTGTGCGAAGGCAGGCGCAGCAAGATCTCGTGGACGCAGGTCGAGACGGGTTCGGCCGTGACATGGAAGTACCCGAGCTGCATCCTGAAGGGCGACGACTCGGTGGGCGAGTTCTACTCGGTGGCGGTGTCCAACAACCGGCAGCAGGCCGACACCGGGACCAAGATGATCCACGTCGGCAAGCGCACGTCCAGCACGATCGTCTCCAAGGGGATCTCGGCGGGCGAGGGCCAGAACACGTACCGCGGCGCGGTGCGGATTCTGCGTTCGGCGGAGGACGCCAGGAACTTCTCGCAGTGCGACTCGATGCTGATCGGGGACCGTTGCGGCGCGCATACCTTCCCCTACATCGACGTCGCCAATCCGAGCGCCCAGATGGAGCACGAAGCGTCGACTTCGAAGATCGGCGAAGACCAGATTTTCTACTGCAATCAACGGGGCATCGAGACCGAGGATGCCGTTTCCATGATCGTCAACGGGTTCTGCAAGGAAGTGTTCCGCGAACTGCCGATGGAGTTCGCGGTGGAGGCGCAGAAGCTGCTCGAGGTCAGTCTCGAGGGCAGCGTCGGCTAGCAGCCCGGGCTGCCAGACCCCCGCGAAGGGGGCGCCTGTTGCTGGCGGAGCCGCTGGCGGCTGCTCAGGCGCCGCACGGAGATAACCGGAGACAACCGGACATGCTGAGTGTGAGAGACCTTCACGCGAGGGTCGGAGAACAGGAAATCCTGCGCGGCGTCGACCTCGAAGTCAGGGCCGGCGAAGTCCACGCCGTGATGGGTCCGAACGGCTCCGGCAAGAGCACGTTGGCCCAGGTGCTCGCGGGGCGCGAGGACTACGAGGTCACGACGGGTTCGTTGGAACTCGATGGCGGCGACCTGCAGGAGATGGCCCCGGAAGAGCGAGCCCACGCCGGTCTCTTCCTGGCGTTCCAGTACCCGGTAGAGATCCCGGGCGTCGGTAACAGCTACTTCCTCAAGGCGGCGCTCAACGCGATTCGCAAGGCGAGAGGGGAGCAGGAACTCGACGCGATGGACTTTCTGAAGTTGCTGCGCGAGCGCGCGAAGCTGGTCGACGTGGACGAGGCGTTGCTGCGGCGTCACGTCAACGAGGGCTTCTCGGGCGGCGAGAAGAAGCGGAACGAGATCCTCCAGATGGCGGTGCTCGAGCCGCGGCTGGCGGTGCTCGACGAGACGGATTCCGGGCTCGACATCGACGCCCTGAAGACAGTGGCTGCCGGAGTCAACGCGCTCCGAAGCGAGGACCGGGCCTTCGTGGTGATCACCCACTACCAGCGGCTTCTCAACTACATCGTGCCGGACCACGTCCATGTTCTCCTCGAGGGGCGAATCGTCCGCTCGGGCGGCAGCGGCCTCGCTCACGAGCTCGAGGAGAAGGGCTACTCCGGTCTGACCGACGGCGTCGGAAGGGATCGGATCGGGTGACCGCCGCCGGTCACTCCACCCGTCCCTTCCTGGACTTCTACTCCCGCCGCGCCGGGGAGGCCGGGTTCCTGCGCGCTCGGCGTCAACAGGCGATCGAGCGTTTCGAGGCCGCGGGCTTCCCGACCTCCCGCAACGAGGAGTGGCGGCAGACGAACCTCGGCCCGCTGCTGCGTACGACGCCGGTGAGGGCCCCACGGCAGGCGCTGCGGGACGAAGCTGCGCCATTCCTCTATCCCGACTGCCACCGCATGGTGTTCGTCAACGGGCGCAGCGTGCCGGAGGCCTCCTCGCCTCCGGAGCGGGTTGGGGCGGTGGCTCTGGCAGATCTGCCCGCTGCCGGCGACAGCGCGGACGCGATCGTGGAACATCTCGGTGCGACCGTCTGCGGCCTCGCGTCGTGCAGCGTGGACGCCGGCGTGCATGCGTTCGCGGCCCTCAACACCGCCCTGTTCGAAGACGGGGCGGCGATCGTGATTCCGGAAGGGGCGGTGATCGACAGACCGATTCAGGTGCTCTGGCTGAGCTTGCCGGCGTCGAGCCCCGGGAATGCCGGCGACGGTGCGCCCGCCCCGCGCGAGGTCAGCTTTCCGCGTCTGCTGGTGGTGGCCGGCGAGAACAGCCAGGCTTCGATCGTCGAAACCTATGCGGCCGATCCGGATGCTTCGGGTTACTTCGTCTGCCCCGCCGCCGAGTTCGTCTGCGGGCCAGGGTCCGTGCTCCGGCACACCCGGCTCCAGGCCGATGGCAGGGACGCGATTCATCTTGGTTTTCAACACGCGCAACTCGACCGATCGGCCGTCTTCGACTCCTTGTCCCTGGCGTTCGGGGGCGGCCTGGTACGCAACGACACGGTGGCGCTACTTGACGGCGAGGGGGCGGACTGCACCCTGGACGGCCTCTACGTGGTGGCCGGTTCCCGGTTCGTGGACAACCACATGCGCGTCGAGCACCGGCAGCCGCATACGACGAGCCACCAGCTCTACAAGGGGATCCTCGACGACCGGGCGCGTTCCGTCTTCAACGGCCGCATCCATGTGCATCAGGCGGCGCAGAAGACGGACGCCAAGCAGACGAACCGCAACCTGCTGCTGTCCAGGTCGGCCCTCGCCAACAGCAACCCCCAGCTCGAGATCTTCGCCGACGACGTGCGCTGCACCCACGGTTCGACGATCGGCCGGCTGGACAAGGACGCGCTCTTCTACCTGAGGGCCCGCGGCCTTCCCCGCGAGGAAGCCCACGGAATGCTCGTCTACGCGTTTGCCCGCGAGCTGGTCGACAAGGCGTCCTTCGAGCCCCTCAGGCAGGACCTCGAAGGCCGGTTGCGAGCGAGCCTGAACGGCGGTCCGGCCGGCGGGAGCCGGTAGGCCGATGACGGCTCCGGCGCCCATGGCTGAGCGGCAACGGCCGGCGGCGGTCGTGCGCTCCGCCGTGCCCCACGTCAGGCCCCTCGACGTCGACCGTCTGCGCAACTCGTTCCCCATCCTCGACCGGGAAGTTCACGGCCACCGGTTGGTGTATCTGGACAACGCGGCCAGCGCCCAGCGCCCGGAGGCGGTCATCAGCGCGGTCAGCGACTGCTACCGCACGTATTACGCGAACGCTCACCGCGGCGTCCACGCGCTGTCCGAGCAGTCGACCGACGCCTACGAGACGGCCCGCGGCAAGATCGCCCGCTTCATCGGCGCCGCCAGCAGCGCCGAGCTGGTTTTCACCCGCGGCGCCACCGAGAGCCTGAACCTGGTCGCTCAGAGCCATGGCCGCACGCAGCTCCGGCCCGGCGACGAAGTGCTGCTGACCGAGATGGAGCACCACTCGAACATTGTCCCGTGGCAGCTCGTCTGCGAGCAGACCGGCGCCCGCGTGCGGGCGGCGCCGATCACCGACGACGGCGACCTCGACCTGGACGCGATGGCCGAGATGATCGGCGAACGCACCAGAGTGGTAGCGCTTGCCCACGTCTCGAACGCTCTGGGCGCCGTGAACGACGTGGCCGCCGTGGTCGCGCTGGTTCGGGACCGCTCGGATGCCGTCGTCGTCGTCGACGGCGCCCAGGCCGTGCCACACATGGAGGTTGACGTGTCCGCGCTCGGCTGCGACTTCTACGCCTTCTCCGGCCACAAGATGTACGGCCCCGGCGGTATCGGCGGGCTGTGGGGCCGCGCCGGGTTGCTGGCCTCGATGCCGCCATTCCAGGGCGGCGGCGCGATGATCACCCGGGTCACTTTCGAACGCTCGGAGTACACCGTGCCGCCTCACCGTTTCGAAGCCGGAACGCCCAGCATTGCGCCGGCGATCGGGCTCGGCGCCGCGGTCGATTTCCTGGAGTCGGTCGGCCTGGAGCGGATCGAGCTGCATGAGCAGCAGCTTCTTTCCCGCACTCTGGAACAACTGGACGATCTTCCCTGGGTTCGGGTGCTGGGGCATCAGGCGTCCGGCGCCGGTTCGGTGAGGGCGGCCGTCGTGTCGTTCATGATCGACGGCGCTCACCCCCACGATGTGGCAACCATCCTCGACGAGCAGGGAATCGCGATCCGGGCGGGCCACCACTGTGCGCAGCCATTGATGGATCGCCTCGGTGTACCGGCCACCGTACGGGCCTCGTTCGGGATGTACAACACCGTCGAAGAAGTCGACCGACTGACCTCCGGTCTGCACGAAGTGCGCCGGATCTTCGGCTTCGGGACGTAGGCTCGGGCTTTCAGTCGCCATGTCGGACCTCCGCGATCTCTACCAGCAGGTCATCCTCGACCACTACCGCTCGCCCCGGAACTTCGGTGCGCTGGAGCCGGCGTCGGTCTGTATCGAGGGCCACAACCCGCTCTGCGGCGACAGGATCAAGGTCTACCTTCGCGCTGCCGGCGCCAGGATCGATCGCGTGAGCTTCGAGGGCGTAGGCTGCGCGATCTCGACCGCCTCGGCATCGCTGATGACGGAGGCCGTACGGGGACTCGAGCGCTCCGAGGCCGAAGCGCTGATGGCGGCCTTCCTGGCTCTGATGACCGGGGACAACGACGGAAGCAACGGCGTGCCGCTCGGCAAGCTCGAGGTCCTGAGCGGCGTCAGGGACTTTCCGGTTCGCATCAAGTGCGCGACCCTGGCGTGGCATGCTCTCCGTGCCGCACTCGAAGGCGGCGACGCGGAGGCGGTATCCACCGAGTAGGCTCCGCTGCGACAGCTCGGACATCCGCAACGGGAGAAGTGGACGATGGACGAAGAGGCGGCCAGGGGTGCTCTGGACATTGGCCCAGGGGACACGACGGATCTCGAGGCCCGGATCGTCGAAGCGCTGAAGACCGTCTACGACCCGGAGATCCCGGTCGACGTCTACGAACTCGGCCTGATCTACGACGTACGGATCGATGAGAACGCGCACGTCAAGCTGCAGATGACCCTGACCTCGCCGCACTGCCCGGTCGCGGAGTCCCTGCCGGGCGATGTCGAGCGGAAGGTGCGCGGCGTCGAGGGTGTCGGCGGAGCCGAGGTCGAGGTGGTCTGGGATCCCACCTGGAATCCGGCGATGATGAGCGAAGCAGCCAGGCTCGAACTGGGTTTCTTCTGAGGAGAAAGTCTGATGAGAAGGACGAGACGATTCCTGAATGCAATCCTGGTGTCGGCCGCGGCCGCGGTCCTGGCAGCATCGGTCGCCGGCGCCGAGGAGAAGGACCACGGTCTGCGCAACGCGAAGTTCCCGGAGCCGAACCTCGTGTTCGGCGGCCAGCCCACCGAAGGCCAGCTCGAGGCGATGGCCGGTGACGGCCTGTCCTTCGTGCTCGATCTGCGCACCGAGGGCGAGGACCGCGGCTTCGACGAGCCGGCGGCGCTCCGGCGCCTGGGCGTGCCCTACCTGAATCTGCCGGTGGACGGCGACCGGCTGGAGCAGCCCGACACCTTCGAGCGCTTCATCGAAGCGATGAAGAAGGCCGACGGTCCGGTGCTCGTTCACTGCGCTTCCGGCAACCGGGTCGGCGCCATGTACTACGCCTACCTGGTCGCCGCCAGGGGTGTGGACCGGGAGGAAGGACGGGCGCGCGCCCGCGCGAACGGCCTGGGCAACCGGGCGCTCGAGGGCGCTGTCGACCGCTACCTCGATTCGAGGCCCTGATGAACGAGGCCGAGGCCTCCGGCACGTCCGACGCCGGACCGCCTCCGCAGCGACAGCCGCTGGACGCGGCGACGGACACGCTGCGCTTCCTCGCCGTCGACATGGTCGAACGGGCGAACAGCGGGCATCCTGGGGCGCCGATGGGTCAGGCGCCGATGGCGGCCCTGCTGTGGACCCGGTACCTGCGCTTCGCGCCCCAGGCTCCCCGGTGGCCGAACCGGGACCGCTTCGTACTCTCCTGCGGCCACGCCTCGGCGTTGATCTACGGTCTCCTTCATCTCGCCGGTTACGACCTCGGCCTCGACGAGATCCGGAACTTCCGGCAGTACGGCTCGCTCACTCCCGGTCACCCCGAGCACGGGCTGACTCCGGGCGTCGAAGTGACTACGGGTCCGCTGGGCCAGGGCATCGCGGCAGCCGTAGGCATCGCGATCTCCGAGCAACTTCTCGCAGCCCGCTTCAACCGGCCCGGCTTCACCCTGTTCGACCACCGGACCTGGGTGCTGGCCAGCGACGGCGACCTGATGGAGGGCGTCGCCTCGGAGGCCTGCTCCCTGGCGGGCCACCTCGGACTCGGCAAGCTGAACGTCCTCTACGACGCGAACCGGATCACGATCGACGGTTCGACCGACCTCTGCTTCACCGAGGACGTGCTCGGCCGCTACGAGGCCTACGGCTGGCACACGCTGTCGGTGGACGACGGCAACGACGTCGAGGCTCTTGCGGCAGCGTACGAGAGTGCGCTGGCCGAGACCGATCGTCCGACCTTGATCAAGGTCGCCACGCACATCGGTTTTGGCAGCCCGAACAAGCAGGACAGCGCGGCTTCCCACGGCGCACCTCTGGGCGCGGACGAAACGGTCGCCACCAAGAAGGCTCTGGGCTGGCCTCTCGATCCCGAGTTCCGGGTGCCTGACGCGGCCCGCGAAGCGTTCGCTCCGGCGGCCGACTTCGGCCGGAACGCCGCGGCCGCGTGGCGCCGGCTGCTCGATGACTACCGCCGCGAGTATCCCGAGAAGGCGGCTGAACTCGACCGCCGCCTGGCCGCGGCGCCGCCCGACGGCTGGCGAGACGCCCTGCCCCGCTTCGATCCCGCCTCCGGCCCGATCGCCACCCGCTCCGCCTCCGGCGTCACCCTGAACGCGCTGAACGACCTGATGCCCGAACTCGCCGGCGGCTCAGCGGACCTCACCGGCTCGAACAACACGCTGCTTGAAGGCGAAGGCGATTACGCCGCCGGCGCCCCGAGACGCCACTTCCGCTTCGGCGTGCGTGAGCACGCGATGGCCGCCGCGATGAACGGCCTGGCCCTGTCCGGCCTGTTTCGACCCTACGGCGGCACCTTCCTGTGCTTTCTCGACTACCTGAAGCCGAGCCTGCGGCTGGCCGCGCTGATGGAGCTGCGGACGATCTACGTCTTCACCCACGACTCCGTCTTCCTGGGCGAGGACGGGCCGACCCACCAGCCGATCGAGCACCTTGCGCACCTGCGCGCAGTGCCGGGGCTGGTCGTCGTCCGCCCGGCCGACGCCAACGAGACAGCCGCCGCCTGGGCTCTCGCGCTCGAGACGCAGGGCCCCTGTGCGCTGGTCCTGACCCGTCAGAAGCTGCCCGTGCTCGAAGCGTCCGTCGACACTGCTCTGGAGGGCGTTGCGCGCGGGGCCTACGTCGTGGCCGACAGTGTCGCCGAGCCTGACCTGATCGTGATCGCCACCGGCTCCGAGGTCGCTCCTGCGCTCCGCGCGGCCGCCGAGCTCACGGCCGAAGGTCGCGGCGTCCGCGTCGTCAGCATGCCTTCATGGGAAGCCTTCGCCGCCCAGCCGCAGTCCTACCGCGACGAGGTCCTGCCGCCGGGCGTCCGCTGCCGGCTGGCCGTCGAGGCCGCGGCGACTCTGGGCTGGGAGCGCTGGACCGGGTCCGACGGCGACGTGCTCGGTCTTGACCGTTTCGGCGCCTCCGCCCCGTACAGCGACCTGGTCGAGAACCTGGGATTGAGCGCGGAGGCGATCGCGGCACGCGCGCGGCTGCTGCTGGACAGCCAGAACAGGTGAGGCGGGTCCCGGCGGTCCTTGCGAGCCGGAACCGGGAACACCGCCGCCGCGTGCTCTTCCGCGGCGGCGAACCCATCCTTCGGGGATCCCTGACGCTCGCTCAGGCGCGTCTCTCGTGGAATTGACCGCGCTTCTTCAGGCTCATCTGTCATGGGACAAGACCGGACAGGACCGAGACTGCAGCCTCCTGCTATGATCCGCCGCCGTCATGCCTCTCTACGAGTACCGTTGCGCGGAATGCGAGACCACGCTGGAGGCGATACAGGCGTTCGCCTCGCCGCCCCTGGAGGAGTGTCCGGAATGCGGCCGGAGCAGCCTGAAGAAGCTGCTCTCCGCGCCCGCGTTCCAGTTCAAGGGCAGCGGCTGGTACGTGAGCGACTACGCCCGCAAGGACAGGAGTGCGGCCGGGGAATCCGGGGAATCCGGGTCCGGCGGCGCCGCGGCGACTGGCGACGGCTCGGGAAGCAACGGCAAGTCCACGCCGAAGGAGTCGTCCTCGGACTCGGGCAGGAAAGCGGGCGCTTCTGCCTCCTCCGCGAAGGGCGAGAGTTCCGCCGCCACGGCCTCGTAGCTGCACGGCGTGTGCCGGTGGCGGAAGCGCATGGGAATCGAACCCACCCCCGTGACGCATCACGCCCCGGACAACGGTTTTGAAGACCGCGGAAGGCACCAGCCCCCGAGCGCTTCCACGGATCAGCATATCTTCTGACCACCGGCTGTTGGCCGGATCCATGACCGCACGAGGAGTCCGACGATGACCATGCCAAGACACTGCCGCTCCGGCCCGCTGCCCGGCGTACCGGCGGTCGGCCTGGCACTCCTTCTTTTCCTGGCTTGCGGCCCGGATGCGCCGGCCCAGGGCAACGCCGGGGCCGAGGAGGCCGAAGAAGCAGCCCGGACAGTCGAACTGTCGGCCCCGGTGACTGCCAGGGGTGTGTCGATCGCGCTGCCGGCAGCCTGGAACCGGCTCGAACCCGGGTCGTCGATGCGGATGCTCGAGGCAGAGATTCCGGGTTCCGGCGGTCCGGGCGAGATGTCGATGTACCACTTCGGACCCGGTGGCGGCGGAGGTGCGGCGGCCAACATCGAACGCTGGAAGAGCCAGGTCGTCCTCGCTGCCGGCGCTCCGGAGCCTCTGCCGCAGAGCCGCGAGAGCGACGGCGTCCGCCGTACCTGGATCGAGCTCGAGGGCATGGTGAAGGCGAGCACGGTCGGCAGCTTCCCGACCACGGACCAGCCGGACTTCGCGCTGTACGGCGCAGTGATCGAAGCGCCCGGCGGCCCCTGGTTCCTGCGCGCGGTCGGCCCCGCGTCCACGATGCGGGAGCAGCGCCAGGCGTTCCTGGCGATGCTCGACAGCGCTCGTCCAGGCGGCTAGCCAGGCCCCAGGAGTGTTTGCGGCGTCGAGCGCCGCGGCGCGCGGTTTCAGGCCGACCGGAATGGTGGAGCCGATGGGAGTCGAACCCACGACCTCTTGAATGCCATTCAAGCGCTCTCCCAACTGAGCTACGGCCCCATGGTCGGCGACGCGTGAGTGTAGCAGCCAGGGCGGCCGCGCCGCTGTGTTCCGTCACACGGACGGCGGCAGTGGAGCCACGTGCGCCGGTCATCGGCGTGGCCGCGGCTTGCGGCCTGGTGCTTGAAGCGCGCGACTTCGACGCCGCCTTGCGTGACAGTCGGGGACAGATGGTCCCAAGGGCTTTGGAGGCGTCACGTCCATCCCGCCGAGACCCCCGATTCACTCTCGATCTCGAGATCCGCGAGCGGCCCTGAGCCAGTAGGCCATCTGCACTGGACGATCCTTGCCGCCCTGTCCGGGGGCTGCCGTGCCTGTTGCGGCGCGCCTATAGCGGCAGAACGTCGCAGGGATCGCCGGCAGCCGCGGGCTCACTGTACTTCGACACCCGCACCAGTCCGGCGCCGGCGCCGTAGGCGACCAGGTCGTGGGAACCCAGCGGTGGTCTCGGGTCGGCGAGCACCATCCCTGACTCGACCCGGAGCCGGCAGGGCAGGAAACGGTCGCGCCATTTCGCGCCCGGCAGGTCGCCCTCGAGCCGGGCTCGAAGCGCGCCCTGCCAGTAGCCGTCTTCGGCGCCCGTCAGGCGCCGCAGCAGGGGGCGCACCAGCAGCCAGTACGTGACCATGGCCGAGGCCGGATTGCCGGGCAGGCCGAACACCCAGCCCCGGTCGTGGCGGGCGGCCACCAGGGGCTTCCCGGGCTGTATCGCGACCGTGTCGAACAGGATGCGGCAGCCGAGGCCTGCGTCGCCCAGCACGTGTTCCACGAAGTCGAACTCGCCCATGGAGACACCGCCGGAAATCAGGAGCACGTCCGAGTCGAGGCCGCATTCGACCTTCGCCTGGAGTTCGGCGGGATCGTCCCGCGCGATGCCGAGCGCGACCGCTTCGATGCCCAGTTGCGAAAGGGCGGCCCGCAGGAAGTCGCGGTGCGAATCTCTGATCTGACCCGGCCCCGGCTCTGTCTCTGCCGGAACGACTTCGTCGCCAGTCGAGAGCGTGGCAACGGTCGGTCGGCGGTGCACCGGCGCCTCGTGAATGCCGTGGGTCGCCAGCAGGCCCGCACCGCCGGGTGTCAACATCTCTCCCGCGGCCAGCAGCGGTCCGCCAGTCGCGGTGACCTCGGCCTGCCGCCGGATGTGGCGGTTCGCCGGCACCGGCGCCACGATGCGGACAGTTCGCGCAGCGCCTGTTTCGTCGGCGGCTTCGAACTCGGTCTGTTCGATCGGGACCACCCGGTCTGCCCCGGCGGGCGTCGGCGCTCCAGTCATGATCCGCATGGCCGCCCCGGATCGAAGCTCCGCTCCCGGCGGATCGCCTGCCGCGACGATTCCCGTGACAGGCAGCACGGCTCCCGGTTCGACATCGGCTCCGAGGGCGAAGCCATCCATCGCCGAGACGTCGTGCGCGGGCACGTCGACGGTCGCCGTCAGGCCTGCTGCCAGCACCCTGCCCACGGCGTCCGCCCTGGAGACTCGCTCGACTTCGAGCGTCCTTGCCTCCGCCGCGATGGCGGCCCAGGCTTCCTCGGGGGACAGCAAGCTCCTGGCTGCCAGCTAGAAGCGGACGGCGATGCCAGCCACGACGCGGCGGCGAAGCTGGTCGGGATCGTGGCCGGACTCGATCGGGGCGTGTCCGCGGCTGAGCTGCATCTCGAGTTGCAGGGCCCAGTTCTGCAGGCCCGTGGCCCAGGGGAGGTCCTGGGTCAGCACCACTTCGATGCGTTCCACGGCGAGCACGGTGTCCGAACGGAAGGGCCGGAAGTCGGCGCCCTCGTGGGTGATGGGCGAAAGTTCCTGCTCGACCCAACGGTAGGCGATGAGAACGCCGGTCGAGCTGCGCTCGAATCGGGTGTCGGCGCTTGCGAGCAGGTAGCGGACGTCGTTGCGGAGACTGCTCCCGTCCTTGGCGCGCAGCAGACCGCCGCCGCCGACGGCCGCGGAGGAGCTGACGCGGGTCAGGATCCTCTTGCCCAGGCGCTGCTGAAGACCGAACTGGATTTCCTCGACCTGGTCGCCGTCAACCAGCAGCAGGCTCTCCAGCCGGTCGAAGATGTCGCGGCTGAAGTACAGCCGGACGTTGTCCGCGAACTGCCGCCGATTGACGCCGAACTCGAGACCGTGGTTCTGGCCCGATGCGCCGAGCCGTCTGAGCTTGACCCGGTAGCAGTGCTCGTGGCTCCTGCTGCAGGTTTCGTCGTCCTGATACTGCACGGGCAGGAAGTCACGAAACAGGAGCTGTTCGGAGTCGACCCGCTGGCTCGCCGCGATCCTGGCCAGCCAGCGTGGGCCGAGTTCGACCACGAAGCCGGCCTGGGGCGTGAACGAGAGACTGCCGTCGCTCAGGGTGCTGAACATGCCGTACTCGAGGATGACGGTGGGCTGGATCTCCCAGTCGCCCTGACCGAACACGTCGAAACGTTGGTGAGGATCCTCGCCCCAACTCGACAGCCGGCCGTCGCCGTAGGCCTGGCGCTCGCGGTAACTGATGCCGGTCTCGAGGGACGTACTCGCCGTGATCTGCCGTTCGTAGGCGCCGCGGAACTCGAGCGTCGTCGACGACATGGGTGAATCGATCGCCGCCAGCGCCTGACTGTGGACCCCGCTGGGGCCGGCATAGAGATCACCGAAGCCGTGGTGGAAGTTGTTGTCCGCGGTGTAACGGGCCTCGAAGTGGGAAGCTCCGTCGCCGGCGGCCTGCTCCACGCGCACGCCGTAGCTCTCCAGTCCGGCGGCCACGGAGTCCAGGTCGTCCCAGGACCCGACCGGTGGACCCTGGAAGCGATGGCGCTGCGACGTGAACCGGATGTTCGAACCCCGATGGTTCACGTCCAGCGCAAAGGCCTGGCTGTCGCCGACCGGCTGCTGCGCCGCGTCGGCACGGAAGGCCTGACGCCTGAACTGGCGCAGATCGGAACGGAGCGCAAGCTGCGTTTCGCCGAATCGGCTGCGGAGATCGAGCTGGCTGCCCAGCACCAGGGCGCCGGCCTCGCCGGCCTCTTCGACGCCGGAAAGAGTCCTGAGTTCGGCTTCGAATCGCTCCCGCTGGATCGCCGTCTCGAGAGCCCAGCCCTGATCATCCGCCATCGCCTCGGCGACCTGGATCTGGCGGAGCACGTCGCTGGGGATGCGGGCGCGGATCGACCAGAAGTCCTCCTGGCCGCCGTCGTCGTCCTTGCCGTCACTGCCGGAGCGATGCGCCCGGGTTCCCAGCTCGAAGTCGAGCGACTGGACCGATTCGCCCGTTGTGCGAGTGAGTTCCGCTACCGCGGGCACGTAACCCGGCCGATGGGCGACTACCCTGTAGACGCCGGCAGACAGGGGCTGGAAGGCGTAACGCCCGAAGCGATCGGTCGTCGCCAGGAGCCTGCCGTTGTCGGCCATGTCGCAGACGTAGACCTGTGCCGCAGGAAGCGGCGCCTTGTCGGCGTAAACGCGCCCCACCAGCCTCCCGGCGGTCGGATCCCCGAGACTGGGCACGTCAACGCCCGCCCCGACGGGCGCGACGGCGGACGTGGCGCCCGCGGCGACCACCGCCAGAACTCCCGCCGAGAGCAGGCGCGGGCGCGCCACGGTCGACCGGGAGCCGCCGGGTTGGTTCCGGCCATACATTTCAGCTGACCACTATAGCGGAAGATCTGGAAGTTCAGCCCGGCGTCCGTGCGGGTGCGAACACGATGATCTCGGCCGCACCCGCGGCCCGCAGGCAGCGCGCTGCGCGAGCGGCCGTGGCGCCCGTGGTGACGACATCGTCGACCAGGAGCACGACGCGATCACGGACATCGTCCGGCCGGGTGCACTGGAACATGACGGTCGGGTTGGCGAGCCGCTGGCGCCGACCGCGTCCGACCTGGGGTCGGCCCAGGGTTCGCCGTCGCAGTGCGGCGCGCAGAGGGCGCCCGAGCTTCCCCGCCAGCGGCCGGGCGATCGACTCGGCGTGGTTACGGCCCCGGACCAGGCGCCGGCGCCAGTGCATGGGCATCGGGACGATCAGCTCGGCGCGGCCCAACTCCGCTTCCAGGGCGTTCACGGCTTCGGCCGCCAGGTGGCGTCCGAGATAGTCGAGGCGATGGTGCTTCAGTGCCAGGATCACCTTGTCCATCGGCGGCCGGTACTTCCAGAGCCAGAAGAAGATGTCGCAGCCATCGAGCTTTTCGCCGGCTGCGAGGCCCTGCGGCGGCGCCTCGAGCAGGCGTCGGCACTCCTCGCACAGGCCGAGTTCCCGCTCGGCCGGAGCGGAGCATGCGAGGCAGACCCGGGGCAGGAGCAGCTCGATCGCCAGCGCGGCGACGCGCCGCAGGCGCCTGATCGCGGTCCAGCCGAGGCGGGTTGCGACGTTTCGACGCCGGCCTCCGTAGAACAAGGCAGGCAGTCTTCCGGCGGGTGGGCCGTTCTCGGTCATTCCTGCCGACAAGGACGTATTCGACCCGTGGATCCCGGGACTCCGGGACCCCAGGACCTTCGGGGCTCCGGGTGTTGCGGCGTACCGGCTGCTAGAGTGCCGGCGCGCCAGAAGGAGATTCACTTGACCGCATCGGATCCTCAGTTCCGCCCCGGGCGCGCGCACCAGGAGGCGTCGCGAGCCGCCTCCCGACCCGTCGTTCTGTTCCTTCTGGCGGCGGCTCTGCTGCTCCTTGCCGGCGCGGGCGCTGCCACGGCTCAGGAGCGGTACAGCTACACGGTCACGCTCAGCCCCTCGATCGGCGGCAGTTTCAGCGCGGGCACCGACAGCAGCGGCGTGCAGGCCGCGTTCGCCTGGCGCACGCAGCCGCGCACCGCGGTCGGGATTCGGCTCGGGAGCATCGGTCTCAGCGGCGATCAGGTGGGCTCCCTGGCGAGTCCGACCTTCCGCTACGCCACGATCGCCGGCGAGTACCGCTTCCAGGAGCTGTACTACCAGTCGGGCGTGTTCTTCGGGCTCGGTCTCTACGAGATTGCCAACAGCGTCGAGTCGGAAGAGGGCCCCGGTCTGACGCTCGGCGTATCCGGCGACTTCCCGATCAACAAGCGGCTCTCGGTGGTGATCGAATTGTCGGGCCACTACGCGGACATCGATGCCGCCAGCACCTACGCCACCGCCCAGGCCGGTCTGGCGTACCAGTTCTAGACGCGGCATCCTGCGGCTCCGGGCTCGGCATCCCGCGGCACGGGAATCGTTGCTGCTCGCGCCGAGCGCCGTCAGCGCGCCGGGCAACAGGTCGTCGACAGAGGCGGCGCCGGGGCAGCCGTTGGCGCCGGCCGGGCCGTTGACCTGGGCGAAGCCGTCCATTGCTGCGCCACGATGTCGAACGCGGGCCAGTCGGCGCTGGGACTGTCGCTTGTCCGTGTGTCGCCGAAGCCGCGTGGACGATGCGCGGGTTGCGCTCGCGGATGACCTCGCAGTTCAGCCCGAGCCGGTCCATCTGCCACGGTACGATTACCGGATGATGCCTTGCAGCAAGCTGAAGTCGACCTTTGAGCACGGCCTCCGAATTCGGCTGCACCACGCTCATCTGCACCAGGCGGCAGTGGACGGCGCGCCCCCGGCTGCTGCCGGACGCCGGCGTCCAGCGATCCGCTTCGAGGGCGTCGGCGCCGATCTCGACCTGACCCGCAGGGAGACTCACGGAGAGGAGAGTTCCGAATGAGTGCCTTTCGCGCTTTCATGGCCATGCTGTTTGCCGTGATCGTCATCTACACCGTCCTCGTCATTGCCGAACACGGCCCGGCTTTCCTGGTTCTCTTCTTCCGGGACATCGCCGCGATGACCTGGAACGGCCAGTTCAACCTCGACTTCCTCGGGTTCCTCTCCCTCTCAGCGCTGTGGGTCGCCTGGCGCAACGGATTCGCCCCGGTCGGTCTCCTTCTCGCCCTCGGCGCCTTCTTCCTTGGTGTGCCGTTCCTTGCCATGTACCTTCTCGTCCTGAGCTTCCGAACGAACGGCGACGCGGCGAGGATGCTCCTCGGCGACAAGCGGGCCGCGGCCTGATGCCGCGCTTCGGCCGACGCTGCGGCCGCGTTGCCTGGACCTGGACGTCCACGGCGTTGCCTGCGAGATCGGCGTCGAGTCGGCGGGGGAACCCGGACGACCTTTCCGCCGGTCCGGCAGTGGACCTCGGCGTGAACGAAACGCCGAAGACCGTCGGCTGCATGACCCCGGAGCGCGAGATGCTCGGGCGGATCGCACGGGAATTCACGGACAACGAAGTCCTGCCCGCAGCCAACGACTGGACCCGAAGAAGGTCACGAAGCGTCGGAAGGAGGCCAGGGGCCAGGCCTTCCATGGCATGGCGCGCGGTCTGGAGGCGTTGGAGATCATGCTGAAGATCGTGTCCGACGCGCTGCTCGGCAGGGCGTCAGGAAGGGAAGACCTGTGAGTCTCAGAGAGACGTATCTCGAGAGTGACGGACTGGAACTGGCGCGTCTGATGCGTTCCGGCGAGCTGGCCCCGACCGAGGCGGTCGAGTGCGCCGCGGGCATCGCCTCAGAGCTGAACGGCAGCCTGAATGCGATCGTCCACGCGGACTTCGAGCGCGCGGCGGCGGCGGCTCCGGATGCCGTGGCGGCGGCTGGGCCGTTCGCCGGCGTCCCCTACCTCCTGAAGGACCTCTACGCCGCGGCAGAAGGCCTGCCGATGACGAACGGCAGTCGGCTGTTCGCCGGCAACGTGCCGGACCACGACTCCGAGATGGTTCGCCGCTATCGCCAGGCGGGCCTCCTGATCGCGGGCCGCAGCGCCTCGCCGGAGTTCGGACTCACCACCAGCACCGAGTCCGCGATCTTCGGTCGGACCAGGAATCCCTGGAACCTGGAACACATCGCGGGCGGCTCGTCCGGTGGCGCGGCCGCCGCTGTTGCCGCGGGCATCGTGCCGGCAGCCCATGCCAGCGACGGCGGCGGGTCGATCCGGATCCCGGCGTCGTGCTGCGGGCTGTTCGGCCTCAAGCCGAGCCGTGGCCGCGTGTCCCTGGCCCCTGATGCGGGCGAGGGTTGGGCCGGTCTTTCGATCCAGCACTGCGTGAGCCGCACGGTGCGCGACAGCGCCGCGCTCCTCGATGCGGTGGCCGGTCCGGTGGCGGGCGATCCGTACGCTGCGCTGCCGCCGGAACGCCCCTTCCTGGCCGAGGTGGGGCGGGAACCGGGCCGGTTGCGGATCGCGCTCACGACACGGGCGTTCAACGGCGCCGAAGTTCATCCGTCCTGCGTTGCTGCTGCCGAAGAGACCGCCCGCCTCCTGATCGAGCTGGGACACGAGGTCAGGCAGGCCGGGCCGGAAATCGACGCCGTGGCGCTGGGAAACGCAACTCGGCTGATCGTGGGCGCGAACGTTCGCGCTACCGTGGCTGAACGCTCGGAGGCGATCGGCCGCCAACCGCGGGAAGACGAGCTGGAGCCGTTGACCTGGGCCATGGCCGCGTCGGCGGCGGAGCGCGATGCTGCCGACTACGTTCGTGCGACGCGAACGGTGCACGCCGTCGGCCGGCAGGTGGCCGCGTTCTTCTCGGGCGGCTTCGACATCCTCCTGTCGCCTACGATGGCGGCCCCGCCGGCGAAGCTCGGCATCCTCTCGCTGGCCAATCGGGACGATGACTACCTGCCTGCGCTGCTGCAGACGATCGGCTTCACGCAACTGATGAACGTGGCAGGGAATCCGGCTGCGTCCGTGCCGCTCTGCTGGACCGGCGGCGACGGGGGGCTGCCGATCGGCGTCCAGATTGCCGCCCAGGCAGGAGGCGAGGGCCTGTTGCTGCGGCTGGCCAGCCAGCTCGAGCGGGCTCGACCCTGGATCCTGCGCAGACCACCGTGTTCGGCCTGGGGTTGAGAGCGGCCGTCGCGGTCGTTGCCGTCCTGGCGGCGGCGCTTCCGGTCGGGGCGGTCGGCAGCGAGCCGCCATGGCAACGACTCGAGTTTCGAGCCAGGAAGCTGTTTCTCTCCGCCGACGCCGCAGTCGAGTTCGATGCCGCCGCTGCGCTGCCCGCCGCCGGCCACTGCGGGGATGGCCCTTCGCTTCCGGCCGAGGCGGCGCGCATCCGCATCGAGTCCGCGATGCTGGGTCGGCGTTCACTGTCCTCGCTGTGGTTCGATCCGGACAGCCTGAAAGCCCACATCCGGGTTCAGGAGGAACGCGGCAGCAGGAATCGTTACAAGCGCTACTCGTTCTGTGAGGAGAGGGTGGAGGCCGAGCGGGCAACGCCGAACGCTGGCGAGGCCAGCCTCCCTGTCGTCGAGTGGACGCACCGGTATCCGCTCGCTCACGAGGTGCCGGCCGGACTCGAGGCGCCGCTGTCGGAGCCCTCGGCGCTTCTGTACCTCGTGGGGCGGTTGGCGGGCATGCGGGGCGAGTCCTCCGGCGAAAGCCGGACCGTGCCGGTCTTCTCGAACCGCCGGGTGTTGGCGGTTCGGATCGACCGGGTGCCCGAGCCGATCCCGGCCGAACGCAAGTTCTCGATTGCGGGCGGCCCGCCGCCGGAGGAACTGACCCTGGTTCGCTTCACCTTGACCCCGACCGCCATCGGCGAGGAGGGGAGCGTCAAGGACTTCGAGCTGTTGGGGTTGGAAGGCGAGATCGTGATCTTCGCGGCGCGCGAGCTTCAGATGCCGGTGTCGATTAGCGGTAGGCTCCCCCCTGCGGGCCGGGTCACCGTACGGCTGCGGCACGTTGAACTCCGCGGAAGCGAGTGATGGCGAGCACCATGCAGAAGAAGCCGGAGCTGCGCTCGTGATGGACGACCCTGCAGATGGTGTGGGCCGGGTTCGCGAGGAGTTCGTGCAGCTCTGGGGAGCGTTGGGGACCTTCTGGGGTGTGCCGCCGACCACGGCCCGTGTCTTCGGCTGGCTGATGTCGCGCAGTGAACCCGCAGACGCCCAGGAGATCATGGCGGGCCTCGAACTCAGCCGCGGCGCCGTGTCGATGGCATGCCGCGAGCTCCGGGAATGGAAGCTGATCGCGCCCGAACGCGTTGCCGGGGCGCGCCGCGTCGTCTATCGGCCGGAGACCGATCTCGAACGGGTGCTCCGCAATGTGGTCCAGTTCCGCAAGCGTCGGGAATGGGACCCGATCCGTGAGAGCATGCGCGACTGGATCCCGGCGTTGGAGGCCGACACGTCGCCCGAGACGGCGGTCTTCCTCCAGCGCCTGAGGGCCATCGACACCGTCATGGAAAGAGCGGATGCCATCGCGGAGTTCCTGCTGAAGGGCGGCACGGTGACCGATTTCGGACTCAAGGCGCTGTTGGGCGCCGGCGCAGTTGCCGCCAGGCTGGGCAACCTGGCCCTTTCGCGGCGCGACACGGCCGCGACTTCGGCTCGAGTTGCGGATCTCGAAGTGGAGGAGCAGGAAAGTTGACCATGCTCCCCGATCACCGGGCAGTCCGCTCCGCGGCAGACGACGTGTTGGTGCGGCTGCGCGACCTCTGCGTTGACGGCGGGTTGAACGGTCTCGCCTCGACGATGGAGGATCTGGTCGGTTTCGTTCGTTGCGACCTGGCGGCAGTGGAGGAGGACCTGGCCGCGTTGTCGACGAGGGGCACCGTGGTGGGGGAGGCTGGCGTCGGCCTGGTTCAGGTAGGCGGAAAGCGGCTGCGGCCGCTCTGCGTCGTTCTGGCGTCCCGGTTCGGGGTCGCCCCGGCTTCGGCCGTGCTCGACATCGCGGTAGCCGCGGAACTGATCCACAACGCCACGCTGCTGCACGACGACGTGGTCGACAATGCGGATCGCCGGCGCGGCCGGCCGGCGGTACGGATCCAGCTCGGCAACGCGGCGTCGATCTTCGCGGGCGACTATCTGCTGATCGAGGCTCTGCAGCGTGTACAGCGGGCGGGCGTGCCGGGCGTGATGGAAGGGCTGCTCGCGACGATTGCCGAGATGATCCGTGCCGAGTCGCTTCAGCTGGAGAACCGCGGCCGCCTCGATACGTCCGAGGAACTCTACTTCGAAGTGGCCCGCGGCAAGTCCGCGGCCCTGTTCCGTTGGGCGCTGGGCGCCGGGGCTCTGGCCGGGGGCGCTCCGCGCGAGGTCTGCGCCGCGCTCGAGGCCTACGGCGAGTCGGTTGGCGTGGCTTTCCAGCTGATCGACGACCTGCTCGATCTGGTCGGTCACCGCAGCAATACCGGAAAGAACCTGTTCAGCGACCTTTCGGAAGGCAAGGTCACCTATCCCCTGATCATCGTGCTTGACCGTGAGCCGGAACTTGCGGACACGATTCGGGCCATCGCGGAAGATCACGCGGCCGTTCCGGGTGTCGGCGGGTCCCGGTTGTCGAACGGTCCGACGAATGGTGACGGGCTGGTGAACGGCGGCCCGAGCAACGGCGCCGGCAGCAGAATCACCAGTCGGCAGGGCCGCGTGCTGGAGGCCATGGCTCGTCATGGCGTCGAGGCCATCTGCCGGGGGCTTGCCTCGACGCATGTCGAGCAGGGAGTGGCGGCCTTGGCCGGAATCCCCGACGGGGAGGCCCGACGCGCCTTGGCGGCGGTGGCATATGCCAGTGCGCTGCGAGAACGCTAGTCGTCCAGAACTGTCGCTGGCTCCATGTCTGGCTCCAGGCCATCACCTCATCAGAGCCTCGCGCCCTGGCGTTCGCTTCGCTGCGTTTCGAGGCGCGGGATCCCCGCATGGCGCTGGTCGAGACAGGAAGCGTGAGCGGCGACGGTTCGGGCGCGATGTTCGACGGCGTCGCGACGCGCTACGACCTCCTCAACCGGCTCAACTCCCTGGGCGCGGACGGTTGCTGGCGACGGACGACGGCGGCCGCGCTGCAGCTCGACAGGGCGGGCGGCGCGGCAAGGGTCCTGGACGTGGCATCGGGGACCGGTGAACTCGCGATTGCCGTCGCGCGGCGCTATCCGGGGGTTGCCGTCAGGGGAATCGACCCTTCTCGTGAGATGACCGCAATCGGACGCAGCAAGGTCGAACGGCTCGGATTCGGGGACCGGGTCCAGTTGGGCGAGGGCGACGCTCGGGACCTTGCCTTCCCTGACCGGTCCTTCGACGCCGTGACGATCGCGTTCGGCATCCGCAACATCCCGGATCGACGCCGGGCACTCCGTGAGATGGCGCGGGTCACGCGCCCCGGGGGCACGGTGGCCGTGCTCGAACTCGGTGAACCGCCTGCGGGCCTCGCGGGCGCGCTCGCCCGTCTTCACATCCGGTTCGTGGTCCCCAGGGTCGGCGCGTTCCTTGCGGGCGCCGAGGAGTACCGTTATCTCGCGCGGTCGATTCGCGCCTTCCCCCCGGTCGCCGAGTTCGTCCGTACGATGGCCGCCGCAGGCCTGGAGTCGATCGAGACGCGGCGCCTGACCTTCGGCGTCTGCAACCTGTTCCTCGGCCGGCCAGCTGGCGGCCGGCCGTCGGCGGAGGCCTGCGCATGACGTCGCCGTCCGCGGGAACTGGATCGGTTCCACAGGCGCGAGCGCCGCGGACCTCGCCGCGGGTGGTGCGCGTCGATGCGCCGAGCGCGGCCCCAGAGGAGTTTCTGCGCCTGGCGGCGCGGACCTTCCGTGAGTGCGAGCCGGTCGGCCATCTGTGGTCTCCGGCCGACGGCTTGCAGAGCGCCGGCTGGGGCGCCGCCCGGCGTATCGAGATCGCGTCGGGCGCTCCCTTCGGGGGTGTCGCTGATGCAAACGGGGGCAACGGCGCCGCCGCCGGGATTGTCGACGTCGATTCCGGTTCGGGTGCGTACGCGAGCCGCTCCGCGGTAGACCGTCTGGAGGAGAGAGCGTCGGGGCTGTGGGGTGAACTGTCTGGTGTGAACCCTCTCGCTCTGCGGTTCTACGGAGGTCTCGCGTTCGACCCGGGAGCATCTTGCGGGCGACCGGGCACTGCGGCTTCCGTCTGGAGCGACTTCGGCGCCGCCAGCTTCGTTCTTTCTCGGGTCGGCTACGTGGCCGAGGCGGAATCGGCCTCTCTCTACGCCGTGCTTGACGGGGCCGGTGTTCTGGCCGCGCCCTCGTGGCGCCGACGGCTGCAGGACCTCGCCGATGAGCTCGACGCGGGAGGCGGGCTCGAGGATGGCGCCAACGGGAGCGAAGGCGCCGTCCGAATGGCCGAGGCCGGTCCCGAATCGCCGGCTCTGCCCGGAGTCCTGCGGAGCCTCGATCGGCCCGCTGCCGACGTGTGGCGTCGTCGGGTGGAGGAACTCCGAGGCGAAGTCAGCGGCGGACGACTGCAGAAGGTGGTGGCGGCCCGCACGGTGGAACTCGCACTCGAACGGCCGTTCTCGATCGCCGACCTGGCCCGGATCGCCGAACGTCTGCGGCGGCACATGCCGACCTGCACCTGTTTCGCCTTCCTTCGAGGTGGGGCCATCTTCTTCGGCGCCACGCCGGAACTGCTGGTTCGGCGACGGGGTCGGCGGATCGAGGCCCGGGCTCTGGCCGGCTCGATCGCCAGCGACGCCTCGCCGGACAAGCGCCGGCAACTGGAGCAGCGTCTGCTCGAGAGCGCCAAGGACCGGCTGGAGCACGACCTGGTGGTCCGCTACCTCGTCGAGCGGCTCGACCGGAGCTGCGGCGCCGCGGTGGCGCGACGTCTTCCGGGAGTGCGGGTCCTGAAGAACGTCCTTCACCTGGAGACGCCCGTTCAGGCCGCGCTCGGGCCGACGGCCAGGTCGCCCCATGTGCTCGAGCTGGTGGGTGCGCTGCATCCGACTCCCGCTGTTGCAGGCAGTCCGACCGCCGGTGCGCTTCAGGCGATCCGGCGGTCGGAGGACCGGGAGCGGGGCTGGTACGCCGGTCCGGTCGGGTGGTTCGACGGATCGGGCGACGGCGAGTTCTCGTTGGCGCTTCGTTCCTGCCTCGCGTCGGGGCGCAGGGGGCTGCTCTACTCGGGCGCCGGCATCGTCGCCGACTCGGATCCGGATCGCGAGCTGGCCGAGACCAACCTCAAGCTCGACGCGATTCTGGGCGCATGGGGTTAGAGGCGTCCGGCGCGGCAGAGTTGCAGTTTCAGCGTGCGCGCCTGCTGGTCGGCGCCCTGGCGCGGGCGGGGGTGAGACGAGCGGTCACCAGCCCGGGTTCCCGCTCGACGCCGCTGGTGCTGGCCGCTCTCGATGCCGCGGCGTCGGAACGGCTCGGCGGGCTGGAGGTCGAGAGCGTCATCGACGAGCGGGCGGCCGCGTTCTTCGCGCTTGGCCAGGCGCGGGTCACCGGCATGCCGACAGTCCTGATCTGTACCTCGGGCAGTGCGGCAGCCCACTACTTTCCGGCGATTCTGGAAGCCCGGGAGGCCGGGCTGCCGCTCATCGTTCTGAGCGCCGACCGGCCGTTCGAACTGATGGACTGCGCCTCGCCGCAGACCACCGATCAGACGAAACTCTTCGGTTCGGCGGTGAGCTTCTTTGCCGAGATCGACCTGGGAGGACGGACGGATGCTCTGAGCCTCCGGGCCCTTCGCCGCACGGCGGCGCAGGCGGTGTTCCGTTCCCGCTGGCCGCGAGGCGGAGCCGTGCATCTCAATGTGCGGGCCAGAAAGCCGCTGGAGCGGTCGGAGGTCGGTGAGACGCATCCGTTGGCGGTTGCCGTGGATCGGTTGCTCGAGGCGCCGCTCGAAGTCGGTATTCCCGGTGCCGTGCCGGACCCGGACACCCTGGACCGGGCGGTGCAGCTTTGCCTGGGTGCGGAACGGGGGCTGATCGTCGCGGGCGCCATGGCCCTGCCGCCGCCGGGGATTCGTCTGGCCGCCGCCGGAGCAGGCGCCCGTCCGGGCTGCAGCCCGGAGGACAGTCCGGACGCCAGACCGGGTGACAGGCCATCCACGGGCCGCGGTGTCTTCGGCCTTCGGGAACTGGCTCGCCGAACCGGCTTTCCGCTGGCGGCCGAAGCCACGAGCCAGAGTCGGTTCGTGGAACGGGACCGCCGTGACGGAGGGGAGTGTCCCGGCGGGTACCTCGCCGACTGCCTGGGGGCGGCCTGGGCAGCCGATGGCGGGAAGGGCCTGGCGTTTCCGGACCTTGTTCTGCAGGTCGGTGCGCCGCCGGTATCAGCCGGTACGCGGCGTCTCCTGGAAGCCAGCGGTGCGTCTCAGATCGTGCTGTCCGACGGATCGTGGACCGATCCGGCCGGACTTGCCGCGGTGTTTCTGCCGGGAGATGTGGGGACCACCGTGGCCGGTCTCTGTTTCCGGTTGCAGGAGGCGCCCGCGGATTCGGCGGCCATTGGATGGCGCACCGGCGTGCTGGCCTTCTGTCGCCGCTTTGGCGAGGCGGCCGCACGGGTTGGCTCCGAGGCAAGGACCGGGCAGGCAGGCGCAGGGGTGTCCGCCAGCGGGAAGGCGGAGGACGGCCTCCACGACGGGAAGGTGGCGCGGGCGGTGGTGGAGGCGACGCCGTCGGGCGGCCTTCTGATGCTCGGGAACAGTCTGCCGGTACGCCTGGTCGAAGACTGGGTCGAGAGGTTCGAACGCCGCGTGTGGGTCGCCAGCCAGCGCGGGTTGAGCGGCATCGAAGGGCTGGTGGCCGGGTTTCTGGGCTCGCTCTCCGCCTCCGCCGGGGAGTTCCCGGCCGGAGTGCTGCTCCTTGGCGATGTCAGTCTGCTGCACGACCTGGACAGCCTGACGCTCGCTTCCACGTACGGCGATGGACCGCCGGCGGTCGTCGTCGTGATCGACAACGGCGGCGGACGGATCTTCGAGCGGCTTCCGATCGCTTCGACCCAGGTATTCCGGAGTCCGCAGGGAAGGCACTGGCTCACTCCCCACGGGGTCGATCTGGGGGGATTGGCGGAGCCGTTCCAGCTCCGCGACGTTCACGTCGTCGGCAGTGCGGCGGCGCTCGAGCGAGAGCTCCGAGCGGCCGTGGGCCGCCGGGGCCTCACGCTTGTCGTGGCTCGTTGTGTGCCCGGCGCGCTCGAGGCGGCCGAGGACGCGTTGCGGCGGACGATGTCCTCGGGCGCCGTGCAGGGTGATGACGACCACGCCGGGATGAATGAACCGTTCCGCGATGATGACTGCGCCGGGATGAACGAAACGTGCCGCGATCGACGAAAGCGTGTTGCGATGACCACCGTGCCTCGATGACGACGGCGGTTCTGATTCACGGCTTTTCCGGCAGTCCTGCGAGTTGGCAGGGCGTCGCGGGGCTGCTTGGAACGAAGAGCCATGCGCCTGCGGTCTGCGGCCATGGAAGCGGCAGCGACGTGCCGACGGCCACGCAGAGCGGCTGTACGTTCGAGCGGGAAGTCGATCGTCTGGCGCTCGTGATCAGCAAGGCGGCGCCCGCGCCACGCCATGTTGCGGGCTACTCCCTGGGCGGTCGTCTGGCGCTGGGTCTGCTCGTCCGGCATCCCGCCCTCTTCGAGGGGGCTGCGCTGATCGGCGCCAATCCGGGCATCGACGGCGAAATCGAGCGGGCGGAGCGAAGAGCTGCGGACCGGCGTTGGGCGCGCTGCATCGAGCAGCTGGGTCTCGCCGAGTTCGACCGCAAGTGGTCCCGTCTGCCCCTGTTCGAAAGCCAGGGCCTGCTCCGAGCGGAGACGGTGGCCGAGCAGCGCAGGATCCGACTGAGTCACGATCCGACCGACCTGGCGGCCGCCATGAATGCGCTCAGTCTCGGAGTGATGCCGAACTACCGGCCCTCGCTGTCCGGGATCCCGTGTCCGGTGCTGCTGATTGCGGGAGGGTTGGACACGAAGTTCGTCGCCCTCGCACGACAGATGGCCGGCCGACTGCCCAGGGCAACGCTCCGGATCGTCGATGGCGTCGGCCACAACGTCCCGCTCGAGGCACCCGCCGAGCTGGCCAGCTTGCTGAACGACGCCATGCTGAACGACGCGACGTTGCAGATGGACGACGCGATGCCAGGCGAAGTCATGGGGAGGATGCCGCGCCGTCGAGACCTCGGGCCGTTGTAGTGTCGCCGCCGGAAGGAGGCGAGCGGGATGAGTGGAGAGTCGCGCCAGGAGTGGCGGAGCGCCGGCAAGTACACCGACATCCGGTACGAGAAGTCTCATGTCGACGGCGAGCCGGAGGGGATCGCCAGGATCACCATCAACCGGCCGGAGGTTCGCAACGCCTTCCGGCCGCTGACGGTCCAGGAGATGAGTGCGGCGGTGGACACGGCCCGCGATGACGGCGAAGTCGGCGTGGTCATCCTGACCGGCCAGGGGCCGATGGCGTTCTGTTCGGGCGGCGATCAGCGGATCCGCGGCGACGCGGGATATGTCGGAGATGACGGAGTGCCGCGCCTGAACGTTCTCGACCTGCAGCGCCAGATCCGCACGTTGCCCAAGCCGGTCGTGGCGATGGTTGCCGGCTACGCGATCGGCGGCGGCCATGTGCTGCACATGGTCTGCGACCTGACGATCGCGGCGGACAACGCGCGTTTCGGTCAGACCGGCCCGCGCGTGGGCAGCTTCGACGGCGGCTACGGCGCCTCCTACATGGCCCGGATCGTGGGCCAGAAGAAGGCGCGGGAGATCTGGTTCCTGTGCCGTCAGTACGACGCCCGTCAAGCGTTGGACATGGGGCTCGTCAATGCCGTCGTGCCGCTCGATCGTCTCGAGGAGGAGACGCTCCAGTGGTGCCGCGAAATGCTGGCCAACAGCCCCATGGCGCTGCGCTGCCTGAAGGCGGCAATGAACGCCGACTGCGACGGTCAGGCCGGGCTCCAGGAACTGGCGGGCAACGCGACGCTGCTGTTCTACATGACGCAGGAAGGGCAGGAGGGGCGCCAAGCGTTTCTCGAGAAGCGGAAGCCTGATTTCTCGAAGTTCCAACGCTATCCATGAGCCTCGCATGAGCCGCCGCGGCGGCCTCCGGACCTGGGTGCAGGCGACTCGGCCGAAGACCCTGTGGGCGGCGGTGACGCCGGTGGCGGTCGGCACGGCGTGCGCCGTTTCCGTTTCCGGCTTCGTTCCGGGTCCGGCCCTGGCTGCCCTGGCTGTTGCCGTCTCGATCCAGATCGGCGCCAATCTCTCGAACGACGTCCTCGACTTCGACCGCGGCGCCGACACGGAGCGGCGAGTCGGCCCGGTGCGGGCGGTTCAGTCGGGACTCCTGAGCCGGGGTCAGGTGTGGACCGGGGCCTGGATCGCGTTCGGAATCTGCATGGCGTGCGGGCTCTATCTTGCGGCTGTGGCCGGCTGGCCGGTCCTCGTTGTCGGCGCGATGTCGATCGCGTCCGGCCTTCTGTACACCGCAGGACCGTGGGCGTTGGCGTACACCGGCCTGGGCGACCTGTTCGTCGTCCTCTTCTTCGGCCTTGTGGCGGTGTGCGGCACGGTATATGTACAGGCGCTTCGGGTGCCGGCTGCGGCCTGGTGGTCCGGGCTGGCGGTAGGGGCGCTGGCGACGGCGATCCTGGTCACCAACAATCTGCGCGATCGACAGGAGGACGCAATGGCCGGCAAGCGGACGCTTGCCGTGCGCTTCGGCCCTCGGTTCGCACGGTTCGAGTACGCCGGCCTGCTTCTGTGCGCCCACCTTGCAACGCTGCCGCTGGTGCCCCTCCTGGGCTTCTGGCCTCTTCTGTCGTGGTTGACGTTGCCGTACGCGGTGGTCGTGCTGCGGTCTGTCTGGCGCCGCGAGGGTGCCGCTCTGAACGCATCCCTGGCGGCGACCGCCCGCATGCTCCTGGTCTTCGGTGTCCTGCTGTCGGCAGGCATCGTGCTCGGCGCTCGAAGCTGAGCTCCGCTTCATGGAGGTAGCCGACGGGGACGTGTCCGGGAGAAGGCCGGTGAGGCTGTCGGGGAGCGTGCCGGGAAGCGCGCGGAGGAGTCCGGAACTGTCCGTTTGGTCCGCTGCCCGAGAGGCGCCTGAACGGATTGCGCTCGTTCGGGCCAACCAGGCACCGGCCAACCATGCAGGAGGCAACCAGGCACAGGGCGAGAGAACCATGACGTGGGCGGAACTCGCGGAGCGCGTGAACCGCTTGCGCGCCGCCGTCAACGAACGCCTCGAAGAACGCCACAAACGCTCCGAAGAGCACCCCGAAGCCCGTGCGCGGCCGGTCGTCGCGGTGGTGGGAGGCGTGGGGTTCGAAACCGTGAGGACGGTCCTGGCCCTGCTGGAGGACCGCGTGTCCTTCGTCCTGCTTCATCCCCGATGGCGCCGGGCCGAGAGGGAACGGGCGTTGGCGATGTCGGGCGCCTCTCTCGTGATCGAGGAGGACGGCAAGCCGAGGATGCTGCCCCCGGCAGGCACGGCGGCCGCAGCAGGCGCCGCACGCGCCGCCTGTGTAATGGGTGCGGCGGTCTCCCCGGGCTCGTCCGGTGGGCCGGCCGCAGCAGGCTCGGCGTGCTCGAAGAACGAGAACCCGCTAGGCGGCGGCGCGGTGGTGGTCTTCACCTCCGGCAGCACGGGCCGACCGCGGGGAGCCGTGCTCGGCCACGCGGCGCTCCGCGCGTCGGCGGCGGCCCACATCGCGGTCTTCGGAGAGCAGCCGGACGATCGGTGGCTGCTCAGTCTGCCGGTGGCGCACGTGGGCGGCCTGATGATCGTGGTCCGATCGCTTCTGGCGCGGAGGACGATCGTTCTGAGTGGTCGGCAGCCAAACGGTTCGTTCGACGCGGAAGCCGCCTTGCGGACGATCGACCGCCACCGCGTGACCCTGTTGTCCGTCGTGCCGACCATGCTCGGCCGCCTGCTGGATGGCGGCGTGGATGCCGGCGTTGGTGGTCATGGTCGCACGAAGGGGCCGCCGGCGTCGCTGCGCGCGGTCCTCGTGGGTGGGGCGGCAGCCCCGCCTGCGCTGATGGCGCGCGCGCGGCGACTCGGCTGGCCGGTGCTTGCCACCTACGGGCTCACGGAGGCCTGTTCCCAGGTCGCCACGGAAATCGCGACCGGGGCTGCCGCGGAGGCCGCCCGGGTCGACAGGGAGGCGGGCACGGCCGGCACGAAGCGGCCGGGGGAGACGTTCGGCGGCGCAGGCAAGCCGCTGCCCGGAGTCGAGGTGCGGATTGCGTCTCCGGATGGGCCGGACGGGAGCGCCGGCTCGATCCGGATCCGCGGCCCGATGCTCTTCGACGGCTATCTGGGCGACGAACCGAGGGAACCCCTGCATCGTCCCTTCGACGAGGACGGCTGGTTCGACACCGGCGACGTCGGCGCGCTGGACGATTCGGGCAGACTCGGCATCGTGGGTCGTCGGTCGGACCGGATCGTGACTGGCGGCGAGAACGTCGATCCGACTGAAGTGGAAGCTGCCGTGGTCGAGTGGCCGGGCGCGGCGGCGGCCTGCGTGGTCGGAGTGGACGACGACGTGTGGGGCGAACGGGTGGGTGCAGTCGTGGTGGGTTCGGACGGGTTCGAGAACGCCGGAGGTCTGCCGGCCCTGCAAGAACACCTTCGCGTCCGCCTGGCGGCGTTCAAGCGCCCGCGGCGGTGGAAGGTGGTCGACTGCCTGCCGGCAGCGGCCTCGGACAAGGTGGACCGAGAAGCCTGCCGCGCCTTGCTGGTGGGCTCCGGCGGAGCCGATCCGGGCGATACGGGATCGGCCGGCGTCGATTCTGCCGGCGTCAGCGCGGCGCGATGCCGCTCGAAAGGGGCACTGCCGACGAGCGCACTTCGCAGCGGGATGGAAGTCGGAAACGCAGCCGGGAAGGGGCCGTCGTGCGGCTGGTGACCGGGTCGATCTGCAAGTCGTGAAGGACGTGGTGAGGGAACTCGCGGAGCGGCTCGACCTCCAGCGTCGATTGGCTGTCTTCGAGCCGCATCGATACCGGGGCGCTCGCGACGGAGTGCCCGCCCTGCACGTCGACGACTTCACGGGAATCCCCTTTCTCGACGGCATCGCCGGAGTCGAGCACTACCAGCACCGGGCGCGGCTTCGGGCGGCGGAGGGTGATCTGTTCGCGGCCTCGACCCCCGTATCTCCCGGGTACGAGCGGTACTTCCGGGACGTTCTGGGGTTGGGGGCGGCCGAGTTCCTGGAAGTCGATCCTGGCGGTGACCGGCTCGCGGTCGCACGTGCCTGCACGGCCGGCTCTCCCCGGTCCCGTCTGGCCGCTCTCGCTGCCTCCAACGGAGGACTGGTGATCGAGCCCTTCATGGGCAACGAAGCGATCTGGGAGCTGGCAGCGACGGTGGCCGCCGACACGGCGACGGACGTGCGAGTGCTGGCGCCGCCGCCGCCGGTGGTCTGGCTGGCCAACGACAAGGCGAGTTTCGAAGACCTGGTGACGGCGGTGCTGGGACCCGGTTTCCTGCCTGACAGCCGTCGCTCGGCGTCCCCCGAGGCGCTGGCTCGCGGGCTGCTCGAGTTGGCCGAAGGGAGCCCGGCAGTGGCGCTCAAGCGACTGCGCTGCGCCTCCGCGATGGGCAACGAGGTGTTCGAGTCCGAGGCCCTGCGCCGGACGGGACTCGCCGGCGTGCTCGACATCGTCCGCGGCTTTCTCGAGCGCACCGGCTGGGACGGCGGCGAAGAGGTGCTCGCCGTGGCTTGGGAAGACTCGTCGTCATCGCCTTCGACCCAGTGGTGGTTGCCGCCGCCCGGCGGGGGCGGCCCGCGGCTTGACGGCGTCTACGAGCAGATCCTGGCGGGCGAGGAAGGCGTCTTCGTGGGCAGTCGGCCAAGCGCACTTCCCTCCCGGGTCGAGCGGGCGATCGTGTCGCATTCCGGTCGGGTGGCGGCCGTGCTGCAAGGCCTGGGCTACGTCGGCCGCTGCTCGTTCGATCACCTCGTTCTGCCGAGAGGCCGTGTCGTGTTCACGGAATGCAACGGGCGCTGGGGCGGAACCAGTACGCCGATGAACCTGGTGGACCGGCTCTATCCTGAAGGCCGGCCGCCGTACCAGGCGCAAGGGTTCGTCCACCGCGATCTGGTGGGTCTGAGCTTCCGGGAACTCCGGGCCAGAATGGGCGATTCACTGCGCGACCGCGGGATCGATGCGGGCCGGTTCGTGCTGTACAACGTCGGCCCGCTCGAGCAGTTCGGGAAGTTCGACGTCGTGGCGATCGGGTCGAGCCGCGATCAGGTCGATCAGCTGATGACCGAGGAACTGCCGAGGCGGCTCGGGCTTTCCTGAAGCCGCACGCTTCCCGGCGCAAGGCGAAGCGCCAGCCGATCATGCCGTGTGCACCCACTCTGCCCTGCTCGAACGGTTCTGTCCGTTCCGTGACAAGGTCCTGCCGGGAGCGTGCTGAAGGCGGTTCCGAACGCCGTCGGCTCAACGCCGTCCGAAGCGGCTGGCTCCGCGCGTCATGGGGCCCGGCGCGGCGACAGCGCTCCAGGCCGGCTCGGTCCGACCTGCGCTACAGAACGGGGTTCGGCTCCCTGCCGCGCAGACTGCGGTCGAGCGCTTCGCTCATCTGGCGCAGGCGCTCCGCTTCGGCGGGCGAGAGCATCCCTCCGCTCTCGCAAGCGCCGATCGTCAGCGTCATCTCGTTCAGGCGGTCGAGCGCCTCATCGGGCGCCGCTCGCCTGGCCTCCGGCGCGTGAGCTGCCGCGAAGAGCAACGTCGAGACGGTCAGTGCGAGGCGGCGCAGCCGCTGGCGAGGCGGCGCCTGGGACGGTCCTTCCTCGGCGGTCGCGTCGTAGACGTCGGCCAGCAGGATTCGCGAAATCGCGTATGCATCCTTCATGTCGACCGCCTTTCGTCCGTCCGTTCCCCAGAGGATCAACTCGTTGCCTTCACAAGGTACAACGCATCGGCGACGGGGTTGGTTTCCGTTGGACCGAGACAACGGCCCGATCGTCGAGTCGAACGGCGGTGAGCGTGTTGCCCCAGACGCAGCCGCTGTCGAGCGCGACGAGGTCGGGACGCAGGCGAAGCCCGAGCGCCGCCCAGTGGCCGCAGACGACGACGCGTCCGCCGCAGGCCCGGGGAGCGACATCGAACCAGGGTCGGAGACCGGCGGGTGCCCCTTCGGGCGGACCACTGTAGTCGTGTGGTCTGCCTTCCCTGTCGAGCATTCGCATGCGCGTGAAGGCGGCCAGGGCGTTGTCGTCTCGGCTGCGCAGGAGGCGCGCCGCCTCCGGGCCCTGGAGGCGTCGTTCCAGCAGCCTTCCCGCTGCCGCTGCGTCCTGGGGTGACCACCCGGGCTGCAGTCCGGCGTGGACCAGCACGAAGTCGACGTCGCCCGACCGCTCGAAGTGGATGAAGGGGCGTCGACGGAGCCAGTCGACCAGATCGGGACCGTCGTCGGCGCGGAGCACGTCCTCCAGCGTGTCGCCGCGCCGCGCGGCGGCAAGCCCGAGATGTCTGGCGATCAGGTGCAGGTCGTGGTTGCCGAGCACGACCTGGAATCGATCACCCATCTCGCGATGACGCGCACGGGACCAGCGGAGTACATCGAGCGAGCCGGGGCCCCGGTTCACCAGGTCGCCCACCATCCAGAGGCGGTCCCTGCCCGCATCCAGGCCGATGCGGCCGTTCAGCGTCTCCAGGGTGTCGAAGCAGCCGTGGACGTCGCCGATCGCCCAAGTCGCCACGGGGGTCCCCGGTCCCCGGCGTCGGCGTCAGTCGACGATGGCCTGGTAGGTCAGCGTCTGCAGATCCTGGCGGATGTTCAGGTGCGTGTAGGGCCTCACCTGGGTCATCAGGATGCCGATCAGTTCTTCCTTCGGGTCGACCCAGAACACGGTGCAGAATGCGCCTCCCCAGGAGTACGACCCGACCGAGGCCGGCATGGCGGAGGGGCCCAGGTCGGTCACCACGCTGTAGCCGAGACCGAAACCGTAGCCGGGCCCGCGCAGCCAGAGGCCGTGGTCGCCGGTGTGATTCGTGGTCATCAGCTCCACGGTCTTTCGGCCGAGCACGCGGTTCCCGTCGAGTTCGCCGCCGGAGAGCATCATCTGGTGAAAGCGGTAGTAGTCGGCGGCGGTCGAAACGAGTCCGCCGGAACCGCTGAAGTACTTGTGCGGCTCGCGGACGTGGCGCGCGTTCAGGTCGGGCGCCTCGGCGAGGACGATCGTGCCGTCCTCGCCGGGTCGGTAGAGGGCGGCGAAACGGTCGACCTTCGATTCGGGCAGATAGAAGTGGGTGTCGGTCATCCCGAGGGGATCGAAGATCCGTTCCTTCAGGTAGTCGTCCAGGGTCTGCCCGGAGAGCACTTCGACCAGCCGGCCGACGACATCCACCGAGGGCCCGTACTGCCAGGCGTCTCCGGGGTGGAACTCGAGCGGCAGCTCCGCCAGAGCGCTGACGAAGTCGCCGACGGTCCTCTCGGGATCGCGGTTCGTCCGCAGCTTCGTGTAGTCCGCCTTGAGCAGGCCGCGGTAGTTGTTCGCGAAGCCGGCCGTGTGGGTCAGGATGTGCTGAACGGTGATGGGACGCCTGGCGGGCGTCAGCCTGTAGGCCTCGCCCAGGTACTCGTCGTCGTCCGGTACCGTGGCTACCTGCATCTCGGCGAACTCCGGCAGGTACCTGGCGATCGGGTCACGTAGCTGGAACCGTCCCTCTTCGTGCAGCGTCATCAGCGCGACGGAGGCGATCGGCTTGGTCATCGACGCGATGCGGAAGATCGTGTTCCGGGTCATCGGCGCACCTTCTTCCGGCCACCTCTGGCCCTGGGCCTCGAAGTGGACGACCTTGCCGCGGCGGGCGACCAGGGTGACGGCGCCGGCGACCTGCTTGCGCGCGATGTAGCCGGCCATGGCGTCCGAAAGACGCGTCAGCCTCTCGCTTGACATCCCCACGCTCTCGGGCTCGGCGACCGGAAGCGGCGCCGCACCGGCCTGATCGGCGGCCGCGGCCGCTGCGGTCAGGGGTGCGGCAGCCGCAACGCCGGCCAGGAGGCTCAGGAGCGTGAGGAGGGTGGCGGGCGTTCCGATGCGGCGTTCGAGGCTCATGCGCGTCTCCTTCGGGAAGTTCGGGAGCGTGGTGTCGGGATGGCCGCCATTCGGGTCATCTTCTGGCCCGCGGCGTCAGCGTCGTGGTGTGCCGCTCGCCGTCGCGCAGGTAGACGACTTCGATCGGCTGGTCGATCTTCACGGCGTCCAGGGCGTACGTGTAATCGTAGATGTTGGCGATCTTCTGGCCGGCAAACTCGACGATCACGTCGCCGCCCTGAAGGCCCGCTTCGGCCGCCGGGCCGCCCTCCATGACGCCGCCCAGCAGGAGGCCCTCCGCTTCGCTCGCGTAGTCCGGAATGGTGCCGGTGTAGGCGCGCACCGTGTCGCGGCTCCCGCCCTGCTGGAGGGACCGCTCGACCCTGGCGAACTCGAGTGGTTCGTCGCGGTTCGCCGCCCGCCTGACCAGCAGTGCGGCGAACCGAGCAACGCGCTCCAGGTCTTCGTAGTTGATCCTGTCCGCCGTGTCGGTGGGCCGGTGATAGTCCTCGTGCGAGCCGCTGAACAGGTTGGTCGAGGGAATGCCGGCACGGTTGAAGCTGGAAGTGTCGGTGGGCAGGTACGGATCGGTCTGCAGGCCCAGGTCGAAGCCCACCGGGACGTTGGCGGCCTCGACCAGGCTGTTCCAGTCGGGACTCGAACCGAGCGCCTGAACCGTCAGGCGGTTGTCGCGGACCCGGCCGACCATGTCGAGGTTGACGTAGGCCGCGATCCGATCGGTCGGGATGACCGGGTCGTCGATGAAGTCCGCCGAACCGAGGAGCCCCAGTTCCTCGCCGGACCAGAAGGCGACGGCGATGTTCCGGTCGTGTCCGGTTTCCCGCAGCTGCCTCGCGGCCTCGAGGACCGCGGCGGTGCCGGAGGCGTTGTCGTCGGCGCCCGGATGGACGGTGTTCTTCTCGTCCTCGCGGGCCAGGGAGTTGCCGCCGCGGCCGTGGCCGAGGTGGTCGTAATGGGCGCCGAGCACGATCCACGGCTTCTCGAATCGCTCGCTGTTCCTGCCGGGAAGTACCGCGACGACGTTCTGCGCTGTCTTCCGTTCGCGTTCGATGGCGACGTTCAGGCTGATCCGGACACCGGGAAGATCGAATCCGGCGACATGCGGGTTGCCGTCGTCGAAGCTCTTCTGGATCTCCTCGAGGGTCCGGCCTGTGCCCGCGAAGATGGTCTCGCCGACCTCGCCTCCGATGGAAGCGGCGGTGATCCCCGAGCCGGCCGCGGCAGTGTCGAAAGCCATCGGGATGGTGGCGCCTGCGTTCGGCGAGCGGGGGCCGGTCAGCACCAGGAGTGCTCTGGCGCCCGCCTCGCGCGCCGTCAGCGCCTTGTAACGAAGTCCGGAGTAGCGGTTGAGAATGGCCCGCGTCTCGCCCTCGACGTCCTCCGGGACGTAGCGGAGGACCACGGCGATCTTGTCCTCGACGTCCAGGGTGGCGTAGCTGTCGTAGCCGAATTCCTGCGAGTCCGGGACCCGGATGCCGTAGCCGGCGAAGACCGCCGGCCCCTCGACGCCGACCGCGTCGGAGAACCCCAGGGCCAGAATCTGCGTGTCGTCGTCGAAGCTGTGGGCTGTGCCGCCTGTTTCGACCCGGATCGTCGACCCCATGTCACGGGCGCCCGCCGTGAACTCGAAGTCGAGCAGCAGATCGTCTTCGCCCGGCAAGGGCGTGGCGCCGATCGCCCGCAGCTGTTCCACGAGGTACAGGGCGGCCTTCTCTTCGCCGGCAGAGCCGGTCAGCCGGCCGCCGAGTTCCGGTGCGGCGAGCACGGCCACGTGCGCTTCCAGCGCGTCGCCAGGGTCGTCGTGGCCAAGGCCTTCGCGGCCAGTGACCTGCCGCGGGTCGGACGAGCCCTGCCTTGGAGGCGCGGCGGCCAGAGCCTGGCGGGCCGCCTCGTGGTTCCAGTCGGCGATGTAGAGCTGGCCGCCGTCGCCGCCGTGCCGGCTGGAGGTCCAGACCAGCTGGCGCCCATCGGGCGAAGGAACGGGAAGTCCGTCGAACCGATCGGTGTAGGTGACGCGGACAGGCTCCTTCGAGCCTTCCGTATCGACGATGAAGACCTCGAAGTTCTCGAAGCCGAGCTTGTTCGAGGCGAAGAGGATGTACTCGCCGGACGGGTGCTGGTACGGCGCCCAGCTCATCGCGCCGAAGTCGGTCAGCTGGCGCTGGTCGGATCCATCGGGTTTCATCGACCAGATGTCGGCGATCAGGCCGTCCTCGGTGAAGCGCCGCCAGACGATCCGCGAACCGTCGGCGAAGAAGAAGGGGCCGCCGTCGTAGCCGGGCACGTCGGTGAGCCGGGTCTGGCCGCTTCCGTCGGCGCGCATGATGTAGATCTCGCCGAAGTAGGCGGGGTCGACCTCCAGCAGGTGCGCCTCGCGCTCGTCGAGTTCCCGGTTGTAGGCATCCCGCATGGAAGCGAAGACGATCCACTCCCCGTCCGGCGAGTAGGCGCCCTCGGCGTCGTAGCCGCGGGCATCCGTCAGCCGGACCGGTTCGCCGCCGGCCATCGGCGTGACGTAGATCTCCATCTCCGGGTCGTAGTCCCAGGCGTAGCGGCGCTCCTGACCGGAAGCGCGGAAGTCGAGCTCCTGCTGCTGCAGTTCGGCGGACCGGGGATCGTGGTGGGTGGACCCGAAGAGAATCTCGGCGCCGTCCGGACGGATGAAGGCGCAGGTCGTCTTGCCGACGCCGGTCGATACTTCGCGGGTGTCTCCGGTGGCCAGGTCGAGCAGGTAGATCTGGTAGAACGGATTCTCGGGCCGGCGTTCGCTCTGGAAGACCAGCAGGCCCCCGTCGGCAGAGAAGTAGCCCTCGCCGGAGCGTTTGCCTTCGTATATGAGGCGCCGGCTGCGTTCCAGGAACGTGCTCTCGTCGAGGGCGCCGTCCCGGCCCGGCGCGGGCGCAGCAAGTGCGGCGAGGGCTGCGGCTGTCAGTGCGGCAGTTCGAACGGGAAGTCTCGGCACGGCGGTCTCTCCTTGAACGAGCCTGCGAGGGTACCAGCCTCCTGTGCGGTCGCGGTGGAGCCGCCTACCTGGTACGGGACGGGCTGGTATGCGATACTCCGCGGGGCCAGGTCCCCGTTTCTTCCCTCAGGGCGCCTCGTGGAGGCATCAACGAAATGACGAGCGCAGAAGCAACGACTGCAACCCCGCCGCGGAACGAGGACTGGATTGCGTGGCGCGCCAGAATCGACGAGCGCATGGAGCATGTCGCCACGAAAGCCGACCTGGCGAACCTCAAGGTGTGGATGTTCGCCACGATGGTCACCACGATGGTCACGGTCGGCGCGTTGACCGTCGCGGCGATGAAGTTCCTGCTGGGTTAGCTGGAGCTCCAGGCAGTACTCGCAGCGGTCGGGGCTGCGCTGACGCACGTTTGAACCGGGCGACGCCGAGCCGGCATCTTCTGCCGCTTGGCCTGCCGGCTGTTAGCCTGCCGCCCCATGTGGCGCGGTCTGCCGATCTCGACCTGGTTGCTGCTCGCGGCCGCGGTCTGCGCCGGGCCGGCGCTGTACCTGTTGCGGCGCTGGGCTGACATGCGGCGGGGCCGCGGCGTGGAGAGCGGCGGCAAGGCCGGAACGAACGGTAGCGGCGGTCCGGCATGAGTGCGAGCTACGTCGTCCTGGTTCCGCTGGCCCTGTACATGCTGGTCCTGGTCGGGCTCGGCCTGTGGGGCCGGCGCGAGGGAGGGAGCCTGGAGGGCTATTACGTCGCCGGCAAGAAGCTGCCCTCCTGGGTCATCGCCTTCAGCTCGAACGCCACCGGCGAGAGCGGCTGGCTGCTGCTCGGCCTGACCGGGATGGGCTACGCGGTCGGCTTTCATGCGCTGTGGGTGGTGCTCGGCGAGGTGATGGGCGTGGCGATCGCGTGGACGCTGGTCGCGCGGCCGTTCAAGGAGTACACCGACCGGTACGGCGCGATCACCGTGCCCGACTACCTGGAGGAGCGCTTCCGGGACCGCCGGCAGTTCCTGCGGAAGCTGAGCATCGCGATCATCCTGTCGATGGTCGCGGTCTACTGCTGCGCCCAGCTCGTGGCCACCGGCAAGGCGTTCTCGTCCTTCCTGGGCTTCACCTACGTCCAGGGCGTGTTCCTGGGCGCGGGCGTCACGATCGTCTACACGGCGGTCGGCGGCTTCAAGGCCGTGGCGTACTCGGATCTGGTGCAGGGCCTGCTCATGGTGGGCGGGCTCGTCATGCTGCCGATCGTGGGCGTCGCGGCGGCGGGTGGCTGGAACGAGGTGATCGGCGCGCTCACGGCGGCGGACCCGAGCCTGCTGCGGGCGATGGGCAGCCACGGGGCGACCTGGCCGGGCATCCTCTCGGCTGCGAGTTTCGCGGGCATCGGGCTCGCCTTTCTGGGCGTGCCGCAGCTCCTGACCCGGTTCATGTCCGCGGCTTCGGGACGCGAGCTGGTCCGGGGCGGCGGCATCGCGGTCGTGTGCATGGTGCTCTTCGATGTCGGCGCCGTGTTCGCGGGGATCGCCGGGCGGGCCGTGTTCCCCTTGCTGGACGACCCGGAGACCGTGATGCCGACGATGAGCGCGGAGCTGTTCCCGGCTCTCTTCACAGGCATCTTCCTGGTCATCGTTCTGGGCGCGATCATGTCGACCGTCGATTCGCTGTTGCTCCTCGCCTCCTCCTCGGTCGTGCGGGATCTCGGGCAGAAGATCCTGGGTGCGAGCCGCGGAGGCGGCCGCCTGTCGCGCTACGGCCGCTATGCCACCGCGGTGGTGGGTCTGGTGGCGATTCCCTTCGCCCTGGTCGAACCGCCGCTGCTGTTCTGGTTCATGCTCTTCGCCTGGTCCGGACTGGGCGGCGCCTTCGTCCCGCCGGTCCTCTGCTCCCTGTTCTGGAAGCGGACGACGTTGCCGGGCGCGCTGGCCGGGATGGCGACGGGATTCGCGGTGACCGTGGCCTGGGTGCTGCTGTTCAAGGCGTCCTACCACGACCTGTACGAGCTGCTGCCGGGCCTGACCGCCGGCGTGACGGCTACCGTGGTGGTCAGTCTGTGCACCCGCCCCCCCGCGGGAGCGGCGGCGGAGTTCGAGGACGTCCACGCCGCGGTGAGGCGCGGTTCGTAGCGCCCGCCGCTGTGCGGTCGGGCAGTTCGCCGCCGATGGGGTGCTGCCCAGGCCTGGCGCGAGGGCCGAAGAGAAAGCTGCTCGGTCGCGAGATCAATTCGCGGTGTTTCCATGGAAGGCTCAGGTGGTCCGCACAGCGAGTGCACTACGATTGGGTCCCTTCAGGGAGCTGCAAGATCGGCCGCTTGGGTTACGTCACTGCGGCATCAGCGGACGGCGGCGAACTACATCGAGGGCTCCATGACTCTCTTCGGCAGCGGCATCGACAGTGACAACGGCCCGGATGCCGCCGCAGCGACGGACAACGTCACCGACTGGTGTCTTGCCGAGTTCCGGCGCGCGTATGGAGATTCGACGATCACGAAGGATGCGATCTGGGAGTACCTCTACGGCGTGATGCACGCACCGGACTGGCGCGAGCGCTATCGGAACGATCTGCAGAAGAGCCTCCCCCGCATTCCCCTGGCCGCCGACTTCAAGGCGTTCCGGGTGGCGGGCAGGGAACTGATGGACCTGCACACGGGCTACGAGAGCGGCCCGGAAGCGGACGTGGCGCTCGAGATGGAGACCGATTCCGGCTTGGTCAGGTTCTCGACGCTTACCCCCCCCCCCCCCGAATTTGCTGAGGACGCACTCGGAATAGAGCGCCGGATGCAGCTCCGCCCGGACGACTCGTCCGGTGCTGCGGCCAAGGCGAGGGTGCTGCACATCAACAGCCGCTGCCGCTTGACAGGCATCCCGGCCGAGGCGTTCGAGTACCAGGTTTCCGGCCGTTCGCCGCTGGAATGGGCCGTTGACAGCCTCCGTCACAAGGCCGATCGCAAGTCGGGAATCCGCGACGATCCGAACCGCTGGCGCGCCTGGATCGATGATCCGTACGAGCTCGTTCGGCACCTGCGACGGCTGATCCACATCGGCATCCGGTCGGCGGCGATCATCCGCAGTCTGCCGCCGTCGCTCGACGGACCGCGCGGCCCGGTGTCGTCGGAGGCCGTCGGATCGGAGCGCCTCCAGTGACCGGCGAGACAGTGGCCTGGCAGAAGGTGACCGACCCGAAGTCGGAGCGTTCTTCCGCGATGTCTGCGTGCTGACGGCGGCGGAAGCGGAACAGGAACAGGCTCCATGGCGAGGATCGAGGAGGCGCTGGCGCTGCTGGAGGAGACGGTCTCGGGCTCAGGACCCGGCCGGCGGCAGGAGATCCCGGGCGAGCACCTTGCCGAGAGCCTCCGCGAGGGTCTTGTGCGGGATGACCCGGGAGGCGGTCCTTCTCGTTCCGCCGGCGGCAGAAGCGCCGCCATGCGCCGTTGGCAGGGGAAGGCGGACAACCGGAGCGGGCCTGACGCCGCGCGCCCGCCTTCGACGCGAGTCGTCGGCCGCCGCTTCGAGCATCTGGTCCGCGACGCGCTGCTGGCGCATCCCGGGGAATGGGGCGATCGATTCGACACGGTCTGGCTCTGGGACGACTGGCCGGATCGCTGGGGACCGGACGTGGGCATCGACCTGGTGGCTCGGCAGACCGGGCAGTACGGCGGCGGGCTCGCCGCCATCCAGTGCAAGTACCGCACGACCGGGCAGATCCGGACCGCGGAGATCGAGAGCTTCCTTGCCGCATCCGGCACGGCGGACTTCACCGCGCGGCTCTTGGTGACCAACGGCCCGGGCATCCAGGCCTCAGGGCAGCAGAAGATGAGGCGGGCCGAACCCCGTTGCGAAGTGCTGCATGCGAAGGACATGGACGACTGGGTGCCGGACTGGACCGAGTTCGTCGATCGCCGCCTCCTGCACGGCGACATCCGGTTCGAGCGCCACGAGCTGCGGCCCTACCAGAAGGAGGCGCTGCGGGCGATCCGGCGGGGCTTCGAGAACGGCGACCGCGGCAAGCTGATCCTCCCCTGCGGCACCGGCAAGTCGTTCATCGCGCTGCGAGCGGCAGAGCAGGCCGTGGGCACGGGGGGAACGGTCCTCTACCTCGTGCCCTCCATCGCGCTGATGGGGCAGACGATGCGCGAATGGTCGCGGCAGCGCGACCGGTCGCTCCGCCACTGGTACCTCGCGGTCTGTTCCGATGCGACCGCCGGCCGCCGCGAAACCTCGGGGGATACTGCTCTCGCCGGGGACCTTTCGGAGCTCGTCATGCCGGTGACGACCGACGCGGAGTCCCTTGCGGAGTCCCTTTCCGAGCCCCTGCCGCAAGCCACGATGCGGGTCGTCTTCTCGACCTACCACTCGACCCCGGTGGTCGCTGCGGCGCTGGCCGCCATGGCGCCGACAGCGCCCGCGGCGAGCTCAGTTGCCCCGGAGACCGAGGACCGTCACGCCGCTACCGGCAAGGTGGACGTGGTGTGCGCTTCCTGGCGCCGCTTCGACCTGATCGTGGCCGACGAGGCGCACCGCACGACGGGCCTCTCCGAAGCGTCTGCGACCGCTGCGGAGAAGCGGCGCCTGGCCCGTTCGCGCTACCACGGCATCTCGCCCTTCAACCTGGTTCATCACGACGACCACCTGCCGTCCCGGCGGCGCCTCTACATGACTGCCACGCCGCGCGTCTTCACGTCGAAGCAGCGCCGGGACCTCGAGAAAGGCGGGAAGTACGACGATGCGGACAGTTACTCGATGGACGATCCGGCCGTCTACGGCGAGGAGTTCCATCGGATGAGCTTCGCCGAGGCGATCGATGGCGGTTGGCTGTCGGACTATCAGGTGCTCGTGATCGCCCGTTCGACGCAGGACTACGAGACGGCTGCCGGCGCCGGCGGCATCCTTCTTCCGGACGGCAAGGCGCTCGACGCCGAGAGCGCGGTCAAGCTCGGCGGCTGTTGGGACGCTCTGGCGACGCCCGAGTCAGACGGCACGTTCGCGGGCAGGAGGACCGGCGAGGTGCGCGCCGAATGGGGCGCGCCGGCCCGCTCGGCGATCGCCTTCTGCGGCACGATCCCGACTTCGAAGAAGGTCGCCTCGGCGTGGCAGGGCGTGGCGGAGTGGCATCGGAAGCGTAACGACAGCGGCCGGTTTCTGGACATCGAAGTCGACCATCTCGACGCCCGCACGCCGGCGGTCGAACGCGCATCGCTGATCGGCGGACTGCGCCGGCACGCCGCGGGCGACGGCGCAGAGGAAGATCTGGCCGCCGATCAGCGTGCGATCTGTCGTGTGCTGAGCAATGTCCGCGTGCTGTCGGAAGGGGTCGATGTGCCGACTCTCGATGCGGTCGTGTTCCTGGAGAGCCGGTCGAGCCCGATCGACGTGACCCAGGCCGTGGGCCGGGTGATGCGGCGAGCGCCCGGCAAGGCGATCGGCTACATCGTGATCCCGGTGGTTGTAGATCAGTTCGGCGGCGGGACGCCGGAGGAGCGCGCCGAGCGGCTGCTCCGGGAGGGCAACTTCAAGCCGGTGTGGGACGTCGTCCGTGCACTTCGCGCGCACGACGAGCGGATCGACTACTGGCTGAACGCCAGGCGGACCGACCGCGTGCGCCTGCTGTCCAACGGAATCGTCGATGACCAGAGCGAAGCCGACGAGCCGGACCTGCAACTGGAGATTCCGTTCGATTTCGGCGACTCGTTCGCCTCGCTGCTGCTCGCCCGCTGCGGCGACCGCGGGCTCTATGCGAGCTGGGGCAGACGGGCCGCTCTCGTCTGCCGGCAGGTTGAGCAGCGCGTGAAGCGGCTGATCGAGCAGCACCCGGCGATCGCCGAGGCGTTCCGCAGATTCCACGAGAATCTGCGGCAGCTCATCGGTCAGCAGCAGATCACGAGAGACGCCGCTGCCGAAATGCTGGCCCAGCACGTCGTGACGATTCCCATCTTCGACCACGTCGTGACGGCCGCGGGCTTTGCCGAAGAGAACCCCCTGGCGCAGGCTTTCGGCTTGCTCCTGGAAGTGTTCCGGGAGCACGGCCACAGCTTCGAGGAGGAACTGCGGCCTCTCACCCGGGCCTACCGCTCGATGGAGCGGGCGTTCCGCGGCGCCGCGTCCGGCGCCGAACGGCTCAACGTGCTCAAGGAGATCTACGAGAGCTTCTTCAAGGCGGCGATCCCGGCAGCAGTCAAGTCGCTCGGGATCGTCTACACGCCGGTCGAGATCGTGGACTTCATGCTGCGCTCCGTCGACGCTGTCTGCCGGGACCAGTTCGGGAAGGGCCTGACCGCGCAGGGTGTTCACGTCCTCGATCCCTTCACCGGTACCGGCACGTTTCTCAACCGGCTGCTCACCGCCAGGGACGCGGACGGCGAGTACCTGGTCAGGGCCGGCGACCTGGAACGGAAGTACGGACGTTCGGAGGTTGGCGCCCGCGGCGAGATGCACGCCGGACTGCGGGCCGCGGCGCCTGGGAATCCCGGCGAGTTGCACGCGAACATCCGCATACCGGGGCTTGGGGGATCCGGCGAGTTGCACGCCAACGAGATCGTGCTGCTTGCCTACTACATCGCGGCGCTCAAGATCGAGGAAGCCCGCTTCGAACGGATCGCGGAGTTGCAGGAAACTGGGTCAAACGGAGTCGGGTCGAACGAAGCCGAGATCCGGGGCGGACTCGATGCCACCGAGGAGAAACTCATCCAGAAGCGTCACGGCGATCCGAGCCGCACCGAGAGGGAGCCGGCGGCCGGTTCGACATCGGTCGCAGACTCGACAGCTGGTTCGGGGGCTGGTTCGGGGACTGGCGCCGAAGGCGGGGCATCCGCCGCGGCCGCCCGGAGCGCGGCCGTCGGGAGTTACGAGCCGTTCGCGGGCATCGTGCTTACCGACACCTTTCTCATGTCCGAGAAGCAGGCGGCGTTCCAGTACGACTGGCAGGGATTCGACGAGGCGGGGCGACGAATCAGCGAACAGAACAGCCGCCCGATCAGGGTGATCGTGGGCAATCCGCCGTGGTCTGCCGGCAGGAAGGCGGCCGGAGACGAGTCGGTCGAGGTGGAGTACCGCGAGGTCGCGGAGCGTGTGAGCGCCACGTACGTGCGTGAACTGAAAGCGCTCGGAAGCAGAGCGGGAGTCAAGGCGGCCGGCAACCTGTTCGTCAAGGCGTTCCGCTGGGCATCGGACCGGCTCGAAGGCGACGACGGGATCGTCTGCTTCGTGCACCCGAACAGCCTGGCCGACGCGCCCTCCCTTGCCGGCATGCGCAAGGCGCTGCGCGACGAGTTCACGGACATCCATGTCGTGAACCTTCGCGGCAACGCGTACAAGAGCGGTGCGGAGCGGAGAGATGAGGGCGATCCGATGTTCGGGCAGGGCACACGGAACGGAGTGCAGATAACTGTCCTCGTGCGCAATCAGGCTGGTCGTGGCAGCGGGCCTGCGACGCTTCACTACGTCGAAGTGCCCGACCGGATGTCGCTGGACCGCAAGTTCGAGTGGCTGAAGGACCTGGGCCATGTGCTCGCCCCCGGTCGGTTCCAGGACATTCCGGTGAACGACCGCCACGACTGGGTCAAGCTCGGCGATCCGACGTGGAACGCCCTGCTGCCGGTGTGCCGCTCGTCGATTGCCGGCGCCGATCTCGGTTCCGTGAGTCACGAGGATGCTCTGGGCCTCGCGACGAACCTCGACGCCTACGTCTATTCCTTCTCCTTTCTCGACCTGAGCGAGCGGGTCGAGAAGCTGATCGCCGCGTTCAACCTGGCGTTGAACCGATGGAAGGACGCAGGCCGCCCGAAGAAGGGAACCGCCGCGTTCGATCGGATCACTGGCAACGACTCTCTCGGCGCGATCAAGTGGACGGGCCGGCTCAAGTCGACGTTGCTCAAGGGCGAACCGCTCGAGTTCGATGTGCACCGCATCCGCGAAGTGCTCTACCGGCCGTTCACGAAGCTGTGGCTCTACGAGGACTATCGGATTCTCTCGGCGGGCAGGGCCGTGTCCCGGATGTTCCCGCGCGCCGCGGGCTCTTCTCTCTCTCTCTCTCTCTCTCTCTCTCTCTCTCTCTCTCTCGGATCGAGACTGTCTGTTTCAACCAGACCCAGCAGCTCCCGTTCGGAATCGTCGCCGCTGGCGGACTTCTCGACCTCTGCGCCACGGGACGCCAGACCCGAGCGGCGCCGCGAGTCGTTCGACGGGCATTCTGATCACGGCGCCCTCGAACCGGGCCCTGTTTGTGGCCTTGGGGGCGACCGCGCTGGCCGATCTGAATCTGCTTGGCCTGCCGGCTCGGGTGCTGCTGCGTCGAATACGGACGACCTGAGCTCACCCCCCCCCCCCCCCGAAATATCCACGCATATCCAAGCCGGGCCGTCCTCGTCACCTGCCCGTCCAACAAGGCCGTTTTCGGAGTCCTGGCAACCGCCCGGCCGCCGGACCTCTGCGGAGCGGGCACCCAGCAGGCCTGCCGGGCGGTCCCGCGGCGCCGGCGCTCCTGATCACGGCGCCGTCGAACCGCACCGTGTTCGCGGCGCTGGCGACAGAAGCGATCGCCGATCTCCATCCGTTGGATCCGGCGACCCGGGTGGTGGCGCGGCGGCGGGCCAGGCGATGAAGGGCGCCGCAGCCGTCCTCATCACCTCGCCGTCCAACCAGGCCCTTCCCGGCGCCCTGGCCGTCGATGCGCTACCCGATCTGCACCTGATGGCTGCCGGTCAGACCACGCGCGCTCTGCCAGCGGTTCGGCGCCGCTGACAGTACGCCCACTCCCGCCGGCTCGGGACGACAGGCCGGACGCCGCCGCGCCTTTCGGTCGTGTCCCCCTCGAAGCCGCGACCATCGCGACCTTGAGGATTTGTTCCTGGATGCACCGGCCGTTCGCCGATCTGCCCCGAGCAGTCCAAGCCGCGCACACCATGCGATCGTGCAGCCCTCGGTGGCGGTCACCGGGCGCGAGGCCGCCAGTCCTTTCAGGGTGTTGCCGCGGGTTACAGGCCGGCAGGCCGGCCGCGGACCGCGATCGGCTCCTCTTCTCGTCCGATCGAATCGACCTCGGCCTCCGCGGTCCAGCGGCGGCCAGCGGTCCAGAAGGAGAACTCGTAGGCGTCGGGGGTGACACAGCCGAGCCCCAGAGTCCCGTCTTCGGTGAAGCGAGGTCCGCCGGCAGCTCCGTTCAAGTGCCCGGCGATCTCGACGCCGGACTCCGTCCTGACGCTCAGGAAGGACAGGGGCGAACCGGCGCATTCGTCCGCGGGGCAGCGGAGCTCGAGCAGCCGGCCGGTTGGAAGCGTCAGCTCGAGCCTGGACACCTCCTGTTCGTCGATGGTCAGGGTTCGGCCCCCGACACACGCTGCGCTGTCGTTCCAGATCAGGGACACGTCGCCCGCCGGCACGTCACCTTGCTCGAACCTCCCGCGTTCCGACGACAGGCCCGTGCCGGCGGCATCGCCTGCCGCGTCGAGCAGGTGGATCCAGGCCCCTGCCGCGGCACTGCCGCCGGGACGCCGAAGCGTCAGCTCGATCCGACCGGGTTCGCCGTCGGAAACCCGCAGCGTCTGCGGCGCCGGAGCTTCGGTCGTCAACTCGATCTCGAGCGACGCACTCCCGGAAGGGCCGCCGCGGCCTCGGAGCAGGTAGCGGCCTGGCGGCACGGGCGGCAGTGCGAAGCGGCCGTCCCCTCCGCTCATGACGGTGGCCGCCTCGCGGCCGAGATCCCCGATCAGGCCCACCCTGCCCTCCAGCGGCCTGCCGTCCCGATCGAGGAAGACTCCGCTCTGCCGCGTTCCGCCGAGGTCGAGCAGGTCGAGAGCGCCCTCGGGCCAGAGCCGACCCAGGGTGGCGCCGTCCGTGGAGAACCAGGTCATCCAGAGCAGGTCCGACGGTGCGCCGTCCACGACAAAGGAACCGTCGGCCTTCACGGTGGCCCGGAGGTGCGGGCCACCGCCTCGGAACATCCGACTCCGAGGCCCACCGGAGCCCGCCTGCGAGTTGATCACGATCGTGCCGGCGCCGCGGCCAGTCTCGAGTATCGCGCCGAAGCTCACCGAGCCGCCGGGCACCGGCTGGCCGTCCATGGTGAGCATGCTGCGGATCGTGCGGTTCCTGGCAGCAAGGCGAACCGGTTGGGTTTCGCCGGGACCACGAGGCTCGATTCTCGCCTCCCGAGCCGTGCGGAGCACACCGTTGCCGTCAAGCACTTCGAACCGGTAGTCGCCGGGCGCAAGCAACAGCTCCACCGCTGCGGAATCTCCGTCCGTCCCGCCAGTACGTGCGGATGACGCGGTTGGAGCGAGGAGCGTCTCCACGATCGGCGTACGCACTTCCTTGAAGCGGTCGAAGACCCGGACAGTGCCCTCGCCAACGCCGTCCACGAGAACCGAAACCCGCCGGCCGGCATCGAGCCACGCCTCGCCCAGATCAAGTTGTTCCGCCGCGTCCAGGACGACGAGCCTGTCTGTCGTCGGCGCGGCGTGGCACGAGGTCCGCGCGTGGTAGCGGCCCTCGGACAGACCGCCGAGCAGGAAGCTCCCTCCTGCGTCGGACACCGTCATCGGCCGGATGCCCATCAATGTGGCGCGGATCTCACCGGCGCCGGTAACCAGGAGCTCCACGAGACATCCACCCGCCGGCTCGGCGCCCACGGCGTCGAAGATCCTTCCGCGCACGGCCGCCCCGGACTCCAGGAAGACCGCTCCCAGTTCTGCCGCGCCGCCGGGCACGAGCTGCACACCGGTCATCGGCGAGCGCAGATGGTTCTCGGCCTCGAACGTCACCGCGACCATGCCGCCCTCGAGGTAACGGCCCGGGATGCTCGCCGCGGCGGGCACGGAAGTCTGTTCCACGGTCATTGCCGTCCCGGAGCGCTGCCCGCCCGAAACCGCCTGAACTCGCATCGTGAAACTCTCGACCGGCTCCCCGTCGGCGCCGATCACCTCCACCAGGACGCGGCCGGCGCTTCCGGGAGCAGTCGCGTCAGCGGTCGCCGGGTCTGCCGGGTCGACTACCAGCAGCAGCGGCGCTGCGGCATCGTCCACGTTGTCCAGGGCCTGCGCCTGTTCCTCGAATCCCTGAGCCGAGACGCCCAGCTGCAGGCGTTCGGCTGGCAGGCCGGCCAACTCGAATCGGCCATCGCCGCCCGTGACCACGCAGCGCCGCCAGCGTCGGAAGCGTTCCGGAGCTTCCTCGTCCAGCCACGAGGCGCAGACTTCAGCCTCCGACACCACGGCCTGCGTGTCACTGGCAACCACTTCCCCCGTGACCGCGCTTCCCGGCTGGAGCCGTATCGCGGCGGGCGGCGGCGAACTCGGATAACTCGCCACGAAAGGCAGATGCCTCGGGTGATCGACGACCAGCAGGAGTCCGGCCAGTCGAGGCGTCGCGGACTGGACGACGCCTCCTTCGGCCGTTTGCGCGCTCACCAGAACCGCGGCCATCGGCGAAGGGTCGCCCGGGTTCTGGCGCAGGATCGTCACCAGGGCACCCTCGGCGCCCCGGCCTTCAGCACCGAGAACTGCCATCTGCCCGGCGCCTGACCGTTGGCCCCCGTCCGGCTGCTGCGAACCTGCTCTGTCTGCGCCCAGGAGCAGGGCCGCTCCCGCCGCCAGGGCGACAAACAGCCTCGCCGCCGGCCGACGAACCGGACCGCGCTCCACGACGGTTATTCGCACGAGATCGGCTCTCCTGAACGAACAGCGGCGGAGTCCAGCAGAAGCAGCCGCGTCGGCTTGCGGAAGAAGTCCACGAGCCCGCTGGTCGACTCCTCCAGCACCCAGTACTTCGGGCCAGGCAGGAGGCTCACGAAGGTTGCCCTGCTCGGTAGCCGAGTCCGGCTGACAATGGTGTCCGCGAGCGGATCGACACGATGCAGGTCCCACACGGGCTCGTCGCCCTCCATGCCTTTCATCAGGACGAACAGGCTCTCGCCCTCGCCGTAGAGGCTCGCCGGGTAGCTTGCACCCTCGAGTGTGGCGTAGTACTCCTGCAGATCCTGCCAGCGAATCGGCCGAAACACCGGCAAGGGGGCTTCCAGGTCAGGAAAGGCCTCCAGTTTGCGACTGCGTCCACTGAGTTGCTGAACATGGACGGCAGGGCCGAACCGAAGCGCGAATGCTGCTGCGGCTTCGCCAGAAGTCACCGCGAGAGTACGCGCCGGAATCATCTCCCAGTAGATCTCCTCACCCGGGACTGCCGGCCATTCGGCAACCTCACGGCCAGTGGCTTGTCGAGACTGTTCGTCGAGGGCCAGCTCGACGATCACTGCGCGGTCGTACTTTCTTCCTTCGAGGAAGACTCGATCGTCAAGAACAGCGATCTCATGGATACTCGTGATGCCCCAAGGCCGCACGGCCTCCGGACTACCGGCCGCAGCCCCCTCTGTTCCGGCCTGCCACCGGACCGAACCCGACTGAAGGTCACGGTCGAGATAGCGAAGGCGACGGAATTCCATGGTCGCCTCGGCGAGAAGGAACCCATCGCGCCAGGGTTCCAGATCGTGGGCGGTGTTCGGGGAGGTGACCACCTCCAGGATCGATCGCTCGAATCCCTCGTCCGTGCCGTAAACCAGCAGGCGAGGACGCTTCAAATCGATGAGAACGAAGCGCTCGTCGCTCGACCAGGCGCCACGAAGTCCCCCGAGGCGGGGCAACTCGGCAGTGGGCAGAACAGAACAGTTGGCGGCTGGCAGGTGCGCGCTGCAAGAGATTTGCAGGGACGCACAGAGGAGCAGCGTTCCGAACAAGGCTGCCGAGCCGTGGCTGCACCTCGAGCGCAGAATCGCGGTAGTCATGGAACGTGAGTCGCCGATTGTAGCGGGTCCTGTCAGGACACACCTGCGCCGTGAATGCGCCACGCTTCGGCGTGTACGAGGAGCTTGCGCTTCGTCTTCGGCGGATGGCGCCTTCCCGGGATGGCGTCTTCCCGGGATCCCGAGGCCGAGGCGCCCGTGGGCCGATGGCGGCGCTGGTTTCGCGGCGGCTACACTCGCCGGATGCGCGTGTCTCGCCTCCCTGGTTCAGCTTCTTGTCTGGCCGTCCTCGTCTGCCTGTCCGCCTTTGCGACCGCCGGTCTGGCGCTTGCGGAGGAGCTCTCCTACTACCTGCCGGGCGCCGCCGACCCGGCAGCCTACGACCCGGCGGTACCCCGCCCGTCCGCGGTGCTCGGCTACGAGGTCGGCGACTGGCACGTCCGTCCCGATCAGCTCAACGCCTACATGCGGGCGCTGGCGGCTTCGTCGGCGCGGGTGTCGGTGTCGGTGCAGGGGCACACCCACGAACAGCGTCCCCAGCTGCTGCTGGCGATCACTTCGCCGGGCAACCATGCCCGGCTCGACGAGATCCGCGAAGTCCGGCGCGGCCTGGTCGATCCCCGCCAGCCGGCGCCGGAGATCGACAGCCTGCCGGTCGTCATCTGGCTCGGCTACGGCATCCACGGCAACGAGCCGAGCGGCTCGAACGCCTCGATGCTGGTCGCCTACCACCTGGCGGCGTCTCGATCCCGCGTGGTCGCGGATCAGCTGGAACAGGCGGTCATTCTGCTCGATCCGAGCCTGAACCCGGACGGCCTGGGCCGCTTCGCGCACTGGGCGAACACGAACCGCGGCAAGGTCCTGAATGCCGACCCGGGGCACCGGGAGCACCGCGAGCCGTGGCCGGGAGGACGCACGAACCACTACTGGTTCGACCTGAACCGGGACTGGCTGCTGCTGCAGCACCCCGAGTCCCAGGCCCGGATGGCGACCTGGAAGGCCTGGCAGCCGAACCTGGTGGGCGACTTTCACGAGATGGGGTCGAACAGCACGTTCTTCTTCCAGCCGGGTGTCCCGAGCCGCCGGAACCCCCTGATTCCGCAGCGCAACGTGGAACTGACCGAGGAGATCGCGGCGCACCACGCCGCCGTGTTCGATCGCGTGGGCCGGCTCTACTACAGCCGCGAGGGCTTCGACGACTTCTACCTGGGCAAGGGTTCGACCTATCCGGACGCTCACGGCGCGGTCGGCTTCCTGTTCGAGCAGGCGAGCGCGGAAGGCCACCTCATCGAGACGGTGAACGGCGAGCTTGCCTTCGGCTTCGGGATCAGGAACCAGCTGCTGGCCTCCCTGTCGATGGTCGAGGGCGGCGTGGCGAAGCGCCTCGAGCTGCTGGAGCACCAGCGCGACTTCTTCCGCGGCGCCCTGGCCTCGGCGCGGGAGTCCGGTCCGGCCGCCTGGGTTTTCCACCTCGACGGCGACCGCGGCCGGGCCCATCGGATGCTGGACCTCCTGCTGCGTCACGGGATCGAGGTCCACGGGACGCTGGAGGACGTCGTGCTCGATGGCAGCGTCTTTCCGTCCGGCGAATCCTGGCTGGTGCCGCTGGAGCAGCCGCAGGCGACCCTCGTCCGGTCGTTCTTCGAGAAGGTGACCGAGTTCGACGACACGGTCTTCTACGACGTTTCGGCCTGGACGCTGCCGCTTGCCTTCGGCGCCGAGTACGGGTTGCTCGACGGCGCCGCCTACGAGGAGGAGACGCTCGGTGCGCCGGTGACGGACGCGTCGATCGAGCCTGGACGGTTCGTCGAGCCGGCGGTGAATGACACGGCCTACGCATACGCGTTCTCCTGGGATGGCTACTTCGCGCCCCGCGCCCTGAACCGTCTGCAGCGGGCCGGTGCACGGGCGCGCGCAGCGGTCCGCCCCTTCACGGCGGAAACGGCTGACGGACCGGAGTCGTTCGAGTCCGGGGCAATCGTCGTGCCGGTCGGCCGGCCGGGCGAGCCCGGGGCCAACGCCGGCGTGGATCTGGAGACGCTCCTTGCCGAGGCGGCAGCCTCCGACGGCGTCGACGTCCACCTGTTGGTCAGTGGTCAGGCGTCGGCGGGAATCGACCTGGGCAGTCCGAGCCTGCGGCCGCTGGTTGCTCCGCGGCCGCTGCTGGCGACCGGTTCGGGCGCCTCTTCGTACCGGACGGGCGAGGCCTGGCACCTGCTCGACGAGCGCTTCGGGGTCGAGGCGTCGCTGGTCGATCTCGCCGCGTTGGCCAGGGTGGATCTCGAGCGCTACACCCATGTCGTGCTGGCGCTGGGCGGCGGCCGCTTCGGCGGCGCTGCGCCGCCGGAAGAGGTTCGGGATCGGCTCCGGGCCTGGGTGCGCGGCGGCGGCGCCGTGGTGGCGATCGGTCCGGCGAGTCGCTGGGCGAGCGAGGAACTGCTCGGCCGGGAAGCGGCTGGCGTCGATGCGGCACTCGGCGCAGAGGGACCAGGCGCCGGGGAGGGCGAGCCGTCCGAGCGGGCCGAGCCCCCGGAGCGCCGCCGTTACGCCGACTACCGCGACCAGCGGGCCGAGCAGCTGATGGCCGGCACGATCGTCGGCGTCGAACTCGATCTGACCCATCCGCTGGCCTACGGCTACGCGCGGCCCGATCTGGCCGTGATCCGAACCGACGAGATGGTGCTTCCGCCAGGCCGCGACCCTTTCGAGAACGTGGCCCTGTACCGCGATCCGCCGCGTCTGTCCGGCTGGATCTCGCCGCGGAACCAGAGTCGGCTCGCCGGCAAGCCGGCCGTCATCGCCAGCCGGATGGGCAGGGGCGTCGTCATCCAGCTCGTCGACAATCCGAACTTCCGCGCCTACTTCTACGGCTCGAGCCGGCTGTTCCTGAACGCGATCTTCCTGAGCGGCCTGATCGACTCGACCTCCGCGCCGGACACCTGGTAACCCTCCCGTTGCACCCGGCAGCGTCGATTGCACCTGACGCCTGAGTGTCCTGCTCGAAGTCAGCCTCGACTGGATGTTCCACCGGGCAGTGTCCTGCGAGGAGCCGCGGCTCTCGCGCCGAAGGAGGCCGGCGGCCCGGGCCGCCGCCTCGGAAACGACGAGGAGCCGATCGGTACGCGGCTTGCCGCTTGCCGGGAGCGCCTGAACGTCCGCCCGGCCTGTGCTCAGGCCGATTTCCACGTGAGGTCTCCGGCGCTCGGCAGTACCCGGCAGCGCTCGGTCGCCTGCGGATGCAGCCGGTTGCGCCGCCGCTCTGGCAGGCATCTTGCGTTGGCTGTCGCCACTGTGCTGAGATCCGGCGGACAAGGCTGGTCCGGCACGCAGAAATGGCGTGCCGGATTGGCGGGCCCCAGGCCAGTTTGACGCCCTTGGAGATGGCTGCCAAGCGGCTGTGCCAGGTCATCGAGGCATCGGGGGCGTCGAGGCACGGGAACGCAGCAAGAACGAAACAGAGTCGCCAACTGTCCAACCTGTCAACTGTTCACGGAGAAAGCCGAGAGTGACCGAGACCGACCACCCCGACTCCACCCTGCCCTCGGAGACGCCGGCAGCCGCGGACGATGCCCGTGCAACGCGCGGAGAAGCGGGGGCTGGTGGAGCGCCCCCCGCTGACGCGACCGCGGACGCCGCCGCCGGCGAAGTCCTGATCGCGGTCCACAATCTGACCAAGCACTACGGCCGGATCCGGGCCGTCGACGGCATCAGCTTCGAAGTGCGCCGCGGCGACGTGCTCGGCTTTCTCGGGCCGAACGGCGCCGGCAAGACGACCGCGATGAAGATGATCACCGGCTTCCTGGAGCCTGACGCTGGCGCCGTGTCGGTGGCCGGCCTGGACGTTGCCCGGGATCGGCTCGCCGTGAGCCGGCGGATCGGCTACCTGCCCGAGAACGCGCCCGCCTACGGCGAGATGAGCGTCGAGGCCTTCCTCGGCTTCATTGCGGAGGCTCGCGAACTCGAGTCGCCGGAGGCCGCGATCGACTCGGTGATCGAGGTGACGCATCTGCGCCGGGTGCGCGGCCAGACGATCGAGACCCTGTCCAAGGGCTTCAAGCGACGCGTCGGCCTGGCGCAGGCCCTGATCCACGATCCCGAGGTGCTGATCCTCGACGAGCCGACGGACGGTCTGGACCCGAATCAGAAGAAGGTGGTCCAGGACCTGATCCTGAGTCTGTCCTCCAACCGCTGCATCGTGCTCTCGACCCACATCCTCGACGAGGCGGAGCGCGTGTGCAACCGGGCGCTCATCCTCTCCGAGGGGCGCATCCTCGTGGACTCGACGCCTGACGACCTGGTGACCCGTGCGCCCGGCCACAACGCGGTGCGCTTCCGCGTGGTCGACGGCGACGCGGCGGAAGTCGTGGAGGAGATGTCCGCCGCCGCCTGGTGCAAGGCGGCGCAGGTGCTCCCGAACGGCGAGGTCGAGGTCGAGCCGCGGGACGGCGAGAATCGACTGAACGACGTGCTGGCGACGGTCGGCGAGCGGCGGATCGCCGCCGTTCGCGTCCGCGAGGGCCGGCTCGACGAACTGTTCCGCGACGTGACCAGGGGGGTGGCGGCATGAACGGGCTGGCGCTGCGCCTGGTCGGGATGAAGGCGGTGCTCCGGCGGGAGTTCCGGGGCTACTTCGCGTCGCCGCTGGGCTACATCTTCATCGTCATCTTCCTGATCGCCAGCGGCTATCTGATGGTGTCGCGCGACTTCGGCCGCTTCCTGGAGATGCGGGAGGCGAACCTCGACGCGCTGTTCAGCTACGTGCCGTGGATCTTCGTCGTTCTGGTGCCGGCGGTGGCGATGCGGTTGTGGGCCGAGGAACGCCGGTCCGGAACGGTCGAGCTGCTGCTGACGCTGCCGATCACGCTCGAGGGGTCGTACCTGGGCAAGTTCCTGGCCGGCTGGGCGTTCCTGGCGGTGTCGCTGTTCCTGACCTGGCCGGCGGTCTTCCAGGTTGCCCGGCTGGGCGATCCGGACTGGGGCGCCGTCTTTCTGAGCTATGTCGCCTCCCTGCTTGCGGCGGGGGTGCTGCTGGCGATCGGCCTGCTGTTCTCGGCGCTGTCCAGGAACCAGGTCGTCGCGTTCATCCTCGCGGTTGCCGCCTCGGTCGGCTTCCTGCTGATCGGCGTGCCGCAGACGCAGGAGTTCGTCGGCAAGTGGTTTGGCGGCTACGTCGAACGGGTCGTCTCTTCGCTCAGCCTGCTCGACCACTTCGAGACCCTGACCCGGGGCCTCCTGCAGTTGAACTCGCTGTTGTTCTTCGCGTTTTTCACCGTCGGCTGGCTGATCTGCGGCATGCTGGTGCTCAGCCGGACCAAGACCAACTGAGGGTTGGCAGATGACTTCCGAACCGAAGCTGAACCCGGATGCCGGCGGGAACGCCGGCGCACCCGACGGCCCGAAGGGCATGACCCTGGCGCAGGGCCGGACGCTGACCCTGGCACTTGTCGGTCTGCTGACGGTGCTCTCGATCCACGTCACCAACGAGTGGCTGGAGGGATGGCGCGTCGATCTCACCGGCGGCGATCTCTACTCGCTGACGGACGGCACCCACGCGATCCTCGACCGCATGCAGGATGAGGGCGTCAAGCCGCTGGACGTCCGCCTCTACTTCTCCGAGACGGCGGGCAAGACGCTGCCCAAGTTCGTCAAGGACTTCATCGGCTACGAGCGGTACCTGCGGAGCCTGCTAGGCGAGTACGAGCGCGCGGCGGCGGGCAAGATCCGCGTCGAGACGATCGACCCCATCCCCGACAGCGACGACGCGGACCGCGCCGCGGAGGACGGCCTGGACGGCAAGCTGATCAACCAGAACGGCGACCTCTTCTACTTCGGTCTGGCGTTCGAGACCCAGACCGGCAGTAGGGAGACGATCGAGTTCCTGTGGCCTCAGGAGCAGGAGAACATCGAGTACGAGATCTCGAAGAAGATCCACGGCCTGCTGTGGCCGGCGCGGCAGCGGGTGGGGGTGCTCTCGAGCCTGGAGGTCTTCGGCGGCGGTCAGGATCCGTTCATGGCGCAGATGCTGGCGGCTCAGGGCCGTACGCCGGCGCAGAAGTGGATCATCGTCCAGGTGCTGGAAGACCTTTACGAGGTCTCCCGGATCGAGGCCGATGTGGACGAGATCTCGCGTGACGACATCGACCTGCTGGTCGTGATCCACCCCAAGGGCCTGCCCGACAAGACGGTGTTCGCGATCGACCAGTGGGTGGCCGCGGGCGGCAACACGTTGATCTTCCTGGACCCCTATGCGTTGGGCGACACGCCGCCGCAGAACCCTCAGCAGCCCTGGATGGCGCTTCAGTACCAGCCGGCCTCGAACCTGGAGCCGCTGCTTGCTGCCTGGGGCCTCGAGCTTCCGGCCAACCGGTTCGCGGCCGACTTCGAACTGGCGGCGCGGCGGCCGATGAGCCAGTTCGGCGCCGCGGAGTCCGTGATCATCGATCTTCAGGTCGATTCCACGCTTCATGAGGGACTGCTGGACAAGGACAGCCCGATGCTGCGGGGTCTCTCGAACACGCGCTTCTTCCTCGCCGGCGTGCTCCGGGAGTCGGATGACATGGGCGCCGACGGCGTGGAGGATGGCGGCGTGGAGGATGGCGGCGTGGAGGATGGCGGCGTGGAGGATGACGGTGCGGAGGAGGCGGACGCGGACGACGCCGGAGACCCCTCGGCGGCGGAGTCCGTCGAACTGCGGCCCCTGATCTCGACCACGGCCTCCGGCAACACGCTCGAGGTGCTGCCCGGTTTCGGCGGCGGCGACGGCCTGGCCTACACCGACCTGAACGACGGCGCCAGCCTCCGTGACGCGTTCACGCCCGGCGAGGAAGCTCTTGCGCTGGCCTACCTCGTGCGCGGCAGGCTGCCGACCGCCTTCCCGGACGGCGTCGACTATCCGGACAAGGAGGCGGAGCGGCCGCCCAACCTGCCGCCCGAGATCGAGGTTCCGCCGCCCGACGACGCGGAGATCATCCACCGCGACCCGCTGCCCGAGGAGGAGCGGGCCGAGGCCGCGGTCGTCGTGTTCGCGGACGTCGACTTCATCCACGACCAGATCGCCTTCCTGCAGAACCCGTTCGGGATCATCCAGGCCGCGAACGACAACCACAAGGTGATGCTCAACAGCATCGACTATCTGCTCGGTTCGCGGGACCTCATGTCGGTTCGGGCCAGGAGCGGCATCAGCCGCCCGTTCCTCCGCTTCGACGAGATCGAGGCGCAGGCCGAGCTGGACACGCTCGACCGCGAGCGGCAGATTCGCGAGGAGATCGAGAGCTTCGAGGAGGAGCTGCGGGAGAAGCAGGGCGAGATCACCCAGCGCAACGCGGCTCTCTTCCAGAGGAAGCTGCAGGAGGAAGTCGACGAGCTGAACGAGCGGATCCTGGACGCCAACCGCGAGCTGCGAGAGATCCGCAAGGGTAGGCGGGAGGCGCTGGAGCGCGAGGAGTCCATGGTGCGTTTCGCCGTCATCGGGTGGATGCCCATTGTCGTTCTGCTGGTCGGTCTGTACCGCGCCCGCCGCGGCCAGGGCAAGTTGGGAGTTTCGGCATGAGTCGGTTGAATCAGAGGCTGGCGGCAGCAGCGGCGGTGCTGCTGGCGCTTTCCATCTTCAGCTACTGGAACAGCGTGTCGCGAGCGGAGCGTTTCGAGCGCGGACAGAAGTTCCTGCCCAACCTGAACCCGGACGACATCGCCCAGGTGGAGATTCTGCAGGGCGCAGAGCAGGTCACCCTGAGCCGGCAGGGCGACAGCTACGTGGTCGAGGAATCCCACGACTACCGGGCGCGGAACGAGGGCGTGAACCGCCTGGTGCGCAACCTGCTCGACATCGAACTCGCGAAGGAAGTCGGCGCCAGCGACAGTCTGGCGGAGGAACTCGGCATCGAGCCGCCGGGAGAGGACACGGTCGAAGTGGCGCTCAGGAACGCCGAAGGGAACGACATGGTCCGGTTGCGGGTAGGCGACCGGTTCGATGGCGGCAGCGGCAACTACGTGCGGCGCCTCGACGGCGAGGACAACCCGATCTTCCTGACCGACGCCACGGTGCTGATCGACAGCACCGCCGACCAGTTCCTGCAGAAGGAGATCGTCGACGTTTCGGGCAGCGACGTGGTGCGGATCGACGGCCCCGACTTCACGTTCGGTACGGAGGACGGCGACGGCGCCGAACTCGCGCTCGAGCGCCTTCCTGCCGGCAAGCAGCAGAAGACGGGCGAGGTCGGCCGGGTGAAGAACTTCCTGTCCCGGTTACGGTTCTCCGAGGTCCATCTGGCCGATGCGGACGAGGTGGCGGATCTCTCGTTCACCGACGAGTTTCGCTACGAGCTGGAGGACGGATCCGGCTACGTCGTGTCCGTTGCCGGCCGGGAGGACGACCGCTACATCCGCATCGGCGGCTACCACACGGTGCAGCAGGTGGAGATCGAGCGGGACACGCCCGACGAGGAACTCCAGGAGAAGGCGGACATCCTGAGCCGGGCGGAGGAGATGCAGGATTTCAACGACTACCACGGCTCCTGGGTCTACAAGCTGGACAGCTTCACGGGCGAGAAGCTGGACCTCCGCCGCGCCGATCTGATCGAGGACATCGAAGGCGAGGAAGGCTGACCCTGTCCTCGCGGCGCCGCTCCAGATGCGGCTCCGCGGCGTGGGCGCCGACAGGGCTGTCGGTCGCTGTCGAGGGCGTGGGTCGGTTCCAGGGGGTCGCGGCTGCCAGTGATGCTCGCGGCGGAGTCCTGCTCCCGGCGAGTACTCGCAGTGCCAGCCGCTGCGGAACCTGTCGGGGCCCTTCGCGGGGCGCTTCGCGCACGGCCGGATTGCGGACTGCTATCTTCCGGCTCCGCACGTCGCGGTTGGTTGCGGCGGTTGCGATCCGAAGGGAGCACTCTCGATGCTGGGATACTGCACGATCGGCGTGAACGACATGGACCGGGCCACGGCCTTCTACGACGCCCTGCTCGGTGAGCTGGGCGCCAGGACGATGTTCAGCATGGATCGGATCAGGGGCTACGGTCTGGAACCGGGACAGCCCATGCTCGCGATCTGCATTCCCTACAACCAGGAGCCGCAGTCGCCCGGGAACGGCAACATGGTGGCGATCCCTGCCGGTTCGCGGGAGAAGGTCGACCAGCTCCACGCCAAGGCGATGGAACTGGGCGGCACTGACGAGGGCCCGCCGGGAGAGCGGTTGCCGACCTTCTACGGCGCCTACGTCCGCGACCTGGACGGCAACAAGCTCTGCTTCTTCCGGATGGGTGCCGGCTGAGGCGCTGACAGTCTGCCGGGCTGCGGCCGAGGGTCGAAGAAGAAGCGCATCGGAAGCGGCGCAGGGGCCTGCCGGTGGCTGCGGATGCAGCGGTGGGTCTGCTCTGCGCCCGCAAGCGATCTGGCATACCGCGTGACGGTCTGACCTCCGAACCGGTCGGGAAGACGCTGGACAGCCAAGGCCGAGATGAGGCTCTCGACGTCCCAGGGTTCAGCGGCGTCGTCGCGATCACGGACACCAGGGCATTTCCGTGCGACTGACTTCCGGGTCCGAGAAGCGCTGTTTTCCGACTGCCGGACGCCGGACTCGGGAGCTACCATGATCCCGGACGGGATGCATGGACGCTGGAATGCAGCGCGACCTGCCGCGGGCTGTCAACCTTCTGCCCCTCTCTACGACATCGCTCATGCTCGTTGCCGGGCCGCCGGTCGACGACATCAGTCGGCAGAGCGGCGGCTGGACGCTGACCTGGCAGGGAACGGGCAACACGAATCAAGCAGGTTGATCCTTGCTCATGGGTAGCCGTCCGGCACTGCTGGCGATCGGGCTGCTGCTGGCGGCGATGCCGGCCTCGGCGATCACCTACGTGCTGCCGACGGACGAGTCGCTGGTCGATCGGACGCCGACCATCCTCTACGGCCGGGTGCTGAGCGCAACGCCGGCGCCAGGGAACCTGCGTCTTCCGGCCACCGACTTCACCTTCCAGGTCGAAGAGGTGCTGAAGGGTGCTGTCGCTGCCAGTACCGTCACGGTGCGCCAGCTCGGAGGCAGGCGGCCCGACGGCATGGCGATGCGGGTGAGCGGCCTCCCGAGGCTGCGGGAGGGCGAGCGAGCGCTGCTCTTCCTTGCCGAGCGCGAAGGAGTCCACGGAACGGTCGATTTCGGCCTGGGCATCTTCTTCGAGACCAGGTTGCAGGACCGGTCGTTGCTGGAGCGGACGCCGTCGCTGCGCGAGGAAGTGCTCGATGTGGTTGCGGACGGCGCCGCTGCGGCGCTTCTGGGTCCTCGGGACGGTGCACTCTTCCGCCGGTGGATCCGGGATCGGGCAGCCGGCCTGCCGAGACCGGCGGACTACTTCGTGCCGGAGAGCGAGGTCATCCGAGGCCCCGCCGTCGCGACCTCGCCGTATCGCTTCAGTCGGACGCGCTCGGACTGCGTGTATCCGGACCATACGATCCGGTGGACGGAGTTCGAGCAGGGCGGGTTCGTGGCCTTCCGGCTCCAGGAGGGCGGCCAGCCGGGTCTGTCGGAAGCGGTTACCCGGCGGGCCGTGAACAACGCCATGCAGGCCTGGAACAGCGACGCCGGCAGCCGGGTCGCCCTGCGCTACCACGCCGACGCGGTGTCTCCCGAACGAAGCGCGTTACGCGGCTGGAACCTGATGATGTTCGACGATCCGTTCGAGACTCGGTACCCTCTGATCCCCGGCGAGGGCGGCGCATTGGCGTGGGCAAGGAGGTGGTACTCGTGCGACAGCCCGCCAGTCAGGAGGCCGCCGCCCTACGACCGCTACAGCGACGTCAGGATCACTCAGTCGGACATCGTGACGGCGAAGGGCCTTGGAACGTGGTTGCAGTGGTGGGACAGCAGTGCGGTCCTCGCGAATCTGGAGGAGATCCTGGCGCACGAACTGGGGCACTCGCTTGGCTTCGCCCATCCCTGCGGCGACGACGTGTCCGGCGAATGCAAGACGACCGCGACCGACGAGGCGATCATGCGCGGGCGGATCCACATCGACGCGCGCGGCGCCCGCCTTTCGTCAGATGACCGGGCCATTCTCAGGCAGCTCTATCCGGAACCGGTGAGCGAGCCACCGCTTCAGGCGCCCACGGAGGTGAGCGTGGTTCCGACGAACAGCACGACGGTCCGCGTGACCTGGAGAGACCGCTCCGACGACGAGGACGGCTTTCAGGTCTGGATGCGTCTCGAGGGCACTGGCTGGTCCGTGGCCGCACGCACGCCGGCCGACGTCGAGCAGGCGCATGTCTCGGGTCTTCGTCCGGGCGGGAGGTACCGGTTCCTGGTGCGCGCGTTCCACGCCGACGGCCACGCCGACAGCGAGACGGTTGCCGTGACCATGCCGCGCCCGGATCCGGTGACACCGCCTCGGGCGCCCACGGACGTGAGCGTGGTCCCGGCGAACAGAACGACGGTCCGCGTGTCCTGGAGAGACCGTTCCGACAACGAGGATGGCTTCGAGGTCCGGATGCGTCTCGAGGGCGCCGGCTGGTCCGCGGCCGCACGCACGCCGGCCGACGTCGAGCAGGCGCATGTCTCGGGTCTTCGTCCGGGCGGGAGGTACCGGTTCCTGGTGCGCGCGTTCCACGCCGACGGCCACGCCGACAGCGAGACGGTTGCCGTGACCATGCCGCGCCCGGATCCGGTGACACCGCCTCGGGCGCCCACGGACGTGAGCGCGGTTCCGACGAACGGCACGACAGTCCGCGTGTCCTGGAGAGACCGTTCCGACAACGAGGATGGCTTCGAGGTCTGGAATCGCCTCGGGGGCGCCGGCTGGTCCGTGGCCGCACGCACGCCGGCCGACATCGAGGAAGCGCTGGTCTCGGGTCTTCGCCCTGGCGGGAGGTACCGGTTCCTGGTGCGCGCATTCCACGCCGACGGCCATGCCAACAGCGATCATGTCGTCGTGACCTTGAGGGAGCCGGGCACCCTCCACGACTCACGGTTCGGCGTCGGTTTCAGCGCCGAGGCGAACGGTTCCAAGGTCACCGCCCAGGAGGCCGGCTGGTGGTCGGACAAGGGCGTCCTGTACTGGCTGTTCGATCCGCGGAATCCCGAAGCGCTCGTCAAGGTGCTTGATGGAAGGAGCTGGAACGGGCACTGGTGGTTCGATCTGGCCGTCGCCTCCGATCTGCGATCGGTCACGAAGGTGTTCCACCATCTGACGGGAGACGAGTGGGTCGTGTTGACCGGCTTCGGGAAGGACGTGTTCCTCGAGCCGGGCGAGTCGGCCAACCGTCTCGTGCATTGCGCATATCCCCGAAGCCGGGATTTTCCCGAGCCAGAGGACAACACATGTGCGGTCTCGGGCTACGGCACGACCGTTTCGCTGCGCGACGCCTGGGACTCCTCCGGGCGCATCCCGTCAAGCTACTTTCCGTCGGCTTCCGCGTCCGTCGATGCGGGCCGCGTGTCGGCAGACCTGGGCCATCGGCGCCATCGGCGCTTCGCGCGCCCCGACGATTCGCAAGGGACAGCGGGTCTCGCGAACGGTCTGCCGGTTCCGGCGCCGCTTCCGACGTCGGCGCCGACTGCCGCTGCGGAACCGGCTACCCTCCAAGGTTCGCAGTTCGACATCAGCTTCAGCGCCAACGCGAATGACTCGACGGCCATCGGCGAGTCCGGCTGGTCGTCGGACAAGGGTGTCCTGTACTGGCTGTTCGATCCCCAGAACCCCGAGGCGCTCGTCAAGGTGCTTGATGGAAGGAGCTGGAACGGGCACTGGTGGTTCGATCTGGCCGTCGCCTCCGATCTCTACTCGGTCACTCGGGTGATCCACGTCGAAACGGGAGACGAGTGGGTGGTGATGACCGGCTTCGGGAAAGACGTGTTCGGTGATTGGGGCGAGACGGCCAACCGTCTCGTGCATTGCGCCTTTCCGGCAAGCCGGGCGGACGGCGGTTGCGCGGTCTCGGGTTACGGCACGACCGTGTCGCTGCGCGACGCCTGGAACTCCACCGGGCGCATCCCGTCCAGGTACCACGACTGACGCGTACCATGACAGAGGCATGCACTCGGACGCGGCGGCCTTTCCCTGCGCCAGCTGACCGGATACGCCCCCGGGGGCGCCGTGAGCGCCCGGACCGATGCCGAGTGGAAGGCACTGCTGTCCGGAGTCTCGTGCGCCCTTGAAGCCAGACGCGGAAGCAGCGCGGTAGCGACGTCCGCTACGGCAAGTCGGCTCGGAGACGAACGCAGACCTGCAACGGCCTTCACGGCGGGTGCCGGCAGGCACGGCGGCTACGCCCAGGTCAGCGTGCTGGTGCGCTGGCCAGGAAGGCGGCGCGCTCGAGACGGCCCGAAGCAGCAGGCGGTGGGAGAGGATGCGAACTGCGGATTGGAGTTCGATCCGCGAGGCAAGACGTGGGCTGTCCGTCGGAATCGGCAGTAGTCGAACAGTCCGCGGCGCCAGCCGCCAAGGCTCTGCAGCTGGGTTGCAGTTGACTTTTCGTTTGAACGAAAACTAGAGTTTCGACCGTGGAAATACGAGTGGCGGATGGGCTTGGGAGGGCATGCGCCAGCGCCGCGGCAGCCGTGGCGCTGGCACTTCTGCCCACAGGGCAGGCGAAGGCGGCGGTGTGTCCAGCCGACGCTGGAGTGCACGGCACGGTCTTCTCCCTCTCCGGGCAGCCGGTGGCCGGTGCCGCAGTGACCTTGACGACGTCATCCGTCACCACGAGGACGTCGGAGGATGGCGCGTTCTGTCTCCAGCCGGTGAGCGCAGGCGAGCATGGGATCGTGGTCCATGCCGACGGTTACGTTCTGGCGGAGCGGGTCTTCCGGATCGGGGACCGGGAACTGGTTCAACTCGACATGCGCTTGCGTCCCGCCTTCGGCGAGGAGCTGGTGATCAGCGCCACGCGGACCGAGAAACGCCTCGCCGATGTACCGCTCCACGTGCAGACGGTGCCGCGGTCGACGGTCGAGCGGATGGTCGCGCGGACCCTGGCCGACGCCGTCGAGTGGACGCGGGGCGTGCGAGTCGAGTCGAACTGCCAGAGCTGCAACACGTCCCAGATCCGGCTGCTGGGCCTCGAGGGACCCTACTCGCAGATCCTCGTCGACGGTCAGCCGACGCTGTCGTCGCTGGCGATGGTCTACGGCGTCGAGCAGTTGCCGGCGCGCCTCATCGACAGCATCGAGGTGGTGAGAGGCGGCGGCTCGCCTGCCTATGGCGCCGGCGCGGTCGCCGGAGTGATCAACCTGATCCCTCATCACCCGGACCATACGCACGTCGAGGCGGGCGCCCGCTCGGGACGGATGCGCGGCGCCGGCGGCTCTGCGGAGAGCCCGTCCGGCAGCCTGGTCGCCGACTGGACGCCCGGTGCCAGGCGTGCAGCGACCTTCCACGGTCAGGTGGACCGCGTGGCGCCGCTCGATGTGGACGGCGACGGCTTCACCGAAGTGTCGATCCGCGATCTCGACGCGGCGGGAGTGCGCTACCAGGAGTTCTTCTTCGACGGCTCTGCGCGGCTCGCCGCGGAGGTGAGTCACACCAGCGAGTTCCGCCGCGGCGGCGACCAGGTGCGGCTGCCGCCGAGCCAGGCGGAGGTCGCGGAACAGCTGGATTCCCGGCGAACCGGAGCGAGCCTCTCCTGGCTGCAGACGGTGTCGTCGGTCTGGGACTGGCGCGCCACCGTCTCCCGCGCTGCGACGCGCCGGGCGAGCTACTACGGCACGGGAGGCGACGCGGGCGCCTTCGGCTGGACCCGCAATCCGCTCTGGGTGCTCGATTCCCACGTGAATCGCGGCGGCAGCGGCGGCACGCTCGGCTTTGGCCTGCAGGCATCGCAGGACGTGATCGACGACCGCCAGCCGGCGTACCGGCGGACCATCCGCGAGAGGTACGACACGACTTCGGCCTTCGTTCAGGATGACCGGAGGATCGGCGACGGGCTGACCGTGCTCTACGGAGTGCGGGCGGACCGGCACAGCGCGGTGCGGGGAACGATCGTGTCGCCGCGGGCGGCGCTGATGTGGAGCCCGCGAAGCGACCTGACGCTGCGCGCGTCGCACGCTGCAGGTTTCCGACCGCCAGCCGTGTTCGACGAACAGCTCCACATCGCTCTCCTGGGCGGCGAAGCGATGGTGGTGCGCGACGATCCCGGTCTGCGCGAAGAGACTTCGGCGGCGCGCATGCTGAGCGTCGAATGGCGGCCCGTGATCGGCCGCCGCACCTCGATGGCGATCGACTCGACATTCTTCGACACCCGGATCGACGATCTGTTCCACAACCTGGAGGCCGACGATCCGGCAACGCCGGAGTTCGAGTTCCTGCGCACCAACTTCGGGCGCGCCCGGGTGCGGGGCATCGAGATCGGTTGGGGTCTGCGGCGCGGCGGTCTGGTGCTGGACGCCGGCTACGTCTGGCAGCGGGCGGAGTTCGAAGACGCCGAGCCGGATTTCGGCAGTACGTCGATGTTTCGGACCCCGGAGCGCTACGGTACGGCGAGTGCGCAGTGGCCGCTGCCCCGCGACTTCACCCTGTTCGCCGGGCTTCGCTACACGGGATCGATGCTGGCGCCCCATCGTGCCGGCTACATCGCCCAGGATCGACTCGAGGCCACGCCCAGCTTCCTGACCTGGGACCTCGGCCTGTCCCGGCGGTTCGCGTTCGGCGGCGACCATGGGGTCACCGCCACGCTGGCGGTCAGGAACCTGACCGGCGAGTACCAGCGCGACCTGGATCGGGGGCCGTTTCGGGATCCGAGCTACGTGTACGGCCCGAGGTTTCCGCGCAGCGTGGTCGTTGGCGTGAAGGTGGAACTGTAGTGCCTGTAGCGCCTGTAGTGACGAGGCGAGCGGAGGCTGCGCTGCCGGTCCTGGGAGCCTGGCTGGTTCTCGTGTCGGCGATGTCGACGACGTTCGCCCTGGATGGCGGGGCGGCGGCAGCGAACGGGGGCGTGCCGCAAGCTCCGGCGCTGCGCGGGGGCCGGTTGGCCGAACTGTGGACCGGCCTTGAAGTCCGCGACCTCCAGGGCCGGGTCTGGACCGCGGACGACTTCGAGGGGCGCATCGTGCTGCTCGACTTCTGGGCTACCTGGTGCGCACCCTGCCTCGCCGATTTCCCCCGCCTGAAGCAGGCCCGGGCAGCCTACGTCGATCGAGGGCTCGTCATCCTGGGCGTGTCGCTCGACCGCCGCTCGCGCCGGGACCTGCGCAGCTTCGCCCGCAGACACGGCGTCAGCTGGCCGGTCCACTTCGATGGACTGGGCGCGGGCGGCGCGGTGGCACGGCGTTTCGGGGTCGAATACCCGCCACGGTCCCTGCTGTTCGACCGCCGGGGCCGGCTGGTGGCCGTGGATGCTCGAGGCGCGACGCTCGACGCCGCACTCAGGGCCCTCTTCGCCGTGGAGTGATGGCGTGACTGCCGCCGCGGGGTGACTGCTACGCTGACCGCCCGTGTCCGGCTTCGCCGTCTTCCTGCTGGTCGCCATGGTGGCGGTCGCTCCAGGTCGGGTCGTTCTGGGCCAGGTCATCGCGGGCCAGCTTGAACCGGTGCCGGACGATCCGCTCGAAGCTCTCGCGCGGGCGCGCTCGGCAGCCGAGCGCGCCCCGTCGGAGTTCGCGCCGGCTCTGGCAGTGGCGCAGGCTCTGACGGCTGTTGGCCGCACGGAGGATGCCCTGGCGGCGTTTGCCCGTGCGCGGTCGCTGTCCGGAGGCCCGGGCCACGCCGAGACCGTCGATACCGTGAACGTCGAACTCGCCTACCTGCCGCCGGCGCTGCTGCTCCGCGATCTCGACCGCACCGGCGAGGCGATCCGGCTGCTGGAGGAGGCCGTGGCGCGGGAGATCGGCAGCTCCGACGTGTACGAGCAGTTGGCCTTGATCCGGCTCGCCGACGGCCTGGCAGCCGAGGCGCTTGCCGCGGTCGATGCGGCCTTTGCCGAGGGCCTGAAGACGCCCGGGCTCGAGCTGGCGCGCGGTCTTGCCCTGGCGCGCGACCCGGAGAGTCGCGGGGAGGCGCTGGAAGCCCTTCGGCGCGCTCTCGAGGATGGCGTGGGCGAGCCCGTCGTGGTGCATCTGGAGGCAGCGGACCTGCTGTCGGCGATGGCGCGCTACCCTGAGGCGCTCGAGCATCTCCGCGCCGCTGCGCCGCTCGCGGGCGGCGAACCGGAGGTCGCCTACCGTCTGGGCCGGACGCTCGCGTCGGCCGGCGACCGGGAAGGCGCCCAGGCCGCGCTGGAGCGCTACCGCGCGCTGCGGGACGCCGGGGACCGGGCCGCCGAGAAGGCCCGCGCGGCGTCCTCCGAGGTGGCGTCCGGACTCTCGGAAGCGCAGCGGCTGGCAGCGGAGGGGAAACTCGAAGCGGCGCTCGAGCGCCTGGCCGGCCTGCTGGAGAGCCACGCGGACCATCCGCGAACCACGGACATGCTCTCGCTGCGCGCCAAGATCCTGTTTTCGATGGGCCGAGCAGGGGAGGCTGCGGCGAGCATCGCGGAGGCGCGGGCGCTGCAGCCGGACCGGGTCGAGCTCCACTACCTCGAAGGGCTGTTCCTGCACACGGACGGCCGCGCTGGAGAGGCTGCGCCGGCTCTGGAGCGGGCTCTGGCCCTCGATCCGAATCTCGGCGAGGCCCACGCGCTGCTGGGAATGATCGCTGCCGAAGCTGGCCGGCCGGCCGAGGCCGCGGAGCGGATGGAGCGGGCACTCGCGCTCGGACTTGACGGCAACGCGGCGCTCCGCTTCAACTACGCTCGCGTCCTGGAGTCCCTGGGCCGCGGAGGGGAGGCCGTTGCCCAGATGGAGGCATTCGAGCGGCTGCGGGCTGCACCGCCCCGGTAGGCACGCCGTTCCGCATGACCCGCGGGCACGAAAGCCGACGCTTCCGGCCGAACCCGTCACATACCCCACACCGCGATCTCGGCGCCGCCGGCAGTGCGCTCCTCTCGACGGAAGATCTTCTCCCGCCACGGACGATCCTCCGAGCGGTCGAAGATCACGAGATGTCCGGCGTCCGCGTCACAGCGATCCATGTAGCCGGCGGTCTGCTCGAGGCCTTCGGCGATCGTGCGCTCCAGGCTCCCACGCAGGATCCTGCATTTGATCACGAACTTCGCCGTGCCCGCAGTCCAGGGCCAGACGACGAGAAGGTCGGTGCGGCCCCTCCCCAGCCCGTACTCCCGTTCGATTCGTCCGCCGCCGTTCACGATCCGCTGAAGGAACCCCTGCAGCAGGAGCTGGGGGCCGGCTTCCCGGTATTCGAATCGCGCCCGGTCGTGTTGAAGAACCGCATTCCCGCAGTATCGCACTCCGGCCTCAGCGCCCTCAGGTCCGTCTCCAGCACCCTCAGGTAACGGGTCGTCGGAAGCCGACTGCCGCTCCGCGCGCCGCCGCCTTCGCCGCGGGGGAGTCCGGTTCTCCCTACTCGCAGTCGAACGCGTTTGTGTCGGCGAGTGGCCGGAAGGCTTCGCCGAGCGGGCTCGAGATGACCTTCCTGCCCTGGGTCACCGGGTCTTCGACCACCAGTTCGGCCTCGACGTCGGTGAGGCCGGTCGCGTACAGCCAGTACCTGCCGTTGTGCGCGCAGCCGTCGAGGACCTTCACCACGATCTCGACGTTCGAGGCGTCGAAGAAGCTGAAATAGCCGGTGTCGTCGGTGAGCAGGACGCCGTTGCCGAGGCCGGTTTCGTCCTTGTCGGTGGCGTAGCGGACCCTTGCCCGGAAGCGGCTGCCGTTCAGGCACAGGGTCGTGGCGTCGGCGACGCATTCCTCGATCGGCTCGGGAGGTTCTGTCGGGTCGCTGTCGGCGTCGTCGATGGTGACGACCATGCGCCGTTCGCCGAGGGCCGCGCCGCCGCGCGGGTCGTGGAGTTCGAGTTCGACCGTCTCGGACTCCTCGCTCACGGCGTCGGCCAGGAGCTGCAGCGTCAGGGTCTTCTCGGCGCTGTCTCCATGGCTCCAGGCGAGAGTGCGGGCAACCGGCTCGTAGTCCGCACCCGGCGTGGCGGAGCCGCCGGCTGTCCTCACATCGACGCTGACGGCCCCGTCGCTGCCGCCGGCGCGGACCACGCCGAGGGTGACTTCGCCATCCGATTCCCGTACCGCGGTTTCAGGGACGGCGAAGCCCAGGTCTCCGGGACGCTGCTCCGGCAGTTCCGAAGCGAGGGAGAGGGCAACCAGTTCCGCGTCGCCGCCGTCGGCGCCGACCGCGACGACGACGTACTGGCGGCCGGCGGCGGTGTAGCTCATCGGGACGCCGGAGGCTCGCCCCGGCAACGGGATGGTGCGCAGAATGTCGCCGGTTGCCGGATCGAGGACGGTGAGCGCCGCCCGCGACCGATTGGCGTAGAACAGGAGCTCCTGGGTCGCGAGGACAGACGAGGTCCCGGCGTAGCCGTTGAACCCGTCGTTCGGCCGCTGCCAGAGGATCTCGCCGCGGTCGAGGTCGTAGGCGGTGATGTGGCCCCATGGCGGCTTGAGCAGGTACCGGTTGCCCGGGGCGTTCAGAACGCCGGTCTCGTACAGCAGGAAGTTCGGCATGGCCGTTCGGTAGAGCCGGACCTGGAAGGGAACCACGCCCAGAACCGGAACGTAGAGCCTCGACTTCGTGGGGTCGAACGCCGCACCGCCCCAGTTCGCACCGCCGCCCAGGCCGGGGTAGATCACCGCGCCGCGGGTGGACGGCGGCGTGTAGATCGGCCCCCAGTCGAGATCGGCGAGCACATCCTCGGCGCCGTCGTCGAGTTCGTCCCGGGCGATGCCCTGTCGGTCGAAGGGCGGCGGCTTCGTCGGCCGAGGTTGGGTGAGCGCGGTTCGTTCGCCCGGCGCCTGGGACTGCGGCACCGGCACTTCGTGAATCGGCCACACCGCCTTGCCGTTTCGCCGGTCGAAGACGAAGACCCAGCCCTGCTTGGTGACCAGGGCGACCGCCGGGATTTCCCGCCCGTCGACCGTGAGGTCGACCAGGTTGGGCGGCGCCGGAAGATCGAAGTCCCAGATGTCGTGGTGGACGACCTGGTAGTGCCAGACCCGGCGGCCGGTCCGGGCATCGAGGCAGACGAGACTGTTTGCGAACAGGTTGTCTCCCTTGCGGTGGCCGCCGTAGAAGTGGTTCGACGGGGCGCTTGTCGGCAGGTAGACGTACCCCAATTCCAGGTCGGCGGTCATCGGTGCCCAGACGTTGGCGCCGCCGACGCGCTCGGCCGAGCCGTTCTCCCAGGTCGAGTATCCGAACTGGCCGCGGCGCGGCACCGTATGGAACGTCCACAACAGCCGGCCCGTTCTGGCGTCGTAGCCGCGGACGTCACCCGGCGGCCACTCGGGCTGCGGCGCCCAGTCCATGACCGACGATCCGACGACAACCACGTCGCCGACCACCGTCGGCGGCGAAGTATGGCCGTACTGGTCGGACCTGTCGTTGAGTGAACGGATGCCCGCCGTGAGGTCCACCGTGCCCCGGTTGCCGAAGTTCCGACGCGGCGTTCCGGTGGCTGGATCGAGTGCGATCAGGCGCGCGTCGCCGGTGGCCAGGTACACCGACTCCGTTTCGCCGTCGGTCCACCAGGCGAGCCCGCGGTGCAGGAAGCCGTTGTTCGGCGGGCGCCCTGACAGGTAGCTCTTCGGGTCGTGAACCCAGATCTGCTCGCCGGTTTCCGCGTCGATCGCTGCCGCCTGGCTGAACGACGTGCTGGTGTAGAGCACGCCGCGGACCATCAGGGGCGTGGCCTCGAACGCGACGATACGCCGTTCCCCGCCCGGTTCGGCGATCCGGTTGTCGGGGGAAGCCCAGCGCCAGCGGACTTCCAGATCCCCGACGTTGCTGCGGTGGATCTGCCCCAGGGGGGCGTACTTCGTGCCGCCGGCGTCGCCTCCGTACTCTCGCCATTCGCCGCCGACGGCGCCGTGCTGGGCTGCGGCCGGCGCGCCGGCCGCAGCCGCGGCGGACAGGAGGACGACGGGCAGCCAGCGGCGCTTGCACTTCACGGTGAGTGCAGGACGTAGCGGATCAGGTCCTGGACCTCGGACGGTTGCAGGGTGCTGAGCAGGCCGCTCGGCATGGAGGAGAGCGGGGACTCGTCCAGGCTCTCGATGTCCTCGCGGGGAATCGTCTCGACGTGATCGGGATCCAGGGGATTCGAACGGATGCGGACCGCGCGGTTGTCGGCTTCGACCAGAAGCCCCGAATGGAAGCGGCCGTCGCGGGTCTCGACGAGCCAGGTGCGGTAGTCGTCGCTCACCTCGTCCGAAGGCTCGAGAATGTGCCGCAGCGTGTCGAGCGCCGTGAGCCGCTCGCCCGCGTCGTCCAGGGCCGGGCCGATCTTGCCGCCGTCGCCGCCAAGCTGGTGGCATGCGGCGCAGCCGACATCGACGAACAGCCGGCGGCCGCGCTTGATCTGCTCCTCGTCCGGCAGTTCGTCGCCCGGCGGCGCCGCCGTATCCAGGGGGGCGACATCGCTCTCCAGCATCTCGTAGGTCCAGTCGGCGACGAAGGCCCGCCGCGGCGCCTCGGGAGTGAGGCGCGGTGCGGCGTAGCGGGTGACGGCGCTGCCGTCGAGCCGTTCGACCACCCGCATCGTGCCCTTCATCAGGATCCAGTGGCCGGGGAAGGTGCAGACGAAGGGGTAGAGACCGGGCGAGGTAGGAGCCGTGAAGCTCAGGACTTCCGTGTCGCCCGGCTGGACCAGACCGGTTCTGAACAGGACCAGGGGCGTCTTCGGAACGTGACCCGAAGCCTCGGCGGAGGCCGGGTTGCGCGCTGCCTCGGCGTCGGCTGCCCGACCCACGTCCTCCAGCGCCCCGGGTCGGGTGACGACGACGTTGTGGGGCATCACGTCGATGTTCTCGAACGTGATCTCGACCGGGCCGCCGGCGCGGACGGTGAACTCCGCGATGTCGAAGAGCATCTGGTGAGGCACCGGCCGCAGGGTCACGATCGCCGGGCCCAGGTTGACGAGTTCTTCGCGCAGGTCCGCGCCGCGCTCGCCGCCGCTCCGTTCGATCAGCCGGTCGGCGACCCGGAGGCCCAGGTCGTGGATGCGCCGGAACCGCGGCGTGGACAGTTCGCGGGCATCGGCGTTCTCGAGGGCATGGACGATCGGGTCGGCGAGGGCCGCTTCGGCCTCTTCGCTGCCGTCCGCTGGCCAGGCGTCCGGCACCGCGGCCGTCAGTTGCCCCAGGCCCTCGAGCGCGGCCAGGCCGATCGCGGCGTCGGTGGCCAGACTGGCCAACCGTTCGAAGCTCCGTTCCGCATTGGCCGTGATGCCGGAGAGGGTTCGCGCGGCCGCCTCGAGGACAGTCTGCCGCTGCCTTGTCCGGCGGCCGTCGAAGAGCGAGGAAACCGAGGGCCAGGCGTCGCCGCGAAGAGCCGGCGGCAGTTGGTCGACGCCGTGGAGCCAGTCGATCAGTTGGTCGGGACTCGGGCTGCGCGGCAGGACGCCGTCGGGCGACGCGTCGCCTGCGGCGGCGATCAGGGCAGCGATCGCTCCGCTCCTCACCTTGCGCCGCACGGCGCTGGCAGCGAGTGCCTGGAGTTCGCGGCGAGACCCGCCGAGCGCGGCCGCGTCCTGCTCGAGCAGGTGCCGAACGATGCGGTCCACCATCTCGGGTTCGGGCGGGTGGCCCGCGTCCAGGCGCTGCAGTTCGCCGACCAGCAGCACTGCGGGCGTCAGCGAGACGAAGCGGCTGGTGCCCGCGGTGAGGCTGGCCAGGGCCTGCCGTTGGCGCTCCATGCTGGCGTCGGCGCGGTGGATCAGGGCGCGGTCGGTCAACGAGTGGGCGGGCAGCCGCTCCAGTTCGCTGGTCGAAAGCCGGCTCAGCAGGTAACCGGCTTCCGATGGCGCCAGGGTGTCGAGCAGCGGCGGCTCGCGCTCCGCTTCGAGCGCCGGCAGCCACCAGTCTGCCAGCGTGTCGACCGTCTCGCCGAGAACGTAGTCGAGGTAGTAGTCGGTCGGATGGTCTATCGCCTTGAGAGAGGCCATCGCGGCTGCTTCGGACTCGAGGTAGCTCAGTCCGAGCAGAGCCTCCAGACGGGTGCGCGGGAACGAGTCCTCGACCTGGGTGGCCAGGAGCGCCAGCGGATCGTCCAGTTCGCGGCGCCAGAAGCGGGCAACCCGGGTCGCGGCGGCCCTTGCCCGGGGTTCCGGGGAGTCCAGCATGCGCTGCAGCAGGTCCGGTGCGACGACGTTCAGGTTCTGGTACAGCCAGAGCGCCTCGAGCCGGTGGTGTTCGAGCTCGGAGTCGGCGGCCGCGGCGGCGCGGGCGGCGCCTTCTCCGGCTTCTCCGGTTTCTCTGGCGCCCGCGCGCTCGTCCAGCTCGTCGAGCCAGACGCCGAGTTCCGCCGCCACCTCGCTCCGGGGGCGCTCCCGGAGTTCGCGGCGTACCCGGTAGCGGGTGCGGTCCTCGTGGCTCTCGAGCAGGCGAACGAGCTCCGGCACCGTTGCGCCGGCGATCTCGGGTGGCGCCAGCAGCGGCCGCGACCTGTGCCGAATCCGCCAGACGCGTCCGTGGTCGTGGTCGCGGCGTTCGTCCCGCAGCGAGTACTGCATGTGGCCGATCAGGGGGTTGAACCAGTCGACCAGGTAGAGCGAGCCGTCCGGCGCGAACTGCAGGTCGACGGGCCGGAAGTTGATGTCCGTCGAGTAGAGGAGGGGCTCGACCTCCTCCGACGTGAACCCCGAGCTCTCCTCGATCACCCGGTGCTGCTTGATGCCCTGGAAACCGATCGTGTTGTTGACGAGGAAGTTGCCCTGCGCCTCGTCGGGGAAGTGGCGCGAGCTGACGATCTCGCAGCCGGATGTCGGCCGGACGATCGAAGTGAACACCTGCATGCGGCGCCGCTTGGTCGGATACGGCGCGTTGCCGGTGATCGGGGCGCCGAAGTAGTTCGCGCCGCCTGATGCGTCGGCGATGAAGTTCTGTCCCCAGCGGTCGAAGACGTGCCCCCAGGGATTGGCGAACGGATAGGACACGAAGACCTCGAGATGGAACCGGTTCGGCTTGTAGCGGAACACGCCGGCATCGACCAGACGAACCGGTCCGTACGGGGTCTCGATCTGGCTGTGGTGGAAGGTCCCCTCCTGAAAGTAGAGCGCCCCGCCCGGTCCCCAGGTGAAGGCCGAGATCGAGTGGTGACTGTCCTCGGTGCCGAAGCCGTGGAGGATGACCTCGTAGCGGTCCGCCACGTCGTCGCCGTCGGTGTCCTCGATGAACATCAGGTTCGGCTGCTGCGCCACATAGGCGCCGCCGTCGCCGAGCTCGAAGCCGGTGGGCAAGTGGAGGCCCCGAGCGAAGACCGTGTGGTGATCGGCGCGGCCGTCACCGTTGCGGTCCTCGAGGATCACGATCCTGTCGTCCGGTTCCTGGTCGGGAAGGCGCTGCGGATAGGACGGCATCGTCGCCACCCAGAGCCGGCCCCGGGAGTCGAACGTCATGGACACGGGATTGCCGATCGGGAAGTCCTGTTCCGAGGCGAACAGGGAGACCTCGTAGCCCTGGGCCGGGTGGAGGTGTCGAAGCGCGTAGGCGGGATCGAGCGCCTCGTGGCGCGGTTCGCCGCCGCGGTTCGGTTCCTCGTCCGCAACGTTCTGGGCTGCGGCCGGAGCGAGAAGGAGCGCCGCGGCGAGGCCGGCAGCAGCCGAGGCAACCAGGGCAATCCGGTTCATCGGTCGGCCCGTTCCAGGTACCAGACCTCGTTCGAACGGGCGAGCGCCATGGCCTGGAGGTCGAGATCGCCGATCAGTTCATCGAAGCGGACCATCTCCGGCGGGAACGAATGGACGCCGAAGGGTTCCTTGCGGCCGCCGTAGATGTAGTAGCCGTTGACGGCGCGGTAGCGGTCGAAGAAGAGCCGGCTCTTGCGGAGCACGACTTCGCGCAGTTTGTCGCCGGTTTCGAGCAGGACGGTCATGGCCGCAGCGGCCGCCGCGGTCGACGAGGCGTGCAGGTCCTGACCTTCAGCCCAGGCCTCGTCGCTGGCCGAGGCCAGAATCTCGTCACCGCGACGCAGCACGTAGATGCCGGGGGCCAGGCCGCGCACGCGGATCAGGAGGCGGGCGGGAATCGGGTACGGCGCTGGCGGAAGAACGGGCGGACGGATCCGGAGTCGGGAGGCGCCGCCGGTCGAGGCGTCGACGGTGCCCGGAACAGGCGCGCCGAGCGTCTCGAGCAGCGCACGGGCGACGTGCCAGTAGCCAGCTTCGTTCAGGTGCGCGCCGTTGATCGTGAGCGGCGTCGGCGCGCCGGCAAACGCCGCCCCCACATCGTCGAAGATGTCGAGGAAGGGCACGTTGTTCTCGGCCGCGACGGCTTCTGCCGCCTCCGCATAGGTTCGCAGCTCCGCGTTCCGGCGCTCGACCGAGGCCGCGTCGAGACCGCGGCCGTCCGGAAGTGCCTGTTGAGATATCGGCGAGACGAGAGCCGCCCGCGGCGGCTCGGCGCCGTTGTAGACCTGCTTCAAGACGTGACGGAGCAGCCGCCCGAGGTCGCTCCTGAACGCCGTCAGGCCCTCCTTCCCGGCGAACGACTCGTTCGCGCCGTAGAACAGGAGGACGACGTCCGCGCCCTGCGCCTCGAGATGACGATCGACGGCGCCGAAGTCCAGCGGCCGCGGGCGGAGCGCTGCTTCGTCCGCCGACCAGGCGAGATTGCGCACGGACAGATCCAGGTCCGGGAAGGCGGCAAGAAGGCCGCTCTCGAAGTATCCGAAGAGCTGGAACCGTTCGGCGAACGTGTTGCCCATCAGGCAGATCCGATCGCCGCGTCGGAGTTCGAGGCCGGAGGCATCCGCGGCGCAGGCGCAGGCGGCGGCGAATGCGAACAGGAGAGCGGCCACTTTCTTCACGCTTGAACGTGATCGTAGCGCGGCCTCGGCTCGGCAGCCCGGTGCGGAGTCATGCGATCGTGGTGGCTGGGAATCTGGCTTGCCGGTTCCGAGGTGGTGCGGGAGACGGTCCGCCGTTTTCCGCACCACCGGCATGCCGCTTTCGGATCGTCGGCTGCGCTAGAGTTGCGGGCCTGCATGAACCGGCTGTTCGATGATCGAACGACTGTGGCGGCTGCGGCCCTTGTTGCGCTGGCCGCCTGCGCGCCGGCGCCCGACGCGGGCGAGCGGCTTCACGCGCTCTTCGACGAAGACTGGGCGGCTCGACTCGTGGAGAGTCCGCAGTTCGCCACCAGTGTCGGGGACCACGGCCGGAACGATCAGTTGGCCGACGTCAGCCTCGAGGCGATCGAACGCCGGGTCGAACGGCGTCGCGATCTCCTGAGGCGGTTGGAGGAGATCGACAGGGACGGGCTCGACGCCGCCGACCGGATCAACGCGAGGATGTTCGAGCGCCAGCTTCGCAGCAGCGTGCAGGGCTTCGAGTTCGGCGGGTACCAGATGCCGCTCAACGCGGACTCCGGTTTCCACATGGGCTTCGCGCGGATGCACCGTTCGATGCCGTTCAGGACCCCGGACCACTACGACGACTACATCGCCAGGATGCGGGCGCTGCCCACCTACTTCGAGCGGCAGCAGGACCACATGCGCTCCGGACTCGAGCGCGGCTTCACCCTGCCGCGCGTGACCCTCGAAGGGTACGAGGACACGATCTCCGCCCACATCGTCGAGGAGCCGCGGGACAGCGCATTCTGGGCACCGTTCGAGGACCTGCCGGTGACAGTGGAGGAAATGGACCGCGAACGGATACTGACCGACGCCGAGGCCGCGATCACCGAGGCGGTCGTGCCGGCCTACCAGGGGTTCTTCGACTTCTTCACGGGCGAGTACCTGCCGGGGGCCAGAGAGACCCTCGGCGCCTCCGATCTTCCGAACGGCCGCGCCTACTACCAGGAACAGGTCCGCTGGTTCACCACCCTCGACCTGACCCCCGAGGAAGTTCACGAGATCGGTCTCGGCGAGGTCGAGCGGATCCGCGCCGAGATGGAGGAGGTGATTCGCGAGACGGGCTTCGAGGGTTCCTTTGCCGAGTTCCTGGAGTTCCTCCGCACCGACCCGCGGTTCTACCCGAAGACCGGCCACGAACTGCTGGAGCGGGCCGCCTGGATCGCCAAGAAGATGGACGGCAAGCTGCCCTCGCTGTTCGCCACGCTGCCGCGGCTTCCCTATACGGTCGAGCCGGTTCCGGACCACATGGCGCCGAAGTACACGGCCGGACGCTACGTGTCCGCCGCCGTGGGTAGCACACAGCCAGGAATCTACTGGGTGAACACGTACAACCTGTCGAGCCGGCCGCTCTACGCCATGGAGGCGCTGACGCTGCACGAGGCGGTGCCGGGCCATCACCTGCAGAATGCGATCGCGGTCGAGATCGACGCGGGCCCCGAGTTCCGGCGGCACGACTATCTCTCCGCCTTCGGCGAGGGGTGGGGTCTGTACTCGGAGTACCTGGGGCTCGAGGCCGGCATCTACGAAGACCCGTACAGCAACTTCGGCCGGTTGACGTACGAGATCTGGCGCGCCTGCCGGCTCGTCGTCGACACGGGCGTTCACGCCCTGGGCTGGTCGCGGCAGCAGGTGCTCGACTACCTGGCCGAGAACACGGCGCTTTCCCTGCACGAGGTCAGGACGGAGACCGACCGATACATCAGTTGGCCCGGTCAGGCGCTGGCCTACAAGATCGGCGAACTGAAGATCCGGGAGCTGCGGGCGCGGGCCGAGCAGGCCCTGGGCGCCGACTTCGACGTGCGGCAGTTCCACGACGCGGTGCTCGAGAACGGCTCGGTGCCTCTGGACGTACTGGAAGAGCTGATCGACTCCTGGATCGACGAGCAGCGCTCCTAGCAGCAGGTCGCGGAGAAAGTCGCGCTGCATCGAAACGTCCATGCATCCCGTACGGCATCGTTGCTCCTCGGTCGCACATTGCCCGACATGCTCCCTGGTCGCGCCTTGCCGGACGGGCGCCTGACCGTTCTCGGCGCGACGCGGACTTTCGCCACGGTAGTGCCAGCTGCTGGTACGGGCTGCCTGCGCCGCCAGACCCTGTCGCAGACTCCATGTCCGGCCGCCGCCCCCGCCCGCCCCTGACCAGGACGACGACAATGCTGGGCGGAGGCCGATGATCCGGGCAGTGTCCTGCAGCGTCGGCGCCGTGGCCTGTGTGGTCGTCGACCTCTCGCTCGGATGGGCACCCGCCACGCGGCGTTCTGCGGCGCAAGCTCCTGGTCGCCGTTGCCGCTGAATCCGTGATCGACTTCCTGATCTGGCTGGAAGAGACGCGATTCTCGAGCTGGATGCGGGAGTCGGGTCCGGCGTTCTTTTCGAGCCTGGTCTTCCACTCGATCGGGATGGCGTTCGTCGCGGGTGTCCATGTGGCGACGGACCTTCGCATTCTGGGAGTTGCGCCCGGGATTCCGCTTTCGCTCATGCGGCGCTACCTGCCGGTGCTCTGGGCGAGCCTGGGCCTGGTCACGGTGTCGGGGTTGCTTCTGCTCCTGGCGTATCCGGCCAAGGCGCTCACCAATCCCGTCTTCTACTTCAAGCTGGCCGCGATTGCGGCCGCGCTCTGGATCATGAGGAGGCTGATGCGGGGGTTGCTGCGGGACTCCCGCCATGACGCGGCGCCGCCGCCCAGGAGAACGCGGATACTCGCCGGTGTGTCGCTCTTGCTCTGGGCGGCGGTGATCACATCGGGTCGCTTCCTGGCCTATACCGCGAAGATCATGATGGCCTCGCACCTGCGCTACTGACACACGAGTCCTGCCGAGACGCGAGAACGATGGAAGATCTGCTGTTTTCGATCGGTCGGAGGAGCGGCATCCACGACTTCATGCTCACGTCGTGGGGCTGGCCCACCCTCGAGTCGTTGCACTTCATCGGCCTTTCAGTGCTCATCGGGACGGTCGGTCTCTGGGACCTGCGCCTTCTGGGTGTGGCCAGGGTGATTCCGATGGCCGCGCTCCACAAGCTGGTGCCCTGGGGGGTGGGCGGCTATCTGCTGAACGTGTGTACCGGTTTCGTGTTCCTCGTCAGCGCGCCGAACCAGTACCTCTACAACCCGGCGGTGCAGATCAAATTCTTGCTCATGGCGATCGCCGGTTTCAACGTCCTCGTGTTCTACCGCTTCGCGTACCGTCCGGTGAAGGCCGCTGTCGCCGGCGCCGCGGCGCCGGCGACAGCCCGTACCGCGGCCGCGATTTCACTCGCCTGCTGGGTTGGCGTGATCGTCTGCGGCCGGCTGATCACCTACTACCGGCCGCCGTATCACTGGTGCTTCTGGTGCTGAGGGGCCTTCTGGTACTGAGCGGCCAGAGCCCGCCGGTGACGCTACGCGGGCGGCGGCTCCTTCGCCGGCTCTTCGTCGACGTACCGGAAGGGTAGCCGCTCTTCGCCGTCTGCAGGCGGTGGCGTCCGGACCGGCCGGAGAGTTCGGCGGCGCCGTCGTTCCGCCGCGCCGGGCTCTTCGCGGGTCGACGGACTGTTGGCGTCTGATTCGCGTATCGACCTGCGGCGGTTCGCTTCCAGTTCGGCCTCGACCTGCTTGATCAACTCCTCCGCGGATTGTTCCTGATCGAGTCCTGCGGCCTTCAGTTCCGCTTCGATCAGTGCCGACAGGTCGTCCAGTGCCGGAAGTTCGTCCGTGGACGGATCCTCCGCGTTCGCTTGGCTACCCGCGGCGACCGCCGCCGCGACCACCTGCGCCGCCGCCTGGACGGTTGGGGCCGCCTCGTCGGCGGGAGAAGGGTCGGCAGCCGGGGACGCCTCGACTCCGACAGCGACAACGGGGGCCGTCTTCGGTGCCGCGCTGACCGGCGCCGTGGCTCTCCCTCGGGTCGGGTCTGCCGGGGCCATGTTCCTTGGCGGCCTGGACGGGGCGGCCGGAACCGGAGAACTCGCGATCAGCACGCCGGCCGAAGATGACGGCAGGGCTGCCGGACCCAGGCCAACCTCGATCAGCCCCTCCGAATGGCGAACCTGATACGAGGGCAGTGGCTGGGTGAGGTCGACGACCACTCGCAGAAAGTCCGGATGCTCTCCGGTTCGCACTTCGATTGCCGCGCTGTCTGCCGCCGGCGCCGGCATCTCGGCGAACGAGCTGCGGATGCCGAACAGGTCGAGCACCACCCGCGGCGGATCGGGCAGTTCGAAGTGCCGCACGTTCTGCAGGCCGCCGGCTGTCTGCAGGTGCAAGACGTCGCCGTCGAGGCGCGCCGCCGTCAACCGGTGGTCCTGGGCTGCGGCGGTTGAACCGAGGAGGGCCGAAACGAGGCAGATCAGCGTGCGCATGGTGGGATCCTGAAGTTCCTGAGACGCTCAGTCTACCACCCTGGCTGCCGCCTGACCCTTGCGAACGCGCGCGGACAGGCTCGCGCCGCACCGAAGCCCCGGTCCTCCTGCCGGCACCGTGACCGAACCCTCGACGCCGGCGTTGTCGGCGATCTGCCGCGTGCCTGGGCAGGCGCCCGGCAGTTTCCCGAGTCCTCGCCCGGCGCGTGTCGCCCGGCGCCTCGTGCGCAGCCATGCCAGTCCGACTTCCGAGACGAAGCGCCGGGCGCCAGTCGGAAGGCGGACTCGAGGTTGCGTTCCGGGACAGAGGCTCATAGCCTGCCCTACAGCCATGTACCGCATCAGGATCGTCTTCGGGATCGTCGTCCTTGCTGGTCTGACCGCTCCGCCGTGGTCCGTTCTGGGGGCGCAGGAAACGCACCCGTTCTCGGTCCACGACATGCTGGCGATGGAGCGGCTATCGGATCCTCAGGTGGCGCCGGACGGCGCCGTCGTTGCCTTCACCGTGCGGTCGACGGACCTGGAAGCGAACCGGGGACGCGCGGATCTCTGGTCGGTGCCGGTTCGAGGCGGCGCGGCGCACCGGTTGACGACCCACGAGGCGGCCGACTTCCATCCGCGATGGGCGCCGGACGGTCGCGCTCTCTTCTTCCTGTCGACGCGTTCCGGGAGCACCCAGGTGTGGCGCTTGCCGCTTGCCGGGGGCGAACCGCGCCAGGTGACCGACCTTCCGCTCGATGTCGGCAACCTGGTCGTGTCGCCCGATGGCCGCCGGATCGCGCTGACCATGGACGTCTTCGCTTCCTGCGAGACGCTGGATTGCACCGCGGAGCGCCTCGAGAACCGAGCGGCAAGTGCGGCCTCGGGGGTTGCGTACGACGATCTCTTCGTTCGCCATTGGGACGTGTGGAAGGACGGCCGCCGGTCTCACGTCTTCGTGCTGGAACTCGACGAAGCCGGTTCGGCGCCCGGGCCCGCGGTCGATCTGATGCGGGGACTCGACCGGGATGCACCTCCCAGGCCCTTCGGAGGCGCCGAGGAAATCGCCTTTGCGGCCGGCGGCGACCAGGTGATCTTCGCCTCGCGTCTCGGCGGCACGCCAGAGGCATGGTCGACGAACTTCGATCTGTACCTCGCGCCGGCGGACGGCAGTTCGGCGCCCGTCAGTCTGACCGCGGACAATCCGGCCTGGGACAGCCACCCGGTACTGTCGCCCGACCAGGGCACACTGGCCTGGCTGGCCATGGAGCGGCCCGGCTACGAGTCGGACCGTTTCCGGATCCGGCTGGCGCGGCTTCGTGATTCGCGGTTGGAGGACGCGCGGGATCTCACCGCCGACTGGGATCGCTCCGTCTCCGGCCTGGCCTTCTCGCCCGACGGGCAGACCCTGTTCGTCACCGCGGCGGACCTGGGGCAGCGGAGCCTGTTCGCGATCGACGTGGCGGACGGATCGGTAACCCGCCTGCACGGAGAGGGGTCGGTAGCGGGTCTGGCGGTTTCGAGCGATCGGCTGGTCACTCTCCACAACGATCTGGCCGCGCCGTCGGAGTTGTTCGTCAGTGAAGACCGGCGGGCCCTGACCGCCTTCAACGCCGAGCACGTGACGGCGGCGCGGATGGGGGACCACGAGCAGTTCACCTTTGCCGGGTGGAACGACGAGACGGTGCACGGCTACCTCGTGCGGCCGGTCGATTTCCAGCCGGACCGCCGCTATCCGGTGGCGTTTCTGATCCACGGCGGTCCGCAGGGCTCCTTCGGCAACAGTTTCCACTACCGGTGGAACCCCCAGGCGTACGCCGGCGCCGGGTACGCCGCGGTGATGATCGACTTCCACGGTTCGGTGGGCTACGGACAGGACTTCACCGATTCGATCCGCGGGGACTGGGGCGGCAAACCGCTCGAGGACCTGCAGAAGGGCCTGGCCGCCGCGCTGGATCGGTATCCGTTCCTCGACGGCGATCGCGTGTGCGCCCTGGGCGCTTCGTATGGCGGCTACATGGTGAACTGGATCGCGGGCGCCTGGCCGGATCGGTTCCGCTGCCTGGTGAACCACGACGGGGTCTTCGACCTGCGTTCGATGTACTACACGACGGAGGAGCTGTGGTTCGTCGAGTGGGATCACCGGGGCCGCTACTTCGACAATACGGACGGATACGAGCGCCACAACCCGGTGCGGCTCGTGGACCGTTGGCAGACCCCGATGCTGGTGATCCACGGCGCGCTCGACTTCCGCGTGCCGGAAACGCAGGGCCTGGCGGCCTTCACGGCTCTCAGGCGCCGTGACGTGCCGGCACGCCTGCTCTACTTCCCGGACGAGAACCACTGGGTGCTCAGCCCGGCCAACAGCATTCAGTGGCACGAGGAGGTGCTGGGGTGGCTCGCACGCTGGCTCGAACCAGAGCAGTAGCAGCGCACCGCCGGAGGCTCGTCGAGGCCGTGCTGGCTCTCTCCGCTCTGACGCTCGCCGGCCTGACGCCGTGTGCCGTGGCCGCGGCGCAGACGCCGGAAGAACCTGGCGTCTTCAAGGGCCGGAAGATCGCGGAGGTGATGTCCTACCGCGGCGCCCCGTGGCTGGAGCGGGCTGCGCGCATCGAAGAAGAGCATCCGGACGCACTGATGGCGGCGCTGCCGATCGAAGTCGGCATGCTGGTCGTCGATGTCGGTTGCGGCTCCGGCTACTACGCGCGCCGCCTGGCCGCCGCCGTGGGTCCCGAGGGCAGCGTGCTGTGCAACGACATTCAGCCCGAGATGCTCGACATCGCGGCGTGGCTTGCCGAGAAGGCCGGGGTCACGAACATGAGCACGGTGCTCGGTACCGAGAGCGATGCCCGGCTGCCTGAGGGCGAGGTGGACCTGATCCTCCTCGTCGACGTGTACCACGAGTTCTCCGAGCCGGAGGCGATGCTCGAGTCCATGCGGAAGGCGCTCGCGCCGGACGGCATCGTGGCGCTGGCCGAGTTCAGGCTGGAGGGCACGAGCGCGGCGCACATCAAGGTCGATCACCGGATGTCGATCGACCAGGTGATGAAGGAGTGGCTGCCGGCGGGCTACGAACTGATCGAACGGGTCGATTCCCTGCCGACCCAGCACCTGTTCCTGTTCCGCGCTGCCGGTCGCTGAGCAGTGCGTCAGGGTTCGGGGCGGGCCATCGGCATCACGGCCGACACGGAGTCGCGCCAGGCCTGAAGCTGGGCCCTCAGTTCACTGGCCCTCGCCGGCTCTTCGGCAGCCAGATCGTGCTGCTCGCCGGGGTCGTCGGCCAGATCGAAGAGCTGCACCGTGCCGTTCTCGAAGTACTCCAGCAGCTTGAAGGCACCGTCACGAATGGCGCCGCCGGGACTCTGCATGCCGTGGTTGCTGTAGTGCGGGAAGTGCCAGTAGATGGCATCGCGCTCGAACGCTCCTCCCGTCAGTGCTTCGGCGAAACTCACGCCGTCGACGTGCTGGTCGGGTCTGACGGGAAGTCCCGCCATCTCGAGCAGGGTGGGATAGAAGTCGGGGCTGATCACCGGTTCCTCGCGAACCGCGCCCGTCTGGCCCGCGCCCGTCTGGCCCGCGCCCGGCCACTTCACGATCAGAGGCACCCGGATTCCGCCTTCGTACAACCAGCCCTTTGCGCCCCGCAGCGGCAGGTTGGAGGTGGAGTAGGCGGTGTCCAGCCGGTCGGGATCCACGACTCGCCGGGGATTGCCGAAGTTGGCGGCGGCCATGCCTCCGTTGTCCGAGTAGAAGACGACGATCGTGGTCCCGGTCAGCCCGAGTTCCTCGAGGGTGCGTAGCACCCGCCCCATGCTGTCGTCGACGGCGGTGACCATCGCGGCGAACTCGACGTTGTCCTGGTGCTGCTTGATCTTGACCGTGCGTCGCGGCAACACGCGGTGCTCGAAGTGGGACGGCGCCTGATGCAGAGCACCGAGTTCGGAGCGTGAGAGCGGCTCGGGATCGTCGGGGTTGCCTTCGAGGATGAAGGCCGGCTCCGCCGGGGGTTCCGCCCGAGCGAGCTTCTCCCGGTATCTCTCCACCAGGTCCTCGCGTCCCTGGATCGGGTCGTGCACGGCGAAGTGGGACAGATAGAGGAAGAAGGGGCCGTCCTGGCTCTCTTCGATGAACTCGATGGCCAGCTCGGTGATCCTGTCCGTCAGGTACTCGTCCTCCTGCCCCTCGATGCTCAGGCCTTCCATCCTGTAGGGCGGGAAGTACCCGCCGCGGGGAGTCGAGCCGTGGAAATCGGGCGCCTGCACGTCGAACCCCTGGTTCAACGGTCCGGCTTCGCCGCCGCCGAGGTGCCATTTGCCGAAGATCCCGGTCCTGTAGCCGTGCTCCTTGAACGCCTCGGCCAGGGTCAGTTCCTCGAGCGGAAGCGCCGCCAGCTTCTCGGCGCTCAGCATCTGTTCGAAGGCATGCTCGCGGCGGCCCGGCAGCCAGTCCGTCAGGCGCAGCCGGGCGGGGTACTTTCCGGTCAGCAGGCTGGCGCGCGTCGGCGAGCAGACGTGGGAAGCGGCGTAGGCGTTCGAGAAGCGCACGCCGTGCTCGGCCAGCCGGTCGATGTTCGGCGTCTCGTGGAACGAACTGCCGAAGACCCCGATGTCGCTCCAGCCCAGGTCGTCGACCAGGAAGAAGACGACGTTGGGCGGCCTTTCCGCGGCCGCCAGCGCGGCCGGAATGCTCAGGGCGAGAAGACAGGCGGCGAGCAGACGCGGAATCACGAATCCAGGGCTTCGGCGCAGCGACGCGCGAAGTAGGTGAGGATCATGTCGGCGCCGGCACGCCGGATGGACGTCAGGGTCTCGATCATCAGGGCGTCGCCGTCCATCCAGCCGTTCGCTGCGACCGCCTGGATCATCGCGTACTCGCCGCTGACCTGATAGGCGGCGACGGGCAGGTCGACCGCTTCGCGGAGTGCGCGGATGACGTCCAGGTAGGCAAGTGCCGGCTTGACCATGACCACGTCGGCCCCCTCCTCGACGTCGAGCCGGGCCTCGCGCACCGCTTCCCGGACGTTCGCCGGGTCCATCTGGTAGGTCTTCTTGTCGCCGGCGCGGGGCGCGGAGTCCAGTGCGTCGCGGAACGGGCCGTAGAAGTTCGAGGCGTACTTCGACGTGTAGCTCAGGATGCCGACCTGGTCGTGGCCGGCGTCGTCGAGCGCGGTGCGGATCGCTCGCACGCGACCGTCCATCATGTCGGACGGGGCGATCACGTCGGCGCCGGCATCTGCCTGCGAGACAGCCGTGGCGGCCAGGATCTCCAGGGTCGGATCGTTCAGGATCTCGCCGTCCTCGACCAGTCCGTCGTGGCCGTCGCTGGAGTACGGGTCCATTGCCACGTCGGTGATCACGAGCAGGTCCGGCAGCGCCGACTTGAGGGCGCGCACGGCGCGCTGGACCAGGCCGTCCGGGTCCAGGGCGCCGCTGGCAGTGCGGTCCTTCAGTTCGTCCTCGACAGCCGGGAACAGTGCCACGGCGGGCACGTCCAGGGCATGCGCGGCGCGGCTCTCGGCGACCAGACGGTCGATCGTCAGCCGCGCCTGACCGGGCATCGAGTCGATCGGTTCGGCGGCGTCTCGCCCCTCCATCACGAACAGGGGGTAGATCAGCCGGTCCGGGCCGAGATCGGTCTCGCGGACCAGCGCACGGATCGCCGCGGACCGCCGGTTGCGGCGGGGGCGAATGGGCGCCATGCGAGCCATGGCCGGGGATTCTACGCGCACGGACCCGCCGGGCCGGAACGGTTGCCGGGCACCGGGCGCGCCCCTGGTTTCGGCTGGGCCAGTTCCGATGCGGGCCTGGGTCGATTCGGGCTGGATCCTTGCAAGCCGGGCCTATACTTGCCGCCATGGCCTTGAGGGAGGTGTGCCGGGACGTCTGGGTCGCCGATCACGTGCAGAAGGTCCTGATCGGCTTCAGGTCGCCGGCCCGCATGACAGTCGTGCGGCTGGAGGACGGAGGCCTCTGGGTGCACTCGCCGGGTCCGATCGACGACCGCACCGCGCAGGAACTCGACCGGCTGGGGCCGGTCCGTTTCCTGGTGGCTCCGAACCGCTATCACCATCTTCATCTGCCGGCGGCGGTGGTCCGGTTCCCCGAGGCGGAGGTATTGGGCGTGTCCGGTCTGGCGGAGAAGCGCAAGGACCTGACGTTCACCGGAACCCTGGGCGTCGCATCGCCCTGGGGCGCCGAGATGCAGCCGATTCCGATCGACGGGATGCCGGCCCTCAACGAAGTGGCATTCTGCCACCGTCCGAGCGGCTCGTTGCTGGTGGCCGACCTGCTGTTCAACCTGCAGCAACCCCAGGGTCCGATCCTGTCGACGTATCTGCGGCTCACCGGAGTCCATCGCCGCGTCGCCATGAGCCGGATGGTCCGATTCGCGATCCGCGACCGCGCGGCCTGTGCTGCGAGTTGCCTGCGCCTGTTGCGGCAGCCGTTCGACCGCCTGATTCCCTGCCACGGCGACGTGGTCGAGGAAGGAGCGAAGCCGCAGGTGGAGGCGGCCCTTGCCTGGATCTTCAAGGAGCTCGAGACGCCTCCCCGAACGGCCGCTCGCCAGTGCGCTGCCCGAGGTCTGGGTTGACGATGAACGGAATCCGGTCGGTCGGGGTCGTCTCGCCTTCCAGGACGATCGAGGCACTTGACCCTTCCGCTTGCTGACCTGCGGGTCCTCGACCTGACGATCGCCCGCGCCGGGCCGACCGCAGTGCGGCAACTCGCCGATTGGGGCGCGGACGTGGTCCGCATCGAGCGCCCGACGGCCCCGGGCCTCGAGATCGGGATCTCCCGCCGTCTCGGCCACGACTACCAGAACCTGCATCGCAACAAGCGCTGTCTGACTCTGGACCTGAAGAACGAGACCGGACGTGAGGTTCTGCTGCGCCTGGTTCGTGACGCGGACGTGCTGGTGGAGAACTACCGCGCCGACGTGAAGCACCGGCTCGGCTTCGACTACGAGACGGTGCGTGCGATCAACCCGCGTATCGTCTACGCCAGCGTCTCCGGTTTCGGCCAGACGGGGCCCTACCGGGACCGGGGCGGCGTCGACCAGATCGCCCAGGGCCTGGGAGGCCTGATGTCGGTGACCGGACTGCCGGGCCAGGGTCCGGTGCGGGCGGGCGCGGCGATCTCCGACCTGGCGGCCGGCCTGTACCTCGCCTTCGGCATCCTGGCGGCCCTTCACGAGCGGGAGCGGTCGGGCGAGGGACAGTGGGTGAGCACCTCCCTGCTCAAGGCGATGATCGGGATGCTCGACTTCCAGGCCGCCCGCTACCTGGTCGAGGGCGAGGTTCCGGGCCAGCAGGGCAACCATCACCCGACGATCTCTCCGATGGGGACATTCCCGGCCGCCGACGGTCGGGTGAACATCGCCGCCACGAGCGGCAAGCACTTCCGGGCCATGTGCCGGGCGCTCGGCGGCGAGGAACTTCTCGATCGTCCGGAGTACCGGAACTCGGCTGAGCGCGTCGCCAACCGGGAGCGGCTCGAAGGCGAGGTCGCCGATCTGACGCGCCGTTTCAGTGTGGACGAGATCGTCGAGCGCCTGAACGAGGCCGGTCTTCCGTGCGGTCCGGTCTGCGATCTGAAGGAGACGTTCGCCGATCCGCAGGTGGAGCACTGCGGGATCGCGGCGCCAATGGAGCACCCGGAACTCGGTCCGGTGAGGCTCGTGGGCCAACCGGTCCGGCTCCGCCGGACGCCCTTCGAGTTGCGCCGTCCGGCGCCCGGGCCGGGTGAGCACACGGACGAGATCCTCGCCGAGGCTGGACTGGGCGCGGAAGAGATCGACGAGCTTCGGGCCGGAGGAGTGGTGGCGTGAAGCCGCGAAGCGGCGGCCTGCCTTCCGGGATACCCGCATGACGGCAGAGGCGAGCGTGACCTCTCGACCGACGGTCGTCGATCTGCCGACGACGAAGATCGTGGCCCGGATCGAAGACGGCGTCGGCTGGCTCATCTACAACAACCCGGATCGACGCAACGCCATGTCGTTCGAGATGCAGGTTGCTTCGGCGCTCGCATTGCGGCGCTTTCAGGAGGACGAGGCCGTTCGTGTCGTCGTGCTCCGCGGCGCGGGCGACCGGGCATTCGTTTCGGGCGCCGACATCTCGGAGTTCGAGAAGCTGAGGACGACCGTCGAGGCGCGGAAACGCTACGACCAGGCGGGGCAGGAGACGGGCAGGGCCTTCGCTGCACTCGAGAAACCGCTGATCGCCATGATCCGGGGCTACTGCCTGGGCGGCGGTCTGGCAACTGCGCTCAACGCCGATCTTCGCGTCGCCTCCGACGACTCGCTGTTCGGCATCCCGGCCGGCCGGCTCGGCGTGGGTTACGGCTTCGCCGGAATCAAGGTGCTGGTGGACCTGGTCGGCCCTTCGCGCACGAGCGAGATTCTGCTCACTGCGCGCCGGTTCACCGCCGCCGAGGCGCACCGCATGGGGCTGATCGACCGCGTCGTCCCGGTCGAAGACCTGGAGAGCATCGTCCGCGAGCTGGCCGGCAGGCTGGCCGCCAACGCCCCGCTGACGCTCCGCGCCGCCAAGTTCGCGATCAGGCAGGCCACGAAGGACCCGGAACGCCGCGACCTGAACCGGGTCAGACAGCTCGTCGAGGCCTGCTTCCGCTCCGAGGACTACGTCGAGGGTCGGCAGGCCTTTCTCGAGAAGCGCCCGCCGCGCTTCCGGGGTCGGTAGGCTCTCCGGCGTTCGACAGGCAGGAGCGACACGGACTCCTGCCAGCACCGGCTCGGCATGGACCTCGGGCTCGAGCGATGTGCAGCGCCCTTCGGGGGCTCGCCTCGATCGTGCAGTTGGTTTCGCATGACGCGAAGCACTTCACGGACGTCGGCAAGCCGAGCCTGATCACGACGCGGCGCAGCTCGTCAGCCTGTACTTCTCGCTCTGCCGGGTCCGAACGGCCGCGATGCCTCTTCTCCTCGAACTCGACAACGTCACCTTGATGCGCGGCGGCCGGCGGGTGCTCGACGGGGTGACGCTGACCATCCCGCGCGGGCAGAACATGGCCGTTCTCGGTCCGAACGGCGCCGGCAAGTCGACCCTGCTGCGGATGCTGAACGGAGAGTTCTTTCCGCTGCACCGGCCGGGTGTCCGGATGCGGGTGCTGGGCCGGGACCGGTGGAACGTGTTCGACTTGCGCCGGCAGCTCGGCCTTGTGTCGCACGAGCTGCAGGCGGCGCACCACGGCTGGCTCAAGGGTGGAGACGTGGTGTGCTCGGGCTTCTTCGCCAGCGTCGGCGTCTACCGCCGCCAGGGGTTGACCGATGCACGCCGCCGCCGGGCCGCGGAGGCAGCGGAGAGCCAGGGTGCCGGCCACCTGCTGGAACGTCGCTTCGACACGCTGTCTTCCGGTGAGCAGCGGCGTCTGCTGCTGGCGCGAGCCCTGGTCCACGAGCCGCACACCCTGCTGCTCGACGAGCCGGCAACCGGCCTCGACCTGCGGGCGGCGTTCGGACTGATGGAGCGGTTGCGGGCGCTGGCGGCTGCCGGCAAGACGTTGATCGTCGTCACGCACCACGTCGATCAGATCCCGCCGGACGTCGAGCGGGTCGTGCTGCTCAAGGCCGGTCGGGTGTTCGCGGACGGGGCGAAGGAAGAAGTCCTGACCGGCGCGGCGCTGTCAGAACTGTTCGAGGTCGCCGTACAGGTCATGGAGCGAGACGGCTGCTTCCAGGCGTTGCCCGCACGGTCGCGGTCGCGGCCGAGCGCGGTTCGGGTCCGCTGATCCGCTGCCGCCGCGGACGGTCGCGAGGAGAGCCTGCCGAAGACCCGCGCCCTCCGGCATCGGCCGGCAGCGCGACGCCCTGATCGCGTTACGATGCCTTCTGCATGCCCTCGAGGCGATCACTGATCCGCTCCGCATCCGTGGCGCTGTGCGTTCTTGCCGCACCGCTTGCTGCGGGCGAGAGCCCTGGCTGCTCCGCCGCAGCTTCAAGCGCCGGCCAGGCGGCGGCCGCCGCGCCTGGAACCGGTGTCGACCTCGATCTCGGGTACGACGGCCTCGCGCGCAGCTACCGCCTCCGTCTGCCGATCGGCTACGACAGCGCCGAACCGCTGCCGCTGTGGCTGCATGTCCACGGCTACACCGGCAGCGCCGCGCACAGCGACGGCTGGACGGGTCTTTCGGATCTCGCGGACCGCGAGGGCTTCGTGCTCGTGTTTCCGCAGGGCACGTCGTTCGAGGCGCGGCCGTCCGGGGCGGGCGGCCGAAGCGCCGCGATCACGTCCTGGAACGACCTCGCCTGCAGCGCGCCGCTCAGGCTCGAGGCGCCGGCCTGCCGGGAGGACGCCGATCCCTACCCGTGTCCGCCGGAGTGCGGGACGTGCGGGCCGTGCAACTGGTGCTCATGCCACGACGATGTCGGCTACATCGCTGCCCTGATCGACCACATGTCGGCGGAACTCTGCATCGACACGGACCGCATCTTCGCCTCCGGCTACAGCAACGGCGGCATGTTCGTTCACCGGCTCGGATGCGTCCTCGCCGACCGCCTGGCTGCGGTCGCTCCGATGCACGGCTACCTGGCGCGCGGCTTCAACTGCGCCGCGGAAACTCCCGGTCCGTCCATGCTCCTGATCGGAGGCACGGCGGACCGCACGGTGCCGATCGACGGTTCACACGCCAGCGACGGCTACGTCTACACGCCGCAGCAGGATGTGGCAGAGACCTGGGCCGTGTCGCAGTCCTGTGCGGCGGACCCGATCCCGGTGGAGACGCCCTGGGACGGCCGCCGCGAATTGACGTGCGTCGAGTATCCCGGGTGTGCAGCCAGCCGCGCCGTGCGCAGTTGCTCGTGGAACGGCGCGCACGTCTGGCCTCGCGACGATGCGGGCAACTTCGGCGGCGAGTTGCTGTGGCAGTTCTTCAGCGGGGCCGAGCGGTAGGCTCTGGCCGCGCTGACGCAGGGGAAGTCCCGGAATGCGGAGGGCGTGCTTCGAATCCAGCCCTCGACGCAGCCCGGAAGCGGTAGATGGAAACAGCGACCCGGAGGACCGGGACTTGCCACCCGTTGTCGAGGTCGTCGGTCCTTGTCTTGGGTGTTCATGCGGGGTTGTCCCTGGACAAGGGCCTGTACTCCACCAGCGCCGTTCGCCCCGCCAGCTCGACGATGCGCACCAGAAGCTCTCGGCCGTTGGAGTCGGTGAGGCGCAGGTCTTCGCCGGGAACGAAGTGGACCGGCTGGGGCTTGCCTTCGTTGATCGCGATGTTGGAGGCGTAGAGCCAGGTTCGGTCGTGGGTGTCGCGGATGGGGTTCAGCGTCCCTGTCAGGCCGGGCACGGAGCCGATGGCCTCCCGGAAGATGACCGCACCGCCTTTCGGCAGGGCTTCGAGTTCCATCGCGAGCGCCCGTCGGCTGGGCACCCAATCCCGCTCCACGTGGGCTGCGTAGCCGGGGGCGGCGGCGAACACCCTCATGGGTAGCTCGGTGCTGTGCAACGCCACCGGCGCGATTCCCTCCCCGTCGGTCGTTGCGCTCTTCCAGGTGTGGTTGGGGAACAGGACCAGGACTTCGACGCCGAGAAGAGGCCGCCCTGAGGAACGCACCGTGGTCAGTACCTGTGCCGGGCTCGGCTCCACAGGGGCGGAGGGGAGGACGACCAGGACTTCCTCGTCCCCGACGAGGCGAAACTCCGCCTGTTTTCCGCTGGCGCTCAGGGTCTCGCTCCGAATGATCGGAACGCCGTCGCCGCGGCGCTCCATGAAGTAGCGGCGGTCTCCGCGTCCCGGGACCTCGCCGGTCGGCATTCTGCCCAGCATGGAGACCAGCACTTCGTTGCGGGCTGCCTGACGGTCGGCGATGTTCTCCATCGTCAGGCTGTTCGGCAGCGCGCCCGGCGACTGGATCTCCATGCGATCCGAGAACAGGGACAGGCGAATGCGGCTGCCGCGGATGGCATAGTCGCGGTGCGCCACGGCGTTGACCGTCGCTTCGAAGATGGCGCGCTCGCTGTATTGGGGCATGTCGGTTCGAGCGGGATCCTTGTAGGCCGCTACCTGCATGTTGCGCACGGCGAAGACGACGGCCTCGCCGATCTGTCGGTTCAGCGGGCCGCGGATCGTCTGCGCGTCGACCTGTCCGGAGGCGCGATCCGCTCCGCGGTAACGAGTTGCGGTGATGCAGGCGTTCGGCAGCCATTGGTCCGGTTTTCGGCAGCACAGCAGGACGCCGGCCACGGTCGCCCGCCGCGCGCCATTCTCCGTTTCGGTCAACAATCCCAGCTTGGCCAACGCAACCTCGGGTTCGGCTGCGCCCGGAGCGCTCAGCAGAGGCTTCCACAGCGATTCGTCCAGGGAGCCGAACCCGGTTTCCCGGACCGGTCGTTCGTCGAACGATCGAGAGTGCGCCTGGCCGCGCTTCTGTGCCAGCCGCAGTCGTTCCTCGCTGGTCATTCTTCGCCTGGAGCTGCCGCGGCGGCGGTAGCTGCCTCCGGGGCTGTCGTGCTGGGCATGGCCCGCGGACACTTCCACGGCCAGAAACGCCCTGCCGCCGAGCTCGTGGCGCGAGGTCTCGAAGTCGATGGCTGGCTTGATCGAGTCCTGGCAGATTTCGATCACGGTCCGCTCCGTCTGGTCCAACTGACCGCGGGTCATTCCCTGAATGCGGCCGTCATCGGAGACGCCGCACAGCATCACGCCGCCGTTCTCGTTGGCGAAGGCCGCCAGCTCGTCCGCGAGACTGTCGCGGCCGGGGCCGATCGGACGGTCGCCGCGAAACTCGAACTGCTTGAATTCCCAGTGACTGTCTTCTCCCAGCCGCAGCCGCCGCCTGATCTCCTCGGCACTCGGACTCATGCGTCGCCCCCGGAGCGCAGCGCCTGCAGCCGGGCCGGCGCCACGCCCAGTCGCTCCCCGGCGGCGACGATCTGACGCCAGGACTCGGCGTCGACCGGGACCGCCTCGGCGCGTTCGAGCCGCATGGCTCGTTCCGGGTCACCGGGCACGAGCACCGGTTCGTCCGGGTCGGCTGCGGGCGACGCCTTGACGTGGGCGATCCACGCCTCCAGTTCGTGCTCCATCGCCGAGCGCTCGACCAGCCGTTCCGGGTCGAACACGATCATGAACATGTTGTTGACGATCGTTCCCTGCACTTCGTGTTCGGGCTGCGAGGTCTGCCCGCCGCTCATCATGCCGCCCAGGAGTTCGCAGAACACGGCCAGGCCGTAGCCCTTGTGGTCGCCGAAGGATGTGAGCGCCCCGACGGGCTGCTGGAACAGGACGTTCGGGTCCCGGGTCTTGCGGCCGCGGTGGTCGATCAGTGAGCCTTCGGGCACTTCTTCGCCCTTGTTGCGGGCGACCCGCGCCTTGCCGTGGGCGATGCGGCTGGTCGCCATGTCCAGGATGATGGGCGACTGGGCGCTGCTGCCGGGAATGGCGAGGCACAACGGGTTCGTCGAGTAGCGGGCGTCGGTGCCCCGGTACGGTGCGACGAGCGGCATGTGGCCGCCAACGTTGACGAAGTGGAGCGAGGCGAATCCACTCTCGATCACCTGTTCGCCGTAGGTTCCGATCCGCCCCAGGTGGTGGCAATTGCGCACCGGTGCCAGGACGATGCCGGTGCTGCGGCAGCGGTCGATCGCCCGGGCCGTGGCCTCGCGGCCGACCCTCTGGCCATACCCCATGCCGCCGTCGAACATCAGGATGGCGCCATCGTCGCTGACCAGCTCGACCTCCCGGTTCGGCTTCAGGGTTCCGTTCCCGAGGCTTCGCTCGTAGGCGGGAAGCATGCCGATGCCGTGGCTGTCGTGCCCCGAGAGGTTGGCCAGCACCAGGTGGTCGGCAACGATGCGCGCCTCCTCAGGCTCGCTGCCGCCCGCTTCCAGGATCAACGAAGCCGCTTCACGCAGCACCCGTGGGTGGATGTCGATCGAATCCAGGGTTTTTCTTCCTAGTCCTGCGCCGGGCGGTGTCGGACGCGGCGATCCTGGCCGGCTGCGCCGTCGGCAAGCGGCTTCACGAGTTCGATACCCGGAAACCGCGTGAAGTCCTGGTCGGACGTGGCGATCGAGGCGCCGTGTTCGAGCGCCAGGGCGGCGAGGTGCGCGTCCATCACCATCGGGCCCCTGGCCTGACCGCTCACACACAGTTCGCTCAGGATCGTCCAGGTTCTCGGTCCCGGTTGCAGCAGCCTGACGTTCGGCAGGGCCAGCCACTCCTCGATCGTCGAGCAGGTTTCGGCCGGCGTCAGCGGCCGGTTGAAGACGCGGGGATTGGAGGCGATCCGGACGAACGCGAGCAAGGTCACGAGGGCGAAACGGATGGGACGGCCAGACGAGAGTTCGGCCGCGAACCAGCGTCTAGCCACCTCGTGGTGGGGACTCTCGGAATCGTAGGCGTAGAGCAGGAGGTTGGCGTCGACGAGCGTCACCGGTGCGCGGGGCCCTCTAGGACATCGAGCAGGCCGTTGATGTCGTCCAGGTCGAATCCCGCTCGGACGCCCATCGGGCGCGCCACCACCTTGAAGGGGGTAGCGAGCTCTTCCTCGCCGGGCGCGTTGAACCCTCGTCGAAGGGTGACGTTGATGACCTGCTTCATGGTGGTTCCGGTCCGCTTCATCTCGTCACGCACCTTGGCCTCGACGTCGTGGTCCAGCGTCAAAGTCGTTCTCATGGCGTGGATGCTAGAGATGGAGCATCAAGATGTCAATCCATTGGCACCATGATGACCTGACACTCGGCAAGAGCGCCCTTGCGCCCCTCTCGGCGCCGGTGAGCCGTGATCAGGACGATCGGGCAGTAAGCTGACGCATGGATGCGCCCCTTGCCAGCGTCCTGCCAGGACGTCTCCCCTCGACGGTCGATGCGCGTTCGCCTCGCCTATGGCCGGAGCGGTCTGGAGATCGAGGTGCCGCGGGAGCGGACGACCGTGATCGAGCCGCGCCAGGCCCCGGCGCTTCGCGATCCGGACGCGGTTCTGACCGCGGCGCTGCGACGGCCGGTCTCGGGACCGCCGCTGCGGGAGCTGGCGCGGCAAGGGCAGACGGCGGCAATCTCGGTGTGCGACGGAACCAGGGCGCAGCCGCGCCGGGAGATGGTCGGCTCGGTGCTTGGCGAGCTGGACGGGCTTGTGCGGCCGGAGGACGTCACCGTGCTGATCGCCACCGGTACGCACCGGGCGAACACGGATGCGGAACTGCGCGCCATGCTCGGCGACGAGATCCTCGGCGTCTGCCATGTGGTCAACCACGATGCCCGCGACGAAGCGTCCCTGGTCGACCTGGGAACCAGCGGCGCCGGAGTGCCGACGCGGCTCTGTCGCCACTGGCTCGATGCCGACCTGCGGATCACCACCGGGTTCGTCGAGCCACACTTCTTTGCCGGCTTCTCGGGCGGCCCGAAGCTGGTCGCTCCCGGCCTTGCCGGTCTCGATACGGTGTTGACCCTGCACGACGCGGCCCGGGTCGGCGATCCGCGATCCACCTGGGGCGTGATCGACGACAACCCGCTGCATGCGGATATTCGGGCCATCGCCGCGCGTCCGCAGGCGCGGCCGCACTTCAGCGTCGATGTCCTGCTCGACCGTGCGCAGCGGATCACCCACGTCTTCGCCGGCGAGCTGTTCGAGATGCATCGGCGGGCCTGTGCGGCTGCGCGGACGATCGCCATGCGCGCCGTCGGGCAGCGATTCGAGGTCGTGGTGACGACCAACTCCGGCTATCCGCTCGACCAGAACCTGTACCAGGCGGTCAAGGGCATGTCGGCGGCTGCGCAGGTGGTCGCCGACGGCGGCACGATCCTCTGCGCAGCCGAGTGCAGCGACGGCATCCCGGACCACGGCCTCTACGCCGATCTGCTCGGCCGAGGCGGCTCACCCGAGGAGTTGCTTCAGCAGATCGAGGCGCGTTCGGTGACCGAACCGGACCAGTGGCAGGTCCAGGTCCAGGCGTTGATCCAGCGTCGCGCCCGGGTGCTGGTCAAGGCGGACGGGCTGAGCGGGGAGCAGTGCGCCGCCGCTCACTTCGAGCCGGCGCCGGACCTCGATGCCACGCTCGCGGAGTGCGTGGCCGGCCGTCCCGACGCGCGCATCTGTGTGCTTCCCGAGGGGCCGCAGACGATCCCCTACGTGACTTGACAGTCTCGGCAGCCACGCCCTCCGCTCCGCCCGCAAGCGCCCGAAAGTAGTCGACCGCCGCAGCCTTCATCTTCGGCGCTGCCAGCAGCGTCGCGATCTCGGCAGCCACGCGGTTGTTCAGGGCTGTGGCGCCGGCTGAATCCGACGTTGCGCTCCGGGTTCGCCCCGTTCCCGGCACCGGCCCCTCAGGGGAGCGGCTTCTCACTCGTCCCGGTACCGTCGCAGCTCCGCATCGAGCTGCTCGGGCGATACCACTCCGTCGTGAAACAGCAGGCGGTAGCGGAGACGCAGCTCGCCGCCCGCCGGGATCGTCCAGTCGCCAGTGCCCTTCTCCGCCTTCTCGAAGTCGTGGACGCCAAAGGGGTTCGCGGCGAACAGCCCGTAGGCGCGGGCGTGCCACCAGGTGGGGTGGCGGAGGTTCTCGGGGTGGTCGAAGATCGCGATCCCGACAGGCTTGCCGTCAATCGGGCCGCTGTAGTGGACCCAGGCAGCGCGCTTGCCCCAGACGGCGGCGCCTTCGACGCCTTCGCTGTTCCGCATCGAACCGGCGGCGCGGTCGCCTTCGTGCCGGAGGGTGGGCGCGACCCGGATCGCCATCGTGCCTTCCTTCGTGTCGCCCAGGATGACCGCCCCGCCGCCGGCGCGGAGCCGGACCTCGAAGTCGATGGCCCGCCACGCCTGGCCCGTGTCCAGGTTGCCGGCGCGGAAGGTCATGGTCCGCTCTTCCTGCAGCAACTCGTCGCCGCCCGGCGCGACCCACGAGCTGGACGTTCGCAGCACACCGGCCTCGCCCGATTCGATGGCCAGGATCTGTCCGTGGACGATCGCCGAGCCGCCGCGGCCGGTCCAGAAGTCGGAGGGCCTCGAGGCGTCGGCCGGGCCCACCTCCCCGTGCGCGAACCAGAGGGAGCGGTGGTGCGGATGGTCCCGCTCTTCCCCTTCTGTCTCGGACATCGGCCAGCTGCGGGTCAGTGCCAGTCCACCGGGCCCGTGGACCGGGTAGAGGTGCGGGAAATGGCCCCCGCCGCCGGCCGGACCGCCGGGCCGATACTCCGTGAACGGTTGGCCGTCGACAGTGACCAGGATGCGGTCGCCGACGTGACGCTCGAGTTCGACCGAGGGATTGTCGGCCGCCGCCGCGAGCGTTTCCACAGGCAGCACGGATGTCAGGACAGCCGCCAAGGCAGCGCACGGCGCACCCCGAAGCGAGCGGTTCATGCCCCGATCGTCAGCCGCTGGTTCGTCATACGGAGAAGGCCTGTCATGGTACCGTGCCTCCGGTGAATCCCGCCAGTGCCCCGACAGTTCTCGCAAGCTCGGTGTTCCGGCCCATCGCGTCGGCTGCCAGATGGTTGGCCCCGCGGCTCTGCGGCGTCGGCCGGTCGGCACTTCTCTCGAGCGCTCTGGCAGTCGCAGCCTGCGGCGGCGAGGCCCGAACGGCAGCGGATGTCCCGGCGGCGGAAACCGTGACGGAGCAGCACTCGGCAGAGGTCCTCAGGGCGCACCTCTTCGACGCCGACGCCGACGGACAGGCGGCTTTCGCCCGGATCAGGGATCGCTTCGAGGCGACGAATCCCGGCTACGGCATGACCTTCCTGGCCGCCGCCAACGAGATCGCCGCCGCCGGCAGCGGCAGCCGCGTGGTCTTCGTCCAGACGCCGGTCGAGGAGGAGCCCGCCGCGGCCGAGATCCGTACCGCCTCGGGCGCAGCATCGACCGAACTCCACGTCGGCGACCTGGCGGTTCTCCGCGCCGGCGACCGGCTGACGGTCGAGCCTGCGATCGCCGCGCTCGTCTTCGACGTCCCCGACACGCCCGGCGACGGCGTGCCGGCGGCCATCCGCCCCGACTGGGATCCGGACATCACGGATGTTCCCGGCGGCTGCGCCACGGAGACTGGCGCCTATCGGCGCATCCTGCTCACCTGGCTCGGCGACAACGGGCCCTACACCTTCCACGGCCTGAACGCGCACCGGGTGCGCATTGCCGATTCCTTCACCCACTACCACCCGGTGGAAACCGGCTTCGACGAGTTCTACCTGGTGCAGATGAGCAACGACGAGGACCGGCTCCTCACCAGCTACCACGCTGCGGCCATCGAATCGCCCGAGACGATGACTCCCGCACTCGCGCGGGAACTGTTCGACGTCCACGACATCCGCGCCGGCGACCTGATCTACCTGCCTCGCGGCGTGATTCACCGCGGACTGGGCGGCGTGCTGGCGCAGGTGATCACCGTGCCGGGTTTTCGCCCCGGCGCCGAGATCGGGGTCGACCATCATCTGCTGGCGATCAACGAACGGCTCGGCCTCCAGGGCGAAGAGGCCCTGCCGTACCACGTCGAGGCTTCGACCGAGGCCGTCGTCCGCTGACACCTGCCAACGTGCACGGCCCGCCCGCCAACGAGTCAACGCCGCCGAATCCAACCGAGGCTTCCGACGCATGAAGCAGACCTCCGACACCAGGAGCTACGACGCCGTCGTCGTCGGCTCGGGCGCCACCGGCGGCTGGACCGCCAAGGTGATGGCCGAAGCCGGCATGGACGTGCTGATGCTGGAAGCTGGCCGCGCCTTCGACCCCGGCAAGGACTTCCGCGAGCACACGCTGCCGCATGACCTGCCGCTCCGGGGCCGGCCCGATCCGCGCAACGAACTGCTCCAGCGCCGTCACCGGCAGTCGTACTGCTACGCGTGCACCGAGGTCAACGCGGACTTCTTCATCGACGACGTCGACAACCCCTACACCGAAGCTCCCGGCACCCACTTCAACTGGATCCAGGGCAACGTGGTCGGCGGCCGGTCGATCATGTGGGCGCGCCAGTCGTACCGGATGAGCGACTACGACTTCAAGGCCGCGAGCCTTGACGGCTTCGGCATGGACTGGCCGATCAGCTACGCCGACCTCGCGCCGTACTACGACCGCGTCGAGCGTTACATCGGGGTCAGCGGCCGCAAGGAAGGCCTGGAGATCCTGCCCGACGGCGAGTTCCTGCCGCCGATGGCCTTCACCTGCGGCGAGCTCATGCTGAAGGAGACTCTGGAGGAGAAGTTCAATCGGCCGATGACGATCGGCCGCAGCGCGGTCCTGACCCGCCGGCACAACGACCGCGACGCCTGCCACTACTGCGGCCCCTGCCACTACGGCTGCCGGACGAACTCCTACTTCAACTCGCCGCAGACCACCCTCGCCGACTGCGAGGCGACCGGCAGGTTCACCCTGGTGCCGGACGCCGTGGTGACCCGCGTCGAGATGAAGGCCGGCGACCTGGCTTCGGGCGTGACCTACGTCGACAAGAACACGAACCGGACTCGGGAAGTCAAGGCGGATGTCGTCGTCCTCTGCGCCTCGACGCTGGCCTCGACCCGCATCCTGCTCAACTCGGCCGAGGGCGGACTCGCCAACGAGAGCGATTGCCTGGGCCGTTACGTGATGGACCACATCTACGCGACGGGGGTGCGCGGCGTACTCGAAGCGCGGGCCGGTGCTGCAGCCGAGCGAGCGAACCGGCCGAACGGGATCTACGTGCCCCGCTTCCAGAACCTGAAGGATCCGGCAACGAAGAACCCGAACTTCATCCGGGGTTACGGCTATCAGGGCGGCGAGAGCATCACCACCTGGCAGCACGGCAACTCCTTGCCCGGCTTCGGCGCCGACTTCAAGCGCATGCTCGAGTCGAGCACCGTCTCGAGCATCGGGCTCGGCGGCTTCGGCGAGATCCTCCCTCGTCCGGAGAACCGCGTCACCCTCGACCGCGACAAGACGGACAGGTGGGGCGTGCCGGTGTTGCAGATGAACTGCACCCTGGGCAGCAACGAGTACGCGATGGTGCAGGACCTCATCGGGGAAGGCAGAGCCATGCTGGAGGCGCTCGGCTGCACGGACATCACCGAGAACACGGAGCCGGCGCCGATGGGCTCGGGCATCCACGAAGTCGGCACGGCGCGCATGGGTGACGATCCGCAGACCTCCTATCTGAACCAGTACCAGCAGTCCCACACGATCAGGAACCTGTTCGTGATGGACGGCTCCTGCTACGTCAGCATCGGCTGCGTCAACCCGACCCTGACCATGATGGCGCTGGCGCTGCGCTCCACCGAATACCTGGTCGAGCAGCACAAGCGCGGAGAACTGGCATGAGCAGGCAGCCGACGAGACGCAAGGTCCTGGCTGCCGGCACGGGCGCGTTCGGCTACGCCACGATGCAGGTCGAGCCGATTCGCGCCGCGATCCCGGCGCTGGCGGCCTACCAGGCCGAGGGCTCCGCCTGGACGCCGCGGTTGTTGACTCCGGCCCAGGGCGAATTGCTGGCTGCCTTGTGCGAGCACATCCTGCCGCGCACGGACACTCCCGGGGCTCGCGATGCCGGAGTCCACGAGTTCATCGACCTTGCACTCTCGCTCGCCGCCGGCGAAGAGCAACTTCGGGCCGTCGGCGGCCTGCACTGGGTCGAACGGCGCGCGCAGGAACTCCACGGTTCGTCCTTCCTCGGTCTCGACCCGGCCCGCCAGATCGAGATGCTGCGCGAGATCAGTGACGAGCACGAGGACCACCCGCCGGAACTGAGCGCCGGCGCCGCTTTCTTCAGCGATCTGAAGCGGCGCACCCTGTTCGCGTTCTACACCTCCAGGATCGGCCGCACGGAGGCACTCGGCTTGCCGGACAGGGTCCGCGTGGAGCGCTTCCGCGGCTGCGGGCACGAGCCCGGCGAGACTCACTTCTGAACAGGTCTGAACGGACTTCGGCCTGGCTCCCGGGCTGTCGAAGTGGCGGGCTGTCAGAGTGGTTCGCCGAGCTGCGCCGTCAGCTCGGCCTGCCGGGCCGCGAGTTCCTCGGGGGTCGAGGCTTCCAGGACGAGCCGCAGCAAGGGTTCGGTGTTCGAGGGGCGGACGTTGAACCACCAGTCGTCGAAGTCGACAAGGACGCCGTCCAGGCGGTCGACCGCGCCGCCCTCGCCTGTGGCGTAGCGTTCGACCAGGGCTTCCATCTTCCCCTCCTTGTCCTCGACCTCGAAGTTGATCTCGCTGCTCCTGGCGTAGCGGCGGAGGGGGGCGACGATCTCCGAAAGGGACTTGCCTGCGCGGCGGATCAGGTTGAGGACGGCGACCACGGCCAGTATGGAGCTGTCGGCGCAGTAGTTCTGGCGGAAGTAGTAGTGGCCTGCGAGTTCGCCGCCGAACAGGGCGCCTGTCCGACGCATCGTCGCCTTGACGAAGGAGTGGCCGACCCGTTCCGGCAGCGGCGTGCCGCCCTGTTCGCGGATGTACTCGGGCACGGCCCGGGAGGAGCGGATGTCGTGAATCACGACGCCGCCCGGCGCTGACTCGAGCATCTCGCCGGCGATCAGCGCGGTGATCAGGTCGGACCCGATCGGCTCGCCGTGTTCGTCCACGAAGGCGGCGCGGTCGCCGTCGCCGTCGAAGCTGACACCGAGGTCGGCTTCCTGTTCGACAACCAGGCGGCTCAGGTCGCGCAGGTTCTCGGGCAGCAGCGGGTTCGCCTCGTGGTTCGGGAAGGTTCCGTCGAGCTTGAAATGGAGCGGCAGAAGTTCGACGCCGCAGGCCAGAAGCAGACGCCGGTAGATCGTGCCCATCCCGTTCGCGGCGTCGGCGGCCAATCGCAGCTTCGGTCCGCCTCCGCTCTCGAACGATCGATCGAGGAAGGAAAGCACGTGTTCGGTGTACGCGGCTTCGACGCTCGTCGCTTCGACCCGTCCGGGGGATGCCGCCGGCGCCGGCGCCGGTCCCATGACGTGCTCCTCGATGATCGGGATGCCGTGATCTCCCGACACCGGCGCCGCGCCGGCGAGGCTGAATTTCAGGCCGTTGTATTCGGCCGCGTTGTGGCTGGCCGTGACCTGGATGCCGCCGCCGGCGCCGAGCCTGCCGGTGGCGAAGTAGTTCATCGGCGTGGTGGCGAGACCTATGTCCAGGACGTCGAGTCCGACCGCGGTCAATCCGTCGCAGAGCGCCGCAGACAGCGGCACGCTGTGCGAACGCATGTCCCTGCTGACGACGACGGTGCGGGGCAGTTCGGCGCCCTGGTCCCCCTCGAGATCGATCAGGTGACCGAACGCCATCCCGATCCGGCGCGCCAGCGCTTCGTTCAACTGTTCCGGATAAAGGCCGCGGACGTCGTAGGCCTTGAAGATACCTGCCATGGGTTGCTGCCCGCCCTTGCTCAGTGGGAGTGGACTTCGATCGCGAGGGCGAAATCCCGCCCCTCGATCGGAACGTCTTCCAGGCCGACCGGTCCTTCGCCGTTCACGGCCTGGAAGTTGACGGCCAGGGTCTCGCCGCAGATCCACTCGCGGTGTGCGTCGATGGCCCGTTCGACGGCGTCGTCCGCCCGATAGCGGACAACGATGCGGTCGGCGTAGTCGAGGTCGGCGGCGCGGCGCCGGTTCTGAACCCGGTGGACCACTTCGCGCGCCAGCCCTTCGGCGATCAGGTCGTCGTCCAGGGCGATGTCGAGCGCGACCAGCAGCCCGCTGTCCCCGTGCACGGCGATGCCGGAACGCTCTTCCAGCCGCACCTCGACCTCGTGCTGCTCGAGGTGCACGGTGTCGCCGTCGAGTTCGATCGCGATGCGCCCGGACTCGTCGAGCTCCTGCTTCAGCTCGCCGCCGTTTCGGGCGGCGAGGGCCGCGCGCACGACCGGCATGGCGCGACCGAACCTCGGGCCGCACTTCGGATAGTGCGGCAGCACGTCGAAGGAGACGTACTCGGAGGCGTCGGCGGCCCAGCGCACTTCGTGCACGTTCAGTTCCTCGGAGACCAGATCGACATACGGCTCGACCAGGGATTCGAGTTCCGGATCGGCGCTGACCAGGGTGACCGAGCGGAGCGGCTGGCGGATCCTGATGCCGTTCGCGGCGCGCGCGGAGCGGCCGCTGCGGGCTACCTGCAGGACAGTGGTCATTGCCGCTTCCAGCCGCTCGTCTGCAAGGTCGACGGGCGCCGCGGGCCACGACTCCAGGTGGCAACTGACGGCGGCGCCTGGAACCTGACTCGAGACCAGCCGGCGATGGAGCTCCTCTGCCACGAACGGTGCGAAGGGCGCGATGAGCAGGCGCACCGTGGTCAGGACCTCGTAGAGAGTCTGGTACGCGCTCTCCTTCTCCTTCCCGCCGGCGCCCGATTCGTCGTTGGACGCCCAGAACCGGTCGCGGCTGCGCCGGATGTACCAGTTGGTCAACTCGTCGAGAAACGCCTCGATGCCGCGGGCGGCGGGAGCGGTGCGGTATCCGCACAGGCGCCTGGTCGTGTCCCGGACGAGGCGGTAGAGCCGGAGCAGGATCCAGCGGTCGAGCGGTCCGCGCTCGGCGAAGGGGACCTCGGCCCGGCCCGGCCTCCAGCCGTCGAGGTTGGCGTAGATGGTGAAGAACGACAGTGCGTTCCACAAGGGCAGCAGGAAGGTCTGGGCCGCTTCCCGCACCAGCCGAGCCGAGAAGCGGGACGGCTGCTCCGGGTTGTTGACGCAGAAGTACCAGCGCAGGGCGTCGGCGCCGGTCCTGGCCAGCACTTCCATCGGCTCGACCACGTTGCCGAGCCGCTTCGACATCTTGCGGCCGTTCTCGTCGTTGACGTGCCCCAGGACGATGCAGTTGCGGTACGCCGGGCTGTCGAAGAGCAGACAGCCCAGGACGTGAAGAGTGTAGAACCAGCCTCTGGTCTGGTCGACCGCTTCGGAGATGAAGTCCGCAGGGAAGCGGGAACGGAAGGTCTCCCGGTTCTCGAACGGGTAGTGGTACTGCGCGAAGGGCATGGCGCCCGAGTCGAACCAGGCGTCGATCACGAACTCGACCCGCTGCATGGTCCCCGAGCAGCCGGGGCCGGCGCACGACCAGTGGAAGTCGTCGATGGAGGGCCGATGGGGATCGAAGCACGAGCGGTCGTACGGGTCGTCCGGCAAGGAACGTCCGGCGCGGCGGAAGAGCTCCTCGAAGGCGCCGATGACCTCGATCTCGCCGCAGTCGGCGCACTTCCAGACCGGCAGCGGCGTGCCCCAGTAGCGGCTCCGGGACAGGGCCCAGTCGACGACGTTCTCGAGCCAGTCTCCGAAGCGCCCCTGCCCGACATGCTCCGGATGCCAGCGGATCTCGCGGTTCTTCTCGATCAGCCGGTCGCGGGCCGCGGTGGTGCGCACGAACCAGCTGGTCGTGGCGTAATGGAGAAGCGGCTGATCGCAGCGCCAGCAGAAGGGATAGCTGTGCCTGTACCGTTCGCCGTGGAGCAGGCGGCCCCGTTGCCGGAGCGAGCGGACGATCTTCGGATCTGCGTCCTTGAACCACTCCCCGTTGATCTCCTCGATCAGGGTCCGTACCGAGGGGTCGTCGGCGCCGGCGTCCACGTCGAGCGCGACGAGGCCGTCCGCGTCGACGGCCTGCAACTCGGGCAGACCGTACTCGCGGCCGCAGCGCTGGTCGTCTTCGCCGAACAGCGGCGCCGTGTGGACTGCGCCGGTGCCCTCTGCGAGGGTGACGTGGTCGGCGAGCAGAATGCGGAAACCGGCGGCGTCCGACACCTCGGCGGGACGGTAGGGGCGGCTGGGTTCGACGGGGAACGGTCGATCGTAGAGGACGCCTTGCAGGGACCGTCCGGTGAAGCGCGCCACGGTTGCGGCCTCGCGCAGGTCGACCCTGGTCGGCTTGCCGTTGCCGGGGACCAGGGCCGGAACGGGTCGCTCGAGGTCCTCGGCGATCAGCAGCAGCCGTTCCGGGTCGCCGGGGTCCGCCACTGCGCGGTAGGTCAGTTCGGGATGCACCGCGATTCCGGCGTGGGAGAGCAGCGTCCAGGGCGTCGTGGTCCACGCCACGACGTCGATCGGCCGGTCGGTGCTGAACGGCGCGCCGCCGGCTTCGGCCTCGTCGTCGAGTGTCGAGAGCGTCTGCCCCGGCCGCAGCGGGAAGCGCACCCAGATCGAGGGATCCTCCGTGTCGCGGTAGTTCTGGGCCACCTCGTGGCTCGACAGGGTAGTGCCGCAGCGAGCGCAGTAGGGCTGTATCTTCCGGCCCTCGTAGAGCAGATCCTGCCGCCAGAGTACGGCCAGCGCCCACCACACCGACTCGATGTACGTGTTCCTGCAAGTCAGGTAGGCGCCGTCCATGTCGAGCCAGTAGCCGACCCGGTCGGTCATGCTCCGCCACTGGCGCTCGTAGACGTTGACGCTCTCCAGGCAGGCGCGGTTGAACTTCTCGATCCCGTGGTCCTCGATCTGTTGCTTGCCGGAGAATCCGAGCTGCTTCTCGACCTCGATTTCCACCGGCAGGCCGTGCGTGTCCCAGCCGCCCTTGCGCGGCACCCGCCGCCCCGTCATCGTGCGGAACCGGGGGTAGAGGTCCTTGATCACGCGCGTGACGACGTGGCCGACGTGCGGCACGTTGTTGGCCGTCGGCGGGCCTTCGTAGAACGAGAACTGGCGCTGGTCGGTGTCGCCGGCCGCCAGGGAAGCCTCGAAGACCCGCTCTCGCTGCCAGAACTCGAGAATCCCGCGTTCGAGGTCGGGAAAGGGGTAGCCCCCGGGGACGGGCGGGAACGCGGGATCCCTGGGCACGGCGTAGGGGCGCTCCTGGTGTTCGGGGTCGATCCCCGGTCAGGCGGCGAAACGCTGGCGCTCGATGAACGCCGCAAGCGCCGCCGCGAACTCGGCCGGTCGTTCGACGTGGGGCAGATTGCGGCAGCCGTCAAGAACTTCCAGGTCCGCTTTCGGCAGTTCCTGCAGCCAGAGGTCGGCTGCCTCGAGCGGCGGGTGGGTGGCCTCACGGCCCCAGGCCAGCCACGTCGGCTGCTGGAGTTCGTCGCCGAAACCGGCTGTGAGCTGGTGGCCCAGCCGGCCGCACAGGCTGTCTGTCAGGGCGTGACTGGCGCCGGGGAGGTGGCTGGCGCGGTACATCGCCTCGACCAGCGGTTTGCCGAGCCCCTCGACGCCGAACATGGTCTCGCGGCGCAGGTGGCTTTCCAGAGACCGCTCGCTGGTCACCAGGTTGAGCGCGGACGTGCCGAGCAGGGGCGCGCGCAGGAGCGCGTGAAGAACGGGGTCGCCAGGGTCCTGGATCAGGTCGGCGCCCAGTCCCTGAGGTGCCACGAGCGCCATGGCGGCGACCCGCTCGGGCGCGTGCAGGGCTGCCTGGACGGCATAGGCGGCGGCCTGCTGGGGTGCCACGAGAATCGCAGGTTCGCCGATGACCTCCTTCAGGAAACGCTCGAGCAGCTCGATGTAGAGCCCGGCCGTGTATCGCCGAGCCTTGCGCTCCGAGTCGCCCCAGCCGAGCCAGTCGGGGACAAGACAGTCGTGGCTGCGGGCAAGACGTTCCGCCGCTTCGCGCCACAGCAGTCCGGTGTGGCCGGGCCCGAAGGTGTGAAGAAGGACCATGGGCGGCGCCGCGCCCTGGCCGGACCGGGGAATGTGGACGTACGCCAGCCGGCGTCCGTCGATCTCGACGTGCCGGGTGGCGCCCCAGCGGGGTCGGGGAAGCCGCGCGGCCCGGCGCGCGACCACGGTATTGATGACCGCGGGCGCCCCGAGCGCCAGCCCGCCCAGAATCAGGCCGCGGGCCACACGGCGCTTGCGAAGGCGCTTCAGTTCCTCGTCGGCGGACCTTGCCATCATGCGGACAATAGCGCAGAGCCGCCCCTTCATCTCGAGAGATCGGCGTTTTCGGCGGCCGCCGGAACGGCGTGCATAATCGGCCCCGTGGCGTTCGAGATCGTCGTGGTCTGGGTCGGTCGCCGGCGAGAGCCTTGGGAGTCCATTTGCGGCGAGTACCGGCAGCGGATAGGGAGATTCGCCCCGGTACGCGAGCAGGTCGTGCGTCCGGCGCGCGGCGCCGACCGGACCCGCCTTCGGCTCGAAGGGAACGCCATTCGCGCCGCGCTGCCCTCCGAGGCCTGGACGGTGAGCCTGGACCGGCAGGGCCGCGAGCTGAGTTCGCGCGCCCTCGCAGCGGAAGTCGGCCGGCTGCGTAGCGAGTGGCGGAGGCCGGTCGCGTGGATTGTCGGGGGCGACCTGGGACTTGATCGCGATCTGCTGGAATCGTCCCGTTTTCGACTCTCTCTGGGGCCCTTGACGCTCCCTCACGAGCTTGCCCGGCTGACAGTTTTCGAGCAGATCTACCGGTCTTTCACCATCCTGGAGGGAATCAACTATCATCGGCGACCGGTTCACTGAGCCGCGTGAGGGGATCAAGACATGGCAAGCGCGGACGAGAGCGCCCGGAGCGGCGGAGCAGACAGCAGGAACCAGCAGGCGGCCGCCAGGGCGCGCCCACTCGACGAGGAACAGGCCGTTGCCAGGAAGGCCAAGGCCGCAGCGTCGCGAAAGGCAGCCGTGGCCGAGCGCGCGGCGAAGTCCGCAGCCGCGAAGAAGGCGGCGGCTCAGCAGGCGGAGCGGGCCGTGGAGTCTGCGGCTGTCGAGGCCGCCGCCGCGGACAAGGTTGCCGAAACGAAGAAGGAGGCTGCCGCGGCCGCGGCCAAGGCGGCCTCCGAACGCCGAGCTGCTGCGACGAAAGCGAAACGAGTGGCTGCCTCGAACAGCAGGGCCGCCGAGAAGGCCGCTGCCGTAGCGAAGACGCGCAAGGCCGCGGCCCGGCAGGCGGCCAAGGATCGGAAGGCGGCGGCCGCGCTCGCCCTGAAGGCTGAGCAGGAGGCTGCGGCGCGCGAGGCGGCGCGGGGTGAGACGGCCCGGAAAGCCACCGAGTCGTCCCGGTCGGCGAAGCAGGCGGCCCGACTTTCGACTGCGGCGGAACAGACTGCGAAACGCCTCGATCGTCTGGCCGCCGCCAAGGCAGCAGCCGCGAAGAAGGCCGCTCTCGAGGCGGCGGAAGCCAGAGCTGGTCTCAAGGAAGCCCGCATCGCCGCAGCTCGGGAGCGGGAAGCTGCCGAAGTCGCCAGGACCCTGGCTCTGGAGGAGAGGGAGACGGCGAAGCTCGCGAAGCGCCACGCCACCGTCAGCAAGTCTGCGGCGTTGCGCGCAGAGCGGAAAGCCGGCCGCCTGTCGGAGGCTGCGGCCAAGGGGCAGAAGGATGCGACCGCCAGGAAGAGGGCCGCCGGACAGTCTGCGAGGCTCTCGGCGACAACCGCCGCCGCCGCCGAGAAGGCGGTGAAGCTGGCAGCGGAACGCAAGGCGGCGGCTCAGGCGGCGGCAAGGGACTCCTCGGCAAAGGGCGTAGCGGCTCGGAAGGCCGTGCGCATTGCGGCGTCCCGGGCGGCGGCGTTCGAAAAGGCTGCGAAGGCCGCGGCCGACGCGAAGGCCGCGGCGAGCCAGGCCGCGCGTGCTGCCGCCGCGGCCGAGGAGCGGGTCGCCATGGCCAGGGCGGCGGCGGAGGCCGAGGCGAGGAGGTCTCGGGAAGAGGCCGCGGCGGCGGAGGGGGAGATCGCCAGGGAAACTGCCGGCCGGGAGGCGGCTCGGCGACTGACCCGTGGCCGTCGGTCCCGCCGCCGGCCGCTGGCACGCGCGGACGTGCCCGCCGTGGCGGGCGCCGACAGGCCGCGGCCGGCGCGGAAGACGCCGCCGGCGCGGAAAGCGCCGACGCTGCTCCTCAGGCCGCAGCGCAGGGGCGAAGGTCCAGGGAACGGCTCTCCCCGGACGAGTGCCGCCATCGACGTGGACCTGGTGCGCGCACGGCTGGAGGCGAAGCGGCGGGAGCTGTTCGGTCGCTACAGCCGCGATCTGCACGCGGGTCTGAAGGCGACCACGGGCGAAGGCTCGGAGGATCTGGTCGACCGGGCGAATCACGCCTACAGTCGCGAGTTGAACTTCTCGCTGTCCGACAGCGACGGCATTCTGCTCAAGCGGATCGATGAGGCGACCAGCCGTCTCGACGACGGCAGCTTCGGCGTCTGCGTCCATTGCCGCGCCGACGTCGGCCGCGCTCGGCTCGAAGCGGTTCCCTGGGCCTCCTACTGCATCAACTGCCAGGAACTCGAGGAGAAGGGCCGGCTTCCGACCGAAGAGTGAAGACGCCCGAGATCAACGCGGCGGTCGAGAGCATCGAGGGCGGCGACCGCCAGCCGCTGTACCTGGTGATCGGCGAGCAGGTGGTGGCGATGAAGGCTGCGACCCGGGTGGCGTGCGCCCTGGCTGCGGGGAGCGGCTGCGAGGTGTCGGTGTACAGGCGGCCGGCCGAACTGCGTCCGATACTGGCTGATCTGTTGACCTTCTCCCTGTTCGATCCGGGCAAGGTCGCGCTGGTCAGCGACAGCGCGATCTTCGCCGACAGGACCGTCGGTGCGGACCTGATCGACGACGCTGCGACGGCGCTGCCGATCCCTGCCGGCGCCGCGCTTTCGTCCGCGGGCAAGGAAGCGGCCGGTCGACTCCTCCAGGCGTTGCGGCTGTTCAGCGTTCCAGCCGATGCCGGCGCTCCTGATGAGGTTGTGTCGTCTCTGCCGTCTTCGGCCCTGGACGGAGGCGCCGGACACCGCAGACGCAGCAGGCGCCGGCGGACGAAGAAGCAGAAATCCGAGCTCGTCCGGGAACTGGCGGAGCTGCTCGAAGCCGCGAGAACGGAGGGCCTCACCGGGTGGTCGGACAGCGACCTTGCCGAACTCGGCCGCATTGCCGATGGCGCGCTGCCTGAAGGCCATGCCCTCGTGTTCGCCGAACGGCAGGCCGACCGCGCCCACCCTCTCGTTCAGCGGCTGGCCGGGAGGAGGGCGACGTTCGAGGTCGGAGCGCTCCAGTTCGACCGTCGCGGCGGAGTGGGAGGGATCGACTCCGTCATCGCCGAATTGACGGACGAGACCGGTGTCGGCATCGATCGCGGGGCAGCGCAGGAACTGGTGCGCCGCACCTTGCGCAAGAGCACGGGGTGGGGCGAATCCGAAGTCGACGCCGATTCCGCCGCGCGCTTCGCTGCCGAATACCGCAAGATCGCGGATGCCGTCCGCGATGCGTCGGGGCCGATCGACCGCAGCACGGTGGAGGAGATGGTGGCCGATCGCGGTGACCAGGATGTCTTCCAACTGCTCGACGCGATTGCGGAGCGGCGTCCCGCCCAGGCGCTTGCACTCTTCAGGCGCCGGCTGGACAGTTCCCCCGACCGAAACGCCGCCCGACTCTCGTTCCATGCCCTGCTGGCCGGCTTCTGCCACCAGTTGGCGGTGGCCCACGGCATCGCGGTATCCCTCGACCTTCCGGCCGAGCGGAACTTCAACCGCTTCAGGACGCGCATATTGCCGAAACTGACCTCGCCGCTGCCGGGCGGCGCCGCCAACCCGCTGGCGCGGATCCACCCGTTTCGGGCCTTCCGCATCTATCAGGCCGCGTCTGTTCGGCGTGACCCCCGCGCCTGCCGGGGAGTCGCCGATCTGCCCTGGCGCACGCTCCAGACGGAGGTGCGGCTCAAGGGCGGCAGTGCCGACGGCGATACCGCGCTGGAGGCGCTGATCATGGCGGTGGCGGGCGCCGGACAGAGGGGGCCGGCCACCGGCCCGGGTCGGCGCCGCGCCACCTGACCATGCCGGAGCTCCCGGAGGTCGAGGTTCTGCGCCGGAGCCTGGAGCGACCGCTGATGGGCGATCGCTTCGACGCGGTGCACGTCCACTTCCCGACGCTGCGCGAACCGCTCAGCGAGCCGGCGCTCCGCCGGCTCGAAGGCAGGACGGTTCGCGGCCTGCGCCGGCGGGCGAAGTACCTGTGGATCGACGCTTCGGGGGAGCAGACCCTGGTCCTGCACCTGGGGATGAGCGGCCGTCTGACTCTGGTCGACCGGAAGGCGCCGTTGTGGGCCCACGAGCATCTCGGCTTCGATCTCGCGTCGGGCCGTCGCCTGCGGTTCTGCGATCCGCGGCGCTTCGGCGTCGCCTTCGTTGCACCAACCGGCGAGCTCGACGGCGACCGGCACTTCCGCCACCTGGGCGTCGAACCCCTCGGGCCGCACTTCGACGGCGCCTGTCTGGCGTCCTTGGCGCAGGGTCGCCGCGCACCCGTCAAGAGCTTCCTGATGGACGCTTCGCGGGTCGTTGGCGTCGGCAACATCTATGCCTCCGAGGCGCTGTATCGCGCCGGCATCCACCCCCGCCGCTCCGTGGCGCGGATCGCACGCGAGCGCTTCGACCGCCTCGCCGAAGCCGTGCGCTCCGTCCTCGGCGAGGCGATCGAGCAGGGCGGCACGACCCTCAACGACTTCGCCGACGGCGAGGGCAACTCCGGCTACTTCCAGGTCTCGCTCGACGTCTACGACCGCGAAGGCGAGGCTTGTCCGTCCGGCTGCGGTTCCCGCATCCGCCGGATCGTGATCTCGGGCCGCAGCACGTACTACTGCCCGCGCTGCCAGCGGTAGACACCCGGAATCCGCGTGCCGGGAGCGCGCCGTTCGGCAGAGGCTCCGCTCTTCGGCCGCGATTCGCCCGGGCTGCCGGCGCCCGCTCATGGCCCGTGGCGGTTGTACGATGCCTGCATGGGTCACAGGCTGCCCGAGGATCTGCTGAACGCCGTCGCTGCAGCGGCAGGAGCAACGGCGGGGCTCGAGCTGTTCATCCTCTACGGATCCCGGGCGCGAGGCGATGCGCACGGGACTTCGGACTGGGACTTCGGTTACCTGGCGGACGAGGCCGCGGACGTGGCCGGCCTGCTGGCCGCTCTCGTCGAGATTCTCGAGGACGACAACATCGACCTCGTGGATCTCGACCGGACTACCGGTCTTCTGCGCTTCAGGTCCTCCTGCGACGGCGTTCTCGTGCATGAGGCGGTGCCCGGCCTGTTCGACCGCTACCGGCTTGACGCGGCCCGTTTCTGGTGCGAGAACGCCTCCCTCTTCAGGCAGGGCTACGAAGAGACCCTGGAGGCCCTGTAGCCCTGTCGGTTCTCGACCGAGACGTCCTCGCTGAGCGCGTCATGGCGGTCGAGCGTCATCTCGACCGCGTGGCAGACCGACTCCCCTCCTCTCCAGACGACTTCCGGCCCTCGACCGATGCGTCGGATGCCGTCGTGCTCCATCTCTGGCAAGCGACGCAGATCGTGATCGACCTCGCGATGGGAGCTTGCCTGGCGCTGCGTCTCGGTACTCCGCGCAGCTACGGCGATGCCTTTCGACGCCTCGAGAACGACGAGGTCATCGAGCCCGCCCTTGCCGACCGGCTCGTCCGGGCCGCAGGATTTCGCAACCTCGTTGCGCACGCCTACGAGTCGCTGGACATGGCCCGTGTCCACGAGGCTGCCACGAGAGGCCCCGCCGACCTCCGCCGGTTCCTGGCCCGTGCAAGAGAACACGCGACTGCCGACTGAAGAGGGCACAGCGCTCTTCGTCCGCCTCCCGCGAGGCTCCTGAGGTCGCAGGTGTCCTACGTCAGCGGCCAGATCACCGGGATCAGCAGCACGGAAATCACGAAGAACATGATCTTGAGCGGGGCGCCGAACTTCACGTAGTCCATGAAGCGGTAGCCGCCGGGACCGAAGACCATCGCGTTCGTCTGGTAGCCCATCGGAGTCAGGAAGCTGGCCGAGGCGGCGAATGCGACGGTGATCATGAAGGGCTTGGGATCGAGCATCATGGAGGTCGCGGCGGTGCCGGCGATCGGCACCATGAGCACTGCCGTCGAGTTGTTCGACACGATCTCCGAGAGCAGGGCGGTCGCTAGGTAGACCAGGGCGATGACCGCCCAGGGCCCGTAGTCGGCGCCGGCAGTCGCGATCGTCTCGCCGATCATCGCCGCCAGACCGGTCTTCTCCATCGCGATGCCCATCGGCAGGATGCCGACGAGCAGGAAGATGACGGTCCAATTGATCGCTTCGTAGGCCTGTTGCACCGAGATTCCACCGAACACGATGAGCGCCACGGCGCCGAGAATCGAGGCCTTGAGGATCGATGTCACCCCGGTCGCGGCGAGGATGACCACCATCGGGATGATGACGACGCTGAGCCACCATCTGCGGGGGATCACGAGCCGCAGCTTGACTTCCTGAAGCGGCACGAAGTCCTCCGTCTCGTAGAGCGCCTCGATCCGGGAACGGGGACCGAACACGAGGAGGGTGTCCCAGTTGTGGAGAACGATGTGGGCCAGCTTCTCGCGGATCGGATCGCCGGTGCGGTTGAGCGCCAGCACGAAGCAGCCGAAGCGGCGGCGGAAGTCCAGCTCGCGGATGGTCGAGCCGGTGAGCCGTGACACGGGAGAGAGCTGGATCTCCGCCATGATGTTGTTCTTGTCCGAGAGGTCCTTCTCGCCGATCTTCACCTCGGTGCGCAGGCGCAGGCCGTAGTGGTCGCGGAAGTTGACGATGTCCTCCATGCGGCCCTCGACGATCAGGACGTCGCCCCCCTGAATGGGCGTGGAGCGGAGTTCGACCGCGATCCGCTCCTCGCCGCGCAGGATCTCCAGTACCGTGAGCCGGAAACGCTCGTTGATCTTGGCGTCGACGACGTTGTTGTCGATGAGCTGGCTTCCTTCCGGTACCTGGACTTCGGTCAGGAACGAGGACAGCTGGTACTTGGCGGTCAGGTCGGAGCTGGCGGCACGGGGCGCCAGAAAGCGCATCGGCACGAACACGATGTAGGCGAGACCGACGACCAGGAGGATCAGCCCGAGACTCAGGAACTCGAACACGCCGAAGGCGCCGTAGCCGCTTTCTGCCGATCTCGAACTGACCAGCAGGTTGGTCGACGTGCCGATCAGGGTGCACGTGCCGCCGATGATGGAGAGGTAGGAGAGCGGCAGCAGGATCCGCGACGCCGACACGTTGTAGTGCTTGGCGATCTGAATGCCTACCGGCATCAGGATCGCCAGTGCGGCGGTGTTGTTGACGAAGGCCGAGAGCACGCCGCAGACCAGGATCAGGGCGATCGCGGCGGTCCAGTGGGTGCCGCCGGACAGGTGCGCGAGCTTCTGACCGAATCGGTCGATCAGGCCGGTATGGGTCAGCCCGTAGCTCAGGATGAACATCATCATCACCGTGATCACGGCGTCGTTGCTGAAGCCGCGAATCGCTTCCTGGGGAGTCACCAGACCGAACAGCAGCAGCAGCCCCAGGCTGGAGAGGGCGACCGCGTCGATCGGCAGCCACTCGAAGCTGAAGGCCAGGAAGGTGAAGGCGATGATCGCTACGAGAATCCAGATTTCCATGAGAGGGTCCTGTCGGAAAGCCGTGCAATCGTAGCGTCAGGTCGGTGGCGCCGTCGTTGCCGCGCCGAGCCTGGGGCAGTCCTGATCGGAGAAGGACGAGGAGCGGGACAAGGACGAGGGAGTTCCAGTGGCGCAGACAGATGCGAGACGAGATGTCCTGACCGTCGCGGCCGCCGTTGCCGTCATGGCATTGTCGCCGGCGCACCGGGCTTCGGCGAGCGAGGCCACCATCGTGGTCGAGGTGGACACCCGAGCGCTCCCCGGCGAGAAGTCTCCGGGTCAGGTGGAGCTCATGGTCGCCGAAGCGGCTACGCGAGAGATCGTCGCCCGCCATACGCTTCCAGATCTGCCCGCGACCATTGCGGCAGTGGTTCCGGAGACGGCGAGTGGCTGGGTCGTCGAGGCGACAGCTGCGGATTGGTGGGCGCCCGCGACGAGAGTGGCTGCCGATGATCGCGGAGCCTCGGTGGCCCTGGTCCCGATGGGTCGGGTCCGATTCCAGCTTGATGGCCGCGATGTCGGCGTGTCCGGCCTTGACAGCGAGAGCGTCAGGATCGTCGGGAGACTCTGGAATCCGGGGAAGAGGCTGGAGCGCGGCGTTTACGACGGCTCCTGCAGTGTTGATGTCAAGGACGACGCGCCTGAAGCGGAGGTGTCCTGTCCCTTCGCACGGGACGAGAAGGCGGATCTCCACGTAAGTCTGGGCGCCTTCCTGCCGTGGGCTCGGGCCGGTGTGACCGTCGGCCGGGACAGCAACTTCGGCGTCGTCACGCCGGTGCGGGGCGCCGGGGTCTTCGGCAGTCTGCGGACCCCGGCTGGCGAGGGGCCGTTCCTGCTCGCGCTGGCGCCGCGGAACGGCGCACTGCCCGTGACTTCGTGGACAGACGGCTTCGGCGCCTTCGGATTCGAAGGTCTGGCAGCAGGAACCTGGGACCTGTACATGGAGGAATCTCCCAACGACCGCTGGACCGTGCGGGTGGAGTCGCTGCTGGATCAGGTCGACCTCGGAGAGATCACTTCCGCGGCCACGAACCGCTTCGCGCTCGATGTCTTCGCTCCGACTGCCATCCTGGAAGGCCTGGAGGCGAGCGCCTACCGAATCCGGTTCGGCGATGACGGCAGGCCCGACGGTAATCTGATGGCGCGGTACATGGCAGAGAGGTCCTTCGAGGGAAGCTGGACTTTCAACTGGTCCGAGCTCCCCGCAGGGCACTATCGGATCTTTCTCGAGGGTCTCTGGGGGAACCGGTGGCACACGGAGGTCGTGGAGTTCGGCGATGCCGGCCGTCATGTGGTCCATCTCGATCTCCTGGTGGTTCGCGGGCGCATCCGACGCGGCGGCGACCCGCTGGAGGATGTCCTGATCTGGTTCGGCGGCCTCAACGGAGGAGAACGAGTCGTGCTCCGCAGCCGCGAAGGGGGGCGATTCGAGGGGTTCCTTCCCAGGCGCGAGACCTGGGGCGAGGACGCGGGTTCCTGGGCCTTCCAGGTCACGCCCGCACCAGCCTGCGACCCATGCGAAGGGGATTGGAGATCGGGCGGCTGGGGCGACTTCGATCCCCGGCAATCAGCCATTGGAGGGGCGGTGGAGGTCGTCGAAGGCGGCGATGGTGTTGCACGGGTCGACATCGATCTGCCGAACGGTCACATCGAAGGGCGCCTGGTGCGCCTGGACCCGCAGGGCGCAACTCATGGCGTCGCGGGTGCACGAGTCGATCTCGCCGCCGGTCGGCGATGGGTCTTCGGGGCGAGCCAGGCGGCGGCGGAAGACGGGAGTTTCGAGTTCACAGGCGTACCCGATGCCGTTGTGAGTCTGAGAGGAGAGGCGTATGTCGACGGCCAGATCCTTCGGTCCGACCCGGTGGAACTCCGTGTTTCCGAGGATGAGCCAGTCAAGGATCTCGATATCGTTCTGCGGCCCCGGAGACGTATCCGCTTTCTCGTCCGGTCACGAGGGAGCGCCGTTGCCAGAGCGGTCGCGGTCTTGCGGTACCGCGACCCCGGTCGCGGTGTGGTTCGGGAGCGCGGTCTCACGGGAGCGGACGGCTCGGTCGGGTTCTGGCTGTCAGGATCGAGCGGTCCCGTCGAGCTCGTCGTTCATGCCGAGGGTCTGGGGACAGACGGGTGGCGAGGCGGTGCGCCCTTCGCGGAAGACACCGAAATCGAACTCTCCGATGCCAGAGGCGACCTGGTGCTTCCCGGACCAGCCGGAAGCATGGACGGAGCGATTGTCAGCACGAAAGGGCTCGTCATGCACCTCCAGGCCCTCCGTTCCAACGGACAGGTGCGCGAATGGGAGAGCCGGGACCTCGTGCGGAATCTGGCTCCGGGACGCTACTCCTGGTGTCCCCGGTCCGGCGAATGCACCGAAGCAGTGGTCATCGCCGACACGCTCAACGTGATCCGTGATCCGTGATCCACCGAATCAACAGAACACGGGTGTTCGGCTCCCTGCCGTGACAGACCGTGACAGTGCTGCCGGGTGAAGTCTCCGTCCGGGCGGGACCTCCAGGTCCAGGTGGGCCTCACTCGATCGACGGACCGGTCGGCAGCCGGCGGTGAGCGGCGACGGGCATCGAGCGCCGCACCGAGGCGACGCGCCGCCGGTCGATCTCTGCGATCGCGACCCCCGGGGCGTCCCCGGCGTCAGCCAGGACGTGCCCCCACGGGTCGATGATCACCGAGTGCCCGTAGCTGTGCCGCAGGCCGCGGTCGTCGTGCCTTCCGGTCTGCGCCGCCGCCAGCACGTAGCACTGCGTCTCGATCGCGCGGGCGCGCAGCAGCGGGTACCAGTGGTCCTTGCCGGTCATCAGGGTGAAGGCGGACGGCACGGTCAGGATCTCCGCACCGTCGGCGGCCAGACGCAGGTAGAGCTCGGGGAACCGCAGGTCGTAGCAGATGGTGAGGCCCAGGCGGCCCAGGGACGTATCCACGGTGACCGGGTCGGCGCCGGACACGGCGGTCTTCGACTCCAGGAAGCGCACCGCATCCGATACGTCCACGTCGAAGAGGTGGATCTTGCGGTAGGTGGCCGCTATCTGGCCCCGGGGGTCGAAGAGCACGCTGGTGTTGTAGCAGCGGCTGCCCTCCTCCTCCGGCGCAAGCTCGTTGTAGGAGCCGAGAAGGAGATGGATGCGCCGGTCCCGCGCCAGCGCCGCGAACCGTCTGCACGTGGCGCCCGAGGTCGGCTCGGCAAGCTCCACCTTCTTCCGGTGCGGTCCGAGGTAGTTCGTGTTCTCGGGTGTGGACACGAACTGCGCGCCGCGGTCCGCCGCGGTCTCGATCCAGTGTCGGGCTGTCTCCCAGTTGGCCTGCTCGTCGGACGTGGCGCCCATCTGGACGACGGCGGCGAGGAAGGTCGAGGTGTGGTTCATTCGGGTTGTGGTTCCTTGCCGGGAGCTTAGTCTCATTGGGCGGCAAGCCGCCCCCGTCGCGAACAGACCGACGAGCGTGCCGGGATCTCCTCGAGCGAATCTCGATCCGGGCTAAGCTTCCGGCACCCATGTGCGGGATCGTCGGCATCCTGATGCGTACCCACGCCGGGCCGGCGACCTGTTCGCGGGAACTGCTGGAGGGGCTCGCCGCGGCCGGTCGCTGCGTCGAGGCAGCGGTCGGCGGCCTGGATGGCGCCGACGCTCGAGCGCTTGCGTCGGCCCTGAACGACGCCGCCTCGGAACTCGCGAACCAGGACCGGCGACTGCGCGCCCGTCCCACGGTGCGTGCCGTGGTGCGCGATCCGACGCTGTGTGCCGCGCTGCACGAGGCCCTTGCGCCGACCGTCAAGGCGCTGAGAGACCTCGAATCGACTCTGGACGCCGGCGTTGCGCCGTTCGGCGCCGCTGGTCTGGAGGTCGTGAACCAGGCGGTGGGCACTCTGGCGGACGCCGAGTGGGCGATCCGCTGCGACCGGCTGCGGACCGTCGCCGAGGTACGTGCCCTGGCGCCGGCCGGGGTCAGCGACGCGGGGCTCGATGTACTGATCGGCGTCCAGCAGGCTCTTTCGTCCCTCGACCGGCTGGAGGTCCGCGGCCGCGACTCGGCAGGACTGTTGCTGCTGCTCTCGGGGCACGGTCTCGACATCGGAAGTCCGGCGATCCAGGCGGAACTCGATCGGCGGGCAGGGGATGAACTGTTCGGACATCGTGCGATCATGTGCAGCGACGGCTGCCTGGGCATCGTCTACAAGTGCGCCGAGGAGATAGGCGAACTCGGCGACAACGTGCGGTTCCTGCGCGCCGCGGTGGCGGATGACCCGGTACTCGCGGCGGCGCTCGAGAGTCCGGACGTCACGGCGGCCATCCTCGGTCACACCCGCTGGGCCAGCGTCGGCAGGGTCAATGAAGCGAATGCACATCCTCTGAACGAGGCGGAGGCGCCCGACGGATCCCGCCCGCCGAGCGTCCCGCAGGTGGCGGCGGCGATCAACGGCGACATCGACAACCACGCCGACCTGCGTGTGCTGGAGAGTCTGGACATCGACCCGCGGATCACCACCGACGCCAAGGTCATGCCGGTGCTCATGTCGCGGCAGCTGATCCGGGGCGACGAACCGCTGCCGGCGTTCCGCAAGACAGTCGCCGGGTACGAGGGTTCGCTGGCTGTCGGAGCGCTTTGCGGCGACGATCCGAACCGTCTCTACCTGGCGATCCGCGGCAGCGGGCAGGGGCTCTACGTGGGTCTCGCGGACCACGCCTTCGTCGTGGCCAGCGAGCCCTACGGCCTGGTGGAAGAGACCGCCGCCTATCTGCGCATGGACGGAGAGGCGCCGGCCGGACCGGAGGCGCCCGGCGCAGTCAGGGGTCAGATGGCGGTACTGGACGCGCGGCGGGCAGGCGAACTGGCGGGTATCGAGCGTTTCGGCATGGACGGGTCGCCGCTGCCGGTGCACGAGGAGGAACTGGAGCGGGCGGAGATCACGACCCGCGACATCGACCGGGGCGAGTTCCCCCACTTCCTGCTCAAGGAGATCAGCGAAGCGCCGCGATCCGTGCAGAAGACGCTGCGCGGCAAGCTGCACGAGGACGCGGCCGGACGCCTCCGGGTGACGTTGGGCCGGCAGTCGCTACCCGAAGCCGTGGCGCGCGATCTGGCAAGCGGCGCGATCACGCGGATTGTCGTCACCGGGCAGGGCACGGCTGCCGTCGCCGGCTCAGGGATCGCGGCCGCCATCGAGGGGCGGCTGCGGGAGCGGGATCTCCGCGGGCTTCGCGTCCAGGCGATGCCGGCAACGGAACTCTCGGGTTTCCACCTGCTGCCGGACATGACGGACGTCCTGGTGGTCGCGGTCAGTCAGTCGGGCACGACGACCGACACGCTGCGGACCCTCAATCTCACGCAGCGCCGGGGAGCGCGGGCCATCGCCATCGTCAACCGCCGCAACTCGGATCTGGCGGACCGGGCGGACGGCGTGCTCTACACGTCGGACGGCCGCGACGTGGAGATGAGCGTGGCGTCGACCAAGGCGTTCTACTCCCAGATCGCGGCCGGCATGCTGCTCGCCGTGGCGATCGCCGACCTGGTGGCGGGCAGAAGCGACGAGCGGTCTGCCGCGGACCGGCTGCTGCGCGAGCTGCGGGCGTTGCCGGAGGCGATGGAGCAGACTCTTGCGCTGCAAGAGGAGATCGCCGCGGCGGCAAGGCGCCACGCGCCGAGGCTGCGGGACTGGTCGGTGGTCGGCAACGGACTCGACCGCATCGCGGCGGAAGAGATACGCATCAAGCTCTCGGAACTCTGCTACAAGGCGATCGCCTGCGACGCCACGGAGGACAAGAAGCACATCGACCTGTCGTCCGAACCGTTGATCCTGGTTTGTGCCACGGGAGTCCAGGGATCGACCGCGGCCGATACGAGGAAGGAGATCGACGTCTACGAGGCTCACCGCGCGACGCCGATCGTCATCGCCTCGAAGGGCGCCGGCATTCGGGCCGCACCAGCCGTGATCGAGGTGCCCGCGGTCGCGCCCGAGCTGTCCTTCGTGCTGGCGACGGTTGCCGGCCACCTGTTCGGCTACCACGCGGCGCTCGCGATCGACGACCTCGCCAGGCCGCTTCGTGCCATCCGCACGGCGCTCGGTTCGGCGACTGCTTCCGGAAGCGCTTCCGGAACGGCCCGCGGATCGGTCGCCCGGCTGCGTGAACTGGCCGCGGCCGAGATCGGCGCGGTTCGCCGAGGTCTGGCCGACGGCAGCTACGACGGCGCCGTCCACACCGGCCTGGCGGTGCGGCTGGCCGTGGTGCTCGACCGCCTGACCGGCGACAGGTCCACCGGTGCCGACGAAGCGGAGACCGCTGCGCTGCTCGAGGATCTGCAGCGCGCCCTGAGCCCGGCCATCGACGATCTGACCCGGCACGTCGACACGATCAAGCACCAGGCCAAGACAGTGACCGTGGGCATCTCCCGCCATGACCAGACCCTGGGCCGGATGTCCCTGGCGGCCGCGCTGCTCGAGGCCGGTGCGCCGGAAGAGGCGATCTCGTCCGAGGACCGGCGCACGATGAGCGCGCTTGATCCCTTCGTCGACCAGGTGCTCGGGTACGTCCGCTACAGGCTCTGGTGCGGGGGCGACGGTCCGGCTCCCGGCGATGCCGCCACGATCCGCTTGGTGCGGGCGGGCGGCCTGTGCCGGGATCTGCAGTCGCGGACCGTGCGGGAGCCGCTGCTTCAGGGCACGAAGTACGCGGTTGCGCTCGAGGGTCGGTTGATGGCGGCGCGGGGGCGGACGGATGGCCGGGTGTTCGTCGGCGTGCCCGAGTTCAGGGACGGCGAGGTTTCGGCGCTGGACCTGATCCATGTGCGCTTCCGGGAGCGCGCGCCGGCGGCCGAGCTGCGCTGCGTTCTCTCCGGTTACCGGGAACGCTACGCCGGCCTGCGGGACCAGGTGCTCAAGAGGGCGCCGGAGTTCGACGACCGCAGGTTGGCGGAGCTTCCGATCGAGGATCTCCTGATCGACCCCGTGTCCCAGCTCGCGGAGCGTTGGCCTGGCGGGACTGCCGGAGGTGCAGCGTGAGGATCCTGCTCACCGGCAGCGCCGGGTTCATCGGCTTCCACGTGGCCAAGGCCCTGCTCGACCGAGGCGACGAGGTCATCGGATACGACAACTTCAACCAGTACTACGAGCCCAGACTCAAGGAGAGCCGCAACAGGATCCTCGAGGAGCGCGCCAACTTCCGTCTGGTCCGTGCCGACATCGGTGATCGGGAATCCCTGGAGGCTGCCTTCGACAACCTCGTCCGTGGCTCGAACCGCGGCAGCGACACCCGGGTCTGCCACCTTGCCGCCCAGGCGGGAGTCCGGCACTCGATCGCGCATCCGAACGCGTTCGTCCGCGACAACGTGCAGGCCTTCACGCACGTGCTCGAGCTGTGCCGGGACCGCGAGGTCGGCGGCCTGATCTACGCTTCGAGCAGTTCGGTCTACGGCGACAGCATGCGGGAACGGCTCAGCGAGAGCGACAGCACCTCGGCTCAGTGCTCTCTCTACGGCGCGACGAAGAAGATGAACGAGCTGATGGCTTCGGTCTACAACCATCTGTACGGTTTGCGAGCGACCGGCTTGCGCTTCTTCACCGTCTACGGACCGTGGGGGCGTCCGGACATGGCGCTGTTCCTGTTCACCGGCGCCCTTCTGCGCGGCGAGCCCATGCAGGTCTTCGGCCATGGCCGGATGCACCGGGACTTCACCTACATCGACGATATTGCCGCGGGTGTCGTCTCGGCGATCGACCGCAACCACGAACTCCTGGTCTGCAATCTCGCTGCGGGGCGGGCGGAGGAACTGATGGCGTTCATCCGGCAGATCGAGTCGAGCTGCGGCCGCGAGGGCGAGAAGGAGTTCCTGCCCATGCAGCCGGGAGACGTCGTCCGGACCTCGGCCGACCTGACGACGGCGAGGGAACTGCTCGGCTACCGGCCGACGACCATGATCGACGTCGGCGTTCCCCGCTTCGTGGACTGGTACCGCGACTATTACGGCTTCCGAGACGGCCTCTGAGACCGGCTGGCGGCTGACCGGCGCAGCTCGCGCCTGTTCCTGCCGTGGCCGGACCTCCTGGCGCGCAGTCCATGCCGGTGCCGGCTTCTGCAAGCGCGGCGCTTCCGGCTATCGTAGCCCCTCCCCGAAACTCCAGGAGTTCCGCCGTGAAGGTAGCCCAGGGCGTCGCCGAGTACCTCAAGCGGGAAGGTATCGAGTTCATCGTCGCCTACCCGGTCAACCCGATCATCGAGGCTGCGGCAGTGGCGGACATCCGCACCGTGATCGTCCGCCAGGAACGGACCGGCCTGCACATGGCGGACGCGGTCAGCCGGCTGAGTTCAGGCCGGCAACCGGGCGTCTTCACGATGCAGAGCGGGCCGGGCACGGAGAACGCCTTCGGCGGCGTGGCCCAGGCCTACGGCGAGTCGGCGCCGATCCTCGTGCTGCCGATGGGGTACGGCCGTCGGGCGGCGCACGTGGCACCGAACTTCAATGCCGTGGCGAACTTCCAGCGCGTGACGAAGTGGTGCGAGCCGCTCTCCATGGGCAAGGCGCTGCCGGAGGTGATGCGCCGCGCCTTCACCCAGCTGCGCTCCGGCCGGCCGGGCCCGGTGCTGGTCGAGGTGCCCGCCGACGTCTTCGGCGAGGACGCTCCGGACAATCCGGGTCCTCGTCCGAGCGGCACCGTGCGGGTCGGTCCCGATCCGGACCTGGTCCGTGAGGCGGCGGCGGTGCTGGCGGCCGCGGAACGGCCGGTCATCTACGCCGGGCAGGGAGTCCACTACGCCGAGGCCTGGGACGAGTTGCGACACCTGGCCGAGTTGCTGAACGCCCCGGTGACGACCAGTCTGGGCGGCAAGAGCTCGTTCAACGAGGACCATCCCCTGGCGCTCGGGTCTGGCGGCCGTGCCGTCCCGAAGGCGGTGCACGCGTTCCTGGACGCCGCCGACGTGATCTTCGGCATCGGCTGCAGCTTCACGACAACGGCCTTCGGTCTCCACTTCGGCAAGTACACGCAGGCGAAGTACGTGCACGCGACGCTCGATCCGGTCGACCTGAACAAGAACGTCGCTTCGGACTGCGTGGTCGCGGGCGATGCGAAGCTCACGCTCGCCGCCCTGATCGCGGAGCTGGAAGGGCAGTCGCTGCCGCACGCTGCCGGTCGGGCCGACTCCGTGCCGGCCGAGATCGATCGGATCCGAACCGGATGGCTCGCCGAGTGGATGCCGAAGCTCACGTCCGAAGCGGCGCCGCTGTCACCGTATCGCGTGCTGTGGGACCTCATGCGCACGGTCGACCGCGACAACGTGATCATCACCCACGACGCCGGATCGCCTCGGGACCAGCTGTCGCCGTTCTGGCGCAGCACGACGCCGCTCTCCTACATCGGCTGGGGCAAGACCACGCAGCTCGGCTACGGCCTGGGCCTGGCGATGGGCGCGAAGCTCGCCCGGCCCGACAAGCTGTGCATCAACGTCTGGGGCGATGCCGCGATCGGCTTCACCGGCATGGACTTCGAGACTGCGGTGCGCGAGCGCCTGCCGATCCTGTCGATCCTGCTGAACAACTTCTCGATGGCAATCGAACTGCCGATCATGCAGGTGGCGACCGAGAAGTACCGCAGCACGGACATCTCCGGCCACTACGCCGACATGGCCAGGGCGTTCGGCGGCTACGGCGAGCGAGTCACCGACCCGGCGGAGATCGAGCCGGCGATCCGCCGCGGGATCGAGGCAACCGAGTCCGGCACACCGGCCCTGCTCGAGTTCATCACAGAGAAGGAAATCGGCATCTCGAGCTACTGACAGGAACCCGATGGCCCGAAGGGGCAGTGCTCCCCACGGCGTGAGTCAGGCTGAATCACGCCTGCGCGCGTCACCCAATCGTCAAGCCGAGAGCCCGAATGCCACTTCGATGAACGGCCCCACCGACTTCCCCAGCACTGCCACGCCAGCGTCGTGAGCACATGGCAACCTGGATCAGGCACTCCGCCCAGGAGATCGCGGCATCGGGCTGGCGCCCGGCGCCTCTGCATGAGTCCAGCTCGGCGCCAAGAGAGTCTCTTCGACGGAGGGGCTTGGACAGTGATTGGGTTGTGTGCCGAGGGCTGGGTTGTGTGCCGAGCCCACCTTGCTCATACGAGCGGAAGCGTCTCCACGTCCGATCGCTGCTCTCGGGACAGCAAGCCGAGCCTGGCAGTCGGTTCCGCCGCGTTGCTGGGGTAACGTTCGCCGCCATGCCTGACGAACGTGGACTGAATCTCCTCGATCTGGCCGAGCGGGCCTGGCGCGGCGAACTCGACCTGCAGTTCGAGCACCACCCGGTTCACCGCTACTACCCGGGTTCGTGCCGCATCAGCGAGGGACTGCTGGGTTTCAAGGGCATTGCGGGCTTCTTCGTCATCGACAGCGGGGACGGCCTGGTGATGCTCGACGCGGGCCACCTCCTGGACGTGAAGCGCTGCTTCGAGGACACGAGAAGGGAGTGGCCCGACACGCCGGTCGTGGCCGCGATCTACTCGCACCACCACGCGGATCATGTGTTTTCTGTCACTGCCTTCGATGCCGAGGCGGACGAGCGAGGCTGGCCGCGGCCCACCGTGTATGCCCACGAACGCGTACCGGCCCACTTCGATCGCTACCTGGCGACCCTGGGCTGGAACACGGCGATCAACCGCCGGCAGTTCGCGATCGACGCACCGCACTACCGCTGGCCCGACAGCTATCGGTATCCGGACGTCCTCTACCGCCGGAACCTGACCTTCAGGCGAGGTGGACTGACGTTCGAGCTGACCCACGGCCGGGGCGAGACGGACGACGTCACCTGGACCTGGATACCGGAGCGCCGGGTTCTGCACACGGGCGACCTGTTCATCTGGGCGGTGCCGAACGCCGGCAACCCTCAGAAGGTGCAGCGGTACGTGGGCGACTGGGCCGACAGCCTGGAGCGGATGCTGCCTCTGGGGGCGGAGATCCTGCTTCCGGGGCACGGCCTGCCGATTCTCGGCGCCGACAGGGTGCGCCGGGCTCTCGACGGGACCGCGCGCTACATGCGCTCGATCGAGGAGCAGAGCGTCGCGGCGATGAATCGCGGTTCGAGCCTCGACCAGGTGATTCGGGCAGTGACGCCGCCTGCCGAGCTCGCGGACGAACCCTACCTGCGGCCGGTCTACGACGATCCGAGCTTCCTCGTGCGCATGGTCTGGCGGCGCTACGGCGGCTGGTGGGACGGCGAGTTCGACACGGTGATGCCGGCTGCGAAGAAGGAGCAGGCAGAAGCCTGGGTCGAGTTGGCCGGCGGCATCGAGCGCGTGGTCGAACGGGCGCGCGCGGCGTCGGCCGCCGGGCGGCACGCGGTGGCGTGCCACCTGATCGAGGCAGCTCGGTACGCGGCACCCGAGAACGCCGGAGTCCACGAGGCGCGCGCGGCGCTCTACCGGGCCAACGCAGCGAGCCAGCCGTCGTCGATGGCGCGGAACATCCTGAACCACGCCGCCCTGGCCAGCGACCGCGGCCGACGGGACCTGGCGTCGGATGAGTGAAGCCGTGCCGCCGACTCGGAGGCGGACCGGGTGACGGACACGGACAGCGGACTCGGAGACCGGCTCCTCGTCCGGACGCTGGCGACTGCCGGCGCCCTGTGGGCCGTGGGCGGGATTGTCGGATTGCTCCTCTGGGCGGTCTGGCGGCTGGCCAGGATCTCGATCGCGGCCTTCGAGCATCCGTTTGCCTGGTACCACTGGGCGGTTCTCCTTGCGATCATCCCGTTCATGGCCTGGTCGGAGGGGTTGCGCGGATTCCAGTTGCGGTTCTCGCCGCGGGTGGCGGAGCGAGCGATGACGGTCCGCCGCCGGCCGACGCTTCTCCGCGTGGCGCTCGCGCCGCTGTTCGCCGCCGGGTACTTCGAAGGCACGAAGAGGGAACGGCTTGGCGTCTACCTGGGTACCGTCGGCATCCTGGTGCTGATCGTGTTCGTGCACAGGCTGGAGCAGCCTTGGCGGGGCATCCTCGACGCCGGTGTCGTCGTGGGGCTCTCCTGGGGCACGATCGCGACACTGGCGCTGAGCGTACGGGCCTGGCGGAACCGCCCCCCGGTCAGGGCTCGATCGTCTTAAGGATGAAGCGGGCCATCGTCTCGCGCAGGTGGAGCGAGAGGTCGGGGTCCGAGATGCCGTGCCGGGACCTGGGGTAGAGCATCATCTCGAACGGCTTGCCGGCCTTCTGGAGGTCCCAGGCGATCTGCAGCGTGTTCTGCATGTGGACGTTGTCGTCCATCGTGCCGTGGATCAGCAACAGGTCGCCGTGGAGATCGGCCGCGCGCTCGCGAACGGATGCGGCCTTGTAGCCTTCCGGATTGTCGTCCGGCGTCGACATGTAGCGCTCCGTGTAGATCGAGTCGTAGGCGCGCCAGTCCACGACGCTGCCGCCGGCAATTCCGGCCCGGAAGCGATCGGAGCGAGTCAGCGCGTAGAGCGTCATGTAGCCGCCGAAGCTCCAGCCGTCGAGGCCGATCCGCTCTTCGTCGACCCACGGCCTGGCGCCCAGCCAGTCGACGGCCTCCACAAGGTCGGCGAGTTCCTGCTCGCCGAAGTTCCGGTACACGGGCCAGGTCGACTCGACTCCCTTCCCGGAGGCGATCCGGTTGTCGACCACGAGAACGACGATTCCCTGCTGGGCCAGGTACTGGAACCACATGCCGCGCGATCCCAGCCAGCCGTCCCGGACCTGTTGAGCGTGCGGGCCGCCGTAGACGTGAACCCAGGCGGGGTAGACGCGCCCGGGGTCGAAGCCGTGCGGCCGGATGAGCATTGCCTCCAGGTCGACGCCGTCGCTCGTCGTGATCCTGAGCAGTTCCGGCGGCGAGATGTCGAACCGTTCCATGTCCGGCACGGCGCCGCCGCCGAGCTCGCGGACGATCGCACCGTCGGCGGCGCTCCGCAGCGTCATCGTGGTGGGTGTCTCGAGATCGCTCGAGGCGGCGATCCAGTGTGCGATCGGGCCGTCCTCCGGGAAGCTGCCGCGGTGGCTGCCGGGTTCCGCGGCCAGGAGGGTCGCGCCGGTGCCGTCGAGAGAGACCCGGAGCACGTCGGCTCCGATTGCCGAACGGTACGTGCCGGAGACGTAGGCCGCTCCGGCGTCCTCGTCGACGGCGTGGAGCGAGCGGACCTCCCAGCGTCCTTCGGTCAGCGGTCCCGCCAGCTTGCCGTCCCCGTCGTAGCGGTAGAGGTGCTGGAATCCCGTCCGCTCGCTGAGCCAGAGAAAGCCGCCGCCTTGTGCGCCCTCGTTCTCGTCCGGAGAGTCGGTGGCTTCCAGGGCGCGGCTCCCTTCCGGTCCCTTCAGAAAACGAGGTGGACCGAGCACGTTGACCCAGGCGGGCGACTCCTCGCGCAGGATCCGTTCCGAGACGCCGGCCGCCGGGTCGGCCCTGTGCAGGTCCAGGAAGGTCTGCCGGCGGTCCTGGACCTGGTACCAGACATCGCCGTCGGGCGAGAACACGACATTCACGATCAGGATCTCGGTGTGCCCGTAGATCCCCGGATCGATCCAGGTGATGCCGCCTCCCGCGGCCGATGCGACGCCGAGCCGCACGCGGGGATTCGCGTCGCCGGCCTTCGGATACGGGTAGACCTCGAGCGGCGGCCGATAGGGCAGATGGTCGACAACCGTGAAGCGCGGCACGTCCCGCTCGTCGCTCTGCAGGAATGCGATCCTGCGACTGTCCGGACTCCACCAATGCGCCTGGTAGTTGCCGCGGCCGTAGATCTCCTCCTGGTAGACCCAGTCGAGCTTGCCGTTCAGCATGGTCTCGCTGCCGTCCGTGGTCAACCGGACTTCGGCGCCTTTCAGGTCGACGACGAAGAGGTCTGCGTCGCGCACGAAGGCCAGGCTGCGACCGTCCGGCGAGAAACGGGCCAGTTCCTCTGTTTCCGGGCCGTGGGTGAGCCGCGTGAGCACCTGGGCATCGAATTCCCAGACGAACAGGTCCGAGGCGAGCTGGAGCAGAAGCCGGTCCGTGGACGGCGAAAGACGCAGCGACGACGGCCGCGCCTTCAGTGCCGCGTCCTCACCGTCCAGCCGCAGTTGCTCTTCCAGCGCCGTGGCCAGCGGCTCGGGGTCGTAGAAGGGCTCCGTGTCGCCGGTTGCCGCGTCGACGAAGTACCACAGCCGCCCAGGTCCGTGCTCGTTGTCTTCGGACAGCAGAAAGTCCTGGCCGCCCGGCAACCAGCGGATTCGCGGCAGGTCGGGCGAGAAGTCGAGCGCGTCCGGTCCGTAGATGTGGTGGACCTGAAGCGGCTCCCGCTGTGGCTCCTGCTGTGCCGCCGCGGGTGCGAGCGCGACGGCCGCGGCGAGGACCGCAGGAAGACAGAGAGGCGTCGGTCGGCGGAGCATGGTCGGCATGACCGAACAGTAGCCGAGTGCGGCCCGAGGGTCTTCGGCAGGCTGCGCGAGGAGCTGCCTGCGGACCTGTCCGGGAGTTCTGCCTGGAGATTCCGACCGAGGATTTCTGGCCGAGGGGTCTGCAGCGCGACTTTCGCCACGGACTGCTGCTAGAACTCGAACTCCAGCAGGACATCCTCGGACTCGCCGTCGATCGTGACGGTGAACCGGTTCATGCCAGGTCGGAAGTGCACGGCCAGGTCCCGAAAGTCGACCTCGCCCGTGGAGTCGACGATGGGGATTTCGAGCCGCCGGATCTTCTCGCCGTTGACCGCCGTGACGTGGGCCTCTTCCGTCCCCGGCGCCAGTCCGTCGAAGTGGAGAGGCAGGCTCGCGAGCCGGACGTCGTGATCGATCCTGTCGTAGGGGATGCTGACCTCGAAGCCCTGGATTTCGGCGCGGAGAACCGGAAGCTTCAAGCGTGCGCCGACCTCGATATCCACCGGCGCTTCGGTCCGGGCATCGAAGATGACGCCGTGCGGCAGGCGTGCGTGCTTGCCCTTGATGAAGACGAACGGCCATGCAACGGCTGCGGTCAACGCGGCGGTGAGCATGAAGCGGCCCTTGCCGGAGCGGTCGTAGCCGCCGGCGAGCCGGATCGTCGTGTCGTCCACGGCAGTGACGGTGTTCGCCTCGACTTCGAGCCGGCCCCGGATACCGGCGACCTTGGCACTCCGGGCACGTCGCACCTCGGACCAGACGACCGTCCCTGCCTCGATGACGACGCGGCCGTCGACCAGGACATCCTCGGCCACCAGGGCCCTTGCGCGGTCTCCCTGCCGGACGTGGTCGCTCGACCTCTTCCTGGTGGAGAGGCTCTCGTCGAGGACGCAGTAGACCGTGGTGCCGGCAGGGATGCGGACCGTGTCTGCCGCCGCCGCGGTCGGCAGGACAAGAAGGAGCAGTGCGGCGACGGCGGCGCGGAGGGCTTTGGCTTCCCGAGGCTGGCGTGCTCCACGTGCCGTCGATGACCCGGTGCGCGAGGACTTGTGCGTGGCTGGCTGCATGGAGATGAGCTCGACAGAGGACTTCGTAGTAGCAGTACGGCGTCCGGCGCCCCACGGTTTCGCTGGAGTGCAGGTGATACGGTCAGCCATCCGCCCGTGAGCCTGATCGTCTGGTCCTGGTTGTTCCTGGTCGCCTATCTGGGCGGCATGCTGCTCTTCGGCCTGATCGGCCGGAACCGGGTTCATGGCGCCGACGATTTCGCGACGGCGCGGGCTGCCTACGGCCCCTTCTTTCTGGCCCTCGCATTCGCGGCGACGACGGCGAGCGGGGCGACGTTCCTCGGTTTCCCGGGTCTCGCCTACGAGCATGGAACGGCCGCTCTGCTGTCGGCGGTGCTCTACCCCGCCGGCGTGTACCTGGGCGTTCTGATCTGCATGCGGCTGGTGGCGAACGTGGGCGAGCGGTTCGGCTCGCGTTCGATACCGGAGTTCCTGGGCGACCGGTACCGGTCGGACGGCATCCGCGTGATCGTCACCCTGGCGTCCCTGCTGCTGTTCTTCTACCTTGCCGGCCAGCTCCTGTCGGGCCTGGTGATGTTCGAGACCATGCTTGGTCTGTCGCCGGCCTGGGCGCTCGGCATCACGGCCGCCGTGCTGCTGGTCTACGTCTCGCTGGGCGGCGCTCATGCGGACATCCTCACGGACGGCGTACAGGGTTTCCTGATGCTGTTGATCGGCGTCCTGGTGATCATCCTGTTCGTCTTCGGCGCCGGCATGGACGGGGGCCTGAGCTCGGTCATCTCGAGCATCCGGGAGCAGGACCCGAACCAGGTCGGCTGGATCAACCGCTCCACGCCGCTCTACCACTCCTGGTGGTCGCAGATGGCGGTCCTTCTGGCCCACATTCCGCTCGGACTCCTGCCCCACATCGGCAACAAGATCTGGGCGCTCAAGACGGGCAGGTCGCGCTTCACCTTCCTGCGCTTCGCCTCTGTCTTCGGCGTCACCCTGGGCATGCTCGGCCTGGGCGGGGCGCTTGCCCGGGCGGTGCTCGGCGGGCGCCTGTACGAGGAAGGCTCGACGCCGAACGAGGCGCTGCCGGCGCTGTTCATCGAACTGTTCCCGACCTGGCTGGCGGCGTTGATCGGTGTGGGCATCCTGTCCGCGGTCATGTCGACGGCGGACGGGCTGGTGGTGTCCTCTTCGCAGATCGTGGCGAACGACCTCTACCGACGAACACTGGCGCCCCGGTTCCATTCGCACCTGAGCGACGAACAGCTCGACCGGCGGGTGCTGATCATCAGCCGGTGGGCGACCCTGGGCGTGATGATCGTCTGTGTGACGATGGCCTGGATGCTGATGGACATGAACATCGCGATCCTGGTCTGGACCGGAAACGGCGGCATGATGGCGGCCTTCGCGGGTCCACTCGTGCTGGGCGCGCTGTGGAGCGGCGTCACCCGGGCCGGTGCGTACACCGGACTGATCGTCGGCCTGGGCTCCTTCGTGGTGCTGCACACGGGCGTCGTCGATCCGGCCTGGTTCGAGGGCGGCTTCCTGCACCCGGTCGTCTCCTGGTTGCACGGCGAGTCGCCGAACCCGACATCCTGCGCGGCACTGGCGGGTCTGTTCGCGATCGGATGCACCACCGCGGTGTCGCTGGCCACCAGGCCCCTGCCCGAGAGACACGTCGCATCGCTGTTCCGGCGCGCCGCGGCGACGGACTGAGCGGCGTATCATTCGCCGACGGGGGAAGCACGATGCGAAAGATCGACGATCACGCCATGGATGTCCTGTTCCGGGACGCGCGCAGCCAGAACAGATGGTTGCCGCGCGAGGTATCGAGGGACACGCTGCAGGAGCTTCACGACCTGATGAAGTGGGGGCCGACGAGCGCCAACTGCTGGCCGCAGCGGGTCGTCTTCGCGGCCAGCGCCGAAGCGAAGGATCGCGTGGCGTCCGTCGCCATGCCCGGCAACCGGGACAAGATCCGGCAGGCGCCGGTGACCGCCGTCCTGGCCTACGACCTTGCCTTCTTCGAGAAGATGAACGTGCTGTTCGCCCACAACCCCGGCATGGCCGACATGTTCCGCGACGACGCGGCGCTGGCCGAGATCACGGCCTTCCGGAATGCGACCCTGCAGGGCGCCTACTTCATGCTCGCCGCACGCTCGCTGGGTCTCGATTGCGGCCCCATGTCCGGGTTCGACAATGCGAAGTGCGACGAGTTGTTCTTCGCCGGCACTTCGGTGCGCTCCAACTTCCTGTGTTCGATCGGCTACGGCGATCCCGAAGGCCTCTTCCCCCGCCTGCCGCGGCCTGAGTTCACCGAAGTCTGCCGCGTAGAGTAAGGGCAGCGAGCGGAGCGCCGAGCAGGGCTCAGCGGCGCCAGAACACGGGCAGGAAGATCGCGGTGACGGCCACGATCTCGAGCCGGCCCAGCCACATCAGGAAGATCAGCATGAGCTTCTCCCAACCGGCGAAGAAGGCGTAGTTGAGGCTGGGGCCAGCCGCTCCCATCGCCGGGCCGACGTTGGAGAGGCAGGCCAGCGACGACGAGAGAGACGTCACCATGTCGTTGCCTGCGATGGCAAGGGTGGCGGCGACGCCCAGCCACAGGAAGGCGAACAGGGTCATGAAGCCGCCCAGGCTGCGCGCCACCTGGTCGCTGATCGTTCGGTCGCCGACCCACAGGGCCAGAACACGGCGCGGGTTGAACAGGAGCTGCACTTCGCGCAGGGCCATCTTCAGCGTCATGACCAGGCGGCCGACCTTGACGCCGCCGGCGGTGGAGCCTGCACAGCCGCCGACGAACATGGCGAGCAGCAGCAGGGTGCGGGAGGTGTCGCTCCAGGAGTCGTAGTCCCGGGTCGTGTGGCCGGTTGTCGTCATCAGCGAGACGGAGTTGAAGGCGGCCTCCCTCAGGGCCTCGAAGAAGGGCAGATCGGTGCTGCGCCAGCGATCCAGGGTTACCAGTGCCACGAGCACTGCGGCGGTCGACGCGTAGGCGCGGAACTCGGTGTCCCGGTAGAGCTGGCTGGGTCGTGAACGCACCGCGAAGATCAGGGAGAAGTTGATGCCGGCGACGAGCATGAAGCAGATGACGGTCCACTCGATGAAGGCGGAGTCGAACGCGGCGACACTTGCGTTCAGGGGCGCGAACCCGCCGATGGACACGGTGGTGAAGGCGTAGCAGAAAGCCTCGTACTGGCCGGCGCCTCCCGCCAGCAGCAGAAGAACCAGGGCGATGGTCAGACCGACGTAGATCAGCCAGAGCACGGTGGCCGTCTTCTGTACCTGGGGCTGCATGATGTCCTGGGTGGGTCCCGGAACCTCCAGCCGGTAGAGCAGGCGGGCGCCGGGTCCCAGGCTCGGGAACAGGGCCACGAACAGGAGCAGGATTCCCATGCCGCCCAGCCACTGGGTCAGGCTCCGCCAGAGCAGGACGCTGGCGCTCAACTGCTCTATGTCGGTCAGGATCGAGGCGCCCGTCGTGGTGAAGCCCGAGGCGGACTCGAACAGGGCCGCGATCGGGTCCTTGATCTCGCGGCTCAGCAGGTAGGGGAGCGCGCCGAAGAAGGACGCCAGGATGTAGGCGCCGACGACGACGAGGATCGCTTCCCGCCGGTAGATCTTCTCGTGCGGTTTCCCCCACCAGTGAGCTGCCGCTCCGGCCGCCACGCAGGCGAGAAGCGACCCGGCAAAGGCCGTCGCTGTGCGGTCCTCGCCGTGCCAGAGCGCGAACGACAGAGGGATCAACTGGGCGCCGGCCAGCAGCAACAGGAGCCGTCCGACGAGGCCGGAGACGGCGCGCAGGTTCATCGGATGTCTGGAGGCTAGTGCTCGGGTGCGGCGCCTGAAGGCGCGTCGGGCAGCGCGAGGGCCAGCAGTTCACCTTCGAAGCCGATGCCGCTGATCGCCATCACGATGTACTGGCGGCCTTCGTGGAAGTAGGTCATCGGCGCGCCGCTGATGCCTGCCGGCAGCTCCATCTCCGAGACGACCTCGCCGGTCGTCTTGTCGTAGGCGCGGAACTTCCTGCTGCCGGCGCCGGAGGGCTGGACGACCATCGCGTCCGAACCGTCGGCCAGGAAGACCAGGGTCTTGGTCACCAGGGCCGATACGCGGCCCTGCTGGCCGAGCGGCGGCAGGTCGAGGTGGGCGAGTGCAGGGTGATCGCGCGGTCCGTCGCCGTTCGGGACCATCCACAGGTGTTCGCCGGTGTCGAGGTCGATCGCGGTCAGGCGGCCGTAGGGCGGCTTCGTGATCGGAAGGCCGTTCGGCAGGGTGACCCACTCGTAGCCGTCGGCCTCGCTCAGGTCGACCCGGTAACGCAGGTCGGAGCGGGCGGGGTCGGGAGGGGGGCGCAGGCCCAGGATGGCCGGTACGGTGACCGATGGCAGGAAGAGCACGTTGGTCTCCGGATCGAGCGCGGCGCCGTTCCAGTTCGTGCCGCCGACTGCCCCAGGCACCTGGATCGTGGGTCTGGCGTCCGGCCCGTGGTACAGCGTGGGAGGTTGGAAGATCGGGCCGATTCGGTAGCCGGAGACGTACTCGAGAGCCATCGCCCGCAGTTCCGGCGTGAAGTCGATCAGGTCGGAGATCGCGAGTCCCTGGAGATCGTAGGGCAGCGGCCAGGTCGGATGGGGCTGGGTGGGCCAGGCCTGTTCGCCAGGTACCTCGGACGGCGGCACGGGCAGATCGACGATCGGCCAGACCGCCTTGCCGGTCTCGCGGTCGAAGACGTACAGGAACGCCTGCTTGGAAGGCTGGGCCAGCGCCTTGATCGGCCTGCCGTCGACGACGATGTCGGCAAGCACGGGCGCGGCCGGAAAGTCGTAGTCCCAGAGACCGTGGCGTACGGCCTGGAAGTGCCAACGCCGCTCGCCGGTTTCGGCATCGAGGGCGAGGATCGACTCGGCGAACAGACCCTTGCCGGGGCGGTGGCCGCCGTACCAGTCGTTGCTCGGCGTGCTGGTGGCGGCATAGACCATGCCGAGTTCCTGGTCGCAGCTCATCCATGTCCAGACGTTTGCGGCGCCTGCCTCCGCCGCCTCCGGACTCTCCCAGGTGTCGTGTCCGAACTCCCCGGGCTCGGGAATGATGTTGAATCGCCAGCGCAGGGCGCCGGAACGCGCGTCGTGGCCGCGGATGATCCCGGGCGGGTTCTTTCGCCTCGACCAGGCGTCGGAGGTCGACTCGCCGAGCACGATGACGTCGCCGCAGACGACGGGCGCCGAAGTCCAGAAATACTGGCGGCGGCGGACGCCCTGGCCGACGTCCAGCATGTCGATCCGGCCGCCGTCGCCGAAATCCGGATCGGGGACGCCCGTGTCCGCATCGAGCGCAGTCAGGCGGCCGTTGCCGTTGAAGAAGAGCCGCCGCGTGGCGCCGTCGTTCCAGGTGACGCCGCCGCGGACGGACAATCGCCCCAGGTTCCTTGGCGCCTCGTCCTCGAAGGGATCGTAGGTCCAGATGATCTCGCCGGTGGCGGGATCAAGCGCTGCCGCCCCGATGCCGGTGGCGACCAGCACCCGGCCGTCGCGCATCATGGGCGTGTTCTGGAACACCGAGGGCGGGTAGATGCCCCGATGCCGGGCGGCGAGGCCGTAGTCGATCGACTTCCAGCGCCATGCGATCTCGAGTCGGTGGACGTTGGTCCTGTCGATCTGGTCGAGCGGCGAGTACTTGCTGCTCCGGCTGTCGGCGGCGTAGTTGTGCCATTCGCCGGCAGGTTGGGCCGCGAGCGAACTCGCTGAAGCCGGCCGCGGGATCGCCGCGGCCTGGCCTGAAGCCGGAGCTCCGGTTGCGGCCGCGGCGAGCGCGCAGACAGCGAGGCGTCGGCGGATCCTGCTGGCGCCGCCCGTCATTCGCGCCTGGCGTCGTCGGGATCGGTTCCTCCCGGCGGCGGTCCGAGCGCCTTGCTGAGCGACTCCCTCCAGGTCAGGGGCTTCCGCGGCGTGCCGTCCGGGTTCGGCCTGGGGTCGAGCCACTTCAGCGAGAACAGGAAGCCATCCATCCGGAAGATGGTGTCCTCGTACAGTCTGTTCTTCTCTTCGCCCTCGCCGCGGCCGAAATTGAAGAAGCCGTGGTCGGCGCCGTTGTAGCTGACGAGATCGCAACGGGTCTTGTGCTTGCGCAGGCCGTCGCAGAACCGGACCGCGGTGCTGAGGGCCACGGTGGTGTCGGCCGTGCCGTGGAAGATGATCGTGGGGGGAAGTCCAGGCCGCAGATGATGGTACGGCGACATCGACTCGGCTGGCGCACCGAGGCGCTCGGCCAGGGCCTGGAGTCTCTCGGCCGCTTCCCCGGTGGGCTGGGCGTCGCCCTCGACCGGCGCCAGGACCGTAGCGGGGTTGAACAGGACCAGGGCGTCGGGAACCGGGCTCGGGCCGTCGGCGGCGGGGTCGTGCCCGGGCAGCGTGGCGGCGGCTGCCGCCAGGTGACCGCCGGCCGATCCACCGCCGGCCGCGATGCGGTCCGGATCGATCCCGAGCCTGGACGCGTTTGCCCGCAACCAGCGCACGGCGCTCTTGGCGTCTTCGACGCACTCGTTCGCCGTGACGCCGTGCCGACTGGCCACGCGGTAGTCGGCGACGGCGGCAACCATCCCGCGGTCCGCGAGGTAGCGGCAGTGGGGCAGGAACTGCTGCGGCGAACCCGAGCGCCAGCCGCCGCCGAAGAAGAAGACGATCGCGGGTCGCGTGTCGTCGGCCGAATGGTCCTCGGGGTTGCACAGGTAGATCTTCAACTCGACGTCGCCGACGGTGCGGTAGACCTCGGACGTCGTTCCTTCCATGGCGGGCGGGTAGGACTGCTGCGCGGGCGCCGACGCGGCAACGCCCAGGAGCAGAAGGACGGCGATCGGACGCGCCGCGCCGCGGCACGGCGACAGGTGGAGTCGGTTGAAGCTCGAAAGGATCATCGGCACCTCGTGAAGATCAGGAACTGGCAGCCCGTGGTGGAAGTCCGTGTCGCACCGCGAGCGGTTGGGCGCCCGTCCAGCAAGGCGCAGCGAGAGAAGATGGCGGGGCCTGTTCGGTCGAGGACAACGCGACCGAAGAGCAACGACGCTGGACGGTGGGATGCAAGGACGCTCGAAGGCAGCGCGGCCTCTGACACGGGCTGCTGCCAAGGGTCGGATTGTACCGGCCCTGAAGCGTCACTCGCCAGTCTCGACGGCAGTTCGGGCGGAGTCGTCCGTCTTCTCGTCGGCGCCGCCGCGGATCCAGACCAGGCGATACTCGTCGAGGGGCCGCAGTTCGGCCTCCAGCCCCTGCTGGACCAGGGCTGCGGAACCGGGCCTGGCGGCCATGGGCCCGCTCTGCAGGAATGCGGAGACGCGGGCGCTGTTCCTGCAGACAGGATCGTGCTGATCGCAGCCGAAGTCGTTGTCCGCGGTCTCGAGCAGAAAGACGAGCGGGTCGGGCGATACGAACAGGCCGTCGAGAGCCCTGTAGGCGTTCCAGAGGTCGAGCGAGGGGATGGAATAGCCCTTGCCGCCTTCGACGAAGCCGACGGCTTCGACAACGACGCCGTCCGGCCTGGCGGTGACGACGCCGGGAAAAGGGTCGAACACCCGGCGCGACAGCTCCTGCAGCGTGAAGGAATCGCCCTTCGGGACTTCGAAGATCCGGACCAGTGGTTCGGCGGCGGCCACCACGCGTTCGATCAGGGTGATCTCCAGGTCGCGGAGGTGCGGAAGATTCGCCGAACCGGGGCGTGCAGGCGTTTGCTCGACAACCGGCGCCAACTGCCGTGGTCGAGCGATCAACTGCGACTCCGGCAGTTCCTCGCCGTCGGCCGCGGCGAACAGTCCGCGCAGCGTCTCGAAACGGCGGCCCGGGTTCTCGTCCATGTACTTCCACAGGGCGGCCAGGCGACGCTGGTAACGAGCGGCATGGTCCGCGAAATCGCGAACGCCGCGGTAGACCGTGACCGACTCGCCCGCCGTTGCCCGCGTGCCGCCCGAGAACACGAACGCGAGGGTGACGGTCCGGGGCGGCGGCCGCTTCTGTTCCGGCAGCCTGAGTTCGTTGTCCCGGACCTCGAAGACGGGCCGCATCGGCGTGTCGACCAGGAAATCCTGGAGCGCCGCGTTCGGGTCGGCAGCCAGCGCCCAGCGCCGGTAGCTGGTCAGCCTGGTTTCGGCGCGCCGCCACTCGGCGCCGTCGGCGACCGGCTCGAACACGCGGTCGAACCGGATATGCCACGGATCGTGCTCGTTCATCAGCGCTTCGATGCGGTCGTTCACCCGCCGGACGACGAGGGAGTTCTCCTTCGGGATCAGGTGGTGCCGAATCTCGACCTGAGCCTCGATGCGGACGTAGCCGGCGGTGTCGCCCCCGACGGCGTCCGCCTGGTTCTCTGCTTCCGGAAGGAACTCCAGTGTCAGCGTCTCGAAGACCGGATCGTCAGTGCAGGCCGCGAGGACCGCTGCCAGGAACAGGCTGGCGAGCAGTGCCGGCCCGGGGCGCCGATGCAGCTCCGTCATCGTGTTCGGACGCAGTCGGCCGGGTCGGGCAGGTCGGTGGCGTCGGCCGAGTCTGGCGCGGGCAGCGGATGTCGAGTCCGGGCATGCCGTGCCCGACACGCGTAGGATCGGTCGTCTTCCGACCTTTGAACCGTTCCGACCAGGCACAGCAGTCACGAGTCCGGGCGGCGCCCTCCTGTCGATGAACCTCTTCCGCCTACTCTACGAAGGTTTCGAGCCGGCGCTGGACAGGCCGGGTCTGGCAGTGATCGGCGGTGACGGCGGCGCAGGAGGCGCGACCTGGACCTACGGCGATCTCGATCGGGCATCGGCGCGGTTTGCTGCGGTGCTGCGGAAGCGCGGCGTCGAACCGGGGGACCGGGTCGTCGTGCAGGCGCCGAAGTCGGCCGAAGCGGTGGCTCTCTATCTGGGTGTGCTGCGATGCGGCGGGGTCTACGTTCCGCTCAACACGTCCTGCACGGAGCGGGAGGTTGCGTTCTTCGTCGGCGACGCGTTGCCGCGGATCATCGTGCGAAGCACGGCGGCAGCCGATTCCGACAGCGGCCGAGGCAGGCGGACAATCAGCATCGAGGAACTGTGGCGCGAAGGGCAGGCAGCTCCGTTGGATCCGGCAATCGAACCCGGAACAGACGACGACCTGGCCGCGATCTGCTACACGTCGGGCACTACCGGCCGCTCCAAGGGGGCGATGATCACGCACGGGAACCTGACCTCGAACGCCCTCGCGCTGCACGAGATCTGGGGCTTCGAGCCGGGCGACGTGCTGCTCCACGCGCTGCCGATCTTCCACGTGCACGGCCTGTTCGTCGCGCTCCACACCGCCTTCCTCAACGCCTCGAAGGTACTCTTCCTGCTGGCGTTCGACGCCGCGGAGGTGTGCCGTCTGCTGCCCGAGGCGACGGTTCTGATGGGCGTGCCCACGTTCTACTCGCGGCTGCTGGCGGAACCCGGCTTCGGCAGCGCCGACTGCGAAAGCATCCGGCTGTTCGTTTCCGGGTCGGCGCCGCTCACGGAGGCTGCCTTCGGCGAGTTCGAGACCCGCACGGGACACCGGATCCTGGAGCGATACGGCATGACGGAGGCCGGGATGATCACGTCGAACCCTCTGGACGGAGACCGTGTGGCGGGTACGGTAGGTTTCCCGCTGCCGGATGTCGAGGTGCGGGTCGTGAACGAGAACGGCGCCGAACTGCCCGCGGGCGAGGTCGGCATGCTGGAGGTCCGCGGCCCGAACCTGTTCGCCGGCTACTGGGGGCTGCCGGAGAAGACGGCCGAGGAGATGCGCGGCGACGGCTTCCTTGTCACCGGCGACCTCGCGAGCGTGGACGGTGAGGGGCGTGTGACTCTGGTCGGCCGCGGCAAGGATCTGATCATCGCCGGCGGCTTCAACGTCTACCCTAGGGAAGTCGAGGACCGTCTGGACGAGGTGTCGGGCGTTCGCGAGTCGGCGGTCGTCGGGGCGCCGCACGCCGACTTGGGCGAAGGCGTCGTGGCGGTGCTGGTAGCCGAGGAGGCGCCGGTCGCCGACGATACGCTCCGCTCCGCGCTCGATGCGGGTCTGGCGCGGTTCAAGCACCCGCGGCGCTTCTACTGGGTCGACGAACTGCCGCGCAACGCGATGGGGAAGGTACGGAAGAACGTGCTGCGGGAACGGTATCGGGACGCTTACACCGGCTGAGGAGGTCAGGGCCACTTGACGCAGACAGAGAAGAAGCTCGAAGGCAGGGTCGCGCTGGTCACCGGAGCGAGCCGCGGCATCGGCAAGGCGATTGCCGAACTCTTCGCGCAGCACGGCGCACGGGTCGCCTGCACGGCGCGCACGCTGACCGAGGGCGGTCACTACCTGGGCGGCTCGCTCGAGACGACGATCGAGGAGATCCGGGCGGCCGGCGGCGATGCTGCAGCCTTCGCCTGCGACGTGTCCGAGTACGAGAACTGCGAACGGCTGTCGAACCAGGTGCGCGATGCTCTCGGACCGGTCGACGTGCTGGTCAACAACGCCGCGCTGACCTACTTCATCCCGGTTGTCGACTTCCCGATCAACAAGTGGCAGCGCTCGATGGCGGTCAACTTCCACGCACCGTTCTACCTCTCGAAACTCGTGTTGCCGGAGATGATCGAACGCGGCGCCGGCAGCATCGTCAACATCTCCTCGGGCGCCGCGATCGGCCCCGGCCGCGGTCCTTACAAGGGCCCTCGGTTCGCGGGCGGCTCCCTGTACGGCGCCGAGAAGGCGGCACTGGAGCGCTTCACCCAGGGTCTGGCCTCCGAGGTGTACGAACACGGTGTCTCGGTGACCTGCTACAGCCCGTCGCAGATCGTGCCGACTCCCGGCGTCGTCCATCATCGGCTGATGGAGGGACGAGACCCGAACGAGGCCGAGACGGTCGAAATCATGGCGCAGGCTGCACTTCTGCTCGCCACGGAGCCGATCGACCGGGTGACCGGCCGGGTGACCTACAGCCAGGCGATCCTGGAAGAGTTCGGCTGGATCGAGAAGGGGCGCGGGCTTGGCACGGAGAGGCAGGGCTCCGGCTACAGCATGATCTGAGGGCGGCATGATCCGAGGGCCCCGAGAGAGGCCTCGGCCTCAGGTCTACTCGCCGTCGCTGTTCTCTCCCCTTACCGGCTTGCCGGCCGCGATCCACTCCTTCTCGAGCTGACGCGCCCCCCTGAGCTGGCCCAGCATCGAGTAGTTGCCCTCGTGGCAGGCGTACTCGTAGTTGTACTGGTCCGTTCTTGGCCAAGGCATCTCGCCGCCGTAGGGCGCCGTGTACTCCTCATCCTCGACCTCGAACCGGTAGAGCAGCGACTGGCTGTCGATCGGGCTGAAACGCTCCGTCACCTTCATCGCGCCGCGCGGCACGCCGGCCGATTCTCGACCGTGGAGCATCTGCGGCGCCGCCTCACGCCGGAAGTTCGTCGTCTCGACGACCAGGGTGTCGCCCTCCCACCGGCCGATCGAGTCGCCGGAGTAGGAACGGAGGGCGGCCGGCGAATGCTCCGCGTCGATCCGCACCACCCGCGTCCAGTGCATCCACTCGATGTGGATCATCAGGTGGTCATCGGTCTGCACCAGGGTCTTCAGGTTGTTGTAGGGGATGGTGCGGATCGGAATCGAAGCGCCGGGTTGGTAGATGCAGCGCACGCCGAGGACCATCGTCTCCGGGCTGTCGAAGGGGGTGTCGCCTGTCTCCAGCCACCAGGCCGTGCCGTCGTCGTTCATCCAGATGAACCTGGGCAGGGCCTCGCGGTGTTTCCGGGCTTCTTCGGTCAGCGGCGGCATCAGTCCGTTCGACGGGTTGGTCAGGATCGACGTCCGGTACTTGCCGTCGACCTTGAACATCGTGTGACCCGGATCGAACCAGGCGTAGTTGTAGCTCTGCCGGTCGATGAAGGCGCCCTTTTCCGGCGGTGGGCGGTCCGGGCTGCTTGCTGCGTCGCCTGCCAGGACCCGCTGAGCCTGGGCAGCCTCGACCTCGGCCGCCTCCTCCGGACTCAGGACGAGTTCCTCGCCTCGGTCAGGCCGGCGCTCGAAGGGAGTCAGACTGCGGATGTCGTAGCGGCCGGTGAAATCGGGCTTGCCGTTGGGGGTTCGGGGAACGTCGTCCGCGGCGACCGCGCCGGCGCTCGACACGAGCAGCAGGAAAGACAGCACGAGGCTCTTCTGCATCGCGGACCTCCTTGGGTCTCCTTGTTCAAGGATCGAGCCTACCCGGATTCTCCGCCCAACCGGAATCGTCCCACCACGCCATGGTGGAAGCCGAGGCCAGGAGCCGGCCCGCCTCGTCTCCCAGCGGTTCGCCCAACAGCCAGAACAGGACCGCGCTGCTCTCGGCGTAGAGCGTCATCGGTCGCCGCGGACCCAGTCGAGCAGCCACGACCTCCTCGTGCGGCAGCCGCTGCCCCTGGGGCGGGCTCGCGTACTCGACCTTCGCGTTCGGCCGGCCGAGACGTACTTCTCCCGCACGAGCCAGCCGCAACAGCTCGTCGTCCGCGTCCATCGCCTGCGGAGCGTGGGGGACGAGATCGGCAACCGGGGTTCCCCGGCTCGTGACGGTAACCCGCTTGCCGGACTGAGCGATGCGCAGGTACTCGCTGAGATGGTTCTTCAGGACGCGGACGCCGACGGTCGCCATGGCCGCAATGCGCGACATGGGGCGCTTCAGGCCCACAGACCCCGGATCACCTCGCCCTTGACCAGCTCTCTCGGCTGGTCCAGGTGGTTCAGGATCTCCATTGCCGGGTCGATTCCCAGAGTGTGGTACACCGTCGCCAGCAGGTCGTTCGGGTGGACGGGCTTCTCGCGCGGGGCGGAGCCGGTCTCGTCGGACTCGCCGTAGAGCTGGCCGCGGGCAACACCGGCGCCGGCGACCATCGCGGTGTAGCAGTAGGGCCAGTGGTCGCGGCCGTCGGGGGAGTTGCTGTTGCCGGAGGTGCTGACGCCGAGGCGGGGTGAACGGCCGAACTCGCCCACGGCGACGACCAGGGTCTCGTCGAGCAGGCCGCTGTCGTCCATGTCGGAGAGCAGCGCCGCCAACGCCCGGTCGAGGATCGGGCAGTGCAGGTTGCGGAGGGGGCCGAAGTTGGCCGCGTGAGTGTCCCAGGAGTCGATCTCGGGGTTCCCGTTGGCGACTGCGGGCCAGTTGAGCTGGACAAAGCGGGTGCCGGCCTCGATCAGCCGCCGCGCCATCAGTGCGCCCTGGCCGAACGTGTTCCTGCCGTAGCGCTCGCGCATCTCGTCGGACTCCTCCGAGAGGTCGAAGGCCAGGCGGGCCTTGCCGGAGAGCACCAGGTCGTAGGCCTTCTCGTAGTACTCGTCGAGCGCGGAGTCGGCGACGGCCTTCTCGAGCTCGGGCAGTGAGGCGTTGAGACCCTTGCGGAGCTCGAAGCGGCCGGCCAGGCGCTCGGGCGAGGTCTCGTCGCGCAGTTCGAGGTCGCTGAGCTCGATCGGCTGGTTCGGATCCTGGTAGAGCCGGTAGGGGTCGTAGGCCTTGCCGAGGAAGCCTGCGGCGCCGCCCTTGCCGACGACGTTCGATTCCTGGAGCGGTCGCGGCAGCTCGACGAAGGGGAGCATGGGGTCATCCAGGGGCTTGAGTCTGGAGACGTGCGAGCCTGCGGTGGGGAAGTCGGCCGGCGTCGGCGGCTCGAGCTGGCCGGACGGTGAAACCCGGTCCGGCGGGTAGCCGGTCAGCATCTGGTAGATCGCCGCCGTGTGGTTGAAGAGTCCCTTCGGGGTGTAGCTCATGGAGCGGATCAGGGTGCACTTGTCGACCTGCTCGGCGAGCATCGGCATCGTTTCCGACAGCCGGATGCCGGGAATCTTCGTGTCGATGGCGCTGAACTCGCCGCGGATGTTGGAGGGCGCATCCGGCTTCGGATCCCAGATGTCGATGTGACTCGGGCCGCCCTGCAGGAACAGCAGGATGACCGACCGGGCGCGCCCGAAGCCCGCGCCGCTGCCCAGGGCATCGCCGGCGGTCGTCGCCGCATGGGCGTCGCGGAGCGCCAGCGCCTGGCTGAGCGAGATGCCGAAGATGCCGAGTGACCCGACGCGGAGAAACTCCCGACGGGTCGGACCGTCGCAGGTGTGGCCGGACTTTCCTGGGATGACGAGCATGGTCGGCGCTCCTTTGCAGCAGCGGGGTGGTCAGGGCTCCGCTGCGAGGTTCTGGTGAGGCAAGGGGCTGGGGCCGGATGGGAGCTTGCGGTCTGGCGGCTCTGGCAGCCCTACGAGTTGAAGAGGAAGGCGTTCGAGTTGAGCAGGGCCCACAGCAGGTCCTGGGCGGCTGCTGCGCGGCTGGTCGAGGACTCGAAGTGGTCCTCGGCGATCACGGCTTCGGCCGCGGCCGGATGGCGGCCGAGGGCGGCGAGGTAGAGCTCGTCGATCAGTTCCTCGTTGTCCTTGCCCGAGAGAACCAGGTTCGCCACCCGGCCCTCGGGATCGGCGATCGCGTCGGCGACAACGGAGCCGTTGAGCAGGCTGAGCGCCTGGGGCAGGCTCATCTCCGTCTTCCGCTCGCACTCGCAGGCGGTCTCGCGGTCCGGCTTGCCGAACAGGTCGAGGAAACCCTCGATGTCCATGCTGGCCGTCATCACGTGAGGGTCGGGCAGCGCGATGGCGTCGAAGTCCTCGGGCAGAGTGTCGATCTCGAATCGCGAGCCCGTCGCGCGGGCGACAGCGTCGGCCAGCTGCTCGGCGCTCAGGCGGCGCGGCTCGCGGCGAGAGAAGTTGATCCGGTCGTCCTGGTTCCACTCGTTCGTGTGGAAAGACGACTGGTAGGCCCGCGAGGTGGCGATAGTGCGCATCAGGTGGCGCAGATCGAAGTCGTTCGCGATCAGGTCGGCGGTCAGCGCGTTCAGGAGTTCGGCATTCACGGGCTGATTCGAAGCGCGGATGTCGTCGACCGGGTCGATGATCCCGCGCCCCATGAAGTAGCTCCAGATGCGGTTGGCGATCGCAGGGCCGAAGTACGGGTTCTCCGGCGATGTCAGCCATTCGGCCAGCGCGGCGCGGCGTCCGGGACCCTCATCAGGGTCGGGCGCGCCCTCGACCGGCACGAGATACCTGGCAGGCACCACCGCGTTCGTCTTCGGATGCAGTTGCTCCGCGTCGCGGCGCTTGTCGAACACGATCTCCTCGCCGGTGCGGAAGCCGGGGCGAACGCCGAGCCCGGCGAAGAAGGCGGTCATTTCGTAGTACTGGTTCTGGGTCCAGCGCTCGAACGGGTGGTCGTGGCACTGGGCGCAGACCATCCGAACGCCCATGAACAGCTGGGTCGTGGTCTCCATCGCCTCCTTCGGATCGCGGGCGGCGCGGAAGTAGCTGGCGGCCGGCTGATCGAGGGTGCTGCCGGAGGCCGTGATCAGTTCGCGGACGAGCTGGTCGTACGGTCTGTTCTCTTCGATCGCCCTCCGCAGCCAGCCGCGGAAGGCGAGCATGCCCTTGTAGCTCATGAACTTCCGGTTGCTGCGCAACAGGTCGCCCCACTTGAGCGTCCAGTGGTCGACCCAGGCGTCGCTGCCGATCAGGTCCCGGACGAGGCGGTTCCGCTTCTCCTGGGTCGGCGAGTCGTCGGCGAGGAAGGCGCGCACCGCCTCGGGAGTCGGGATCTGGCCGGTCAGATCGAGCGAGGCCCGGCGCAGGAAGGCGGCGTCGTCGACCGGCGCCGACGGCAGCACCTCGATTCGCTGGAGCTTCTCGTCGATCAGTTCGTCGATGTAGTTGACCTGGGGCAGGGCGGTCCACTCGAAGCCCTCGCGGCCGCTGAGCACGGTGACCGGCGCGGTGACGAACTGGCCTTCGTAGCGAACGAGCAGGGTGCTCTCTCCGCGGCGCAGGCCCAGGGCGGCCGGTCCGGAGGGCGTGTCCTCGATCGCCATCGTCTCCGTGTTGCTGCTCGTGATGTGCGCCTCGCGGGTCACGTCGCGGGTCCTGCCGTCGCCGTGGTGGGCGATTACGATCGTCTGCTGTCGCATCCCCGGCCTGTGCATGAACACCTCGCCGGGGTGGATCTCGAGTCGTTTGACCCGGTCCAGCTTCGGATCGCCGTAGGGCACGCCGGTCGATATCCAGTCGAGCAGCAGGTTGTAGTGGCGCGATCCGTGCTCGAGCCGCAAGCCGCCCTCGTGCGCGACCTGCATCGTCGGCTTGGCAAGCATCAGCGATCCCGCCGGGTCGGCGCGGTTGAAGCGCCGGCCGGACATGTCGTGGAGCAGGGACTGGTAGTCGAACTCCGGGTCGTAGCCGCGCAGCGACAGCTTGAAGCCGTTCTTGCCCTTGGCTGCTCCGTGACAGGTGCCCTGGGAGCAGCCGACCTTGTTCATCACGGGGAGGACGTCGCGGACGAAGGTGACAGGAGGGGCCGTGTCGGCGCCGTCCGTCGCGTGAACCGAGACGGGAACGGTGGCGGTGAGGCCGGCGGCCTCGACGGTGAGCGAACCGCTGCCGGCGCCGGTGGGTGTGAAGAAGCCGTCCTCGCCGCGCTCGACCGGGGCGGCGTCGGTGCGGATCTCGGTTTCGGCGGTGAGGTCGATGCGGCGCCCGCCTTCGAGGATGCCGGTGACCAGGAGCTTGCGGCCGTCGCGGATGTTGTCGAACGCGAGTTCGGGCGGCTGCAGCTCGAGGTCGATGGGAGCGGTTCGTGCGGTCGGGGTCGCGGCGGCGGGAAGGCCGGCGCCGAAGAGGCCGAACAGGGCAAGGATCGCGAGTGCGGCACGAACGCGGCGCGTCGCGTCGCGGCGACCGCTGCGGGCCGGCCGGCCCGCGCACCCGTGGGCGTGCTGCCACGCGCTGCCACGGGCGTCTCCACGGCAATCGTGGGCGCAACATGTCATCTGGCTTTCACCTCCATTCGTGCTGCTACCGGCGCTGTCGTGTATGCGGCGCGGCCTTCTCTCTTGCCCGCCAGCCAGGACGACGACGTGATCAGAAACTCGTAGTTCCCCGCCTCGACCGCGTCAGACGCCTCGCAGGAGAGCCGGAACGCGTCGCCGTCCTCGGGCTGGATCTCGGTGTTGTCACATGTCACGCCAGTGGGCAGGGCGTCCGCACGCAGTTCGATCGGCTGCCGGAAGCTGTCTTCCCGGTGCAGCGTGCCTTCCACGGCGCCCTTCCGGCCGGACTCGACACTCGCCCTCGCCACCTCGATCCGATAGCCGGGGACGATTTCCAGTGTGACGCCCGGCGTGTAGAGCCGCTCGGACCGTCCACCCACGGTGATCTCGCCGGTCAGCGTCACGCTGTAACGGTCGTGTCGGGTGCCGTCGCTGCTGCGGATCAGCTTGCTGCCCTCGGACTTGCCGTAGTCGCTCTCCGGCGTCGTCTCGACGCGGAACTCGCCGCCCGCGATCGCCGCGTTGACGACTGTCGGCGGCTTCGTTGCGGCGTCTTCGCCGGGCGGCGCCTCGAACTTCCATCCGAAGTCGAACGGCATGCCCTTGACCAGCCTCACTGTTTCGGGCGCCAGGCCGATCAGCCTTGGGCCGGGCTGGCCGGTCAGCAGGACCGGCAGCCGGCTCTCCAGCCAGGGAGCGCTGAACGACCGCTCGGCTTCGGTCGTGTAGGTGCGGCCGTCGCCGGCCCGCACCGCGGTCACGCTGCCGGGCACGCTCGCTCGGCGGTAGATCACCGTGCCGTCCTCGAGGACGCCTTCGCCCCAGACTTCCAGGTCGAGTCGCTGGCGTGGTGCGTTCAGGTCGGCCGTGACCATGACCCGGCCAGTGCGTGAGAGCGAGCGGCGGTCGAGGTCCCGGACTTCTCGCGAAATCCACCCGTCCCGCACCTCGATGCCCGTCGGAGGGTTCGCGACGTGGAGGCGGATCGGTCCCAGGAAGCTGCGGCGAACGGCGCCGACCTGGATCGGCTTCGAGGCGCCGGCGTGAAGCGACATCTGCGCGGTGTCGAGCCGCAGTTCGAAGTCCGGAGCGTCCTCGGTCACGGCGAGCCTGTAGCCGAAGCGAGATCCGGCGCGGCCCACCAGGTCCTCGACCGTGACGTGCAGGGTGTCGACGCCGGCCGGCGCCTCGACCACGACCCAGGGATCGAAGGATGTGGCCGTCGGCGACAGCAGCCGGAAGGTGTCCGGGTCGGGGATGTCGTCGCCTGACGACGCCAGGAACTCGCCGTCGGGCGTCGTCACCGTCAGTACGCCGAACAGGTCGGACGAGCGGAGCGCACCGCCCTGAACCTCGATCAGGAGCTTCTTTCCGGGCTCGGCGGCGATCCGGTAGCGGTCGACTTCGCCGACGTTGTCGATCCGTCCGTTGACGACCACGGGAGCCTCGAGGATCCTGTCGTTCTCCGTGCCGCTGTCCCTGTCGCTCTCGCGGACCTCGGGGTGGCTCCCGACGACGATCGGGAAGGGAAGGGCGGAACTCCTTGCGCCGGCGCCGGGAATCGGCCCGATGACGTCGAAGACGTTGACCGTGTCTACCCTCCGGGTCAGCTCGCGGCGTTGCTCCACGGCGCCGCCCGACAGTTCGAATCGGGTCTCTTCGCCGCGGCGGGCGCCAAGCGGAAAGACCGCGTCGGCGTAGTCGTACTCGGAGGCGTGGATGAGCTTCAGGCGGTAGAAGTTCCGCTTCTGGTCGCTGAACCGGGCGTCGTGAACCTCGACCACGAACTCTCCCCCGCCTGCGGGCGCCCGCCAGTCGAGCCGGGCGTCGACGTCGATGCCGGCGGCTTCCTGGTTGAAGACGATCTCGTCGCCGGCGCCGTCGAGCAGCCGCAAGGCCGGATCGATCGCCGAGCCCACACGCCTCGCCTCGACTTCCAGGACCACCCGCTCGCCGCCGGCTGCCTGGAAGCGGTACCTGTCCCGTTCCGGTCCGTCGAGCGTTCCGTTGACCACGACCGGCAGTTCCCCGAGCCTCGGCGCGCCGTCTGCACCCCGGCGGCCGCGCAGGTCGTGTTCCGCGATCTCGGGCAGCGTGTCCACACGGAACAGCAGAGCGTTCGAGAGACCGTCCTCGGTGACCACGCGGAGCGGATAGAGGCCCGGACGCGCATCGGCGGCGATCTCGACCAGGAAGACTGCGGCATCGAGGTTGCTGTCGTTTGGCCGCCGCTGTTTCTGCAGCCGGTCCTCGTCGCTGGCCCCGCCCAGGCGGGCGAACGATCCCGGCAGCGTGCTCTCGACCTCCATCTCGCCCTGCAGGCCGTAGCCCTCGAGCACCAGCCGCAGGGCCCGTCCCTGCTGGCCGCCGTGGGGATGCATGTCGAGCAGGTCGGGCGGCGGCGCCGCGGCCAGCACGAGTGCGGCCGAGGCGAGGCCGGCGAACGCAAGGGACAGGATCGGAAGGGTGCCGCGTCCACTCAAGGAGCGCCTCCCGCGGTTGCGGCGCCGGCGGATTCGAGCGGCACGGGCACGAACTCGTGCAGCAACTCGCCGTCGTTGGCGCGGTAGAGCCTCAGGCGACCGTCGAAGCCTGCGGCGGCCAGTTCGGCGCCCATGGGGTCGAAGGCCAGCGTGTAGATGCCCGCCGCGTGGCCGGAGGCAGTTGCCGTACGCTCGCCGGTCTCGAGGTCATATATCGGAACCGTCGGCGCGGCGCCGCCAACGGCCAGCCTGCGGCCGCGCGGGCCGACCGCGAGGGCGAAGATCTCGCCGCCCTGTCGTTCGAACTCCCGCACCAGGGTCGAGTCGTCGGCGATCAGCATCTTCCGGGGGCGGTCCATCCTGTAGTAGTACGGCACGCGGTCTTCGCCGCCGATGACCACCGCTTCGATCCTGGGGTTGCGGACGACAGCGGCGAGCTCGCCCCGCAGCAGGTTGATGTTCTCGACGAAGGCGCCGCTGTGCGCGTCGATCAGCTTGGCTGCGCGGTCGCGCCCGACGGAGACGATGCGCCGTCCGTCGCCGCCGAAGACAACGCCGAGCACCCAGTTCTCGTGGTGGTTCATCCGCAGCAACTCGCGCCCGCTGGCCGCCTGGTGGATGCGCACCGTATTGTCCGCGCAGCCGACCGCGAGCCGGCGTTGGTCGGGCGACACGGCCAGGCCGAACAGCGTGTCGTGGCAGACGGTGGTCGACACCCGGAGCTTCCTGTCGTCGACATCCCAGATCTGGATCTCGCCGAAGCGCGCCGGCGTGCCGCCAGTTGCGATCAACCGTCCGTTGTCGAGGAACGCGAGCCCCTGGATGCGCTCCGACACGCTGCCGAAGCGGGCCTCCAGACTGTCCGCGCTGCCGATCTTCGAGCGCCGGTGGAGCAGGATCTCGCGATTGCCCGACACGGCGAGCCAGTCGCCGTCGGCCGAATAGGCGACTGCCGTGATCACCGGCGGCTGGCGGTAGACGATCGGCCCGGTCGGTGTGCCACGGCGCATCCCCTCCGGCGTGTCGTCGTGGCCGCCAGACGCGATCCAGTCGCTGATCGCGGTGATCTCTGCCTCCGCCAGACGTTCCGCCCGCATCGGCATCGCCGGCTCGATCTCAGCCCGGAGCATCTTGAGCATCCGGCTCTCCTCCGGCTTGCCGGCCACGTACGCGGGACCGCTCATGCCGCCCGCGGCCAACCCGTCGAAGCTGGTCAGGTCAAGTTCGCCGCCCAGCTGCGCCGGTTGATGACAGCCCTGACAGCGCTTCTGGATCACGGGCCAGACATCCCGGCTGTAGCTGGGACCGTCGTCGCTCCGAGCCGCGGCTGGAATCGCGGCAGCCGACGGAGCGACCGCGGAGCCAATCGCCAGGACCCCCGACACGAGAACCCGGGCTGCCAGGACCCGAGATGCAAGGACCCGAGATGTCGCGGCCCGGGCGCGAGCGTCCCCCCCGGGGCGGACCCTCCGCTCACTCCATCCCGTCGTCGGGTGCTTGCTCAAGGCCCGCTACGCCAGGATCTCGTGGACCACATTGCCGTGGACGTCGGTGAGGCGGAAGTCGCGGCCGCCGTGGCGGTAGGTGAGGTTGGTGTGGTCGATGCCCAGGAGATGGAGGACGGTGGCCCAGAGGTCGTAGATCGTGACCTCGTCCTGCACGACGTGGTAGCCGAACTCGTCCGTCGCGCCGTGGATCGTGCCGCCTCGGATTCCACCGCCGGCGAGCCAGATGGAGAACCCGAACGGGTTGTGGTCGCGGCCGTCGGCGCCCTGGGAAAACGGCGTGCGGCCGAACTCTCCTGCCCAGATGACGAGCGTCTCGTCGAGCAGGCCGCGGGACTTCAGGTCCTTCAGCAGTCCCGCGATCGGCTGGTCGACCTGGAGCGCCATGTTCCTGTGGCCGCTCTCGAGGCCGGTGTGCTGGTCCCACGGGTTGGCGGCCTGGCCCGCGTCGTCGGGTTCAGGCAGGCAGCTCAGTTCGACGAAACGCACGCCGCGTTCGACGAGCCGCCGGGCGAGCAGGCACTGGCGGCCGTAGTCCGCGGTCGTCCGGTTCGGGTGGTCGAGGGCGTAGAGCTGCCGCGTCGCCCCGGTCTCGCCGCTGATGTCGCAGAGTTCGGGCACCTCGGCCTGCATCCGGAATGCCGTCTCGTAGTTGCGGACCGCGGCCTCGACATCGGCGTGACCGCCGAGCCGTTGGAGGAACGCTTGGTCCATGTCCTGCACGAAGTCGAGCCGCGTCCGCTGTGCAGCCCGGTCTTCGAGCGGCTGGATGTTCTGTACCGCGTCCTTCGCGTCGCCGCGCAGGATGGAGCCTTGGAACTCGGCTGGCAGATAGCCGTTGCTGTAGAGGCCGACGCCGCCGTGGGGAATGCCGGCGCGACCGCTCTGGAGGACGACGAAACCGGGCAGGTTCTCGTTCTCGGTGCCCAGGCCGTAGTTGACCCAGGCGCCTGCGGACGGGTGGCCGACCAGGGGGAAGCCGGTGTGGAAGAAGTAGTTGCCCTGGGCGTGCTCGTTCACCGTGCTGGTCATCGAACGGATGACGGCGAGGTCGTCGACGCACTCGCCTACATGGGGGAACATGCTGCTGACCGGGATGCCGCTCTCTCCGTACTGCCTGAAGGGGAACGGCGAGGCGAAGATGTTGCCGTTGTCGTTGAACTGGGTGCGTTCGATCCTGGTCGGCATCGGCTTGCCGTGGTCGCGGTCGAGCAGAGGCTTGGGGTCGAACGAGTCGACCTGGGAGACACCGCCCGACATGTAGCAGAAGATGACGTGCCGGGCCCGTGCTCGCGGCGCACCGCGGGCGGGGTCGGGGAGGAGTGTCGAGCCGAGCATGCCGTTCAGCGCGATGGCGCCGAACCCGGTCGAGACCCGGGCCAGCATCTGCCTGCGGCTCATCAGGGAACAGTTGTGGTCGCTCATCGGAGGTAGATGAATTCCTTCAGGTTGAACATGGCGTGCGCCAACTGCTGCCATGCGTTGCTGCCGGCAGCAGCTTGCTCGAGCCGGTCCGCCTCCGACTCGAGCCGCTCGATGCGGGCCCAACTGCTGCGATAGATGCGCGCCTGCTCCTCTTGTGTCGGCACTTCGATGTTGCCCAGGGCAGAGGCCGCGACGTCCGCAGGAAGAAGAGCGCGGTCGTAGAGGCGGGCCTGGTGAACGCTCAGAGGCCGGCCATCGGCTGATGCGAACCGGATGCGACCCTTCTCCAGGCTCATCGGGAGTTCCTTGCGCACGCGCTCCGCGTCGGCCGCAACACCGTTTCGGTATGCGGTCCACGCCCCCGTGCGGTCCTGTGCCAGGACCAGGTGGACCGGCGGCGGCACGTCCTTGTCCGCCCCGGCCTCGAGGCCGGCGACCCAGGCCTCGAGCGTGAACTCGTCGAGAGCCCGCCGGATTCGCTTCGTGGTCGCGACGGCCTCCGGCCCGAGCCACAGCGCACCGTCGTCCACGCGGCCGTGCCGGCCCAGTTCGAGTTTGAGACCGCCGAGATCGTCCTGGGCGCGGCCTTTCCTGGCCGGTTCGTCGAATTCCCAGGCCGCCATCGCCATGGGCGCTGATGCCCGGTGGTAGAAGCGCAGCACACCGCGGGTCTTTTCCGCAGTGAAGCCGCGAAGTTCGGCGCTCTCCTCGCGGCGGTCCGCGGCCGCCGCGTTCCAGGCGTCCACGTCTTCCTGGGCGGGCGTCCTGGCACTGGCCTGGTCGAGGAACTGCTCGGCCGCAACGACTTCCTGTTCGGTCGGAGGCCGGCCCAGGGCGAGGCGGAACATCGAGGCGATGCGCTCGCGGTTGCTGCCCGGATTCGGGTCCCGGGCGATCCGATCGCCGAAGCGGGCGGCCAGGTGCATGACCTGGGTGTTGTTCATCATCAGCAGAGACTGTGCGGGCACGTTCGTCTGGTCGCGTTGACCCTTGGTCGTCACCGGGGTGGGCAGGTCCAGTGCGTGGAGTAGCGGGTCCGGCTGGTTCCGGATGACCTGGACGTAGATGCTGCGCCGGTTCGACCAGCCGGGCGCGGGTCGGGTCTGGGCTGCGTCCACCGGTTCGAGCAGGCCGGCGGCAAGCAGCATGGAGTCGCGGATGGCCTCGGCCTCCAGGCGCCGCAGATGAGCGTGGGAGAGAAGGTCGTTCTGCGGATCCCGTTCCCGGGCGGACGGCTGCGGCGTCGACTCGAGCTGAAAGGCCCGGGTGGACACCATGCGCCGCACGAACTTCTTCATGGACCAGCCGTCATCTCGCAGCGAGGTCGCCAGATGATCGAGGAGAGCGGCGTTCGACGGGAGTTCGCCCATCTGCCCGAAGTTGTCGGGCGTGGCGACGATACCGCGGTCGAATGTGTGCGTCCAGAGACGGTTCGCGATCACGCGGGCCGTGAGCGGGTTGCCGGGGGCGAGGATGCTCTCGGCCAGGGCCAGCCGCGGGTGGACCGAGTCCGGATAGGGATCGGGATCGATCGCTTCGAGAAACCGCTGGGGTACGGGTTCGCCAAGCTGCCGGTGATTGCCCCGCTCCATCAACGGTTGATCGAAGCGCGGGCCGGCCAGCACCGCGGGGGAGCGGGTCGGTACGGGAATCGCTTCCTCGAGCCGTCGGATCGAGTGGACGATCGGACGCGCTGCCGGCAGCTGGTCGAGGTCGTTGGGAAGCAGACCGCGGCGCACGAAGCTTGCGAGAAAGCGGGCCTGCGCATCCGTCATCGACCCGTCGCGCCAGGCCAGGGCGGCGTCGTGAACCGCCGCGCCGTAGCGCGCCGCCAGCTCGCCGCGGTCTTCGGGTACGCCTTCGATCTCGAACAGGGGCGCGGTGAACTCGGCCGGCTCGTCGCGGGGGAGTTCTCCGTCCTCGTCGAGCACGACCGCTTCGGTGATCCCGAACCACGAGCGGTCCGACCGCGAACCGGAGCTTTCGCCGGTCATCGGGTGATCCGCGGCCGTCACCAGCTCGATGTAGGCGTGGTCGCCGTCCCAGTAGTCGAGGTCCCAGTGCTGCCAGCGCCAGTCGCCGTCGGTCAGGGTCTCGATCGGATAGACCTCGCCGCGTTGAGGGTAGTTCTGGACCACGTAGCGCGCGATGGCGCCGCCGCTTCCTGCCACGCGCAGGGCCATCTTCTGCCTGGCGCCGATGAAGAAGCGCGGCGACGAGAAGGTGCCGTTGTGACGGCTGGTGAGTGCGTGCGTGTAGACGCCGGCGGGCATGATGTCGGCGACGATCGCCTTCCCGGCCGGGGCGATTTCGTAGCTGCCGGCACCCTGCGGTCTGGCGTCGGGCAGACCGCTGCCGTGCCGATACCACTGCTCGACATCCTCTGTTCGGCTCAGGTCCCAGCGCTGGACTGCAAGCGCCTGTCTTCGCGCCTCGAGCTTCTGCCTGCTCTCGGCGTAGGCGGCAGCCAGGCCCTTCCACTGCCCCGCGAAGGCGGCCCGTCCGCGGATTCTGCGGGTGCGGACCCAAGCGTAGAGCGGATCGTAGGGCGACTGGCCGCCGGCAAGTGCTGCGGCCCACGGGCCAGCCGGTTGCTGCAGCCGGGCCGGCACGTCGGCGGCGGCTTCGATCCAGGCTGCGGCCAGTACCTTGCGCAGCTCCGCCTTGAGTTCGGCCAGTTCGTCCCGGTGGGCGTTGCGGCGCGCATCGTCGTCGATCGTCTGAACCCCCGGACGGCCGTTCACCATCGTGCCGTAGAGGGCGTAGAAGTCGGTCTGGCTGATGGCGTCGAACTTGTGGTCGTGGCAGCGTGCGCAGGCGACGGTCATCCCCAGGAAGGCCTTGGAGACAACGTCGATCTGGTTCTCGGTGAAGCGCACCTGCTCGTCCAGGGCGTCGGTGGGGCCGAAACCGTGCAGCACGAAGCGGTACTGAGCGATGCCGATCGCCGATTCGTTGATGCCGAGATCGGGGTTCATCCTCGGCTCTTCGAGCAGGTCGCCGGCCAGGTGTTCCCGGATCAGCTGGTCGATGGGAACATCCGCGTTCAGAGCGCGGATCAGGTAGTCGCGGTAGCGCCAGGCGTAGGGGACAGGCGGGTCGCCCTCGCTGCCGTGGGACTCGGCGTAGCGGATCCAGTCCATCCAGTGCCGCGCCCAGCGTTCGCCGAATGCCGGATCGGCCAGCAGCCGATCGACCTCCTCCGCAACGGCAGAGTCCCGGTCGATCGCGGCTCGGCGCGTGAAGTCGTCGACCTGGGCAGGCGTGGGCGGCAGGCCGGTGAGCACGTAGGACAGCCTGCGCATGACGATCCGTGGATCGGCGATCGGCGCCGGTTCGAGATCGGCCCTGGCGAGTCCGGCGGCCAGGAAGCGATCGATCGCGTTGTTCGACCAGGCCGGGTCGGCGACTTCAGGCGGCTCGGGATCGGCGATCGGCTGCAGGCTCCACCATTGCTTGCGCTGTTCGAGAGTCGTCTGCCAGGAGGTCGCCTCCTTCAGCGCGGCGGCGGACGGCGGTTCGGTCCTTGGATCGGGCGCCCCGATCTCGATCCAGCGTTCGAAGTCGGCGATCACCTCGTCGGGCAGCCTGGCGCCGCCCAGCGGCATGCGGAAGTCGAGACTGGGGTGGCGCATTGCCCGCAGCAGCAGGCTGGAGCGCGGCTTGCCGGGTTCGACCGCCGGACCGCGCATGCCGCCTTCGAGCAGGCCGTCACGGTAGTCGAGGCGCAATCCGCTCTCGGCCAGCTCCGTGCTGTTGTGGCAGGTGTAGCAGTGCTCGACCAGAACGGGGCGGATCTTCTGTTCGAAGAACTCGAGATCTTCCGGGGCGAACTCGGCTCTGGCCGCTGGCCACCCCCCGAGCAGCACAGCAGCCAGGATCGCCGCGCCGGAGCAGGGCAGAATCCTCGTCTTCATGTCCATTGAAGCACCGGCCAGTCTACAACGCGAAGTCCTCTCGAGAGACATGGCAGAGCCTCTGAGGATCCGACCTCCCGCTAGAACTCCCCCTCCCGCACTCGGGTGCCGTGGAGCCTGGTGATGACCGCGGGCGTCAGCGCGTCGTTGTCCGCGAGGACGCCCTCTCCCTTCCTGAGTTTCGTGGTGGCCACGCTGTCCAGGCCCGCCAGCTTCTTCGCGCCTTCGAGCGCGGTCCGGTCGCCGCCGTAGTACTCGAACCATGGCAGCCCCGCCTTGGTGTATGCCTTGGCTGTCGGCGGCCTTGCCGGCGGTTCGACCCCGGTCATCTCGAAGAACTGCACGCTGTTGAGAACGTGCACGAAGCAGCGGGACCGCACGGACCTGTCCCAGACGTCGAAGCCATTGTCGTCCTCGAAGATCTCCTGGCGCATGAGACCGCCCGGTGCGAGGCCCATATCGGAGCATGCGTCTGCTGCCAATCTGTAAAGCATCCGAGGTTCCGGCGGCAGGTCCTCGTACCGCGAGGCCTGCATCGGATACACGATCAACTGAAGCCCGCCGTGGCGCCCGTCTCCTGTCAACTGTTCCTCGGCCGTGTAGCCCTGCCCGAGCGGCATGGCGACGAACTGCCGGACAAGGCCTTCCCCGACGCAGAATCCGTCCAGCCAGGGCTGACCGGGCACGACAAGGTAGTCTTGGGGACGCGAGAGATCGTCGGTCCAGTCCTTGCCTGTCAGGGCGTTGATCTTTCCGGCGGCCACCTTGACGGCCATTGGATACCGAGAGTTGAGGTGGAGCCACATCGCTTCAGCCTGATACATGGGCAGGAACACGCCGCCGTGTCGACTCCAGGACTTCGGAATCCCGTCGACGTGGTCGTCCACGTGAAGGAGAGGGAACCGGCCGAGGCCGGGCGGCAGCGGATAGTCCCGATTGTCGTCCGGGATCCGCAGGGTTCGCTGGAATCCGATGCGGCACACGGCGTCTGCGTGCACCTCCGGGAATCGGAAGATCAGTTCGTCGTTTCTCAGCTCGATCATCGCGTCGTCCTCCTTGGGCGGTCTTCGATCTCGGCCGGCCGGACCTCACCAGGTTCCGTCCCGAACTTCCCTGACGATCCGGAGAATCGCGTCTTCCGGCGCATCCTTGACCTGCCGCAGAAGGTCCGCGAACAGGCGCGGCCGTTGAAGGATGATGTCCCTGAGGTCGCTCGACACCTTGCCCGCCATCGCCAGCAACACGTCGGGGTCTTCGTTCAGCTCTGCGGCCAGGCGGCGGATGGCCCCCTCCGAAGGGGGCGGGACGAGATCCCTCTCGATCTTGCTCAGATAGGCCGGTTCGACGCCGATGCGCCGCGCGACCTGCCGTACCGAGAAGGCCCGATCCCGCTCCAGCAGCTTCTGGCGCGAGGTGCGCAGGTGGCCTCCGAATGTCATGTGTACTACATGCTACACGAACCGGCTTCGGGAGGCGTGGTGACGCGGGCGCGGAGATGCCATCGGATACCACCCGGACGCCCTGTTCGGGGTCGGCGTCGTGACGCCGGCGCGGAGAATGCCCGTCAGGCCGGCGAGGTTTCGCTTCCAGGACTCGTTGCCAGGTCACCGACGGGCGTAGCGGTCGATCACGCTGCCGGCCACGTCGTCGCGGATGATCCGGAACAGCTCGCCGCGCCAGCCGCGTCCCTTGGACACCTCGGTCGAGACGATGACGACGACGATGTCCTCGGCCGGAGAAACGTGGATGTACTGCCCTCCGTATCCGCTGGCGAGGTAGGCGCCCCGTTCGCGCGGACCTCTGAGCCACCACAGATAGCCGTAGCCGCCGTAGATCCGACCGCGGCCGCGGGGGCCGGCCAGGCCGGGTCGGGTGGATTCATCGACCCACTGCCAGGGCAGGAGCTGTTCCCCTGCCCAGCGGCCGCGGTTCACGTAGAGCTGGCCGAACTTCAGCATGTCGCGGGGCAGAAGGGAGAGATTGTTGCCGCCGATGTGGATGCCCTGCCGGTCGCGAGCCCATGCCGAGCGCCGGATCCGAAGCGGCGCGAACAGCTGCTCGCGGGCAAGGTCGTGGGTGCTCCGGCCCGCGGCGCGGGCGAGGACGGCGGAGAGCAGGTGCGTGCCGCCCGTGCTGTAGGCGAAGCGGGTGCCGGGCTCGGTCAGAAGCGGCCGCGTCAGCGCCGCCTGAACCCAGTTGCGGCTCGCCACCCACGGGCCGTAGTTGCCGAAACTGGTCGACTCGAGGCCCGACGTCATCGTCAGCAGGTGGCGGACCGTGATCTTCTGCTTGCCAGGGTCGTCGAGACCGGCCGCTTCCGGCAGAAAGTCGGCGATCGGTTGATCGAGTTCGAGAAGGCCGTCTTCGACCGCCAGGCCTGCCAGCGCCGAGAGGACACTCTTCGCGGCCGATTTCAGGTTGTGAAGACGATCGCTGCCGGCGCCGCGAAAGTAGCGCTCGGCAGCCAGCCGTCCGTGGCGCGCGACCAGCACGCCCTGGACGCCCTCGAGCGCGCCGATATCTTCGACCGCCTGCTCCAGCCGGTCGGCGTCGAGCCCGACCTGGTCGGCCGGGACGAGCTGCCAGTCGCCGGGCCAGTCGTCGTCGGGAGGAGGTACAGGCAACTGGAACTCGACCAGGATGCCGGGATGGTCGGAGATCGGGGCCGCGGCCTGCGACTCAGGCGATCCCTCGCTCCGCCATTCGCTCCAGAGCGGCCACCATCCGGAGGTCCCGGCGTCGACCAGCACATGGTCGATCCCGCCGGGAAGGACATCGCGATAGCCGATCGAACCGAAGCGGTCGAGGGCGGGGTGGTTGCTGTCGAGGTTGAAGTCGCCCGCGATCAGTGCCGGCCGCTCGGAGCGGGCCCGGAGCCGATCGAGCAGGTGCCGGGTCTGGGCAGCGGCAAGTTCGGGGTCGCCGTTCGCGGCGTGGACGCCGACCACCTCGAAGGGCAGAGCCGGATGGTCGATCCGAGCCACCAGGGCGATTCTCCGTTCGAACCGGCCCCGGTCGGGCTGCAGGGGCCAGGTCTCCGGAGCGTCGATGGGAAAACGGCTGAGAATCGCCGCACCTTCCTCGAAACCGAGCCAGCGCAGCGATCCGTTCGCTCGAGCGTAGGCAGCGTGCAGTTCGAGGTCCAGGGCCAGCCGGTCTGCAAGACAGCCTTCGGCGACCGTGCACCAGGCTTCCTGCAGGACCACGACGTCGGGACGGAGGCGGGCGATCTCCGAAGCCAGTCGGTCCGCACGCACGAGCCGGTCGGATCGCCGGTCGGAGGCGGCGGGTTGCAGCAGACGCCCTTCGCTGTCGGGGTAGCCGTGGTCGGCGTTCCACTGGAGGACCCGGAGCCGGTCTGCCGCTGCCGCCGACCCGGTGACACCGCCGCCTGCAACCCGCGGTTCGCCTGACGGTTGGCGAGCCAGGAGGGCCACGAAGGCCGGACTTGAACCGACGGCCAGCAGCCCCAGACCCAGGACCGTGCCGCGAAGTGCCGGATAGGTGCGGCGGGCCAGAGCCGCCGCCGCGATGGACGCAATGCCGCCCAGAGCAGCGGCGACGAGTGCGCGCCGGGCCAGGCCAGGCTCGACGACCATGACCGTGCCGGCGATCCAGGGCGCCGATCCGAGCGCCAGCGCGGCCAGGCCCGCGGCCGAGACCGTGATGACGGCAGCCGGGCGTGAACGAGGGGAAGGCGGGCGTGTCATGGCAGCCGGGCCAGCAACGCTCAGGGGACGGCGTTCCGGACGGAGAGAACGAGGGGCAGGCCGGCGCGTCATGACGGCCGGGAGACTACGTCTCGCGGCCGCGGGCTGCGATTCGAAGTCCTGCTCGTATCGTGCCTTGTGAGGACCGGGTGCTACTCTGGGAATCACAGACAAGGAGCAACACCTTTGCGGCTTTGCCGCGGAAAGGAGGTCCGGAATGGGTTGTGGAGAAATCCTCCGGATGAACCGCGCCACCACCGTGCTCTGCACGATCCTGGTGCTTGGCGCGGGCTGTGCAGCGCCGCCAGAAGAGGAGACGCCCGTCCCCGAGGTCGATCCCGTGGCCGAGAATGAAGCGGCCTTGAGCGAGCTTGTGGCGAAGTACCTGCAGGCGGTGAACCGGGGCGATGCAGACGGTCTGGCCGTGCTGTATACCGAAGACGCCGTCAGGATGCAGTCGAACAGCAAGGCGAAGGTCGGTCGCGATGCGATCCGTCTCTTTGCCGCCGCCGACTATGCAGACGCCGACTGGGAGATGCAACTTCACGTGGATGAGAGCGAGTACAGCGGTGATCTGGCCTTCGTTCGAGGCACGTACGCCGTGAGCGTCTCGCCGAAAGACTCACCGTCCGAGGTCTACCAGGAAGTGGGGAAATGGATGGACGTGATGCGTCGCCAGGAGGACGGGTCCTGGTTGATTGCGCGCGAGATCTCGAACCGGAACCACCCGCCCGGTCAGATGCCGGAGATGTCGGAGGAGGAATGAACATGAAGAGCACGACTGAGGCGCGCCGGCGCTTCGACATGCGTTTTCCGGCGATCTTGCTGGCCGGCCTCTTCGTTCTCGCCTGTCCGCCGGTCGAGGAAGAAGTGGCCGAGGATCCGGCCGCCGTGGAACCGAGCATCGGCGACGAGCGGGCCCTGAATGCGCTGGTTGCCGATTTCATGGTGGCCATCAACAGCAGCGACGCGGACGCGGCGGCGGCCCTGTACGCGTCGGATGCCGTGCGCATGCCGCCTGATGCGCCGGAGATTCGAGGCAGAGAGGCGATTCGCCAGAACCTGGAGGCAGCTTTCGAGAACGCCGACATCCAGGTGCAGGTCTTTGTCGATGAGACCGAGTTCAGCGGCGAGCTGGCTTCGGTGCGTGGGACCTTCGTCTTGACCACCGTTCCGAAGGACGGTTCGGCTTCGTCCGAGATGCAGGGCAACTGGATGCGCCTGATGCGGCGCGAGCCGGACGGTCACTGGCTCGTGGCCCGCGATCTCTGGAACAGCGATTCGTAGAGAGCACCCGATCCGGAGGGGGTTCCGGGAGCGGTATGCTCCGGGGGCGATACCGTGCGGGTAGCCGCTTCCGATGTCCGATCCAGCAACGCAGCTCCTCACCTTCATGGGTGCCCCCGGGTCGCCCTACACGCGGAAGATGCGGGCGCTGCTGCGCTACCGCCGCATCCCGTATCGCTTCCTGATCTCGGGCGCCGGCGGCCGCGAAGACCTGCCGGCGGCCAAGGTGCGTCTGCTGCCGACCTTCTATCTGCCGAACGAGGCCGGCGAACTCGAGGCGGTGGTCGATTCCACACCGCTGATCCGGCGCTTCGAAGGAGAGTTCGACGGTCGCTCGGTGGTGCCGTCGGATCCGGTGACCGCCTTCATCGACTACCTGCTCGAGGACTTCGGCGACGAGTGGCTGACCAAGGCGATGTTCCACTATCGCTGGGTCTACGACGCGGACATCGAGAAGGCAGGCCAGATCCTGCCCCGCTGGCGGCGGGTGGAGGGCCCTGAAGAGGACTTCCAGCAGGCCGCGAAGACGGTGTCCGAACGCCAGATTTCCCGGCTCTGGGTGGTGGGATCGAACGAGACGACGCTGCCGGTGATCGAGGCCAGTTACCGTCGCATCCTGGAGCTGTTCCGGGACCACCTGACCGAGCGACCGTTCCTGATGGGTTGTCGGCCCGGCGCGTCCGACTTCGCGTTCTTCGGCCAGTTGACCCAGCTCGCGGGCTTTGATCCGACGCCGATGGCGCTCGCCCTGAAGGTAGCGCCGCGTGTCTGTGCGTGGGTCGATCGGGTCGAGGACCTCTCGGGTCTTGAACCGACCGAGGGCGACTGGATCGACCGTGAGTTGACCGCGACGTTGCGGGCGCTGTTGTGCGAAGTCGGCCGGGTCTACGCCCCGTTCCTGCTCGCCAACGCGAAGGCGTTGACGGCCGGGTCCGAGCGCGTCGAGTGCGAGATCGACGGGCGGTCCTGGGTGCAGAGGCCGTTCCCCTATCAGGGCAAATGCCTGATGCAGCTCCGGGAGGAATACGCGGGGCTGTCGGCTCGGGACCGGTCGGCGGTCGACCGCTTGCTGGACGGCACTGGTTGCGATTCTCTCGTCGCCGGCGGGCCCCGGGACTAGAGGTGTGATGGGGATACTCGACGCCAGAAGGGCTGGACGCCTGCTGTAGCTCCCGCTTCCTGCTCCCTTCAGGTATCGAGCGCGGCAAGAGCTGGGGAGCGCCCGGTGGTCCGCAACCGCGTGCTCTGCATCCGCGATCGGGACGAACCGCTGGCCTGCGACGTGTCCGGTCGCCAGGCGCAACGGGCCGCCGGCCGAAGCGGCGTCCTCCAGGCAGGTGCCAGCCGATAGCGGACGGCTAATCCCGGCCGCCGAGGAAACCGGCGCGCATCAGGAAGTAGAGGAGTGTCAGCAGGGAGGTCACCGCGGCGGCCACGTAGGTCAGCGCGGCGGCGTTGAGGACTCGGTCCATCCCCGCCCGCTCGGTCTGCAGGATCAGGCCCTGACTGACGGCCAGGCGCTTGGCGCGGGCGGTGGCGTCGAACTCGACCGGCAAGGTGACGAGCTGGAAGAGGACCACAACGGAGAACATGACCACGCCAACCAGGAACATGCCCATGTTGCCCAGAATGAGGCCGAAGAACATGACGAAGTAGCCCAGATTGCTGCCGATTCCGGCGATCGGCACGAGAGTGGAACGCAGCCACAGGGGCGCGTAGTTCTTTGCGTGCTGAATGGCGTGTCCCGCCTCGTGGCATGCGATGCCGATCGCGGCCACGGAGTTCGAGCCGTGAACCTGCTCGGACAGGGCGAGTTTCTTCGTGACCGGGTTGTAGTGGTCGGAGAGCCGACCGCGGGTCGCGACGACCTGCACGTCGGTGATCCCGGCGTAGGCGAGCAGGCGCTGGGCCGCCTGGGCGCCGGTCATGCCGGTCACGGAGCGCACCTTCGAGTACTTGTTGAACGCTCGCTTCACGCGGAAGCTGGCCCACAGCGACAACAGCAGGCCGGGGGCCAGGAACACGAAATATGTGGGATCGAAAATCATCGAACGAACTCCTTGTTGAGCGCTCGCCTCGAGCTACGGCACGTCAGGGACGGTGCCTGGAGCGCGCGACAGGACGAAGTGCCGCTTCCGGTTGTGGGAGGAGCAATCCGCGCCGCTGCGGAGTATATTCCGCGCGCCCCATTCCTCTGACAGGCAGACATGCCTCGAATCACGCCTCTCGAACTCAAGGGCCCCGCCGGCCTCCTGGAAGCCGAACTGATCGAGTCGGAGGCGCCGCCGATCTTCGTGGCGACCGTGGCGCATCCCCATCCGCTCTACGGCGGCGACATGGACAACCACGTCGTGGACGCGGCCGCCGCGGCGGTGGCGAGATCTGGCGGTGCGGCTCTTCGCTTCAACTTCCGCGGCGTCGGCCGCAGCGAGGGACGACACGACGCAGGCCGTGGTGAGGTCGACGATCTCGCCGCATGCGAGCGGGAGCTCCGCCACCGCTTCCCACGGCTGCCACGCATCGGCATTGGCTACTCGTTCGGCGCCGTCGTCACGTTGGCGCGGCTGCCCCGAGCAGACGCGGGCCTCGATCGGCCCGCGAGCCTGATGCTCATCGCGCCGCCGCTTGCCCACTACGACTTTGCGGCTGCCGCCACGGCCTCCGTGCCGGTTGCCGTCGTCTACGGCCAGCTCGACGGGTTCACGACCCCAGCGATGATCCGCCGTCTGCCCGAACGCTGGCCCACGCTGGCCGTCTGTCTGGAAGTTCCGGGCGTCGGTCATGACCTGTCCTCGCCCGACCTTGGCTCGACGATCGGTCAGGCTCTGCAAGGCCTGATGCCCGGAATCCCCTCGCGGCCTGGCTGCTAGACCGCGAACGACGAGCCGCAGCCGCACGTGCCGACGGCCTTCGGGTTCGAGAACTTGAAGCCGGTACCAGCCACGCCGAGCTGATAGTCGATCGTCGTGCCCTTGAGGTAGCGGGCACTGATCGGGTCGACATACACCTGCAGGCCTTCGTAGGCGAACACTTCGTCGGTCTCGCGCTGGTTCGTCTCGAAATCGAGGGCGTACTCGAAGCCGCTGCAGCCGCCGCCACGGACCGCGACTCGCAGGCCGTGATCGGGCGACAGGCCCTCATCCTCGCGAGTGAGCTTGATCATCCGCACCGCCTTCGCGGTCAGATGCAGCGTCTCCGCTGCCTGGCCGTGCACTGGCGTGGGAGTCGGTGGGGTCGGAAAGTCGATCTCTGGCATGGTCTGTCGGCCCTGGGTGGCCGCGATCGGGCCGCTCTGGCAGCGCAAGCCGCGCTTCGACGGGCGCCTCGGTCGCGGCGTTCAAGCGTACCACTGAACCGTTCTCGATCGGAAGACGCTTCGGACGGTTCGAGGCCGACCGATGGGAGCAGCCCGCAGCTGAGGTCGCTCTGCGTTCGCAGCGTCCAGGCATGCTCGGTCCGGCGGCGCTGCTGCCTCTTCTTCGGTCGCGTTATTCGTCGATCGGCGTTGTGCCAATCGAACGCGGGGCCCGATATGCTCCCATGTCGCGCCTTGCCGCACAGGCGCCTGACTGCTCGTGGCGCGACACCGACTTCGGGCTGCAGGAGGACCCGCCATGATCCGCGAACAGGGCCGCAGCGAGGGCGGCTGCATCGAAGTGATCACGGGCGGCATGTTCTCGGGCAAGAGCGAGGAGCTGGTGCGCCGGCTCCGCCGCGCTCTGATCGCCAGCCAGCGCGTTCAGGTCTTCCGAATCGCGACCGACACCCGCGGCGGCGAGGGCGACGTGCTGCGAACACGGGACAACCGCAGCCTGTCTGCCGTCACGGTGACCTCGAGCGGCGAGATGCGCGAGAGGCTGAGCCTCGGCGTGGAGGTCGTGGGCATCGACGAGGCCCAGTTCTTCGACCGGGGTCTTGTCGAACTGGTGACGGAGCTCGCCGATATCGGCGTCCGGGTGATTGTCGCCGGGCTGGACCTGGACTTCCGTCGCCGCCCGTTCGGGCCGATTCCCGAGCTTCTGGCGATCGCGGAGTACGTCGACAAGATGCACGCCGTATGCGTGCGCTGCGGCGGTGCCGCCCAGTATTCGCAGCGAATCGCCGCTGGCGAACAGCAGGTCCTGGTCGGCGACATGGAGGCGTACGAAGCCCGCTGCCGCCGCTGCTATGCCTCGTCTGGTGCGGCCCGCCAGATTCGCGCGACTCGGGGCGAGTTCGATTCGCCGCCCTCGCCAGCAGCCGGCGCCCAGAACCGGGCGTCGTTGAGGAGTCAGTAGGCGTCCGACCCGTTGACGGCGTCCGGTTGAGGCTCAGCTGCAGGAGGTCCCACGGGGTTTCGCCCGCCGCGTTCCGTGCTCGAGCTTCGGCACCCGCATCAGCAAGACGGCGACGGAACCCGGCTTCTCTGCCCCGAAGTCCGTTCTCGCCCACAGGTGCAAGAGCGCAGTGTCTCGTCGTTGCAGGTCGCACGTTGGGTCTGCCCCTTCGGCAATCACGGCCTTGACCGTCTTCGTGCTGCCTGCCCAGGCTGCTTCCGACTATAGGATCGGCAGCCCTCGCTTGAAGATGGCAAGCCCCGTTCGCGAACGCCTTGCGAGGAGGTAAGGAGCTTTCATGGCGCAACTGCAGAACCTGACGATGAGAGTCAAGTGGAACGGTGAGGACGTTGAAGTACAGCCGGCCGAGGTCCGCTCTTTAGTCGACAGCCTGGCGGCCTTGCGGCAGGACGCAGGTGACCGCGTCCGCGAAATCCGCTCCGCGCTGAGAGAGGACTTCGACTGCGACCTCCACCCCCGCTCGCTGAGGACTCTCCATGAAGTTCTTCAACAGGTACGGCACGTCCCCCGACCGAGACTGGGTGCGGGAGACGACGGCACCCTGGACGCCGTCTGGGCTCTCGGTGATGCCGGCATCTTCACTGCCGAGTTCCTTGCGGACGGCATGGTCGGCTGCGCGGCCGTCGTTGACAGGGGGGGGGCTTCGTACTCCGAGACCCTTGAAGTGAGCCCTGCTTGCGCTCTCCTGAGCTGCCTTGCCAGACTGGGGCTTCTCCTGGAACGCAGGCGATCCTAGGGTGAGCCGTCCCAGGCTCCCGGCGACTCACCACGTTGCCAGGTACTGCAACCTCTCGAGTCTCGATGGCGGTTGGCCGACCACGAAGTCTTTCCGGCTCGACCCCGCCGGCATTTCCGTCAACCACTTGGAGTGGTTTGACGAGGACGATCTTGCAGCGGCAATGCTCGGCCTTCAGAACTGGAAGCTGAAGCAGGAGAATTTCACGACGAGGGTCTCGGGACGATTCGCCCTCATGCCTGTCGGCGACGTCACCAAGTGCACGGGCGCAGCGGTGGTCAGAGACCCGATCGAAGACACCGAACGTCCACTTCGTTCGGACCCGTCTCACTCCCTGATCCGACGAAATTGCGGCGACATCGACGAGGAGCGAGAGTTCAAGACACGTCTGCTACAGGCCGTCCAGTCCGTACACCCCGCCAGACCGCCCTGCTATCCGAGCGGCTCCTCTTCGCGCCAGGCGGACTGGCCGTCTGCGTAGTGCTCCCGTTTCCAGATCGGCACCTCGGCCTTGAGACGTTCGAGTGCCAGACGGTTCGTGTCGTAGGCCTGACGTCGATGAGCGGAGGCGGCGGCGATCACCACGCTGGCGTCGCCGACTTCGAGCCTGCCCAGGCCGTGGACGATCTCGACGCGGGTTCCCGGTTCCGCGGCTTCGAGTTCGCACACGATTCTCTCCATGCGGCGTTCGGCCATCGCCGGATAGGCGGAGTAGGTGATCCGCTCGACCGGACGGCCGCCGAAGGAGTCGCGGACGTTGCCGACGAAGACGACGACCGCTCCCTTGCCGCTGTCCTCGACGCTGGCGCGCACGGTGGACACCGTGTCCGGGTCGACAGCGCCGTCCCGCAACCGGCTGCGCGCGGCGCCGTGCGATCCTCCGGACACGGGAGGAAGGAGGGCGACTTCGGCGCCGTGGCGAAGGCGGGCGGCCCGATCTCCGGCAACTTCGCCGTCCACGGCAATCGCCAGTCGCGGCCACAACGGCTTCAGGCCCGGATGGGCCGAGGTCAGGCACTCGATCAGGTCCGCGATCGTGCTGCCGTCCGGGAGACGGTGTTCCGTCTCGGCGCTGCCGACGGCGTCCAAGGCGGTGGCAAAGCTCAGCACCCGTACGATCAAGACGACGAAGGCTAGCAGGCCGCGGCAGAAGTCCGCAGTCCGCATCGCCCGCATGCAACGCGACTTCCGCCGCGGACTGCCGGCGTGCGGATAGTCTCCCCGCCTGCCTGCTTCCGAACTACGGAAAAGCGATGCGGCTCCTGCTCTTCGATATCGACGGCACCCTGGTTCGCTGCGGTCCCCAGATCGGACCCATCTTCATGGGGGCGCTGAAGCGCACCTTCGGCCGGACAGGCAATGTGCGGGCCTACGACTTCGGCGGCAGGACGGACACCGAAGCGGTCATCGACCTGATGACCGACGCCGGCATTCCTCGCGTCGAGGTCGAGGGCCGCATGGACGAGGTCCGTTCGCACTACGGCGATCTGCTTGGGCGGCTCGATCCGGAGCAGATGCGATTGCTGCCGGGCGTTGTCGAACTGCTCGAGGAACTGGCCGATGTGGAGGACGCCTGCGTCGGCCTGCTCACCGGCAACTGGGAGATCGGCGCCCGGTCCAAACTCGAACCCTTCGGCCTCAACCGCTTCTTCGATTTCGGCGCCTTCGGCGAGGACGGCGTTCGGCGCAACGAACTGGCGCCGGTTGCGGTCGCGCGAGCCGCCGACCGCCTGGGCGCGCCCGTGGACGCAAGGGATGTCGTGATCATCGGCGACACGGTGCGCGATGTCGCCTGCGGCGAGGCGCACGGCATACCCGTGCTGGCCGTAGCCACGGGCTTCACGCCGGATCACCGCCTCCAGGAAGCCGGCGCCGACTGGGTCGCTCCCGACCTCCGGCACGCGACCGCCCGGAGGGTGCTGCTGGACGGCGCGCTGCTGGACGGCCGCCCCGCCGGTCCGGAGCTGCCATGAGCCGCGAACGCGACTACGAGCTGCTCACGATCGAGGCCGCCCTGTGCGAGCCGCCGCGGGCATCCCGGCTCGAACTCGTGGGCCCCGACCGGGAACGGTTCCTGAGCGGCATGGTGACGGTTGCGGTCGAAGGTCGGGAGCCCGGCGGCGGCACGTTCGGCTTCATCACCGATGTCCGCGGACGGGTGCTCGCCAGCGCCGCCGTGCTGGTGCTCGAGGACCGTCTCTGGCTCGAGATCCCCAGAGGCCGCGGCCGGACGATCATCGAGCACCTGGAGAAGTACATCGTCACCGACCAGGTGGAGATCCTGCCTCTCGGCGATATGGCCTCCGTGCGGATAGCCGGCCCGAAGAGCGCCGAGGTTCTTGCCGGCCTCGGCGCTTCCGCCGCCCGCGACCTCGACGAGCCCTGGCGCCACGGCCAGGTCGAAGTGCTCGACTGCCATGCTCGGCTGGTCCGCGAAGGACACAGCGCCGTGCCCGCCTTCTCGCTCTGGCAGTCCGCGGCGATCGCGCCGCTTCTTGCCGACGATCTCGTCGACGCCGGCGTCGCCCGAATCGGCGCCGAAGCGACCGAAGCCCTCCGTATCGAGCACGGCCAGCCTCTCTGGGGCGTCGACTACGACGACTCGAACCTGCCCCAGGAAACCGGAATCGACGACGTCGTCGACTACCGGAAGGGCTGCTACCTTGGCCAGGAGATCGTCGCCCGCATCCACTATCGCGGCCAGCCGGCGCGCCGCATGTGCCGGCTCGCGTTCGAGCTCGGGCATGTCCCGGCGGCCGGGGCCGGGATCGAATTCCAGGGTCGAGCCGCAGGGAACGTCACAAGCGTATGCAGGTCGCCCCGCGACGAAACGGCCATCGGCCTCGCCCTCCTGCCGCGCCGCGCCGTCGAGGCCCTGCCGGACGCGAAGGTGCAGGTCGAAGGCCGAGCCGTTCGCTTCCGAGCCCTCGGCACTTGACGCGGCCACCCATCCTGCGGTTGGCTGCTGGCAGTTCGCGAAAGCGAACGGGGCTCAGTTGCCCAGAATCCGAACGATGCGATCCCTCAGTTCGGCGATCTCCGGACAAAGCCGAAAGAACCGACGACGCCGGGCTATCGACTTCTGGGTCATCGCGCCCCGTCCGTGACCTGGCCGCCGCCGATCGCCCTGCGCTCGCAGCAGAGGTTCGAAGACAGTCTCCTTGAATCGCGGGTTCGAACGCGCCTCTGCCCACGAACCGCGAATCTCGTCGCTATAAGCCGCACAGGCGTATACCTCGACCTCGGGCTGTGCTGGACAGCACAGCAGGGCGATGCCTTGCTGCCGCAGATCAGCTTCCAGATAGCGCATCGCGTCGTCACTGGCCCTGTCTGCGTCGGGAAAGAACAGCCACAGTTCCATGAAGCTGTATCTCGAAGCCAGGTCCTTGCGGACGACCTTGACTGCCTCGTCGTACCCGCGAACTCTGGGGTTGGTGAGCACCGTCACCCTGGCCGTGGGTTTCCCCGCTTCCGCCAGGACCATCTCCACCAAGGGTTTCAGAATGTAGCCGTTGAGCGTGGGATCTTCCGGGATGACCAGAACCCGCACACTCACAAGGCCGCCTCCAGCCAGCCTTCTGTTAAGAGATCGGCAAGCGAGTGCGTCCTGGCCACTTCCCGGAAACCAGGAACGTCGCGGAGCCGCGTGATCGTCGATTCACCCGTGCGCGAGTTGCGCCGGCAGACGTAGGTCGCGGCGTGCTCCGACGGTTCCAACCATGCGAGAACGGCCGGGGAGTGAGTCGTGGCCAGGATCTGCGTCGAACCTGTACCGGCGTTGGCCCGGAGAAGCTCCAGCATCAGGCGCGTTCTGCTCGCGTGTATGCCGTCTTCGATCTCCTCTATCGTCATGATCCGGGGCATGTCGGGCTGAAAGAAAGCCGCCGCAATTGCGGCGAAGCGCAGAGTTCCGTCGCTCAACACCGGCGCTGGAAACTCCCTGTCTCCCTCTCGCAGCACGAAGAGCGGCTCACCCACGGCGCCGGACAAGGTCCCTACGCTGTCCACTTCCGCCGGCCGCAACTCCCGCAGCCACTCGAGGTAGCCGCACACCGCAGCAGGGTCGGCGCTGATCCCCCTGACGAGGGCCGCGAAGTTCTCGCCGTGTTCGCCCATCCGGGCTGCCTGCCGCGCCTGCGAGTAGCCCCTCAGAATCGTCGGCGTGGGGTCGACCCGCTGCATGTCGGCCAGCGCGTTGGCCACCCGCACAGCGACTGCGCCATGCTGCGACGCCACCTGGTTCGCGCCTGCAAGCTGTCGCAGAACGGGCCGGGAACGTTCGAACGACAGGTGCCGGGGTCGGCCTCGCCCTCCGCGTCGGTACGCGACCTTGAGAACCGGGCTCCCTGCGCCGCCACTGTCGGCAGGACGGGAGTCGAAGATGGAACGGCCTCCGTACTCCAGACTCTCCCGCTCGACATGGCCTCGGTTCGGAGACACGGTCACGGAGTACTCCCATTGCCTGGCCGCCTGACCGTCACTCAGCCTGCCGGAAGCAGTGATCGAGAAGGTGTCTGGCTGATCGGGCCCCTCGAAACACGCCTTCGCACTCCCGCCTCGAATCCCCTCCCAGACCTCGCTGGTCGCGCTTCTCGGCTTGCCGTCGAGGATCTCGCTTACGGTGAAGCCGTTGCCGATCCCCTGCAGCACGCGAAGCGCATCGAAGAAGTTCGACTTGCCGCTGGCATTCGTACCGACGAAGAGGTTCAGACCGCCCAGGTCGACGGTCACGTCCCGGAAGCTCTTGAAGCCCCTGACGGCGATTCGGTTGATCATGGGCTGTCCTCGGCCTGCCGTGTCCTGGCGCAAACTGCCGCTTCCGCGGCTATTCCCTGGAACCGTGAGCGTGCAGGTCGATGGAGCAACGTCGAAGAGCGTAGCAGTGTGCCGCCGCCAACACCTGGCGCGGACGTTCCCCGAGGTCGGCGCCGGGATCGAGTTCGAAGGCCGAGCCGTTCACTTCCGAGCCCTCGGCACTTGACGCGGCCACCCCTTGGTCCTACAGTTGGCTAACTGGCCGTCCGGAGGGGGATTGGGAGTGTCCGTAGTGAATGTCCACTAGGCGAAGACGCATCTGTCGCGCCTCCTCGCACAGGTTGAACGCGGCGAAGAAGTCGTGATCGCGCGCAACGGCGAGCCAGTCGCGCGGCTCGTCAGTTGTGAGCCTCGGGCCCGACGCGAGTTTGGCGCGCTGCGGGGAAAGATCCGTATCGACGACCGGTTCTTCGAACCCCTTCCCGAGGAGGAGCTGGCGATCTGGGAAGCCTGAACCGTGCGTCTGCTGCTTGACACGCACGCGTTCCTGTGGTGGCTGGCCGGAAGCCAGCGGCTGTCCCAGCCTGCCCGTCGCGCGATCGAGGATGAAGCGAACGACGTGTTGGTCAGTGCGGCATCAGCCTGGGAGATCACGACGAAGCATCGCCTGGACAAGCTCCCGGAAGCCGGCCTGATCGCACTGGAACTCTCCGCGACGATCGCCAGCCAGAGCTTCAAGGAGCTGCCGATCAGCGTGGACGATGCCGGGCGGGCGGGAAGACTGCCCGGCCCTCACCGCGATCCCTTTGATCGGGTGCTGGCGGCTCAGGCACTCGCGCGTGACCTCGTCGTCGTCTCGATCGATTCGGTTTTCGACCGCTACGCCGTTCGCCGCCTCTGGTGACGGGCAGTCCGCCGCGATTGGCGCTGCGCCGCCGCGCAGGGAACGGGTTGGTTCCATGCAGATGCGCGCGGCGCTACCCGCTGTGGAGCCAGCACCAGCCCGAAGTTCCGGCGCTTCGGTTGGGGTCTTCGCGGCCCGAAAGTGTTTGCCCTGCCTGAGGTTTTCTGGCTGTCGGGGTCCCGTTGCGGCGGCGGATCGTAGCCGTGCGGGGCCGAGATACCGGGTGTTGCAGGGACTCTCCAGGCGGAATGCAGAGCGAGGTCGGCGCCGCGCCGACCAGGTTCAGTTCTTCAGTACCGCGGCAGCGACGGATCGACTTCCTCCGCCCAGGCGTCGATTCCGCCGGTCAGGTTGTAGGCCTGCTGGAAGCCGTGGTCGCGAAGGATGTTGGTCGCCCTGGTCGACCGTGGCCCGTGGTGGCAGTGAATCACCCACAGGCGCGAAGGATCGAGTTCGTCGATCCGGCCTTCGAGTTCTGCGACCGGGATCAGCGTCGAGCCCTGGATGCGGCAGATCGCGGCCTCCTGCGGGCCGCGCACGTCGAGGATGCCGAAGTCGCGACCGTCGTGGATCCAGGACTGGACCTGGGTCGGCGTCACGTCGATCATGTCGTTCAGGGCCGGCTCCTCGGGGACGGCGGGAATTCCGCAGAACTGCTCGTAGTCGATGAGTTCGGTCTGGGTGGGGTGCTCGGAGCAGATCGGGCAGTCCGGGTTCTTGCGCAGCTTGAGCTCGCGGAAGCTCATGCGCAGCGCATCGAAGAGGACCAGTCGGCCGATCAGGGGTTCGCCCTGGCCGATGATCAGCTTGATCACCTCGTTCGCCTGCAGGCTGCCGATGATGCCGGGCAGTACGCCGAGTACGCCGCCTTCGGCGCATGAGGGGACGAGTCCCGGCGGCGGCGGCTCGGCGAACAGGCAGCGATAGCACGGCCCTTGGGCGCCCCAGAACACGGAGACCTGGCCTTCGAAGCGGAAGATGGAGCCGTAGACGTTCGGCTTGCCGAGCAGGACGCAGGCGTCGTTGACGAGGTAGCGGGTGGGAAAGTTGTCCGTGCCGTCGACCACCAGGTCGTAGTCGGCGAAGATCTCGAGCGCATTGCTCGAGTCGAGCATGACCGGATGCGGCACGAGTTCGATGTGCGGGTTCACTTCGCGCAGGCGCTCGACCGCGGCGTCGATCTTGGGTCGGCCGACGTCGGCGTTGCTGTACAGCAACTGGCGGTGCAGGTTGGACTCGTCGACGATGTCGAAGTCCACCAGACCGAGGCGACCGATGCCGGCGGCTGCCAGGTACATCCCGAGCGGCGAACCGAGGCCGCCGGTGCCGATCATCAGCACCCTGGCGGCCTTGAGCTTCAACTGCCCTTCGGAACCGACCTCGGGCATGATGAGGTGCCGGCTGTAGCGGAGGATCTCCTCCGGGCTCAGCTCGGCCGCGGTCGACTGCGCCGGAGCCGGTGGTCCGGTCACTGTGCCGCTGGCCACCGTGCCGCTGGCCACCGTGCCGCCGGCGATCGACGGGATGATCGCCAGCGTCGCGTCGCCATCGATCGGCGTGGCCTCGCGCTCCAGGTAGCGCACGTCCTCGTCGTTCAGGAACAGGTTGACGAAGGTGCGCAGCTTGCCATCGTTCCCGAACAGGTGGGGCCGCAGCCCTTCGTACCGGGTGACGAGCTGCTCCATCGCCTCGCCGACGGTGGCGGCGGCGACGGCCACCTCGGCCTGTTCGTCGGCAAAGCCCCGCAGGGGAGTGGGGATCTGAATGAGTACGGTCATCTTCGGTCTCCGTCGGACTCGGTCGTGTTCGTGCCGCCGGGCGGTGCCGGCTCCGGGCACAGGATGGGTTCTTCGTCGAAGCGGGAGCGATCGTGGCTGAGCCGCCAGCTCCGCTCGTCCCGCGCGCGGCCGTCACGCACCGAGACGATCAGGTAGCTGTAGCCCGGCCAGGCGTGGTCGCGGTCGAAGTCGCTGGGGCGCGATGGATGATCGGGATGGGAGTGGTAGTAGCCGACCACCTCCAGACCGTCCTTCTCCGCCTCCTCCATGGTGCGCAGGATGACCTCGGGCGGGATCAGGTAGCGGTTGTGCCGGTTCCCGTCCTCGCGTTCGTTCTCGGCGCCAACCAGTCGCGCGACCCGTACGACCGCCGAATCGGCGGGAGCCGCACCGTCGCCGCCGGCGGCTTTCTCGGTGCGGCCGACGAGGACGCCGCAGCATTCCTCCGGGTAGGCGTCCTCGCCGTGGGCGCGAATGCGGGCCAGGTCGTCCGGAGACAGTTCAATCATCTCGCATCTCGATCATCCTCGGATCCCGGTCGGCTCGCCACAGGCGTCGACCGGCAGCTCAGCCCTAGTCTCCGGAACCCTCGTCCCAGAACGGCTCGGACAGGTACTTGTCCGCGCCGTCGCACAGTATGGTGACGACGACGGTGCGCTCACCGGCTTCCGCGGCCCGTTCGGCGATCCGTCGCGCCGCGACGACGTTCGCGGCCGCCGAGATGCCTACCAGAAGACCGCTCCGGCGGGCGAGCGTCCTGACCTCCGCATGGGCGTCCTCCGTGCTCACGGCGGTCTCCTCGTGGGCGATGCCCGGATCGTAGATCGCGGGCACCAGGGCACTGGGCATGTGCTTCATCCCCTCGAGCCCGTGGAACGGACCGTCCGGCTGCATCGAGACGAGCCGGACGCGCGGCGCTCGCTCGGCCAGGTACCTCGCGGTGCCGCAGAAGGTGCCGCTGGTCCCCAGGCCGGCGACGAAGTGGGTCAGGCGACCCCTGGTCTGCAACCAGATCTCCGGCCCCGTGGTCTCGAAGTGGGCCCGCCAGTTGGCCGAGTTGCTGTACTGATCGACGTAGCAGAAGTCCGCCGGCGCCGCCTCGATCATCCGGTGCGCTTCGCGGATCGCGCCGTCCGAGCCCTCCATCGGATCGGTGAGCACGAGTTCGGCGCCGAACGCGCCCAGAATGCGTCGGCGCTCGATCGAGGCGTTCTTCGGCAGGCAAAGGGTCACGCCGATTTCCATCGCCGCTCCGATCATCGCCAGAGCGATGCCGGTGTTGCCGGACGTCGCATCCAGGATGCGTCTGCCGTCCTCGAGCTGGCCGGCATCGCGCGCCGCCAGCACCATGTGGCGCGCCGGCCGGTCCTTCACCGAACCGCCGGGGTTCGCCATCTCCGCTTTCGCGTGCAGTTCCGAGCCGAGCGCCTGTGCTGCCGGTCCCAGCGCATGACCGAGATCGAGGAGGGGCGTGTTGCCGATCCGGGACAACAGACGCCGGGCGGCGTCGCCAAGTCCCGCGGGAATCGGCGGGCCGGCGAACCGGGCGGCGGAAGCCGGGGCGAGAGGAGATTCGGCGATCATTCTTCGGTGTCCGGTGGCGACTTCGGCACAGGGGCAAGAGGGGCCGGAGCGGCGCCCGGGAATTGTTGACCAGAATACTCACATTTGACAACTTGAAGAAGCAGCCGTGCGGCAGCCCCGAGGGAGCCCCCGAGAAGGACCGCGAGCGCAGCTTTCCGTGAGTCGGCAGGCGGGCGGCGCGTCCAGTTCCCGCTGCCCTTCTCGTGCATCAGTTTTCTCTAATGCTCCGGGCTTGCTCCATGAGATCGGCCTAATGTAGGATCTCGCCCATACGATGCAAGGGCTCAGGATCTTCTGCGACGTCGCCGATCTGCGCAGTTTCAGCCGCGCTGCCGAGCTTCACGGCATCACGCAGTCGGCGGTCAGTCAGCGCATCCATCACCTGGAGCAACGGCTCGGCGCCAGACTGCTGGACCGCTCGAAGCGCCCGTTCGTGCTGACGCCGGCGGGCGAGCTCGTGTCCGGCGAAGGCCGTCAACTCGTGGCGCGGTACGACGCCCTGGCGCGAAGCGTCGCCCGCCTGGACCCGGAACGCGGCGGCTCCGTCCGTGTCAACGCGATCTACTCCGCCGGGATCGCGCTGCTGAACCAGTTGCGGACCGAATTCCGGCGCCAGAGGCCCGGGCTGGACGTCCTGATCGAGTACGAACCGCCTGCGGCCGTCGCCGAAGCGGCGCGTGCCGGCCGTTGCGACTTCGGCATCGTCTCCTACCCCGAGCAGTGGCCCGGACTGCAGTCGCGGCCGCTGCGCGAGGAGCGGATGTGCCTGGCCTGCGGCGTGCATCACGAACTTGCGGGCGAGGAACAGGTCCGGGCAGCCGACCTCGACGGCCGTGAGCTGATCCACTTCACGCACGAACTCCCCGCGGCACGCCACATCCGGAGCTACCTCGCGCGCAATGGGGCCGAGCCGGTGTTTGCCCAGCGCCTCGACAACATCGACACGTTCAAGAGCATGTTGCAGGCGACCGACTACGCCGCGATCCTGCCCGTACGGACGTTTCTTGCCGAGGTCCGGGCCGGGCTCCTCGCCGCCGTACCCATCGAGCCGCTGCTCGAACGGCCAGTCGGCATCGTCCACGCCCGCCGCAGGCTGCGGCCCGCCGCACAGGACTTCGCCGCGTTCCTGGTCGAGAACGCCGGGCCTCTGCCCGCGGACGACGAGCCGAGCGCCCGGCGGGGAGAGGCGGCATGAAGCAGCGCCCCGGCAAGACAGGCCTCTACGACCCGGCGTACGAGCACGACGCGTGCGGAGTCGGCTTCATCGCCCACGTGCGCGGCGAGAGCAGCCACCGACTGATGCAGCAGGCGGCTCACATGCTGACCCGGATGGATCACCGGGGCGCCTGCGGCTGCGAGCCGAACACCGGCGACGGGGCCGGCATGCTGACGGCGCTTCCGCACGCTCTGCTCAGGCGCGTCGCGGCGGCCGAGTTCGGTGTCGAACTCGGAGCCCCCGGCGCCTTCTCGGCCGGTCTCTTCTTCCTGCCCCAGGACGACGGCGAACGCGAGTCGTGCCGGCGCACGGTGGAGGAGGTCGTCGCCTCGCGCGGTCAGCGTCTCATCGGCTGGCGGGCGGTGCCGACGCACCCCGAGACCGCGAACATCGGCGCCACCGCGCTCGACTCGATGCCCGTCATCGAACAGCTCTTCATCGGCGCGGCGGAAGGACTCGATCAGGACGCCTTCGAACGCGAGCTGTACCTGATCCGCAAGCAGGCGACGACCAGGTTGCGCGGCAGCGATGCCCTCATCCAGGCGCAGATGTTCTACGTCTGCTCCCTCTCGACCCGGGTGATCATCTACAAGGGCATGCTGACCTCGGGCCAGCTCGTGCCGTTCTTCCCGGACCTCGCCGAGCCGGACTACGAATCGCATCTCGCGATGGTCCACTCCCGGTTCGCCACGAACACCTTCCCTTCCTGGGACCGCGCCCAGCCGAACCGCTTCATGAGCCACAACGGCGAGATCAACACCCTGCGGGGCAACGTGAACTGGATGCACGCCCGCGAGGGCGTTCTGAAGAGCGACCTGTTCGGCGGCGATCTGCCGCTCGCCTTCCCCGTCGTGGAGCCCGACTGCTCCGACTCCGGCAGCTTCGACAACGTGCTCGAGTTCCTGCTGCTCACGGGCCGCACCCTCCAGGAGGCGGTCATGATGATGATCCCGGAGGCGTGGCAGAACGATCCGCGCATGGACGCCGCCAGGAAGGCGTTCTACGACTACCACTCCTGCCTGATGGAGCCCTGGGACGGGCCGGCTTCGATCACCTTCACCGACGGCAGGTACATCGGCGCGGTCCTCGACCGCAACGGCCTCCGGCCCAGCCGCTACTACGTCACGGACGACGATCTGGTCATCATGGCCTCCGAGGCCGGCGTGGCGCCGGTGGAGCCCGAGCGCGTGCTCGCCAAGGGTCGTCTCAAGCCCGGGCGGATGTTCCTGGTCGACTTCGACCGCGGCCGCATCGTCGCCGACGAGGAACTGAAGACAGGAATCGCCTCGGGGCGTCCCTACGCCGAGTGGCTCGAGCGCCGCACCGACCTTGCCGAGCTCGTCAACCTCGCCGAAGCCGCGCAGGACAACGGCAACGGCAAGGCTGCGCAGGACCAGGCCGAGATGGGCGGCGACGCCCTGACCCGCAGGCTGCGGGCCTTCGGCTTCACGGGCGAGACCCTCCGCTTCATGCTGAGGCCCCTGGTCGAGGAGCAGCGTGACCCCGTCGGCTCGATGGGCAACGACACGGCGCTCGCGTTCCTCTCCGACCAGGACCGCCCGGTCTACGACTTCTTCAAGCAGCTCTTCGCGCAGGTGACGAATCCGGCGATCGACTCGATCCGCGAGGAAGTCGTCATGTCGCTCGAGTGCACGATCGGCCCGGAGCGCAACCTGCTCGAGACCACGGCGGAGCACTGCCGCCGAGTCCGCCTGCCGCATCCGATCCTGAGCAATCGCGAGTTCGCGGCGCTGGCCAATGCGGGCGACGCCGGATTCTCCTGCCGCGCGCTCGACGCCACCTGGCCGCGCGGCCAAGGCGCCGAAGGCCTTGGCCGCGCGCTCGACCGACTCTGCCGGCAGGCCGAGCAGGCCGTCGACAGCGGCTGCAGTTTCGTCGCGCTGTCCGACCGGGCGGCCTGTCCCGACCGGGTCGCCGTACCCACCCTGCTCGCCTGCGGCGCCGTCCACCATCACCTCCTGAAGACGATCAAGCGCACCCGGGTAGGCCTGCTGGTCGAGACCGGCGAGGCGCGGGAGGTCCACCACCACTGCCTGCTGGTGGGCTACGGCGCGGACGCGATCAACCCCTACTTGACCTTCGAAGCGCTCTGGCAGGCACGCCGCCAGGGCCGGCTGCCCGCGGCGAAGAACGACCAGGCGGTCGTCGACCGCTATCGCCAGGGGGTCGGAAAGGGGATGCTCAAGGTGATGGCCAAGATGGGCATCTCCACGCTGCAGAGCTACAAGGGTGCGCAGATCTTCGAGGCCGTCGGCCTGTCCAGCGAGGTCATCGATCGCTGTTTCGTCGGAACGGCGAGCCGGATCGAAGGTGCGGGGCTCGAGCGGCTGGCCAGGGACGCGCTGCGCCGCCACGCGAAGGGCTTCCCGACCGACGGTCAGGACCGGATTGTCGAGCTGCCGAATCCGGGCGACTACCACTGGCGCGCCGGCGGGGAGCGCCACATGTGGAACCCGCGGATGATCTCCCGGCTCCAGCATGCCGCCCGCACGAACAGCGGCGCGGCGTACGAGCAGTTCGCCCGACTCGCCAACGAGGACACGACCAGGGCCTGCTCGCTGCGCGGCCTGCTCCAGTTCCGCACCGACACCACGCCGCTGCCGCTTGATGCGGTGGAACCCGCGAGCGAGATCGTCAGGCGTTTCTGCACCGGCGCGATGAGCTTCGGCTCGATTTCTGCCGAGAGCCACGAGATGCTGGCGGTGGCGATGAACCGGCTCGGAGGCAAGAGCAACACCGGCGAGGGCGGCGAAGACCCGGAACGCTTCACACCCGAGGCCAACGGCGACAGTCGGCGCTCGGCGATCAAGCAGGTCGCTTCCGGACGCTTCGGAGTCACCGCCTGGTACCTGACCAACTCGGACGAGCTGCAGATCAAGATCGCCCAAGGCGCCAAGCCGGGAGAGGGCGGCGAACTGCCCGGCCACAAGGTGGACGAGATCATCGCCCGAACCCGCTACTCCACGCCCGGCGTCGGGCTCATCTCTCCCCCGCCCCACCACGACATCTACTCGATCGAGGATCTGAAGCAGCTCATTCACGATCTGAAGAACGCCAACCCCAGTTCCCGGATCAGCGTCAAGCTGGTTTCCGAGGTCGGCGTCGGCACGGTCGCCGCCGGCGTCGCCAAGGCCCACGCCGACCACATCCTGATTTCCGGCCATGATGGCGGCACCGGCGCTTCGCCGCTCACCAGCATCAAGCACGCCGGCCTGCCCTGGGAGCTCGGAATCGCCGAAACGCACCAGACCCTGGTGCTGAGCGACCTGCGTTCACGGGTCACGCTCCAGACCGACGGTCAGTTGAAGACCGGGCGCGACGTCGTGGTCGCCTGCATGCTGGGCGCCGAGGAGTTCGGTTTCTCGACCGCGCCGCTGATCACTCTCGGCTGCATCATGATGCGGAAGTGCCACCTGAACACCTGTCCGGTCGGCATCGCCACCCAGGATCCGGATCTGCGGGCGAAGTTCGAGGGGACCCCGGAGGCGGTGGTCAACTACCTGTTCCTGGTCGCCGAGGAGGCGCGGGAGATCATGGCCCGTCTGGGCGCGGCGACGATCGAGGAACTCGTGGGACGCACCGACCTGTTCCGGTCCGAGCTGGCAGTGGAGAACGAGAAGACGGAGGGTCTCGACCTGTCGGCGGTGCTGCAGCCCGCGGTCAGGAGGCATGAGAACGTCGGCGTTACCAGGACGATCGAACAGGATCATGCGCTCGAGCACGCGCTCGACAACGAACTGATCGAGCAGGCGCGCCCGGCCCTGGAGAGCGCCGCCCGCGTGCGGATCGCTCTGCCCATCAAGAACACCCAGCGCACGGTCGGCACGATGCTCAGCCACGAGCTGATGAAGGCGCGCGGCCAGCACGGCCTGGCCGACGACACGATCCACATCTCTCTGACCGGCAGCGCAGGCCAGAGCCTGGGCGCCTTCCTGGCCCCCGGCATCACCATCGAGCTCGAGGGCGACGGCAACGACTACGTCGGCAAGGGGCTCTCCGGGGGGCGGCTCATCCTCTACCCGCCCCGGCGGTCCCGTTTCGCTGCCGAGGAGAACGTCCTGATCGGCAACGTGGCTCTCTACGGCGCCACCGCCGGCGAGGCGTTCTTTCGCGGCCGTGCCGCCGAGAGATTCTGCGTCCGCAACTCGGGCGCTGCCGCGGTGATCGAGGGAATCGGCGATCACGGCTGCGAGTACATGACCGGCGGCCGCGCGGTGATCCTCGGGCCCACGGGCCGCAACTTCGCCGCCGGCATGAGCGGCGGCATCGCCTGGGTCCACGACCCGAACGGAGCGTTGGCCGAGAACTGCAACATGGGGATGGTGGGGCTCGAGCCCGTGGGCCGCGAGTACCTGCGCGAGCTGCGAAGGCTGGTTGCCCGGCATGCCCGGATTACCGGCTCGACCGTTGCCCGCCGGCTGCTGGAGCGCTGGAGCGAAGCGCAGCGTCAGTTCACTCAGGTCATGCCGCACGACTACCGGCGTGTGCTGGAAGCGCAGCGCAAGGCGCAAGTAGAGGTTCATGCCGAGCAGAAGGTCGAGGCCGCGGCCTGAGGCCGCGGGCGAATCGGCGAGCCGGAACACCGCACGCGAGCGCAAGCCGGAAGGTCACGCGGGTTCATGGGCAAGGACACCGGCTTCAAGGAGTACGGGCGGGCCGCGGTTCCGTACCAGGATCCGCTGATCCGCCTGAGCCACTACGGCGAGTTCCACGAGCCCGTTCCCGAGCAGCATCTCGCCACCCAGGGCGCCCGCTGCATGGACTGCGGCGTGCCCTTCTGCCAGGCCGACGACGGCTGCCCGATCGACAACCTGATCCCGGAGTGGAACGACCTCGTCTACCAGGGCCGCTGGCGTGAGGCGTTGCGGCGGCTGGAACGAACGAACAACTTCCCCGAGTTCACCGGCCGCGTCTGTCCGGCGCCCTGCGAGGGCGCCTGCGTGCTCGGCATCACCGATCCGGCCGTCACGATCAAGAACATCGAGAACGCGATCGTGGACCGCGGCTTCGAGGAGGGATGGATCGTCCCCGGACCGCCCACGTCGCGGACAGGCAGGAGCGTGGCGATCGTCGGCTCGGGCCCCGCCGGGCTGGCCGCAGCCTCGCAGTTGAACGGTGTCGGCCATTCCGTCACCGTGTTCGAGCGCGAGGACCGCATCGGCGGCCTGCTCATGTACGGCATCCCGAACATGAAGCTGGACAAGCGCCAGGTCGTCGATCGGCGGATTGACCTGATGCGGGCCGAGGGCATCGAGTTCGTCACCGGTGCCCACGTCGGCCGCAACGTCGACATCGCCGACCTGCGGCGAGACCACGACGCGATCCTGCTCGCCTGCGGCGCCACCCGGCCGCGCGATCTTCCGATCCCCGGGCGCACGCTTTCGGGCATTCACTTCGCGATGGAGTTCCTGACGGAGCACACGCGGGCCCTTCTGGACGCCGAACGGCCGAGCGACGCCGCTGACCGGGACGGCGCGGGCGCCGTGACGCCCCCGATCACGGCCGAGGGCAGGAACGTGATCGTGATCGGCGGCGGCGACACCGGCGCCGACTGCATCGCGACCGCGATCCGGCACCGCTGCGCCTCCGTGGTCAACTTCGAGCTGCTGGACCGACCGCCCGACACACGTGCGCCAGACAATCCGTGGCCTGAATGGCCGCGCATCTTCCGTGTCGAGTACGCCCACGCTGAGGCCGCGGCACGGTTCGGCGCCGACCCGCGGGTGTTCTCGGTCCTCTCGAAGCGCTTCGTGGACAACGGCGGCGGCAACGTCGCGGGCATCGAGACCGTGCGCGTCGCCTGGCAGCGGGACGCCTCCGGGAACTTCATGATGAAGGAACTGCCCGGCGCCGAGGCGACCTTCGAGGCCGATCTCGTGCTCCTGGCGATGGGTTTTCTCGGCCCCGAGGGGACTCTCGCAGAACAGCTGGAGCTGGACATCGATCCGCGCGGCAACTTCGCGGCCCGACCCGGGCAGTATGCGACCTCCGTCCAGGGCGTGTTCGCAGCCGGCGACTGCCGCCGCGGCCAGAGCCTCGTCGTGTGGGCGATCAACGAGGGCCGCGCCGCCGCCGCCCGTATCGACGAGTACCTGTGCGGCGGCACGGATCTGCCCCTGCCGTCGGCCTTCTGAACTGCCACGGGCCGGCTTGGCCAGCACGCCCCGGCGCTCCGGGATGGACGAAACCGGACTGCCTGGCCTTCACGAAGGCTTCAACCTCCTGGCCGAACATGAAGCCGGGATGACTGGAGCAAGTCCCCGGCGTCCGGTTTCCTGGACTGCTCCGCCATTCTTTGACGGGCGGGCAGGCGGCCTCTATAGTCTTGTCAGTTCGTGTCGTTCGGGGCCTTGCGCCGCGCCCCACCGTCGCCAGAACAGACCAGACAGTCTTCGACGCATGAACCGCACGCCGACGGACCCGCATTCGAGTTCGCGGCGCCCACTCAGAAACAGAGGAGAACACCAACCATGCAGTGGATCCGCCCAAGGGCACGTCTTCTTGCGATCCTCATCGCAACGACCGGCGCCTTCCTGATGGCCGGCGCCGGTGCTGCCCAGACCATCACCGGCACGATCGAGGGGTACATCTCGGATGTCGAGGGTGATCCGATTCCCGGCGCCACGGTCACGGCAACCAATCAGGACACCGGTATCGCCCGATCCGTCATCAGCGACGCGAACGGCTTCTACAGCGCCAAGGCGCTTCAGATCGGCACCTACACCGTGACGGCCGAGCTTTCCGGCATGCAGGCGACCCGGCAGAACGACATCTCGGTTCTGGTCGGACAGATCAAGGACGTCAACCTGACCCTCGAGGTCGGGTCGACTTCCGAGGTCATCACGGTCACCTCCGAAGCGCCGATCATCGAGGTCAGCCGCTCCGGCGCCGCGAACTACATCGACGAGGTCGCCATCGAGAGCCTGCCGATCGTCGGCCGCGACTTCACGGACTTCGCGATTCTGACGCCCGGCGTGCAGGCCGACGAGCAGCGCGGCTTCCTGACCATCGCCGGCCAGCGCGGCATGTATACCGGCCTCTCGGTAGACGGCGCGGACAACAAGAGCACGTTCTTCGGCTACGGCCGCGGCGGCGAGGCCACGGAGAACGACGGCCTGATCATCGCCCAGGACACGGTGCGCCAGTTCCAGGTCATCACCAACGGCTTCTCTGCCGAGTACGGCCGCCACGGCGGCGCCTTCGTCAACGTGGTCACCAAGTCCGGCACGAACGAGGTCCAGGGTTCGGTCTTCGGCTTCTTCCGCGACGACAGCATGGCCGAGGATCTGCCCTCGTCGCCGCTCGACGACTTCAACGATCGGGACGGTTCGCGTCCGGTCGACGAGTTCGATACCCAGAACTACGGATTCTCGATGGGCGGTCCGTTCAAGCGGGACCGCACCCACTACTACTTCGGCATCGACCAGCGTGACCAGGACATCCCGTTCACCCGGTTCCTCACCAACCGCGGCGGCAGCGTCTACGATCTGATCATGCAGCGGGCCCAGAGCGAGCCGGCATTCGCGGCGCTGGTCGACGGTTTCGAGCGCAACGCCGACGGCTCCGCCACCGGCCTGTTCCTGCGCTCGGTGAGCAACCAGATCCTGTTTGGCAAGCTGGACCACCAGATCAGCGATGCGAACCTGATCACCCTGCGGGCCAATCTGACCGACTTCGAGCGCGAGAGCACCTTCCTCGACGAGGAGTCGCTCAAGACGGAAGACACGCTGTCCTTCATCGCCTCGATGACCTCGGTGGTCGGCAACAGCGGCGTGAACGAGTTCCGGATCCAGTCGGCCGAAGACAACCTGGACCGGCTGTCCCTTCGGGTCGGCACGCCGATCGAGGCACAGGTCCGCTTCCGCTGGAACGGCGCCAGCGTCGGCAAGTTCGACTTCCTGCCCATCTTCGTCGAGGAGTCGCAGCTCCAGGTCAAGAACGACCTCTCCTATCTGTTCGGCGCCCACGACATGAAGTTCGGTGTCGACTACTCGAAGGACGACTTGGCGCAGCTCTTCGCCGGCAGCCGGGACGGCCGCTACGACTTCCGGTCCCCGGAGGACTTCCTGAACAACGAGGCCAGCGCGGCCCGGATCTGGTTCGGCGATTCGACCTACCCGAACTACGACGAGACCCAGGAAGCGCTGGCCTTCTACGGTCAGGACAGCCTGAAGCGGGACAACCTGACGATCAACTACGGCCTCCGGTACACCTCGACCGACAACCCCGACGGGCTCGACCACCTGCATCCGGACGGCCGCCAGATTCCGGACCCCGAGAACCTGGCTCCCCGCTTCGGCTTCGCCCTGGCCCAGGACGAGGGCCGGTCCGTTCTGCGGGGTGGCATCGGCTTCTTCTTCGGCCGCACGCCGACGCTGCTGTTCGCCAACCAGGTGCAGGCGAACGGCGTGCCGCCGAACTACGGCCGCATCACCGTCGGGCCCGGAGAGAACGGCTACGTGCCGCTCGGCACACCGATCGACAACGAGAACCCACCGCCGGGCATCGTCCCCGCGATCTCCTACGTCGACCCCGAGTTCGACGATGCCCAGACGCTGCGTGCCAGCATCGGCTGGGAACGGGAGCTCGGCGGCGGCTGGAGCGCCGGTGTCGACGCCGTGTATGCCGAGGCCACCGGCCTGCAGCGGAACGCGGACTTCAACCGGATATTCGACGGCTACGACGAGTATGGCCGTCCGATGTGGGACGGCCGCAATGAGGAGTGTCCGGGACTCGATGGCATCGAGTGCGCCGAGGTCCTGGTCCGGCAGTCGCGGGGCGATTCCGAGTACCAGGCGGTGACGCTCAAGGCGAACCGGCGCTTCACGGGCCGCCACCAGTTGAGCGCCCACTACACCTGGGGCAAGGACCGTGACACCGACTCGAACGAGCGTTCGGCAACCGGGGTCACGATCTCCGACAGCGGCAACCTGGACTACGACTGGGGCCTGTCGAACCGCGACGTGAAGCACCGTCTGGTGGTCACCGGCATGATCCAGTTGCCGGCGGACTTCCAGATCTCGGGCATCCTGAACTACAAGTCGGGCTTGCCCTACACGCTGGTGGACAACGGCGTCGACTTCGCCTACTGCAGCTCTGTCGGCTGGAACTGCCCGGACTACCGAGCCGTGATGAACGGCGTCGTCGTGGGGCGCAACTCGGAGCGCAACGAGTCCATCCAGACGATCGACGTCCGGGTCGGGAAGTTCTTCCGATTCAGCGACGGCATGCGGCTCGACGTCTTCGTTGAGGCGTTCAACCTGTTCGACCAGAACAGTTTCGCCGTCAATTTCAATCAGCGCAACGCTCGGAACGGCGTCGTTCCCGATGACTTCGGGATTCCGTCGCGCCTGGTCACCCGCGCCCGTCAACTGCAAGTCGGCGGCCGGTTCAGCTTCTGAGGAGCTGCGTCGGAGCAAGCCGCGGCCCCTGATGGTCCCGGCGGCGAGGAGCTCGAGGGGGCCTCTCCGGCAACGGGGAGGCCCCTCTCCTTTTCGGAGACTGGCTGCCTTGGCCGCTCTCGGTGCGGCAAGGCCTCTCGCGGCCTTCTGCACCGAGGCACAGCCGCGAGCTGCCGGGCCATTCTTCGCCGCTCGGCATCTCGGCGTCCCTTGTCTGTCGCGGATTGTCGGCTGCGGATCTCCCAGGGCAGCCAGGGCTGCGCGCAGGGTCCCTTCCGGTGCAGGGCTGCTCGACCGTGCGAAAAGGGGCTCGCGGCTCGCGGTATCCGGTTGCGGCGGTCCTTCCGGAACGACGCGCCGGAACCACGCGCGCCAGCCTACGCGTCGGGCTGACCCGTGATCAGGACGTTGCCGAGAGCGGCGGGATCGGCTTCGAGCGGCGCTTCGCCGGCGGAGAAGTCGTTGGCCTCCAGAATGTAGGCCACGATGTCCAGATACGTCGCGCGCGGCAGGCTCTGCGGGGCATCGGTCGGCATCGTGGTTTGGATCGCCTCGAACAGATCGTGCAGGGTCTTGCCTCCCCACAGGAACCGGAAGCTCACGCCGACCAGGCTCGGCGAGTTGCTGCCGCCCCCCAGGTCTTCGCCGTGGCAGGAGGCGCAGGCCTCGCGATACGCCGCAGCGCCCCGCTCGGCCTGTTCGGCGGTGTAGACGCCGCCCCGGATGCTGGTTGCGGCCTCGGTCGGACCGGCGGTGCGATCTGCAGCGGCGGGCCGGGCGCGGCGGATGGCCGCAGGCCGTTCCGCCGGCAGGGCGAAGACATGGATCGAGTTGCCGTTGTTCGGACGGCGGATGTGGGGGATGAGATCCCGGGGCACCATCGTCGCCCAACTCGCGCCGCCGGTTCCGACGGGAATCGCAACGTACTGGCGGGACCCGACGAGGTAGGTCACCGGGAAACCCTGGGCCGAAGTGGGCAGCCGCGTCTGCCAGAGGATCTCGCCGCTTCTCGCGTCGTAGGCGTACACGTTGCGGTCGTAGTCGCCCGCGAACGTCACCCCGCCTGCCGTGGACAGGGCGGCGGTGTTGATCGGCGACTCCGTGCGGTGACGCCACATGATGTCGCCTTCGATCACGTCGATCACCAGCAGCTCGCCGAGGTTGCCGTCCGCGTACGGGTGCAGGGTGTTGATCCGCTTGACCGGGCCCGCGCCTCCTCCCCCGAGAACCCGCTCGACCGGGCCGAAAGTTGCCAGCTCGCAGTTCAGGGTGACCGGGATGTAGAGCGCCCGGGTGTTCGGGTTGTAGGACATTGCGCGCCAGCTCTTGAAGCCGGACGTGCTCGGGCACATGTGAATCTCGACCCCGATCTCCGGGATCAACTCCGGCCGATAGGTCACCTCGCCCGTCTCGCGGTCCACATCCACGAGGTTCTGATAGCCGATGTCGGTGGCGTTCAGGAACTCGCCGGTCTCGCGGTCCAGCTGCCAGAGAATGCCCAGCTTGCCCATCTTGAAGAGCTGCTTGCGGCCGTCGACATCGATGAGGATGGACTCGAACACCTCGTCCATGTCGTGGGTCTCACCGGGAAGGTACTGGTAGTACCAGAGCAGCTCGCCGGTATCCGGGTCCAGGGCGAGGCTCGAGTTGGTGTAGAGCGCGTCGCCGTCGGTGCCGCGGACCGCCCGGGCCCAGGGCTTGGCCTGGGAGGTGGCCCAGTAGACGATGTTCAGGTCCGGGTCGTAACTGCCGGCGATCCAGGCGTCGCTCCCGGCGCGGAAGCGCAGCGGCAGGTCGCCCCAGGTGTCGCCGCCAGGCTCCCCGGGCCGTGCGATCGTCGACGTGCGCCAGAGTTCCTCGCCGGTCGCCGGATCGTGGCCGGTAATGAAGCAGACGTCGTCCTTGTAGCGGCCGCAGCCGGTGATGCCGGTGACCAGCTTGCCGTTGGCGACGATCGGGCCGGCGGTGTAGCGGTAGCCGAGCGCCGGGTCGGCAGTCAGGGTCTGCCAGATGAGCTTCCCGTTGCGGGCGTCGAGAGCGAGGATCGTTGCCTGGGTCGTGGCGGCGAAGATGCGGTCGCCGAAGATCGCAATGTTCTTCTGCACACCGCGGCCGAAGGCGCCGCCGTCGCCGGCCCGTTCCGGCCGGTACTCCCAGATCAGATCCCCGTTGGCTGCGTCCAGGGCCTGGATCACGTTGCCCGGATTCGGCACGTACATGACGCCGGCATGGATGAGAGGCGCCGTCTCCTGCGGGCCGGTGTCGTCCATCGCCCACGCCCAGACCAGTTGAAGCTGGCCGACGTTCTCGGTCGTGATCTCGTCGAGCGGGCTGTAGCCCCAGGCGTTCTGCGTTCCCCGCCAGTGCAGCCACTGGCCGGGCGCCGGGTCGTTCAGCATCTCCTGGGTGACGGGTGTGAAACCGGTCTTCTGGGCGCCGAGGGCGGCGCCTGCGAGCGATACCGCGACCAGTGCGCCGACAAGACGCGTGAACGACTTCATGCGGAAGTGCGATGCTACTTCACTCATCTGCCCTGATGACCGCGATGATCGCGGCAGCGCGCCGCTGCTACAGTCCACGGGCTGCCGGAGTCCGGCGGGGAAACGGAGGCGCTGCCGTGAAGACTGCTCGCCCGCTCGGAGGCGGGTTGGTGATCGTGACCCTTGCGCTGAGCGCCGGGCTCGGCGCTGCCTTGTCGGCTCAGGATGCGGCCTCGACCTTCGTTCCGGTGACGGACGAGATGCTGGAGAACCCGCCGGCGTCGGAGTGGCTGATGTTCCGCCGCACGCTGGACAGTTGGGGCTACAGCCCGCTGGACCGGATCGACCGCGAGAACGTCCACCGGCTGGGCCTGGTCTGGACGCGCGAGATCGACGTCGGGACGTCGGAGATCACCCCCCTGGCCTACGACGGAGTCCTCTACGTTCCTGCGTTCGAGGACGTGATCGAGGCCATGGACTCGACGACCGGCGACTTCATCTGGCGTTACACGCGGGAACAGCCCGAGGACCTGTACGCGCAGGTCGGCATCAACGCGAAGAACAACCGGAACATCGCGATCTACGACCGCCTGATCCTGAACAACAGCGACGACAACCACGCCTTTGCGCTGGACGCCGAGACAGGCGAGCTGGTCTGGGAGACGCAGATCCTGGACTACAGGGTGAACCCGGCCACCCACAGCTCGGGCCCGATCGTCGCCGGTGGCCGCGTCGTCTCGGGAAGAAGTTGCCGCCCCTGGGGCGGGCCGGACTCCTGCATCATGATCGCGCTCGATGCGCTGACCGGAAAGGAACTCTGGCGGCGGCGGACGATGCCGGCCCCGGGCGAGCCCGGGGACGAGACCTGGGGCGGCGTGCCGTACGAGCAGCGGCGCCACGTCGGCGCCTGGATGGTGCCCAGCTACGACCCGGAGCTCGAGCTCGTCTACTTCGGCACCAGCGTCACCGCACCGGCGCCGAAGTTCATGCTCGGCGGCGTCGAGTTGACCCACCTGTACCACAACTCCACCCTGGCCCTGGACGTGGACACCGGCGAGATCCGCTGGTACTTCCAGCACCTGAACGATCACTGGGACCTGGATCATCCGTTCGAGCGGATTCTCGTCGACATCCCCGTGTCGCCCGATCCGGAGGCGGTGCGCTGGATCAGGAAGGGCCTCGAACCGGGCGAGACGCGCAAGGTGATGACGGGCATCCCCGGCAAGACCGGCTTCGTCTACACGCTGGACCGCGAGACCGGCGAGTTTCTCTGGGCACGTCCGACAGTGCCGCAGAACGTGGTCGTCGACATCGACGAGACGACAGGCCGCGCGGTCGAGAACAGCGAGGTCATCTTCACCGAACTGGACCAGGAGATCCTCGTCTGCCCGACCTGGGTCGGGGGAAAGGACTGGGAGGTCGGCTCCTACAGCCCGCTGACCCGGACCATGTACTTCCCGCTTCGCAACCAGTGCGCGCGCATGCTGGTGACGGGTGACACGAACAGCCCGCGTGCGCAGGCGATGGAGCAGCAGGTCGCGATCTACAACCTGGCTGCGGACCACATCCTGGCCCCCGGCGAGGAGTACCTCGGCACGGTGCACGCGATTTCCGCCGTGACCGGCGAAACGAAGTGGCTGTTCGAGACCGAGGCAGCGACGTACTCGGTGGTCGCCACCGGCGGCGGCCTGGTCTTTGGCGGCGACTCGAGCGGCGCCTTCCGCGCCTTCGATCACGAGACGGGAGATGTGCTGTGGGAGGTGAACCTCGGTGCGCCTGCCATGGGCTATCCGATTTCCTACGCCGTCGACGGCCGCCAGCATGTGGCCATCTCGACCGGGCCGGGAAGTCTCCGGCGCACGCCCGAGGGCGCCGCGCGCGCGCGCGGCGGCAACCTGTACGTCTTCGCCCTGCCCTCTCGGCGGTGAGACCGGACGGCGGGGCCCGGTCCTCGATCTGCTGCGGCAAGTCGTCGAACGGATCCCCGCTGCCGCCGCAGCCGTCGGGTCTCGAGGGTCTGGCCCGGGCTGTCGAGGGCGCCGCGGATCACCGCGCCGGCGCAGCCGCCCCCGGCAGGCCGAGCGTGACCAGCATCGTGTCCGGCTTCAGGTGCCGTCGCGCCGCCTGGACTACACGGTCCGGGTCGAGTCGTTCGATCCGTTCGAGCCGCCAGGAACGCCGGTAGCTCGGCAAGTCGTGGAGCAGTGCGTCGACGAGCTGTCCAGCGCACAGGCCGGCGGTTTCGCTCAGGAACGGTTCGCGGCCGAACATGCCCTTCTTGCATGCTTCGAGAGCAGCCGCTTCGGGCGGTCGCTCCAGCACCTCCCGGAGCGAGCCGTGCACCAGCTCCAGCCCGCGGCCGACATGGTCCGGGTGGACGCCAAGGTAGACCGAGAGCGCTCCCGGATCGGTGCCGGCCCCGGCCAGCAGATCGACGTGGGTGACGTAGGCCAGGCCCTCCTGTTCGCGAATGCGGTTGGGAATCAGACCGGCCAGACCGTCGGATCCGAGCAGGATTCCGAGAGCGCGCAGCTCCGGCAGATCGGGATGCCGGCGGTCCACGGTGAGATGACCGGCATGGACATGGGCCTGCTCGCAAGAGCCCGTGGCGACCTCGATCCACCGTTCAGCCCGACCTTGCGGTCTTGACCGTTCGGCGTGGAGGACTTCGCTTGCGGCGGCTGCCGGCCCCGATGCGCGCGCGCCCCGCGGCACCGAGCGTTCCGACCCCGACCCCGAGGCCGTCGCCGCGCCCCGCGAATCGCCTGCGGCGAACAGTCGATCCAGATCCGCCAGCACCGCATCCTCGTCGATGTCGCCCGCCACGGCGACCACCCCGCCGCGCGCAACGGCGTCCTCGTGAAACCGCAGGCAGTCGTCCGGCGTCAGTCGGGCCAGCGATTCGCTCGTGCCCTGACTCGGCCACGCCAGCGGATGCGGATGGTAGAGCTGATCGCGGAAGGTCCAGCCGGTGACGACCTCCGGCCGATCCGCCAGACTTCGGAGTTCGCCCAGGGTCTGGCCGCGCAGCAGCTCGAAGCGTGCCCGATCGAAGCCGGGTTCGAGCAGCAGTTCGGCCAGCCACGTGAGCGCCAGCCCGACATCGTCAGCCAGTGCGTCGACCGAGAGGCCATGAACCTCCGCGGTCGCCAGGCCGCTCAGGGAGACTCCGCGCGCCTCGGCCTGTTCGGCGATCTCGCGCCAGGTTCGGCGGGCACTGCCCTCGACCAGCATGCGGCCGCACAGGAGCGCCAGCCCGGGCAGCGGCGCAATCCGGGCGCCGCCTCGCAACCAGGCCTGTGCCGAAACGACGCCCGAGCCCGGCACGCGCAACGCGGCAAGGCGGAGTCGGCCGGACCAGAGGTCGAGTCGCAGAGGCTCGCGCCCTCCAGCCGGAGGCGCAGCAGAACGACTCCTGCTCACAGCGCGTCGGCAGGCAGAGACCAGCCGACGATCCGGGTCGCCGGGGCCAGCCAGTTCGCGCAGGCATCGGAGACGTCGGCGGCGGTGGCGCGAGCGAGCAGCTCGTGCGACTTGCGGTTGAAGCCGGGAAAGAAGAGGGCGTGCTCGAGAGCGGCCGAGATCGCCCGCTCCGCTATCCGTTCGTGCATGAACACCCAGTCGGCGAACAGCACGCGCTTCGCCCGCTCGAGTTCCTCGCCGGACGGGGGTGCGGCGGCAAGCCTGTCGATCCGCACGCACACCTCGTCCTCGAGCCGGGCGGGCTCGACTCCGACCGCCGCTTCCGCCGCCAGGGTCGACATGCCTCCGAGCTGGTGACCGCTGGACCCTCCGGCTACCCAGAGAGCCAGCGGGTCCCGCTCGACCAGGTCGCGCTGGATGCGACTCGCGCGTCCGCTGGCGAGGACGCTCAAGGCGAGACGAACGTGAACGCAGAGCGGATCGTCGACAGCAGGCGCCGGATGCGCAACCAGGAGACGCGCCGTCTCGCCCCGGCGCAGCTCGATCCGACGGGCGGGTTCGGCGGCAAAGACGGGCGGCTCGACGTGCCCGCGACAGACTGTTGGCAGCGGATCGTGCGCATTCTCGGGACAGCCGTTCGCCATGTCCATGTCCATGTTTGCGGCCCCTGTTTCCAGAGCTTCTGCGATCCGATCGATTGCGTCCGGCGGCAGGGCCCCGGCCGCGGCCAGGACCGCTCTTTCGGGACGGTAGTGACGCCGGTGGAACGAGCCGAGGGACTCGCCGTCCAGGCCGGAGAGGCTCTGCCTGGTCCCCAGCACCGGGCGGCCATAGGGGTGGCCGTCGAAGATGCGTCGCGTCACCTCCTGCTCCAGGACGTCCCACGGATCGTCCTCGTCCATCCGGATCTCCTCGATGATGACCTCGCGCTCGCTCTCGACCTCCTCAGGCAACAGGCTCAGGCCGCGCATCCGATCCGCCTCGATCCGCAGTGCCTCCCCCCAGGAACCGCGTTCGAACTGGAAGTGATACGCAGTGACGTCGTGCGATGTGAAGGCGTTGCTGATCCCGCCCAGCCCCTGGGTCACGCTGTCGATCGCTCCCGGAGGGTAGAGCGGCGACCCCTTGAACATCATGTGCTCCAGGAAGTGGGCCAGACCGGTTTCGTTCGGACCCTCGTCCCTGCTTCCGACCCGGTAACACACGACTGTGGCAATCGACTCGGCGTTCGCCTGGGGCAGCAGGACGACAGTCAGACCGTTGTCCAGGGCCTGCGCCTCGGCGGTTACCCGGTCGAACGCCCGCGGGTCGATCGTCGTCACGCCAGTTCGCAGTCGTGGACCGTTTCAACCTCGAATCGGCGGCGGTTCTCCGCCCAGACGAGTCGTTCTATCCGGGCCGTGCGACGGTGCGGCCCGGACTCCAGGGTGATCCAGTTGCAGCTGTTTCTTCCCTTCTCGGTTCCGCGGCCCCGTCTCGAGGTGGACGTTCCGCTATGGACCAGCCACATCCGCCGCGGGCTGTCGGGCGCCTTGCCGACAGCAGCCGCGTGGACGTGGCCCGACAGGACCAGGTCGACGCCGGCCGCAGCGAAAGCGGCCAGCGCCTCGGCACTGCGCCGCGCCGTGCGCCAGCCCATGAGTTCGGGCAGAGCCGCCAGCGGATGGTGGGCGACCGCGATCCGTACCGGTGGTCCCGGAACCGGAGCGACCGGCCCTGCGGCCGGCATCCCGGGCGCCTGCTGCACGGCGCCGTACCGGTTCGAACCGAACCGTTCGCGGATGCCGGCCAACTGCCTGCCCGTGAAGCGGCCGTTGTCGATGGTCAGGTTGAATGCCGTGTTGAAACCGACGACTTCCACCTCGTCGTCTGCGAATGCCGGTTCCAGATCGGCACTGAAGTGTCGGCGGTACGCGCCGTAGCGGTCGACGAGCCGTTCCCAGAACCGGTACATGGGCACATCGTGATTGCCCGGTACGGCAAGAAAGGGAAATCCCAGGCCTTCCAGAAACCGGCGCGCCTGCCGGAACTGTCCGGCCTTGGCGCGCTGCGTCAGATCGCCCGACACGACCACCAGGTCGGGCCGGCGCTCACTGACCAGCGCTTCCACTCCGACCGCGGCGGGCTCGTGGTGAGGCGGCCCGAAGTGGATGTCGGACAGATGAAGCAGGCGGCGCACCGCAGAGTTCCCGACGTCGGACGCGCTCGCCGGCGCTTCTACCGGACGAGGAGGCTGCGCACGCTCTGGTCGAGCTGCTCGCCGGCGAGGTCGCCGAGAATGCCCATGATCTCCCGGCCGCGGGCGCGCCCGATGAGGAAACCGATTGACGCCGCGACCGCTACCGACGCCAGAGGGTAGGTCCGGACCAGGGACACCCAGTCGATGCCGGGCGTCAGACTGCCGACGATCCGATCCTCGACCGGAGGATGCTCAGGCGCGCCGGTCACGGCGCAGGAGCAACCCCAGGACGAAACCCACGCTGGCAGCGATCAGCACCGCCCGACCAGGGTTGTCGCGGACGTACACGTTCATGTCGCCGACCAGTTGATCCAGATCCTTGCGCGCTCTCTCGTAGCCGCTGCCGAGCTTCTCCCTGGCGGCGCCGTACCCCTCGCGCGCCGCCTCGCCGGCGCGATTCGAGGCTTTCCTGACCCGTTCAGAGAGCTTCGAGTCCCGCACCCGCTCGCGCGCCGCATCCACGCGGTGACCGACCGCCGATCGGGCTTTCCCCACGCCTTCCGCGACCGCCTCGCGCGCAAGATCCATCGAAGTCACGTTGCTGTTCTCGGCATCGCCGTCGTTCTTCCTGGCGTTGCTCATGTCGGTTCTTCCAGAGTCGTGGTTCAGGTTCTTCTGCTTCCCGAACGGGGCAAGGCAAGACTATACACCTCGCGCCATGAACAGTCCGAGGCCGCGGACTGCTAGAGTTCGCGGCCTCGAGGCCCGGAACCCGAGGCGGCGACCTCTTGGGCAGACTCGTGGGGCATCGTGGGGCAGTAGCTCAGCTGGGAGAGCACCACGTTCGCAACGTGGGGGTCGAGGGTTCAAGTCCCTTCTGCTCCACCATCCGTCCTGCCAGGTCTGAGGGGCCCTCCCGAAGGGACGGGAGCCTGGCCGCTTTCGGTGCGATGCGGACATGCTCCGCGGGCTTCCGGTGGTCACGGGTGCTCTTCCTCCGGATCCCGCTGTGCGCGGCCGACCATGGGAACCAGTCGCACGACATCGACCTGACGGCGCACCAGGCCGCCGTCCGCGGTCTTCCGGATCACGACCAGATCCTGCAGGGTCCGTCCGACCGGAGCCACCAGGACGCCGTTCTGCCCGAGCTGCTCGATCAGGGGCGGAGGCACCTCGGAAGGCGCCGCGGAGACCAGGATGCGGTCGAACGGAGCTTCCTCCGGCCACCCTCGGTAGCCGTCGCCCACCCGCACTTCCACGTTGTCGTAACCCAGCTCTTCAAGCACCGCTCCTGCCCTGTCCGCCAGATCGTCGATGATCTCGATCGAGTACACCTGGCGGGCAAGACGAGCCAGAACCGCAGTCGTATAACCCGAACCGGTGCCGATCTCCAGCAGTTTCTCGTCGCCGTCGAGATCCAGCAGGTCGGCCATCAGCGCCACCAGGTAGGGCTGGGACACGGTCTGGCCCGAGCCGATCTGCAGCGGTTCATCGCGGTACGCCTCCTCCCGCAGCGCTTCGGGCACGAACTCGTGGCGGGGTACCGTTTCCAGCGCGTTCAGCAGCCGCGGCTCCTCGATGCCGCGGCTGCGAATCTGCTCGTCGACCATGGCCCTGCGTTGCAAGGCCAAGTGGTCGACCTCGACGTTCGGCTGCGCCGCCGCCGCAACGGGTGCACACAGACAGACGGCGGCAGCGAGGGCCCGCAGTCTCCCCGGTCGCGAACAGCGCGTTCCCCTTGCGCGCGCCGGGCTGTTCGACGAGTACACGACTCCCTACCTTATCTGCGTGGCGAGCAAATCCCGTGCCGGATCGTCGACCGCCGAGAACGCGGCATTGACGGACCGCAGGACGCGGCTTCACGAACGCGGCGCTCGAAACCGCTGGCCGCCGCGCTGAGCGCGGATCAGGCAGCCCGACGGCGGATCAGCACGACGGTCTGGTCGTCGCCCTGCGGCAGGCCGGCCCCGAAGCGTCCGACCTCGTCGTCGATGGCCCGAACGATCTCGGGAAGCGGCCTGTCCCGCCTCTCGCGCAGGAACGACTCCAGCCGCTCCTGCCCGTACTCTTCGTCAGCCGGCGACTCGCACTCCGTGATGCCGTCGCTGTAGAGACAGATCACGTCGCCCGGTTCCATCCCCACTTCGTCGACCCGGTACGTCGCGCTCGGCAGGAGACCCAGGGGCAGCCCGCTGGCGGGAAGCGGCGTCACCTCGCCGCTCTGGCGCACCAGCAGCCCGGGATTGTGGCCCGCGTTGACGTAGCGCACGGAGCGGTTCTGCGGGTCGACCTCCACCAGGATCAGCGTGATGAAACGGTTCAACGCGCTCGACTCCACGATGTGCTTGTTCAGGCGTTCGAAGAGCTCGGCCGACGTCTCCACGCCGACACCCTGTCCGCCGAAGCGGGAGTCGTCGACCAGCAGACGAAGCGCCGAATCCAGCGTGGAAACCAGGAGGGCGGCCGGCATGCCCTTGCCGGTGACGTCAGCGACCACCATTCCCCGGCGAAGACCCTTGAGCTGCAGCGAACCGTAGTAGTCGCCCCCGACCTGGCGGGAAGGCCGGCTCCAGCCCACCGTCTCGAAGCACCCGACGCTCGGCATGGCCGACGGCAGGATGTTGCGCTGAATCTCGGCCGCAAGCTCCACCTCTCTCTCCAGCCGCTCCTTCTCGAGAGCGTGGCGATGGAGGTTCGCGTTGGTCAACGCGATGGCGGCCTGGTTGGCGAACAGGGACAGGGCGCGGCGGTCGGAAGCCGCGAACGGTCCGATTCCCGTTCGGCTTTCCTTGTCGGCCACCACAAGCAGGCCGAGACTGCCGCTTCCTCGGTCGCCCTCGATCGCCACGGCCAGGGAATGCTCGGCGTCGGGAATCACGCCGGCTGCCGCTTCTTCGAACGTGGTTGCGTCGGCGCCGCGCGCCGGCGGCGCCTCGAGGACATCCCGGGCGCCGCCGCCGATCGTCCCGGCCAGGGCCAGCCGGCCCGCCGCGCCGCGCAGGTAGAAGGCGCCCCGCCGGGCGTCCAGCAGGGACACGGCGCGAAGCAGGATCTCCTCGGTAAGCTCCTCGAGGTTCAGGGTCGAGGCGATCGCCAGCCCCACGTCGTACACCGCCTGCAGGGTGACCACGTTGTAGTTGTCGTGGAACTTTCGGTCCTTGAGCTCGTCCGCCAGCTCGCGAAGCCGCAGACCGATGGCCAGGATTCCGGCGAGTTCACGCTCGTCCGGCAGCGTGCCGCCATCGACGTCGGCGGCGTCCGCGTCACCCGCCGTCTCGTCGTTCTCGGCGTAGTAGAGCACCAGGTTGCGCTCGAGTCGCCTCTCCTGTTTGCCCAGCACGCCCCAGGACGCCACCGTTCCGCCGCCGCGTCGGCAGACCTGCGCGCCCCGGAGTCCGCGCGTCCGGCACCAGTGCTTCACCAGCCGCGTCTGAATCGCACCGCTTTCCCAGTCCGTTTCGTCCGCCGCCGCCGCCAGCCGCCACAAGTCGCCGGAGGCGCCGGAGCGACTCGCTGCCGGCCTCGGGACGGGTTGCTCGGCGGTCCGAGTCAGGACGCTCTCGGCTGAAGTTCGGTGACCGCCGCCTGCTCGTCCGGGTAGATTGCCGTGTACTGCGCAAGGCCCATGATGTGGAACGTCTTCTCGATCGTCGGCGTCAGATTGCAGAAGGACAGGCGCCCCTTCACCTCCAGCATCTTCTCGATGATCTCGATCAGGATCGAAATCCCGATCGAGTTGACGATCTTGGTTCCCCGGAGGTTGAGCAGCAGCGACCGGTAGCCGTCGTCGAGCAGGGCGTAGGCGGCTTCGGCGATCTCCTCGCCCCCCTGGTTGTTGATGTAACCGTCCGTGTAGATCACCGCCAGACCTTCGCGGCGTTCCACGTCCAACTTCAGACCCTCGGTCATGGACCCAGCCCAACTCTCTCGCACATGCGTCAGCGCGCCTTCGACATGACGACGGAGGTGCCGCCCGCACCGGAGAGCACGTTCACCTCGTCCATCAAGCCCTCGATGATCTTCAAGCCCCATCCGCGCTTTCGGATCGACGCGAGGTTGTCCTCGATTCTCGGTTGTACCACCTTGGAGGGATCGAATCCAACTCCCTGGTCCTGAATCGTGATCCGGAGCACCCGCGGATCCTCGGCTTCTGCAGGCCCCAACACCGCGAGTTCCAGGTGCAAGCGGCCGTCGGCGGCTCGGCTGTGTTCGATCGCGTTGATGCACGCCTCGACCACCGCCATGCCCACTTCCTCGACCTTGTCGGTGCTCATCTGCATGGACTTCGCCACCGCGCAGGCCCTGGCGCGCGCCTCAAGCTCCATTTCAGGCGCGAGCCTGAACGTCAGACGGGTCTCTTCAAGTACCCCGAACTCAGACATGGACCAAGAAACAACAAGCGCCGACGCAGCCTCCCTGGCAGCCCGAGGCGAAAGCCCGCGACGCGCCGAGAGCGGTCAGGCGCGCGGTCGGCAAGGCGCGGCGAGGGAGCGCATCGGGCCCCACGTTCGATCGGGAAACAACGCGATCGAGGAGCGACGATGTCGGGCGGGATGCATGGCCGCTTGAATGCAGCGCGACTTCTGCCACGGGCTGTCAGGCAGTCAGAAACAGCTTCAGACAGAAGATCACCATGGGATGGATCTGGTCGTTCAGCAGGAACCACACGAAACTCGCGACGACCGCAGAAGACCAGAACACACCGCCCGGAATCGAACTGAAGGCCCAGTACAGAATGTCTGACGGAGCCATCGACCCGGATGCAGCCGCACCTTCACGGTCCAAGAAACTGAACGGTGACCCTACCATCATTTCGACCTCCCTTCGGTGCCCTTGCTTCAGAGCAAATACGCTGCCAGCGGCGGCGAACCCGGTTGAGAGCGCAGGGATGGCAGACCTGACGGGCGTTTTCGGAGATCGGGCCGGGGCCTCGTGCCTCGGGCAGGTGCGGCATATTGTCCCACCCGAGTGGCCGAGGGGCACCGCGCCCGACCGAAACAGTTCACCATCTGCCCGCAAGCAGCGACGTGGGACAATATGGCACATACAGGGACATGATGCCCCGTTCCTTTGCCGCTCTTCGCCATCGCGTGCGCACCAGTTCGCGTGCACACCAGAGCGGGCGACGGATCAGTAGCGACCGCGCGACAGCGTCCGACGGTGCACGCCCAGCAGTCTGGCTGCGGCGCTCTTGTTGCCCCCGGTCAGCCCGATGACCCGCCGCACGTGGCGGCGCTTGACGGTCTCCAGGTCGAGCGCTTCGGGGCCCTGTGGTGCCGCGGCAGAGCCTCCGATCAGCGACTGGACCAGCGACGCGTCAACGATGCCGTCGGCAAGCGACGCGGCGCCCTCGACGATGTTCTGGAGCTCCCGCACGTTGCCCGGATAGTCGTGGGCCAGGAGCAGGTTGAGGGCGCCGCGATCGAACTGGGGCAGCTCCACCGCCTCCCGGCCGCAGAACCGCTCGGCGAAGTACCGCGCCAGATGCGGGATGTCCCGGCGACGCTCGCGCAGCGGAGGCAGCTCCACGCTGATCCCCTTCAGGCGATAGTAGAGGTCCTCCCGGAAACGGCCTTCGGCCACGAGCCGATCGAGGGGCTGGTGGGTCGCGGCGACCACGCGCGTGTCCACCGGGATCGCCTGGTGACCGCCCACGCGAACGATCTCGCGCTCCTGGAGAGCGCGCAGCAGCTTGACCTGCGACGCCACGTCGAGATCGGCCACTTCGTCCAGGAAGAGCGTGCCGCGGTCGGCCAGTTCGAAGCGGCCCAGGCGAGCCCGCACGCCCGTCGCCACGCCGCCCTCGATGCCGAACAGCTCGCTCTCCAGGAGGCTCTCCGGGAGTGCGGCGCAGTTGACCGCCACCAGGGGCCCCGAGCGCTCTGAGCGCCGGTGCAGAAGCGCCGCCATGAGCTCCTTGCCGGTCCCGCTTTCGCCGTGCAGCAGGACGGTGACGCTGCGCGGCGCGACCCGATCGATGACTTCCAGGATGCGCCGCATCGCCGGCGCGTGGGCCACGATCCGTTGGCCGCCTACCTCTGCCAGATCGTCCAGACGCTCCTTCAGCAGCTTGTTCTCCTCGGCCAGGCGCTCTCGCGAAACGACCAGACGCTCTACCTGACGCAGACTGTCCACGGCGATGCCGGCCAGGGCCGCAACGGATCGCAGAAAGCGCCGGTCTCCGTCGCTGAACCCCGGCTTGCCGGCGCCGCGCGCCTCCTTGTCGAGCACCGCCACGAAGCCGAGCAGCGAGTCACGCGATTTGAGCGGCGCCGCCGCGAGGGAACGGAACTGACGGTTCGCCAGCTTGCCGGCGCTGCGCGCCAAGGTGTCGTCCTGAGCCAGCAGGTCGCGCCACAGGGGCCCGGCAAGAAGCGTCTCGGCTGACGGCGGACGGCTGCCGAATCCGACCGTGGAAGCGGCGCGGGCGACGCCGAAGCGGTCTCGAGTCACCGCAGCGGCGGCCGCCGGATCCACCACGGTGCACACCCGCTGCAGGAGATCGTCGAGCAGATCCTGCTCCGACTCGTGAGAGTAGAGCGCCACCACCAGGTCGTACAGCGTCTCGAGCTGCAGGCGCTGACGGCGGCCGGCCAGGTCCGAGGGTGAGTTCGACGCGGCCATTCTCTTCGCTTCTCTTTCGTACCGGCCCTCTTCAGGAGGCCCTTCGCACCGGCGCACGAACCGCCAGCGCCCGGCTCAGGAACGCTCCGGTGTGGCTCTCGGGCGTGGCCGCCACCTGCTCCGGAGTACCCGCCGCCACCAGGCGGCCGCCGCCGGCGCCGCCCTCGGGCCCGAGGTCGATGATCCAGTCCGCGTTCTTGATCACGTCCAGGTTGTGCTCCACGACCAGCACCGTGTTGCCCCGGTCGACGAGTCGCTGCAGCAGGGCGACCAGGCGCCGCACATCGTCGAAGTGGAGGCCCGTCGTGGGTTCGTCCAGCAGGTACAGGCTGCGCCCCGTCGCTCTCCTGGAGAGCTCGGTCGCCAGCTTCACGCGCTGCGCCTCGCCACCCGAAAGCGTGGTCGCAGGCTGTCCGAGCCGGATGTAGCCGAGCCCTACCTCGTCCAGGGTCGAGAGGATGCGCTTGATGGCCGGGATGTTGGCGAAGAAGTCGTGCGCCTTCTCCACGCTCATGGCCAGGATGTCGGCGATGCTCTTGCCCTTGTAGCGGACCTGAAGGGTCTCCCGGTCGTAGCGAAGCCCGCCGCAGATGTCGCACGTGACGTACACGTCCGGCAGGAAGTGCATCTCGATCTTGTTCCGGCCGTCGCCGGCGCAGGCCTCGCAACGGCCGCCCTTCACGTTGAAGCTGAACCGGCCCGGCTTGTATCCGCGGGCCCGCGCCTCCGTCGTCCTGGCCATCAGGTTGCGGATGGGCGTGAACACGTTGGTGTAGGTTGCCGGGTTCGAGCGCGGCGTGCGGCCGATGGGGCTCTGGTCGATCGCGATCACCTTGTCGAGATGCTCGAGTCCCTCTATCCGGTCGTGGTCGCCGGGCGGGTCGGCGGCGCGGTAGAAGGTGCGCGCCAGTGCCTTGTAGAGAACCTCGTTGACCAGGCTGCTCTTGCCGGAGCCGGACACTCCGGTGACCAGTACGAAGCACCCCAGCGGCAGGTCGACGTCGAGATCGGCGAGGTTGTTCTGGCGCGCCCCGCGGATGCCGAGCCAGCTCCCGTTGCCCGGTCGCCTCGCCTCCGGCAGCGGCACTTCCGAGTCGCCGCGGAGGTAGGCGGCGGTGAGCGAACCCTTCGCCTTCTCGACCGTGGCCAGCGGCCCTTCCGCCACCACTTCGCCGCCGTGTTCGCCGGCCCGCGGCCCCAGGTCGACGATCCAGTCGGCCTCGCGCATCGTCTCTTCGTCGTGTTCGACCAGCAGCACCGAATTGCCGAGGTCCCGCATCTCCCTGAGCGTTCTCAGCAGCCTGGCGTTGTCGCGCTGGTGCAGGCCGATCGAGGGCTCGTCCAGCACGTAGAGAACTCCCTGGAGCTTGCTGCCGATCTGTGTCGCGAGCCGGATGCGCTGGCTTTCGCCGCCGGACAGCGTGCCCGATGCCCGGTCCAGGTTGAGGTAGCCGAGCCCCACGTCGCCGAGGAAGGACAGTCGATCCTCAACTTCCTGGAGGATCTTGCCGGCGATCTGCCGTTCCTTCCCGGTCAGGCGCAGACCGCCCATGACGCGCTGCAGTTCGCCGATCGGCATGGAGGTCACTTCGTCGATCGGCAGCCCGCCGACCCGGACCGCCAGGGCCTCGGGGCGCAGTCGCCGGCCGTTGCAGTCGGCGCACGTGCGTACCGACATGTACTTCTCGATCTCGGCCCGCACGCCTGCCGACTCCGTCTCGGAGTGCCGGCGCGTGAGCATGGGCAGGACGCCCTCGTAATGGCCGCGCCACTGGTAGGACGATCGCCGCCCCTTGATCTCGAAGGCCATCTCGCGGCTGCCCGAGCCGTAGAGCACGACCTGACGGGCTTCCTCCGAAAGCTCGCACCAGGGCGTCGACAGGTCGAAGCCGAGTTCGGCCGCGACGGTCCTGAGCATGCGCAGCCGCCATGAACTGGAGGTTGTCGGAAACGGACGGAGCACGCCGGACTGGATCGAGCGCCGCGGGTCGTCCAGGACGCGCTGCTCGTCGACTGCCATCGAGGACCCCAGCCCGCTGCAGGAAGGGCACGCGCCGTACGGGCTGTTGAACGAAAAGAGCCGCGGCGAGATCTCCGCCAGACTCGTGCCGCAGTCCGCGCAGGCGTGGTGCTGGGACATCGTTTCCTCGGGAAGACCCCGGGGCGCCACGACGAGCAGTCCCCGGCCGACGTCGAGCGCGGTCTCGAATGACGCCGCGAGCCGCTGCTCGATGCCCGGCCGCACCACCAGCCGGTCGACCACGATCTCGATCGTGTGCTTCCGGTTCTTGTCCAGTGCCGGCAGGTCCTCCGCGAGTTCGACGAGCTCGCCGTCGATACGGGCGCGCAGGAATCCCTCTCGGACCACCTGTTCGAGCTGGCGGCGGTACTCGCCCTTCTTGCCCCGGACGTAGGGAGCAAGAAGCAGCAGGCGCGTGCCTTCTGGCATCGCGGCCACCCGGTCGACCATCTGCTGCACGGTCTGGGGTCGGATCACCTTCCCGCACTCCGGGCAGTGGGGCACGCCGATCGAGGCGTAGAGCAGACGCAGGTAGTCGTGGATCTCGGTTACGGTGCCCACCGTCGACCTGGGGTTCCGGGACACCGACTTCTGCTCGATGGAGATGGCCGGAGACAGCCCTTCGATCGAATCGACGTCCGGCTTCTCGACCTGGTGCAGGAACTGGCGGGCGTAGGCCGAGAGAGACTCGACGTAGCGGCGCTGCCCTTCGGCAAACAGGGTGTCGAAGGCGAGCGAAGACTTGCCGGAGCCCGACACGCCGGTGACCACGACCAGCTGCTCGCGCGGGATCTCTACCGTGATGTTCTTCAGGTTGTGTTCCCGGGCGCCCCGAACGACGATCTTCCTGCCGCTCACGGGATGCGCTCCGATGTGCCTCGATGCATCCGCCGCCGGCCCCGGAACGCCTCCCTGGCCTCCCGATCCAGGGTTCTCTCTCGTTCCCGCTGCCGTTTGTCGTGCAGTTTCCTGCCCTCTGCCAAGGCCAACTCGACCTTGATCCGGTTGCGCTTCAGATAGACGGACAGCGGCACCACAGTCAGGCCCCGGTCGCGCGTGCGCCCGAACAGACGGTCGATCTCGCGCCGGTTCAGAAGCAGGCGGCGGGGCCGCTCCAGTTCGTGGTTCTCCCGGTTGCCATGGCTGTAGGCCGAGATGTGGGCGTCCAGCAGCCAGGCCTCGCGGTTTCGGAAGCTCACGTAGCTGTCTCGCAGCTGGATCCTGCCGCCCCGGATCGACTTGACTTCAGTGCCCAGGAGCTCGATGCCCGCCTCGATGCGGTCGAGCACGCGATACTCCCGCCTCGCCTTTCGATTCACTGCCAGGGGCCGACGACCGTCCGGGGACTGTCGCTTGGTGCGCTTGGCCATACGGTTCCATCCCCCGGCGTCCTGGGCGGCGCCGGCGCCCGCAACCTTCTCAGGCGCCGCAGACCGCCCCGGGTGCGCGGAGTCTATCGCCCTCGCCTTCCCGCGGCGGGGCAGCCCTCCCCCGTGCGGCCCCGACGCCACAGATCTGTGGCCAGAAAGCCACAGGTCGGACCGTGAAGACGCAACCGCGGGAGAGCACGTTCCATGAGGGAATGGCAAGGAAGTCCTTGCAGGCATGAGGAACGCGCAAGGACGACCCCTGCTCGGCAACGGCTGGCACGATCCGTGCTCTGTTGGATCCGCCGATGGGAGAACGCGCCAATGGAGCGGCCAATGGAGCGAACGGTGACAGCCGCCGTCTCTCCCGGTCCGGAAGCGCCCGCGACCGCCTCTTCCGGCAGCAGACGATCCGCCGCGCCGCTGCCATCTCGGGCGTGGGCATCCACACCGGCAAGCAAACGAATCTGCGCATCCTGCCGGCGCCGGCGGGAAGCGGCATTCGGTTCCGCCGCACCGATGCCCGCGGCGTCGAGGTCCGGGCCGACGTCGGGGACGTCAGTTCCCTCAAGCGGGCCACCACGCTCGGTCGGGACGACGTCACCGTGTCGACGGTCGAGCATCTGCTCGCCGCCGCGTACGCCCTGGGGATCGACAACCTGGTCGTGGAACTGGATGGTCCCGAAGTGCCGATCCTGGACGGTTCGTCGAAGCCCTACCTGCGGCTCCTGCAGACGGCCGGAATTCGCCGGCAGAACGCCTACCGGCGGATTCTGGCGATGACCTCCGTGCTGGAGCTTGAGCGCGGCGACAAGTGGCTGCGCGCTTCGCCCTATCCCGGTCTGCGCCTCGACTACATGATCGACTTCGCGGGTTGCGCCATCGGACGGCAGCGGTTGCAACTCGAAGTCGACCAGCACAGCTTCGAGCGGGAACTGGCGCCGGCGCGTACGTTCTGCCGCCAGATCGATGTCGAGCAGATGCAGAGTGAGGGGCTGGGGCTCGGCGGGTCGGTCGACAACTGCATCGTCTTCGACGACAAGGGGGCGGTGGACAACGACCTCCGGTTCGCCGACGAACCCGTGCGCCACAAGGCGCTCGACGCGGTCGGCGACTTCGTTCTGCTCGGCGCGCCGATCTGGGGCCACTTCGAGATCGTGCGCGGCGGCCACCAGCTTCACTACGAGCTGCTGAAAGAGCTGCTCGCCAATCCCCAGTGCTGGACCTGGATGTTCGGCGAAGAGCTTCCGCCGCAGGCGGGCATCCCCCTCGAGCCGCAGCAGCCCTCGGTCTGGACTTCGCTGCTGGCCGGTCCGCCGCAGTAGCGGCGCCCAACCATGGCCCGGCCGGCGGGCTGGTAGTGTCGGCCCATGAGAGTCCCGTGGGCGGGGCGGTTGATCTGCGCACTCGGCCTGTCGAGCGTCCTGGGCGCCGAGGTATTCGCCGCCCAGCCTCCGCGAGAAGGTACTGCTCGAGCCTGCAAGGCCGGTGTCGGCGCTCTTTCGGTCGTTCGCGACGGCGCCGCGCTGCTGGTCAGCTTCCGCCTCGACTGCGCCCTGGATGCGAAGACCTGGGAGAAGATCGAGAGCGGTCTGCCGACGGGCTTCACGTACGAAATCGAGGTCCGGAGATTGCGCCAGCACTGGTTCGACAGGCGGATCGGCGTGACCCGGCTGCAGGTGGTGGCGATGTACAACGCGCTCACCCGGGAGTACCTGGTCAACTTCAAGCGCGACGGAGAGCTCTATGCAAGCCGGGTCGTGACCTCGGCCGCCGACCTCGAGCGTGCACTGACGGTCTTCGACAGGCTGCCTTCGATCGAGATCGACGACGACCAGGCCGGACGGTTCGTCCTTCGAGTACGTGCGGAACTCCGGTCGCGAACCCGTCTCGGCCTGATCCCGGACCGGGTTCATACCGCCTGGGTCGAGACCGCGCCCTTCCTTCCGCTCGAGGAGACGGCCGGACGTCCCGGCGCCGAGTGACGTGACCGCGTCGCAGACCACACCGCCGCGCTCGCTGCGCGAACTGATCAAGAGCGACCGCTTCCTGGTCTGGCTGCTGGTGCTTGCCCTGGCGGCGCCGACGGCCGGCTACTACGCGCTCCAGCGCGGCCGCGAGATCGATCCCGCGGCGCTCAACAACAGCATCCTCCTGTTCGCCCTGCGGAACCTGAACGTGGTGCTGATCCTGATCGTCGCCTTCGTTCTCGTCCGCAATCTGGTCAAGCTGTGGGTCGAGCGCCGACGGCAACGTCTGGGCGCCAAGTTCCGCACCAAGCTGATCCTGACCTACATCGGTCTGTCGCTGATTCCGGGACTGGTCCTGTTCGCCTACGCGACCGAACTCCTGCAGGGTTCGATCGACCGCATGTTCCGCACGGACATCGATGACCTCCTGGAACCGGCGAACCAGGTCTCCCAAGCGCTCGCCTCCACCCACCAGGACCAGCTGCTGCGCGACGCGGAGCGTTTTCTCCGCGACACGGCCGACCTCGACCTCGACGACTCCAGAGGCCGGGGCAGCCTTTTGCGCGCCCTCGGTGAAGCCCTGTCTGCGGACGACCTGGACTATCTGGCCGTGTACAGGGACACGACCTTCCTTCACGGCACGGTCAACTCGCAGACCCTGTCCGAAGTGCCTGAACCCACCCGCGGCATGCTGCTGGAAGCCATCCGCACCGGCGCATCGCGCGCCATCGGTCAGGTCTCCGGCAGGGAGGAGCGCCTGATCCTCGCGGCTGCTGCCAGGGAAGGCGCCGCCGAGTCCACCGTGGCCGTCGCGGGCAGGCTGCTCGACGCCGAACTCGCCGGCAACACGGAGACCCTGATAGGCGCCTACCAGTCGCGCCGGCAGCTGCATGCCCAGCGCGACGAGATACGGGCCGCGTACTGGCTCCTGTTCCTGACCGTCACCCTGTGCATCCTGCTCGTCTCCTGCTGGGTCGGCCTCTATCTGGCCGGCAGGGTGACCGGACCGATCGAAGCCCTGGCCGACGGCACACGGCGCATAGCCGGGGGCGATCTGGGGCACCGCGTCGAGGCGGCCGCCGACGATGAAGTTCAGGTGCTGGTCGACTCGTTCAATCGCATGACGGACGCGCTTCAGGACTCGAACCGCGATCTCGTCGCCACGAATCGTCGTCTGGACGCGGAACGCGCGCGGATCGAGGCGGTGCTGGAGAGCGGCCCCGCCGGTGTCCTGTCGCTCGACCGGGACGGTCGGATCCTGACCTGCAACCGGGCCGCTCTCGACATGTTGGGCCTGCCGGAGGACACGGTGCTCGCCGGCTCGCCTCCGGACGCGCTGAGCGAGCTGCTGCCCGACCGTGGCATCGAAGCTGTCTTCGCCGACCTGCCGGACGCCGCCGGGCCGCGCTGTCCGCAAGCTGCGCCGACCCGTCGCGAGGTCAGTCTGGGTGGCAAGGGCGACTGGAAGACGCTCGAGGTGAAGACCAGCCCCCTGCGAGCCCCGAGCGGCCTGGGCGGCTTCGAGCCGCTGGGCCACGTCATCGTGATCGAGGACCTGACCGCCCTGCTCGACGCCCAGAAGGCTGCCACCTGGACCGAGGCGGCGCGGCGCATCGCGCACGAGATCAAGAACCCGCTGACGCCGATCAGGTTGGCTGCCGAACGCATGCTGCTCAAGGCGAAGAACAACGACAGGAGTCTGGAAGCGACGATCGAGGAGGGCGCGTCCATCATCGTGCGCGAGGTCGGCAACATGCAGAATCTCGTCGACGAGTTCGCGCGCTACGCCCGCATGCGCAGACCCCAGCCCCGCGACGTCGACGTGGAACGCCTGATCGGCGAGACCGTCGATCTCTACCGCGAGTTGAAACCGGGCGTCGAAGTCGAGGCTCGCATCGAAGCCGGAACTGACCGCCTGCGCGCCACGCTCGACGCCGACCAGATGCGTTCCGCTCTGATCAACCTGCTCGACAACGCGATCGCCGCCACCACGCCGCCCGGACAGGTCACGGTCCGCGCCGGCCGCAGCAACGGCGTCCTGGACCTGTCGGTCAGCGATACGGGCAGCGGCGTTCCGAAGGCGGTGCACGAGAAGCTCTTCCTGCCCTACTTCTCCACCAAGGGCCGCGGTTCCGGGCTTGGCCTCGCCATCGTCCAGCGAATCGTCAGCGACCACAACGGCTCGATTCGGATCGAGGACAACCGGCCACGCGGCACGACCTTCGCGATCGAGCTGCCGCAGGAAAGCGGCCCTGACCCGATCTGAAGCACGCACCGTGAGCAGAGCGCGTATCCTCATCGTCGACGACGAGGCCGGCATCCGCCAGACGCTGCGGGGGATCCTCGAGGACGAGGGTCACTCGGTCACCACTGCAGCGGACGCAGTCAGCGGACGCGCGCTGATGTCGAGCGACGAGTTCGACCTGGTGCTGCTCGACGTGTGGCTGCCCGACCGCGACGGCTTGGACCTGCTCTCGGACCTTCGGGAGCGGGAGTTCGTGACCCCCGTGATCGTGATCTCGGGCCACGGCAACATCGACACGGCGGTCAAGGCGATGCGGATCGGTGCGCACGACTTTCTGGAGAAGCCCCTGGCGCTGAACCGGGTGGTCGTGTCGGTCAAGAACGCGCTCGAGCGCAACCGTCTCGAGCGGAAGGTGCAGGAACTCTCCAGCCGGCTCGATCCGGAGCGGCGCCTGATCGGCGACTCGGCGCCGATGCGGAAGCTGGGGCGCGACCTGGAGCTCGCCGCGCGCGCCGAAAGCCGCATCCTGATCACCGGCGAGAACGGAACCGGCAAGGAACTGGTGGCCCGCCGGGTCCACAACCTCTCGAAACGCAGCCGCAACGCCTTCGTCGAAGTGAACTGCGCCGCGATCCCGGAAGAACTGATCGAGAGCGAGCTCTTCGGGCACGTGAGAGGCGCCTTCACCGGCGCTTCGGGAAGCCGCCGGGGGCGCTTCGAACAGGCCGACGGAGGCACGCTCTTCCTCGACGAGATCGCGGACATGTCGCTGAACACCCAGGCCAAGGTCCTGCGGGTGCTCGAAGAACAGCGGTTCGAACGGGTTGGCGGCAGCGATCCGATCGAGGTCGACGTGCGCGTGCTGGCAGCGACGAACAAGGACCTGGAGGGCGACGAACTCCCGGCCGGACGATTCCGCGAGGACCTCTACTTCCGCCTGGCCGTGATTCCCCTCCGCGTGCCGGCCCTGCGAGAGCGCCGCGAGGACATCCCGGCCCTGGTCGACCACTTTCTCAGGCGCTTCGCGGCCGAGGCCGGCGGCCGCCCCAAGACCGTCGACGCGACTGCCCTCGACTGCCTCGTGGCCTACTCCTGGCCCGGCAACGTGCGCGAACTGCGCAACCTGAGCGAACGTCTGATGATCATGGCGCCGGGGGATGTGGTCGGCCTTGCGGATCTTCCGTCGCGGATCCGCGGCGCCGACGCCAGCGTTCCGGTGGAGCAGGAATACGCGTCGCTCAAGGAGGCGCGGGAGGCCTTCGAGCGCCTCTACATCGGGCGCTGCCTGGTCGCCGCCGGCGGCAACGTCTCCCGGACCGCCCGCGAGCTCGGCATCGATCGACGCCACCTGTACCGCAAACTTCGGGCCTACGGCATCGACCCGGGGCGCGGCGAATGAAGCCGGCACCGTGAAGCGGTTCGTCGTCGGTACCGCCGGCCACGTCGACCACGGCAAGACCCGGCTCGTCCAGGCCCTGACCGGGGTCGACTGCGACCGCTGGCAGGAAGAGAAACGGCGGGGCATCACGATCGACCTCGGTTTCGCGTCGATGAGCGAGGAAGGATGGCAGATCGGCTTCGTCGACGTGCCGGGCCACGAGCGGTTCGTGCGTAACGCACTCGCGGGACTGGGCGGCATCCAGATGATGGCGCTGGTCGTGGCGGCCGACGAAGGGGTCATGCCCCAGACCCTGGAGCACCTCGCGATCTGCTCCCTGCTTCGGATTCCGGCCGGCGTGGCGGTGCTCTCGAAGACCGATCTGGTGGACCCCGATCTGCTGGAACTCGCGCAGTTGGAGCTCGAGGAAGCGCTGGCCGACACGCCGTTCGCCGAAGCCCCCGTCCTGCCGGTCTCGGCCGAGACCGGCGCCGGCCTCGCGGAACTCCGCAGGACCCTGGTTCGCCTGGCCGGCGAGGCGGCGCCGCTCGACCGCTGCCGCTGCCTGCCCGTCCGACTGCCGATCGACCGCGCCTTCCATCTCAAGGGTCTCGGCGTGCTGGTCACCGGCACGCTGGCCAGGGGAACGATCGCTTCCGGCGACGAACTGGACGTCCTGCCGTCCGACGCCCGCGCCCGAGTGCGCAGCGTCGAAGTCCACGGCGAGAGCCGCGAGCGGGCGGAGGCGGGCGAACGCACGTCGCTGCAACTGGTTGGCGTCGGCCTGGACGATGTCGCCCGTGGACATGAACTGACCGCGCCGGGCGTCTACCGGGCCGCGTCCTCCCTGCTCGTCCGCTGCCGACTCCTGGCGTCGGCGCCCGAGGCGATTCAGGGGAGCTGCTCCGTGCGGCTGCACGTCATGGCGGCGCAGCGCGTCGGCAAGCTCCGGCCGTTGTCGCCGGAACGCCTCGAACCGGGCGGAGAAGCGGTTGCCGAGATCCGTCTGGAGCAGCCGCTCGCGGCGATTCGCGGCGATCGCTTCGTGATTCGCCGGCCGTCGCCCCAGACCACACTGGGCGGCGGCGAGGTGCTGGACCCGGCCTGGCGGCACCGCCGCGGCAAGGCCCTGGGGAAGACGATCGCCGCCCTCGAGGCAGGCGCCGGCGAGGCCGCCGTGCGGTGGGCGGCGGACGGTCGGGAAGCCGGCCTCGCAACCTCCGAACTCGCCTTGCGCCTGGGTGTCGTTCCCAAGGATGCAGCGAAGGTGCTGGCCGGCGCCGTTCAGGAGGGACTGTTGCTCGAGGCGGCCCCCGGGCGGTTTGTCACCGCCGCAACCGTCCGCAACGTCACGCGCCGCGCCCGCAGGCTGGTCGCGGCCCACTTCGACGCCGACCGCCTGTCCCCCGGAATGCCCAAGGCCGAGCTCGTGCGGCGTCTGCTCGGCGCCAAGGCAGCCGACCTCTCTTCCGCCTACCTCGACTGGGCGAGCCAGGGTGGTTCGGCCGAGGCGGTGACCGTGGAAGGCGAGCTCGTCACCCTGCCAGGCCGGGGAAGCGAACTGACCGCAGTCGAATCCAGGCTCGCGCAGTCCATCGTCGCGGGATTCGAACAGCAGGGACTCGCTCCGGGCTCGCCGGAGGAGCTCTGCCGCAACCTCGGCGCCAAACCCCAGGTGTTCGACGGCGTGCTCCGCTACCTCGTCGTGCGCGGCAGGCTCGCCCGGCTGCCCAATGGGCTCGTGCTCGCCGCCAGCGCTCTGGAGCAGTTCCAGGGCGACCTGCTGGCCACCGGCTGGGACACGTTCACCGTCGCCGAGTTCAAGGACCGGTTCGGCCTCACCCGCAAATGGGCCATCCCGCTGCTCGAGCACCTCGACCGCCAGCGTCTGACGCGGCGGGAGGGGCACCGGAGGCGAGTGCTGCGGCCGCGCGGCAAGCGAACTCGCCAAGCCGGATCAGGGCCGAATCAGCCGACCGCGACGTAGCCGTTCCGCTACGCTCGGCACCCGCGTGGGCCGCCAGCCTCTCCCGGCACGCCGGCAAGGTGCACGGCAGTGCACCGCTGAAGGACGAGCCCTTGAATCCCGAATCAAGCCCGTTCAGACCGGGACAGCGCGTACCGACCGAGTTCTTCGTCGGCCGAACGGAGGAGATCGAGCGGCTGCGCGGCATGGTCCGCGGCAGCGCTCGGGGCCGCTTCGGGATCGGCTTCGTGAGCGGCGAGCGCGGCATCGGCCAGAGCTCCGTTGCCGCCTTTGTTCGCCGGCTGGTCGAGGGCGATCAGGACGCCGTGGGCTGTCACGTCTTCTTGGGCGGAGTCCAGGATCTGAGAGAGATGCTGCGGCGGTCCTTCGACCGTCTCCTGAAGGAGAGCATCGACCGACCCTGGCATCGACAGGTCAAGGAGTTCTTCGGCAACCGAGTCCGCCAGGTCGGCCTGTCGGCGTCACGTTGGAGCTCGACCTGTCCGACTCGGATCTGGCCGCCATCGAGCACGACTTCGTACCCTCGGTCCGGCGCCTGCTTCTCGAGCTCGAAGAACACAAGAAGTCGCTGTTCCTGATCCTCGACGACATCAACGGCCTCGCTCGGTCGGATGACTTCGCGAACTGGCTCAAGAGTTCGGTCGACGAGATCGCCACGTCAGCGGATCCCACCAGGCTCTGCATCCTCGTGGTGGGCCTGGAGGAGCGAAGGCGGGAACTCGTGGAGCGACAACCCTCGCTGGCTCGCGTATTCGAACTGATCGACATCGAACCGTGGTCCGACGACGAGGTGCGGGACTTCTTCAGCAACTCGTTCCACCTCGCCAACGCCACGATCTCGGAGAATGACCTCCGGCGTCTTGTCCTCCATACCGGGGGGCTCCCCGTTCTCGCTCACGAGATCGGCGACGCGGTCTGGCGAGCGGCAAGGACGCGCGAGATACGGACCGCCGACGTCTCCACCGGCATTGCCACGGCGGCGGAGGTGATCGGACGGAAGGACCTGGAACCGGGCGTCCTCAAGGCGGTGCGAAGCGCACGCTACCGGGCGATTCTCGGACGGATCGCGGCGACACCCAGGACCCGTTTCACGCGAGCCGAGCTTCTGAAACGGCTGCCCGACGATGAGAAGCGCGTCCTGGACGCTCTCCTGCGCCGCATGAAAGCGTTGGGCGCCCTGCAGTCCGACCCGGAAGTCAAGGGCGGCTACCGCTTCTCGAACCGCCTTCACGCACTGTACTTCTACACGGAAGCCAGAACCCGCGGAGCGCTCCGCAACGGAGGCGCCTGACATGAGTGAAGAGACCCACGAGGAACCGGGCGATGCACCAGACGAGATCGATCCAGGAACTGCTGAACCAGATCCGCCGCCGCCGATCTCGACGCCCACGGGGATGTCGTCGGCTTCTACATCGACCACGCCTCCGAGGGGCTCGACCTTGCGACCCTGGAGACTGAAGCGCTGCCGGTACGGGAGTACAAAGGCTGGTTGATCTCGTCCCGGCCGTCCGCTTCCGTACCGGACCCGGGAATACCCGGGAGGAGGGCGCTGCGCAGACCGTACTCGCGGCCACTGCGCCTGTTGTTATCGCCGGACGGTGGTTCCGTGTGGACCGCGTCGGTGGGCGCGTCCCCGGGCGTCTGCGCGGTCGCGCTGATAGCCTCAGAACATGGACGAGGCGAACGAGGCCAGGGACGGGAAGCCGAACGCGAAGCCGATTTCGTTCGGCGTGGTTCTCCAGCCCGACCCGCCGGTCGATCGCGTCGTGGAACTCGCGGTGATGGCCGAAGGTCGGGGGTTCGACCACTGCTGGCTCTTCGACTCGCACGTGCTCTGGCCGGAGCCGTTCGTCATCTTCTCGCAGATCCTGGCGAGCACCGAGCGCATGGCGGCCGGGCCGATGGTCACGAACCCGGGCACCCGGGATGCCACGGTGCTCGCGTCGCTGTTTGCCACCCTGGATTCGATGTATCCCGGCCGCACGGCCTGCGCCATGGGCCGCGGCGATTCGGCGCTGCGCTACATCGGCCGCAAGCCGGCGCCACTGGCTGCGATGGTCGACGCGATGGACGTCATGCGCGCGCTGTTCGCGGGCCGGGAGGCGGATTGCAATGGCACGTCGGTCAGCATCCCGTGGCGGAGCAGCGCCAGCGTGGAACTGCCGATCTGGGTGGCCGCCTACGGTCCGAAGGCGCTCGACGTGGTGGGCCGCCACGCCGACGGTTTCGTGCTGCAGCTGGCTGACCCGAAGATTCTCGAGTGGACGCTGCAGGCGGTGCGGGACGCGGCCGAAGACGAGGGCCGCGACCCGAACGCCATCACGGTCTGCGTCGTGGCGCCGGCGTATGTCGGCGACGATCTCGCGCACCAACGCGACCAGTTGCGCTGGTTCGGCGGCATGGTGGGCAACCACATCCACGACCTGGTCATGCGCTACGGCGAAGACGAGTCGAAGGTGCCGCGGGTGCTCGCCGAGTACATCCGGCAGCGGCAGGGCTACGACTACTCCCATCACGGCCGCAGCGGCAACCCCGACACCGAGTTCGTGCCCGACGGCATCGTCGACCGCCTGTGCGTCCTGGGTCCCGCGGAGGCCCACATCGAGAAGCTGCGCGAGCTCAGGGCACTCGGCGTCGATCACTTCGCCGTCTACCTGATGCACGACGACAAGGAAGGCACGCTCGCCGCGTACGGCGACCAGGTGATTCCAGCTCTCGCGTCCGGGTAAGGGGAATCGCGTCGAGGACCCGGCGCGACAGGACTTGCAGACCCTGGAAGGTCCGCCGGCGGCCGCGAGCTATGCCTTCGCTTCGTACCAGTCGGGACCCGTGCCGACGTCGACGACCAGGGGCACGGCCAGGTCGGCGACGCCCTCCATCTCATCCCTGACGAGCGCGGCAAGGCTGTCGATCGCGCCGGCGGGCGCCTCGAGCACGAGTTCGTCGTGGACGGTGAGAAGCAGCCGCGCGGCCTCGAGTTCCGCCTGCAGCCGGCGGTCGACGGCGATCATCGCCAACTTGAGGAGATCGGCGGCCGTGCCCTGGATGCGGGCGTTGACGGCCATGCGGCGCGTGTTCTCACGCACTGCGCGGTTGCGGCTCTTCAGATCCGGCAGGTAACGGACCCGACCGTAGAGGGTCTCGACGCACAGCTCCTCCTCGGCCTTCGCCAGCGTCTGCTCGGTGTAGGCGCGTACGCCGGGAAAGCGCTCGAAGTACGCGTTGATGAAGTGCTGGGCCTCGCCGCGTGCGATGCCCAGGGCGCGCGCCAGGCCGAAAGCGCTCATGCCGTAGATGATCCCGAAGTTGATCGTCTTCGAGGCGCGCCGCTGTTCGTCGGTGACCAGGGCAGGGTTGATGCCGAACACGGTGGCGGCGGTCGAGCGATGGATGTCGCCGCCGTGCCGGAAGATGTCGATCAGCGTCTCGTCGCCCGAGATGTGCGCCAGCACCCGCAGCTCGATCTGGCTGTAGTCGGCTACCAGGAGCAGATACCCGGCGCGGGCACGGAAGGCGCGCCGGACTTCGCGGCCGATCTCGGTGCGGATCGGAATGTTCTGGAGGTTCGGATCGTGCGAGGACAACCGTCCGGTCGCCGCCACGGCCTGGTGGTAGCGGGTGTGCAGGCGGCCGTCGGCAGCGACCAGGTGCGGCAGGGCGTCCACGTAGGTCGACTTGAGCTTGGTCAGCTCCCGGTAGTGCAGCACCTTGGCGGGCAGGTCGTAGCCTCGCTGTGCGAGCTGCTCCAGAACGTCGGCGGTCGTCGAGTACTTCTTCGTCTTCCGGGTGCGGGCCAGCACCGGATACCCCAGTTTCTCGAACAGGATGACGCCGAGTTGCGGCGGTGACTGGATGTTGAATCGCTCGTCGGCGAGGTCGAAGATCTCCTCCGCCAGGTCGCCGGCGTCCAGCTCGAGGCGGCGGGACATGTCGGCCAACATGCCGCTGTCGAGCTCGATGCCCTCCTCCTCCATCGCCGCGAGCACTGGCATCAGGGGCGCCTCGATCTGTTCGTAGACCCCGCGGGCGCTCGGCGATTCCTGCCACTGAGGAGCGAGCGCCTCGAGGATCAGAGCGGGGAGCACGGCCTGTTCGGCCGCGTAGACGCCGAGTCCCTGGTCGTCACCCAGCAGTGCCGACCGAGCACCGACCGTCGACGACTTGTCGCCCAGCCCTGCGTCGGTTGGCGTCGTGGTCTTGTAGAAGAGGCGATCCAGGGCAACCGTCGCCAGTCCGAAGTCCCGCACTGCGGAGCGGACCAGGTAGGCCATCAGCATCGTGTCGGCGAGGCGTGCAGCGACAGGCGGCCTGCCCTCGTCGTCGAGACAGAGGCGGACGACCTCCTTCAGGTCGTGGCCGATCAGTTCGATGCCCGGGTCGGCGAGCCATTCACGCAGCCGCGCCACCGCGGTCTTCCTCAAGCCTCGACGTCCGAAGTCGGCGAAGCACGCGCGGCCGACTGCGGCGGTCCTGTGGGCGGTACCGTTCCCACCCTCGTTCTCCGTGGTGTCCGCGGCGGCATTCGCTGCGGCGCTCGGAGCGGCTCTCGGTCCGGCGTTCGTTGCGTCATCCGGCGCGGCACTCGGCCTGGCGTCCGACGTGTCCCTCGACGCGGCCCCGACCGGCGCGAACGAAAGCCCGACCGGCATGCCGCCGCGCCGGAAGACGACGCCGACCGCGATCCGGGGACCCAGAGCCTCTGCCGCCGCCTCGAACGCCTCGACGCTCTCCAGGAAGACAGCCGGCTCGATCTCCGGGCCGCCGCTCTCGCTCTCGAGTTCCTTGAGCAGGCTCCAGAACTCGAACTCCCGGCACAGCGCCGACAGCGCCTCGTGGTCCGGCGTATCCATCCGGAGTGCCTCGGGATCGAAGGGGACGTCGAGATCCGTGTGGATCGTGACCAGCTCCTTCGACAGCACGGCCTTGTCGCTGTGCTCCTGCAGGCCTTCGCGGTACGTCTTGCGCCTGAGCTCCGGCGCCGCCTCGAGAAGCGCCTCCAGGGAACCGTACTCGCGCACCAGGGTCCGCGCGCCCTTGGCGCCGATTCCCGGCACGCCGGGCACGTTGTCCACCTTGTCGCCGACCAGGGCGAGCACGTCCACGACCTGGCCGGGCGGCACGCCGAAGTCCTCCTCCACCAGAGCCGGACCGTAGGTCTTCTCACGCCCGGTGTGAAGCAGCGACACGCGGTCGCTCACGAGCTGGAACAGATCCTTGTCGGCGCTGACGATCGTGACCTCGTATCCGGCCTCCTGCGCCTTCTTCCCCAGGGTGCCCAGGACGTCGTCCGCCTCGTAGCGCGCCAGTTCCAGGATCGGGATGCGGAAGGCCTCGATCGCCCGTCGGATCGCCGGCATCTGCGCCTTCAGGTCGTTCGGCATCGGCGCCCGGTTGGCCTTGTACTCGGCGTACGCCTCGGTCCGCACCGTGGCGCGTCCGACATCCAGCGCGATGCCGAGAAAGGGCGGCTTCTCCTCCCGCAGCAGCTTGCGCAGCATGTTGATGAAGCCGTAGATCGCGTTCGTCGGCTCGCCGGCTGACGTCGACAGGCCTCGGATCGCGTAGAAGGCCCGGAAGATCGTGGAATAGCCGTCGATCAGGAAGAGGCGCTTGGCGGTCACCGTGGCGACTACTCTAGTCGTCGAGAGGCGTGGTTGCCGGCGCACGCGGCGTTCGACGTCAGGGACGATGTCGCCGTCGAGCGGCCGCGTGACGCGGGCGCAGCGGGACCTGGTGCCTGCGTCTGAAGCCTGGCTGGCGCCGGGCATGGAGGCGAATCGCGCCGGGAAGTGCGCGGACGAGGCCCGGCTGACCGGGTCGCTAGAGTAGCCCTCTCGGGAACCGCACCGGTCCCGAAACGGCCACGCATCGGTCGCCATCGGACATGCTTCGCGAACATCCGTCTTTTCGAACCCTCGTGGCCGCCGCGTTCGGAGGCATTCGCTTTCGTCAACGACGGTTGCGCCGGGACCTGCGACTGGCCGCCGCCGCAGCCCTCACTGCGGCCGCAGCCGCCGGAGTGGCGGCGGCTCAACCGTCCGAGGAGATGGCGCGCCTGCGGAATCTCGGCTATGCCCAACTGGAGAACGAGCAGCCGGCCGAGGCCGAAAGCACGTTTCGGGAACTGATCGAGCTCGCGCCCGACGAGCCGTTGGGCCACGCCAACCTGGGGGTCGCCCTGCTCCGTCAGGACCAGCACGAAGCGGCGCTTGCCTCGATCGACCAGGCTCTGGACCTGGCTGGCGAACGGGCCGATCTGCGACTGGTTCGGGCCGCGATCCTGCAGTGGGCAGGCGACCGCAACGAAGAGGCTCTCGTGGATTACCGCCGCGCCGCGCGGGGCGCGCCCGACGACCCGGAGGCACAGTACGCGCTCCTCCGCCATGCGGAGATCATGCCCGGACCCGAAGCGGAATCCGATCGGCGAGCCGCGATCGACCGGCTTCGTCAGCTCCGACCCGACAATCTCGTCGTCCTGCTCGCAAGCGGCCAGGCGGCACTCGAGGATGGCGACCGCGGTCGGGCCAGCGACGACTATCTGCGAGTCCGCGAGTTGATCTGGCAGGCGCGGCCAGGTGCCGAAAGGGTCCTCGAGAACCTCCTCGACGAACTCGAGGCAGACAATCCGGACAACGCGCGACGCTTCGCTCACCAGCTCTCGAACGTCCTGAAGGCGACGCCGGCCTGGCACAGCAGCCAGGCCGAGGTCTTCACGAACATCGTGGGCATTCCCGTCGAGCGCCTCGTCGGCGAGCCTGTCCACGAGGACTTCGGCGCCGCGCGGCCGGCACGCTTCCGCGCTACCCGCATCGACAACGCACCCACCGCGGGCCGACCGCTCGAGGTCGCCGACTTCGACGGCGACGACCGACCCGACATCGTTCGGGCGGCGTCCAGCTCCGGTGCGGGAGATGCCGTGGGGGATTCCATCGGCGATTCCGCGGACGATTCTGCGAACCGGACCGAACCCGGCTCGCGTGGGAACGCGCAGGCCGCGAGTCGGACCGTACGCCCGTCATCAGGTGCAAGGCTGCAGCTGCGGCGGGCCGTCACCGGCTACGCGACACCGGCTGACGCCCCCGAAACCGGCGCCGACGTCCTTGTCGTCGGCGATGCCGACAACGACCACCGGCTCGACCTGATCTCGATTGGCGACCCTCTGACCGTCTGGCAGATCGACGACGAAGGCGACACACCTCACCTGAAAGACGCGCGCGAGCGGTTTCTGGCCGGTTCGCTGGCCGTCACTGCCGCCGACCTCGTCGACTTCGACAGCGACGGCGACCTCGATCTCGCAGTGGCCCGGACCGACGGCGTACCCGACCTGCTGCGGAACGTGTCGGGCGAGAAACTCTTCGAAGGGCCCCTCGAAGCGCTGGGCAGCCGCACGCTGCCCGAAGTCGAGGCCCGGCGCTTCCACCACCTCCAGGCCACCGATGCCGACCGTGACGGCGACACGGACCTGCTGCTCGCCCACGACACGGGCGTGCTGTGGCTCGACAACCTCCGCCAGGGCCGGTTTGCAGAAAGAACCCCGCCGGCGCCGAGCCCCAGCCTGCTGGGGAGGCTCGTCGGCCTGGTCCGTGCCGATGAACCGCCGGGCAGCGCGCTCTACACCGGGACACCCGTACGGGTCGTTCGAACCGCCGATCTCGACCGCGACGGAGTGCCCGAGTTCCTGCTTGCCGGCGATTCGACTGTCATCCTGAAGCACGACGAGGACGGGACGCTCGCTCCCTTCCCCCTGGCCCCGGAGTCGACGCTCCTGCCGGAGGGCGCTACGGATCTGGTTCTGCTCGACGCCGACAACGACGGGCGCCGCGACCTCGCCCTGGTCGCCGACGGCGAGTTGCGGGTGCTGACGCAGACGTCGGACTCCGGCCCTGACGCCCTCGACTTCCGACTCGCCCAGGTCGCGGGGCTGCCGCGCAACGCCGAACTGGCGGCCGTGCAGGCCGAGGATCTGGACGACGATGGCGACCTGGACCTGGTAGCCGCCGGCGCCACCGGCCTGTATCGGATCGAGAATCTGGACGGCTCGAAGAACAACTGGCTCCGGGTGCGCCTGGTCGGTCTCGACGTCGCGGGCCAGAGAAACAACGTCTTCGGCCGCGGCGCGACGATCGAGGTCAGGTCGGGCCGGGCGTCCCAGTACTTCGAAGTCGACCGGCCGATCACTCACATCGGACTCGGCAACCGGAGCAAGGCCGATCTGATCCGCGTCGTCTGGGCCAACGGAGTCCCCCAGAACCGCCTGGCGCCGGACAAGAACATGACCATCGTCGAGGAACAGGTGCTCAAGGGCAGTTGCCCCTTCCTCTACACCTGGGACGGCGAGAAGATCAGCTTCGTCACCGACCTGCTGTGGGGCGCGCCGCTCGGCATGCCCCTGGCGGGCGGCGTCTGGAATGGCTACGACCCCGACGAACTGGTGCGGGTCGACGGCGCCGCCCTGCGCGACGGCTTCTACGACCTGCGGATCACCGAGGAACTGTGGGAAGCCGCCTACATCGACCGCACGCGCCTCTGGGTGGTCGATCACCGGGAGGATGTGACGGTCGCCAGCAGTCTCAGGATCGTTCCCGGCCAGGGGCACGTCGGCCGTCCGCCCGACGAGGTGCTGGCCGGCGCCGACCTCCGCGCTGTCGTCCACGCCGTCGACGGCCGCGGCCGCGACGTGACCGAGCGGGTCCGGGCTCGTGACGAGGTCTACGCGGACGGTTACGAACGCTCCCGCTACCAGGGTCACGCGGCAAGGCCGTGGGCCTTCACCTTCGACCTCGGCGAAGCGCCCGCAGGGCCGGTCCGGCTGTGGCTCGACGGCTGGGTGTTCCCGGCCGACGCCAGCCTCAACCTCGCGATCGCCCAGGCGGTGGAGCACGGCGACCTGGAGATGGTCATGACCCGGCTCGAGGTCGAGACCGCGGCCGGCTGGCAGATTCTGCTCGACCCGATGGGCTTCCCGCCCGGCAAGACGAAGACGATGGTCGTCGACACGCCGCCGTTGCCCGAGGGCGCCACGAAGCTGCGGATCGTCACCACCCGCTGGCTGCACTGGGACAGGGTGGCATGGAGCATGGACATGGGCGGTACGGGTGACACGGGCGGCACGGGCGGCACGGGCGGCGCCGACGTGGTCGTCCAGGCTCGTCTGCAGGCCGCCGCGGCCGACCTGTCCTACCGCGGGTTCTCGGCGCTCACCCGGCCCGCGCCCAACGGCCCGCACAGATTCGATTACGAGCGCGCGGCGACGGAGTCCCCGTGGCTGCCGTTCCCTGGCCGCTACACGCGCTTCGGCGACGTCCGCGAGCTGCTCGAGGCCGTCGACGACCGCCAGGTCGTGATCGGGCCGGGCGACGAGATCCGCGTGCTCTTCGACGCCCGCGGTCTGCCGCCGCCAGCGCCCGGCCATGCCCGTACTGTCTTCCTGGAGAGCTTCGGCTGGGACAAGGACGCCGACCGCAACACGTGGAAGGCGGACAGCAACCTCCCGCTGCCCTTCCAGGCGATGTCCGGCTACCCGTTCGCTCCCGGCGAGAGCTATCCCCGAACACCCGAACTCGAGGCCTACCGCGAGCGCTGGCTGACGCGGGTCGTCGGGCCGGAGACGCCGTTCTCACCGTCGAAGCGCTCAGACCGCGTCCCTTCGGCCCACGCCCTGACACCGACTCCGCTGCGCCGCCCCTGAACGAGACCGGACCGATCGCGGTCGCGGCGGCCGGCGCCGGCCCCTCGGCCTCCCTTTGCGCTTGCGCCACAGGCGTTTGCGGTGCTCGATGGCTTGCAGTGCTCGATGGCAACGTGGAACGGCTGCTGCGCCGTTTCCCGGCTTCTTCGCAGCCGCCGAAGCGCGCCGGGTCCGGCGGAGCTCCCGACTTGCGCCGCGTCCCTTGCTCGGCTACGTTCTCCGGTGCAAGTTCATGACGTCAGCGACCGGCGGCAAGCGACCCGCCGCAACAGAAGCACTACGCCCAAGGGAGGGACCAGCGTGGCAAACGGCTCCAGCGGACGCGGCAGATTCGGTCAACTCGGTTTCATCTTCGCTGCCGTCGGTTCCGCAATCGGGCTCGGCAACATCTGGAAGTTCCCGTACATCACCTACGCCAACGACGGCGGTTCCTTCGTCCTTGTCTACCTCGTCGCGATCGCCCTGATCGGCCTGCCGATCATGATGGCGGAACTCGTGATCGGCCGGCGCACCCGGCAGAGTCCGGTCGGCGCCTTCCTCAGGGCCGCCAGGAACTCGGTCGGCGGACGCGCCTGGGGCGCGGTCGGTGCCCTGGGCGTCGCCGGCAGCTTCATTCTGCTCTCCTACTACGCTCTGATCGCCGGCTGGACCGTCTACTACTTCGGTCAGTGCCTGAGCTGGTCGGTTCGCGGGTTCGACGTGGAAGGTCAGGCGCTGGGCGAGGCTTTCGGCGGCTTTCTGGCCAACGGGCCGCTTCAGGTCGGCTTCCACGCCCTGTTCATGCTGATCACCGTCGGTGTCGTCGCCCTGGGCGTTCGAGAAGGCATCGAGCGCGTGACCAAGCTCCTGATGCCGGTGCTCGGGGCCATCCTGATCCTGCTCGTCGTGAACTCGTTCTGGAGCCCGGGCTTTGGCGAGGCGATCCGCTTCCTCTTCCACGTCGGTCCGATCTCGGCCGACGGCCTCCTCGAGGCGGTGGGACACGCCTTCTTCACACTCTCTGTCGGCATGGGCGCGCTGCTCACCTACGGCTCCTACATGACGTCGAAGCAGTCGATCCCGAAGAGCGCCGCCGCGATCAGCCTGCTCGACACCCTGATCGCGATCATGGCCTGCGTCGTCATGTTCTCGATCATCTTCAGCGTCGATGCCGCGGAGCGGGCGACGACTTTCGGAAAGAGCGCCACGATCCTGTTCACCACCCTGCCGCGGATGTTCTACGAGATGCCTCTGGGCGCGTTCCTGGCGCCGATGTTCTACCTGCTCGTCGGCTTCGCCGCCCTGACCTCGACGATCTCCCTCCTCGAAACGGTCGCCTCCTACCTCATCGATCGCCGCGGGTTCAGCCGCCGCAAGGCCTGCCTCGTCACCGGCGGCGCAATCTTCGCCTTCGGTATCCCGTCGGCCCTTTCGCTGGGCGCCAGCGGCGTGCTCTCGGCAGTCGCCCCGTTCGGCGAGCGCGCCGAGGGTTTCTTCAGCACGATGGACTACACCGTGTCGAACTGGATCCTCCCGGTCGGCGGCCTGATGATGGCGCTCTTCTTCGGCTGGTTCCTGAGCTCCCGCGAGTCACGGGCCGAGCTCGCCAAGGGCCACGGCGACGTCAGCCGGTGGTTCTTCATCTGGCGCGGCGTCCTGTTGCGCTTCGTCTGCCCGATCGCGATCCTGTGGATCATCTGGGCCGTGATCCGCGGCCGCTCGTTTGCCTGACGCCAAGGTCCACCTGCTCTTCAACGCGTCGCCCGACGGCGTCCTGTCCCGCAGCCCGAGTCCCGACCGACTGATCGACCCCTGCGAGCCGCCCGAATCATCTCGTGCGGCGATCGGCAGCCGTATCGGCCGTCTCGGGGAATCGTTCGGACGTCTCCTTGATCGCTGTCCTTACGTTCTCGAGTCCGGCGAAGCGTTCGGGTCGCTGACGTAGCTGGCGCCGCCGCTTGTGACCCTGATCATCCGCCTCCTCGCCAACCACTCCCTCAGAGATCGGTTTTCCCGGGTCGGTCCATCTTCTCCACGGGGTCCATGTGGGTCCCGGCCCATATGGGTCGCCCTGCTCTGGGGCTGCACGCGGATCGGCCGACTCTCCGGCCGGGTTTCGGGCCGACGAGTTCAATAGGCAGAGTGCAGACGTGGCGCTGTTCTTCAACCGCCGGCCTGTCGTCGAAGGCGCCCGAAAAAGAAGACCACCGGGTCGTGGCATCCGGCGCAGAAGCGGGAGGCCTGCACGTCCCCCGAGCCCGGGGCCGCTCGGGGTCAGTCTGCCGTTTCGCGGAAGCGCTCGAACCGCCAATCGAGAAACTCCCGGTCGGGGCGATCCTCGGGCCGGTCCGGGAGACGCAGACGAGCACCGTGCAGTCCCTTGAGGCTCTGGAGCAGGGGACCGTCCCGGCCGTCCCTGACCGTCCTCGCGACGTGCACGCGGCAGTCCGTATCCACACCGATCAGGTGCGCGTCGAACGCCGTGTGGTGGAGGGTCGACATGCAGATGCCGTTGGTCACGGTCGCCGGTCCGTCCTCGGCGTCGGGGAGTATGTGAGCGCCGACCAGGAGCCGCGACAACGGCAGGCCGCTGAAGGCGCAACGCTGACCGTACGCCGACTTCGTCCGGCTGCTGAACCAGGCCTGGTGGTTCCGCTTCTTCCCGACGACGAGGGAGTACGAGCGCTCCCGCAGTTCGTTCGAGACGCCGCCCTGCTGCGCCGCCTCCACCGAGCTCATCGTCGGCTCGCGCGCGTCCGCGGCAGCGAGCAGGACGTGGCCGGCGGCGTAGTCCAGGTGCTCCACCCAAACCGGCCAGATCGGCTCGTAGACCGCCGGCGCAACACCGACAAAGTAGACGAGAGGCGCCCGCCGAAGCCGTGCCTCGTCAAGGGCCCGGTTGGTGGCGTTGCCCCTGCCGCCGTGGGCCAGGGCATACGCGAGCAGCCCCGTGCGGTAATCGGTTTCACCGACTTGATCGCTGTACCAGATGGTTCGACCCTTCCTGGGTGCCACCGTCTTGATGCTGATCGCGGCGGCCATCTGCCGAGGCTTGAAGATTCCCACCGGACGGCTGGCAAAGAGAACGCGGCGGGTGCCGAAAGGGAATCCTCGGGCAATCAGCTCCCACCGCAACACTGGTCCATGAACGCGAACCAGTCGTTCCAGCTCGGCGAAAGCGGCCGCTCGAACGGCCTTGTCCGGATCGGTCTGCATCGGGAAGCCCGTCGATCGAGAAGGAAGTCGATCGAGAAGGAACCGGCAACTACCGGCGTTCCGGGCCGGCGCCGGCTTCGCGGAATTGCTCGTACCGGACCGCAAGGAACCGGGGGCTGGGGCAGTTCGAGGACCGGGCCGGGAGGTGGAGATGCGAGCGGGCGGACAGGTTCCGGCCAACCGACGCGGTGCGGGGGGCGCCGTTCCACTGGATCCGGTAGCCGGGAGTGATGCCCATGCAACAGTGGTCGTAGGCGGCGTGATGCAGTTTGCAGAGGCTCAAGGCGTTCCGGAGGTCATGGCTGCCCGACGGCCGCGGCTCGCAGCCGGCACGAAGGGCAGAGGCGCCCACGATGCGGACCGCGTCGAGCAGGGGCGTCACGGACACCGAACAGGCGGCACACCGTCCCTTGTATGCGATGAGGACCCTCTCTCGGAAGGCGCCTTCCTGGACGCGGCGCCGGGCGCCGAAGCGGTACGTCCCCTCATCCAGGACCCAGGGCGGCGGTAGAGCTGCGTTCTCTCGCAGTCGGTTCGCGGACAGACCGGCATAGGCGCCGAGCTCGGACCCCATGCCGACTCCGAAGTTCTGTGCCAGCGGATCCTCGTCGAGGAGAACCACGGGCGCCACGACCAGATACTCGCCGCTCGCGACGGCGCGAAAGTGGATCAGCGGCCAGCGCAGTTCCATCAATCTCCGCAGCCCCCGGTTGCTCGGATTGTCGACGTTGGTGAGCAAGCCCTGGCGATCCCCGGTTCGGCTGTGCCCGTCCGGCCCGACCGCCGGCGATCCCTTGTACCGATAGCGAAGCACACCGTCTCCTCCCCGAGGACCGTCGCCGTACGGGTCGCGCAGGCTGGTGGAGATCGAGATCGGATAGAGACACCCGGCGGGCCGGTAGATGCCCTGTTGCGGGTGCTTCAGCTTCACCCGCTCATTGCCGTGTCTGAAGCCGCGCAACAGCTCCTGGTAGTTCCGGACTTCGGAACCGTCCCGTTCGCACCGTTGAAGAAGCCAACTGATGGCTGCTATGCGGATCTCCCAATCCCGGAGCAGAGCCGGCGCGCTCTCCTTCAACATGTCCAGATTCTGTACAGAATTGGGCGAGAGAGTAGCACGGTCGCCGGCGTGTCAGGGCTTCTGCGCCGCTTCCGAGGCGGCAAGGCGCTTCTCCAGCCGGGCCCGCGGGCCAAGGGTCGATGTCGTTCCCCTTCGGGCACCGGCGCACGGCCGGACCAGAGAGCACCGGAGGGAGCCCGTGCAACGAGGGCCGCAGGCAGAGCGCTGCGCGGCACGACGATCTGGTGTCCAGCACCTGACCGTGGATCGCGGACCTGGCGCCCGACTCCGATCAGACTGCCAGCTGCGCCTGGCGCCGCGATACCTGCCAAGGGATCAGGCGTCCAGTTGTCCCGCAAGCCAAGGCAGGAAGCCGCTATCCGTCTGCGCCTCTACCCTGAGCTCGAGCAACGGCGGGGCGTCTTCCGGCAGGCGGCCCCGGAGCTTGACCGCGTCCTTGGAGGTCACGACGACGGCGTCGCAGCGGTTGCGGATGCATGCGGCTTCGATCGCACGCAGCGACCGCGACGGGTAACGGTGGTGGTCGGGGAAGAAGAGGTGGTCCACGCAGTCGAGGCCGGCGGTCGCCGCGGTGCGGGCGACGCGCTCGGGGCGGGCGATGCCGGTGACGAGAAGCGGCCGTCGGGGCCGCAGCAGCGGCGACGTTCCCGGGGCGGCGATGGGCGTTCCCCGCGCGACTTCTGCCTGAGTGGCTGCTGCCTGAGTGGCTGCTGCCCGGGTGGCTTCCGCCTGGATGCCTTTCCGGGCGGTCCGCCTTGCGCCTCGCGGGCCTCGGTCGGCATCAGCACGGGTGATCCCTGTCCTGCCGGCGTCTGCCGGGATGACTTCTGCCCGGAGCGACGACGTGAACACCTCGCCGGCGAAGCCGTGCCGGTGCAGGGTCGGCTCGAAGTCGGCTGGCGGTTCGTCACCCGCTTCGAGGCCGGTGAGTACTGCGGCGTCGGCCAGGCGCACCAGCTCCAGGGGCTCGCGCAGGCGGCCTCCCGGCGGGAGCAACCCGCCGCCGAACGGGTCGGACGCCGGAAAGGTCAGGATCTCGACGTCGCGGCGGACCCGGACGTGGGAGAAGCCGTCGTCGAGCAGGAAGACGTCGATCGTCGGATCGAGGCTGAGCGCCAGAGCAGCGGCCGCGCGACGGTCCGCACCGACGACGACGGCTGCGTCCGGCACTTGCTCGACGATCATCAGCGGCTCGTCGCCTGCCGTCTCGACCGTCGCCGCCCTGATCGTTGCCGCGTCAACCGTGGCCGCTGCGCCCGCTGCGCCCTCGACCATGGCCAGGGAACTCTCGACGTCGTTCGTGCCCGATGCTCGTTCGCCGGCGCCTCGTTCGGTGGCTCCGCGAGCGCCGCGGCCACTGCGGCTGCCGAGGCTGACGACGAGCGGCGCGCTGCCTCGCCGACCGTATCCGCGCGAAAGCACGGCTACGCGGAAGCATGGCCCGGAGGTTCTCGCAGCGAGACCCCTTGCGGCGGCGATCACCGTCGGCGTCTTGCCGCTGCCGCCCCAGTGCAGGTTGCCGATGCTCACGGTGGGCCGCCCCAGGCCCTCGGAGCGAGCCGCCCAATAGCGGCGCCGACGCCTGTGCGTCCAGCCGTAGAACCGCTGCCAGGGACTTCGCCGCTGCCAGGGACTTCGGGGCGTCACCCGGGACCCCGCAACCGGGACGGTACCCGGATGTTCGCCCGAGACTTCACCTGAAGCCCAGGTCGAAGAAAGGTGCCGATCCCCGATCCGGCCCCCGATGAACCGGAAGTCTCACCTGAGACTTCACCTGGAACTTCCACGTCGAGGACAAGACGCTGCGGCTGGTCGTACTCCGATTCGAGCAGGCGGGCGCCGAGGCCCGCCGAGTATCCTGGTGCGGAGCGCCTCGGATTCGGCTGCGGCTGAACTCTCACCCGAGATCCACGAGGTCGCCGAGCAGTCGGACCGAGCGCTCGACCGCACCTCGGCTCCGGCTGACGATTTCGAGCCCCCTCCTGCCCTGCTCGACCGCTTCGACGGGGCGGTTGAGCAGACGGCGCCAGGCCTCCGCCAGGGCCTCGCCGCCGCCGACCACCGTCAGGGCTCTCGCGGCCTCGAAATCGTCGGCCATGCGCCGGAAATTCTCCATCGACGGCCCGACGATCACCGGCACCCCGAAACGCGCGGCCTCGATCGGATTGTGTCCGCCGGTCGGAACCAGGGAACCGCCGATGAAGGCCGCGGAAGCCAGCCGATAGATCGAGGCGAGTTCGCCCAGGGAGTCGAGCAGCACGACGCGCACCGCCGGCGACGACCGGGACAGCGAAGGTGACGGCGACGACGTACCGGCAGGATCGGACGCTCCTCGCCCGGAAAGCGCCTCGATCGAACCGACCGGCACCCCACGAAGGCCGATCTGGTGCTCGTCCGGCTGCTCACCGACTCCGGCCGAAGGCATCCTGCTCCGGCGCCGCGCCGGCAGGGAACGCTGCTCGACCTCCCGCCAGACTTCGTCGAAACGCTCGGGATGGCGGGGCGCCAGAACCAGCATCGCGTCACGCCCCAGCCGCTCGAAGGCATCGAGAACGATCCCCTCCTCGCCGGCCATGGTGGATCCCGCCACCAGTAGCGGGCGGCCCGCGGCGAGCTCCCGCAGCGCCTGTTCCAGGGCCGCGACCGGCGCCGGTTCGGGAGTGTCGAACTTCAGGTTCCCGGTCAGGACCACCTTCTCGGCCGGCGCCTTCAGGCTCGACAGACGATCCTCGTCCTGAGGGCTCTGGACGCCGAAGCGACTGACCGGATCGAACAGCGTCCGCCGGCCAAGACGCCCGGCGCGCCTCATGCGAGCGAAGCTGCGGTCGCTGATGCGAGCGTTGAGCACGGCGACCGGGATCCCGCGCTGGCGGCAGCTCCGCAGCACGAGCGGCCAGAGTTCGCTCTCGAGCAGCGCCAGAGCCCGCGGCGCGTACCGATCCAGGAACCCGGACACGAGTGGGGCCAGATCGAACGGCAAGTAGGTGACGACAACGCTGCGCCGTTCACTCTCAAACGGCAGGAAGAGCTTCTTCGCCGCCGCCTGACCGGTAGGGGTGACGGTGGTCACCACCAGGTCGAGGTCCGCGGGCAGGGCCCGCGCGAAGGTCGCTGCGGCCCCGGTCTCTCCTACCGAAGCCGCATGGAGCCACAGCGGCCGTGTCCCTCGGGCCTCCGGCAGCCGCCCCAGCCGGGCCGGCAGGGTCTCCGTGTAGCGGCGCCCTCGCCGGGCCAGCAGCACCGGCGCCGCCACGCCCAGACCTGCTGCCATCGCGAGCTGGTAGAGGAACCACATGTCCGGCAGTCCGTTGCGGAAGTCCGCGTGTTGCCGAGGGCGGTCAGGCGCCCGTCCGGCAGGGCGCGGCGAGGGAGCATGCAGGCGCGATGGAGGAACAGCGCCGATCGGGGAACAGCGCGACCGGGGAGAGGCGATGCCGGGCGGAATGCATGGACGTTCGAATGCAGCGCGTTTCTGCCGCGGGTTCTGCCGCGGGCTGCCCGCCGAGCGGCTGGGGACGGAAGGCGTCCGATCGGGACCGGGCTGGTCCGGCAGTATAATTCTGGCGCCTCCAGCCGCCGTCGCCGCCGGGCGGCGAGTGTTCCGGGTTTCTGGAAGCGCAATCCTTGGACACTTGGCTCCGGGCCTCCGTATCAACAGCGAGGCATGAAAACCGCGCAAGCCATCCGCATGGAACCGCCACGCGAAGATACTTCGCAAGATTCTCCACGGAGCGGTCTGACGATCGCCTACTCGCGCCGTGAGCGCAGGGCGGCGTGGTCCGATGCGTCCGACGTCGAACTGCTGGAAGGCATGCGCGGCAACGACGAGCTCGCGCTCGACGAGTTGATGCGCCGGAAGGGCGCCTCGCTGCTGCACGTGGCGACCAGAATGGTGGGAGACCGGGAGGACGCGCGCGACATCGTGCAGATCGCTTTCCTGCGGATCTGGGACTCACGCCGCCGTTTCGACCGACGCTACAGTCCGAACACCTGGATCTATCGGATCGTCTCCAATCTGGCGATCGACCACCTGCGTTCCCGCTCGTCCCGCCTCCGCTCGCTGCAGGGGTTTCAGCTGCAGCACGAGCACCAGAGCGGCGAGACCTTCGCGCGCCAGCTCGAGAACCTGACCGAACGGGAAGTCCGAACGGTCTTTCAGGAGCTGGCGTCGACGTTGAGCGAAAAGCAGCGTGCGGTCTTCGTGCTGCGCGAGATGGAGGGGCTGAAGGGCAAGGAGATCGCTCGCATCCTCGGCATCCGCCCGTCCACCGTCCGCAACCATCTGTTCAACAGCCGCCGGCGACTCCGCCGGGAACTGCTGAAGCGGTACCCCGAGTACGCCCGCAAGGCCGGAAGCGAGGACCGCTGATGATCGCCGCATGCCCGGACTGGGCCGTGCTCGTGCGTGAGCGCGAGCACGCCGAACGGAACCCCGATGTCGGTGCCTCGGCCATCGACCGGGCATGGGAAGACGCCCTTCGCCACCGGCAGGATTGCGGGCGCTGCCGGACCGCCTCGCTGGAGGTCGACCCGCTGCTCCTCTTCAGCGGCGACTTGCCGGGCGCTCGCGAGCGGAACGACAAGGCCGTCGAGGTCGACGAACTCCGCAAACGGGTCCGGCTCGAGCTCGACGGACGCGCCGCGGAAAGGCGGCTCAACGCGGCGCGGACCGCCCGTCGCCGGATGCCCCTCGCGTCCGTGCTCGCGGCTGCCGGCGTCGCCGCCGCGGCACTCGGACTGAGCTTTCTGCCATGGCCGGAGACCGCCCGGCCGGCCGGCGACGCCCTGGGTTCCGGGTTGAGCCTTCCCGCCCACATTGCCATGGCCCCGCTGGTGGAGCCGCTCGGCGACGAACCGATGCGCGTGTTGCAGCTTCCCGGCGACGGCTTGGGCTCCAGCCTCGATGTCGTCCTCGTGGTCACGGAGATCGCGCCATGACGACGACGCCCCGGGTGAGCGCTGCGAGTGCTGCGAGTGCACGAATCGCCTGGGCCGTGACCGCCCTGCTTCTGCTGCCGGCGGCGGGCGCCGCGCAGCAGGAGGCTGAAACGCAGATTCGCCATGCGTTCACGCTCCAGCACCAGCGCGCCGACGACGCCCTGGAGTGGATGCAGGGCGAGATGTCGCCCAACGGCACGATCGAACTGCAGCGGGCGACGAACACTCTCGTACTGAGAGACGCGAGCAGCGTCCTCGAACACCTGCTGGCTCTGCTGCGCGACTTCGACCACCCGCGGCGTCGGATCGAGTTCGAGATCTTCATCCTCGAGGCCTCGCGCCGCGGCCGCGGCGACCCGCGATCCGAACTGCCCGCGCAACTCACCGACGAGCTGGGCAACTGGCTGGCGTTCACGAGCTACCGGCTGCTCGGCGAGGGCCGCTTCGAAGCCATGGAGGGAGAGAGCGTCCGGTTCGAGATCGGCGCCGAGTTCCGACTCGGCTTTCGGGTCGGCACCGTGCTGCTCGACCGCCGGCTCAAGCTGTACGGCGTCGAGATCGAGCGCAGCCGCGGCACCGGTCTGGAGGAGAGCGTCTTCAGCGGTCATCTGAACGTCTGGGTCGGCAAGCCCCTGGTGCTGGCGCTTCCGTACCGGGGATCGAACGCCAGCGGCCTCGTGGTCGCAGTAACCGTCCGGCCATCCCGGGACGACGGCCTGGGCGCCGGCGAGTAGGACCGCCCTGATCATGCAGTTCGTCTGCCGGCTGGGAACTGCCGACGGTCGCATCGTGGAGCAGATTCACGAGGCGCCGGATCTCCGCAGCGCGCGGCGGGAGATCGAGCGCCGCGGGCTCCACGTCTTCGAGATTCGGCGCCGCGGCCTGCAGCACATGTTCGCATCGCTGCTGGGGACGACCTCGACGGCCGGACGGGTCGGTTCCGGCAAGACGGTTCCCGGTCCGGAGTTTCTGATCTTCAATCAGCAGTTGGCCGGCCTGCTTGGCGCAGGGTTGCCCCTGCTCCAGTGCCTGGAACTGCTGCACGAACGGCAACGCAACGTCACCTTCAAGGAAGCTCTCGCCGAGATCAAGGACCGGGTCGAAAGCGGCACCGAGCTTTCCGACGCCTTCTCGGAGGCCGGCGAGACGTTTCCGCCGATCTACGCGTCGATGCTCAAGGCCGGCGAGCAGAGCGGCGGCCTGGAACCGGTGATCCGGCGCTACGTTCGGCAGCTCAAGCTGGTTACCAGCTCCCGCAAGCGCGTCGTCAGCGCGCTCTTCTACCCCGCGTTGCTGGTCTGCCTGTCGGTCGGCATCGTGGCGGTGATGATGTTCTTCGTCATGCCGCGCTTCGAGGAGTTCTACGCGGCTCTGGACCTCGACCTGCCCTGGATCACGCAGGCGCTGCTCCGCCTGTCGGCGCTGCTGCGCAGCCCGACCACCCTGATCTCCCTGGCTGCTGCGGTCGTCGGCGCCTGGGCCGCCTGGGGGGTGGGCCGCGGCGGTCGTCTGGGTGCCACGATCGATCGGCTGAAGCTCGAACTGCCGATCATCGGACCGATCCTCCACCGCTTCGCGCTGTCCGAGTTCTGCCGCTCCCTGGCCACCCTGCTGCACGGGGGCCTGCCTCTCGCCGCGGCCCTCGACACCGCGTCCTCTGCGGTCGCCAACCGCTTCCTGCGTGGCCGCGCCGCGGCCCTCGGTCCGCGCATACGCGAGGGCGCGGCGTTCCACACCGCGCTCGAAGAATCCGAGGCCTTCACCGATCTCGCCATCGACATGGTCAAGGTCGGGGAGGCAACCGGAGCGTTGGACGACATGGTCAACAGCGTCTCCGACTTTCTCGACGAGGACGTGGAAACCCGCACCGAGCGGCTGCTTTCCCTGATCGAGCCGGTGATGCTGGTCATCATGGGCTTCACCATCGCGCTGCTCGTCCTCTCCATGTATCTGCCGCTGTTCAGCGTGCTCGGGCAGGTGCAGGGCTGATGGTCGTCGAGAACGACACGGGCGCGGCCCGGAACCGGCGCCTCATCGCGGAAGGCGTATCGGACCTCGAACGCCTGCGCCTGGAGAGCGAGGAAGAAGGCCGGCTCGCCCGGGAACGGGCCGAGGCGGAACGGATCGCCGAACGGTTCGGCCTGGAGGTCGCCGACCTCGAGAACTTCCGGATCGACAACGATCTCTTCCGCCACATCCCGTTCGACCTGATGCTCCGTTACAGCTTCATCCCCGAGCGGCAGCTGGAGGGCCGGCTCGCGGTCGTCATGGCCGATCCGACCGACGTGGTCAAGCTGGACGAACTGGAGCTGCAGCTGGGCCAGCCGCTGGAGGCCCGGATTGGCGCCCGCACCGAGATCGAGGACCTGCTGCAGAAGTCCGAGAGCGCGCAGCGCGTTCTGGACGAGGCGACCGAGGACTTCAAGATCCAGCTCGTCCAGGAGGACGAGGACAGCGGCGAGGTGCTCTCCATCGACCGCATCTCGGCCGACCAGAGCCCGATCATCAAGCTGGTCGATTCCACGCTCTTCAACGCGATCCGACGGCGCGCGTCGGACGTTCACATCGAGACGCGCGAGCACGAAGTGATCATCAAGTACCGCATCGACGGGGTGCTGTACCAGGCGATGGAAGCGATCGACCGCCGCCACCACCAGACCATCGTCAGCCGCATCAAGGTGATGTCGGAACTCGACATCGCCGAGAAGCGGATCCCGCAGGACGGGCGTTTCAAGGTCCGGGTCAGCGGCCGGACCATCGACTTCCGGGTCTCCGTGATGCCTTCCGTCCACGGCGAGGACTGCGTCATCCGCATCCTGGACAAGGAGTCGATGAACCAGGAGTTCAAGACCCTGCGGCTGGATGTCCTCGGCCTGGACGACGACACGATCACGAAACTCCGCAAGTTCATCCGCGAGCCCTACGGCATGGTCCTGGTCACCGGCCCGACCGGGTCCGGAAAGACGACCACGCTCTACGGCTGTCTGGCCGAGATCCAGTCCAGCGAGGACAAGATCATCACGATCGAGGATCCGGTCGAGTACCAGCTCGACGGGATCACCCAGATCCCGGTCAACGAGAAGAAGGGTCTGACCTTCGCCCGCGGACTCCGCTCCATCCTCAGGCACGATCCGGACAAGATCATGGTGGGGGAGATCCGCGACGAGGAGACGGCTCAGATCGCGGTTCAGTCCGCGCTGACCGGCCACCTGGTGTTCACGACGGTCCACGCGAACAACGTGGTCGACGTTCTCGGCCGATTCCTGAACATGAACGTCGACCTGTACAACTTCGTGGCGGCGCTCAACTGCATTCTCGCCCAGCGGCTGGTCCGCCGCATCTGCAACCACTGCCGGGAACCGTTCCGGGCCGATGACGCGCTCCTCGAGGAGAGCGGTCTCGAGCGGTCCGACGTCGCCCGCTGGAGTCTCTTCGAAGGCCGGGGCTGCATGGAGTGCAACGGCACCGGCTACTTCGGGCGCATGGCGGTGTCGGAACTGCTCGACCTCTCCGACTCGATCCGCGAACTGATCCTCGACCGCCGCCCCGCCTCCGAGATCCGCCGCGCGGCGGCTGCGGAAGGCATGAGTTTCCTGCGCCAGAGCGCGCTTGCAAAGGTCCGTGAAGGAGTGACGACCCTCCGTGAGATCAACAAGGTTACCTTCGTGGATTGAACGCCTGGTCGGCCTCGACGACCCTCGAGGACCGGCGACCGTGTTCCTGCTCGACGAGCGCGAGCTCGTCCTTGCGCATTTTCTGCGCCACGACGGATCGGCCCCGGAACTGCGTGTCGTGCGGCGGCGAGAGCTGCCTTCCGACACCTTCCAGGAGGGCGCCCTGGGGGGACCCCTGAGGGAGCCCGCCCAGTTTCACGAGGTCGTGGCAGCGCTCCAGCAGGCAGCCGACGCGGCCATTGGCGAACCGGTCACCCGTGCCGCCCTGGTTCTTCCCGACCGTTGGCTCCGACTCACGTTCGCCGAACTCGAAGAGGTCCCGGGGAGGCCGCATCTGCGAGAAGAGGCCCTGCGCTTCAAGCTCCGCAAGCAGGTCCCCTTCCGCGTCGAGGAACTCCGTGTCCGCGGCAAGCGGACCGGCGCCGCCGACAACGGCGCCGCCCGTTTCCTGATCGGCTTCGGTGTCGAGCATGTCCTGGCCCAGATCGAAGATTCGTTCAGGCGGACCGGCATCCACATCGGCGCCGTCACCAACGAGAGCCTGGGCGCCGCCGACGGACTGGTCAGCCTTCGAGGCGGTACCGGCCCCTTCCTGCTCCTCGTTGCCCATGCGGACGGCTATTCCCTGCTCGCGCATGCGGAGGAGAATCCGATTCTCTTCCGTTACAAGAGCATCGACCCGGACCTGCCGTCCTCGGTCGCCTCCCACCTGGCGGTGCGCGACCTGCGGCTGACCCGGAGCTTCATCGAGGAACGGGAGCTGTTCGGCGCCAGGCGGAATCTGCCCTCGCACGCCCTTCTGCTGGCCGCGGAAGAGGTGCGCGGCGTCTGGCGTGAACGGCTCGAAAGGGGACTGGGGGCGCCGGCGCGGATCGTCGACGGCAACGGCGCCCTGGGCGTTCGATCCACGGCCGCGGAGATCGGCGTACAGCAGGCTCTCCCGATGCTCGGCGCGGCGCTCGCGGTGAGGACATGAGGACATGAAGAACAGGTTCAACCTCGCCGCCCGCCCGTTCGTCAATCGCCGGCCCTGGCGCCGACTGACCTCCGTTCTGTGGGCCCTCGGGATAACGCTCCTCGCATTCAACGCGGTGCTGTACTGGGGTTATCTGACCGGCTCTGCCGATGCGCGCTCCGAGCTCGCCGAGCTGCGCCAGCAGCTTGCCGCCGACGGCGCTGAACTGGACCGGCTGGGTTCGGAACTCGCGCGCCTCGACGTGCAGTCCCAGAACCGCGAGGTTGCGTTCCTGAACGAGCGCATCGCGGATCGGCGGTTCCCCTGGGGTCAGCTCTTCACCGACCTCGAGCTGGTGTTGCCGTGGAACGCGAGGCTGCGCAGCCTCGCGCCCCAGCCGAGCGAACGGGGCCGCAGGCGGCAGGCCGAGCCGGTCACCGACGTTGCGGCGCGCGTGATGCTCGACATCAGCGGCGAAGCCCGGGACGACGACGGTCTGCTCGCGTTGATCGACTCCCTGTACGAACACCCATCCTTCGACGATCCGAAGCTGCGCCACGAAAGCCGGCAGGACGCCGGCCCGCTGGACTTCACGATCGCCGTCGCCTACACGCCCGGGATTGCCGCGGACACTCCCGCCGCGGACACTCCGGCAGCTGCAGGACAGGAAACCGAACAGAAGGAAACCGCGCAGGTGGAGGCCGCGCAGATGGAGAGCCAGCCATGAGCCGGCGGCGGGGATGGCGCCTGCGCATCTGGTTCTGGGTCGGTGTGGGCCTCTGCGTGTTCAACGCGGCCCTGCTGTCGACCTACCGCGGCGTCTATGCCGGCCGCTTCCAGGCCCTCGAGGACGAGATCGCCGAGGTCCGCAACCTGCGCACTCGCACGACCCAGGAGGTGGCCCGCCGCGTGGGGCAGGTGGCGACGGTCGAAGCGACGCGCAGCCGCGTGGAGAGCCTCTACCGTGAAGGCTTCGCCACGGAGCGCGAACGGCTGACCGACCTCATCCGAGAAGTCAAGGAACTCGCCGACCGCTCCGGGCTGCGCCCGGGTTCCATCTCCTATCCGGAGGAGCAGCTCGAGCAGTACGGGCTGGTCGAGAAGTCGCTCGTGTTCACGGTCGAAGGCAACTACGGCCAGCTGCGGCGGCTGGTCAATCAGCTCGAGACGACGGACACGTTCGTCGCCCTCGAGTCCATCAGTCTCAGCGAAGCGACTCCGAACCTGCGTATCGACCTGCGTCTGTCGACCCTGTTCTCCGACGGCGGCTCCACGGCGGACACGCTGGAGGCGGGCGCATGAGCGCCGCGGAAGCCCGATCCAACCGGACCCGGTCCGTGCTGCTGGTTCTGCTCGCCATCGTCGCGGCGTTCGCCGGCTGGCGCTACCTGCGCTCGTTCGGCGGCGGCCCCGGCCTCACCCGCACCGCGTCCGCCGACTTGCGCTCACATGCGATCGAGGTCGTGGAGCTGGCCGCGCACATCCTGGAGCAGCCGCCGCCGGAGGGCCTGCAGGTGCGCGACCCCTGGTCGTTCGGCAGTCCTCCGGCGCCGAAGCCGGCCACTCCCGAGGCGGCTCTTGTCGAGCCACCGCCGCAGCCCGTTCAACAAGTCGTCCCGGAAGAACCGAAGTCGGCGCCGACGCCTCCAGTGCCCAGGCAGGCAGACCGTCCGCGGCCTCCCGCTGTCGACATCGTCTACCTCGGCACACTGGGACGCGACGACGATCCGGTCGCCGTGTTCTCGGACGGCTCGGACATCTACAACGCGTTCGTGGGCGACCTGGTCAAGGACCGGTTCGAAGTACAGAGGATCGGCTACGAGTCCGTCGACCTGGGTTTCGTGGGTTTCCCCGACGTACCGGCGGTGCGACTCGCCATCGGCGGCCGACCGAGCGCCCGCTAGCGCCTCCTGGAAGGACCTGAAGCACATGGAAGATCGAAACGGACAGCGGCCGCGCGCTCTGGCGCTGGTTCTCCTGGCCCTGCTGGCCTTGTTGGCCTTCGCGTCCTGCAGCGGCTATCGGAGCTTCAGGGAAGCGCAGTACGCCGAAACCGCGGGCGACTGGGACGCCGCCGTCCTCCGCTACATGGAACTGGTCGCCGCCGATCCCTCGGACCTCCGCTACCGAGCCGGTCTGCTGCGCGCCAGAACCCAGGCAGCCCATGCCCACTTCGAGCAGGGCAGGGAGCTGCAGGAGGCGGGTCGCGACCGGGACGCCCTGCTGGAGATGCAGCGAGCCGTACAGCTCGACCCGACGAACCAGTACGCCCTCACCGAACTGGAGAAGATCCGGTCCCGGATCGAGAGTAGCGGGCGTGGGCCGAAGACGATCTCCGATCTCAAGGAAGAGGCCCGCGGCGCCGAGCCGATGCCGCCGGTCCTGAATCCGCGTTCCGACGAGCCGATCACGTTCGACTTCCCGAACGCGAACTTCATGGAGATCTACCGGGCGATCGGGCAGGCGTTCGGATTCAACGTCCTGTTCGATCCCCGTCTGCGGCCGGATGCAGCGCCCGCAGGCCCCGTCGAGCTGCGCCAGGTCACGGCGCTCGAAGGTCTCGAGATCCTGATGCAGAGCCAGGGGCATTTCTACAAGGTGCTCGACGAACAGACGATCATGATCCTGCAGAACACGCCCACGAATCGCCAGCAGTACGAGGATCGGATCATCCAGACCTTCTTCCTCTCGAACGCGGACGTGAAGGACGTGATGACCATTCTCCGCAGCCTGCTTGCGACCCGGTTCATCGCCGCCAACGAACGGCTGAACGCGATCGTCATGCTCGACAGCGTCGAGAAGGTCAAGGTCGCGGAGCGCATCATCGAACAGGCCGACAAGGCGAAGGCCGAGGTGGTCATCGACGTCGAGTTGCTGGAGATCAACACCTCGAAGCTTCAGGACCTGGGGCTCTCGCTCGACGTGAACGCGCTCGGCATCGGCCTCGACATCGGCGGCGAGGAGGTGCCGCTCAGGATGTCGGACGTAGAATCGCTGAACCAGAACAACTGGGTGCTCACGGTGCCGGGCTTCCTGTTCGACTTCGTCAAGAGATCGACCGACGCGCAGACTCTGGCCAAGCCGCAGGTCCGGATCACCGAGGGGGAGGCGAGCTCCTTCTCGATCGGCGACCGGGTCCCGATCCCGGCGACCAGCTTCAACACCGCGAACACGGCGGGCTCCAACGTCGTGCCCATCACGTCGTACCAGTACCAGAACGTGGGCATTCAGGTGGACATCACACCCCGCGTCCACCACAACGAGGAGATCTCCCTGGAACTGGCCATCGAGGTCAGCGACCTGTCCGGCCAGATCGGCAACCAACCGATCATCGGCAGCCGCAACATCGAGACCAGCATCCGGCTGCGTGACGGCGAGACGAACTTCCTGGCCGGCCTGATCCGCACCAACGAGTCGAACACTCAGGACGGCATTCCCGGATTGTCGGAGATCCCGGTGCTGGGCCGCCTGTTCTCGAGGAAGGGAAGCGACAACCGGCGCACGGACATCGTCCTGACCCTGACGCCGCACATCATCCGCCGGGCGGACATCAGGGAGGAGGACCTGGCGCCGATCTGGGTCGGTACGGAGCAGAACGTCGTCTTCCGGGGCTCGGGTCCCCGGATCGACTCCGGCATCGACGGTCCGTTCGACGAGCCGGCGGACGCGGGCGACCAGACGCGGCAGCAGCTGGAGGAACGCCTGCCGCCGGGCCTGCGCGACGCGACCGATAACGGAGAAGACGAGCCCCCTCTGGGTGTCGAACTCGTCCCGCCGACGGGCGGCCCGCGCCAGAACGCCGGGTTGATCGAGACGCCGTCCACGATCGTTCCGGCCCTGTTCCAGTCGGCAGCCGCGCGGCCCGACCGCGAGATCGAACTCTCCTTTTCGCCCCAGGCGCTGCGCGCGACGGTCGGCGACAGCTTCGAAGCGCGCCTGAACGTCAGGACTCGCGCCTTGCTGTCCCACCTGCCGCTGCGGCTCCGGTACGACCCGGAACGGATCGAAGTGACCGCGGTCAGGGCCGAGTCCTTCCTGGGCGACCGGAACGAGATTTCCCTGATGACGGACACCTCGACGCCGGGCACGGTCATCGTCGGCATCAGCCGGCTGGGCGACCAGGCGGGTGTGGCCGGCCGAGGACACCTGTTGGCTCTCGAGGTGCGGGCTGCAGGTCCCGGCCGAGCAACGATCTCTGTCGAGCAGGCCAGACCCAGGGGTCCCGAGCTCGAGGCGCTGCCCGTGCGGACCGTGCGCCCGCTGGAGATCGAGATCCAGGAGGCGCCGCCGCCGGAACGGGTCGAACCGGAGACCGTCGCGTGAGCCTGCCGGCCTCGAACGGCGGGCGGCGGCGAGCCGGCTACACGCTGGTGGAGCTCGTCACGGTGTGCACCGTGATGCTGACCCTGGCCGCCGTTGCCCTGCCCACCGCCGCGTTCACGAACAAGCGGATCAAGGAGGCCGAACTCCGGTCGCACCTGCGCACGATGCGAAACGCGATAGACGAACACAAGCGCTACAGCGACGTAGGCCTGATTCCGATCGAGATCGGCACCGACGGCTATCCGAGCGAGCTCGATGTCCTGGTCGAGCCGATCCAGTTGATCGGACAGGCTGAAGGCGAGATCCGTTTCCTGCGCCGCATCCCGGTCGACCCGATGACCGGCGAAGCGGAGTGGGGGCTGAGGAGCTACCAGGACGAGCCGGACGACAGCAACTGGGGAGGAGAGAACGTCTACGACGTCTTCTCCCTCTCCGACGGCGTCGGTCTCGACCGCGTTCCTTACCGGGAGTGGTGACATGAACCGGAGCATCATGAACCGTGGAATCATGGGTCAGCGCGGCATGTCGCTGCTGGAGCTGATTATCGTCATGGCGATCATCGGCATCCTTGCCGCGGTCGCGGTGCCGGCGCTGAAGAACGCGCCCAGACGGGCGCAGGAAGCGGCGTTGAAGCAGAACCTCCGGGTCATGCGCGACGCCATCGAACAGCACCGTGCGGACAAGGGGCACCATCCGCCGAGCCTCCAGGCTCTCGTCGACGCGGAGTACCTGCGTGCGATCCCGCTCGACCCGATCACTCGCAGGAACGACACCTGGGTCGAGGTGCTGGCCGAGTTCCCTGCCCTTTCCGACGAGGACCCGTGGGCTGAAACGGACCTTTCACCCTTCGGGGATCCCGGGATCGAGGACGTTCACTCCGGTTCGGAGGAGAACGCCCTGGGAGGCGGCGCCTATGCCGACTGGTGACCGGGCGCGTCGCGCCGGCAGCGCCGCCGGCCTTGCGGACCGCTCTTTCGAGGCGGGCTACAACCTCGTCGTGCTCGCCGTTCTGATCACGGTGATGAACATTGCGGTCGCGGCGGCGCTGCCGTACTGGAGCAGTTGGGCCAAGCGGCAGAAGGAAGAAGAGCTGATCTTCCGCGGGCTCCAGTACGCGGAGGCAATCCGCCTGTTCCGGGTCCGGCAGGGCCGCCTGCCGACGGCGCTGGAGGAACTCATCGAGGTCGAACCGCGGGTGATCCGGCAGCTGTGGCCCAACCCGATGGACGAGGAAGGCCGCTGGGGCCTGCTGATGCGGGGAGCTTCAGGCAATTCCGGCCAGCAGGGCAACCGACCGGCCCAGGGCGCCGGGCAAGCGAACGCCGCGGCGGCCGGCGGCGGATTGACCGCCGTGCCGCCTCCGAACGAGGAGGAAGGCGAAGGGCCGACGGTCGGTCCGATCCTGGGCGTCTACAGCGCCACTCCCGGCTCCTCGATGCACGTCTGGAATGGCCAGCAGGACATCGGAAACTGGTACTTCACAGCCGAGCTGATCCAGCTCGGGCGGGGCACGGCCGCAGACGGCCGGCCGCCGCCGCGCCTGACGAGCGAGTGGATCGGCAGGCCCTTCCCGCCCGGCGTGCTCGAGGGCGGTCAGCTCCGCGACGGGACCGCCCCGGAGCGCAACCGGGGGCGCGACCTGTGAGCAGGCGAGCCGCGGCGCAGGAAACCGCGCAGGAAACGTCGGGCCGAGTGACCGAACGTCGACCGGAAGCTCCTCTTGTCACCATCGGCGTTCGCCGGCTGCCGCACGCGGCCGGTCTGCCTGAGCGCGCCTCCGCCGGCAGTGCCGGCTACGACCTGCTCGCCGCCACGAACGCCGCGGTCCGGATGGAACCCGGCGCTCGAGCCCTCGTTCCCACTGGCCTCGTCCTCGGCCTGCCGCCAGGCTACGAGGCCCAGATCCGGCCGCGCAGCGGTCTCGCCTACCGGCTGGGCATGACCGTGCTCAACGCTCCCGGCACGATCGACAGCGACTACCGCGGCGAAGTCAAGCTGCTGCTCGCGAATCTGGGCCAGCGCCCGATCACGATCGAGCGCGGCGAACGCCTGGCTCAGATGGTGGTCGCTGCCGTTCCGGAGATCGTGTTCCGCGACGACGACACGCTCGGTGAGCGTCTCGTCGCCGGACGGCGCAACGACGGCGGCTTCGGCTCCACGGGCCGCTGACCTGTCAGTTCGAAGCGCCGTCGCTGGAGGTCCAGCTCGGCAGCGTCCCGGGATCGATCCCCAGGGAAGCGAGCGCGGCGGACCATGCGTCCTTCGGATCGGGCGAGAACACGATCGACTCCTCCACCGGCGCCGTCAACCAGTCGCTGCGAGTGAGCTCCTGCATCAGCTGTCCCGGTCCCCAACCGGCGTGACCGAGCAGGAGGCGCATGTGATCCGGGGCGCGGCGAGCCAGCGTCCGCAGCGCCAGGATGTTCTGCGTCGCGCCCACGCCCGGCGCGATCCGGGTGATCCCGTCCGCTTCCACCCCGCCTTCTGCCCCGTTCAGGCCGTCGAGGGACAGCAGCACGGTTCCCACTTCCGGCTGCACCGGACCGCCGACGAAGGCCGGCGCTTCAGAGCCGCCCAGCCACTCGATGTCGAGCTCCCGCAGCACCTCGTCGACCTTGAGCTGGCTCGGACGATTGACAACGAAGCCGAGGCTTCCTCCTTCGCCGCCTTCCTCGTGCGCTGCCAGCAGCACGACGGACCGGGAGAAGAACGGATCGAGGACCTGGGGCATCGCGATCAGCAGACTTGGCGTCTCGAGGTCATCCAGCCCGGACATGACGCGACTCTACACGTCGGCACGGGGCGGACGGCCTGCCGCGCGGGCGGCAGGCAGGCGCTCACGCCGGCAGCGCTTTGGGTAGTCTCGGGCGCACCGCAACTCCCGGTGCCACGGCCTGAGACCACGGAAGCAGGGACATGACGAACAGCTTCGACGCCAGACGAACCATGAGCGCGGGAGGGCGCACCTTCCGCATGGCCCACCTGCCGACACTGGAAGCTGCGGGCCTGCCCGTGGCTCGTCTTCCCTACGCCTTGAAGATCCTGCTGGAGAATCTTCTCCGCCGGGAGGACGGGCGCATCGTGCCGGCCGACGATATCGAAGCCGTGGCGCGCTGGGAGCCAGAAGCCGATCCGAGCGTCGAGATCGCATTCATGCCCGGCCGTGTGCTGCTTCAGGACTTCACAGGCGTGCCTGCGGTGGCCGACCTGGCCGCGATGAGGGACACGATGGCGCGCATGGGCGGCGATGCCGCGAAGATCAATCCCGTGCAGCCGGCCGAACTGGTGATCGACCATTCGGTTCAGGTCGACGAGTACGGTTCCGCGGCCGCCCTCCTGATCAATGCCGAGCGCGAATTCGAGCGCAACGAGGAGCGCTACCTCTTCCTGCGCTGGGGCCAGACCGCGTTCGAGAACTTCCGCGTCGTGCCGCCGGCGACCGGCATCGTCCACCAGGTCAACCTGGAGTACCTGGCCCGTGGAGTGATGACGTCGCAGAACGGCGCCGGCGAAGCGCCCTTCGCGTATCCCGACACGCTGGTCGGCACCGACTCCCACACCACCATGATCAACGGGCTCGGCGTCCTGGGCTGGGGTGTGGGAGGCATCGAGGCGGAGGCGGCGATGCTCGGCCAGCCGATCGCCATGCTCGTGCCCCAGGTCGTCGGCTTCCGTCTCGTTGACAGGTTGCCCGAGGGAGCCACCGCGACGGACCTCGTCCTCCGGGTCACCGAGATGCTCCGCAACCACGGCGTGGTCGGCAAGTTCGTGGAGTTCTTCGGTCCCGGGCTGAGCGAGCTTCGGCTGGCCGACCGGGCGACGATCGCCAACATGGCGCCCGAGTACGGCGCCACCTGCGGCATCTTCCCGATCGACCGCGCCGCGGTCGACTATCTGCGTTTCACGGGCCGCGACGAGGCCCAGGTCGAACTCGTCGAGGCCTACTGCCGTGAACAGGGCCTGTTCCACACCCCGGACACGCCGGAGGCTGCCTACAGCGACACGCTGGAACTCGACCTGAGCACCGTCGAGCCGTCGCTGGCCGGTCCGCGGCGACCCCAGGACCGTATCCTGCTGACCGAGGTCAAGGAGTCCTTCCTCGGTCAGTTGCCGCAGCTGTCCAACCGCTCGGGCGGGCTGCCTGTCATCAACGGAGACGGGTCCGATTCGGCCGCCGAGGACGCCCCCGCCGCCGCGGACGACGGCCGGGACGTCAAGGTGACGGACGGCTCCGTGGTCATCGCTGCGATCACCAGCTGCACCAATACCTCGAATCCCTCCGTCATGCTGGCGGCCGGCCTGCTGGCGAAGAACGCCGTCCTTGCCGGACTGCGTACCCGGTCCTGGGTCAAGACCAGCCTGGCGCCGGGTTCCAAGGTGGTCACCGACTACCTCGCGGAGGCCGGACTCACTGCCCACCTGGAACAGCTGGGTTTCCATACCGTCGGCTACGGCTGCACGACCTGTATCGGCAACAGCGGTCCGCTGCCGCCTGCGATCTCGGCCGCGATCGCGGAGGACGAACTCGTCACCGTCTCGGTGCTCTCCGGCAATCGCAACTTCGAAGGCCGGATCTCGAGCGAAGTGCGCGCCAACTACCTGGCGTCGCCGCCCCTCGTGGTGGCCTACGCCCTGGCCGGCCGCATCGACATCGACCTCTACAACGAGCCCCTGGCCGCGGGTTCGAACGGCCCCGTCCATCTCCGCGACATCTGGCCTGCCCAGGCCGACATCCAGGCGGCGCTCGAAGGCTCGCTGCGGCCCGAGATGTTCAAGCGCCAGTATGCCGACGTCTTCACCGGCGGCGAGGCGTGGCGGGCGCTCGACGTTCCCTCCGGCCAGACCTTCGACTGGCGGCATGACTCGACCTACCTCAAGAAGCCGCCGTTCTTCGTCGACATGCCGCGGAACCCGAAACCGGTCGAGGACATCCGCGGCGCCAGGGTGCTGGCCCTGCTGGGCGACACGGTGACCACGGACCACATCTCGCCCGCCGGCCCGATCAGTCCTGACAGCCCGGCCGCCGACTACTTGCGCGGCTTGGGCGTCGAGCAGGCCGAGTTCAACTCCTACGGCGCCCGCCGCGGCAACCACGAGGTCATGATGCGAGGAACGTTCGCCAACGTTCGCCTGCGCAATCACCTCGTGCCCGGCACGGAAGGCGGCTACACCGCACTGCTGCCCGAAGGCGTCCGGACGACCATCTTCGACGCCGCGGCGGCCTACCGCGAACGGGGGGTGCCCCAGATCATCCTGGCGGGCCTCGAGTACGGGACCGGGTCCTCGCGCGACTGGGCGGCCAAGGGACCGCGGCTGCTCGGCGTCCGCGCCGTGATCGCCAGGAGCTACGAGCGGATCCACCGCAGCAACCTCGTGGGCATGGGGGTCGCGCCGCTTCAGTTCCGGGACGGCGAAGGCGCCGAAGAGCTCGGGCTGACCGGCCGCGAGGAATATGACATCGAGGGCCTCGCGGCGGGTCTGGCTGCCGACTTCGAGTCCGGCCTGGAGGTCACGGTGCGGGCGAACGGCGAGAAAGGCGAGACCAGCTTCCGGGCTCTGGTGCGCCTCGACACCCCGCAGGAGGCGGAGTACTACCGCCATGCGGGCATCCTGCAGTACGTGCTGCGGCAACTCCTTGACGACGGCGCCTGATCGCCGCCGCGCCGACCCGATCGCCGCGCTGCCCGCGAGCGAACGGCTCAAGGTCAACGAGATCTTCTACTCGATCCAGGGGGAATCGACCTTCGCGGGCCGCCCCTGCGTCCTCGTCCGGCTGACCGGGTGTCAGATGCGGTGCCGTTGGTGCGACACGGAGTACAGCTTCCACGAAGGCACGTGGATGCGTGTCGAGGAGGTCATCGCCGAGGTTCTGGCGTACGACTGCCCGCTGACGGAAGTCACCGGCGGCGAACCTCTGCTCCAACCTGGCGTTCATCCGCTGATGAGCGGGCTCTGCGACCTGGGGCTGGAGGTTCTGCTCGAGACCGGCGGCGGGCTGGACATCTCGGGAGTGGATTCGCGGGTAAGGCGCATCGTCGATCTGAAGTGTCCTGCCAGCGGCGAGGCCGCGAACAACCACTGGCCGAACCTGGACGAGTTGCGTTCGACCGACGAGGTGAAGCTCGTCCTGGCCGACCGCGGCGACTACGAGTGGGCGTGCGCTATGATCAGCAGGCACCGGATCGACCGCCGTTGCACGGTCCACCTGTCGCCGGTCTGGGATGCCCTGGAGCCTGCCCGGCTCGCTTCCTGGGTACTTGACGATCGGCTGACGGTACGGGTTTCGATGCAACTTCACAAGACACTGTGGGGCGCCGAAAGGCGCGGCGTGTAGAGGGGCGAATCCCGGATCAGTCAGCAGTTCGCTGCGGCGCCGCTGTTCACGAATCCCGAGAGATGCAACCGTAGCGCGCCCGGGAGATCATCCCAGCAATCAGCAAACCAGAGGGGAGACAAGCGAGTGGCAAAGAGAATCCAGGCCACCGCCGCGTTCGCGGCGGCGTTGGCACTGCCGGTCAGCTCACTGCAGGCACAACCGGCGCCTGCTCCAGACACCCAGGCATTCGCCGTCACGTCGATGCCCGCCGACATGCCGGACCGGGTCCGCGCCGACGCGCTGATCGCCGAACAGACGCGCAGCGGCGAACTGACACTGATCTCGGCTGAGGCCGACCGTCAGTTGCCGGGACGGCTCCACGAGTACTTCGGTCAGGTTCACCGCGGCGTTCCCGTCCTTGGCGCCGGCCTCAGCCGGCAGCGGGCAGACGGCGCCACGGTGTCGGTCTTCGGGACCGTCTTCAGCGGCATCGACGTCGAGACCGAGCCGGGTCTGAGCGCCGAAGCCGCTCTGGCCCGAATGGAGGATCTTGCAGGCGCCCTGCCGGCGACGTCCGAACCGCCGCGCCTGTTCGTCCTCCCTACCGTGCTGGGGAGGTTCGTGCTCGCCTGGAGCGCGCCGATGCAGGACTACCGGACGTACTTCATCGACGCCCATGGCGGCGAGCTGGTGTATCGGATCGACCACATCCATGCCCAGAGCGAGGTCGGCTTCGGCCTCGGGATCACCGGCGCGCCGCAGAAACTGAGCGTCTGGAACACCGGTTCCGAGTACCAGGCAAGGGATCGGCTTCGTCCGGCCGAGATCGTGACCCTGGACGCGCAGGGAGACTTGTCGACGGCGTTCGACCTGCTTCTGCCTACGCCGGCCTGGGAGGAGGCGGTCGCCTCGGACGACGACAACGAGTGGTCGAATGCGGCCTTCGTGGACGGTCATGCCCATCTCGGCTGGGCTTACGACTACCTGTTCAAGAACCACGGATGGAGAGGAATGGACGGCCAGGACGGTCGGATCTTCTCCATAGTCAACATCGAGCAATACGCCAACGCATTCTTCATCTCGGCGCCCTTCGGGCCGGAGGGCGGCGGCGCTCTCGTGTTCGGCGAAACGCCCGATGGCACGCCGTTCGTTCCCCTGGACGTTTCGACCCATGAGTTGATGCACGGCGTCACCTATTCCGCCCTGACCGCGCGCACTGGCCTACCATTGATCGGCCAGCACCTCTACACGCTCGGAACTCCGAGCTTTCCGACGCGGGACGGGATCGTTCGCTGCGGTGACTCCCACACCTTCGCCGACGGCCAGACGGCGCCGTATCTCTGCTTTGACGAGGACGGGAACGTCACGACTTCCATTGACGAGGACGGGAACTTCACGACCTCCCGCGGCGGTCGCGTCGCCCTGTTCCTCGCCCATGGCGGTGCGATCAACGAGGCGTACTCGGACATTGTCGGCACCGCGGTTGAGTTCGCGTTTCATCCACCGGGCGACGGGCTGCTGCGCGCGGACTATCTGTCGGGCGAAGACATGGAGTTGACCATCCGTCGGATGGACAACCCCCGCGCGGACAGGGTCAGCGGCATCGTTCCCTATCCGGACGCCATCGGACAGGAATTCCGCTTCGTCGTGGCCCTGGTGGGCGAGAACCTGATTCGCTACACCCGCTACTTCCGGAAGGACAATCGCTGGTTCCAGCTCTTCGGCGACGGCTATCGGGGCGTCCACTGGAATTCCACCATCCTGAGCCACGCCTTCTACCTCGCCATCGAGGGCGGAACACACGTTTCGAGCGGACGGACGGTAGAGGGCGTCGGCGGCGCCAACCGGCTCCTGATCGAACAGGCGTTCTTCCGCGCCCTGGTGGACTTGGCGCCGCCCGATGTCAACTTCCAGACCATGGCGACCGCCATCCGGCAAGCGGCCGTGGACCTTCACGGCGATGGGAGCCCGGCCCATGCGGCCATTGATCAGGCGCTCGAGACCGTAGGACTCTGAATCGATGAGGAAGACACAACCGATGACTCCGAGAACAACCGGCAAGAACAGGCTTCGCCTCGCGATCGGAACGGCTTCCCTGTTCCTGCTCTGGTCGACGGCAACAGCCCTCCAAGCACAAACCGACGCGGCCCCGGATCGCTGGTTCCTCACCCTGGGCGGCGGCCAGCTGTCGACCGACGGTCCGTCGGGGACCTTCAGCTTCGATCACAGCCAGTTCGGCGGTGAACCGGGCGAGTTCGATGCGGACTACGCGGGCGGCGGAGCGTCTCACTACGAACTGACTCTCGGTTATCGCCTGCGCGGTCCGCTGGCTCTCGGTCTCACCTGGTCCGAGTCGTCGCTGTCCGACCAGGCGGACGTTGTGGGCCGGTTGCCCCACCCCTTCCTGTTCGGGAGCACGCGTACCGTCGAAGGCAGCAGCCGCGGCCTCTCCCGCGATGACACGGCCCTTCACCTCTCCTTGAGATGGCTCGTTCGGGACGGCGAGAAGGTCCAGGTCGCCCTGTTCGCAGGTCCTTCCCGGATCGACGTCAAGTACGACCTGGCGTCGGCCGTTCGCTTCGATCAGAGTTACCCCTTCGACACGGCAAGCTATGCCGGCGTGGAAACCCGGACGGAATCCGACAGCGCGTTCGGCTACCACCTGGGCGTCGATGTGGGCTACTGGTTCAGCAGGAGCACCGGCCTGGGTGGAGTCGTCCGCTTCAGTGACGCTTCGCTTGACCTGGACGGCCCGAGCGGTGCTGTGGCGGTTGGCGGCGGCGGTCTTCAGACGGCCCTGGATCTCCGGTTCAGGTTCTGATCCGAGGGTCCGTCGACAACTCCGACCGGATCAGCCGGAACAGGCTGCTTCCGGGCTGCTACACTCCGCCTCCGACGCGCGCCGGGTGAATCGGAACGGGAAGGTGAGGGCAGGCAGAATCGATGAGTGCAGCGAAGCTGAATCTGGACGATCAGGAGTACGAGTTCCCCGTTATCGTCGGCTCCGAGGGCGAACTGGCCATACACAGCCAGGCGCTCCGGAGCCAGACGGGCGCCATCACGCTGGATCCGGGTTACGGCAACACCGGCTCGTGCCGCAGCGCGATCACGTTCATCGACGGCGAACGGGGAATTCTCCGCTACCGCGGCTACCCGATCGAACAGCTGGCCGAGCGCGCTTCCTTCGTCGAGGTCTGCTACCTGCTGATCTACGGCGACCTGCCGACGGAGCAGGAGCTGGAGGACTTCCGGTCGAAGCTGCGGCGGCACACGCTGATCCACGAGGACATGAAGAAGTTCTTCGAGGCGTACCCGCCGACGGCGCACCCGATGGCGATCCTGTCCTCGATGATCTCGTCGCTTGCGACGTTCTACTCGGAGAACGAGGACGACGACCGGCACGTCGTGCGCCTGATCGCGAAACTGCCGACGATCGCCGCCTTCTCCTACAAGAAGTCGATCGGTCAGCCCTTCGTGTATCCGCAGAACGACCTGGGCTACGCCGAGAACTTCCTGAACATGATGTTCTCGGTGCCCTGCGAGTCCTACGATCCGCCGGATGTCCTGGCTCGGGCGCTGAACATGCTGCTCATCCTGCACGCCGATCACGAGCAGAACTGCTCGACGTCGACGGTCCGCATGGTCGGCAGTTCCGGGGCCAGCCTCTTCGCCGCCATTTCCGCCGGCATCGACGCCTTGTCGGGGCCGCTTCACGGGGGCGCCAACCAGCAGGTGATCGAGATGCTGGGGGCCATCCGCGCCAGTGGCGACGACTTCGGCAAGTTCGTCGACCGGGCCAAGGACCGGAACGACGGCTTCCGGCTGATGGGTTTCGGTCACCGCGTCTACAAGAACTTCGACCCGCGCGCAAGCATCCTCAAGGGGGCCGCGGACGAGGTCCTGGAACAGCTCGGCGTTGACGACCCGCTGCTCGCACTGGCACGCAGCCTGGAAGATGTGGCGCTCCAGGACGAGTACTTCATCGACAGGAAGCTCTATCCGAACGTCGACTTCTACAGCGGCATCATCTATCGCGCCATGGGCCTGCCGACCAACATGTTCACGGTCATGTTCGCCTTGGGCCGGCTGCCGGGCTGGCTGGCGCACTGGAAGGAGATGGGCGCCGATCCGGAGAACCGGATCAACCGGCCGCGGCAGATCTACACCGGCGCCACCGCGCGCGACTACAAGGAGCTCGCCGACCGCTAGCAGCCCGTCTTGACCGCTAGCAGCCCGTCTTGGAAACCCGTGTCGCACGAGAGCGGTCAGGCACCGTCCGGCAAGGCGCAGCGAGGGAGCATGTCGCGGCCACATGTGACCGAAGAACAACGCTGCTGGACCTGAGATGCATGGACGCTCGAATGCAGCGCGGCTCTTCCACGGACTGCCTGGTGCCTCTACGCGCGCAGCGTTGGACGGACCGGCCTGGCAGGAACGTGGCCGCGGCGGTAGACGAGGACCGTCCGGTCGAAGGTGATCACGGCCCGGCCGTCCTGGTTGTAGCCGATCGTTCGGAAACTGACGATGCCCTGGTGCGGCCGGGACTTCGACTCGCGGACTGAGAGCACCTCGCTCTGGGCGTACAGAGTGTCGCCTTCGAACACCGGGTGCGGCAAGCGGACCCGGTCCCAACCCAGGTTCACCGCGTTCCGGGACAGATCGGCGACGGTGAGCGCGGTGACCAGGGACAGGGTGAAACAGGAGTTGACCAGCGGCCGACCCCACTCCGTCTGTCCCGCGTACTCCCGGTCGAAGTGGATCGGGTTCGGGTTCAGGGTGATCATGGTCAACCAGACGTTGTCGCCCTCGGTGACCGTACGGCCCAGGGCGTGATGGAAGATCTGGCCGACTTCGAAGTCCTCGAAGACCCTGCCCCCGCCGTCCGCGGGCAGATCGTCGTGTACAGCTGCGTCGTTCATGCTCTCAGGATGGCTCCATTCTGTTCGAGTCCGTCGATTTCCCGGTCGCTGTAGCCGAGACCCCGAAGGACTTCTCCGGTGTGTTCGCCCATCCGCGGCTCGCGCCGGCGGAGGTTGCCGGGGGTGCGCTCCAGACGCGGCGCGGGCGCTACGTGAATCTCTCCGTCCGGGCCGATCGGGAAGGTCCCCCGCTGTGCGTTGTGCTCGTGGCGCGGCGCTTCATCGAGGTCGAGCACCGGTGACACACAGGCGTCAAGTTCGCTGAACACCCTGGCCCATTCATCGCGGGTCCGGGTCAGGAAGGCGCGCCGGAAGGCTTCGATGTGGTCCGGCCAGCGGTCGGTGGCCATCTGTTCGTTCACGACGTCGACACCCGTTCCCTCGCACAGCGCGGCGAAGAACTGCGGTTCGATCGCGCCGACCGACACGTAGCCGCCGCACTTGCACTCGTAGCAACGGTAGAAGGCAGCACCGCCACCGAGGAGTCCGACGCCCGGCTTCGAGCGGGTGCCCTTCTGCGCGAAGTGCACGGCCATCAGGGAAGCCGCTCCGTCGATCATCGCCGCGTCGATGCGCTGGCCTCGGCCGGACCGTTCGCGCTCGAACAGGGCGCAGAGGATGCCGAAAGCCGCCATCAGGCCGCCGCCGCCAAAGTCGGCGACCAGGTTGAGGGGCGGCTGGGGAGGGTCCTGGCCGTTGCCGATCTGCGACAGGACGCCGGACAGTGCCATGTAGTTCACGTCGTGTCCGGCGGCCCGCGCCATCGGCCCTGCCTGCCCGTAGCCAGTGAGTGAGCAGTAGACCAGGCGCCGGTTGAGCGCCGCGAGCGTCTCGTGGTCGCAACCGAGTCGGGCGCAAACCCCGGGCCGGTTGCCTTCAAGGAAGACATCCGCGTCCCTGGCAAGCTGCTGAAGGATCGACTGACCGTCCGCGGTCTTCAGGTTGAGCGCGATGCTGCGCTTGTTCCTCGACAGCATGTCCCCGGACCTCACGGGCCCGCCTACCGCGTTGTCGACCCGCAGCACGTCGGCGCCCATGTCGGCGAGCAGCATCGAGCAGTACGGCCCGGGCGCAAGCCGAGACAGGTCCAGAACCCGCAGTCCGTCCAGCGCGCCCACGACGAGAGCCTAGCAACCCTGGAGTTCAGCGCCGACGGCGCGCGTTGATACCCTGAACCGATGGAAGCGCCGGTCGCGGCCACGATCCTGCCGCGTTCCGAGCACCCGATCGCGTGGCGGCAGATCTCTCCCGGCGCCCGGAAAGTGCTCCGGAGGCTGCAGCAGGCCGGCCGGAACGCAGGTCTGGTCGGCGGCAGTGTGCGCGATCTGATGCTGCAACGCGCGCCGAAGGACTACGACGTCGTCACCGACGCACGTCCCGAGGACGTGCGGCGGCTGTTCCGCAACTCACGGATCATCGGCCGGCGTTTTCGCCTTGTCCATGTCCTGTTCGGCAACGAGGTGGTCGAAGTGTCCACGTTCCGAAGCGTGCCCGATCCGGACCGTCAGCGCCGTTCGCAAGGCGAGCTCCTGGTCACCAGCGACAACACATACGGCACCCCGCGACAGGACGCCTTCCGGCGCGATTTCACGGTCAACGCCCTCTTCTACCGCGTCTCCGACCACGCCGTCGTCGACTACACGGGAGGCCTCGAAGACCTCGACCGCGGTTCCATTCGCGTGATCGGAGATCCCGATCTGCGCTTCCGCGAGGATCCGGTCCGGATGCTCCGGGCCTGCGAGTTCGCGGCGCGTCTGGACTTCGAGATCGAGGACGAGACCCTTGCCGCCGCCTTCAAGCACCGCCGGGAGATCGCCAAGGCTTCGCCGCATCGCCTGATCGAGGAGTTGATCCAGCTCCTGTCGAGCGGCCGGAGCGCCTCCGCCTTCGATTGGATGCGGCGCTCGGGACTGCTTCCGGTTGCTCTGCCCGAAGTCGACGAAGTGCAGGAATCCGGAACCGGGACGGCCGGCTTCTCTCGACTCGCGAAGCGGCTCGACGAGCGCGTCGGCACCGGGCCGAAGGTACCGCTCGCCGTGCTGCTGTCGACCCTGCTATTGCCACGGATCGTGGTCGGCAGGGAGCGTCTGGAGGCGGCCGGGCAGAGAGTCCAGCGGCGGCGCCTGCTACGACTCGTGGAGGACGTGACGGCCGACTTCGGCAGCCGCTACGCGCTCTCCGCCCAGCGCCGCGGGCAGGTCGTGCGGACGCTGGAGACGTTCCAGCGACTGTGCGAACCGGCCCGCAGCCCCAGCGCCGTTCAGCGCCTGACCGGACGAGAGGCCTTCGGCCCCGCGCTGGAGCTCTTCGGCTTGCTGGCGGCTGCCACCGGCAGCGGCGGCGAGGCGTTCGAACGCTGGCGCGCGGCCGGAGCTGCGGCGCCTGTCCGGAGTGCGGCGTACGCACCGACACGAACAGCGCGGCGAAGGCGAAGGAGGCGGCGCGGACGGCGCCGGCGTCACTTGTAGTGCCTTGCAGCGGCAGCGCCGGAACCTGTCAGCCGGTCCAGCGGAACCAGCGCCCGAGCAGGCCCTGGACGGTTGGACTCAGCCTTGTCCTGCGCCACTGGTTGGCGGCCTTCTTCAGCACCTCGGCGCGGGTCGGATAGGGCAGGATCGTCGACGCGAACTTCGAAAGCCCGAGTCGATGGGTCACGGCCAGGGTCAGCGGCGCGATCAGATCGCCGGCGCCCGCCGCCACCACGGTGGCGCCCAGCAGGCGGTCGCTGCCGCGCTGCAGGAGAATCCGGAGAAATCCCTCTGCCTCGCCGTCGAGGAGCGCGCGGTGGTTCTCTTCCAGGGCCACGTCGACCACGTCGACGGCCGTGCCGCGACGATCCGCCTCCTGCCGGTCCAGGCCGACGTGCGCCAGCTCCGGCGACGTGTACGTACACCGCGGAACGACGAGCCGGTCGGCTCGCGCACCGGGAAAGAACAGGGCGTTCTGGACAACGACGCCCGCGTGGGCGTCGGCGAGATGGGTGAACCTGGGCGCCGGCGTGATGTCGCCTGCCGCGTAGACGCGGGGGTTCGTGGTGCGCAGCTTCGCATCGACCCGGATGCCGGTCGCATCGCACTGGACGCCGATCTTCTCCAGCCCCAGGCCCTCGACGTTCGGCGTTCGGCCCGCGGCAACCAGGATCTCGTCGCAGCGCGTTTCGCGGCGTTCGCCGTCACTGTCGATCCAGGTCAGCCGGAGGCCTCGGTCCTGGGGCGCGGCTTCCTCGATCCGGGCGCCGAGCGCGAGCTCGACCCCGTCCCGTCGAAGGGCCTGCGCAACCAGAGCCGCCGCGTCCCGGTCCTCGCGCGGGAGGATCCCGGGCAGGATGTCGAACGTCGTCACCCGGCTGCCGAGGCGCGCGAAAGCCTGGGACAGCTCGCAGCCGATCGGACCGGCGCCGACCACTGCCAGCCGCTCCGGCCGCTCGGTGAGCGAGAAGACAGTCTCGTTGGTCAGGTAGTCGCAGCGGTCGAGACCTGGAATCGGCGGCGCCTTGGGGCGCGCTCCCGCGGCGATGACGGCACGACGAAAGTGCAGTTCACGGTCGCCAGCGGGACCGGTCACGCCGACGGCGCGGTCGGACAGGAATCGGCCCTCGCCCAGGTACACATCGACTCCCGCGCCACGGAAGCGCTCGGCCGCGTCGTCCTTCCCGATCGCGGCCCGTATCCGGCGCATCCGCTCCATCGCCACGCCGAAGTCGCCGCCACGACCAGCGTCCGGGGCCCCGAATTCGGGGTCGCCGCGGCCGGCGGTCCACCGCCGCGCCGCAGCGATCATGCCCTTCGACGGGACGCAGCCGAAGTTCAGGCAGTCGCCGCCCATGAGCCGCCGCTCGATCAGCGCCACCCGGGCGCCCAGACCCGCGGCGACGATCGCCGTCACCAGACCGGCAGTCCCGGCCCCGATCACGACCAGGTGGTAACGATCGGCGGGCTCCGGGTTCGCCCAGTCGTCAGGAAACACCTGTGCCATGAGGTTCCGATCGTGCGGACTGTCGAAGAGCAGTTCCGGCCTCGTCATTCGTCCACCTCCTCTCTGAGCGCCCGCCGCGCGATGCGGGTGACGATCACGATCACCGCGATCGTGGCGGCCAGTCCGATGCCCGTGGCGGCATGGGTTCCCCAACCCTGTTCGTCCCCGACGCCGGCCGCGACTTCGGCCACATCGCCGATCACCTTGCCGTAGTACACGTAGAGCAGGGTTGCGGGAAGCATGCCTATGCAGGCGCTCAGGTAGTCCCGCAGCTTCACCCTGGTCAACCCCAGGGCGTAGTTCAGCAACACGAAGGGGACAACCGGCGTGAGTCGCAGCAGGAGGACGATCCTGAACCCTTCACGCCCCACCGCCCGGTCGATGGCGGCGAAGCGCGGTTCCGCCGCGACGCGTCGTTCGATCGCTCCCCGGACCATGTACCTCGACGCCAGGAAGGCGCCGGTGGCCCCCAGGCAGGCGCCGACGAACACCAGCGCGACGCCCTGAGCGAGACCGAAGATCGCGCCGCCCGCGAGCGTGAGCAGCGAGCCCGGTATGAACGCCACGGTGGCCACGGCGTAGCCGAGAACGAAGACGACCGGCCCCCACAGGCCGAGTCCTTCGACCCAGGCGGAGAACTCGGGCAGATAGCCCGCCAGCCGCCGGCCGAACAGAAGGAGCACCGCCAGCAGGGCAACCACGACGACCGCGCGGATCGCGAGCCGGGTCTTCGCGTTCGGGGCATCCGCAGCGCCGGAACCTCCGCTCATCGGTCCTCCGCTCCGCATTGGTGATCCGCCCCGGCGAGATCGAACACGCTCTTGACCGGCGTGTACACTTGGCCCGGCACTTCCACGAACCGTGTTTTCCAACCGGCCATCGATCCGTTCCACAGACCGGGACGTTCCAGTGCCGTCAGTTCCCGGCCGTCGTGGCTCTTCTGCACGATGAAGCTGGTGTCGTGGTCCACGTGGTCCTCCAGCCGGTAGGCCGCTCCGTCCGGCGCCCGCACCGCGCAGACCAGGAAGACCGGGTTGAAATGAGTGGACTCGGCCAGGATCGCCGCCTGCCGAGCGTCCTCGAGGTCGATCTGGGAGGTCTCCACGATCTGCAGTCGCGGTTCGCCCGGGACTCCCGAATTGCCCGAGGTCTCGGCAGGAGCCTCGGGAGGTGATTCTGGAGAGATGCCGCGAAAGACCTCGGGACGGGCATCGCGAACCCAGAAGGGACCGCCGCCGGCCGAAGTGGTCGTGCGGACGAGGCCGCAGACCCTCGCCGGCCGCCCGGAACCTTCCGCCAGTTCCTGCGCCATGCCGGCGAGGATCCGCATGGCGCCTGCCGCCGGGCCCTGGTCCTGCTCGGGTTGCACGTTGTCGATGTTCTTGATGGCCACGAGTTCGAAGCCTCGGTCGGCCAGAGACTGGAGATTGCCAAGGAGTGCACCGTGCCCGCCCGGCCGCACCAGCAGCGGCGCTGACGGGTCGTCCGCCATGCGGAACGGCTCTCCGGCGGCGTTGACCGCGATGCTGTCGGTCGCCGGCGACTGGTGGGAGAGCGTGACGTCGAATCGGCAGCCCAGCCGTCGTTCGAGCACCGGCAGACGGTCGGCAAGCAGCGCTTCGAATGCGGGCCGGTGACGTCCGGCGACGGAGAAGTGGACCGCCGCCGAGCCCCGGCCCCCGGTGACGGCCGCGGCCTCGACCAGGTGCTCCTCCAGCGCGGTGCGCCGCTCGCCATCCGGGTACCGGTGGAAGGGGACCAGGGCCTTGGGCGCGTCGCCGTAGCGGTCGAGGAGTACCTCTGGCTCGCAGTCGAAGGGAAGGCAGGTCCGGGCCTTCTCGAAACGGACCAGGACCGGATGGCTCGGCGGGAAGCCGGCGACCTGAGCAGTTCGAAGCTCCGCGAACAGCCGCGACGCCGCTCCGGACGCCGGCACGAACCGGATCAGGCGGCCGGCGCGCGAAGCGGATCGGCCCTTGCCGGCCAGGCGCTCGGCCTCGGCGCCTCGAGGCAGAGGCAGGATGCCGTCGCCCATCCGTGCCGGGCGCGCCAGCCTTGTCTTCGGCGGCGGGTCGCGCAGTAGGGCGAGTTGTCTCCGGGCCTCCTCAAGTCCGACGCCGCACGCCTCGAGCTGAACGCGGTCGGCGTCGTTCAGTCCGCAGCGTTCCGTCAGGGGCTCTGCTCGCAACGCGGCCACTCAGAACGAGAATGTCGGCAACTGCTCGAAACAACCCGCTATGGTCGGCGCCGCCTGATCACGTTCCGAGAGCAGCGGCTCGTCGACCGGCCAGTCGATCCCGATCTGGGGATCGTCCCAGGCAATCGTGAGCTGGTCGTCCCTGTCATAGTAGTCGTCGCACTTGTACTGCACTTCGGCGGTCTCGCTGATCACGCAGAAGCCGTGCGCGAAACCGCGCGGGATGTAGAGCTGACGGAAGTTGTCCTCCGACAGCACGCAGCCGGTCCAGCCCAGAAACGACGGCGAGCCGCGCCGCACGTCCACGGCGACGTCGAAGACTTCGCCGCGGGTGACCCTAACCAGTTTCGTCTGCTGCCGGCGGCACTGGAGGTGGAGTCCGCGCAGGATGGCGCGGCCGGATCGCGAGTGGCTGTCCTGAACCCACGGCCTCTCCACGCCGCGCTGCGCAAACGTGGAGGCGTTGTGGCTCTCCAGGAAGAAGCCTCGGCTGTCGCGATGAACCGCGGGTTCGACGATGAGCACGCTGGGCAACCCGGTTGCCTGGACCCTGGGGGGCACGCTCATCGGCCCTCCTCCAGGACGAGGTTCAGGTAGCGGCCATGAGCGTCGTTCGTCACCTCCGCCAGACGGGCCAGCTTCTCCGCGTCGATGTAACCCATGCGATATGCCACCTCTTCCAGGCAGGCGACCTTCAGCCCCTGCCTTTCCTCGATCGCCTGAATGAAGTTGCCGGCCTGGAGGAGCGCCTCGTGGGTGCCCGTGTCCAGCCACGCGACACCGCGGCCAAGGAGTTCCACCCGCAGCGTGCCCTCGGCGAGGTAGAGTCTGTTCAAGTCGGTGATTTCCAGCTCGCCGCGCGCAGAGGGTTCGAGCGTGCGGACCAGTTCGACCACCCGCTCGTCATAGAAGTACAGGCCCGGCACCGCGTATGGGGACTTGGGCGCCGCCGGCTTCTCCTCCAGGCCGATCACGCGTCGCTGGTCGTCGAACTCGACGACGCCGTAGCGCTCGGGATCCCGGACGCGGTAGCCGAAGATCACCGCGCCCGGAGTGGACCGGTTGTGCGCCGCGGCCCGCTGAAGCACCTGGGCCAGACCGTGGCCGTGGAAGATGTTGTCGCCGAGCGCCAGCGCCGCCCTGGCCCCGCGCAGGTGGTCGGCGCCGATCAGGAACGCCTGCGCGATGCCCTCCGGCGCATCCTGCACGGCGTAGGAGAGATCGAGGCCGAGGTCGCTGCCGTCGCCCAGCAGACGCTGGAACGCCGACTGGTCGCGCGGCGTCGTGATGATCAGGATCTCGCTCACGCCCGCGATCATCAGACTGGACAACGGGTAGTGGACCATCGGCTGGTCGTACACCGGCAGCAGTTGCTTGCTGACGGCGCGAGTGACCGGATGCAGGCGGGTGCCGGCCCCGCCCGCCAGCAGAATTCCCCTTGGCGGACTCATCTCGCCGCCGTCAGGCGCGGCTGAACGCCGAGCCGGCCCCTCGAAGTCCCGCAAGTGACCGCCTCGCACCATTCCCGGTGACCGAGGTACCAGCGCACCGTCTCGCGCAGACCGCTCTCGAAGTCATGGTGCGGCGCCCAGCCCAACTCGCGCCTCACCTTCGTGGAATCGATCGCGTAGCGATGATCGTGGCCGGGCCGGTCTTCCACGAAGGTCACCAGTTCCCGATAGTCGCGTCTGCCGCTGGCTGCAAGCGCCGCGTTCCGTGCGGCAGGGAGCTCCGCGTCGACCGCCGCACAGACCGCCCCCACGACCTCGAGGTTCGTTCGTTCCTCGTCGCCGCCCAGGTTGTAGCTCTGTCCCGGCTCGCCGCGCTTCAGAATCGTGAGCAGACCGGCGCAGTGATCTTCCACGTGAAGCCAGTCCCGGACGTTCGCTCCCTCGCCGTAGACCGGCAGCGGACGCCCGTCGACGGCGTTCAGGATCATCACGGGGATCAGCTTCTCGGGATACTGGTACGGCCCGTAGTTGTTCGAGCAGTTGGTCACGATCGCCGGCAGGCCGTAGGTGCGGCCGTAGGCGCGCACGAGGTGATCCGCGGCTGCCTTGGAGGCCGAGTAGGGCGAACTCGGATCGTACGGCGTGTACTCGTGGAACTTCCCCTCGTCACCCAGGCTGCCGAACACCTCGTCCGTCGAGACGTGGATGAACCGAAAGTCGGCTCTCTCCTCCTCCGATCGGCCGCTGAGGGCGATTCTGGCCGCTTCGAGCAGCTCGAACGTGCCTGTGATGTTGGTCCGGACAAAGTCGCCCGGGCTGTCGATCGAGCGATCGACGTGGCTCTCGGCAGCGAAGTTGAGAACGGCCGTCGGCTGGTGCTCGGCGAAGACCCGCCGGACAGCGGCGCGATCGGCGATGTCTCCACGCACGAACCGGCAGCGCGGATCGTCGGCGATTGCCTCCAGGTTGAGCAGATTGCCGGCGTAGGTCAGCTTGTCGAACACGACGACGCGGCGCTCTCGGTCCGAAGGCTCGGCCAGCGCCCTGGCCGTGAAGTTGCAGCCGATGAAACCGGCGCCGCCGGTAACCAGCAGAGTCTCCCCCGGGATCAAGAACAGCGGCTCCGTCTCAGAGTTCCGGGTTCGGCGGCAGCACCGCGGCTGCCGCGTCGAGAACCACGCCGTGAAGAAGACCGTTGGTCGCCACTACCCCGCGATTCCGGTCCAGGGTGCGGCCCATGCTGAAGTCGAGCGGCCGGCCGTAGGCGTCGGTCACGGCGCCGCCGGCTTCGGACACCACGATGAAACCGGCCGCGTGGTCCCAGATCTTCTCTCGATAGGAGCTGGTCGAGGGCAGCCGGAGGTAGATCGAGGCATCGCCGCGAGCGAGCGCCCCGTACTTGCACTGGCTGTCCATGCGCACGGGAGGCGCTGTCACGCCGAGCCGCCGGGCGATCCGGGCATGCCGCTCATGGTCCGAGTGCATCGCTTCGACCGACTCGCAGAAGACCGCGTCGCCCGACGAGGCGACCGCCGAAACGCCGATCCGGGGCGGCGTTCCCTCGTCCTCCTCGAACGGAAGCTCATGGGCGCCACGGCCGCGGAAGGCGACGAACAGACAGCCCCGGCCCTGGGCCGAGGACAGGTTGGGACAGCCGAGAACACCGCCGACGATCTCGCCGTCCTCCATCAGACCGAGTGCGATCGCGTACTGGCCGCCGCGCAGGAATCCCCTGGTGCCATCGATCGGATCGAGGACCCAGAACCCGCCGTTCGCACCGCCGGCAGCCGAGCAGCGGTCGATCGCCGCGCGCACTTCATCTGCGGTGACGTCGGGCAGCTCGGACCGGACCGCGGCAACGACCTTGTCCAGAGTTTCCCTGCCGCCGGCCCCTTCGAGAGCCGCCGCGGTTTCTTCGCCCACGATGGCCTCCCCGCTCGGCAGCGTGAGACTGACCAGAGCCTGCGCGGCGTAGTCGGCGACCGTCACCGGCGAGCGGTCCTCCTTGGTCAGGAACGACCCCTGAAGCGACTGCTGGAGACGCTGCGTGACCCGGCCGGCGATCCGCACCGCCCGCACCGCCGTCGCCAGTTCTCCGCAGTCCCGGATACCCGGGATGCTGCTCGCACGTTCCACGCGGCAATGATACGGCCAGCCGCCGCGCGTGCCACACTGGCAACAGGGGCGGCGCGCTCGGCCCTGCCCGCGAACCACTTCGGGCGCGAGTCGTCCCGAGGCGCGGATGAGAGCTTGACGCAGCGACAGACGCAGCGACAGAAAGACGAAGCCGCCCTGATAGCGGCGGCTGTCGAAGGGTCCGAGCGTGCTTTCCAGACCCTGGTCGAGCGCTATCAGCGGCCTGTGTTCGGCCTGGTCGTGCGCATGATCCGGGACCGCGGCATCGCCGAGGATGTCACCCAGGAGGTCTTCGTCAAGGCCTGGCTGGCCCTCGCCCGCTACGATCCTCGGCGGCGCTTCGCAAGTTGGCTGTTCAAGATCGCGAGCAACGCGGCGATCGACCAGCTGCGGCGAAAGAAGCTGGCGACGACTCCGATCGAGAGCAGCGACCCGGACACGTCGTCGATCCTCGACCGGACCCCGGACGAGAGGGCGGAAGCTGCCGACACGTTGGTCAGGAGGCATGAACTGGCGGCCGCCCTGGAGGCCGCGGTGGCGGCTCTCCGGCCGTCGTACCGGCTGGTTGTCCTGTTGCGGTTCAGGGAGGAACTGCCCTATCGCGACATCGCGGAGATCACCGGCATGCCGCTCGGAACCGTGAAGACGAATCTGCGGCGCGCCCGCCGCGAGATCGAGCGGCGCCTGCGCTCGGAGGGCGTGGTTTGAAACCGCGGCGATCCTCGACTCGTAGGGCGAAGGGCATGGTGCCGCCGTACAATCAGATGTGCCGGGAGAGATGAACATGCGGAAACGAACGGACCTCCGGACTCTCTTCCGATCGCTCGAGGATCCTGTCCTTCCGGACGGATTCACGGCCCGCGTCATGCGGCGGGCGGCGGCCGCGAGACGGTCGATCGAGGCGGCTTCGCCGGCGCCGCAGCTGCTGGCGTTCCCGATGACTCGCAGGGCCCCGATGACTCGCAGGGCCGCTGCGACGAGCGGGGCGATGACGGCAGCGATCGCGGCCTTGGCGATTCTCCTCCTGGGCGGCGTGAGGCTGCTTGTCCCATCGACCTGGCTGACCATGCTGAGCACGCTGGAGGCAGCGCTCTTCTCCGCGGTCTGGATCCTGACCCGGACGATCGGGATCCTGGCCGAGAGCCTCGCGTTCCTGGGCGGAGCGCTTCACGTCGGCAAGGCCGTGGACCTGATCGTGCGCACTCCGCAGGTCACGGCGGTGGTCGCTGCAGCGACATTGGTCAGCCTGACGGCGGTCTGTCTTCTGCACCGGTTCTCTTCTGAACCGGGCGGTCGGCGTCGGGTCCGCGGAGCGCGTGCCGGCGCTCTGCTGCTGGTGGGCGGTCTCTGCTTCGCCGGCTCGGCGTTCGGTCAGCCACGGGACGCGGGGGAGGCCCGGGAAACCCGGGAGCAAGCCCAGGAAGAAGCGAGCGCGACACTCGAGGAAGCGCGAGAACGCCTCGACGAAGCACTCGAGGAGGCCGGCCAGGAGGCCAGGGGCGCGATCGAGGAGACGATCGAACGGTTGGGCGACATCGAGCGCGACCTGGAAGTACTCGTCGATCTCGACAACAAGGTCGCCTTCGGCAGCACCGTGCGAGTCGGCCGGGACGAAGTGGTCAATGACATCGTCTCCGTCGGCGGCGACGTCAAGGTCGACGGCGAGGTTCGCGGCGATGCGGTATCGATCGGCGGCGAGGCGAAGATCAACGGCCGCGTGACCGGAGGAGTGGTCTCCATCGGGGGCGACGTGGAACTCGGCCCCGAGGCGGAGGTGTTCGGCGATGTCGTGACCGTGGGCGGCCAGCTTGTTCGTGAAGAAGGGGCGTCCGTCCTCGGCGAGGTGTCCGAAGTCGACTGGGGTGAGTTCGACTGGGACTGGGACGGCGCCTGGTTCAACGGCTGGGACGGCGCCTGGTTCCCGCGTGTTGGCGACCGCCCCCCGTTCTTCCGCCTTGGAAAGGTGTTCGACCTCGTCCAGTCGATCGCCTTCACGGTCCTGCTGATCGCTCTCAGCGGCCTGATCCTGCTGGTGGCGCCAAAGGGAGTCGACCGGGCGAAATCGGCTGCCGCGTCCGACCCCTGGGTCATGTTCGCCGTCGGCCTGGGCGTGGAGGTCTTCTTCCTGCCCGTGCTGATCATCGTCAGCCTGCTGCTCACGGTCACGATCATCGGCATCCCCGTCGCCATCCTCCTCTGGCCCGTGGCGTTGATCGCCCTGACTGCGGCCTTCGTGTTCGGTTACGCGGGTTCGGCTGCAGCAGCCGGAGACTGGTGCCGGCGTCGTTTCCAGGGTGCTGGCCGGCTGGCGGCCGGCAGCTTCGGCGTTCTGGCGCTCGGCGTCCTCACGATCCAGGCGCTCGCACTCGCAGCCGACCTGCTCGGCTTCCTGGGTCTGCCGTGGTTCTTCCGCGTCATGTTCCGTCTCCCCGGCGTCCTGATCTGCTACCTGGCCTGGACGATCGGTCTCGGCGCCGTCCTGATGACCCGGTTCGGCGCCGCCGACTACGGAGCGGGCGCCGCGGCCAGCCCTCCTCCTGCGCCACGGACGGCGGATGAGGAAGATGTCGGCGGCAGCGTTCCGGAGCAGCAGGCGTCCCCGCCTCCGCCTCCGGCGCCAGCCGCCGACGGAAACGGCGACGCGAATCCCGAGATCCCGAAGCCTCCATCGGACCGGCAGTAGCACCGGCAACGCGCAGGCAGCCCCACTCGGTCGGGTCGTGGTATTCTCCGGCCATGCCGGCCCGCCGGCTTGCCAGCCTGGTCCTGCTCGCAGCGCCTCTTGCCGCTGCTGCGCTCGCAGACGATTTCTCGGAGTCGTGTCGACGGCTCCAGGACAGTTCGAATCCGTACTTCGGCACCAGGTTCGCGGACGAGCTTCGAGCCGAGTTGTCCTCGAACCCGGACAGCCCGTCCACAGGAGCCGAACTCGGCAGCGAGTTGTTGCGCCTCGGCGACACGGCGGGGGCCATCGAGCACCTTTCGACCGCAGTCAGGGCGCTGGACGCACCCAGGGCCGAGCGGCCGACAATCCCCGAATGGGATCTCGCCTTGGCCCACCTTCAGCGGGCCGAGGACCTCAACTGCGTCCACCACATCGACGCTGGAACCGCCGCGAACGATGGAACCCTGGATCAGGGGCAGGTCCATCGGGCCCGGCGCGCGGCCGACAGCTGCATTCTCCCGCTCACCTCCGCCGCCGTCCACGCCCGCCCCGAACACGCTCGGGCAGCAGGCGACCTGTTCCTGGCGATGCTGGAGGAAGGGCGGCCGAGCGGCTCCTGGAGGTTGCGGGCAACCTGGCTGCTCAACGTCGCTCGGCGACTGACCGGCGATTTTCCGGGCGGTGTCCCCTCTCGGTACCGGATCGGCGAGAGTGCGTTCGCGTCCGCTGCGGCGCCGGGGGGCCGCTGGCGCAATCTGGGACCGGAACTCGGGGTCGACGCCCTCGATCTTGCAGGCGGCGCCGTGGTTGACGACTTCGACGGCGACGGCGTTCTCGACCTGATCACGTCAACGTGGGATCCGTGCGGTCCGCTCACAGCGTTCCGGGGCGACGGCCGCGGCGGTTTCGTGGACGTTGCGAAAGCCTGGGGCCTCGACGGTCAGCTTGGCGGTCTGAACCTGATCCATGCGGATTACGACGACGACGGACGACTCGACCTGCTGGTGCTGCGCGGCGCCTGGCTCCTGGAGGAAGGCCGCATCCGCAACTCGCTCCTGCGCAACGATCTGCGCGGCGGCCTCGGCCGTTTCGTCGACGTCACCGAGGACGCCGGCCTTGCTGAACCCTCCTATCCGACCCAGACCGCCGCCTGGGGCGATTACGACGGCGACGGCGACCTCGACCTGTACGTCGGCAATGAAGCGAACGAGGCTCATGAGTACCCGTCGCAGCTCTTCCGCAACCTCGGCGACGGCACCTTCGAGGACGTGGCGCCAGCGGCGGGGGTCACCAACCTGCGCTACGCCAAGGGCGTCACCTGGGGCGACGCGGACAATGACGGCGACCTCGATCTCTACGTGTCCAACTTCGGTGCCAACCGTCTCTACCTCAATGACCGCGGCGCGTTCGTGGATGCCGCAGTCCGCGTCGGCGTCACCGAGCCGGAGCGGGAGAGTTTCGCCACCTGGTTCTTCGATTACGACAACGACGGCGACCTTGACCTGTACGTTGGCGACTACCGCGACCAGGCCGTCGAGGTCGTGGCGTCCTTCATGGGCTCGGACCCCGGAGTGGGCCAGCCGTTGCTCTATCGCAACGACTGCGGAGTCGAGCCGGGCTGCGGCGGCAGGCTGCGAATGACCGAAATGTCCCGCGAGTTGGGGATCCGCAGGCCCGCTCTGCCGATGGGCGCGAACTACGGCGATCTGGACAACGACGGCTGGCTCGACTTCTTCCTCGGAACCGGCGAACCGGATCTCGCCAGTCTGATGCCGAACGTCATGTATCGCTTCAACGGTCGGCGCTTCGAGGAGGTCACCTTTGCGGGCGGATTCGGCCACCTCCAGAAGGGCCACGGCGTGGCGTTCGCCGACCTGGACCGAGACGGCGACATGGACATTCTCCACCAGCTCGGCGGCTTCTACCCGAGCGACACCTTCGGCAACGCCCTGTTCGAGAACCCGGGCAGCAACAACGCCTGGGTCACACTGCGTTTCGCCGGCGCCGGCGCCGCCAGGTCGGGCGCGAACCGCTTCGGGGTCGGCTCGCGGGTTGCACTTTCGGTCGAGGGTCCTGGCGGCAGACGCGTGATCCACCGGCTGGTCGGTTCGGGCGGCTCCTTCGGCGGCAACAGTCTGCAGCTCGAAACGGGTCTCGGCGACGCGACCCGGATCGTCGAGATTCGGGTTCGATGGGCCGGCAGCGGCACGGACCAGGTCTTCGAGGACGTGGAACCCGGCGCCGTGTACCGAATCAGCGAGCACGCGGAAGTTCTCGAACGGATCGACGCGCCCGCTGTGCCCTTGGGCGGCGGCGGATGAGAGCCGACCTTGGCGGCATTGCCGTCTGGGCGGCCTCGGCGTTCCTGCCGGGTCTCGCCCTGGCAGGAGAAGCAGACGTTCTCTTCGTTGACGCCACAAGGAGCTCGGGACTCGACTTCCGTTACTGGAACGGCATGAGCGGCCGCCTCTACTACCCGGAAGTGGTCGGCGCCGGGGCCGCGCTCTTCGACTACGACAACGACGGCGACCTCGACCTCTACCTGGTCCAGGGCAACCTGCTCGGCGCGGACAGGGATGGCGCCCGCGCGATCGTGCCGTGGAAGGGCGCCTGGCCGCCTCGCGATCGGCTCTGGCGCAACGACCTCGAACGTCACGAAAGCGGCCCCGCGCGCGTACGCTTCGTCGACGTCACCGAGGAGAGCGGCATCGCCGGCGTCGGCTACGGCATGGGCGTCGTCGCCGGCGACTTCGACAACGACGGCTGGACCGATCTCTATGTGCTGAACCTGGGAGACAATCAGTTCTGGCGCAACGAAGGAGACGGGACGTTCACCGACCGCACCAGGGCCAGCGGCGCGGGCGATGCGCGATGGAGCGTCGCCGCCGCGGCCGCCGACTACGACGGCGACCTCGACCTCGACCTGTTTGTCGTGAACTACCTGAACTTCTCGCTGGTCACGCACAAGACCTGCCTCACCGAGCGGGGCGAGATCGACTACTGCCTGCCGAGCGCCTACCAGCCGGTACCCGACCGCCTGCTGCGCAACGACGGCGCCGGGAAGTTCACGGACGCGACGGTGGAAGCGGGCCTGACCGCAGTCGGACCCGGCAACGGCCTGGGCGTCGTCGCTGCCGACCTGGACGGCGACCGCAGGCTGGACTTCTACGTCGCCAACGACCTGATGCCGAACCACCTGTGGATCAACGCCGGCAACGGCAACCTGGTCGAGGAAGGCCTGATCAGCGGAGCGGCGCTCAACGCCAACGGCGAGGCCGAAGCCAGCATGGGGGTCACTGCCGGCGACTACGACGGCGACGGCGATTTCGACCTCTTTCTGACCCATTTCACCCGCGAGACGAACACGCTCTATCGGAACGACTCCGAGCCTGGAACGGCCGCCTTCCGGGACCGGACGAACGCTGCGGCCCTGGCGCGGCCGAGCTGGGACGCGACCTCCTTCGGCACCGCCTTCGTCGATCTCGACCTGGACGGCTGGCTCGACCTGGCGGTGGTGAACGGCGCCGTGACGTTCGCGGCAGGCAGACCGCGCTCGGAGGACGACCCCTTCCCCCTGGACCAGGCGAACCAGGTGTTTCTGAACGTGGCCGATGGTTCCCCTGGCCGACGACGTTTCGACCCGGCGCCGGCCGGCATCCTGGACGGCTCGTCAACCCTGGTAAGTCGAGGGCTCGTCAGCGGTGACGTGGACAACGATGGCGACACGGATCTGGTGATCACGAACAACAACGGCCCGGCCCGGCTGCTGCTGAACCAGGCGGAAGCTGGCAAGGACTGGATTGGTCTGGCGCCGCGCCTGAACGGCGCTCGGGGTCATCGGCCGGCGTCCGGCGTCACCGTGCGTGTCCACCGCGACGGAAGACCGCCTCTCGTGCGATTGGCGGGCAGCAGCGGCAGCTATGCTTCGTCCGGAGATCCCCGGCTCACCGTGAGCCTTGCCGGTGCCTCGGTGACGCGAATCGAGGTCCTGTGGGCGGACGGAATGGTCGAGGAGTGGCGCCCGCCGCCTTCGGCGACCTACACCGACCTCGTCCGCGGCACTGGCCGCCGACCGGGACACGAGAACGACGACAACCGATGATCAGGCCTGTCGATCCGCCGCGCATTGCTGTCGCGCTCGCGCTTCTGCTGTCGCCGGCAGTCGATCTCCGTGCGCAGACCGAGCTCGCCGGCCGCCTCGCGCCGGTGCCCGAAGTCGATCTTCGGGGTGTCGACGAAGCAGTGCGCAGTCAGATCGCAGAGCAACGCGATCTGCTCGACGACGCCCTTGCCGGGGGATCGCCAACCGCAGACAACGCCGATCAGCTGGGCTTGCTGTTCGGCGAGGCCGGCCAGCTCTACCTCGTCTACGATCTCCTTCTGCCGGCGAGAGCCTGTCTGGCCAACGCCGCCGAGCTGCAGCCGGAGAACTTCCGCTGGCGCTACCTGCTGGGCAGTGCTGCCGAACATCTGGGGCAACTCGAGGACGCCGCCGCCGCCTACGAGCAGGCCGCCGCCCTGCAACCCGACGACCCCGCGACCGCCATCCGCCTGGGCCGCGTCTACCTCGAGTCGGGAAAGCACGAGGAAGCGCGCAGCCACTACGAGCGCGCTCTGGAACTGCCCGGAGCGAAGGCCGCGGCGCACTTCGGTCTCGGTCGTCTGGCTGCCGAGACCGACGACCCGGCGGCGGCGCTGGAGCACTTCCGGACGGCGTTGCGCGAACAGCCTCGGGCGAACTCGCTTCATTACCACATCGCCATCGCCCACCGCGCCCTGGGCAACGACGCCGAGTCGCGCGCGGCGATGCAACTCCGCGGCGAGGCGCCGGTCGCGTTCGCCGATCCGATCGCGGCCGAGATCAAGGAGTCGGCTACCGGAATCGGCGCCCAACTGCTGCTGGGCCGGGTCGCTCTGGCCGCGAACGCGTTCGAACTGGCCGAGCAGCGGTTCCGCGACGCGGTTCGGGACAATCCCCGGAGCGCCGCCGCCAGACGATCTCTAGCCTCGGCCCTGGAGAGGATCGGGCGCCGGGCCGAAGCGGCCATGTGGTACCAGGAAGCACTGAACCTGAGCCCCGAAGACGCCGCGCTGCTGTTCCACACGGGCCGGCTCTACAACGAGGAGGGCAGGTTTCAGGGAGCAGCCGAGCGGCTCAGGCGGGCAGTCGAGCTTGAACCGTCCTTCGGACCGGCCTGGGTCGAGCTGGCAAGGAGCCTCGGCGAGACAGGCGAGCATCTTGAAGCTGCCGAAGCCTTGACCCGGGCCCTCGAACTGGCTCCCGGCGACCGCAACCTCCGCTTCCATCGGGCGAGCAACTACCGGCGCGGCGGCCGTCGTGAACTTGCTCTGCGCGAGTTCGAGTCCTTGCTGAGCGACTTCGGCCTGAATCGCGAGATCGTGATGCAGCTCGGGAGAATCGAGCAGGAACTCGGCCGCCCGGCCTCGGCGGTTCGTCGCTTCGAGCAGGTCATCAGGGCGGGCGGCGAGCCGGCCCTGATGAGCCAGGCACACTTCGAACTCGGCAATGTTCGCACCGAGCAGGAGCGCTACGAAGAGGCGATCCCCCACTATCAGCGGGCGATCATTGCCAATCCGACCCTCAAGGCGGGCTACGTCAACATGAGCACGGCCCTCGGTCGCCTGGGTCGGTTCAGGGAAGCGGCCCTGGCGTCGCGCCGCGCCCTGGAACTCGATCCCGCCGATAGCCAGGTCCGGGCGGCTGAACTCACGGCCCTCCTGCTCGCAGGCGAAGACGCCCAGGTACGGCTCATGCTGGAGCAGACGTTGCAACTTCCCGATCAGGGCGGCAGCGGCTACTTCCCCATCCTGCTGGTCCAGGTCCTCGCCGCTTCGGAAGACGACCAGGTCCGCGACGGCGATATGGCCTTGCGTCTCGCCCAGCAGTTGTTCCAGAGCGCTCAGACGCCGGCCCACGGCGCCGTCCTCGCCATGGCCTACGCCGAAATCGGCGACTTCGAAGAGGCCGCGGCCTGGCAGGAACGACTGATCGAGAACCTGGAACGAACGGCCCCCCTCGAGGCCGTCGAAGCAGCCCGCGAACGGCTTGCCGACTACCGCGAAGGCCGCAGGATCCGCGCCCCCTGGCGGCGCTGAGGCGAGGCAGCGCCGCCGCCTCCGGCCGCCCGGGCTGGCGTCAGCCGTTGGTCGGCTCGTAGCGCCCCAGCCCGGTCTCCGCGATTCTGCCCTCTTCGACCAGCGCCTCGAGGTGGGCCCGCAGCGAGAACGCGGCGGCGCCGTGAAGCTTGCGGTCGACACCGACGTAGATGCGTTCGACCATCTCCGGGATGGTGGCGACGCCGGCGGCGACGGCTTCCAGGGCCTGGTCGGTGCGTTGCTGCCGATGACGACGGATCTCCTCGATCCGGTCGAGCGGCGGCTGAATCGACTCGCCGTGGCCGGGGTGGAGGACCTCGATGCCGCCGTCCTTGCCGAGTTCGATCAGTCGTTCGAGGGAGGCCATGTACTGGTTCAGGTTGCCGTCCGGAGGCGCGATGATCGAGGTCGACCAGCCCATGACCAGGTCGGCGGTGAACACGGCCCGCTCCTCTTCGAGCACGAAGCAGACGTGGTCGCTGGCGTGGCCCGGGGTGTGGAGCGCCGCGATCGTCGTGCCGGCAGCGGACAGGCGTTCGCCGTCCGCCAGGCGGCCGGCGGCGAACGGGGGCTGCTCGCTGAAGGCGAGAATCGCCGCGCCGCAGTGTGCGGCGACGCGGGGCGCCAGCGGCCAGTGGTCGCGGTGCAGGTGGCTGATCAGGACCGCCTCGACCCGGCGTCCTCCGATTGCAGCGGCTACTGCTTCGAAGTGCCGGTCGTCCTCCTCGCCGGGGTCGAGGACGAACACGGGTCCGCTTGCCGAGCCGATCACGTAGGTGTTCGTGCCCGGCCCGGTGAACATGCCCGGGTTGTCCTGGGTGACCCGCAGGATCCGGCCGGACAGCCGCACCGGCGCGCCCTTCAAGAGACCCGCGAGCTCCGACTTGGCGCTTGAACGCTGAACGCCCGCTTCCAGTCGCGGGCGTTGGCCGCGGACGGAGCCGGAGCGGCGTCCTCGTAGCCTTTCTCACCCGGAATCACGGCGCGCGGCGGGTCGTCCGGCGTCCGGCCCAGCAGCACGCGGGGCTGGATGATCGGGAACTCCGTCTGCGCATCGACTGCGGCGATTGCCGCCGCCGCGGTATCGAACCGGGCAAGCTTCATCAGGTTGCGAATGGTGGGGAAGATGATCATCCACTCCCGGCGCCGCGCGTTGTCGAGCGCTTCGCGGGCGGTGACCCAGGCCGAGTTCGTCAGCTCGTGATCGTCGTGCCCGGCGGTCTGGTACTGCGGCGCCCGGGTCACGAAGAAGCGGGTGTCGTAGCGCCGCGGCTGCCCCTCCGGGGTGATCCAGTGCGCCCAGTAGCTGATCCGGTCGGTGGCCAGGGTGAGCCCTTCCCGGGCGGCGATGTCGAGCAGGGAGAGCCTGCCGGCGTTCAGCTCGTCACGCAGGGCCTGGTAGCGCTCCCTGGTCGACCGGTCCGAGAAGTCGAGCAGCCGTCCGCCGCGATCGTAGGCCAGAAGCACGCCGGCCTCTTCGAAGCACTCGCGGATCGCGGCGACGTAGAAGGTCAACCCGCCTTCCCTCAGCGACAGCCGCGCGCTGGCCTCGCGGTCGGTGAGGCCGCGGCACAGCGCCTCGTCGACCCGGTCCTCGGGATCGACCCGGCCGCCGGGAAACACGTAGGCGCCGCCGACGAAGTCCGACTTGATGTGCCGGCGCTCCATGAACACCTCGACGCCGCGCTCGCTGTCCCGCAGCAGCAGGACCGTCGAAGCGTGACGGGCCGTGACCTCGTCCTTCGCCTGCGCGGCCTTCGACTGCTCAGGCATCGCCGCCATCCAGTTCCTCGATCAGGTCGTCGGCCGGGGCCTCCGAGGCTTGCAGGCGCCGGGCGGCTGCCTCCGCCCCGCGCATCGCGCGCAGGAAGCTGCGTCCCGCGATGTCCTTCAGTTCGTCGTCGCTGTACCCCCGGCGCACCAGCTCGACCAGGAGATCGGGAAACGTCGAGGCATCCTCGAGCCCGACCGGCACGGTGGGAATGCCGTCGAAGTCCGAACCGATCCCCAGGTGGGCGGTTCCGATCAAGGCCCGGATGTGGTCGATGTGGTCCGCCACGTCACCCAGAGAAGCCTGCGGAGCGGGATTCCGGCGTCGCCAGGCCTCCAGCTGCGAACGCAACTCCGCCGGCGCCGCTCCCGTTCCGGCAAGCCGCTGGCGCTCCGCGTCCATGCGCTGGAAGTGCGCCCGCACACCGTTGTTGACGAACGACGGCACGAAGGTGACCATCACGACGCCGCCGTTCTCCGGGAGGCGCCGCAGCACGTCGTCGGGAACGTTGCGGGGGCTGGCCGTGACCGCGAACGCCGAGGAGTGGGAGAAGATGACAGGCGCCCTGGTTTCGTCCAGCGCCTGGTGCATCGTCTGCGGCGACACGTGGGAGAGGTCGACCAGCATTCCCAGGCGGTTCATCTCCCGCACCACCTGCCGCCCGAAGGCCGTGAGCCCGCCGTGGGCTGGCCGGTCGGTGGCCGAATCGGCCCATGCCGCGTTGCTTGAATGGGTCAGGGTCATGTAGCGGACTCCGACGTCGAAAAGCTGTCGCAGCACGCCCAGCGACGACTCGATGGAGTGTCCGCCTTCGGCGCCGAGCAGTGACGCGATCCTGCCGTCCTTGTGGATCCGTTCGATGTCGGCGGCTGTCAGCGCCGTTTCCAGATCATCGGGATAGCGCTCGATCAGGCGCTTCGTCAGGTCGATCTGCTCGAACACGACCCGCGCGGCGCCCGGTCCACCAAGGGAGGTAGGAATGTAAACCGACCAGAACTGGGCGCCGACCCCTCCCCGGCGCAGGCGCCCGAGATCGGTGTGCATCGGCGGATCGAGCGCCGAGGTATCGCGGAAGTCGATCCGGCCCAGGTGATTCGCGGCCCGCGTCCGATACTGCCAGGGCACGTCGTTGTGTCCGTCGATCAACGGCACTTCCTGGAGCAGGCGCAGCACGTGCTCCCGGCTGGCGCGCTCCTCTTCGGCGTAGGCCACGGACGCCGAACCATGGCTGACCGCGGCAACGATCGAAGCGCCCAGCAAGGCGCCGGCTTTCCTCGTCATGCTGACTCCTCCTCCTCCTGATCCTGACGAAGTGGCGATTGTAGGGGAATCAGGGGAAGCGCGCGGGCGAACGCTCGACGGACACTCGGCCGAGCCGCCAGGACAGGGCCACGCGGGTTTGCCGGCAGCCGGCGGCGGCAGCCCGTGTCGCACCGAGACCGGTGAGCTGCCAGGTCCGACAAGGCGCGATGAGGGAAAGGACCGGGCAGTGAACGACCGAAAAGCAACGATGTCGGACTTGGCGCAGCGCCGATCGGGTGCAGCACGATCGTGCCGCGGGTTGCTACGCTGCCGGCGCCGTGAAGAGCTGCCGGGTCAGAACGATCGGGATCGTCGGCTTCGGCAGCTTCGGCCGGTTCCTCGCCCAGCACCTGGACGGCCGTTTCGACGTGCAGACCTGGGACCGCCGGGAACTGGAGGCGGAAGCACGGGACCAGGGCGTGGAGTGGGCCGCTCTCGAGGCCTGCGCGCGCTGCGATGTGCTCGTTCCGGCCGTGCCGGTTCAGGAACTCGATTCCCTCCTCGTCGATGTGCGTCCGCACCTGGGCGAACGCACCATGGTCGTCGATGTGGCGTCGGTCAAGGTCAAGCCGCTCCGTATCCTGGAACGCCGGTTGCCGCCGCACGTCGAGTTCATCGGCACCCACCCCATGTTCGGCCCCCAGAGCGGCAGCAAGGGCATCGCGGGTCTGAAGGTCGTGCTCTGCCAGCCGGAACGCCCGGTCGCCCCATGTCGAGTCGCGGCCCTGCGCGGCTTTCTTGCGGCGGACCTGGGGTTGGAAGTGCTCGAGATGTCGGCCGAGGAGCACGACGCCGAAATGGCATACATCCAGGGGTTGACGCACTGGATGGCGAAGGCGCTGCGGGAGATCCACGTCCCGGACCCCGCCCTGGGCACCGTCGCCTACCGGCACATGATGAAGATCGAGGAGAACCTCCGGGACGACTCCGACGAGCTCTTCCTGACCATCGCCCGGGAGAACCCGTTCGCTGCGGCCGCCCGCCGCGAACTCGGCGAGAGGCTGCGCGAGATCGAGGCGGCGATCCAGCGCGAACCGCTGGCCGGCGACTGACCGAGCCGGTTCCCGAGAGACAACCCGAGCCCCCCGAGAGACAACCCGAGCAGCCCCGCCCCGTCCCGATGCAGGCCGGAGCAAGGGGCCCCAGGCCCGGTTTCACCGCCGCGCCTTGTCGAGGACGCCCTTGCGCCGGGTGAGTCCAGCGCCTCGCACGCCGCGTCACGGGTCCCGAGACGATCGGGCGCCGAAGGCAGCCCGTGCCTACGACAACCAGCGTTTGCGACGACGGTAGTGCTTCACGTCGCGGTAGCTCTTCCGTTGTCCGACCTGAGTGAGGCCCAGGTAGAACTCCTTGACGTCGGCATTGTCCTGAAGCTCCGCCGGCGTTCCTTCCAGCACCACCCGGCCGCCTTCCATGATGTAGCCGTAGTGGGCGATCTCGAGCGCGCGCGCCGCGTTCTGTTCCACCAGGAGGATCGTCGTTCCCTGTTCGCTGTTGATGCGCTGGACGATCTCGAAGATCTCCTGGACCAGCATCGGCGCCAGACCGAGGGAGGGTTCGTCCAGGAGCATCAGCTTCGGCTGCGCCATCAGGGCCCTTCCGATCGCCAGCATCTGCTGCTCGCCGCCCGAGAGGAAGCCGGCCATCGACGCGCCACGCTCCTTGAGACGCGGAAAGTAGCTGTAGACGCGGTCCAGTGACTCGTCGACCCCATCGTGCCGAGCCGTGTAGGCGCCGGCCAGGAGGTTCTCGTGCGGCGTCAGGTGCTCGAAAACCCGGCGCCCCTCCATGACCTGGAAGATCCCGCGACGCACGATGTCCTCGGCCGGCAGCTTGTCGATCTGCGCGCCCTCGAACTCCACCTCGCCGTCCGTGACCTCGCCGTCTTCGGGATGGAGCAGCCCGGAGATCGCCTTCAGCGTCGTCGACTTGCCGGCCCCGTTGGTACCCAGCAGCGCCGCTATCCGGCCCTGTTCCACCTTGAGCGACAGCCCCTTGAGAACGAGGATGACGTCGTTGTAGATGACTTCGACGTTGTTCAGGGAGAGCATGGCTTGACAGGCCGTGGTTTGATGGCCGCTCTCGCACCGAGAGCGTCAGGCGCTCGTCCGGCAAGGCGCGGCGGCGAGGGAGCGTGGCGGGCTACTCTGCGGCCCCCGGACTGCCGGCCATCCGCATCTCCGTGACCGGCTGCCACGTGCCGTCTCGAATCTGGAAGATCCGCATGCCCTTGACGCCGCGATGGTCGGTGGCAGTGAAGGTGACCGGGGCCGTCACGCCGCCGGACTCGAGTCCGTCGAACGTCTCGAACGCCGCGTGGATGGACTCGCCGGTGATTTCGCTCGCCGCGGCGGCGCGCTTGATCGCCTCGGCCACGAAACCGGCCACCGTCCAGCCCTGGCCGTAGAGCAGTCCCTCTTCGTCGATCGAACCGCCCTTCGATTCCAGGTACTCGGCCGCGTCGTTCAGGCCGTCGATGCCCTCACCGGGCGGCGAATAGATGATCGAGCCGAGCACGCCGTCGGCGGCCTCGCCGGCAAGCTCCACCAGCACTTCGTTGCTGCAGTAGTTCAGGCAGGCGAACCGCAGGTCGAGGCCGAGGTCGCGTGCGTTCTTGAGCGCCAGCGCCGCCGGCCGTGAGGTGTTCTGGAACACCACCCAGTTCGCACCGGACTCGGCTATCCGCGTCAGCGTGGCACTGAAGTCGGTGTTGCCGCGCGCCATTTCGTGCGGCGCCATCTCGATCCCCAGCTGCTTCGCGTACTCCTCGCCGCCTTGACGCCATGGCGAAAGTCCGAACGGACTCGGGTGATGCATCAGCGCCACGTTCGGCTTCTCGCCTCCCGAGGCTTCCGCATCCTCCATCAGATAGTCGAGCAGGATGAACAGCTGGTCGCTGTAGGTCGTGCCGACGAGGAAGTTGAACGGCGCCTCGGCGGGGTCGCCGAGCACGTGCGAGAACGAAGCGGACACGAAGGGGATCCTGTCGTCCGCGATCCGGCCGCGCAGCGCCTCGGTGTCACCGGTGCCCCAGCCCATGAACATGACCGCTCCGGCCTGAACGTATTCCGAATAGAGCTGTTCGGCCTTCGCCACGTCGTAGCCGTAGTCGTTCCAGAGCAGATCTGCGGGGCGGCCTCCGATACCGCCCCGGTCGTTCAGCCAGCTGTAGTAGTCGCGGATCGCCTCGGCGTACATCGTGCCCACGTCAGAGGTCGGACCCGTCAGATCGAAGATCGCGCCGATCGTGATCGGGGCGATCGTCTCGTCCGCGGGATCGCCGCCGCCGCATGCAGCGAGAGCGATGAGAAGAAGCGTGGCTGTGAAGGCGAGACGAGTCATGGGAGAGTCTCCTCGGGGGTCGCCGGGCAACCCGGGTCTGGCGTCCGCGTGGTTTCGAGTGACTGTCGGATCATATCGCCCGCAGCGTCGCGCTCTGCCAGGGCGGCTGGCGTCAGTAGGAGAACGGCCAGACGCGGAAGTAGTCCTTCACGTTGCGCCAGAGCCTGGCGAGACCCTCCGGCTCGAGCACGAGGAACAGGATGATGACCAGGCCGAAGACGCCCTGCTGAATGTAGGGCAGGACAGTGGTGGCCCAGGGCGCCGTGTCCTGCAGCGAACGGCCGACGGTGTTGATCATCGCCGGCAGCAGAACGATGAGCGTGGCGCCGAAGAACGAACCCGAGATCGTCCCCAGACCGCCGATGATGATCATCGCGAGGAAGGAAATCGAGACCTCGATCGTGAACCGCTCCCAGGTGACGATCGAGCGGTAATGGGCGAGCAGGGCGCCCGAGAGCCCGACCAGGAAGGACGACGTGGCGAACGCGAGCAGCTTGTAGCCGAAGACGTTGACGCCGATGGCCGATGCCGCGATGTCCTGGTCCCGGATAGCCACCCACGCTCGACCCACGCGTGAGCGGAACAGATTCGCAGCGAAGAGCGCAACCACGAGAGCAACGACGACCGCGATCCAGTAGAAGCGCCCATCCGTGTTCAGCCGCGCGCCGAACAGCAACGGCGCCGGCACGACCAGGGCCTCCGTGCCGCCGGTGAGTCCGGTCCAGTGCGTGACGATGAACTCGACGATCTGCTGCGCGGCCAGGGTGGCCACCGCCAGGTAGAGCCCCTTGAGCCGCAGCGACGGCAGGCCAACCACCAGGCCGGCAACCGCGGTGATCAGCGCGGCGACCGGAATGCTGATGTAGAAGGGAACACCGAACCGGACGGTGAGAAGGCCGGCGCCGTAGGCGCCAATCGCCATGAAGGCCCCTTGGCCGAGCGAAATCTGGCCCGTGTAACCCACCAGGATGTTGAGACCGATCGCACCGATCGTGAAGATCGCGATCTGATTGGCCAGAAACAGCCAGTACGGCGGAGCCAGAAAGGGAAACACGGCGAGTCCGACCAGGAGCAGCCCCGTGCGCACCTTCTGCAACGGCATGCGCCGCAGGGCCATGTCGGAGCGATAGTCGCTGAAGAAGATTCCGGATTCCATGACGGGCGTGACGAGTGGACGCGGCGAGAGCGGTCGAAGGCAGGAGAGCCTCGGTTGCTCCGCTACACGCGCTCGATGATCTCCTTGCCGAACAGGCCGTACGGACGAACCATGAGGACGACGATCAGCACGATGTAGGGGACGATGAGCTCCAGCCCGGAGGTCGTGTATCCGGCCGTGTAGGACTCGAGCAATCCGATGGCGGCGCCGCCGACGATCGCGCCCGGCACGGAATCGAGGCCGCCGAGAATGACCACCGGAAACACTCGCAGACCGATGAAGATGATGTCGTGGCTGACACCGACCGTGTTCGCCAGCATGATGCCGGCGACCGCGGCGGTGATCGCCGCCATCGCCCAGGCTACGGCCAGCACCCGCTTGATGCTGATGCCCATCGAGAGCGCCGCCTGCTGGTCGTCGGCGATCGCCCGCATGGCAATGCCGTCCCGCGTGTGACGGAAGAAGAGGGTCAGAACGGTCAGCAGGATGCCGGCGATCGCGATGACGAGCAACCGGTCGATGCCGACTACCGCGCCCATGAACTCGATGTCGCCCGACGGGATGAAATTGGGGAAGGCCCTGGGCCGGGCGCCCCAGATGCCATTGACCACCGCCCGCAGCAGGCTGGAGAGGCCGATCGTGACCATGATCATCGAGATCACCGGTTCGCCGATCAGGGGTCTGAGCACGAGCCGCTCCACGATCAGCCCGATCAAGGCGGCGGAGATCAGGGTGACCGCCACGCCCACGCTCCAGGGAAGCCCGAACTGGCCGATGAAGGCGAACGCCAGGTAGGCGCCGAAGAGGAGGAACTCGCCCTGCGCGAAGTTGATCACGTCGCTGGCCTTGAAGATGACCACGAAGCCGACCGCCACCAGCGCGTAGACCATGCCGTTCGACAGGCCGGAGACGGTGAGCTGAAGGAAGACGTCGCCTTGCATCGTCGAGGCTCCCGCTACCGCCACGCGTTTCCGGGCGCGGCGATCCGCAGCCGGGTCTGCAGGATGGCCGTGCTGCCGTCCTGGTAGGTGATCCGGTTCTCGATCTCGACCGCATCCCTGTCGCCGTAGAGCGCGTCGACGAGCAGGCGATAGCGGTCGGCGATGAACCGGCGCCGCACCTTGCGGGTGCGGGTCAATTCCTCGTCGTCCGCATCGAGTTCCTTGTGCAGCAGCAGGAGACGCTGGATGCGGGCCGACTCGGGCAGGTCGGCGTTGATGCGCGCCGTGTGCTCGAGCGCGAGTTCGTAGATCTCGGACTTCTGCGCCAGGTCGGTGAACGTCGTGTACGGAATCTGACGGCGCTCGGCCCACTTGCCCGCGTTCGCGAAGTCGATCGTGATCAGGGACGTCACGAACGGATAGTCGCCGCCGCCGAACACGACCGCCTCCTTGATGTAGGGACTGAACTTCAGCTTGTTCTCGATGAACTGCGGTGAGAACTGCGTGCCGTCGTGCAGTTCCATCACGTCTTTCTTGCGGTCGATGACGATCAGATGTCCGTCATCGTCCATGTAGCCGGCATCTCCGGAGTAGAGCCAGCCGTCGCGGAGCGCATCCTCGGTGGCTTCCCGGTTGTTGTAGTAGCCGAGGAAGACGGAGGGGCTGCGGGTCAGAATCTCGCCTCCTTCGCCGATGCGGACCTCGGCGCCGGGCACAGGCGTTCCCACGGTCTGGAATTTGATGTCGTCGTCCCGGTGGGCGACGGAGATTCCCGAGACTTCGGTCTGGCCGTAGATCTGTTTCAGGTTCACGCCGATGGCATGGAAGAAACGGAAGATGTCCGGACCCAGCGCGGCGCCGCCGGTGTAGGCGCGGCGGATCCTCCTGAGACCCAGCTTGTCCCGCAGCCAGAAGAAGCAGCAGGCGTTCGCGAGCGCGCTCTGGAACGTGAGAAAGGCCGGCTGACTGCCGTGCTCGAGCAAGGTGTCCGCAGAGCGGTAGCCGACCCCGAGCGCCCAGCCGTAGACCTTCCGCTTGAGCCACGACGAATCCTCGATCCGGACCTGGACGTCGGAGACCATGTTCTCCCAGATGCGCGGCGGCGAGAACATCATGTGCGGGCCGATCTCGCGAATGTCCTGCTGCACCGTTTCCGGCTCCTCCGGGAAGTTCAGCGCGAAACCGACCAGCAGGCCGCAGGCGGCGCCGATCATCTGCTCGCCGATCCAGGCCAGGGGAAGGAAGGAGACGAACTCGTCGTCGCTCTGCATCGGGTCGATGCTCACGAAACTGTGTGCCATCGCCAGCAGGTTGCGGTGGGACAGCATCGCCAGCTTCGGCTTGCCCGTGGTGCCGGAAGTCGTCGAGAGCAGGGCCACGTCGTCAGCCTCTGTCGCCGCGACCCGACTCTTGAAGTCGGTGTCGGCGGCGCTCGCCGCGGACCGTCCGATCTCTTCCACCTCCGGGAAGCCGAGCAGGAAATCGTGCGGGTAGGAACCCAGACCGCGCGGATCGTAGTAGATGACGTGGACCAGCTCGTGGCCGCCATTCCCGCCGCTGCCGTTCAGTTCTTCCTGGACTTCCAGCAGCTTGTCGACCTGTTCCTGGTCTTCGGCGATCACGAACCTGGCTCCGGAGAACTCCAGGAGGTAACGGACTTCGACCGCGACCGAGTCCTGGTAGACGCCGAGCGACCGGGCGCCGATCGACTGCGCCGCAAGCTGTGCGATCAACCACTCCGGGCGGTTGTCGCCCAGAACCGCCAGGATCTCACCCTTCTTCAGGCCGAGTTCGACCAGTCCGCGGGCGAAGTTCCGCACCCGTTCGGCGTACTCGGCCCAGGTGAAGCTCTGCCAGATGCCGAACTCCTTCTCGCGCAGCGCGATCTCGCCCCCGCGCTCGCGGGCGTTCCTGAACAGCAGCTTCGGCAGTGTGTCCGCGTCTTGCGGCAGGGCGTCCGCACCTCGCGTCGGCGTGTCCGGCGCCCTCACTCCGCGTCTCCGAGGTAGGCATGGATCACCGCCGGATCGGCGCGGACGTGGTCCGGCGTGCCGCAGGCGATCGAGCGGCCGAAGTCGAGCACGGCGACGCGGTCGGAGAGGTCCATGACCACGCCCATGTCGTGCTCGATGAGTACGGTCGTCACGCCGCGCTCCTCGTTCACGTCGAGGATGAAGCGGGCCATGTCCTCCTTCTCCTCGACGTTCATCCCCGCCATCGGTTCGTCCAGCAGCAGGAGCCTGGGATCGAGCGCCAGCGCCCGTGCGAGCTCGACGCGTTTCTGCAGTCCGTAGGCCAGCGTGCCGACCGTCTGATGACGGAGGTTCTCGATCTCGAGGAAGTCGATCACCTCTTCGACTGCGGCGCGGTGCTTGATCTCTTCCCGGCGCTGCGAGCCCCAGTAGATGCCGCAGGTCAGCACGTTGCCGCGCATGTGGATGTGGCGCCCCAGCATCAGGTTCTCGAGTACGGTCATGGCGCGGAAGAGCTCGATGTTCTGAAACGAGCGGGCGATCCCCAGTTGCGCGACCCGGTGGGGCGCCCGGCCCAGCAGGGAGACCGGTTCTTCTCCCGGCGTGGCGGAGTAGGTGACCGAGCCTTTCTGGGGACGGTAGAGGCCGCTGATCGAGTTGAGCAGGGACGTCTTGCCGGCGCCGTTCGGCCCGATGATCGCGAACACCTCGCCGTGACGGACGTCGAGGGCCACGTCGTCCAGGGCATGCACGCCGCCAAAGGACAGCGTGAGGTCTTCGACCTCGAGGCATGTCGAGGGCGTGGGCGAAGAGGCTGCGGGTTCGGCCACGGCTGCGCGATTGTATGCGGACGGCCGCGGCAAGGGGGGCGCGACCGCAGCACTCCACGAGCACGCCGCCGAGACGCCTTTCGCGGCGAGGCGATCTGCAAGGATCGCCGTTTCATCCACGCTCCACCGACCAACACCTCAGAGGAGCCTTGCATCATGCCGGCCCGTCCCGCCCTGGTCAGCGACCCGCCACAGCTCACGTTGGCTGTCCCTGAAGATGTCGGCCTCGGCGCCGCTCAACTGGCCCGCATCGACGAACATCTGCGCCGGCGCTACCTGGAACCCGAGAAGATTGCCGGCTGCCTGACCCTGGTGGCCCGCGGCGGCAAGCCCGCCTATCTCTCTGCCCAGGGGCTGATGGACCGGGAGCGTGGGCGACCGATGCGGGCCGACACGATCTTCCGCATCTACTCGATGACCAAGCCGATCACTTCCGTGGCGCTGATGCAGCTCTACGAGCAGGGCCACTTTCAGCTCGACGATCCCGTCCACAAGTTCATCCCGGAGTGGCGCCGCCTCCGGGTGTTCGAGGGTGGCAACCACCCCCGTTTCCTGACCCGGCCGACCCGGCGGCCGATGACGATCCGCGACCTCTTCATCCACCAGTCCGGGCTCACCTACGGCTTCATGGAGCGCACGAACGTCGATTCCGCCTACCGCAAGCTCGGCGTCGGCGGACCGCCGGTCGGCGGCAGCCTGCGGCAGATGATCGAGCAGCTCGCCGAGCTCCCTCTCGAGTTCTCGCCCGGAGAGGCATGGAACTACTCCGTGGCGACGGACGTGCTGGCCTACCTGGTCGAGGTGTTCTCCGGGCAGCCGTACGACGAGTACCTGCAGCAGCACGTCACGGGGCCCCTGGGCATGGTGGATACCGGCTTCACGGTGCCGGCGTCCAAGGTCGACCGCTTCGCGGCCAACTACCGCCGGGACCGGAACAGGAAGCTCGTCCTGCTCGACGATCCGCTGAAGAGCCACTTCACCGACGAGGTCACCTTCTTCTCCGGCGGCGGCGGGCTCGTATCCACGGTGCACGACTACTACCGCTTCTGCCAGATGATGCTCCACGGCGGCACGCTCGAAGGTACGCGCATCCTCGGTCGCAAGACGGTTGAACTGATGACCATGAACCACCTGCCGGGCGGCAGCGACCTGACCGACCTGGCGGTCGGCGCCTTCAGCGAGACGACCTACGAGGGCGTCGGCTTCGGCCTCGGCGTCTCCGTCACCCTCGACCTGGCCGTCGCCCAGACGATCGGATCCCCCGGCGAGTACGGCTGGGGCGGCGCCGCCAGCACCGCCTTCTGGATCGATCCGAAGGAGGATCTGATCGTCATCTTCATGGTCCAGTTCTGGATGTCGGGCACGTTCAACTTCCGCGGTCAACTCAAGTCGATCGTCTATCCGGCGCTGATCTGAAGCCCTTCCGAACCCGCTCGCGGCGGCCAGCCCGCGTTCGACCGGCGAACGCCGAGCCGAGCGGCGCCCGCCGGACCTGCGGCGAACGCGCCGCTCCGAGAAGCCGTCTCCTGGCCGTGGCTGGCCGCGGTTCTCAAGGCCGCCTTGATGGTCTGGTTGTCGGTCCAGGAGCGGCTCATCTCCACGGCTCCGGGCAGCGGCGGCGCGCTCAGTTGCCCGGCGCTCGCCGTACTCCACGAGCGCGTCCGTCGTTCTGGGAGTCCAGACGCCCGCCCAGCACCAACTCGCACGACCGTCGAGCAGGCGCAGAAGGCCTGATCCGCTGCTTCCTCGACCGTGGCGCGATCGGACTGGCAACAACCCACGATCTAGCCTCCGGCGGCCCGCGCTCACATTGTGCTCGTCGGCTAGCGGCCGGTCGGACGCGGGGGGGCGGGCGGTACGCACGGTCGAACCGCTCCGCCCCCAGATCACTTGGGTGTACAATCGACTCCATGGACCGTTTGCTCTCGTCGCCAATGACCGCCACCGTAGTTCCCTTCCGGTCGCCGCCCAATCCGATGCTGGTGCCGAAGCGTGTTCCCGCGCGCAGGGCGGAACCGTACGCGAGCGAGGTGATCAAGGTCGAGGGGACCGAGGACTTCGACACGCTCCGCGACCGTGGGCGGGAACTCGGCAACAGCGGAGCCTACGCGGAAGCGTCGGCTGTCTATCGCCGGGCTGCCGAGGTCGCGGCTGCTGCCGGGGACGATGATCGAGCCGACGAGGCTGTGTGCGGTTGGGGCACTGCCGAAACCGAACTCGGCAACGGTGTCGAGGTCATGCCGGAGCTTCGGAGAGTCCTGCTCGACAGCACAGTCGATCACAACTGCTGGCTGGCCTCCTACACGCTTGCCCGCGCGCAGGAGTTGGAAGGGCAGATCAGGAAAGCGATCTTCTACGTTCGACTGTCCTTGCACCATTCCGCCTATGTTGATCGTCCCGGTTTGGCGGCCACCTCCCGTAATCTGCTGGGCAACCTCTTGTTGGCCGAGGGCTGCGGAGCCGCCGCCGCTGCCGAATACCGCTTGGCCATTAGCGATTTCGATGGCGCACCGCCGACTTGGACCGCCACTGCCCAAGTCAACTTGGGCTACTGTCTCCTGGCCAACGCATTCGAGGGCAATCGGCGTCGTCCAGCTCGGTTGCGCGAGGGCCTGCGGCTGACCTACCGCTGCCTGCGAACGCTTCGTAGCGAGCAAGCGGGCCCGCTACTGGTTTGGCCGCACTTGAACTTGTGCTTCGCCTACCTTGAGATGGAACGACTTGAAGGGGCGGAGCGTCACGGTCGTCGAGCGTTGGAGCTGGCCGAACATCATGAGAACCGGGACGTAGTCAAGAACTGCCTCTACCTGCTCGGACAGACAGCCATGTTGCAACGCAACACGGAAGCGGCACGTCAGTTCTTCGGCGAACTGGAACGGCGCTTCTATCCGGAACGCAACGGGCTGGCAGCCATGCTGATGTCGCTGGACCTGCGTCAATTGGTAAACCTGAGGGCGTGATGAAGAGTTTGTTTACAAGGTTGCCGGACGATACGGGAACGACTCGTGCGGTAGTCGCCGCGTTCTTCGCACTGCTGCTCGGTTCTGTCGGGCCAAGCGCCGCAGACGGTGCGCCAACTCTGGGTGAGAGGGGCGATATCTACCAGGTTACCGTCGGCAGTTATGGCGAGCTCTTCCCCGACGGCGCCGAGGTGCCTGCTGACGCCGAAGTGCTGCGCCTTGAGGCTCGTCGCGGCTCGGGAACGGTCGAGCGCTATCTGGTGCCCGGCAGCGAGGCCGACGACAGCGACAGGACTCCGTCCCTGTCCTTCGACGCCTCCACCGGTCGTCTCCATGTCGTCTGGTCGAGCGACGACGCCTCGACCCTGACCCGGATCAACCTGGCCTCCTTCGACGGCAGCGAATGGTCCGAGACGATCGAGGTTTCCGGAAACATCTACAGCACCAAGTCGGCCCCGCGTCTGGCCGTCACCCACGATCGCTTCGAACTCGCGGAGGCGAGTTCGGAAAGGTCCAGCACCCGGACCGTCCTCCACGTGGTCTGGTCCGAAGACACCTCCGCCGGCGAGCGGGTCATGTATGCGCCGGTCGTGCTCGTCGACGGGGAACTGGCCTCCACGTGGCGGCGCGTGCACAGGCTGAACGACTACGTGTCGCAGAACTTGGTCGACCATCCGTTCAGCGGGGCGGTGCCGGCGAGCCTGCTCGCGACGCCGACTGTGGACGCGGCCTCCGAGTCGAACGCCGTGGTCATCGGTTTTGCCGACAGCGCCAGCGGGGCCCTGGTCCAGTTGGAACTCGCCGTTCCCGCAGCCGAACTTGCCGAACTCGCCGAACGTCTCGCAGATTATCTGGACTCCACCAACCTCTGCGAACGAATCAAGAGCGAAGGAGCGAGCGCCATCGCCTCCGTAGCGAGTGGGGCGCGAGCCCACATCGTCGTTTTTGGTCGTCGCATCCGAAGGCAAGCTCTCGGTTCACTGGCCGATGACACCAGGCGGCTGCTGGCGGAACGTGCGGGAGCACTCTGCACTGAGGGCGGACTTCAGAGTGTGTCGAGCGGGGCAAGAGCTCACATCGTGGTCTTCGGTGCCCGAGTCCAGGAAGGCGATCTCCTGGAAAAGACCGAGGCCGGAGACAGCCATGTCCTTCTCGCCGCTGCCCAGCCGGTCGCCCACGGGTACGTCCAGCACCTCGCCCGCCTGCAGGTCAAGTCGGAGCGTGCGGTGCCCGCGATCGGAGAGGGACAGCCGACCATCTTCGTCTCGCCCACGGGTACCGGAGCAGTGGTCGCCTGGGAGAACGGGTCTTCGCTGACGTACGTCGAGAACGATCCGGCGACCGGCGCCTGGAGCGAGCCGTTCACGCTCGTGCTCGGCGATGATCTGTCGCGCTCCGCGGCCTACTTGATCCTGCGTGAACGGGCCAGGTCGCTCGAGTAGGTTTCTTTCCTGGCGGCGCTTCGATCCGACGGCCTTTGACGGCATCGGACCGCTCGGGGTCTCGCTGTTCTCCTCCGCGGTCGCCAGCGGGTCCCCGCCGCGTTCCTTCTCATCGGCAGCCACGAGGATCCGGCTCTTCTGGAGTGCGGGTGGGTCGCCGGCGAACCGGCGTCATCGTCCTGCCCCTCGATGCAAGTTGCTCTTGATCCGTCCGGGCAAGGCGGACCGGGTGCCGGTCGGCGGTCCGGTCGCGTTCAGCCGCCTGTGCGAGCTCGCGTGGCCGTAGCTCGTGCCGAAGAACGCGGCGGCGTGGCCGTCGGCCTGAGGGTGCAGCAGTCCGTGGCCGTCGTCCTCAGGCGCCCCACACGGTCACGGTCCGTCCGCCCAGCGATTCCTCGCGCCGGAAGATCTTCTCCGCCCACAGCTTCGACCGGTCCCGGTCGAACACCACCAGGTGTCCCGACTCTCCGCGGCACTTGTCCATGTACGCCAGGGTCTGCTCGAGTCCCTCGCGGATCGTGGCCTCCAGGCTGCCGCGCAGGATCCTGCACTCCACGACGTGGCGGCGCGCGGGAACGCCCGGTTCGCCCGCAGCGGCGAAACGGCCGGGCGGCCACACGATCAGCAGGTCCGTTCGGCGGCTGCCCAGGGCGTACTCCCGTTCGATCCGGCCGCCGCCGTTCACGACCCGCTGAAGGAACGCTTGCAGCAGCAACTGCGGTCCTGCTTCCTGGTACTGGAACCGCTCGAGCCAGTGCTCGGAGTGCTCGCGGAAGAACCGCTGGAAGGCCGCCAGCAGACCCTCCACGTCGAGATCGCCGTCCGGCTTCACGTACCATTCGGTCTCCTGAAGGATCGAGTCTTCGCGGGCGTACATCAGCTCCCGCGGAATGACCTCCCGGTAGATGGGGTTGGCGATCCTGCGTGTTCCGCGCCGGGCCAGGAGCCCCAGATCGCGCGCGTACTCCACGTCGTCCGGACTCGCGTCGCCGACCGCGCCTCCGCTCAGAACCGGCTCGACAACCCGCCGCACCCGTTCCTCGCGCAGCTTGTCCGCCAACTGGTGCAGATGCGTCTGGCGGCTCAGGATCAGATCCTCCCTGGCCTCCATGACTGCTTCCTCGTCGATCGTGCGTGAGCGGTCCCGCCCCGGCCGGTCCTTGAAGCAGGCCTGGTAACCTAGCGCGTTCACCAGCCACGGCTGGCCTTCCGTCTGGTTCCATACCGTCGCAAGTGCGCCTTCGGTGAACGGCTGCCCCGTCTCTTCGGTGTGCTGACCGAACAGCGCGCGCACGTCCGACTCGTCGAAATCCCCGAGCCGCAGCGACTCCGCCTTGATGTTGAAGGCGCTGCCGCCGGCGATGATCTCGCCTCCCGACTCGGAGTGGATGCGGTAGTCCCGCACGTCCCGGATCCCGCACAGGATCACGGTCTGCGGAAACGCCGCCGGACGGTTGGCGTACCCCGCCCGCAACTGGCGCAGTACCGAGATCAGCGTGTCGCCCACGAGTGCGTCGATCTCGTCCAGGAACAGGACCAGCGGGCGGACAACGTTCTGCGCCCACCGCCCCAGCGCCAGCCGCAGGGCGCCGTGCGGACCCGCCCGTGCCAGTGCGCCCTCCCACATCCCATCCAGAAAGTCGTCGCCTGGAGCGACAAGCGTCTGCTCCGAGATCTCCGCCAGCACGGTCCGAATCCCTGCGCCGACGTCGCCGCGGGCCGTCTGCGCGGCCTCCACGTTGGCGTAGACGCAGCAGTACTCGTTGCCCTCGTTCAGCAGATCGCGCAGCGCCAGCAGCGCCGTGGTCTTCCCCGTCTGGCGCGGCGCGTGCAGCACGAAGTAGCGCTTGTCGCGAACGAGGCGAAGCACCTCGTCCAGGTCGAGCCGCTGGAGCGGTGGAATGCAGTAGTGGTCCGCCTGAACCACCGGCCCGGAGGTGTTGAAGAAACGCTCGGCCATCGGCACGCAGTCGCCCGTCCGGCGATGAGCGCCAGTCTAGCTCTGGCTCTGGCCAGGCCCCTCTGCTCACTCTGCCCTCGGGTCATCTGGTGTATAGTCGATTCTCGAATTGTCCGCTGACCTGCCGATGACCGCCACCGTTGTTCCGTTCCGCTCGTCGCCGTCGCTGGCGTTTGTGCAGGAGCGCGTTTCCACACCGGACGCACCGGATGCAGAGATGTTTGCGGCCGAGGGGACCGAGGACTTCGAGACGCTCCGGCGCCGGGGGCGAGAACTCGTCGCCAAGGGGTCGTACCGGCAGGCTGCCGCCGTCTATCGGCAGGCTGCCCAAGTCGCTACCGTCGGGGGCCAAGCCGACTTGGCCGACGAAGCACTATGCGGCTGGGGAGCGGCTGAGACCGAACTCGGTAACGGCGTCGAGGTCATGCCGGAGCTTGGGAGAATCCTGCTCGGAAGCACGGTCGATCACAACTACTGTCTGGCGGCATTTACCCTCGCCCGAGCCCATGAGCTGGAGGGCCACTTCAAGAAGGCGCTCTTTTACGCCCGGTTGTTCCGCGACCGTGCGGAGTACGTGGAGCGAGACGGGCTGACTGGGCTGGCCCAGAATCTGCTGGGCAACCTTCTGGCGGCCGAAGGCCGTGAACCTGAGGCGGCGAACTGCTATCGAATGGCCCTCCGGTACTGCAAGGACGCACCTCCGGCTTGGACCGCCATTGCCCAAGTCAACTTGGGCTATTGCCTACTGGCCAACGCATTCGAGGGCAATCGGCCTCGCCCGGCTCGGTTGCGCGAAGGCCTGCGGCTGACCTACCGCTGCCTGCGAACGCTCCGTCGCGAACAAGCGGGCCCGCTACTGGTTTGGCCGCACTTGAACTTGTGCTTTGCCTACCTTGCAATGGAACGGCTTGAAGGGGCGGAACGTCACGGTCGTCGAGCGTTGGCGTTGGCCGAACATCATGAGAACCGGGACGTAGCCAAGAACTGCCTCTACCTGCTCGGACAGACAGCCATGCTGCAACGCAATACGGAAGCGGCACGTCAGTTCTTTGACGAACTGGAACGGCGCTTCTATCCGGAGCGCAACGGACTGGCGGCCATGCTGATGTCGCTGGACCTGCGTCAAGTAGTGAACCTGAGGGCGTGATGAAGAGTCTGTTTACAACGTTGTCGGACGATACGCGAACGACTCGTGCGGTAGTCGCCGCGTTCTTCGCACTGCTGCTCGGTTCCGTCGCACCAGGCGACGCAGCCGGTGCTCCAACGCTGGGTGAGGAAGGCGACGTCTACCAGGTTACCGTCGGAAGATATGGCGAGCTCTTCCCGCAAGGAGCCGAAACGGCGGCCGATGCCGAAGTTCTCCGCCTTGACGTTCGGCGAGGCTCGGGAGCCCTCGAGGGCTACCTGGTGCCCGGCAGCGAGGTCGACGACAGTGACAGGACTCCGTCCCTGTCCTTCGACGCCTCTACCGGTCGTCTCTACGTCGTCTGGTCGAGCGACGACGCCTCGACCCTGACCCGGATCAACCTGGCCTCCTTCGACGGCGGCGAATGGTCCGAGACGATCGAGGTTTCCGGCAACATCTACAGCACCAAGTCGGCCCCGCGCCTGGCCGTCACCCACGACCGCTTCGAACTCGCGGAGGCACGTTCCGGCAGGTCCAGCGCCCGGACCGTCCTCCACGTTGTCTGGTCCGAAGACACCTCTGCCGGCGAGCGGGTCATGTATGCGCCGGTCGTGCTCGTCGACGGGGAACTGGCCTCCACGTGGCGGCGCGTGCACAGGCTGAACGACTACGTGTCGCAGGACCTGGTCGACCGTCCGTTCAGCGGGGTGGTGCCGGCGAGCCTGCTCACGGCGCCGACCGTGGACGCGGGTTCCGAGTCGAACGCTGTGGTCATCGGTTTTGCCGACAGCGCCAGCGGCGCCCTGGTTCAGTTGGAGCTCGCCGTTCCCGCAGCCGAGCTAGCCGAACTTGCCGACCGCCTCGCAGATTACCTGGATTCCACCAACCTCTGCGAACGCATCAAGAGCGAAGGATCGAGCGCCATCGCGTCCGTAGCGAGTGGGGCGCGTGCCCATATCGTTCTTGTTGGTCGCCGCATTCGCAGACAAGCTCTCGGTTCACTAGCCGATGACACCAGGCGGCTGCTGACGGAACGAGCGGAAGCACTTTGCACTGAGGGCGGACTTCAGAGTGTGTCAAGCGGGGCAAGAGCTCACATCGTCCTCGTCGGTGCCCGGTCTCAGGAAGGCGATCTCCTGGAAAGGACCGAGGCCGGAGACAGCCATGTCCTTCTCGCCGCTGCCCAGCCGGTCGGTAACGACTACGTCCAGCACCTCGCCCGCCTGCAGGTGAAGTCGGAGCGTGCGGTGCCCGCCATCGGAGAAGGACAGCCGACGATATTCGTCTCGCCCACGGGTACCGGAGCGGTGGTCGCCTGGGAGAACGGGTCTTCGCTGACGTACGTCGAGAACGATCCGGCGACCGGTGCCTGGAGCGAGCCGTTCACGCTCGTGCTCGGCGACGATCTCTCTCGCTCCGCGGCGTACTCGATCCTGCGCGAACGGGCCAGGTCGCTCGAGTAGGGTCTGCAGATCTCCTCCGCGGTCGGGACCGTACTCGGCCCGCGGACTGCACCGGTGCCGTCCTGGCCCCTCAGGCCTACGGTGAGCACTGCAGGAGTGCTACAATCCTGTTGTTTTCGGCCTGCGTTCCGCGGGGCCTTGACTCATGCCAAGCCAGCGTCCAATCGCCGTGCCTTCCCGGTCCGGAATTTCCGCGCTGCTGCTCGCCGCGCTGCTGCTCGCCGCGGCGCTGATCGCGGCGCCGTCGGAGGCGATCGTCTACGTCACGCCGACCGACGAATCCATGGTGGACCGGGCGCCGGTGATCGTCTTCGGCGAGGTTCTGGCCGCGGAGCCGGCGCCGGCCGACGGACTGCTCTCGACCGACTTCATGTTCCAGGTCGAAGACGTGCTGAAAGGGTTTGTCCCGGGCAGCATCATCGTTGTTCGCCAGCCGGGCGGCCGCGGGCCGGACGGACTGGTCGGTGCGGTCATGGGTCTGCCGACGCTGGCCGAGGGCGACCGCGTGCTGCTTTTCCTCGATCCGGCAAACGCCGTGTACCGGACGGTCGAGCTGGCCCTCGGCATGTTCTTCGAAGTGCCTTTGCCTCGCGGCGTCGTGCTGATGCGCGAGCCGTCGCTGCACGAAGAGATGTCCCTGCCCGGAAGCCCGGCAGCGCAGCAGCGAAGCCAGTTGCGCGAGGCCGAGCGTTTCCGGCGCTGGATCGCCGACCGCGCCAGCGGCCTCGAGCGGCCGGCGGACTATCTTGCACCTGAACTGGGTGAGAACCCGGCGGCGGTCACCGATGCGTTCCGGCTCACCGTGTCACCGGCCCAGTGCGACCGAACAGGCCTGCCCGTCCGCTGGCAGGAGTTCGACCGCAATCGCGGCGTCGGTCTGCTGGTCCAGGCCGGAGGTCAGCCCGGTGTGCCCGGCGGCGGCATGGCCCAGGTGCTTGCGGGAATGCGGGCCTGGAACGACGACCCGCGGAGCCGCACCAGATTGCTCAGCCTGGGCACGTCGAACGAGGCGCTTTCGCTCGAAGTCGACAATCAGAACTCGATCACCTTCGAGGATCCGCACGACCAGATTCGCGGTTCCTTCGATCCGCAGGCCGGCGGCATTCTGGCCATCAACTACGTCTACTTCTACTGCAACCAGGGGACCGAACCGCACCGGATTCCGGGAGGCGGATCAATGCAGGCTCTGCCGCTCGTCGAATCGAACATGACGACGCAGGACGGCTTCAAGGACTGGTTGGCCACCAGCGCGAACCCCCGCCGCGACTTCGAGGAAGTCATCGGCCACGAACTCGGTCACGCGCTGGGGATCGGCCACGCCTGCGATTCCACCGACGGCCCCGCCTGCGATGAGCTGACGGTCGAGGCCCTGATGCGCGCCAACGTCCACGGCGACAGTCGCGGCGCGGCGCTCAACCGGGACGACCGGAATGCCGTACGCACCCTCTACCCCAAGATCGGCCCGGTGGGCCCGGGAGGGCCGGCAGCGCCGAGCGACCTCGCTGTCTCCGCGATCAGTCAGACCGAACTCGAACTGCGTTGGCAGGACCGATCCAGCAACGAGACCGCCTTCGACATCTACGAGCGGATGGTCGACAGCGGCTTCGAGCGCATCGCCACCCTGGGGCGGAACAGCACGTCGGTGGTGATCCAGAACATCCCGCCTGCCACGTACCGCGCCTATCAGGTCGTGGCTCGCAACAACAGCGGCAGCTCCGATCCGACGCCGGAGGCGGGCGCCACGACGTTCGCCGAAGTCGCGGACTGCGTGGAGGACGGCGACACGCTTTGCCTGAACAAGGGCCGCTTCCGGGTCGAAGTGCAGTGGGAAACCTCCCAGGACAGCGACCGGGGCGACGCGGATGCGTTGACCAACGACACCGGCGACTTCTGGTTCTTCTCGCGGGACAACATCGAACTGGTGGTCAAGGTCCTGGACGGGTGCGCCTTCAATGAGCGCTACTGGGTCTACGCCGCCGGCCTGACCGACGTGAAGGTCATCATGACCGTGATCGACTCCGAGACGGGAGTCGCCGCAACCTATTACAACCCGCCGAGCACTCCCTTCCGGCCGGTTCAGGACAAGGAGTTCTTCGCCGTCTGCTCCCAGGGCGGGAACCTGTACGGCCACAGCCGCTACCTGCTGACGGACGGCGAGATGGAGTCGGCCCAGGGGGGAACGAACCGGACCTCGCGGTTCACTGCGTCCCTCGCCGCGGAGCTGCGCGCCGGCCCGGTCGCGGCGCCGCTTGAGAACGGCGCCTGCGTTGCCGACGACCGCACGCTCTGTCTCGAGGGCGGCCGCTTCGCCGTGCGCGCCCGCTGGGAAACGGCCGACGGCGCCGACGCCGCCATGGCCCGGCCGCTCACCGCGGATACCGGCCTCTACTGGTTCTTCAGCCCGAACAACCTGGAGATGGCGATCAAGGTCCTCGACGGATGCAGGATCAACGGCCACCGCTGGGTGTACGCAGGCGGACTGACCGACGTGGCCGTGACAATGACGGTCACGGACGGCGAGACGGGAGAGGTGCGGCGCTACGAGAACCCGGCCGGCACGCCGTTCCAGCCGATCCAGGACCGGGAGGCGTTCTCCTGCTCCGATCCCGCGTCGGACTAGGAACCGTAGATGAAGGGCCTTTCGGGCATGAACCCGGGAGAGGTGGCAGGCCTTGCGACGGATACAGCCGCCTTCCGTTGCAACTGAAGTCCGTTTCCCGCTTCATCGCCGTCCTGTAGCGTCGCGGATCATGCGGGTCGCCGTCGTCTGGAATTACGGCACTCCCCTGAGTCAGTGCTCGTTTCGGTTCGAGGAGTACATCCTCGGTCTCGAGGAACTGGGGCATGAGGCGTTCGTCGTCTGTCCGCAGTCGTCCGACGACGGCTTCCCTGTCCCGACCTTCAGCCCGCCGTCTGACGAGGGTCTGGCGAACCGGAGGTTCTGGCTCGACCTCAAGGTCCAGGTCGCGATCGTGCCGTCCTTCCACCAGATGTCCCGCCTGCTCGAGTTGCTGGTGGGTATCGGCGTTCGGACGATCGCCATGGGAGATTCGGACGGGCAGATGGGGCTGCGCGCCTTCCCGCTCGCCACGATGAGACGGATGGTCTACGCCGGTGTTTCGGACCGCCGCCATCGGCGCCGACAGTTCGCGAAGCTGGTACTGCGCTACCTGCGTTCGTTCCGGCGCCGGGATCTGCAGGACGCCGAGTTCCTGCGCAGCGCCCGCTTCTCCGATGTGCTGGTGCTGGGCAATGCGGAGTCGCGCGACCACTTCCGGCGTTTCCTGCGCACCGTCGGGGCCGGCGAGCATGCGGACCGCGTCCACGTGGCGCCGCTCGCGATCAACCGGGTCTTCTGCGAGTTCTCCGACCTCGAACGGGAGCGCCGCGGCCTGGTGGCGATCGGGCGCTGGGACGACCCGCAGAAGAACGCACCGCTGCTGGCCAGGGCGCTGAGCCGCTACCTGCGCGGTGCGGGCAACGAGAGCGGCGTGCCCGTCCACATCTTCGGGACCGGCGGGGAAGAGCACTTTCGGGATCTGTGCAGGCGGTTCCCGAACGTGATCCACCACGGTCCGCAGCACCCGCCGGTACTGGCGGAGGCGCTCGCGGGAAGCCGGTCGATCGTCTTCTCGTCGCGCTGGGAGGGATCGCCTCACGCCGGCTGCGAAGCCCTCTCCATGGGCGCGACGATCGTCGGCACGCCGATTCCGAGCTTGCGCAGCTGGTCCGAAGACGGCGCCTACGGCCGGGTCGCGTCCGCCCACCGTGCGGGTCCGCTGGCCAGGGCGATCGCCGACGAGCAGGCCGCGTGGCGCCGCGACGACCGAGACCCGGCTAGCATCGCCGCCGTGTGGCGCGAACGGAGCTCCGGCCTCGGTGTCTGCAAGGCAATGCTGGCGGCTCTGTCGTGAGAGTCGGGCGACCCCTCGAGGTCATCCTCGACACCACCGAGCGCTGCAACCTGAAGTGCAAGATGTGCTATTTCTCCGCGGTCGACCGGCTGCAGTTCCTGCCGTTCGACCGGCGTCTGTCGCGCACCGGCATGATGCCGCTCGAGACCTTCAGCCGAGTCGCAGCCGACCTCTTCCCGCGCGCCCATCGCGTTGCTCTCGGCTGCGCGGCCGAGCCTCTGGTCCACCCGAAGTTCATCGACATCGTCCGTGAGGCGGGGGGCTACGGCATCCCCGACCTCTGGTTCCCCACCAACCTTTTGCCGCTCACTCCGTCCAAGGCGGAGGCGATCTGCGAAGCGGGCGTGAAGACGGTCGGCGTGTCGATGGACGGGACCCGCGCCGAGACCTACGAGGCGATCCGGGTCGGCGCCAGGTTTGCCCGGTTGATGCGCTGTCTCGGCCTCCTCAACGACGTCCGGCGCGGTGCTTCGACCCGCCTGCGTCTGATCTTCGTCTGGATGCAGACGAACCGCGCCGACCTCGCTGATCTGCCGCGCTTCGCGGAGCAAGTCGGCGCCAGCGAGCTCGACGTGCGATTCGTCACGCCGACCGCCCACGTCACCGCCGAGGACGAACTGCTGGACGGCGAGGCCCCGGGCGCGCTGCGGGCGGAGCTGGCCGCCACCGCCGAGGACGCGGCCGCCCGGGGCCTGAAGCTCGTTTCCTACCCGGACTTCGACGACGGCGGCGCGATCGGTTTCCGCGGTCACCTGCTCCGCTGGCGCGCCGGGCTCTACGATCGCCGCCGCCTGCGCGGCCGTGTCCGTACCGCAGTCGCGGGTTGCGCCTGGCCCCGCCATACCGTCGTGGTGCGGCCGAACGGCGCGGTCTCGCCCTGCATCTTCTGGGAAGAGCAGCCGATCGGTCTCTACCCCGAGACGACCCTCGCCGAAGTGGAGCGCTCGCCGCTCCTGTCCTCCATCACCGACGGTCTGCGCACGGGCAACCCCTGCGGCACCTGCCGCACCTGCTCCGAGCGCAAGCACGCTCTGTATTTCCGCCTCCAGTGGCGCCAGCAAAGGGAGTCACGCCGAGGCCTGGAGCAACGAGGCCCCGGCCCCGGTGCCGCCGGCCTCGTCCGAGGCGGCGAGCCCGAACCGTCGCCCCCAGTCTGGGGCTTGCCCGCCAAGGTCCGCGCCGCGATCAACGCGCCCGCTCCCGGCAACTGGATCGCGGAGCACGCCTCGCCCCAGCCCTTGGACCGCGTCCTCCTGCTGGGCGACGAAGCCTGGGCCCCGGAGCTCCTCCGCACCGGCTTCGCCGCCCGCGTCGACGTCGCCGCCGACGTGTCTTCGCACCGACCGAATGATGCCCGCATCCACCATCTGATCCTGGATCCCCGCCGTCCCGAGCTGCCCTCGGCTGCCTACCAGGCAGTCTGTTGCATCGGCGGCTTCTCCGTTCACCTGCGGTTGGAGCGCCTGCTGGTCGCCGTGCTCGATGCCCTGGAACCCGCGGGCAGGCTGTTCGTGGATGACTACGTGGGTCCAGCCAGGCACCAGTGGAACGGCCGCGCCGGCGCCGTGGCGGCCGCGGCCTTTCGCCGACTGCCGGCGGCGGCACGCCGATTCGACCGGCTGCCGCTGCCGCCGATCGCGGGCGACTGCGCCCGCGCCATCCGCTCCCGAGATCTGGCCCGCCTGATTCGCACCGGCTTCCGGGTCGAGTCCGTGCACCGCTACGGCGGCGATCTGCTTGCCCCTCTCGGTTCCTGCGTTGACTGGAGCCAGGTTTCCGCCGACGACTTGCGCCGCCTGGCGAGAGGCTCCGGCCAGTCGAAATCGCACTACGCGTTGAACGTCGCCCGGCCGCACAGCGGCCAGGCCAGGCGGTTGGCGCGGTTTCGCTATCGGGTCGGCCCCAAGGTGCGCAGAGTGTTCATCTACGAGCCGCGCCGGGCCCGGGACCTGGTTCTCCAGGCGCTGCGAGGGGAGGTCTGAATCCTGGCTTCGAGTCACGCGCGGCACGCCGCAGCGGTCATGCGCCGCCAGAACGACTTGCAGGATCGGGACCGGCTATGACTGAAGGAAGTTCCCGCCCCAAGGTCCCCGTCGTCGGAAGGGCTCTGCTCGCGCTGCTGATCGGCGTTCTCGCCGGCGCCGGTCTCAATGCCATGTTGGGCGACAAGGGCGCCGACACGCCGGCTCTCGCGCTGCTCGGCGGCGCGATAGCGCTCGTCACGGTCCTCGTGAGAGCTCGGCGCCGCCTCAACCGTCCGTCACGCAACCCGTCGACGCGGAACTCACGGTCTTGATGTAGCGGCGAAGCGTGCCGCGCTTCGCCTTGAGCGGAGGCGCCTCCCAGGCCGCCCTCCGGGCCTCGAGTTCGGCGGCATCGAGCACCGCGTCGATCGTGTTGCGGACCGCATCGATCTCGATCCGGTCGCCGTCCCGTACGAGGGCCAGCGGCCCGCCTTCCTGCGCTTCGGGCGCCACGTGGCCGATGAGAAAGCCGTGCGAGCCGCCGGAGAAGCGGCCGTCGGTCACCAGCGCCACCTGATCTCCGAGACCGGCGCCCATCAGGGCTGACGTCGGCTTGAGCATTTCCGGCATGCCGGGCCCCCCCTTCGGACCCTCGAAGCGGATCACGACCACGGAACCCGCGCGGATCTCGCCGCGCTCCAGAGCCCCGATCATCGCCTCCTCGGAATCGTAGACCTGCGCCGGCCCGGCGAACCGCTCGCCCTCCTTGCCGGTGATCTTCGCCACCGAGCCCTCGGGAGCCAGGTTTCCCCGGAGAATCTGGAGGTGGCCGGTCGGCTTGATCGGTTCCTCGAACGGCAGCACGACATCCTGTCCCTCGGCGAGATCCGGCAGCGAGGACAGGTTCTCGGCCATGGTGCGGCCGGTCACCGTCTGGCAGTCGCCGTCGATCAGTCCGCGGTCGAGCAGCATCCGCAGCACCGCGGGAGTGCCGCCGACGTCGTGAAGGTCTTCCATGAGATAGCGCCCCGAGGGCTTCAGATCCGCGAGGAACGGAATCCGATCGCTGACCTTCTGGAAGTCGTCGATCCCAAGGTCGACACCGGCCGAATGTGCGATCGCCAGCAGATGGAGCACAGCGTTCGTGGAGCCGCCGAGCACGGTGATCAGCACCATCGCGTTCTCGAACGCCGCGCGGGTCATGATCGCGCTCGGACGGAGGTCCAGTTCGAGCAGGTTCTTCACCGCGGCGCCGGCGCGGCGGCACTCCTTCAGCTTTTCCTCCGCCACGGCCGGCGTCGAGGAGCTGTAGGGCAGGGACATGCCCAGCGCTTCGATCGCGGCGGCCATCGTGTTCGCGGTGTACATGCCGCCGCAGGCGCCCGGGCCGGGGCAGGCGCTGCGGACGATTCGTTGACGGTCGTCTTCGGTCAAGGCGCCGCTGATCGCCTCGCCGTAGCTCTGGAAGGCGGAGATGATGTCGATCTTGCCACCGCGGAACCTGCCGGAGCGGATGGCGCCGCCATAGATCACGAGGGACGGGCGGTCGAGCCGGGCGATCGCCATCATGCAGCCAGGCATGTTCTTGTCGCAGCCGGGGATCGAGATGTTCGCGTCGTACCATTGCGCAGCCATCACCGTCTCGATCGAGTCCGCGATCAGGTCCCGCGACTGAAGGGAGTAGCTCATCCCGTCCGTGCCCATCGAAATGCCGTCCGAGACCCCGACCGTGTTGAACCGGAGGCCCAGGCAGCCAGTGCCTTCGACGCCCTCCTTTGCCGCCGCGGCGAGCTCCAGGAGGTGCATGTTGCAGGTGTTGCCCTCGTACCAGACGCTGGCGATCCCGACCTGGGGCCTGGCCATGTCCTCGGGCGTCAGACCGGCCCCGTAGAGCATCGCCTGCGAGGCGCCCTGGGACTTGTCCTGGGTGATGCGAGCGGAATAGCGGTTCAACCGGATCATGGCCGCGGACTATGGCACAGGAACGGGCAGCAGGACTGCACGGGAAAGGCAGAGACCCCCGGCTGCGCCGGCTCTCTGCTGTGCTACTGTCCGGCAACAGCGACTTGACCCTTGCCTTGAAGCCAACTGGAGGACTCGACATGAAGAAGGTACTGTTTGCGGTTCTGGCTCTTTCGTTGATGGTCGGAGCGCCCGCTCTGGCGGGTGACACCTGGACCGGCGAGGTCCTCGACATGGTCTGCTTCGGCAATGGACAGAAGGGTGCCGGTCACGCCGGCTGCGCTGCGACCTGCCTGAAGAAGGGCAACGACATGGGTCTTCTGGTCGGAGACGACGTCGTCAGGATCGACCGCGCCGGCTCGGACGCTGACGCGATCAAGACGCTCGAAGGTCTCGGCGGCCAGGCCGCCAAGGTCACCGGCTCGGCCATGAAGGCCGACGACGGCACCGTCACCGTGACCGTCACCGCCGCAGAAGCCGCCTGACCGGCAGAATCGGCGACTCTCGCGAAGCGGGCCGGCTCAGAACACGAGGGCCGGCTCAGAACAACCAGGCCGCCAGTGCAGCGGCGGTCAACAGCAGGGCCGCAAGCGGTCCGATCAGCACGCGCCACAATGCCGGCGCCGGGCGCTCTCGGGCGAGCCGACGGCGCTTACGGCCGATCCGCGAGATCGCGGATTTCCACTCCGGCTCAGCCGGGCCGACAGCGGAATGATCCGTCGCTGCAGCCGCTTTCCGGGCCTGCTTGCGGGCCACGCTGCCGATCGGCGGCCGGACCTGCGGGCGAAGTTCCGCCTTGACCTGGCGCAGCCGGCCGATCACGTCGTCCAGTGCGGCGCGGCGACGATCGGCGTCCCGGTCGAGGGCCGCCGCGAACACCGCTTCGAAGGCGTCGGGCGCGCTGCCGGGAAGCGTGCCGGCAAGGTCGACGGGCTGGGCGACAACCGCGCGCTTCATCGCGCCGAACGTGCTGGCCAGGAAGGGCAACTCCCCCGTGACGAGTTCATGCAGCACGACGCCCAGCGTCCAGACGTCATCCGCGGTGGTGAACGGCGCCGGAAAGCCGGCGGTCGCGGCCTGGGCCCCGTCGATCTGCTCGGGTGAGAGGTAGGCCGCGGTCCACAGGCTCGCCGCGTCGAGTGCCTCGTTGGCCGCCGCCAGCGTCATGGGTCCCAGGCTGGACGGAGCCAGCAGACCCACCCTGCCGCCCCCCAGCAGTTGGACATTCGCCGGACGCAGGCCGCCGTGGACCACGCCGGCCCGGTGCAGGTTGCGCAGCGAGCGCGCCAAGGCGAGACCCGTATCGGCGGCCTGCTCGAGGCTGAGCGGGGAGCGCTGGAGACGCTGACGAAGGGTCTCGCCGCCGCTCAGAGACCAGGCGAGAAACGCCGGAGGATCGAGCGACCGATCGACGAGGCGCTGGACACGGTGTTCTCCTTCGTCGTTGGTGGCGGCCGCGAGAACCGCCGCCCGCTGCGCGGACGCCTCGACCTCGGCATGCGGCGCATCCTCGGGGAAGCACTCGACCAGCACCCACGATCGCGCGCCGATGTCCTGGGCCCGGTACAGCGGTAGCGGCAACTCGCCTGGCAGGCACGGCAGCGAGCCGTGCACCCGGAAGCGCGAGATGATGTCGCCGGCTTTCACGGGCCTGGATGTTGGCACGGAAACCCGGACGAGCCAGCCGTCAACGCGCCGGATCTCCTCCGCCGAGTGCGTCCTGAGCACCCGCTCTGCGGCCTGGGCAGTGCCAGATGAACGAACTCCTCGTGCAGGACCCCGTCAGCAACTTCAGCCCCCCTTGCCGGCCAAGGAGCCGGCAAGCCGACACGGCCGCCCGAAGCACTTGACGCCAGCCCGTCTCGCGGGCAAGGAGCCGGCAAGCCGACCCTCTTCCTGTCACGATAGCCTCCACGGGACGCGTTCAGGCATGTCCACGACCACTCGTGAGGAACTCCGATGGCCCGGTCTTCCACCCACGCCGCTCCCGACGCCGCAGGGCGCCGGCAGCTGATCCCCGGTTCTTCGCAGGCGAGCCGTGTCTGATGAAGATCGACGACCTCGGCATCACCGTCTTCGCCTGGAAAGACATCCCTCCGCACTCCTACCTGGGGCGCGGTCCGTTCGATCCGACAGGCCAACCGGACCGGGTCGGCGAGCTCGGCCTGGTGACGATCCGCACGGACGACGGAATCGAGGGGCATTCGTTCCTCGGCATGGGAACGAGCATGACGGCGCAGACCTTGCTGAGAGTGCTCAAGCCGATCGTGATGGGCCGCGACCCGTTGGCCCGCGAGCAGCTCTATCAGGAGATGCTGGAGCGGCGCCTCGTGGTGCAGCCCTGGGTCGTCGGCGCGGTCGACGTGGCGCTCTGGGACATCGCTGGCAAGGCGGCTGCGGAGCCGATCCACCGGCTGCTCGGGACCTACCGGACAAGACTGCCGGCGTACGCAAGTTCAGAGCAGCAGCCGAGCGTCGAGGCCTACGTCGAGCAGGCGCTCTCGTACCAGGCCGCCGGCTGGCAGGGCTACAAGATCCACCCGTTCCGCGTCTGGCGAGACGACATGCGCATCTGCCAGGCCGTTCGTGAGGCAGTCGGCGACGGCTTCCCGCTCATGCTCGATTCGACCTGGGGATACGACTATCCGTCGGCGCTGCGGGTGGGCAGGCTGCTCGAGGAACTGGACTTCGAGTGGTACGAGGATCCGCTCGGCGACCAGGACATCTACAACTACACGAAGCTCCGCCAGCACCTGCGCATCCCGATTCTGGCCACCGAGTTCCCAGGCGCCTGGTACGACTCCTTCGCTCCGTGGATCCACAACCAGGCGACCGACTACCTGCGCGGCGACGTCGCGTTGAAGGGAGGCATCACCGGCTGCCTCAAGGCGGCGCATCTGGCCGAAGGCTTCGGGATGAACTTCGAGATCCACCACGGCGGAAACTCGCTGAACAACGTCGCCCACCTGCACATCAGCGCCGCAATCCGCAACTGCGACTGGTTCGAGGTCCTGCTGCCGGCAGGCGCGCAGAAGTATGGCCTGGTCGAGGACATCGAGGTCGACCATGAGGGCTGCGTCCACGCGCCGATGGGCCCCGGCCTCGGCGTCGAGATCGACTTCGACCTGATCGAGCGCAACAGGATTGCCGAACTACGGTAGCCGCAGCGACCGGAGAGTCTTCCTGCGCTCGGATTCCTGCCGAGAGGCTCGCGCTCTCGGCGGGTTGCTCAGGGCCGGGTTCCGGCTTGCGCTTCGTCCCCGGCGTGGGGATCGCGGCGGCCGGTCGTGGCCGCTGACCTGTCCGCGGCTCGCCCGGCAGCGGCCGCGTTGCCTCGACACGCCTGGAGGGGGTAGGAAGATGAAGATCACCGAACTCGAGACGATCCGGATCGAAGACGTCGATCGGCCGGGCACGCCCACGGACACGCCGGCGCTCGGCGCGCATCCGGCGCGGAACGTCAGTCCGCAGCTCTCTGGCGGTCGGCATGTCCGCAACTGACAAGGGACTGACGCTGGCCATTCTCGCCGCCGGCCGTTCGGCGAGATTCGGGCGTCCGAAGGCGCTGGAGCCCGTTGGTCCGAGCGGCGAAGTGCTGTTCGAGTACGCGATCTGCGACGCGATCCGGGCCGGCTGCGGGCGGGTGGTGTTCGTGACCTCGGCGGACCGGACGGAGCAGATCATGAGCCGGGCCGCAGAGCGTGCTGGCCGGGCCGTTCCGGTGGACTTCGTGGCGCAGTCGCTCGTCGACAACCTGCCGAGCGGCGGCCCGCCGCCGGCGCGGAGAGCCAAGCCGTGGGGAACCGGCCACGCCGTGTTGGCGCTGTGCACCAGGATCGAGGGCCCCTTCCTGGTTGTCAACGCGGACGACTTCTACGGACCCCGGGCGATCGAGTCGTTCGGCCGGCGGGTAGCCGACGGACTGGCCCGTGGCGACGACTCGCACTTCCTCGGCACGTATGCGCTCCATCGAACCGGGGTCTCTCGGGCCAGCGGCGTCAATCGGGGCATCGTGTCGACTGGCGCGGACGCGACCCTGGCGGGGATCGACGAGGTCTACGACGTGCGGCCGACCGAGGCGGGCCTTGTCGGCCGCGACGGCGCGGGGGAGGTCCGGAAGCTGGCGCCCGAAACCCCGTGCTCCATGAACCTGTGGGCCTTCCAGCCCTCGATCTTCGGCCTCCTCGAAGCCGCGTTCGCCAGGTTCCAGGCGCGCCTTGATGATCCGCTGCAGGACGAGTTCCTGCTGAGCGAGACGGTCGGGCGACTGATCGGGCACGGTTCGGCTCGGGTCCGGCTGACGCCGATGGCTCAGAGCACGGCCGGGCTGACCTACGCCGGCGATCTGCCGTCGGTCGCTTCGACTCTCCAGCGATGCGTCAAGGAGGGCGTCTACCCCGGCGACTTGCGCGAGTGGTTCGGCGAGCGATCATCCTGGAGACCCGCTTGACGCTCCTCCGGTCTGTCGGGTTGCCCCTGGTCTGCCTGACATGGATCTGCCTGGCATGGAAACGGGCCCGGTCATGCGCCTGAACGGCGTCGACTGGACCGTCCTCGCGGTCTACGGCGCCCTGGCGCTCGCCGTCGGGCTCGTGTTCGCCCGCAGGGCCGGTGCAGGCACCGGCCAGTTCTTCCTCGCTGGCCGGAACCTGCCGTGGTGGCTGCTCGGTACGTCCATGGTCGCCACGACCTTCTCGACCGACACGCCGAACCTGGTGACGGACCTGGTGAGGAACGGCGGTGTCTCCGGCAACTGGATGTGGTGGGCGTTCCTGATCACCGGCATGTGCACGACGTTCTTCTACGCGAAGCTCTGGCGGCGCTCCGGCGTCTTCACCGACATCGGCTTCTACGAGCTCCGCTACTCCGGTCGCGCGGCGGTCTTCCTGCGCGGATTCCGGGCGGTGTACCTGGGCGTGTTCTTCAACGTGATGATCATGGCGGCGGTTCTGCTGGCCGGGATCAAGATCGGCGGCGTTCTGCTCGGGGCCGACAAGCACACTACGGTGCTCGTCGCCGCAGCCGTGACGGCTGCGTACTCGGCCGCGTCCGGTCTCTGGGGTGTCGTGGTCACGGACCTCATGCTGTTCGTCATCGCGATGGCGGGATCGGTCGCAGCCGCCTGGTACGCGCTGGCGCATCCTGCCGTCGGCGGGCTCTCCGGGCTGGCAGCGAACCCCGACATCGCCGCGCGTCTCGCCCTGCTGCCGGACTTCGGTGACTGGGAGACGGCTGCCACCGTGTTCCTGATCCCGATCGCGGTTCAGTGGTGGTCGACGTGGTACCCCGGCGCGGAGCCGGGTGGGGGCGGCTACACGGCACAGCGCATGCTCGCCGCCCGCAGCGAGCGGGACTCGATGGGCGCGACCCTGTGGTTCAACATCGTCCACTACGCGCTGCGGCCGTGGCCGTGGATCCTGGTCGCCCTGGCCTCGCTGGTCGTCTATCCGACGCTGGACTCGATCGCCGCCGCATTCCCGCATCTCGATCCGTCGCTCATCCGGCACGACCTCGCCTACCCGGCGATGCTCGTGTTCCTGCCGCACGGTCTGCTCGGACTGGTCGTTGCGTCACTGGCAGCGGCCCTGATGTCGACGATCTCGACCCATCTGAACTGGGGCGCCTCCTACATTGTCAGCGATGTGTACCGGAGGTTCGTGCGGCCCGGGCGCGGCGAGCCGCATTATGTCCTCGTCGCCAGGCTGTCGACGATCGGTCTTGTCGCGCTGGCAGCGGTGGTCGCGCTGTGGCTCGAGAACGCGATGCAGGCGTTTCAGATCCTGCTGCAGATCGGCGCCGGCACCGGGCTGCTCTTCCTGCTGCGCTGGTTCTGGTGGCGGATCAACGCCTGGTCGGAGATCTCGGCGATGGTCATCTCGTTCGCGGTCGCCGTGTGGTTTCAGTTCGGTCACGAGGCGGTCGGCCTGTCGCTGCCTTCGGCCGCAGTGCAGCTCCTCTTCGGCGTTGCGCTGACCACCGCGGTCTGGTTCGTCGTGACCATGGCGAGCGCGCCCGCCGAGACGGCAGTTCTCCAGTCGTTCTACGACCGCGTCCGCCCGTTCGCCCTCGGCTGGCGGCGGGTGGTGGAGACCCGGCCGGATGAGCCCGGCAGCGCCACGGCGGCGCTTCTCGCCTGGATGCTCGGCTGCGTCGCGGTCTACGCTGCGCTGTTCGGGACCGGCATGGCTCTCTACGGCCGGACGACGGAGGCGATCATCCTCGCTGCCGCCGCGCTGGCCGGGGCCTGCGGCCTGTTCCGGGTCCTGCCGCGCACGGCCGGTCGGGACGGCGCCGTCCCTGACTGACCGGCGAGCCGCGATGCCGGACCGAGATGGGTGACGATCGAATGCAGGGCGACTTCTACGATGAGCTGCCAGGCGTGGGTTGCTGACCCGTGGGTTGCTGACCCTTGCGGCTGGCCTGGAGATCGCCGCTCGTGTTCGCCTCGTCAGGCGAGACGCCTGCGTTCCCACGCTCGGAGAGCGGGTCCTGCCTTCCGTCGCCGGTGGTTTCCCGAGACTCGATCCGCAGGCCTGCGGTCGCCGTGACCTTCGTGCCGCTCGGGATGTCCCGCACGACGACGCAGTTCACGCCGATGAAGACATCGTCGCCGATCTCGACCTGGCCGATCAGCCGGCTGCCGGCGCCGACGAAGACGTTGCTGCCCAGTTTCGGCATCTGATCGAGCCGCTTGCCAGTCGGCGCGCCGATGGTCACCTGGTGGAGCAGCGTTCCGTTCCTGCCGATGCGAACCCCGTTGCCGATCACCAGGCCGATGCCGTGACTGATGAACAGTCCGGGGCCGATCCGCGCAGCGGGCGCGATGTCGACGCTGGTGAGAAACAGCGACAGCCGGGCGAAGAACGGTCCCAGCACCGGTATGCGACGGCTCTTGAACCAGTGAGCGATGCGGTAGAGCACGACCGCCTGGTAGCCGTTCTCGAACAGCAGCGACTCGAGCACGTACCAGGGAAAGGGCCTGGTCTTGATCTCCCGCAGTCGCCGGGTGTCTTCGCGCAGATTTCTCAGCACGCCCGGGCGCCCGCGTCAAGCCCTGGCGGCGGCGCCATCGGCGTCCGAAGCCCCTCGATCACGCCGCGGAGCTTGGCGATGACAGCGCCCTGGTTGCAGCGGACGAGTTCGCGAAAGAAGGCCAGGAAGAGTCCCGCCGAGAGAAACGTCAGGAAGGTACACCACTGCAGCGGCCCGCCGTGGCGGCGCACGAACAGGGCTGCGCTTCGTCCGTTGAAGAACGTTCGCGAGGCCCTGTAGCCGCCAACCGTGCGCCCCACCATGTGGTAAAGGACCGCCCGGTGGGCGTAGTAGCAGCGGTAGCCGCGCGCCTTCATCCGCATGCACCAGTCCGCGTCGTCGAGCGCGAGGTGGAACAGCGGATCCCAGAGACCGATCTCCTCGACGACGCTCCGGCGCACCAGCATCGCACAGCCGTTCACGTAGGGCACTTCCTCGTCGCGGTCGTACTGTCCGCGGTCGACCTGGCCTTCGCCGCGCTCTCGCGTCATCGACTCGCGGAAGCGAATGCGGCCGCCGGCCGACCACAGACGGTCCCGCTCGCCGTGGTAGAGGATCTTCGGTCCCACGCATCCGATGGCGGGGTCCGTCTCGGCCGCCGCGACGAGCTCCGCCAGGAAGTCCGGCTCGACCTCGATGTCGTTGTTCAGCAGGAGCAGGTAGTCGACGCCGCGGCTGACCGCGAGTTCGATCCCCTGGTTCATGCCGAAGACGACGCCCCGATTCTCCTCGACCCGGATCTGGGTGACGCCCGGATGCGCGGCCGCGACCGCCTCGCCGGAGCCGTCGCTGGAGCCGTTGTCGATGTGGATCAGCTCGCAGGCGGGATAGGTCATCGCCTCCAGGCTCGCGAGGCTCTGCAACGTGATGTCGCGGCCGTTGTAGTTCAGAACCAGGGCGGCGACCCGGGGTGCACGTCCGGAACTCACGGATGGAGCGTAACGCAGCAGCGGCCCGGCGGCATTCTCGCCGTGCCGCGCCGCGCCGTGCTTCGCCGTGGACGTCGGGCCTGCGGCCTGTGGGACATCGCCGCGCCGTCGCACAGCCGCACCGACGACGCGGCCGGTACCGCCAGGCGCGGCTGCGCAGTGAGAAGCGCCGCAAGGGCAGGGAACCCGGTGCTTCGCGCCGGCCTCCGGGAACGGACGCGGGCGCACGCGGAGGTCAGACGATCCGGACTTCCGGCACGGGCAGGATGAACTTGCCGCCCCGGCGGCGATACTCGGCCTGCTGGGCCAGGATCTCGTCCTCGAAGTTCCAGGCCAGGAGAAGCACGTGGTCCGGTGCGGGATTCTCCAGCAGCGCGTCGGGCGCCACGATCGGAATGCGGGATCCGGGCGTGTAGCGGCCCTGTTTCAGCGGACTGCGGTCGGCGATGAAGTCGATCAGGTCGGGGCCCAGCCCCAGGAACTCCAGCAACGTGCTGCCCTTGGCCGGCGCTCCGTAGCCGGCGAGCCGGCGGCCTTCCGACTGGAGGCCGCAAAGACAGTCCAAGACCTCGGTCTTCAGGCGGTCGACCCGGGCGGCGAACCTGCTCCAGGTCTCGAGGCGGTCGATGCCGGTCTCGCGCTCGGCCGCAAGGACATCGGCAACGCTGTCGTCCGCGCTGCCCTCGCCTCGACGCATCACCGTGACCCGAAGCTGGCCGTGGTGGATCGGCAGCCGCTCGGCGTGCACGACCTCCATGCCGTGGTCGGCGAACAGCCGCATCATCGGGCCCAGCGCCCAGTACGAGACGTGCTCGTGGTACACCGTGTCGAACGCGAGCTGGTCGAGCAGATCCAGCAGATAGTGCGCTTCCAGGACGAAGGCTCCGCCGGGAGCGAGGGCAGTGTCCAGGCCGGCGACGAAGCCGGGAAGATCGGGGATGTGCGGGAAGGTGTTGGTCGCCGTGATGAGCGCCGCCTGACCGCATCTGTCCACGATCTCGCCCGCAGTGTCGGCGCCGAAGAAGCCCCGATAGCGCTCGATCCCGGTGCTGCGGCTGAACTCGGCCAGGTTCTCGGCCGGGTCGACACCCAGCGTTCTGACGCCGCGGTCGCGGAAACAGCACAGCAGCGAGGCGTCGTTGCAGCCGATGTCGATCACGAGAGAGTCGCCCGCAAGGCCGTGGCGCGCGGTCAGCGTGGCCGCCAGGTCGTCGAAGTGGGCCCTGAGGGTGTCCGAGGCGGACGACACGTACAGGTAGTCCGTGAACATCGCCGCTGGCGGCACGCGTTCGACGAGCTGCACGTGGCCGCAGCCGCGGCAGAAACCGACCCGCAGTGGGAAGCGGAGTTCCGGCTTGCGAAGATCCTCGGCGTCGGGGAACTTGTTGGCGAGCGCGGTGGCGCCGAGGTCGAGAAACTCCTCGACGGTGGATTCGGCGCAGACCAGGCAGCCGGTGTCTTTCTCTGTAGTCATGGACGGGCTGTAGTCATGGACGGGCTGCAGTCATGGACGGCCCAGTGGTCACCGGACGGGAGGAAACGCGGCCAGGTTGCCCGAGGTCGCCATGAGGCCATCAGCCATGATGGAACGGCGCCACGAGCTGGGAGCCGTGGGACTCGTGGCCGACCGGAAGCTCGAACAGGTCGCCAAGGGCCGCGCGCACGGACGCTTGGCGTTCCTTCGGCACGATGAAGAGCAGGAAACCGCCGCCGCCGGCGCCGCACAGCTTGCCTCCCAGAGCCCCCGCCGCCATGGCAGCGTCGTACCAGGCGTCGATCAACGGCGTGGTGATCGATCCCGCCAGCTCGCGCTTCATCCTCCAGCCGCGATCGAGGAGCCGGCCGATCCCCTTGACATCGACCTCCCTTGCGCCAAGGGCCCGGTGCAGATCGCGCGCCTGATCTCGCATCCGGCACAGGGAGTCGAGGTTCAGTTCGGTGCGGTCGTCCTGCTCGACCAGAACTGCGCTCGCGTCGCGCTGGTGTCCGGTCCAGAACATGAGCGCCGACTGAAACAGCTCCCGCAACCGATCGCCCGGGATCCGCAGATGCTCCACCGTCACTCCGCCGTCCGGCTTGAACGACAGCAGATTGAGTCCGCCGTAGGCTGCCGCGTACTGGTCCTGCTTGCCGATCCGTTCGCCCAGGACCTCGATCTCGATGTGGCAGGCCTCTTCCGCCAACTGGCCGGCCGAGGCGCGTTCGCCCTTGTAGGAATGCAGAGCGTTCAGCAGGCCGACGGCGAAGGCGCTCGAACCGCCGAGCCCGGTCGACGCCGGCACGTCGCCGACGGTCGAGATGTAGATGGGCGGATCGACGTCCAGAAAGCGCAGGCACTCGCGGGCGATGTTGTTGTCCAGCTCACAGGTGCGTTCGACCTGTTCGCTGCGCGAGTAGTTGACGCGGACCGGCTCGAAGAACAGCTCGCTGTGGCGCTTCACCGTGACGTAGACGTAGCGGTCGATGGTCGTCGAGAGCACGGCGCCGCCCTCCCGCCGGTAGAACGCCGGAAGGTCGGTGCCGCCGCCCACCAGGGAGACCCGCAGCGGCGTGCGGGTCACTATCAGCCGCGAAGCATCCACCGCCACGTCGGTCCCGTCGCCTCAACCGTGCCGCAGCGCCCAGTCGTAGGGGATCCGGTCGGTGAACGGATCGAGCCGCTCCATCTCGTCCGGGTCGTGCGGCTCGGTGGCGGCGTTCGCCAGGATCACCTGTTTGTCTCCGTATGCCTTGTAGCCGTTCGCGATCCCCGGCGGGATCTGGACCAGGACGTGGTTGTCCTCGCCGAAGAAGATCTCTTGGAGTTCGCCGCGGGTCGGCGAATCCTCCCGCAGGTCGTACATCACGAGCTTGGCCCGGCCGCTGACGACCGCATTGTTCACGGTCATCGACCGGTGGATGTGCCAGGCCTTGATCGTTCCCGGCCAGGCGGTCGAGAAGTAGATCTCGCCGAACCCGAGAAAGTGCTCGTCGGTGGCCTTCAGCATGTGCATGATCTTGCCCCGTTCGTCGACGATCTGACGAAGAGGAACCACCTTGACGCCGTGGATCATCCCCTGTCCTCCGGTTGCAGTGCCCCGGCGCCGGGTCCGACTGCCGCGGTGTCTGCGTCGGCGTCCGAACGCGGGCTCTTCGCCTGCTTCGGGTCCTTGCCGGATGCGCCCGCCCAGCGCAGCGAGCCGTCCAGCCGGCCCGAGTCGAGCAGGTGGTCGAGCCAGCGCAGACGAACGAAACGCCTGTCTCCGTACAGCCTCGCATCAAGGCCGATGTGCCGAAAGTCCTCGACCAGCTGTGCGGCGCCGTCTGCCGCGTCCCACCGGAACTCGAAGTCCGGGAAGGCGCGCGCGAACTTCTCGAACGACGCGCGGTACGTACGCCGATCGGCGCCGGGCTCGCCTCGGACCTCGAGATCGCAGCCCGGCACGAGGTCGGCCGCGATCTCGGCGAGCTCGATCACTCGGTGGTTCAGGTGGTCGGCGCCCGTGTTGAAGGCCTCGTTGTGAATCACCGAGAGGGGCGCCTCGAGCACGCGGCAGAAGGCGGCCGCCACGTCGCGCACATGGACCACGGGCCGCCAGGGCTTGCCGTCGCCGTGGACCACGACGCGTCTGTTGGCGACGGCGGCGCCGGTCAGGTCGTTGAGCACCGTGTCGAAACGCATCCGCGGCGACAGACCGTAGACGGTGCCGTTGCGCAGGAAGGTGGGCGAGAACCCGTCGCTCGCGAGGTTCCGAATCGCCTCCTCGCTCCTGACCTTGGACCTCGCGTACAGGGTCCGCGGGTCGAGCGGCGAGGTCTCGGTGACGGTCTCCACGCTCGACTGGCCGTACATGATGCAGGACGAAGAGAAGAGGAAGCGGCGCACCTCCGCCTCGCGCGCGAGTTCCGCGAGGCGAACCGAAGAGCGGTGGTTGATCTCCTCCGTCCAGGTCTCGTCGAGGTTGCCGATGGGATCGTTCGACAGCGCCGCAAGATGGATCACGGCGTAGAACGCTCGCAGATCCGCCGGCACGAGGTCCCTGATGTCCTTGTCGACCTGCGGGATCGGTATCGGGTCGCCGAGGACGTTGCGGGACGGGATCGTGCAGTCGTTGTAGTAGCCGACATCAAGCCCCACGACGTCGTAGCCGCGTTCGACCAGCAGCGGCGCCATGACCGAGCCCAGGTAGCCGCGGTGACCGGTAACCAGAACCGGTCGACGGACGAACGCCGTCTTCATCCGGCCACCGCCGTTCTGCGCGGCGCGTGCAGGCCCAGCAGCCGCTCGGCGTGCGCCAGCAACGGCTCGCTCTCGGTGACCAGGCCGAACGGGCAGCCTGCGGCGTCGGCCGCCTGACCGTCGCGCTCGTCGTCACCCAGGAAGGTCGTTCTGGTGAGGTCCAGGTGATGGTCGCGCTGGGCCTCGAAGAGCATTCCCGGCGCCGGCTTCCGGCAGCCGCAATCCTCGTCCCAGCCGTGCGGGCAGAAGTAGATCCGGTCGATCCGTGCGCCCGCGGCCTCGGCCTCGCCGCACAGGCGCCGATGCACTGCCGCGAGGTCGTCGAGCGTCATCCGGCCCCGGGCGACGCCGGGCTGATTCGACACCACGAGCACCCGCCATCCGGCCCGATGAAAGGCAGCGAGCGCCTCGCGGGCGCCCGGCAGCCAGCGCAGATCTTCCGGTCGGCAGACGTACTCCGCCCTCGGTGGGCGCACGTTGAGCACGCCGTCGCGGTCCAGGATGACCGTCGGCCAGCGGGCAAGGAAGGCCTCGGTCAGGGGCAGGCGCTCATGGCCGCCGACGCTGTAGTACCGGTGCTCGGTCCAGTAGGCGTGGAGTTCACCGCGGGCCGTGAGGGCCGGATAGACCGCCTCCTCGAACAGCTCCTGGCGGTCCGGCAGCAGCGGCAGCACCGACGCCTTCTCCAGGATCGCGTAGCTGATCTCGACTCCGCTGAGTCCCGGGGTTGTCCGGCCGCGGTCGAAGACCGAGACGAAGCCGTCACTGCCGACGATCACGCTGTCCCGCGTATAGCCGTCGGCGTTCCCGTAGACGGTGATCTGCGCCGGGGCGCCCGACTCCACGTAGGCCTGCCACATGCGATCGAACTGCATCGGCCAGTAGTTGTCGCAGTACAGAAGGAGAAACCGGTCGTCGAGGCACTCGGCCGCTTCCTTCACGCGGTATGCCGTCAGGTCGTCTGCGTCCGTCACCCGATGGCTGATCTCGACTCCGTAGGCCGAGCCGTCGCCGAAGTGGCCGATCATCGCGTCCGCCATGTAGCCCAGCAGCAACAGGACGCGCTCGAACCCCTGTTCGCGCAGCATGTCGACGACGTGGCCCAGGAACGGCCTGCCGTGGAACGGAATCAGCGCCTTCGGCAGCGTGTCCGTCAGCGGCGCCAGACGGGTACCCCGCCCGCCCGCCAGAATCACGGCCTGGGTAGGTCGAGAGTGCATCGTGGATCGATCTTCGGCGCCCAAGAGCGCAGACCGTGATCCGCGCCCCGGCGAGCCTACCAACCACGGCCCACACCCGCGCCGGCCTGCACGGTTCCCGGTACGACGGCGCAGCGCTCACCGCCGCGGCCAACTGCTAGGTTTCGGCTGCTGACGATGCGATGTTGCCGCCTGCCGACGCTGGCTCTCCTGTCCCTCGCTGCGCTGGTTTCGGGCTGCGGCGCCGAGCGCCCCCTCGAGCCGCCGCGGCGGGTGTTCCTTATCACCGTCGACACGCTGCGCGCCGACCACTTGGGCTGGCACGGCTATCCGCGGGATACCAGTCCTCGCCTCGATGATTGGGTCGAGCGAGGCGTCGTCTTCGAACGCGCCATCGTGCAGTGGCCGAAGACCGGCCCGTCCTTCGCCTCGATGTTCACGAGCCTGTATCCGCACACGACCGGCCTGATCCATGACGCCGCACAGACGATTCCCGAGTCCCGCGTCGCCTTGCCGGGCTGGTTCCAGGAACGGGGTTACCGCACGGCCGCGGTCATCTCGAACCCGGTCCTCGGCCGGGAGCTCGGCTGGGGCCGCGGATTCGACCACTACGAGCAGACCTGGATCGACCAGGCGGCCCTGGATGCGATCGACGACCTTCCCGTCGAGCAACGGCCGATGGCGTTCCGCCGCCACGTCTGGGCCGAACGCGTGAACGAGCTGGCGAAGCCCCTGCTTGCCTCGCTCGCCGGGGAAGAGCGCCTGTTCGCATGGCTCCACTACACGGACCCGCACGTCCCCTATCTGCTCCAGCCCGGAATCGAGAACCCCTTCCTCGACGACCAGCACTACACCGGCGACGAACTCGTCGATCTTTCCGGCAGCCCGGGACGGGCGCTCGGCGACCATCGGGAACTCAGGTACTACGTCGCCCAGTACGACGCGAACGTCCTGGTCACGGATCGGGCCATCGCCAGCATCCTGGACCACATCGCGGACCTTGGAATGGAAGACGAGAGCCTGTTCGTGCTGACCGCTGACCACGGCGAAGAGCTGAACGAACACGGAATCCCGTTCGAGCACGGTCCCGTCCCCTACAACAGCAGCGTCCACGTGCCGCTGGTCGTCGTCGGGGAACCGTGGGTGCAGGCCGGCAAGCGCGTCGGGCAGCCGGTGGAACTCATCGGGCTCTTCCCCACCCTGGTGGATCTGCTCGGCGAACCGAAGCAGGAGGGCTTCGAGGGCCGCAGTTGGGTGCCGCTGCTCTCCGGACAGGCGCCGGCCGAAGAGGGTTCGGAACCGGTGGCCTTCGCCGACGCCGGCGCCTGGCAGCGGCACCTGCGGAGCGTTCAGGATCAGGAGTGGCAGCTCGTGCTGCGCCCGCCCGACAGTGGGCGCGAGAAGCCGCTGATCGAGCTGTACCACTTGCCGTCCGATCCGCTCCAGACCGAGGATGTGATCAACGAGTTCCCGGATGTGAAGGACCGCCTGGGACGGCGGCTGAGCGACTGGATCCGCGAGTCGCCGCCAAACGTCACTCCGCAGACCGAGGCCGCGCGCAAGGCCCTCGAGGCGATGGGCTACCTGGAGTGACCTGCGGCGCGGCGTTCGCGATCGAGCGGGTCAGCGTCATCGTCCCCTGCCTGAACGCCGCCTCCACGTTGAGAGCGCAGCTCGACGCGCTCTCGAGGCAGACATGGCAGGGCGACATCGAAGTGCTGGTCGCGGACAACGGGTCGACGGACGGGTCCCTGGAACTGGCCGCGTCCTGCCGAGACCGCCTGCCCGGCCTGCGCGCCCTGTCCGCAGCGGGCCGTAGAGGTGCCGCTCACGCCAGGAACGTGGCAGCCGCCGCGGCAACCGGCGATGTCCTCCTGTTCTGCGACGCAGACGACGAGGTCGCCGCCGACTGGATCGACGGCCTGGTCCGCGAACTGCGCAAGCACGAGGCCGCGGCGAGCCGGCACGAGATCGAACGCCTGAACGGCGAGCAGGCTCGCCGTCTGCACGGAGATCCGGCCCAGCAGCACGGCCTGTCCAGCTACACGAACCCGCCGTTCCTCGACCATGCCGGCGGCTGCGGACTCGGTGTTCGGCGGCACGTCTTCGAAGCCCTTGGCGGCTTCGACGAGTCGTACCTCGCGCTCGAGGACACGGACTTCTGCTGGCGCCTGCAGCTCGCCGGGCACCGCCTGGTTTTCGCGCCCGACGCCGTGGTCCACGTCCGCTACCCGGCGACTCTCGCCGGCGCTTTCCGCCAGGCGGCCCGCTACGGGCGCTGCAACGTCTACATCTACACGCAGTATCTGCCGCACGGCATGCCCCGGCTGCCGGTGCTGCCCGGCCTGCTGCGGTTCGGATCGCTGCTGCTGCGCAGTCCGCGGCTCTTGTCGAAGTCGGCGCGGGGCCGGTGGATCTGGCTCGCCGGCTGGCGGCTGGGGCGGCTCCTGGGCTGCCTGCGCTACCGTACGGCCGCGCTCTAGCACTGCCCGGATCGGCGACCCCGCCGGACCCGCAAGTCGCTCGTGGAACCGCCCGCGAATCAGGACCCGGCCGAGTTCGGGGCGAAGAAGCGGCTGCTTCACTCCGCCGTCAGCGCCTACGGCACGCTCTTCGTTCGGCTGCTCGTCGCCTTCGGCACCCGCTACGTCCTTGCGCGGCTCATCCTGCCGGAAGGCTACGGACTCTACGAGCAGGCGCTACGCGCCGTGATGCTGCTTTCGGCGGCGCGCGACCTGGGACTGACTCACCATCTGATGCGCGATCCGCGCGAGTCGTACGGCACCGTCCTGGCCTGGAGCGTCGGCGTTGGCGCCGTGCTGGCGGTCGGTCTGATCGCCGCCGCGGACCTGTTCTCCTACCTTCCCGACCTGCCGAACGCATTGCGGGCGATGGCGGTCTGGATCGTCATCGACGCCGTGATCATGGTCTACCGGACCTTCTTCGAGCGCCGCCTGCTGATTCGCGAGATTGCCGGATTCGAGGTGCTTCGCGGTGTCTTGTTCGGCGTGCTCGCCATCCTGCTGGCGCTGAATGGAGCCGGCGTCTGGTCCCTGGTGGGCGGCGAACTGGCGGCTTCGGCCTCGTTCGCGCTGTTTCTGCTGTGGAGGGCCCGTGGACGGATCCCTCTGAGCGTGGACCTGCAGCGGATTCCGGGTCTTCTGCGGGCAAGCCGCTATCTGTTCGTGGTCTGGCTGGCATTCCAGGTCTTCCACCACGCCGATCCGTATATCGTCGAGTTCTTCTCGACCACGGAGTTCGTCGGCTACTACGCGGCGGCCTACTGGCTCGCCTTTCTCGTGCCGCTCACCCTGACTGTCCGGCCACTCCTGCCGGCTCTGGTCGAGTTCCGTCACGATCAGGAGGAGTTCGCCGAAACGCTGCGGCTCGGCACCGTCGTGTTCCTGTCCGGCGTCGTCCTCGCGGCCTACTTCCTCTTCTTCAATGCGGAGAAGGCGGTCATGCTGCAGTTCGGGCCCGCCTGGACCGACGCGGCGCCGCTGCTGCGCGTCCTCTGCCTGGTGCCGCTGGTCGACGTGTTCACGACCACGGGCGGCGAAGCACTCAAGGTGCAGAACCGGGACCGGCTCTGGCTTTCCACCGTGGTCCTGAACATGGCTGCGCTGATCGTGTTCGGCGTGCTCTTCGCCTATCGCTGGGGACCGATCGGCGTAGCGTGGGCGAACTTCACGCGACTCGGCAGCCTGCTCATGCTCGTGAAGGTGCTGGGCCTGTTTGCCGGTCGGAAGCGGCGGCTGGCGGCCAGCCTCCTGCAGGTCTACCTGCTGCCGCTGCCGTTCTTCCTGGCCGCCGCGGCACTTCTGCCGGCCGCGAGCTGGAGCCGGTTCATCGCCAGTGCGGCCGCAGCGGCTCTGGGCGGGGGCGTCCTCGCGCTTCGCTTCCTGCCGGAGTACAGACGGTTCTTCCGCCGGGCGAAAACGGCGCCGGCGGGCACGACCGGCGACCCGGGCAACCCGGACGGCGGGGCGGCGCCATGACCCATCGCCAGGCCACGCCCGTCCTGGGCCGAGCGCAGAGAACGGCGCCGGGCACGACGGGCAACCCCTTCCAGCCCGACGGCGGGACGCCGTGACCGATCGCCGGCTGCTGCATGTCCTCGGCGGGTCCGCGGCGGTCCTGCCGCTGCTGACCCTTCTGTTCGTGCCCATCCGGACGATCGACGACGCCTTCATCACGTTCCGGTACGCCCGCAACCTGGCCTCGGGCGACGGCCTCGTCTTCAACCTCGGCGAGCGGGTCGAGGGGGCGACCAGCCTGTCGTGGACGCTCCTGCTCGCGGCTGCCGAGACGGTCGGCCTGCAGATCGAGGGAACAGCGCTCGTGCTCGGCGTGTCCTTCGCCCTGCTGGGGCTGCGGGAGGCGTACCTCCTGGGCCGCGGGCTCGGCGCATCCTCTGCCGCCTGCGTGTCGGCGGTCCTGCTGGCGTCGGTGCATGGCCGCTTCTGGCTGGTCGCTGCCAACGGTCTGGAGGGCGGCCTGTTCGCGTTCCTGGCCGTGCTCGTCGCCCGCAAGACCGTCGAGGACGCCGACGCAAGGCTCATCGGCGTCCTGCTGGGCCTGCTCTTCCTCACCCGACCGGAGAGCCTGGCGATCCTGCCGATGGTCGCCGGCTATCAGTTGCAGGGAAGCGGGCCGCCAGGGAAGCGGGCCGCAGCGAAGCAGGATCGCCGCACCGCGCGCAGGCGCGCCGTCGTGACGGCGGCGGCAGCCCTCGCCATCGTCGGCGCCGCCACGATCTGGCGACTCGGCTACTACGGCGCCTTGCTGCCGAACTCGGTCGCCGCCAAGTCCGCGCTCTCCGCGGGGCCGGAGGCGTGGCTGGAGAACCTGCTCTCGGGCCTCTCCTACACGGTCCGTTTCGAGATCGCCCATGCGCCCCTGATCCTCGGCGCCGTGATCGCCGTCCTCCTCAGGCCGACGAACCGCGCTCTCTGGTTCTCGCTCCTCGTTGCGGCCTCGGAGATCCCGGCCGTGCTCGTGAACGGCGGCGACTGGATGCCCCATTACCGGCTGTTCATGGTCTTCCTGCCGGTGTTGGCGGCCCCCTTCGCGCTTTGCCTGTCGGCAGCCTTCGAAGGCTGGGCCCATCCGTGCCGGCGACGGCGACGGTCCGCGTGGCTCCTCGTGCTGCTGGCCCTGAGCTCCGTGTTCATGCTCGGCCGCAGCCCATGGCAGTCCTCACCCGGACCGCGGTTCGAGTTCCACCCGATCGCCGACTGCTACCGGTTCATGGCCGCGCGCCTCCTTCCCTACTTCGAGCCGCACGACATTGCCGCCTCCGAAGCGATCGGACTCTTCGGCTGGATACTCCAGGACACGACGATCCACGATCCGCTCGGCCTGGTCGACGCCCACCATGCGCGCCACGGCGAATATCACGGCCAGTGGGGCAAGACGGACTACAGGCACCTACACGAAACCCGCCCCGCGGTTCTGGTCCTGCACGAGGGTTCGGTGGTAACGCCCGAGAAGCTGGACCGCGGCACGAACGGCGCCTTCGGCCGCGACTACTCCGCCTGGTTCGTCAGCCAGCCGCCGCCCTGCGCTCCGTACCGGCTCATCGTCTATATCGACAACGACCGCCTGGAGCGTCTCCGCCCGGCACTCGACGGCCTCTCCGTCGAGCCGCTGCCGAACGACTGGTCGGCAGCGGCTGTCGAGACAAGGCCGTTCGGCGGCGTTCATTCGGAGTTTAGCCAGTTCATCCGCCAGAGATGAACTGGCTAAACTCGGTATGGTCCAACTGTCATGGATCGTCTCGACAACCCCTTTGCTCCGGGCGCGGGTACGGCGAGCCACGGAGACACGGCCTTCACGGTACCTTCCTTCGACCGAGTTCATGAAGCGGATGACGCCCGGAGACGACTGGTAGCCGGCTGACGCCATCGCGATCCCCGTGTTCGATCGAGGCGCAACGATGCTGCACCTGCTTGGCGGCGGTCGCGATCGACATCAGACCGGAGGAGCACTGCCGACTGGGGCGGTCGAATGCGGCGCGTCATCTGCCGCAGACTCCCGAGGGGCTTGACGGCTGGTGGCCCAGGCGGCGCAGCCAGATCGAGCCGAAGTGAGTGTCGTGGTCCTCGATCTCGACCGGCCGGTAACCGGGAATCGTCCGTTCCAGGAACGGTTCGTCGAAGTGACGGATGATCGGCGCCGAGAGCACGACCTCGAACTCCCGGTTGAAGCTCAGGAACGCCTGCAGGACCATCGCCTCCGTCCGGTAGAGCGGCCACTTGGCGCGGAAGATGTACTGCTCCGCCGGGTAGGGCGTGTTGTACGGGAAGTGGATGTCGTGGACGTGGACCACGACACCCGGCCGCAGCCTCGGCAGGACCTCGAGGAACAGGAACGCGACATCCCCGCCCAACTTGAGCACGTGGGTGGAGTCGATGAACAGCACATCGCCGGCGTCAAGGACCTCGAAGAGCCCAGGGGCCGTGGTCTCGACCTTCGAAACCACTGCGTTCACCGGCGGCTCCTCGAGCGCCGCCAGCCGACCCGTAGGGAACGGATCGACGCAGGTCATCTCGCAGGAACTGCCCTCGCGCCCGTTTGCCGTCGCCGCCAGCCACGCGTAGTACGTCGAAAGCCCCGAGCCGATCTCCACGTATCGCGCCGGCCGGAGGCGCCGCATCATGAGCCAGGTCGTCAGTGCATCGATCACCGGGAACCCCGGTCCGTAGCCCAGCGCCCTGATCTCGCTGTGCGGCGGCAGTGCTTCGAACTCGCCGCCGTGCACGTCGACCAACGTCGAGAGCAGCGCCTTCATCGCCTCCAGGTCGTAACGGACGCCGACCAGCTCGCTCGGCCGGTCCCAGAGCTCACGAGTGGCCGCAACTTCCGAGAGCACGGGCAATGGCGAGTAGAAGTCCGCCGTCCGGGCGATGTTCCAGCCCAGCCGCCGCATCGCGGCGAACAGAGCCGCATGCAGGCGCCGGTAGATCATCCTGGCGAAACGGATCATCCTGATCTCCCGCCCCGACAATAGCCCCCTCGGGCAGCCCGAGGGGCTGAGGGTGGCAGAGGTCCGCCACGGCCGGTTGGCGTCAGCGGCGCCGGAGCCTCGCGCCGACAACGACCGTGCGGCCTGGCGTGACGAAGCCGGGGACCTCGAAGTAGTCCTCGTCGAGGAGGTTCTCGATTCGGACGAAGGGCTCGAGCAGCGACCGAACGTAGCTCAGGTGGAGGTCGACCCTGGTGTAGTCGTCCATCTCCGCGCCGTTCGATTCGATGCGGCCGGTGACGAACGCCGCCGTCATGGCTGCCCTCAGACGGTCCGTCGGCTGAAGCTGCACCACCAGCGTGGTGCGGTTCTTCGGTCGCCGGGCCAGCGGGCTGCCACTCGCCTTGTCCTCGGTCCGGTTGTAGGTGTGCGAAAACGCCAGGCTGGAGTCGAGGTCCGGGCGGTAGCGCAGCGTGAGCTCGGCGCCGGTCGAGCTCGCCTGTGCGACGTTGCGGAAGGTGAAGCTGGCCAGGTCGAACTGGATCAGTTGATCGAAGTCGATGTCGAACCAGGTCAGATCGAGCGTCAGGCCCGAATCGCCGATGCGCTGCTCCAGGCCGAGGTCGAACCCCTCGGTCGTTTCCGGCAGCAGGTTCCGATCGCCGGAGAACGGGAAATGGAGCTCGTCGAAGTTCGGTGCCCGGAACGCGGTGCCGTAGCTGCCGTGCAGCCGTCCGCGGCCGTCGCTCCAGCCGCTTGACAGGGTGACGCGATGGCTGGTCTCGGACCCTAAGGTCGAGTGCTCGTCGCCCCGAACGGCGGCGGTCACATGAACCTTGTCCGTGACTGACCACTGGTCCTGCACGAACCACGAGTCGAGGTCGGCCTCCTCTTCGAAGGCGCCCAGGTTCATACCCTGCCGGTTCTCCGTGCCGAACCCGAGATTCAGCACGTTGTCGACGCCCAGAGTGATGTCCGACTGCAGATCGATCTGCCGGATCTCGGAACGGATCTCGTAGTTGTTCCAGATCGTGTCCGGGTCGGCGCCGAGCAGCGTCGCCTCGGTCTGGCCGATGCGCATCGTCTGGCGCCAGAACGAACTCACGTTCTTCTCGACGACGAGGGCCGCCGTGTCCTCGTCGTTCGCGGCCATCGCGTTCAGATCCTCGATGCCGAAGCCGTCGAGCGCGGTATCGCCCCGGTAGGAGCGCACGCGCAGGTCGATCCGGCCGTTACCCATGAACTCGGCGCCGAGACGGGCGCTCCCCGTCAGGTTCTCGAACGGATCGTCTTCGGCTGCACCGCCCGGGATGGCACGGTGAGACACGCCATCGGTACTCAGGTCGGTCGCAGAAAAGCTGAAATGCCAGGGATCCGACGCGCCCAGGAGGCCCAGATCGAATCGACGGTGGTTGTCCGTGCCCGCTTCAGCCGCCCCGTTCAGTCGCCAACCCGAACCACCGCGGCCGGTCGTGATGCTGATCACTCCCGTCATCGCCTCCGAACCGTAGGTCGCCTGCGGACCTCTCAGCACCTCGATCCGCTCGATATTGGCGGCCAGCAGATTGGCGAAGTCGACGGTGCCGCCGGCGACCGAGTTGACTCGCACGCCGTCCACCAGGATCAGGACCTGGGAGCCCGAACCGCCGCGCACGCGGACGGTGGCCACCTTGCCGGGGCCTCCCGCGTGGGTCACCTCGGTGCCGGGCACCGTGCGGAGCAGGTCGAGCACGGCCACCGGGTTGCGCCGTTCGATCTCTTCGCCGTCGATGACCGTGACCGCGCTGCCGACTTCGGAAGCCGGCACTTCGTAGCGGTTCGCGCTGACGACGATCTCCTCCTCGACGACCTGGGTTTCCTCTTCGGGTTCGTCGCTGCTGGCAGCCGTTGGCGGTGCGAGCAGCCAAACTGCAGCAACCGGGCAGATCCACCGGCAGTTTCGGTGGTAGTTCCGGCGGCCGCCGCCGCCAGGGCGAGCGGTCTCGCTCTGTCTCGTGTCTTTCATTCGGGCCTTCCTCCCCCTCGGGATTCCTGCTTCGGGCGGCCCGTCCAGGGCCCGCGAAGCGTTGTTGCCTCGGCAGACAGCCAGGTCTCCTGACTTCCCTTCGTCCTGTTGGCCGGCCCTTCCCATCCCGGTTGCGGGACAGTGGTGTCTGCCGGCCTTCGTCCGGTTCACAGTCGCGGGGCGGTGGGAGATTCGCACTCCCTTCCCTTGAACTGCCTGCTTTCAGATGTGTGCTCGGACTCCTGCCGCGTGTTCCCCCTTTGCGATTGGAGAATCAAGCTGCGAGCGAACATCGTAGCAATGCCGTAGCGGCGCAGAAGCAGCAACACGGTTGGCAGTGTGCACCGGTTGCAGGGGGCCTGCGTCGGGAGCCTGCAGCGTGCCTCCGATGGGCCTACAATGGCCTGATGCGACGCCCCGCGCGCGGCAACGGCTCCGATCCCGGCCCACAGCTCTCCCTGTTGCTGGATCAGGCCGACGAAGGCTTCCGCATCTGCACTTCGAACCGCCTCGAGACCCTGACAGCACGGCTTGCCGAGGAAGTGCGGCGGTACCCCGCGGACCCGCTCGAACCGGAACGGATCGTTGTGCCCGACGTGCTGTTGGGCCAGTGGCTTCGGCTGGAGATGGCCACCCATCTCGGCGTCGCCGCCCACCTGAAGGTCCAGCTTCAGGCTGAGTTCGCATGGGACGCGATGCGCGAGACGCTGCCCGACCTCACTGGCGAGTCGGTCTTCGGGCCGCCCTGCCTGCGTTGGAGGATCTTCGACCATCTGCGCGCCGCGCAGGATTCACAGGCCGGCGGATCGCACTCCTGGACCGGAGACGACGAAGTTTCCCGTTACCTTGCGGACGGCGACCCGCGCAAGCGGTTCGAGCTCGCCGACAGGCTTGCCATCGCCTATGACCGCTGCCGCGTGTATCGGCCGGACTCGATCAGAAGGTGGCAGCAGGACGCCGCCGAAGGCTGGCACGCCCGCCTGTGGGCGACTCTGGCCGCGGAGAACGCCGAATCGGAGCACTGGGTGGACGCGATCGACAGCTACCGAAGGGTGCTCGACAACACGACGCCGACCGCTCCAGGAAAACGGGTCAGCTTCTTCCATGTTGCCGCCATGTCGCCCACCTACGTCGAGGTGCTGCGCCTCCTGGCCAGGGTGATGGACGTCCACCTCTACCTTCTCAGCCCCTCGCGCACGTTCTGGGGCGCTTCGCCCGCCAGGCGCCGCGGCCAGCAGCCGGACGACGAGCAGTCGAACGAGCTGCTCGAGGCCTGGGGCCGCTCGCCCCGAGACCTCCGCGCCCTCCTCGATCACCGGGAGCGCGGTCTCGTGCTCGCGAGCCGTCCGACCGCCGAGGACATGCCGCAGGCCTGTACCTGCCTGGCCGCCGTGCAGCGCGACATCCTGGGTGTCGGGCCGAGAGGCGAGGCCGACGGGCACGATCCGCGCCAACCGGACGACTCGATCCAGGTCCACGTCTGCCACTCCGCAACCCGTGAAGTCGAGGTCCTCCACGACCGGCTCCTGGGCATCTTCGACGTCCACTCCGACATTCAGCCCGCCGATGTGCTGATAGCAACCCCGGACCTTGACACCTACGCGCCCTTGGTCAAGGCGGTGTTCGGTTCGGCGGGCCGCATCGACTTCCAGGTCGGTACGCGAAGGCTCAAGGAAGGCGCTGCCCTGACGGCCTTTCTCGGTCTCCTGGAGCTTCCGGGCTCGCGCTACACGGCCAGCGACGTGCTGGCGCCGCTGCTCGCCGAAGCCGTGCGCGCCCACTTCGGGTTCTCGGACACCGATCTGACGACGATCCGCGGCGCGGTCGCCCGGTCCAGGATTCGCTGGGGAATCGACGAAGACCACCGCACCAGTCTCGATGTACCGGCTTCGGAGAACCACAACTGGCGCCGGGGCCTCGACCGCCTGGTGCTCGGCTACGCCATCGAGGAAGGCAACGCACTCCTGGACGGCATCACGCCGAGCGCCCTGGATCACTGGGGCTTCCGTGGCGGCGCCAGCGACTACGAGCTGCTCGGCCGGTTCCACCGCTACTGCGAGTACACGTTCGCGCTGGACGCCTGGGCACAGGCCGAACATGACGCCGCCCGATGGACCGAGCGTCTCCGAACCGAAGTCCTCGAGGTCTTCTTCGACGGTGCAGCCCGCACCGCTCCCGAAACGGTCCGCGAGGTGAACACGGTTGCCCGACTGATCGACGAGTTCGACGAGGAATGCAGGCGAGCCGGGAACAGCGGGCCGATCCCGTTCCCGGTCCTGCGAGACGTGCTGAGGGACCGCGCCGCCAGGACCGCCCGCTCGACGCCGCGACTTGCCCACGGCGTCACGGTCGCCGGCCTGGCCTCCGGACAGATCTTTCCCGCCAAGGTGATGTGTATCGTGGGCTTGAACGACGGTGTCTTTCCCGGTCTTCCGCAGGCAATGCCCTTCGCCTTCCAGGCGGCGCTCTTCGACGGCGAGGCGCGGGAGCCCGGCGACCGGGATCGCCGCGACGAGGATCGCTTCGCCTTCCTGGAAGCCCTGCTGGCGGCCCGCCGCTGCTTCGTGCTCACCTGCACGGGACGCGACCTTCAGGAGGACAAGCCCATCCCGCCGTCCGTGATCGTCACCGAACTGACGGAGTACCTGGAAGCACGTTTCCCGGGCTTTGAAGCGCAACGGAGCGAACCGTGGACGACACGGCATCCCCTGCAACCGTTCAGCCGCCGGTACTTCGAGGCGAACGAGCCCGGCCTGTTCAGCTTCTCGCAGCCGATGCTGGCGGCGGCAGAGGCGCTCGGCGCCGGCGGCGAAGAGCCGCGCCGCTTCGAGGGCGAGGTCGCTCCCGAAGGCGGGGGCGATCCGCCGGCGGAACTCGAACTCGAGGACCTGATTCGCCTGGCCGCCAGCCCTTCGAAGGACTTCCTCAGCGCGCGGCTCGGGATACGCCTGGACAGCCGGGAAGACGAGGTGGCGGACGACGAGCCTCTCGACCTGAACCTGCTGGAGGCCTGGCAACTGAAGAGCGACATCGCGGGATCCGGGGAGTTCGACGATGAACGGACCATCGAACTCGCGGCGGCTCGCGGCCTGCTGCCCACGGCCAACCTCGGTCGCGTCCAGCACCGGCAGTCCGCAGCCCAGGTCGAGGCGCTTTCCGAGGAACTCCGCGGGTTCCGCGAGCATCGCGAAGCTCCTCCCCGCGCAGTGGACGTGGTGCTCGGGAACACTCGTCTGGTGGGCGCGGTCGACCAGTTTCACGAGGGCCGCGGCGAACTTCTCTTCTGGCGGATCGGGGGTCTGGGCGCCAAGTACCGGATGGCGACCTGGCTGCGTCTCCTTGCCATGATCTGCAGCCGGGAACAGTCCGCCAAGGCCATTCTGCGCGGCTCCCGCAGGGAGGTCGAGAGAATCGAGCTGGAAGGGCCGGATCCAGGCGAGGCCCGATCTCTGCTCGGCGAATGGATCGACGTCTGGAGCGAGAGCCGGAGAAGACCCCTGCCGTTCTTTGCTTCGACGAGCTGGGCATGGACTTCCAGGGAAACCTGGAACGCGAGCGTCGACGGCATGTGGTCGGGCCAGAGCTTCAGCGAAGGCAATCACCCCGCTCACCGGCTGATCTTCGGCGACGACCCGTCGGGCGACGAGTTCGAACGCCTCGCCCGGCGTCTGCTTGGCCCGCTGAAGGACGCCACCAGGGACGAGAGGTCGTGACGGCTACGGCTGCCAGCGAACGCCGCGACGCCTTCGACGTACCCCTGGGCGACGACCTCCTGATCGAGGCCAGCGCCGGGACCGGGAAGACCTATGCCCTGACCACGTTGGTGGCCCGTCTGGTCGTGGAAGAGGACCGCAGGATCGACGAACTCCTGATCGTCACCTTCACGATCTCGGCGGCCGGCGAACTGCGGACCCGGGTCCGGCGCACCCTTTCCGCATCCCGGCGTGCGGTCGAGGGAATCGCCGCCGACGAGCAGGCACGGAAGCTGGCGGAGCGCTGGAGGCGTCTCGGGCTGCGGGAGACCGACGTGCTGACTCGGCTCACCGCCGCGGTCCGCGACTTCGATCGGGCGATCGTCACGACGATCCATGGCTTCTGCCAGCGGGCGCTCGTCGAGTTCGCCCTGCATGCCCCCGTTCCCTTCGCGTTCGCTGTCAGCGGCGACGACGCGCTGGCCGTCGGCGCCAACGTGCGCGACTTCTGGAGACGCCGCATGGCCGAGGAGTCCATCCCCCTCCTCGAGTACGCCAGGTCCAGGAACTTCGTGCCCGACGAGGACACGATCGCCTGGGTCGCCGGGCACTACGCGCAGCAGCAGGACATTCGCGGCGCGGGTACGCCCGAGGCCTTCCCGGAGGAGCTCCGATCGCAGCGGAACAAGTGGCGCGCGGCAGTCCGTTCGGCAGCGGCGGCCTGGTCCCGAAGCGACCAGCGCAGCACCTTCCTGACCGTGGTCGACAAGTACAAGTGGCGCAAGGGGCAGAAAGACGAATCGCGGATCAAGACCCTCATCGATGCGTTCGATGCCGGCGCCTCCGAGAAACTGACCCCGGATCACGCCGGCTTCTTTGGCCGCACGTCGCTCGCGTCCAGGCTCTACCAAAAAAACCCGCCGCCGAACATCGAGCTCTTCGACCGTTTCGAGCGCGTCGGCGAGACCGGCAAGGCGTACGGCGACCTGTGGCTCGCCAACCAACGCCGCCGGCTCCTCGAGGACGCCGGCGAGGGCCTCCACTTCGACACCTGGGAGCACCGCCGGCTCGGCTTCGACGCACTTCTCGTGGAATTGCACCGTGGCCTGGTCGGCGACCACGGCGTCGGGCTTGCGCGGCGGATTCGCTGCCGCTATCCGGTCGCGCTGATCGACGAGTTCCAGGATACGGACCGCCTGCAGGCGGACATCTTCGGGAGGATCTACCCTGGAGGCGATGCGGAAGATGGGCGTCTGTTCGTCGTCGGCGACCCCAAGCAGTCGATCTACCGCTTCCGAGGCGCCGACGTCTTCGCCTACCTGGAGGCGCAGGACCGTCTGGCGGGGTCCAGCCAGCCGCTGAGCCTCGAGCACAACTACCGCTCCACGCCCGGACTGATTCACGCAGTGAACGCACTGTTCGCACGGCAGCGGCCCTTCGTGCTGCCCGAGTTCGAGTTCGCGCGGTCGCTGCCGGCCGAGCGGGAACCCGGCGCCCTCGTCGTTGAGGACAACGAGGGCGACCGGGACCCGGACGAGCAGGCCCCGTTCCAGGTCGTCCTGGTCCCACGGGAAGACGGAAAGAAACGCAACAAGCCCGACCTGAGCCGGCTGGTCGCCGAACAGGCTGCCGGCGAGATCGCCAGGCTGCTCGCCTTGGGGAACGATGGCAGAGCGCAGATCGGCAGCGACGAGATGAAGCCCGTCGCCGGCGGCGACATCGCCGTCCTCGTCCGCACCGGCAGGCAGGGGCAGGCGGTCGGGCAGGCGCTGCGTGCACTTGGAATCGACAGCGTCGAGATGGGCACGGAGAACATCTTCGACTCGGACGAAGCGGACGCGCTTCACCGCCTTCTCCATGCGCTGTGCGTCGACGAATCGGAGTACAACGCCACATCGCTGCTCCGCGGCGCACTTGCCGCGGACCTGTTCGGCCTGGACATGCAGGCTCTGGCCGGGCTTCGGGACGACGACGAGATCTGGAGCCATTGGCAGGGTCTGGCCCGCGAATGGGCAGACGTCTGGCAGCAGCACGGAATCGCTACCCTGATGCGGCACGTGCTGTTCGCCGGTGAGCCCGACTGCTCCACGAACCTGCTCCGCTACCCGGACGGGCCGCGCCGGCTCACGAACTACCTCCACCTCACCGACCTGCTTCACGAAGCGGAAACCCGACGACGACCCTCCCGCCAGAGCCTCCTGGACTGGTTCCGGCAGTCGAGGGCGGAGTCGCTTCAGGGCGACGAGACCGCGCAGCTCCGTCTCGAAAGCGACGAGAACCTGGTCAGGATCGTCACCGTTCACCGAGCCAAGGGGCTCGAGTTCCCGATCGTCTTCTACCCCTTCGCCTGGGACGGTCGGGCGCCGACAACTGGAAGAAACAGGAAGCCCACGGCCGAGTTCTACGACCCGCACCGCAAGACGCCGGTGCTCGATCTCGTTCCGGAGGACGAAGCCTACGACCGAGAGCGAGTGGAAGAGCACGCTGACGAGCTGCGCCTGCTCTACGTGGCCCTGACCCGGGCAAGGTACCGGTGCGTCGTGACCTGGGCTCGCGATGGACGCGCCGAGTACGCGCCGCTGGCTTGGCTCCTCCACGGCGGCGACGCGGTCTCGGAGAAGGCCGAGCAACCGGAACCCGCCAGGGCGCTGGACGAGAACGCCCGTCGCGTCAAGGGGCTCAGCGCCGATGAATGGCAGGTCGAGGTCCAGAAGTTCGCCAGCCGGGCGCCCGGTGGAGCGGTCCTCGTCCGGACGATCGACGAGGAACCTCCCTCCGCTCCGGATCCCGCCGATGCCTCTGAAGCCGAACCTCTTGCAGCCCGCAGGCTCGAGCGCGAGCTGAAACGGATTCGGGAGCGGACCAGCTACTCAGCGCTGTCGGCAGAGGTCAGCTGGGGTTGGCGCAAGCCGGACCGCGACGAGGTCGATCTTCCCGATCACGACGAGGCCACGGCCATCGACGAACTCGAGACAGCATCCGATCCGCAACCGGACGACGGACCCACGATCTTCACGTTCCCCGGTGGCGGCCGATCCGGCAGCTGCCTGCACGAGATCCTCGAACGGCACCTCGGCAACCCGGCGTCTTCCGATCTCGAACAGACCTGCGAGACGGTTCTTGTCCGGTACGGGTTCGACAGGAAGTGGCATCCGGTTGCCTGCACGATGGTGCAGAACGCCCTCGACACACCGCTTTCACGGCCCGGCGAGACGGACAGCGTCTTCCGCCTCTCCGACCTCGAGCGACCGATCAGGGAATTGGAGTTCCACCTGCCGCTCCACGCCTTCAGGCGCGACGAACTTCGCCGCTGCCTGGAAGCACACGGCTACGACCACCTACTCCCCGAGAGCGACGCGGAGATCCACGGCTTCCTCCACGGATACGTCGATCTCGTGGCGCGGCACGATGGCCGCTGGTACGTCATGGACTACAAGTCGAACTGGCTCGGGCCGTCCCTGGGCGCCTACACGGGAGCTGCGATCGCAGCGTCCATGCGTCATCACGGCTATCACCTCCAGTACCTCCTGTATCTGACCGCCCTCCACCGTCTGCTCCGCCTGCGGCTTTCCGACTACGACTACGACCGCGACGTCGGCGGTGTCTTCTACCTCTTCCTCCGCGCCATGAGGCCGAACGTCCCCGGCAGCGGCGTCTTCCGCGACCGACCTGCCCGCGCCTGCATCGAGGCGATCGACGGCTGCTTCGGCGAGGCGCCATGACAGGCCGCACACCGATCGACGCACTGACCGAGGCCGGCGTTCTTGCGAATATCGACCGTTGCTTCGCCCGGCTCATGATGGACCTGGGCGCAGATGACGATGTCGCACTCGCGGCGGCCGCCGCCAGCGCCGTGCATCGAGGCGGCCACACCTGCCTGGACCTTCGCCAGGCCGGCAAGCCGATCGTCACCATGGTCGAGCAACCCGCCGCGGGCTACAGCGCCGATGCACCGAGCGCCGAACTGAAGGCGGTCGCACTGCCCCAGCGGGACACGCTCCGCTCCGCGCTGGCCCGAAGTCCTGTCGTCAGCGCCGAGGGACAGGGCGACGATCAGAACGGGGGCCGACCCCTGGTTCTGGACGGCGACCGTCTCTACCTGCATCGCCTCTTCGAAGCCGAACGCCGGCTGGCCGAGCGGCTGCTGGTTCTGGCAGCCAGCGCAGGTGCAGCACCCGGGGTCGACTCGACGATCTCAAGGATGTTCGACGACAGCGAGGATCGAACCAGGGAGGCGGTCGCCGCACTGCGCACCGCTCTCGAACGGCGGCTGTGCATCGTCACTGGCGGCCCAGGCACCGGAAAGACGACCCTCGCGGCCAAGCTGATCGCTGCGCTCGTCGCCACCGGCGCCGCCCATCCCCGTCGCATCGGCCTGGCGGCGCCGACCGGCAAGGCGGCGTCGCGCATCCAGGAATCCGTGCGCGGAAAGCTCGGAGACAGGCCTCTGGATCGGGTCCATGGACTGGACGAGTTTCCGGCCGAGGCGTGGACGATTCACCGGCTGCTGGCAAGCAGGACGAGCCGCATGCAGCGCCTCGATGCACTGGTGGTGGACGAATGTTCGATGGCTGACCTGCCGTTGATGGTCCGTCTGGTGACCGCCCTGCCTGCGCAGTGCCGGTTGATCCTCCTGGGCGACGCGAATCAACTGTCTTCGGTCGAGCCGGGCTCGGTCTTCGGCGATCTCTGCCGGGCCGGGGAGCGCGGGCCCCTGAGCGCCTGCGTGACGACGCTCCAGAAGAACTACCGCTTCAGGACCGACTCGGGCATCGGACGTCTCGCACGTGCAGTGGTCGCCGGGAACGCCGACGGCGTCATCCGCCTGCTCGAGCACGCGCGCGACGACGAGACCGAGCTGCTGCGGCTAGAGGATCAGGCCGCCTTCGACCGCTTCGCGTGGGAATGCGGGACGGAGTGGAACGAGCACATGGCCGCTCTCGAGGCGAATCCCGAGCACGCCTCGCCGTTCCCCGCCCGGCGCGTTCTGTGCAGCCACCGGCGAGGCCCCTTCGGCACCGACCGCTTCAACCGTCTGGTCGAGTATTGCCTCGCCGAGCTGGGACGCCGGAGCGAGCACGACGACTTCTACGTCGGGCGCCCCATCATCGTCAGCCGCAACGACGGGCAGACCAATCTCTCCAACGGCGACACCGGCGTGGTCGTGCCCGCCGACTCGGGCCAGCCCCAGGTCTGGTTCCCGGACCTGGACCGCGACGGCGAGCGCCACCTCGTCTCGCCCTCCCGCCTGCCCCAGCACGAGAGTTTCTTCGCCCTCACCGTCCACCGCGCCCAGGGCTCCGAGTACGACGAGGTCATCCTCATCCCCGGCGACGCGGAGTCGCGGGTGAACGCGAGGGAGCTGTTCTACACCGCCGTGACCAGGGCGCGACGGAGGGTTCGCGTCATGGCCAGCAAGGCGGCTGTCAGAGCGGCCGTGATGCGGAGGACTTCCCGGGCGACGGGACTCCTGGACCGGCTTCGGTAACGGCCGCCGGCTCACTGTCTGACGCCAGACCCAGTCGCCGACCCGCGACCCGCCCGAAAGACGAAACCCCGTCCCGGCGGTCTGCCGCGGACGGGGTCGTCGATCTCGGGAAGCGACCGAGCCAATGCTCGGCCCAGCACTGCCTGCCCGGCGCTACTCGCCGCCGGATACGGTTCCTTCGCCGCCCTCGTTGACAGACCGTCTCTGCTGCTGGCGGAATCGGCGGATCAGCTTGCCCTGCTCCTCCTCGCTCAGCGAGTCCCAGTCCACGCCAAGGCGCTCCTTGACGAGCGTCTTGAAGTCGTCGGCGCTGAACTGCTGCTGACGCAGAAAGCCGGTGTTCGACGGCTTGTACCCCTTCTCCGCGTCTGCGTAGGCGACGAAACCGAACATCATCTCCGAAGTCGTCGGTCCGCCGTAGACCACGGTCGCACTCGGATCGGGATTCGACGGATTGTCGGCCGAGTTGTCCCAGGCCATCGTCAGCTCGATCTCGGTGCCGGCCGGAATCCGCTTGCCGCCTACCGGATACTTGTAGTGGGTCTGCCAGTTGAAGTCGTACCGGGGCACGTCGAGAAGCGTCTCCTGGGTGCCGTCCGGATACGTCGCCACGTAGCGGGCAGACTTGCCGCGAAGGTGCATGTGCGGGGTGTACCCGAGCAGCAGCACGTCGCGGTCGAACTTCGTCGTCGTCCTGGCCACGTGGTTCGGCTCACCGGGCGGAATCTCGAAGTCGAACTTGCCCATCGACCGGCTCTGCATCACGTGGTCGGGCTGGTAGCCCTTCGGGTAGAAGCGCAGCGCCACCGAGGAGCGGTCCCAGACACCCGTGCCCGGCCCCGGCTCCTTGTGGTAGTGCATCTGCCAGCGGATCGTGGTGCCCGGTTTGACGAGCGTGCCGAAGCCGTCGTCGTGGACCGTCGGGTCGTTGCCCGGCGCAATGCCCCCGAAGGGGCGCGCGATGATGTGATGGACGACCGGACCGCCCGGACGGAACTCGACCGCCTTGATCCAGCGCGGCTCGGGCAGCATCTCCTCCGTGATCACGGTCTCGAAGTTGATGTACTGATCCTGGACGTCGTCTTCCACGAAGTAGTCCTCGCCCATGTCCATGACCAGATCCGGCTCGCCGATCGTCCAGCCGTCGCTGGCCTGCCACACCTTGGCCGGCGGCGCGTCGGCCGCACTGCCCATGGGCGCGCCGCCCTTGGCCCAGGCGATCAGGGCGGCCTTCTGCTCCTCGGTCAGGGAACGCTCGTTCACGAACACGCCGGCATGCTGTGGGTCCGCATGCCAGGGCGGCATCAGGCCGGACTCGACCTGTCGGGCGATCGAACGCGCCCAGGGCCGCGTCTCCTGGTAGCTCGTGAACGCCATCGGCGCCACCATGCCGCCCAGGTTCGCGCCGTTCGGGCGGTGGCAGACCTGACACTCCTGCTCCAGGATCGTCTGGATCTCTCCGTAGTAGGTCGGTGTCGCCGTGGGCGCGTCGTTGTTGTTTGCTGCCGTCACCGGCGCGGCCAGCGCGAGAACCAGCAGCAATCCGATTGCCTGCTTCATGAGTCTGACGTCTCCTCGAGTCGGGTTCTGTTGAATGCGAGTTCCCGCAATCTACCACATGGCGTTGTGGCCGGGGTTGAAGCCCCAGCCGTTCTTTCGGGCCGGCCGGGCTGTCGCCGGCCTCCGTTCGTGATAGACCATCACCGACTGGATCCCCAGGGGAAGCAGAGATGGAAGCAAGCGACGGCCCCCAGCCGCCCGGGGTAGCCGGGCGGCGTGGCGCAGGGCTGTCTCTTGCTCTGCAGCGATCACGAGAAAGCGAAACAACGAGAGTTGAGCAAGCCGTCGCAGAAGCCGGGCTGCGCGGCGGAAGGCTGCATGAAGTGGGGCTGCCTCATCATCGTGTTCGTGCCGCTCCTGGTGGGGTTGGCGTCCGGAGGGCCGGGTGGTCTGGTTCTTGCGGTGGTGCTGTTCCTCGCCATCGCGATTCCTGCATCTCCTTTCTTCCTTCTCGGCGCCGCCATTAGCGGGTTGTGGGACGAAGCGCAAGCGGAAGAAGACGCCGTCCCGGGGCGGCTCACGGAGGAGCAGGACGTGTGGAACGAGGAAGAGTGGCAGACCATTCAGTTCACGGACGGTACGGTCACGCAGGGCCTCATCCTGCTGGATGAGGACGACGACGAGATATGTACCATTCAGCTCGCGGACGGTACGGTCACGCAGGCCATCATCCTGGACAGAAGCGGCGGTGTGACGGATGTGCAGGAGATCGGGGCGGTCCCGAAGAACTGGGCGTGAGCTGGACACGAGAACCGGCGTCGGCGACGTGACGCCGGGCTGCGCCAGGATCGGCACCGGCGTGACGCGTGCCTGACGAAGGTCTTCTCGAGTCTTCTAGAGGGCACGTCCGAGATCATGCTGAAGATCGTGTCCGACGCGCTGCCGGGGAAGCCGTCGAGGAGGGACTGATGCCGCGGACCGCGCATGGGAATGCGGGCGGCCCAACCGCCTGACCGCCAGCGCCGACCTCAAGACAGCTTTCCCGGAGAGGAAATCTGTCCTGTATCGTTTCGTGCACGGTCGCAATCGCGACTGTGAAGAACGAACACTTGCCCGTCGCGGAGGCACTCGGACATGAGTAGACCGCCCGTTTGGCGTATCACGGTCGATATCGAGGCGCATCAGGAGGACGGCGAGTGGATCGCTACCTGCCCCGATCTCGGCCTGGCCAGTCAAGGGGCTTCGCTCGACGAAGCCCTGGAGATGCTGCAGGAGGCAGCGGTCCTCTTCTTCGAGATCAGCGACGAACTGGGGATCCTGGACGAGGAGCTGGTCAAGAAGGGACTTCTGACGCGTGATCTGGCTACCCATTCCGGTTTGAGGTCACCACGGCGGTTCGACGTCACGGCATCGGCGCTTCCACGCCGCGCGGCCGATGGCGGGCCTCCGACGCTTCTCGAACTGCCGTTGAATTGCCAGATTGCGGTCGCTTAGGCCGCGAGAAGTCGTTCGAGCGACTGGGATACGAGAAGGTACGACAGAAGGGGTCTCACCTGTACATGTGGACTCCGGGACGCTCGCCGGTCGTGGTGCCGATGCACCGGAAGGATGTGAAGCCGGGAACGCTATCGAGTCTGCTTCGGGGAGCAGGGATCGGACGCGACGAATTCCTGGCAGCCCTCAGGAAGAAGCCGAAGTAACGTCCGCCTCTCGATTGTCTGCGGCTCGCTGCCGGTTGTCTCCGTCGCTGTCGCTCGACCTGGCGTTCCTGGCCGATGCCTGCGCCGCCAGCCTGACGGATTGCCCGTGCGTTGGCGCAGCCCCGGCCGCTGCGGAACCGGCTACGAGAACCAGACCATCACCGCGGCGACGATCAGGACCAGAATCACCGACAGTACGCGGTCCAGACGGCGCTTCGCCGGGTCGGATTCGGCCAGGAGCTCGGCCGTGCCCGACCGGCTGCAGGTGAGGCCGGCAACGCGTCGCTCGGAGGGCGGCGGGAACCAGAGGCTCACCGCGACCAGCACGACCGCGCAGGTCAGGAACAGGAAGATCGCGACGTGCATGAAGTTGATGTCGGCGAAGGTGTAGAGGAAGCCGCTCAGGTGGTCCTTGTTGAGCTCCGCCACCAGTCGGCCCATTCCCAGCACGAATCCGACGGCGAGCGACGCGATCGCGCCCTGGGCATTGAGGCGCTTCCAGAACAGCCCGAGCAGGAACACCGCCGTGATCGGCGGCGAGATGTAGCCCTGGACGCTCTGCAGATACTGGTAGAGCGTGCCCGAGATGTTCTTCATCAGCGGGATCCAGAGCAGTCCCAGGCCCACGAGCCCCAGGGTCGCCGTCTGCCCCACCAGGACGAGTCGCCTCTCCGAGGCCGCGGGGCGCAGCTTCTTGTAGATGTCGATCGTGATCAGGGTCGAGCAGGAGTTGAAGACCGAGGACAGGCTGCTCATCAGCGCGGCGAGGAGTCCGGCGATCACCAGACCGCGCAGGCCCGCCGGCAGCAGGGCAACGACAAGCGCTGGCAGCGCCTGGTCGGAGGAGGCGAGTTCGAGCTTCCCTGACTGCGCCAGGCAGTAGGCGATGACGCCCGGAACGACGAAGATGAACAGCGGCAGCTGCTTGAGCAAGCCGGCGAAGATCGTCCCGCGCCGGGCGTCGTCGATGCCGCGGGCGGAGAGCGCGCGCTGGACGATGAACTGGTCGGTGCACCAGTACCACACCGCGATGATCGGCGCCCCGAAGGCGATTCCCGTCCATGGGAAATTCGGGTCCGACATCGGCTTCCACATGTCGAAGAAGCTGTCCCCGGCCGTCTCCACCATGACGTTCCAGCCGCCGAGTTCGGCAAGCCCGAGCACGGTCACGGTGCCCGAACCGACGATCAGGACGATCGCCTGCATCAGGTCCGTGTAGACCACGGCGCGAAGACCGCCGAGGACCGTGTAGACCCCCGTGATGACGACGACCACCAGGGCGCCGGTCCAGAAGTTGATGCCCATCAGGGTCTCGAAGACGACGCCTCCCGCGTAGATGGTCACCGAGATCTTGGTCAGCACGTAGCCGATGACGGAGATCACCGAGAGGTACCAGCGCGCCGCGGGCGAGTAGCGCCGCTCCAGGAACTCGGGCATCGTGAAGATGCCGCTCTTGACGTAGAACGGCACGAAGAGCCAGCCGAGAATGAGCAGGATCAGCGACGCCTGGAGTTCGAATTGGCCGAGGACCAGGCCGCTCTCGGCGCCGGTGCCGGCGAGGCCGACCAGGTGCTCGGAGCCGATGTTGGAGGCGAAGAGAGAGGCGCCCACCACGAACCAGCCGACGTTGCGGCCGGCCAGGAAATAGCTCGACGAGGTGCGTTCGCCGTGCCGGACCCGGGAGATGGCCCAGGCCGCGATGGCGAACACGCCGCCGAAGTAGAGGGCGACGACGGTCCAGTCGAGGGCGGTGACCCTGGCCGTCAGCATGGCAGTCCTGCCTCCGCGATCTCTGCCAGCAGGTCACGCTTGACTGCCGCCGTGCGTCCCGGAACTTCGGTGCGCTGGTCTTCGGCGCGCCGGAAACGGTGTCGAGTCGCGCCCATTTCGGATCAGCGGCAGGCTGCCTGCACGGCAGCGGGATCGGCAGGGGCGACGGCGATGCGGGAGAACCTGATCGCGAACGGACCGTCCGTCGTGATCAGGAAGGGTGTGTCGATGCGGCTCATGTTGGCGCCGCCTCTCTCGAAGCAGCGGAGAGGAACCTGCAGGGTTCCCCACTCTCCTCTGGGGAGCTCCTGGATGGCCCTGGTCACGACGAGGCCGCCCGTGCACGGGTAGCCGCAGTCCATCCGCATCTCGACGCGCGTGGTGGGACGCCTCTCCACGAAGACATCGACCTCCAGGGCCATGCCGTTCTCCGTGTCGACGCTCATGTCGACTGGAGCTGGCCCTTGCAGATAGAGCTGGGAAGCGCCGCGGCCACTCCATTCCGCTCTCCTCGCATCTTCCTGGACGTTGCGATCGACGGCCGTGAGAGTCAGGCCGAGCGCACTGCGCGTCCGGCCGCGCCCGTCTGGCGCCGGTACGCGCCAGTCGGCCTCGTTGCCCAGGTAGAACTCCCACCCAGGCGCTGTTCGACCGGCGAACAGAACGCGGTCGGGTGACGCGCCGGCCGAGGTGTCCGAGGTGTCCAGGGCGGTCGTTCGAACCGGCGGCGAAGCCTCGGGCCGCGTCTCGTCCAGAGCGGGGAGGTTGACCTCGTCCGCGTATGTCAGGCCGTAGCCGTAGGGGAAGAGCGGGTCGTAGTCCGGGTCGCCGACGTTGAGGACCGTCTGGTCCAGGGACCGCGGCCAGGAAAAGGAGAGCTTGCCGCGGAAGTCGTGGACCACGTCGCCGTCGGCGGTGCTGAAGATGACGTCGGCCACGCCGGCGCCCTCGGAGCCCGGCAGCCAGGCGGCCACGAAGGCGTCCGATGCGTTGATCTCCGGATTCGCCCACAGCGGCCGCCCGGACAGGAAGATCGTGACGACCGGAATGCCCGCGGCCCGGAGCCGACCCATCAGCTCGACGTCCGACTTGTCTCCCGGGCTGTACTCGAGACTCCCCAGGTCGCCCTGGCCCTCGGCGTAGGGCGTCTCGCCGGTCACGTAGACGGCAGCGTCCGGCAGTTCGCCGCTGTAGTTGCATCCCTGGCACAGCACGGCCTGGCCGCCGGCCGCATCGACCGCGCGCCGGATGCCGGTCCAGATCGACGTGGCGCCCGGGAAGTCGTCGTTCGTGTTGCCCGTTCCCTGCCAGGTCAGCGTCCAGCCGCCGCTCTGCCGACCGATGTCGTCGGCTGCCGGCCCGGCAACGAGCACGAGCGATGTCGGAGAAAGGGGCAGAAGGCCGTTGTCGTTCTTCAGCAGGACGAGGGACTCGCGCACCGCCTGCCGGGCCGCGGCGCGATGCTCGGAAGCGCCCAACAGGTCGAATCGTCCGCCGAGCGCCCGCTCGGACGGTCGGCCGCGATCGAGCAGGCCGGCGCGGATCTTCACCCTCAGGACGCGCCGCACCGCGTCGTCGAGCCTCGCTTCGGGAATCGCGCCGGAGCGCACCTGCCGAAGCGTGTTCCTGTGAAGCGCCTTCCAGTCCTCCGGGACCATGAACAGATCGAGCCCGGCGCGAAGAGTGTCGACGCAGTTGTCGTTGCTGCAGCCGGGCAGCTGGCCGTGACCGTTCCAGTCGCCGACGACGAGCCCGTCGAACGCCATCCGCCCCTTGAGGACCTCCGTCAGCATCCCGGCGTGGCCGTGCAACTTCTGCCCCCGCCAACTGTTGAACGAGGCCATCACGGCCTGCGCGCCGGCACCGAGTGCGGCGACGTAGGGCGCGCCGTGGATGTCGCGGAGCTCCTCCTCGCTCGCCCGCGTGTCTCCCTGGTCGCGGCCCTCGAAGGTGCCGCCGTCGCCCAGGAAGTGCTTCGCCGTGGCGACCACCCGCTCCTCGCCCAGGAAGTCCGGACTGCCGACCGCACCCTGGAGGCCCTCGACCAGGGCGTGCGCGTACAGGGTGACGATCTCGGGGTCTTCGGAGTAGCTCTCGTACGTGCGGCCCCAGCGATCGTCCCGGGCGACGGCGATGGTCGGTCCGAAGTTCCAGTCGAGACCGGTGGCACGGACCTCGCGCGCCGTGATCTCGCCGATGCGGCGGACCAGGTCCGGATTCCGGGCAGCGCCGAGCCCGATGTTGTGGGGGAAGATCGTTGCGCCGATCACGTTGTTGTGGCCGTGCACCGCGTCCACGCCCCAGATCACCGGAATGCCGACTCCGCCGTCCGACGTGTCGGTCGAGGCTTCGTGGAAGGCGTCGGCCAGCGCCAGCCAGCTTTCCGGCGAGGCGTACTTGTCGTTGCCGGGGAACGAGCCGCCGCCGTTCAGCACCGAGCCAAGGTCGTACCTCTGCACGTCCCGCGGCGTGACCGAGCGGATCTCCGCCTGAATGACCTGGCCTGCCTTCTCGCGAAGGGTCATGCGTTCGAGCAGATCGTCCACTCGCGCTTCAAGCCCGGGATCGGGCGGAATCGGCGGCGTCAGTTCAGGCCAGAGCCGGGGGTGGACCTCCGAGGCCGGCGCCTGCTGCGCCAGGCCGGGAACGGCGAAGACGGCCGCCAGCACAAGAACGAGCAGAGCGGCCGCCGCGGCGTGGAGTCGTCCGTCTTCCGGCGTTCTCGTCCCACATGCCGATGTGCGAACCACGTTCAGCTTCCTTTGCGTCGGCGGTGAAGGGGGCTGCCTGCGATCTAGCCGCCGTTACGGCGGAAAGGGCGAAGCGCAGACCAGACGGCTGCTTGCGCCGGCCGTCTGGTCTGCGTCCCGTGGTCAGGCCTAGAACAGCAGCTTGAAGCCGACCTGAATCTGACGAGGATCGCGGGCCGCCTGAGCTTCGCCGAAGTTGTTCGGCAGCGTGTAACCGATGATCGTCGTCCTCTCCGAGCCGATGTCACTGTCGTAGGTGACGCTGCTCGCGTTCATCACCGAGTTGACACCTACGAAGTTGTCGCGGTTCGTCACGTTGAACACCTCGAACCGGAACTGGCCGGTCACGCGGTCGGTGATCCGCATGTTCTTGGTCAGTGAGAAATCGACCTGGAAGAAACTCGCGCCTTCGCACTCGCCCGGCCGTGAATTGCCGAGCGTGCCGAGCTCCCAGCCGACCAGCGTGAAAGCGTCCGGATTGATCACTTGCAGGCTACTGCCACTGCAAGAGACGCCCGTGCGGAGCGGTCGCATGTTGTCGGTGTAACCGGTGCCGCCAACGCCGTTGATCTCGGGCAGATTCCCGGTTCGCACGGTCAGGGCCTGTCCCGAGGAGTACTGAACGATACCCCCAAACTGCCAAGCCCCGAACAACGCTCGGATGAAGCTGCCCTGATTCTCAAGCGTTGGCAGGTTGTGGAGCACGTTGGCGTTGAACACGTGATCCCGGTGCAGGCCCGCGTAACCCCAGTCGAGACCCGGGTTTTCGCGGTCCGCGATCTGACCGGAAGAAACCCCGGCGCCCGCGTCGTTCAGCGGATCGTTTGCCTTGAAGCTCGCGAGGGTATAGCCGGCCTGGAGCTGCGAACCCGCGCCGTACCGGTACGTGAATTGCGTTTGGAGACTGTCGTATTCGGAGATCCCGTTCGATTCCCAGAACAGGATGCCGGCGTCGCCCCAGACTGGATACCGTCGCAGGGTGCCGCGAAAGCCGGCGCCGGCGTCGCCCGCCGGGGCGGTTACGTACTCGAGCCGGTCGGGGATGCCGTTGCCGTTGTTGTCACCTGAGGGCACCTGATTGATGTCGGACCGTCGCGTTATGTGGCGCCCGCGGGAGGCGACGTAGGCAAGCTCGATCGTGCTGCTTCGACCGATTCGCTGCTCCCAGGTCACGTTGTACTGCAAGTTGTATGGCGTCTGAAAGTCCGGGTCGATTCCCGTCATCGGCCTTCCGAGGCCGCAATCGGCGCATGGTTCTGGCGCTTCGTCGAACTTGCGGATGCCGTTCAGGCTGGAGCGGAAAGGCGGGTTGCCCGCGAACTCGAGCTGGATGTTCACGCGGTCACGCTGGAAGAACTGACCGAAGCCAGTCCGGACCACGCTCCTGCCGTTGCCGAAGATGTCGTAGGCCAAGCCGAGGCGCGGCGCGAAATTGTCCGTGTCGCTGTCCACCAGCCCGCGGCCCGGACCGGGAGAGCCGCCCAGCAGACCGGCCTCGCCGCAGGGGTCCGTTCCCGGCACCTGTGCCAGACCGTTGCACGGATCGCCGCCCAGGTCAGGATCGTACAGATCCGGTACGAATGTCGTGAGCAGGTCATCGCTGGCGTAGGGCCACTTGTAGTTCGAGTAGCGGACGCCGTAGTCGAGGTTGAGGCGGGGATTCACCTGCCAGGAGTCGGCGATGTAGAACTCGACGTCCTCCCAGTTCAGCTCCGGTGCGGGCTGGTGCGAGTTCTCCGCATAACCCCAGGTCATGTCCTGGAGCAGGAAGTCGGCCAGCACGTTGCCGGTGGTGCCGCCGCCCCAGCCGTTCAATCCAACGCCGGGGCCCCAGAACTGCGGTGTCTCGCTCGCCGAGCTGCCGCCGATGAACTCCCTCTTCTTGTTCTCGCTGTAGAGGGCACCCACCTTGATCCAGTGCTTGCCGAAGACCTGCGAGTAGTCGTCCTTGAGCACCATGAGATCCTGCTCATTTTCCCAAGGCGCGATGTTCCACAGCGCCCCATAGCCGGCGGCGCCCCAGAACACCGGGTGGCTGCGCTCGGCGCCGCCCGTCTTGCCATCGAAGATCGCGGGAATCGCCGCGTTGATCTGGCTATTCAGTTCCGGGCTGAAACCACCCCGGCTGAGGCTGATCTCGTTGCCCGAGTAGGAGAAGGTGACCGTGTTCACGCTGTTGGCGCCGATCGTCTGGCTGAGCTGGGCCACCAGCGAGTGGCCGGGCTGATCCCAGTTCGTGTCGACGGCCGGGTAGGGATCATCGCCCCACAGGCCGTTGGCCTCGCCGGCGTTCGGAGCGCCGTTCAGCCAGGTGTCCTGGGTATACCGGAGCATGAGCCGGCTTCGGTCGGTGGCGTCGTAGTCGAGCCGGAGGTTCGCCTGCTCCCAGTCGATCGGCGTGACCACGGCTTCTACCCAGTTGTTGCAACTGCCGGCCATGGGCGTCGTGTTGGGAAGGGGGTAGAGGTTCAGCATGCCCTGACCGCCGGAATTGATTCGCTCCGAAGGGATCATGTTGCCTGGAAAGGGCTGACCGGTGGTCGGATCGATCGGTGTGGCCGGGGTGCACCCTGGGATCGACGGTCCGCTGAAATCGCCAGCGCGCTCGGCCGCGGTGGGGACGAAGCCCGTGCGGGCAATGCCGCGCTCTTCGTCGTTCCACTCGCCGGAAAGGAAGAAGTGCAGCCTGTCCTGCCTGATCGGTCCGCCGAGGGTGAAACCGTAGTCCTGGCGGTCCAGCGGCTCGGTGCCCTTCCCCGCCTGCTCCAGGAAGTAGTTCGTCTCGTTCCAGGAGTCGTCCCGCACGAACATGTATGTGCTGCCGCGGAACTGGTTCGTGCCGCCGCGGGTGACGATGTTGATCTGCCCGCCGGCGGCGCCGCCGAACTCTGCGCTGTAGCTGTTGCGGTGGATCTTGAACTCCTCGATCGCGTCGACCGAGGGGTAGATCAGGATCGTGCGGTTGGAGCCGACGTCGTTGTTGTTCGCTCCATCGACCGTCCAGAGATTGCCGGTGGTGCCGCTGCCGCTGATCGACAGGTCGACTCCGGCCAGCAGACCCTTGTTCTTCGTGTCGAAGCCTTCGGGCGAGCTGACGCCGGGCTGCAGGAGGGTCAGCTGAACGAAGTTGCGTCCGTTGAGCGGCAGCTCCCGGATCTGCTCGCCGGTGATCAGGCCGGCGACTTCGCCGCTCATCGTCTCGATGGGGAGGGCTTCGCTCTGGACGGTGATCGTGTCGGAGACGTCACCGAGTTCGAGTTGCGCGTTGACTTCGCGGACGTCGGCGACGTTCAGCGTGATCTCGGTGATCTCGGCGGCCTTGAAGCCGTCCAGAGAGACGTTGATCTCGTAGGCGCCGACTGGAAGGTCGCTGAAGGTGTAGATCCCGGACTCGTTCGTGAACGTGGTCCGGTTGAGACCGGTTTCGGTCCCCTCCAGGTTCACCCTGGCGCCGGGAAGGACGCCGCCGTTCGGGTCGGTCACGGCGCCGCGGATGCTGGCGGTGAACCGTTGCGCCGCCAGGGGCGCCGCCAGGAGCGCGAGGATGAGAATGAGAGCCAGTCTTCGTGTCATGGACGTACCTCCTTTGGGGGTAAACCGATTTAGCCGACGGCCGCGACCGGATCCGCGCTTGGGCTCCGCTGGGTGCTGCAAGGACGGAGAAGAAGTCTCCGCTGCGGACGGGAAGGAGCGACTAAATCGTTTTAGCTGCTAGCCTGAGTCTGCCGACATCCTGTCGGGTTTGTCAAGGGGCTGTGAAGAGGCGCATCGTCGACATGGCCCGACGCCACCTCGCGCATGGTCCCGACGAGGCCTTGAAGCCAGCATGTCGGGCCCCGTCGGCGTCCTGTGGTTGGCGCTTCTGGCGCCTGTTGAAGTATTGGCGCCTGTGGAAGCCAAGGGGCGAAAGGAGTCAGGTGAAGAGATGAGTCCGGCCAAGGGCAGAGCAGCGGGCGGCAGAGCAACCGGCGGCGGTGCGCCAGGCGTTGCGAAGCCGATTCGGCTCAGGGACGTGGCGGCCCATCTGGGTCTTTCGCCCACCACCGTCTCGCTGGTGATGAACCGCTCGCCGGCCGCGAAGGGGATTCCCCCGGAGACCCAGGAGAGAGTCCGCGCCGCGGCGGCGCAGCTGGGGTACCGGCCCAACTTCATCGCCCGGTCGCTTCGCCGCCAGCGCTCCTTCGCGGTCGGTGTCCTCCTGCCGGAGATCAGCGAGGGGTACGCCGCCGGCGTGCTCGGCGGCATCGAGGACCAGCTCCTGCAGGAAGGCTATTTCTACCTGGTCGCAGGGCACCACTCGAAGCCCGACCTCTTCGACGACTACCTGCAACTCCTCACCGAGCGCTCGGTGGAAGGACTGATTCTGGTCAACACGCCGCTCGAGGACTCGCTGTCGCTGCCGGCGGTGGTCGTGGCAGGACATCGCGAGCTGCCGGGCGTGACGAACGTCGTCATCGATCACCAGGTCGCAGCACGGCTGGCACTTGCCCACCTCGCGGAGCTCGGCCACCGCAAGATCGCCTTCTTCAAGGGTCACGCGCATTCCGGAGACACGGAGAGCCGGTGGCAGGCGATCCTCGTGGCGGCAGCTGAACTCGGCCTCGAGATCGACCCGCGGCTCACCCTCCAGCTCTCGGGAGACCCGGCCGGCGAGCGGTTCTCGCCTGAAGAGGGCTATCGCGAGGGACACGCCTTCGGCCGCAAGCTGCTCGACGTGGGTGCGCCGTTCACTGCGCTCTTCGCATTCAACGACGTCTCCGCGATCGGCGCACTGCGAGCCCTTGGCGAGAGCGGCCTTCGGGTGCCGGACGATGTCTCTGTCGTCGGCTTCGACGACATCCTGAGTGCGGCGTTCCAGAATCCGAGCCTGACCACCGTCCGGCAGCCGCTGCACGAGATGGGGCAACGGGCCGCCGCCGAGCTGCTGCGAAAGCTGGGCGCGCCAGCCGACGACTCGCCGACTGCGATCACGATCGAGCCGACCCTGGTGGTTCGGGACTCGACCGGTCCCGTACTCGAACGTGTCTGACCCGCCCCGGGACTCACTCGCCGGTGCACCCGATGCCGCTTCCACCAGGGCGGCGCGGCTTCCCCTGCATGCGGGCTTCCTGCTGACCGGCGCGGTCACGGTGCTTCTCGGCCCCCTGCTTCCCGAACTCTCCCGCGAGTGGAGCCTCCCGGTGGAGCACCTGGCGCCGCTCTTCGCGGCCCAGTTCCTCGCCAGCGCCCTTGGCGCGCTGCTCTCGAGCTATCGGCCAGGCATGAGTCTGACGGTCGGCTACCTGCTGATCGCCGTCGGCCTGCTCCTCCTGGCCGTTGCCAACTGGCCGATAGCTCTGGCTCCGGCGGCCGCCATCGGCTTCGGACTCGGGCTGGCCATCCCGGCTACGAACCTCCGCGTCGCGCACTCGCGGCCGACGCAGAGGGGAGCGGCGCTCTCGTCGCTGAACCTGGTGTGGGGCATCGGCGCGGTCGCGTGCCCCCTGGTCTTTGCGGTTCGCCCCCGGGGAACCTCAGGTGACGCGGTGCTCTTCATCCTCGCCGTGGCAGCCTCTCTGGTGCTGTTGTTTCTGTTACGGGCTTCTGGCCGTGACCCGGGCGGCGAGGCGGGCGGTGAGGAGAACCCGGCCGACGCCGCCGCGTTCGCCTCTTCTGCTCGGCCGGCCGTGCGCCGAGGCGAGACGCTGGCGCTCGTCGTGATCGCGGCGATTCTGTTCCTGTACGTCGGGATCGAGAACGCAGTCGGCGGTTGGCTGGTGAGCCTGGCGGATCACTTTCAGCCTTCGCGTTCGGCGACGTCCCTCTGGGTCGGTTCCGGCTTCTGGGCAGCGCTTCTGGGGGGCCGAGCGGCGGCGCCCTTCGTTCTGCGCCGGATTTCCGAGCGCGTGCTCTACGCCAACGGCATCGCCGTGGCGGGGGTCGGCCTCCTCGGCCTTCTGACCAGCGGATCGCAGGCCGGCGTGGCGGCATCCGCGGTTGCGGTCGGCGCCGGGCTGGCTCCGCTCTTTCCGCTCACGGTCTCGTTTCTGGCCGAGCTCACCGCTTCGACCCGGTCCCGCTCCACCGGCTGGGTGTTCGCTCTCGCGGGCACGGGTGGTGCGGCCCTGCCCTGGCTGACCGGGCAACTGGCCGGCGGTGCCGACCGGATGGCGGCCGGATTCGTCGCACCGATCGGGGGGCTGGCTCTCCTCGCCTTGCTCTTCGGCCTGCTGTGCCGGTTGAGCGGCGCAGCGCAACCACAACCTGTCTGACCGCGGGAGTAGACTGAATCGATGACTTCCGAGACTCCTGGCCGCAGCATCCATGCACCTGTGCCAGCGCTCGTCCTTGCGCCTGTTCTCGTGGTGGCGCTCGCAGCCGCGGGACCGGCAGTCGCCGTGTCTCAAGCCCGGAACGCGCAGAACGCACAGGTCCGGAGCGCCGACCGTCCGTCCTTCAGCGAGGTCGTGGACGTTCAGCTCGTCAACGTCGAGGTCTGGGTCAGCGACGGCCAGGGGCGGCCGGTCACCGGTCTCGGCCCGGACGACTTCGAGGTGCGTGAAGACGGGAAGCCGGTCACGGTGGAGTTCTTCAGCGAGGTGACCGATGCCGTGGCCGCACGGACCGGCGAAGCGTCAGGCGACACGTCGCCCGACGGCCCGACAGCCGACGCTGGCGCCGCGGAACCCGCCCACCTCATCCTCTACTTCGACGACCTCCACTTGGGCCCGGCCAGCCGCAAGCGGGTGATCCAGGATCTGCGCGCCTTCCTCGACGAGGAGAGGTTCCCCGCCGAACGCGTGCTGATCTTCCGTCAGGACCGCGACCTCGTCACCGAGGCCTATTTCGGCTCCAGCCGGGAGGACCTGGACCATGCGCTCGCTCGCATCGAGGCCTCGCCGGGAATGGGCGGCCAGTCGCAACAGGCGAAACAGCTCGCGGTCCAGAGGTTGCAGCAGCTCTGGCAGGACGCGAAGGTGCTCGCTTCCTCGGGTAGCCGCCGGACGACGGCGCCGGCCCCCTGCGAGTCGTACGTGCGGCGTGCGCTGCCGGAGGTCGAGACCTTCGCCCGCATCGGCCGGGACCGGATCGGCGCCACGCTCGGCCACCTGACGACGGCGGTGCGCTTCCTGGCCGCGCTGCCCGGCGTCAAGACCGTGCTCTACCTGAGCGATTCCCTGGAACGGACTCCGGGCAGCGACCTGCGGGCCTTCATCACGGGCGTGTGTCCTTCCAGCGACCGGTTTCGCTCGATGTCGCCGGTCGAGGAACTGTCCGGCGCCTTCCACCAGCTTACCCGTCACGCCAGTGCGAACCGCGTGACGATCTACTCGCTGCAGACCAACGGCCTCCGGTCCACGTTTCTGAGCACGGCGGAGCAGGCGTCGATCGACTTCCTGGGGGCGAACCCGTTCAACAGCTCGATCCGCGAAGCGGAGCGCGACGGGTTGGCCGTGCTCGCCGACGAGACCGGCGGCCGCGCCATCTTCAACCGCAACCAGTTCGACGGCGAACTCGAGCAGATCGCCAACGAGATGGCGAGCTACTACTCCCTGGCCTACCGCCCGCCCCACGGCGGCGACCGCGGCGAACACCAGATTCGCGTACGGGTCCGAGGCAGGAACCTGCAGGTTCGTCACCGTCGCGGCTACCGCGACAAGAGTTCCGACCAGCGGATGAGCGAGCGGCTCGACGGCGCGCTCTATCTCGGCCTGGTCGAGAATCCGCTCGGCGTGCGGCTGGGGGCGGGTCGCGTTCGCGCTGCCGGCGGCGGCAAGCGGCGGCTGCCGCTCCACGTCATGGTGCCGGCCGCACGGGTCGCCTTTCTGCCGTTCGAGGACAGGGAGATGGCTCGGATCAGGGTGGAGGTCGGCAGCCGCCACGCCACGACCTCGAAGGTGGTCAGGGACGAGAAGACCTTCCTGGTGGAAGCGCCCCCGGATCGCGACACGCGTCTTCTCGACCTCGTCTTCCACATCGAGATTCCGGAGGGCCTCAACATGGTCGCGGTCGCCGTCCGCGACGACGCCACGCGCGAGGCCGCGTTCGTCTCGACCACACTGGCCGTGGGCGAGGGGGCCGGGAACGGACGCTGAGGTTCGGGCCCTGTGGTCGCGGCGCAGTCTTCCGGAGGGCCTGTTCTGAAGATGTTCCAGGCAGCCGCGGTCGGTGCTCTCGGCCTGGCACTGGCTGTCCTTGCGGTCCTTGCCAGCGGGTTGCCGGCGCTGTCGGCGCAGGACGAGCCGCCGCCGGACGCCGCCATGCGGCATGCCTCGAGGGAGGCAGAGAGCATGCTGCGGCAGGACGAGCCGCAGGCAGCCGAGAGCTGGTACCGCGAGGCGCTGCTCGAAGGCTGGCTGCTGCTCGGCGATCTGCATCGCGCTGGCGGCGCGCCGGCCGAGGCGGAGGCGGCCTACGAGCGGGCTCTCGTCTCTGCCCTCGACGCACGGCGCCCCTTGCTTGCTCTTGCCGAACTCGCGCTCGAGCGCGGAGATCCCGAAGGCGCGATCGACCATCTCCGGCGCGTGCTCGCGCGAAGCTCGGAGGATGGCCGTGCCGTGCGGCTGCTGGCCCGGGCCTTCAACGCAACCGGCAAGCCCGAGTTGGCGGTCCAGCAGCTGGAGGGGGCCGTTGCCTCCATGCCCGAAGACCTGGAGTCCCGCTTCGCCCTTGCCAGCGGCTACCTCCGCCTGGAGCGTCCGGAGGCCGCCGAGAAACTCTTCCTGGAGGTGGCCGAGAAGCGTCCGATTCCGCAGACGTGGATTCTGATCGGCAGGACCTATCGTGACTACGGGGAGTACGAGAGGGCCCGCCAGGCCCTGGGAACGGCCATCGAACAGGACCCCTCGACGCCGCGGGGCCGTTTCTACTTGGGGACCGTGGAACTCCTGGATCGGGGCCGAGGCGCCGTCGAGCTGGCCATCCGCCACTTCGAGGAGGAACGCCGCATCTCGCCCGAGGATCCGATGAACTGCCTCTACCTGGGATTGGTGCTGGTCGATGTCCGGCGTTTCGAGGAGGCACTGCCCTTGTTGGAGATCGCGGCGGCATCGGAATCCACCCGACCCGGTGCGCTGCATCATCTGGGTCGGGCTCTTCTCGGACTCGACCGGCCCGCAGAAGCGGCGGCCGCGCTCGAGAGCGCCGTCGAGCTGGCTGAAGGCCGCTACGCCGGCTCGTTCAGCGCCAACCAGATGGAGAGCCTCCACTACCAACTCGCTGTGGCCCTCCGCCGGGCAGGAGAAGAGGCCCGGGCGCTGCCGCACTTCGAGGCCGCCGAACGCTTCTCCATGGCCCTGACGGAGAGTCTGCGCGATCGACTGTCGAGCTATCTGGACGGACACGGCAAGGAACCGTCGGCTGCGGCGGTCGGCCTTTCCGTCTTCAGCGAGACGCCGGTCTCCGGTCTTCCTCCGGCCTACCGGGAGCAGCTCGTTCGAACGGCGCGGACAACTCTCGCTCGTGCCTCCTTCAACCTCGGCGTGCTGGCGACGCAGGCCGGGCGCTTCGTCCGGGCCGCCGACCACTTTGAGCAGGCGGCGTCTGTCGACGCGGGCTTCCCGAGGGTCCAGTACTCGCTGGGCGTCGCGCGGTTCAACGCCGGGCAGTTCGAGCAGGCGACTTCGCCGCTCTCGAAAGCGCTGGAACAGCATCCCGAGGACCTGGCGCTTCGCCGGATGCTCGCGCTGGCCTGGCTGAACGCGGAAACCCACGACCGGGCCGCCCGGCTCCTGGCAACCGACCCGGGCCGAACCTCCGATCCTTCGCTCCAGTACGCCTACGGCCTGGCGCTGGTGCGCAGCGGCCGGACTGCCGAAGCTCAGGCGGTCTTCGACCTGCTGCTCGCCGAACACGCCGACTGGCCCGAACTCAACGTGCTTCTGGGTCAGGCAGCGGCACAGGAAGGCGACATGGAGGCGGCGCTGAAGCATCTCGAGCGCGCCGTCGAGCTGCGGCCCGACGTGGCTGAAGCGCAGGCGACCATGGGCAACATCCTTCTCCGCCAGGGACGCCTCGCCGAGGCCGCCGAGGCTCTGCGTACCGAACTGGCTTCCCATCCCGCCGATCACCGATCGCGTCATGTCCTGGCGACCGTCCTCGAGCTCGACAATCAGCCCGAGGCTGCGCTGCGAGAGCTCGATCTGGTTCTCGCTGCCGTGCCCGACCACGCCGACGCCCGCTATCTCCGCGGCAAGATTCTGCTCGAAGAGGGTCAGGTCGACGAAGCGGCCGCGCAGTTGCTGGCGGCGGCCGAACTGGCGCCGGAGGATCCGACCATCCGCAATCAGCTCGGACAGGCCTACCAGAGGCTCGGCGACGGACAGAAAGCGCAGGAGCAGTTCGAGATCTTCCGCTCGCTCAAGGGAAGGTCGGAACAGGGAGAGACGGACCAGTGAGAGGCGGAACGAGGAGAGGCCGGGGGCGCTTCCTCGCCTGCGCCGCGCTGTCGTCGATCCTGACCGCGCCGGTCGCCGGCGCCGCGGCGGCAGTCCGGATGCAGCCAGCCGGTACGGAATCGGTCCGCGCACTGCTCGAACGGGCCCGCTCTCTCGCCTCCCGAGGCGACGCGGAACGAGCGGCGGAGGCGCTTGGAAGGGCTATCGCCCTGGCGCCCAACTCGGAGGACGTCCTGAACGCCTATTCGCGTTTCTCCCTCGCCCAGGGCAACCCGATCCAGGCGATCCTGGCACTCGAGCCGCTGGCCCGAATGCACCCTGGGGAAGCGGACTACGCCTACCTTCTCGGCGTGGCCCGCATGCAGGTGGGCGAGATGGCGGATGCCGCCGAGGCGCTTCACGACGCGGCGGCCCTGGATCCGGATCGAGCCTTGACCCACATCGGGCTCGGGCTGGCGCTCAACCGGGTGGACCGGTTCGACGAGGCCCAGCAGGCGCTGGCCGCGGCGCTGCGGCTGGAGCCCGACAACGTCGAGGCGCTGGCCGCCATGTCCGAGGCCGCCGAGGGACTGGGCATGCTGGCCGAAGCGGCCCGCCTCGCGGACCGGGTCCTCGCGGTCGATCCCGATCACCCCACGGCTCTCGTGACGACAGGCATGACCAGCTTGAAGGAGGGTCGCTTCGAGGCGGCCCGGGACGCCCTCACGCGCGCGGTTGCCGCCGAGACCGAATCGATCAAGGGGCACTACCAGCTCAGCCTCGCCCTGGCTCGCCTGGGCGACCGCGAGGGGGCGGAGCGTCACTTGCGACTTTCCCGCGAGGCTCAGGCCGCGGTCGAACAGCACATCCAGCTTCTGCGGAGCCAGCCGCCGTTGGGCTCGAGGGCCAGGCGTTGAGCCGGGTACCGAACCGAGTCTCGAGCGGCGCGGTACATCGCTTGCGCACGCGGGGATCGCTGCCGCGGCGCCGCCCGTACCGCGACCGCCAGGCCGCCGGCTGCGCCGGCACATCGCCGCGGCAGTTGACGAGGCTCGCTCTGCTGGGGGCCGTTCTGGCGTGGGCTGCTCCGGCATTCGGCGAAAACGTGGCCGGGAACGAAGCCGAGAACAAGGGCATGATCGAGGACGGGCCGCCCCTGTTCCGCGACATCACCGAGGCCGCCGGCATCGACTTCCGCCACGACTCCGCGCCCGAAAAGAAGTACATTGTCGAGTCGATGAGCGGAGGCGTGGGGCTGTTCGATCACGACCGTGACGGCCTGCTCGACATCTACTTCGTCAACTCCCTCACCGTCGACACCGCGAACGAACCGGAGTCGTCGCACAGTGCGCTCTACCGCAACCTCGGCGACGGCACGTTTCGCGATGTCGCTGCCGAGGCCGGCGTCGCCCACCCCGGCTGGGGCATGGGCCTGTGCATCGCCGACGTCGACGGAGACGGATGGCAGGACCTCTACATCACCGGCGTCGACCGGAACCGGCTCTACCGCAACTCGAAGGCAGGCACGTTCACCGACGTCGCGGCAGAGCTCGGCGTCGCCGCTTCCGGCTGGTCGACGGGTTGCGGCTTCGCCGACTACGACCGCGACGGCGACCTCGACCTGTTCGTGAGCCGCTACGTCGAGTTCGATCTCGACAACCTGCCGGTGTTCGGAGAGGGCAGGACCTGCGAGTACCGCGGCATCTCCGTTCAATGCGGACCGCGCGGCCTGCCGGGAACGTCCGACCTGCTGTTCCGCCATGAAGAAGACGGCGCCTTCACCGAGGTCGGCGAGCAGGCCGGGGTTCGCGGTCCCGAGGGCTACTTCGGCCTCGGCATCGCCTGGATCGACGTCAACCAGGACGGCTGGCTCGACCTCTACGTCGCCAACGACTCGACACCCAACTACCTCTATCTCAACCGCAAGGACGGCACGTTCGAAGAGTCGGGGTTCTTCATGGGCGTTGCGGTGAGCGAGGACGGCGGCGAACAGGGTGGAATGGGCGTTGCCGTGGGCGACTACGACGGCAGCGGCCGGCTGAGCCTGTTCGTGAGCAATTTCGCCGAGGAGTACAACGCGCTCTACCGCAACGAAGGCGGCTACTCGAGCGATGCCTCCTTCCGGTCGAGGACGGGTGCGTCGAGCCTGCCCTACGTCGGCTGGGGGACCGCGTTCTTCGACTACGACAACGACGGCTGGGAAGACCTGGTCGTCGTGAATGGCCACGTGTATCCCCAGCTCGACGGCGCCAGGCTGGGCGCGTCGGCCGGCTACCGCCAGCGCAAGCTCCTCTATCGCAACCTGGGCGACGGTACGTTCGAGGAGGTTGGCGGGCGAGGGGGTCCGGCCTTCCTCGAACCGCGGGTGAGCCGCGGCCTGGCAGTGGGCGACCTCGACAACGACGGCCGGGTGGACCTCGTGATCAACGACCTCGACGGCTCGCCGATGGTCCTGAAGAACGAGGCCTCCGGCGGGCACTGGCTGCAGGTCAGGCTGGAGGGCGCCGGCCGGAACCCGGACGCGATCGGCGCGATCATCCAGGTCACTGCGGGAGAGCGGAGACAGCTCCGCAGCATCCGCAGCGGCACCAGCTACCTGTCCCAGGACGACTTCCGGCAGCACTTCGGCCTGGGCGACGCTGCCACGGTCGATTCGGTGGTCGTCACCTGGCCTGACGGCTCGACGACCACCCGGCAGGACGTCTCTGCCGATCAACTGCTGGTCGTCGAACAGACCAGGGGCAGGGAATAGCCGCCGATCAGCCACCGAGACAGCCACTGAGGGCACCCGCCTGACGGCTCCGGATCTCCTGAGCGGCGTGGCCTGCGTGGGCTTTGATGGGCGCTGGCGACGGAACGGCCCATCGCGGCGTCCGCTTCAGTCGATCTCGACTTCGGTAATCTGTCGGTGTTCGGTAACGACCGTCCGGGAGACATCTCCCGACCGGATGGCGTAGGCGCCGACGGGGAGGTTCGGAATCGTCTCGCCGACGGAGAATGTCGGCGCACCGCCGAACCACATGCGAAGCGGCCCCAGGTTCCAGCCGCCGGGCGCCGAGATCGTGACGCCGCCGACGCGGCTCTGACCGATCAGGGCCAGGGAAGCCGTGGAGGCGTCCGGGTCGAACGCCAGGCCGTCATCCAGTGCCTGGCGGAGACCCGCCAGTCGCCCAGGACCCACCGCCCGTCCGCGATGCAGGCGGCGCGGACCAGCTCGCCCAGCGGTGGTTCCAGAGGCACTTCGCTCCGGCCGCCCCTCACCTGCACGAGCTGGCCGCCAGAGCCGTTGTTCGTCTCCACGAAGCAGAATCCGCCAGTGCTGCCCTGGAGTTCGATCCGCAGTCGGTCCGACGTCGGTTGGTCCACGAGATGAAGCTGCACCGTCTCCCGGTCGCCAGGCCGGTCGAGTTCCACCTCCACGAGTTCCGATCGAAGGTGGCGTTGGCGAGCCCGCAACTGGTAGCGCCCCGGCCGCATGCCCAACATCCGGAAGCTTCCATGGCTGTCCGACATCACCGGCGGCTGGCCGGGGAACGCCTCCACCGTCGCCCGACCGGCGGGCAGGCCCTCCGGGTCCAGAACGACTCCCTGCACCGACGCTCCCTGGTAGGCGATGTCCCGCACCACTTCGCGGCCCGCGCCAGCCGGCACGTTCACCACGCGCGGTTCCTGGGCTCCGCCCGTCGCCGGCATCCAGTGCACCTCCCACTCGCCCGGCAGCACCGAGGCCAATCTGTACATCCCGCCTTCGTCCAGTGGACTCTGAAGGTCCTGGAGCCGGTTCGTCACGGCCTCGACCCGCTCGAGGCCGTCGACCCGAGAACGGAACAGACCGCCCGGAAGCTCGGCATCGCCGCTCCTGTGCTGCCACCGCAGCGAGCCTTGAGCAGGAGATCCGTCCATTGTCACCCGTCCAGTGACTCGCACGCTCCGGTCGTTGCAGCGAAGAGTGAGATCGCCCCTGCTTCCGGAGACCCTCCTGGTGCAGATCGGCTGTCCGCCGCCGTTCAGGACGACGACCTCGAGCGGTTCCGCCGGCACGGCACCGAAGACGGCCTCCCCGTCCCGAAGCGCCGCGGTCTTCTTCTCGGGCGGTACCGCGTGGCCGGCGGTCAGGACGACCGAACCCCTCTCGACGTCTGAACGCACCGTGATCTTCCGGCCCCGAGAAAGCTCGACCGTGCCGACGTCGATCCGTTCCGCGTCTTCGACATGGATCTCGAGCCGAAGCGGCGCGTACTTCTGGGCTGCGAACCGGAGAGTCACGGGACCCGGCTCCAGCCCGTGGAGTTCGAAGTATCCATCGCGGTCGGATTCCGCGGTGAGGGCGCCGCCTGCGAGCGGCGCGATGAGCGGCCCCAGCGTGGATGGCGGCGTCGAAGTCACGGACGCTCCGGCCAGCGGTTCGTGGCCTTCGCCCACGAGGTGGCCAGAGACGAGGGCCGAAGGCCGCGCGCGAATCGTGCCGAGATCGATCGTCTCACCGCCGACGCCTGTTATCTCCACGCGAGTGGAACCGGCGTTGCCAGCGGTCAGTTCAAGTTCCCATGAGCCGGGCGTGGGCAGATCGATGGAGAAGGCGCCGTCGTCCTGGATCGCCTTGCTCAGCAGGAGGTCAGCGGCACTCCGGGCACTCAACCGGCCGCCTTCGGCCGGCGTCAGGCCATCCGCCGCGACGTAGACCCCGGTCACCGTCAGTGCGGGATCCAGTTCGATCGGGAACGGCTCGTCCGGCACGCGACCGACTCCCGCCGGTAGCCGGAGAAGGTTGAACCCGTAGCCGCCCGCGATGACCTGAAGCTCCCGCCCGTACCGAACCGGCAACCTGGCGAGGCCGTCCAGACCGGTCCGTGTCTCCTGGCCGTCCGCGGCTCGGATCAGTGCCCCGTCCACAGGTGCGCGGCGCAGGGCATCGATGACCCGGACCCACACGATCTCGACCTCGCTCAGAACGAGGTCCCCCATGTCCACCGACTCTTCCAGCTCCAGCCGTCTGGCGAGCTCCAGCTCGCCGTCTGCTTCGGCAACGGCCCGCAGGGTTGCGTCGCCGGCAGAGAATCCGGACAGCCGGAAGCGGCCGTCGATGCGTGTCTGGCCCGTCTGCAACTGCGTCAGACCGAAGCCGTCCCGGATGAAGGAGCGGCCACGAAGCCGAGCAGCGACCGGGTCGCCTGCTTCGTCGACGATTCGGCCGCTCACGAAGAGACCGGATTCGAGCTCGACCCGATGGGGCACGTCGCGCAACGTCGGGAACGCCGCCGCTTCGCGTCCCTGGATCGAGACGACGACTGCCGCGTCTTCATCGGCCGGGAGCCGGAACGCGATCCGGCCTTCTTCGTCCGCCTGCTCGAGTCCGAGGATCTCGGCAAGGCTGAGGACATCCCGGCCGGGACGTACGAGATGGAAGCGCGCACCTGGCAGCGGGGACCCATCCGCCGTGATCATGCGGCTCACCGTTCGGGCCTGTACGAGAGGCAGCGCGACCTGCCCTGCCCCATTCGGGACGTCTGTCCAGCGGGAGCAGCGATTCTCGGTGCAGGCCTGCACCCGCCACGGACCGGGACCGTACGGCAAGCGAACGGCGCGCGCTCGTGTATTCCAGGACGGCAGCAGGCTGCGGGGCACCTCCCGCCACATCGCGGTCGGCGCCGCGGTGACCGTCGACTGTGGAGGCTCGGCGGGATCTTCTCCCACATCCGGCGGCAGCCGCACGAGGAGCCCGCTGCTGGAAGCAGTCTCCACGTCCTTCCCGCCGTCGGTGCACACCGGCGCCAGGTCGGAACCGAACGAGCGCTTCGCAGGCGGGCAGATGTTGTCCCACACCCAGCAGGCCTCCACTTCGGTGTCGGCTCCCGCACGGACGGAGATCTCCCGCCATGCCTCCGCCTCCGGTACCGCGGCCGAGACCGGCGGCAGCGCCAGGGCGACTCCGACGCTGTCCAGACAGACGAGATGGAGATCCTCGGCGAACTGATGTTCCCCGCTCGGCTGTGCGGAAACCCTGGCCGCAGCCGCAAGAAGGAAGAAGGCAAACGCGGCCACCCTCCGGAGGCGCCGCCGGAGCGCAGAGACCCGGCCGCATGTCGGAAGAGGATCTCCAGTCGACGATCCGACCGGGCCCCGCGAGATTGGCAAGTAGGGGGATGGGGCAGCGCTACCTGAGAATGCGCTACCCGAGAACATGGCTGGAGTGCCAGGCATCGGGCGGCACGAACTCCCTACCGGCTCCCTGAGCGGAGACGAGCCATGAAGACCTTTGCGGGCCGATCCACGTCTCCCTGGGCCAGGCGCGTGGCGCCACGGAGGAGAAAGACAGCCCGGTCACCGGACAGATCAGCGCGCAAGCGCGCATCTGCACGATCCGAGGATACGGCGCAAGGTGCGCTGGAGGTGCTCTGCAGGTCGTTCGTGCGCAAATGGACGATGTCCCAGCAGACCTTCGCCCTGGGAACGGGGGCCGCCGAAGTCGCCGGCACCGCGGAGGCCTCGCTTGCAGCCGCCTGAGGTCTCAGGGCGGCCAGAAGCCGTTCCGCCTGCTCGCCAGTGACAATCAATGTGCCGTCCTGCGCGGCGCCGTCCTGCAGCAGCTTCTTCAGTTCGGGGTCGTCCACGTCTCCCAGGCCGAGCACTCCCGTTACCCCGCTCACGCCTCTGGCGTCGCCGGCACCTTCCACGGCCTCCGCGACCTGTTCGACGTCCGAAGCCTGGACTGCCGTCGGCACGTCGGGCAACGTGCCGCTCGTCGGCACCGGCAGTACGGATTCGTCGTCCACGACGTGGCGCACGAAGAAGAACACGTCGCCCTCACCGTTCGCCGCTACTTCGTCGATCAACCGGTGTCGACCCAGCCATTCCGTGCGGCCCGCCTCATCGTCGAGCAGCGGCTTCAGCTCTGAACTGCAGTCGGGCCGGGTGATCGAGAGAGCCTCCGAATCCACGATTCCTCGGAGCGCGCCGTCCGTTCCGTACAGATGGACTCCGGGTTCTGCGCCGGGGATCACCAGGACCAGACGGTCCGTCACGAACCGGCTGACCGATAGCTCCACCGGATAGCAGGAATCCAGGGCGCGGCCGCCGTCGCGAGTCGGGAGCAATCCCCGGTTTCCGCCCTCGGCGTCGATCAGCCAGGCGATGTACGGCTCCCAGATGTCGTCCGGCCCGGGAGACGGCTTGGGCTGCCGGGCAAGTCCCACCGCAACGGCCGTACCGTCACGCTGATCCAGATCGCCCACGATCTCCAGGTTCGCCTTGAGCGCCGTGATCCGCCCGCCACGTTGCCGGTACACACCGAAGAGGTCGCCAGCGAAGATCAGCGTGCCGGCGGCCCAGCCGCCCAGGCGGCTGTAGTCTCCGTACCTGCCAGCGCGCCACCAGGTGCTGCCAGAGAGCGTGGCTACTGCCTCGATGCGCCCCGTCTCGGGGACCCACGAGTAGATTCCGTGCCGACGCAGGCCGAGCAGAAGGCTTCCGTCCTCCTGCCATCGGACATCGGCCGGCACCGCCGCCAGCTCGTCCGGCAGTTCCAGAAGGCGGACGTCCTCCAGCACCGGCGGGGCGCCACCTTGCGTCGCGCCCGCCTGCGCGGCAACGGCAGCCAGGAAGGCGAAGCCCGCCAGGACTGCCTGCTTCAAGGAGCCGGCTCCTTTCGCCATTCTCGAGAGCTCATCGAGAGTCGGTTTGTGCTGATGGAGTATACAAGCAAGAGCGACTCGGGATGGTCTTGCAGATTCCCGCGCAGCGCTCGAGCGCAAGACATGGAGATTCATGATGAGAGTGTTCCGTCTGTTCGCCGTTCTGCCTTGCATCGTGCTGCCTTCGCAGGCGCTTGCCGCTCCCGAGATCCTGCCGCTCGATGCGGACAAGCTGCGTCAGGCGCACGTCGAGAGCGTGCAGCCTTTCCCGGACGACCTGGTCCTGGAGGGCAGGAGCGAGCACTGGCAGAGCATCCTGCATCAGGGGGAAGTGATCGTGGCCATCTACGCCGCGGCGCCGGCTCTGCTGGATATCCCGTATCCGTTCCCCTATGACGAGTTCGTGCTGGTGCTGGACGGCGAGGTCACGCTGACGCACGTGGAAGGGAAGAAGGAGACCTACAAGGCGGGCGACACCTTCCTCGTGCCCAAGGGCTTCATGGGCACTTGGGAGATGCGGGGCGACTATCGAGAGCTGATCGTGGTCGATACCGACGCGTGGCTTGCCGCGGAAGGCAACTGAGCAGCATGCGGCCCACCATTTCCCGCCGCGATTTCCTGAACGGCGTCGCCCTCTCCGTCGTCGCCGGAGGGACGCTGGCTCCTCGCCAGCTGACGGCGGTCCAGGTCCGGGACGCACCGCCTGACTACTATCCGCCGATCCTGACGGGCATGCGCGGCAGTCACGAGGGTTCCTTCGAGACGGCCCATGCCCTGGCCTGGAGCGGCGAGCGGCCCGCCCGGTACGACTCCCTGGACGAGCGTTGTGACCTCGTGGTCGTGGGCGGGGGGATCAGCGGTCTGGCTGCCGCGTACCTCTACCGGAAGAACTCCCCGGGCGACCCGAACATTCTGGTTCTCGACAATCACGACGACTTCGGCGGCCACGCCAAGCGCAACGAGTTCCACGCCGACGGCCGGATGCTGCTTGGCTTCGGCGGGAGCATCAACCTCGAACAGGCTTACATGAGCCCGCAGGCTCATGGACTCCTCGAGGAGATCGGCGTCGACTTCAGGAAGCTCGAGAAAGTCGTGCAGCCCGACTACCTGCTCTACAACTCCAGCGCGCCGTCCGGCATTCATCTCGGCGCCAGGGAGTACGGCCGCAGCCGGAACGTCGTGGGCCGCTGGTCGCGGGCTTGGCGCGGCGCCGACGATTCGGCGGGTCTCATCGACGATCTGGGCATGTCCGAAGCGGACACGCGAAAGCTCAGGGAGCTTGCCGCCGGTCGGACGGACTTTCTTGCGGGCCTTTCGACCGAGGAGAGGCTGGAGTACGTGCGGAGCACCAGCTACGAGACCTTCCTTTCGGAACGGGTCGGCCTCTCTCGGGCTGCGGGCAGGTTGTTCGAGCCCACGCGGAGGGCGCTCTTCGGTGTTGGCCTCGAAAGCGTCTCCGTGCGGGAGGCGGTCCTGACCGGAGCCCCCGGACCGAACGGGTTGACCGGCCAACCCGCCGGCCCCTACCGGCCGGATCAGGACTCGGACCCGCGGTCACCGCTGTTTCCCGATGGCAACGCGTCCGTGGCGAGGTTGTTCGTGAGAAAGCTGATCCCGGCCGTGGCGCCGGGGAACTCGATGCAGGACCTGGTCACGGCGCGCTTCGACTACTCCGCCCTCGACCGCGAAGACTCGCCGGTACGGATTCGCCTGAACAGCACGGCGGTGAAGGTCGAACACTCCGGAAGCGATGCGGTCGACGTGTCATACGTGACTGCCGGACGTGCCTGCCGCGTCCGTTCCCGGCACTGCATCCTTGCGTGCTACAACAGCATGATTCCTCACCTGTGCCCCGAATTGCCGGAGGCGCAGAGAGGCCATCTCGCGTACGGCTCGAAGGTGCCGTTCGTCTGGGTGAACGTGCTTCTTCGCACCGGTCGGCCGGTGCGCGGGTCCGGCGCTTCGGTGTTCCTGTGTCCCGGAAGCCACTTCGGCTTGGTGTCGCTGGCGCCGCCGGTCGCGCTGGGCGACTACGGCGTCGCGGACGATCCGGACGGGCCGCTCGTCGTGTTCATGGGGAAGGCGCCGGCGCCGGAGAACGACGGCGGTCAGACCGGGAGGGACCTCTACCGCATCGGCCGCCGCAAGCTGTTCGACACCTCGTTCTCGACGTACGAGGCGGAGGTCGAAGGCCAGCTCGCATCGATGTTCGGCGACCTCGGCTTCGACGCCGACCGGCACGTTGAAGCGATCACCGTCAACCGCTGGCCCCACGGCTATGCCTACAGCTACATGGACCTGTACGACCCCGAATGGCCGGCGGGAGAGGCGCCCCACGAACTGGGGCGCAGGTCGTTCGGCCGCGTCAGCATCGCGAACTCGGACGCAGAGTCCCGGCCCCTCGTTCAGGGCGCGATCGATGCCGCCTGGCGCGCAGTGGAGGAGCGGCTGAAGCTCTAGCTCCAGCCCATCGAAGCCCGGACGGAGAACCTTCCGGCTCCGGGTCGGGCTCTCTCTGCCCGGTCAGTTGTACCAGTAGATGTGCTCGTCGTCCGGAGCGTCCGGCTCGAGCAGCGTCTTGTCGATGTTGATCGGGCTCCGGGCGGCCCACGGCCAGATCGGCGTCTCCTGTTCCTTGTCGTGCTCGGCGAGGAGCTCCTTGAGGGCCGCGACCCGCTCCGGCTCCTTGTCGGCGACGTTGTACTGCTCGGTGGGGTCGTTCGCCAGATCGAAGAGCCACACCTTCCCGGGCGGTTCGCTGATCTGGAGTTTCCAGCCGTCGGCAAGGACGACCCGATAGCCGCCGGTGCGCCAGAAGAGCCGTTCGTGCGGCACGCCTTCGGCCTTGCCCAGGACGTGCGGCGTCAGGTCGACCCCGTCGATCTTCCGGTCGCCGGGCAGGTTGACGCCCGCCGCGGCCGCCGCGGTCGCGAAGATGTCGAAGCCGTGCACCGGCGCTTCGTAGACGTGACCTCCGGCGAGGCGAGCCGGCCACTTCAGGAGGAACGGCACGTGGATGCCTCCCTCAAAGAAGCTGATCTTCCAGCCGCGGAACGGCTCGTTGACGCGCGGCAGACCGATGTAGGCCGGCGCCCCGTTGTCGGAGGTGAAGAAGACGAGCGTGTTCTCTTCGAGGCCGTTCTCGCGCAGCGCCTCGATCACCCGACCGACGCTGCGGTCGAGGGAGCGTACCATCGAGGCGTAGACCCGCAGGCGGTGCTCCTCGATGTGCGACAGCGCCTCGTAGTCGGCGCGCAGGGCCTGCAACGGCGTATGCACCGCCCAGTGCGCCAGGTAGAGAAGGAAGGGCCGCTCCTTGTTGGCCTCGATCACCTTGACCGCCTGGTCGGTGTAGTAGTCGGTGAGATAGCCGCCGGGCTCGAAGCTGGGACCGCCGTTGAAGGACGCTTCGAACCGCGCCGAGCGCCACAGGAAGCGGTCGATCCCGTCGAAATCCTGCTTCGAGTTGACGACGTTCGGATCTTCCTCGGGCAGGTACAGGCCGCTCACCATGAGCAGGCTCTCGTCGAAGCCCTGGTCGTGGGCGGCCATGCCTTCGCCTCGGCCGAGGTGCCACTTGCCGATGTGCACGGAGTGGTAGCCGGCCGGCTTCAGCAGCTCGGCGAGCGTGATCTCGGACGGCGGCATCCCCTTGTCCTCGAAGGGAACCGAAGCCGCATCCTCGTTGGCGCTCGTGTGCCGCAGCCTGCCTTCCCGGCTCGAGAGCCGGGGCACCATGGTGGCGAATCCTGGCGGCGTCGGCGTGAACTCGAAACCGAAGCGGGTGCCGTAACGGCCGGTCATCAGGGCAGCCCGCGACGGCGCGCAGGTGCCGTTGGCCGAGTAGCCGTTGGCGAAGTGAACCCCGTCACGCGCCAGCGAGTCGATGTTCGGGGTCGGCACCGTGCCGCCCGCGACGCCGCCGCCGAGCCAGGTCAGGTCGTTCCAGCCCAGGTCGTCGGCGAGGATGATTACGATGTTGGGCGGCCTCTCTCCGGCCGCCCGCGCTTCGAGATCGGCGCCGGACTGCCAGTCGATCGCCCGGGTCGGACCGATGGAGGCAGGCTGCTGTCGAGCCAGCTGAAGCTGAAGCGCGCTCTGCCGGTAGACAACGGCGCCTGCGGCGCCGGCTGCGAATGCAGCCGCGAGACCGAGGGTGATCAGCAGCAGAGTGCGTCGGGTCATGTCGGAGCGTCGTTTCATGATCTCGTTCCCCTTCCGGGAGTTGCGCCGTACAAGGCCGCAGAAAACAGCATACGGGATCTGCGGCACCGGGCAGCAATGAAGGCTGCGGCCGGACATGGAGCATGTCCAGGCCTGCCAGGCGATCCGCCGCCGTCGGCCGGCTTCGAAGGGCAGGACGACTGCGCCGTGGTCCCGGCCCTTGGTGCCTGAGCATGGATGCAAGTGCCGGTTGATGCCTGCCAGCATGGGTTGGTACGGTTGCCGTTCGCGAATCACGCTGAACGAACCAGCTGAACGAAGCAGAGGAGGGTTCGACCCATGCACAGAGGCCGACTTCGATTCGCCTTGCTCGCCCTTGTTCCGATGTTCCTGGCGGTTCCGGCGTTTTCCCAGGACAGTCGCGAGAGCGAGAATGAGGTGGTGAGAGGCGCGCACGAAAACCTGCCGCCCGACGCGCGCAAGGACGACCTCGGCATCACGGTGCCCGTGCCGACGAGCCACCCCGGCCGGCGTTACCCGGCAGAACACGACTTCCCGACCGGTCCGGCCGTCGGCGAGCGTCTGCCCGGATTCGAGCTGCCGAACCAGGACGGCGAGTTGATCGACTTTCACGCCGACCGGGGAGACTCGAAGGCGGTCGTCGTCTTCTATCGTTCCGCCGTCTGGTGACCGTACTGCCGCACGCAGCTGGTCGAGCTGCAAGAGAATCTGGACCTGTTCGACGCCGAAGGCATCAAGGTCTACGGCATCAGCTACGACGCGCAGAAGCACCTGAAGGCCTTTGCCGAGGATCGAGGCGTCACCTACGACCTGCTATCCGACCACGACTCGGCTGTCATCAAGCGCTTCGGCATCCTCAACACGACCATCGAGCCCGACTCGCAGGTGATCAACCGGGCGACCCAGCGGGGGTTCTACGGCATTCCCTTCCCGGGCGTCTACGTCGTCGACCGTGACGGCCGGGTGACCGAGAAGTTCTTCCATCGCCACTACGCAACGCGCACGTCGGCAGGGACGATTCGCGACAGCGCGATCGGCCGCATCCTCGCCAGGCACGAGGTTCCGACCGCCGAACTGGGCGATGAGCACGTCGAGGTTTCGGTATTTCTCGCCGACGAGGCGCTCAGGTTCGAGTACGCGAGCACCCTCCATGTACGTTTCGAGGTCGCCGACGGCTACCACATCTACGCGGACCCTCTGCCCGACGGCTTCATTGCATCCACGGCGAAGGTCGTGCCGACCAAGGGGGTGAGGTCTGGCGAGCCGACGTACCCGCCGACCGCGGAGCGCGAGTTCCCTCAGCTGGGCGTGACGCTCAACGTCTACGAGGGAGTGACCGACGTCGCCATCCCGATCACCCTCGGTTCCGAGATTCTCGACTGGCCGATTCGGGACAAGCCGACCGAGATCGAGATTCCAGTCGACGTGGTCTACCAGGCCTGCAGCGAGACGGTCTGCTACGTGCCGAAGGAAGAGACGGTCGTAGTCAAGGCGGCGATCGAACCGCTGGTCATGCCCGGTCTTCGCAGGTAGGTCGCAGACAGCAGGCAGGTTGCCGGCAGATCGCAGGGGCTTGACCTTTGGTCAGCACGGACGAAGCGCTGGCGCGAGTCGGCGCGCCACGAGTTGCCTGAGGCTATCTCGAGCGCATGGCGGACTTGGCGACCAACGTCGGCGGGGCCGGCCAGGAGGCACGCTGCCACTGCGGTCCGAGGACCGGGTGCGCCGTGCTCTTCGGCCCACGCTTCTCGGTGCGGGCGAAGCGCCATACCGACTGCCTGCTGTCTCTCTGCCCGCGGTCTCTGCGGGGCGCGCTGGTAGCCCGTACGGGATTCGAACCCGTGTTACTGGCGTGAGAGGCCAGCGTCCTGGACCCCTAGACGAACGGGCCACACTTGCGCAGGACCACGGAGCTTAGCACAACGCCGTGCAGGTTTGGTCGCTTCAGTCGGATCCTCCTGAAAGACGCCTGACCTGTCGCGAGCTCCGGGTCTGGGTCTGATTTCAGCCCGTCTCTGCCCGCCAGGAACGCGTCGCTTCCTGGCGCCCGGCTGGAGTGACCCGCGGCGCCCGTGAACCGATCCGAACGGAGGTCCCGGGCGCTCGTTTCGCTGCGCTCTGCAGCCGCGCCGCACCAGAGCGCCGGGCGGGCAGCAGCTGATCCGAAGCGCAAGCTCGGAATCACGCGCTCCGGCGTTGGTGTTAGGTTGCCGTAGTGTCTCTTCGACGCGGCGTTTCTTCGTGTGCCTGCGGGCTGCTGGCAACTGCGGCGGCGCTCGTTTCGCCTGCGCCGGCCTGGGCACAGGCCGACGATGAGCCCGAGACGCGGATCCGCTCGCAGGGCGAGGGGACCATCGTCGTGGGCCGGCAACGCGCGCCGTTGCCCTGGGCGGAGTCTTCGTTCGGCCCGCTGGTCGCTCTGGCGCCGGTCGTGGAGGTCCTGGGAGGCGAGCTGGAGGTCGGTCCCCTGGGGGAGGCGCACACGTTGCGGGTCGCCGGTCGTGAAGTCGTGCTCGGGCCGCTGGGCAGGGTCGTCCTGGTGGACGGCGAGATGCACGTCCTGTCGATCAGGCCGTGGCTCGATCCCGAGCCGACGACTGCCGGGCACCGGCGCTCGAGACGCCTGTACGTCCCGGTCGACGCGCTGGCCCGCGCCTATCCGGCGGAGCAGGGGTACCGGTTCGACTTCGATCGGGGACGACTGGTGGTCTCGAGGACCGGCGTGCGCCAGCTCGCGGTCGAGATCGACCGCGTTCACGATCTTGGCGCGACGACTCTGGTGGTGACCTTCTCGGACCGGCCCCGCTACCGCGTCGACGAGTATCGAGGAGGCGTCCGGCTTCTCCTGCTGAGGGGCGTCATGTCGCCGCGGCCGCGCGTCCGGCTGAACGATCCGCTGGTGCGATGGGTGGAAGTGCGCGAGCGCTCGATCGAGATCGGTCTGGCGCCGCGGGCGGAGGCGTCGGAGCCGTACCTCCTCGGACGTCCGCCCCGGGTTCAGCTCGTCATGGACGTCACCCGGGGCCGGATGGGAGGCGCGCCGCGTCCGGTGTCCCGGCGCGAGGAGGAAACGGGGGAGTTCCGCATCGTCCTCGACCCCGGCCATGGCGGCGCGGACACGGGCGTGCTGCTGCCCTCCGGCGTTGCCGAGAAGGACCTGGTTCTTGCGATCGCCCAAGAACTGGGATCGCACCTGGCGGAGAGCCTGGGCGCGCGGGTCGCGCTGACCCGAGCGGATGACAGCGATGTGACGCTCGAGAGCCGAACCGCTGCGGCCAATCAGCGTCGGGCCGATGTGTTCCTGTCGCTGCACGTGAGTCCGGACTCGGCGTGGGCCATGGAAGACGGGTTTCAGACCTACGTCCTCGATCCGCCGCCGACCCTGCCCGCATCGGACGGAGACAACGAACGCGGCTCGCGAGGAAACGAGCAGGATGCGAACCGGTCCGTCCGCTCGTCGGCGGACGCCAGGACGGCACCGGAAACGGCACCGGAAGATGGGTCTGCCGATGATGGCGAGTGGGGCGAACCGGTCGGAGAGGGTGATCCGGACCCGGACGAGTTCGAGGAGGACACGTTCGACGATCCCGCAGGCGAGATGGAGGACGACGCGCAGGAGATCCCGTTCGCCGTCCCGGCGCTCGAACTGTGGGAACGGGTACAGGACGATCAGCTGGAGCGCAGCGGGCTGCTGGCGCGGCTGATCCAGAGCCATGTCAGCGACGCGCTCTCGCAGCCGAACCGCCGTGTCGCTCGCGCGCCGCTGCGCGTGCTGACCGGCGCTTCGATGCCTGCGGTTCTGATCGAACTCGGCGGGCTCGGCGGCGACGAGGAACAAGGGACGCTGCTGCTCGACGAGGCTTACCGTCAGGTCCTGATCGAGGCGATAGGGAGGGCGATCCGGCTCTGGCGCGGTGTCGCCGCAGGCCCTGTCGGGACCGGGACCGGGACCGGCGGGGCGGGATCGTGATCCGTCCGCGGTCGCGCCTGGGCTCGATCGTTGTCCTGGCGCTGCTTGCCGGTTGCGGCGGCTCGGGCGAGGACGGAGACCGGGACAGCGATCCGGATCTCGTTGCTCCCGGCGAGGACTTCCTTGCCGCGCTGTGCTTTCCGAACACCCTCGGGTCGCTGCGCTGCGACCGGCGACCGGTTCGCGCCGAGGACAGTGCGGAGGCAACGGCTGCCGTCATCGTCGAAGCGCTGATCGCGGGTCCTGATGAAATCACGGGTCCTGGCGAAGCAGAAACCGCGGCCCCGATCCCCGTTTCCGCCGCTGTCGATGATGAAGGCGTCGGTGACGAAAGCAAGCAGTCAGAGCCCATCGAAGAGCTGTTGCCTGCTCTGCCGTCCGGGGTGCGTCTGCTGGCGGTCGAGTTGTTCGACGGAGTCGCCTACGTCGACCTGACGACCGGAGAGGTCGGTTCCAGAGCCGGCTCCGACCGCGCAGCGGGCAGGTCGGCGCTGGTCCCGGAACGGCCGACGATGGGACTGACAGAAGAACTCCTGGCCGTCTACAGTCTCGTGAACAGTCTGACCGCGAACAACCTGGGGGTGGATCGTGTAGTGCTCATGTGGAACGGCGAGCAGCGTCCGACCTTCGCCGGTCACGTCGATACGACTCGTCCCCTGATGGCCGACCTGTCCCGGAACGCGGCGCCCGGGGGGGGCGGCTGACCGTGTCCGGTTCCGAGCCCCTGATCGGCGTCTTCGATTCGGGCGTCGGCGGTCTGACCGTGGTCGCGGCGCTGCGTCGGCGCCTGCCCTCTGCCTCGATCCTCTACCTGGGCGATACTGCGCGGCTGCCCTACGGCACGAAGTCGCGGCGGACCGTGCTGCGCTACTCGCAAGCCAACGTGGACTTCCTGGAACGGCGCGGCGTGGATGCCCTGGTCGTCGCCTGCAACACGGCGTCGGCCATGGCGCTCGAGGACCTGGAGCTGGAGACCCCGCACTGGGGCGTGCTCGAGCCTGGCGCCTCGGCGGCGGTTGCGGCGGCCGGACGGCGCGTTGGCGTGATCGCTACCGAGTCGACGGTCCGGTCAGGTGCCTACGAGCACGCGATCCGGCGGCTGAACTCGGAGCTCCGGGTCCATCAGCAGGCCTGCCCCCTGCTTGTGCCTCTGGTCGAAGAGGGCTGGGAGGACGACGAGATCACGGAGCGGATCGTCGGCCGCTACCTCGAACCGCTGCTCGAAGCGGAGATCGACACGCTGCTTCTGGGTTGTACGCACTACCCGCTGCTGCGGGGCGTACTGGCGCGGGTCTGCGGGCCGGGAGTGACCCTGGTGGACTCCGCCGAATCGACGAGCCTGGCCGTGGAGCAGCGGCTCCTGCAGAACGGCTGGCGCAGCGGAAGTGCGCCTCGTGACTCAGGTGTGAAACTCTTCGCCACTGACGCGAGTTCCCGGTTTGCCGGATTCGCGGAGCGGATTCTCGGCGAACCTGTCGCTCTGGAGTGGGTCGACGTGAACCAGGTCGGGAACCGACGTCAGGAGGTGGAAGCACGGTGACTGGAGCAGAACGACCAGGCGGCTTCGCGCGCAGCGACGGTCGATCGGCCTCGGCCCTGCGGCCCGTGTCGATCGAACTCGAAGCGATGAAGTTCGCGGAGGGATCCGCGCTGGTGGCGTTCGGCGACACCCGGGTGCTCTGTTCGGCCAGCGTCGAGCGGCGGGTCCCGCCCTTCCTGGTCGGCAAGGGACGAGGTTGGCTGACCGCCGAGTACGCGATGCTGCCGCGGGCGACGCTGACGCGCTCGACCAGGGAAGTGACGCGCGGCCGTCCGTCGGGCCGCACCGCGGAGATCCAGCGCCTGATCGGCCGGTCGCTCAGATCCGCGGTCAACCTGCGCAAGCTCCCGGAGGTCACGATCGCCGTCGACTGCGACGTGATCCAGGCCGACGGAGGCACGCGGACCGCATCGGTCACCGGCGGGTACGTGGCCACCGTCGCGGCTCTGGCCAGGATGCTGCTCGAGGGCGATCTGAAGAGGTGGCCGCTGGTCCACTCGGTGGCCGCGGTGTCGGTCGGCATCTGCGAGGACGAGCTGCTGCTCGACCTCGAGTACGTCGAGGACCGGGACGCCCAGGTCGACCTGAACGTGGCGGCGACCGGCGAAGGCGGCCTGATCGAGGTTCAGGGCACCGCGGAGGGCCGGGTGTTCACGCGACCGGAGTTCGATGGCCTGCTCGATCTCGCTCTCGAGGGGATCGCCGAGTTGACGAAGCTGCAGCAGAGCACCCTCTCGGAACGGCTGGCCGAGGTGGATGACGCCCTGAATCGCCGCCGGCGAGGGCCGGCCGCGACCCGGGACGAGGCCAGTCTCTGGGGTCGACCTCCGCGAGCCTAGCCAGCCTGGCCTGGCCTTGGCGGTCCGTGGAGGAATCCGTGCAGCGCCGCGAGAGCGGTCGGGCGCCGGTCCGGCATGGCGCGGCGAGGGAGCATGACGAGGGAACGTGGCGGGTCACGTTCGACCCGAGGAGCAACGATGCCGGAAGGGATGCATGGACGTTCGAATGCCGCGGGACTGCTGCCACAGGCAGCCAGGCCCCTGGACATCCACCTGATCGCGATCGGCGGAACCGGCATGGCGCCGCTCGCCTGCTTGCTGCAGGAACTGGGCCATCGGGTGCGGGGATCCGACGGACCTCTCTATCCGCCGACGAGCGAGCTGCTGGCCGGCGCGGGCATCGAACCGCTGGTTGGCTACGACCCGGCCCACCTGGCGCCGCAGCCGGACCTGGTGATCGTCGGCAACGCGGTTCCCCGGACGAACCCGCAGGTGCTGGCGACCGAAGAACTCGGTCTGCCGCGGCTGTCGATGCCCGCAGCGCTCGACCGGTTCGTGCTTCGGGACCGGAGGCCGCTGGTCGTCGCCGGCAGCCACGGCAAGACCACGACGACCTCGATGGCAGCGTGGGTCTACTCCCGAGCCGGGGCCGACCCCGGGTTCCTCATCGGCGGCGCGCCGATCGGTCTGCCGTTCGGGTTCGCGCTCGGCGGCGGGCCGCGCTTCGTCATCGAGGGTGACGAATACAACGCCTCCTGTTTCGATCGCGGACCGAAGTTCTGGCACTACCGGCCGGAGACCGTGATCCTGACCAGCCTGGAACACGATCATGTCGACCTGTATCCTGACTTCGCGGGCCTTGAACGCGCTTTCCTCGGGCTCCTGGAGCGGCTGCCTTCGAGCGGGCTGCTCATCGCCTGCGCCGACTGCCCGGCCGTCGAACGGGTGGCTCGGGCGAGCCCGTGCCGGCTCGTGACCTACGGCACGAAGGCGGGTGACGTGCGGCTCGCCGGCCCGGTCGACAGCGGCGAGAACGGCGTTGCGTTCGAGCTTGAAGAGGCGGCCAGCCGGCAGCGGATCGAGCTCGGAGTCTGGGGCGAGCACAACGCGGCCAACGCGACGGCGGTCTGGATCGCGGCGCGGGCCGACGGTCTGGATCGCGAGGCCGTGCTGGAGGCTCTGGCCACGTTCCGCGGCGTGAAGCGCCGGCTCGAAGTGATCGGGGAGGCTGTGGATGTGGTCGTCATCGACGACTTTGCCCACCATGCGTCGGAGATCGCGGCGTCGCTTTCGGCGCTGCGTCAGCGGTTCCCCGGTCGCCGGTTGGTCGCCCTGTTCGAGCCGCGAAGCCTGAGCGCCGGTCGCCGTCAGTTCGCTGCCGACCTGGCCGCGGCGCTGGCGTCGGCCGACCGCGTGTTTCTGGCGCCGGTGTTCCACCGCGAGCGTCTGGCCGGCGAGGGCTTCGACCCGAAGAAGCTGGCAGCGGACATCGGGTCAATCGGGGCCCAAGCGACGGCCTGTGAATCGAACGATGCGGTCCTCGAGAGCGCCCTGGCCGAGGCCGGGGCCGGCGACGTCCTGGTGACGATGTCCTCGGGATCTTTCGACGGCATGCCGCGGCGGCTTCTGGCCGGGCTCGAAGCCCTCGAAGCCTCTGGCTGATTCCACTGCCGGCCAGCAGCTCGAAAGCTCGACAGTTCACGTGCAGGAGGGGCTGGGACTCCCGAGCTCGGCCTTGGAGCGCACTGCGTTCCCATGATTCGTCGCGGAAGTCGTGCCGAGCGGCGGTGAAGCCCCCGAAGGGGCATGCGGTCCGGTTGCCGCAGAACCGGTGCTGGAGATCGCCGACAGCAGAGGTGTCCGACTCAGGCAGACGGGCCCGTCAGGTACGTCTCCAGGAACTGTCGGGCCGAGAGGTCCGGGAGCCGCAACGTCTCTGCGCCGTCGGGAGGCACGACACGGCGCGGCGCCAGCCCGACGAGTTCGGTCTCGACTACGCGCACGCCGGCGGCATTCGCCAGCTCGTTTGTGCGCTCGACGACGTCGAGCAGGGATGTCCGGTCGCAGTCGGTCAGGTTGACGCTCACCTGGGCTTGCCTGCGGCTCTCCAGAAAGAAGCCGAGGGCCCGCACGCCTGGCGGACCGCCGCCGGATTCGCGCAGCGCCGCCGCGATTCGTTTCGCCGCCGCGGCCTGGTCCGTATCGAGGAGCAGGTTGAAGGCCACCAGGGGCGGCCGGGCGCCGACGCACACCGCGCCAGAGGTGGGGTGGAGCCGTTCTGGTCCGTGGTCGGGCGACCACTGGCCGCTCGCCATCCGCTCGGCGAGGCGGGCGAGTCCGCCGCGGCGGTGGTCGGCGAGCGCGGCTCGCGACGGCGCCGAGGCGGACTCGCCGTAGAGGAACACGGGCAGGCCGCGCTCGGCGAGCGCGCGTCCGGCGTCCTGCGCTGCCCTGATCGCCGCCGGCATCCCGTCCCTCTCGATCGGCGCGAATGGCACGACGTCCAGGGCCCCGAGAAAGGGATGAACGCCCTGGTGTCCGGCAACGTCGAGGCACTCGACCACCGTGACGGCAAGAGCCTCGACTGCCCGCACGAGATTGTTGGCCTCGCCAAGCAGGGTCAGCACGGTCCGGTTGTGGTCCGGATCGGAGCAGACGTCCAGAACCCGCACGCCGGGCGCCGCCGCGGCCGCCGCGCAGGCGTCCACCACGTCTCCGCGCCGACCCTCACTGATGTTGGGCACGCATTCCAGCAACACGCCGCGACTTTGCCACGGGCGGTGAGGACCCCGGCATTCCCCTGCCGAGCCGCCGCCGAGCCGGGATCACGAATCGGAGCGCGTGATCCCGCCCGACACGATCGCGCACGACGCGATCCTGCACCATGCCAAGGCGCGGGCCGACCAATGCCCATCTCCCCCTTCAGCACATTCCGGAACTGCGGCAGCTCGTCGAGGTTCGTCGAGACGGAAGGTTGCACCCAGGGCAGCGAAAAGGCGATAATCCGCGTCCGGTCGCTTCGCGGCGTACGGGTCTGGATGCAGAGTCGTCCAATTGCAGATAGGGGCGCGAACGCAAGAGGGGCGCGAAGCCGTTTCGCTGACAACGACGCCGCAGGGTCGGACCTTGCGGCTCAGGCACGGGTGACAAGCAGATGCACGATCTACAGCAAGTCGAGCAGGAGTACGTGCAGCAGGGCCTGCCCGAGTTTCGGGCCGGTGACACGGTCAGGGTCCACGTTCGGGTCAGAGAGGGCGCCAAGGAACGGATTCAGATTTTCCAGGGTGTGGTGATCGCCCGTCGCGGCAGCGGCACCCGGGAGACTTTCACCGTGCGCAAGGTCTCGGGCGGCATCGGCGTCGAGCGGATCTTCCCGCTTCATTCGCCGGTGATCGGACTGATCGAGGTCGTGCGCCGGGGCAAGGTGCGCCGTGCCAAGCTCTACTATCTCCGCAAGCTGCGCGGCCGCGCGGCCCGTATCGAGGAGCTCCGCAAGCGCTGACGACGGCCGCGGGCATCGTCGGCCTGTTCGCCGAGGCGTACCGCCTGCACCTTGCGCGCGGCCTCGAGCAGCAGTTCGCCACGGCCGGCTACGGTCTTGTCGCCGGCGTCGACGAGGCGGGTCGAGGCTGTCTGGCCGGGCCGGTAGTCGCGGCGGCGGTGGTGGTCTCTCCGGACTGTCTGATTCCGGGGGTCGACGACAGCAAACGGCTGTCCGCGCCGCGGCGGGAACGGTTGGCGGAGACGATCAGGCAGCAAGCGGCGGCGTGGTCGGTCGCGCGGTGCGACGCCGCGTTGATCGACCGCATCAACGTGCTCGAAGCCACCCGGTGGGCGATGCGGAGCGCGCTGCGGTCACTGTCTGTACGCCCCTCCATTGCCCTTGTCGACGCGGTGCGGCTCGATGCGGTGGAAGTTCGGGGCGTCGAGGTGTCGACGGTGCCCCTGGTACGCGCCGATTCACTGAGTTTCGCCGTTGCCTGCGCGTCGATCATCGCCAAGACGTACCGCGACGGCCTGATGGCGGCGTACGACCGGGAGTACCCGGGTTTCGGGTTTGCCAGCCACAAGGGATATGCCTCTCGGGGCCACCGCGCCGCGCTCAGGGAACTAGGGCCGACACCGCTGCACCGTCTCACGTTCCGCTCCGTGCTGCCCGTCCGGCAAGCCGCGCAACAAGGCGCCGCAGGCGCGCGATCTCATTGAACAGCCGCCGCGGCGCTGGACCGTTTCCACGCCGCAGCACTCGGTCGCGCGGGAGGCCGAGAACGGCGGCGGCCGCCGAGGTCAACGGGCCGGTGCCAGGATTCCCTGCGTGCGCCGGAATCTCACGGTGTCGAGATGGGACCGCGCCTCGGACCGCTAGGATTCCCTGCGTGCGCCGGTATCTCCTTCTGCTACTGATCTTGGCGGGCATCGTCGCCGCTGCGGCGGCGGTTCTGTGGTTTGCACCGCAGGCGCAGGAAGCCAGGACACCGAAGCTGGTGCGGGCCTGGGTCGGCGTGGAGGTCGGGGACGAGGGTGTGGCCAGGACGGGCACTGTTGAACTCGGCGCCGGCGAGGCGTTTCGGTTGCATGCGGTGGTTGAGGCGCGGCGCGGCCAGGGCGGCGGTGAAGGCGGCGAGGCCGTGTACTACAGCGCCGTTCCCCGGGTGATCCTCGACGGTCGGGAGCACGACGCTCTTGCAGTGGAGGAGCTGAAGGTGCTCGGCAGGGTGAGATTGCTCTGGTTCAGCGTCGAGAACGGCCTTCCCTTTCGCGAAATCGAGGACGGGACGGATCTCGAGAGCTTCCGGTACGAGCAGTTCTTTCGTCCCGAGTGGGGCAGCGCGTGGTCCACCGACGGCACTCTCGAGGCCAACTTCGACAGTTGGGTGGGGGACGACGGTCCTGCCGTCGAGCGGAACTTCGGAACCCAGAGGTACCAGGTCTGGGTCGAGACCGCTCTGGACGAGGATGCCCTGGTTCCGGATCAGCGGGTGAAATCCGCGGCCCTGCCGGACGCGACCAGGGTCGAGGCGCGCCTGCCGGCGGCGCTGGGTGTTCCGTCGGCGGTGTTCGGGCTGCCCGGTATCGTCCGCGGCGACGGGCAGTGGGACGCGGCGGCCCTGGCGCGCCTTCAGGAGCTTCATGGCGCGCGGCTCGCCTTCAGCCGGGTGACAGTCCTGCACGAGCTGCTGGCTGCCGCTGGCGTGGTCTGGGAGGACCTGGACTGGCAGCGCGCTCCGCTTGACGGCAGCGTCGCCTGGCAGGCGCCGAACGCGGGTTCCCCGGCGCCGGGCGACCTGGTCCGGGTTGCAGACCGGTGGGTGGTCCTGCTCGGCGACGAGACCGAGGCAGGCGAAGCGGGGATGCTGGACGGAGCCGATCTCTGTCTGGACTTCGCCGCGGGAGCCGCCGTTCGCCGGCTGGACCAGATCTTCCTGCCAGGAAGCGAGGAGGTGGGGGACGTGCTGGTGGCGGCGCCGAGGCCGCCGGGCTGATTGGCCGCCTGCCGCCTCGGCCCTGCGGGCCCGCGGCAGGACGTCAGTGCCCGGCCCCCAACCCCGGCGCCCTCATCGGGAAGCTGCCGCGGCCGCGTCGCCTGCCGCGCTGCGTATCGCCTCCTGCAGCCTGCCGCTGCGCAACAGTTCGCTGAAGACGTACGGTTCCCGGTTCGGTCGGTACAGGGCGTAGAAGGGTATGCCGTAGCGCCCGAAGCTCGCGAGATAGCGGGCGATGTCGTCGTCCCGATTGGTCCAGTCGGCCTGCATCGCCACCACGTCGTAGCGGGCGAAGAGGGCGGCCGTCTCCTCGGTCTCGAGGACGAGACGTTCGTTCACCTTGCAGGTCGCGCACCAGTCCGCGGTGACGTCGACGAAGACCAGCCGCCCCTCCCCGGCGAGGGTTTCCGCCTGGACGGGGTCGAAGGGAACCCAGTCGAGGACCCGTGCGATGCCAGGTCCCGAGCCACCGCCGCCGGACTGCGCCGATGCCCCGCCGGCCAGGACCAGAACGAAGGCCGCCGCAGCCACTGCCCCGGCGCGTCCGAGGATTCGCGGCCCCGTGCCCCGTGTGCGTCCCTGAAGCCAGACGAACAGGGCGAGCAGGAGCAGCCCGATCTCGAGAAACGCGAGTCGGGCGCTGTCCATCTGGGCGGCGAGGACGTAGAGCAGCCAGACCGTCGTTCCGGCGAGCAGGAAGCCCATGATGCCGCGCAGCGTCGCCATCCACTCGCCGGGTCTGGGCAGCAGCCGGCTGGCATCGGGGACTGCCGCCAGCAGCAGGTAGGGCGCCGCGAGGCCGATGCCGACCGCGGTGAACACGGCCACGATCGTGATTCCCGGCTGGCTCAGCGCGAAGCCGACGGCGGCGCCGAGGAAGGGCGCCGAGCAGGGGGTCGCCATCAGGGTGGCGAACACGCCCGAGAAGAAGTGCCCGGCGTAGCCCTCGTTTCGGCCGCCGCCCAACCGGTTGCCGATCGCCTGCGGCAACTGGATCTCGAACAGGCCCCACACGTTCAGGCTGAAGAGGGTAAGCACCAGCGCCAGGAAGGTGACGAACAGGGGGTTCTGGAACTGGATCCCCCAACCGATCGCCTGGCCGGCCGAGCGGGCCAGCATGGTCACTCCCGCGAGCAGCCAGAACGAGACCAGGATGCCCAGGGTCGTCATCAGTGCGCCTGCCCTGATCTCCCTGCGCGGCCGGCCCGAAGCCTGGGCCAGGCCGAAGAGCTTGAGCGAGACGATCGGCAGCACGCACGGCATGCCGTTCAGGATCAGTCCGCCGAGCAGAGCCGGAATCAGCGCCGCCAACAGCCCCAGGGTGCCGGAGGAAGGAACCGCGGGCGCGGCATCGAAGGCCGGATGCCCCGTCGCCTCGCCGGCGCTGCCGATATCGAGCGAGACCGTCGTCGCGGCGGTGACCGGGGGCAGACACTGGATGTCGTCGCAGGCCTGATACGTCAGCTCGGCCGACACGTCCACTACACCGGCTGTCGCGTCCGCCGGCACCTCGAGTTCCGCCTGGATCACCGCCTCGTGTTCGTACACGGCCAGCGGATCTTCCGAGAACTCGAACTCCCACATCACGTGGTCGGGATAGCGGACCTCGGGCTGCGGCCAGTCGGCGGGCAACTCGAAGACGATCTCGGTGGGGATCAGGTAGTCGAAGCTCGGCGTGTGACTCTGGATGTGCCAGCCGTCGTCGATGGTCACCACGGCGGCGATACGCGCGTTGTCGCCCGGTGCGTAGGAGGTGAGGTCGGTGAACGCTTCGAGCGAGGCCTTCCGGGGCGGCATGAACTGGCCTTCGGCGACCGCGGCCAGGGACAGGACCGCGGCTGCGGCCACCCACGCCCCTGTTCCCGACCTGCTGTTACGATCCTGGTTCATGCCTTCCGGTGAGCGTGTGTCGGCGACGATGGCTATCTCCCGGCGGGTGGCCGAGCTGCGCTGCGAGGGGATCGATGTGATTGACCTGGGAGCCGGAGAGCCCGACTTCCCCTCGCCGGCGACCGCCGTGACGGCTGCACGCCAGGCCCTTGACGAGGGCCGGACGAAGTATACGTTGCTTGAGGGCACCCCGGATCTGAGAGCGGGACTGGCGGCAAGGTACAGCGCCTGCGGCGCACCGTGGAGTGCGGCCAACGTGCTGGTCACGGTGGGCGCCAAGGCGGCCCTGTACGAGCTCTCCAGAGCGTTCCTGTCCCCAGGCGACGAGGTCGTGGTGCCGACGCCGGCCTGGGTCAGCATTCCGGCCCAGGTGCGGCTTGCGGGGGCTGCGGCGGTCACCGTTCCGATGGCGGCCGGCGACGGCTTCGCGATTCGGGCGCAGCCGCTGATCGAGGCGATGTCGGAGCGGACCCGGGCGGTGATCGTCAATTCGCCGTGCAATCCGACCGGTGCGGTCGCCTCGATCCTCGATCTGCAGCGGCTCGCGGCGGCCTGCGCCGAACGGGGCGCCCTGCTGATCTCCGACGAGACCTACGAACGGTTCGTCTACGACGGCAGGAGGCACGCCAGCGTCGCGTCGCTGGCGGCCGAGTATCCGGATACGGTCGTCCTCGTGGGTTCATTCTCGAAGAGCTACGCCATGACCGGATGGCGGCTCGGCTACCTGCTTGGCGCTCCTTCGGTGGTGGCCGCGGCGGCCGCGGTGCAGAGCCACGTGACCTCGAACGCGACTTCGTTCGCGATGGCCGGTGCCGAAGCCGTGCTCCGAAGCGAGCCGCCCGAGGCAGCGGCGCTGGTGGCGGCGTGCGCACGGCGGCGGCGGCGCCTGCTGGCGGAGCTGGACCGGATTCCGGGCGTCGTCTGCCCGCCGCCGGCCGGCGCCTTCTACGTGTTTCCGGACGTGAGCGCGTGGTTCGGCGGGCGGTGTCCCGACTCCGGAGCATTCTCTCGCCGCCTGCTGGAGGAGGCCGGCGTTGCCGCGACGCCCGGTTCGGCTTTCGGGTGCGAGGGGCACATCCGCTTGTCGTATGCGTGCAGCGACGAGACGCTGGCCTCGGGGCTGGAACGAATCTCCCGGTTCCTGCGCGGGCATCGGGTCGGCGCCGTCATGAGGCGCGCGGGATGAGACCGTTGATCGGCCGCCTGGCCTTCCCCATGTTCAACCTGTTCGGCATCCGCGTGCGGGTCCATTTCACGTTCATCCTGCTGCTGGTCTGGGTGGCGGTGCTGGCCCCGGACATGGAGAGCAACGTCGGGCTGCTCGGTCTGGTCGTGGCGGGGCTGCTGGCGAGTGTGATCGTGCACGAGCTGGGCCACGCGCTGACTGCCCGCCGCTACGGGATCGAGACCCGCGAGATCGTGCTGACGCCGATCGGGGGTGCGGCCCGTCTGGATGGCTATCCGCAGGGCCTGGCCGAGTTGGCGATCGCGGCCGCCGGTCCGCTGCTGAACCTGGGTCTGGCGGCCGTGCTCTTCCTCGGCCTGGTGCTGGCCGGACTGCCGCCGTGGGGTGCCGGCCCCATCGTCGACCTGCCTTCGGCGCTGCAGTGGCTGCTGTTCGGCAACCTCTGCCTGTTCGCGCTCAACCTGCTGCCCGCGTTTCCCCTGGACGGCGGCCGCATCCTGCGTTCGGGGCTGTCGTCCTTCCTGGGCCAGGAGCGGGCGACCAGGATCGCGACCCGGCTGGGGATGGTGCTGGCCGCGCTGCTCGGGCTGGCGGCGCTCGTGCCGTGGACCCTGGGCATGGCGTTCAACGTCCTCCTGCTTCTGACCGCCCTCTTCGTGCTTGTGGGTGCGAGCCGGGAGTCCTCCCTGGTGAGGACGCTGCAGGTCCTGCAGGGCCGTCGCGCCGGGGAGGCGATGATGACCCGTTGCGAACGACTGGCGCCGCAGGACACGGTCGAGTGGGCGGTGCGCTTGCTGCTTTCCACGACCCAGCGGCAGTTCCCGGTCGTGGATGGCTGGGGACGGGTGGCGGGCGAGGTGGACCGGGAGCGCCTGCTCGAACTGGTCGCCCGTTGTCCGGGCGACACGCCGCTGCTCGAGATGATGAACCGCGAGCCGCTGACCGTGACCGAGGACTGCGACCTGCTGGACGTGCTGAGGCAGTTGCAGGGTTCGGCGCGTGCGCTCTGGGTGGTCCGGGACCAGGAGTTGCGTGGAATGCTCACGGCGGACGGCCTCACGCAGTTCGTCGAGGTATGCAGTCGGCTGCGGCATCGGCGGCATCGGGATTCGGGCGCAGCACGGCCCCGGTAGTCCCTGCGACGGGCTGCTAGAGTGGGCGGCAGTCAGGACAAGGAGACGCGCGTGAGCAACGCAAAGGGATCCGGGTTCTCTCGCCGGTCGTTCCTGCGCGGAGGCGCTGCCGGGGCCTTCTCGGGTGGTCTGGCGGCGAGTCTGCTGCCGGGAGACGCCGCCGCGGCTCCGGCTGCGGCGAAGGACGGCGAGGACGTTCCCGTTGTCGGGCCCGGTCCGGTCGAAGTCGAGCTGGAAGTGAACGGCGTGGTCCGCCGCCTGGAAGTGGAACCGCGGGTCACGCTGCTCGACGCGCTGCGAGATCAACTGGACACGACGGGCCCGAAGAGAGTGTGCGATCGCGGCACGTGCGGGGCCTGCACCGTGCTCGAGGACGGCCATCCGATCTACGCCTGCAGCCGCCTGATGATCGAATCCGCCGGCCGCAGCATCACGACGGTCGAGGGATTGGGCTCGCCGGCTGCCATGCACGACGTGCAGCGGGCCTTCGTGGAGAACGATGCGCAGCAGTGCGGCTACTGCACGCCGGGTTTCGTCGTCGCGGCTGCGGCGCTGCTGGCACGCAACCCGACGCCGGGGGAGCAGGAGATCCAGGCCGGACTCGGGGGCAACTTCTGCCGCTGCGGAACCTACAAGGGCATTCGCGCCGTGATCGACGGCCCGGGCCGTTCTGGAGAACACGGCGGGGGGAACAGCGGTGGCTGACTACTTCTGGCCCGAGGCGGGCCGCAGAGGGCAGATCGGCCGCGGTCCGGTTCGCCTGGACGGTCCGGTCAAGGCGACCGGGTTCGCCAGGTATCCGTCGGATCAGAATCCGCGGGACCTTCTGGCAGCGAAGATCCTGACCTGCCCGCACGCCCATGCCCGCGTCGTCGGGATCGATGTCTCGGCGGCGGAGGCGATGCCCGGCGTGCGCGTCGTCCATGTGATCCAGGGCGAGGGTTCCAGGATCCAGTGGGCTGGCGACGAGGTGGCTGCGGTCGCCGCGGAAACCGAGGACATCGCTCGCGACGCACTGCGTGCGATTCAGGTCGAGTACGAGGTGCTTCCCCACTTCGTCACGGAACAGCACCGTGACCGCGCACCGGCGGCCCAGCCGGGTTCGGAGCGGACCGTCGGCGACCCTGACGCCGCCTTCGCTGCCGCGCATCGCACCGTGGAACGGACGCTCGGGATGCCCCAGATGGCCCACATGTGTCTCGAACCGCACGGCCAGGTCGCGGCCTGGGAAGGCGACGAACTCGAGGTCCATGCTTCGACGCAGGCCGTTTCCACCCTGGCGGGGCAGTTCGCCTCCGAACTCGGCATCCCGGCGACGCAGGTGCGGATCCGTACCGAGTACATGGGCGGCGGCTTCGGCTCCAAGTTCTCGCCGGACCGCTGGGGGATCGTCGGCGCGGAACTCGCGCGCCAGGCCGGAGCGCCGGTGAAGCTCTTCCTGGACCGGGATCAGGAAGTGTCCGTGGCGGGCAGCCGGCCGTCCGCTTTCGCCCGGATCCGGGTGGCGGCGGACGCGCAGGGCAGGCTGGTGGCCTGGGACTCGGACTCCTGGGGCTCCGGCGGCTTGCCGGGAACCGGCCAGACGCCGCTGCCGTACGTGTTCAGCAGGTTGCCGAACCGGCGCCTCCGCCACACGTCGGTGCCGACCAATCTGGCCGGATCGCGGGCCTGGCGGGCGCCCAATCATCCCCAGGCGTGCTTCCTGACGATGGCCAGCCTCGATGACCTGGCCAATGAACTGGACCTGGACCCGATCGACTTCCTGGACCGGAACCTGGAGTTCACCGGACGGGCCGACGTGTACCGCGAAGAACTCGGCATCGCCGCCGAGATGGCCGGGTGGAAGGAACGCTGGCAGCCCCGCAAGAGGTCCCGGGAGAGCGCTCTCCAGCGTGGCCTGGGTGTTTCGATACACACCTGGGGCGGACGCGGCCACTCGAGCAACTGCGACGTGACCGTGCATCCCGACGGTGCGGTCGAGGCCCGGATCGGTTCGCAGGACATCGGCACCGGAACGCGAACCGTCGTCGCTCAGGTACTGGCCGAGACGTTCGGTCTGGAGCTCGACCGGGTGCGCGTGTTCCTGGGCGACAACCGGTTTCCCCAGTCGGGTCCGTCCGGCGGCAGCTCCACCGTCGGCGGGGTCAGCGCATCCACCCGCCGCGCCGCGCAGGACGCCCTGCGCGAAGTCCTGGGGCGAGTCGCCCCCGAGCTCGAGGCGGACCCGGAACAGCTGTCGGCCGCAGGCGGCCGCGTGTTCGTGGAAGGCGACCCGTCGCGGGGCCTTTCCTGGGCCGAAGCAGCATCGCGCCTCGGCGGGGCGCCGGTCAGCGCGCAGGGGCGGAATCCGGGTCCCGGGAGACTGATATCGAGCGGCGTGGGCGGCGTGCAGATCGCCGAGGTCGAGGTGGACATGGACACGGGCGTGGTTCGCGTCGAGCGGATGATCGCGGTCCAGGACTGCGGCCTGATCATCAACCGACGGCTTGCGGAGAGTCAGGTCTGCGGCGGTCTGATCATGGGCATCGGCTATGCGCTGTTCGAAGAGTGGATACCGGATCCGGTCACTGGACGCCTGCTGAACGCGGACATGGAGTTCTACAAGCTGGCGGGCCTGCTGGATGTCGGATCGCTGGAAGTGCACATGATGACCGGTCCCGGGTACGACGAGCGGGGCGTGATCGGTCTGGGAGAGCCGCCCGTGATCTCCCCCGGCGCCGCGATCAGCAACGCGGTGGCGAACGCGATCGGCGTGCGCGTGCCCTGGCTGCCGTTGACGCCGGACCGTGTGCTGGATGCGCTGGCAGGCCGTGGGGGGATTGCCTGATGCGACCCTTCGGCTACGCGGCGCCGACGACCGTCGAGCAGGCGACAGGGCTGCTGGAAGCCGGGGGCAGCGAAGTCCTGGCGGGTGGAACGGATCTCCTGAGCCTGCTCAAGGACGATGTCGAACAGGTCGAGCGGCTGATTGCGCTGCGCGGCGTCAGGCAGCTGTCCGGCATCGAGGTCGATGGCGGCCGGCTCCGGATCGGCTCGATGACGACGTTGCAGGAGCTGCGGGATCACGCCGAAGCGATGGCCGTCCTGCCGGCGCTGGGAACCGCGATCGACGGTGTGGCCAGCGCGCAGTTGCGGGCCATGGGCACCGTCGGCGGCGATCTGCTCCAGCGTCCACGCTGCTGGTACTACCGGCGTGGCTTCGGTCTGCTCGCGTTGGGCCCGGACGGCCGGTCGATGGTGGCCGAAGGCGACAACCGCTACCACGCGATCTTCCCGGCAGGCGATGCGCGCTTCGTCAGTCCCTCCAGTCTGGCGCCGTTGCTCATCGCCCTGGGAGCGGAGGCGACGCTGCGGGGCCCGGACGGCGAGCGGCGGGTGCCGGTCGAGGCCCTGTACCGGGCGCCGCAGGCTGAAGGAGAGCGCGAGCACACGTTGGGCCCCGGTGAGCTGCTGGTCGAGCTGCTGATCGAGGTGACGGCGGGTGTGGGCGCCGCCCGCTCGGCGGTATACGAGGTCAGGCAGCGGCGATCCCTGGACTGGCCGCTGATGGCCGCCGCGGTCTGTCTGCACGGGGAGCTGCCGCAGGTCGACCGGGCGCGGATCGTGCTGGGCCACGCGGCGCCGACTCCCTGGCTCGCGGCCGCGGCCGGTCACGTGCTGGCTGGCGCCGAACTGACGCCTGAACGGATCGAGGAGGCCGCCCGGGCGGCGGTGGGGAGCGCTCGGCCGATGAGCGGCAATCGGTACAAGGTTCAACTTGCCACGGTTGCGGTCAGGCGCGCCCTGCAACGCGCCGCCGGAATGGAGGCCTGACGTCATGGCGGACCGACTGGCTGGAACCGTGACCCGGGATGTGATCCCGGAGCCGGGCACCGTGGCCCCGGAACTGTGCCGAAGGCTGCGTTGGAAGACGATGTTCATGGCCCTCGCTCCGCCCGATCCGGACGTTCCCTTCGATCCGCAGCATGAGATCGACGACGGGTTCGTCTGGTGTACCCACAGCATGAACTGCCTGGGACCCGACGGCGCAGTGGCGTCCAGAGGCGCCTGCCGCGAGGGCCGAAGTTGCTTCGAGCGCGCAGGCCGGAACCCGGCCCAGCCCTTGAGCCGGAACGCCGGCCCGAGAACCGGCCAGAACCATGGAGACCTGCCGACATGAAATCTGTCGAGATGCAAAGCGTGACGACCGTGAAGACGATCCTGCTCGTCGCCCCTTGTCTGCTTCTGCCCGCCCTTCTGCCGGCCGTCGCGTCGGGCGCCGGGGTGGAGATCTCGGGTGCCTACGTCGAAGCGCGAACCGCGGATGTCTACACCGGACCGTGCTTCGCCAACTCGGAGGTCGGGCTGGTCGGCAACGAGGCGATCATGGCCTGGCGAGTCGACAACGGCGGCTGGGATGGCGTCGATCTTGCGGGTCTCTCCGTGCTCGCCGTCGTACGCTCCGAAGCCACACTCGGCGATCCGCATGCCGAATCCGATGCGGCGGAGTCGATCCTCATCGTCGACGCGAAGGCGGACCCGTCGCAGAGGCGGGCGCTCGAGGGCTTCGCCCGCGGCATGGGCGGCGAGTTGCTTGCGGATGTCGCCATGGTCGAGACGGCCGAGGTCGATTTCGACGTGCTGGCGAACGGGGCGGCGTCGGTGAGCGCCGGCGAGCTTGCGGCGCTTCGGACCCGGCCGCTCGATCACCGGGATCACATGTGCGGGAACGAAACGGTCTTCTACCCGCCCCTGGCGCCCGTGGACGGGGCGGCGCCGGGAGTAGCCCTCGAGCACAGCTGGCAGGGAGAGGGTCTGGGAGCCACCTGGAAGAGTCCCGGCAAGCGCAGTTCCTTCGTGGGCCGGTTCAGTCGCTAGAGCCGGTCTTACCCGGAGCTGCCTGCGGCTCTGGAGGATCGACGGCAGCCAACTTCGGGTTGACGCCATGATCATCAACAAGCAACAGATCGGAGATTCCAGCCTGCTGGCGGTCGAGGGAGTGATCCGGCTGGGGCAGAGCGCGCGCTTTCTGGCCGACGCGCTGAAGCGGAGCCTGGCGGAAGGCGACGGTCATGTCCTGCTCGATCTCTCCGATGTGAACTACATGGACTCGACCGGAATCGGCGAGCTGGTCGGTTATCTGGTTCGGCTCCGCGCGCAGGAGCGGAAGCTGATCCTGATCCGACCCTCCGAGCGGATCGGCCAGTTGTTGACCGTGGCCGGTGTGGCGTCGCTCTTCCCGACCTATGACAGCTTGTCGGAAGCCTTGGCTGCCGAGGCTGCCGAGACCTGAAGCTGCTCCCCAGGGCGCCCGTGCCGGCGCCCGTTGCCGCCGGTTGCCGCGTGACCCCACGGGCGATACTGCGATACCGCTTGACCTCGGCCGGCTCGACGTCCCGTTGCCGCCCGTTTCGTCCCGTTGCGATGCGTGACAGCCGTCCTCTCGGGCCGGTATGCACCGGGGAGCGCCCAGGCGGGGCTGTCAGGGCAGGCGCGGGGGTTGGCGGACCTCCAGAACGAACGGTTCGGGCAACAGATCGCGGAGTGTGCTGCGACTCCAGGTCGCGGCCTCGCGGTTGCCGGCGGTGACCGAGACGATGGGCAGGTCGCAGGCGAACTCGGCCAGGGCGTCGCGGCACTGCCCGCATGGCGCGCATGGCGGCGCGGCGCCGGTGGCGATGGCCAGCGCCTTGAAGGAAGTCTGTCCGTCGGCGACCGCGGTCGACAACGCGCCGCGTTCGGCACAGAGGGTCAGTCCGAGCACGCGGTTCTCGACGTTGCAGCCGCCGTAGATGCGGCCGCTCTCGGCCAGCAGGGCGGCGCCCACCCGGAAACCGCTGTAGGGAGCGTAGGCCCGTTCACGGCTGCGGACGGCGGCGTCGACCAGCGCCTCCCAGTCGATGCCATCCCAGGTGGCCGTTCGCTCCGGGACCGGCGTCTGAACGAGGGGTCGCCCACTCATGGATCGGCACGCTAGCAGCAGCCTGTCCGCCTGTGTTAGCCTGCATTGCGTTTCGGCTCTCTGTAGGTTTCGGCTCTCTGTAGAACGTGTCGTGCCGTTGCACCTGTATTCCACCGGATCGCGGTCCCTCATTCCCTTGATGCCGGTTTGCAAGTCTCTGAGGTGGTCGCCTTGAGCGAACCCCCGGTCGCACCGCCAGCCGGCGGTCAGGAGGTCGGCTGGCGGGACGGCGTTCTGGTCGTGCCGGAACGGCCGATCGTTCCCTTCATCGAGGGCGACGGCATCGGCCCTGACATCTGGCGCGCCGCCGTGGCGGTCATCGACGCCGCGGTGGAGAAGGCGTACTCGGGGGCGCGCTCCATCGCGTGGCTGGAGATCCTGGCCGGCGAGAAGGCCCTGGAGCAGACCGGGGAATGGCTGCCCTCCGTGACCGTCGATGCGATCCGGCACTACCGTGCGGCGATCAAGGGCCCGCTGACGACCCCTGTGGGCGGCGGCATCCGCAGCCTGAACGTGGCGCTCCGGCAGCTTCTCGACCTGTACGCCTGCGTGCGTCCGGTGCGCTACTTCGACGGCGTGCCGTCGCCGATACGCGAACCGCAGAAGGTCGACATGGTCCTGTTCCGCGAGAACACCGAAGATGTCTACGCAGGCCACGAATGGCAGCAGGGCACGCCCGAAACGGCGGCTCTGATCGACTTCGTCAGAAACAGCCTGGGCCGGAACATCCGCGCCGACTCCGGCATCGGCATCAAGCCGGTCTCGGTGACCGGAAGCAAGCGGCTGGTCAGGAAGGCGATCGAGTACGCTCGCGCCCAGGGACGGAGCAGCGTCACCCTGGTGCACAAGGGCAACATCATGAAGTTCACCGAGGGTGCCTTCAAGGAATGGGGCTACGAAGTCGCGGCCGAGGAATTCGCGGACATCACGGTGAGCGAGGACGACCTGTGGTCGAAGCATGACGGCCGGCTGCCGGATGGGCGCATCCTGGTCAAGGACCGCATCTCGGACGCCATGTTCCAGCAGGTGCTTCTGCGGCCCGACGAGTACGACGTGATCGCGACGACGAACCTGAACGGCGACTATCTGTCGGATGCGCTGGCGGCTCAGGTCGGCGGCCTCGGGATGGCGCCTGGGGCCAACGAGGGTGACGGCGTCGCTCTGTTCGAGGCCACTCACGGCACGGCGCCGAAGTATGCGGGCCTGGACAAGGTGAACCCCTGCTCGGTCATCCTGTCGGGCGTGATGATGCTGAACTGGCTGGGCTGGGAGGAGGCCGGCAGTTCGATCGAGAACGCGATCAGCCGTGCGATCCGCCAGAAGCGCGTGACGTATGACCTGGAGCGCCAGATGGAAGGGGCTACCCTGCTCAAGACCTCCGAGTTCGGTCAGGCGATCGTCGAAAACCTCGACTGAGGCGCCGGCAACCCGTGAAGATCCACGAGTTCCAGGCCAAGGAAATTCTGCGCCGGTTCGGCGCCAGGGCGCCGCAGGGCAAGGTGACGGACGATCCGGCGCAGGCTGCGCGGATCTGCCGCGACCTCGGAGGCCGCTGTGTGGTCAAGGCCCAGATTCACGCCGGCGGCCGCGGCAAGGGGGGCGGAGTCAAGGCGGTCTCGAGCCCGGACGAGGCGGAACGGCTCGCAGGCGAGATGCTCGGCATGTGTCTGGTGACGCACCAGACCGGTTCCGAGGGGCAGCAGGTCCGAAAGGTCCTGGTCGAAGAGGCACTCGAGATCGAGCAGGAGCTCTACCTGGGCGTGACCCTCGACCGGCGGGCGGAGCGGCCTGTGCTCATGGCGTCCCGTTCCGGCGGCATGGACATCGAGGAAGTGGCGCGGACGGACCCCGACGCGATCCTGCGCGAACTGATCGATCCGCAGCTGGGCGTACTGCCGTTCCAGTGCCGGAGGATCGCGTTCGGCCTGGGGCATTCCGGCGGTACGGCGCGTCAGATCCAGGACGCTGTCGCCAGCGTGGTCGCGGCGTACGCGGCAACGGACGCCTCCCTGGTCGAGATCAACCCGTTGATGGTCGACTCGAGGGGCGATGTCTACGCCCTGGACGCGAAGATGAACTTCGACGACAACGCGATGTTCAGACAGCGGGAGATCGCCGAGCTTCGGGACATTCACGAGGAGAACCCGCTCGAGGTCGAGGCGTCCAGGCACGGGATCAGCTACATCAAGCTTGACGGCGCCATCGGCTGCATGGTCAACGGCGCCGGTCTGGCCATGGCGACGATGGACATCATCAAGCTGTACGGCGGCGAGCCGGCGAACTTCCTCGACGTCGGCGGCTCGGCTTCCCAGGAAGCGGTGGAGAGCGCCTTCCGGATCATTCTCTCGGATGCGTCCGTGAAGGCCGTGCTGATCAACATCTTCGGCGGCATCGCGCGCACCGATCGCATCGCGCACGGGGTGGTGGCGGCTATTGAGGAGCTCGCCGCCGCGGACACGCCCGTCGAGGTCCCGGTCGTTGTGCGGCTGGAGGGAACGAACGCGGAAGAAGGCCGCAGTGTGCTCGAGCAGGCCGATTTCGAGTTCGTCGTTGCCGAGGGCATGGCGAGCGCGGCCGAGCAGGCCGTGGCGGCGCTCGGAAACCCGGGAGCCTGAGACGATGTCGATCCTGGTTGACAGGGACACGCGCCTGATCGTGCAGGGCATCACCGGCCGGGAGGGCCTGTTCCATGCTCTGGGCTGCCGCGAGTACGGCACCGAGGTTGCGGGCGGCGTCACGCCGGGCAAGGGCGGCAGCACGGTGGAGGGTTTTCCGGTCTGGGACTCGGTCGAGGAGGCCCGAGCTGCCGTGGACTGCAACGCCAGTCTCATCTTCGTGCCGCCCCCGTTCGCGGCGGATGCGATCATGGAAGCGGCCGATGCCGAAGTCGAGTTGATCGTCTGCATCACCGAGGGCATCCCGGTCAGGGACATGGTGCAGGTCAAGAGCTTCCTTGCCGGCCGGAACAGCCGTCTGCTGGGACCGAACTGTCCCGGCCTGATCACGCCGGGAGAAGCGAAGGTCGGCATCATGCCGGGGCACATTCACGCGCCGGGGAACGTCGGGGTGATCAGCCGCAGCGGCACCCTGACGTACGAGGCCGTATGGCAGCTCACGAACGAGGGGCTCGGCCAGTCGACCTGCGTCGGCATCGGCGGCGATCCCGTCAACGGCACGAGCTTCATCGATGTGCTCTCGCTGTTCGCCGAGGACGAACGAACCGAGGCGATCGTCCTGATCGGCGAGATCGGCGGCACGGCGGAAGAGGAAGCGGCGGACTGGATCCGGCAGCATCTCGACATTCCGGTGATCGGCTTCGTCGCCGGCGCGACGGCGCCGCCGGGCCGGCGGATGGGCCACGCCGGCGCGATCGTCGCCGGCGGCAAGGGGACGGCCGCGGAGAAGAAGGAGGCGCTGGAAGCGGCAGGTGTCCTCGTGGTCGGTTCGCCGGCCGAGATGGGGGCGCGCGTCGCAGCGGCTCTCGCCTCCTGAAGGCGCCCGCTTCACCAGGGAAGGTCGTTCGACATGGAAGAGACGCTGACGATCATCAAACCGGATGCCGTGCGTGCGGGAAACACCGGCCGGATCATCGCCCACCTGGAGGATGCGGGGTTCGGGATCCAGGCGATTCGGCGCGTGCACCTCTCGCGGGAGCAGGCCGAGGCCTTCTACGCGGTGCATCGGGAGCGACCGTTCTTCGCCGATCTGGTCGCGTTCATGACCAGCGGTCCGGCAGTCGCCATCGCGCTCGCCCGCGAGAACGCCGTCGCCCAACTCCGCGACACGATGGGCGCGACGGACTCCACCCAGGCGGCGTTCGGCACGATCAGGAACATCTACGGATCGAACATCCAGAACAACGCGATCCACGGCAGCGACTCGCCGGAGAACGCCCGCGTCGAGCGTGCTTTCTTCTTTGCCGGCTGCGACCTGGTCGCGCCTGCACGGATTCCTCCTCCTCGCTAGAGCTGGCGCTCCGGAGGGACGGAAGGCCGACGCGCGGGCACTCCGCGTCGGGTTCTCGGGGCGGCGTGGAGATCATTCCGGCGCCTGCCCGGTCCATGCCGTGCTCGGGCGGCTTGATGAGACTTGATACTGTCTGCGTATCGCGTCGGCCGGATCGGAACAACCGGATCGGAACAAGTCGGAGGGAACCAGAAACTGTCCGCAGGCGTACAACTCTTCTCCAGCCGCTGGGGGTTGATGCTCGCCATGCTCGGCATGGCCGTGGGCACCGGCAACATCTGGCGCTTCCCCCGGATCGCGGCGTCCCAAGGCGGCGGCTCGTTCCTCGTCGCCTGGGTCGTTTTCCTGCTGCTCTGGTCGGTGCCGCTGATCCTGGCGGAGTTCGCGCTGGGCAAGAAGATGCGCACGGGAACGGTGGGCACGTTCGCCTCGATGATGGGCGAGCGGTTTGCCTGGATGGGCGGGTGGATCGCGTGGGTGGCGGCAGCGATCGGCTTCTACTACGCGGTGGTCATGGGCTGGACGCTCCGTTTCCTCCTGGCGGCCGTCAGGATGCAGCTTCAAGGCGAGGAATCGGCCGAGCTGTGGGAGCGGTTCGCCTTCTCGCCGGAGTCGCTGATCTTCCACGCCCTGGCCCTGGCGATGGCCGTGACCGTGGTGCTTCGGGGGATACGGGGGATCGAGACGGTAGTGCGGATCCTGATGCCGGCGCTGCTGGTTCTGGTCGTCGTGCTTGCCGTTCGCGCGGTGACGCTTCCGGGAGCGTCGAGAGGGCTCGAATTCCTCTTCAGCCCGAACTGGAGTGACCTGCGCGACTACAACGTCTGGCTGCAGGCGCTGACCCAGAACGCCTGGGACACCGGTGCCGGCTGGGGCCTGGTGCTGACCTACGCGGTGTTCTCGCGCCGCCGCGAGGACACGAACCTGAACTCCTTCCTGCTTGCGTTCGGCAACAACAGCGTCTCTCTGCTTGCCGGCATCATGGTGCTCTGCACGATCTTCTCGATCATGCCGGGCGCCTCCGACCAGATCGTGGGCGCCGGCAACGAGGGCCTGACCTTCGTCTGGATACCCCAGCTCTTCGACGCGATGCCGGGCGGCGCCTTCTTCATGATCCTGTTCTTCACGGCCCTGGTGTTCGCCGCCTGGACGTCGCTGGTGGCGATGTTCCAGCTGGTCGGCCTGGCCCTCGAGGAGGCCGGGCTCGAGCGGCGCAAGGCGGTCATTTCCCTGGCGGCGGCGGCCTTCGTGTTCGGCGTGCCTTCGGCGCTCAACAGGCCGTTCTGGTCGAACCAGGACAACGTCTGGAGCGTCGCGCTCATGCTGTGCGGCCTCTTCTTCGCGCTGATCGTGATCCGCTACGGCGTCAGGCGCTTCCGCGCCGAGATGATCAACAGCGGCGACCAGGATCTGAGGGTGGGCGCATGGTGGGACTGGGCAATCCTGCTGATCGTCGTCCAGGCGCTGGCGCTCGTGGTCTGGATGTGCTGGAGCGCGCGCAACGAGCCGCTGTGGGGGCCGCTCGGCGTCGGCAACATGTTCGCGCAGTGGATCGTGGTGGCAGCCGTTCTGGTGGCGCTGAACAAGGTGTTCCTGCGCGGGTTGAAGAAGCGCGCCGTCAACCGACGGTGACCTGCGCGAGCAGTTCGTCGAGGCCTGCGGCGACCTCGTAACGGACGGGAGACCCGCCCGCGGAGAGCGCCTCCACCGCCCGGAGCTGGGAATCCAGGTCCGGCGCTAACCGGAGCTTCATCGCCATCGCCGCCGGTCGCCGGCCCGGCAGTCGTGCTCGGTCATGCGAGCATCAGGTGCTCGCCCTTGGGTTCTGGAGCGGCCCGTCCCCGCTCCCTCGCCGTGTCGATCCCGAGTTCCATCGCGTCGTTGACGTTGCGCAGGGTCTCTTCCTTGGTGTCGCCGTGCACCCAGGTAGCTCCGGCGCTTCCGCGATGAGGACGTTGTCCTCATCGCTCCAGTACAGGATGATCTCGTACCTGAACATCAGTCGAACCGCCACAGGGCGTACTTCCTGATCATGCGGCACACCTGCCGGACCTGGTGTGCGCGGTCCTGCAAAAGGGGGAGTGCTTCAGCTGAGCCGGCGGTGAAGCCAGGCGCGGACGCGCTGGATGCGCTGCCATGCGTTTGGCCAGCGGCGCATGACGAAGGCCCGCAGGCGTCGGTTCAGGCGGTCGCTGGCAAGCGATAGCAGGGCCACGCCCAGGGGCACGAGCACGATCGCAGGGATCAGGGGCAGCGGGCCGAAGATCAGGCCGAAGAGGACCAGAAAGGCGCCCACGGCGAACAGGAGGATGCGGACGCCGGGGTGCAGGGGCGGCAGTTCCTCGTCCGCGACGGATCGCGACTGCAGATCCGGACGGTGCTCAGTCTGCGGCATCGGCATCGGACCGATCATATGGGCGGATTCGTGAAGACACGGCGCAGCTGAAGCCGCTGCCCTGGCCAGATCGGGACCGTCGTCGGCGCGGAGCACGTCCTCCGGCGTGTCGCCGCGCCGCGCGGCAGTTCGGCCGCGTGGGGCGTGGAGCCCTCCGGCACCTCCGGCTCACTCCAGGGTTGCGCCGTTCGCGGTCTCGACCTCGAGGAAACGGCGCTTGCCTACCTTGAGCAGGCGCTTCGCCCCTTCCTCGAGGCTCATGTGTGGATCGAGGACCTTCCTGCCATCGAGACGGACGGCGCCCTGCTGGATCAGGCGCCGGGCTTCGGCTCGGCTTCTCGTGAGCCCGGTGTCGGCGAGCAGGATGAAGAGCGCCTGACCGGACGGAACCACGCGGGTCTCGATGTCGTCGGGAACGCCGCCGCGGCGGAACATGCGATCGAACTCGACGCGCGCATCGTCGGCGGCGGCCCGGCCGTGGAAACGCCGCACGAGATCGTGAGCGAGGTCGGCCTTGAGGTCCCTGGGACTTGCGTTCCCGGCTTCGACCTCGGCCCTCTGTCGGCCGATTTCGGCCTCGTCCAGGTCGGTCAGCAGCAGCCGCCAGTCCCACATCAGCGAATCGGGAATCGACATGGTACGGCCGAACATCTCGCGGGGAGAGTCCTCGAACGCGATCGCGTTGCCCAGGCTCTTCGACATCTTCTGCACGCCGTCGGCACCGACCAGGAGCGGTACGGTGAGCGCGATCTGAGGCTCCAGGCCGCGGGCGCGCATCAGGTCGCGGCCGGCCAGGAGATTCAGCAGCTGGTCGTGCCCGCCAAGCTCGACGTCGGCCTCGAGAACCACCGAGTCGTAGCCCTGGGTCAGCGGGTAGAGCAGTTCGTGAATCGAGATCGGCTCGTGGTTCTCGAACCTGGCGCGGAAGTCCTCGCGCTCCATCATCCGGGCCAGTGTGCAGGAGCCGGCCAGCCGGATGAGCCCTTCGGCGCCCAGCTCGGAGAGCCACTCGCTGTTGTGGAGAATCTCCGTCCGCTCCCGGTCGAGCACGTTCCAGGCCTGCTCCTGATAGGTCGCCGCGTTGGCAAGAACCTGTTTGCGCGAGAGCTGCGGCCGGGTGGCCTTCTTCCCGGTCGGATCGCCGATCATGGCGGTGAAGTCGCCGACCAGGAACAGGACCCGGTGTCCGAGCTGCTGGAAGTGCGCCATCTTGCGCAGGAGGACCGCGTGCCCCAGGTGCAGATCGGGCGCGGTCGGATCGAAGCCTGTCTTGACCAGCAGCGGGCGGTTCTCGCTGCGGGATTCCTCGAGCCGGCGCCGCAGCGCGTCGGCTTCGACCACGTCGACCGTCCCGCGGAGGAGCAGCTCCATCTGCTCGGAGACGGGCGGGAAGCTGCTCATGGGGGCTAAGAGGGTAGCAGCCGGTCGCGTGTGGCGGGCGCCGCCGATTCGGGGCTCGGCTCGGCGCCGTTCAAGGAGGGCCGAAGCGGCCGCCGGATGATCGCACACCTGGCGTCGCGGTGTCGCGAATGCGCCCGGAGGCGACGATTCGGGCATCCCCGGACAATCGCCAGCAAGAAGCGCCGTCCGCTGCCGCCGCCGCTTCCAGATTCAGTTCGCAGCCGCTGCGGGCGGCGGCGACCAGCGGCAGGGCGAGCCGGCCTTCCGCAAGGGCGCAGGCGGCCGCGGCCACGATGCCGGTTCCGCAGGCGAGGGTCTCGGCTTCGACGCCGCGCTCGAACGACCGGATGCGGAAGCCCGCTGGAGGGTCGAGATCGACGAAGTGGACGTTGGCACCCTCGTTTCCGAGAGCCGGGTGGGAGCGGAGGATCGGTCCGAGTGAGGCGACCGGCGCCTCGTCGAGATTCTCTTGCCACCAGAGAACGAAGTGCGGCACGCCGACAGCGATCCGGCGGCCCGGGAAGCTGCTGCCGTTCGCTTGCAGGTTCATGGGGCGTCCCGGCCCCGGCGCGGCCACCAGCACGGCGGTGCGGCTCTCGTCGATCGCTTCGGCGGTCAGGGCGCCTGCCGCGGTTTCGATCGTCACGCTGGAAGCGGACGGTTCCTGGTCGAATGCGAGTCGGGCGGCGCAGCGGGCCGCGTTCAGGCACAGGTCGGCCCGGGCTCCGTCGGCGTTGGCGTAGTCGAGGACGTAGCGTCCCCGGGTCGCCCGTCGCAGGCTGAACAGGCCGTCGGCGCCAACCGACATGCCGCGCCGGCACCAGGCCCTTACCGTTTCGGCAGGCGGAACGGGACGGTCCAGGAGGGCGATGAAGTCGTTGCCGGCTCCTGAGACGAGAGAGAACGGCGTGCCGTCCCGGTCGGTCACGGCTGCGTGCCGTCGTCCCCGCCGGCCCGGACGTTGTCCGGGTCGCTCCTTGAGCTGGCCTCGCCGCCGTCGTCGTCGTCGTTGCCGCCGTCCTCCTGCTCGTCTTCGCTCTCCGCTTCCGAAGACTCGTCCTCGGACCCCGGAGACTCGGCGCCGGTTGCCTCCTCCTCTGTCGCTGCGGCGACCGGGTCCGGCTCGCGGAGCGGGGGCCGCGGCGGCCCCTTCCGGCCGCAGCCGGCAACCGCCAGTGAGACGAGCAGAACCGTGACGATCACCGCCAGACCGACAAAACGACCGCTGCGTTCCCTGCAGCTAGAGGACATGGCGTCTACAGGACATAGCGGCTGAGATCCCGGTCTTCCACCACGTCGGCGAGCGCCCGGGTCACGTAGGCGGCGTCGATTTCCAGGGCGACCCCCTCCATGTCGGGAGCCTCGAAGGAGACCTCTTCGAGCAGGCGCTCCATGAGCGTCGCCAGGCGTCGGGCGCCGATGTTCTCGGTCTGGGAGTTCACCTGCACGGCGAGGCGGGCGACCTCCTTCACCGCGTCTTCGCGAAAGGAGAGGTCCAGGCCTTCGGCGCCGAGAAGAGCGCTGTACTGAGTGGTCAACGCGCTGTCCGGTTCGGTCAGGATGCGGACGAACTCCGCCTCGCCGAGCGCGCCGAGTTCGACCCGGATCGGGAAGCGTCCCTGGAGCTCGGGGATCATGTCGGACGGCTTGGCGACATGAAAGGCGCCTGCGCCGATGAACAGCACGTGGTCCGTCCTGACCGGCCCGTACTTCGTGGTCACCGTGGTCCCCTCGACGATGGGCAACAGATCGCGCTGTACGCCCTCCCTGGACACGTCGGGACCGTGACCGCCGTTGCGGCCGGCGACCTTGTCGATCTCGTCCAGGAAGACGATGCCGGCCTGCTCCACGCGAAGCCTCGCTTCCTTGGCGATGTCCTGGCGATCGATGAGGGCCTCCGCCTCCTGCCGCCGAAGGATCTCCCGCGCTTCGGAGACTTCGAGCATCTGGCGCTTGCGCTTGCCGAACAGACCCGGGAGCATCTCCTTGAGGTTGATGCCGACCGCCTCGACTCCTTGGGGCGTGACCATCTCGAATTGCTGAGGGGAGGCGTCGTCCACTTCGATCTCGACCATGCGGTGGTCCAGACGCCCGTCTTCGAGCCATTCCCGGAAGCGCTCCCGGGTTTCGGTCGGGGCGCTGGCTGCGGCCGGGTCGCTGGAGTCGGCGGCCGGCTGGGGCGCCTGGGGAACGAGTATCCGAAGCAGCCGCTCGTCGGCTCTCGAAGCGGCCTCCGCTTCCACGGCGGCGCGCTTCTCTTCGCCGACCATCGCCACCGCGAGCTCCATCAGGTCGCGGACGATCGACTCGACGTCGCGGCCGACGTAGCCGACCTCGGTGAACTTGCTGGCTTCGATCTTGAGGAACGGCGCCCGTGCGAGCCTGGCCAATCGCCGTGCGATCTCCGTCTTGCCCACGCCGGTCGGGCCCATCATCAGGATGTTCTTGGGTGCGATGTCCTCGGCGGTTTCGGGATCGAGCTGCTGGCGGCGCCAGCGATTGCGCATGGCGATGGCAACCGCGCGCTTCGCGTCCTTCTGGCCGATGACGTGCCGGTCGAGCGCTGCGACGATCTCCCGCGGCGTGAGGTTCTCGACGAACTGCGCGTTCTGCGCCGGCACGGCGGTCATGTCGCGGGCCCGTCCGCTTCGAGGCGCTCCACGGTGACTTCGTGGTTGGTATAGATGCACAGGTCGGCCGTGATCCGCATCGCTTCCCGGGCGACCTGTTCGGCGGCGAGCTCGGTGTGCTCGAGCAGCGCCTGGGCGGCTGCGAGAGCGTAGTTTCCGCCCGAACCGATGGCGAGCGGCATGCCCGTATCCGGTTCGAGCAGGTCGCCGTTGCCCATCGCGAGGAAACTCCTGTGGGCGTCCGCCACGATCATCTGAGCCTCGAGCCGGCGCAGCGCGCGGTCGGTTCGCCAGTCCATTGCCAGTTCGACCACCGCGCGCTCGAAGTTGCCCTGGTACTCGTCGATCTTGGCCTCGAAGCGCGAGAAGAGGGCCAGGGCGTCGGCGCCGCCGCCGGCGAAGCCGACCAGAATCCGGCCGTGATTGGCGCGCTGGACCTTGCGGGCGCGCGCCTTGACCACCGTGTTCGCGGCACCGTTCGTGACCTGGCCGTCACTGGCCATGCACGTCGTGTCGCCGCGGCGTACTAGCAGGATGGTGGTCATCGGTCGGGAGGGCTGTCAGGTTGGCGGGCGGTGCGCGTCGTGCCTTCGCTGTACCCTCGCTTCACGGATTCTCGCGCAGAATGTTGCGTAGCGAGATCTCCGGTCGGGTCCAGCCGGGGCCGCCGACGTAGCGGCCGATCTCCCTGCCGTCGCGGTAGACGATCGCGGTGGGGAGTTCCTTGACCGCGAGGCGCTCCACTTCGGCGTCGCCCCAGGGGTTGTCGTCGCCGAGGCCGTAGTAGGTGAACCTGAGCGGCGATTCCTGGAGCTGTTCGTGCACCTTGAGGCCGCGCGGCATGAAGCGCTCGCAGACGTGGCACCAGGAACCGAAGACGGTCCGGACTTCGACGCCGGCACCGAGTTCGGCCAGCTCGGCCACGACTGCCGGGTCGCTCTCGTAGGCGTTCGCGGAGCGGCGATACGCGGGATCGTGGTCGTACAGGGCCTCCAGTGTCGCTTCGCCCGCCAGCGAGGGTCGTTGCCGGAGCTGGGCGCGCAACCCGTCGACCTGGAACTCGAGCCCCTTGGGAATCTGCCGAAAAGGCATCGGAGAGCCGAACAGGGCGCCCGGCAGCAGGTCCACCGTGTCCTCGCCCGCCGGCGAGATCTTCAGCAACTGAACCTTGTATGCAGTCTGGTTGCGGGCGCTGAGCAGGATGGGCGAGGGAAGATCGTCGGCGATCACCAGGAAGGCGCCGGCGGTCCGGGAGAGGTAGAGCCGGGCGCCGGCGGCCTCCTGCCCCTGCAGGAACAGCTGGTAGTCGCCGGCGAGTTCGAAGCCCCGCAGATCGTCCTGCGCCCCGGCGGCGCCCGCGGCGGGCAGCAAGACGGCAACCGCGGCCACGAGCGCGGGCGTCGCGGTCGCGCGGGCGATGGGAAGTCTCATGCGATGTCCTTCTTCTGAGGGCTGGTTCGTGTCGTCGAACGATACGGCGGCGACTGGACGCCCTTCGCTCGGGGGTGACTTTCCCGGTAGACCTTGAGCAGGCGGCCGGTGTCCACGTGCATGTAGCGTTGCGTGGTCGACAGCGAGGCGTGACCGAGCAGCTCCTGGATCGAACGCAGGTCAGCGCCCGATTCCAGCAGGTGGGTCGCGAAGCTGTGCCGCAGGGCGTGCGGATGAGCTCCCGCCGCCTGGGCCGTCTCTTCAACGTAGCGGTCGATGATACGCCGAACCGAGCGCGCGCTGAGGCGTCCGCCGCTGCGGTTCAGGAACACGGGCTCCAGGAACTGGTCCTCTCCGGGGCCCCGCTGCCTGAAGAGGTCCTCCCAGGCGGCGAGCCACCGCCGCAGCGCCCTCTCGGCGGGCTCGCCAAAGGGGGTCATCCGTTCGCGGTCGCCCTTGCCGACCACGCGCAGCACGCGTGCCCCGAGGTCGATGTCGCACCAGTTCAGGCCGACCAGTTCGCCGACCCGGAGCCCCGAACCGTAGAGCAGCTCGAGCAGCGCACGGTCCCTGGCGCCAAGCGGCCCGTCCCGTCCCGCTGGCGCTTCGAGCAGCGCTTCGATCTCGGCCGGGCGGAGGTGTCGGGGCAAGGTCTTCTCGACCTTGGGTGTCGGGACAGACTCGGCCGGATTCGACTGCATCCTGTTCATCAGGCACGCGTAGCGAAACAGGCCGCGCAGCGCCGACAGGCGGCGGCCCTGAGTGCGGCGGGCCAGCCGGCGCCGATTGAGAGAGGCGACGAAGGACCGGACGAGCAGATGGTCGATGTCGTCGAGGGTCTGATCGTCTGCGCCGCTCTCGGCGCGGAAGCTGGCGAAGGCGGCGAGATCCCGGCCGTAGGCGCGAACGGTGTGCTGTGAGCAGTTGCGCTCCAGCTCCAGGTACTCCAGGAAGTCCGAGATCAGCTCGGCGAGCGCCCCGCGGCGTTCGGCTTCCGTTGTTCTGTTCTGCTGAACGGTGGTTCCCATGAGTTTCCTGCGCCGATCCGCATGCTATCGGCCCAGGCTTCCAGAGCTGCTTCGGCGCGGGCCACATAGGCAGCGCGGCGCTCCCGCCGACGTACCCGCCGGGCAAGCGGTTCGAGCAGGCCGTAGTTGATGTTCGCGGGTTGGTAGCGCCTGGGGTTCGACTCGGTGAGGTGTCGTGCCAGCGCTCCCAGCGCCGTCGTGTCGGGTAGCGGAGGGGGTTGGCGATCCTGGTCCTGAAGCACCAGGTACAGTGCTGCGGCCAGGCCGGTGGCCGCCGACTCGAGGTAGCCCTCGACACCGGTCAACTGTCCGACCAGCCTCAACCTCGGTCGCGCGGCGATGCGGTACCAGCGGTCCAGGTGAAGCGGCGCATTGATGAACGTGTTGCGATGCACCTGGCCGTAGCGGACGAAGCGGGCGGATTCCAGGCCCGGCAGGGTGCGGAGCACGCGGCGCTGCTCGGGCCAGGTCATCCGCGACTGGAAGCCGACCAGGTTGTACTGGCTGCGGGCCAGGTCTTCCTGCCGGAGCTGGACGACGGCATGGGGGCGTTTCCCCTCCGGGGTCGTGAGACCGACCGGCTTCATCGGCCCGAAGCGCAGGGTGTCCTCGCCCCGGCGGGCGAGTTCCTCGATCGGCAGGCAGCCTTCGAAGAACAGCGGCCGCTCGAACTCGCGCAGCTCGATCGTGTCTGCCTCGAGCAACCGGCGGTGGAAGCGCCGGTACGCGTCCTCGTCGAGCGGGCAGTTCAGGTAGTCGTCCCCTCCCTTGCCGTAGCGGGAAGCGCGGAACAGCTGGTCGTTGTCGAGGCTGTCGCCCGTGACGATCGGGGCGATCGCGTCGTAGAAGTAGAGGTGGTCCGCACCGATCACTTGCTCGAGTTCACGCGTCAGCGCTTCGGAGGTCAGAGGCCCGGTCGCGATCACGCAGTCGCATTCGTCGGGTGCCGGCAGCGCGGTCAACTCCTCGCGCCGCAGGTCGATCAGCGGCTGCGCTTCGATGGCCGCGGTGACGTCGGCGGCGAAGCCGGCACGGTCCACGGCCAGCGCGCCGCCGGCCGGCACCGCGTTGTTTCTCGCGGCGGCGATGATCAACGAACCGAAGCGCTCCATCTCCCGCTTGAGCAATCCCGCGGCATGGTGCGGGTCATCGCTGCGCAGCGAGTTCGAGCACACGAGTTCGGCGAGATCGCTGCCGGCGTGTGCCGGCGTCGAACGCTGCGGCCGCATCTCGTGGAGAGTCACGGCACGGCCTCTGGAGGCGAGCTGGAAGGCGCACTCGCTGCCGGCGAGCCCGCCGCCAACCACTACGACGGGCGCAGTCATCGGTGGATCATGGCTCAGGGCCGTCAGCTTGACAAGGTTCGCCGCGGGGAAACTTCAGCGGCGGCCGGCATCCTGAACCTCCTTCGACGCCGAAACCGACCGATGCCGCCACGGGTTGCTTGCGGCCCGTGCGCGGGCCTGCTTGCTTCGGAGCTTGACATCGGCAACCGACCTGTGCCTAATGTCGCCCATGCGCAAGGCCAGATCTCTCGTCATCGTCGAGTCGCCGGCCAAGGCCCGGACGATCGAGCGTTACCTCGGTCCCGGGTACAAGGTCGAGTCCTCGATCGGTCACATCCGCGACCTGCCGCGAAGGGCGTCCGAGGTGCCAGAGAAGTATCGGGGACGCCCCGGGACGCGTCTGGGTGTCGATATCGAGGATGGATTCAAGCCTCTGTACGTGGTCCCGAGCAAGAGACAGCGAGATCAGATCAGGAAGCTCCGGAGTGCACTCCGCGACGCCGACGAGCTGGTGCTCGCCACCGACGACGACCGTGAAGGCGAGGCGATCGCATGGCACCTCCAGGAAGAGCTGCGTCCGAAGGTGCCGGTGCGGCGGATGGCCTTTCGCGAGATCACGAAGTCCAAGGTCGAAGAGGCGTTGCGCAACACGCGCGAGATCGACCGGCGCCTGGTGGACGCCCAGGAAGCGAGGCGAGTGCTGGACCGGCTCGTTGGCTACGAGGTCTCGCCGGTGCTGTGGAAGAAGGTCAAGCCGCGCCTGTCGGCGGGCCGCGTCCAGTCCGTGGCGACGCGGCTCGTGGTCGATCGGGAGCGCGAACGGATGGCCTTCGTGGCTGCCGGCTACTGGACCGTGGATCTGGAGCTCGAAACCGAGGACGGCGAGGCCAGGCGCTTTCCGGCGCGCCTGTCGGCTTTGGGCGGCAGAGATCTGGCGAGCGGAGGGGACTTCGACCCGAATACCGGCAAGCTGAAGAAGGGCGTCCGAAAGGCCGCCCACGTGCTGCTGGAGGCCGAGGCCGCAAGGCTGGGGCAAGAGCTGCCCTCGACGCGGCCGGTGGTCACCGAGGTCAAGGAGAGGCCATTCACCCGCAAGCCCAAGGCGCCGTTCAGAACCTCGACCCTGCAGGCGGAGGCCGGGAGCAGGTTGCGGTTCAGCGCGCAACGCACGATGAGGGTGGCCCAGGATCTGTACGAGAACGGCTGCATCACCTACATGCGGACGGACTCGATCGCGCTTTCGGGCCAGGCGATCGCCGCCGCGCGACGGCAGATCAAGGAACTCTACGGGGCCGAGTACGTACCGGCGAAGCCGCGCTCCTATCGCAGGAAGGCCAAGGCCCAGGAGGCGCACGAGGCCATCAGGCCCGCCGGTACGAGCTTCCGCACGCCGCAGCAGATGCGCGGGAGACTGGATCGAGACCACCTGCGCCTGTACGAGTTGATCTGGAAACGGACGCTGGCGTCCCAGATGAAGGACGCGAAGGGGACGAACACCACCGTACGTCTTTCGACGTCCACGCCGTCGGCAGACTCCGTGGGCCTCACAGCCTCCGGCAGCGTGGTTCGGTTTCCCGGGTTCCTGCGGATCCACGGGGAGAGTCGGAACGATCCCAAGGCGCGAGCGGACGACGAGGAGCGCTTTCTTCCGGCGCTTCGCGAGGGCCAGAGGGTCGGCGTGGCGAGTGCCGAACCGAAGGGGCGTACGACGAAGCCGCCATCGCGGTACACCGGGCCCAGCCTGATAAGGGAACTGGAAGGGACGGGAGAGAGGGGGATCGGGCGGCCGTCGACCTACGCCTCCATCCTGCAGACGATCGTGGACCGCGGATACGTCTGGAAGAAGGGCTCGGCCCTGGTGCCGACGTTCCTCGCCTTCGCCGTCACGCAGCTGCTCGAACAGCACCTGGGTGACCTCGTCGACCTGAATTACACGGAGCGCATGGAGAGCGCGCTGGACGAGATCGCCGCCGGCGCCCGCGAAAGGAAGCCCTGGTTGCACCGCTTCTACTACGGCCGCGAGAAGGACCGGTCCGGCGATGGGCGCCGGGGCCTTCACTCCATGGTGGGCGAAGGGTTGGGCGACATCGACGCCAGGGCGGTCTCTTCCCTCTACCTGGGCAAGGACGAGCAGGGACGGGAGGTGGCCGTTCGTGTCGGCCGCTACGGCCCCTACCTGCAGGCCGGCGACGACGGGCAACGCGTCACGATCGAGGACAACGTACCGCCGGACGAGCTCAAGCTCGCGCGTGCGCTGGAGTTGCTCGAGGCGGCGGAACGGGCGGCGGAGGAGAGCGGCCCGCTCGGGAGCCATCCGGAGACGGGCGAGCCGATCTACGTCAAGACGGGCCGCTACGGCGACTACGTCCAGTTGGGCGATCCGAGCCCGGACGGCAAGGGCAGCAAGCGGTCTGCGAAGACGGCGAAGCCCAGGACGGCCAGTCTCTGGCCGACGATGGAACGCAGCAATCTGACACTGGACGAGGCGCTCTTGGTGCTCTCGTTTCCGCGGCAGCTCGGAGCCCATCCGGACACCGGGAAGCCGGTCACGGTGCAGGATGGACCTTACGGTCCCTACGTTCGCAGCGGCAAGGAGAGCCGCAGCCTGGACGGCCACGAGCAGTTGGCGACCGTGACTCTGGAGCAGGCGCTCGGACTTCTGCGTCAGCCCAAGCGGCGGCGTGGCGCCTCGAGGTCGGTTCTCAGGGAACTGGGAGCGCATCCGCAGAGCGGCCTCGAGATCTCATTGAAGAAAGGCCGCTACGGGCCCTACGTGACCGACGGCCAGGTCAATGCCTCGGTGCCGAAGGGTCGGGACCCCAAGGACGTGAGTGTCGAGGAGGCGGTCAGGTTGCTGGCGGCTCGGGAGGAGAAGCTCAAGGCCCAGGGCAAGGATCCCAGAGCGCCGAAGCGTTCCAGGGCATCGAAGCGATCCGGCAGGCCGAAGCGGGCCAGTGCACCGAAGGGAGCCAGGGCGAAGGGAGCCAAGGCGGCGAAGCGACGGCCGTCGCGAAAGCGGCCTGCCCCGAAACCCGAATCGCCGGGGCCGGCCAGGGTGCAGAAGGCCAAGGTACAGAAGGCCAGGGTGCAGAAGAAGGTGAAGAAGGCCGACGACGTCCCGGACAAGCCGATGTCCGGGAAGCCAGCGAAGATCCTGCCCTTCAGGCAGAGGCGCGAGGTGATCTAGCAGCAGCCCGTGGCGAAGTCGCGCTGCGTTCGAGCGTCCATGCATCCCTTCCGGCCTCGCTGCTCCTCGGGTCGCGTTGTTCCTCGATCCAACGTGTGGCCTGACATGCTCCCTCGTCGCGCCTTGCCGGACAGGCGCCTGACCGCTCTCGGTGCGGCGCGGACTTTCGCCACGGGCTGTCAGGCGAAGGGGCGGTGGTCCGCAGTTTCGGAGCTTGATCTGCGCGTCGTCGACCGGCGAGTCCGACTCGCCCCATATCCCTGGCCCGGCATCAGCGCGTCATCAGGGCGTAGTGCGCTCCCTCGTGGCGGCGCACCAGACCGTCGATCTCCAGGCGGGCCAGGGTAGCCAGCACGCCCGGGATCGGAAGCCGCAGCCTGGATGCCAGTTCCTCCGGCGTGCGGGCGCCGGTCCTGAGTGCGGCGAGCAGCCCGTCGACCTCGGCGTCGTTGCTGCCTGCCGTTGCCGGGTTGAGGCCGGGGTTGTCGCTGGCTTCCGGGGCCGAGCGTTCCGGCGTCCTGCGTTCGAGTGCCTCCTGGACGGCAGTGGGCAGGGTCTCGAGCAGCGCATCCGGATCGAGCGCCGGAATGGCCCCGTCACGGAGCAGGAGGTGGGCTCCGGCCGATTCCCGCGACAGCACGGAGCCGGGGACCGCATAGACCTCGCGCCCGAGATCGAGGGCCAGGCGGGCTGTGATCAGGGATCCCGAGCGGCTGGCGGCGCGGACCACGATCGATGCGAACCCGAGCGCGGCAATGATGCGGTTGCGGATCGGGAAGTGCCAGGGCCGCGGCTGCCAGCCGAGAGGGAACTCGCTGATCAGACAGCCGCGCCTCGCTATCTCGGCGGCGGTTCGCCTGCTGTTGCGGGGGTAGTCGACATCCAGACCGCAGCCGAGCACGGCGGCGGTGCGGCCGGTTCCGGCTCTCGCCGAGAGCGCGGCGCGGTGGGCCGCCTGATCGATGCCGCGCGCGAACCCGGAGATGATGGTCAAACCGGCCGCGGCGAGTCGTCTGGCGAACCAGCTGGCGACTTCCAGGCCGTACGCGTCCGCCTTGCGCGAACCGACGATGGCGACGGCGGCGCCGTCTCCGAACTTGCCGCGGATGTAGAGGACCGGCGGCGCGTGCAGTCCCAGGTCGGCCAGAGCTGGCGGATACCCGGCGTCGGCGAGGGTGACGATGGAGGCTCCTGCCTCGCCTGCCCTCGTGATCTCGGCGGCCGCGTCGTCGAGACAGCAGCAGGCGGCGCGCAGCATCTCGCGCACCTTTCCGGCCGGCGCGTCCAGGCTGGCTGCTGCCTGCTCGGCAAAACGGTCGCAGCCAAGATCCCGCCCAGCCTGCAGTCGTTGAGCGAGTGCGCACACCAGCCCTCGGTCCTTGTGCACCATGTTCAGGGCGATGAGGGCTCGCCGGAGCTCGTCGCGGTCGTCTTCCTGGGGGCCGCTGCGGCGGTCCGGTTCGTCTGCCATTGCCGTCTCCTTCACTGGATCGGGACGTGTCGTGCCGGCTGTGGTCAGCTTCAGAGACAGAGACGGATTCCGGGCGCGTGATCTATACTCGGCCGATGACGCGCCCTGCTCAACGTCTGCCGCGCGTCCTGCCGTTGATCGTCGGTTTCTGCCTCCTGGCGACGGCGTCCGACGTGTCCGATGCGCAGAAGCGCAAGGTCGCCCCGGAAGCGCGTCAGCAGTGGCAGTTCGGCATCGACATGGCCGACCGCGGTCTCTGGAGCGAGGCCCTGTTCCGGTTCGAACAGGCCCGCAGCATCGAGCCGGAACACCCGAAGCTCCTGAGCAACATCGCCGTGGCTCACGAGGCGCTGGGCCTGTTCGAGGAGGCCCTGAGCTACTATCGCGAGGCCTTGAAACTGGCGCCCCGCGATCGTGACGTGCGCCGGAACTACTCGCGCTTCGCCGAGTACTACCAGAACTTCCGAGGCGAACCAGCCGAAGAAGAACCGGGAGCCGAGGAAGAACCGGGCGCGGAGGATCCGGCGGCCGAGCCGGGGCCGGGGAACGGCAGCCCGGGAGCATCCCCGGCTGAAGGTCCGTGATGATCTGCCGGGTGTGCTCCGTTGCCGGTGCAACCCTGGCGCAACCCGCAACCATGGAACAACTCTTGCATCAGGAGTCCGGGCGTGATGAACCCCAGCCGTAGATTCCCGGCAGTCGGATTCTCGGCAGTCGCAGCCTTGGCCGGTCTCCTTGCTGGCTTCGGTAGCCTGGTTGCGGCTGTTCCCGCGGTCGCCGAGGGCATCGTGGAAGTGCGGCTCAAGCTCCCGATGCGGGCGCGGATCGACCTTGCTGGCCGCAACACCCTGTTGCCGGCGCCGTTCCTGGTTCTCAGCCAGGAGGGCGAAGGCCGGCTCGAAGGTACGGATATCGACGTGCAGCGGGAGTTCGAGCGCTACCTGAACAAGGTTCTTCGGCGTGAGACGGACTTGCGGATCGTCGAGGCCGGTCGTATCGACTACCCGACCTACGATCTGGAGATGCTGGCTCGCGACGAGGACTTCTGGCGCAGCCTGGGGGAACGGACACAGGCGGACCTCATCCTTGCAGGCACGCTGGATTTCGACATCCAGGACCGCTCGGGCTACCGGACGGAGGAGTACACGTCGCCATTCGACGGCCGGCCCATGTACCGCCAGGTGCTCGTCGAACGGACCGGATTCGAGTACGACATCGTCGTCATGGTCTTCGACGGCAGGAACGGGGAACGGATCTTCGACGACAACTTCAAGGACTTCAAGAGCTTCGAAGGCGAGCGGGCGGATCCGCTGCAGGGCATGTTCGAGAACCTGTATGCGCTGGAAGATCGCATTCTCGGCGTCTTCACGCAGAAGGACATCGAAGTGGCGCGCGCGATCTTCAAGCCCTGAGGCCTCCGGGGGAGGAGCCAGTGAACTCAGCAGTACTTCGGCCTGCGCGACCGCGGGCCTTCCGCGTAGCCGCATTCGCCTGTGCGCTTCTGATCGGTGCGGGCGCCGGTCTCGAGGCTCAGGGGTTCGGCAAGAACAAGATCCGCTACGAGGACTTCGACTGGCGCATCTACCACTCGACCCACTTCGACATCTACTACTACTCGGAGAGCGAGAGCCAGCTCCAGAAGGTGGCGTCGATGGCCGAGAGCGCCTACGACCAGCTGTCGCTCGACCTGGACTACCAGATCCAGGAGCCCACGCCGCTGATCATCTACAACACCCATTCGGACTTCCTCCAGAACAACGTGATGATCAACTTCATCCCGGAAGGAGTCGCCGCCTTCGCCACTTCGGCCAGGTTCCGGATGGTGATGCCGATCGACCTGCCGGACATCGAGCTCTACGAGCTGCTTCTCCACGAGCTGACCCACATCTTCCAGTACCACATCCTCTTCGGAGGCAGCCTCGGCCGCGCGATGGCCAGCAGTCCGCCGCAGTGGCTCATGGAGGGAATGGCGAGCTACTTCGCCAAGGACGAGAGTGCGTCGGACCGGATGTATCTGCGGGATGCGGTGGTCAACGACCGTCTGCCGCCGATTACCTCGGGTCAGGCCAGCGGTTTCTTCGCCTACCGCTATGGGCACGCCGCGTTCGACTTCATGGAGGAGCGCTGGGGCGCCGACGGAGTGATCGACTTCCTGTTCGAGTTCCGGAACACGATCGGTTCGCGCGTCGGCCGTGCGATCGAGCGCGCCTTCCGGATCGATCCGGAGGACTTCGACCTGGAGTTCCGCCGCTGGCTACGCAACAGGTACCTGCCGGAGCTGGTGGCGACCGGCGAGCCGAGCGATTTCGGGCGACCGTTCCGGACCCGCCCCCAGGGCAGTCAGGAGACGTCGCCCGCGGCCTCGCCCTCCGGTGACCTGGTAGCCGCGTTCTCGACCTTCCAGGGCGATATCGACATCGTGCTCTTCGACGCTCAGGAGCGCGAACCGGTCAGGAACCTGACCAAGGGCTACACCGCGGAGTTCCGCCACTACGTTGCCCAGATGCTGAGCCTGGGAAGGAAACACGGCAGCGATCTGGCGTTCTCGCCGGACGGCAACTCGCTTGCCGCCTTCGTCCGCAAGGAAGAAGGCTACTCGCTGGCCATCGTGAACGTCCTTGGCGGCGGTGTGCGCCGGGTGATCGACATGGAGATCGAGCAGCAGACGGCCCCGAGTTGGAGCCCCGATGGCGGGCGCGTCGCCTTCGGCGGCAACCGGAACGGCCAGTACGACATCTTCGAGCTAGACCTGGAGACGCTGGAGATCCGGAACCTGACCAACGACGAGGTCTTCGACGGTGCGCCGTCGTACTCCAACGACGGCACATCGCTCGTGTTCTCTTCGGTGCCGGGAGAGACGGGCCAGCTCTTCCGCCTGGACCTGGAGACACTGGAGCGTACCCGGGTCAGCAGCGACGAGCACCACAACACGGACCCGGTCTTCTCGGGGGACGACGGGACGGTGTACTTCACGTCGGACCGGAGTGGAGCCGAGAACATCTTCGGACTCGACCTCGATTCGGGTGAGCTTCGGCAGTACACGAACGCGATCACGGGTTGCTTCCAGCCCACCGTTCTGACCCGGGCCGGGAGTGACGATCGGCTGGTCTACACCGGCTTCTGGAAGGGCCGGTTCGATCTCTACGAAGCGGACATAGACGAGCCGATCGGGGAGGTGCAGATCGTCGACCTGGAAACCGGCGGCGATCCGATCCCGCCGATCGACCTATTCGAGCCCGAGATCCAGGTCTCGATCGACGAGTCGAACAAGGAGGACAAGCGCGGGTGGAGGCTGTTCCTGGAAGACGCCCAGACCGCGGTCGGGGTGGACGACAACCAGACCTTCCTGGGTCAGGTGTTCCTCCAGTTCTCGGATTTCCTCGGAGACCGACGGCTGTTCACGACCTTCGCTTCGATCGAGCAATTCTCGCAGTTCAATGTGACCTACCTGAACCTCTCGAACCGGCTGCAGTGGCAGGTGTCGCTGTACGACGAGCGTCACTTCTACGTCGGCTACAACTATCGCTACGGCTACTACGAGCGCGACCGGTCCCTGCTCCAGTACACCGGTGCCGACTTCTCCATCTCGTACCCGATGAGCTTCTACCGCCGCTTCGAACTGGGCGTCGGCTACGTCCTGCGCGAACTGGACTATCAGGCATACGCGCGCGACAGCGACTTCCGGCTGCTTCTGGACGACTTCGGACGGCCGATTCCGATCGTCACCCCGCGCGAGGACGACTATGCGGTGCTCCGGACCGCCCTGGTCGGGGACACGACGGTGTTCGGCCCCGCCGGGCCATCGGGCGGCCACCGCTACCGGCTGTCGGCCGAGTACGCCCCGGACTTCGAGACCTCGGGCGCCTTGACGCAGACGATTCAACTGGACGCCAGGAAGTACTTCCCGCTTACACGGCGCAGCGTCTTCGCGACCCGGATCTTCGGCAGCGTGAGAACCGGGAACTTCCCTACGCCGGTGTACTTCGGCGGCCTGGACACGGTGCGGGGGGTCGACTTCCGCGACATGGTCGGCGACCGCGGTTTCTTCACCAATCTGGAGCTGCGTTTTCCTCTGATCGACTTCTTCGTGACGCCAATCTGGACCTTCCAGGGGATCCAGGGGCGGTTCTTCCTTGATGTCGCCGGCGCCTACTTCGATGGAATCCAGGAATTCGATGTCTGGGATTCGGAAAACAGCCGGCTGGACGATGCGATCGCGGCCTACGGGTTCGGCATCACGGTGAGAATGCTCGGTGTGGATCTGCACTGGGACTTTGCGACCCAGTGGGACTTCAAGGAGTCGGGCGACAATCGCACGACGTTCTGGATCGGACAGCGGTTCTAGCTGCCCGCGGCGAAAGTCGCGCTGCATCGAGACGTTCATGCATCCCGTCCGGCATCGCTGCTCCCCGGTCGCGTTGTTCATCGATCGGACATGGGGTCCGCCATGCTCCCTCTTCGCGCCTTGCCGGACGGACGCTTGACCGCTCTCGTTGCGGCACGGACCTCGACCACGGGCGTCTAGCTGTCCGTGAACCGCTGGCAGCGGCCTCGGGCATCGACGGTTCCGATGCCTGGAGGCCAACTCCCGCTCTTCGGTGACGGCGCCCTGTCGGCTGCCGCGCGCGAGTCCAGACTCCGATCGCGGCGTCGTCGACGGGGAAGCGGCGCCGGGCTTCGCGCGGCAGTGCTGGGATCGGGAAGCCGCGGGAACAGCACGATCGTGGAGAGCGCGGATGGCTGCCTGTTGCTCGATGCAGGGTTTTCGTGTCGGGAACTCGAGCGGCGGCTCGAGATGGTGGGTCGTTCGGCGGCCGACGTGGACGCCGTGCTCCTGACCCACGAGCACGATGACCACAGTCGCGGCGCCTGCCGCTTTGCGTGCCGCCACCAGGTGCCGGTCCATGGAACCCGCGGTACCTGCCGCGGTCCCCGGTTGGGTGAACTGGGCGCGTTTGCCCGGCCGATGGCGCCGGGTGTTCCGCTTGCCGTGGCGGGCTTCCGGATCGAGGTGTTTCCGGTGCTGCACGATGCGCGCGAACCGGTCGGCATCGTGGTCGAGAGCAACGACGGGAGTCGTCTCGGACTGGCGGTGGACCTTGGCCGCCGGACCGCGGAGGCGTGGCGCAGCCTGCAGGATCTCGATGTTCTGCTGCTCGAGTCGAATCACGATCTCGACATGCTGCGCACGGGACCGTACCCTTGGCGCGTGAAGGAGCGAGTGGCGTCGGCGCGCGGTCACCTCAGCAACGAGCAGACCGCTGCAGGCCTTGACGAACTCCTGTCGGATCGCTTGTCCTGGGTCGTTCTGTGTCATCTTTCGGAAACCAACAACTCTCCTGCCGTGGCGGCGGCATCGGTGCGGCCGGTTCTCGACCGCCGGGGTTCCAGCGCCAGGCTCGTGGTGGCGGAACAGCATCGGCCGGGACCCTGGCTGGAGGCAGGCGCGTGAAGCGGCGCGCGTCGTGGGGCAGGGAGGTCTGAGTTGACGTCGAACGGGAACAGCTTCCTGGCGCGGGTGCTGGTCTATCCGCGCGCCCAGGTTCTGGACCCCCAGGGCCGGGCGATCGAAGACGCGCTGGAGCGAATGGGGTTCGACGGTGTCAAGCGCATCAGGGCCGGCAAGAGCTTCGATGTGACGCTGATCGCCGAGAGCAGGGCCGAGGCGTCGGAAGCGGTCGACCGGATGTGCCGCCGGTTGCTCGCGAATCCGATCGTCGAGGACTACAGCGTGGAGTGGCTGTCGAGATGAAGTGCGGGATCGTGGTCTTCCCGGGCAGCAACTGCGATCACGACGTGTACCACGTGCTCAAGCGCGTGCTGGAGCAGGAAGCGGTGTTCCTCTGGCACCAGGAGACGTCGCTCGAAGAGTGCGGCCTGGTCGTCCTGCCGGGCGGATTCTCCTACGGCGACTACCTCCGTGCCGGTTCGATGGCGGCGCGTTCGCCGATCATGGCCGCAGTGCGGCGGCACGCCGAGGCGGGGGGGCGGGTACTCGGGATCTGCAACGGCTTCCAGATGCTCCTGGAGACGGGCCTGTTGCCAGGTGCGATGCGGCGGAATCGCGACCTCCGTTTTCTCGGCGTCGATGTGCACGTGAGGGTCGAGCGGAACGATCTGGTCTACAGCTCCGGCTACCGTCGGGGCGAAGTGTTGCGCATGCCGATTGCGCATGCCGAGGGCAACTACGTTGATACCGACGAGGCTCTGGACGAGCTCGAGCGAGCCGGCCAGGTGGTCTTCAGGTACGTGGATGCCGATGGCAGCCTGGCGCCCGCGGCCAACCTGAACGGATCGAAGAGATCGATAGCCGGTGTCTGCAACGCGGCAGGCAACGTACTCGGTCTGATGCCTCATCCGGAGCGCTGCGCCGAGGACCTGCTGGGCAACGGTGACGGCCTCGCCCTGCTGGCCGGAGCGGTTCAGGCCGGCGGCGGCCGCCCCGGCTGTCCGGCGGCGCCGGTCGCCGGATAGTGCCTCCAGACCTGTCGCAGAGTCCATGCCCGGTCCAGCCCCTTGCCTCACCAGGACTTCGCCGCCCTGGCGCTCGCGCTGCGCCGGGTCCGGCGGCGCCAGCAGCTCCAGGCAGTCATGAGGGCGCCTGTGGTCGCCTTGCGGGCGAGCCGCGCGGCGGCCTGAGCCTGCTGGATGTCGCCCGGGGCATGGCATGACGACGCCTGACCGCCTTGCCGGCGAGCCGCTGGTGGATGCCGCGCTCGCGGCCGAGCACGGCCTGACCACGGAGGAGTACGGAGGCCTCTGCGACCTGCTTGGTCGCGTCCCGACCTATACCGAACTGGGTATCGCGTCGGCCCTCTACTCCGAGCACTGTTCGTACAAGTCGTCGAAGATCCATCTCCGCCGGTTTCCGACCCGGAGTCGTCGGGTCGTCCATGGGCCCGGAGAGAATGCTGGCGTCGTCGACGTGGGCCACGGCTGGGTGGCGGCCTTCAAGATGGAGAGCCACAACCATCCGAGCTTCATCGAGCCGTACCAGGGCGCTGCTACAGGCGTGGGCGGAATCCTGCGCGATGTCTTCACGATGGGGGCGCGGCCGATTGCCTGCCTGGATTCGTTGCGCTTCGGTGACATCGACGGCGAGCGCGGTGCGCGGATGCGCCACCTCGTCGACGGCGTCGTGCGCGGTATCGGGGATTACGGAAACTGCGTCGGCATCCCGACCGTCGGCGGCGAGACAGGCTTTCACCGTTCGTACAACGGCAACATCCTGGTCAACGCCTTCGCGCTGGGGGTCTGTCGTCGGGAGCGGATCTTCACCGCGGTCGCATCAGGGACCGGGAACCCGATTCTCTACGCCGGCAGCAGCACAGGTCGTGACGGTATTCACGGCGCCACGATGGCTTCGGAGGCCTTCGACAGCGAGAGCGAGGCGAAGCGGCCGACGGTACAGGTGGGCGACCCGTTCACCGAGAAGGTGCTTCTCGAAGCGAGTCTCGAGGCGATGCGGAGCGGGGTCGTGCTGGGTGTGCAGGACATGGGGGCCGCCGGATTGACCAGCTCGTGTTTCGAGATGGCGGCTCGCGGCGGCGCCGGCGTGGACATCGACCTCGACCTGGTGCCCCTGCGGGAAACTGCCCTGACGCCCTACGAGATCATGCTCTCGGAGTCTCAGGAGCGGATGGTCCTTGTCACGCAGAGGGGAAAGGAGCAGGCCGTGGCCTCGATCCTCTCCCGCTGGGGCCTTCAGGCGTCGACGATCGGCCGGGTGACGGACGACGGGCGCGCCCGGCTGACTTTCCGCGGTCAGACGGTGGCGGACATGCCGGTGGAGCCTCTGGTGGACGGGGCGCCCGTGTACGACCGGCCTGCGGCGCCTCCTGCGGACCTTGCCTGTCGCCAGCAGGACGTGGAACCCCAAGCGCCGGACGATCCACTCGGTGCGCTCAAGCGCCTGCTGGGGACGCCCGAGCTGGGAGACAAGGCCTGGATCTACCAGCAGTACGACTCGACCGTGCGCTCGAACACGATTGTCGGGCCGGGGTCCGACGCCGCGGTCCTCCGGCTCAAGGGCACGCCGTTGGGCCTGGCGCTGACCTCGGATACGAATCCCTCGTACTGCTGGCTCGATCCGCAGATGGGGGGCCGGCAGGCTGTGGCAGAGGCGGTCCGGAACCTGGCAGTGGCGGGTGCCGAGCCCGTGGGCATGACGAACTGCCTGAACTTCGGTTCGCCGGAGAACCCGGAGATCGCGTGGCAGCTTCGGGAGTGCATCTCCGGGATGGCCGATGCGTGCCGGGCGTTAGACGTGCCGGTGATCTCCGGCAACGTATCCCTCTACAACGAGACCGACGGCGAGGCGGTTCGACCGACGCCGACGGTGGCGATGGTCGGCGTGATCGATGGGCTGATGGACCTGGGCGAGGAGGGAGAGATCCACCGTCTGCTTGGCTGTGGTTTCTGGCGGCCGGGCGATCGGGTGCTGTTGCTCGGTGAAGGTGGACACGAATTCGGCGGCTCGGCCTACCAGCGGCTGCTGTACGGCGTCGAGGCGGGGCGCCCGCCCGCTGTCGATCTTCGAGCGGAGGCTGCTCTCTCCGCGTTGCTGCGCCGCTTGCGCCGAGCAGGCTGTCTGAGCGGTGCGCACGACCTCGCGGAGGGCGGTCTGCTTGTGGCTCTGGCCGAGTGTGCGATGCCCAGGGGTCTGGGAATGCGCGGGCATCTGGACGGCGGCCCGCTGAGTCTCTTCTCGGAATCGCAGGGGAGGGCGCTCGTCACTGCCGCGCCGGGTCGGGTCGACGACGTGCTCGCGGCCGCGGAAGAGTTCGGGGTGCCCGCCTCGGACATCGGCGAAGTCGGCGGCGACCGTGTCGTGGTCGGTTTTGACGGCGGCGTCGTCAATGGCGCGGTCGGCGAGCTGCGAGCCGTCTGGGCCGAAGCCCTTCCGCGGGCCGTGGGCTAGCCTGTACGCAGATGTGCGGGATCTTCGGGATCGAGGGGGCGCCGGATGCGGCGAACCTCGCCTACCTCGGTCTCTACGCAGAGCAGCACCGCGGCCAGGAAAGCGCCGGGATCGTGTCGTGGGATGGGGAGCGACTCCACGCCGAGCGAGGCATGGGGAAGGTGGCCGAGATCTTCGATGCGGACAAGCTGGCAGACCTGCCGGGCACTCGAGCGATCGGTCATACGCGCTACTCGACGGCCGGTTCCAGCGTCATCGTCAATGCTCAGCCAATAGTGGTCATGACCTCGATGGGGCCGCTCGGCATCGTCCACAACGGCAACCTGGTCAGCGCGATGGCGACCCGTCGGAGACTGGAAGCAGCCGGATCGATCTTCCAGACCACCAGTGACTCGGAGGTCTTCCTCCACCTGATGGCCACGCGTCCTCACCAGGAGATCGTCGAGTCGCTGCTGCGGGTTCTGGGAGATGTGCGCGGCGCCTACTCGCTGCTTCTGATCAGCCAGCAGGGTCTGATCGCTGCACGCGACCCTTACGGCTTCAGGCCGCTGATTCTGGGTGACCTCGACGGTCGGCCCTGTTTCGCTTCCGAGACCTGTGCCTTCGACCTGCTCGAGGCCCGGCCGCTGCGCGAGCTCGACCGGGGCGAGGTCGTGCTGGCTCGGGGAGGCCGCATCGAGAGCCATCGGCTGCCGCCGGTATCGAGAGCGGCTCGATGCATCTTCGAGCATGTCTACTTCGCACGCCCGGACAGTGAGGTGTTCTCCGACACGGTTGCCCGGTCGCGGCTCGAGATGGGCGCCTGTCTGGCTCGGGAGGCGCCGGTCGAGGCGGATCTCGTGGTGCCGGTCCCGGACAGCGGGCTCTACGGTGCTCTCGGCTTCAGCCGCGCATCCGGGACGCCGCTCGAGCTGGGCCTGATCCGGAACCACTACATCGGCCGCACCTTCATCGAACCGCGGCAGTCGATCCGGCACTTCGGCGTCAAGGTCAAGTTGAACCCGGTTCGGGAACTGATCGCGGGCCGGCGAGTCGTGCTGGTGGACGACTCGATCGTGCGGGGTACGACATCTCGCAAGATCGTCAGCATGGTCCGCGAAGCCGGCGCCTCCGAAGTGCACATCCGGATCACGTCGCCGCCCACTGCCTTCTCCTGCCTCTACGGCATCGACACGCCGACGCGCGGCGAGTTGATTGCATCGGATCACTCCCTGGAGGAGATTCGGCGCTTCATCCGGGCCGACAGTCTCGCCTACCTTTCGCTCGAGGGGCTTCTCGGTTCCGTTTCCGGTCGCCCGGATACGTACTGCACGGCCTGCTGGACAGGCGAGTATCCGGTGCCGGGCGAAGATCACGGCGAGACGCAGGCGGAGCTCTTCCCGCTGCGCCTGGAAGCGGGCTGACAGCGGTGAAGGACGCCGAGGCCTATCGGGCCGCGGGAGTGGATCTGGAGGCTCAGGACCGAGCCCTGGCCGGCATCGGGACCTTGGTGAAGTCCACGTTCACCGAGGGCGTGCTGAGCGGGACTGGCGGCTTCGGGGGGCTGTTCGCGCTGCCCGGTTCTATCCGGGAACCCGTGCTTGTGGCTTCGGCCGACGGTGTCGGAACCAAGCTGGCAGTAGCCCGAATGGCCGGCGACTTCAGCACCGTGGGCGCCGATCTCGTGAATCACTGCGTGAACGACATCCTGGTGCAGGGCGCCGTGCCGCTGTTCTTTCTCGACTACATCGGCGCGGGCAAGCTGGAGGCCGAGCCCATGACGTCGCTGCTCCGGGGCGTGGCGGGCGCCTGCGTCGACAACGGCTGTGCGCTCCTGGGAGGAGAGACCGCGGAGATGCCCGGTTTCTACCAGCCAGGCGACCACGAGTTGGTGGGCTTCATCGTCGGCGTCGTGGAGCGGGAGGCGATTCTCGATGGCTCCGCGGTGCGCGCCGGCGACCTGCTGATCGGCTTGGCGTCGGCCGGTCTTCACACCAACGGCTACTCTCTGGCGCGACGCGCCTTCTTCGACCTGGCCGGCCTCGACCTGGAGTCGCGGTTGCCGGAATCTGGCCGTACGGTGCGGGACGTGTTGCTGGCGCCCCACGTGTCCTACCTGGGCCTGCTCGAGCCTCTGCTGGGCGACCCGCGTCTGCGTGCATTGGCCCACATCACTGGCGGCGGGTTGACCGACAACCTGCCTCGAGTTCTTCCGGCGGGACTGGGCGCGGTCGTCGAGCTTGGCAGTTGGCGCGTACCGGAGGAGTTCGAGGCGATCCGGCGGCTGGCGAATGTCCACCGAGAGGAGATGTACCGGGTCTTCAACATGGGGATCGGAATGGTGCTCGTCGTTGATCCGGCAGGCGCCCCCGCCCTTCTGGCTGGATTGAGGGAATCGGGAGGACAGCCATTCCTGCTGGGCTCCGTGGAGCCCGGCGGGGGAGTTTCGTACAGGGGACGGAAGCGGCTGGAGGCTCGTCGCATTCTGCCGCCATGACCGCGAAGAGAACCCCGATCGCCGTCCTCATCTCGGGCCGCGGCAGCAACTTCGAGGCTCTCCATCGCGCCGCCCGTGACGGGACGCTGCCGGCCGAGATCGTTCTTGTTCTGAGCAACGTCCCATCGGCAGCGGGGATCGAGCGAGCGCGCGCTCTCGGACTCCACACGGCAGTGGTTCCCAGCCGGGGCGCCGGTTCACGCGCCGTCCACGAGGTCCGGGTGCGTGAGGAGATCGAACGTGCGGGGGCCGAGTGGATCTGCCTCGCGGGCTACATGCGCCTGCTCAGCGCCGACTTCGTCGCGGCCTTCGAGAACCGGATTCTCAACATCCATCCCAGCCTGCTGCCGTCGTTTCCGGGCCTCGATGTCCAGCAGGCCGCTCTCGACCACGGCGTTC